>NZ_CP199596.1:0-2189807 GCF_052606675.1 Bifidobacterium sp. ESL0822
TCACCGGTGCCGACTTGGCCAACGTGCTCAACGAGGCTGCTCTGCTGACAGCACGTTCAGATGCCCAGCTGATCGACAACCGGGCCATCGACGAGGCCATCGACCGTGTGCTGAGCGGACCTCGGCGGCGGACCAAGGGCATGGCTCTGGCCGAGATGCGCAATACCGCCTACCATGAGGGCGGCCACGCCATGGTGGCTGCGGCCCTGCACCACACCGACCCGGTCACCAAGGTGACCATTCTGCCTCGCGGGCGGGCCCTGGGCTACACCGCGGTCATGCCCACCACAGACCGTTACTCGCAGTCCCGCAACGAACTGCTGGACCAGATGGCCTATGCCATGGGCGGCCGCGTGGCGGAGGAGGTGGTCTTCCATGACCCGACCACTGGCGCCTCCAATGACATCGAGAAGGCCACCAGCATAGCCCGGCAGATGGTCCTGCAATACGGATTCTCCTCCAAGTTGGGTGCCATCAAGTGGGCTGATGAGAATGACCAGGATGCCGGACTCGATGCCCTGAAGCCGCACAACTACTCCGAGAAGACGGCCGAGGCCATCGATGAGGAAGTCCACAATCTTATCGAGACGGCTCACGAAGAGGCTTGGCGGATCATCACTGAGAACCGTGACGTGCTGGACGAGCTTGTCCGGCAGCTCTTGGTCAAGGAGACCCTGAACAAGGACGAGCTGGCTGCGGTCTTCGCTGGCTTGCGCAAGGCTCCCGAGCGCCAGCTCTGGCTGTCTGCGCCGGATCGGCCGGACTCCGAGCAGCCCCCTGTGGAGATTCCCGAGGCACTCAGGCGCAGCGTGAACGGGCCGTCCACAGAGGACCAGCACTGAATTCCGAATCGGCCCGGTGAAGTATATGATTCCGGGCTGTGCGGCATCGAATGTTCCAAGGCGAGGGAGGAGCGTGCATCATGGATTCCATCCGTTTGAGTTCCATCAAGGTCGCACCCCTGCACGGCCAGCAGAAGCCAGGGTTCAGCTACCAGGTCGATGCCGTCCTCTACCTGGATTTGAGTGAGGCAGGCAGGCTCAACGACGGCACTCAGACCGTGGACTATGTGCAGATTGTCCGTCGGATCGTCAACCTGATCCAAAACGAGCCGGCTGATGAGATTCTGGAATCCATGACAGCCAAGGTGGCTGATGCCATCCTGCTCTCCCACCAGATCCGCCGCACCCGGGTCACGGTCACCCGTCTGGGTGCCGACCAGGGAACAGGGGTCGATTTTCAGGTGGGCGTCACCCTTGAGCGTGCGGCCGACGATCAGGTGGAAGGCAACCCGGCCAGCATGGAATCTGGACGAGTCATCGGCAGCGGGAATGCTGCTTTAGGGCATCCCTCCTTCCTCCTGTCTGGTCAGGCTGATGCCGGCCATGCGGCACGGGCCCGGCTGCGTCACCCTGTGACCTTCTCCACGCAGAACGGCTTGCCCTCGGATCCGGAGAATGATAGCGAAGCGCCCAGTCAGTCGCCTGTTGAGGGTGCCAAGCCACAGGGTCTTCTGATGCGTGATGTTATTGCGCTGGAGGGAGCATCGGGAACCGACCGGTTGACTATGCTCCGTGCTCTGGCGGCTCTGGACGGGATACCCGGCAGTCAGCTGGTCGGCATCTCGCCCCTGTACGCCTACCGGGATGATCAGGGGGATCAGCGTCTATCGGCCGTGGTTATTCTGCAAACGCCGCTGAATCTGGAGGAGCTGCGGTCGGCTCTAGACATGGTGGCAGCTCCTATCAGACAGATGGGCGGGCTGGATGCCGATGTGGTGGAGGTGGAAACCTCGGACGGCTCGCTGCTGTCTTCCCAGGACCGTCCGCCTCTGCTGACCGCCGATGCTCCCTCGCGCATTGTGACTCCCTGGGCGTATTTGGAGCCTGAACACTGCCTGCCTGGTGCTGGCGGATCCTGCCTGGCCAGCCTGGCCAACCGTGCTCCTGACCGTGACCGCATCAGCCTGGTTTCGGAAGACTGGATTCTGGACGGGCTGTCATGAGGGCCCGCCGCACGCCGCTTGTGCACTATCTGGTCGCCCTTGTCCTTGGGCTGATGGGAGGCGCCGGCATCTCGGAACTGGGCATGTCCACCAGGACGGACCTCATGGGAGTTCCCTGGCTAGTCAGCGTGTTGCTCTTCCTGCTGGGGGTAGCCATTCTGATCATGGCCTTCCAGGTGCACCGCTACGCCAAGGGAGACCGCAAGCAGATGGATCTGCGCTTCGCGGTCAACGTGCTGATCATGAGCAAGGCTATGGGCATTGCCTGCGCCGCCCTCTTGGGTTGGTACGGCAGTCAGGCCCTGATCAGCATGGGCCATGCAGCCGCGCCCTATTACACGCGGGTCATGCAGGAGTGCCTGGTCGCCTCCCTGGTCTGTCTGCTCGATGTGGTGGCGGGGGCTGTTGGGGAGTGGCTCTGTCAACTGCCTCCAGATGACGGTCCTGAGAACCCGGATCGACGCAAGTCCTCACGCAGACCCATGGCCGATGCGGCCGATACCGCTGAAAGAGCGGAGGTAAAGGCCGATTCCAGTGAAAAGCGTCACTGACCAGCCTTCAAGGCCATTGCTGAGAAATTTCTGAAGCAAGTCGGCCCGCTGTCGACCTCACTGGTGATCCCCTGCTTGGGTACAATACACGATGACCTAGTGAGCGCTCAGTCTTTGGGTACTCTGATCATGGCTTCCTGAACCATGTAGGCAGCTAGGTCACCCTGGCGGTTGTAGACCTTAGCCATGCACAGGCTGCGTCCGTGGTCGGCCACGGGGGACTCCTGAATAAAGCAGTGCCAGTCGCAGGGGTCCAGATCCTGATACCACCACATGGCATGGTCGATGGAGGCGAAGGAGATCCCCGGGGTGGTCATGCTCAGCCCGGCACAGCGTAGGGCAGGCTCCATCATGATCTGATCGCATTCCATGGCAAGCAGGGCTCGGCGCATCAGTGGGTCCAGGTCGGCTCTTCCCTGGGTGCGGCTCCAAACGGCCTGGCGACTCCTGCTGTCATCATCGGAATCCCTGTTCCCTGCCTCCTCTGCATCATCCAGCAGGACCGTGCCGCCGACGTGACGCATATCGAAGGGGCTCTGATGGGCATAGTAGTCCGCAAAAGAGGACTGATCAGCATAGGGCTCCATCAGTTCCCGGGAGCCAGGCAGGTCCTCCGGGTCAGGCAGCCCCGTCGGCATGGGGTCGGCATAGCGGATGCCCTCCTGGCCGACCTGTTGGTAGGAGAGCATGGCATTCAGGATGATCCGTTCCCCCTGATGCAGATCAACTCGTCGGGAGGAGAAAGAACGTCCATCACGGATGGTCTCGACTTCTGCTTGAACGTCCTGCTCCAGGAGCCCGGTACGCAGGTAATAGGCGTGCATCGAGTGGGGCAGACGACCCTCGGGCACGGTCCGACCGCCGGCCATGATGGCCTGGCCCAGCAGCTGGCCTCCATAGAGGCGGCCAGTGGGGAAGTCCAGCGATTTGCCCAGAAAACGGGAACGGCCATCGTCGGGCTGCTGCTCCTGCAGGTTCAGCCCAGCGATGGCCTGGGCCAGTGCTCCATCTTCGGTGCTCATGCTTCTCCTCGGCCCTCCATCCCTTGTGGTGTATTCGTTCAGCGGGTCAGCTTGCGGTGGATGCGGTGGGGCCTGGAGGCCTCCTCGCCCAGACGCTTGACCTTGTTTTCCTGGTAGGCCTGGAAGTTGCCCTCGAACCAATACCAGGAGGCCGGGTTCTCATCCGTGCCCTCCCAGGCCAGGATATGGGTGGCGATCCGGTCCAGGAACCAGCGGTCGTGGGAGATGACCACAGCGCATCCGGGGAAGGCCAACAGGGCGTTCTCCAGGCTCTCCAAGGTTTCCACATCCAGATCGTTGGTGGGCTCGTCCAGCAGGAGCAGGTTGCCGCCCTGCTTCAGGGTGAGTGCCAGGTTCAGTCTGTTGCGCTCGCCGCCCGACAGGACGCCGGCTGGCTTCTGCTGATCCGAGCCCTTGAAGCCAAAGGATGCCACGTAGGCGCGGGTGGGTACCTCGACGCCGCCGACCTCGATGAAGTCCAGTCCTCCGGAAACCACCTCCCAGAGGTTTTTGTTGGGGTCGATGCCCTCGCGGTTCTGATCCACGTAGGAGATCTTGACCGTGTCGCCGACTTCCAGGGTGCCCGATGTCAGTGGCTCCAGGCCCACGATGGTCTTGAAGAGCGTGGACTTGCCCACGCCATTGGGACCGATGACGCCCACAATGCCGTTTCGAGGCAGGGTGAAGCTCAGATCGTCGATCAGGACGCGGTCGCCAAAGGCCTTGTGGATGTGCTCGGCCTCCAGCACCTTGGAGCCCAGGCGGGGCCCCGGCGGAATCTGAATCTCGGAGAAATCCAGCTTCTTGTTGTTCCGGGCCTCGTTCTCCATTTGCTCATAGCGCTCCAGGCGGGCCTTGTTCTTGGCCTGACGGGCCTTGGGGGAGGAGCGGACCCATTCCAGTTCGGTGTTGAGCCGCTTGGCCAGCTTGGCATCCTTCTGCCCCTGGACCTCCAGACGCTTGGCCTTGGTCTCCAGATAAGTGGAGTAGTTGCCCTGGTAGGGGTAGAGGTGGCCACGGTCCACCTCGCAGATCCACTCGGCCACGTTGTCAAGGAAGTACCGGTCGTGGGTCACGGCCAGGACGGCGCCCTTGTAGGTGTGCAGGTACTGCTCCAGCCAGAGGATGGACTCGGCGTCCAAGTGGTTGGTGGGCTCGTCCAGCAGGAGCAGGTCGGGTGCCTCAAGCAAAAGCCGGCATAGAGCCACCCGGCGGCGCTCGCCTCCAGAGATGACAGAAACGGGGGTGTCCGGGTCGGGGCACTGCAGGGCATCCATGGCCTGGTCCAGCTGGGAGTCAAGATCCCAGCCATTGGCGGCGTCAATCTGCTCCTGAAGCTGGCCCATCTCGGTCATCAGGGCATCGTAATCGGCATTGGGGTCGGCCATCTGCTCACCAATCTGGTTGAAGCGATCCACCTTGCTCATGATGTCGCCGAAGGCCATGCGGATGTTCTCGCCCACGGTCTTGTCCTCGTCCAGCGGCGGCTCCTGCTGAAGGATGCCTACCGTGTAGCCGGGGGTGAGCTGTGCCTCGCCATTGCTGACCGTGTCCAGGCCGGCCATGATCCGCAGCAGGGTGGACTTGCCCATGCCGTTGGGGCCCACCACGCCAATTTTGGCGCCGGGCAGGAAACTCAGGGTCACATCGTCCAGGATGACGCGGTCGCCGAAGGACTTGCGCGCCTTGATCATCTGATAAATGAATTCGGCCAAGAAGCTACCTCACAGAACCTTAGAAAGACAGTGCAAACTGCATTCATGGTAGTGGGAACTTCTGACTTATGCGCCGGGCTGATAAGCAGGGTCAGGCAGGCGGATGGCCGCCTATAAAGAACACCTATGACCAGACCCTGGTTCTGCCGCCTTGGTCGGGGTAGCCTTGAGTCGACGTTCCCGCCCGGCATGCGCAGGTCAAGGAACGCCGGACGGGCCTTTGCCGGTATGGGCAGGCTCCGGACTATCGCTGTGCGCATGAGGAACGGGCCGTCCGTTCTATGACGGTCGTAAGGGAGTATCAATGACGGTGAAACAGCAGCAGGGTCAGATTTCCACAGCTCATCGGTTGCGCTGGAGGCCGCTTGACATTGCGGTCGGAGCCGGTCTGGGTGCGGTGTCAGGGTTGATCTACTGGTTGGCCAGCCTGCTCGCCTCGTGGATATTCCCCCTCATGACCGCCCTACTTCCCGGGGCGGCGGCCCTTTTGCATGGGGTCTTCTACTTTCCCTGTACCCTGTCCCTGTTGATACTGCGCAAGCCAGGCGCAGCCGTCTACGTGGGCGTCATCAGCGTCCTGGTCGAAATTCTGCCTGGCAATGCCTATAACGTGCCGATGATTTTGGTGGAGGCCATCGTAGAGGCTCTCTGCGCGGAACTGGCCTTCGGAATATTCCGCTACCGTCGGTGGACCTTGGGAACGACCGTCCTAGGGGGGATCCTGATAGCCCTGGTCTATAACGCTTTTCTCCTGGCCTTTTACTATCAGGGGGTCTCATTCCTCAGCCCGAGGGGGATCATCGGCACCATCTGCGAACTGATCAGCGGAGTGGTCCTGGCTGGACTGACCAGTTGGTTCCTCTTCCGGGCCATCGGCAGCACCGGTGCGCTGGATCGGCTTGCGTCCGGGGGGGATGTCAGGCAGGTCTGAATATCGGCATCCTCGCCAAACCGACTGTATTGAACATATGTTAATTGACCAAGTGTTTGCTGTGCAGCTGTGACAAGGCCCGTACCGGGCAGGAAGGGTCCTACCATGACCAAGCTTCGTTCCTACATTGCGGCAGCGGTGCTGCCGCTCATCCTGGCAGCGGGCGCCTGCAGCTCCTCCCAGGCTTCCCAAGAAGACCGGATCGACCCTCATGCCGCAATCAGCGTCAACAATGTCGAACCTACGGCTCCCCTGATTCCCTCCAGCACCAACGACACTGCAGGCTGGAAGGTGGTCACCCAGCTCTTTGACGGGTTGGTCACCTTCGATGCCAAAGGCGGAGAGACGCTGGTGGAGGCCAAATCGATTACTCCCAATGAGGATGCCAGCCGGTACACGATTGTCCTCAAACCAGGACTCACCTTCAGTGATGGGGAGAAGATCACCGCCAAGACCTATGCGGATTCCTGGTCCTTCGCGGCGAATGCGGCCAATGGACAGCTGGGGGCCTCGGCTTTTTCGACCATCGCCGGGTACGATCAGGTACAGGATGAGCATGGCGACCCCAAAGCCCCTCTATCCGGTCTTCGGGTGGTTGACGACCTGACCCTGGAGGTGGCCATGAGCAAGCCTGATTCCTCCTTCCCCTACAAGGTGGGAGATGTGGCTTTCCTTCCCCTGCCGGCAACCGCCTACAAGGACATCAAGGCCTTCGGCAGGAAACCGATCGGGAACGGGCCCTACCGCTTCAAATCATGGGTGCCCAATCAGGGAATCAAGCTGGAGAGGAATCCCGCATACAAGGGGCCTCGTAAGGCTCGGAACGGAAGCCTGGAATTCAGGGACTACCAAAGTCTTGATGCCGCCTATGCCGATGTCCAAGCCGGCCACCTGGATGTGCTCGATACGGTTCCTGTCTCCCGTCTGAAAACCTTCCGTACCGATACGGGCTTGCAGCCCTTGATCAAGCCGGGGCCGGCCTTCCGTTCCCTGACCATCCCGCAAGGTCTGAAGCATTTCCAGGGTCAGGAAGGCGCCCTTCGCCGGAAGGCTCTGTCATATGCCCTGGATCGCGCGAAAATAGCTGACAAGGTCTTTGCCGGTTCAGTTACGCCGGCCACTGATTTCCTTGCCCCAACCATCAAGGGGAATGCCTCCGACATCAAAGGCAAAGAGGTACTCAACCACGACCTTGATCAGGCCCGCAGACTTTGGAAGGCGGCTGACACCATCTCTCCCTGGGAGGGCACGCTTCGCATCGCATACAGTGCTGACGGGACCGACAAGGACTGGGTTGATGCTGTTCTGCATGAGTACGCCCAGGTTTTGGGCATCAAGACGGAACCGAATATCTTCCCGACGGGCAAGGAATTCAATACGGCAGTTCATAACCGTCAGGTCAACAGTATTTTCAATTCGGGCATCACCTCGGACTATCCCCACCCCGAAGGCTACTTGGTTCAGGGATATGCCTCCAGCCAGGCCGATGGCAAGGGTCTGAACAATGGGGACTACAAGAGCGCGGAATACGATGCCATCCTTTCCCGTGCCGCCTCCAAGACCGACCAGGACGAAGCCATGCAGGATTACCGCCAGGCCGAGGCCGTTCTCTTCAAGGATCTTCCGGTGCTGCCGCTCTGGTACAGGAAGGTCTCGGCGGTGGCGGGCAAGCAGGTTCACCAGGCTCCTTTCGGATACATGGGTCTGCCTGTCTACAACCAGATCACCAAGTAGGCCCGACAGCCCGGACCTGGCTGATGACGAGCCGTTTTGATACCATGACTCTGGCCGGTACGATCGGCGCGGGGCCTTAGCTCAGTCGGTTAGAGCAAACGACTCATAATCGTTCGGTCCAGGGTTCAAGCCCCTGAGGCCCCACACAAGCAAGCCCCGGAACCTGCTAGGTTCCGGGGCTTTATTAATGGAACGAATTAAGAGTTCGAGGTTTTTGTCTCAAAACTGACCTGTGTCTTCAACGACTGCAGGGGGCTGGTCAGGGTTTTGTGCCCCGAACTTTCTTGATAGTCTTATTAGAAGGACAGCCCCGACTATTGTCGAGGCCATCCTCTCGCCGCCTAGCTCTAGCATCCATGATTCACCGATGCAATTTGTATGGCTTCACATGTAAGCCGGGGGAAAAGAGCTAGGCGCGTTTTTTATGTCGGATCATAGAACACCCTCGGTGTATATCCACTTCTCGGTGCCCCAAGCGTGCATCCGTAGACAGCCATAAGATCTACGCATGTCACGATAATCCGGAAGCGTTTCCGAAGAACCGCTAAGTATGAGAATTTATCAGGGAAAAGAATACGGGACGGGCTCGAGTCGGAGCCGTCGGCATATGCCGGGAAACTATACGCATGTACATCTCCTCTGGAACTGAAAATAATTCAGCCCCTATAGGTCCATCGTGTATACGTCCCCCGTATATCTGTTGTCAATGATACACCCTGGAGGGGGTGTGTCAAAGCTGAGCAGGGCGAGCCGAGGTGCTCTGATCAGGGCCTCAAGCCGCATTGCGAATCGTATGCAAATAGCGGTAGACGCTGGGGGAGGAGATCCCTAGAGCACGGGCAACCGTGTCCACTGAGCCCTTGACCAGGAAGACCCCTGACCCATCCAGGCGCGTGATTAGCCGCAGCCGCTCCTGCCGGTTCATCCTTGCCGGAGGAATACCAAGCTCTGCGGCAAACTCGGCGATATTATGTGTAACCACTTCGTCTGTGTTGACTGAGAGCACTTCACGGGTCGATTGTTCGCTCTCGGTTTCGGCCGCCGGTTCTTCTGGCGGGGTCCCATCGTCTTTCAGTTCCGCACCTGGTCCGGTCAGTCCTAGAGCGTCAAGATAAGAGCTAGCCCGCCTGAGCTCTTGGCTGGCCTGTCGGAAGGTGGAATTGTCGAAATTGATGCAGAGAAAGCCTATCACCCGCCCCCTGGAATTCCGCACGAAAAGAGTAGAGGAGACCACAGGATGCCCTTGGATGGTGTAGCCAGCGTAATGGGTCAAATAGTCGTGCCGGTCGTATTCGCGGTTCTGCCAGATGTGCAGGACAAGGTCGGTGGCGGGGCTGCCTATAGCGCGTCCGCTCAAATTGCCATTGGCGATGGCGACCACTGAATGCGAGAAATCCTTGACATTCTCAAGTACTACTTCCGTCTTGGGGCCAAGAATTTTACCCAGAAAATCCACCAGCGGGACGAAAAGCTGTAGAGAAGATGAAACAGGTTTTGATGCACTCATTCTGGTCACCCCATCCACTGACTAAAGCCAGATAGTACCATCGCTGCTCTGGTATTGGACGCAGACACTCGGATGGAGCCCACGGCTGTAGACTGGCGGAAGGTCGCTGCGAGCGCATCTGCACGGGATGAGAGGTTGACTATGACATACGATTTCACCAGCATCATGAATAGGCATGGCAAGGATGCCATTGCGGTTGACGGTCTGGGTGCCGAGCCCGGATTCGCCCCCGATCCTCCCAAGGAGGGCTTCGATGTCATCCCCATGTGGGTGGCCGATATGAATTTCCCCACGGTGCCGACCATACCCGAAGCCATCATCGAGCGTGCCAAGCATCCGGCCTTCGGCTATTTCAATCCTACTGACGAGTACTACGATGCCATCATCCACTGGCAGCGCACCCGCAATGGTGTGGAGGGACTGACGGCCGAGGATATCGGCTATGAGAACGGGGTCCTGGGTGGTGTCGTCTCGACTTTGACCGCCTTTGCCGCGCCTGGCGATGCAGTATTGCTCCACAGTCCGACCTATGTCGGCTTCACGTCCTGTATCGAGAACAACGGCTACCACATCGTGCACAGTCCCTTGAAGAGGGACGAGCAGGGCGTCTGGCGCATGGACTTCGAGGACATGGACCGCAAGCTCAAGGAGAACAACATCCATGTGGCGGTCTTCTGCAGCCCGCACAACCCCTGCGGCCGTGTCTGGGAGAAACGGGAGATCGAGAAGGCCATGGAGGTATATAAGGAGAACGACTGCGTGGTCATCTCCGACGAGATCTGGTCAGACCTGATCCTGTCGGGCCACAAGCACATCCCCACCCAGTCTGTCAGCGAGGATGCCCGCAACAGGACGGCTGCCTTCTACGCGCCCAGCAAGACCTTCAACCTGGCCGGGCTGGTCGGCTCCTACCACATCATCTACAACAAGTATCTGCGCGACAGGATAGTGGCCAAGGGGTCCAAGGCCCACTACAACGACATGAACGTGCTGTCCATGCATGCCCTGATAGGGGCATACAAGCCTCAGGGCCAGGAGTGGGTGGACGAACTCCGGAAGGTCCTGACCGGGAACGTGGACTACGCCTACGATTACATCCGGCAGCATTTTCAGGGAGTCGAGCTTTCCAAGCCCCAGGGCACCTACATGCTCTTCCTTGATTGCACGCAATGGTGCAAGGACCACGATCTGAGCCTGGATCAGCTGCTGAAGCGTGCCTGGGATGTGGGTGTGGCCGTCCAGGACGGGCGGCAGTTCAAGGCTCCCTGCGCCATCCGCATGAACCTGGCCCTGCCTTTGAGCCGTGTCCAGGAGGCCATGGATCGTCTGGACAAGTACGTCTTCAACGCCTGAATGATCTCTCAATGATCATGGGCCCGCGCTGTCGGACAGAGCCGACCGGCGAGGGCCATTATATGTGAGCCAAGTCTGGCGGGAGACTCACTGGAATTGCATGCCGCCGTCCACGATCAAGGTCTGGCCGGTGATGTAGTCGGAGTCATGCCCGGCCAGGAAGGCTACTGCATTGGCCACATCCTCCGGCTCGGAAAGCCGTCCCAGGGCGATGCCGTCCGAGAAGGTGGACATGCCCCACTCGTCATCCTTGCCGGCGTTGACCCCGACCTGATGAGCGATGTCCATCATCATGGGCGTCTTGACAATGCCGGGGGCGTAGGCGTTGGCGGTGATGCCTTCCTTGGCCAGATCGCGTGCAGCCACCTGGGTCAGGCCGCGGATGGCGAACTTGGTGGAGGAGTAGAGCATCAGGTTGGGGTTGCCCACCACGCCGGCCTGGCTGGCGGCGTTGATGATCTTGCCCCCGTGGCCCCGATCACGGAAGGCCTGAACGGCGGCCTGCATGCCCCAGATGGTTCCTGCTACGTTGACGTGGTAGACCTTGTCGAACAGTTCCGGGGTGATGGACTCGATGGGGGTGGTCGGTCCCAGGCCGGCGTTGTTGACGATCACGTTGAAGTCGCCCAACGTGGTAGCGGTCTTCTCGACGGCCGAGCGCACCTGGACACGGTCGGTCACGTCCAGGGTGACGGCAATGGCCCGTCCCTCTGATTGATTGATGGAGTCGGCCACTGCCTGGGCCCTGTCTGTATTCATGTCCGCCACGGCCACGGCGAACCCATCCTTGGCCAGACGGCGGGCAATGGCCTCGCCGATTCCCTGGGCTGCCCCTGTAACGAACGCTACTTCCTGCTGCATTGCTGCCCTCCTTTGTTGCCATGCCGGGCCGATCAGTCCGACTGTTTGATTCTAAAGGGAGCTCGGCTCGCCACACCGGTTGTTGGATTCGGCGTGTGGCGCAAGGGGTCGTATTCTCCTCGGGTTGCGCTAGACTATTACCCGGTTGCCGGTTCACGTCCGCCACAGGGGCGGTCGACCCGGGGCCCTTGAATCTAGGAGTAACCATGAAGCAGGGAATTCATCCCGATTATCATCCCGTTGAGGTCACGTGCTCGTGCGGCAATACCTTCATCACCCGTTCGACCGCTCCCGGCGATCATATGACGGTTGATGTCTGCTCGCACTGCCACCCCTTCTACACCGGCAAGCAGAAGATTCTGGATACCGGTGGTCGCGTGGCTCGGTTCGAAGCCCGTTACGGCAAGAGGACCAAGTAGCACTTCCAACGCCAGTCCCTTCCGGGTCGCTCTGCTATGCCCGGTGGGGACTGGCGTTTTTTATGACTTGAACCATGCGGATGAGCGGACGGGAAGGGTGTAGATGAGTGAGGAGCAGTTTCCGGCGGCGGTGGCTGCCGTCGAGGAGTACGGTCGCCTGGAAAAGCAGATGAGTCAGCCCGAAACGGCTTCAGATCCGGCGCAGATTCGCAAGTTGGGCCGCAGACATGCTGAGCTCGCTCCCATTGTCGAAGCCTATCAGGCCTATCAAAGCGCCCTGGAAGACAGCCAGGCGGCCGAACAGATGGCACGGGAGGATCCTGACTTCGCCGAAGAGGCCAAGGCCATGGCTGACCGTATACCGGACCTGGAGCAGAATCTGCGTACCGCTCTTATTCCGCGTGATCCCGATGACGGCCGTGACACGATCATGGAGATCAAGGCCGGCAGCGGCGGCGAGGAGGCGGCCCTCTTCGCTGGCGATCTGATGCGTATGTATGTGCGTTATGCCGAAAAACGAGGCTGGACCACCGAGATCATGAGCGAGAACCGCACTCAGCTGGGAGGGGTCAAGGATGCCCAGCTGGCCATTCGCGCTCGCGGCCAGGTGGCTCCGGCCGACGGTGTCTGGGCCTCGCTCAAGTATGAGGGTGGTGTCCATCGGGTCCAGCGCATTCCCGTCACCGAGTCGCAGGGCCGCATTCAGACTTCAGCCGCTGGTGTCATCGTCTTCCCGGAGGCCGACGAGGACGACGACGAGATCGAGATCGACCCCAAGGACCTCAAGGTTGACATCTTCATGAGCTCCGGCCCGGGAGGACAGTCAGTCAACACCACCTACTCCGCTGTGCGCATGACACATATTCCCACGGGCATTGTGGTCTCCATGCAGGATGAGAAATCCCAGATACAGAATCGTCAGGCTGCCCTGCGGGTGCTCAAGTCACGTCTGCTGGCCATGAAGCACGAGGAGGAGGCTGCCCAGGCCGCCGACATGCGCCATTCCCAGGTCCGTTCCCTGGATCGGTCCGAGCGTATCAGGACCTACAACTTCCCCGAGAGCCGGATTGTGGACCACCGAACCGGCTACAAGGCCTACAACCTGGAACAGGTGCTGGATGGCGACCTGCAGGCCGTCATCGATTCCGATATTCAGGCCGACGAGGCCCGCAGAATGGCATCACAGGGGTGAGCCGACAGGAGCGTGGGACCAGTCTGGCTGGACTGGTCGATGGGGGCCATCGCCTGCTGGCCCAGGCCGGTGTCTCTACGCCGCTCAATGATGCAAGGCTGCTCCTGGCCGATGCTTTGGGGTGCGACCTGCACCAGCTGGATCAGGCTCTGCTTTTGGACCGGACTGCTCAGGAACTGCTTACGAATGAAGGTGGTTGCAGACAGGCTGATGGTTTTCGGTCGGCTGCCCTGGAACGTTATCGGTCCTATCTGCAAAGGCGAGTCGGACGCGAACCCCTGCAGTACATCCTTGGTCATGCCTACTTTCGTTATTTGGATATCCACCTGGGACCGGGGGTCTTTATCCCCCGTCCTGAGACCGAAACGGTGGCTCAGGCGGGAGTAGATGCCTTGGCCGGAATGGATCATCCACTGGCAGTGGATCTGTGTTCCGGCAGCGGAGCCATCGGTCTGTCCTTGGCCACCGAGGTTCCAGGAGCGCGGGTCCGGGCCGTGGAGGTTGACGAGCAGGCATATCGGTGGGGCGTGCTGAACGCCGTCGCTCAGGAGTCTGCCATCCGAGAGGCTGGATCCGACTATCAGCTGCTGTTGGCCGATGCCACGGATCCCGCCACCCTGTCTGATCTGGATGCCCAGGTGGATCTGGTCATCAGTAACCCGCCCTACGTCCCAAAGGATGTGGTTCCCAGCCAGCCCGAGGTGCGTGATTGGGACCCAGATCTGGCCCTCTATGGCGGTTCGCCCGACGGCTGCCTGTTGCCCTGCCGCATTCTGGACAGGGCCATGATTTTGCTTGCTCCCGGCGGTCTGCTGGTCATGGAGCATGACGCCTCCCAGGGACCGGCCATGGTCGCTGCCGCGTTGGAGCGGGGGTATCTTGAGGCACGCACCTATCAGGATTTGGCTGGTCGAGACCGCTATCTGACAGCCCGGCGGCCAGTCTTCGCGTCCTAGCGGCCTGCCGTGGTCCTGGGATAGATTAGTAGCTGGTCACATGAACATGTCGAGTCGAAAGGTCGTGATGCAGGGTATGAGCCGGGTGATGACCTATGACAGCCGGTCGCCGCAGTTGCTGGACCAGGTGGTGGCCGCCGGTGGGCTGGCGGTCATTCCCACCGACACTGTCTATGGCATCGTCTGCGATCCATGCAACGACGCGGCCATTGATCGGCTCTTTCAGGCCAAGCATCGTCCCAGGACCAAGTCCATCCAGGTGTTGCTGGACGGAGTCAAGGCCATGAAACGGTTGGACCTCAGCCTGCCCGCTCCTCTTGATCACCTGGCTGCCGCCCTGTTGCCGGGCCCCTTTTCGCCTATTGCCCTTGTAGGACAGTCCTGCCCTCTGCGCACCCCCCGGATGGAGCCCGATGGTCCTACCCAGGCCGTCAGAGTGCCTGACTCGCCCATCTGTCGGGCACTTTTGCAGGTGACCGGACCTTTGGCCGCTTCCAGTGCCAATAGATCGGGCAATCCCAGCGTGGAGACCGTCCAACAGGCCAGAGCCGAGCTGGGTGATAGCGTCGACCTTTACCTGGACGGGGGGCCGACCCCCGGCTCAGTGGCCAGCACGGTGGTGGCAGCGGACAAGGCTGATCCTGACGGGATACATGTGCTGCGGCAGGGCGTAATCGGTGAGGCCCGGGTCCGGGCCCTTCTGTCGGGCCGGTCCAGCGGAGGGGAGGGCCAGTGAGGGTATATCTGTTCATTGCTGCCATCGCTGGCGGGGCCACCTGGCTGGTCATGCCCATGGTTCGTCATCTCGCCATCCGGGTCGGCGCCGTAGGTGTGGTCCGCGCTCGCGACGTACATAAGGTGCCCACCCCTCGGATGGGCGGTTTGGGCATGTTGATCGGCTTTGCCGTAGCCATGTGCTTCGCCTCCCGTATCCCCTTCATAACGGGCCTCTTCCAGTCCGGACATCAGGCCTGGGTCATCCTTGCAGGGGCCGTAGCCATCTGCCTGCTGGGTATAGCCGACGACCTCTGGGACCTGGACTGGATGCTCAAGCTGGCCGGCCAGCTGCTGATTTCGGTCTTCGTCTCCTGGGGCGGAATCCAGATCATCTCCCTGCCTTTGGGATCCCTGGTGGCGGCCTCACCCAGCCTGTCCATGGCCATAACGGCATTCCTGATCGTGGCCTCCATCAATGCGGTCAACTTCGTGGACGGACTGGATGGCCTGGCTGCAGGCATCGTGGCCATCGGAGGCATTGCCTTCGCCATCTACTCCTATATCATTGCCCGCATCTCGCCCGATTATGCCTCTCTGGCCACGCTGATCGACGTGGCCATGGTGGGCATTTGCGTGGGATTCCTACTGCACAACTGGCATCCGGCAAAGCTTTTCATGGGCGATTCAGGATCCATGCTGCTGGGCTACCTGATCACCTGCGCATCCATCGTGGTCACCGGCCGACTGGATCCAGCCACCATTCATACCAGCATCTATCTGCCGGCCTTCATGCCTATTCTTCTGCCCATCCTGGTGCTTTTCCTGCCTGTTCTGGACATGTGCCTGGCCATCATCCGAAGGCTCAGCCACGGGCAATCACCCATGCACCCCGACCGCATGCACCTGCACCACCGTATGCTGCGCATCGGTCACACGGTTCGTTCCGCTGTCCTTATTCTCTGGGGCTGGGCCGCTCTGATCGCCTTCGGTTCGCTCTTTATTCTTTTCTTCCGCCTGCGATATGTCCTGATTGGTCTGGCTCTGGCCGCCATATTGCTGACCTTCGCCACCCTCTACCCCTACTACCGTCGTCGACTTCCTGAAATCAGGCGGGAGAACGCCCTTCTCGCCGCCCAAGGCTCTCAGCACGCAGCCAGACCGCCCTGGCATCGCAAGAACCGGCATGATAAAGATGAGGACAACTGATTCACTGGATGAAATAGTACGGACACGATACCGCGAACGGTCAAGAAGCACTTGTAGCATGGTGCTATGGCTATGGAAAACCCACAAAGCGAACCTTCCTCCTACACTCAACTCCCTGACGCCTTCCAGAAAATCGGTCTGGCCTATGACGACGTCCTCCTGCTGCCCAACGAATCTGATGTCATCCCCTCCGAGGTAGATACCACCACCCGATTGACTCGGAACATCACCATGAAGTCCCCGGTCCTTTCGGCCGCCATGGACACCGTCACCGAGGCCACCATGGCCGTGGCCATGGCCCGCAACGGCGGCATCGGCGTCCTCCACCGCAATCTCAGCATCGAGGATCAGGCCAATCAGGTCGACATCGTCAAACGGTCCGAATCCGGCATGATCTCCGATCCCCTGACAGTCACCCCGGATGCCACCCTGACCGACCTGGACAAGCTCTGCTCCACCTACAGGGTCTCCGGACTGCCCGTGGTGGATCGTCGGCAGCGGCTGGTGGGCATCATCACCAACCGTGACATGCGCTTCGTCAATCCGGCTGACTTCGACCGGCTCAAGGTCAGCGACATCATGACCAAGGACCATCTGATCACCGGTCCCTCCGACATCACTAAGGAGGACGCCCACCAGCTTCTGGCCAAGTACAAGGTGGAGAAGCTTCCCCTGGTCGATGACGAGGGTAAGCTGACCGGGCTGATCACCGTCAAGGACTTTGTCAAGACCGAGCAGTACCCCGAGGCCACCAAGGATGAGCGTGGCCGGTTGCGTGTGGCTGCTGCCGTCGGTTTCTTCGGTGACGCCTGGCAGCGTATCACCGCCCTGGCAGACGCCGGGGTCGACATCCTGGTCGTGGATACCGCCCATGGCCACGCCAAGCTCATGCTGGACATGATTCGCCGGATCAAGGCTGATCATGCCTTCGACCATGTGGATGTGATTGGCGGCAACGTGGCTACCCGTGAGGGTGCCCAGGCGCTGATTGATGCCGGGGTTGATGCGGTCAAGGTCGGTGTAGGCCCCGGCTCCATCTGCACCACCCGCGTGGTGGCTGGCGTGGGTGTGCCCCAGCTGACCGCCGTCTACGATGCCGCGCTGGCCTGCCGGCCTGCCGGGATCCCGCTGGTCGCCGACGGTGGAATTCATTACTCGGGCGACATCGCCAAGGCCATCGTGGCCGGGGCCGATTCGGTCATGCTGGGCGGTCTGCTGGCGGGTACTGAGGAGGCTCCTGGCGAGAAGGTCCTCCTGCATGGCAAGCAATACAAGGTCTACCGGGGCATGGGCTCCCTGGGCGCTATGGCCCCGCGCGGCAAGAAGAGCTACTCCAAGGACCGCTACTTCCAGGCTGACGTGACCAGCTCTGACAAGGTGGTACCCGAGGGCGTGGAGGGCGAGGTGCCCTATCGCGGTCCGCTCAACTACGTGCTCTACGAGCTGGTCGGCGGCCTGCACCAGACCATGTTCTACACCGGTGCCCGCACCATTCCCGAGCTGCAGCGCAAGGGCCGGTTCATTCGGATCACCGATGCCGGTCTGCGTGAATCGCATCCACATGACATCGTCATGACCAAGGAGGCTCCGAACTACTCAGGCTTCCACAACTGAGCCTACATATGCAGGTGATTGGCGCAGGATCTCATCAGGACCTGCGCCGATTGCATATCTTATGTCTGACATGGTCAAGTCGGCTGTGCTGGCGAACCTTTCGCCGGTCACGTGCTGGCGGTATCTTGTAATGTTCCGTCCAAGGCGGCGGAAGGAGCGATCCGGTGCGCAACCCGGATCTGAAAGGCGTACAGATGAGCGATAAGAATGATCTGACCTTCACTGCGGAGGAATCCCGCATGATCTGGATAGACTGTGAGATGACCGGTCTGGATATCTTCCATGACGAGCTGTGCGAGGTCTCCGTGGTACCTACCGACTTCAACATGAAGGTTCTGGACAAGGGCATCGACCTGGTCATCAAGCCCTCCCAGGCTGCCCTGGACCATATGGGGGATTTCGTCAGGAAGATGCACACCTCCTCCGGCCTTATCGAGGAGATGAAGACCGGACTGGACCTGGAGGAAGCCCAGCGTCAGGTGATCGAGTATGTCAAGCCCTTCCTGCCCAAGAACGGCAAGGCCCATCTGGCAGGCAACTCGGTGGGCTCCGACAAGAAGTTCCTCGACAGGTACATGCCCGACCTTATGGCCCTTCTGCACTACAGGGTCATCGACGTGAGCACCCTCAAGGAGCTGTCCCGCCGCTGGTACCCGGACGTCTACAAGAACAAGCCGGCCAAGCATGGCGGCCACAGGGCCCTGGCCGACATCATCGAGTCCATGGACGAGCTGCGCTACTACCGCTCCATGTTCTTCCTTCCGGCTCCCGGACCCGACCAGGCCCAGTCCAAGGCCGGGGCGGAACAGATCGAGCAGACCAGTCTTCTGCGCCATTACGAAGAGTCCGGCAATCCTGTCGAGGATGCCAACAAGCCCGAGAAGACCGACTACTGACAGGCGTGGCCATGTACCTCTGACGTGGCACCATGGAGGCATGCAGCAATCCGAAGCCTTGACCATATTGAATGCGGGGGCCAATGCCTTCATCACAGGTGCCCCCGGGTCGGGCAAGACCTTTGTGCTCAACGAGTTCGTCGCCCAGGCCCGCCAGGCCGGGGCGGTTGTGGCGGTGACCGCCTCGACCGGCATCGCCGCCACGCACATCAACGGCCAGACCATCCACTCCTGGAGCGGGGTGGGAATCGCCACCTGCATGACCGAATCGCTCTTGAAGCGGATCAAGACCCGCCGTCGCAGACAGATCGAGGGCACCGACATCCTGGTCATAGACGAGGTCTCCATGATGCACGCCTGGCTCTTCGACATGGTGGACCAGGCCTGCCGGGCTGTCCGCCACAGCCCCGAACCATTCGGGGGGATTCAGGTGGTTCTTTCCGGGGACTTCTTCCAGCTGCCTCCGGTGACTCGGTCCAACCGGGCTGCAGGAATACCGCCCAGCCCTGAATTCCAGGCTGCCCGGGAACGTTACGCCCAGGCCGGCAAGGACCCGGACGGGTTCGTCACCGAATCACTGGTCTGGCAGGACCTGGATCCGGTCATTTGTTATCTAACCGAGCAGCACCGTCAGGACGATGGCCAGCTGTTGACCGTCCTGACTGACATCAGGGAGGGTGGCGTGACCCAGGAAGACCATGATGTCCTGGCCACCCGTGTGGGCGCAGTGCCCGCTCCCGGCCAGGTGGCGGTCCACCTCTTCCCGGTCAACAAGCAGGCCGACACGCTTAACGATCAGCGCCTGGCATCCATCGAGGAAGAGGCCCACCATTACCAGGCCACATCCCGGGGCGAGGCAAGGCTGGTGGAGCGGCTGAAGAAGAACATGCTGGCCCCCGAGGATCTGGCACTGAAGACCGGAGCCGCAGTCATGGCCCTGCGCAACGACCAGGATCATCAATATGTCAACGGTTCTATAGGTACAGTCAGCGGATTCACCAGCTCGGCCAAGGGGGGATGGCCGATCGTCTCCTTCCAGAACGGCAACCTGGTCACCATGAAGCCTGTCGCCTGGGAGACCATGGATGGGGACACGGTCTTGGCCGCCGTCAGCCAGGTGCCTCTTCGCTGTGCCTGGGGAATCACCATTCACAAGTCCCAGGGGATGACCCTGGACAGGGCGGTCATGGATCTGAAACGGACCTTCGCGCCGGGGATGGGCTACGTGGCCCTCTCCCGTGTGGAAAGCCTGGATGGGCTCTACCTGACGGGCATCAATGAGCATGCCTTCCTGGTCTCTCCCGATGCCGTCGTTCTGGATGCGGGATTGAGGGCCGAGTCCAAGGCGGCCTGCGCCCGTCTGAAGGATGAGGGTCCTGAGTCCTTCACCAAGCGCGCCGTCGGTCAGGAGCCAGAAGACGAATTCAGCCAGGACGAACTTTTCTGATTGGTCGCCCTTACCGGTCTTGATCCGGTGTAGTCATCCGGGTCGCTAGAGGCACCATGACAGGCGGACCATGTCTCTCAGGATGATTCCGTTCTCGACAATGGGTTGCTGGTAGCGGTCTGCAAAATAATCCCGTTCAATGCGGTCCATGCGAAACCCGCATGTTTGGTAGAAGCAAAGGGCCTCAAAACTGGTGGATCCGGTGCCTACTTCCAATCTTCTCAGACCCAGCCTGACGGTCTCCATCTTGGCTCGGTCTATTAATCTGCTTCCAAGTCCCTGCCGGCGATAAGCACGGCCCACACTGATATTGGCGATTTCCAAGGTATCCGTGTTTGGTCTGACAAGCAGCATGACACCAGTCAGAGCGTGTTCCACTCGGATTTCATAAGCACAGGAATGGGTGAAAACGTCACGGATTATCAGTTCTGAAGGATCGGCCTCCAGGAGGAGTGTCATGTGCTCTGCGTCAAGGTTGGTAAAGGTCTGGATGGTCACACCTGGCTCTGATGACATAGGTGCCCGCCTTGTCCTTGTAAATCAGAAAACCTATTCGATATACAACCATCATATCTTGGTCCTCTTTATGGGGGAGGGTAATGCTGGAGAGATGCCGGATGTCAGGTTGAGGATTTACCGACTTTTTCCGGTATGTGCCGTTTGGTTTGGGTTCGGTTGACGGCCAGGTGGACTAGGACGAACTCCTGCGCCGTTAAAGTTGGCAGGGTCTCACACATCTCACAACCAGCTGTGCTGGCCCTTTATTTCTTGTCCAAGATCATTCCCCGGCCTCCGGTGACCGTCCAGAGTAAGACGGCGAAGACTGTCAAGACCGCTGCAATCGCCGGCCAAGTCCCCTGCCCAGGAATGGGCGGTTTGATGTCTTCGGGGTATAGACGGAGCGTCATTCCCATGCCTATCTGAATACCTTGGCTGGCGATATTGAACACTGCCAGCCCTATGCCCAGGCCAAGCCCGTAGAAACGACCAAGCAATGCGATGCCGAGCATGACCAAGGATGCGTCGACCAAGCCATTGCAGGCAGCCAGTCTGAGCAGCGACTGTACGCTGGTTGGGCCGCCGTGGAAATTCGGTATGGTAAGGAGGAGGCTGAAAAGAAATGGTAGCATCAGCACGCCTGTCCCTGCGGCCAGGGCTCGCCAACGGACGCGTGCCAGGTTCAGGCGCTCCCAGGTGGGCATAAGCGGGGCAAGCATGACCAAGGCGCATGCACTGAACGCCGCGTAGGCCAGCTCGGCCATGGGCACCATACTGGGCACGGCGCTTTTGCCTGGTGGGCATTGGGTATGTACGGCGCCGTTGAATACCGCTGCATGTGGATCAGGAACGCAGACGTACCCATAATAGGCTGGCCGGGCATAGATCTCCCCGCCGGTAGCGGAAGCGGAGGCGTTGGCAAGCAGGAAGGGCACGGTCACAGCCAGCACGACAAATGCCAAAGCCGCCCATGGGCGTCGCCCAGCCAACCATCCGACCGGGATTCCGCCTTTCAAGGTACCACGTCGATGCCGGCCGCCCATCAGTGGTTCTTCCCCAGATCATTGATGACATCGGACGGCGTGATGGCGCAGCGTTCGAGCCCAGAGAGGTTGCGACGCACATAGGCATGGAACTCTTCATTAGTGGCATCGTTGAGCAGATCGGCGGCAGGGCCTCGGGCGCTTCCCATCCCGGATGCCCCGCTTCCTCTGCTGCCCATCGACTCGTAGACGGTCTCTCTCATGCGCTGGGGCAACTGCTCCAGCACGAAGGCGGACACGCTGGCACCATCATCCAATGTCCGTTGTTTATACACGTTTTTAAGTGCCGTAGCCGCGCAGTCAGCATGGACGAATTCCTTCACGATGGCCTGTGTGACATCAGCTAGGTCACTGTATCGTCCAGTGCGTTCGGTGACTGTGTCGGTCATTATCTGTATCTTCTTGCCGCCCAAGTGTTCCAGTTCGGCCAGGCCTTGGCCGGTGAGATTCCACGCCTGGCCGTGGGACGTAGGCGTAAAGGCGTTGCCCAGCAAAAGCACAAGACCCGAGCTGCCTTCCACACTGTCCTTGGGGAACCATGAGGCGACCGACCGCATATATCGCATGTAGCGTCTCAGGTGGGCGCCATCATCCGGGTGGGAGCACACTGACAGCGGCACGCCGTCTATGCTTTTGCACACCGGGGTGAACGGAGCGGATCGTCGCCATTCCGCCGGGCCGGACATGGCTACCAGGCCCCCGGCAGCAGTCGGAACTAAAAGAAGCACAGCCAATGGGGCGACTATCCATGACAGGCCGGGCTGCCACTGGTGTGCGGTCAGCATGCATGCCGCTGTGGATGCGGCCAGCACTACTGCGACCAAGATCCAGCGCACTGTCACCGCTGAAAGGTTAATACTGAGTCCCGGCTCGGCACCGATGCCCGTGTCCATCATCGGCATCACCACGGCCAGCGGCGACCCCCAGGCTCGGGGAAACACGTCACCCTTGGGTATGCGCGGCATCAGCAGGACTAAGCTGCCCCAACACAGGGCGGCAGGCAAAAGCGTGGCCGGCACCAGGGACCAGCGGTTGCCCATGATGGCCCCGAGCGCATAGCCGAGGGCGAACATGGCCGCCGGCACCGCCATACCCATGAGCAAGGCTCCCACGGGAACCGACCCGCCTGTGAACCGCAGTGTCTGGACGATGGCGGGAAGACAACCTGCCGCATAGGCCAGGGAACTCAATGCGGCACCCTTGAGGACAGGCACGCCATATCTGCGGACAGACGGGCCCCCGATCCAGGGCGGCGCGACCATGGATCGCGGGGAACACGCTTTCCAGGCGCTCCATGCGCCGAACATGCAGGCGATTACATCCGTCACCAGATGCATCCAGGTCAGGTCGAACTGCAAGGCCGCATCTGTCAGTGCCCACGGGGACGCATCTGATTGGCCGACTCCGTAGTTGCGCACCGATAATGCGGCCGGATATGCCATCATTGACAGAAAGAACACCAGCGAGCTCACCGGTGACAAGGGATTGAGCAGACGGGCCATCATGAGACCTCACCCTGGTCGAATGGCAGGTGTCCGGATCCCGTCAGCAGCCGTCGATAACCGGATTCCCAAGGCGATGCCATTGAGTCCTCAGGATCGGCCAAGGCGGCGAGATCATCCATGCGTCCGTCCAGGAGCAGATGCCCGTGGTCGAGTACCAGCACGCGGTCGGCGATTGCGGCCAGATCCTCGACCAAATGCGTGCTCACCAGCACTGTGTGGCTGTCCGCATATGCGTCGAGGAATTTACGCACCTCAATGCGCTGCACCGGATCAAGGCCAACGGTCGGTTCGTCCAAGACAAGCACGTCGGGACGGGCGACAATTGCACACGCGATGCCCGCCCGTTGACGCATGCCACCGGACAGGCTGCGCACCGGGCGGTGAGCTTCCCCGGACAATTCCACCTGCTCCAGGGCCCACACCGCTGCATCACAGGAAGCTTTCCAGGACAGACCGCGCGCCCATGCGGCGTACCGCACATTGCGCATCAGGCTGGAAGCATTCATCAACTCGAACGATTGCGGCAAATATCCGATTCGGCTCCTGGCCCGACGTCGTCCAGCGCTTGTCAGCACATTCGCTCTGGCAATCCTTACACCGCCCGAGGAAGGACGTGACAAGGTGGTCACAATATTCATCAGTGTCGTCTTGCCGGCACCATTGGGACCCAAGAGCCCGAATACGCCGTTGCCGAAGCTCAAGGACACATCCGACAGCGCCTGTTTACGGCCGTAGGAGAAAGACACGTGCGAGAGGGAAACGTCTACTTTATAATTCACCATTGAACCAACTAATAAAAACTTGAACTAATTTTGTTTCAAAATATATTTAATTCTATACCAGATAACTGCTTGAGTCAAATCGGCCTGCTTGGCAGGGCAAATGAACGGTATCCGGGAAGATGCGGTCTCCGTATTCCGCGGCATCATGGCCGGCCTCCGGTGCTTCTCCAAGGCGTGACCACCAGGACAATGTAAATGTATGATCAGCGCGATCAATAATTCCCAGATTTCTGGCTCCCCTTCGGCAAATTGTCACAGGTCACCTTCTATGGCTGCTTGTCCCTTTGCGCGCATATCTTTGGGAGGTATGAGAACCAAAGCCATGCGCATGTCAACCCTCTTTCTGCGGACCCTCAGGGAGGATCCGGCCGACGCCGATGTGGACTCGGCCAAACTCCTGCAGCGGGCCGGTTACGTTCGCAAGGTGGCCCCTGGCATCTTCACCTGGCTACCGCTGGGTCTGAAAGTCCTTGATAAGGTCCAGGCCGTGGTCCGGGAGGAGATTAACGGCATTGGCGCCCAGGAGGTCCACTTCCCGGCCCTGCTGCCTCGTGAGCCCTACGAGGCCACCCACCGCTGGGAGGAGTACGGTGAGAATCTCTTCCGACTCCAGGACAGGCACGGCGCTGATTACCTGTTGGCTCCCACCCATGAGGAGATGTTCACCCTTTTGGTCAAGGATATGTACTCCTCCTACAAGGACCTGCCGGTTGTCCTCTACCAGATTCAGACCAAGTACCGCGACGAGTTCCGACCCCGCGCCGGGCTGATCAGGGGTCGCGAGTTCATTATGAAGGACGCCTACTCCTTCACTGTGGATGAGGATGGGCTGAAGAAGGCCTACCAGGATGAGCGCGGCGCCTATGAACGAATCTTCAAGCGTCTGGGTGTCAAGTATGTAATCGTCCATGCGGTCTCCGGACCCATGGGGGGATCCGAGTCCGAGGAATTCCTGGCTCCGCTGCCCATAGGTGAGGACACCTTTGCCCTGGCTCCATCAGGGAAGGCATGGAACGTAGAGGCGTTGACCACCCCGCGTCCCGATCCGATCGACTACGCTGAGATCCCCGCCATGCAAGAGCTGGATACCCCCGACTCGACCACCATCGACACTCTGGTAGAGCGGTTCAACCAGCTGCATCCGCGCGAGGACGGCCGGGACTGGACCGCTGCCGATACCTTGAAGAACCTGATTGTCGCCGTCAAGCACCCTGCGGATGATGACCATCCCGAGGGCTGGCGGGAACTGGTGGCCGTCGGTCTGCCGGGTGACCGTCAGGTGGACATGAAGCGGTTGGAGGCCCAGTTCGCCCCGGCCGAGCTCGAGGAGGCCAATGAGGCTGACCTTGCCACCCACCCCGAGCTGGTCAAGGGATACATCGGTCCTCGCGTGCTGGGCCCCCAGCGTTCGGACATCGAGTCTGCGGCCCATATCCGCTACTTCCTTGACGCCCATGTGGCCCCTGGCTCGGCCTGGGTGACCGGTGCTGATGCCCAAGGCGTGCATTTGGCCAATGCGGTCTACGGGCGTGACTTCCAAGCCGACGGAGTGGTGGAGGCCGCTGAGGTCCGTCACGGGGACATGAGTCCTGACGGATCAGGGCCGCTCAGCTTCGAGCGTGGTGTGGAGATTGGCCAGGTCTTCCAGCTTGGCCTGAAATACTCTGACGCACTGGGTCTGAAGGTCCTGGACAATAACGGCAAGGCGGTACCGGTCTGGATGGGCTGCTACGGCATCGGCATCTCCCGTGTGCTGGCCTGCATTGCCGAGATGCATCACGATGACAAGGGTCTGGCCTGGCCCAAGGCTGTCGCTCCTGCCGCGGTCCATGTGATAGCCACCGGCAAAAAGCAGGAGGCCTTCGATGCCGCAGAGAAGCTGGTCGCCGACCTGGAGGACCGTGGTGTGGAGGTCATCTATGACGACCGTCCCAAGGTATCCCCCGGGGTCAAGTTCAAGGATGCAGAGCTGATCGGGGTCCCCCTGGTCGCTATTGCCGGTCGCGACACCATCGCCAAGGGCACCATCGAGATTCGCAACCGCGACGGTTCTGATGTGCAAGCTATTCCTGCCGATCAGACCGCTCAGGTGATTGTGGATCGGATCGCTGCCTTGCAGTAGGCTATGCCACGCTCATAGTTGTTTATCGCAACCAATATAGAGGGTGGGGCTTAGGCCGTGTCATGATGCACGCGACCAAGGCCCCACCCTTTTGGTTGTATCGGTTTGGGTTCAGATATCTATCCGGTCAGATGCGCAGCAGAATGGGCAGGTGGTCCTGGCGCTCGCCGGTGTCCACAGGTTCGCTGGTGCTGACCTGACCTGAGATTCGGTTGGAGGTCAGCCAATAGTCGATGCGCCAGCCGGAGTTGTTGATCTTGCTCTTTGGGGCCCGCTGGGCGAACCAGGTGTAGACGCTGCGGTGGTCATCGTAGAAGCCTGCGGCATCGCCATGGATCTTTCGGAAGGTGTCGGTGAAGCCTGCGTCCAGCAGAAGGCCGAACTTCTCGCGCTCCTGATCGGTAAAGCCAGCGGAGTGGTGATTTGAGGCAGGGTTGGCGATGTCGATCTCTTCGTGGGCCACGTTGAAGTCGCCACATGCCAGGACCGGCTTGCGGGTATCCAGTTCCTGCAGGTAGCGACGGTAGCAATCGTCCCAGACGCCGCGTGGCTTGAGCCTGACCAGTCCCGATCCTGAATTGGGGGTGTAGACCGTGGTCACGAAGCAGTCCGGGAACTCCAGGGTGAGCATGCGGCCCTCGTCATCCATCGTATCCGGGGCGCCGATGCGGGGGCGGGTCACGGTAGGCTCCGGCAGGCTCTTACGGTAGAGCATGAGCGTGCCTGCGTAACCTGTGCGGGCCGGGGCCTCGGAGCGGCGGTCCACCTCCTGGTAATCGGGGAAATAGCGCATGAGCGCCTTAAGAATGCCTGCGGATTTCTTCTGATCGCCGTTGAGTTTGGTTTCCTGGATGGCTACGACATCAGGGTCCAGATCCCGTATGGTCTCCACCACCCTCAGGGAGAGGGCGCTACGGCTGCTTTTGCCCAGCAAGGCGGCGTTGAGCGAATCGATGTTCCAACTGACCAGCGTGTGAACCATGACTGCGGGTCCTTCCAAACCGTGCCGATGTATCTGCTCTCACAGTTTAGCCCAGGACCAATGCCCGATGGTCTTGGGCAGTGAAAGCATCGGTAATCATGCCTTCACTGGGATAAGCCGAGTGAATGCCGTCTTCGAACGCTGCTCCCCTGGTTTCTTGCGTCGATCTTGCGGCTTGTTTCCACGTCTGCACGTCAGCCTCGAGCAGAATGATAGGCTGCGACCTTCTCTGGTTCGGAATGGAGTTGCCTGAGTCTCTCATTCTTTTTTACAGCCTTGTGTTTCCTGACGGATAGTGACTGGTTACAACTGTCCATCTGGAGTGTTCATGAGGTAATCGGACCAGCATTGCTGAAAGCGGCCGAGAACAAGATAATGGGTGGCGGTTTGTCTTATAACTAACGCAGGCCGCCACCCATTATCGGTGATGAAGTCACGGGAATTAAGGCCAGGGCCGCCCATAGGCTATTGCCTGGATTTATGTATGCTGTGTTCTGTTCTTCCTGAAGTACCGAATCAACAATGTAACGAGTATGGCAGCTGCCGCCATCCCTGCTATACATCCCACTATCGCTATACGCCCGCAATTGCTTCTGCAATCATATTGTGTCCACCTCTCTCCTTGAATAATCACCAATTATGAGTCGTCAAGGCATTATCACCATTGACGTTTACCTGCATCCGAGCCGTCCATTTTTCGTTAGCAAGTTTTCCCTTGTTCTCAAGTTTTCATAATTAATGGGGTATGTCCACATTGCTTTACCTGACGAAATAGATCTTCCTAGCAATAGACTTATTTTGGATTTTATGGAAGAAAAGTTGGTCTGTCCACAATGTGAGTTTGGCCGTGTTAGTTCGACCACAATGGTCAGCAGGTCGGGTATGGGGACGTGGGCGGAGGCAGGATGGATTCACCGTTCGACGGAGGGTCCCTGGCCGGGGCCTGTCCCTTCCCCCGCTCCGATTATCCGCGCTCTGGTCGGGGATCCTCCGTCGGATGGCCTCACCGCTGCAAGATCAGGAATCGACTGGCAGATTTACAGCGTCCGATTCATAACATCAACAGAGAGGTTCCGGTATGTCCATCAACGAAATAAAAACGACTGTCTTCGGTTTTATGGGGACCCAACCAACTCGTCTGGGACAGCCGGGGTCTACACCTGTCTGCTCCTTCAGGTTGGGCTCTACGCCGGCCTATTACGATGCTGCGGCTAGGGTGTGGAAACGAAAATCCACCACCTGGCTGACGGTCAAAGCCTTCAGGACCCTGGCGGTCAATGCCCTGGCCTGTCTGCACAAGGGCGATCCGGTCATGGTGACGGGATCTTTAGTGACGGAGGAGTGGATCAGCGATGGCCAGCAGCACAGCAGTCTGGTCTTGGTGGCGGATGGCATCGGTCACGACCTGGCCCGGGGACAGGACACCTTCACCAAGATTCGATCTGGTACAGCGCCTATTGATGAGGGGGCCGTCAGTCCGGATCCTTGGACCACGCCGCTTACATCTTCGCCGTCCGAAACTGCCTCCACGCCGTCTGCGGCCGAGCGGACATCGGTAGAGGTTTCCGATGCCGGATGAGCAAGGTTGTTTCGGTCGAGCAAGACGAAGGCGGGAGGCCGACCGATTCCCGTCGGCCTCCCGCCATGATCAGCAGGCTTATTGAAACCGTCAACCAACCAACGAATGCAATCGAACCGATCTACCAGATCTTGACCCGTGCTTTGGGTTCCAGCCACATACCGTCCTCGGGTGTGACCCCAAAGGCCTGATAGAAGCGCTCCACGTTTCTGACGATGCCGTTGGTGCGGAATTCAGCAGGGGAGTGGGGATCGATCTGCAGATACTGTTCGGCCAGCTGATCCCTGTTCTTGGTCCTCCAGATGGAGGCATAGGACAGGAAGAACCGTTGCAGGCCGGTATAACCGTCCATGACCGGAGCCGAGGCCAGCGCCTGGTCCATAGTTGCATCGTCTGACCCTGCTGTGCCGCCCTCCTTCTTCTGCAAGGAGAGGGCATAGGCCTTGATGGCGATATTGACGCCTCCCAGGTCCCCGATGTTCTCGCCAATGGTCAGGGCTCCATTGACATGAGGTGCTTGCTCGGGCTTGTCGGCGTACTTCTCGGCAAGCTGTTGAGGCACGAACCCGTTGTACTGTTCGATGAGCGCCTTGGTCCTCTGCTCGAAGTTCTCACGGTCCTGCGGGGTCCACCAGTCCTGCAGACGTCCGTCACCGTCGTACTTGGAGCCCTGGTCGTCGAATCCGTGGCCGATTTCGTGGCCGATGACCGACCCGATGCCTCCGTAGTTGACGGCGTCGTCGGCTTCTGGGTCGAAGAAGGGCGGCTGCAGGATGGCTGCGGGGAAGACGATGACGTTCAGAGTGGGCTCGTAGTAGGCGTTGACCGTCTGAGGGTTCATCAGCCACTCTTCCTTGTCCACGGGCTGACCGGCCTTGCCGAACTGGTAGCCGGACTCGTAGAGGTTGGCCCGTCGCACGTTGTCGACCAGGCCCAGCTTTTCGTCCACAGCCAGCGCCGTATAGTCGCGCCAGTGCTCGGTGTAGCCGATCTTGGGCGAGAATTTGTCCAGCTTGGCCAGGGCCTTGACCTTGGTCTGTTCGCCCAGCCAGTCGCTGGAGGTAATGGAGACCCGATAGGCATCGATCAGGTCTGAGACCAGGGCCTCCATGCGGGCCTTGCTGGAGGCAGGGAAGTGCCGACGCACATATTCGCGTCCGACCTCCTCGCCGCAAATGCCGTTGATCAGGGAGACGGCTCGCTTCCAGCGGTCCCGCATCTTGGTCGTACCTGAAAGAACCTTGCCATAGAAGTCGAACCTGGTCTGATCGAAGTCGCTGCTGAGTAGGCCTGCCCACTCGATCAGGGTGTGTACGCGGGCCCAGAGTTTGAGATCCTCCAGATCACTGGTTTTCCAAAGCTCGTTCAAACCCTGCAGGAAGGAGGGTTCGTGCACAATGGTCCTGGACAGGGCTGAGCTCAGATCAACCGGTTGCAGATTGGCGGCAGGGCTGGCTGCATATGCATTCTGCCAGGACTCGATCCAGGTGTGCAGATCGAAATCGGCGAGCGTTGACTCCAGGTCGGCCAAGGTCGTGGGATTGTAGGTACGATCCTCATCTCGGGTGGATACGTTGTCCCAGTGGCGTGCCGCTATACGAGTCTCGACCTCAAGGAAGGACTCCGCCTGCCTTTGTGCATCCTCCTGGTCGTTGGAGTAGCCGGAGAGCCTGAGCAGGGAGGCCACCATGTCGGTGTAGGCCTGGCGGACCGGGGCGTAGCTCTTCTCCCGGTAGTAGGCCTCGTCGGGAAGTCCAATCCCGGCCTGTTCCATATGAGCCACATTGACGCCGGCGTTGCCTGGATCGCCATAAATGGCGATGCCAAACAGATCGGGTCCGCCCGTAGGGTTGAGCCGACCGAGCAGACTGGTCAGCGCCTTCTTGTCGGACACGGCATCAATGGCCTGCAGGTCGGGGCGGATCGGTTCCATTCCTGCAGCTTCGATGGCCTCAGTGTCCAGGAAGCTACGATAGAGCAGAGCTGACTTGACTGCCTGGGATTCCGGGTCCTCGAGGATTTCATGAATCTGTGCTTCGGCATCTTCGGCAAGCTTGTCAAAGGAGCCGAACCGGGAGCGGTCCTCGGGCAGACTGTAGGTGTCGATCCAGGGGCCGTTGACGAAGCGGAAGAGGTCGTCCTGCGGTCGAATGACCGAAGAGAAGGAGGCCGGATCAAGTCCGGAGGAGGTATTGGATTCAGTAGATTGTGCCATGCCACAAGCCTAGCCATCTTCGGTGACATGCCTTGCCCCGGGGTCGCCGGGAACCAGTGGACCGGCGAATCATCCGCCGAAGGGGAAAACGGCGATTGCCGCATTGGTGATTTAAACTTGGAGAACGGTAACAGGACGGCAGCTCGGCCGCCTTGAGCGAGTGAAAGAGGACGGTATGACGGATCCCATGCAGGGCGGTCAGCCCAATCAGTACGGTGGTCAGGATTCTGGGCGGAATGGCGGCCAATACCAGGATAATTATGGTCAGTATGGGCAATACCCCGGCTATCAGGGGCGCCCGCCACGCATGGATCCATTCTCCATGATTGCTGAGGATCTGGGATTCAGAACCCTGCGGGCCATCCGCATCATCATGGGCGTCATGGGTGTGATTGGAGTCATCCTGGGCCTGGCCCTTCTGCTCAGGCCGGACAAGACCCTGATCGCCGTGACCGTGGTGCTGGGCATCTACTTCATCATCTCCGGCGTGGTCCGTCTGGCCACCGCCATCGTGACCAAGGGACTTCCAGGCGGTTGGCGTGTGTTGGGTGTCCTCTTTGGCGCTCTGATTGCCGTCGGAGGCATTGTCATCGTCAGAAACACGGCCCTGTCCGCTTCTGCACTGACCCTGCTGGTCACCATCATTGTGGGCATCGGCTGGATCATGGAGGGCGTGATGAGTCTGGCCGCCTCCTGGGGGCTTCCACATTCAGGCTGGGCCATCTTCTCAGGCATTGTCTCCATCATCGCCGGAATCATCGTCATGATCTATCCGCTGAGCTCCGTCATCTTCCTGGTCATCTTCAGCGGGTGCGCTCTTCTGGTGCTGGGAGTCGTCTCCATCATCAGGGCCTTCACCTTCGGCCGGAACTGAGAGCCGGACTCGTCCGACTGACCCGATAATACTGGGAGGTAGTACTTGGGCAGGACCCTGAGGGACGGCACCCGCGGGCACCAATCATGAAAGGACGCAGAGGATGATCGAGCTCAAAACCAAGCAGGAGATCGAACAGATGAAGCCGGCGGGCAGGTTTGTCGGCAGCATCCTCAAGGAGCTCAAGGCCATGAGCAAACCCGGGGTCAACCTGCTGGAGCTGGACGACTACGTCAAGGACAGGATCAACTCCCGTAAGGGGGCAACCTCCTGCTACGTGGACTACGCGCCTGATTTCGGCACAGGCCCCTTCGCTCACTACATCTGCCTGTCTGTCAACGATGCCGTTCTGCACGGGGTTCCGTATGACTACAACCTCAAGGACGGCGACCTGCTCTCCCTGGATCTGGCCATCAATGTGGACGGTTGGGTAGGCGACTCGGCTATCAGCTTCGTGGTGGGCGAGCATGCCGATCCAGAGGATCTGCGACTGATTCGGACTACAGAAGAGGCCCTGAAGGCGGGTATTGCCCAGGCTCAGCCCGGCAACCGTCTGGGTGACATCTCCGCTGCGGTCGGTGAGGTTGCCCATGAAAACGGGTACAGCGTCAACCTGGAGTTTGGCGGACACGGTGTAGGGCGGATTATGCATGGTGATCCCCATGTGCCCAACGACGGCACTCCTCATCACGGCTACAAGCTGCGCCCGGGTCTGGTCATCGCCATTGAGCCTTGGTTCCTGGCGACGACCGATCAGATTTACCAGGATCCCAAGGACGGTTGGACCCTGCGTTCTGCAGACGGGTCGCGCGGCGCCCACAGCGAGCACACCATCGCCATCACCGAGCAGGGGCCTGTCATCCTGACGACCAGGGAATGAGTAGAGGCTGTCCGAGGGTGAAATAGGACTATAGGGGACCCAGGAATGTCCACAATGTGGATGCTCATGGGTCCCTGTTTGATGCCATCCCTTTCTTTCCTGGCGTTGTTACCCGCAGGCTGGCGCGGGAAGGAAGACAGCCCCGCCCTGGATCAGCGCGTCGTTGCTGGGGGCGACGGATTCCTGCTGACGGTTACAAGCCGGTAATCGAAGTCGTGGTTGTTTCTGCTAGCATGTCGGCAATTCCACGCCGGTACAGGTGCCGGTAGCCTGATTCGGCATGGCCATCGACTCCCACTGGCACCTCACTGGTTGATTAACAGGAGGTGCGTGGTGTCTACAGCACGGTTGTCCATCGATTCCGAACAGGTTGATCTTCCCCTGGTTCGTGCCACCGAAGGGCCCGACGGCATTCTGGTCTCCTCCCTGCGCAACGACGGCTGGGTTACGCTGGATCCCGGCTTCCAGACCACGGCCCAGTGCGTATCGGGAATCACCTTTATTGACGGTAAGCGGTCCATACTGCGCTACAGGGGCTATGCCATAGAGGATCTGTGCGCCCAGTCCAATTTTCTCGAAGTAGCCTGGCTGCTGTCCCATGGCGAGCTGCCTGATGCTGAGCAGTACCAGCGGTTCCGCAGCCATGTCCTGGGTCACACGCTCGTAGGGGAGGACTTCCGTCATCTGCTCTCGTCCTTCCCCCGCCAGGCTCATCCCATGAGTGTGCTGGCCGCTGCGGTCAACGCGCTTGCTGGCTTCCACCCGGACACCTGTGACGTAGACGATCCCGATCAGCTGGATGAGGCCAGCTCCATCATCATGGCCAAGGTGCGCACCATCGTCTCATTGATCCACCGGCGTCGCCGTGATCAGCCTCTGCTCTACCCGGACAGGACCTGGGGCTATGTGGAGGACTTCCTGCGGATGAGCTTCGCCATGCCCTACCAGCCCTATCAGGCTGACCCTCTCAAGGTACAGGCCCTGGACAAGCTCCTGATCATCCATGCCGACCATGAACAGAACTGCTCCACTTCAGTAGTGCGGATTGCTGGATCAGCCCGGGCCAATCTGTATTCGGCAGTGGCTGCCGGCATCAATACTCTGTCAGGTCCCTTGCACGGCGGCGCCAACGAGGCCGTGTTGCGCCAGCTGAAGAGCATACGGGATTCCGGTCTGGGTGTGCGAGGCTATGTGGACCAGGCCAAGAAGGAGGGTCGGAAAATTGCGGGTCTGGGCCACCGGGTCTATAAGTCCTATGACCCGCGCGCGGCCATAGCCAAGCAATGGCTCTACAAGCTCATGGATGAACCCGACCAGAATAAAAATGCCGAGGATGCGGAGCTTTTCGACGTGGCCTTGGAACTGGAGGATCTGGCCCTGCATGACGACTACTTCGTCGAGCGCCACCTCTATCCCAATGTGGACTTTTACACTGGACTCATCTACCGCGACATAGGCTTCGACCCGGAGATGTTCACCACGCTCTTTGCATTGGGTCGCATCCCCGGATGGATCGCCCAGTACAGGGAGATGCTGGACGATCCAGACACGAAAATCGGTCGTCCCAGGCAGGTCTATACCGGGCAGGGCCCGCGCGACTACCTTCCCATGGAGCAGCGCTGAGTCCGATGACCGACTGGGACTCAGTTGGCGTGCAGCCGCTCATTCAGCTCGATGCCCTTCTTGCGGGGCAGGGCTTTGACCTGGCCGGTGCGGGAGTCGCGGATGAAGAGCAGATGATCCCGTCCGCTCAGTTCCGCTCCCTTGACCACCTGGTCGCCCAAACCGATCTTGGTGCCGGCGGTGATGTAAAGACCGGCTTCGACCACGCAGTCGTCGCCCAGGGAGATGCCGATGCCGGCGTTGGCTCCCAACAAGGAGTGCTGACCGATGGAGACCCGATGGCGACCTCCTCCGGACAGGGTGCCCATGATGGAGGCTCCGCCGCCGATGTCCGAACCGTCGCCGACCACAACCCCTTGGGAGATCCGGCCTTCGACCATGGAGTGGCCCAGGGTTCCGGCGTTGAAGTTGACGAAGCCCTCATGCATGACCGTCGTTCCCGGAGCAAGATGGGCGCCGAGCCGAATACGGTCGGCGTTGCCGATGCGTACCCCCTCGGGAACCACGTAATCCACCATGCGGGGGAACTTGTCCACGCTCAGCACCGTTACCTGCGTCACCGGGATGCCTGGCATGGACCGGCTGGCTGCAGCCATGACCTCTGACCTGCGCAGGGCGAAGTCCTCCACGGCGAAGGGGCCGTAGTTGGTCCACACCACCGTGGTCAGCTGTTCGAAGATTCCATCAAGGTTCATGCTGTTGGGCTGGGTCAGACGCATGCTGAGCAGATGGAGCCGCAGATAGGCATCGGCGGCATCCGCTATCGGGCCATCCAGATCGGCCACGGTGAAGACCGGCACCCGGCGGATGCCGCGTGCGTCGGGCTGGTTGTGGACTTGGTCACCGAAGTCGTGATTGGGACGGTTCCCCGGGGTCGGCGGCGTCGAGATCTCGGCCTTTGGATACCAGACGTCCAAGGTCCGGCCCTGCTCGTCCTGGCTGGCCAGGCCCCAACCCCATGCGGTGCGTGCTTTACTCATCGTTCCTCCTTCAGGCGGTGCAGTCAATTGATATAAGTTGTCTTACAGAATAAACCGGTCGACGTTCAAACAGACACTATCCGTCCGACAGTCGGGTCTGGGCTGTCGCCGGCCAGGTCCCAGCCGATAGGTAAAATCAACAATTATGAGTGCCTACAGTCATGAGCGGGAGCGCCGGGAGCGTAGGCGCCGCAATACGGCCAGGGCGGTCTGCCTGGTCATCGCTGTGGCGTTGCTGGCCAGTCTTGTTATCCCTGCAATCTTCAGCGGCCTTTGACCTGGCCCGTCCGGTCGGCGGGAATCCGGCCGTCACAGGCCAAGCGGATAGGAACGAAGACGGTGGCCGGCTCATATGCAGCCGGTCTGGAAAGCGGTGAGACGGTATGGCAGAGATGGATTTCGCCCAAGCGTTGGAGCAGGCCAAGGCCAAGTACGAGATGATTTCCAAGGCGCTGGATCCGGAGGGTCTGCGCTCGCGGATTGCGGATTTGGAGCGTCAGGCAAGCGCGCCCGGACTTTGGGATGATCAGGAGAACGCCCAGAAGGTGACCAGCAGGCTCTCGGCCCTGCAATCCCAGCTCAAGCACCTTGAGTCCGCTTCCTCACGGCTGGATGATGTGCAGGCCTTGGAGGAGCTGGGCCGGGAGGAGCATGATCAGGACACACTGGTGGAGGCACGCAAGGAGATCGACTCTTTGAGGTCCGACCTGGCCGACATGGAGATTCAGACCCTGCTGGATGGGGAGTACGACGAGCGCGCCGCCGTCGTCACCATCCGCTCGGGTGCCGGCGGCGTGGATGCAGCCGACTGGGCCCAGATGCTCCTGCGTATGTATATGCGCTGGGCTGAGCGGCACGGCTTCTCCACCAAGGTCATGGACACCTCCTACGCGGAGGAGGCCGGCATCAAGTCGGCCACCTTCCAGGTGGACGCCCCTTACGCATACGGTCGGCTGTCGGTGGAGGGCGGCACCCATCGTCTGGTGCGGATCTCGCCCTTTGACAATCAGGGCCGGCGGCAGACCTCTTTCGCTGCTGTCGAGGTCATCCCCCTGGTGGAGCCTACCGACCACATCGACATCCCCGACTCGGACATTCGAGTGGATACCTATTGCTCCTCCGGTCCCGGCGGCCAGGGTGTCAACACCACCTATTCAGCCGTGCGCATCACCCACCTGCCGACAAACATCGTGGTCACCATGCAGGATGAGCGCAGCCAGATCCAGAACCGTGCGGCTGCCATGGCTGTTCTGCAGTCCCGGCTGTTGGTTCTGCGGCACGAGGAGGAAGCCAAGAAGAAGAAGGAGCTGGCTGGCGATATCAAGGCCAGCTGGGGGGATCAGATGCGTTCCTACGTGCTGCATCCCTACCAGATGGTCAAGGATCTTCGCACCGGTTACGAGACCTCGGATACCCAGGGGGTCTTCGACGGTGACATTGACGCCTTCATCGAGGCTGGCATTCGCTGGCGGCATCAGCAGCGGGTCCAGGCTCGCGAGGAGGAAGCCGGCAGGTAGAGCTTCGTCCGGCTCAAGTCTGGTCGGTGTTTCATGAGTGAGTAGTGTCGGTCTTCTTGATAGCCTCTGTATGGGAATACCGAGGAACGGAGTGTAAATGGCGTTGATTTCGCTCAAGGGCGTGACCAAGATTTACCCCAGGGGGTCCCGTCCAGCCTTGGATAACATCAGCCTGGATGTCAATCGCGGGGATTTCGTTTTTCTGGTGGGCGCCAGCGGGTCGGGCAAGACCACTCTGTTGCGTCTGCTCCTGCGCGAGGAGGAGGCCACCGAGGGGGAGATCCGCGTGGCCGGCAACGACCTGCGACGTCTGCGCAACCGCGAGATTCCCGGGTATCGGCGTTCCATCGGCTTCGTATTCCAGGATTACAAGTTGCTGAACAACAAGACCGTATGGCAGAACGTGGCTTTCACACTGGAGGTCATCGGCGCCCGTCGGTCCACCATTAAGACCCTTGTGCCTCAGGTGCTCAAGACTGTGGGGCTGACCGGCAAGGAGCACAACTACCCCCACGAGCTTTCCGGCGGCGAGGCCCAGCGTGTGGCACTGGCCCGGGCCTACGTCAACAACCCGGAGATTCTGCTGGCGGATGAGCCCACCGGCAACCTTGATCCCACTACCTCCCTGGGCATTATGGAGGTCCTGGATGCCATCAACAGGACCGGCACCACTGTGGTCATGGCCACCCACAACGAGGAGATCGTAAACTCCATGCGCAAGCGGGTGGTGGAGTTGCATACCGGTCGGATTGTGCGCGACGAAGTCCATGGCTCCTATGATTCTTCGCGATTCTTCCCAGACGCCGAGGTTGCTGCGCGCTCTCATCACGCCATCGGGGATCCCGACGACGGCGATGCCCTGGACCGCGTACGTGAGGCTGGAGTTGGAGGGCGCCGCCCGGTTCAAGTCGTCGTGCAGGAGGGGAATAGCTCGGCCACCAAGCCCATTGCGGATGGAGCCAAGGGGGCCAGGCAGGTGGTCCAAGCGGCGGCAGAGGCCGTCAACCAGGGTCAATACGGTGACGAGGGAATCGCGCGGTTGGCCAAGTCCATGCATTCGGGGAGAACCGGACGTTATGGGAAGGTCTTCACCTCTGTGGAGGACACTCTGACCTGGGGTAAGGGTCTGGGCAGTCTTGAGTCTGCGCAGGAAGATTCCAGCCAGCGCGAAGACGCGGCTGCAGGGCAGTCCGGTCGTAGGGCCGACTCTGACTCGGACGAGCGATTCCGCAGGCCAGCAACCCAGGTCGCACAGGATCGATCAGGTCAATCGAGTGACGGTTCCGGTGATGGAGGCCACGACGAGGCGGAAACCGATCGTGATGAGTCCGCTAATCGTGTTCGGACAGAGCACACAGCCCCCGGAAAATCTTCCAAGCCCGCCAGTGGTTCAGACGCTGCTCAGCCCAAGGCGACAACTGAAAGCAGGTCCCAGGATCGGCAGACCGAAGAATCGAGCAGTCGGGATCAGAACAGGAAACGAGACGATGACCGCAATCGTGATCGTGGTGCAAGAGCGCCCAAGAAGGATGTCAATGCCAAAGATCGCCAACCGATGAAGGGCTCTTCCGCCAGGACTTCCGATCCTGAACAAGGATTCAAGAGGCCCGATCAACCTTCGCGTTATGATGACTCCAGCCCAGCCGAACCGACCGGCAAATCCGGTCAGGACAGTGGACAAATGAAGCATGACGTGGCGGATTCCTCAAAACAGACCTCCAATAAGAGCAGGGCCAATAAAAAGGTCTCAACGAGCGAAAATCGTCATGACGTTGAGTCCATGGGGGCCCCGCCGGCACCTCCTGCTCCGCCCGAGGTCCCCAAGGGATCAAGGAAGTCCCAAGGAGAGAATGATGCATCGGCTCGGGATGAGCATGATGACGAGAAGAAGGCGGCACGATGAGACTGCGGTTCATCCTTTCCAGCACCTGGGACAACCTGCGTCGCAACGGATCCATGATTCTCTCGGTCATGCTGGTCACTTTCATCTCCTTCCTGTTCATCGGCGCCTCAGGCCTCATGCAGGCTCAGATCAGCAAGGCCAAGGGAGACTGGTACGACCAGGTGGAGGTGGTGGTCTGGCTCTGCCCGGATGGCGCCAGCCAGGCAGCTTCTTGCGCGACGGGCAAGGCACCCACCAACGACGAGATTGTCAAGCTGGAGAACACCATCAATACCGAGTTGCGCGACTCCGTAGCCAAGATCACCTACCAGAGCCGTGAGGACTTCTTCAAGAACACCTTCCTCAAGCAGTATCCTGAAGGCACTTATGAGGGAAGGACCATGACTGCGGCAGATATGCAGGCCTCCCTGCGTCTAAAGCTGAAGGACCCGACCAAGTACCAGGTGGTCTCCGAGGTGCTGTCCGGACGAGATGGGGTGGAGGAGGTCTCTGATCAGCGTCAGATATTCGACCCGGTCTTCAAAATCCTCAATAGAGCCACAGCGGTCACTTTGGTCCTTGCCGTGGTCATGGTGATTGTGGCTATTCTGCTGACCGGCACCACCATCAGGATGAGTGCCGCCTCCCGTCGAAACGAGACGGAGATCATGAGACTGGTGGGAGCGTCCAACTGGACCATCAGGTTGCCCTTCATTCTGGAGGGGATTGTGGCATCCTTGCTGGGTTCGCTTCTGGCTGTGGGTGCTTTGAGCGCCATCGTCAAACTTTTCATCACGGATTGGCTGGCCCAGACGGTCCAGTGGATGCCCTACGTGGACCAGTCCACGGTCCTGCTCATGGCCCCGGCGCTGATCCTGGGGGCCATGCTCTTGTCCGCATTGGCCTCTTCCATCTCCTTACGGAGGTACCTGAGAACCTGATTCGGGGCGACGGGCCGATACCTTATGGGTACGAGCTCTGCCATAATGATGACTAGCATGGATGAGTGATTGTGAGGACTTGACCATGAATCGCACGAAACATTTGGAAGCCATCTGCGGCCTGGTGGGGTCGTTGGCCTTGATGTTTGGGGGAGGAATACTGGGATTGACGGTGGCCCCCGCGCCAGCGCGGGCTGATTGGAGCAGCTATCAACAGAAGGTACAGAGCCATGAGGCCCTGAAGAGCAAGCTGGCGGGCGTCAGCAACGAACTGGCCAACCAGATTTTGAGCCTCAATGATCTGACTGCCAACCAGATTCCGGCGGCGCAGCAGAGGGCCGTTGAAGCCCAGCAGCAGGCCGAGCAAGCTGACAGTCTGGTTCAGGCCACCAACGACCGTCTGCAGGCGGCCCGGAAGGATCGTGCCGACTTGGAGGACAAGATACGTCAGACTGGCATCGACTATGACGACGCCAAGGCCGGTGTGGCACAGATGGCAAGAAAGAGCTTCCGTGGCTCTGAGGCCTCCCAGGTCATGGACGTGGTGACTAAGTCCTCCAGCACCAAGGACTTTGTGAACAAGATGCAGGCCGATGCAGCCGTGACCCGGTCCGAGGCCAACACAGCCAATGACGCCGCCAATACACTCAATTCGTCTATGAACCGCAAGCAGCGCCTGGAAGCCATTGAGGAGCAGATCAGCAGCTTGAAGGCCAAGGCCGACCAACAGCAGGCTGCGGCTCAGCAGGCGGCAGCCGAGGCGCAGGCCAAGCAGGACAGTCTGCAGGCCTTGCGCGAGCAAGGAACTGCAGCACGCAAGCAGCTGGAGGATCAGAAGGCCGCCCTGACCACGCAGTCGGCCCGTGAGGCCGCTGATATTGTGGCCACCGAGTCTATGATCGATTCCTTGAACACAGGCAATGTCGGAGGCGGTGCTGATCCTCATGCCGGTGGTGCCCAGCAGATCGGCGGTGGCGGCTCGGCATCATCGCCGGCTCCGCGGCCTTCTCCGCCGAGCAACGGGGGTGGTACAGGTGCCTCCGGTATGAATTATGGAGTACCTGGCAACTGCCCTGAGGGCTCAGGGTTCTGCTACGGCCATGCCACCGGCAACTCGGTGGGCGGCAGCGCCTATCCCGCTCGTCAGTGCACGCTCTGGGCCTACATCCGTCGCTCGCAGCTGTCCCTGCCTGTGGGATCCTATATGGGCAACGGGGCCGATTGGGCCAATACGGCACGTAGTCTGGGCTACCTGGTCAACAACACTCCGCATGTAGGCGCCGCCATGGTCTTCGCCCGTGGCCAGCGGGTCGGTTCCTGGAATGCGGACTGGACCTATGGTCACGTGGCTGTGGTCGAGCGGGTCAATGCAGATGGATCGGTGCTCATCTCCCAAGGGGGCACCGGCTTCGCATCCTTCCCCGCCTATGAGACGGTCTATGGGGCCGGCAACTACCAATACATTCATTACTGATGCCGTTGCGGGCCCGGTCCGCCGCTTGGAACGTCACTATCGCCGTCCGGAGTGCCAGGTAGCCTCCTTGTCGCGATCCTGAGGAGGATATTATGGCTAAGGAAACCGGCACATCCATGATCGCCCAGAATCGCAGGGCCCGTCATGACTACCAGATCGAGGATCGGTACGAGGCCGGCATCGCGTTGACCGGGACCGAGGTCAAGTCCCTGCGTGAGGGGCGGGCCTCCCTGGCCGAGTCATTCGTCAGCATCGACCGGCGGCACGAGGTCTGGCTGGAAAACGCCAATATCCCTGAATATCTCAATGGCACCTGGAACAACCATGCCCCCAAGCGCAAGCGCAAGCTGCTCCTCCACGCCAAGCAGATCGTCCGTTTGGAGCGGCAGATTCAGGCCAAGGGCTACACCATCATTCCCCTGAGTCTGTATTTCAAGGACGGCAGGGTCAAGGTGGAGATTGCAGTGGCTCGAGGCAAGCGCGAATATGACAAGCGCCAGTCCCTGCGGGAGGAGCAGGATCGTCGCGAGGCGCAAAGGGCCATGCGCTACCGGAATCGGCGGGGCTGAGTTCCCTGATATGTTCCCTTGAATCTCCTGAAAACCGCAGTTGCCCGTTGACGGCTTCCTGTTCTATACAGATTCGACACGCCCGGCGCTGATGTCAATAGACGGTGATGAATAGCGTCTTTGGCCCGTTATAGAGCCAAAAATGTCAGTATAAGCAGTCCGCGAGATAGAGCTAATCTTTATCTGTATGCATAAAAATACAAATGTGTGCATAATAGTGCATGTCAATCAAGAGTAATGAGGGGTCGCTTCGGTGCGGTCCGGAAGAGGAGAAGACATGGGCAAGATCAAGGCGGTGTTGGCGGCGGCTCTGAGTGTCACCCTGCTGGCCTCCATCGGAGCCTGCGGAACCACCGACGAGGCGGACACCAGCAGTGCGTCGGGCAAGGCCACCACCAGCTCCCATCCAGCGGCTTTTGACGTCAGCGGCATCAAGAAGGATCCGGCCATTGCGGCCAAGGTGCCCGAGTCGGTTGCCAAGGACGGGAAGCTGACCGTGGGCATGGAGACCTCATATGCCCCTGGCGAGTTCATGAATGAGGACGGAAAGACCCCCATTGGCTATGACGTGGACCTGTCGAACGCCATTGCCAAGGTCATGGGGCTCGAGGGGGAGATGGTCAGCGCTTCCTTCGATACCATCATCCCAGCCATCGGCAGCAAATATGACGCGGGTATCTCCAGCTTCACCATCACCAAGGAGCGGATGCAATCGGTCGACTTCGTAACCACTTTCAAGGCGGGCACCGCTTTTGCCGTGAAGAAGGGCAACCCCTCCAAGATCAATCCTGACGACATCTGCGGCGTCAAGGTCGGCGTGCAGACCGGAACCATAGAGGAGCAGCAGGCCGCCGACAAGATTTCGGCCGAGTGCAAGGCCAAGGGCAAGAAGCCGGTGGACGTCCAGTCCTACAAGCAGCAGACCGATGCTGCCACTGCAGTGGTCAACGGCAAGATCGACGTTTTCTATGCTGACTCCCAGGTGACCGGTTACGCCATCAAGCAGACCGATGGACAGCTGGAGAAGCTGGGCAAGGATACCGACATCGTCCTGCAAGGTGCCGCTCTGAAGAAGGGTAGCGGCATGGCCGAGGCCACTCAGGCGGCTCTGCAGAAGCTGATCGACGACGGCGTCTACGCCAAGATCCTCAAGAATTGGGGCGTTCAGAGCGGCGCGGTCGAGAAGGCTGAGATCAACCCTGCGGTCTCTGACTGAGGCAGGGCCAGGCGCGGGTCGTCGCATCGGGTGACCCGCGCCTTAAACAGGTGGTTCGGCCAATAGGCCAGGCCTGAATAAGTACAGCGGTGCGGAAGGAAGCAGGAGATGCAAACCAAGAAGGGGACGGACCAGATTCAGATCCCCGGCAGAATACATGCCAGGCCTGTGCGCAAACCGGGGCCGTTCGTAGCTGCGATCATCGTGGCCATATTCGTGGCCATGCTGATCCACGGCATGGTGACCAACCCCAATTTTGATTGGCCCACGGTCTGGAAGTACCTCTTCAATGAGCATGTCCTGGACGGCATCAAGTGGACCCTTCTGCTGACCGTCTACGCCATGGTCCTGGCCACGATTCTGGCCATCATCCTGGCGGTCATGCGCAAGTCGTCCAATCCGGTTCTACGGTGGGTCAGCTGGTTCTTCATCTGGTTCTTCCGAGGCACTCCTGTGTATACCCAGCTGGTCTTCTGGGGCCTCCTCTCCGTACTGATTCCCAAGCTGGCCATCGGCATCCCCTTCGGGCCCGAGTTCTGGAGCATCGACACCAAGACCGTGCTGAACGCCACCGTGGCCACGGTTCTGGGCCTGGGACTGAACGAGGCCGCCTATCTTTCCGAAATCGTCCGTGCCGGCATCGAGGCTGTGGATCCCGGCCAGGAGGAGGCAGCCAAGGCCCTGGGCATGCCCCCGTCCATGATCATGCGGCGGATCGTCCTGCCTCAGGCCATGCGCATCATCGTGCCGCCTACCGGCAATGAGACCATCGGCATGCTCAAGACCACATCCCTGGCTCTTGCCGTGCCCTTCACACTGGAGCTCCAGTTCGCCACCAACGCCATCGCCAACCGCATCTACAAGACCATCCCGCTGCTGATTGTGGCCTGCATCTGGTACCTGGTCATCACCTCCATTCTGATGGTCCTCCAGGCCCAGCTGGAGAAGCACTACGGCAAGGGCTTCGACTCGCGGCCCCTGGCCGGGTCGGGAGCCAAGGACGGCAAGGATGGCGAGGATCCACAGACCCGTCAGGACACTGACAAGGTCAACAAGGTCATGATGGCCGGGCTGAACGCCTGAGCGCAGGAGGAGAATCATGGACGAGCACAGGCAGACCAGGAAAGATGGTCAAGGCGGTAAGGATCCGGCCATCGTCATCAGGAATGTGCACAAGGTATTCGGTGATCAGCATGTGCTGCGGGGAATCAACCTGGAGGTCATGCCAGGCACGGTGACGGCCGTCCTAGGGCCTTCCGGCTCAGGCAAGTCAACGCTGCTGCGGCTGATCAACCAGCTGGAGACCCGTACAGCAGGCGAAATCTACGTGGACGGCGAGCTGACCGGATACCGGAGGATCAATACCGGCAAGGGCCCTGTGCTGCAGACCCTGGACGACAGGGCCATTGCCAGGCAGCGATCCAAAATCGGCATGGTCTTTCAACGTTTCAACCTCTTCCCCCACATGACCGCCTTGGAGAACGTCATGGAGGCACCGGTCCATGTGGGCCGGGTTCCCAAGACCGATGCCCGCAAGGAGGCTCAGGCCCAGCTGGAGCGTGTAGGGCTCGAGGACAGGATGGACTACTATCCCGCCCAGCTCTCCGGCGGTCAGCAGCAACGTGTGGCCATCGCGCGAGCCCTGGCCATGCACCCTGACATCATGCTCTTCGACGAGCCCACCTCGGCCCTGGATCCGGAGCTGGTGGGCGAGGTCCTGGGGGTCATGCGACAGGTGGCTCAGCAGGGCATGACCATGGTGGTGGTCACCCACGAAATGGGCTTCGCCCGCGAGGTGGCCGAGCAGATCGTCTTCATGGACCAGGGTGTCGTGGTGGAGCAGGGAGGACCTGACATCATCGACCATCCTCGCACGGAGCGGTTCGCCGAGTTCCTTCATACCGTGCTCTAGGCTCAGGCTCTGCCTGGTTGTAGAAATTCCGGCAAGAAGCCTTCAGGACGGGCGGCGGCGGAACTGCCGTGGCTAGACTGGGGCCCATGTGCGGAATCGTCGGTTATGCGGGATCAGTAAGGACGGCCTGCGGCAGGCCCTTGGAGGTCTGCCTCAAGGGTCTGGAACGTTTGGAGTACCGGGGCTATGACTCGGCCGGAGTGGCCCTGGCTGCCCCTGGGATGGCGCGGGTGGCCGTGCGTAAGAAGGCCGGGCGTCTGGACAATTTGGTTGCTGATCTGAAGGCCAAGCCCATGCCCGAGGCCACTGTGGGCATCGGCCACACCCGTTGGGCCACCAATGGCGAACCCACTGATGTCAACGCCCATCCCCACATCAGCCGTGACGGCAAGGTCGCGCTGATTCACAACGGGATCATCGAGAACGCATCCAGGCTGCGGCTGGATCTGGAGACCGAGGGGTACACCTTCGTCTCCTCCACGGACACCGAGGTGGCTGCCAAGCTTCTGGGCAAGATTGCCCAGGAGATTATCGATGCCACCGGCCGGCCGGACATCTTCGAGGCCGTCAGGCGTCTGGCCCGTATGCTCAAAGGAGCTTTCACCATCTTGGCCGTGGACTCAAGGCAGCCCGATCTGGTGGTGGGTATCCGACACGATTCGCCGCTGGTGGTTGGCCTGGGGGACGGAGAGAACTACCTGGGTTCTGATGTAGCGGCCTTCGTGGCTTATACCCGTCAGGCCATGGAGCTGGGGCAGGACCAGGCCGTCTGCATCAGCGCGGACCGGGTCCTGGTCACCGATTTCCAGGGACATCCGGTGGAGCATCCGCGCCGCTACACCATCGACTGGGATGCCTCAGCCGCAGAAAAGGGCGGATGGGACTCCTTCATGGACAAGGAGATCCACGAGGATCCTGCGGCCGTCTCCAACACCCTGCTGGGTAGGTACGACGAGTCGGGCGACCTGGATCTGGACGAGGTCCACATCGATGAGGATGTCTTCCGTCAGATTGACAAGATCATCGTTGTGGCATGCGGGACGGCCTCCTATGCGGGCCTGGTGGCCAAGTACGCCATCGAGCACTGGGTCCGCATTCCAGTGGAGGTGGAGCTGGCCCATGAGTTCCGGTACCGGGATCCGATTCTTACCTCACGGACTCTGGTAGTGGCTATCTCCCAATCAGGGGAGACTATGGATACCCTGATGGCCCTGCGGCACGCTCGGGAGCAGGGTTCCCGGGTCCTGGCCATCTGCAATACCCAGGGGTCCACGATTCCCCGCGAATCCGATGCCGTCCTTTACACCCATGCCGGGCCGGAGGTGGCCGTCGCCTCCACAAAGGCCTTTTTAGCCCAGATCGTAGCCGCATATCTCCTGGGGCTCTACCTGGCCCAGGTCAAGGGGACCATGTATCGCGACGAGATTCATCAGACCATAGACGGCCTCAAGGCCATGCCCTCCAAGATCCAGTGGGTTCTGGACACCCAGTCGCAGAAGGTCCAAGAGACCGCCGAGCGGATGATCCATGCCCATTCCTTCCTCTTTCTGGGCCGCCATGTAGGGTATCCGGTCGCCCTGGAGGGTGCCCTGAAGCTCAAGGAAATCGCCTACACCTTCACCGAGGGTTTTGCGGCCGGTGAGCTGAAGCATGGTCCCATTGCCTTGGTTGAGCCGGGGGAGCCGGTCGTGGTGATCGTCCCCAGCCCCCGCGGGAGGGATGTCCTCCACAACAAGGTGATCTCATCCATTGAGGAGGTCAAGGCCCGTGGCGCCTTCACCATAGCCGTGGCCGAAGAGGAGGACGAGGACGCTTCCAGGTACGCGGATGTCGTCTTCCGCAGGCCCCAGTGCCCGACCTTGATGAGCCCTCTGGTTGACGTGGTTCCCCTCCAGCTCTTCGCTCTGGACATGGCCCGCCTCAGGGGGCTGGATGTGGACAAGCCGCGCAACCTAGCCAAGTCCGTCACCGTAGAGTAGCAGCGTGGTGGTGTCCGATCGGCGGGTGCAGCGGCCCCATCGTTGGGTTCTGGACGAGCCTGATATTCCCTTCGATATGCCCATCCTCTATGAGGATTCCAGGATCATCGTGGTCGACAAACCCCACTTCCTGCCCACCACACCGCGGGGGATGTGGTACCGAAGTACAGCCCTAATCCGGCTTCGTGAGATGACTGGTGAGCCTGACATCATTCCTGCCCATCGTCTCGACCGGGCCACCGCTGGAGTCCTGGTCTTCGTCCGCGATCGCCGGTGCAGGGGGAAGTACCAGATGTTGTTCCAAAACCGGCAGGTGCATAAGGAATATGAGTGCCTTTCACCGGCGAAGCCCTTGAAGCAACCCCGATTCGGTACTGTAAAACCACTGAACCCACCAAGTGTATTCCCCTTGTTGCGTAGTTCCAGAATTCTCAAGCATAGAGGCATTCTACAAGCATGTGAAGAGCGTGGGTCAGTGAATGCCAAGACGATTGTGGACTTGGCGACAGAGCAGCCCCTTGAACAAACGCAAGGTGGATATCGGAAGTATTCTTTGCGTCCGCTTACGGGCAAAACCCATCAGCTCAGAGTACACATGAACTCTATGGGTATTCCTATAAAGTATGATAACTTGTACCCATCGCTGAGAGATGATGCAAAGGATGATTTTGGAAAGCCACTGGCCTTGGTTGCCCGATTGCTCTCCTTTATAGATCCGGTGAGTAAGAAAGAACAACATTTCATTTCTCGAATTCCTCTTAGCTTGACATGAGCATGAGATTTGCTGTGTTCCCACTCATTGGTCACAAGAGAGCGAGCTTCATAGAGTTCTTACGGACTGTCGTTCGATGAGCTCTGACGGAATGACGATTTTTTCGCCTGGTGTCAGCTGTTCACCCTCGCATTGGCGCTTGATCATAGCGAATGCCTCTTGCCCGATATCTTCAAAGCGCGGTCGCATAGTCGTCAAGTTGAGACGGGGTACGATACCGACCAGCGAGTCATCGAACCCGATGATACTGACATCGTCAGGAACAGTTTTCCCTCCTGCCGCCAGTCCTTGCATGGCTCCATAGGCCATCTGGTCATTAGCGGCAAAAATCGCGGTGCAATCCATCTTGGATGCTAGCGATAGACCGGCCTGGTATCCACTGTCGGACTCCCAATCCCCGAGATAGACCGGCGGAACTTCTCTTCCTGCTTTGAGGAGTGAATCCTTCCATCCCTTGGTCCTGCTGATGGCAGCCATGGATGTTGACGGGCCAGCAATGTGGTAGACGGTCCTGTGACCGCGAGTAATGAAGTAGTCGACTATCGCTCCTGCTGTTCCATATTGGTCGGTATCAATAGTCGGGCAAGACTCGGAGGGAATCTCGGAATAAAGAACAAGAGGTAGATCAGGGGAGGGAAGCAGCGGAGCGAAATCGCTGATTTTCTCATCGAGGATAAAGATAACCCCATCGACTGGGAGTTGTTTCATCCTTTCCATTGATGCCTGAATATCGCGATTTGTGCCTCGTCGCATGGTTAAAAGCGTAACTGCATAACCCGCATCATTTGCTGTTCTCGCAATACTTTTGAGAATTTTTGTATTGCCGTAGGTTTCTATGTTGGATACGACCACGCCGATGTCCCTGAAACGTCCGCGTTTCAACGCACGTGCTGCATAGTTTGGTCTGTAGCCCAGCTTATTCATGGCGAATAAGACCCGTTGTCGTGTTTCGGGACGAACCGAGGTGCTGTCATTCGCCACACGTGAGACTGTCTGAGTAGACACGCCAGCTGCCTTGGCAACGTCATGCATTGACGGTGATTGAGTATGTTTCATAAGTCCTGCCTTGACATGTTCCGCTATGTCTAAATCATAGACCTTAGTAGGAATTCCCAATCTATGTTTGCAGTATTCAAGGAGGAGAGTTATTATGGTAACGTAAACATTTGATGTAGTAATGCAGCGCTGCAGTTGTTCTTAATATCGGATGTTGACTATCAAAGGAGAAGGTCGCAATGGCTATCAAAGAAGGTTCGACCGTATCTGGTCAGGCGGATCAGTCGCCGGGGCAATCTGAGGGTTTAACTTCCAAATACGCCCACAAGCATCGATTAGATTGGCGCGGATGGAAGTTCATGGGACCGTTTGTTTTGGTTTTCCTTTTTGTGTTCATCATTCCCATCCTCTATGCGATTTATATTTCGTTCTTTGAAAGTCGGATGGTCGGTGGAACCGTATTCGTAGGGTTTGATAATTATAAGCGCCTGTTTGCCGACGGCCTGTTCTGGAGTGCAGTCGGGAGGGTTTCTCTCTTCACGATCATTCAGGTTCCCGTCATGCTCTGTATTGCGGCTTTGTTGGCCTTGGCGATTGACTCTATGAAACTTCATGGAACGAAGTTTTTCCGTATATCGACTTTTCTTCCCTATGCGGTTCCGGCTGTCGTATCCACTTTGATTTGGGCATTTATGTATGGAGCGAAATATGGGTTGGTCGGTTCTCTGAATACATGGCTGGGAATTCATCTTGATGTTCTGTCCCCGAATGTCCTGTTGGCTTCAATTGGCAACATTGTTACTTGGGAGTTCACCGGTTACAATATGCTGATTTTCTATTCGTCCTTATCAACTATTCCTCATTCCCTGTATGAGGCAGCCGCAATTGATGGTGCTTCGGAGTGGCAGATTGTCCGAAGGATCAAGATGCCGGAGTTGAGGGGATCTTTGGCGATTACCGTCATATTCAGCATCATTGGCAGTTTCCAGCTGTTCAACGAACCCAGCATCATGCAGAATATGGTGCCCAGGAATGCGATTACCACTTTCTACACACCCAACATGTATGCCTACAATCTAAGCTTCTCTGGGAACCAGTCCAATTACGCGGCAGCGCTGGCGATTGTAATGGCCGTAATAACTATGTCCATCGCATATGCGGTTCAGCTTAATACGATGAAGGAGCAGATGAAATGAGTATGTCTGCCGAACATGTAAAAACAGATTCCGTTTCCCGCCTTTCTTCTACCCAGGAAAGGAGGAATAGGAAGAAAAGATTGGCGAAAGAAGAAGCTGCTGAACGTAAGAGGTCGGCTGCAAGCGGATTCTCGAATCCAACAAATCCACGTCGCAGTTGGTCTTTGACGTTCATTACGGGGGTCTTTGCGATATATTGCCTCTTCCCGTTTGTCTATCTGGTGATAAATTCCACAAAGACACAAGAAGACTTCACCAGTACGTTTGGTTTGGGGTTTGGGCATACCTTTGCACTTGGTGAAAATCTGAAACTACTTGGTATTTATCAGAACGGTATCTTCCTCCGTTGGTTTGTAAATACTCTGATTTACGTAGTAGTCGGGGCTGGGGGTGCCACCTTGCTGGCAATCATGGGAGGATATGCCTTGGCTAAGTTTAGGTTCCCCGGCCGCAAAGCGGTTTTCGCGGTCATTATAGGTTCAATCAGCGTTCCCGGAATAGCTCTTGCTGTACCCCAATTCCTACTCTTTGCGAAATTGGGGCTGACCGATACTCCTTGGGCCATGATCATTCCCAGCCTTATCAGTCCATTTGGCCTGTATCTGATGTGGATATTCACCGAACAGGCGGTTCCCACTGAATTGCTAGAGGCGGCCCGTGTTGACGGTGCCGGCGAGTTCAGAACGTTCTGGAGTGTAAGTCTGCCCTTGCTGGCACCTGGAATCGTCACAACATCCTTGTTCGCCATTGTGGCTACTTGGAACAACTATTTTCTGCCCCTGATTATGCTCAAGGATTCGGATTGGTATCCCTTGACCATCGGCTTGAATCAGTGGAAGGATCAGGCAAGCACGACAGGAGGCCAGGCAATTCAGAACCTAGTCATTACCGGAAGTATGATCACCATCATCCCACTTGTCATAGCTTTTCTTACTCTCCAAAGATATTGGCAATCCGGGCTGGCTGCAGGCGCGGTCAAAGAGTGAGAGGTTCAGTTTCCCCTCAGCGGGCTATCCCAACGAAGTTTGAGACAACCTATTTAGGTCAAAGCCTTGAAACCATCTATGCATATGAACAGGAGTGAACTCGGTAATGAGCAACAAGAGCAATTTTCGTTGGCCATCTCCTTTGAGAGGGCAAGACAACCGGATTTGGTATGGCGGTGATTACAATCCTGAACAGTGGCCAAAAAAAGTATGGTGTGAAGACATCGATTTAATGAAGGAAGCAGGGGTGAACATCCTGTCTGTCGGTGTATTCGCATGGTCGAAGATAGAGCCGCGGGATGGGGTATATGATTTTTCCTGGTTGGATGAGGTTATTGAGATGCTCGGCAAGGCCGGGATTGCCGTAGACCTCGCATCCGCAACAGCATCACCACCCCTGTGGCTCACCCAGGCGCACCCTGAAGTGCTCTGGAGGGATGAGCGGGGAGACGTATGTTGGCCTGGTGCCCGTCAGCATTGGAGACCTACCAGTCCCGTTTTTCGTAAGTATGCTTTACGCCTATGCGAACAGATGGCGAAGCATTTCAAGGATAATCCATACGTGGTGGCATGGCATGTGAGCAATGAATACGGATGCCATAATCGATTCGATTATTCTGATGATGCCATGACGGCATTCCAGCGGTGGTGCAAAAAGAAATATGGCAGTGTCGAAGCTGTCAATGATGCGTGGGGAACTGCCTTCTGGTCTCAGACCATCACTGACTTTTCTCAGATTCTACCGCCTCGTTTTGTTGGTAAAGGCAACTTCATGAATCCGGGGAAGGTTTTGGACTTCAGGCGGTTCAGTTCCGATGCTCTCAAGCAGTTCTTTATTGCAGAACGTGATGTCCTTTCTAAGATTACCCCATATATACCCTTGACCACGAACTTCATGGTGACCGCGAGCAACTCCATTCTTGACAATGATGATTGGGGCTCCGAAGTGGACTTTGTCTCAAATGATCATTACTTCACGCCAGGGAAACAGCATCTTGACGAGCTGGCATATTCCTCTTCATTGGTGAACAATATTGCAAGCAAGAATCCTTGGTTGTTGATGGAACATTCCACTGGCGCAGTCAATTGGAGACCGGTGAATGAACGGAAAGAGCCTGGTCAGATATCGCGCGACGCCCTTGCGCATCTTGCCCAAGGGGCCGACGGTATCTGCTTTTTCCAGTGGAGGCAGTCAAGAGCAGGAGCGGAGATGTTTCACTCGGCCATGTTGCCTCACGCCGGTAAGAATAGCCGAATTTTCCATGAGGTCTGTGAACTTGGGTCTCACTTGTCTTGTCTAACTGACGAAGGGATGCTTGGAACCAGGCCAGTGCAGTCACAGATTGCCATTGTATTTGACTATCAGAGCGAATGGGCTGACCAGTATATTGCCATGCCGTCTCAAAAGATTCACCATTGGGCCGAGGCATTGGATTGGTTCCAAGCCTTAGAAGATGAAGGTCTGGCTGCGGATGTAGTCCCCCTGAGCAAGCAATGGGAAACCTACAAAGCCATTGTGCTGCCAGGTGTTTTCCTGCTGAGTGAGAAGAACGCTGACAGGATCCGTGGTTATGTCAAAAAGGGTGGCCGACTTTTTGTTACTTACTATACGGGTATTTGTGATGAAGAGAATAGAGCTTGGCTTGATGGCTATCCGGGGCTTATAGGTGACGTTGTGGGAGTTCGTTCGGAAGAACTTGTACCCATGATTGAAGAAGGTGATACCAACATCAGAGAGCTGCAACTGGACAATGGCGCGATTGCGCATGATATTGCTGATTGCATCACTTCCATTGCGGATACCACTAGGGTAATCAGTTCATATAGGGCAGAGGATCATACTGGAATGAATGGTGTGCCTGCGGTGACATTGAATACTTACGGCAAGGGACAGTCTGCATATATAGGTTGTCATTTGGGTAGGGAGGGGCTTGCTTTCACTTTGCCGGAATTATTGAACCTTATGGGAATTAATCGAACCAATCAAGATTGCAGTGGCAAGGTTCTCCGCCTTGAACGCTCAGGGTCGAAGGACGGAGTTCGATTCATTTTCTATTTCAATAGGGAAAACCAGGATGTCACCATCCGGTGTGAGGGCAAACCTGTTGTACTTTCTTGTGCAGTAGCTCAGGGGACGGATGGTGACATCCTTCTTCATCCCAATGGTGTTGCAGTGACGAAGCTTTAATGATTGTGATTCAGTTGTTTGAATCTGAAAAAGGGTAGAAAAAGTGACTTTGAAGGCGCCTCGTTTATATGGGAATGTTATCGTTATCAACCAGTTGGCATGTGCTGTCACCGCTGAGACGGTAATTTACCCAATAACGATCCCTACCTCCGACAAGGATCATGAAGAATGGCATCGGTACTTAGCGTGCTTATCGTCAGTTTTTATATGTTTCACAAAGAACTGATGTTGTCAAAGACGAAAAGCGAAAGGGGGATGATACCCAAAATCCCTAAATAACGGCGTTGGCGATGATGACGTCAATCAATCGAAAGGTCGACTCGATTGCCGGCCTGGATATGGAGCAGTAATGAAAAGTAATAGTAGATTGATGAAAGCAATAGCGGCCGTCTGTGTTATTCCTTCCATGGTTGGCTTCGCGGCGTGTGGCTCGTCAGGTGACTCCAAGGGAGAAACCGACAGCCAGGGCAATGTTGAATTGAATGTTTGGGCTTGGGAAGCCACATTGACTGATGCAACGAAGAAGTTTGAAGCCAAGTATCCGAATATCAAAGTGAAGTTGCGTAATGTCGGTTCGGGCAATAAGCACTATATTGCTCTGGACAATGCAATTCAGGCTGGATCCGGGGCGCCCGATGTTACACAGATGGAGTATCTTGCATTGGCCCAGTATGCCATCAACAAACACTTGGTAGACATTACAGACCGGACAAGCGGATTCGATAAATTCTACACACCAGGTACTTGGAATGCGGTGCAATGGGGTGGCAAGACCTACGGCTTGCCCATGGATTCAGGGCCTATGGCCTTCTTCTACAATAAGGATGTATTCGACAAGAGTGGTGTGGACCCTACGTCAATCAAGACGTGGGACGACTACTACCAGGCAGCCAAGAAGATTAGGGCGACTGGATCGTACATTACAAGCGAAGAGGGTGATGGCGGTTTCTTTGAAGCTATGTCGTGGGCTGCAGGCGGCAAGCCCTATAAGACCTCACAGGATGGCTCCGAGATCAAGGTCAATCTGACGGCTGATCCTGGAGTGAAGACGTATGTTGATTTCTGGCAAAAGATGGTCAGCGAGGACTTGGTTGACACCAAGACTCCGAACTGGAGCGATGAGTGGTTCAGGAGCATGACGGATGATTCGATTGCGTCTTTGCTGATCGGTGCCTGGATGCCGACCAATATGGTCAATTCAGCCCCGGCTGGAGCTGGAAAGTGGCGTGTGGCAACACTACCCACACCTGATGGGTCGAAGAGAAGTTCCGAATATGGTGGTTCGTCTTTGGCGATACTTTCTTCAAGCAAGAAGGTCGATGCTGCATACAAGTACATCGAGTTCATAAATCACGATAAGGAAGGAATCAAGTCCAGGGTGGACGGCGGTGCTTTCCCATCGGATGAGGCTACATTGGAGTCCCAAAAGTTCCTGGAATCCACCAAAATAAAGAATTCCAAGGGTGAAGAAGTTGACTACTTTGGTGGTCAACAAATAAACAAGGTGTTTGCGGAAAGCGCCAAGAACGTTTCAACAGATTGGCAATTCCTCCCGTTTGAGGAATACGCGCGTGGGAAGTTCAAGGATTACATCAGTAAGGTATATTCCAATGGTTCACCTTTTAGTAAGGAGATGGCTAATTATCAAAAGGATTTGACAACCTATGCAGACCGGCAAGGCTTCAAAGTGAAGTGACTTCAATCTCGGTTAAGTAAGCTCGGCTGTCCTTCAGGGAATTGACGGCAAACAGCTCAGAACAAGATGCAAGTGCTCGGTCACCATATGTAGTCTACTATTTTTGGTCTGAGGCTATCAATGCTGTTATTTCCCAGGGGCAGGCGGGCTTTTTTGAATAGGATGAACTAATGCCAAGGTAGCCATCGGCATTAAAGTTGTGGATAAGGGCTGTGGGTTTGAAGATCAGTTCCGTTTTTTGCCTGGTCGCTCGTTCCTTGACCTTTAGCGACTCCTATTCGGGAGGGGAACGGGAATTCTCCTCCCGAACATCCTTCGACTCTGTCATCAACCAAGGCCATAATGGAGTGATTGTATCCGATACTGGGTAGTGACCAAGCTGGGCCTCGAAGATGGGGTGGTGGGTTGGCTGCCAGAGGCCTATGCAAAACAGTACTGAATAGCATCCGGGAGGATTCGTTTCATGAGAAAATCTGAACTTCGTCCCTACCGTTGGCCTAGTCACTTGAAGAAGCAGACATCCCAACTCTGGTACGGCTGTGACTACAACCCGGATCAGTGGCCGGAGGAGGTCTGGGACGAGGACATCCGTCTTATGAACCAGGCCAGAGTCAACGTGGTGGCCCTGGCGGTCTTCTCCTGGTCGCGCATCGAGCCCAGCCAGGGTGTTTTCGACTTCGACTGGCTGGACCGGATCATTGACAAGCTTGGTCGGGCCGGCATCGGGGTCAATCTGGCCTCGGCCACAGCCTCGCCGCCGCTGTGGCTGACCCAGGCCCATCCTGAGGTTCTGCTCAGGGACGAGCGTGGCGACACGGTCTGGCCCGGGGCTCGTCAGCACTGGCGACCCACCTCGCCGGTCTTCCGCTCCTACGCCTTGAAGCTGTGCCGGGCCATGGCCGAGCACTACCGGGACAACCCCTATCTGGTGGCCTGGCATGTGGGCAACGAGTATGGCTGTCACAATCGTTTCGACTATTCCGACGATGCGATGAGGGCCTTCCAGCGCTGGTGCCGCCACCGCTATAAGGACATCGAGGCCGTCAACCGCGCCTGGGGCACGAATTTCTGGTCGCAGAGGCTGAGCGACTTCTCGCAGATTCTGCCGCCGCGTTTTATCGGCCTGGGGAATTTCCAGAATCCGGGACGCATGCTGGACTTCGAACGGTTCAGCTCCGATGCCCTCAAGGATTTCTATATGGCCGAGCGTGACACCTTGGCTGAGATCACCCCGGATATACCTTTGACCACCAACTTCATGGTCAGCGCCGGCGGATTCGCCCTGGACTACGACGACTGGGGCGACCAGGTGGACTTTGTGGCCAATGACCACTATGCGACGCCGGGCAGGAATCATCTGGAGGAGCTGGCCTATTCCTCCAGCCTGGTGGATGCCATCGCCCGTAGGCGCCCCTGGTGGCTCATGGAGCAGTCCACGTCGGCGGTCAACTGGCGGCCGGTCAACCCCCGCAAGGAGCCCGGACAGCTGGAGCGCGATTCCCTGGCTCATCTGGCCCTGGGTGCTGATGCCATCTGCTACTTCCAGTGGAGGCAGTCCCGGGCTGGCGCGGAAAAGTTCCACTCGGCCATGCTCCCTCATGCCGGCGAGGACACGGCCGTCTTCCGTGACGTCTGCCAGCTGGGAGTGGACTTGCAGGGGCTCTCGCAGGCCGGTCTGGCGGGTAGTACGCTGGCCAAGGCCCCGCTGGCCCTGGTCTTCGACTACGCAAGCCAGTGGGCCAGCTCCCACGCTTCCTCGCCCAGCGACCGGGTCGAACATGGCCAGGAGCCGCCGGTCTGGTACCGGGCCTTTCTGGACAACGCCATCCGGCCTGATGTCCTGCCGGTCAGGGCTACCTGGGAGGAGTACCCCCTGGTGGTTCTGCCGGCCCTATACCTGATTGACGCCGATCTCTCCAAGCGACTGCACAAGTATGTACATAGTGGAGGGCGGCTGATCGTCACCTGGGGCAGCGGTATCGCCGACGAGCAGGACCGGGTCTGGACCGGCGGGTATCCGGGGCCGCTTCGGGACCTGTTGGGGCTGTCGGTCGAGGAGTTCGCACCCATGGCTCCAGGCACGCCCGGTCTGCTGGATCATCTGGACCTGACCAACGGGGTCACGGCCCACGACTGGGCCGATGTCATCGGCCACCTGGACAAGGGCACCAAGGTCCTGGCAAGCTACCGGGCGGATCCTTGGACAGGGATGGATGGCATGCCGGCCATGACCGTCCATGACTGGGGTCATGGCAAGGCCGCCTACCTGGGCTGCCGTCTGGATGCCCAGAATCTGGCCAAGGTCCTTCCTGCCCTGCTGGAGGCCCTGGATGTCGCCGATATGAGGTCGGCCCAGGGCGATTCCGATCTGTTGAGAGTTGAGCGAGTCGGCCAGAATGATCGGACGCGCTTTGTCTTTCTGTTCAACCGGACCAAGCATCCGGTGCAGGTTCAGCTGGAGGGGCAGGTCCTGGTGGGCTCGCTGGCAAGCGTTGACGGGGATGGCAAGCAGGCCAGTCTGCAGGTCAATGGTGCGTTGGTGCAGCGTGTGGTCGGCCATCGGCATTGAGCTGGTGAATCCTGTACATGCCGGTGAAGATCAGCTCGGGGTCGTAGACCTCGATCAGGTCGGTGTCCTGCGAGAAGGTACGGCCCATGCCGCCCGTCGCCACGACGTGGAAGTCTCTGCCTATCTCGCTGCGGTACTGACGGATGATCCGTTCCAGGCCGCCGAGGAAGTTGTAGTAGAGTCCGGCCTGCATGGCGGTCCTGGTGCCCGTGGCCATGATGGTCTGTGGACGGGTGATCTCCACCTGGGGCAACTGGGCGGTCTGACCGGCAAGGGCCTGGGCCCCCGAGCGGATGCCCGGCACTATCAGGCCGGAGCGGATGGCGCCCTTGTCGTCCACATAGTTGAAGGTGGTGGCCGTGCCGAAGTCAATGACCAAGACCGGTCCTCCGTAGCGATTGAATGCGCCTACGCAGTCGGCCAAGCAGTCGGCTCCTAGGGAACGCGGGTCGTCCAAACGGATGTTCATGCCTGTCTTCACGCCGGGGCCCACCACCATGGGGTCGATGGAAAAGAAACGGACAAGGCAGGACCTGACGGCGTGCATGACCGCGGGAGCCACTGAAGAGATGATGGCGTCCTGCACGTCCACAGTCTTGTAGCCGGCCAGGGCCATGAGCTGCCCCAGCAGAATTCCGAACTCGTCGGCCGTGTGGTCGATTCTTGTGGTCAGTCTGTAGGAGGCGGCAAGCTGGTCGCCCTCCATGAATCCGACCTCGATGTTGGTGTTGCCGATGTCGATGGCCAGCAGCATGTCTCTTCCTCCCTGCCGTCGTCCGGGTGCGTGGCGCTTTCCGAATCCATCCTAAGCGCATAAGCCTTGGTGATGGCTTCGGGGAGTATGCTGGTGGGCGGTGATCGACCAGAATGGCGGTCAACCGCAGCATAAGGATTCGTCAATGAATGCAGATCGACACGGCACGCATGCCCATGGCAGCGTGACCGCAACAGATACAGACGCGGCCCAGGAGTCAGGACCCAGCACTGACCCCGAACTCAACGCCAGGATCAGGCCCATGAGGTCGGGTGGCAACACCTTGCCCTGGAAACTGCTCAGTCTCCTGCTGGCCCTGGCCTTGGCCCTCTCCTTGTGGACCGGCCATCGTGGAGTCGCTGGTCAGGCCGAGAGCGGAACCGTGGCGGATACGGTCACGGTGGGGCTCAAGCTGGCTCCCACCAATCTGGACATCCGCAACCAGTCAGGCACGGCGCTGGATCAGCTTCTGATAGGCAACGTCTATCAGGGCGTGGTATCGAGGGATTCCCGGAACCGGGTGCGCCCGGGCCTGGCAAAAACCTGGAATGTCTCAGAGGACGGCCTGGTCTACACCTTCCACCTGCATGAGGGCATCCGCTTCTCCAACGGTCATGCTCTTCGGGCCCAGGACGTGGTCGACTCCATTCGCGGGCTTATGGCTGGCCACTATCAGGGCAGCGAGATGCTGGAGGGCTTCCAGGACGTTCAGGCCTCGGATCCACTGACGGTGCGCCTGACGCTGTCCAGACCCTACCAGGATCTGCTCTGGCAGCTGAGCGGCCGGGCTGGCCTGGTTTTTGACCGGCGGGCTCATTACGACATGAAGACCCAGGCAGTGGGATCCGGCCCATACCTGCTGGAAAGCTTTCGTCCAAACGACTCGGTCACACTCAAGGCCGATCCGCACTACTGGGGCAGCGACAAGCCTAAGACGCCAACCATCGTCATCCGCTACCTCAATGACGACAACGCCGCCGTCAACGCCCTGCGCAGCGGGGATGTGCAGGTGCTGGCACCTGTCACCGAGAACCTGGCCAGCCCCTTCCGCAACAGTCCCGACTTCCAGATCAAGGCGGGCGACGACACCGACAAGTACGTCCTGGCCATGAACGGCAAGGGAGCCGTCACATCCGACCCCCGAGTGCGGCAGGCCATCCGCCATGCCATCGATCATCGGCAGCTGATCGCTTCCCGAGGCGGATCGGACAGGGCCCTGGGCGGACCCATACCCTCTCTGGATCCCGGCTATCAGGATTTGACCGGGCTCTACCCACACGATCCGGAGCAGGCGCGGAGGCTCCTGGCCCAGGCCGGGTATGGTCCCGACCACCGGCTGAAGCTGCGGTTGACCTACGCCAACACCTACGGCAGCGAGTTGGGCGATCAGCTGCGCTCGCAGCTGCGTCAGGTGGGCATCGACCTGGACGTGAGGGTGGTGGAGTTCTCGGTCTGGCTGCAGGACGTGCATGCCAACAAGGACTACGACCTGTCGCTGGTGGATCATGGCGAGAGCCACGACTTCCATCAGTGGGCCAACCCGGGCTACTACTACAACTATGACAATCGTCAGGTCCAGGAGCTCTATCAGAAGGCCATGGCCACGACCTCCGCCGATGACTCCGACAGGCTCCTGGCCCGGGCCGCCCAAATTGTCAGCAGCGATGCGGCGGCGGATTGGCTCTTCAACTATCGGGTGACCACGGCCTGGCGGACGGGGTTGGCGGGCTTCCCGGTCGATTTGAACCAATCCCTCATGCCACTGTCCGACGTGATTTATAGGCGGGGATGACCATGGCCAGATTCCTGATGCGGCGCTTGGTGCTCTTCCTTTTGGCGTTGATAGGCATCTCCCTGCTGATCTTCCTGGCACTGCGCATCCTGCCCGGTGACGTGGCCGCCGTCATGGCCGGACTGGATGCCCCGCCCGAACGCGTCGACCGGCTGCGTCTGCAGATGGGTCTGGACCGCTCCTACCCAAGACAGTATCTGGATTGGATCAGCGAACTTATGAAAGGAGACCTGGGCAGGTCCATTCTGACCAACCGTTCCATCGCCTCCCAGGTGGGCAGCCGGGCCCAGATCACCTTCCCGCTCATTCTTTTGGGACTGGGCGTGGCTCTGCTGCTTGGTGTTCCCCTGGGCTGTGCGGCAGCTCTGGCGCGCTCGCCACGAATGCAGTCCTTCAGCCATATGGTAGCCATCGTAGGTGGATCCGTGCCGGCCCTCTGGTCAGGACTGCTTCTGATCATGCTCTTCGCCAAGGGGAGTGGTCTGGTTGGCCTGCTGCCATCCCAGGGCTTTCCTGCTCTCGGCTGGGCTCGGCCTGGGCAGGCCCTGGCGTCCTTGATCCTGCCTGCTCTGTCCACCGGTATCATTGTAGGCGCCGGAATCATGCGATACACCCGCTCTTTGTTGGGCGACATGCTTTCATCGGGGTATGTGGACATGGGTATGGCCTGCGGGATGACCCGAACCCAGGCCGCCCTGTGCATCGGTCTGCGGCTGTCCTCCCCCCAGTTGGTCTCGGTGGTCGGGCTGACCATGGCCGAGATGATCACCGGGGTCATGGTCAGCGAGAACCTGTTCGCCCTACCGGGACTGGGCTCCATGCTGATCACCGATGTGGGCAACCGGGATCTTCCGGCTGTTCAGTCCGAGCTGCTTCTTCTGGCGGCCTTCTTCCTCTTTCTGGGACTGCTGGTGGACGTTATCCATAGACTGATCGATCCGCGTTTCCGAGGTGCAGTCAGGCAGGAGGTGGCTGACTGATGAGTTGGGAGCATACAGGCAGACCGCGCTTGGGATCGAGGGTTGCATTCCCCGGGCAACTAGGATTCTTCGTGCGGGTGCGGGTGGTGCTGGCCAGCATGTGGCGCAAGGCCTCGGGGCGATACTCCCTGATCGTTCTGGCCATTTGGATTCTGGTCTCCCTGGTCTCCAGGTTCTGGACCCCGGTCCCTATCTGGAATACCGACGGTTATCGGATCTGGCAGGCCCCCAGCCGCGCCCACCTTCTGGGAACGGACGGTACCGGAGCGGACATCCTTTCCTGGCTGATGGCGGGGTCGGCCACCAACCTGGCCATCAGCCTTCTGGCTGTCATCCTGTCAGGCGTATTGGGACTCCTCCTGGTCATGGCCATGGTCTCGCGCCGTTCAGGAGTATCGCAGACGGTCGTGGTCCTGGTCGACGCCCTGATTTCCCTGCCCACAGTTCTGTTGGCCCTGATCCTGGCTGTCCCTCTGGGGCCCAGTATCGCCGTGGTCGTCGTGGCTTGCGGATTCGGCTACGGACTCAACCTGGCCCGGATTGTACGGCCCCAGGCGCTCCTGGCGGCGGAGTCGGACTATGTGCGATTCGCCCGGCACAGTGGGGTCGGGTCCTTCAGAATCTTCTGCACCCACCTGGTGCCCAATGTCATTCCGGTTCTGTGCGTGCAGCTCTCCATGTCGGCGGGGACTTCCGTCCTGGCTGAAGCCGGGTTGACCTACTTGGGGGTGGGTGTTCCCTCCGGTCTGCCCTCCTGGGGGCATTCGCTGACCACCTCGGTCAAGTTCATCAACGTCTTCCCGCTGAACGTGCTCTGGCCCGGCCTGGTGGTCACCATGGTGGTGTTGGCTCTGAACCTGTTCGGTGATGCCCTGCGTGATGCCATCGATCCGGTTACCAATCCAAGGCTCAGGGCCGCCGTGGCTGTCGCCGGGCGGTCCGCTCTTCACTTCGTGCACCGGGAGACTTCTGCACAATTGGATGACTCCGGTCGTCATGTTGAAAATACGATCCATGCAGGCGAGGGAGACAATGATGTCGCTGAGTATTGACGGCCTGAACCTGTCCATCAATGGCCGCACCATTCTTGACCAGGTGGACCTCAGAGTTGCAGACGGCCAACGGGTCGGCCTGATCGGCTCCTCCGGCTCCGGAAAGTCGATGATCGCCCGCAGCGTTCTGGGCACCGCACCGCTGACGGCCTCCCTGTCGGGATCCATTTTGGTGGACGGGTTTCAGATTCTCGGTTCCGATGACCGGTCCCTGGCGGATTTGCGCGGCTCACGGATGGGCATGATCTTTCAGAATCCCTCCACTGCCCTGAACCCGGTAAAGAAGATATACAACCAGGTCGAGCTTCCTCTTCGTCGCCACTATCGGCTGAGCGTCCAGGAACGGCACAGACGGGTCATGGAAATATTGGACCAGGTCGGGTTGGATGCGGAACTGGCTGGCTCCTATCCACATGAGCTGTCCGGGGGTCAGCAGCAGCGGGCGGCCATAGCTACAGCCCTGGTCACCAAGCCCAGACTGATCCTGGCGGACGAGCCGACCACGGCCCTGGATGCCATCACCCAGCGGCAGATTGTGGATCTGCTGGTTTCCCTGGTCGATCAGAGCGGGGCCTCCCTCCTGTTCATCACCCACGACTTCTCCGTACTGGCTCGGGTTGCTGATTACTGCTACATTCTTGACGCTGGGCGAGTGGTGGAAAGCGGGCAGACTCAGAGCATTCTGCACAGTCCCTACAGTCCACAGGGCAGGACCTTGGTGAGGGCGGCAAGAGAGTTGACGCTGAGCGCAGATGGAGGCAAGCATGAGGACGACTGACGATGCGCATGCCGATCCGATCCTGACCGGGAAGGGCCTGATCAAGGTCTATGCCTCCACAGGAAGTGGAACGGCTCGAAAGGCTGCGGTTGACGGCATCGATGTCTCCCTTCTGCCAGGGGAGTGCCTGGCGATCATAGGGGAGTCTGGTTCAGGAAAAACCACGCTTTCACGTCTGCTCCTGGGCCAGTTGAGGCCTGATGCCGGGCAGGTGGCATATGAGGGCGGACCCGTTCTACATGGTTCCCAGGCCGCCAAGGCACTTGTGCGGGACTCTGCTCTGGTCTTTCAGAACCCCTTTGCCTCGCTTGATCCCCGGTGGACAATCGGCCGATCGGTCGCCGAACCTCTTCTGGCTGCCAGGCTCAAGGCGAGCAGATACGGCTGGCATCGGTATCAGAGGGAGCAAGACCTCGCTGATCGGGTGGCCAAGGTCTTGTCAGAGGTTCAGCTTGACCCAGGCAGAATCATGACGGCTTATCCTTCAGATTTGTCTGGCGGCCAGGCCCAGCGGGCGGCCATAGCCCGGGCCCTGATCTTCAAGCCCCGGATACTCTTGGCCGATGAGCCAATGAGCGCCATCGACGTCTCGGCACGCGTCGGAATTCTCCATACCCTTCAATCCATCATGGCCCGGTCCAGGCAGCAGAGCGATCCGTCCAAGGGCATGTCCTTGATCATCATTTCCCATGATTTGGGGGTGGTCCAGCACATCGCGGACAGGGTCATGGTGCTTAGCCAGGGGAAGGTGGTGGAGGAGGGGCCTGTGAGGACCATCCTCAATCACCCCAGTCAGTCATATACTCGTCAGCTACTGGCAGCTGCAACCCTATAGGTACCGGGACTTGTCCGGCATCCGGGCAAGCAGAATTACATGAGGGCATGCCCGTCCCTGCCGGATAAGAGAGGGCGGCAAGAGCATACGTGCTGAGCAAGCGGGCAGATTAAAGCTGCACCTGAATTGACGGTTGGGAAAGCAAATTGTAGACTGTTGGTTAGTTACTCAAGTAACTAAGTAATAAACAGTAGTAAGGGTCCTGACTCGACGCCCTGAATTAAGGCAGACAAGGCGGTCAAACGATGGCGATCGAAATACCGGATGGTCGGCCAGTTTTCGTGAAGGTGGCGGACAGGTTGGCCGAAGCCATAGCCGAGGGTTTGGTCGCCGATGGTGAAAGGATTCCCAGCACCACGGAAATCTCGACCGCTTACCAGATCAACCCGGCAACCGTCCTCAAGGGGATGAACCTGCTGGTCGACCGGGGTCTTCTGGAGAAACGGCGGGGGCTGGGCATGTTTGTCACTGCCGGTGCGGGCCGAAGCGTTCGTGAGCGTCGCAGGAGTGAACTCCTGAACGGAAGGTTCCAGGATCTGGTCGAAGAAGCCAAGTCTCTGGACGTATCCCGTGAGGACCTGGACGCCATCATAGAAAGGGTCTACCAATGAGTCTGACAGTTTCCAAGGTGGACAAATCGTACGGAAAGCTGAAGGCCCTGGATGAGATCTCGCTCTGCTTTGAGCCCGGTAATATATACGGACTCTTCGGGCGGAACGGGGCCGGCAAGTCCACCCTGTGCAACCTGATGACGGGCAGGATACTTCCTGACCATGGGCTGGTCCACTTGGACGGAAGCGGGCTGGTCAACGATTCGAGAATCATTCGCCGCGTAGCCCTGGTCAATGAAACCTGGCCCTATCCATCCCGACGGCACATTAGACAGGCATTTGTCATGGCCGAGGGGTTTTACGGTGGTTTCGACTGGCACTTGGCCGAGAGCATTCTTAAGAGCTTCGCATTGAGGCTGACTGACACTTTTGCCTCCCTTTCCATGGGGCAGCGTCAGGTGGTCAAGGACACCATCGGACTCTGTCTGCCTGTGGAATACCTCATTCTGGATGAACCGACGACAGGATTGGATGCAGCGGCCAGGGAGAGAATCTACGCCTTCGTTCTGGAGTCCTATCAGCGACGCGGGCCGACCATGATCATCGCTACCCATATCATCAACGAGGTCAGCCGGCTCATCTCCCGCGCTACGATCATCGACCAGGGTCGGGTCCTGCGATCTTTCAGCGTGGATGATCTGTCAGCCCTGGGGGCCACTGTCACCGGCCGTCCGCGTGACGTGGAGGGCTACCTTGCCCAGGGTGACCCGCAGCAGCTGAGCAGGCAGCGCATCGGTGACCTGCTGCGCGTCAGCTTCGAGGGGCCGGTGCCTGACGAGCAGCCAAAGGGGCTTATTGTCGCCCCCATGGATCTGCAGACCTACTTCGTCCAGATTACGGAAGGTGCGACACAATGAATAACATGCAAGTTGCAGAGGCAGTGCGGACGAAGACCAAGCCGGGTCCTGACAGGCCAGACGTCGGTGCTGGACCGGCTGAAGGATGGGACCGAATCAAGCGCTTCCTGTTGCCTGCTGTGCAGACCCGGACGGCCCTGCGTGTACAGGTGATGCCGAGGCTGATCGTCTTTTTGATTTGGGCTCTCGTCCTCGCTCTGGGAGTTGTGGGGTTTATTCCCCTAAGCTCTGGCTTCACTGGTCTGTTCACCGAGATGGTGTTCATGGCCACCGCCCTTGCCTGCTCACTGGCGACTTTCCGGCCCCTGATCTCCAACGCCGTGACCCGGTCCACGATCGCTTGGACTCAGATCATCTCCAATGTGGTCATGGCCCTCGCGACAGCTACTTTCATGATCGCGGTCGCCATTATCAGCAGCCTGGGCCAAATCGGATGGATGCCCTTTACGGAAAGTTACCAAAGGTTTCTCGTGCAGGGCTGCTCACCTTGGAGGCTCACTCTTGATCCCTGGAGTGTTTCATGCTTTAACCGGTCGTATGACCAGCAGCCGTCCCGTTGGCTGGCTCTGGCGCTGCATGTCTTCATGGTGCAGGTAGCCTTTATTCTGCTTGGCCAGGTGCTGGGTGACCTCGCCGCCCGCCTTGATCGAAAAGGCGGATGCCTGCTGCTGGCAGGACTGTTGATTTGTGTTGGTTTCTGGCATTCGATTTCCCGCTGGAATTTCTGGGGTTGGCCGCAAACGGCGGTTCAGATACTCAATCTGACGCGCGGCCATTGGGTGTACAAGACCTTGAATCCCTTCATGAATACTGACCTATGGGGATACTTCACTGTGTATTTGCTCTGGCCCCAGGTGGTCTTCACCCTTGTCTTCTCGGCCATATGCATCCTGTTCAGTTACTGGCTCACCAGCCGTCGGCAGCTACCAGCCATCCAAGGGTTCAGCATTCTGAATTAGCGGCAGGATAGCTATGCATACCGGCGACGATTGACCACATGGTCGTTCGCCCACTGCTTGACTCCTGCCGGGGCAATAGACTGGGGAATCATGGTGGACATCCAGGATGCAGGGCAGGCGCTGAAGCGGTATTTCGGATATGAGTCCTTTCGCCCGGGTCAGGAGGATCTGGTCAAGACCATCCTGAATGGGCGCGACTGCCTGGGTGTTATGCCGACCGGAGCTGGCAAGTCAATCTGCTATCAGATTCCTGCCACCCTTCTGGACGGTCTGACCATCGTCATCTCTCCCTTGGTTTCCCTGATGAAGGACCAGGTGGACGGGCTGGAGGATGCGGGCATCCCGGCTTCGTTCGTCAATTCCACCCAGGATATGGATGAGCAGTCCCTGGCCCTGGCTCAGGCTGCACAAGGGCACAGCAAGATCCTCTACGTGGCTCCCGAGCGGCTGGATGCCCCCAGATTCAGGGAATTCGCCCAGCATACGAGGATCTCCCTGCTGGCTGTGGACGAAGCCCATTGCGTATCGCAGTGGGGTCAGGACTTCCGCCCTGCCTACCTGGGCATCGGCGATTTCATCAGATCCCTGCCCAATCGGCCCACGGTGGCAGCCTTCACCGCTACGGCGACCGAGAAGGTTCGGCGCGACATCGTATACATGTTGGGCTTGGACGACCCCTATGTGGCGGTTACTGGATTCGACAGACCCAACCTCTTCTTTGACGTAATCAAACTGGAGAGCAAATACAAGAATCGCTGGGTGGTCCAGTACGCCCTGAAGCATGGAAATGACTCAGGCATTGTCTACTGCGCCACCCGTAAGGAGACCGAAGCCCAGGCAGATGATCTGAGCAAGGCAGGTGTCAGCGCTGTCAGCTACCACGCCGGCATGGATGCCCAGGACAGGGAACAGGCGCAGCGGGACTTCGTCAACGACAAGGTGCAGGTGGTCGTGGCCACCAATGCTTTCGGCATGGGCATCGATAAGTCCAACGTGCGATATGTCATCCATCACAACATGCCTGAGAGCATCGAGGCCTACTACCAGGAGGCCGGCAGGGCGGGACGTGACGGTGAGCCAGCCCGATGCTCGCTGCTGTGGAACGAGAGCGACATCGTCACCCGCAGACGTTTGTTGGACATGGACAACGGCAACGACAGACTGAGCGGTGAGCAGGCTGAAGCGGTCAGGGCCGAACACCGGCGTCTGCTCAACGTCATGATTGGCTACTGTCGGACCACCGGTTGCCTTCACCAGTACATGCTGCGGTACTTCGGCGAAGAGGTGGACCAGGCTGCCGCGGGTCTTTCGCCTGCGGAGGCCGACAAAGGCAAACCCGTCCCAGTCGGGCATCCCGACACCGGCAGCACCGGCTGCCAGAACTGTTCCAACTGTCTGAGCACCTTCAAAACCATCGATGTCAGCGATGTGGCCCGTGCCATAAGCAGGTGCGTGCATGACGTGAATCAGGGGTTCGGCTCCGGCAAGATCGCCCAGATCCTCCGGGGGTCGCGCTCGCAGGACCTTCTTCGGCGAGAGCTGGATCGGTGCCCCAGCTATGGCGTTCTGGCCCAGATTCCGGAGGCGCGCATTCGCGACGTGCTCAACCAGATGGCCTCGGACGGGTATCTGTATATCACCGAAGGACGGTTGCCCATGGTCCATTTCGGGCCCAAGGCCGCGCAGACGGTCAGTCCGGACTTTCACTACGAAATCAAGCGGACGGAACGCCCGAGTGCTTCAGGCAAGGTCTTCGGCGGTGGATCTTCTTCGACGCTCGACGATGGCGGTCTCGACTCGGCCGGTGCAAGTGATGTCAGTCCAGAGGATGAGAAGCTTTTCCAGAAGCTGCGCGATCTGCGGACCAGCATAGCCCACAAAATCGGCAAGCCTCCCTATATCGTCTTCTCCGACAAGGCGTTGCGCGATATGTGCCGCCTTCGGCCCATCGATGATGCAACCTTCCTGGCCGTCAATGGGGTGGGACAGCACAAGCTGGAGCAATATGGACCCCAGTTCATGGGGGTCATCTCCGAGTTCTCGTCCGGTAGAGAAGCGAAGGTAGCCGGCGGGCCCGGCAGAGCCTGATAGGCGGGTCGGCCTACCATGGGATATACATGACTTCATCGCGGCTGCCTTTCATACTGGGCACCCGACAGGAAAGGAAAAAGCAATGGCTGACAAACCAATCGTGGAGAGCTTCCAGCTGGATCACACCAAGGTCAAGGCGCCCTACGTTCGTCTGATCGACGAGGAGAAGGGCCCTCAGGGAGACATCATCTCCAACTATGATCTGCGCCTGGTCCAGCCCAATCAGAATGCCATTCCAACTGCCGGGCTGCACACCATCGAGCACACCATCGCCGTGCTCCTGCGCGAGCGCATCCCCGGCTATATCGACTGCTCGCCCTTCGGTTGCCGGACGGGCTTCCACCTGCTTGCCTGGGGCCGTCATTCGACCGAGGACGTGGCCAAGGCCCTGAAGGAGTCCCTGGAGTTCATCGCCGACAAGGCCACCTGGGACGACGTGCCGGGCACCGAGATCACCTCCTGCGGCAACTACCGAGACCACTCGCTCTTCTCTGCCAAGCAGTGGAGCCGTGACATCGTGGCCGCCGGCATCAGCTCCGATCCTTACGAGCGCAAGCTGGTCTGAGTTTCACAAACGTGGAAACTGGGCAAGGGCAGAACCCTGCCCAGTTTTTCTTTTTGAAGTGTCCCCGCCTAAAACATTCGGTACGAATTGGCCACTCGTGCCTGATCCTTGGTATTCCTTTGGGCCAGGAGTTCCTGCGGCATGTGGTCATGCCAAACCGTCTGGTCAGCTGACCAAGCGTGGTCAACCTGACCTGTGCTCGTCATTTGCACTCGGAAGACCTGGTTCAGGAGGCTGCAGAATAGCCCACACTATTCCCTGATTCGCTCAATGCGTACTCACCTCGTGACTGCCTGCTGATGGATACACTCGTACTTCGGCAATCGCAGGGGCGGGTTTCGTCCCTGCCGCACCGGTCGAGAAAGAGGTAGCCACAGTGAGCAGGTACGCGATGGAAACAGCACGTTGGATCCGTCATGCCACCATGGACGACTTTGAGGCGATCGTGCCTGTCTACGCCTACGCCAGAAAGCGGATGGCGCAGACCGGCAACCCACGTCAGTGGGGGGACAAGTACCCACTGCCCGAACGCATCCGCGAGGACATCGCCGGTGGCCACACCATGCTATTGGTTGACGATGCGGCCGGTATGGATCAAATTCCTGAGGATCCCGTCTACCCTGAACCGGAGTTGGACGAGCACAAGGGCAGCCATGAGCGCATCATCGGCGTTTTCGCCCTCTTCCATGACCCTGAACCGGATTATAAGGTCATTGATGGCAGCTGGCTGGACGACCGGCCCTATACCACCATCCATCGGGTGGCCGCCTCGGGACTGGGGCGTCACGCGGCCGGGGACCTGCTTGATTGGAGCATGCGCCGGTACGAGAACATCCGCGCCGATACGGGACTGAAGAACTACGCCATGCAGCACATCCTGGAGACCCATGGCTTCACCCGCTGCGGCAACATCATCATGCCTGAAAACAAGGAGATCGAGAACGTGCGGGTGGCTTATCAGCTGCACAATCGTCCCCTTGACCTGGCTGAGCGCGAAAGGGAGGCCAAGCGCTTGGTCGCCGTCTGAGAGCGGGACCGACCGTCGCAGCGCCGTCGCACAATGGAGCCATGACATTGAGCGCAGCACCGGCATGGCGGTTCTCCGGGCCCGAGGGCCAGCGGCATTACGAGCAGGCTCTTCGGGCCTATCCTGGGCAGATTATCGTGGACTTGCGGACCTTGAAGGCCAATATGGCCACCCTGGTGAATCTGGTTCATTCCACGAATCCTGGTGCTGCGGTCATGGGTGTGGTCAAGGCCGATGCTTACGGACATGGGCTCATTCCTGCCTCTCTGGCGGCGCTGGCGGGCGGAGCAACATGGCTGGGCACGGCCCAGTCCAGCGAAGCCCTGCGTCTGCGCCGGGCAGGCATCGGCCCCGACCGTTGCCGGATCCTGTCCTGGATGTTCAATGGGGACCGCGCCCCCTTTGACCAGCTGATTCAGGCTGACATCGACCTGGGCATCGGTTCTCTGAAGGCCATGAACATGGCGGCCCAGGCGGCAGATCAGGTCGGCAGACCTGCCCGTGTCCACATCAAGGTGGACACGGGCTTTGGACGCAACGGCTTCACCCCTGAAACCTTCGGGGATGCCCTGCGAGAGCTCTCCAGCCTGGCCGCCCGGGGCCTGTTGGAGCCTGTGGGGCTCTTCAGCCATCTGGCGGTAGCCGACATGCCCGGTGTAGACGAGTTTGTGTCGTCCACTGACGAGCAAATCGCTCTCTTCGAGGAGTTCTCTGACAGGATGACCGCCGCCGGCATGAAGCCCGCAATCCGGCATCTGGCGAACACCGCCGCCACGCTCAGCCGTCCTGGGATACGTTATGATCTGACCCGTCCTGGCATCGGCCTGTACGGATACGAGCCCGATCCCTCAATGGGGGTTTCGGCCGATTATGGTCTGCGCCCGGCCATGACCCTTCAGGCCCAGCTGGGCACGGTCAAGGATATGCCGGCCGGTCACGGCATCTCCTACGGCCGAACCTATCTGACGGAGAAGCCGACGAGCACAGCCATCATGCCCCTGGGTTACGCCGATGGGATCCATCGGTCGGCCTCGGGCTTCGACCGCCAGGGCGCTATGGGTCGGGAGCACCTGGGAGGTCCCGTCCGCCTGATGACTCGCCAAGGGCCCAAGTTGGTTCGCGTCGCTGGAAGGGTCTGCATGGACCAGTGCGTACTGGATCTAGAGGGCATGGCATCTGACTTAGGGGTGAGCGAGGGCGATACCGTTGTGCTCTTCGGGCCGGGCAGGGGGGAGGCTCAGGCTGAGCCAACCGCTGATGACTGGGCCCGGGCCGCCGACACCATCAGCTATGAGATCTTCACCTGCCTGCGTGGCAGGATTCCACGGCTCTACCTGGGCGTGCATGAGGTGGTCGACCCTTCCGACCTGCACCTGATTGCCCCTGAATCCATTCTTTGAGACCACTATCACAGGTAGAACCTGGGCTTGGGGCCTTGTCAAGGGGCAATATAAGTGATGAGATGAGGTTATGACTACATATACAGGAAATGAACCCAGCAATATCTCATACACAGCCGTGGCTGACATCACCGGAGGCCGCGAGGGCCATGCTGACAGCCATGAGCCCGATCTCTCCCTGGACCTGGATACACCCAAGGCCATGGGGGGCAAGGGTCAGGGAACCAACCCCGAGCAACTCTTCGCCATCGGCTGGGGCGCCTGCTTCCAGGGAGCCATGGGACTGGCCGGCAAGGAGCTGCGCGTGCCGGCCACCAAGCTGGCCCAGAGCAAGGTGCGCACTCATATCTCCCTTGGTGACCAGGGCGAGTCCTTCGGCATCAAGGCTCTGATTGAAGTCTGTCTGCCCGGTGTCGATCGTGATTTGGCCACCCGCCTGGTGGAGCGCACCCAGGAGCTTTGCCCCTATTCCAAGGCTACGGCGGGCAACGTCCCCACTGAAGTGGTGGTCGTAGACAGTCTGGACTGAACGGAGCGCGCGCCTGATGGGCACTGACGAGGAAGGCGGATCTCGCCTGCTGGCTGAGGGCTACTCCGCCCAGGATCAGGAACGGTGGGCACCGGAGCCCCCGAAGACCAGCAGCAGGACCGCCTTTGAGCGTGATCGGGCGCGCCTGGTCCATTCTTCGGCGCTGCGTCGGTTGGGGGCCAAGACGCAGATTCTGGTCGCCGGCACCGACGACTTCGCGCGTACGCGGCTGACCCACACTCTGGAAGTGGCCCAGATCGGACGGCAGATCGGCACCATGCTGGGTTGCGACCCAGACGTGGTGGACTGTGCCTGTCTGGCCCACGACCTGGGCCATCCGCCCTTTGGCCACAACGGCGAACGTGCCTTGTCCTCGCTAGCCTCCGACATAGGGGGATTCGAGGGCAATGCACAAACCCTTCGACTGCTGACCAGGCTTGAGCCCAAGGTCTTCCATCCGGACGGACGCTCAGCAGGGGTCAACCTGACCAGGGCCGCCTTGGACGCTGCGGTCAAATATCCCTGGACCCTGGCCGAGGCCTCGGCTCATCCCAAGGGGGAGAGGACCGCCAAGTTCTGCGTCTATCCCGATGACCAGGAGGTCTTCCACTGGCTTAAGCAGGGAGCGCCGCAGGCCAGCACGCCTATGGAGTGCCAGGTCATGGACCTGGCTGATGACATCGCCTACAGCGTCCACGACGTTGAGGATGCCATCGTGGTCGGCTCTTTCGTACCTGAGCGACTGGCCGAGCCCCGGATCGTCGATGGCGTGGTCCGGGCCGCCCGATCCTGGTATGGGGACCGCTGGGATGCTGACCAGCTGGTCCGAGCCTTGGAGACCGTCCGTGGCATGTTGCCGACGGGCTTCGATGGATCACGCCGGGCCTTGGCTACTTTGAAGAACACCACCAGTTACCTGATCGGCCGCTTTGCCGACTCCGTGGAGGCGGCCACCCGAAGCCGCCATGGCCAAGGTCCGCTGACCAGGTACTCGGCTGGGCTGGTCATTCCTCCTCGGACCTCCTATGAGATTGTGGCCTTGAAGGGGATTGCTGTCTACTTCGTCATGGCTCCCCGTGAGAAGGAGCCCTTCCATGCAGAGCAGCTGAAAATCGTGACCGACCTGGTTGAGGTCATGATGGCCGACTCGCCAGCCCCCTCTGATGCCTTGGAGGACGTCTTCCTGGAGGATTGGCACCAGGCGGGTTCGGATGGGGAGCGCCTACGGGTGGCTATCGACCAGGTGGCCTCCCTGACCGACGGTTCGGCGCTGGCCCTGCATTCCTTGGTCTGCCCATAGGCCTGCCGTATTTATGCCGGGCGCAACACATCCCCCTGGGCCGGTAGGCTGGGTGTCATGTCCGGAATGATCAAGAAGGAAGACATCGAGAAGGTCAGAGCCAAGGCCGATCTGTATGAGATCGTATCTGAAAGCGTGACTCTGAAGCCTTCAGGTTCCGGCACTTACATGGGTCTGTGCCCCTTCCACGACGAGAAGTCTCCTTCTTTTTCAGTGCGTCCCTCCATGGGGGTCTGGCACTGCTTCGGCTGCGGGCTGGGTGGCGACGTCTTCACCTACGTGGAGCAGGAGGAGAACGTCGAGTTCGGCGATGCCGTCGAGATTCTGGCAGACAAGTATCAGATCGAGCTGCATTACGAGAACTCCCGCCAGGACAAGCGTCGCGGGTCCAAACGTTCCCGACTGCTGGAGGCCAACGAGGAGGCCCAGCGTTTCTTCGTTTCGCAGATCATGAGCAAGGAGGCGCTGGCGGCGCGCAAGCTCTTGGCAGGCAGGACCTTCTCCCAGGCTGACAGCGCGCATTTCGGCTGCGGATACGCCCCACGAGGATGGGACAACCTGGTTCGCCACCTGTCCACCAAGGGTTTCACCCAGCAGGAGATGCTGGATGCCGGACTGGCCAGGCAGGGGCAGAGGGGAGTCTACGACTACTTCCGGGGCAGGGTCACCTGGCCTATCAGGGATTCCACGGGCCGCACCCTGGGCTTCGGCGCTCGCAAGCTTTACGAGGACGACGGCATCAACGCCAAGTACATCAACACGCCCGACACCCAGCTCTACCGCAAGAACCAGGTGCTCTACGGCATCGACCTGGCCAAGGATGCCATCGTCAAAAAGCGGCAGGTGGTCATCGTGGAGGGCTATACCGACGTCATGGCCTGCCACCTTGCCGGCGTCGATACCGCTGTAGCCACCTGTGGCACTGCATTCGGTGAGGACCATGCCAAGATCGTTCGCCGGCTCATCTCCGACGACGCATTAGGGGCCATCCAGCTGGTGGGGCCGGTCCATGGCTCCCGGGTGGTCTTCACCTTCGACGGTGATGCTGCCGGCCAAAAGGCCGCCCTGCATGCCTTCGGCCTTGACGGGAGTTTCTTGACGCAGACCTTCGTGGCGGTGGCCCGGGAGAACCTGGATCCATGCGACCTGCGCATCCGCTATGGCGATGAGGCTGTGCGTTCTCTGGTGGAGCATGCCCGGCCGCTGTACGACTTCGTCATCGACACCGCCGTGGCCATGTTCGACACCCAGTACACCACTGGGCAGATGGGGGCGGTCAAGGCTGTGGCGCCCATCCTGGCCCAGATCAGGGATCGCTCCCTGGTCGGGGCCTATACCCGCAAGACCGCCAGAAAAATCGGTGTGGATCTGGATCTGCTGCGCCAGGAGGTCAACAGGGCCCGCCGCAAACTACATGTAAAGGATCAGGATGCCTATGCGGTCCGCACTCCTCACCGCGGTGCGGGTGAATCGGAGGGTCGCGCGGGCCATGGCAGTGACGATGCCATGCAACGCCGCAGGATACAGCGTGAGGATGCCCTCCGACAGGGCTATCATCACATCGATGATTCCGTCTTCATCTGCGAGCAGCAGTTCATGGGTGTACTTATCCAGATTCCCAGAGCGGTCGGTTCAGATGCCTTCGGCCAGCTGAGTCCGGACAGTTTCGAAGTTCCCATTTTCCGCTCGCTCTATCGGGCTGTGCAGGCTGCCGGAGGGCTGCCTGACAGGAAGACACCCCAGGGACTGTGGATGCATAATTTGACCAAGGCGGGCGGGCCCATGCTGGAGTCGGCCATCAACGAGCTGGCTGTCATGCCTTTGCCGCTGAATTTGGATAAGCAGGTGGGTAAGCAGAGGGACTCAGGGCCCGGCTCCAAGAAAGGCAATGAGGAGGGCGATCAGGGCGCAGGCTCCGATGACGCGGATGTTCAGCTGAAGCAGCCTAGCCCGGAGGAGCGTCAGTACGCCTCCGAACTGCTGGCAAGGCTGCTGGATGCCACTTACATGCGACTGATCGCCTCGGCCAAACACCGGATGAACCAGTTGCCAGACGGGCAGGAGAAGTTCGATCTTCTTGGCCGGATCACCCAATACGAGACCCAGCGCAATGAGTTGCGCAACCAGGTCTTCGGCAACGCCGAATGAACTGGTAGACAGGTAAGTTGGCCATTCCTGTCCTTGTCGACGTTTGCTTCAAGATAAGGAGGGGGTGGACTTAGGCTTGGGCTGGGTCTGGTTTCCCGCTAGGCGGGGAAGGAGATCCGGGAGTTGATGCAGTTCATCACAGTGACAATGACCGCGGTAATGATGCCACCCAGATAGGGATTTCTGGTGTGAGTGTAGATTGTACGAATCACGAGAGGCCTGATGGCCAGCGGGTTAAGGGTGTCAGCTTCCAGTCGGGTATCTGCGTGTTGCTCTCAAAAAGACCGTTGACTCCAGTGACGAAGGAATATCCATATCCAACCAGTGCTGTAGTCGGTGCTGTAGCTTGAACTGCGACAAATCCATTGTTGATGCAAGGCAGAGCTAGGGAATCGTTCCTCGCTTGTGAACTTGTAATGCCTTACGGATATAGTATTACTGGTAAGGCATGACAACTTGTTTCTTGTATTTACCTTGGCACTGTGGCACATTCTCAAGTACCGAACGGATGGGCGGAGTACGCCCTGGTATTAGGCATGAACATACAACGCCGAAGGACGGCTTTGCATTACAGCCAAGAGTTCGTCGCCTATAATGCGAATCTTTCCCGATTCGCATATCAACAGTTGGAGCATGGGCAGTCACGACCCGGAAGTCCGGCCAATCCCAGTTTGATCAACGTAATGGCAGTTGCTCAAGTGCTCGATGTGGGCCTGGATGAGTTGCTGCCTGCGCCCTGGCCGGACCTTCACGCAAAGTAGTGTGGGTGACGCCATTTTCAAGACAAGTCCTGCCGATAGGGTGAATGCATGAACATGGAGCATCAAAAGAAAGAAAGTCGTGCCGGGTCGACTGACAAAGTCCGGTCTGCTGTGGGTCGCCAACCGCTTGCAGTCTTCTGGGACATGGACGGAACCCTGATCGACTCAGAGCCCTACTGGCATCAGGCGGAGGTCGATTTAGCGCGCGAGCATGGAGGAGACTGGAATGCCGACATGGGTTGGCAGGTCTCCGGCAAACCTTTGACCAGAGTGGCAAAGGTGATGCGTGAGCGGGGTCTTAACGTTCCTGAGAATCAGATTCCTGACCTGTTGATCGATGGAGTGATTGCCATGGAGGAGCATCACATGCCCTGGATTGAAGGGGTCCGTGACATCCTGGCGGACCTTGTTGAGGCTGGCATTCCCTCGATTCTGGTCACTACTTCGCCACGCCGCATGGCTCAGGCGGTGGTCGCCAAGGCACCCGAGGGGGCTTTTGCCGACTATGTTTGCGGGGACGATGGGCTGGCGCAGAAACCCGATCCCGCCCCATATCTGCATGCGGCCAGTCTGGTGGGCATCAACAGCCCTGATTTGATGGCATCCTGTTTGGCTTTCGAGGATACTTTGACCGGCATCACTTCGGCTGTAGCCTCGGGAGCCACCACAGTTGCCTATACCGGCACCAACCCGGTCGACACCTCATCAGGCCCTCAGTTCGCTTCCATAAATAGCTATGTTGGAGTCAACTTGGATGATTTTTCTGCACTGGTTGCCAGGCGACTTGGACGATTGGGGTCGCCGGCTGCGCAGACTTGCTGAATCGTTAGGACTACTGTAGCGGCCGGTATTTTCGGCTGGAGCCGCGCGAAGTAGCCACCGGGTACCTGTCGGCCGTCCTTTGCAGTTTGTCCATGATGATTCGATCCATGTCCAGATCCAGCCGATCCGCCAGCTGGATGCAATAAGTGAGCACGTCAGCCAGTTCGTCGGTTACATGGCCTTCGTCTCCGTCCCTGGGATCGTCTCCCCACTGATAGCATTCCAGGAGTTCGGCCGCTTCGATGCAGATTGATTTGGCCAGGTTGGCGGGCGTGTGGAATTGATCCCAGTCGCGCTCGTGGACAAAATCCATCACCGCTGTTACCGTTTCCTTGCTGATCATGATTTCGAGCCTATCAGCCGGCCCTCCTTGCATCAGATTGGTATGGGTTTGTGGCATAGTGAAAATCATGGATTCATCAAGCGCGCCGCAGCCTGTGGTGATGACGCTGCCCTATGGCAACTTCAGAGATGAGGATTTTTCCAAGGCCATTGCAGAGTACAAGCAGGCGAAAGTTGTTGGCAGTCAGGGCAGTCATTTGGAGCAGAGGCTGCTTGAGGAGCTGTTCCTACGCTATCCCACTGTATATATTGTCTCTGCTGACGAAAGGGACAGCAGCAAAAAGCATGGCGGTGGGTCCCCTTACGTGGTTTACGTCGGGGAAACCAATGACATCCGTTCTCGGACCAGGCAGCACATCGAGCTGGATCCACGAACCCGCACGGATTGGGAACGCCTGGTGCGATTCATGCGCAATCACCGAGACAGGGTCTGCCAGTACATCATCGGTGATCGCCACTTCAACAAGTCCCTGACCCTGGATATGGAAAATCGGTTGATGGGGTATATGCAGAGCGTCGATGCAGTCAAGCTGGTCATGAACCGTCGAACCAATGCTCAGGACATGTATTACACCAGTGATGAATTCGACAGCATCTTTTCCAAGGCTTGGCAGACCCTGCACGAAATGGAGCCCGATCTGTTCCCGGAAGAGAAGGCGATTCTGGACTCCGCCCTGTTCAAGGCCTCGCCCTTCCGCAAGCTCACCGACGAACAACGGCGAGCCGAAGAAGCTGTTCTGCATGTGCTGGAGTCGGTCATTATTCAAAACCCAGGCGAGGGTTTCCACTCGATGACGGAATCGATAGGCCCGGTTCGGATCAAGGATAAAGCGCATACCCAGGTCATTGTCGTTCAGGGCATGTCAGGAACTGGCAAGACCGTTTTGCTCAGCCATCTCTTCTATCAGATATGTGCCAGGTACGGCATCTATGGAAACTTGAACGGCAATGACGATAACCGTTCGGCGAAGGCCAGGCAGCGTTCCTACATCATTGTCAACCAGACCGAGCAGGCTAATGTCTACAACCAGATGGCTCTGAAGCTGGGATTGCAAAAGAAACGCGGACAGTGCGTGGTTGGCGCTGTCCAGTTCATCAATCGTTTCAGCAAGCAGACCAATCGAAATGGCCGGTCCACAGGCAGGGCAGCGGACCCTATGAATAGCGTCGACGCTCAGGCGGATGTTGTGCTGATTGACGAGGCGCATCTGCTTCTGACACAAGGGTCGCAGAGCTACTCCGGAAGCAATCAGCTCTATGACATATTGCGGCGGGCAAAAGTGGCGATTGTGGTTTTCGACCCGGAACAGGTCCTGCGTGGATCCCAGTTCGTGGATGCCCAGGAAAGTCGGCTCCTGGGATTGACGGGTTCTGAACATGACAAGACTTTCTCGCAATCCATGCTCATCCGCGAAAAGTCGCGGGACGGTCAGCATGTACGCGAGGATACTTTCCAGGTCAGTCATGTTCGTTTGGATCAACAGATGCGCATTCAGGCTGATCCTGCGACATGCGCCTGGCTGGATCGGATAACAGCCAAGGATGGCGTCATCGGCCCACTGCATCCGGATCCCTGGGAGCACCCATATGAGATAAGAGTTTTTGACTCACCTAAGTATTTAAGGAAGTTCATTCGGCAAAAGGACCAGGGGCAAAAAAGCAAGGGGTCCTTGGGCCTTTGCCGACTCCTGGCCACCTATGACTGGCCTTACAGCAGCAAGAATCATCCGGATTCACATGATCCCTCCCGACATTGGCAGGTTGTACTGCACCAAGAGGATTCAGGCCAGTGGGTGTGGGCCGAAGAGGGTCAGGACGGCGAAGGTGAATTTGCCATGCCCTGGAATTACGAACTATATGAATCCCAGGGAAACTCTGCTGCAAATCACCGGATCGCCTGGGCCGAGCTGCCTTTCACCATTGATGAAGTGGGCTCCATCTTCACCATCCAAGGTTTTGACCTCAACTACGCGGGAGTCATCATCGGGCCCTCGGTCACCTACAGGAATGGGAAGATCGAATTCGAACCGAAGCTCAGTTGCAACACATTGGCGACCAACCAGCGGTCTGAGCCGGAGATGGATCCCGTAGACAATCTTCGGCACGAGTTTAATGTGCTGCTCAAACGAGGGGTACACGGATTGGGGCTATTTGCGGTGGACCCTGAGCTTCGGAGTCGACTGGCCTGGGCTGTGGGTGGGTTCGCCCAAGTTCGGGACTGACCGGCCTAACGCGCCTACATCGATTGAATGCCAATCGGCGGTATCATGTCCTGGGCCATGGTCCATGGCCCAGGACATGTTCATGAGAAAGGTGTAGGCGAGTATATGACGACGCGCAAGATCATCCTGGACTGCGATCCAGGTCATGACGATGCGGTGGCTATCCTTCTGGCAGTAGGCGATCCGCGAATCGACCTGATCGGGGTGACTACGGTTGGCGGCAACCAGAGTCTGGACAAGGTTACCTACAATGCGAGGGCTGTGCTTGAAAAGGCTCATGCGCGCCAGGTGCCGGTCCATGCCGGATGCGATAGGCCGTTGGTGCGTCCTCAGGAGGTAGCTGCTTCAATTCATGGCCAGACCGGCCTGGACGGTGTCGAGCTGCCTGAACCTACCCGGCCCCTGGATCCCGGCCACGCCGTCGATTGGATCATCGAGACCATTATGCGCGAGGAGCCGGGCACAGTGACCCTGGTCCCCACTGGACCCCTGACCAACATCGCCATGGCCGTTCGTAAGGAACCCCGCATTGTCGACCGCGTCCGTGAGGTTGTGCTCATGGGTGGTGGCTACCATGTAGGCAATTGGAGTGCTGTCGCTGAATTCAACATCAAGGTGGATCCCGAGGCTGCTCATATCGTCTTCAATGAGTCTTGGCCGGTCACCATGGTGGGGCTGGACCTGACTCATCAGGCCCTGTGCACACCAGAGGTTCAGCAGCGCATCGAGGGCATCGGCACCGATCTGGCCCACTTCGTCAGCGGGCTGATGGACTTCTTCCGCAAGTCCTACCAGGACAACCAGGACTTCGTGGACCCGCCCGTGCATGATCCCTGCACTGTGGCCTATCTGATTGACCCCTCTATTGTGAGCACCCGTCGTTGCCCGGTGGATGTGGAACTGCGCGGGGATCTGACCTGCGGGATGACCGTGGCCGATCTGCGCGGCCCTGAGCCCTCTGCCGAGGACTGCCACACCCAGGTGGCCGTCAAACTGGACTTCCAGGGATTCTGGGACCTGGTGGTCAAGGCCATCACCGCGATTGGATGAGATCAATGAAGACTTCGAACACAGCCGCACCCAAGACTGACAAGTCTACCAACACAACCGCTGGCGGCTCAGGCTCTTCAATCGTGGCTCTGATGACAGCCCTTATGGCCGCCGTCTTCGCCTTCCAGCTCAACGCATCCATGCTCTCGCCGGCTCTGACGACCATGGGGACCGAGCTCAATGCCAGCAGCTCCAGCATCGGTCTGACACAAACGGTGTTCTTCACCTCCTGTGCGGTCTTCTCCCTATTCCTGCCTCGGCTGGGCGATCTGGCCGGCCGCAAGAAGGTGCTGTTGGGCATGTTGAGCCTGACGGCCCTGGGATGTGTGGTTTCCGCCCTGGCTCCCAATGTGACGGTGCTCATGATTGGTCGCGTCATTCAGGGGGTGGCTGGTCCGGTCGTGCCCATGACCCTGATCATGCTGCATGCCGAGGTGACCGATGAGGCCCGATACGCCAGGCTCATGGCCGTTTTGACGGCGGTCAACGGCGGCATCGGCGGCGTGGATGCCATCTTAGGCGGGTGGCTGGCCGGCACTTTCGGTTTCCGCTCGGTCTTCTGGTTCATGGTGGCCATTGCTGTGATCGCCGTACTCCTGGTGGCCCTCTTCGCACGTGAGAGCTATGCAGACGATCGCCCCCGCATGGACTGGGCCGGTGTGGTCTTCCTCTGCATCGCCTTCCTGGCGGCCTACCTGGCTATCAATGAGGTCGAGAAACTGGCCCAGGCGCGCTGGATCCTGGTGATTGTCGAGATCCTGGTGGCTGCGGTCTTCTTCATGATTTTCTGGAAAGTCGAGAGCACCACGTCGGCACCCATGGTCACCACCACCTATCTCAGACAGCGGCGCACCTGGGGACTTCTGCTGACGACTCTCACCACCATGGTCGGTGTCTTCGCCATCATGAACGGGATCGTTCCGGCCCTTGCCCAGGATGGCGAGGTAGGTGTCGGCTTGAAGGCCAGCATCGTCTCCTTTGCGACGCTGACCCCCTATGCCCTGGTCGGTCTGGTCTTTGGCCCGGTTGCCGGGATGCTGGCCTCGCGCTTCGGCTACCTCAAGGTTCTGAGGGTGGGTCAGTTGGTCAGCGTGCTGGGACTGGTCTTTGGTATTTACGTCTGCCTGGTTCCCAGCATCTGGAGTCTGGTGCTCCTCTCCCTGATCCTGGGTGTCTCCTATGCGGGGACGGCCAACATCATGCTCAACGGGCTGGGTGTGGTTCTGTCTCCTGCGGACAACACCGGTTATCTGCCGGGACTCAACGCCGGCGCCTTCAACCTGGGCTCAGGCCTGAGCTATGCGGTCCTCTACGCGTTCATGAGCGGTCTGGCGGTGTCCGGGGGAGCTCGTGCCGGCTATGTGGCGGCCATGATCGGAGGCGGAGTGCTGGTGCTGGTTGCCCTGGCACTGTCCTACCTGATTCCCGATCCGGAACGAATGAACGACAAGTAATATTGCCATCTGACAGGGGTCCTGCGAGTGCAACCTATCCGCAGGACCCCTGTTCATGTTTAATGGGCATCCGACTCTGTGCCTATTCGACAAGGGTCAAAAGTCGGGGCCAGACAAGCTAGCGGCCAGTAAGTCCGGTGTACCCCGACCATAGGCTCAGAAGCGGAAAATAACGCCTGGCAAGGCCCTGTTAGCTGGGGGCGGGCGCGTAAACTAAGTGAGGAATTCGTTCGCCGGAGGTGACCATGCAACATCGGGTGATCGGACTGCTGAAAAACGAGACCGTCCTGGTCGTCGCGGCAGTCATCGCTCTCGTATCCTGCATTCTCATTCCTCCCGACCGACAGTATCTGGGCTACATCCACGTCAATACCCTTACCCAGCTGGGTTCCCTGATGATGGTGGTCTGCGGATTTCAGCGGATTGGGGTCTTCCATGCCATTGGTGCCGGCCTACTGAGTCGCGTCCGCTCGGTGCGGGGCCTGGCCTTGGTCCTGGTTTCCCTGCCTTTCTTCTCCAGTATGTTCATCACGAACGATGTAGCCCTGGTTACTTTCGTGCCCTTCGCCGTTGCTGTGCTCATCATGGCCGGTCTGGAAAGCCATGCCCTGCTGATCGTCACCCTGATGACCCTGGGCGCCAATGTGGGCAGCATGCTGACCCCGATTGGCAATGCTCACAACTTATACCTCAAGGCCCGCTCCGAGATGCCTACTGGGGAGTTTCTCCTCCTTATGGCGCCCTACGCTCTGGTGGCGGCCCTGATGCTCTTCGTGTGCTGCTGGTTCGCTTTCAGGAATCAGCATTTGGACAAGTTCGAGGGCATGGATGCACAAGAGATTCGTCACAGCATACTAGCGCCCAGGGAGGAGGGGATACAGCCTCAGGTCAAGGAGATGCAACGGTCCAGCGGATGGCGCATCGCCATCTACCTTCTTCTTTTTCTTGTCTGCCTGCTTGGTGTGGCCAAGCTGATTCCCCAGTGGACCATGGTCCTGGTGGTGGTTGTGACCTTTCTGATCTGCGACAGGCGGGTCTTTCTGCATGTTGACTGGGGTCTGCTGCTGACCTTCGTGGCCTTCTTCATTTTCATAGGCAATGCCAGGAGGATTCCCCAGTTTTATAACCTGGTCAGCGGCCTGGTCAATATCCACCCTTTGATTACCTCGGTCCTGTGCAGCCAGGTCATCAGCAATGTGCCCACAGCACTCCTGGTCTCAGGTTTTTCGACAGCCTGGCGCCCGATCATTCTGGGCACCAACCTGGGCGGGCTCGGAACCTTGGTCGCTTCAATGGCCTCGCTGATCTCCTACAAGGCTGTGGTCAAGCAGTATCCGAGCAAGAAAGGTGAGTACCTGAAAATCTATACTGCTTTTAATCTGCTCTTCCTCGTCGTGTTGGTTGGCATGGCCCTGCTGCTGGAGTAGACTACCCACCATCAACCAGGAATGGTGCCGCTGACATTGAGAGGGAGGCAGCAACGGTGGAACCGGACCCGTGCGAGTCTAAGTCCAAGGACACAGGGATATTGACCAGACGGAACCTTGGGGTTCTGGTCGGAATCATGGCTTTGGCTATCATGTCGCGGTTTGACTCCATCATCTCTCCTTCCGTGGCGGCCATTCAGGCATCCTTTCCTCGCGCTGATCCTTCCACCGTTGAGTCGGTGGTTTCCATCGGTTCTTCGGCGGCCATAGTTTCCGCCCTTTTATTCGGTCAGCTCTTGACCAGAATGAGTTTCAGAACCGCTGCCTGCATCAGTTGTCTGTGTGTCGCCCTGGGCGGCTTGATGCCCCTTTTGGTGCATAGCAGTGTAAGCCAGCTGCTCTTGTTTGCCTTGGTTGTCGGATTCGGCGTGGGCATCGCCACTACAGTTCTCCCCAGCCTGTCGGCCAGGTTCTTCCGCGGGAAGCAGTTGGCGGCGCTGATGGGGCTGGTCCTGGCTGTTCAGGATGGCTCTTCCATGCTGGTCCTTGCCCTGGGCGGTGTCCTGGCCAAGGGAGGGTGGCTGCACAACTATTGGCTCTATTTCCTGGCCTTGCCTGCCCTGGTCTTGGTCATCGTCATGGTCCCCGGAGTCGGTGCCGTCGAGGAGGAGTCGGAAAAGGCCACAGAGTCTCAAGTCTCCCCCTCGCAGAAGGGCAGACAATGCTGGTGGGCTACCATTTCTTGCATTCTCATCGGTTTTCTGAGCATTTTCCTGGTCGCGGTCCTGTACAACAAGCTCGCAGTCTACATAGCCAAGTACGGTTTGGGCGGCACCAGTGCAGCCGGGGTGGCCTTGATGTTCAACACGGGTTCCTCGGTCGTGATCGGGCTTAGTATTAACGGCATCAAGCGGGTCTGCCGGCAATGGACGATTCCGGCCGCCTTCCTTTTGATGGCCTTGGGCGCCCTGCTCTTCCTGACCACCCGCTCCTTCCTGCTGGTCTGCTTATCGGCCTTCTTGGTTGGTTCGGGCAGTGCCATCAATATGGCCACCTGCCCCTTCCTCCTGTCCAACCTGACTCCACACAGACGCTATCCCTTGGTCATGGGGGTTTTCTCGGCCACCACCAGCCTTGGTTTTACGGCATCCACCTGGGCTTTCAAGGCTTTCTCAACAGCGTTTGGACTGAATCCGGTAACCGGCAGTTTCATAGGCATGCTGATCATTGCTCTGCTGGCCGCTGTCATTCTCTCGCTTGTTCGCTTCCAGAGCTGTGTCGAATCCCGCTTCATTGAGCAATAAGTCACCCCTTAAGCTGTACAAGCCAGAAGTGCAGATTCTTCGTCTAATCATCGCGACAGGTAGGGGTTGCCGGTGATGATGAACCTCCGTAGGGTCTCCTTGGCGTGGGATATGCCAATTCGGGGGGTTGCCGTGATGGTCTCTTCCTGGTCCAGACTGGCGGCTGCCAGGCGGATGGGCGGTTTCCTGAGGTCATGGCCGTAGTTGCGCTTGTCGATGTCTAAGGCCTGACAGAGCTTGGCGGGACCGTTGGTCAGTTCACGGTCCGGGTGGCGGCCGTGCCTGTGACTGCGCAGAAGATCCACACCCTGCACCGGCTGGCAGGCTCGAATCAGCACACCTGCCCCGAATCCGTCCTCCTGGCAGGAGATATTCATGCAGTAGTGCATTCCATAAGTGAAGTAGACATACATGTGTCCGCTGGGGCCGAAGAGGGCAGCGTTGCGCGCCGATCGTCCATGGTAGGCATGGCTGGCCGGATCATTCTGATCGTAGGCCTCGGTTTCCACGATCCGAACCCAGGCCTGTTCCCCCTCCGACTGGTAGTCCCGGATAATCAGGCAGCCCAGAAGCATCCGAGCTGCCTGATCCACAGGGCGATCCAGAAAGTCAGGGAAGACCAGGTGATTGTCCTGGCTTGAAACGGTCTTCATTCCGTCTGGTCCTTGCGGACCCAGACCGCGCGCTGGCCGCGTGATTCCGGCTGAATGCAGACGAAATTATCCTGGTGGGGCAGGGCGGCGACCTGTGGATGGTCGTGATCGTAGGGTCCCTGGGCCTGGGCGCCACCGGCATCACCGACCTGGGCGAAGAAGTCCTCGGAGGCATCCTTGAACCAGGTCCATTCCTCTGGCAGGTCCTCCTCGTAGAAGATTGCCTCTACAGGGCAGACAGGCTCGCAGGCACCGCAGTCGATGCATTCGTTGGGGTTGATGTACAGATTTCTGGGGCCCTCATAGATGCAATCCACCGGGCATTCATCCACGCAGGCCTTGTCTTTGACGTCCACGCAGGGCTGGGCAATCACGTAGGTCATTGCTTTACTCTCCCTTTTGATCGACTATCCGCTTTCACTACTTTCAGAAAGCAGCCTTTTGGTGAGGACAAGGGTTTCAAGGATACGCTGGCTTGTTTGTCGCCGGCCTTCTTGTTTCTGCCATCCACGAGCCCTTGGATCATGCCCAGATGGATTGTGCAGATAATGGGATGGCTGCCGACGTTGTCCAAGAAGGGGCATGAGGTCAGATACAGGCTTGCTGTATTCGGCTGCGATCTCACCGGTGCAAAACCCAGGGTGGTCAGAGCATTCAACAATGTCTGAGTGACGCTCGATGGAAGGTCCTTCTCTGTATTTTCCCTGCTCTGCCTGGCCAGGGTTCGGCCCCAGGCCATACCCGCTTTCAGCGCGGCTCTGTTTCTGCTTCGGGTATCGGGGCAGGCGGTTTCCAGAGCCATGCAGAGCGAGGAGATCATATCCTCCCTGGCTCGGTTCATGTATGTGGGGGAGTAGATGACAGCCGGTCTGCCTCGACCGGCTGATTGACCATCACTGTCCTTTCTCTGGCGGACTGCCTCACCTTGTTCGACCAGACGTTCAAGATGGAAACGGGCGGTCGTCGGATGGATGCCGAAGGTTGCCCCGATTTGCTGTGTGGTAAGACCTGTGCCGGTCTGTTCGACTGCCGTATGCAGGTAATCCAAGATTGCGGAGCGGATCTCTTCCCCGCTTCTGCGCCTGTAGGGGGCTTGGACCCATTGCTCGCGGGCTTGAATTTCCTGACTCATCGATTAAATTGTATAACTATCAAATCAATTATCAACCCAGGACAAGGCGGACAGACCCATGCAGAACGACCAGAAGATGCGCAAGTCCGGCGGCAGAACCGCTTTGCCCAGATCCAGGATGGCCCTTCTCATAGGCGCAGGTCTGGCTGCACTGCTTGGCCTTGTAGCGGCGCTGATTCGTTCGGACCTGATCCATCCTTCAGACAGGGTTCCCCTGGCTGATCTGCACGGCGGGCTCATGGTCTATGGGTTTTTGGGCGCCGCCATTGGTCTGGAGAGGGCGGTGGCTTATCGCAGCGGCGGATCCAAGAAGCCCTCCTGGGGGTTTCTCGCTCCTGCCTTGGGCTTGCTAGGGTCCCTGCTTTGCCTGATCTCGCTCATAGTTTCGAGCCGCGCTGCCGCCCCATCATGGGTCAGGGTGGAGCTTTTTGGTGGCATTCCGTGGACTTTGTCCATGTTAGTCCTGACGGCCATGTATCTGGCCATCTGGCATCGTCAGCCTTCTGCAGAGGTGCTCATACAGGTTCTCGGATCCCTGGTGGGTCTGGTCGGAGCTTTTGGATGGGTTGCAGGATTGGACGCCTCGGTTCTGGCTCCAACCTGGCTCTTCTTTCTGATTCTGACCATCGTAGGGGAGCGGGTGGAGCTGGCCAGGGCGGTCTTCTCGGATATCCGTCTTGAATCCGGAATTCTCGGTCTGAGCCTCCTGACCGTCCTGATGCTGCCTGTTCAAGCCATGGCACCTTCGGTCGGTTATCCGCTTCTGGGATTGGCTTTGGGCCTGCTTCTCCTGGTCATGGCCAGTCACGATGTGGCCAAGGGTACCTTCCGGCATGGCGGTCTGCCAGGATTCATGGGCACCTGCATGCTGTCGGCCTACGCCTGGGGGCTTCTGGCTGCCCTCATCTGGATGGCGACACCTCTGGATTCCAGCACCTACTGGGGCGATATGGCGTTGCATGCCTTGGCCGTGGGATTCATCATGACCATGGTCATCGCCCATGTCTGCATGATCGTCCCCTCGGTCATTCGCAGGCCCCTGCCTTTTCATCCCCTCCTCTGGGGCGCCTGGGCGCTTATGCAGGTTGGCTTGCTGATCAGGCTTCTTGGAGCCATCCGGCTCTACACGCCCTTATGGAAGGCGGGAAACCTGCTGAACGTCCTGGGAATCCTCTCCATGATGATGACCGTGGTTTACCTGGCTGCTCGCGGCAAGCAGGTTCTGGCATCCAAACGCTACCGTCGGCGCCAGCCCGAGGACTCGCAAGCCGAACATGTCGGGACCCTGGCCCTGAGGACGGATCTGGTTGCCACATCGGTTACCGTGCTGGTCCTGGTGGCCGCCGTGGTCTTGATGGCCTTCCGGCCGACTCTGGCTGTCTCGGTCGGGGCTGCGCCCAATACTGGAGGCGTCCAGGAGGCATCGTCAAAGAGCGTCCAGCCGACTGGTCACACCAGCAGAGCATCAATCAGGGTAAAGGGGATGGCCTTTGTGCCGGATACCATCACCATCAATGCAGGCGACCGGTTGGTTGTAGAATTTGAGAACACCGGAGATCAGCGGCACGACTTGGTTTTCGCCAATGGCAAGAGCACGGGGTCCGTTCCTGTAGGCCAGAGCGTCTCGGTCGACGTGGGCGTCCTGAGCGGCGACACATTGGGATGGTGCTCGCTGGCAGGACACCGTCAGATGGGCATGGAGCTCAAGGTCAAGGCCAGGGGTGGAACAACTACCGAGCAAGTACAGTCCTCCGCTCGGAAGATGACCATGAGCCAGGTTCCTTCGGCATCCAAGCTCAAGTCGCAGGCCGAGAAGAGCGACCCTGCCAAGGCCACTCTTTCGCCCCTGGATGACCAGGGGAGGGCTGGTACCAGAAAGTACACCCTGGATGTCAAGGAACGTAAGGAGCAGGTGGCAGCAGGGCTTACGCGCACGGTATGGAGCTTTGATGATGAGGGCGATCCGCGGGATGAGGGGTCGAGGCCCTTGGCCCAGGGTCCGGTGCTCAGAGGCCGGGTGGGAGACACCTTTGAAGTCACCATCAGAAACAGGGGAAGCATGAGCCATTCCATTGACTTTCATGCTGGTCCGGCCGTCCCCCAGACCATGATGCGCAACATCGAGCCAGGCAAGGAGCTCCTGTACACCTTCACCGCTGATCGGGCTGGCATTTGGATGTACCACTGCAGCAGCGACCCCATGTCAAACCATATAGCCAACGGCATGTATGGGGCTGTGGTCGTGGATGACGGCGCCCTTCCGCCAGTGGCTGCTGAATATGTTCTGGTCCAGTCCGAGATCTATCTGGGGTCCAATGGAGGGGCTGCCGATGCGGAAAGGGTGGCGGCCATGAGCCCGGATATCATGACCTTCAACGGACGGGCCTTTCAATATGACGCCCATCCCCTCAAGCTGGGGAAGGGGCAAAGGGTCCGCATCTGGGTTCTGGATGCCGGACCCAACCAGCCGCTGTCCTTCCATATCGTGGGAACCCAGTTCGATACGGTCTGGACCGAGGGCCGTTATCTGATAGGTGGAGGTTCAGGAGGTAATTCCTCTGTCTCATCGGCCGGAGCGCAGGTACTGCCCTTGTTGCCGGCCCAAGGCGGCTTTGTCGAGCTCAGGGTCGATCAGCCGGGTGACTATTCCATAGTCAACCACGTCATGAGCCTGGCCGAGAAGGGCGCCCACGGCATCCTGCAGGTTTCATGAACGTGTGCAGGCCGGTAGCCGTCCATGTAGAAAAATGTTCTCTTCGCCTTTATGGATATGTGTGTGGTTGTGAGGATATTTCTGGGAGCCCGGATGCAAGTCCTATTTGCTTCCGTCGTTGCCGCGTGGCAAACAACCGTATCTGGTTCGGTATTTTTTGTAAAAATAGGTTTTATTGCTCCAGCCGACCATGGCAATGATCTTGTCCATCGGCAGCTGTGTATTCTCAGCCAGGAAATGCGCTCGGTTGAGACGTTCGTCAGTCTGAATTTCCTTAAACGTTCTTCCTGTGCGCTTCTTGATCAGGCTTCCCAGGTAATTGCGGTTATAACCTAGCTCCCGTGCGGTTTCTTCCAGTGTCAGATCGGCGGCATTCTCCCGAAGCATCTGCAGGACTTTCAGTACCGGATCATGAATGACCTGCTGCTGATCCTCTCGATACGTCTCTACGGGTACGTTTTCGATCAGTTCCATGAATAGGATTGTGACCTCCAGTCGGATAATCTCGCCGGTCAGATAGCTGTCCGAATAGTATTTTTCCATGATTTGCCTCAGCAGCTGTTGTATCGTCGGGTATTTTGAGCTCCTGAATATCATGTATGTGCTCTCGTCCTGGCTGGTCATATTGTGCATGAGGAAGTCAAAAACATATGCGTTGTAGTGCATGATGCTTCCCAGGCTGCTGGCATCAAAATTCTCGACCGGAAACATGAGGTTGATTATGATGTCCTCCCGGCTGGGCGCAGCAATTGCGTGAACGGTGTTTTTTGACATGAGGAGCAGATCGCCCATATTGAGGTGTTGCTGCTGACCGTTCACTGTCTGACTGGAGCTTCCGGAGTAGACGTAGTTCATCTCCAGAAAGCTGTGGCCGTGTTCCGGATAGTCGGCGAATCTTGAGCACTTGCTGATATAGACCTTTCTGTCATTCAGAAAATATGAGTCTCTGATAATGACCCGGCCGTTCTTCAGGGTGAATGAACTGTTTTTGATTTCAGTCATCTTCCTGTGCTCTCGGACGTTTTTCAGCTCGTCCTGACTCATTGAGAATAGTATCTTGTCGATATCCATCTTCTTTGACCGCCATCCTCTATGGAACGCTAACAGACCTGTGGTTTTGTTACACAAGTTCTGGAACGGGGACATCGTCGCCCTACATATCATTTTGTTAAACGAGGAAACAAAGGAGTCCTTGACTATATGAATAAAGATACCACGACGGTGAATGCCGGTGATTTCTCCAGCATTCAAGAGGCTATAGATCACTTGGCGAAATGCGATGGGGCGAGGGTGCTGACCATACCCAAGGGGACCACGGAAACAGGGCCGCTCGAGCTCATTTCCGATCTCACCATCATTCTCGAAAAAGGTGCGGTTCTGAAATTCAAGAATGATCCACACCTGTATAAGCCCATTTGGACACGATGGGAGGGGATTGAATGCCATGCCATGCATCCTCTGCTCTATGCGGCGGACTGCCACAATATAACCATTGACGGAGAGGGGATTATCGATGGCAATGGAGCATGGTGGTGGCGTACCTTTGCGCAGATCGAACGCACCGACAGAACGCAGCCGCAGGAAGACTACGAGCTGGAACTTGCCAGGCTCAACCCTGATTACAAGGAACGCGCAGGTGGCGGGGCGCGTCCTTCGACGCAATTCCTGAGACCTCCGCTTATACAGTTCTGGAAGTGCGCGGCGGTCAAACTAAAGGGGATCACTGTTCAAAATTCGCCATTCTGGACTATTCATTTTGTCTATTGCACGCAGGTGACCATTGATGGCGTGACTGTCAGGAACCCGGCGAACGCCATTAATACGGATGCTTTGGATATTGATTCTTCAACGAACGTTGCTGTGTCGAACTCTTTGTTCGATGTGGGTGATGATGCCATCACCCTCAAATCGGGCAGTGGCCCCGACGGACTGCGCGTCAACAAGCCGACGGCACATGTCAATGTAAAAGACTGCACCATCCTGGCCAGTCACGGCGGTATAGCCATTGGCAGCGAAACCGCTGGAGGCATCAATGACGTGAATGTGGAAAAATGTACCTTCTCAGGCACTCAACGTGGCATACGCCTGAAAAGCAGGCGGGGGCGCGGCGGCACCATAGAGGGGATCACCTTGCGTCATCTTGAAATGGATCACTGCTGGTGCCCGATCGTCCTGGGCATGTATTTTGCACCTGGGGTTCTACCCCAGGAGGAGGATTACGTCCTCAGCAAGTCGGCGCAACCGGTGGAAGCGACCACCCCTCATATTCGCAATATCAGGATTGAAGACGTACGGGCCGACAACGTCCGTTCAACCGCCGCCTTCATCGTTGGGCTCCCCGAGAGTCCCATCGAAAACGTCAGCATCGATCAGTTCGAATGGCATCTGGCCCCTGAGGAGGAGCTGATGGAGACCTGGCATACAGAACCGACCAAAGGCCTGTTCCATGATGCAGATCGAGGGCTGAAAACCATAAATGTTCGCAACCTTTACATCAATGGAGAGCAAAGGTAACAGATGACAAACAAGACAAAATCAGCTTCGAAGTCTCCGAAGCGCTGGGTATACACTCCGAAGAAGATCACCTTCCTGCGCAGCCTGGGCTATGGCTTAAATGATCTCAATGGCTCTGCCTGGGGGACGCTTGTCGGATCCTATCTGATGGTGTTTCTGACCACCTATGCGAACCTGAATGCCGGGTTGGTGGGCACCATGTTGCTCATCCTCAAGCTCTTGGATATGGCTATTTGCGGCATCCTGGGCGGCATCAGTGACCACCTGTTCTCTACATGGGTGGGCAGGAAGCTTGGAAGGCGACACACGCTGTTCCTGTTCGGCGCAATCCTGACGGCCATATGCTTCCCCCTGCTTTTCACGATTCATCCGGGTTCCTACATCTGGTATTTCGTCGTTCTTCTCCTTCTTGAAACAGCGCAGGATTTCGATAACATCGCCTATGAAACCCTGGCTACGGAAATGACCGACAATGCTGATGAGCGAGTCAAGCTTTCCTCCGTCCGTATGTTCATCTCGGCCTTCGGCACCTTTGCCGTGACCGGTCTGCCTGCCGTCCTGCTCAAGGCGCTGGGTGAGAACAGCGGCAGCGCCTATACGATTTCCGGTATTATCTTTGGCATAGCCTTGGCAGCCGGGACCTTGGTCACCTATTTCTCCACCTGGGAGTTCTCCCCTGAACATGTGCAGGAGTTTGAAGCAAACCATAAGCAGGACAAGCACAAGGGCCTGGGCGAAGTCGCCAATGATTACCTGCAGGTACTCAAAACCAAGGCTTGTCGCAGGACTGTGGTTATTTACTTTGTCTCCTACTTCGGCAAGGATTGCTTCAATACCGCCTTCTTCTACTATGCCATCTTCCTGATCGGCATGAGTCAGGCCAATGCACAGGCAGCATCCAGTCTGTCCATTCTTGGCATGCTGGTCGTCCCCGTGGCCACCTTCTTCATGCAGAGGAAGGGCCCCAAGCCACTGTGGACGACGGCCTTTGGCCTGCAGCTATTCGTCCTGGCGACGTACGCGATCGTCTACTTCTCGGGAATAACGCTCAACCCAACATTCATGTTCGTCCTTGTCTTCCTGCTTTCCGCAATCTGGCAGATAGGCAGGCAGACGGCTGAGTACACCGTTTGGAACGTGATTCCTTTGGTGCCGGACGTGGACACCATGGTGTCCGGGAAGCTGCGGGCTGGAGCCTTCGCTGCTGTTCAGACCTTTACCCGCAAGGTCACAGGCGCTTTGGGCTCCGCCTTGATCGGTTGGATTCTCACTTTGAGCGGATTCAACCAGCATGCCTCGGTGCAGAGCGGTTCGGCCAAAATGGGCATCATGGTGGCTTTCGCCCTGGTACCAATCGTTTGCTTCATCTATTCTCTCTACCTGGCCCGTACCTTCAACCTTGATCAGCATTCGCACAAGATAATCAAAGACGAGATCAACCGTCTGCAGGCTGGTGGCTCCAAGGCCGATGTCGACCCAGACACCAAGCGTGTCGTTGAGGACCTGACAGGTTACCGGTATGAGGATGTTTGGAAGACCGGACAGTAGAAGTACTCAATGATGACGTGGTCATGGCAAGGCATTGCTTTAGGCAGGCCTTGCCATGACCACGTATTGGGTTTGATAAAGAATAAACAGGCAGGGGAATGCCGATGCCTGCGGGGGAGACGATGGACAAGCAGCAGTCGGCAAATTTCACTTATCTGCGTTTCTTGATTTCGGCCCTGCGGCACTGCTGTTGACCTGAGTCTGCTCTTACTGGGTCATACGGCCCCCTCGAATAAGCAGATGGCTCAATGCTTCGTCCATGGATATGACGACTGGTTTCGTGCCCGGTGCGGCCGAGTCCTGTTTTTTGTCTCGTACCGCATCGCATGCCGTGTACATAAATAAAAGCGGTTCCAGTGAATCATTGTGCTCCTGGATTGCTCAGAGCATGGCGGCAGCGGCGCGAATCACAGCCGTCGCATAGATACCTTATGCGCTACTTCTATCGCCGGTCAATTTCCTTCGTCAGCACCTGGTGAACCCAGGCTCATATCTCACTCGTGCAGGGCTATGCAAGCTTCGTGAGGGATGACTCTGCAATGTCGGAATAAATGCTCCCGGGCCGCTGCAGCTGAGCCATGAAGAGCGGAACTGCCGTTGATGCTGTCCAGAGGCGCCGCCGTCAGGGGAGTTAAGCGCACAAATCTTCCGGGGTCCAATGGAGGGGCCGCCGATGCTGAAAAGGTGGCGGCCATGAGCCCGGATATCGTGACCTTCAATGGACGGGCCTTTCAATATGACGCCCATCCCCTCAAGCTGGGGAAGGGGCAAAGGGTGCGCATCTGGGTTCTTGACGCTGGCCCGAAAAGGTGCCCACGGCATCCTGCGGTGTCTTGAGATGGTCAATCGGCATTCGTTGCTCGAACCAGATGCTCGCCAAGTTTCGGGCAGATCCGATCCCTGAACTCGTGGATGGGTGTGCCTGCGTGGTCTTTTGTGACGTGCCTTTTGATTGTCTCTCGTCTTTGGCTGGAGGAGGTTAAACGATGTAAAAGCATCCAAGGGAACCTCGGGCAGGCGAGGCCACTGTGGGTAGGATCCGTGGGATTTTAATCCTGCAGCTGGAGTCCCTTGCCGTCCATGTGGTAAGGCGACCCCGGATGTGAGCCAAGAATCTGCGCGCCTTCTACGATGGCCCAGATTGAAGAGATGAGAGGGCCTATGAAAAGAACGAAGATGGTGATCAGCAGCTGGGCGACCCCGCGCCCGGTCTTGCCCAGATAAAAGTTGTGTATGCCGAAGCCGCCCAGGAAGAAAGCCAGGATGGCCGCCGTGACCTTCGACTTGTTCGACATACCCGGTCCGCTGACATATTGGGCCTGAAGTTGCCACGGTTGAATTTGGGCCGGTCCGGGGTTGCTGTTGAACTGAGAACCATATGCGGTTTGGCCGTACGGATTCTGTGGTCCTCCCGGTGCGTTTGAAGCCTGCCAGGACTGATCCGCAGTGGGGTATCCAGTGGCGGCTGACGAGGGATTCCCCTGTTGGGAAGCAATCCCGTAGCTGTGGTTGGAAGGCTCTTGGTCGTATCCCTCGTCGCCGGAGTAATTCCGATTTGCCGGGGCCGGGTCTTGGTCCTCGCTTGTTTGCTTATCTATAGGTTGATACCAATCGTTCATGGTTGCCCCTCCTGTGGATACCTGCGTGGGAATGTATCATTATATCCCTGAAAGGGCTTGATTACAGGGCTGATTTGGCCTGAAAACTGTTCAGACAATAGTTTGGCCATGAATATTCGAGTTCCTGTCAATATGCAGGTAATCCCAAGGGAAAGAAGCAACCACGGCGTGAGGCACTCCGGTTGTCAGTGATTAGCGATTGTTCCTTCCGGCATTTTCTTTTTTTCATGCCTGGGTTACTTGAATCAGTTTTAAAGGAGGTCGTACTTAGCGGGCTGGCAAGCACGAGGTCTAGCATATAGACATGAGTCAGAGCCTACGCCAGGATGCCATCATGCTGACCAATTTCGATTCAGAGGAACAGCTGAACGATTGGAATCGGGTCAGGCAGCAATGCGAGTGCGATCAAGAGGTGAATTGGCAGTTCTGGTCAGATGGTCCTGACGGCGTGAGCATCTGCGAAAGAACCATTCAGCAACACCCGGAGTTTCTTGAACGATTTGCCGGCATTCTCAGAACGGCATTCCTTTATAGTCCCCAGGTTCTTGTCACTGATGCCGAGATCTTTGATGGCATCTATTTTCTGGCATTCGGTCCTGATGTCGTTCTTGACATTCTGGGGCAGAACGGTTATGAAAAGCCTTTCCTCACCGTATCCGGCAGACAACGGACCCTGGAGCAGTGCCTGCTGCGGTTCACCACAGTGCCGCCTGACAATCAGCAACTTTCGGCTGAAAAGGGGGCGGTCACCCTGCCGGATATAGGTACGCTGCGTCCGCTTGAATATCAGGTTTTACAGGAGACCATCACCTCTGAAGAAAGTCAACGGTTCGTTCCCCAGACCAGAGCCGTCTTGAATGAGCATGCAGAGGATCATTGGTCGATAGCTCAGAGGATCGCCTGCTTGTACTCCGCATATTGCCAGCAAGGTCCCTCTGATGCTACCTGCCAATTGCTGGCCCAGCGCTGGCAGGAATGGATAGATGCAGAGCGAAAGGGCCTCATCAGGTATAAGCCACAGGATTCCCAAACCGAGTCGAATGCCGGTATCTCCCGCAGCTTCAACGATGCTTTTCTTCCTGTTGTCACTGAAAACGCCGATTGTCTGCGTTCCTGGTGTTCTGCATCCCAGACGAACGAGGCAGAAAAAACCGTATTTCGGGATGTTTTGGACAGGATAAGTCATGAACCGAGACGGTCCAAGGCGTTTGCGCTTATCAGGCAGTCGGCATTGCCTGTAGGTAGGGCCGATTGCAATAGGACCATGGAATGCGACCAGCAGACGCTGATTGATTGGTACCAGTTCGTCTACCGCTTATCAATGGCGGATTATCTGGACTGCTGTCTCATGGCCGTACAAAGTGAGCCGAATTCGTATGAGCGCTATGCAGGCCGAACAGGTGGGCGTTCCTTGATGCTATCGGGCCAGGTCACGGAATTATTGGGGCAGATGCCATCCGCCTGCTTTGTGCAGTTCTGTTATCAGTCAAGAGATGCGATACAGCAGTGGCGTAAGTGTCGACCGGACGCTCCTGACTCTGCCCAGCAGCGGCATATTCGCAACATCGCCTACTGTGTGCAAAAGTCAGCATCGCAGCTTGACCGAAAGCAGGACAACTCAAAAATCATCAAGCAGTTCATTGCGACCCTGATCATCGCATCCATATCCGTTTTTTGTGACAAGATTATTTTCTCCGGATCAATGTCCATTATCCTGATATTGATTGCGGCCTGGTTCATTGAAGTATTTCCCGAGTTACTGACAATGATGGAGTGGATGCACGACCAGCATTCGGCAACACAAACCATGGTATTCGCTCAACGGTAATCATCGACCAAGAAGGTGGCTGTGAACAACGCTGATGAGCTCGGTTCTACGAGTCCTTTGCAGGAGATAAGGCGTAGAAAAGTCTTCGAGGAAGCAGGGGGAGCCGACTTTACCGTGACTGCTGTGGACGTCAAGGTAAGGGACACGGGTGCTGACATGACCTTGCACGTTGCGTCTGTCAAACAGGGTCAACCAGGCGTGATTTGTGTGGCGGTCGTAGAACAGGGGGGAGAGGACTTCTATCTTATAGCGCGCCACTGGCGGGTTGCTGTAGAAGACTGGTTGTGGGAATTTCCGCGAGGCATGGGAGAGCAAGGTGAAAATCCCCAGACCACAGCCATTCGTGAATTGCATGAAGAGACCGGATTGTGGGCTCAGCCGGACGCCGTCCACCAGTTGCATAGGCTTCATGCCGATGCCGGGGTGCTCCAAGACGACGTGCGGGTGATGGAAATACGGCTTGATGACGTTTCATCTATTCCTGTAGTCGACAGCGTCAACCAGGGCGGTGATTGGGAATTAGAGGATCTGCATTGGCTGCGATCGGCTGATATAACCAATATGATTCGTGATGGGCGACTGATTGATGGGCCTACCATAGCTGCATTCTCAATACGGGAGATTGATAGGCGAAGGCGGTGAGGTCCTTGTGCGACTTGCGTATCTGCGCTCTGCTGCACAAAGTTCGGACTGTCGCGTGCCTGATATTGCCAACGATGAACAGACCAGTGCCCATAGAAAGTAGTCGTTAACTAACGCAAACCGTCTACTCTTTATTGCTTCTTACTTTTTGCCTTAGGAGAGGTGAGCACGAGCTGACACCCTGCTTTAAGTATTGAGAGCAAGGAGCGCAATTGGTGACCCCGGAGAGATTCGAACTCTCGACCTACAGATTAGAAGTCAGTTGCTCTATCCAGCTGAGCTACGGGGCCAAACCCTTTCATTGTACCCGCCTGGAGTCCATCGGCGGGTCAGATCCATGAAGCCTGGTCGGCAAGGGCATCCGATATGGCTCGAGTCATTGCCGGAACGGTCATGCCATACCTTTCCAGCAGGGTGATCTTGGGGACCCGGTCGTTGAACTCCTTGTCCGCTCCGAAGGCCAGGGTGTGAACCTGACTAGGCCCGTAGTATGCAGCCACGGCTTGGCCCCAGCCGCCGTCCAGCTGACCGTCCTCGATGGTGACCACCAGGGAGTGAGAAACGGTCAGGGTGTCCAGGGTCTGCTCATCCAGGCGGTCATAGCGATGCGGGTCCACCAGTGTGGGCTTCAGCCCCGTGGACCTCTCCAAGGAATCAGCAAGATCGCGGCCAAGTGGAAGGGCATCGCCGAGAGCCAGCAGGGCTACGGTCTTACCTTCTTGCAGGATTCGATAGTGATTCCAGGGAGCAGCGTCCGATCCGCATTCAGCATTGGTCTTCGAGGAATTTGCAGCCAGCTCCATCGGCTTGCCTGCGCGTTCTGTCGCCAGAGTGCGCTCGCCGGGTACCCTGATGACCACCGGCTGCCGGGCCGGACCCGTTGCCCAGGCCAGCATGTCCAGGAACTCGAACCCGCTGGTCGGAGCCAGGCAGGTCAATCCAGGGATGCCTCGCATCATGACCATGTCGGCCGTACCTGAATGTGTGGCATCGGTTTTGGCAACGCCAGTTGAAAAAACGAGCAGAGTCACCGCACTGCCGTTCAAAGCCATCTCCTGCTCGATCTGGTCGTAGGCCCTCTGGAAGAAGGTGGCCGAAGTGGCGACCACGGGAGTGCCTCCAGCCTTGGCGATTCCCGCGGCATAGGCTATCGCGTGGGATTCGGCGATGCCCACGTCCCGGTAGTGGTTACCGGCCCGCTGGCGGAAGTCGGGATCGATGCCGTTTGACAGCGGCGTGGCTGGGGAGATGACTATCAGGCCCGGCTCTTGTGGGAACCTGGCTTCCAGGGCCTGCATGGCCATTCTTCCGTAGGTTTTTCGTGAATTTGGCAGGCGATTCAGAGAGTCCAAGCCGTCCTGCCAGTGGTTGGCCTCCACCGGACCTTCGGCGGGCAAATCCGGCAGGGAAGTCATATGTGCTGTTTCCCCATTGTTCTGGTCCATGGAAGCCGGCCCAATCTGCCCCCGACTGCCCTGGCCAAGCCCCAGGCCCTTGCGGGTGTGGATATGGACCACCACCGGATGGTCGGTGTCCTTGACCTGACGGAAGGCCTCGATCAGGTCCTCGATCCGGTTGCCCTCTTCCACGTAACGGTAGTCCAGTCCAAGGGCGCGGAAGGGATTGTCCGGGCTGCGTCCCCCGCTGGCACGCAGGGCCGCCAGACTCCTGTAGAGTCCCCCATGGTTCTCTGCAATGGACATTTCGTTGTCATTAACCACGATGATCAGGTTGCCGCCCTGTTCGGCAGCCCAGTCCAGCCCCTCGAAGGCCGGCCCGCTGCTCAGGGAGCCGTCGCCAATGAAGGCGATGATGTTGGCCTTGCCGCCGGTCGCATCCCGCTGGGCGGCCATCCCGCAGGCCAGGCCGATGGAGGTGCCGGTATGCCCCAGCATGAAGTCGTCGTAGCGGCTCTCCTTAGGCGAGGTGAATCCGGACAAATCCTCCTGATGCTCGGGGTCTGTGTAAGCCCGGCGCCGACCGGTCAGGATCTTGTGGGTGTAGGCCTGATGGGAGACGTCGAAGATTACATGATCGTCAGGCATGTCAAAGACGTAGTGCAGGGCGATGATAGGCTCGATGGTGGCCAGGTTGGAGCCCAGGTGGCCGCCGTGACGTCGACAGAAGCGTATCAAGAGCTGACGGATCTCGTCGGCCAGTCGATTCAGCTCTTCCAAGGAGAGAACCTTCAGATCCTTTGGGGAGTCGATGCTGTCCAGAAGCTTGCCCATAACCCTCCTGTCTGTTTCCGTAATTCAATCCAACGATTCTAGGTCTGGAACGGCTGTTCGGACCCGCTGAAAGCCCGATGTTCACCAGGCCCGGCCCTTACATCCATAGGACCATCACGATTGGCCGGCTTCTCCCCGGTCTTGCGTAGTATCGGATGTGCATGAACATTGGAGGGCCGATGGCTGACAATACACATGAAGGGGCACGCGTCGCAGTGATCATGGGATCATCAAGCGACTGGGAGACGATGAAGGAAGCCTGTCGGATGCTGGACCGGTTTGCTATCGTCTACACCAAGGAGGTCATCTCCGCTCATCGCACACCCGGGCGCATGGCGGAGTTTGCGCATCAGGCCCGGAGCCAGGGCATAGGGGTCATCATCGCCGGGGCCGGCGGAGCAGCCCATCTGCCTGGAATGGTAGCAGCACAGACCACGCTGCCGGTCATCGGGGTGCCAGTGAAATCCCACGCCCTGAACGGGGTCGATTCTCTCCTGTCCATCGTGCAGATGCCCGCCGGTATTCCTGTGGCGACCACGGCCATAGGGGCATCCGGGGCCACCAACGCCGGCCTGCTGGCGGCTTCGATTCTCTCCATCAACGATTCCGAACTGGCGCAGGCCCTGGATGACTACCGTGCCGAGCTGGCCCGATCCGTGGAGGCATCCAATGCCCAGCTTGTCTGAGGAGACCAAGGGGAGAATTGATCACCTGGAGCCTGGATCCGTCATCGGGATCGTGGGCGGCGGTCAGTTGGGACGGATGATGGCCCTGAGCGCCCGCTACCATGGATTCCGCATCGGGGTGCTGGATCCCACGCCTGACGCTCCTGCGGCCCAGGTGGCCGACTTCCAGGAGACAGCTGACTATGGTGACCTCGATGCCCTCAAACGGCTTGCTGAACGCAGCGATGTGCTCACCTACGAGTTCGAGAACGTGGATGCCGACGCTCTGGATCAGGTGAGGGACCGTGCGGCCATCCCCCAGGGGACCGACCTGCTCAGGGTCACCCAGGACCGGGTCCACGAGAAGACCTTCATCAACCGCCATGGCATCGATACCGCCCCTTGGAAACAGGTTGACAGTCTTGATCAGCTTGATGCAGCCCTGAAAGAGCTGGGAATGCCTGCTGTGCTCAAGACACGAACCGGCGGCTATGACGGCCACGGCCAGGCTGTCCTGCGCACGAAGAAGGATCTGCAGGCCCTGCAGGCGCGGATGAAGGGCCGGGACTTCCCGCCCTCCGTGTTGGAGGGGTTCGTGGATTTTGCTTTCGAGGCCTCCATATTGGTCTCAGGCAACGGGAAGGATTATGTCACTTTTCCCATGGTGCGCAACGAGCATCGTCACAACATCCTGCACATGACCCTGGCGCCGGCAAAGGTCGAGCCTGGGATGGCAGACCGGGCGCGTGACATGGCGCTGACGCTGGCCGACGGCTTCAAGCTGGCGGGGACTTTGGCCCTTGAGCTTTTTGTCATGCCCGATGGCGGTCTGGTAGTCAACGAGTTGGCCCCGCGCCCCCATAACTCCGGTCATTACACCATTGAGGCCTGCTCGATGGACCAGTTCGATGCACACGTTCGGGGCATCGCCGGGTGGCCCCTGCCCAATCCCTGCCTGCTCAGCCCGGCGGTCATGGTCAATGTCCTTGGCCAGCATGTGGCTCCGGTCAGAGGATTGCTTGGTGAGCACCCCGAATGGTTCCTGCATGATTATGGTAAGGCCGAAGTGCGCACCGACCGCAAGATGGGGCATCTGACGGTGCTGACCGACGATCCGGAGCGAACAGCCGAGGATCTGGAGGCCACAGGCTGCTGGTCCGACCTGGACTGAACTGAATCCTCACATCTGTCCCGGCAATCCGGATGTAGGCTTGGTGAAGCCCAAGGAGTGTATCCAATCATGAACGCTGGCTCATCCGTCGGCCGCCGGACGCGGCAGAAAAACGCCATCTGGAGGGTTCTTCAGACCCAGAACGACTTCGTCTCAGCCAAGGAGCTGCACAGACTTCTTCGCGACTCGGGCCAGCGAATCGGCTTGGCCACGGTTTATCGACAGCTGGGCTCCCTGCATATGTCCGGCAGCTTGGACTGCATCGAACATGGTGGCATTCGCCTTTACCGGGTCTGCCTGGCCCAGCGAAAACATCATCACCATCTGGTTTGTGAACGCTGCGGCAGGACCGTGGAGATCAGTCCTCCGGACGATGGCTGGCTGAAGGCCGTGGCGGCTGAGCATGGCTTTACGGTCTCCTCGCACACCTTGGAGGTATACGGCCTCTGCAACAGCTGTCGCAACCACTCTGGCCAGGCGGATCTCAGTGCTCCTCCCGGCCCTTGGGCATGATGGTCTTGATGGCATCCCAGGCCTGCGAAGCCTTGAGATTGGGCAGGTAGGCCTGGACTACAGCCAGTCCGATCTGGGCTAGCTGAGCCGGGTCGGGGTAGCAGATATAGACCGGGTGCTCGCTGGGCTGGAACTTCTTCTTGAAGAAGAAGAGCGAACGGAAGCCATAGGCCGGCTCCATCAGGTCGGCCACCAGACGTAGGGCATGTTGCAGGAAGGCGGTCCGATCTTCGCTTTGATCCTCTTCGTCATCTTCGCTGCTGTCCATGCCGGCCAGGGGAGCGGCCGACAGGCTCATGAATTCCGCCGTGCCCTGGTCGCGCAGCCGTTCGGCCATCCGGGCGATCAGGAACTCCATGATTCCATTGGGGCTGTCGGTCCTGTGCCTCATGAAGTCCAGGGTCCATCCGATCACCTGGCCCTGGCGGTAGGTGGGCATCCAGCTGGTCACGGCCAGCACCTTGCCCTGGTCGTCCACGGCGTAGAGGATGGCCATGCGCGGGTCCCTCAGCTCATCCAGGCCACCCAGGGTGAACTTCATCTCAGGAAGCGCCTTGAGCTCGGCCCACTGCTCGGAGATGTCCACAATCTGCGACTGGACGTCCCAGGAGGCGTCGTTGAATGTGGTCAGCACGTCGGTGATCCTGTCTCGCTTGGCCTTGTTGATGGCTGTGCGAATGTCCTGCCATTTCTTGCCCTTGGTCTGCCAAAGGCTGGGAGTGACCACCATCTCCGAGCCGACCGTCAGGGTGGACCAGCCCTTGGCTGCCAGCAGGTCACGTTGGGGCTTGTGGACGCTGTAGAAGACCGGTGACCAGGAATGGGCGTTGCAGAAACGGGTGAATTCGTCCAGATCATCCGGATATTCGTCAGGGTCGCCGAAGGGGCCAGTGGTGGTCAGGGCTATGCTGTGCAGGAGCCGGTAGGCGATGGCTGAACGGCCGCTCTGGGAGAACCAGTAGCTGTTACCCTCCCAAGTGGTCATGAAGGACATACTCTCGCCTCCATACTCGACCAGTCGATCGGCCTCCTGGCGCTCGCTGCCGTTCTGGATGACCGAGCTGCGCATCCAGGAGAGCAGGACTACCAGTACCACCAGCCAGAAGATCAGCCCCACTCCGTGGTTGACGATTATCCCCGTCGGGGTGCGTGGTGCCAGGGCCGGACGGAAGCGCGAGGCCACCCCATTGGGCAGGTAAAGCTCGGGCAGTTGGGAGAGGGCTCTGCCGGTTGTGGGCCAGGGGTGGAAGGAGCCGGGGCTGACCGCGGTGAAGACCAGATAGCCCATGGCTGTGGCCAGGAAGGCCAGACCGATGGCTGCCCAGCCTACCTGCAGGCGTGAGGCCTTGGTCCGTACCAGGAAGATGCGCAGGTTACGCGCCAGGAAATAGTTGAGAATCAGCGGCGGCAGAGTGATGATCAGCAAGGAGGGGATGGCGCCGTGACGGATGGCCCGGGGCAGGCCGTCGCCAATTGTCAACGGGAAAACCAGGTAGTAGAGCACGGCCAGGACGATGGTAAGGCTGTTCAGGACCAGACCGGTGACAGCGGCAATCCGGCGGCCATGGTAGATGCCCCAGGCCACCACCAGCAGGACCAGGGTGGGCATGATCAAGGACGAGACATCGGTGGGCGCTCGACCGGCGACCAGACCATACTGGGCATAGCAGCTGGCCTGGTTGTCCTTGGCCAGGCAACGGGACAGGGCGGCGCTGCCGCCAGGGTCCGAACCCAGGAACATGCCTAGCGGGGTGAAGAATCCTGCACGGATTCTGGAGGAAACGGTGACCAGGGGACCAAGGGCCAGAACCGTGGAGACGGCCCCCAGCAAGTGGCGGGTCTCGTATGAGCCGCTATGGCCGTGCGGATTGGCGTCCTGGACCGGTCCGTGCCAGAGGTGGCCGGTCAGGTGGCCGATCAGTGCTGCCGCCAGGGCGCAATAGTAGCCGGGGTTGCCGGTATACAAAACTATCAAGATCAAGGCCGTGTAGCCTATGGTGGCGATTCTGCGCCGCCAGAGAAAGTCGCTGAAGGGGATTGATGCCATCAGGGATCCGACCACCAGGATGATGGGACTGAGTGTCATGGGCACTCGGATGAACCAGGCCCAATGGTCCTGGATGGCATTGATCAGGGTGCAGATGACCAGCCCGATAGCCGCGCCGCCTACCGCGCTGATGACTGCGGCGAGCACGGTGCGTCTGCGACCCAGTCGGGTCTCGGCGATGCACAGCATGACCAGGACCAGGGCCACATCTATGGCCAGTTGCAGGGGGCCGGGGGTGATGACCAGGGATACCATCAGCCGTGCGAACTGGACCAGGAGCGAGGGGCGCCCATGTCCATGAACGGAATGTGGCGCCTGGTGAATGATCAGGTCGGACAAGGGCATTCCCAACCGTGTCCTGCCGGGGATGCGCAGCAGCCAGATCAGCAGCCAGCTGATCAGGTTGAGCAGAATCAGTCCGAGGCTGAAAGCCAGTGCAAAGGCGTGACGTCTGATCCAGCGGGTCAGGTCCCGCAAAAGCACGGTTTTGGCCGAAGGCTCCATCAGTCCGGATCCCTTATTCGTTGTTTCCATGATTGCGAGGCTCTTTCTGCTTATCAGCTTGGACGCTCTGACCTGTAGGCGTTTCAGCCGATTGTTGTTTCGACAATGTTCGGAAAATCTTCAATAGGTCGGGACATGGGCCCTAGTCCCATGGCTTCGCCCAGCCACTCCAGCCCGGGTTCCCAGGCGGTCTTGACTGTGTGCCAGTCATGGCCCGAGCCCTGGGTGATGACCGCCCGCACCTCCATGCCAGCCTGGTCGGCGGCCTTGGCGATGACCATCATGTTGTGCTGGGACTCCTTGTCATTGGATCCGGCTGCGGTAAACAGGCGCTGGCGGGAGGGCGTCCGTTCCAGCATGGCCCTGGCCGGGACCTGGGCCAGGAAGCGCCTTTTATCGCCTCCGAAGTAGTCACGGATCATTTGCTCTTGCCGACCCTGGGTCGGTTCCAGCTCTCCGTCTGCGGGGAGCATGTTCCCGTAGACGTCGGGATGCCTTGCTCCAAGCTGGGTAGAGCAGGTCCCGCCCTGGGAGAAACCGCCTATAGCCCATTGTTGGGGCTGGTCGGCGACGGGTAGCTCGGTGCGGATCCAGGCGGGCACGTCCTCGCTTAGGTAGGTTTCGGCCTTCCCGTAGACCGGGGAGTCCACGCACAGACTGTTGTGGGAGGAGGACCCGTTCTGGTCGGGGGAAACCACCACTGGCGCCAGGCCTTCGTGCCGGGCGGCGTAGGCATCCATCATGGCCGGAATGGCTCCGGCGGTGAAGAGCCGGTCGGGGCTTCCGGGCTGGCCGGCCAGAAGAACGAATACGGGCAGGGCAGGCGGCCTGTCACTCAAGGCGGCGGGCGGCAGGTAGACATCAGCTGGCCGAGCCGTGAATCGGGAGCGGCCGTTGGGGATGTGCATGCTGTAGGAGCGGCCGGCACTCGGATGCGAGGGCAGCTCGCCCCTTGATGCCAGGGATCGCCACTGGGCCACGCTCATGGCCGGTCTGGCCGCCTTGTGGTCTCTGTAATCAGGGTAGAGGGAGATGCTGAACAGGGACCCCAAGGTGGTGAATTCGCCGTAGATGATATCCACGCGAAGCCCGGTGGAAAGCAGACAGAGCAGGGCGGTCAGGGCGGCCAGAATCCGGCGCCGCCCCCGGGCAGCGATCAGGATGCAGACGGCGAACCCCACGGTAAGAAAGCCCAAGGCCACGCTGATGATAACCATCCAGCCCAGGGAGACGCCAAAGAGCATGAAGACATCGGAGACCAGCCAGGTGGCCAAGAGTCCCAAGGCTCCTATGCCCAGGGCAATGGCCGCCTGCCGCAGCAGGGTCCGCCAGCGTCCGTGTGTCAGTCCGGTCAGCGTCAGCACGATCAGGGCCAGGGCTGTCAATGAAAACAGTGACGCGGGCAACCACCCCTGGGTCAGATGGACCTTTGCCAGCCATGCACCCATGCCATTCCTTCCGAGCAAAATACATCCGCAGTTCAGTATAAGGAGTGTTCGGGTTTTCGGAGGCAATTCGGGCAGGCATTCATTCCTGACTGGCCCGAATCCCCGGATTCCGGTCACAGGTTCGTCTATGGTAGATTTATTGATAATCAATCTCAGTAACGTTCGGCAGGTCTGGCAACAAGCCCATATCTCGCCGTCGCCAGGAAGGAATCCGCATCCATGCACTCCAGCAGTCCACGCTTCCGTCGGACCCGAACCTTGGCCGCAGCCCTGCTGGTCGGACTGACCCTGCTGACCTGTCTGACTGGTTGCGGGAAGAGCGAATCATCCCCGTCCACCGCAAAGTCCAGCACTCTGCAAGTGGTTACCAGCATCAATCAGTGGCAGTCCCTTGCCGTGGACCTGGGCGGCGACCAGGCCCGGGTGGATACCATTTTGAGTAACACCTCGACTGACGCCCATGACTATGAGCCGACAACGGCCGACATCGCCCGGATCAGCCGTGCCGATTTGGTCATTGTCAACGGGGCCGGTATCGACGACTGGGCGGCCAAGGCTGCTGAAACCGGGCAGGCCAGCCTGGTGGACATATCCAAGGCATCGGGGCGCAAGGCCGGCGACAACCCCCATCTCTGGTTCTCCTCCCAGAGCAGGAGGGCAGCGGCCAAGGCCGTGCATGAGGCCTACCGGCAGCTGCGCCCAGGTCGCGAGGCCGACTTTGATAAGGCCTACCAGGACTGGCAGGGTCGACAGGCCCGGCTCGACGATCTGATTGCTGATGCACGCAAGCAGACTCAGGGCCGGCACTATGCTGCCACGGAATCAGCTGCCTACTATCTCTGTCATGATCTGGGCATGGAGGATCTGACCCCCGAGGGTTACCTGAGGGCGGCAGCCAACGAGAGCGAGCCCTCGCCCGAGGACCTGGTGGCCTTCCGCCATCTGCTGACCTCCGGGCGGTTGGACATGCTGGTGCTCAACGTTCAGGAAGTCAATCGAACCTCCAAGGATCTGGCCATTGAGGCGCGCAAGGCCCATCTGCCGGTCTTCGAGGTCAGCGAGCAGCGCCCCGAAAGGTACCGGAACCTGGAGGATTGGATCAGCGCCCTGGTCCATCAGGTGCCGGGTGCCAAGGCCTGATGGGCCAGCTCGCTCTCCGTGTTCGCTGAGGGGTGTTTTCACGGGGGGCTTGTCGTCCTTGATGGGAACAATGGCACAGGTATCGGTAAAAGGCCCATTGGGCCCAGTCGCCAAAGTCAGGAGTAAGCGGTGAAGGATCGTAAGCGTCAGCCCGGCCGGTGGACATCCTGGATGCAGAACATGACCGGACGTCTTCGGGTGCGTGGGTGGGTCTACCTGCTCGCCTTCATCCTGATCGACTTCCTGTCGGTGGGTATTCTGCAGTGGGGTGTCTCCCTGAACAGCTCCCGCGTAGAGCTGTCCAATCCCTTGATCGGCTTCTGGGGCTTCATCTCGGCTATGTGGACCCAGCGTCGGTTCGTCCTGGTGCTCAACATGCTGGCCGTGGGCCTGGTCTACCTGGCTCTGGCCTACCTGACCAATCGCTTCTGGGTGGCGTCAGGGCTGATTCTGGCCATCTGCGCGGTGATTGCGATCATTGAACGCTTCAAGGTGCGCGCCCGCTACGAAGCCGTTCTGCCCTCCGATCTGGATTTTCTCCATGCCGATGCGGCCAACCTGGTCTCTTTCCTGCCGGCCCGGTCCCTGCTCATGATCGGGCTGGGGGTCGTGGCCCTGGTCGTTCTCGGAGTGCTCTGCTGGATGGTGACACGGATGGATGCCCGTCGCGGACGTCCGGTGGACACTGGCAACAAGCCCCTGGGCGCCGGGCTGCGTACGGTAGGGGTCCTTGTCCCCGTCCTGGTGGTGGCGCTCTTCATGTCCACTGTGGGCACCTACGGCAGCCCCGCCTACCGCTTCTCACAGTTCATGGGCGACATACCCTCCATGTGGGATTCGGTCTATGATGCCCAGCGCAACGGGGTCTTCGTGTCCTTCTCCCGGCAGCTGCGCCCCAAGGTCATGGATCAGCCCGCAGGATACAGCCGTGCCACCATGCGGTCTCTGGCCCGCCGCTACCAGCTTTCGGCGGACCGCATAAACAAAGACCGCAAGTCCTATATGAATGAGTCGAGCCTGGTCTACATTCTTTCCGAGTCTTTCTCGGATCCCACTCGGGTACCGGGCGTCACACTGAACCAGGACCCCATGCCTCATATCAGATCCATCAAGGAGGGCACCACCAGCGGGCTCATGCTTTCCTCCGGCTACGGCGGGGGCACGGCCAATCTGGAGTTCCAGGCCATGACCGGCCTGTCCATGGCCAACTTCGATCCCTCGCTGACCTCCCCCTATCAGCAGGTCATCCCTCACCTGAACTGGATACCCACGGTCAACCAGGCCTGGGGGTCGCCATCCAGGTCCCTGGCCTTCCATCCTTACGAGTCCTCCATGTATTCCAGGGCCGAGAACTACAAGAAGTTCGGTTTCTCCCACTTCTACTCGCTGACTGGCCCTGACCAGATAGCCCACCAGGACCGCATCGACCGCAGCCAGTATGTGGGGGATCGTTCCGCTTACGATTCCGCCCTGGAGCAGATGGGTGACGACAAGGGCAACCAGTTCGTTGAGGTCATCACCATGCAGAACCACATGCCCTACAACGACTGGTATGACGACAACAACTTCTCGGTCGACTCCTCCGACCCCGACAGGCCTCTAGGCGACGATGAGATGCAATCCATCCGCACCTACGCCAAGGGGGTCAGTCTGACTGATCAGGCCACTGGCGATTTCCTGAACAGTCTGGACTCCCAGAGCAAGCCGGTCACAGTGGTCTTCTACGGGGATCATCTGCCAGGCATCTATGGCACGGCCAGCTGGGACGAGCGCAACTCCCTGGCCCTGCATCTGACCGACTACTTCATCTGGTCCAACAAGGCCTCGGATTCCTCGGGAGCACAGGTCAGCAACAGCGCCTACTCCTCGCCCAACTTCTTCCAGGCCCAGGCGGCCGAGCACATGGGTGCCAAGGTTTCGCCTTTCACAGCCTTCCTGACCGAGCTGCACGAAAAGATCAGCGCCATCGAGCCTCCGGTGGCCAACCAGATCCAGGACTGGAACAGGATTCCTGCAGGGCAGACCAACTATCTGGATGCCCAGGGCCAGCCCATGAACGCCCGTGACTTCGACCGGGCCACCCGACAGCTCCTGAATGACTACAAACTGATCCAGTACGACATCATGGCAGGCAAGCACTACCTGCAGGGAACCGGCTTCACCGCCACGCCCACCCGCCGTTCGGATGCCGCCCGGCAGAAAGCCGAAATGGAGCGTCAGGCCAAGGAGCAGGCAAAAGAGCAAGCTCGCCAGGAGGAGCAGAACCAGGATAAGGACAGCGAGGGCTCAACCAGCTCGGCCAACTAGGCTTCCAGGCCGCGGTGGCCGATGTCGTGCCGATAGAAGAGGCCGGGCATCGACAATCCATCCAGCCGGTCATAGACTCGGCGGGCTGCCTGGGCCAGGTCGTCACCTTGGGCCACAACCAGGGCGGTCCTTCCCGAGGAGGACATCAGGCCAGTTGAAGCCGAGCCGGACACTCCGGCGTAGTAGGCTCTCAGGTCCTTCTCCGGAGCGATCAAGGGCACGGGCACCCCGGTCTTGGGATTGCCGGGGTATCCCTGGGCTGCCAGGACCACACCCAGGCGGCTGTGGGAGTCGTCCCAGGTGAATTGCGGCTCTCCGCCCTCCATAAGCGTGCGGATGGCCGTGCCCAGGTCGCTGGTCAGGGCGGGCAGGACCACCTCGGTTTCCGGGTCGCCCAATCGCGCGTTGAATTCGATGACTTCAGGGCCCTTGTCGGTGACCATCAATCCCGTGTAAAGAACCCCGGTGAAGGGACTGCCTTCCTGGGCCAGGGCACGGACGGTGGGGGCGACGATGGTATCCAGGGCCTTTTGGGTCAGTTCCGGTCCGAACTGCGGCAGAGGGGAGTAGGCCCCCATGCCGCCGGTGTTGGGACCCCGATCCCCGTCATAGGCGGGCTTGTGGTCCTGGGACAGGGGCATGGGCCAGAACCGCTCACCCCGCACGAAGCACATGAGCGAGCACTCCTGACCCACCAGTTGATCCTCGATGACCACCTGGGCTCCGGCCTGCCCGAACTTATGATCGATGAAGATGGCATCCAGGGCCTGCATGGCCTGGTCAAGGTCGGCGGCCACCGTCACCCCCTTGCCTGCTGCCAGCCCGTCAGCCTTGATGACCACCGGCGCGCCGTGCGAGCGCACATAGGCCTTGGCTGTCTCCAGATCATGGAAGACCGCATAGTCGGCGGTTGGGATCCCATGCCTGCGCATCAGATCCTTGGCAAAGCCCTTGGATCCCTCGATGCGGGCCGCAGCCTTGGTGGGTCCAAAAGCCGGGATGCCGACAGCATGCAGTTCGTCGACCAATCCAGCCGTCAAAGGAGCCTCGGGTCCGACGAAGACCCAGTCGATTCCCAGTTCACGTATTGCAGCGATCAGTCTTTCAGGCTGTGAGGAATCCTCTTGCAGCAGGCCGATGCCGTCAGGCTCCATGCCTGGGTTGCCCGGGGCGCACCAGACCCGATCCACTCCTGGCCCTGCCAGCAGGGTGGTGGCGATAACGTGCTCCCTGGCTCCCGACCCGATGACCAGTACCTTGTCCGCCATGATGGGCTCCTCTCGCTATTACTGACGACCGTTTTCATTAAGGATGACCTGCTGGCCGTTTTGAGCACGCGCCACCTGTCCGATCAGGGCGTAGGGCTCCTGCTCCTCGTCCAGGACCGCGCGTGCCTGGTCCAGCTGATCAGGGCAAACGACCAGAACCATCCCAATGCCCATGTTGAAGATGTTGTACATCTCCAGATGGTCGACCCTGCCCATCTCCTCGATCATCGTGAAGATGGGCGGCACCTTCCAGGCATCCAGGTTGAAGCTGGCGGCCAGCCCTTCGGGCAGAATCCGGGGTACCTTCTCCACGAAGCCGCCTCCGGTGATGTGTGCCGCGCCCCTGAGCAGGCCGGAGGCGAAGAGCGGGCGGAGGGCCTTGACGTAGATTCGGGTGGGTGTCAGCAGTTCCTCACCCAGGGTCCGTCCTCCAAGCTGGTAGGGCCGATCCTCCAGCTTCATGCCCCCCTGGTCCAGCAGAGCTTGGCGAATCAGGGAGAATCCGTTGGAGTGGACTCCCGAGGATGGCAGGCCGATCAACTGGTCGCCCTCTCTGATGGCCGAACCATCCACCAGGGACTCCCGTTCGACCACACCCACGGTGAATCCGGCCAGGTCGTACTCGTCGGGCTGGTACATGTCGGGCATCTCTGCGGTCTCCCCGCCTACCAGGGCGGCCCCGGCCTGGACACAGCCGTCCGCCACGCCCTTGACCACCTGCTCCAGCAGAGCCGGGTCGTTGTGCCCGCAGGCTATGTAGTCCAGGAAGATCAGCGGCTCGGCCCCCTGGGCGATGATGTCATTGACGCACATGGCCACGCAGTCCTGACCGATGGTGTCATGGCGACCGGCTTCCCGGGCCACCATCAGCTTGGTGCCCACGCCGTCAGTGCCCGAGACCAGGACCGGATGGCGGTAATTGAGCGCAGACAGGTCGAAGTCGCCGCCGAAGCCGCCGATGTCTCCGGCGCCCGGCCTATGGGTTCTGGCCGTATGGGAACGGATCCTGTCGATCAGTTCGTATCCGGCCTCCACCGATACCCCGGCCTGCTCATATGCCTTCGGCATGGGTGCCCCTTTCTCTGCCCTGTCTGTTCTGCTTTTCGCTAATGCTCATTGGTCTGTTTTCTGCCCCGACCCTGCAGGCATGTCAAGCCCGTAGGATCCCTTGGAGGCTTCCAGCCGGGCCCGGTCCTCTGGGGTCAGCGAAGCCAGGAAGCCCTGCTCGTAGTCGTCAAGCCGCGTTGGGTAGTCTCCATTGAAGTAGGCCACGCAGAGTCCCTGGTAGGGTGCATCACGGCCCAGGCCGATTGAATCCACCAGACCGTCCAGACTCAGGTAGGCCAGGGAATCGGCCTCGATGGCTTCTCTGATTTGCTCCACGGACTTCTTGGCGGCGATCAGTTCGGAGGTCCGTTGGATGTCGATGCCGTAGTAGCAGGGATACCGCAGGGGTGGTGAGGCGATGCGCATGTGCACCTCGCTGGCCCCGGCTTCCCGGAGCAGACGGACGATTCTGCGTGAGGTGGTGCCTCGGACAATGGAATCGTCGATGACCACCACTCGTTTGCCGGCTACGACTCCGCGTACAGCGGCCAGTTTCATCCTGACGCCCTGTTCGCGCATGGCCTGGCTGGGTTGGATGAAGGTGCGTGCCACGTACTGGTTCTTGATCAGCCCCATCTCGTTGGGTAGCCCGGCCGCTTCGGCATAGCCGGAGGCTGCGGACAAGGAGGAGTTGGGCACCCCGATGACCATGTCGGCGTCCACCGGGGCTTCGCAGGCCAGCCTGGCCCCCATCCGCTTGCGGGCCGAGTGGACGTTGACCCCATAAATGTTGGAGTCGGGCCTGGCGAAGTAGATGAACTCCATGGAGCAGATGGACAGGCAGGTCTGATCGGTATAGCGCTCGATGCTGTAGCCCGAGTCGTCCACCCGGACGATTTCGCCGGGGCCGATGTCCCGCACCAGCGTGGCGCCGACCAGGTCCAATGCGCAGGTTTCCGAGGCCAGGACGTAGGCCCCTCCTGGCAGCTGTCCCAGGGAGAGGGGACGGAAGCCGTTGGGATCCATGGCTCCGATCATGGCATCCTCTGTCATGAGCAGATAAGCAAAACCACCATGGACCTGTCGCAGGGCCTGTTTGAGCGCCGCCATGAAGTCCTCTTCAGGGCTGCGTCGAATTAGGTGCATGAGCACCTCGGTGTCGGAGTTGGAGTGGAAGATGGCTCCCTGATCCTCCAGCTGCGCCTTGAGGCTGTTGCAGTTGGTCAGGTTGCCGTTGTGTGCCAGGGCTATGTCCCCGTCATGGAAGCGGAAGACAAAGGGCTGGATGTTCTCGATGGACCCCGATCCGGTCGTGGCGTAGCGCACATGGCCAATGGCCCGGTTCCCGGTCAGCGGTGTCAGGCTGGACTCGTCCGGGAAGACCTGGGTCAATAGACCCAAGCCCCGCCTTCCAATCAGGTGTCCCTGATCGTTGGAAACGATGCCGGCGCCTTCCTGGCCGCGATGCTGCAGGGCGTGCAGGCCGAAATAGGTCAGCCGTGCGGCGTCGGGGTGGCCCCAGACCCCGAAGATCCCGCACTCCTCGTGGATGCCTTCAAGTTCCAACGACATGGTCTATGTCCTTTCCCCTAGGCGGCAAAGTAGTCCACCCCCGACTGGAAGAGCGGCTGCGTATGCTTTCCGGGCACGTTGAGATACAGGTCAGGGCCGCTGCGTTCCGTGTGGCCCATCTTGCCCAGCACCCGGCCGTCCGGGCTGGTGATGGCCTCGACGGCCATGTCGGATCCATTGGGGTTGATCAGCGGATTCATGGAGGGACGGCCCTGCTCATCTACATACTGGGCAGCGACCTGTCCTCGGTCGATCAGGGTACGCAGGAGGCCGGGCTCGGCCACGAACCGCCCTTCTCCGTGGCTGATGGGCATGGTGTGGATATCTCCCACCCGGCAGGCGCTCAGCCAGGGGGAGCGTGTGGAGCTGATCCGAGTATGGACCAGACGGCTCTGATGCCGACCGATGGTGTTGACGGCCAGGGTGGGATCCTCGGGCGAGCCAGTGACGATTTTGCCATAAGGGACCAGACCCAGCTTGATCAGCGCCTGGAAGCCGTTGCAGACGCCCAGAACCAGCCCGTCCCTGTCATGCAAAAGCTCCTGCAGGGCATCGGCAACCTGGTGCGAACGCAGGAAAGATGCAACCAGCTTGGCCGAACCGTCGGGTTCATCGCCGCCGGAGAAACCTCCTGGCAGCATCAGTATCTGGCTGCTGCGGATGGCCTGGGCCAGGCGGCGGGAGCTCTCGGCCACGTCCTGGGCATTCAGATTGCGGATCACCACGGTATCCACCTGGGCTCCAGCGTCCCGGAAGGCCCGAGCTGAGTCGAACTCGCAATTGGTGCCGGGGAAGACTGGCATGACCACCCTGGGTCGGGCTGTCTTGGCAGGTCCCTTGGTTTTGCGTGCTGCTGGCCTGCCGGGCTCGCGATCGGTGCGGCCGATGGTCGGCACAGGGTCGCCCTGGCCCCGATATGGAAAGATCGATTCCAGACCCTCGGCGCGGATTTCCTCGAGTTCGGCCAGGTCCAGACTCTCGCTGCCGCAGCGTAGGCGGTAATCCTCGCGGGTGTGCCCCAGGAGGCGCAGATGCAGGCCGGAATTATGAATGTAGAGGGGCTCTGGGCCTGAGGTCTCCAGAATGAAGCTCCCATAGGCGGGGCGGAATAGCGCAGGTATGGCAGTGTCTGATGCCAGGTCCAGTCCGATTCTGTTGCCCAGGCACATCTCCAGCAGGTTCTGGGCGATGCATCCGTAGCCCGGAGTGGCTGCAGCATCCACCAGGCCCTGGCTGATCAGCGCCTCAGCCTGGTCCATGACGGTCCGCAGGCTCTCCGGATCGGGCAGCAATCCTTCCTCCTGGTATTCGGGTGTCAAAAGGTAGACCTGGCGGTTCGCTGCCTTGAATTCGGGGGAGACTGCATTTTTAGCTCGTCCCAGGGCCACAGCAAAGCTGATCAGGGTGGGCGGCACATCCAGGTCTTCGAAGCTGCCGGACATGGAGTCCTTGCCGCCTATGGCACCCACGGACAGATCCAGCTGAGCCTGGAGAGCTCCCAGGACACCTGCCACCGGCAGGCCCCAGCGTCGGGGGTCGTCACCGGGCTTGGGGTAGTACTCCTGCAGGCTCAGGTGGGCCTGGGACCGGCTGAAGCCGCTGGCCACCAGCTTGGCCAGGCTTTCGACCACAGCCAGGTAGGCGCCGGTGTATGGGTCCTGGCTGCTGATCCAGGGGTTGAATCCCCAGGCCATGGCCGAGGCGGTGGTGGTGTGCCCATCCACCGGCAGCTTGGCCACCATGGCCTGGGCCGGTGTCAGCTGCCGTGCTCCGCCGAAAGGCATGAGGACGGTGCCTGCGCCGATGGTGGAGTCGAACTGCTCAGCCAGACCCTGCTGGGAGCAGACATTGATGTCTGTAAGCAGGGCTTTCATGCGTGCGTCCAGGTTGCCTTGGACCTCAAAGGGGGCATGGTAGGGAGCAGGGACCGCCACCTGGGCATCGGCCTTATGAGGGGCGCCGTTGGATGCCAGGAAGGATCGGGGGATGTCCACGATGGTCTCAGATCGCCAGGTCATTCGCAGCTGGGGTTCATCGGTCACTTCGGCGATGACGGTGGCTTCGAGGTCCTCCTGTCGGGCATAGTCGATGAAGGCTGGTGCGTCTTCGGCAGCCAAGGCCACAGCCATGCGTTCCTGGCTCTCGGAAATGGCGATTTCGGTCCCGTCCAGCCCCTGGTACTTGAGCGGCACCCGGTCCAGATCCACGTTCAGCCCGTCCGCCAGCTCGCCCACGGCTACGGCAACGCCGCCGGCTCCGAAGTCGTTGCAGCGTTCAATCAGCCTGGCTGCCTCCGGGCGGCGGAAGAGGCGCTGGAGCTTGCGCTCCTCAGGGGCATCGCCCTTCTGCACCTCGGCCCCGCAACGTTCCAGACTCTGCTCGTCCTGGGACTTGGAGGCCCCGGTGGCGCCGCCGATTCCATCGCGGCCGGTCCTTCCGCCCACCAGGATGATCAGATCGCCGGGGGCGGGTCGACGACGGATCACATGGTCGGCCGGGGTGGCGGCCACCACTGCGCCAACCTCCATCCGCTTGGCCGCATAGCCGGGGTGGTAGATCTCCCGAACCTGACCGGTGGCCAGTCCGATCTGGTTGCCATAGGAGGAGTAGCCATCGGCCGCCTGACGGACGATCCGGCTCTGGGGCAGTTTGCCCGGCAGGGTCTGATCCAGGGGCTGACGAGGGTCCGCTGCTCCACTGACCCTCATGGCCTGGTAGACATAGCCCCTTCCGGACAGGGGATCGCGGATGGCTCCGCCGATGCAGGTGGCGGCGCCTCCGAATGGCTCGATCTCGGTGGGATGGTTGTGTGTTTCGTTTTTGAAGAGGAAGAGCCAGTCCTGATCCTGGCCGTCTACATCGACCTTGGTCCGGATTGTACAGGCATTGACCTCCTCGGACTGGTCTACGTCGTTCAGGATGCCCTGCTTCTGCAGGTACCTGGCTCCGATGGTGGCCATGTCCATCAGGCATTCCGGCCGGTCCTGGCGGCCCAGCTCTTCGCGGATTGCCCGATACTGTTCCAGCGTGCCACGGGCTCGGGGGTTGTCCGCCTCGATCCGCTCCAGCCTGGTGTTGAAGGTGGTGTGTCGGCAGTGGTCGGACCAGTAGGTGTCTATCACCTTGAGCTCGGTCAGCGTGGGGTCTCGCTTTTCCTGACGGTAGTGGTCCTGGCAGAAGCGGATATCCGGCAGATCCATGGCCAGGTCCAGCTTGTCAATCAGCGCTTTAAGCTCAGGATCACTCAGATCGCGGAACCCTTCCAACACGGGCACTGGATCAGGATCCTCGTCAGGCATGGCCAGGGTCTTGGGCTGCTCCAGCCCCACCACCCGTGAGTCGACCGGATTGACCAGATAATTGCGGATGGCTTTAATCTGCCCGGCATCCAGCTCGCCCTGGAGCAGGTAGACAGTGGCCGTGGCCACCAGGGGGCGGGCGCCCTGGCCGACTAGCTGGACACACTGGGCTGCGGAGTCGGCTCGTTGGTCGAACTGACCGGGCAGGGGGGCCACGGCAAAGAGCATGGGGGAGTCCAGCGGCGGCAGGTTTTCGGAGCCCTTCATGCGCAGGGCTTCCTCCAATCGGGTGGCCACCAGGTCGGTCTGGGGTTGGGCGAAGACCGTGGGCAGGCAACGTTTGAAGAGGTCTTCGTCGATTCCCTCCAGATCGTAACGGTTGATCATGCGCAGGCCGGTCAGCCCTTGCACGCCCGGCAGGGTGCGCAGCTGTTCGGCAAGCCTGTCGGCGGCCTGGTCAAAGCCCCGCTTTTTCTCGGTATAGACACGGAAGAGCACAATGGATCCTTTCGCGATGGACTGGTTGGGGACCAATGAAAAACCCGGAGGCGATATGCTCGCTTCCGGGTCGACCGATTCAGCTGTTCGATTGGCTTTCGCGCTCCTCCAATTCGGTAAGCCCGTCCAGAATGGTTTGATAGGCCGGAATGATGCTGCCCAGATCCCTGCGGAAGATATCCTTGTCCAGGTGGGTGACATGGCCGTCATTATTGTTGCCAATCGCCCAGAGCCGGCAGGTGTCGGGGGTGATCTCGTCACCAAGCAGGATGATGCCCGATCCGGTCTTGCCCATTTCGATCTTGAAATCCACCAGCTCCACGTTGATGGCGCGGAAGATGCCGGTCAGCGCCCCGTTGATCTCCCGGGTCTTAGCGGCGATGATGTCCAGATCCTGCTCAGTGGCCAGTCCCAGGGCCAGAATGTCGTCCCGGTTGATAAACGGATCATCCAGAGGATCGGACTTGTAGAAGAACTCCAGCACCGGCTGCCTCAGGGTGGTGCCTTCCGCAACCCCGTATCGCGTGGCGAAAGAGCCTGCGGCCCGGTTGCGCATGACAATCTCCAGGGGGAACATGTCCAGCCGGCGGTTGAGCTGTTCGGTGTCCGAGATGCTGCGTACGAAGTGGCTGGGTATGCCCCGGCGGGCCAACAGGGAGAATATCACCGTGGTGATCCTGTTGTTCAGTCTGGCCTTGCCTTCGATATTGGCCTTCTTGGCCCCGTTCCCCGCGGTGGCCTGGTCAGTGTACTCAACCCAGAGTATGTCCGGGTCATCCGTCTCGTACAGTTTCTTGGCTTTGCCTTGATAGCGCATTCCCAACTTTTCCACTGTTCGCCTTCCTCGAGTTTGTTGCGAATTGGAAACTTCTGCACTGCTTGGGACACGACCACCATAGCAAGCCGGGGTTACATCCCCGCGCCCACCCGGGGTTTCAGATCGCTGGCCACGGCTTCGGCACGCCCGGTGGCGGTCTGCAGGTCAGGACCCAGGGCCAGGACTACGCCCATGCGACGCTGACCATGCACTTCGGGCTTGGAGAAGATACGCAGATCAGTACCTGGGTGGTCCAGGGCCTGCGGCAAACCCTGGAAACTGACCGGTCCTTGGCCTTGGACCAGGATGGGACGGCTGACCGCGCATGTGCCCTCCGGCAGGCTCAGGGCCAGATCCTCTTGATGGACGGGAATGCCCAGGATGGCTCGGGCGTGAAGGTCGAACTCAGTCAGCCGTTGGGAGATCATGGTCACCATGCCGGTGTCATGGGGGCGCGGGGCCACTTCGTTGAAGAGCAGTGAGCCGTCGCGCAGGACGAAGATCTCCACTCCGTAAATACCCCAACCGGTCTCGCCACTCTGGTGGGCCAGGGAGGTCATGGCCTGGACCAGCCGGGTGGCCATGTTCCGGGCCTGCTGCAGGATGTCGGGATTGAGCTCCGCCGGTTGCCAGGAGAGCCGGTAGTCCCCGTCCTCCTGCCGCTGGCCGATGGGCGTGCAGGTGGCCACGCCCGCAGAGGAAGCCACGGTCAGTACGGTCAGCTCATGGGACAGGGGGGCCAGGGCCTCCACAATGACCTCGGCCTTACCTTGGTGCTTGGTGGCTGCACGGCCCTGGGTCAGTGCCGAATTCCAGGCTTGTAACAAGCCCTCTTTACTGCGTACCAAGGTCTGTCCGTGGCCGGAGGAGCTCATCAGTGGTTTGACCATGCATGGGTAGCCCACCTGATTCGCCGCGCTGGCCAGCTCTTCGGGGGAGTCGGCGAATCGGTAGGGGGTGGTGGGCAGGCCCACCTGCTCGTGGGCGAAGACTCGTAGGGCCCTGCGGTCCATGCACATGGCCGCCAGGGGGGCGGCAGGCACCACCTGGATGCCCCGGGTCGCGGCACCGACCAGGCGGTCGGTGGCAATGGCCTCCACTTCAGGCACGATCAAATCGGGCTGGACCTTGTCGATCAGCTCCTCAAGAGCCTGTGGGTCACTCATCTTCACCTGGTAGCCGGCATGGGCCACCTGGGTGGCCGGCGCGCCGGAATATGAGTCCGCCGCACCCACCCAGGCACCCAGCCGCATCAGGCTGATGGTGATCTCGCGTCCAAGTTCGCCGGCGCCTAGGAGAAGGACTCGTGTGGGTCTTGGCCCCAGAGGAGAGCCGAACGGTCGCTCCCCTGGATTGATGATGTTGATAATCCGTTGCTGACCGGATGCGCTCATACCCATATTCTGCCACCGACCCGTCGACCAAGAAGATGGGTCATCGATACATGCCTATAACCGACACCTATAGAGGCTTGCTTGTCCGCTGGCCGCCGGGACGATTACCATGTCAGGCAGTCGACCAGGGAAGGCGGGAACGTGAGCGAGCGGACACCGGCGGTGCGGATGGAGCACCTGACCAAGACCTATCACAGCGACGATGACGAAGACAAGACGGCCCTGGCCGACATTGATCTGACCGTCGAGACTGGGGATATTTTTGGCATTATTGGCCTGAGCGGAGCGGGCAAGTCCACCCTGGTCCGCTGCATCAACGGGCTGGAGGATTATGACTCGGGCAGCGTCAAGGTCCGCGGCCTCGAGGTCAAGGATCTGGCTCCGGCCGAGTTGAGGGACTTGAGGCGTCGTACGGGCATGATCTTCCAGCACTTCAACCTGATGCCCTCCAGGACGGTGGCCGATAATGTGGGCCTTCCTCTGCGGGGGAGCGGCCGCGACCGTGCATCTCGACGGGCCCGGGTGTCCGAGCTTCTGGAATTGGTGGGACTGACCGAGCTGGCCGACCATTATCCCGCTGAGCTCTCCGGCGGCCAACAGCAGCGGGTGGCCATCGCCCGAGCCCTGGCCAACGAGCCGGATATCCTGCTCAGCGACGAGGCCACCAGCGCACTGGATCCGACCACCACGCGCTCCATTCTTCAGCTGCTGCGTGATCTGCATGACCAGCTGGGTATCACCGTGGTCATGATCACCCACGAGATGTCGGTCATCAGGCAGATCTGCAACCGCGTGGCGGTCATCGATAAGGGCGTCATCGTGGAGCAGGGCAGGGTCTTCGACGTCTTTGCGGACCCCAAGGCCCGGCTGACCAAATCCTTCGTGGCCACCACCTCCAACCTGGACAAGGTCAGGGATCTGATGGCCGCCGATTCGCCTCTGGTGGCCCTCGAACCCGGGCAGATTCTCATGCGCATGTCCTATGTATCCAAGGAGGTCTCCGAGGCCTTGGTCTCCACCATCAGCCGTCGCTACAACCTGGATGTCAACATCATCTTCGGTGACATCGATGTTGTGGAGGGGGCACCCCTGGGCGGACTGGTGGTCAGGATGGGCGGCGACCCCGAAAACATCCGTCAGGCCATGGAATACCTGCGCTCGCGCAACATCGGAATCGAGGTTCTCAAGTCATGACGTCCCTGCTTACCACCTGGTTCCCCAACGTCATGAGCCGACTGCCTGAGTTCTTCAGCAGCATGGTTCAGACCCTGGTCATGGTCGGTGTCTCCGGGGTGATCTCCTTCCTGTTCGCTCTGATCATCGGGGTGGGGCTGATCATCAGCCGACGTGACGGCATCCGTCACAACGGCCTGGTCTTCACCATCCTGGACAAACTGATCGACCTCTTCCGCTCCATCCCCTTCATCATTCTGGCGGCGGCCCTGGTGCCGGTGACCAGGATGCTCATGGGTACGGCCATCGGGCCCAAGGGGGCGATTTTCCCGCTGGTTGTAGGCATCACCCCCTTCTTCTCCCGACAGATCGAGTCGGCCCTTGCCGGTCTGGACCCCGGGTATGTCGAGGCGGCGGAATCCATGGGCATGACCACCTGGCAGATCATCTGGCACGTCTACCTGCGTGAGGGCATCCCCTCAATCATCCGGGTGACCACCATCACCATCGTCAGCCTGGTGGGCGAGACCGCCACAGTGGGCATCGTTGGCGGCGGTGGCCTGGGTGATTTCGCCATCCGTCTGGGCTACCAGCGGTCCATGAACGACGTGACCATCGCCACCATCATTGTGCTGGTTATCTTCATCGCCCTGATCGAACTGTTCGGCCGGCTTCTGGCCGAGGTCGTCGAACACTGAGCAATCCGGGAAAGGTCAGATTATCGTGGTCGGTCGTAGTCGCGTTGGCAAAAAGAACAGAGCCAAGGTCCAGCTGGCGGCGCTCAGCCTGGTCATCGTCCTCCTGCTGGCGCTGGTGGTAGGTACCGATGTCCGTCTGAACCAGGTAGGTGCCGATGTCAAGGTCGTCAGGGTCGGCGTCATCGGCAGTTCGGACGATCAGATCTGGAAGGCTGTCCAGGCGGAGCTGGATCGGCGTGGCGAACACATCAGAATCGAACTCAAGCCTTTCCAGGACGCCATCTATGTCAACCAGGCCACAGCCAACCGCGAGGTGGACTTCAACGCCGCCCAGCATTACGCCTACCTGCAGGACGATGTGAAAACCAACCACTATCAGCTGGCAGTGCTTGGCAATACCTATATCTCGCCCATGAACCTCTACTCGCAGCGCTATGCCAAGCCCTCGCAGTTCCAGGACGGCGACCGGGTGGCCATCCCCAACAATGCCACCAACATGGGCCGGGCACTGAAGGTCCTGGCCGATGCCAAGCTGATTGGTCTGCGCGACCCCAAGGCCACCAATCCGCTGCCCGAGGATGTGGTGGATAACCCCAGGCATCTGCACATCGAGCAGGTGGATCCGGCCGGCATCCTCAACCTGCTGCCCGACTATGCGGGAGGGGTCACCAATGCCAACTTCGTGGTTGACGCAGGTCGCAGCGTGCACGATGCCATCCATGAGGTTCCCTACGATCTGCAGAACCCGGCCAACAAGCCTTACATCAACATCATCGTCACCACCAAGGATCAGCGGGATAACCCCACCTATGCCGCGGTGGTGCGCGCCTATCATTCCAAGCCCGTGGCCGACACCATCGTCCGTGTCTACAAGGGCGCCTGTCTGCCGGCCTTCAAGGTTTCCTGATGCGATAGGTTCAACAAATGAAGGAGGACGGATATGAGCACCAGAAGAACCAGGGCCAAGCGAGAGCTGGCGGCTGTCTCGGTCGTCATCCTGGTGGTCGCCGTCCTGATGGGCGTGGCCTATGTCAAGGTCAACCAGCCCGAACGTGGCCAGCGGGAGATCAGCATCGGCCTGGTGGGTGATGCCGATGAGGAAATCTGGAAGGCCGTTCAGCACGAACTGGACCAGCGCCGGGCAGGCATAAAAATCAAGCTTCGGTCCTTCCAATACGGGCGTTACGCCAATCAGGCGCTGGCCAATGGGGAGATCGACCTGAATGCCTTTCAGCACTACGCCTTTCTGGAGCAGGAGTCCAAGCAGCACGGGTATCGGTTTGCCGCCATCGGCGACACCTACATTTCACCGCTCAACCTTTACTCAAAGAAGTACCGGAGCGTCGACCAGATAGGGCATGGCGAGCGGCTGGCCATTCCCAGTGATCCCATCGACCTGGGCCGGTCCCTGAAAGTGCTTGCCAGCGCCGGACTGATCGGGCTGCGAGACCCCAAGGCCACCACGCCGGTTCCTGAAGACATTGTCGACAACCCGCGTGGGCTGGTCCTGGACCAGGTCGACCCACCGGGAATCGTCAAGGTCCTGCCCGACTATGCGGCCGGCATCACCAACACCAATTTCATCCTGGATGCCGGCATGAAGATCCAGGATGCGATTTACCAGGTGCCCGGCGATCTCAAATCGCCAGCCAATCACCCCTATGTCAACATCATCGTGGCCAGGCAGGCCGACAAAAACGTCCCTGCATACAAGGCTCTGGTCTCCGCCTACCACAGCCGATATGTGGCTGACGCCATCAACCGCTACTACCGTGGGGCAGCCGTCCCGGCCTTCTCCTACTAATAGTGACTGCGATTAGTGGGTGCAATCGGGTCGTCGCCCTGTCTTGGTCCGGCCCAAGGCTGCTAATGATGAACAGCGGAGGGAACGCTGATGAAGGATCATGATCGCCTGACGCTGGCCCTGGTCCTGGACTCTTTTGGCAACAGGGGCAACGGGACATCCAATTCCGCCATCCAATACGCCCAAGGTCTGGAGGCGTTGGGGCACCGGGTCCGTCTGGTGGGTGTGGGGTCGACCGACTATCCGGCACGGGTGCATCGAATTCCATTGGTCTCCGCAGTGGCGGCCAGGCAGCAGATGAGCTTCGCTCGTGCTGATCCGAATCTCTTCCGAAGAGCCTTTGCCGGTGTGGATCTGGTTCATATTTACGAACCTTTCGCCTTCGGCCGCGCCGCCCTGTCCCAAGCTAGATCCATGGGCATACCGGTGACCGCCGGCTTTCACATTCAGCCTGAGAACATCACCTATTCCTCTGGCCCATTGCGCTACCTGCCCGGGGTGGACGCGGCCATTTACAGGCTGTTTCGGTTCTGGCTCTACGACCATGTCAGGCACATCCACGTTCCCACCCAGCTGACGGCCGACCTGCTGCGCTCGCATGGGTACAAGGCCTGCCTGCACGTCATATCCAACGGGTACCAGTCCAGGTTCAACCCTGGTGACCGATATGAGCGGGACCGATACGAACGGCAGCGATCCGGTCGGCTGATCCAGGTTGTGGCCTCTGGCAGGCTGGCCCGGGAAAAGGACCATCTGACTTTGATCCGTGCCTTGGCCCTGTGCAGGAACAGACGCAGGATCCGTCTGACCATAGCTGGCACAGGACCCATGGAGCGCCGACTGAAGGCAGAAGCCGCCCGGCAACTGGACGGCATGCAGGTCTCTATTGGATTCCATCAGAACGCGACCATGCCCGATCTGCTCAGGCAGGCCGACCTGCTGGTTCACCCATCAATAGCGGATCTGGAATCGGTCAGCGTCCTGGAGGGGATGGCCTGCGGCGCAGTCCCGGTTATCGCCCGATCCAGCCTGAGCGCCGCCGGTCATTTCGCCTTGACGCAGCATTCGCTCTTCCCGGTCGGTAAGGCTCAGGCGCTAGCTTCGCAAATCGACTGGTGGGTAGACCATCCTCATGCCCTTTCAGTCTGGTCCAGTCGCTATGCCGAACATACCAAGGAACATTACTCACTGGACGCCTCCGTCAGCGCCTTTGCCCATATGGCCGTGCAGGCCGTCAGCGATCAGGAGCCGGGCCGGGTATAGGCCTGACCTGGCTTAGATCTCCTGCTTGGATATGATCAGAGCCGATCCGAAGATGGCCACCAGGACCACGCCTGCGGATACTCCGGCGTAGATCCAGGCCTGATCAGCCTTCAGAGTGTTAAGGATGATCTGTTCGCCGAACCCGACGAAGTCGAGGTATTTCAGCCATTGCCATTTCGCAGTCAACTCCACGAGGCCGATCAGCATGGGCCATATCACGATCACCACCGCTGGGATGACCAGGGATTTGGTAAGGATCAAGAGGATAATGCCCAGGCTGATGATGACGGAGATGCAGAAGCTGACCAATAGGGTCATGACGGCCACATCCTTGCATAGGATGCCCCAACCGGCTCCAGGCTTCCTTCCTAGGGCCAGTCCGGTCAGCAGAATAGCTACGAAGTAGCACAGGGTCAAAAGGATGATGTCAGTCAGGATGGTCACATACTTGCCCAGGATGAACTGTATGCGCGAGATGCCCGATGTCAGCGTGTTCTTCAGAGTGTGCTGGCTGTATTCCGCACCAATGACAATGACGAAGACCGCGATGTAAAAGTAGATTAGAGACGAGGCGGAGGCGACACCTGCTTGCAGGCCTGTCCTAATGGTCCAGCTTTGCCCTTCGATTTCCGACAGTTTATGAGCGTATTCTTCGCCTCCGGTGGTGATTCCCATAGTGCTCTTGCGCCATGTGGTCACTATGCCGAGTGCCATAGTGGCAATGAGCAGAATCAGCATGCCGATGGAACGTCGCTGCCTGTAAAAGTCGGCCCTGATCTGGTTAATCATTGTTTCCTCCTATGCTCTTGAGGGTTTTTGTTCAGCAGATTCGGGAATATTCCTCCAACGATCCCTTCTGCTGGCTGATTTGATTGACCAGGATGCCTTCCTGAACCAGAAGTCTGTTGATGGGGCCCGGCTCCAGGTTCTCCTGCCTGATCAGAATCTGATGGTCGTCAAGGACTTGGAAGGGGCCGTTTCCCCGGCGATCCAGGATCATAGCGGCCCTGGAGCTCTGGTCCACGTCTATCAACAGTTCATCCTTGTTTACTTCCTTGATCAGGCGACCGTGGCTGATGAACCCGGACCGGGAGGAGACCAGGTAGAGTTCGCTCAGAATGTGACTGGAGATGAGGATGGTCGTCCGGCGCTCTTTGCTGAGCCTGTCCAGCCGATTCCAGTCGTGGCTTCTGGCAGGCTGGCCCGGGAAAAGGACCATCTGACCCTGATCCGCGCCCTGGCCTTGTGCAGGAACAGACGCAGGATCCGTCTGACCATAGCAGGCACAGGGCCCATGGAACGCCGACTGAAGGTGGAGGCCGCCCGGCAGCTGGACAGCATGCCGGTCTCGATTGGATTCCATCAGAACGCGACTACGCCAAGGAAGATTACCCCTGGATGCCTCTGTCAGGGCCTTTGCCCATATGGCCGTGCAGGCCGTCAGCGGTCAGGAGCCGGGCCGGGTATAGGCCTGACCTGGCTTAGATCTCCTGCTTGGATATGATCAGAGCCGATCCGAAGATGGCCACCAGGACCACGCCTGCGGATACTCCGGCGTAGATCCAGGCCTGATCGGCCTTCAGAGTGTTCAGGGCGATCTGTTCGCCGAACCCGTCGAAGTCGAAGTATTTCAGCCAGTTCAATTTAAAGGCATACTCCACAAGGGAGATCAGCATGGGCCATATCACGATCACCACCGCTGGGATGACCAGGGATTTGGTAAGGATCAAGAGGATAATGCCCAGGCTGATGATGACGGAGATGCAGAAGCTGACCGATAGGGTCATGACGGCCACATCCTTGCATAGGATGCCCCAGCCTACACCCGGTTTCCTTCCTAGGGCCAGTCCGGTGATCAGGATGGTGATGAAGTAGCACAGGGTTAGGAGGATGATGTCGATCAGGATAGTCGCGTACTTGCCGAGGATGAACTGTATGCGCGAGATGCCCGATGTCAGCGTGTTCTTCAGAGTGTGCTGGCTGTATTCCGCACCAATGACGATGACGAAGACCGCGATGTAAAAGTACATTAGAGACGAGGCGGAGGCGACACCCGATTGCAGGCCTGTTCTGACTGTCCAACCTGGGCGTCCGATTGCCAACAGTTCTTCGCCCCCGATGGTGGGTCCCATAGGGGTTTTGCGCCATGTGGTCACTATGCCGAGTGCCATAGTGGCAATGAGCAGAATCAGCATGCCGATGGATCTCCGCTGCCTGTAAAAGTCGGCCCTGATCTGGTTAATCATTGTTGCTTCCTCGACTCTTGAGAATCCTTGTTGAGCAGATCTGTGAAATATTCCTCCAACGATCCCTTCTGCTGGCTGATTTGATTGACCAGGATGCCTTCCTGAACCAGAAGTCTGTTGATGGGGCCCGGCTCCAGGTTCTCCTGCCTGATCAGAATCTGATGGTCGTCAAGGACTTGGAAGGGGCCGATTCCCCGGCGATCCAGGATCATGGCGGCCCTGGAGCTCTGGTCCACGTCTATCAACAGTCCATTTTGATTGATCCGGTCCAGTTCATCCTTGTTTACTTCCTTGATCAGGCGACCGTGGCTGATGAACCCGAACCGGGAGGAGACCAGGTAGAGTTCGCTCAGAATGTGACTGGAGATGAGGATGGTCGTCCGGCGTTCCTTGTTGAGCCTGTCCAGGAGTGTTCTGAATTCCATGATTCCTCCCGGGTCCAGGCCGTTGATGGGTTCGTCCAGAATCAGGAAATCGGGTCGGGTGAGGATGGCCATGGCCAACCCCAGGCGCTGACGCTGGCCCAGAGAGAGGTGACCGGCACGAGTCTTGGCCTTTTCGTTCAGGCCGACGAAGTCGATGGTCTGAGCGATGGCCTTGTCGTCGGTCAGCCCGTGCTGGATGGCTGTCAGTTCCATGTTCTGGCTGACGGTGAGTTTTTTAAAGGCGGCCGGAGCCTCAATGATCGAGCCTATTCTGCTTAGTATCCGGCTGTCCTTGCCAATTGTGTGCCCCATCAGCCTTATGGTTCCCTCCTGGATGGGGGAGAGCCCGGTGATCAGACGCATAAGAGTGGTTTTGCCGGCGCCGTTCTCACCAATCAGCCCGTAGACCTCGCCCTTGTTTATGGAAAGGCTGACATCGTCCAGTGCCTGAAAGCGTCCGAACCGTTTGCTGGCATGGCTAATATCCAGAATGGTATCGTCCATGGGGTTCCTTTCTCTATGTCGCTATCAGAGAATCTAAAGTGCCTTTCTTAATTGCATGGCTAAGAAATCATTAAGAATTGCATAAATCCGCTTGGGCGAGACCGGCCTCGTTAGGTGGCTTCAGTAACATGAGAGTGACCTGCGAAAGGAAGACAGTATGCCGACGATTCTGGTCGTGGAGGATCAGGAGGACATCCAGTCCCTGCTCAAGGATGTGCTGGGCGAGACCTACAGGATTATCCAGGCGACGACGGGCGCCCAGGCCTTGGCCCGCTTTCAGCAGGAGGAACCCGACCTGATCCTTCTGGATCTGATGCTCCCTGTAGTCACCGGGGACAGCGTCCTCAAGGCCATTCGGCATATGTCGTCGGTACCGGTCATCATTCTCACGGCCATTCAGGATAAGACCAGAACCGTCAGCCTCCTGGAGCAGGGCGCCAATGATTATGTGACCAAGCCTTTCGACATTGACGAGCTCCGCGCTCGTGTCCAGGTCCAGCTGCGCCAATCCGGGGCACTGAAAGCCGATGCGGATGCAGCAGGTGAATCCGACGCCAAGATTTGTTTTCAGGGGATCGAGCTGGACCGGATGGAGCACACGGTCAGCGTTGATGGGCACAGGGTCGAACTGGCACGCAAGGAATTCGCCATCCTTGAGCTTCTGATGGACCATCCACATCGGGTCTTCGAGAAGGAGGACCTCTACAGGCAGGTTTGGAACCAGCCATACATCAATGCCGAGAATACTCTCAATGTGCACCTGAGCACCTTGCGGACCAGTCTGAACAGATACGCCGGCAGTCAGCGCTACATCGTGTCGGTCTGGGGCATCGGCGTTCGCCTGGTCTGAATTCGGATGGAAGAAAGAACGATGAATAAGGGTCGTCGGAGGTGAATCCGTGAAGGTGGCCGCACTTGTTTTGGGTCTTGTCGCCCTCGCCCTGGCGATTGGCCTGATAATGCTGATTGTCGACCTCAAACGGATCAGTGACGATCTGGACTTCATCAACCATGCCGACACTAACGCCTTGGTAACCACTGGGTCCAATATCGGGCTCATCCGCACTCTGGCGGATAGGATCAATGCCGTTCTGAACAAGACCAGGCGGCTGCAGATCACCCAGGCTGAGCAGAACAAGCAAGTCCGGCAGATGCTGACCAACCTAACCCATGACATCAAGACCCCGCTGACCGTGGCCAGGGGATACGCCCAGCTGCTCAAGGAGGGATCGGCTGATCAGGAGCAATTGGGTAAGATCCTCAACAACCTGCAATCGGTGGATCACTATCTGCATTACCTGATGGATTTCAATCTGATACAGGAGAAGAGCGTGAGCCTGGATCTGACCAGGGTGAACCTATCGGCATTGGTTCAGCAGGAGCTCTTCAATGCCTTCGATTCTCTGACCGCGCGGTCCGTCACGGTGGAGCCCAGAATTCAAACTGGTGTGGAAATTACGACGGATCAGATCATGATGAGTCGAATAATTCAGAACCTGATTGGCAACTGGCTCAAGTATGCGGAGGAATCAGCCTGGGTGGACCTGCACAAGAGTGAAGATGGACGAATTCATTTGGACTTCGGCAACAAAACTACGGGCGAAGCAGTCGATGTGGACAGGCTCATGAAACGGTTCCAGACCGATGACCAATCACGGACCAAGATCAGAAGCACAGGCCTGGGTCTCAGTATTGTTGACTCCTTGGTGGATTCACTGGGCGGCTCCATGCGGCTGGAATCCACCAACGGTATTTTCTTGGTCCACTTGCTGCTGAGTGATGCTCCGCAATCGAAGGAGCTGTAAATAACGTAGGCTTGAGGGAGCTTGGTAAGATGCTGTGGCCGGTCACGGTCTTCACGACAAGACCGTGACCGGCCATCAGCGCATGTAGGCGGAGAATGGGGTCAGCACATGAATCTAACAGCACCTAAATCTGATTGTGCTTAAATCCGGCCGACAGATGAGCTGCTTCTCCGTCTACAATCAGGGGAAATCAGGCCTTGGTGTGGGGCACTATAACAGCCCTGGCCGAGAGCTTGTTGTCGACCAGCTTGTGGTAGGCATCCAGGGCATTATCCAGCGAGTAGGTTTCGATCTCGGTCTCGATCTGGCCGTTGCGATACATGTTGGCCACATCGTAGAGCTCAGGGATGGAACCCCAGTAAACACCAAGCAGCTCCTGCTCCCAGGGCTTGGAGTACCAGTCGTATTCCGCCTTGCCGCCGGCGATGCCGACCACGGTCACCCGGGATCCCGGGCCGCCCGAAGCCTGTGCGGCAGCAATGGTCGGGGCCACACCCACAAAATCGAAGGCGGCGTCCACGCCCTCGCCATGGGTGATCTTCCTGATGTTCTCCACCTGGTGCTCGTCGCTGGCCACAGGGATGGCACCCTTGGCCTCAGCCTTGGCCAGAGCCTCCGGCTTGGTGTCGGTGGCGATTACGGTGGCACCGGTCAGGGCGTGAAGAATCTGAATGGCGATCTGGCCCAGTCCGCCCAGGCCGATGACCAGAGCGTACTTGCCGCCGCCGTTCAGGTGGGGCATGGCAGCCCGGATGGCGTGGTAGGGAGTCAGGGCCGCATCAGCCAGGGGTGCTGCGCCGATAGGATCCGCATCGCCCAGGGGCACCAGGTTGCGGGCTGGGACGGTCATGTATTCTGCCATGCCGCCGTCACGACCCAGACCCAGGGCCAGTGATTTATTGGTTGCGGCGCTGGAGCAGTAGTTCTCCTGGCCGGCCACGCAGTGAGGGCAGTGGCCGCATCCGGTGGGTCCATAGACGATGTAGGCATCGCCCTTCTTGAAGCCCGTGACATCGGGTCCTACCTCTTCGACCCAACCAGTGGTCTCATGCCCCAGAATGAAGGGCGGCTTGGTGTGGCTGCCGGTTTCGGGGGTGTAGTCCTGGAAGACGGAGACGTCGGAATGGCAGCAACCTGCACCAGCCACCTTGAGGAGAACCTCGCCGCTCCCGGGAGTCGGCTCCGGCACTTCCTTGAGGGTGGGGAAGGTGTTGAATTCTTCGAAAACAACGGCTTTCATAAGTTTCCTTTCATCGTTGAAGCATTTCTGCCCTTATGCTCAGGGCGGGGGTATCTGCATCAGCATCGGTGCAATAAAAATCTTAACCAAAGATAATCATGTACTCACCCGAACGAGTGTGATATGTCCAACACTGTGGGACTGGTCGTGTTCAGAGGGCGGATGAAAAGTATATGTATATACATACGAATACCCCTCCCCAAAGGATGATCAGCAGGGGAGAGTTGGCAGGATGACCTTGGTTTGCCGGGGTTTAGCTTGAGTGGCTTTTACAGCAGATTGATCAGAGCCTGGGTGTCCTCGACGGTTGTCGCCCAGGAGGTTGCCAGTCGGATTACCGTGTGGGCGGCATCGCTGCGTTCCCAGAAGTCGAAGGCGACCTGCCTGGACAGTTCCTCCATACGCTCATTGTCCAGGCGGACGAAGGTCTGATTGGTGGGGGAGTCCATGACAATCTGATACCCTTTCTCCCGCAGGGCCTTTTTGATCATCGCTGCTGTCTGGATGGCGTTGCGGCTGATTCGTGAGTAGAGGTCGTCGGTAAAGAGGGCATCGAACTGTACCCCCAGGAGCCTTCCCTTGGCCAGGAGGGCTCCCCTTCTTTTGATCATGGTGCTGAAATGCTCGGGGGCATTCCCCTTGGGGAAGACCACCGCTTCGCCACAGAGTGCGCCCACCTTGGTACCGCCGATGTAGAAGACGTCGCAGAGACGGGCTATGTCCGTCAGGTCGACGTCGGTTCCAGGCGCGACCAGTCCGTATCCCAACCTGGCCCCGTCCAGGTAGAGCGGAATCTTGTATTCCCGACAGATTTGTGAGAGGTCTTCCAGCTCCTGACGGGTGTAGAGGGTTCCATACTCGGTGGGGTGGGAAATGTAGACCATACCTGGGAAGACCATCTGTTCATGGTTTCCGTCGGCGTAGAAGCAATCCAGGAAGGTATTGAGATCATCTGCACGAATCTTGCCCTGTTCTCCTGGGATGGTCAGGACCTTATGACCTATGGCTTCTATGGCGCCGGCCTCGTGGACGTTGACGTGGCCCGTGTCCGCAGCGACCACTCCCTGGTAGGACTTCAGCAGGCAGGAGGTGACGACCTGGTTGGTCTGGGTCCCACCAGCCAGGAAATAGACCTGCGCTTGCGGGCAGCCACAGGCGTAGGCGATCTTCTGAGCGGCGGAGAGGCAGTACCGATCCTTGCCATAGCCGGGAAGGTGCTCCATGTTGGTATCAATCAGCCGTTGCAAGACTTCGGGGTGGGCACCCTCGGAATAGTCGTTGACGAATGACAGCATAAATACCCTTTCTGAGGACCGTACCCGTGTATGCCTTATGGTACACGTAAATTGAATTCCAACTCCCTGTATGAGCTCTTCTTTCATGCTGGTTCGGAGCATTGGCGCGTAATCAGAGAGGTTGGTGCGTAAGGTTGCGAAGATGAGGTCAAATGCAGCGAAGATTTGATCCAAACTGGGGCAAATCCAAGTATTGATGATTGAATTTTGCTCGTTGTCTCCACTTCTCGTTCAGTTGAAGAAAAGTCGCCAATGATGAAGACCTAAACAGTAATTATGACGGTAGCAACTGTGAGCACCCGGCTCTTACTGTTAGTCGGGCTTCTCCCGTCCTTTTCGTGCTAGAGGGAGTAAATCCAATAAGTTAGGAAATACGTACAAATATCAGAGAGGGTTGTATTCATAACAGGGAGAAAAATAGGCAAGGTACATGCTGACCATCTAGAGCAGTCATGAAGAAGACATTGCTACCGGAGACAGAAGTTACACGTCTACTCTTTACCAAGTGGTATCTGATAGAAACGGGCATAATATTACATAAACCCGTCTGCCAGTTCCTTTACCACCAGGATAGTGCGTTACTGAAGTAAGTATACTTTTGACACATGGCAGAGAAGCAGGGACAAGTACCATATGATGACAGTAATGTCAGCAGCATTGAAGAGTATGCCAAGCGTATTGTAAATAAAACATTGAGAGAAGCTTTGGATTTGCCCCCGGATGCCACACCCAAGGGTAGCGGAGGCAAGGGGGCCATGGGCGAGACTGTCGAAGAGTACTACTTTCGCATTAAAAACAACAATGTTCAAGGTCCCGATTTTCCAAAAGTCGGTGTTGAGCTCAAGACTACAGGTTTGAGATACGATGCCCACAACAAGCCTTGTGCCAAGGAACGACTTGCTATAACTAACATTAACTGGATGACGATTCTCAACGAGGATTTCAAGAAGAGCCATCTTATGGATAAGATGGCGAAGATTCTCCTTCTGGCCTACGACTATGACCCAGGTAGCGACAGCGTTTTGGATATGAGATTCAGACTGGCCACCATGTGGGGTGTGCCGGAACGAGATAAGCCTCAGATGCTGGCGGACTGGAATACGGTTCTCGCAAAAGTGAGGAATGGGGACGCAGATAAGGTAAGCGGCCGTGACACCGTTTACCTTGAAGCTGCAACTACCGGTTCCGGTCACGGGAAAAAATATCCGCAACCCAAATCGGACCGGTGCGCCAAGCCAAGAAGGTGGGCGCTGAAATCATCCTATATGACCACGGTCATCAATCAGCTCCTCCAAAAGAATAAGTACGCTCCAATCAAGAGGGAAAAGGACGAGGAGAATCTGACCCTTCACCAGTTGGTGAAGGCGAGATTCCACCCTTACATGGGAAAAACGAAGAAAGAGCTGAAATCCATCCTGCAAATCTCCGCAAGTGAGCGTGCTAAGAGCTATTACGCGATAATAACAAAGAAAATCCTCGGTATAGGTACTGATAAGAGCATAGAGGAATTCGACAAGGCCGGTATCATGGTGCGCACAATCAGGCGGAGCCACACAGGACGTGTCAAAGAGTCACTTTCATTTCCTGCAATGGACTATAAGAAAGTAGCCTGCACTGATTGGGAGGACAGCAAACTATACGGATACATGACCGCTCCCTACCTGTTTGTCGTCTTCAGGCAGTGTGAGGAGCACGGACCCCTGGTTTTGTCGCAGTTGGTGTGGTGGACGCCAACGGACGAGGACTTAGCTGAAGCTCAGCGAGTCTACATGACAACGAAACAGCACATCCTATCCAATGATTATGATCACTTTCCTGGCATCAAGGGTTTGGATGGTAAGGGTTCGCATATACACGTGCGCCCTCACGCCACGAAAGGTGAGACCTGTCTTACCCCACAGGGAACTAGGGAGACAAAGAAATCGTTCTGGATTACGAACAAATATGTTCAGCAAATCATCGACCAGGCATTAGACGACCTGCAATGACTTTGCCAATCCTGTGGGGGATTCCAGTGACAAGAGCATTGCCCATACAGAAGGCCCTGTGCCCGTCGCTCATGCCGTCATCTGTCCAGCCCCGTGGGAACATTTGCAGCTGGTCGAGTTCATCTGGTACCAGCCTTCTGAGCCTGCCGTCCTGCTCGACAACATGCTTCATGCGACTGGCCCCCTTACCGCCTTCACCTGTCAGAATGGTCCGGCTGGGTTTGTCCAAAGAATCTGGAAAGGTGACGGGCCCTTCGGCGTAAGTGTATTCAAAACCTGACTTCGCCTCCCGCTTTTCCTTTTTTGCGCCCTTCAAATATGACCATTTCGATAGGGAGCCTTCGTCAATCCAGAACTGCGGTGGAACATCTTGCGCAGGTACAAGGATGTCTCCTAAGACAGTTTTTTGGCCAGCATACACGGCTTCTACCCGTTCGCTGAATACGACACCGCCTTGCATTACGCCTGCAGTCCGGAAGAGCGAAGTCTTCGAATTGATGCCGAATCGTTTGGTTACGTCATAGGGGTCATCGTTGATACGAAATGTACCTGAATCTTTTTTCCCGGAAGGCTCTGCCGGAAAGGCTTCCGCCATGATTCCGCTGCTGTGCAGACGAGTCGAGAGGTCCCATGTACTCCGGGTGAGTTCTGCGAAGATGTAGACCCTCCTCCTCCGTTGAGGCATCCCATAATCTGCAGCATTTATCACTCTCCATTCGACCGAGTAACCAAGTCGGGACAAGCAGGAAAGAATGATGGCAAAATCTCGTCCACGCTGGGTAGATGGTGATTTCAACAGCCTATCTACGTTCTCGAGCAACACAAGACGTGGTCTACGTTTCTCTAAAAGTGTATTTATGCTCCACCAGAGGACGCCTTTTTTGCCCTCGATACCCGAAGATTGAGAGAGTGGCTTAGCCACGCTGTAATCCTGGCATGGGAAGCCGCCGACAAGCATGTCGAACTGTGGAATATTGGCTTCTCCCTTGTCGAATTTCCTGAGTACTTCAGCTATATCTTCGTTAACGCAGGATCCAGTTCCAAAACGATCCTCGTAGCAGCGCCATGCAAATTGTTTGGCTTCGCTTCCGTTGGGCTCCCACTGGTTGGCCCATACGGTCTGGAAGGGACCGGCGGCTTCCATGTTGAATTCGGGATGTTCAGGATTGTTGTAACCATCCAGGCCTAGACGAAATCCGCCCACACCTGCGAACAGTTCGACCACCCTGATGGACATAGACGCACCAACTTACTTTCGAGGAAACTCTGACACACCAATGATACGGGGATTTGTCGATTTGATCAACCTGTAGCGGTTCTCGGGAGCGTCGAACGTCTGTTCGATAAAGACTAAGTTGAGACGAAAATGGGTATGAGGTTTTCCCGATAAAGGTTGACAAAATGTTCATATTTTGCTGCTAGTCAACAGCTATCGTCAACATTGCGGCCTGACCATATATGTTGCCGATTGTTCTGAATAGCTGCGTGGGCTGCACTGAGCCCAACGGTCTTCTCATGTCGCCTACTAAAAATCCGGTTTCCTTGCCTTCTTTGGATGTATCTGTGCAGATACATCTTACTGCTCACCATCGCGAACGGTCCCAGCCTATCGTTACATTTCAAAGTAACTGTTTTATGCAAGTATCGCAAAGTCTGGGAGCAATACTCTTTAAATTTAAATCAGACCGTATGAGGATAATCAACATGCTTAAATGTCAAATAGTGCAGTTCGGTGACTTTAAATATCATCCTACGTTAGATATGAAAACCACGGGCTTAACCGCTTTCAATAATCGAGTGCGAGGTCCAATACATATGGAGTGTGAACATACGTCGATTTGCGATACTTGAGTTTTCTTAATTGGAAAACTCTTTGAGAATTTACCAGATATGTATCGCAAGTTAGCCCAAGCTAGCATAGATTTGCGCTGGGCAAGCTACGTATTACCTGGGATTTGTATGCGACTTGTGATTGTAGCGCTTTCGCTGAAATCAAGATCTATCCAGTTACAAGCTGAGCTGTCGTTTCAGAAATTTTATGTACTATTCTCTAATTTGGCGGCAAAGCATCTATAGGCAATTTGGAATGTAAAAATTAGCATGTAGGTCCATCTTGCTCGATGACAATAGGCTCCGGACCAGCCAAGCCGATCAGGAGCCATGGTTCTCACTACAGCATATGCGACGGGTCGCCCATCAGATGCTCAGGCGATGAGCTCCTTGACGGATGCGATGATCGCCTGAAGGCTGGCTTTGGCGTCGTTGAAGAGCATCTGCGTATTAGGGTTGGAATAGAGCTCATTTTCGATGCCTGCATAGCCCTTGCCGCGACCTCGCTTAAGGACGACTACATGCTGCGCCTTGTCAACATCCAGGATGGGCATGCCGGAGACTGCGGTCCCCGGCCGGCGTGCAGCCGGGTTGGTCACGTCATTGGCGCCCACTACCAAAGCGACGTTGGCTGAGGGGAACTGGGGATTGATATCATCAAGGTCGATCAATTCCTCATAGGGAACGTTGGCCTCGGCCAGGAGGACGTTCATATGTCCGGGCATACGGCCGGCCACAGGGTGAATAGCATAGGATACATCCACGCCACGGCCCTTGAGCAGCTCGCCCAGGTCGGCCAGTTCGCGCTGGGCCTGGGCCTGAGCCAGACCAAAGCCGGGGACGAAGATGACTTTGTCGGCATAGACCAGCTGGACGGCCACGTCGTCGGGCGTGGTCTCCTTCATGGTCCCCTGGGCACCCTGATCCTGGCTGGCGCTGACAGAGGAACCGCCGAACCCTCCAGCCAGAACGCTCAGGAGCGGCCTGTTCATGGCCTGGGCCATCAGGACGGATAGGGTGGCACCTGCTGCGCCGACCAAAGCGCCTGCCACGATCAGAGCCACATTGTCAATGGCCAGGCCGTTCATGGCTACAGCTGTGCCGGTGCAGGCGTTCAAAACAGAGATGACCACTGGCATGTCGGCACCGCCGATGGGGATGACGAAGACCAGTCCGTAGCCTAGGGCGAAGATGGCTGTGAGGATGGCCCATAGGGTCCGATTGACAGGATTCAGGCAGAGCATGACCAGGCAAAGGACCGTCAATAAAGCGAAAAGCACATTCCATACAGCCTTGGCCGGCAGCTTCAGGTTTTTGATCAGGCTGATGCCCTGGAGCTTGCCGGCAGCTATCAGGGAGCCGGTGAAGGTGATGGAACCGATGACCACGCCCAGGCCGGCGGTGATCAGCACCACCAGAGTCGGGGCGCCCTCAGAAGTCAGTATGTCGTTCAGAGCGACCAGGGCTGCAGCGCCGCCGCCGACCGTGTTGAAGACGGAAACCAGCTGAGGCATGTCCGTCATTTTCACCTTCTTGGCCGAGTAGACTCCTGCTGCGGATCCGATCAGAATGCCGAGCACGAGCAGAACGATGGCCAGGGAAGAGGTGAAACCGGTGGCGAACAGGTGGATGAAGGCCATGGCCACGGCGATGACCATGCCTGCGGCTGAAATCCGATTGCCTGTACGGGCCGTCTTGGGGGAATTCATGTAATGCAGGCCCATGACGAACATGACCGAGGAAAGGAGGTAGACGAACCAGGTGATGATGTCGAGGGTATTCACTTGTCGGCTCCCTCGTTCTTAGCGGTCTGAGTCGTGACGGACGAAGCCTGTTCGTCCTGGCTGGCCTTATCCTTCCCCTTGTCGGGTTTTGAGGACTTGAACATTTCCAGCATCCTATCGGTCACCACGTAGCCGCCCACCACGTTCATGGCGCCAAGGACGGCAGCCAGGAATATAAGTACGTAGGAAAGCGGGGAGTGAGCTTCCGCCGCGATGATGACCACCCCGACGATCACAATGCCATGAATGGAGTTGGCACCCGACATGAGCGGTGTGTGAAGCGTGGCCGGAACCTTGCCAATCACCTCTACGCCAATCAGCAGGGCCAGAATGAAAAGCGTAATTGCTATGACCAAAGAATTCATTGCTCTTGACCTTTCTCCCCGGTCTCTTCGGCATCTGGAACATCCGCGCTTCCATGTGTGCCGGATTCGGCTGCTCCAGTTACAATCAGTGCTTGGTCAATCTCGTCATCCGCCTTGATACTGAGCGCGCCATCGCGAAGGAAGTGCACCAGCACGTCCGCCACATTTCTGGACAGCAGGTTGGAGGCCGTCGTGGCTACGCCGCTGGCCAGGTATGGTGCCCCGATCATGATGACACCCTTGTCGGTGGTCCTGGTCCCTACCTGTGAACCCTCGACATTGCCGCCCAGGTCGCTGGCAGCGCAGTCTACGATCACGGCTCCGGGATGCAGATTGGCCACACCCTTGGCGCTCAGGAGGCGGGGAGGTTTTCCGCCTGGAACCTTGGCCGTGGTGATGACCACATCGAAGCCTGCCGCTTTGGCATCCACCGCAGCCTGCTGCTGGGCCTGTTCCTGGTCGGTCAGCTGCCGTGCATAGCCGCCTTGGCCCTGTCCCTTGGAGAAGTCCAGCCCCAAGTCGAGGAACTTGGCTCCCAAGGATTCCACCTCCTGCCTGGAAGCGGGCCTGACGTCATAGGCAGTGACCACGGCTCCCAGGCGTTTTGCGGTCCCGATGGCCTGCAGGCCTGCAATCCCCGCGCCCAGGACCAGAACCTTGGCTGGTCGGATGGTCCCTGCCGCAGTGGTCATCATGGGGAAGAAGGATCCATAGGCATCGGCAGCCACCAGAGCCGCCTTGTATCCCATGACCGAGTTCTGCGAGGTCATCTCATCCATGGACTGGGCCGAGCTGAGCTGTCGGGGGAGCCGCTCCATGGCGATTCCCGTAAGCCCGGCCGCCTCCAAGGACTTGATGTAGTCGCTGTCGCTCAAAGACCCCAGCATGCCGATGATCCATGTTCCGGCTGGAATCCGCTTCAGCAAGGAGCTATCAGGTCTGTTGACAAAACCCAGGACCTGTGATTTGGATAGGACGGTGTTCCTGTCGGTGATTATGGCTCCCGTCTGCTGGTAGTCCTCATCCCGGAAGCCGGCTTGGGCCCCGGCCCCGGACTCCAGTAGGCAGGTAATATCTTGCCTGGTCAGCCGGGTCACGATGTCAGGCGTCAGAGCCACGCGCGACTCCTCCTTGTCTGTCTCCTTGAGGACCCCGAAGGTTACGTGAGGTTGTTCTGGTCCACTCATGTCTTTCCTTTTCCAAGCACAACTGTGTGTGAGTAATTTCATCAATGATTCTAGTGGCTGATTGTTGCTACTAGGAGGTCAACATAACTGTTATGTAAATGTGTTTTATAGGTATCAGCCGGGGAGAAACCAAGTTCAAGGCACCTTGCAAGGTACCTGGCTAAAGAGGATGAAAAGTGGAAAAAGTAAAAAGCCATACTCGCCTAGTTGTGACCATGCAGCTCACGGATTGTCTGAAGAGTGGTTTTGCGGTTTTCATGCCGGATTTTTGTGAGCCGGTTGGCATGGTTCATGGCATTGCGGTCCGTGTCAATCTGCAGCAGGAGGGGAAATGATCAAGCAAAGGGTGCCACGCATCTTCAAGAAGGACGAGCGCACCCTGAGGCTGAAGACCATGTCGAACAGAACGTTGTGGCAATTTCACATCCACGGCCGGCCATTTGGCCTTTCTGGCCTTCGGTGCCATTTCAGATCCATGCTCGCCGCAGTGCCTTATTCCTTTCCTTCGTGTTGATCGTTCGCCGCAGGGTCCTTTGGCTTGGACTGCAGTGGATTGTGATGGTAGATAAGGGCGAAGGCTGCTAGGGTCTCGATCATGCTGGCGATGATCCAGGCTATGACGATGGCGTTCTGATGTTTGCCGACTGTTCCCATGCGGGTGAAGATAAAGACATCCATAATGAAGGTCTGCAGAACCAGAAGGACCGTCGCCACAACTACCGTCCTGGTGTGTCTGTCCGCATCTGTTCCTTCTCCCTCTGGTTTGCCGGGAGACTTGAAGCTGGCGTAGGAGAGGAGCCAGATGCCGATTCCGAAGAGGACAGCGGCAAGAGGCAGGGAGAAGAAGATCGGCATGGTGCTTAGGCTGAGGCCCAGAGCCGCGACCAGGACTGCCGAGGCCAGGCCAAGATAGAAGGAATCATGGTTCTTCGCCTTGTGCGGTTTAGGTAAGCTGGCAACGCTCGTCGGCTGAGATGGCTTGTCGACAGGCTTACTGGGTTGATTCGGCTTGTCGTCAGGGGAGGGGCTATGCCCTTTGTCTGGATGGCCGGCTTGCACAGGGCTGGCGGTTAGAGCCTGTTCCTGCTTATTTTCCGTTTCAGGTTTGCCATGTTCGGCGTTCTTGCTGGATGAATCCCTGCCTTCCTTCTCGCCTGTTTGTCCTGATGCAGGCTTGGGGGCATTTTCTGTCGGGCTTTCCTTTCTGACGTTCGTATTCTCCACTGGTTTTGACATGCGGTTCTTGTCATTCATTGTTGATTGTTGGGAACTTTCCCGGGTGCCGTTGCTCCGCGAGGAGTTGCCCTCGTACCTCTTTTGCTGGTTATCGGGCATCCGCGATTCCTCATGCCTGCCTTGGTTCTTATTCGCATGCTCGTTTCGATTGTTGCTCATCTGACCCTCCAGGCTTGTTCTTCCCCTTTACTTGTGGCAGGTCATCTGGCGGCCTGCCCATTTTCAGGAAGCAACCTCCGTTGAGGCCAGTGTATGTGTCCTTTTCTCGTAAAAGTGGCATTGACCAGCACTAAGTCAGCATCATTTTGATATCGACTTTTGCGGGTGAAGTGCTGGATTCGTTGCAGTGTATTCAAAGACGAAAGACGTTTGTTTATGGACGTGCAGTATCAGCGGTCATATTCTAAACTTCGACTCTTGGCTATGCTGCTTTTTCACTCTCACGTCTTTTTATTCCTCAGCACGTTCTTTCTGCAGAAGGAGTATTTTGTGCCGCTATGCTGCTGTGTGTCAATCAGAAGATTGTATATCCTGACTTGTCGAGGGCATCCAGGGCGGCAGGGAAGTCATCGGCCTTGGTAAGGACATAGTCTGTGTTGTAGTGGAGACGGCGAAAATACCTATGCCCTTGTCTGCCAGAATTGTTGCAATCGGCGCCATGATGCCAATGAGCGAAAAATCGAGAATACCTTGGATGCGGAAGGCCCGCCAGCCGTCGCTGCATTCCAGGGTCTGGCTGGGAACAATGTCGGCTGGGCAGACCGATGAAGTCTCTTGGTCGGTTCGCCCCGTAAAAACATAAGGTGAGTTCAGATCAATCTCTGTGTACTTAGCAACTTTGCAGACAGTCAGCTTCGCTTCTATAAGCTGGATGCAGATGCCTTGCCCTTGCCTTGTCGCTGAGCTGCAATTCTTGGTCGTAAGTAACTTGCTTTTTGAGTAGGAACGGGTGAAGGCGTATAGCGCAACCAAACCCATCCGCATTCGAGGGCAGAAAGGACCGCTGCCGGTTAGACAGGGCATCGACTGCCAGCAAGCTTGCGCCGGCAAGGTTCAAAACAAGGTTGACTTTACTGCTGCCGGGCAGGCCTAGCAGTTGCCGCGAAGCAAAGGCCATGAGCAGCAGTAAAAATCCAATAAGTTGAATCGGCATGAACAAACCAACCACATCCTTCCACAAGTTACCCAATGAGCGTCGTCGTCAATCCGGGTACGGCGCCTCTCGTTCGGGGAAGGGATGCTTCCGGAAGACACCGGAGCACCACTGTCAGGGGGCCGAAGGTCTGATGCGCCGCATATGCAGAAGATGAATGGGCAGCCATATACTGCAGGCATTGTACTGTTTTCCCACACTTTGTTAGATTGCAGGAGGGCATCACCAAGGAGACGACAGCGCATGGAAGATCTGTACGAGCAAGGCCGAGTTCGTGGCATTGGAGTCTGCAATTTCCTACCTGACCGGCTGATCGATTTGATTCTTTGCAGCAGAAGCGCTCCCATAGTCCATCAGATAGAGCTGCATCCTTTCACCCAGCAGATCCCACTTCGAAAGGTCATGGCCGAGCAGGGGGGGGGCGTACCCACGGCCTGGGCACTTCTGACTGATGGTCGTCGGGGTATTTTCGATAATCCTGTCCTTAGACGTATTGGTCAGCCCCATAGCAAGACCCCGGCCCAGATGGTATTGCGTTGGCTGACCCGGCAGAGGATATGCGCCATCCCGAAATCCGTGCATGAGGAACGGTTTCACGAGAACCACAATATTGCAGATTTCAGTCTTGATGATGACGATATGCATGACATCAGTGTTATGGATACGGGAGGGCCACTCATTCTTAATGTGGATACGCCCGAAGAGGCTACACGTCTGCATGGGATATCCTATACACAGTGACTGAGGTCCGCTGAGTCGATAAGACGAGGGCGCCCGCACTTGAAGATTCCAGTGTGGAAGCCCTCGTCTTGATGTTAGGGATCGTCGCTGAGGCTTATTGTGCTGGCCAGTCGTCTTGCAGACGGCTCAAATAATCCTTGGCTGCCTTTTCGAGGTTCTGATCGCTCATGCCTGAGCTGACTCCTGTGAGAATAAAGGGCTTCCGATAAACGGTTCCGATGAGATTGCTGGTAGCTTTGAACGGAGCCAGGAGCTCGTCCACCGTATAGCTGAATTCGCCCTCATGGTGATAGTTCTCTCCGGCAGAGCCGACCGAGACGGCGAGCATGAGTTCCTTGCCTTTCATGGCGTCGCCATGGGTACCATAGGCCCATCCGTAGGTGAGCACCAGGTCTTCCCACTCCTTGAGCAGCGGAGGGCAGCTGTACCAATACATGGGAAACTGCCATACCAGACGGTCACAGCCTTTGACGAATGCTTGCTCGCCAGGAATGTCGATTTGGCCTGAGCGCAAGGCAGCATATTCGTCCCGGACCAGGATACCCTCATCATCATGCCCTTGGCTTCCCGCATCAGGCGGGCGTTGATCCGTGAGGCTTCCATATGGGGGTGGAAGACGAGGACTGCCGTCTTGGCGTTTTGCTTCGTGCCTTAATCACCTTCAGCCGTCATTTTGCCAGATTTGCTTGGCGCGGTTGAAAGCCGACCAGGCCTTCGGCCAGCCTGCGTAGAAGGCCAGATGGGTGATTTCCGCTGCTATCTCGTCCTTGGTGATACCGTTCTTTTCCCGATGTTCAGGTGAGCGTCGAGCTGTTCTGTGCTACCTATGGCAATCAATTCGGCTATGGTGATCATGCTTCTGTCGTGCGCGGACAGTGCTTGTTCATCATCCCAGACTTCGCCGAATAGAACATCGTCATTCAGAGCTGCGAACTGAGGAGCGAATTCGCCCAACTGCTCTCTTCCTGCTGTTTGCTTTGTGGCCATGCTGTTGCCTTCCTTGCTGACTGTATGATCTCCCAAGACCCCTGGCGCCAGTCGGCATGCGCAGATTCACTTCCATCTTGGATGTGAACGGCAACAGTCTAGGGCTCTCGAAGTGATATGTATAATACCGATTACTTATATGTTGGTATTCGTTTTTTGCATGGGTCTATCGTCGAGCTTTCACCCGATTGGTTTCTTCTTGGCTCTGGTATGGGTCTTATCTGTTGTGACAACGGATATATTTAGATGCATCACTCCGCCATCATCGTCTAAAATTCACTTTTCTAACAATTGCATAATGGCAGTGTTGTATTGTCAGTTTCAATCTGCCAGAGCACTGTGAACAGTGTTGCCTGATTTCAGTTGCTAGTGCAGTTTGTGTTGTGGTTGGTCTGGTCCGGTGATAGGCGGAGTCTGGATATTTCTCCCCGCCATGCCTCGTTGGCGTGTGGTAGTACAGGAGTTTTATGAAAGGTCATCGATCTTCTGGACTATGGATTACCGGCATTCATCGATGAGGCAAGAGTTCAGAGTGAGCAATGATGAGTATGTCAGTGGTTTATCTGAATCAGGGAATATGAGTTTCTGCTATAAGCATCGCCAGGTTTCAACTTTGCAGAAATGAGGCCACCATCGCAGTGTTCCGTTGTCTCCAAGGGGCTTGCGATGGGTGGCTTTAACGAAACTAGTGCTTGCTACTCTATTCCTGCAAGAGCTAATTTGTAATCATCGAGCGCATTCTGATAACTTCCGATTGATTTTCCAATTTTTTGAGGGTCATATCCCCAAGGTGTGAAAATAGTTACGTACCGCTTGATGATACTTGTCAAATGCTGATCGAGCCAAGGTACAGGATCCTGACTCCAGACAACGTGAGGGGAATCGTTTGGCTTTTGAGGCTGTTCAATCGTCATCAAAGCGCGCAATCCGTATACCAAAGGCGTGATGAAGCCATCCGGACTCAGATACTCCACTTGTTCATGTCCGTATGGGGCCATATGGCTGTTGTGGCGTCGATTCAGCGATTTGACAGCGTTGATTTTCCCATAGCTTCCGCCGTTTTTGTTATACAACTTAGGGAATGCTGCATAAATATAGTCATATAGACGCGGAAGTTGCACAGCGATCTGAAAAGCGCTATAAACACTTCGATTGCTGAGCTCGCGTTGATAACCCTTGCCTTGTGATGAAACGCCATCCAGACTCATGAACTGTTCGAATTTATTCAGACAGACAGCCTTGCTCGAATAAAGCTGGACTGGACTTGGTGCCTCAATAGAAAAACAAGCTACCTAAACCTATCCAGGCTTATAACCAGACCTTTTCCAAGATCTTTAATACCTAAATATAGAGATGCTCCAAAGATTTGTCAAATATCTCATAATAAAATGATAGGGTGATTTATAGAATCCTTTATGTGGTAGTGGTGCAGTGTACTTCTGTGGATGATGGGATTTGTTAGCAAGGGGCTTGTCCCTTCAAAAGCTAGGCAATTAACTTGGACTGATCTATAGAAAATCTGGAAGTCTAGTCACAAAAACTGGGGTGGCTAACGCGACTTGAACGCGTGATCTCCTGAACAACAAGTAGCAGCCGAACAAGGGGCTGCAGATGATTTCGACTTTGTGCCGATGCTTGTCTTCAGCTGTGGAAGCGTCTCCCTAGCTGAGTTCCATGACTCGGTACACAACTATCGGACTTGTGAAGAAATCCCTGCTTCTCAGAAAACTCATCATATTGTGCGGAAGGCTATGAACAGCCCCCGGTGATGCAAGGTAGGAATAAGAAAATTGGAGCTTGCCTGTCGTCCACATAATGGATGGCGCAATCAGCATCCTGCTATGTGAATTAGTCGGATTCGCTCGTCAATCGGCCGTGGGCGGATGACAGGTTAATGACTGTCGTAGTCTGCCAAACCCGCATACCTGTTTCATGACAATGGCCCTGCGGATATGTCCATGAGATACCTAGGCACCGAAGACCACGGCGAATCCTGTGCGCCACCCTTAGGAGTAAGAGTCTCTCGACCGGCGCAAAGACAGGATCTTCGACCAGCTGCAAGATTCCGGCCACGCACTGAGCCAGAGCCGGCAGTTGGAAATGTAAAAGCTCAAGGCCAAGGCTAATACGGTAGTTATCCGCATGGGTGGCAGCGAATGCGAGTATGAAAATAAACAGCATAAGCATCGTGGCTTTGCGCGAAAAGTCTGGTGATTTTGTTTCGGACAAGTATGGGATGACACATTTTAGTTTTTTGTGTTCGAATTAAAAAAATGAAGAACAACTAAACTGTTGGAGCAGTAGAGGTGGGAGGTGGGGTGGCTAACGCGGCTCGAACGCGCGACCTCCTGAACCACAATCAGGTGCTCTACCGACTGAGCTATAGCCACCATAGTGAATCGACCCGCATAGCGGATCAATGCAACAGATGAAACTATACACGATGGTATGACATGGCACGCCGGTGAAGTGTCACCAGTGCGGTAAAGACCGTGCTTGTCATTGGGCCTTCAGTTCACGACCATGGCCTCTACATAAAAAGCCTCCAGCACCACCAGGGTCCGATCTTCGACGATGAAGTTCGGATCATCCAGCGCTTGTCGCATGTTTTCTGAGGTCCAGAAGGACTCATGAGCCTCACGCCACTCAGTAAGGCTTCTATAGCCTTCTCCTTCGTTCAGAACATGCTGCAGCGTGACCAGGCCAAGTCGGGTCACGCTTACCGAGGCATATCTTAGGACTGCAAGTGGCTGGTCATCAGAGTTCACCAGAACCGTTCGTCGGCCGGAGGAGGGGAGCGGTTCATGATCGTGGATGAACTCTGCCATAAGGCTGGTCGTAGCAGCTTTGCGCCCGTCCAGAATTGCTTCCACCAAGCGATCACGTTCTGGACCGGGGAAGGCGAATTCATCCTTGGGAAGATTCGCAATATCCCGGGCTTTGACCGTTGGTATTTGTCTATTCGCCATAATCGTTGTGATTGTCTTGCCTACCAGGCTCCTTACCGTAGAGCACTTTGCTTACGGGCTGGTAGGCCTTGATCAAATCAGCCAGACTCATGGCGGCGTTGGCAGGGCTGGTGGATGGCAGATTGATCATCGTAGGTCGATACCCCTTCTTCTCCAGATCCGGCAGGCAGTAGCGACGATAAAGCTGACCGGCCTTGCGTCCTGTAGTGAATATGGTGTCGATAGGCGCACGGTCCAGCAAGCCGGCGATGTCGGTAGGTACGACATTGGTAATTGAAGCATCAGAGGCACCGTGGATGTCGCATTCCTGGACGACATCCCATAGTGCTATGCGGTGATTGAGAGCGAACCGTGCGCGGACAGCCGGATCAGGCTCTGGAACAGGTTGGTCGAAAAGTGCAGCCAGCACGGGCCAGAAGCGGTTGCGCGGAAACATGTAGTAGAAGCCAGCATCGCGCGAACTCGGGCTGGGAATGGATCCCAAGATCAGCACACGGGAACGGTGGTCCCAGACAGGGCCGAACTCGTGGATGACGTGAGTGACTGAACCCGCAGTCATGCGCCAAGCAGGCCTGTCAGAGACGCGGTCATCACGTCAGCCTGTGCAATCACCAGAATGAAGACGAGAAGGCTGGTTGCGCATTCGACCAAGCCCACATACAGCACAGGAATACGCCGACGACGGGAGATGGCAGGTAGTAGGGCCGCGCGCACCAAGAGAACCAGGGCCGTCAACAGAGTCCACCATCCCGCGGTGTGCACTATGGCGACCCCAATCAGGCAGAGGGCCAGGTTCCAAGCCAGCGAAAGCAGGTAGCACCAGGTCTTGCCGCGCTCGCGAATCATGGTCTTGACGAAGATGACCGAACCGAACTGGGTTACAGCGAAGACAGCTGCACTGACCACTCCAACCGACGGCAGGGCGGCGCTTGGCAGAAATCCACTGGCGAAGCAGTCCACAGCAGGATTCGGCTGACATCCGAAATAGCCGGTGTTGGCACTTTCCAGTCCTGGTCCCGGCTTCTGGAATCGTGACCCTAGGGAGACGGCGATCAAACAGAGCGTGCAGGCCGCAATCACGGCCACGGTATCGTTCCACCAGGAGCGTTCCCTGCGCATCCAGGCGGCGGCAAAATTCAACACGCCTAGGATCAGGTAGAGCGGCGCCCATCGCAGGAGCCCAGGGGTGCCGACCAATAGGATCAGCCCGGTCACGGCCGTGAGCAGAGCGTATCCCAAAGCGGGTGGCGCGAATCTGGCGGCTCGGTGCGAGACCATCCATCGTGAACCGGTGAATTCAAAGCAGTAGCAGAAGGCCCAGGCGACCATGAGCAGCAGGCTCCTCCAGGTTGGGCCTCCGACCAGCAGACCGGCCAGGCCCGGCATCAAGGCCATGGCCCAACCGCCAATCTGGTCGGGTATCCATAGCCGCCGCCACTGTCGTCCCTTGGATCCTGATCCGGTCGATTCTGCCGATTTGCGGGCTTGAGGGTTTGGTCTGCTGCCGTTCGACCCGGCGGCCTTGCCCTTGTCTGCGTCTGTAAGCATACTCATCAGCCTACGCCCCGGTATGGCTGTCACTGCCTCTTCCGTAATGCCGATTCGGTCAATATCATGGTCCAAGGAGTCATGAATCACACGGGTTCCTGGTTTCAGGAGGCAGATGATGGGTCAGGTGGATATCAAGCGCGTATACGAGCAGGCCGCCGACGAGGACGGGGTTCGTATCCTGGTCGACAGGCTTTGGCCACGTGGCGTCAGCAAGGAGCGGGCAGCCCTGTCCGGCTGGCTCAAGGATGTTGCACCCCGTCCGGATCTGCGGCGCTGGTGGCACCATGATCCTGACCGATTCGAGGACTTCGCCCGCCGCTACCGCACTGAGCTGGACGATAACCCCGCCTTGGAGGATCTGCTGAGCATCGTGCGCGAACACGATCGGACGACACTTGTCTATGCGGCCAAGGATCCCGCCGTCAACCATGCCCTGATCCTGCGTGACTACATCCGCCAGGCTCTTGAGAAGGAAGACAAGTAAACGCCTGGCCATTTACAAATTCCAGAGCATCTAGGACGTTGACGTTTATGTCAACGGATGCCGACGCCTTACGTCACCATACGCGTGCATTCATGTCTCTGGCATCTCTATCTACTGATGCAGAGATGCTATGTATTTTCCGATACCTATAGATTAGGAAGCTGTTATAGGCGGGCTCCCGTTCGTTTATTGGGGTTAATGAATATAGGTACACGCAAAAGTCAGTTACAGGTCTGTTGCAAGGGCCTTTCTCTTAACGGTTCCGGTGCGACACCACAGTGAGCAAAGCCTAGAGCATACTTCCAAGTGCAAGACATGGCCATGTCTGCCCCAGTGATATACTTTTCAGCGTGTGTGCCGACAGCACGCCTTATGTCACAGGTGGGCTTGTCGGGATATCCCCGGATTCGAAGAGTGCAGGCAGCAATGCCCGGCAGGAGGGTCAGGGGCCATCGGGCCGGTGGACAGTGGCTGATCTCTCCTCCTGGGAGCGACTGCGGCTGCGGTGCGGCGGTCTCGCAGTGCAAACGAAGACAAGTTCATCGAAGGAATCGGAGAGAGTCAGTTGCCAACAATTGAACAGCTCGTCCGCAAAGGGCGCAAGGCCAAGCCTCGCAAGTCGAAGACTTTGGCACTCAAGGGCAGCCCGCTGCGTCGCGGCGTGTGCACCCGTGTCTACACCACCACACCCAAGAAGCCGAATTCGGCTCTGCGTAAGGTTGCCCGTGTCCGTCTGAGCTCCGGCATTGAGGTTTCCGCCTACATCCCCGGCGAGGGCCACAACCTGCAGGAGCACTCCATCGTGCTGGTGCGCGGCGGACGTGTCAAGGATCTGCCCGGCGTGCGCTACCACATCGTGCGCGGTGCGCTGGATACCCAGGGAGTCAAGGATCGCAAGCAGGGCCGTTCCCTGTACGGAGCAAAGAAGGCCAAGTAACACATGTCACGCAAAGGACCAGCTAAAAAGCACCAGCTCCTGCCCGATCCCATCTACGGTTCCACCGTGGTGGCCCAGCTGATCAACAAGATCCTGCTGGACGGCAAGAAGTCCATCGCCGAGAACATCGTCTACACCGCCCTGGAGCAGGTCAAGGAGAAGACCGACCAGGAGCCCGTGGCCGTGCTCAAGCGAGCCCTGGACAACATTCGTCCCAGCCTGGAGGTCCGCAGCCGTCGTGTCGGCGGCGCCACCTATCAGGTCCCCGTCGAGGTCAAGCCGAACCGCGCCAATACGCTCTCGTTGCGGTGGCTGACCGATTACAGCCGCGCCCGTCGTGAGAAGACCATGTCGGAGCGGCTGGCCAACGAGATCCTTGACGCCTCCAACGGCCTGGGTGCCGCGGTCAAGCGCCGCGAGGACACCCACAAGATGGCCGAGGCCAACAAGGCGTTCGCCCACTATCGCTGGTAATCCCAAGAGAGCGAGAACAAGGAATTATGGCACAAGACGTGCTCACGGACCTGACCAAGGTTCGCAACATCGGCATCATGGCCCACATCGATGCCGGCAAGACAACGACGACCGAGCGTATCCTCTACTACACCGGCGTCAACTACAAGATCGGCGAGACCCACGACGGCGCCTCCACCATGGACTGGATGGACCAGGAGAAGGAACGTGGCATTACGATTACCTCCGCCGCCATCACGGCCTTCTGGAACCGCCAGTCCCATGATCCTGAGGACCGCTACCAGATCAACATCATCGACACCCCCGGCCACGTGGATTTCACCGCCGAGGTGGAGCGCTCCCTGCGCGTGCTCGATGGCGCTGTGGCGGTGTTCGACGGCAAGGAGGGCGTGGAGCCCCAGTCCGAGACCGTCTGGCGTCAGGCCGACAAGTATGGCGTACCCCGCATCTGCTTCATCAACAAGATGGACAAGCTGGGCGCCGACTTCTACTACTCGGTGGACACCATCAAGGACAAGCTGGGCGTCAAGCCGCTGGTCATGCAGCTGCCCATCGGCGCTGAAAGCGACTTCCATGGCGTGGTCGACCTGGTGCGCATGGTCGCCTACTACTGGAAGGACGAGGCCGACCTGGGCGCCAAGTACGACACCATCGACATCCCTGACGACCTCAAGGACAAGGCCGAGCAGTACCACACCGAGCTGCTTGAGGCCGTGGCCGAGTCGGACGAGGATCTGCTGGAGAAGTACCTGGGCGGCGAGGAGATCTCCCAGCAGGAGATCCGCAAGGCTGTGCGCAAGATGACCATCGAGCAGACGGCCTTCCCGGTCTTCTGCGGGTCCGCGTTCAAGGACAAGGGCGTGCAGCCCATGCTGGATGCGGTCGTGGACTACCTGCCCAGCCCCGAGGACGTGCCGGCCATCAAGGGTTACAAGATCGGCGACGAGTCCGTTGAGATCGACCGTAAGCCCACCGTGGACGAGCCTTTCTCGGCCCTGGCTTTCAAGGTTGCCACCCACCCCTTCTATGGCAAGCTGATCTATGTGCGCGTCTACTCCGGCAAGGTGGCCCAGGGCGATACCGTCCTGGACTCGACCAAGGGCAAGAAGGAGCGCGTCGGCAAGCTCTTCCAGATGCATTCCAACAAGGAGAATCCGGTCGACGAGGCCATCGCCGGCAACATCTACGCCTTTGTCGGGCTCAAGAGCGTCACCACCGGTGACACCCTGTGCGACGAAAAGGAACCGGTGGTGCTGGAATCCATGACCTTCCCCGATCCCGTGATCGAGGTGGCCGTGGAGCCCAAGACCAAGGCCGACCAGGAGAAGATGGGCATCGCCCTGCAGAAACTCTCCGAGGAGGATCCCACCTTCCAGGTCAAGACGGACGAGGAGTCCGGCCAGACCCTGATCTCCGGCATGGGCGAGCTCCAGCTGGACATCCTGGTGGACCGCATGCGCCGTGAGTTCCATGTGGAGTGCAACGTGGGCAAGCCCCAGGTGGCTTACCGCGAGACCATCCGCAAGGCCGTCATGAACCAGGAATATACCCACAAGAAGCAGACCGGCGGCTCCGGCCAGTTCGCCAAGGTGCTCATGAACTTCGAGCCCCTGGATACCACCGAGGGCGAGACCTACGTCTTCGAGAACAAGGTCACCGGCGGCCATATCACCAAGGAGTTCATCCCCTCGGTCGATGCGGGCGTACAGGAGGCCATGGAATCCGGTGTGCTGGCAGGCTTCCCGGTCGTGGGCGTCAAGGCGACCCTGACCGATGGCCAGATCCACGAGGTCGACTCTTCGGAAATGGCCTTCAAGATTGCCGGCTCCATGTGCTTCAAGGAGGCTGCTCCCAAGGCAAAGCCCGTCATCCTCGAGCCCATCATGGCTGTCGAGGTCCGTACCCCCGAGGAGTACATGGGCGACGTCATGGGCGACATCAACTCCCGTCGCGGCTCCATCCAGTCCATGACCGACGCCACCGGCGTCAAGGTCATCGACGCCAAGGTGCCCCTGTCGGAGATGTTCGGCTACATCGGCGACCTCAGGTCCAAGACCCAGGGACGCGCCATGTTCACCATGCAGATGGACTCCTATGCTGAGGTCCCCAAGGCCGTCAGCGACGAGATCATCAAGGCCCAGCGGGGCGAGTAATGCCGGTCCGGTCCGCAGCCACGGCGGGCCGCCGCAAAAAGGCTCTTCTGTCACAAGTCGGCGTTACACTCTTGTAGCGCTGACTGGGCGGAGGGCAAAAGTGGCAAAGAACCTGATAACCCAGTAATATGTAGCGAGTGCTCTGTGCGTGGTTCGCGCAGGCAACCTACGAGACGTCCAGGAGGACAAAACACAATGGCAAAGGAAAAGTACGAGCGGACCAAGCCGCACGTTAACATTGGCACCATCGGCCACGTCGATCACGGCAAGACCACCCTGACCGCGGCCATCTCCAAGGTGCTGCATGAGGAGTACCCGGACGTCAACCCCGAGTACGATTTCGCTCAGATCGATGCCGCTCCCGAGGAGAAGGAGCGCGGCATCACCATCAACATCGCGCACATCGAGTACCAGACTGCAAAGCGCCATTACGCCCACGTGGACTGCCCCGGACACGCCGACTTCGTCAAGAACATGATCACCGGCGCCGCTCAGATGGATGGCGCCATCCTGGTGGTCGCCGCCACTGACGGCCCCATGGCCCAGACTCGCGAGCACGTGCTGCTGGCCCGCCAGGTCGGCGTGCCGAAGATCCTGGTCGCTCTGAACAAGTGCGACATGGTCGACGACGAAGAGCTGATCGAGCTGGTCGAGGAGGAAGTCCGCGATCTGCTGGATGAGAACGGCTTCGACCGTGACTGCCCCGTCATCCGCACCTCCGCCTACGGCGCCCTGCATGACGATGCCCCCGACCACGACAAGTGGGTCCAGACCATCAAGGACCTCATGGATGCCGTCGACGACTACATCCCCACCCCTGTCCACGACCTGGACAAGCCCTTCCTGATGCCCATCGAGGATGTCTTCACCATCTCCGGCCGTGGCACCGTGGTGACCGGCCGTGTCGAGCGCGGCAAGCTGCCTGTGAACACCAACGTGGAGATCGTCGGTCTGCGGGACACCCAGTCCACCACCGTCACCTCCATCGAGACCTTCCACAAGCAGATGGACGAGGCCGAGGCTGGCGACAACACCGGTCTGCTGCTGCGCGGCATCGGCCGTGAGGATGTCGAGCGCGGCCAGGTCGTGGCTGCTCCCGGCACCGTGACCCCTCACCACAAGTTCGAGGGTGAGGTCTACGTGCTGACCAAGGACGAGGGCGGACGCCACTCGCCGTTCTTCTCCAACTACCGTCCGCAGTTCTACTTCCGGACCACCGACGTCACCGGCGTCATCACCCTGCCCGAGGGCGTGGAGATGGTTCAGCCCGGCGATCACGCCACCTTCTCCGTCGAGCTGATCCAGCCCGTCGCCATGGAGGAGGGCCTGACCTTCGCTGTTCGTGAAGGCGGCCACACGGTCGGCTCAGGTCGAGTCACCAAGATCATCGAGTAGGATTGCCTGTCGCTTGTCGACACGATCCAATGACGGGGCCCGGAATCCTATCTGTGATTCCGGGCCCCGCCCATATCCGGCGGGCTTCGCAGCCGGACCATCCACGGTGTTCATGCGCCGTGGCATAATAGGCGAGGATTTATCGCGAGCGGGCCGGATCCTGTGTGGCCCGGTGCTTTCGGCAGATGGCTTAGAGCCCTCCGAAGGAACGTTCATCAGAATGAGGTGGTATCAAGGTGGCACAGACTTCCAACGACATCAAGAACGGATCGGTCATCAATCTGGATGGCAAGCTTTGGACTGTCATCAAGTTCCAGCACGTCAAGCCGGGCAAAGGGCCTGCCTTTGTTCGTACGACCATCAAGGACGTCCTTTCGGGCAAGATTGTGGACCGCACCTTCAATGCGGGCATGAAGATGGACTTCGAGACCGTGGACAACCGGACCATGCAGTACTCCTACCGGGACGGCGATTCCTTCGTCTTCATGGACATGAACACCTACGAGCAGGTCAACATCCCCGAGGCCTTGGTCGGTGATCAGGAGCGCTTCCTGCTTGAGGGCACCGACTGCATTATCAGCTTCCATGATGGCAACCCTCTGTCTGTGGAGTTGCCTGCGTCCGTGGTGCTGACCGTGACTGCAACCGAGCCAGGCGTCCAGGGCAACCGCTCCAACGCCGGCACCAAGCCCGCAACTGTGGAGACCGGGGCCGAGATCCAGGTGCCCCTCTTCGTAGGCGAGGGCGAGAAGGTCAAGGTGGATACCCGCGACGGCTCCTACCTGGGCCGCGAGAACTGAGCAAGGCGGAAACCACACATCCATGGCACGTTCCACAGCCCGCAAGCGGGCCTTGAACACCCTGTATGAGGCCGATGAGAAGAGCCAGGATTTCCTCTCCCTGCTGGAGGAGCGCAAGGCTCGGCCGGGGGCGCAGACACCTCTGCCCGCCTATGCCGTGACCATCGTTGAGGGCGTCGCAGAGCACCGTCGAGATATCGATGGGTCCCTACAGACCCATTCCACCCGGTGGCCGCTGAGACGCATGCACGCCATCGACCGCAACATTCTGCGTATCGCCGCCTGGGAGATGCTCTACAACCCTGACGTCCCCGACAAGGTGGCCATCGATGAGGCTCTGTCCTTGGCCAAGACACTGTCGGATGCCGATGCTCCCTCCTTCATCCATGGCGTTCTGAGCGCCCTGGAGCAGGAGAAGGATGAGCATCAGGCTCGTCGTGAACAAGCCGATCGGATTGCCGCCTTGGCTGATGCCGAAGCCGATGCGGTCGTTTCTGATGATGAATCCGACGGTGCAAAAGCAGGGGTTGCAGCCTCCGAACCCGCCTCATCAAAGCCCGCCCATGTTGACAGCGAATTGAACTCGGTAGCGAGGGGATCCGCAGGAGAGGACTCCGATTCCGACCAGGTTCTTGACCATGCGGTCGACCAGTCGGCCCCAAGCTTGGACCAGCTGAAACTGACCTTACCGGATGAACTGACCCCCGGCGTGGATCGTGCTTCAGCCGACTGAGCAATGATCCGAATAAAGGCCGACCGATGTCCTCTGGCTGTTAGGGCATCAGGTCGGCCTTTTGCCATATCCGGACTGGTTGACATGCAGTCTATCCTGCGAAATTTACCCAACGGTCTTTTGGATGATTCGACCGGCATAATCCATGGGGGTCATTAATATGGGTGCGAATATCCGCGGTAATCAAGGGGGTTCGGTGAACCTGAAAGACACCAACACCATCACCTCCGATAGCCGTTTCTCCAATCGGGCCTTGCTCATCCTTGAGGATGGGGAAGTGTACGTGGGGAGAGCCTTCGGAGCGGTGGGCACTACCATAGGTGAAATTGTTTTCTCGACCGGAATGACGGGATATCAGGAAACCCTGACGGATCCCAGCTATGCACGGCAGATCGTTGTGCAGACCTTCCCCCACATCGGTAATACCGGTGTCAACGACCAGGACGGGGAGTCGGACAGGATTTGGGTGGCAGGGTATGTGGTCCGGGAACCCAGCCCCGACTTCAGCAACTGGCGGGCCCGGGGCAGTCTCCACGACCAGCTGGTCGATCAGGGCATCGTCGGCATCAGTCATATAGACACCCGCCGGCTCGTGCGGCACTTGCGTTCTGCAGGTGTCATGCGGGCCGGTATTTTTTCAGGCCCGGAGCCAATGCTCAACGACGGCGGCAGGCCTGGAACCATGCAGGAACTCCTTGACCAGGTCCGTTCGGCCCCTCAGATGAGTGGATCCCACCTGACCGGCGAGGTCAGCACGGACAGGCCCTATATCGTCGAACCAACCGGAGATCGTCAGGGGAGCGAGCCCGTCTGCACGGTGGCGGCGGTGGATTTGGGGATCAAGTCCATGACCCCGCACAGGCTGGCTGAGCGCGGGTGCAGGGTCCACGTACTTCCCGTGGACACCACCATCGAGCAGATACAGGCCCTGGGGCCTGACGGGGTTTTCTTCTCCAACGGTCCAGGCGATCCATCGACCGCAAACGGGGAGGTGTCGCTCCTCAGACAGGTTCTGGATGCCGGACTGCCATTCTTCGGCATCTGCCTGGGCAACCAGCTTCTGGGCCGTGCCCTGGGCTTCGAGACCTATAAGCTGAAATTCGGTCATCGCGGCATCAATCAGCCGGTCATGGATTTGAGCACCGGCAAGGTTGAGATCACCGCCCATAATCACGGATTCGCAGTCAAGGCGCCCAAGGGGGACCCGGTGCCCTCGCCCTATGGTGAAGGCCGGTATGGTCGAGTCCGGGTCTCTCATGTCGATCTCAACGACGGAGTGGTCGAGGGTCTGGAGTGCCTGGATATTCCGGCCTTCTCCGTCCAGTACCATCCGGAGGCGGCGGCTGGTCCGCACGATGCCTCCTATCTGTTTGACAGGTTCGTCACTTTGATGCAGGACGCCAGGGAAGGGAAGGCACATGCCTAAGCGGCAGGACATCCATTCGGTCATGGTCATCGGCTCGGGACCCATCGTCATCGGGCAGGCGGCCGAGTTCGACTATTCGGGGACCCAGGCCTGCCGGGTGCTGCGCGAAGAGGGGATTCGCGTCATCCTGGTCAATTCCAATCCCGCCACCATCATGACGGACCCCGAGATGGCCGATGCCACCTACATCGAGCCCATCGCCCTGCCCTTCCTGGAGCGGATCATCGCCAAAGAGCGGCCCGATGCCCTCCTTCCTACCCTGGGTGGCCAGACCGCGCTGAATGCGGCCGTGGAGCTGGGCAAGGCTGGCGTGCTGGAGCGCTATGGGGTTGAGCTGATCGGCGCTTCGCTGGAGGCCATCGACAGGGGAGAGGACCGTGAGCTCTTCAAGCAGGTGGTGGACCAGGCCGGTGCCGAATCAGCCAGGTCCCGCATCGCCCACAGCCTGGATGAGGCCGAGGCGGTAGCCGGTGAACTGGGCTACCCCCTGGTCGTTCGCCCATCCTTCACCATGGGCGGCCTGGGCTCGGGCATCGCGCATGATCGCGAGGAGCTGAGGCGGATCGCCGGTGCGGGCATCCACTATTCGCCCACCGATGAGATCCTTCTGGAGGAGGGCATCGAAGGGTGGAAGGAGTATGAGCTGGAGCTCATGCGCGACCGCCTGGACAATGTGGTTGTGGTCTGCCCCATCGAGAATGTGGACCCGGTTGGCGTGCACACCGGCGATTCCATCACCGTGGCCCCGGTCTTCACGCTGACTGACCGGGAGTATCAGCGTATGCGCGACATCGGCATTGCCATCATCCGCGGCGTTGGGGTGGACACGGGCGGATGCAATATCCAGTTCGCCGTCAATCCGGAGAACGGCCGGATCATCGTCATCGAAATGAATCCCCGGGTTTCGCGCTCCTCGGCCCTGGCTTCCAAGGCCACCGGCTTCCCCATCGCCAAGATTGCGGTCAAACTGGCCCTGGGATACACCCTGGATGAGATCGAGAACGACATCACCCGATCAACGCCCGCCTCCTTCGAACCGACCATCGACTATGTGGTCACCAAGATTCCACGCTTCACCTTCGAGAAATTCCCCGGGGCGGATACGACCCTGACCACTTCGATGAAGTCTGTGGGCGAGGCCATGGCGCTGGCCGGAAACTTCCGTGAATCCCTGGGCAAGGCCATGCGCTCCATCGACAAGCGGCACATGACCTTCTCCTGGGATGGCCCCCGGCCCGACCAGGCCGAAACGGATCGGTTGCTGGAGGCCATGCACACCCCTACCGAGCATCGCTACCTGCAGATCCAGCGGGCCTTCTGGGGCGGAGCCACTGTGGAACAGGTTCACCAGGCCACCAGGATCGACCCTTGGTTCCTGGAGCAGATCAGCATGATCAATGACCTGGCCCTTCAGGTGCGCCAGTCCGAGGTCCTGGATGAGGATCTGCTGCGCCGGGCCAAGCAATCGGGACTGAGCGATCTGCAGATCGCCCACCTGCGCGGTATGGGCGACCAGGGCGAGGCAGTCGTCAGGGAGCTGCGCTGGGCCTTCGGTCTTCATCCTGTCTACAAAACTGTGGACACCTGCGCAGCCGAGTTCGATGCCGTCACGCCCTACTACTACTCCTGCTATGCCGACGAGTCCGAGCTGCGACCCCGGCAGCGCGAGGCGGTCATCATCCTGGGCTCGGGTCCCAACCGGATCGGCCAGGGGGTCGAGTTCGACTACACCTGCGTGCACGCCGTCCAGGAGCTGGGTAAGGACTATGACACCATCATGGTCAATTGCAATCCCGAGACGGTCTCCACCGACTATGACATGTCGGACAGGCTCTATTTCGAGCCGTTGACCTTCGAGGACGTTCTGGAGATCTACCGGGCCGAGAAGGCCATGGGACCTGTCAAAGGGGTCATCGTTCAGCTGGGCGGACAGACGCCCCTCTCCCTGGCGGCCAGGCTCAAGGCCGCCGGGGTACCCATCCTGGGGACCAGCCCCGAGTCCATCGACCTGGCTGAGAACCGCGAGCTCTTCGGTCAGGTGCTCAGCAAGGAGCATCTGAACGCTCCTCGGTACGGCACCGCCCTTTCCCTGGATGAAGCCAGAGATGCTGCCCATGCCATCGGTTACCCGGTTCTGGTCAGGCCCTCCTATGTGCTGGGCGGACGAGGCATGGAGATTGTCTATGACGATCAGCAACTGGCCACCTACGTGGATCGCGCCCTGGAGGAGGCCAAGGCCGATACGGTGGTCTCTGGCCGCCTGCCCTCGCCCCTGCTGATTGACAAGTTCCTTCAGGATGCCATCGAGATTGATGTGGATGCCCTCTATGATGGGCAAGAACTCTACATCGGCGGGATCATGGAGCATGTGGAGGAGGCTGGGGTCCACTCCGGGGATGCTGCATGCACCCTGCCACCATCGACTCTCTCTGACGACCAGATCAACCGGTTGCGGCAGGCTACATTGGCAATAGCCCAGGGTTGTGGGGTCCAGGGACTGATCAATGTTCAGTATGCCTTCATGGCCAATACCCTCTATGTGATCGAGGCCAATCCCCGCGCCTCCCGGACCGTTCCTTTCGCTTCCAAAGCCACAGGCACGGCACTGGCCAAGGCTGCGGCGCGAATCATGGTGGGGGAGACTATCGAGCAGCAACGAGCCAATGGTCTGCTCTTGCCTGTTGGCGACGGCGGCATGGTCCGTGTCGGCCAGCCTGTGGCTGTCAAGGAGTCGGTCCTGCCCTTCAAGCGCTTCCGCACTCCGGTTGGCCGGACCGTGGATATCCTGCTTGGTCCGGAGATGCGTTCCACCGGAGAGGTCATGGGTTTCGATCGGGACTTCCCGCATGCTTTCGCCAAGAGCCAGCTGGCCGCATACCAGGGCGGATTGCCCGCCGGTGGGGTCGCCTTCCTGTCGGTCAATGACGCGGACAAGCGCCAGCTGCCCATGCTGGCCGCCCGTCTACTTGATCAGGGCTTCAGCATCTGCGCCACCAGTGGCACGGCTTCCGTCCTGCGTCGGTACGGCTTCGACGTGGCTGTTGTCGACAAGATCAGCGATGGGGAGGAGCAGGGGCAGGCCTTCACTGATGCCGACGGGGTAAGACATATGGGCCGAAATCCTGTCCAGCTTATCGAGGACGGGGCCATCGACATGATCCTCAACACGCCCAGCTCCAGGGGTTCGCGCTCCGATGGCTATCTGATTCGCGTGGCTGCCATAGCAGCTGATCTGCCGCAGTTCACAACCATTACCGAGTTCTCAGCTGCCCTGATGGCCATTGACGTGGTCAAAAAAGACGACTATGAGGTCATGAGCATCCAGGAACACGCGGCACGGCTGCTGGAGCTGGAGAAGGCCAGGTAGGTGCTGGCTATATGATTGACCCATGTTCCGGTCCAGTTACGCCGGAGGGTGACCTTTAGGAAAGGAAGTGGCCGTGTCAGCGATCAGCGGTGCCGACATGTCGAGTCAGGACTCTTCTCAGGACTCTTCGGGGGAACAGACCGGGAGGCAGGGGAAGACAGGCGGCCGGTTGATTGTGCTGACGGGGCCCACAGCCGTCGGCAAAGGTACTGTGGAAGCAGCCCTGCGCCATGCTCACCCGGAGGTCTGGGTCTCCGTCTCGGCTACCACCCGGGCACCTCGTCCAGGCGAAAAGGACGGCGTCACCTACTGGTTCATGGATGAGCAGGAGTTTGCCCGCAGGGAGGCTGCCGGAGATTTTCTGGAGACCGCCCTGGTCCATGGCATGTCCTACTACGGCACTCCCTTGCAGCCGGTCCTGGATCATCTGGCAGCAGGTGTGCCCACAATTCTGGAGATCGACCTGCAAGGGGCGCATCGTGTACGCCAACGGGCGGGGGAGCTGGGCCTGGAAGTCTTCTATATCTTCCTGGCGCCGCCCTCATTCCAGGATCTGGTCACCAGGCTGAACATGCGGGGAACTGAAAATGAGGAGCAGCGGGCCCGCAGGCTGGAGACCGCCAAGGTGGAGCTGGCCTCCGAGGATCAGTTCGACCAGGTCATAGTCAACGACAGCGTGGATAAAGCAGCCCGGACGCTTTGGGAAGCAATCGCCAAGGAGTATGCTCTCTGAGCACTGGCTTTTACTTAAGAAGAGTTAAAAAATCCCTCAATCGGTTTCGTGCCCGATTGAGGGATTTTGGTATATTAATTCAGACCCGACAGCCGGTTGATCAGGTCGGGGTCGCGTGTGGCGCCCTTGTCAGCCGAACGGGCGAAGGCGGCGTAGGCCTTAAGCGCCAGGGAGACCTTACGGTCCCTGTGGGCCACATAGCCTTCGCCGGCCTCCAGTTCTGCGCGGCGTTGGGCGAGTTCCTCATCGCTCAGCTCGACGTCCACACGTCGGTTGGGGATGTCGATGCGAATCATGTCGCCGTTGCGGATCAAGGCGATGGGGCCCTTGCTGGCAGCCTCGGGAGCGATATGGCCGATGGCCAGGCCTGATGAGCCGCCGGAGTAGCGGCCGTCGGTCAGCAGGGCCACATCCTTGCCGATTCCCTTGCCCTTGACGAATGAGGTGGGGTAGAGCATCTCCTGCATGCCTGGACCGCCCTTGGGTCCCTCATAACGGATGACCAGGGCCTGGCCCTTGTGCAGGGTGCCGTTGAGTATGACCTCCACGGCCTGCTCCTGTGATTCGACAACCAAGGCCGGTCCGCGGAAGTTCCAGATCTCCTTGGGCACGCCTGCGGTCTTGACCACACAGCCGTCGGGGGCCAGATTGCCGCGCAGTATAGCAAGACCGCCTTCGGAGACGGCCGGGTGATCCAGGTCGTGAATGGCACCATTGACGCGGTCGGTGTCCAGATCCTTCCATTCCTTGGACTGGTTGAAGGGCTCGGGGGAGGTGATGTGTCCGGGCGCTGCGTGGTAGAGCTCCTTGGCCTGGTCCAGACAGGTGGGTCGCATGATGTCCCAGTCGTTGAGCTTGGACTCCAGGTCCGGGTAATCAATGGAATGCGTGTCCTTATGCAGTACCCCGCCTCGATCCAGCTCACCCAGGATGCCGCAGATGCCGCCAGCCCGGTGGACGTCGGATATCTCCCAGTCTCCGGAGGGGGAGGCCTTGCAGATGCAGGGGACCGTGTGGGAGATGCGCTCGATGTCGTCCAGGGTGAAGTCCACATCCGCCGACTGAGCGGCGGCCAGGATGTGCAGGACGGTGTTGGTGGATCCTCCCATGGCCACGTCCATGGTCATGGCGTTTTCGAAGGCTTTCTTGGTGGCGATGGAACGCGGTAGGACCGAGTCGTCGTCATCCTGGTAGTACCGGTTGGCGATTTCGACGACCAGCTTGCCAGCCCGCTCGAAGAGCATCTTTCGGGCCGTGTGCGAAGCCAGAGTGGTGCCGTTGCCGGGCAGGGCCAGACCCATGGCCTCGGTCAGGCAGTTCATTGAGTTGGCGGTGAACATGCCGGCGCAGGAGCCGCAGGTGGGGCAGACGGTCTTCTCCAAGGCCAGCAGGCCAGCATCGTCGATGCTGTCGTCAGCCGAGGCGTACATGACGTCAATCAGATCGGTGCTCTCTTTGACTGTTCCGTCAGGCATGACCGTGCGTCCTGCCTCCATGGGGCCGCCGGAGACGAAGACCGTGGGAATGTTCAGACGCAGAGCGGCCATCAGCATGCCCGGCGTGATCTTGTCGCAGTTGGAAATGCAGATCAGGGCATCGGCACAGTGGGCGTTGACCGAGTACTCCACGGCATCCGCGATCAGGTCACGGCTGGGCAGGGAGTAGAGCATGCCCGTATGGCCCATGGCGATGCCGTCGTCCACGGCGATGGTGTTGAACTCGCGGGGGATGCCGCCCGCCTCCTTGACGGCCTTGGAGACCATGCGCCCTACCTTGTTCAGGTGGACGTGGCCGGGCACGAACTCAGAGAAGGAGTTGGCGATGGCCACGATGGGCTTGCCGAAGTCCTCACCCTTGACGCCAGCGGCACGGTAGAGAGCACGGGCGCCCGCGAACTCTCGTTCCTTCATCAATTTGGCTGATCGCATCTGCATAGTTTCATTCAAGTGAACAGGGACAGCGACGGCCCGAACATGACCACATGTTGGAATTTTCGGCGTGTTTGCAATGCTTTTCCCGGCAGCAAAGCATCTGAGGCTAAAATCGAGCCCGGGCGGTAAAATCATACAGATTGAATGAATGGTTCATCCAGTTGAATTGGAGAAACATCTTATGGCATTCGGTACCGAGCCCCATCCGCAGGGATTTGCGAATCCTCCCATCGACGATCTTATGAAGCACGCCGATTCGAAGTATGCGCTGTCCATTTTCGCGGCCAAGCGGGCCCGTCAGATCAATTCCTATTTCACACAGCTCAATGAGGGCCTGTTGCAGAACGTCGGCCCCCTTGTCGAGTACCAGAACCAGGAGAAGCCCCTGTCCATCGCTTTCCGCGAGATCAATGAGGGCCTGCTTGAGGAGACCCTGGGCGAGGACGATCTGAGCGAAGGCAACTGAACCTTTCGACTCTCAGTGCAGGGTCCTCGGGCGGTGACGGTTTCAAGGTAAAGGTGGATGAAATGACAGAACGACGGCTGATTTCGGCCGAGTCGGTGACCGAGGGCCATCCTGACAAGGTCTGCGACCAGGTTTCCGATGCCATCCTGGACGATCTGATCGCCCAGGATCCGCACTCGCATGTGGCTGTGGAGACATCGGCGGCGACTGGCCTCTTCTTCGTCTTCGGAGAAGTCTCATCCCAGGGCTACACGGACATTCAGTCCCAGGTCCGGTCGGTGCTGCGCAGGATCGGCTACACCTCATCCGATATTGGATTGGATGCGGATTCCTGCGGCGTGACCGTGGCCCTGAGCGAGCAGAGCAAGGAAATCAACCAGGGTGTGGAACGGCTGTCGGCCAGCCAGGAGAGCGCTGCCACCCGTGAGGAGCGTTACCAGTCCCAGGGGGCCGGCGACCAGGGGGTCATGTTCGGTTACGCCTGCGATGAGACAGACACGCTCATGCCCCTGCCCATCCATCTGGCGCATCAGCTGGCCTTCCGACTGGCGCAGGTGCGCAAGGATGGGATCATCCCTCATTTGCGGCCTGACGGCAAGACCCAGGTCACCATCGAATACGATCAGAATGACCGCCCCCGCCGGGTGGACACGGTCCTCATCTCCACCCAGCACGATCCCGAGGTTGGGCATGACTGGCTGCAGGAGCAGTTGACGGAGCATGTCATCACGCCCGTTCTGGATCGCGTTTGCGGCAAGGCCGTCGAGCACCAGGGCTACCGGGTGTTGGTCAATCCGACCGGCTCCTTTATTCTGGGCGGCCCTGCGGCTGACGCAGGACTGACCGGACGCAAGATCATTGTGGACACTTATGGCGGTGCGGCCCATCATGGAGGCGGTGCCTTCTCCGGCAAGGATCCCAGCAAGGTCGACCGGTCCGCTGCCTACGCCGCGCGTTGGGTGGCCAAGAACATAGTGGCCGCTGGACTGGCGCACAAGGTCGAGGTCCAGGTGGCCTATGCCATTGGCGTGGCCGATCCGGTCAGCGTCAACGTTGAGACCTATGGCACCGAGCAGGGGGTCAGCCGAGATCAGATCCAGCAGGCCGTGCGCGAGGTCTTCGACCTGCGGCCCGCTGCCATCATCGATGAGCTGGATCTGTTGAGGCCCATTTATGCCAAGACTGCAGCCTATGGGCACTTCGGCCGGGAGGATCCCGACTTCACCTGGGAGCAGGTGGACAAGGTGGGCGAGCTCAAGGCCGCCATCGGCATGACCAGGTAGTAGCTGTTCATCAAGGGCCACGGCGGGTTCCCAGGTCATCGACTGGGGAATCCGCCGTGGCTCTCTTAATTGTCAAAGCGAGGGGAGGAGCCATGGATTCGCAGGAAGTCAGTCAGCCCGCCCTGGACGGTCTTGCTCCGCGCCGTCGTTCGAGCAGCAGTCGAAAAAAACCTCCGCGCCGACCGGCCGATGAACTCCCTGTGGCACGGGTGGTGCTGGACGTGCAGGCCACTCATCTGGGTGGGACCTTTGATTATCTGGTGGATGCCGACCAGGACGGTCATGCACAGCCGGGATGCCTGGTTCGCGTCCGGTTCGGGGCGCGCAGGGTCAACGGCATCATCTGGGCACGTGTGGCAGACAGCCAGGTTTCCCGCGCCTCCCTGCGCTTCCTGGAGCGGGTGGTGTTGGATCGCAGCCTGATTTCACCTTCTCTGCGCGCGGACATCACTGCCATCGCCAGGGCCTATGGAGGTACTGAGGCCAACATTCTGCGGCTGGCTCTGCCCCCTCGTGTGGCCCGCATCGACAAGGAGCAGCAGCTGGTTCCCGGTCAGCCTCGATTGGCGTCCGACCCTGCCTGGGTGGCAGGCCTGGCCCAGCGGCAGAAGAATCTGAAACAGGAGCTTGATTCGGGCTATCAGGGACTGAAGAAACTGGATCAGTCGCTGGAAGAGGATACCTTCGCCGCCTATCTGACTGACATTCTGCCCGGTATGGACCAGGCCGCTCTACTTGCTGCCAGGGTACTGATAGAGGCCCTGCTGGCCGGTCGATCGGCGGTTATGGTATTGCCGGGCACCCGTCAGGTGGCTCATCTGTCCGCAGTCCTCCAACAGCTGGGGTTGCATCCCTTCGGTCCTCCCGTCACCGCAGGCCCTGGACACCAGGAGGCCCACGGCTGGTCCGGTGATTTCGCCATTCTGGACAGCGGCATGGCTCCTGCCGAACGCTACAGGGCATACCTCGCGCTGGCCTCAGGCCAGGTCCGCTGCGCCATCGGGTTGCGGGCTGCCATGTACGCCCCGGTGGAAGGTCCCGCCCTCTTCGCTCTGATGGACGATGCCAGCTACCAGTACGCCGACGGGATGATGCCCTACGCCAATGCCCGGGGAGTGCTGAGGCTGCGGGCGCGTGCCCACGGCGGTGTCTTCCTGGCCATGTGCCGTGCCAGAAGCGTGCGTTCCCACTGGGAGAGTCTGCCCGAAGCCATTGAAGCAGAATCCGGAGTGACCGGTCCAGGCACAGCCTTGACGCTTGACCGGTCTGCAGTGACGACCCTGCTGCCTTGGATTCGCTGGCTCAACCGAGAGGAACTAAGCCATCTGGCTGATCCGACCATAGGCGCCCGGGTTCCTCACACCGCCGTCGCCGTTATAAACAAAGCCTTGGAGCGTGGTCCGGTTCTACTGTCCATCCCTCAGGACGGCATCTTCGAAAGCCTGAGTTGTGCTCGCTGCCATCATCAGGCTCGTTGCTCGCGTTGCACCGGGCCCCTGCGGGCGCGGCGGCCTGGCGCGCCCCGATGCGCTTGGTGCGGGGCTGCGGCCACGGACTGGTCTTGTCCGGATTGCGGGGGTTCACGGCTCCGAGTGGTCAGGGTAGGCGCCGCCGGGACGGCACAGGAGCTGCGCATGCTTTTCAGAAATGTACCAATCGTCATATCTTCGGCCAGTCAGCCCCGTGGGGTGGTCGAGCGTGTACAGGATCGTCCCAGTCTGGTCATCGCCACCCCGGGCGCTGAGCCCAGGGTGGTTGGCTCGAGCGTCGATGGCAACAATAACAATAAGGACACCGGCGATTCGGGTTTGCCACGGCTGTCGCGAGGATACCGGGCCGTGGCCATTCTGGATGCCTGGACCAGCCTGTATGCCCCTGGCGTCGATGCACGTATGGACACTCTGGGAGCCTGGATGCGCGTGGCATCATTCTGTCGCCCCCGGGCCAAGGGGGGGCAGGTGCTTCTTCTGGGAGAGTGTGATCCACAGCTGGCACAGGCGTTGATGACCTGGCAGGGGCCGGTGTTGGCGGCTGCCGACCTGAAGGACCGTCGGCTGACTGCCATGCCCCCTGCGGTCGGCATGGCTGCAATCTGGGGCGAAAGGGAGGCCGTCATCTGGATGCTGGACGCCGTCGGGATCGCGCCGGGTCAGGAGGCTGTGACAGAAGTTGGCCCTGAGCCGGTCCCTGCCCTACTTGGGCCTGTGCCCATACCAGCGCCGTCCACACTGAAAGTGGGTTATCTGGAAGGAACCCAGGATAGGGTCAGAGCCTTGGTTCGGGTGCCCACCAGCCGCCGGGACAAGCTGGCTGACGATCTCAAGCAGGCTCAGGCCAGGTACGTGGCCGGTCGCGGGCGAGGAGAGCTGCGCTTCCGGATGGATCCCAAGGATCTGACCTGATTGGCGCTCCAGGCGGATATGCACGGGGTCTATGCGGCGTGGTTTCATGAGGGGGCGCAGGAGAGGCGCATATGAACGGATTCAGGAAAGGCGGAGAGTCATGAAGGGATGGCCGGGCGAGATCCGGGTTGAGGCAGATGTGATCCAGGCTGAGCAGGAAGCGGCTCAAGCCCAGGGTCGGCCCATTGAACAGGTCATCTTTGACTTCGGCAATGTCCTGATTCGTTGGCAGCCCGAGATGGCCATGGTGGCCCGATACGGGCGCAGGAGCATCGAGGCCATGCTGGACGATAGCCGTTCCGGCTTCTACCGGGCCAACAACATGATGGACGGCGGAGCCACCTGTGCCCAGGCCCGTGATTGGGTGGGCGCCAACTGCGGGGCTCCCTGGGATGCCATGTTCGCCTACTACTGTGACCACTTTGTCGATTCACTGACCGGTCCTGTTCCCGGTGCCCGCATGCTGGTGGAGGACCTGAAGGCGGCTGGTATAGGCGTCTGGGGGTTGACCAACTGGGGTGCCGAGCTCTTCCATTACGCCTGGGACGGCGACTCCTTCCTGCATAGGCTGGATGGGGTGGTGGTCTCCGGGCCCATCCACATGCGCAAGCCTGACCCGGCCATCTACCACTATGCCCTTGATCAGTTCGGAATCCAAGCTGACAGAACCCTCTTTGTGGATGACAAGGGTATGAATGTAGTGGGTGCCAACAAGGCCGGCATCCGCAGCCTGCGATTCAGTGACCCCTACGGATTGCGCACCGCCCTGATCGAGGCAGGGGTGAATATTCCTCAGGTGCAGTGAAATGCAGAGGTCGAAAGCCGCCAGATGAAAAGGAGATTGCCGATATGGTCATGACATTGCTGTTTGCGGGCACACCTCAGGTCGCTCTGCCATCTCTGAGATTGCTGGCGGCCGACCAGGAGCATTTCCGGGTTGCTGCCGTGCTCACCAGGCCCGACGCTCCCCAGGGTCGTGGAAGGCATCTGCATCCCAGCCCGGTCAAGGCTGAGGCCCTGAAGCTGGGGATTCCCGTTCTTGAGGACAATCCTTCCGATCCGGATTTTCCGGCGCGGCTGCAGGATACGGGTGCCAGTTATGCGGCTGTGGTCGCCTACGGGCGGATTCTGCGCCAGCCGGTCCTGGATGCCTTTGAGGGTGGCTGGTACAACCTGCACTTTTCCCTGCTGCCGCAGTGGCGGGGTGCAGCGCCGGTCCAGCGTGCCATCTGGGCCGGGGATACCATCACTGGAGCCACGGTCTTTCGGCTCACGGCCGGTATGGATGAAGGGCCCATCCTGGCCCAGTCCACGGTGGAGATCGGACCGCACGAGACCTCGGGCGAGCTGCTGGGTCGGCTGGCTGAGGACGGATCCCACCTGCTGGCTGCCAGCCTGGAGGCCCTTGCGGAAGGTCGGATTCAACCCAAGGAGCAGCCGCAGGGTGCCTACCAGGTGGCTGCCAAAATCACCCACCAGGATGCCCGCATGCGTTTTGACGTGCCCGTCTTTGCCCTGGATCGGCAGATCCGGGCCTGCAGCCCGGAACCGGGAGCCTGGTGCATGTACCGGCAGGGCGATGATCCGCAGGACGGGCAGACGGGACTGACCGTACTCAAGGCTGCACCAGCCCGAGGGGATGAGCCCGGTCTTCCCTCGCATTTGGAACCGGGTCGCCTGGCCATGGACCGTCGCCACCTCTGGGTGGGCACCAAGACCCTGCCACTGGAGCTGCAGATGGTCAAGGCTGCCGGCAAGCGTGCCATGAAGGCCATGGACTGGGCCCGCGGCGCTCGCTTGGAGGAAGGGGCATGCTGCAGCTGAGCCCTTCCGCTCGGCTGGCTGTCCAGGCCGAGCGGGGATTCCAGGGACGGACGAAGGAGAGAAGCCATGCAGTCCGATGATGTTGACCAGGCCGACGATGCAAATGACCAGGACCAGGCCGGGGATCGGCGCAACCGGGCCCTGGCTGCGGCGCTGACCAGGGCCGCCAAGGAACTGGCCAAGGCCAAGAGTCAGTTGGCCCAGCTGGGCCAGCCGCCCTTGTCGGTCGCCCTGGCCTTGGGAGTGGATTCTGTCGCCTATGACAGCCAGGGGGTGCAGCAGGCCCGCCTGCTGATCCTGAACGGTTCCAGGCGGATGGTGGTGCCCCTGGCACCCAATATCCGCGCCGAACGGATCAGGGCCGGCCAGGAGGTTCTGCTCAACGCCGATATGGTTGTGGTGCGTGTGGGCGATCAGCCGGTGACAGGGCAGGTCCGCACGCTGCGGGAGACCTTGGAATCCGGTGCCTTGTTGGTGGAAGATTCCTCCGGACAGACCCGCGTCGCTGCACGGGCAGGGTCTCTGCAGGACCTGCCCATCGAGGCGGGCAGCGCTTTGCTCATGGACGAAAGCTGCTCAGTGGCCCTGGCTGTTCTGCCTGAGTCGGACCAATCCGACATGCTGCTGGAGGAGACTCCTGACGTGGACTTCTCTGATATTGGCGGCTTGGACAGGCAGATCGAGCGTATCCGTGATGCTGTCCAGCTGCCCTTCCAGCACGCTGATCTGATGCGTCGTTACGGGCTTCGGGCCCCCAAGGGTGTTCTGCTCTACGGGCCGCCTGGCAATGGCAAGACCATGATCGCCAAGGCGCTGGCCCGCGCCCTGGCCCAGGAGAGCGACGGCCACGGGGTCTTTCTTTCGGTCAAGGGCCCCGAGATGCTCAACAAGTTCGTGGGCGAGTCCGAACGCCTGATTCGCCGTCTCTTCGCTCGGGCCCGCAGCCTGGCAGGCCAGGGTGGTCCAGTGGTGGTCTTCATCGACGAGATGGACGCCTTGCTCCGCACTCGGGGGTCAGGCATCTCATCGGATGTGGAGACCACCATCGTCCCCCAGTTTCTGACAGAGTTGGACGGTGTCGAGTCCCTGGACCAGGTCATGGTCATCGGCGCTTCCAACCGCATCGACATGATTGACCCGGCGGTTCTGCGCCCGGGGAGATTGGACGTCAAAATTCGCATCGACCGGCCCGACAGGACCAGGTCAGCCGCGATTCTGAGCAAGTACCTGGGCTCCGATATGCCCATGGACGATGGTGCCGGGCCTGAAGGGCTGATCAGGGTACTGGTCGACGGACTCTTCGCCCGGGATGATGACCACCTGCTGGGCAGAATCATGGATGCCACGGGCCGCTGGCAGCCCCTCTACCTGGAGTCTGTGGTCTCCGGCGCCATGCTGCACAACCTGGTTGATCGGGTCAAGACCATGGCGGTCAAGGCCTCCATCCAACAAGGCCGACAGGTTGGTCTTGACCGTCGGTTCTGCTTGAGGGCGGTCCACGGGCAGTATGAGGACACTCTGGAGGAACTTCGCGGACAGGACCCGGACCGCTGGGCCGATCTGGCCGGACTGCGCCCAGGGCAGGTCCAGGAGGTTCGCCCGGTCGGCGAGCCAGAGGAGCGGTCATGAATGCCGGGCGGGTTATGGGCACCGAGACTGAGTACGCCATTGCCGACCCCCGGGATCCTGACGCTGATCCACGTGCACTGGCCCTGCGTCTGGTAAGAGCTGCAGCCGAGCCGGACCTGGCTCACATCCGCTGGGACTACGGGAGTGAGGATCCGGTCAATGATGCCAGGGGAGGTCGGCTGCCGCGTTCCGCTGCCGCTCCGAGCATGCTCACTGATGCGCCCGGTGCCCGCCTGATCGATGTGGCAGCTCCCAATGGCGCTCGGATTTACGTGGATCATGCTCATCCCGAGTATGCCTCGGCGGAAACAGTGAATGCCTTCGACGCGCTGGTCCAGGACCGCGCGGGGGACCGGATGATGGCCCGGGCCGCAGAAAGGGCCGGGGGCCTGGCTCTTTACAAGAACAACGTGGACGGCAAGGGTGCCGCATGGGGATCCCATGAGAATTATCTGATGGATAGGGCGGTGCCCTTCGCCAGGGTGGCGGCTCTGATGACCATTCATTTCGTCACCAGGCAGATTTACACCGGTTCTGGCAGAGTGGGCCTGGGGCCCAGGAGCGAGGGGGCCGGCTTCCAGCTCAGCCAGCGTGCCGACTACCTGACCAGCCGCATTGGACTGCAGACCACCTTCGGACGGCCGATCATCAATACCAGGGACGAGTCGCATGCAGGGCCGGACAGTCGCCGTCTTCATGTGATCGTGGGTGATGCCAACCGGTTGGATGCGCCCCTGGTTCTCAAGCTGGGAACAACCGATCTGCTGCTGGGTCTCTTGGAGTCCGAGGGCGATTCGACCAGCCAGGTCGATGAGCTGCTGGATCGCTGGACGCTGGATGATCCGGTGTCGGCCCTGCACACGGTTTCACGAGATTTCACCCTGACCAAGTCACTGGCCTTGGCGAACGGAGGATTCGCCGATGCACTGACCATCCAAGGTGCGTTGCTGGATGCGGCCAGGCAGGTAAGACGCGATTCTGACCGGCCGGATTGTGCCGATGACCGGGTTCTGGACCTATGGAACCAGGTGCTCGAGGATCTGGTTGTGGTGCGTTCGGGTGATGACGAGGCCCGTTTGGTCATGCACGACCAGGCAGGCAGGTTGGAATGGCTGCTCAAGTGGCAGCTCTTGGAGCGTCTGCGTCGTCGCCGGGCCATGCCGGACTGGTCGGATGCCCGTCTGGCGGCCCTGGATCTGGCCTGGGCGCGGGTGGATCCCGGCCGTGACCTGCCCTGGCGACTCAGGGGATCCGTCCTGCAACTGGCCGATTCCGACCTGGTCGTCAGGGCCATGGACCAGGGTCCGGAGCAGACTCGGGCCTGGTGCCGTTCCCAGTTGCTTCACCGCTGTCCTGATGCGGTCAGAGCCGTCTCTTGGAGTCGTGTCGTTCTTGAGGAGCAGGGACCGGAGGGAGGGCCTGCAACCAGGGTTGTGGACCTGTCCGATCCGCTGGGTCACACACGGTCTTCCTGCCGGGATGGCTGCGGCATATACTGCTCATAGCGCAGAAAATAGTTCGATATCCGACCGGACGACCACCGGTTGACCACGGTCGGCAATGCCTGACCACCCGTTTGAAAGAGAAGAGAAGTATGGAATTGCGCGATTTGGCCATGCAGGCCGCCACTATTGCTGTGGAGGCCGGCCGTCATGCCCTTCAGGACCAGATCAACCCCCACGATCCCCGCTCCACCTCTGCCATCGGCCAGGGCACCCAGTTCTCGCCGGGCATCGACACGCGTCTGATCCGATACTGCAGGACCAAGATCGCCGCCCTGGACCCTATGGACGGCTTCTGGGAGGAGGAGGCCGGCAATCGTCGTCCGGGTGGCCGCTACTGGTGCCTGGGCCACATCGACGGACCGGTCAATTATGTACGCAACATGGCCGAATGGACGCTGACCATCTCCCTCTTTGCCGTGGATGAGAAGGGCCACGCATCACCGGTCCTGGGCATCGTGCACGCGCCGGTCCTGGGCCTGACCTATCTGGCCGCCAAGGGCCAGGGCGCGATCAGAATCCGACGGACTATCGTGGGTGACAAGCGGGAGAAGATCATCCCCTCCACTATGACCACCCTGAATGGATCTGTGATCAGCTTCGGCATGTCATACTTCCCCAACGAGTCCGAAAAGGTACTGCAGATCGTCTCACGCATGGCTGGCAAGCCTGCTGATATCAAGCGCGTTGGTCCGGTCTCGCTGGACCTGTGCAGGGTGGCGGACGGTAGTTACGACGCCTACTTCGAACCGGCCCTGCACTCCTGGGACATCCCCGCTGTCTCCGCGGCGGCTGTCGTGGTCCGGGAGGCCAAGGGTACCCTCTGGCGCTGGGACGGAGGACACGTGCGCTGGGAGGGCAGCAACGACGTGGTGGCCACCAACGGACTTATCGCGGAGGATCTGGACACCTATCTGAGCGGGCGCTGATCCGCGCCGGGAAGGAGAGTGACCATGGCTGAGGCATCACAGCAGGGACGGCGCATAGTAGCCGGGCAGCAGCAGGAACAGGAAGAGGACCTGCCGCAGACCGGGGCACGTGAGCAGGACCAGGCGGCGGAGTCCGATCTGGATGCAGTCCTGGATGACATCGAGACCACCCTGGAGACCAACGCCAAGGAATATGTTCAGGGCTTCGTCCAGAAGGGCGGCCAGTGATTCATGGCGGACGGGCAGGGTACTGACTCGGACTTTCGCAGGATATTCGGCATCGAGACCGAGTATGGACTGAGCCTGACCGGCGCCAGTGGCCCATATACCGCCGGCAGGGTGGCTATGGCCATGTTCCGGCCTCTGATTGAGAAGCACGGGTCAACCAACATCTATCTGCCCAATGGCGCCCGGCTCTACTTGGACGTGGGCTCCCATCCGGAGTATGCCACTGCCGAGGCCCGTGATCCGCTGACAGCCCTGAAACAGGTGCTGGCAGGGGAGCGGATCATGACCGATCTTGCGGAGGGCGCCCGGAAACATTTGGCGGAGAACCTGGGCAGGCCAGTGAAGGTTCACGTCTTTGCCAACAATGTGGATGCCCAAGGCCATGCCTTCGGCTGCCATGAGAATTACCTGCTGGACCGGCGAGTCCCCTTGGACATGGTAGGGGCCTGCCTGGTCCCCTTCTTGGTCACCCGGCAGCTGATCACCGGGGCGGGTCGTCTGAGTCCTGATGGATTCCAACTCAGCCAGCGGGCCGACTTTCTGGACGAAGCGGTCTCCTCGTCCACCACCCGTGCCCGTCCCATGGTCAATACCCGTGACGAGCCATTGGCTGATCCTGAACGATGGCGGCGTCTGCATGTGATCGTAGGGGATACCAACCGGTCTCCGCTGGCTACCTGGTTCAAGATGGCCAGCACCCACCTGGTCCTGAACCTGATCGAGCAGGCCTGTCGCCGGGGCCGCCGGCCCGACCTGGCCGACTGGGCCCTGGATGATCCAGGTGCAGCCATCCGAGCCGTCAGCAGGGATCGGACCGGCAGGGTAACCCTTGCCACAAAGACCGGTGGCATCAGCGCTCTGGGTCTGCAAGAGACCTATTGGTCGGCCTGCAATGCCTTGGTGGATCAGCAGGAGGATATAGGCATCGACCGATCCCAGGCTCTGCGCGCCCTGCATCTTTGGAGGTCGGCCCTGGATGCGCTGGACGCAGGGCGTTGGCAGGATCTGGCTGACTGGGTGGATTGGGCTGCCAAGCTGCGGCTGCTCACGGGCTTGAGCCGACGAGGCGCCGGACAGGATCTGGCCGATGCGATGGATCTGGACTATCACGATCTGAGTGCGGGAAGATCCTTCCCCGGCCTGGTCAGGCATGGGCTCATGCGCTCGCCTGTCGACGACTCCGAGGTGGAGCATGCCATGAATCGACCTCCAGAGGATACCCGGGCCCGTCTGCGTGGTGAATTCGTCCGTGCAGCAGACACGGGAACACGCACATGGTCATGTGATTGGAGCCACCTGGTCCTAGGGGGTTCTCGCCGAGTCGAGGTGGACCTGCCCGACCCCTTCGACCATCTGGGCCCGCCTCGATATCACTGCCTGATGGACTTTCTAAAGAGTGCCGCGGAACCTTGCGTCTAGAAGCCCAGTTCGCACTGCGGGACTTCCCTTAGGTCTTCTCCAACAAGAAGGGCCCCGGCATCCATCCAGGGATGCCGGGGCCCTGCAGCAAGGCTGGTTTCACTTCTTGTTGGTGACGGCCTTCTTCAGCAGCGAGCCGGCAGAGATACGCACGCCATAGCTGGCCGGAATCTTGATGGTCTCACCGGTGCGGGGGTTGCGGCCGGTGCGGGCGGCGCGCTTGACACGCTCGGCCGAGAACAGACCGGTCAGCTTCAGACCCTCACCGGACTTCATGGCCTCGACGAAGACATCCTGGAAGGCGTTGACAGCAGCTTCCGCCTGAGCCTTGGTCAGGTTGGACTTCTGCGCAATCTTCGAAACGAGATCAGACTTGTTGTATGCCATAGAACATCCTTCTTTCGGGGGCCTCCCATTGCTTGATTTGGGGAAAGCCCAACGGTCAATGACCGATATTACCGCAGATTAGGCCCAAACACCGCATTTTCCGGGGGTTTCCGACATTTCATCAAGCGTTTTTTGAGGTCCTCGAGATTGGGAATGCCCCAAGGGCTCTTCAGATGCGATTGTGGCTGCTCAGCCAGCGCATGGCCAGGGCTCCCAGGGGGATGCGCAGCCAGTAGGTGGCCACCCGGAAGACCAGCGTGGCCGAGATGGCCACACCTGAGGGAACGCCAGCCAGGCGGAAGGCGGAGAAGAGCACCGCCTCTATGGCCCCCAGACCGCCGGGCGTGGGGACGGCCGATCCCAGCGTGTTGGCCAGCAGGAAGACGAAGGTGGTTTCGAAAACGTTGGTTCGGCAGCCGAAGGCCATCAGGGCGGCCCAGAAACTCATGCCCAGGGCGGCTGACTGCAGTACGGCTCCAAGGACGGCCACCACCAGTTGCCTGGGCTGAGTCAGAATCTCAACAAGGTGATGAGCATAGGAGGCCACGATGGGCATCAGCCGTTCCATGACCAGCCGCCGTGTGTAAGGCACGGCCATGATCAGGGCCGCGATGATGGCCACCGTCCCGATGACGATGACCAGGGTGTTGGTGGGGATCATCCCGGATAGGGTGTTGCGTCCGGTGAACAGCCCGATGACGATCAGCAGGCAGAAGGTGGTTGCGAACTGGACGGCCACCACGGCGCTCATGATGGCTGTGGCCATGGTGTTGTCATAACCGTCCCGCCGCAGGAACTGCAAATTGACGAAGGCCGGCCCCACCCCGGCGGGCATGGAGACCGAGGTGAACGAGGACGCGACCTGGGACAGGAAGATGCCCTTGAAGTCGCGCTTGGCCGGGTCGATGAAGACTCCCAGGGTGATGGCGCAGCCCACCCAGGACAGTGACCCCAGAAGGAAGGAGAGTCCGGCCATCCAAGGGTTGGCGTTGCGGACGGCGCTGATGACCTGGGGCAGGTTGAACTGGGTGACGATGACCGCCAGCGCCACTACCAGGAGGGCCAGGGCCACGAAACTGCGCAGACTGAAGCGGGAAAGGGTCACCTGGCCGGTCTCAGCCACCGACTCAGGGGGAGCCAAGGACTGCAACTGTTTGCGCAGGTCAGTAAGAATCTGTCGGTCCCAGCCGGGCAGGTCCTGGGTCTGTGAGGGAATGGCTACCATCTGGCAGAAAGGCGACAGCCCCGCCAGGGTCTTGATCCCCCAGGAGGCACGGGCGGCCTCAATGGCCTGATTCACCCCGATCAGCGTGGCAATCAGAGCCAGAAGCTGGATTCGATCCAGGGCGATGTTGGCCTGGGAGCTGGCGCTGTCGCCGTTCTCCCAGCCGGCGATGACCATGGAATCTGACTGGTCTACGGCCAGGGTCTCCGGGCGGATGCGGCGGTGTGTAAATCCGCGCTCGTTGGCCCGGCGAAGGTAATCCATCAGTTGCTTGGCCTTGTCCGTATCCAGGCTTCCGGGTTCCAGGGGCCGAAGGTGGACGTCATCCTCCAGGACCAGGATTGAGGATTCCGCGCTCTCAGCCAGGCCATAGGGGTGCATGGCGGTCAGCCCCAGGTCTCGCAATTCAGCCAGGATAGCCATGTGGTGTTGCATGGAGTTTCTGACCGACCGGTCCCGGCGCATGGAGACTCCGGACAACTTGATCCACTGCCAGAGCTGCATCAGATAGCCCATGGTGTGCAGCTGGCCGTCCATGACCGACACCGTGTAGGTTCGGCCATCCTTGTCATGAACCCTGTAGATGCGGGAGGCCTCGATCAGGTCGTCGGCAAGTGCGGGCAGGGGCTGACCATCGGCGTCCAGACTGGAGTCCTGACGTTCCAGGCTGACGGCATGGATGCCGATGGAGGCTATGGCTTGTACCACTCCTTGTCCCCAGGCACCCTTGTTCTGAGTGCCCGCCAGGTATCGGACCACCATGCCGATGATTCGTCCCAGAATCAGCGAGACCAGAACCCCGCTGGCTGAATTGGAGGATATGGCGACCATGATGATGGCCACAATATATAGAGCGTTCCATCCCCATTTGACCGAGCTTCTCAAGCGACGGGGTCCTGCTGCGCTCAGGAAGGCAGCCAGACCGGCATAGAAGTCAGGCAACAGGACGGGCGACCCTATGGCGTTCTGTGAGCTGAATGAGGCGATCAGGGTCGGGTTGCCGGCCTTCAGTATCAGGTTGGAGGTCAGCATCACCAGTCCAAACCCCAGGAACATGGCCAGGGGGGCAGTGATCGCCTGAATCCATTCCCTGTTGACCAGCAGGTGGACAATCACGGTCAGGACCACGGTCACGGTCACTGCCTGCTGGAGGAAGGCGGTAGGTACGTCCATGAGCCAGTCCATGGCATTGCCGGCCTGGCGCATGTCCGACTCGACCCCGGCCGCTATGCCTTTCAGGTAGACGGCTGCCAGGGTGACCAGGATTCCCAGGATCAGAGCCGCCAGGGCTCGCAGCAGGTCCTCGGCGTCATGGACTCGTTCTGGCGGGGTATCCCGGATGACGACCTTATCTGCCTTAACAGGGTCGGTGGAATCGGTGTCCTCGGGGGTTATGGTCGACTGGGACGGGGACATGGTCAATCGCGATCGAAGTCCACCAAGGTTCCAGCTGCGCCGGTGTATGTTGCCGGCGTCAAGGCTTTGAGCCGACTGGCCGTGTCCTGGTCCAGGTCCAGACCATCGATGAACTGCTCGACATCCTCCCGGCCGATCCTCTTGCCGCGCATCAGCTTCTTGACCTGCTCATAGGGATGATCCATGCCTGAACGTCCAGCCAGTCCAGCTGCCCGCATGGCCGTCTGTATGGGCTCGCCCAGGACCTCCCAGTTGCTGTCCAGCTCGCGGGCCATCAGGGCCTCGTCAGGGTGAATGGTCTGCAGGCCACCGTCCAAGTTGTCCAAAGCCAGCAGGCTATAGCCCAGGGCCGAACCGATGTTGCGCTGGGTGGTGGAGTCGGTCAGGTCCCGCTGCCAGCGGGTTTCGGTGAGGGTGGTGGCCAAGGTGTCCAGCAGGGCTCCTGAGATTTCCAGATTGGCCTCGGCGTTCTCGAAGCGTATGGGGTTGACCTTATGGGGCATGGTGCTGGACCCTGTCGCGCCTTTGACGGGTTCCTGGGCAAAGACACCGCGGGAGATGTACATCCAGACATCCACGGCCAGGTTGTGCATAATCCTGCCCAGGTGGGCGATATTGCCGAAGAGCTCGGCCTGCCAGTCGTGGGACTCGATCTGGGTGGTCAGTGGGTTCCAGACCAGGCCCATTCGCTCCACGATGAAGGTCCGGGTCAGATCGATCCAATCCACCTGCGGCAGGGCGGCCAGATGGGCGCCAAAGGTTCCAGTGGCGCCATTCATCTTGCCCATGTAGTTCTGATTGCGGATCCGATTCAACTGCCGGTGCAGCCGGTGGACGTAGACCGCCATTTCTTTGCCCAGGGTGGTGGGTGTGGCAGGCTGGCCGTGGGTCAGGGCGAGCATGGGCAGATTCCGGTATTGCTCCGCCATGGTTGCCAGATGGTTCTCGATCCTGGAGGCCTTGGGGAGCCAGACCTGCTCGACCCCGCCTCGGATGCAGCGGGCATAGGCCAGGTTGTTGATGTCCTCGCTGGTGCAGGCGAAGTGGACCAGGGGCGCCAGCCTGGGAAGTTGGGACCCGGGGCCAAGGGCTGTGGCTGCAGCCTCCAGACGGCGGTCGATGTAGTATTCCACAGCTTTGACATCGTGGCGGGTCTGGGCTTCGATGCCAGCCAGTTCGGTGATGCCTTCGGCATCGAAATCCTCGGGAATGGCTCGCAGGTAGGCCTGTTCGGCCTCGGTCAGGGGCTCCACGCCCGGCAGGACCGGGTGCTGGCCATTGCCCTGGTAACCATTGGACAGCACGATCATCCATTCGACCTCGACCCGCATGCGCTCGCGGTTCAAGGCGGGTTCGCTCAAATAGTCCACCAGATCGGCAGTCTGTCTGCGGTAACGTCCGTCCAAGGGATTGAGGGGGATGACTGGTGTGATTCGGCTCAGGTTCATGCCTCCAGCCTAGACGACCGGGTCAACCAGCAGGAACCGGCATGGGTGCTCTCGGGGGGGGGGCGTGTCCCGCTCATCGTCGTAGCCTGCCACGGTAGTAGCGGGTCTCCTGCAAATCGCCATCGATGGCCTGGGCGAAGTGATCGTCCTGACGTCGTATCGCTGGTGAGTTCTGATCCCGGGCATCAGCCCAGGCCGCCTGCTGGTAGGCCATGCCATGGGTTGATTCCTTTCCGGGTTCGGCAGTGGTCACTGTCCGGCCAGTCTGGTTGCCGCCTGGAGGGGGAGGTCCGCCCGCTCTTCCCCTTACTGTCAGCTGATTGGGTCGGGAGGGATTGTCGGCTCCATCAAGGCTGGAGACCAGCTCTTCACGCATCTCCACGCTGGTGACCCAGGTGTCTGACTTTATTCTGCGATGGGCGATGGGCGAGCCGACAGTCACGACATGATTGAAGCTGTAGCGGTCCGAAAGATCCGAGGCCATGGTGGCGGCCACGATGCCACCCTGGGAATGGCCCACCAGGCTGACCGGATCGTCCGGGTGCACCCCCGCATCCCGCATGGCCTGGTCCACTAGACGCAGGGAGGCCGCCCTGCCGCGCACTGAAGCCTTGTCGCTCATGAGCTGGATGTTCTGGGCCCAGCCGATTGGGGAGTCCAAATGGGAGCTGGTGCCGGGTATGTAGACCAGCCAGTGGTTCTTGCCGTCGGCCTTCCGATAACGCTGTACGGCGATGGTTGCGTAGGGAATGCCGTCCCGGCAGGATCCCAGGGTCTCCAGGTTATGCAGAGCACCGGCGATGTCATGGGCCTCGCCCAATCCCTTGCCCTGCGGATGAACAGGATCCATCACGATTCGATCACCCTGGAAATGCGCGAGTATCAAGGGCATCAGCAGGCCTGGGCCGGTGACCAATCCGCCAATGGGATCATGATGGTCCGAGGACAGGCCGGATGCGACTGCGGTCAGCAGGGGCTGTTGGATGCTGGCCGTGGTTTCCAGAAATTCCTGTAATTGCGATGCATCCAAGTGGTCGGTCAATTTGGCTACTCCCAGGCCTAGACCGATGGAACCCAGCATGAACGGGGCAATGGGTCGAAAGACAGTCAAGGCCTTGGAGGTCAGGGAGCCCATCAGCCTGTCCATGAATGATTCAGCCTGCGAGTACAGCCCGTAGGCCTTGGTCAGCCGGTCGGCCACAGACTGGAGCCGGGTGCGCAGGTCTTCACAGGCCTGGGCCTGGTCACTGCAGAAAGACACCATCAGATCCAGGGGCAGACGGGCGTGACCCGGCGGCGGTAAGGCAGTCTGGGCGCAGGTAAGGGTCGGCAGTCCGGGTATGGTTCTGCGGATGGCCTGGTTGGTCAGAATCCATTGGGACTGCAAGGTGGACAGGGCTCCACCTGCCTGGTTGAGCCGGTCCGCCATGCCGGTCAGATGTTCCAGCTCGGTGCGTGTATAGCCGTTGGCATCGGGTGCAGCGGTGATCGTCCGCTTCATGGCCGGCTCTCTTGATCAATCAGACTCAGGGTGCGCCCCGCCTGGATGCGCTGATCCTGGCAGAGGGCATCCATCGCCCGCACCTGGGCCCGATATGCTTCAGCGGCCCGCCCTTGCCAGTCGACCCTCAGAGCCTGGTCAGCTAATTCACTCAGATGGACCAGAGTGATTCGCGACTGTCGAGCCATGTCGGACAGTATGGCCCGGCAACGTGCCGCCCTCGCATGACAGGGGCAGCTTCCAACGGAGTCCGGATCAGTCAGGTATGAGGTTTGCTCCAGGAAGGGACCCCGGGTGGGTAGTGAAGAGGATGGCCTGTACATGCCTCTACTACAACATGGCAGTGATCCTGAAATGGGCCTCATAGGGCCATGTGGTCAAATGAGGTCCGATTCGTCTGGATGGGGACGGATTTTCTACTAATTCAGTCAGTCTGTTAGCCGGGAGATGATCGTCTGCATGGGGATCGATTTGTTGGAAAAGGGGGCGGTGAAATGACTCACGCGAAAGACTGTGTGCGGCCGGTCACCAGGGTTTGACGTTCTTCGCCTGACCCTTGTTGTCACTTGCCTTGCCTGTTGGTGTCGGGGATGCTGACGGTTCGCTCTGCTGCTGGTTGCGCTTGAGCAGATCCTCCACCTCGGCCTCCTGCTGCTTGGTCAGCCCTGAAGAGGAGCCCTTGCCGGAGCCGTTTTTCCCGTCTTGGGCCTTATCGGCCTTCTGCTCCTTGAGCAGACGCTCGGTGCGGCTGGTCAGCGCGGCGTTGGCCGCCCGGTTGGCTTGGGCAGCTTGCCTGGTCTGTGGCAGAATCAGGGGTCCGGGCCTTTCGACCTGGTCGAAGAGCTGTTCGGCCTGGTCTTGCAGGGCCTTGATGGAGGAAGGATCGGCCTGCGGGTTTTGGGCCTGTCGAACGTTGGTGCTCAACGTTCGCGTGCCCTCGTTATAGGTGGCGATGGCTTTGACGTTGATCAGGCACCAGGCTCCGGCCAGTGCTGCAACCAAGGCCAAGCCAGCCAAAATCAGGCGCACCCGCAGGCGGCGTCCGCTTCTTGCGCCTTTCCGGGACTTCCTACTCATAGCAGTCTCCTCGAAGTGCGGATCCAGAGCCCCGCCTCAATCAGGATCAGAGCCAGCTCCACCAGTGCCAGCGGCCAGACCAGCGGGGTGACATGCCGGCTGACCTGGTCGACCTTGGTCACCCGGTAGCGCTTGGAGGCCGCAGCCGTGGCCCCCTCACGCACCGTGGTCCCCTTGGCCAGGGCCTGGTAGTGGCCGCTCATCTCGTCGGCCATGGCCTTGAGGGTTTTCGGGTCCATGGCGGAGATGCCCGGCTGGCCGGTCGTGGGGTCAGTCACCCAGCTGTGGGCATCGTTTCCACCGACATCGGAGCTCAAAGGCACCATGCAGCCCTTGGCCGAGCCGGTTCCCAGAACGAAGGCATCGTCCAGTCCCTCCCTGAGAACGCTGAAGGATCGCCGCTCATCAGGCCCGGTCTGTTCGCCGTCGCTGATCAGGTAGAGCAGGATTCGGTCTTCGGGATGCCGGTCCTTGGTCTGTTTCAAGACGAGGCTTAGACGATCCAGCGGAGCATCCAGGCTTGAGCCGGAGGACCTGGATGTGGGCTCTGTAGCCAACCCTCCGGCCCAGTTGCCCACAGCCCGCACGTCAGGGGTCAGGGGCAGATCGACGCTGGTCGAGACGCCGAAGCTCAAGGCCGAGAAGGAGGCATCGGGGTAGATGATCGTCAGGTCGTGGATGGCTGCCCGGGCCGCATCCAGTCGGCTCATTCCTTCCTGGTCGCCATACCCGGCATCCTTGACCGCCATGGATCCGGTCACGTCAACCGCAATGAAGATATCAGTGGCGTTGACTGCTTTATTGGTGGTCTTGCTGACTGTGCTGGGCGTCAGGACCATGAGAGCCAGAACCAGGACCATGGCGGTGCGTCGGGTCAGAGCCCAGCGATCGGCGTCCGTATCCCGCCCCTTGCGCAGGCCATGGAGGATCAGTGCAATGGCCAGGAGCAATAACAGGCCAGCCAGAAGGCCGCCGGCTACCCAGCCCAGGGCGGGCTCAAATGTCAGGGACTTGAATATGTTCATCGCTTCAGCCTCCAGGCCAGGAGCAAATATCCTGACAGCGTCAGGGCCAGGGCCAGAGTCCACCATCCGGGTGCATCCACCAGGCTGGACTGCTCCTGCCGGCGGGGATCGGCTCCGTGGCGGTGCTCGATATGGCGGACCAGCGCGTTGATGGAGTTCCCATCCTGCCGTCGCAGGAAGATGCCGCCGCGTGCCTCGATCAGCCGCTGCATCTGCCGGGTGCTCTCATCCTCAATGCCTTGTTCCGGTCCCGAATAGAGCCCGTCCACGGCGATTCCTGCAGTCGAGGTCAGCTTGAGCGCCTCCTCCAGGGTGTAAGTGGGTTTGCCTGAAACCACGTTATCGGTGGCCAGAACCAGGGAGCTTGACCGTTGGTCGGCCTTTATCGATCCGTTCTGGTCCTTGGGAGCGAATTGGGGCAGGAGCGCAGCGCAGCCCACAAGCCCGTCTCCGATCAGGGATGTGGTGTCCCGGCGGTTCTGCGTGCCCTCCAGCCAGTCGCTGATGTCCTGGTATTGTCGTCCGCTCATGGCATCAATGCGGTCCTGGGACTGCACCCCGTCCAGGATCCGCCGCGCCTTGCTCAATTCGGCGGTGATCATGTCATAGTCGTCGGTCAGGGGGAAGACTGTGCGCGAGGTGGAGTTGAAGATGCTCAGGGCCATGCGTTCGCCACGGAAGTTGCGGACCAGGTCAAGATAGGAGGCAATCACCTGACGGTCGTAGGGCAGCGTGGATCCGGAGACATCCAGGCATAGGACAATGTCACGGTTATGTCCCTGCTCCAAGGTCCGATCGACCCGGGCGGGCCTTGCGGCAAGGCTCAGAGCCATCAGCAGGGCCAGAGAAAGCACGATTGCGGCGCAACGGTTCAATCGCCGCCAGCGCCGCAGGGTCTCATGGCCCTCCTCGGTGTCCAGGTCGCTCTTCAAGGTCCAGACCCGGGCTATTGGTTCCTTGTCCTTGCCACGGCGGGCCTTACGGTAGGCCAGCAGGCCGAATGCCAGAGCCAGGACCAAGGCCAGAACCGGCAGCCAGGGCCACCTCCAGGACAGATTGCCTATGCTCATCGCGGCCACCGTTCAATCAAATCCCGTATCCAGTCGGCTGCCTGATTCACCGTGGCGTCCGTTCCCGCGCTGTCCCGGGGAGGGGCGAATTCAGGCGGGTAGAGGGCATCAATGGTCTGTCGAAGCAGGTCCAGGCCCTTCCGTGTGCTCGGCGTACGGGGCTGGGCCTGGATCTCGGCCAGAGTCTTGGCCCTCATGTCGTTGTTCCAGGAGCGGGAGGCAAATCCACGAGCGATGGCGGCCAGGGCCGTCATCGCCTGGTCGCGGTCCAGATGGCCCTTGTCGTACTGGGCCACCACCTGATCAATCTGCTGGCGCCATGCATCGCGGGATTGGGAGCTCACCTGTGCCGGATGCACCTCCTGCTGATGTCGAAACCTGGGCAGGAGAATAGCCGCAGCAGCCAGGGCCAGGGCCAGTATGATGGCGGTCGTCGCCAGAACCAGCAGCCAGGTGGGCTGGGTCATGGTGGGCATGACCTTGATACGGCCATGACCGGAGGCAAGACGAATCAGGATGACAGCACTCATGCCGCCATCACCGTCCGTCGCATGGGGATGCCTGGTCGGCCGGCTGAAAGAAAGTGGATAAACCTGTTGAACATGGCTGTGCTGGAGTCGGCCCGGATCAGCGAGGCTCCGACTCTGGACAGTTCCCGGCCAAAGGCCTCGATCTGATAACGCCTGTGCAGGTCCACAGCCCTTGTCCCGTTCGCAGTGCGCAGGAAGGCCGGGATCTTCCGTCCGCTGGGCGCATCCGTTACCGAGCCCATAGTGGGCTGCTGGCGCAGTGGATTCATGGTCTCCACTCCGATGAGATTCACGGGGTGGGTGGTGGCCAACCGTCTGATGGTCGGCATCAGGTCAACGTTCAATGCCGACTGGTCAGTGGCGATGACCAACATGGCCTGCCGGTCCTGGATGCCGGCGGCGTAGCCCAGCAGGGCTTCAAGATTGCGTGGCTGATTCAGCGGTGACTCCAGAGCCCGGTCCAGGGTCTGCTCAAATCGGGCGAAGCCACCCTGGCAGGGTATGCGGCGGATGGCGGATGAATCGACCAGAACCAGATCCACCTCATCGCTGCGGCGCAGGCAGAGGGTTGCGAACATGCACAGGGCGTTGGCCGCCACCTGGATGGCCTGCTCTCCGTCAGGGCATGTTCCGGACATCTCCTGACCAACGTCCAGCAGCAGCCAGATCCTGCTGGTGACCAGGCGCTCGCGCTCAACCACCATTGGGCGGCCCATCCGAGCACTGGCGTGCCAGTCGATCATGCGGATTTCGTCTCCGAACTCATAGGCGCGCAGGTCGGCCCGATCGTCTCCACCGCCCCGACGGCTGGAGGAGTGCTCGCCCTCCAGCAGACCCAAGGCCCTGCGCACCGTGGGAAGTCGCAGGCTGGTGTCCAAGGACTCGATTCGTCTGCGGACCGGGTCGTGATCCGAGCGTCGACGGCTCATGGCACCGGCACCGTGTCGACGATCTGGTCAATGATGTCGTCGCTGCTGACGCCGTCCGCCTGGGCCTCGAATGTCAACAGGATACGGTGGCGGAGCACAGAATGGGCCCACTCCTTCAGGTCTTCGGGAATGACGTAATCCCTGCCTGTCAGCAGGGCCCTGGCCTGGCCGATGCGCACCAGGGCGATGGAAGCGCGCGGGCTGGCTCCCAGCCTGACCTGTTCGGCCAGCCCTTGGATGGGCCGCGATCCAGCCCCCCTGCTGGTGGCTGCAAGATCGACTGCATATCGCATGATGGGCTGTGCCACGTGGACCTGCCGGGCCTTCTGCCTAAGGAATTCCACGTCGGCGATGGTCAGGGCGTCCAGATCGTCCTTGCCGGGCATATCAGTGCCGCGACTGGTCAGCATCTGCAGCATTCGGGTCTCCTGGTCGGCATCAGGATAGGTCATGACGGCCTTGAGCATAAATCGGTCCATCTGGGCCTCGGGCAGGTTGTACGTACCCTCCTCCTCGATGGGGTTCTGTGTGGCGATCACCATGAAGGGCCGGGGCAGGGCTATGCGCTCGCCGCCGATGGTGGTGGCGCCCTCGGCCATGGCCTCCAGCATGGCCGACTGGGTCTTGGCGTTGGAGCGATTGATCTCGTCCAGGAGGACGAAGTTGGCATGAATAGGGCCCAGCTGTGTGGAGAAGCGCTGTGTGGAGAAGTCGTAGACCTGGGTGCCTACCAGATCCGAGGGCATCAGGTCGGGCGTGCACTGGATCCGCTTGAAGCTGCCGGAGACCGAGGTGGCCAGGGTCTGGGCGGCAGTGGTCTTGGCCAGGCCGGGCACGGATTCAATCAGGATGTGTCCTGAGGCGACCAGAGTCAAAATCAGGGCCTCACGCAGGTTCTCCTGACCAACCAGGGTCCTTGAAAAGCGGGTCCGGATCCGGTCGGCCAACTGACGGCAGCGTTGCAGGTCGTCCTGGCTGATTGGTGGAACCTGCCGATCCTGACTGGGCTGAACAGATGGGGACTGACTGGGTCGGGGTGGGAATAATGCCATAGCAGACATGGTAACGGCATTTCCTGACGACTCAGCCAGAGAGGGACTCAGGTCAGGGACCAGTCCACCGGCTGGGCGCCCATGGCCTCCAGTGCTTGGTTGGCCTTGGAAAAGGGACGGGAGCCGAAGAAGCCATACCGGGCCGACAAGGGGCTGGGATGCGGGGATTTGATGATGGCGGCGTTGGTCAGCAGAGGCTCCAGGCTCTGGGCCTGCCGTCCCCAAAGGATGGCGACCAGGGGCCGGACCTTACCCTCCTGGTCGCGTCTGTCGTTCAAGGCGCGGATGGCGGCATCGGTGATTTCCTCCCAGCCCTTGTTGCGGTGACTGGCCGGTTTGCCCACCCGCACGGTCAGGCAGCGGTTGAGCAGCATGACCCCTCGCCTGGTCCAAGGCGTCAGATCGCCGTTGGAAGGCGTGGGCAGGCCCAGGTCGGAGCTCAGCTCGGTGTAGATATTGCGCAGGGAGCCGGGGATGGGGCTGACCGCAGGATCCACGCAGAAGCTCAGACCTACTGGGTGGCCGGGCGTCGGGTAGGGATCCTGGCCCACAATCAGGACCTTGATGGAGTCGAAAGGTATGGTGAAGGCGCGCAGGATGTTCTTGCTGGCAGGCAGATAGCGGTGGCCCTGGGCAAGCTCGGCTCTGAGGAAGTCGCCCATCCGGTGAATGTTGGGCTCGACCGGTGCCAGAGCACGAGCCCAGCCGGGGTCCACCAGGGCGCTTAGGGGTTTGCGCTGGGTTCGGCCCTGGCCTCCTGCTATGGTCGGAGGGTTAGTACCGGTTCCGTTCGTCGGCTCAGAGGAGGTTGCGGCAATAGGCTGGCTGCTGTTCATAAGGTCACTATATCGCTTGGCCATATGGGCTGGTCAGAGTCGCCTTGGCCACTCCAGGGTTGGCGGAGTACGTCGAATGGTCAGTGGAATGTTGACCCGGCGACGCATTACTTATAATGGTTCAGGATTCGGTGGAGCAGAGGAGAGTTCATGGCTAGCACGCGCGACAATGGGACGCAGGCGCGCCCTCAGGTTCATGATGCGTTCGACAACCCTCCCAAGGGGCCTGTAGGCGTGCATCGTGGGCCTCGTTCCCTGTCGGTCAGGGCTCTGCCCTACCTGCTGGTGCTTGTCTTGGCGATGCTGTGCGGTCTGGGCGTATGGGCCGCGGTCAGCGGTTCTCTGCCTTGGCAGCAGACGCACACTGATGCTTCGCGGGTCATCAGCAGCCATCTGCCGAATCGCTCAGCCTCCTCTTCTGCTTCAAGCAGTGCGACCGCCACCGATCAAGCCTCCCAGGAGCAGACTTCCAAGCCGTCTTCCCAATCGCCTTCGGCAAGCGCTTCCAGCAGTAGCCCGGCTCCTGTAGTCAACCGCGGCACGCAGGTCACTGTCATCAACGGAACCAGGGTCACCGGGTATGCCGGCAATAAGCGCCAGGTTCTGGTCAATGCCGGTTACACTGCGGTCACGGCATCCAACCCGCAAGGTGCCCTGCCTGGCGTAAGCACGGTCCGTTACCGTAACGAGGCCGACAAGGCCACTGCCCAAGAGGTGGCCAACCTGCTGGGTATCACCCAGGTGGAGCAGTCCTCAGTGGCCTCCACTCCGGTGGAAGCCATCCTCATGCAGTGAGTTCGGTCAACCGGACAGCGGAGGAAATGCGACGGCGCAACATTCAGAATTTCGGCTCGGCGTTTTGCAATTGCCTCATAAATAGGCCTAAACTGACCTTGCCGACCAGGCAGATGCGGTCAGTCTCGTATCTGTTGTGACGCGGCACCTATGTTAAGGAAGTTAGTTATGGCACAAGGCACTGTGAAATTCTTCAGCGCTGGCAAGGGTTACGGATTCATCAATCCCGACGATGGCGGCGAGGACGTGTTCGTGCACTACTCGGCCATTCAGTCCGATGGCTTCAAGACCCTTGATGAGGGAGATAAGGTCGAATATCAGGTGGAGCAGGGCCCCAAGGGTCTGCAGGCAACCAAGGTCACCAAGCTCTGATTGTCGTCTTCTGTATTCGTCATGGGGACCCCGGTCGTTCCGGGGTCCTTTTTTATGGCACGTTGTCTATACCCAGATGCCGAGCCAGGACTGAGCAGGGTGCGGATTATCTGCCTACGCGACCGATGTGCAGGGGCCGATATGGCATACAGCCTGCAGCGTATTTTCGCCTCGGGTTGGCACTCGGTCCCAACGAGTGCTAATCTGCTGAATTAGCACTCGAGGTGCGGGAGTGATAACACGACAGCTGACGGTCGGGTTCCGTTCCACGCCGACGGTGGGTCATGAAACCTCAAGCCATGACGGAGGAAGCAACAATGGCAAAAATCATCGAGTATGACGAGGAAGCTCGTCAGGGCATGCTTGCCGGCCTGGACAAGCTTGCCGACACGGTCAAGGTCACTTTGGGCCCCAAGGGTCGCAATGTGGTGCTGGACAAGTCCTATGGCGCGCCGACCATCACTAACGACGGCGTCTCCATCGCCAAGGAGATCGACCTGGAGGATCCTTACGAGCGCATCGGCGCCGAGCTGGTCAAGGAAGTCGCCAAGAAGACTGACGACGTCGCAGGAGACGGCACCACCACCGCCACCGTGCTGGCTCAGGCCCTGGTGCATGAGGGTCTGAAGAACGTGGCTGCCGGGTCCAACCCCATCGCCCTGCGCCGCGGCATCGAGAAGGCCGCTGACGCCATCGTCAAGGAGCTCGTGGCCCAGTCCAAGGAAGTCGAGACCAAGGACCAGATTGCTGCCACCGCAACCATCTCTGCAGGCGACCCCGAGATTGGCAATGAGATCGCCGAGGCTCTGGACAAGGTCGGCCAGGACGGCGTGGTCACCGTCGAGGACAACAACCGCTTCGGACTGGACCTGGAGTTCACCGAGGGCATGCGCTTCGACAAGGGCTACATCGCTCCCTACTTCGTCACCAACAACGACGACCAGACCGCCGTTCTGGATGATCCCTACATTCTGCTGACTTCGGGCAAGGTCTCCAGCCAGCAGGACGTGGTCCACATCGCTGAGCTGGTCATGAAGACCGGCAAGCCCTTGCTGATCGTGGCCGAGGATGTGGACGGCGAGGCGCTGCCCACCCTGATTCTCAACAAGATTCGCGGCACCTTCAACTCCTGCGCCGTCAAAGCTCCTGGCTTCGGCGACCGCCGCAAGGCCATGCTGCAGGATATGGCCATTCTGACCGGTGCACAGGTCGTGTCCGATGAGCTCGGTCTCAAGCTGGACTCCATCGACATGAGCGTGCTGGGCACAGCCAAGAAGGTCATCGTCTCCAAGGACGAGACCACCATCGTCTCCGGTGGCGGTTCCAAGGACGAGGTCTCCGCCCGCGTGGGCCAGATCCGCACCGAGATCGAGAACACCGATTCCGACTACGACCGTGAGAAGCTGCAGGAGCGGCTGGCCAAGCTGGCCGGCGGCGTGGCCGTCATCAAGGTCGGCGCAGCCACCGAGGTCGAGGCCAAGGAGCGTAAGCACCGCATCGAGGATGCTGTCCGTAACGCCAAGGCCGCCATCGAAGAGGGTCTGCTGCCCGGAGGTGGCGTGGCTCTGGTTCAGGCCGCCGCCAAGGCCGAGAAGGATGTCAAGCTGGATGGCGACGAGTCCACCGGCGCATCCATCGTCTTCCGCGCCATCGAGGCCCCCATCAAGCAGATCGCCGAGAACAGCGGCGTCTCCGGTGACGTGGTCATCAACAAGGTCCGTTCGCTGCCTGCTGGCCAGGGCTTCAACGCCGCCAACAATGAGTACCAGGATCTGCTGGAGGCCGGCGTGGCCGACCCCGTCAAGGTGACCCGTTCCGCCCTGCAGAACGCGGCCTCCATCGCCGGGCTCTTCCTGACCACCGAGGCTGTCGTAGCCAACAAGCCTGAGCCTCCGGCACCTGCTGCCGCTCAGCCTCAGGGCGACATGGGCTACTGATCCTTATAGGTTCAACCAGATGCCTATCGGCTGAACCTGGTGATCGCCAAGGACAGGGGCCTGCACGCCGGACAATGGTGTGCAGGCCCCTGTTCGCCTTTTCTGTTACTGCATTATCGGTTTTCCGAATCCAGGTTTCCAAATCCAGGTTTCCGGATCTATGTTTTCCGGATCTGGTTTCTCTGGGTTTTGCATCGGTCTGCTATCGGAAGATCGGGTGAAGCTGCGTGTTCATCCGCCCGGCGTTCAGGCTCCGGCGAAGAGGCGGGTGGCCTGGGCTTCTGTGTCTGCATAGAGGGCCGAAGCCTGGGTCAGGGCCGCCTGGATGCCTTCAAGAGCCTGTTCCATCTGGGCCTGCGAGGCACGCCACTGCTGGGCCACCGTGGCGAATTGGCTGGCCGCCGAACCCTGCCAGACGCTTTGGAGATTGTCCAGATTGGTGTACATTCCCGCCACGGCATCTCTGATGGCCCCTATCGAGCCGCTGACCGCGCCGGAGGCCGTCTGTATCTGATCCGAATCAACTTGGAACCGTGTCATGGTCGTCCTTTCCTTGAATGGCGGTGATGGTGGGGGAGTCCAATACCGTCAACCGCTACTGTGGACACTATGACAGTGTTCACGCAGTTGCCCCTCCCACGGACCCATGTGGTCGAACGAATTCCTCTCCACAAGACGAGTTCGCTCAGCCTTTCGGCCATGAGGAGGGTTCTGGCTCTCCTGCTCTCGATGGTGTTGGCGGTCGGTGCCCTTGGACCTACCAGAGGTTATGCCGATGAACCTCAGACCGATGCCGGAACCATGACCGATACGATCACCGATCCGCAGAATCTGCTGGGTTCTGATGTGGGTTCCGTCAAGGATGCAATCAAGGAGACTGCGGAGGAAACCGGAGTATCGGTCCGATTGCTCTACCTGCCGCATTTCTACGCGGGAGTCAAGCCCGAGACCTGGGCATCCCGTGTGCTCGAATCGATGAAGCCTGCCCACGACACGGTTTTGCTGGCCGTGGCCTCTCAGGACGGCAAATTGGTCGTGGCGGTCTCGAGCAACTCGCAGGCCTGGCTCAAGGACCAATCCAGTGTGGATCAGCTCTCGCAGGCTGCTCTGGAGCCGGTCACCAAGGGCCGGAACCCTGACTGGGTGGGCTCGGCCAAGGCCATGATGACCCAGGTGGAGACCCTGAAGCAAAACCAGCGGCATCACCGGGTCATGATCATCGCTCTCTCGGTGACTGCCGTGATCCTGGTCATTCTGGTCGTGGCTGTGGCGATCTGGTGGCGTCGGAGCAGCCGAACCGGGGCTCATGATCGCAAGTCCAACATTCGCAAGTCCAGTGCCGCGAAAAAGGAGGCACTTCCGACGAAGACGGTCAGCGAACTTTCAGACAATACCCAGAAAGACGCGGCAAGCTGAAGCCATGAGCAAACCGACGCAAGCACAACTGGTCGTGGTCGACGACGAACCGTCCATCAGGGATCTGCTGGTGGCCTCCCTGCACTTCGCGGGCTTTGCTGTCGAAACCGCGGCATCCGGCTCCGAGGCCATTCAAGTCATCGAACGTATCCAGCCAGATCTGATCGTCCTGGATGTCATGCTGCCTGACATCGATGGATTTACAGTCACCTCCCGTATCCGTCAGGCGGGAATCGATGCGCCGGTGCTCTTCCTGACCGCCAGGGATGACACCCAGGACAAGGTCATGGGGCTGACTGTGGGCGGCGACGATTACGTGACCAAACCTTTCAGCCTGGAGGAGGTCGTTGCCAGGATCAAGGCCATACTGCGCAGGACCCGCGAGCACCAGGAGGACGACCCGGTCATCCGCGTGGGCGATCTGGAGATCAACGAGGATTCCCACGACGTCACCAGGGCCGGCCGACCCATCGACCTGAGTCCGACCGAATACAAGCTGCTGCGCTATCTGATGGACAACGAAGGCCGCGTGCTCAGCAAGGCCCAGATCCTGGACCACGTCTGGCAATACGATTGGGGAGGCGATGCGGCCATCGTGGAATCCTACATCTCCTACCTACGCAAGAAGGTGGATGGCATCACCGTCAGCGACGGACATGGCGGGGAACATAAGGTCACCCCGCTGATCGAGACCAAGCGGGGCATCGGCTACATGATCCGGGCACCCAGGCAGGACGCATCGGATGGCGGCGATGGCGACTAATCCCCAGGGTCCGGTCCCCAAGACAGAACCGTCGTCCGCTCCCGATCCGAGGGTGGCTGACAGGTCCAGGTCTTTCATGGGTCCGGACTCCGGCAAGGCAGCCGGCTCCAGCAAGCCGAGGGGTCGCTCCATACCCAGGTCGCCTCTGGCTGCCATACCCCTAAGCACCAAACTTGTGGCCAGCATGCTCATCCTGCTCATCGTGGGCACGGTGGGCGTCTCTGTAGCCATCTGCCAGATGGCCGACGACTATCTGATGAAGCGCACGGACTCCCAGCTGATTCGTCAGGCCAACCTGGGCATCCGCAACGCCACCCTTCTGCGCCAGGAGGATCTGAGCAAGAACGGTCTGGGGCCCACCGACTACTTCCTGCAGATCCGCGACAACGACCTGCACATCATTTCGGACGATCTGAATCCCATGCAGGTCAACGGCGTCATCTCCCGACCGCGTCTGCCCGCCGACGGTAGCTTGGGTTCGATACCCCTGGGCCAGCCGACCACGGTACCAGCCTACGTGCGCGTCTCTCAACAGGCCTCGCCCGACCGGGACACCATGAAGCGAGCCCGGGCCTCCTGGCGGGTAGTGGCCATGCAGTGGAAGCTGCGCAATGAACTGGACGGTTCCGAAATCAGCGGTGTACTCTTCATCGGACTGTCCATGAGCGACCAGGATGAGGCAGTACACGATCTGACGGCTTTCTGCATGGTCATCTCCGTCGTGGTGGTTCTTCTGGGCGGAATCATTTCGGTCCTGCTGATTCAGTCTACTCTGGTTCCCCTCAAACGCATCGAGAAGACCGCTGCAAAGATAGCGGCCGGTGACCTTTCCCAACGCATTCCCAGCTTCCCGGAGAATACCGAGGTGGGCTCCCTGGCGGCATCCCTCAATGCCATGCTGGCGCGAATCGAGCATTCCTTCGACGAGCAGCGCCAGACCACTGAAAAGATGAAGCAGTTCGTTTCGGACGCCAGTCATGAGCTGCGCACTCCTCTGGCTGCCATCCATGGCTATGCGGAGCTCTACAGGATGCAGCGCGACTATCCAGGGGCTCTGGAGCGTGCCGACAAGTCCATCCAGCACATCGAGGACTCTTCAACCAGAATGACGGTTCTGGTCACGGATCTGCTTTCGCTTGCTCGTCTGGATGAGGGCAGGGGAATCGATACGACCCTGCCGGTCGATCTGACTGGACTGGTGCGAGACGGAGTGGACGACTTGCATGCCCTGGACTTGGGAAGGGATGTGGCTACCGGAAGGGTTTGCCTGCATACCGAGGATCAGCCTGCCCCCCACGAGATGCCAGCCACGGCCAACAAGGGACTGTCGGGCCTCAAGGGACGCAACAAGGAGAAAATAACCGTGGGTGGGCATTTGGGTCCATCGGTCAGTCTGGATATCCAGGAAGGACCTTTGCCCTCGGTACAGGTGACAGGAGACCCCAGCCGCCTTCGTCAGGTGATTACCAATATCGTGGGCAATATCCACCGCTACACCCCGTCTGATTCGCCGGTACAGGTGGGATTGGGCCTGGTCAAGGCGACCATCGCTCCAGCGGATCTGACTAGGTTGGATGCCACCGAATCATCGCTGGGACACCTGGCCGAGGCGATGCAGGTGGCGGAAAACAGCCATGTGGGCACCGACTATGCCATCATTCGCGTGGTCGACCATGGGCCTGGCGTCCCGGAGGAATCCAGGTCCAGGCTCTTCGAGCGCTTCTATACCGCTGACCCGTCCAGGGCTCGGGAGAAGGGCGGCACGGGGCTTGGCCTGGCCATCGTCCAGTCCATTGTCAAGGCCCATCAGGGGTTCATATGCGCCTCGCAGACCCCGGGAGGCGGCCTGACCTTCACCATCGTCATACCCCAGGGCCGTCAGGCGGGATCAGGGGGGCGTTGAAGACCAGGCCAATTCTGCCGACGCCCGTCCCGTACGCCTATGACAAGAAGGGTCGTCCTGCGCGTCCAGGTCAGGTAGACTGATTCCGGATATATTTGTTCAAGAAGCAACGTAAGGAAGTGGCAGAGCATGCCCAGCGGGAGAGTACGGTGGTACGACGCCAAGCGGGGGTTCGGGTTCATCACGGATGAGCAAGGCGGGGATGTCTTCCTGCCCTCGTCAGCCCTGCCTGCTGGGGTGTCCACCATACGCAAGGGATCCCGAGTGGAGTTCTCAGTGGCTGAGGGCCGCAAGGGCCCCCAGGCCCTGGATCTGAAGCTGGTGGGGCCGACCCCCTCCATTCTGCGTGCCAAGCGGCCCGATCCGGACGATATGGCCGCCATCGTGGAGGATTTGATCAAGCTGCTGGATTCGGCCGGCAATGGCCTGCGTCGGCACCACTACCCGGGTCGGGCCGAATCCGCCAAACTGGCCACCCTCCTGAGGGCTGTGGCTGATGACTTTGACGTGCCGGACTGAGTGGACGGCGAGAAGAATCCGACGTGGATCGGTTTGGTCCGGTCCCACTGATGATGAAGGTGTGATAGATGGTTCAAGAGGACCTGGATCCTGAGGGACTGGCCAGGCGAGTAGCTCTGAGCGTGGCTGCCGACAGTGATGAGGTCGGCCAGCTGGTCGGCCGCACCCTGATCGGGGATGGTGTCTGGGACTACCGGTTCGCCTCGGCCATCAAGGGCTACGAGGGCTGGCAGTGGTCGGTCACCCTCTACCGTGATGAGGATGCCGATACCTGGACTGTGGATGAATCCTCTCTGGTGCCTACCGATGCGGCCCTGCAGCCCCCGGCATGGGTTCCCTGGAAGGACCGCCTTCTGCCCTCGGATCTGAGCGTGACTGATGTCATGGGAACCGATCCCGACGATCCCAGGCTGACAGCCGGATACAAGCCTGCCCAGGCGGGACCTCAGACTTCCGAAGCACAGCAGGCCCCAGGGGACAATGAAGAGAGCCAGAATGAATCAGCCTCGGATGATGCCGACGGTGCTGACGAGGAGACCGACGGTGCGGTCTTCCGCCTGGTAGACCGCTCAGGTGACGATAAGGACGTTCACGGGCAGGAACCGAATAATCAGGTTTCCCTTGACGCACAGACCTCTTCCGCCGACTTGGATGAGGCCGTCGATTGCTTCGCTCTGAGCCGCCGACACGTGATGACCGCCGAGGCCCGGTCCGCCACTGCCAAGCGCTGGTACGAGGGGCAGCACGGTCCAAAGTCCCTGTCTACCCGGACGGCCAAGGGCAAGGCCTGTGAGACATGCGGCTTCATGATTCCCCTGGCAGGTGATCTGGGCACCATGTTCGGTGTCTGCGCCAATCGTTGGAGTCCGGACGACGGGCGTGTTATCTCCCTGGACCATGGCTGCGGCGAGCATTCCGAGATCGAGCCCCAGGAGGAGTCCCATCTCTGGGTCCAGTCCCAGCCCGCCTATGACGATCTTCATATTGATGTGGTCAGGCAGAAGCCACGCGAGGAGCGACCTGAGGTGGAACTCATGGAGCAGATGGAGTCAGAAGACGACTCAGAGGACTGATTCCAAGGCCTCGTTGCGTTCAGAGCGCAATCCCCGGTGGGCCGAGAATAAACGTCACCGTAAATCTGTAGAGTGAATTACGGATCAAAGGGAAGGACAAGTATGTTCGAACGGTTTACCGACCGTGCGCGGCGGGTGATTGTGCTGGCGCAGGAAGAGGCCCGCACCCTGCAGCACAATTACATCGGCACCGAGCACCTCCTCCTGGGCCTGATCAGGGAGGGTGACGGTGTCGCCGCCAAGGCCCTGGCCTCCAAGGGCGTGGAGCTGGATGCCACCCGCAAACAGGTCGAGGAGATGATCGGTAAGGGCAATGCGGTCCCCAATGGGCACATCCCATTCACACCGCACGCCCGTCAGGTCCTGGAGCTGTCGCTGCGCGAGGCTCTTCAGCTCGGCCACTCTTACATCGGCACCGAGCACATTCTGCTGGGTCTCATCCGCGAGGGTGAAGGCGTCGGCACCCAGGTGCTGATCAAGATGGGTGTGGATCTGGGCGATCTGCGGACCGCCACCATTGACATGATTCGCGGCAGCCACGAAGGCGGCGATGCCGGCAAGGGCGATCTGGCCAATGCCGGCGGCGTTTCCAACAAGGGTGGACAGACCGGTTCGGCCATTCTGGACCAGTTTGGCAGGAACCTGACCCAGGAAGCCGCTGAAGGCAAGCTGGATCCGGTCATCGGCCGGGCCAATGAAATCGAGAGGGTCATGGTCGTCCTGTCCAGGAGGACCAAGAACAACCCGGTGCTGATCGGAGAGCCCGGCGTAGGCAAGACAGCCGTGGTCGAGGGCCTGGCCCAGAAAATCCATAACGGTGATGTTCCTGAGACCCTCAAGGGCAAGCAGGTCTACTCGCTGGATCTGGGCTCCATGGTGGCCGGTTCCCGCTATCGGGGCGACTTCGAGGAGCGTCTGAAGAAGGTGCTCAAGGAGATAAAGACCCGGGGCGACATCATTCTCTTCATCGATGAGATTCACACCATCGTCGGTGCAGGTTCGGCAGATGGGGCCCTGGGTGCCTCTGACATGCTCAAGCCCCTGCTGGCCCGCGGCGAGTTGCAGACCATCGGAGCGACCACCACCGACGAGTACCGCAAGTACATCGAGAAGGATGCGGCCCTGGAGCGGCGCTTCCAGCCCATTCAGGTCTCCGAGCCGACCATCGCCCAGACCATAGAGATTCTCAAGGGTCTGCGTGGCCGCTACGAGCATCATCACCACGTCACTATCACCGACAAGGCCCTGCAGTCGGCAGCTGAGCTCTCTGCACGCTACATCCAGGACAGGAACCTGCCTGACAAGGCTATCGACCTGATCGATGAGGCTGGCGCACGTCTGCGCATCAAGCGGCTGACCGCCCCGCCGGAGCTCAAGGAGCTGGACACCAAGGTGGATCGCATTTCCGCCCAGAAGGACCAGGCCATCAAGGATCAGGACTTCGAGAAGGCCGCTCAGCTGCGCGACAGCCAGGAGAAGCTGGAGGCCGAGCGCAAGGAGAAGGAGAAGGCCTGGCACGAGGGCGAGTCCGACGTCAAGATGGTCGTCGACGAGGACGTGATCGCTGAGGTGGTCTCCTCCACCACCGGCATTCCGGTCTTCAAGCTGACCCAGGCCGAGTCCAAGAAGCTCCTGGGTATGGAGAAGGAGCTGCACAAGCGGATCATCGGCCAGGATGAGGCCGTCTCCGCCCTGTCCCGCTCCATCCGCCGTACCCGTGTGGGCCTCAAGGATCCCAAGCGTCCTGCAGGTTCCTTCATCTTCGCTGGACCCACCGGTGTGGGCAAGACCGAGCTGGCCAAGGCTCTGGCCCAGTTCCTCTTTGACGACGAGGATGCCCTGATCAGGGTGGATATGTCCGAGTTTTCGGAGAAGTACTCCACCTCTCGTCTCTTCGGTGCCCCTCCGGGGTACGTGGGATACGAAGAGGGCGGCGAGCTGACCGAGAAGGTCAGGCGTAAGCCATTCTCCGTGGTTCTCTTCGACGAGATCGAGAAGGCTCACCCGGACATCTTCAACACCCTCCTGCAGGTGCTGGACGACGGCCATCTGACCGACGGGCAGGGTCGCATGGTGGACTTCAAGAACACCATCATCATCCTTACCACCAACCTTGGAACCCGTGACATCGCCAAGGCGGCCAACACCGGCTTCAACGTGAGTGGCAACACCGAGACCTCCTATCAGCGGATGAAGGACCAGGTGACCAGTGAGCTCAAGCAGCAGTTCAGGCCCGAGTTCCTGAACCGCCTGGATGACATCATCGTCTTCCAGCAGCTGACCGAGCCCCAGGTCCGCAAGATCGTCGACCTGGACATCGCCCAGCTTAACGATCGTCTCTTCGAGCGCCACATGTCCCTGGATCTGACCGACAAGGCCAAGGATCTGTTGGCCGAGAAGGGCTTCGACCCGCTCCTGGGTGCCCGGCCCCTGCGCCGTGTCATCCAGCGGGACATCGAGGATGCCGTCTCCGAGAAGATCCTCTTGGGCGAACTTACAGACAATGAGTCCGTCCGGGTCGATGCCGAAGGCGAGGGCATTCTGGGTGAGTTCACTTTCACTGGCAAGCCCTTTGAGGGACCCAGGCATGCGGCCAATCCTGCCGATGGGCAGAACCAGGAGCCTGAACTGGTTGGAGCCTCGGTTGGTTCTTCCGACGCTGATGTTCCGCCGGTAGGCGAGGCCGACAGCCAGAGCCAGGATGGTCAGGGTTCTGAGCAGTCCGGTCAGAGTTCGCCTGCAAGTGACTGAGATACAGGGTTAATGCCTGACGTGGCTGACTGAAGAGGGGCCGGAACACATGAATGGTGTTCCGGCCCCTCTTATTTTGTGCTGCCAAGGATTTGTGTTGATATCTGCAATGTCGTTCCTGAAGCATTGCTTGAAATATATATGGCGTCAATTGGCAGAATGAGCTCGGCATTTGCTTTTGACTTACGAGTCCACTGAAGGGCTTGATCATTTTTCTATCAGCCTTAAGGCAGCGATGAAATCGACAGCAACTGACGCTTAGCGTTCCCGATTCAGCCGTCCAGTCATCCCGGCTCGCTTGCTCAAGTAGCCAGTGATTCAGGCGGTTGCGTGATGGGGCACCCAGGCTAGGCGTGGAAGAAAGCCCAAGTGACGTTGAAAGGACAGCGGGGTAAGCGCTTGAAGCGGTCTGCCCGCTCAGAACAGGGGATGCAGCAGCAGGGCCAGCAGATAGAGGGCCATGAGAGCGATGAACAGGATGTCCATCCTGCCCAGTCGCAGCAGTCGGTAGTGGGTGCGCTGTTGACGGCTGCCCTCATAGCATCGGGCATCCAAGGCCCGGCTCAGGTTGTCAGCGTGACGCAGAGCTCCGGCGAAGACAGGGACGGTGATGGCTATGGCCGCGTGCAGGCGCTGCGAGAGCGAGCCGGACTCGATGGATCCGCCCCTGGCGGCCTGGGCTTCCACAATGGCCTGAACCTCACGCCCCAGGGTGGGGATGAAGCGCAGAGCCAGTGATAGGACCAGGGCGATCTCGTTGGTGTGGATACCCAGCCTGGACAGTGGGCTCAGCAGGGACTCACAGGCATCGGTCATCTGCGTTGGGGTGGTGGTCTCCACCAGGAGCGCCCCCAAAAAAATGATCAACATGAAGCGGCAGGCGTATAGTACGGCCACCCAAATGCCTCCGGTGGTCAGTACGAGTGGACCCCAGGCAGCCAATCTATGACCGGTCTGGGTGACCAAAAGATTGAACAGGGCCAGCAGAAGCATGAGGACCAGAAAGCCCTTGACCGAGTTCATGATGGAACGCAGTGGGGCCCGGGCGGCGGCGAAGAGGCCGACAGTGACCACCAGTGCCAGAACAAGTTGCGCCGGGGTGGAGATGGCGAAGGCGGTGAACATGGCAAGGAGGAAGGTCACCAGCTTGGCTCGCGGGTCAAGCCTCGCCAGCAAGGATAGGGATTTATGGTCCGCCTGGGTTTGATTGGTCTCTTTCCCTGCTTCTTTCTTCCCAGCGGCTCGCTTCTCTGCTGCGTCTGCGGCGAGCAGTTGATGGTAGCGCTCCACTACTTCCGCAGTAGGCCCATAGGCCAGTGTCTCCCCATGTTCCAGGAGCAGGGTCTGGTCGGCCAGGTCCAGGGCCTCGCGATCGGCGTGGGTGCTCATGACGATGGTGACCCCACGCTTATGGAGTACTCGAAGCAGTGTCATGATGCGTGCGCAGGCCTGGGGGTCGAGGCTGGCGGTGACCTCGTCCAAAACCAGCAGTCGCGGGCTGCAGGCCACGACCCCGGCGATGGCCACCAGGCGCCGCTGACCCCCCGAAAGGTCGAAGGGGGAGCGGTCGGCCAGATCTTTGATGCCCAAAAGCTGCATGGCCTCATCCACCCGATGCTGCACCTGATCGGGACCATAGCCCAGGTTGCGTGGACCATAGGCGATGTCCTGGGCAACAGTATCCGCAAAAAGCTGATGTTCGGGATATTGCATGACATAGCCGACCCTTTTGCGCAGAAGCTTGAGATTCTGGCGTCGCAGATGCTTGGCCTTGGGTCGGTCGGGTCCGGCCAGGGGCAGGCCGGCCACCTGGATGGATCCGCTGTCGGGTCCGGCCAGGGCACAGATGAGCCTGGCCAGGGTGGACTTGCCGGATCCGTTGCGCCCGATAATGGCCAGGGTCTGTCCTGCAGCAAGCTCCAGATTCACCTGGCTGAGGGCTTTGTTTCCGGCATCCGGAAAACTGTAAGAGACATCCGACAACTTGACCATGGAGATGGCGTGGTCATCGACTGCGATCTCCGCGTTCCTATCTGATGCCCCGCTTCGAGTCAGCGGATTTTGGTTCGGTTCGTCAAAAAGAACAGGCAGATCCTGCCTGGTCAGGATTTCGTCAGGACTCCCGGAGGCTACGATGCGCCCGTGGTCAAGCACGAGGACCCGGTCAGCCTGCCTGGCCTGCTCGAGCAGGTGGGTGATGTGGACGACAGCCGTGCCTTGGGCCGTCAGCCGACAAAGGATTGATTGAATCTCCTGCCGACCGGCCGCATCAAGCATGGCACCAGGTTCGTCCAGCACCATCATGCCTGGATTCATGGCCAGGCTGCCGGCCAGAGCCAATCGTTGCTGTTGCCCGCCCGACATACGGGTGGGATCGTCATTCATCCGCGTCTGCAGATCCACCTGCTTCAAGGCAGCCGGTACGCAGGAGAGCATCTTTTGTCGCGGCATGCCCAGATTCTCGGGTCCGAAGGCCACGTCGTCCTGGACGACTGTGGTCACGATCTGGTCCTCGGGGTTTTGGAAGACCATGCCGATGCGTCGGCGTGCCTGCCGGTAGGCTCCAGCGTCAATCCGTCGGCCTTGATCTGGGGTATCTGAACAGACTGCCCGGCCCATAAGTTCGACCTGGCCGTGGTCAGGTGCAGTCGCACCCGAGAGGATGCTTCCCAGGGTGGATTTGCCGGAACCATTCGCCCCCAGGATGCACAGATGCTCGCCTGCATGCACCTCCATGGACAGGTGGTCCAAGGCCCAGGTCCGGCCTCCGTCATAGGAGAAGGAGACCCGGCTGAGGCGGGCGACCGTTGCCTTCGAGGCCGCTGAATCCGAGACTGTGGTTTGGGTCATGGATGCTGCCATGACTTTCCGAACTGCCGTGGCCTACTTGTTGATCAGCGTGGAGATGGGCTTGTAGATCAGGAAGGTGACCACGCCGTGGATGGCGAACTTCATCAGGTTGAAGGGCAGGAGGATCGGCACAATCATGGCAATCACCTTGGCCATGGACATGTGCGCATAGAAGGGGGTGATCACCACGTTGCACAGAATGGCCGCGATCACGCCCAGAATGGCGCCTGAGACGATTCCGATGACTGCTCCCTTACGGCTGTGCATCCTGCGGTAGATCACGGCTGCCGGCACGCTCAGTGCCAGGGCCACAATCATCGAAATCAATGCACCGAAGGGGTTGGTGAACAGGTGCGGGACGAATCCCAGGATGGAGATGATGGCGGCAGCCGCCGGACCGAAGGCGAAGCCGCATACCAGGACGACGATGCCTGAGGGGTCGTATTTGAGCCAAGGGGCGGCAGGGAAGATCGGGAAGGAGAAGAAGCTCAGAACCATGGCCAGGGCTACGAAGAGCGCGTAGACCGCAATCCGCTTTGTCGACCAGCGTCCTGAACCGCCTGCACCTGTGGAGTGGACATCGTCGAAGCGCGTGTCCTTGTTTGCGTTTGCAGTGGTATGTGAATGAGAATTGGGCATGCTCATAGAGGGCCTCGTTTCTTCCATCCGGACTGTAACCGTTGGCTTCGGACTTTGACCGATATCCACCGCTTGCGCGGGTCGCGGGCTCCCGGTATTCAACCGGATACCGCCAGTAAGGACTTTCACCTTCCCTGAAACTGACGATTTCAATATAGCTGCGGTCCTTGGAATGGTCAATTCCCTCTCGCTGCTGGTGCACTTCTAGACACGCCGGGACGGAAATAAAACCGATAAAAATCTAATAGCCGGAGAAGTGCAGCGCGCCTGGCAGTTCCGTCTGCTACTTGTCCCGGCTTCCTGCCTGGAAGTACTCCATGGAGCTGACCGGGCCCGCCAGACGGAAGCCGTCATCCCCATAAATCACCTTGGTTACGGCGGTGTTGTCCATGTCTGGGATTGGGGAGTGGTCGTCGATGGCTACCAGAAACTGTTGCAGGCACATGCCTGAGGAGACCACCAGGACAGGCCCGCCGCCCTCTTCGATGGCAGACTGCGCGATGCGCGTCATCACCGCGATCATTCTGCTGCGGACCTGGGCCGTGGTCTCGGCACGATCCTGTTCGTCCAATCCGGCAGACAGGATGTCCTGGGCGTCCAACCTGTGGAAGGTGTCCTGCATATGGATGGGAATGTTCCTGCCGTAGGCTGCCCTGGCTGCAGCAAAGTCCTTGAACCCCATGGCGGCGCAGACCTGATTAAGGGTAGTGCGCTCGTCCCGACCTTCGAAACTGCCGAAATTGTCCTCGCGAAGGTCGGGGTCCACGCCCACGCGCAGGTCCCCATTGCCGGACACGTCAAGGGCCAGGCGGGCTGTTTCATACTGTCGGCTCAGATTGCCGCTCCAAGCCGCCCGGAAACGAATGGGCCGCAGGCCCCGACCGAACTGGCGCACATCCTCGCGGCCTTGCCTGGTCAGTGGGAAATCGGACCAGCCCTGCATCAAATGCATGACATTGGCTGTCGTTCTTCCATGCCGGGTCAGGTAAAGGGTTGTCGAACCTGCTTCAGCGCTCGGTTCGGCGGCGGATTGCGATGATGATGCTCCATTGTTCATAGTTCATCACCCTACACGGCCCCCTTGCCGGGTCACTGGGGCACAGCCACGGTCAGGATCTGATGAAACGGCCCCCGTCGCCCCAGGTCCATGTACCGCCGCCGGCCCCGATCTGGAAGTTCATTTTGGCTATGCCCAGATCAACTGCGGAGCCGTAGGCAACCGAGGGGTCCAGGGTGGCGATGGCGTCGCCTGTGTCCTTGTCCCAGGCGAAAAGCACCGGCTGTCCGTTCATGGCCGAAGGAGCCTTGGCGGCGGCAGCCACGCCGGCCTTGAACCATTCCGGTGCATCCTGGCGGTCCTGCGCGCTCATGGCTGAGGTCAACTCCTCATAACTCTTGGAGGTTCGATGCTCGCTCTGACGTTGGCAAAGCTTGTCGAAGTCCTGGTTGCCGTAGCCGACTTGGTCGGCCGGATAGCCGATGGTGACCACCAGATAGAGCGACTGGCTGGGGGTGATACGGCAGTGGCGCTCGGCCGCCTGACGGTCCCAGCTGCCCGACACCCATCCCGTCCCCAGTCCGTACAGGGTGGCGGCAAGAACCATGCGCTCGCCGTAGAAGCCTGCTTTCTCCAGGCTCTCCTGATCATCCTTGGGTCCGACCAGGGCAAGGTAGTTGGCCGCATTGGCCAGGTGGCCGGAGGCGTTGTCGGCCGCGAAGGCGTCCGGCTTGCCCAGGACCAGTTGCATGTCCAGGCTGCTCAGCGTATTCAGAGCGTTCAAGGTGCTGCCCAGCTGCCTGGCCAGGTCGGGATCGATGGGCTTTGGGTCGTATTCTCTGGTGGTGATGCGCACGTTGACTGCGTCAATGAGCTGTGTGTGTTCGGTCATAATCTCATTATTCCACCTAATCCCGCTACCCGCAGTTTGCAGCACAAGGCCGGATGAATGGTCCGCCCCTGGTCAGGCTTATGCCGCTGCCAAGGATGCAGAGGCATGGCTTGGGGTACAATCGCTACCGTGCCGGTTCGGACCCTCATCTTTGATCAGCTAAGGAGCAGCAATGATTGAAACAGCGCAGGCTTTTGGAGTGGATATCGGTGGATCCGGCATCAAGGCTGCCCCTGTTGACTTGACCATCGGCGATTTTGCCGAGCCTCGCAAGAAGATTCTGACTCCCGAGCACTCCACGCCAGAGGCCGTGGGGGTTGTGGTCAAGGAGCTCCTGGACCGTTTCGAGGTTCCCTCGGACGTGCCCGTAGGCATTGCCTTTCCAGCCCCTGTCAAGCCTGACAAGCCGCTCGATTTCATGGCCAACCTGGATCAGGCCTGGGTCGGTACCAATGTTCAGGAGGTCCTTTCCAAGGCCTGCGGCAGGCCTGTCAGCGTTGTCAACGACGCGGATGCAGCCGGTCTCGCCGAAGTGCAGTACGGTGCGGCCAAGGGGCAGAAGGGCCTGGTCATCGCCACCACGCTGGGTACCGGCATCGGTACGGCGCTGATATACAACGGCGTGCTGATTCCCAACAGTGAGCTGGGCCACCTGACGCTGGACGGCAAGGATGCGGAGAAGTATGCAGCCTCATCGGTGCGCGACCGCAAGAAGCTGAGCTACAAGAAGTGGGCCAACCGTCTGACCAAGTACTACCGTCTGCTTGAGCACTATTTCAATCCCGATTTCTTCGTCGTCGGCGGCGGGGTCAGCCGGATGAGCGAGAAGTTCCTGCCTCACATCGACATCAAGACCCCCATTGTGGCTGCCAAGCTACGCAATCAGGCTGGCATTGTGGGTGCCGCCTATCTGGCTGACCTTCGGCAAAAGCACCTGGGGTGAAGCAGGGCTTTTCCTGCGACTATCCTGTATGGGGCGTTCTGGCGACTGCCGGATCGGATGAGGAGTTGAAAAATCATGCATTTTTCTCACCGTACCGGGTCTGACCGCCCCAATCGCATTGCCCTGGCCGAGGCCGAAGCACGTGCCCATGGTCTCAAGCTGGGCAGGCTGAATGATTCCAATCCCACCCGCTTCGGGCTGGCCCCGTCATTTCTGCCCCAAGTCTATGAGGCGGAACCGAGGGGACCTCTTGCGGCCCGCCAGTCCCTGGCTGGGTTTCTGACCAGGCGGCAGAGATTGAGCCAGAGCGAGGACGGTACATCGGTCGATTCTGATGATCTCTACCTGCTCTCTTCCACATCCCAGGCTTATTCCTGGCTGATGAAGCTCCTCTGCGACCCGGGTGACGCCATTCTGGAGCCCAGACCCGGATATCCTCTGATTGAATCAATCGCCGGTCTGGAAGGCGTCCGAACAATCCCATACCGCCTGACCTATGACGGGTCCTGGGTCCTTGACCTGGCCACGGTAAGGCAGGCCCTGGAGGGGCCTGGAGGCGACCGTATCCGTGCCCTGGTCCTTATCAACCCCAACAACCCCACCGGTTCCTACATTCATCCGGAAGAGCGTCGGTCGCTGCTGGAACTCTGCCAGCGGCAGGGGGTGGCCATCATCGCCGACGAGGTCTTCTTCGGCTATCCTCTGGATCCCCTGCCGGGCCGTGCCCGGCTGGCTGGTGAGGATCGGGTGCTGACCTTCGCCCTGGATGGGTTCTCGAAGAGTCTGGCAGCCCCCCATGCCAAGGTGGGCTGGATCCAGGTTTCCGGGCCCGCAGACCAAGTAGCCGCCGCCAAGCGTCATCTTGACCTGATAGCCGATGACTACCTGCCCATGAGTCTTCTGATCACCAGGGATATGGAAGCCATGCTCTCGGATATTCCCGTTCAGACCAGCCGGGTGGGCAAGCGTATCAGGGGCAATCTCGGAATCCTCAGACAGACACTGGGCCAAAAGGAGTCCTGCGTCTCCCTGCTCAGGCCTGAGGGAGGCTGGAACGTTCTGTTGCGTTTTCCTCAGGTCATCGACGAGGAGGAGCTGATTCTTCGCCTGATTGGGTCCTACGGGTTGACTGGCCAGCCCGGATACTTTTTCGACATGCCAGGCAACGGATATCTGGCCCTGTCGCTCCTGCCGGAATCCTCGGAATTCCGCCGAAATGTGAACTCAGTCGTCTCAGCTATCGGAAAAATAACCTGTTTATAACCCACATAATGCACTGTTCGCTCCGATAATATGTTCGGAACAGTTGCCGGTTATGGAAGGGGGGGAGATTGGTACGGCTCAATGATGAGCCACTGATTGCAAGGCTGCACACGAAGGAGTGATAACGATGGTAGACGAAAATAAGGATCGAAGGGGAGGCCCAGCCGACGGGGCTGGTGCCCGGATCGGGGAAAACATCAAGGCCATGGCTTCTGTAGATGAGACCGGTGCTGTGGCGAATCAAGGCGTGGATCCAAGCCTGGCTCCGGATACGGGCAGAAGGCTCAACAGCGCGGAGAAGGTCCGCTTTGCCATTGGGTTCGTCCTGGTATCCCTGCTCTGGGCCGCGCCCTTTACCATGGGGTCCGGGGTCCTCCTGCCTCAGATTTTTAATTCCCTGCATGGAGTCAGCGCTGAAGCGGCTCTGGGGACGATGAATTCGATCGGCTGCGTGTTCGCCTTGGTGGCCAACGTTGTTTTCGGCGCTCTCTCTGACATGTCCAGGTTCCGAGTCGGCAAGCGCACCCCCTGGATCGTGCTGGGCGGCATCATCGGCGCCCTTGGCTTCCTGCTTGTCATCCAGTCCCATACACTCCCCATGATCATCTTCGGCTGGTGCATTGTGCAGGTAGGCATCAACTGCCTGATAGCCCCGGCCGTGGCGGTCCTCTCCGACAGGATTCCCGAGTCGACCAGGGGAACCTATTCGGCACTCTATGGGGCCAGCCAGGTCATCGGCCAGCAGTTGGGAACCATCATCGGCAGCTCGTTCATGGCCAACATCCATACCGGCCTTGTAGTCGCTATGATCATCTTCCTCTTTTCCGGCATTCTCACCGTGCTGATCTGGCCCCGGGAGAAGTCGGCTGCCAACACGGTCGTGGAACGGACCTGGGCGGATGTCGGCCGGTCCTTCATACCGCCCACCAAGAATTGCCGCGACTTCTACCTGGCGCTTCTGGGCAGGTTCACCTTCGTTGTCGGCTGCTTCATGATTCAGGGCTACCAGCTTTATATACTGCAGAAGTACTGCCACCTGAGCGATGCCCAGGCCGCATCCACACTCAAGGTCATGGCACTGATCTCGGTGGTGACAACCATCCTGGCCTCCGTGGTCTCGGGTCCGCTCTCAGACTTCCTGCACAGACGGAAGGTGATCGTAGCCACTAGCTGCCTGATCCTCGCCGTCGGCATACTCTTCCCCTTCCTGATGCCGACCGCCACGGGCATGTACTTCTATGCCGCCCTGGCTGGAATCGGCAACGGCTGCTACATGTCAGTCGACCAGGCGCTGAACGTCGACGTGCTGCCGAACGCCAAGGAGGCCGGTAAGGATCTGGGCATCCTCAACCTGGCCAATACGATCGGCCAGGTGATCGCCCCCGGGTGCACGACTTTGATCATTGGCCTCTTCGGCGGCTACAGGATGATCTTCCCAGTCGCCATCGCCTGCCTGCTGGTGGGAACCGTCTTCATCATGATGATCCGCAAGGTCAAGTGAGTCTGAAAACCTGTAATCTGGACCTGTGCTGAGCCGCGGACCGGCTAATCGAACCCGAAAACTCGAAAGGAAAAAGACATGACAGAACAAACGCATACCAAAGCCAAGGATCTGGACCTGCAAGAGGAGGCCTCGCTGACCTCGGGGTCCGACTCCTGGCACCTGCAGGGGCTGCCCGACAAGGGCTATGAAGGTTATATGATCACTGACGGCCCCTACGGCCTGCGCAAGGCCACCGGTTCTGACGTCTACGGATCGGTTCCGGCCACTTGCTTCCCTCCGACCGCCGGATTGGCCTCCTCCTGGAATCCTGATCTGACCTACCAAGTGGGCCAGGCCATGGGCGAGGAGTGCGTCCAGGAGAAGGTGGCTGTAATCCTGGGACCAGGCATCAACATCAAGCGAAGCCCGCTGGGCGGCCGCAACTTCGAGTTTTACTCGGAGGATCCTGTGCTGGCCGGGCATGAAGCCGCAGGTCTGGTCGATGGGGTCCAATCCAAGGGGGTGGGGACATCTCTGAAGCATTTTGCGGCCAACAACCAGGAGACCGACCGGCTCAGGGTCAGCTCTGACGTGGACGTGCGCACCCTGCGCGAGATCTACCTGCCGGCCTTTGAATACGTGGTCAAAAATGCCAAGCCCTGGACCATCATGTGCGCCTACAACAAGATCAACGGGGTCTTCAGTTCGGAGAACCGCTGGCTGCTGACGGACGTTCTGCGCGGCGAGTGGGGCTACCAGGGCATGGTAATGTCCGACTGGGGTGCCGTCCACAACAGGGTCAATGCCCTGCAGGCCGGGCTCAATCTGGAGATGCCGCCCTCCCGTACCGATGATCAGGTGGTCCAGGCCGTGCAGGCTGGCAAGCTGGACAAGGAGCAGCTGGACCGGATGGCCCAGGGGATCCTGGACCTGATCGACAAGGCCCGTCCGGCCATGTCCCAACAGGGTTATCGCTACGACGTCCAGGAACACAACGACATGGCCCGCCGAGCAGCTCAGGAGTCCATCGTCCTCTTGCGCAATGAGGACAGGATTCTGCCCCTTGACCCGAAGCAGAAAGTTGCGGTCATCGGCGAGTTCGCACGGACCCCGCGCTACCAGGGTGGAGGCTCCTCGCATATCACGCCGACCGAGGTCTCCTCAGCGCTGGATGGCTTCAAGGAGGCCGGCATGAATGTGGACTTCGCGCCCGGGTTCACGTTGGATGAGAAGGAGCAGGATCCCGCCCTGACCCGGCAAGCGCTTGAAGTTGCGCGCGGAGCCGACACCGTGGTGCTCTTCCTGGGGTTGCCTGAATACGCCGAATCCGAAGGCTTTGACCGTACCAGCATGGACCTTCCTGAAAAGCAGGTGGCCCTGCTCAAGGCTGTCTCCGAGGTCAACGACCGGGTGGTCGCCGTCCTCTCCAATGGAGCAGTGGTGACGGTTGCCGACTGGATGGACAAGACCAAGGGTCTGCTGGAGACCTGGCTGCTGGGCCAGGAGGGTGGTCGCGCCGTGGTGGATGTGCTGACCGGTGCCGCCACTCCCTCGGGCCACCTGCCTGAAACCATCCCGGTCCGGCTGGAGGACAACCCCACCATCACCTCCTTCCCCGGCGAGGAGGGTCATTCACGCTATGGCGAGGGCGTCTATGTGGGCTACCGCTACTATGACACCTTCCAGCGTCCCGTGGCCTTCCCCTTCGGCTTCGGTCTGTCCTATGCCGACTTCGCCCTGGATCAGGTTGCAGTGACCAAGACCGGAGCCAACTCGGCTCGGGTGGAGGTGACCGTGACCAATACTTCGCAGGTGGATGGTGCACAGACCGTGCAGGTCTACGTGGCCCCCTGCGCCAGCCGGGTGAATCGGCCCAGCCATGAGCTCAAGGCCTTCACCAAGGTCTTCCTGAAGGCCGGACAGTCCAGCAGGGTGAGCATGGACCTGACCGAGCGCGACTTCGCCTACTGGTCGACGGCCATGGATGCCTGGCATGTTGAGGCGGGCACCTACCGCATCCAGGTGGGTACCTCAAGTCGAGATCTGGTTGCGGAAGAGGACCTGCAGGTGGATGGCGACGGCAGGTTCATTCCGCTGAATGCCGAATCGACCATGGCCGAGTGGCGCGAGAATTCGATTGGCGGGCCTATCATGCGCGATCGTATCGATCAGGATGGCATACCGCTGCCGGACGATCCCAATACTGCTCAGCTCTTCGACACCATGCCCCTGGCATCGGTCATCACCTTGTCAGGCGGCGATGGCAATGGCATCGTGGCTGACATGGTCGACCGGTATCACCAAGCCCTCAAGCAGCAGGGCCTCGACTCCTGACATCGCTGTCGGCCGGGCTCAGGGTGCTAGGAACCAGACGGCTACGTTCATGGCCTGACTGGAGTCGAAGTGCTCCAGTAGGACCATGGCGTTGATGAAGGTCAAGACCAACCCAGTCAGACAGGCGAGTGTTAGCAGGCTCATGACGGCCGTTCCCACTCCGGAGCGGGAACGGCCGTCTTCATATGTTGAGGATGCGGCGGCCATGACCACAACAGCTGCCAGGCAGATCAGCCAGGCGAAGTCAATGCTGTAGCGCACTGAGAACCCCCCTATATAGGAGTCTGCAGCCATGACCAGAGTCGCCAGGGCAGGGGCCAGAATCAGGCCGGGGATCCAGCCCCGACGCTGCAGCTCTTCTCGTACCCGGGGTAGAGCAAGAAGGGCAAGGGCCGGTATAAGTACCGGGGTGGTGACCAGCAGCCCGCCCAGACCGGGTTCGGTGAAGTGCCAGACCCGCATGGGAGCAGGGGAGAATTGCAGGTAGGGGAAGACCGGCAGGGTGGTCAAGGGCTGCAGAAGGTAGTAGCCAAAGATCTGAAGCATGCCCGCGGTGCCGGGATGATAGTTGGTCAGATCCAGGACGGTCATCTGATACCGGTTGCCGAAGTCCAGCAGAGATCCGAAGCGCCAGCGGTTGTACCAGAGCAGGGGAGCGGCAATCAGGAGAACCGGCAACAGGCCACAGACCAGCAGGGACAGCGCCCGCCTTCGAGACAGGCCGGCAGTATGGTGCCCACGCCTGAACAGGGCGTTGATGACTGCCCTTATTTCCTCGGCAAACAGGGGCAACGCCAGTAGGCCGGCTGCCAGGAAGGTTGGTCGGCAGCCCAGGGTGGCAGCCACTGACAGTGATCCCAGGAAGAGCCTGGGTCTGGACAGTTGCCAGGGTCGGTCCCCGTCCTCTACGGTCCACATTCGTGTTGAACGACGACCCGAATGCCCACTGGTGCCCGCAGACTGTCGATGGACCCGTCTGGCTCCCATCCAGAGCCAGAGTCCGGTCATGACCGCCAGCAAGGAGGCATCGAAGGGAATCGTATAGAAGTTGCGACGGCACCAGAGGTAGGCCATGCCAGATCCACCCAGCATGGTCATGAGGGCCATACCGACCACGGCCAGGTTGACCCGGGGGAACCATCGGTTCAGCAGGCGGATGGTGGCCAGGGCGGTCATGATGGTGGCCATCGCGACGAGCAGGGCTGCGGCCGAACTGGTGGGCAGGGCATAGCCACCCGGATGCACCAGGCTGGTTATCACTCTATAGGGCAGGAAGAGCAGCAGCACGGGAAGTGCTCCGAAGTAGGAGTACCAGTGGCCGTCCCGGTAGACGTAGTCCCAATATATGGGTTGCTGATCCTGGGCCAGCAGCGCGTTGCGGGTGGCTATGTCAAAAGGATTTGCTGCCTTGGCCAGATCAGGCGCCTGGCCAAGATCCAGCCAAGGGCGTCCATGCAGCAGGGCCTGGGCCACATGATCGTACTGGTTGAAGTCGTAGACGTAGGCATTCGGCTGGTGGTAGGCCATGGGAGTGAAGGTGGACAGATCATGTTGGATGTTCCAGCAGGACCAGGCTGCCAGGGGAGCCAGAATCAGAGCCAGGACCAGGCGCTGGCTCACCGAGCCCGTATCCAGCCGAGTCCGCCAGAGAACCGAGCCTGGCAGGTAGCCCAGGATCAGTGCCGCCAGAAAGACCAGCACAAGTATCCGCGCCGGATTGAAGTCTAAGGGGACCACCTTGGCAGGGGTCATCCCGGTCAGCTCCAGCCGAGATCCGATGGGTTCCTGTATCCATAGGCGCATGGCCTGGATCCGGCCTTGATGGGAATTGCCTCTGATGCGCAGATAGTGGCTGCGGGTCAGACCAGGGCAGATCAACCCTCGTGTGCCCTGGGTCCAACCCTTGTCGCCGGCCAGGCGCAGGTCCAGACGTACATGAATCTGCGACAGGGATTCCTCGACGTCTTCCGTCAGGTGGGCCTGAACGAAGGTTGTCTGTCCGTCGGCGACTGGGACATCCATCCAGGCGCCGGCCGGATCAATGACCTTTAGTCCCCCACCCGGCAACGTGGACAGTCCTGGCCCCAAGTGGCCCGGCCGGGATCCAATAGTGCCTGTGGTTCTTGCTGGAGGGTTCGAGGAGGAACCGGCCAATGACTGCCAATGGGCCAGATTGAATACCCCCAGTTCGAGGACGAGTATGACGACAAGTGTCACCAGCAGGCGAATAGTCGTACCCCTGGTCGGGGTGGGGCGTCGCAGGGCTGGCAGAGTCATCACTGTTTTATTCTAACGGCGACATGTCGGGCTGGATTGGGACAATCGAAAGTATGTCCAAGAACGCGAAGAAGTCCCGGGGTGTCGGGGATTTGTCAGGCCTGGGCCGTTCCATTCTTTCCGCACTGGAGGGATTGGTAGGCTCCTCTCGGCCGACCACGGGGGATCGTGGGGATCGTCCCCTGGATTCTTCGGTGGCCGACATGGTCAATCTGATCAACAGGACGGGACGCCATCCAGATGATCGTCAGATGCGCGAATTTCTGGCCTCCCACAGCCGTATCCTGGGTATCGCGGTCAAGCGTCGGCTTTTTCCTCGTCTGCAGGGCGTGCCCGAGGGGTTGACGTTGGGCTGGGTCCAGTGGCCTGATGCGCCCGGCCGCGGCTTCGCGCTGGGGATTTTCACCGATCGTCGTCACTTTGCTCAGATTGCTCTGGCCGACGACCATGGCCGGGTCTTCATCGGCGAGCAGAGCCGGATGGACCTGCAGAACATGGAGCCTGCCTTCTTGCTGGGCAGGGAGGAGGAGGTGACCCTGGCCGATGGTCGTCGGCTGGGCCGCGATCCGGATCAGGATTCGGGTCCGGTCCGTGCCCTGCAGGGTGCCGTAGCAGGCCGTGACGAGGCCGGCCACATGCGTTGGCTGGCCTCCTGGCTGCGAGCCGATGGCCGCTATTCACTTGAGCAGCTGCGTCCATTGCTGCCTCCGGAGATGCGCCTGGATCTGGAGTACCGGGATGCTGTGGCCATTGCTTTCTTCGCTGCATACCTGCTGCCGCGCATCCAGGGAACCTTCACCGGGTTCGGCTCGGGCAACATCTTCTACAGGCTCAACAGGGAGGCGCCCATGGGAGCCATCCGACGCAGCGTTGGTGACATGATTCAGGCACGCTCCCACGGACAGCGGGTCTCCGGTCTGGAGGATCTGTTCGCCGACCTGATGCGCGAGGCTGGGGCCCTATCGCCCGTCTCAGGCCTTGAGGCCGTTCATGGGGCCGAGCCCTTGCATCTGTATGCTTCCTCTTATTCCGGCGCCTACTTCCTGAGCTGGGACAATGGACTGGAGTTCACCGCCGCCCTTGCGGCCCTGCGCATCGAGGGCAATCTCAACAGGTTTGCCGCCGTCAGCGCCTGGCTGGAGCGCAATGCCCGCCTGGGAACGCTGCCCACCGAGGACTCGATCAACCGCGTCCAGGCAACCCGGCTGGATCAGGCGCTTTTGGATGATCCCGCCATTGTCGCCTTGCTGCGCCCGGGGGACTATCCGGTTCGCTTCGACCCCCTGGAGGACGACGGGCTGACCGCTATCAATGCCATGGTCGACAAGGCTGCGGCGACCGCCGTCATGGTGCGTCAACAGGCTCCCCAGGCGCTGCCGGTGCGAGCGGACGGCCAAGGTCAGGAGCCGGTGCGATCCGAGTGGGTCTACCGGCAGACGCTGTCCATGCTGATGCGATCCCTTCGGCTGCCCTTCCGTTTCGACGTGGAATTCAGATCCAACCTTGCCCAGGGGCAGGTGGCCCTGGCTTTCACTGCTGCTGGGCGCACCATGATGCCCTCCAGCCGCTATGAGGACCAGTCCCGTGCCTGGCGGGACCTGGACGAGGGCGAGCGGTCCGCCATGAGCGCTGACTACAACCTGCGCGTCGGTCTGATGATGGCCGCCCTGGCCTTCGGGGCGGATCCGGCCGTGCGTGAGGTCAGCCTGCAGATCGACTCCATCGGTCTGGAAGAGGCTGTAGATCAGCAGAACTCGGCTATCAGGACCATGATGGGACAGGCCCTTGAGGCCTTCGAGCGCATGCGTTCAGGCGAGGTGGCCCCAACTGGGTCCAAGGCTGATCCCAAGGATGGCGACGTGCATGGCGATCCCACCAAGCCCATTGCCTCCAGGATGGTTCCTGGGCAACAACAGGAAGACGGGGAGGACAAGGCCGAGGACCAGGGCGAAAAGGAATCCGTGGACCGTGAGTTCAAGGATCTCATGCAGGGCGTGGACCTTGACTCTGCCGCCTTTGCGCCGCCGCCGTCGGCCAACGGGTCCGATGCGGATGAGTCGGCCGCTGATGATGCATCGCAGGAGGATGTCTCGAATGATGATGCCTCCGCGGGTCAGACCGACGACGACGCATCCCAGAATCCGCTCAGCGCTCTGCAAAGTAATCCGACCATCCGCACCCTGGTCTCGGTGGTCTTCAGCAGGGAGCTCTTCCTCTCCCGCATCCGTTCGCAGGGTCTGAAGGATCCACGCGCCATCTACCGCTTCTTCGACGCTGCCATGCAGGTGGATACCCAGGGCGGGCTCAAGCCCACTGAGGCCGGGTTCGACATGCGCGATGACCGCTTCAGCCCCCATGGCAGCCAGGAGGAGCCCGAGTTCTCCGAGGTGGCCTTTGCCGACAAGTCTGCCAAGGCCCTGGGCGCAGATAAGGCAGTGGATCTGTCCATTCAGCGTGCCGACCTGCTGCAGAGGGCTGTAGGCGGTTTCCATCAGCTGGCCTCGGATCGGAGCATGACTTCGGCAGCCAAGGCCCAGGAAGCCACAGGCATCATCCAGAGCATCGGCGACCCTGAGCTGGAACAGCTGGCCCCCCAGGTCGCCAGCGCCATGATCGATGGCACCCCTGTTCCGGACTTTGACTTCTCACTTTCCTCCCAGCTGGACAAGGAGCGCGTCAAAGCCCGAGATCTGCTCTTCTCCGGCGGCGCGGCCCAGGGCATACAGGTCGAACAGGACGCTATCGCTCACCTGGATGCAGTCTTCGCTGCCAAGGGCCAGGTACCCCGCTACTTCAACTCATATGCCGAACGGGTGGTCTACAACCGCCTCTTCGCCACACCGGGGGAGCGGACCCTGCTCATTCCTGACAACCTCTTCTACGCCCACCTGGAGATTGCCGATCTGCTGGCCCAGATCAAGGAGGACCAGGCAGCCCTCAAGCATCTGAACGCCATGGTGGCCTATGCGCCCGCCTACCCGCTCTCCCACCTGAAGCTGGCTGTCATGCTGGCCAACCGGGAGGACTGGGATTCGGCCCGGGCTGCCACACTCAATGCTCTGAGGGTGGCCCTGGACCGGGACGATGCCTCTTTCGCCTACTATCGCCTGGCCTATGCCTCATGGATGCGCGACGAATTCGACGTGGCTGCAGCGGCCTACCTGATGAGCGAGCACATCAGTCCCGACCGGATACCAGCCCTCAAGAGTGAGCTGGCCGAGCTGCAGGCCAGGGCCCGCTCCCAGTGCGTGGTTCTGCCTGAAGACCACAGGCAGGCCCGACGGGTGCTGGCAGAACACGGCCTGCCGGTCTGGCCTCACACCGAAGTGGCTTCGATAGTGCGCCAGGCCGCGCGCATCTGTGTGGATGGTGGGCTCTTCGTCCCGGCCCGAACACTGACAATGGCGGCCGCAAGGATGAACGACGACGATAATGAAGGTGTTGATGTGGTACAGGCACAGTTCATGAGGTCGCTCAATGCATGACAGAAAAGCTCAGAAAGATGCTCAGCAAACCAGTGATGAGGGCGGGAATACCGATTCCAGGCCCAGGCCGGGCACTGACCGATGGATAGCCTCCCTGCAGCCCGACGATGCTGATGCCATGCGACTGGGGGAGCTGGACCTTGATTCTCTGGGAGCCCAACAGGCCCAGCGTCTCTGGTCCAGGCTGGCCGCCTGGGTGGAGTCCGACCAGGTCGCCTACTACATAGACGATGCGCCGGTCTCCTCCGACGCGGCCTATGACGCCAGAATGCGCTGCCTGCAGGAGCTGGAGTCCCGCTTCCCCAGTCTGGATACCCCCCAGTCGCCGACTCACCGGGTCGGGGGGACCTTCTCCAACGACTTCGCCTCAGTCCGTCACCCCTCTCAGATGCTCAGCCTGGATGACGTCTTCAGTGTCGCCGAGCTGCGCCAGTGGTATGACGGGCTTCGCAACGAGCTCGACTGGCCGCCGGCCAAGGCCCTGCCTATGACCAGCGAGGTCAAGATAGACGGCCTGGCCCTCAACCTCCTCTACCGCAACGGGGTTCTGGAACAGGGTCTGACCAGGGGGGACGGCGTCACCGGGGAGGACATCACCCTGAACGTCAGGACCATTGCGAGCATTCCGCAGAATTTGTCGGGGCCGGCCCGCGACATCCCCGAGTTCGTGGAGGTCCGTGGCGAGGTCTTCATGCGGTTCGACGACTTCAACGCCCTGAACGAGCAGCAGGAGCAGGAGGGCAAGACGCCCTTTGCCAACCCTCGCAACGCCGCCGCCGGGTCCCTGAGGCAGAAGGATCCGCGCATCACGGCCAGCCGCCGTCTGAGCTTCTACGCCCATGGCCTGGGCTCCCTGAGGTGGGGCCCGGCCCATCCCAAGGGGACCCACGACGAGGTCATCGACCAGTCCCAGGCATACGACCTCTACAAGCAGTGGGGAATTCCGGTCTCCCCCCACAACCGGGTCATCACCTCCTTCGACCAGATTCTGGACATGATCGACTATTACGGCCAGCACCGTAATGACATCGAGCACGCCCTGGACGGCATCGTTGTCAAGCTCCAGGACCGGGATCTCCAGCGCAGGCTGGGAGCCACCTCCCGTGCCCCCCGCTGGGCCGTGGCCTACAAGTACCCGCCGGAGGAGGTCAATACCAGACTTCTGGACATCACCGTCCAGGTGGGCCGGACCGGGCGGATCACCCCGGTGGCTGTTCTCACCCCGGTCACCGTGGCAGGGTCCACGGTCTCCAGGACCACCCTCCACAACGCATCCGAGGTCAAGCGCAAGGGCATTCTGATCGGGGATACGGTCGTGGTCCGCAAGGCGGGCGATGTGATCCCCGAGCTGGTCGGACCGGTTATCGAAGCCAGGAAGGGGCGTGAAAGGGATCTGAGACCCTTCGTCATGCCTGAGACGTGCCCCAGCTGCGGTGCCCGGCTGGCCCCGGCCAAGGAGGGCGATGTGGACATCCGCTGCCCCAATGTGGAGTCCTGCCCGGCCCAACTGACCGAGCGGATCATCCACATGGCCTCGCGAAAGGCGCTGGACATAGAGCATCTGGGGGAGCAGAGCGCCATAGCACTGACCAACCCCGATGAGAACCGGCCCGATTCCGTGGAGGTCTACGCTCCCGGTCTGCGTGAGGTCCTGGTCGACCAGGGAGGCCAGGCAGCCCCCTACCAGCCGGACCCGGACCTGAAACTTCCATCTCGTCAGGAACCTGTCCTGACCAGTGAGGCGGGCCTGTTCGACTTGAAAGTGGAGGACCTGCGCCAGGTCTATGTCTGGCGTGAGGTTCCCCTGATGGAGCGGGTGGAGGTCGAAGGCCGGCAGGGAAGTGCCACAACCAAGCGTCGGACAGGCGGCAGCGGCCTCTGGTACCGTGTGCCTGCCTTCTATAACCTGCCCAAGAGCGCTCAGGCTAGCCAGGGCGAGCGGGCCATGAACAGCCATGAGACCCAGGTCCAGGAGGCCGCACTGGATAGTGCGGATGCCCAACCCTCCAGGAACACCCTGCAGATGCTTGAAGAGATCGACAAGGCCAAGCATGCCGACCTGTGGAGGGTCCTGGTGGCCCTGTCCATCCGGCACCTGGGACCGACCTCGGCCCGGGCCATCGCCACCCGTTTTCCGTCGCTCAAGGCCGTGGAGGAGGCCAGCGTGGAGGACCTGTCCGAACTGGACGGTGTGGGCCCCGAGATCGCGCACTCCATCCACGACTGGTTCCAGGGCGCCCGCCAGCCCGACGACTGGCGTGGACGCATCCTGGATGCCTGGCAGGCAGCCGGGGTGGGCGCCCACGTCGAGCGCAGCACCAAGCCGCAGACCCTAAAGGGAATGACCGTGGTGGTCACCGGCAGTCTGGAGGACTTCTCCAGGGACTCCGCCAAGGAGGCCATCGTGGAACGCGGCGGCAAGGCCTCTGGATCCGTCAGCAAAAAGACCACCTATGTGGTGGTGGGCGCAAACCCGGGTTCCAAGGCCGACAAGGCTGAGAGCCTGGGGCTACCCATCCTGGACGAGGCGGCCTTCCACCGTCTGCTTGACACCGGCGACCCCAACCCAGCCCAAGGTTGATAGTGACATTCGCAATATCCGACCAGCCGCGCCCTAGCAGCAGATGGCTGGGCGCGATATGGTGACGGCATGGAACAAGTAGAGCATCGCAAGGAAGGGACCCGGGATCTGGAGGAGCTGCCTCGAAGAATCAAGGGGGAGGTCTATGAGCGGCTCAGCCGGGTCATCGATCCAGAACTGGGTCGATCCATCACCGATCTGGGCATGATCACTGACATCATTGTCGAGCCGGCCAGGGATGCCCAGGCCGACTACGAGGTGACCGTGCGGGTCGAGCTGACCATCAAGGGATGCCCGCTGTCGACCACCATCACCAACCAGATCAACGGGACCGTGACCTCCTACCCGCGAGCCCGGCTGCGTCCGCATATCGATGTCTCCTCCATGAGCCGGGAGAAGCTGGACAACCTGGTGGCCGACCTCAAGGCCGCCCGGCGCAGCAATCCCTTCTCCAAACCGGGCGTCGGCACCCGCATCTTCGCCATCGCCTCGGGCAAGGGGGGCGTGGGCAAATCCTCTGTGACCGTCAACCTGGCGGCCACGCTGGCTGCCCTGGGCTATGACACGGCCGCCATTGACGCGGACATCTACGGATTCTCCCTGCCTGGGCTCTTCGGCGTACACAGCCGGCCCACCAACTTGCACGGCATGCTGATGCCGGTGACCGCCTGGGGGGTCAAGCTGATCTCCATCGGCATGTTCGCCGGGTCGGACCGGGCCATCCTCTGGAGGGGTCCGCGCCTGCAGCGCTCGCTGGAACAGTTCCTCTCTGATGTCTGGTGGGGTGACCCCGATGTACTCTTGCTGGATTTGGCTCCAGGCACGGGGGACATGGCCCTGTCGGTGGCCCAGGCCCTGCCCAACAGCCGTCTGATCGTGGTCACCACTCCCCAGCCCTCGGCCTCACAGGTGGCCGTGCGTTCAGGGCTGGTGGCCCTCCAGCTGCCCACCAAGGTCCAGGGTGTGATTGAGAACATGTCCTGGTACGAGCACAATGGCGAGCGGCTGCGCATCTTCGGTCAGGGAGGTGGCCAGCGTGTGGCCGACCAGCTGACCCGGGATCTGGGGTATCAGGTACCGCTGCTGGAGCAGCTTCCCCTGCAGACCGACCTGCGCGAATCGGGGGAGTCCGGCCGGCCGGCTGTCCTCAGATCAGACGGCTCCCTGGATGATTCGCCGCTGACCAAGCGATTCGTGGACCTGGCCAAGACCCTGATGGCGGGTTCGGAGCCTGGCGATGCCCGTCGGGCCGCCGGTGAAGACTGACTCTACACGAGAACCGCCACTGAAGAGAGGACTCAGTTCGCTGGACTGGCCACTGTAGAAATGCCTTCTCGGCCATCCTTTGGATTAGCCAACTTCCAAGTTTTTAATTCAGTGCCGTGCCTTGTCCAAGACTACAAGGCGGCCGGGCTCTTCCGGCTGGTGATCTGCCGCGAGGGGATGGCCAGGAACCAGGGGACAGCCAGCACGACCAGGCCGATGGCGCACATGGCCAGGAAGGGAATGGCCTCGTGCCCGGCCAGGATGTAGGAGGCGAACATGGGTCCCACAATGTAGCCCAGGGATGCGGCTGTGTTGAGCAGGCCGAACATGCGCCCGCTGAACGATGGTCCGGCCAGCTCGGCGGCAACCACCGGCTGGGAGATGCCCATCATGACCTCGCCCAGCCCGAAGATGGTGATGCCCAGGGAGGCCACACTCAGGGCACCGGGGGTGGAATCCAGGCGCAGGCCCAGGACGATGATCACCCAGGCCGCAGCCCAGAAGACCGGCACGGTGCGCAGCAGGCGCACATGGTTGGCGTCCTTGAGCCGGGGCAGCAGCACGATGTTCATGATGACCACCGAGAAAGTGTTGACCACGTCCACCACCGACAGGGACCAGCGGGGGATGTGCGGATCGGAGATCAGGGTGGTGACCAGGCCGGCGTCGAACTGGGAGTAGCCGAACAGGTCCATGAAGAAGGTTCCCATGGTCAGCAGGGCCATTGAGGCCAGCACCCTGGTCAGGGAGCTGGTCCGTCCCCCGAAGGTGCCGTTGATGGTCATGCTTTCTGTGCTGTCCGGCTTGCTTGTCTGCAGGGCGCGGGTTGTCTCTGCGGATTCCTGGACGACCACTCGCTCTGCCTGGGCCTTGAGCTCAGCAGTCAGCCGGCGCAGCTGCCAGTGTCGTTCGATGACCAGCAGGGACAGACTGAGCAGGGCGAACCCCAGGGCCCTGCCGCCGAAGCCAATGCGGTAGAGGAAGTCCTGACCACCTGCGGCCAGCAGTCCGCCTACAGCCGCCCCAAGGCCGATGCCCAGGTTGAGCTCGGCCTGGTTGATACCGTAGACAATCCGATGCTGCTCCCTGGTGGAGATCTGTGTCAGGATGCTGGCCCAGGAGGTCTGCATGCCCATCCCCAGGCCCGAGACGAAGGCACCCGCGACTGCTGCCCGGTAGTCGTGGGCCATGGTGAAGATCAAGGGGCCGATGACCGAGAAGATCATGGCCGTGTGCATGGCCAGCCAGGAGGAGCGACGATCCGAGACCCAGCCGATGATGGGGTTGGAGATCAGGGACCCCACCGAGCTGATGGTCACCAGGAGGGCAGCCTCACTCATGGTGGCGCCCAGGGAATGGGTGGCGAAAAGCAGCTCGATGGGCATGACCAGGCCGATGCCGAAGTTGCACATGAGGTCCACTATGAGCATGGCTCGCAGATATACGGGCAACTCCATGAACTCACGCAGCCAGCGCATCGGTTTCCACCTCCATCGGATCCGTTTTATGCCTGCACATCATTTTGTCCCGACTGCTGCCAGGATGCCGGGGCTGGCGTGTTGCCATCAATGGGCGGATGCAGATGGTCGTGATAATACAAAAAGGCCCGACCCTTCAGCAGGAAGGATCGGGCCCTATGCGACCTGGCCGGCAAGCCGGCGTCAATCGTTATGCGAACTCAGATGTGGAAGTAGAGCTCGTACTCCAGGGGGGTGGGGGCCAGACGGGTCTGGTCCAGTTCACCGCGCTTCAGGTCCAGCCAGGTCTGGATCAGGTCATCGGTGAAGACGTCGCCCTCGCTGAGGAAGTCGTGGTCCTCCTCCAGAGCGTTGAGGGCCTCCTCCAGGGAACCGGGGACCTGCTTGATTTGGGCGTGCTCTTCCGGAGGCAGCTCGTAGAGGTCCTTGTCGATGGGGGCCGGAGGCTCGGTGTGGTTGAGGATGCCGTCCAGTCCTGCCATCAGCTGGGCCGAGAAGGCCAGGAAGGGGTTGCAGGAGGGGTCAGGGGCGCGGAACTCGATTCTCTTGGCAGCCGGCGAGGTGCCGGCCAGGGGGATGCGGATGGCCGCCGAACGGTTCCGGGCCGAGTAGACCAGGTTGACCGGGGCCTCATACCCGGGAACCAGCCGCTTGTAGGAGTTGGTGGAGGGGTTGGTGAAGGCCAGGACGGACGAGGCATGCTCGATCAGGCCGCCCACATACCAGCGGGCGATGTCGGAGAGTCCGCCGTAGCCGTTCTCGTCGTAGAAGAGGGGCTTGCCATCCTTCCAGAGGGACTGGTGGCAGTGCATGCCGGTTCCGTTGTCGCCGGCGATGGGCTTGGGCATGAAGGTGGCCGCCTTGCCGGCCAGAGCGGCGGTCTCGTGGACTACGTACTTGTACTTCATCAGGTCATCACCCGCATGCAGCAGGGTGTTGAAGCGATAGTTGATCTCCTGCTGGCCGGCGCCGCCCACCTCGTGATGGGAGCGCTCCAGAATCAGCCCCACCTTCTGCAGGTTGGCAACCATGTCATCGCGCAGATCCTGGTAGTGGTCGATGGGCGGTACGGGGAAGTAGCCCCTCTTGACACGATTCTTGAAGCCGATGTTGTCGGAGCCGTCCTCCTCGACATCCACGCCCGAGTTCCATGGGGCCTCGATGGAGTCGACCTCGTAGAAGGATCGCTGCATGCTGTTCTCGAAGCGGACCTTGTCGAAGATGAAGAACTCAGCCTCGGGGGCGAAGGAGGCCGTGTCGGCTATGCCGGTGGAGCGCAGGTAGGCCTCAGCCTTGGCGGCGATCTGCCGGGGGTCGCGTGAGTAGGGCTCGTCAGTCACCGGGTCCACGATGGAGAAGGCCACATTCATGGTGCGGTGGCGGCGGAAGGGATCCAGGTAGGCGGTTTCAGGGTCCGGAATCAGCTTCATATCGGACTCGTTGATGGCTTGGAATCCCTGGACGGAGGAGCCGTCGAAGGCCATGCCGTCTGTGAAGGCATCCTTGAGAAATTCGCTGGCTGGGACCGTGAAGTGCTGCTGGACGCCGATCAGATCCGTGAACCTGACCGAGACGTATTCCACGCCTTCTTGGTTGATCACAGCTTCGCAATCGGCCTTTGATTTCAGTTCTCTCACTGAACTGCTCCTTTCCTGGAAAACCATAACGGTCACTCAGTCTAGGGGACCGCTTTTTTCGGCAATGCACCGCTGAGGTTACGGGGGTGTTTCATGCGAAGGTCCCGGCGCCTCCCTGAGGGAGATGCCGGGACCTTCAAAAAACATCAGCGCCCGCGCATGGCCTTGCGGCTGACGTGTATCTTGGTCGGGTCGATGCCCTTGGGCATACCTAGGGCGCTCTGACGCTTTTGCAGGGTGACCAGCCTGTCGTTCAGGGTCTCCAGCTCGGTGGCGGTCAGTTTGACCTTCTTCTTGATCACAGTGCGCTGGAGCTTGTTGAGCGGGACCTGGTCCGGTCCGCGGCCCACGCTGATTCGGTAGATGGGGATGGCCGATCCGCGGGTGATGCGGCGGATCTTCTCCTCTTCGCGGTTCATGGCCTTGTTGACGCGGTTGTAGTCACCTTCGGCTATCAGATAGACTCCGGTACGGCCAGTGCCCCTCCAGACGGCATCCTTGGTCTTGGCATCGATCCAGACGGGTTCCTGGGGGAAGGAGAAGCCTGCCTTGGAGATGCCGCTCAGCACGGCGGCGGCAGCACCTGGACGGCCCTCCATCTTGGCGTAGCCGACCTTGTCGGAGCGTCTGGTCAGGGTCATGGTGGCCAGGAGCAGGCCGAGCATGATGCCCAGAAGCACAGTCAGTATCCAGGACAGCCAGCCGAAGTGGGCCAGCAGGCAAATCACCACTGCTATCAGTGTGGGTACCAGAATTGCTGCGGTCAGCAGCCAGGGAAGGGTCTTGTCCTCTTCATAAGTGAATTGGTAGATCTTGGCGATCTGGCTGATCGTGCTGGTCTTCTTTTTTGCTTTTTTGCCCTTGGTGTCCTCTGTAGCCATGCCATCCTCACTTGGAAACGTTCACTGGTTGACCAGTCTACCGCATGCCTACCGCATGTTCAGGGGTCTGCCGTCGGCCTTGAGCAGGGCCTCTCCAATGGCTTCCGAGAAGGTGGGATGGGGATGGATGAGGCCGGCCGCCCGGTGCAGGGGGATCTGGTTGCCCACCAGCTGCTGGGCCTCGGCGATGTTCTCGGAGGCCTGAGGGGATACCATCTCGAGACCGACCACCATCTGCTTCTCCATATCGGTGGCTTGGCAGGCGGTGATGAGGCTGAGGGTGCCCTGCAGGCCGCTCATGCGCATGCGCGAGTTGGCCATCATGGGGTAGATGGTCTCCTTGACCTGGTTCAGCGATGGATCGTCCTCGGCCTCCTGGCGGCTGAAGCCTACAGCTGCGGCCTGGGGGGAGGAGAAGACCACGCGGGGGATGGTGGCCTCGTTGACCGGCTCGGGATCCAGACCGGAGGCGGCATCAGCCAGGGTGATGCCCTGTTGGAAGGCCCTGTGGGCCAGATGGTGACCCGGGGTGATGTCGCCCAGGGCCCAGACCCGGTCGCGGCTGGTGCGTCCCTGTGAGTCGGTCAGGACCTGACCCTGCTCATCCAGGTCGATGCCCAGCTCCTTCATATGTTTCGGATCGGTGTTGGGGTCCCTGCCGATGGCGACCAGAACCAGATCAGTCTCGATCTGTCCCGATTGGCCCTTGTCGTCGGTCGGCTGGTAGTCGACCTGAATGCCTCCATCTGCGGGCAGACGGTGTCCGCCCGAGCAGCGGGCATGGGTGACGATCTGAATTCCCTGTCGCTCCAGCTCCCTGGTCATGATCTGACCGGTCCGACGACCCCAGTGGGAGAGCACCCGATCCCGTCTGACCATCAGGGTCACCTGGCAGCCGGCTTGGTTCCAAATGGTGGCGAATTCCAGGGCCACCGCACCTGAGCCGATAATCAGGGCCCGGCGGGGGAAGGGCTTGAGAGTCAGGGCCCGGTCGGTGTCGATGACCAGATCACCGAAGGGAAGTTCTTCCAAGGCCCGGGGATGAGACCCGGTGGCCAGGATGGTGTCGCAGGTGGTCAGACGGGTTCGATTGCCGTCATCGGCGGTCACCTCCACAAGGCCGTCGCCGACGATGCTGCCGCGGCCGTGCAACACGGTGATGCCACGTTGCTTCAGCAGGCTCGACAGGCCGCCGGTCATGGCGTCCACCATCCGGTCCTGATAGTTCTGAAGTTTCTGGTAGTCGATGCTGTATGACGCCATATTGATGCCCATGGCGGCCCCAAGGCCGGCCTGTTCGAGAACCTGGGTAGCGGTCAGCAGGGCCTTGGTGGGGATGCATCCGCGGTTCAGGCAGACGCCGCCAACCACAGGGTCCTGTTCGACCAGGGCCACCCGTCCGCCCAGCTCCGCTGTGCGCAGGGCCGTGGCATAGCCGCCTGGGCCGGATCCGATGATGATGGTGTCGTACTGGCGGCTGTCGGCATCCCATGGGTCAAGAGACTGTGTGCCGGGTTGGTTGATCGATTGCTGCATATCAATCCATGCTAGCCGTACAGGCTGGGAGAATGAAGACCATTCGCAGAATGCGGTGTGACCGACCTGCAGGCCGGAATATCAAAACAATCGGCTGTCGCTAATCGGCTGTCACTTGGGCCAGTGTCCACGCTTGCTCTGGTTGGGCTTGGGAACCCTCCAGCGCCGGACCATCATGGCCCGCTGCCATGCATAGGAGGCTGAGCGTGATCCCTTGGCCACCGAGCGCTCGCCGAACCTGTCGATCAGCAGGCGCTTGAGCTTGCGCCACATCAGCCAGGTGTCGACCAGGGCTACAATCAGATAGGCATATAGAAGGATGGTCACTGCCATGGTGAAAGTGGCATAATGCTGCGGACCCACAAACATGCCCATCAGAGTGGCCACGAACATGAGGATGATGGCCGGGAAAATCCATTCCAGCAGATTGAAACGGGCATCCACATAGTCGCGGATGTAGATCCTCCAAGGCAGGCGCTCCGACTTGGGCATGTGGTCGATGTCGCCGGTCCTCATGGCCTCGTACTGAGCGTCCTCACGGGCTCGGATCCGGGCCTTGGCGGCCTTGCGCGAGGCCTTGCGGTCCTTGGGGACCAGCGGACGCAGGTTCCGGGCCTCGGCCTGCTTGCGCTTGGGTGTGGGGCGTCCCTTGCCTTGTACATCCTCCGCAGAGGCCGTCTGGTCCGCCTCCGCCTCTTTGTCCCGACGATCCTTGCGTGAGAAGGGGTTCCATGTCATGCGAACAGGTTACGGTGACGCCTAGACTCGCAAGCATTGATTCGCAAGTAATAATTAGGAGGTAACGATGGCGGAACTGGGGCTGGAGACGATCCGCACACGTGTCCAAGACGATAGGAGCAGGGTCGTCGATCTGCTCAAGGACAAGATCGCACTGGCTTCGGTCTCGGCCAAGGGGATCACCGGAGACCACATGCGGCGCTCGGCCGACTATGTGGCCGGACAATTTAGGCAGGTGGGCGTGGACGCCCGGGTAGTCCAGGCCACCAATCCGGACGGCACCCCTGGAGCCTTCGAAGTCATCGGATCCCGGCAGGTGGATGCCAATGCCCCAACCGTTCTGCTCTATGCCCATCACGACGTACAACCGGTGCCTGACCCCTCCCAGTGGTCTACTGATCCTTTTACCGGCGTTGAGAAGGAGGGGCGGCTTTATGGACGCGGGTCAGCCGACGACGGCGGTGGTATTGCCATCCACTCGGGTGCCCTCCATGCCTTGGGCAAGGACCTGCGCGTCAACGTCAAGGTCTTCATCGAAGGGGAGGAGGAGATGGGTTCGCAAAGCTTCATCCCCTTCCTTCAGGCTCATCGGGACGACTTCGCCTCGGATCTGATCATCGTGGCCGACTCGGGCAATTGGTCGGCGGACACCCCAAGCCTGACCACCTCTCTGCGAGGGAATGCCGACCTGGATGTCACGGTTACCGTTCTGGAGCATCCGGTCCACTCCGGCCAGTTCGGCGGGCCCATCCTGGATGCCAACACCTTGGCCGCCATGCTGATTGCCTCCATGTATGACGACCAGGGTCAGCTTGCGGTGCCCGGCCTGGAGGGTGGACAGCCTATCGGCGGCCTGCAGCGTGACCTGGATCAGGCCCAGCTACGTGCGGACGCCGGCGTGCTTGACTCCTACCAGCTGGCTGGAACCGACTCCCTGGCCTCTCGGCTCTGGACCAAGCCAGCGGCGGCCGTGATCGGCTTCGATGCCCACCCGGTGGAGGGCTCCTTCAACGTCCTGGCCGATAAGACCCGCTTCCGCATCTCCCTGCGTACTGCGCCCACCCAGCGGCCCGAACAGGCTGTGCAGGCCCTGGCCGATTTTCTGGTCGCCCATGCTCCTCAAGGGGCCAGGGTGGAGGCCACGCCCAGCGACTTGGGCATGGGATGGGCCATGGATGCCGACAGCCCGGTGGTCCGGCAGGCCGAGGAGGCCATGCGGCAGGCCTTCGGACGCGACCCGGTCAACAAGGGCGAGGGCGGATCCATCCCCTTCATCCCCGAGCTCAAGCGGCTCTTCCCTGATGCTCAGGTCCTGGTGACCGGTCCCGAGGATCCCCAGTCCAACGCGCACAGTCCGAACGAGTCCATCTCCCTGCAGGGGCTGGTCGATAACATCGTCACCGAGGCCCTGCTGCTGGACTCCCTGGGTGAGCGTCAGAACTGATTTTTGGCCACGGCCTGTTCTAGGGTTAAAGGTGACACGGGGGCCGTATGCCTAAGGGCGTGCGGCTGAGAGGAGGCTCAGCCTCAACCGGACGAACGTTTACCGGGCAATGCCGGCGCACGGATGTCACTGGACCCGTGCCTGAACGGGATGGCGCTCATAGGGAGCGCCCCGAGGAAAGGCACAAGATCATGACCGATGGTCATTTCATGAACAATACCGTTTCCGGATCAGAGCCGGAGTCCGAGCGGACTCCGTCCCAGGTCAGGATTCCCTCCAAACGGTGGAGGGTGGTGGATATCGCCGTCGCCTCGGTCATAGGGGTGGCCTCCGCCGTCATTTACTGGGTGGTCGCCATGGTGACCACCATTCCCTGGTCCTTCCTGGACGGGGTCGTGCCCGGTCTGGGTGGCATTCTCAACGGTCTCTACCTGTTTGCCGGCCCACTGGCCTCGGTAATCGTACGCAAGCCGGGAGCGGCCGTCTATGCCGAGTTGGTCGCAGCCATCCTGGAGTCGCTGCTGGGCAGCCTTTGGGTGCCTGTGGAGACCATACTGATCGGTCTGCTGCAGGGCTTCATGGCTGAGCTGGTCTTCATGCTGCTGCGTTACCGGCGTTGGAACATGTCCACGGTGGCACTATCGGGCGCTGCAGCTGGTTTCGGCTGTTGGCTCTACTCCTTCTGCACGCACCTGCAGGCCATCAACCTGACCGGTCCCTACGGGGTGATCTATCTGATAGCCACCTTGATTTCGGGTGCTCTGATCGCCGGAGTGCTGGTCTGGTACCTCTACAAGGCCATCGCCGCAACCGGGGCCCTGGACCGCTTCGCCTCCGGCCGCGATATTCGTATGGCCGGGAAGTAGAGGTCCGGGCGTGGACCAGAGCATCCAGGACAACCCCTACCGCCCCGCAGCCTTGGAACTGCGTGGCTGGGGTTATCGGCATGCCTATAGGAACCACTTCGCCGTCAGGGATCTCTCCCTAAGCATTCCTGCGGGTCAGCGGGTGCTTCTGCTGGGGGCCTCCGGCATCGGCAAATCGACCATCCTTGAGGGTGCGGCCGGCTTGCTGGGCGATCATGCCCCGCAGAGCGGCCAGGATCAGGTTGAGGATGATGAGGGCGGGGTGACCCAGGGTCAGGTCCTGATTGACGGCAATCCTGCCGTATCCAGCCGGGGGCGTGTGGGCCTGGTCCTGCAGGATCCGGATGCTCAGGCCATTTTTCAACGGCTTGGCGACAACGTGGCCTTCGGGCCAGAGAATATGGGGCTGCCTCGCGAGAAGATCTGGCCACGGGTGCGGATGGCCATGGCCGAGGTGGGTTTGGCTGACCTGCAGCTGACCCGGTCCACCATGCACCTGAGCGGAGGGCAGATGCAGCGTCTGGCCCTGGCGGGTGCCTTGGCCATGCAGCCTGGGCTGCTCCTGCTGGACGAGCCCACTGCCAATCTGGATCCGGTCGGTGTCGAGCAGATTGTCGATGCCGTCAGAAAGGTCCTGGACCGGCAAGGTTCCACCATGGTTCTGGTCGAACACCGGGCAGGGCCTTGGATGGACATGATCGACCGGGTCATCGTGCTTGGGCTGGGTGATGTTGAAGGCGATGCCGGCGGTTCGGGTGCTGCGGTCTATCGCAAGACCGTGATCATGGCCGACGGCAGTCCCGAGGAGGTCTTCACAGATTCCGGACTGGATCTGGCCTCCCTGGGCATATGGGTTCCCGAGGCCCATAGGGGCGCCAGTGATTCGCTCCCTGAGCTCGGCCAGGAAAGGATCAGATCCGGGCAATCAGGTACCGGCCAGAATGAACATCCCGTCCTGCTGGCCGCTCAGGATCTGGCGGTGGGCCGTTGTGGCAAGGCGGTGGCCGAGCACATCGATCTGGAATTCAGGGCCGGGCAGGTTACTGCCCTGGTCGGAGTCAACGGAGCCGGCAAGTCCACTTTGGCCATGACCCTGGCTGGCCTGCTGGAGCCGGTGGCTGGTTCGGTCCTTGCCCAGGATCGCCTGCTTCGGGGACCCCAAGGGCAGATGCCTGCGGAGTCCGAGCCCATTCGGTGGACCTCATCCCAACTGGCGGCACGCATCGCCTATGTTTTTCAGAATCCAGAGCATCAGTTCGCCCGGGGCACGGTCCTGGATGAGGTCAAGCTGGCCCCCATCCGTACCGGCATGACCGAGGACCAGGCCCAGGCCCGTGCCCTGGAGCTGCTGGACCGCTTCAGCCTGAGGCAGTATGCGCGCGCCAACCCCTACACGCTCTCGGGCGGTGAGAAGCGACGGCTGACCGTGGCCTCGGCCCTGGCTGCCGCACCCCAGGTGCTGATTCTTGACGAACCCACTTTCGGGCAGGACAGGAACACCTGGGTCAGCATGGCCCAGCTGATTGCAGACCTGCGCGACCAGGGAGCCTGCATCATCCTGGTCACCCACGACCGGGAACTGGTCCAGGCCCTGGATGCCCGCCTGGTGGAGATGACGTCCCCAGGGGCCCAGAAGGCAGTCTGGCCTGCAGCCGGGTCAGATTTGCAGGCTCCTCAGGAGACTGTTGCTGCCAGACTGACCGTCACACCCATGGATCAGCGGAACGAGCCGATCAAGCCGGCCAGCCGGTCACCATACATAGCCTCCATCAATCCGGCCTTCCGTCTGATTGGGGCCTTTTTGGCGGCTCTGCCCCTGCTGATCAGCCTGGACCCGGTCTCGGCCACGACGGCCCTGATCCTGGAGTTCCTGTTGCTGGGTGCGGCAGGCTTCACGCCCCTGCGCGTGGTCAGATCCACTTGGCCCATCTTCCTGGGGGCGCCGGGTTCGGCCCTGGCGATCATCCTCTACGGCAAGAGCGGCGGTGCCACCTTCTGGCAGTGGGGAATGATCCACATCACCCAGCGCTCGCTGGATCTGGCCCTGGCTACTGCACTGCGGATCCTGGCCATCGGAATCCCTGCCATCATCACCGTGTTGGGAATAGATGCCACCGACTTGGCCGATGCCTTCAGCCAGGTGCTCCATCTGCCTGACCGCTTTGTCTATGGCGGGCTGGCCGGCATGCGGCTCTTCACTGTTCTTAAGGATGATTGGTCGTCTCTGACCGCCTCGCGCCGCAGTCGTGGGCTGGGAGACGAGAACCGCTTCAAGGCTTTCATGCCCCAGGCTTTCGCCCTGCTGGTTCTGTCCATCAGGCGTTCGACGACTCTGGCCACGGCCATGGAGGCTCGGGGCTTCGGCGGCATCACGCCGCGCACCCATGCCAGGGTCTCCAAGGTCAAACCACGTGATGTGGGCTTCCTGCTCATATGTCTGTCTGTGCCTGCAATCTCACTGACTGTGGCTGCGTTGACCGGCTCCATCGCCTTCTTCGGCAACTGATCCGCCAGGTTTTTCCGCAGGCTCCAGCTATAGAGGAACCCCGGCCCTTTTCACCTCCCGCAGAGAGGGGGAAAGGGCCAGGGTTCCTCTGTGTTTGGAAGCGCTGGCCTCTTACCTGGCCAGAGTGGTGTTGATGTTGCGCACCTCGTCGAAGCGCTTGGAGGCATCCTCCCAGTTGACGATGTGCCACCAGGCCTTGACGTAGCTGGCGCGGTCGTTCAGGTACTCCAGGTAGTAGGCGTGCTCCCAGAGGTCCAGCAGGACCAGCGGGAAGATGGTGACGGGCAGGTTGCCCTGGTGGTCGTACATCTGCAGGGTGACCAGGCGCTCGCCCAGGGTATCCCAGGCCAGAACGGCCCAGCCGGAGCCCTGGATGCCTGCGCACATGGACTCGAAGTAGGTCTGGAAGCCCTGGAAGGATCCGAACTGATCCTCGATGGCGGCCTTGAGTTCGCCAGTGGGCTCCTGGCCGATGGCCGGGGCCATGTTCTTCCAGAAGATGGAGTGGTTCTTGTGTCCGGCCAGGTTGAAGGCCAGGTTCTTCTCCAGCAGGTTGGACTGAGCCACGTTGCCGGACTCGGCGGCGTCGTGGATCTGCTCCAGGGCCTTGTTGGCCCCGTTCACATAAGCCTGATGGTGCTTGTCATGGTGCAGTTCCATGATCTTGCCGGACACGTACGGCTCCAGTGCCGAGTAGTCGTAGGGCAGATCAGGAAGTGTGTATACGGGCATATCGTCTCCTCACAATGATTCTGGCCAAGCCAGATGTGCCATGGTCGGTCTGCGCCATACCAGCTATGGACGTGGTCGACCCGACCGGTTCTTTTACCCTAGCCCCTTGTTCGCCAAGCACAAGGGGTGAGGACCTTTCTTTCAGTGAAATTTCCCACAGATGTGGGTTCATGAGGATCCCTCAGCAGTGCTCTCGGCTGCCGGGGCTAAAGTTGTGCCCATGCGCTTTGATGACTCCCTCCTCGACAATCCACGTGCCCAACGAATTCGTCGCCTGGCTGAACTGCAGGATCGGCGGGCCCGGCAGCGTCATGGCCGCTTCCTGATAGAGGGGCCGCAGAGCGTGCGCGAGGCGGTCCGCTGGCGTCCCGATCTGCTGACCGACCTCTATATTCAGGCGGATGAGTCCTTTCCTGTAGCCCAGGGCGGTCATCCACGACCGCTCAACGAGACCGTGGGTGCCATCATGAAGCAGGCCCGAGAGCTGTCTGACTGCTATGGACACTTCGTCTCGTCCCGGGTCATGCGTGCCATCAGCGGCAATGCCCAGGGAATCCTGGCCCAGGCGCGTATTGATGGATTTTTGGCCCAATCGACAGATCTTGAGGATCCCCGGCACTTCACTGGTGAGGGGCCCGACCTCGTGGCAGCCTTCTGGCAGATTCGTGATCCAGGCAATGCTGGCACTGTGATCCGCACCGCTGATGCCGCAGGCTGCAGAGCGGTCATTCTGGTGGACCAGTGCGTGGAACCCACCAATCCAAAGGTCATTCGCTCCACAGCCGGATCGGCCTTTCACATACCCATGATGAGCATGAGCACAGAGGACTTCCTGGCCCTGTGCAGGCGGCAGGGCCGGACCATGGTGGCCGCGGATGTCTATGGCACGCCGGACAAACCGGTCCGCTTCCTGACAGACCTCATGGCGGGCGGTGCCCAGGCCAAGCCGGACCTGGCTGGTCAGCCCATGGCCCTGCTCTTTGGCAATGAGGCACGCGGATTGCCCAAGGAGTTGTTGCAATCCATGGATCAGATCGTCCGCATCCCTCTATATGGGCGGGCTGAATCCCTTAACCTGGCCACCTCGGCGGCGGTGCTGCTTTATGCCATGGCCATGTCGAGTCGTATTGAAAGAATGTGAAGGCGTCAACGACCGGGATTTCCGCTGATTTGCGGCCCGGACACGGCATTGGCAACAGTGGAAAGGTCCATGGTGGCACAGGTAGAATTCGACCCCGCGGCGATGACCGACGAGGTCAACGAGGGCATCGGCAGGATTCGAGAAGCCTCCGATCTGGAAGAACTCAAGGCGATCAAGGCCCGGTATGCGGGGACAGGTTCAGCCCTGGCCGGATCCGGCCGGATGATCGGAAGGCTGCCAGCGGATCAAAAGAAGACCGCCGGCCGCCTAGCGGGCAAGCTCAAGGCTGACTTCGGTCGTGCCTACGGGCTCAAGGAGCGGCAGCTGCGCCAGGAGGAGGAGTCCCGCCGCCTGGCCGCCGAGCAGGTGGACATGACACTGCCGGTCAACCGCCGTCCCCAGGGTGCCCGGCACCCGCTGTCCAAGCTCATGGAGGACGTGGAGAACTTCTTCGTCTCCATGGGTTGGAGCATCGCCCAGGGCCCCGAGCTGGAAGCCGAGTGGTACAACTTCGATGCCCTCAACTTCGGTCCTGATCATCCTGCCCGCCAGATGCAGGACACCTTCTACGTCAAGGGCAGCCAGGCCAGGGATGCCGCCGGTTTCGTCGGTTCCAACATGGTCATGCGCACACACACTTCGCCAGACCAGGCCCGTTCCCTGATAACCCGCGGCGTGCCGCTCTACGTGGCTTGCACGGGCAGGGTCTTCCGCACCGACGAGCTGGATGCCACCCACACCCCGGTCTTCCACCAGTGTGAGGCCATCGCCGTCGATGAGCACCTGACCATGGCCGACCTCAAGGGCACCCTGGACAAGCTCGCCGTAGCCATGTTCGGCCCCGAGGCCCGGACCAGACTGCGTCCCTCATACTTCCCCTTCACCGAGCCCAGCGCCGAGATGGACCTCTGGTTCCCCGACAAAAAGGGCGGCCCCGGATGGATTGAATGGGGAGGCTGCGGCATGGTCAACCCCAACGTTCTGAGATCGGCCGGTGTGGACCCGCAGCGCTACTCAGGCTTCGCCTTCGGTGTGGGCATGGAGCGCACCCTGCTCCTGCGCCACGACATCAACGATATGCACGACCTGGTCGAAGGCGACGTGCGGTTCAGCCAGCAGTTCGAGATGGGGGAGTGACCGTCAGATGCCAATGGTAGATATCGACTGGCTCAAGGAGCATGTGCAGGTCCCTGAGGATCTGACCTATGAACAGCTGGCCAAGGACCTGGTCCGGGTCGGTCTGGAGGAAGAGGACATTCACCAGTCCACGGTGACCGGCCCCATCGTGGTCGGCTATGTGGTGGATGCCGAGCCCGAGCCCCAGAAGAACGGCAAGACCATCAACTGGTGCCATGTGGATGTGGGCGAGCAGTACAATGCCGTGGACGACCAGGGTCACAAGGTGCCCCGGGGCATCGTCTGCGGGGCCCCCAACATGGCTGCGGGCGAGAAGGTGGTGGTGACCCTGCCGGGGGCCGTCCTGCCCGGGGACTTCCGTATCGAACCGCGCAAGACCTATGGCCACATCTCGGATGGCATGTGCGCCTCCGAGCGCGAGCTGGGGTTGGGGTCGGATCATCAGGGCATCATCCTGCTGCGCAATTACGGGTTCACCCCCGAACAGTACGAGCAGCTCAAGCCCGGGGACGATGCCATGGCTCTGCTCCATATGAACAGGCCTGTCCTGGAGATCAACATCACCCCCGACCGCGGCTATGCCTTCTCCTACCGGGGGGTTGCCAGGGAATATCACCACTCCACGGGCGCCGAGTACACGGATCCGGTGATTGAGCTGAACAAGACCGTGCCGCCCTCCGCAGCTCAGGAGGATCAGGCTCCGCTGGCCGTGCATGTTGAGGATGAAAACCCCATTCATGGTCAGCCCGGCTGTGACCGATACTATCTGCGGGCCTTGACCGGGTGCGACCCCAAGGCGGCGACTCCCAGCTGGATGCGTCGGCGGCTGGTTCGGGCCGGCATGCGCTCCATCAGCTTGCCTGTGGACATCACCAACTACGTCATGCTGGATCTTGGACAGCCCCTGCACGCCTACGATCTGGACAAGCTCAGCGGGCCCATCGTCGTCCGCAGGGCCAGGCAGGGTGAGCATCTGACCACTCTGGATGGCAAGGATCGCGAGCTCAGCACCGAAGATCTGCTCATCACCGACTCGCCCGAGGGGCAAGAGGGGTCCCGCATCCTGGGACTGGCCGGAGTCATGGGCGGCCTGTATGGGGAGGTGACCGATCAGACGCGTAACATCCTGATCGAGTCCGCCCACTTCGACCAGGTCACCATCGCACGGACGGCCCGTCGCCACAAGCTGCCCTCCGAGGCCTCCAAGCGCTTTGAGCGCGGGGTCGATCCGCAAATGCAGCCGGCTGCCGCAGCCATGGCCGCTGATCTGCTGCATCGTCTTGCCGGTGGCCAGGACCTGGATGCCCCACTGGACATGAATCAGACCAAGCCCATGCCGATCATCGACTTTACAGTCAGCGAGGTGGCCCGGCTGACCGGTCTGGAAGTGGAGCCCCAGCGCATCGTGGCCATACTGCGCGACATCGGCTGCACGGTCCAGGGAGATCCGGTCGGAAAGCTGTCGGTGATCCCGCCAACCTGGAGGCCCGACCTGGGCGAGGGTTGCGATCTGGTCGAGGAGGTGGCCCGCCTGGTGGGCTACGACCGCATCCCCGTCACCGTGCCATCACCCAAGGTGTCCGGAGCGGTTGGCCTGACCGATCGTCAGCAGCGTCGCCGTTGGGTGGCCGACACCCTGGCCGAGTATGGGCTGACCGAGGTTCTGGATTACCCATTCGTCGGCGACGATGATTTCAAGGCCTTCGCTATGGATCTTGACGAGGTTCATGTCAACAGTGTGGAGCTGGCCAACCCCATGGCCGCTGACAGGCCCTACCTGCGGCAGAGCCTGCTGCTGCCGCTGGCCAACACCGTGGAGCGCAACCTGCGGCGTGGCAACACGGATGTGCGTCTCTTCGAGATCGGCTATGTCTTCCGTCGCGACCCCAAGGCTCCTGCGGTCCCCACCCTTCCGGGCGGTGTACGGCCCAGTGATGAGGATCTGGCCCGCCTGGACCAGGGTCTGCCGGAGCAACGACTGCATGTGGCGGCCCTGCTGACCGGCCGTGCTCAGGAGGATGGCTGGCTTAAGGACACCAGAGACGTGGACTGGACCGATGCAGTCGAATCGGCTCGTCGGGTCCTGGACAGGCTGGGCGCCGACTATCGGTTGGAGCAGCCCTCGGCCGAGCAGGTGCCCGACCAGTGGCATCCAGGCCGTGCCGCCAGGCTGGTTCTCAATGACGGCACACTCGTCGGCATGGTGGGCGAGCTGCATCCCCGGGTTGATCAGGCTCTGGGCTTCCCTGCCCACTCGGCTGCCTTCGAGCTGAGCCTGGACATTGTGCTGGACCACCTGGACTACACCCCCCTGCAGGCCAAGCCGGTCTCGACCTTCCCGCCGGTCCGTCAGGATCTGGCCTTCACCGTGCCGGACACGGTCTCGGCCGCCGACCTGACTTCCGCCATCAGAGAAGCGGCTGGGTCTAGTCTTGAATCCATCGAGCTGTTCGACGTTTTCACTGGCGATCAGATCGGTGAGCATGCAAAATCGCTGGCCTTCGCAGTCACCTTCCGCGCCCCGGACCGCACCTTGACGTCCGAGGACAGCGAATCCCTGCGCCAGGCCATCGTGGACAAGACCGCTGGTCTGGGCGCCATACTGCGCGCCTGACCGGGCATCAAGGGGACCGAGGGACATGACGGATTCTCAAGAACAGGGCACAGCCGGTGGACCTGACCGCCAGGATCATGATGGAGGCGACCAACCCCTGTACGGCGCGCGTGCCGATCGTTATCCAGGATGGAATCCGTACATATACGGTCGCCCAGACCCGGAACCCAAGGCCAAGGAGTCCGATTCATCCCAGGGCAACCCCGCCAACCGGCCCATGCCCATGGCGGGGCAGCCGGCCCCTGGACGCGGCGGGAATCCCGGGAATCCTCAGGATCATCGCGGCACGCCAGGCTGGTATCCCCAGGGTATGCCCAATTTGAACGATCCATCCCAAAATCCGGTCTACGGTCACTGGGATCCCTGTGCGATCATCGCCTTCTTCATGGCCCTTTTCCTACCCATGCCTGTGATTCCAGCCCTGCTCGGTGGCATTTCCATGTATCGGACGCGTCGCCTGCATATGAAGGGCTACGGGCTGGCCATGGCTGCCCTGATCATCAACCTGCTCTTCACCTTGGCCTGGATCTGGCTGCTGGTCAACGGGATTTCCCTAAACGATTTCTACCAGCAGATGATGCCGTCGCCTTCGACGGGCGGGGGAGGCTCCGATGGCGGCGGTGTCAGCGCCTGAACTCTTAAGGTCCTGAGGTCTAGGTGCCGCCGGTATCAGCGAAAGATCCGGTACCTGTTGAGGCCATAGCATGCGTGCTGTGATTGAGGGTAGGGGAATCCTGGCTGCTATAGGCATGGGCGGCACCATTGATCAAAACGGTGATGACGATGACATTGTCATCCGTGGGGTTGTTGAGTGGCAGGTCTGCAAGGGTGGAGAGGTTCATTCAAATGGTTCTGGATGTCAATATCGTTGTATTCGATGGATTCGAACCCTTGGATGTTTTTGGCCCCTTTGAGGTTTTCGTCAACACTGATGACGCCCGCGTACGGCTTTTCTCCTTGGACGGCCCTGGCGTGAAAGTCGGTGAGGGCGGTGTCAGGGTCGAAAGCATGGGGTCTGAAGAGGTTGATCCCAAGGGGGTTCTGCTGATACCCGGCGGGTCCGGTACGCGAGCCCTGGTCGGGAACGATCGCTGGATAGGCCAGTTGGCAAGCCTGGTCGCTCGTTCGCCGCAGGTAATGACGGTCTGCACAGGCTCGGCTCTCTTGGCGGCCACCGGTGTGTTGGATGGTCGGCGTGCGACCTCCAATGACCTGGCCTTTGACTGGGTCGTCAGCACTGGCGAACGGGTGGACTGGATCAGGGATGCCCGCTGGGTGGTCGATGGAAGGTTTCGTACCTCTTCGGGCATCTCGGCCGGCATCGATATGGCCCTGGCCTTTGTGGAGGATACATGCGGGTCCGAGGCTGCGGACAAGGCCAGCATGCAAATGGAATATATCCGCAACCGGGATTCCGGTTATGACCCCTTCGCACGAAAGAGAGTGCTGCACAGTCAAGGCAGAGGTATAACGACACGCCGAACTGCATAAATATGCGCTTTATTGCATGAGTATGTATGATAGTGCCCGACGAAGGGAGCACTCATGCGGCAATACACGGTGGCTGTAGCGGGAGCTTCGGGGTATGCCGGCTCGGAGATGATTCGTCTATTAGCGGCCCACCCTGCCTTCCAGGTATGCACGGTCACTGGCCATGGCTCAGCGGGCAGGGTGCTGGGAGAATTCTCGCCCAATCTTCCTGGGTCGCTGGCCTCCATGCAGATTCAGGACACTGAGCCGGAGACACTGGCTGGCCATGATCTGGTGGTTCTGGCCCTGCCTCACGGGGCTTCGGGTCCCCTGGCCGACAAGCTGGACAACCAATCGTTGATGGTCGACCTGGGTGCTGACCACCGGTTGGAGGACCCGGGCGACTGGAAAAGCTACTATGGTGGACCTTTCTCGAGCCCGTGGACCTACGGGATGCCTGAGCTGCTCAACCCGGGTGGCAGCCGTCAGCGTCAGTTGCTTGGACAAACCCGACGGATCGCCGGTCCTGGGTGCAATGTCACAGCAGTCACTCTGGCCTTCCAGCCAGCCCTGGCCGCCGGACTGGTCCAAACCGATGATCTGGTGGCCGACCTTGCTGTCGGTTACTCGGGCGCTGGACGCTCAAGTGGCAGAATGGACCTGCTGGCAGCCCAGGCCATCAATTCGGCCCATCCCTACTCGGTCGCAGGAACCCACCGGCATATACCCGAAATTCTGCAGAACCTGCGCAAGGCCGCAGCCGCGGACCCCAACAGCGACGGGCCCCGGGGACCTGTCCGCCTGGGGCTGACTCCCGTTCTGGTTCCTATGTCACGCGGGATACTGGCCGTGGTTTCGGCCCGGCTGAGCGCGCGTGGGCAAAGCATGGGGATGGCTGAAATTCGCGCCGTCTGGGAAGAGCTTTATGCCGAGGAACCCTTTGTCGATCTGCTACCTGAGGGCAGGCTTCCCTCCACGGCAGATGTGTATGGTTCCAACCGCGCTCAAATCCAAGTCGCCGTGGATCAGCGCGCCGACCGCCTCTACGCTTTCGCCGCCATCGACAACCTGACCCGGGGCACCGCAGGCCAGGCCCTCCAGGCCGTAAACCTGGCTCTGGGCCTGCCCGAGGAGACCGGACTGACAACCATAGGAGTGGCACCATGAGCATCACCTATCCTGCAGGTTTCCGGACCGGCACCGCCATCGCCCATCGACCGGGAGGTTCACAGCGCCGAAACCTGGCCTTGGTCGTCAACAGCGGACCCATGGACACGGCTGTTGGGGTCTTCACACCCAATCGTTTCCGGGCTGCTCCGGTCATCTGGACCAGCCGAATTCTTGAAGAAGGCCATGCTGGAGCGGTGGTCATCAACTCCGGCAATGCCAACGCCTGCACGGGTCCCGAGGGCCTGGACCAGGCCAGAGGCATGGCCGAGCGGACAGGGGAGAAACTGGGCCTGCCGACCAAGCGGGTCGCTGTCTGCTCCACCGGGATCATCGGCCATCTGCTTCATCTCGATTCCATATTGACCGGCATTGACCAGGCCGCCCAGAAGATGTCGGCCAGTCAGGAGGCAGGCGAAGAGGCCGCCAAGGCAATATTGACCACCGACACCTGCACCAAGACAGTGGCCCTGGACGGATCCGGCTGGCGGCTGGGCGGCATGGTCAAGGGCTCAGGGATGATCGCCCCGCAGTTGGCCACCATGATCTGCGTAATCACCACCGATGCCATTCTGGAGCCGGGGCAGGCACGTCAAGCCCTGTCCGAGGCTTGCCGGCTCAGCTTCAACCGAATCGATGTGGACGGGTGCATGTCCACCAATGACACCGTCCTGCTGATGGCCTCCGGGGCATCTGGTGTACGGCCTGACCCCGGCCAGTTCCAGGAGAAGCTCGCTCAGGCCTGTGCGGACCTGGCCCATCGGATCGTGGCAGACGGTGAGGGCAGCCGCCATCGGATTCGCATCCGTGTGGATGGTGCCGAGAGCGAGGATGCGGCCCTTGCCTGCGCTAGGGCGGTCTCCGGTTCCACGCTGCTCAAGTGCGCGGTGGCCGGTGAGGATCCCAACTGGGGTCGAGTGGTGTCCTCGCTGGGCACAGTGCCGGTTGCGACGGCGGCCTATGATCCGGCCCATGTGGATGTAAGCTTCAATGGCATCAAGGTTTGCCAGGGGGGCCGTCCCGGCCAGGACCCGGAGCTGGTCGACCTGCACGTTCCCGAGGTCCATATCGACATCGACCTTGGACAAGGTGACAGCCAGGCCACGGTATGGACCGATGATCTGACCCACGAATACGTGACCATCAATGCCGACTACCACACCTGACGGGAAACCTGATTAAGAGGCGGCACCAAGAGCTGCAGCAATCGGAAGATGGTTATAAGGAAGGGGAAGAGGATGGCGGAAGACGAGCAGGATGCCGGAGATGAAAAGGCCTTGGAGGACGCCCGCAAGGCCCAGGTGCTCATCGAGGCCCTGCCCTGGCTGGAGGAGTTCGCCGGACAGCGGATTGTGGTCAAATACGGTGGCCACGCCATGGTGGACGACCATCTGCGTCAGTGTTTCGCCCAGGACATGGTCTTTCTGAGGCAGGTGGGCATGCATCCGGTGGTGGTGCACGGTGGTGGCCCGCAGATTTCCCGCATGCTCCAGGCCCTGGGCATCCCCTCGGTCTTCCGTGGCGGACTGCGGGTGACCACCCCCGAAACCATGAAGGTTGTTCGCATGGTGTTGACCGGACAGGTGGGCAGGGATCTTGTCGGCGCCATCAACGCTCACGGTCCCATGGCCGTCGGCCTGTCAGGGGAGGATGCTGGCCTGTTCAGTGCGGCACGCCGTACCGGCATGGCGGATGGCCGACCAGTTGATCTGGGCCTGGTGGGCGAGGTCGTGGGCGTGGATGCCTCGGCCGTCGAAGATCTGATCGATGCCGGACGAATCCCTGTCGTCTCCTCCGTAGCTCCTGACGAGCAGGATTCCACCCAGGTGCTCAACGTGAATGCCGACGCGGCCGCATCTGCTTTGGCGGTAGCCCTGGGCGCCCGGAAACTGGTCATTCTCACCGACGTGGAGGGATTATACGCCAACTGGCCCCAGGCCGACTCCCTGGTTTCCAGCATCGGTGTGGACCGGCTTGAGGATATGTTGGAGGACATGCATGAGGGGATGCGACCCAAGATGGAGGCCTGCCTGCAGGCCGTGCGCTCCGGTGTGGGGGAGGCCCACGTCATCGACGGGCGGCGGCCGCATTCCATGCTCAACGAGATATTCACCCGCAATGGCATCGGCACGGTGGTCACGCCGGGCCGGGACATGATCATGAGGAGGAGTCATGACGAAGGCTGATGCGCCCACTGCCGAAACTGTTGAGCCAATGAGGACTCCCGAGGGGCCGCAGAGCAGTCAATGGGCTGACCGCTATGAGCGAGTCCACATGCAGGTCTTCGGTCGACCGGGCAGGGTCATGGATCATGGCCGAGGTGCCTGGATCTGGGACCTGGACGGCAACCGCTACCTGGACATGATGGCCGGCATCGCGGTCAATGCCCTGGGTTACGCCCATCCTGCCTGGAACAAGGCATTGGCTGAGCAGGCTGGAAAGATGGCCCACATCAGCAACTTCTTCGCTTCACAGCCTCAGATCGAGCTGGCCGAACGACTGCTGGACCTGGCCCAGGCCCCAAAGGGATCCCGCGTCTTCTTCGCCAACTCGGGAACCGAGGCCAATGAGGCGGCCATCAAGCTTGCCCGTTTGCATGGCGCTCGCATGGGCGGGCATCCCGGTCGGATTCTGGCTCTGACCCATAGCTTCCACGGCCGCAGCATGGGCTCCTTGAGCCTGACATGGAAGCCGGCCATCCGTGAGCCCTTCCAGCCCTTGGTTCCGGGTATGGGCTTCCTGCCGGCAGAAGACGGCGAGGCTATAGAAGAGGCTTTCGCACAGGGGGAGACCTCAGGAGAGCCGGTGGCTGCCATCATTCTGGAGCTCATTCAGGGAGAGGCCGGGGTGCTGCCGCTGAATCCTGACTATTTTAGCCAGGTGCGTGAGCTCTGTAGCCGGCATGGGGCCCTGATGATTTTGGACGAGGTGCAGACCGGCATGGGTAGGACCGGCCACTGGTTCGCCTTCCAGGATCAGAGCCTGTCCGGAGGAGCCTGCCCGGATGTGCTCACCTTCGCCAAGGGGGTCGCAGGCGGCTTCCCCATGGGCGGGGTGATCACCTTCGGCCCTGGGCCATCAGGTCTGCTGACCCCTGGCCTGCACGGGTCCACCTTCGGCGGCAATCCCCTGGGATCGGCCCTGGCACTGACCACCTTGGAGACCATCCAGCGGGAGGGTCTACTGGAACGGGCGCGGCAGATGGGGGAGAGGCTGCGTGCCGGCCTTACCGATTGTGGCAATCCCCTCTATACCCAGGTCAGGGGCAGGGGGCTCCTGGATGCGGTCCAGCTGAGCGCTCCCTGTGCCGGGGATTTGGCCTCCTGGGCCCTGAACCATGGGCTGATTGTCAACGCAGTGGCCCCTGATGCCCTGCGTCTGGCCCCGCCCCTGATCATCCAGGCCGATCAGATCGACCTGGCCGTGGACATCCTGTCCAAGGCTCCGGCAAGTCTCGCGGACAAGGGCATGCGGCAGGATGATCAGTGAGATCAGCCATCAATGACGTACATGACCATATCGATAGGGAGGCAGAGATGAACAACGGTTTGCGGCACATGCTGCGTGACGACGACCTCAACCATGAGGAGCAGTTGGAGGTTCTTCGACTGGGCATGGCGTTCAGGGCCAATCCCTATTTATCTCAGCCCTATCAGGGGCCTCAGGCCGTGGCCATCATCTTCGACAAGCCCAGCACGCGCACCAGAACCAGCTTCTGTGTGGGCGTGGCCCAGCTGGGCGGCTATCCCATGGTCATCGACAGCTCTGGCTCGCAGCTGGGCCGTGGCGAGCCCGTGGCGGACACCTCCAACGTGCTGACACGGATGACGTCCACCATAGTCTGGCGCACCTTCGGCCAGGATCGGGTGGAGACCATGGCTGCACATGCCACCGTGCCCGTCATCAACGCGCTGACCGACTCCTTCCATCCCTGCCAGGTCCTGGCCGACTTCCTGACACTTGCACAGCACCGGGGCGGTGTTGACGCCTTGGCCGGCATGACCATCGCCTACCTGGGAGACGCAGCCAACAACATGGCCAACTCCTATCTGCTGGGCGGGGCAGTGGCCGGCATGAACGTGCGTATTGCCGGCCCACGCGGCTTCCTTCCTGATCCGAGTCTGGTGGATCAAGCTCGGGCTCTGGCTGCTGAAAACGGGGGATCCATTCTGGTCACCACGGATCCGGTCCAGGCCGTGGAGGATGCTGACTGCGTCTTCACGGACACCTGGGTCTCCATGGGCGAGGAGGACCAGTACGCCATCCGCTCCCATCCCTTCCTGCCCTATCAGGTCAACGCCGCACTTATGGCCCATGCCCGCCCGGATGCCCTCTTCCAGCACTGCCTGCCCGCCTACAGGGGCCGGGAGGTTACGGCCGAGGTCATCGACGGCCCACAGTCCGTGGTCTGGGACGAGGCGGAAAACCGGCTGCACGCCCAGAAGGCCCTGATGACCTGGCTGGTGGCCCGCTCCCGAGGTGACGAATCCCTCCTGCAAGGGGTGTGCTGATGCGTCCAACGACCAAGGTGGCCAGGCTGGACGCCATCCGCCAGGCATTGAACCGACATCGTGTCAACTCCCAGCAGCAGCTGTCGGCCCTGCTGGCTGATCAGGGCATCGAAGTGACCCAGGCCACCCTCAGCCGGGATCTGGACGACCTGCACGCCACCAAGCTGCGCTATGCAGACGGGAGCATGGCCTACTGGATTCCCGCCACCACCGACCAGCAGGCCATGGAGGCCGCTGCAGCCGAGGGGCCTGAGGTCGAGGGGGAGAACAAGACCGATGCCTACCTGGCCAAGATTCTGACCGGGCTGATCACCTCGGTGGCCCGGGCCCGCAACCTTCTGGTGGTCAGAACCCCGGCCGGCGCCGCCCAGTACGCGGCTTCAGCCCTGGACCGCCAGCCCATCAAGGGCATCCTGGGCACCATAGCCGGGGACGACACGATTCTGATCATCGCCGCCGACGATCAGGCGGCATCATCCCGGGCCGACTGGCTCATGACCATCGTCTCAGGCCAGGAGGATGCCAGGGCCCGATGAGTGCCGAAGACACCAATTCAGCATCTGCAAGTGTGAAATTACAAGGAAAGAGGATCGCCATGACCGAAAACAATCGCATCGTGCTGGCCTACTCGGGCGGCCTGGACACCTCGGTGTCCATTCCCTACCTCAAGGAGCGCACCGGCAAGGATGTGGTGGCCGTCTCCCTGGATGTAGGCCAGGGCGGGGAGCGTCTGCAGACCATCCGCCAGCGGGCCCTGGACTGCGGGGCCGTCGAGTCCGTCGTGGTGGATGCCCGTGACGAGTTCGCCAGGGATTACTGCATGCTGGCGCTCAAGGCCAATGCCATGTACGAGGGCGTCTACCCGCTGGTATCGGCCATCTCCAGGCCGCTGATCACCAAGCATCTGGTCCAGGCGGCCCACAAGTACGGTGCCGACACCATAGCCCACGGCTGCACCGGCAAGGGCAACGACCAGGTCCGCTTCGAGGTCTCCATCATGTCCATCGACCCCTCGCTGAAGGCCATCAGCCCCATCCGTGACCTGGGATTGATGCGGGATGTGGAGATCGCCTACGCCAAGGAGCACCACCTGCCCATCGAGCAGACCGAGGAGAGCCCCTATTCCATCGACCAGAATGTCTGGGGACGGGCCATCGAGACCGGATACCTGGAGGATCCCTGGAACGGACCCACCAAGGATGTCTACTCCTACACCGACGACCCGGCCTTCCCGCCGGTCGAGGACGAGGTGACCATCGACTTCGAGCAGGGTATCCCCGTGCGCATCGACGGCAGGGCCGTCACCCCCCTGGAGGCCATCGAGGAGATGAACCGCCGGGCCGGAGCCCAAGGGATTGGACGTGTGGATCTGATCGAGGACAGGCTGGTTGGTATCAAGTCCCGCGAGCTCTATGAGGCACCCGGTGCCGTGGCCCTGATCACCGCCCACCAGGAGCTGGAGAACTGCTGCCTGGAGCGCGAACAGCACCGGATCAAGCGCGACATCGACAAGCGCTGGGGAGAGCTGGTCTACGATGCTCAGTGGTACTCGCCGGCCGTCCGCTCTCTGAACGCCTTCATCGAGGAGACCCAGCGCTATGTCTCCGGCCGCATCCGCATGGTCATGCACGGGGGTCGGGCTGTCGTTACCGGCCGACAGTCCGACAGCTCCCTCTACGACTACAGCCTGGCCACTTACGAGTCGGGTGACAGCTTCGACCAGAATGCCTCCAACGGGTTCATCGCCATCTATGGTCTGGCCGACAAGGTGGCCGCTGCACGCGACATGCGCTTTGGCAACGGCATCGCACAGGACGAGCAAGAGCAGTGAGCACCGGCGACAAGCCCATGGCCCTCTGGGGCGGGCGCTTCAGCGGAGGGCCCTCGCCAGCGCTGGTCGAGCTCAGCCGGTCCACCCAGTTCGACTGGCGCCTGGCCGATGACGACCTAGCTGGTTCCCGTGCCCACGCCCGGGCCCTCAACCGTGCTGGGCTGCTGGATGACGGCGAGCTGGAACGTATGGAGCAGGCCCTGGATGAGCTCCAGGACCAGGTGGACTCCGGTGCCTTCGCCCCTGAGCCTGGCGATGAGGACGAGGCCACGGCACTGGAGCGCGGCCTTATAGACATAGCAGGGGACCAGCTGGGCGGCAAGCTGCGGGCCGGGCGCTCGCGCAATGATCAGATCGCCACCCTGATTCGAATCTGGCTGCGTCGTCACGCCCGGGTGCTGGCCAAGGATCTGCTGCGCACGGCCCAGGCTCTGATGGATCAGGCCCGGGCGGCGGGGACCACGGTCATGCCTGGGCGCACCCATATGCAGCACGCCCAGCCTGTTCTGCTGGCCCACCAGCTCATGGCACATGTCTGGCCCCTGATTCGTGACCTGGAGCGCCTGAGGGACTGGGACCAGCGTGCCGATGCCAGCCCATATGGATCTGGCGCGCTCGCTGGCACCACCTTGGGGCTGGACCCACTGCCGGTGGCACGGGATCTGGGCTTTAGCCGGGTATGCGCCAACTCCATCGACGGGACAGCCGCCAGGGATGTGGTGGCCGAGTTCGCCTTTGTTGCTGCCATGATCGGCGTGGATCTGTCCAGACTGGCCGAGGAGATCATCATCTGGAACACCCAGGAGTTCGCCTTTGTTCGCCTGGACGACGGCTATTCGACTGGGTCCTCCATCATGCCTCAGAAGAAGAATCCGGACGTGGCTGAGCTGGCTCGCGGCAAGGCCGGTCGATTGGTCGGGGATCTGGCTGGTCTGCTGACCACCCTCAAGGGGCTGCCGACAGCCTATGCGCGTGACCTGCAGGAGGACAAGGAGGCGGTCTTCGATCAGGTGGATACCTTGGAGGTCCTGCTGCCCGCCTTTGCCGGCATGATTGCCACCCTGACCTTCAACAAGGATCGCCTGGAGGAGCAGGCCCCCACAGGCTTCGCTCTTGCCACCGACCTGGCGGAGTGGCTGGTCAGGCAAGGAGTGCCCTTCCGTCATGCCCATGAGCTCTCCGGGGCCTGCGTCAAGTTGGCCGAGGGTCGTGGTTGCGAACTGGCCGACTTGGATGATGACGATTTCGTCAGCGTCTTTGCTGACTGGGTGCCCGCCGAGAGGGCTCCTGAAGTCCGTTCGGTCCTGACCGCCGGTGGAGCCGTGCGCGCTCGCCAGGGCCAGGGTGGAACCGCACCGGAGAAGGTCAAGGAGCAGATGGATCAGGCTGCGCATGCGCTGGAGGAGCTGAAGACTTTCGCTGACTCGCAGTCTGATGGGCCTGCCTATCGTCCGCCCAGGTGAGCTTTCTGGTTTCCGCCAGGCCGGTGGCCGCGTTAAAATTCCGAACGGCAATTCCTCAAGGGGGACGGCAAACAGCGAAAGGTGGCGGCGAGCATGAATCCGGTGGCACTGGTCCAGGCTTGGTGGGCCAAGCAGCACATCACTCTGGCCAAGGAGCCGCCCGGCTCACGCCAGGGATTGTGCTCGCCTCCGGACCGAGGCCGCGACCTGGAGCCGCTGACCATGCTGGTGGTGGGCGACTCCATGGCGGTCGGCTGCGGGGTGGAGGACCAGAGCCAGGGCTTCGTCCCTGATATAGCCGCTTGTCTGGCCACTCGGCTGGGGCGCCCGGTATCCTGGTCGACCCAGGGTCGGCTCGGGGCCACCATTCGCAGGGTGCGCTATAGGTTCCTTCCCGCTCTGCAGGATCATCCTGATCTGCTGGTCCTGTGTGCAGGTTCCAATGACATCATGGCCAACCGCACCGATGAGCAGTGGCGGGATGACCTGGCAGCCAGCATCGAGCTGGCTAAAGATAAGGGCCGTCAGGTGCTGGTCCTCAGCTCCGGTCAGCTCTATCGGGATCCAGCCCTGGGCAGGGCGCTCAGGGCTGAGGTGGAGCGTCGGATAACCCGTCAGACACAGACCAGCCGTCAGGTCTGCCAAGACGCCTCGGTGCCTTTCGTGGATGCCACCCGCGACGACGTTGGCACCGACCGACCCGACTTCTGGGGCATTGACCACTTTCATCCGGGAGTCCAAGGGTACCAGCGCATGGCCGCCTGCGTGGTCGACCACATTCCCCAAGACTTGATTAATCAGTTATCTGTGTCTGTACATTCCTGACTTGAATGCAGCGATTACGCTGAGAGGCTCCTTCTGATCGCCCTGCCTTAGCGAGACAGTCAGTGGTCAATAGTCAATCGACAGCGGCTGATCCGCAATAAATAATCAGTCCGGCTTCATACCTTGGTGATTCCGGCTTGATGCGGCCTTGTCTGCAGTGGTCCGGGGCTCTGCCGTGTCGGTATCTGTTGCAAGAATAGTAGGGTTTAGCGTACATTCATCTAATATTCGATAGGGAGTAGCCTCTCATGTCGCAGGTCACCGATTTCAGGCAGGCGGGTTTCGACTCGCTTTTCGACGAACTCAAGTGGCGCGGTCTCATTGCCCAGTGCACGGACGAGTCCGAGCTCAGGAAGGTGCTGGCCGACCCCTCGGTGACCTATTATTGCGGATTTGACCCCACGGCCCCCTCACTGCACGTGGGCAATCTGGTCCAGCTGCTCAACATGCGTCACCTGCAGGCGGCCGGTCTGCATCCCATCGCCGTTGTGGGCGGGGCCACCGGGCTGATTGGCGACCCTCGGCAGTCGGGGGAGCGCACCCTGAATCCCAAGCAGACCGTGGCCGAGTGGACCGAGCGGCTGCGTGGCCAAATCGGACGCTTCCTGGACACCGAAGGTGAGAATCCAGTCCGGTTTGTCAATAATTATGAGTGGACCGGCTCCATGAGTACCATCGACTTCCTGCGCGACGTGGGCAAGAACTTCCGCATGGGCACCATGCTGGCCAAGGACACGGTGGCCCGCCGTCTGGACTCCGACGAGGGCATCTCCTTTACCGAGTTCAGCTATCAGGTGCTCCAGGGCAATGACTTCCTGGAGCTCTTCGACCGCTACGGATGCAGTCTGCAGCTGGGCGGCAGCGACCAGTGGGGGAACCTGACCAGCGGCCTGGACCTGATTCGCAAGGTGCGCAATGCCTCTGTCAACGTCATGACCAGCCCGTTGATCACCGACTCCCAGGGCAAAAAGTTCGGCAAGTCCGAAGGCAACGCGGTCTGGCTGGATCCCACCATGTTCAGCCCCTATCGCTTCTACCAGTTCTGGTTCAACCAGCCTGACGACCAGGTGGTCAAGCTGCTGAAGACCTTCACCTTCCTGCCCAAGGCCGAGATCAAGCGTTTGGAAGAGCGGACCGCCCAGGATCCGGGCGCTCGCGAGGCCCAGAAGGTCCTTGCCTGGCAGGTGACCTCCTATGTGCACGGCGAGCATGCCGCTCAGGGGGCTATTGATGCCTCTGGTGCCCTTTTCGGTCGTGGCAAGACCCTGGAGGAGCTGGACGAGGATGTGCTGGATTCTGCTCTGGACGGGCTCAAGGTCGATGATGGTCAAGGCGGGCGAGTCCTGCCCGCAGCGAGCGAGGGCCAGCGTCTGGTGGAGGCCGGGGTTGCGGCCGGACTCTTCCGTTCGGTCTCCGAGGCTCGTAAGACTGTGGCATCGGGTGGTTTCTACCTGAATAACCAACGGGTCGAGGATCCGGATCAGGTATTGGGGAACAAGGACTTTCTGCATGGGCGCTTCGCCCTGGTTCGCAGAGGAAAGAAGGCCTTGGGCGCACTTGAGCGTCGGGCCGGCAAGTAGGAACGTAGGAATTAAGGACACTGATGGCAGAAGAACACAATCATTCCCGGGACGATCGCGGACGGGGCCGGAGCGGTTCGCGTCCGGGCGGATTCCGGTCGGGCGGTCGTCGCTCTTCGGGCTTCCACAAGGGCGGTTCGCACTCGGGCGGATACCACTCCGGAGGCTATCGTTCGGGGGGTCACCGTTCCGGCAACTTCCGCAACCATGACAGCGAGGGCGGCGAAGAGCGTCGTTCCGAGAACAGGAATGGCCAGCGGCCCTTCCGCGGGCGCGGGCACGACCGGTACGAGCGTGACAATCGCGGATACAGACATGACCGTCAGGATGGCCACGGCGGCTTCCGCAGGGATTCCGACCGGGATCGGCATTTTGACAGGCGTGACGACCGCCACGGCCGTCGGCAGGATGGCGACCGTCCACGTCGCGACTTCCATGCCAACGGGAATGGCGGATATGGGCATCGTGATCGTGACAACAACCGCGGTCGGTCGGGGTATGGCTACCAGCGGCATGACCGTGACCGTGATCGTGGCCAGGGCTTCCACGGGGACCGCCGTCGGAATGACGACCGGAGGTTTGATCGTCGGCAGGATGAGCGGTCCGGTGGGGATCGCCCCTGGAACAACCGCTCCCGTGATGACCGTCCACGTCATGACCGTTCACATGGGGATCGTCCCTACGGCAACCACTCCTATGGCGACCGTTCCCGTGATGACCATCGTCAAGGCGGCTATCGGGGCGACCGTTCCCGTGGCGACAGGTATCAGGGCCAGCGCGGCCGTGATGAGCGTCGTCGTGACGCTTATCGCCATGACGACCGCCGCGGGGCCTATCAACGTGACCGCCAGAATGGCTATGACCGCGGTCGTCGCAACTCTGACGGGACCGTCTCCTACCCCTCGCAGAACCCCTACACGGATCGTCGGCCTGGCGAGCCCAAGATGCCCAAGGGCCTGGAATGGTCCATGCTCTCCAAGGATGATCGCCTGCGCCTACGTGGACTGAGCAAGGAGCACGCAGAGAACATCGGCCTGCACATCCTGGCCGCCTACGCGCTTGAGGAGACCGATCCCCAGGGGGCCCTGGCTCATGCCAAGTGGGCTGCCCGGCAGGCCTCGCGAATCGATCTTGCCCGTGAGACGCTGGCCCTGGTGGCCTACCGCCAGGGCGACTACAAGCTGGCCCTGAAGGAATTCCGCACTGCGCACCGAATGAACGGCTATTCCGATTACCTGCCCTTCATCGCCGACTGTGAACGTGGTTTGGGAAATCCCCGCAAGGCCATTGAGGAGGCCACCTCCGAGGAGGGCAGCCAGCTGCAGGGCGAATCCAAGGCGGAGATGTTCCTGGTTTATGCCGGAGCGTTGGGCGATCTGGGCCTGTGGGACAAGGCCATCGAGACCGTTCAGGCCCTGGTCAAGGCCCGCGGACTTAGTGGCGACTATCGGATGCGTGCCGTGCAGGCCGAGCAGAACTTCCTTGAACAGGCTGGTCGCAGCCAGGAGGCTCTGGAGTTGGAACCCCTGCTGGATCGGCTGGAAGCGGAGTATGCCGACGAGGATGAGGACGAAGATGGCCAGAAGGACGGACAGTCCGAGGAAATCCTGATTGACTACGACCTGGAGCACTTGGATTCGGCCATGATGGAGGAGCTCTCCATTGACCCGGATGGCGGTGGGGATGACTCGGATGAGGATGATGTCACTGATGCATCCGAGCAGGGTGCCGATGACAGTAAGGTTGAGGAATCTCCTGAATCAGTAGCTTCGAACGATTCAGCGGGCTCAACTGACACAGGTGGCTCAAGTGATTCGACTGAATCTTCCGATTCAGCCGTTATCCCTGACACGGTTGGTTCAACAGGTTCGTCTGACTCAGCTGGTTCATCCGGAATGCCGGAATCTGGAATGCGGGAATCTTCAGATGCTGTGGAGGAATCAAGGGGAGAGTCAACCAGTCTTGATGCGCAAACTTCAGACGATGGTTCTCAAAGCGACAAAGTTGTTGACGAAACTGGCGTGGCTGTTACCGGTGAATCGGCTGCTGACGTCGGTGGTGACACGACGGTCCAGGCTGCAGGATCCGAGTCAGACACTATCGATGTTCAAAATGAGCAGGTCAGGGATGAGCAGGTCAAGGAGTCCGATACTTCTGATGAAGACAAGGCTGAATCGTGACCGTCTTCCTCAAAGGAACTGCTGACGCTCCGGCAAAGACCTACCGTCTGGCTCTACTGGACTTGGACGGTGTGGTCTACCGGGGCGCTGACCCTGTCGAGCATGCGGCCGAGGGCATCGACCGCGCTCAGACGCTCGGCATGCGCATGGCCTACACGACCAACAATGCATCCCGGTTTCCCCATGTAGTGGCCGATCAGCTGCGCGGGTTCGGTCTGACCCTGGACGATGGTCAGGTCATCACATCGGCCGTCGTTGCCGCACGAATGCTGCGCCGACACCTGCAGGAGGGAGCCAGGGTACTGGTTATCGGATCCGATCATCTACGAGATCAGATCCGCCTCAACGGGATGGTGCCCGTGGACAAGGCTGCAGATCAGCCAGTGGCTGTTATTCAGGCTTGGTATCCCGAACTGGGCTGGCAGGATCTGGCCCAGGCCGCCTTTGCCATCGAAAACGGTGCACGTTACTTCACCACCAACAAGGATAGGACCCTGCCCCGCGAAGGAGGCATGGCACCCGGCAACGGAGCCATGCTCCAACCGGTGATTCTGGCTACTGGCAAGCAGCCGGAGGACTCAGCCGGCAAGCCGGAATCGGCCATGTACGACGAGGCTCGGCAGCTGTTGGCTGGCAGCCAGGAGAAGAGCTTGGACGTTGACCAATGCCTGCCTGTAGGTGATCGTCTGGACACCGACATCGAGGCAGCCAACCGGGGTGGGTACGACTCCATGGTTGTTCTTACAGGCGTGGCGCGAACACCCGCCATTCTGACTGCACCGGCCAAATTGCGGCCGACTTATCTGGCTGAAGACCTGCGCGGCCTCACCTCGCCACAACCCCAGCCCAGTAAGGAGGCAGACCAGACATGGCACTGCGGCGGTCAAACAGCAAAAGTAGATGATGACGGGCATATCACCCTGCGTGCTCTTGAGGGAGGCGGCGATCCACTGTCTGATTTGGATGCTGTGCGAGCCTGCGCCTGTGCGCTCTGGGAGCACCAGGATCGTGGTGGAGACATGCACTCACTGGATCTGCCCGCTTTCGTCGTAGGGGCATAGCGGCCATGTCGGAAGAGGCCAATTCCGGACAGTTCGGAGCGAGTGGATCACCCCAGGAATCAAATCACTACGGGTTACCTGAGCAGTCCGGCCAGACTGGGCAGCCTGTAGGGTCTAAGTATTCTGGACGGTTCTCACAGGCAGATGATGAGGATACGACTGCATTAGCACCTGAAAAGCCCATGGATAAGCAAGCTATGGCCCCCCTCTTGGAGCGTTTCCCTGATTTGGCTGAATTGGACAATCTGGACGATGCACAACAGGTCGAGCTGCTCGGCAAGGTGCTGACGGGGCTCCAGCAGGACCTGAACCGGGAGGGCAAGTGAACGATGAGGACCTGGTCGTCAAAGCAGGGACCGGTCGTAGAAGAACCGTTGCTCTTGCCCGCGACCGGCTTGACCGTATCCTGTCTGCGCAAGGGCTGACGGATTCGCGTGCCAGAGCCCAGGCTTTGATTCGTCAGGGTCGGGTTACGGTCAATGATCATCCGGCATCGAGGCCTTCTCAGAGCGTCCAGCCAGGCGATGTGATGCTTCTGGACCCGGGCGATGACTATGCCTCAAGGGGGGCGTTGAAGCTGGAGGGTGCCCTGACGGCTTTTGCGGCGCAGGGGATGCCCGGTCCGCGTGACAGGCTTTGCCTCGATATCGGGGCTTCCACGGGCGGTTTCACTGACGTTCTGCTCAGACATGGTGCGAGGCGTGTTATCGCCCTTGATGTGGGCCACGGACAGTTGTTGGAACGGATTGCCGCTGATCCTAGGGTGATTGACATGAGCGGTGTCAACATACGCGAAGTCCAGTCGGGAGACCTGCCGTATCATCCGGAATATGTGGTCTCGGATGTGTCCTTCATCTCGCTGACCTATGTCATTCCTGTCCTGCCTAGGTTGCTCGCGCCTGCTGCCAACTGCTTGCTGCTGGTCAAACCCCAGTTCGAGGTTGGACGTAGCCTGCTGGGCCATCATGGCATTGTGACGGACGAGGACCGCAGGCAAGAGGCTCTGGAACGTGTCTTGGCCTGTGCACGTGAGCATGGATTTGCTGTCCGAGCTACCATGCCATCGCCCATAACCGGTGCTCATGGCAACGTTGAATATCTGCTCTGGCTGTCTTGGCCACAGTCGGCCTAAGGCCTATGGTTTCTCGCTTCCTGTGCGACACACCAGGCTGGACAGAATCCACAATTGCGGTAGTATAAATGAGTTGTCAAAAACGAGTTCCTCGTCAAGATGACATGCGCCAGTAGCCCAACGGATTAGAGCAGCTGACTACGGATCAGCAGGTTGCAGGTTCGAATCCTGTCTGGCGCACCACACGGAAGCCCTACAGCCACAACGGTTGCGGAGCTTTTCCTTTATCCGGACCAAGGCATGCAGGCCCCGAAATGTATACTAAATTGCATCGGATTATTCCGACACTCCCGACGCATAGAAAAAGCCCCGCCGGAGCGGGGCTGCTGATTCGCCTCATTTGAACAGGTTCCAGATGCTGACCGTGGTCTTCCGGTAGATCTTGTTGTACATGGCTTTCCTGGGGTTTCGTATCCATCCCATGCCTTTCCTCCCGTATCCGGGAATGAGGGCCTTCTTCGCCTGCCTCTTCCACTTGCCGGTGGTTCGTGCTTTGAGGGAGCGTCTGGGGCTGGGGGTGCGCATGCCGATCTTCATTGCCTTCACTTCTCTTGGTCTTCTATGGTAAGCATGACATTTTGCCCGGTAGACGATATGCCTATGCTGTATCCGTTCTTCTCCAGATATCCGCTGCCGTCGTCTTGCACTCGATCGTTCAGCTCATCAGCGGTAACGCCAACGGTTTTCGTGATGCACGATAGACTGGGCAAAGCCTCAGAGCTTATGTCCGAGTCCAATTCAGACATGTACAGTATGCTGTTCTCTTTTTTGTTGTACTGAATAGCATCAGATGCTTTGCTGCATTTGGCGTTGAGTCGTTTTACCGCATCGGAGCTCTGTTCTCCGCATGCAGCCTGCGAGACTGATGCGCATATCACCAGGAGCAACGAGGCCAATTCTTGACCATGTGATTTTTTGCATCGTCTGGGACTATCAGCAGACTACCAGCAAGATTAGAGCTGTAGTCGGATACCCTAAGCGCACGGGGAAAGGCCGACCTGTACAGCCAGGTGGAGGATACCCTTCAGGGTGCGCCCAGCGATATCGGCCTCTGGGGACGCAGAGCGCCCCAGCTGCTCGCCAAGCTGACAGTCCGGGTGGGCAGGCTCGCCGACGCTCCAAACGGCGGACGCGACTACCGGCACCTGACCAATGCTCTCCACTGGGTCAGGATGCGCACCACGCCATCGCAGGACCGGATCATCCACGGGCGATGCCTCACCCCCAAGCGCGGAGCGGATATCCTAGGCCCTCTGACGACCAGATGGCCACCTGCCCTGTATGCGGCAGATTGTGGAGCATAACAGCCATCAGACAATCCAGGATGGAGGAGTTCAAAGGCAGGACCATCACCTGCACGCCCATGGATGCCGTCGACCGGACTCGAGACAGATCGGGTGAAAAATCAATCGCAAGCAGGTGACCCTGTGGATCAAACACGGGAAACTGCCCTCAGCAGTGAAAACGGAAGAGCCTGGTAAGTGTGTGTTCGACATCGACTAGCCCACAGCCTGCGCATACGCAACAGGACTAGACAAAACTGGTCCGTTGACGTGTGATTGCCACACAGGTTTTTTATTGTAAGGGTCTGGCAGAGATGCCCGGACCTTTCGTATGATGTGGCTGCTTGTAGAAGCGTATTTCCGGATTTTGTTGTATTCTTTATCCAGCTAAACTTGTACGAAGGAGCAAGGTTATGGCTGGGAAAAGAAGAACCGTATATTTCTACACCGGTGAAGAGACAGATAATAAGAGCTATGTTAAGAAATGGTGTCAAGATGATTGGGAGCGATTCTTCAATGAATATAACGAACCATGGAAGTCATACTTTTTAGGGAAAAATTATTATGAAGGAGAAGTTGGCGAAAGCTCAACTCCGGTAGCAAGATATTTTCACCTTTTGAAGCCTAGGTCGCTTCACGATTGGCCAGAAGGCAAAGATGCACAAGGGAATACGAAAAGCCTGGGTGTCCATAGAAAGGCACTCGGGTTGAGCGAGATTGATGAATACACGTATTTGCTGCCGGTGGAAGGCACCAAATATGTGGCAATGTTTCGCTCGTCGGCCGGCCCGACATCCGTAGCAGCCGCTGAATGGATGACACTTTACTTGAAGCGGAAGCAAAAAAGCCGAAGTTTTGTGTTTAAGCCCGTCCCTCGCAAGAATGCCAAGGAAAAGCTCCAATCTGCAGTAGGCGTAAGATCCTTGTATGTCCAGTTCGAGGGACAACCGCATGGCAAGTCGGAAAGTCAGATTGAAAAGGGGGTAGCGGTCGCAGCATCGGGAAAAGGGTTGGCTGGGAGTGACAACATGAAGATTAATTTAAATATCACCCTCGATCGCACGCAGAAAGAGGGCCTTGCCGTTGACTGGCTACTTAAAGAAGCCGGGATACTCGCGAAAGGTGTAAACGGCGGATTACCTGGGGCACACGTTTCGCGGTTAAAGATCAAGACACTCCAGCCTGGCAAAGATGGCAAAATCAAGGTCGAGCAGGTTGACTTTTTCAAAGAGAGAATGACAGTGCGAACCGAGTTCGGCGACGCTGATGAAGCCATGGATGCGAACCAGATTATTGCTGGAATGTATGATGCAATTCGTAAATTCCGGAAGAAGTCAGGACAGTAATGATACTGAGTAGGACACAAGCAGGGTGTTAATACGAGTCTTAAACTGAAATCTCTTCTACGGAGAGTTAAAGACCACTCGACAATAGTGAATACCGTATTATTGTCGTACTCCAATTTCACTTATGCTGACTAATATATCCGCTATATCCGCGACTCCCAATTTTGTGAAAACGATAGGCAACTCCAATACAGGGAATCTGTACATAGCCATTCCAACCGTCGCAGCACCGCCGGTAAGCGTCGCTGACGTAGTGGTCGTTCCGTCTAGCCTACGAGCTGGAATCTTTCAGGGGACTGGGAATAAGCGCAGGGGATGCCATGGTTAGCAACTGGCTTTCCATAAGCTACCGCAGGTTCATCAGCGCAGCATCATTACCGGAGGCATTATCGATTGATATTTTAGGCAACACGAAGCTAGCGCCGTGGTTTTTCGGGCTTTCCGTGCTATTTTGCGCTCACCTAGCCGTCGGACTGCTTTGCTGCTTCTATGTTTGATTAGGATCGTCCAGCATGACGACGTGCACGATGCACAGCATGAACTCGAACGCAGATGAACTTGGCGTAGCCTGTTAACGTGCAAGGGTCGGAACCCGAAAGATGCTCCGGCCTCTTCTTATACCTGTCCGCAGGTGCTGTTTCCCTTCCTTCGTCTTCCTGCGGGCCCTCTGCCTGGCCGCGCCACAACCCCTACCTCTGGACGCGAGCCAGGCTACACATCCATATCTCAGGAGTGGCTATGCCAAGCAGTCACTGCAGATGGCAGACCTCGCGCAGGCGCGACCGGCTGCCCGGCGACTTGCAGCGGATCAGAGCCAAGGACAAAGCCGGGGCAGGCGGCAAATGCCAAGCCAGACACCATGCGGAAGGTTGCAACCGAATAGGAACCGATAGCGACCATAGCGTCTCAGGGGACGACAACAGTTGGGCAACCTTCAATGGCTTTCAAACGCTTGCCATAAAACATAGACAGAAAGAGAGGCAACGGCGCGCAATGCATGGTATCGTGAAGTCCGGCTCCATCCCGCCGAGACAAATCCGGGATCGATCCAACCTGTCCATAGTTCGGCTATTCCGGCAAAAGCACGATTTTGTGTGACACTTGGGCGGCAAAAGTCCTAACACGATAAAAGCACCTCTGAAGAGCAAGTCATCATCTACATTACTTGAACGGGTCCCGGAGGTTAATTATGGTCATCCAATAGATTTTGTTGTAGGAGGTTTTCGCGGAGTTCTGTATCCCCCCCCCCCCCCCCCCCCATGCTTTTCGTTCCACATCCGGGAGTTAGGGCTTTCTTAGTCTGCCATTTTCGCCGGCTCAGATTCTCGCCTTGGGGGAGGGTCTGGGGTAAACGTTCGGATGCCGAACTTCATTGCTGCGGATACTCCTATCCGTGGCTTTCGTTCATTCGTGGGCAGCAAAGGGTTCAATTTAAGGAAGGTACGTCATATGACCCGTCCTGCTTTTTATCCTGATTCAATGTGCACGGAAGCCAATTGTTTTCTGCCATGCTGGATTCCGAGGATTGGTGCATCTCGTTACACTGTGTGTCGTCTCTATGGATGAGTTGCCACCGTTTTGCAGCCACGATATTCAAAGAGCTGTCAATATGTCAGGATCGTAATTTCTGGTTCTTGTGGGTTGATGTCGAATTCGGTAAATAGCTGTGTATTGGATGCTCATGTCCTGGTCTTGAGCAGGTCGGGTCAAGGAAAATTCTGGACACTATCCAGGATGCAGAATAATTAAGCACCGGCTCTAATATGTAAGATTTTCCATTTATCACACGTATCTGTCTATGTCCCATTTTGCAACGGACGACTGTTTAGTAGTGCGTTGTTGAGGATGATCAATCTGTTTTAGACGGAATATTTCGCACAGAACCGCGGTAGACCACCGTTGGTTCGAGAACATGCGTGACAGGCGATTCCAACCAGGTCTTGTTCCTAGCGTCTTTTTGCAATTCAGAGATTCTACGCATCATTTGCGAGGAGCATGTTTTGGCCATTTCGGCGATCCCTTGATCGAAGGTTGTCAGGTTCTGCCCAACCCCTAAATGATTCAAAGTATTATCGTACCCGATGAGAGAACAGTCATCGGGTATTTTCATTCCACGTTCATTTAATCTGTTAACAAAACCAAGAGCCATCAGGTCGTTGCAACAGAATACGGCGGTTGCACCCTTGTCGATCAGTGAATCCGCTGCTTCATAGCCGCTGCCGAAGCGATAATCTCCATTGACATCGAGCTCTGGATTAATGGGAAACCCTGCTTCTGAAAGACCGTCCAGAAAACCAGCCTTGCGGGCCTCCGAGGTATCGGATTCCCTATCACCGGATATGCATGCTATGCGTGTATGACCGTGACGTACCAGTATTTCAGCAGCTTGTCTTCCACCTGAATAGTTATTTGAACCCACGCTATCGCACCAGTCCATCCCAAGAAGTCTATCGGTGAGGATCACTGGGCAACTCATCCGAGTAACTTCTGCTTTAAGATCAGCGCTATTCCTTACGGATTCTTGAGAGGGGATCAAAAACAGTCCATCGATATCCTGTGAGTCGAGTTGAATTAACAACTCATGCTCGATTTTCTCCTTGTCGTCGGAGTTGGCCACTATCAGTGAATATCCATATGACCGGCAGGTGTCTTCAATACGTTTCGCCAGCGAGGCGAAGAAGTAGTTTTCTATATCGGGGACCAGCAGGGCTAACAGCATTGAGGTATTTGTTACAAGACTGCGAGCATTCTGATTAGGAACATATTTTAACTTCTTTGCAGTCTCAATGATGAGTTTCCGTTTGTTCTTGGACATGCGGATAGGTCTATCATTGAGAACCAAAGACGCGGCGGCCACCGATACGCCGGCGGCCGAAGCAACATCCTTCAACCTCACTCGTACGCTCATAGCCGCTCCTTTTATTTTATCCAAGTACTGTCTTATAAGACAATTCGTTGTCGACTCTTGCTGTAAACCTACAATAACAAGCAATTCGCTTTTGGACCGGGGCTGCTGGGGAAAGAGTGAACATATGTTGTTCCCCTGGGTGGTAAGGCCCTATTGCTTTAGAAAAGTGCTTCTACAGAGGGAAACATTGGTAGGTCATTGGAAGGCCCGGTGACGATTGTCTTTTGATAATCGCCACCAGGCCTTACTCATTATGTTTAATTTACAAATATGATTGTCGCCACGATGGGGCTATAAACTACTGATCATCACCGCTCATTCTGGAGGTCGGTACGAGAGCCATATAGCTTGTGACGAAGAATGAGCACCAGAACGACACCTACAATCAGGGTACCAACCGAAATGAGAGCCAGGTTGGAGTAAGTGGCACCCGCTCCGGTTTTCCCGATCAAGCTGCCTTTCGACAATGCCGGATTGGCCATCAGACTACCGAATACAGAGATTCCGATAGAACCGGTGGTGTTCATAATCAGATCATTCAGGCCAACACCACGTCCGGATTCGTCCTTATGCAGTGTTCCCAGAACCGTATCAACCAAAGGAGAATACAGGAAGGCCTGGCCGCCGTTGAAGAAGATAGGGGCAATTGCCATGAAAATCGTGTTCTTCTGGGCTAGGAATGCAACCATCAACATGCCAATGGCCATTGAAGTAGCAGCGCAGATAATTGATGCCCCACGACCGATCTTATCGACAATGAAGCCGGAGCAGCATCCCACGATGACTGCAACGACAGGTCCCCATACGATGAGCAGGGACACCTTGGCGGAATTGATGGAATAGACATCGCGGCCAATGGCGTTGAGCATGGGCGAGAACCAGTTCGGCGTGAAATCAATGACGAAGACCAACAGGCATCCCAGCAGCCAGGGGACATTACGGAAGAAGCCGGGCGTGATGAAGGGCTCCTCCACCTTGTGGATGTACACCGCAAGGGCTGCAAACAGCAGAATGGAGACGATCAGCATCCACCACGCATTGAATGAGAAGAAGAGCGTGAGGAATGCAGCACCGCCACCGAAGAGTATGAAGCCTGGTACGTCAATCTTTTTCCCATTACCGCTATCGCTGGGGAGGTTGTGCATCAGGATCGGGATAAAGAAGATGGTCACCACGGGAATGAGGAAGAGGAATTGCCAATGCAAGGTGGCCAGCCACCCACCTGCCAGAATGCCAATGACGTTGGAAAGCTGGAAGGCTGCAGTGAAGACGCCGAAGAATATGACCTTTAACGACGGTTTCAGATACTTCGTAGCCACCACCAGATAGACGGAGCCAGCGACCTGTTCGCCTGCCGTTTGAACTGAGCGTGCGATTATGACCACCCACAGATTGCCGGTGATGAAAAATGTGGCTAAGAATCCGAGAATCGAACCCGTCAAAAGGAAGACCATGCCCACCATGACCATCTTTTTCAGCGAAACGAAATCTCCGAGAGATCCGTAAATGAAACAGACAATGCCGAGAATGATACCTGGTATTGCCGTGATGAGCGAGGCATGTGCGGGATCACCCACGTCTTGGCCAACTTGTTCGAAGACCAGATTAAATGCCTGCATGCACAATGTGCCCAGCACGAAGGTAATGAGCAGGGGAATCAAGGCTTTGACGGCAGCCCTGTTCGTAACTTCTGGATCTTGTCTGGGATCGAATTTATCAAGAGCTTCAGTTTGAGTATTTTGTGATGACAAAGTAGTTTCCTAACCAACCGATGCCGGGCGGCTATTGCCCGGCAAAGTTTGACGATTGTTTTCAGCGGCAGGCGGCACTTGTGCGGGACATAAATTCTTTCAGGAACCGGGGAACATCGACCTGTACCGCGACCTCCATGGTCTTTCGTGGATCATTCAAGCGCGTGTTGTCACCGATGGTACGGCCTCGGGTAGGCCCATCCACGTCTACTTGCATGTTCATAGGCAGTGTTTTTACGAAGGTGGGATCAATGGCCACTGCGGCAGCGAGAGGATCATGCAGACCGCATCCATGAAGGTGAGGGTGGAATTTCGCATAGGCGCCGATGTAGAAATCAGTCATGTCAGCCAGGAATCTGGAGCCAGCAGTATCCATGTCGCGCCATTGCTGAGTTTCCTTCTTGGTCAGCAGCGTCTGGAGGGTGACATCCAGCCCGATCATTTTTGCGGGGATACCAGACCGAAATACTCTGTTTGCCGCTTCCGGATCCTGGGAGATATTTGCTTCCTCCCAAGGATTGACATTGCCGCAGACCGTCAAGGCTCCACCCATCAACACCACTTGACCAATTTGGTCGACGATTTCAGGTGCACGCTTAATTGCGGCATCCAAATTGGTCAATGGGCCGGTGGGAACGTAGACCAGATCCTTGCCATAGGTCTTTACGGAATCGATAATGAAATCGACAGCGCTGGTTGTTTCAGGTTCCTTATTGGAGTCGGGAATTACTACTTCGCCGATGCCGTTCTTGCCGTGAATATCCGCGGATGGAGTCAGAAACTCGTCTTTGTCGCTTGGGTGGTCAATGCCGGGATAGACCGGGATTTCGGGATGGCCCAGCAGACTCAAAACGGCCAGCGAATTCCGCAAGCCCTGCTTGAGCACCACATTTCCGTAAGTGCCTGAGATTCCCAACAAATCAATGTCAGGGCTCCCAAGGGTGTAGCTCAGGGCCAAGGTGTCATCCACGCCTGTGTCCAAATCGAGAATCATCTTTTTCGCCATTGTGAAGCTCCTTCTACTCTGACTGGCTTTAATAGCGATTTCTCAACAAGCTCAGGCTTTCTCCCTGACTTGAACTTGCGTCAAAACACTACATTGTATTGATAAACCGTTATATCAACGCAACAAATTCATGATAAAACGTTAAATCTAACTTGTCAAAGCAACGTCTGTTCGAACATATATCGCGCGATACATTTATTAAATGAAATATGGAGAGCACTCAGCAAAAGAATCTTATGGGCCAAGAATGGTGTTCCGCCCAAGGGCCAGATCGTGAACCAGCGCTTGCCCAAAGGAGTGTGTAACGGGTAGAGATTCACATGGATGGGTCCATGGCGAAAAGTTGTTCTGGCCGGAAAATACTTGTGAGGACCTACCTGTTCCCACGGCTTGATGACCTGCTGATTAAGGGCATTGAGAGCAAGAGAATCAGAATATAGGAACGCTAAGAATTGGATGCTAGAAAACCTGTCATGATATTTGGGGCGGAAAGATGAACTGGACGGTGCTGCCGTCCAGGATCCCACAACCGGTTTTCTGGAGCGGTTGCTTATGAAGCCGACCCGAATTGTGTTGGTGTCCTGCGATTTCCTCCTGAATCCGACTTTCAGAGGAGGACGCCTCGGCGTACTCTGAGGCATTCGGAATATCTGGCGAAAACGATGAAATACGCTGCTGCGATGATCTTGGGACCCAAGGAGCCTGTGTCAGGCAAATAGAACAGTACCGTTCCCGGTCGGGGTTTCCGAGTGCCATGGCGTTGAGTATCTGGTTGTCCACTCCGAAGCAGCCGTTAATTTCCGCCCGCGCCATAGCCGGCCCATAGTGGTTCTGAGCTCACGTATTGCATTGTCTCATGTCGGTGTCATGACGCGGTATGTAAGCCACTTATCCGAGCTGCCTTTCTTAGGATTGCTTTCGCAGATGGCCACCATTTCCAGGAGAAGACCTATGGAATCTACGCCGATGGTTATCCATGAACCGGCTCCATTGAGTCTTGATGCGGAGCACATAGTAGATTTCCGTGCGTGAACCACCTCCGCCGTCTTGATCTCCCGATGTAACTCGCGGATTCTGGGGAGTATGACTGGGTCTTCTCCCACTGACTACAGGTCCTTATCCTTATATCGCGTAACTGCATGACGATACTCAGGGCTTGGCAATGGGCGCCGGGAGGCGGGTGTGTTTGGTGTGGTGCTGATAACCCGTTCGGGGTGTTTCCCTCCAACCTGTGTTTAGGTTGAATTATGCCGATAATCCTTGAAAAACAAGGGTGTCAAAGACTTTTGGCGGGGGAATTTTTGGTATGGAGGGGGGTGTGTTGATAGCTTGAAGAGGTCGGACCTGCGCAGGCCTCGACGATGCAGGCACATAGTCGTCAACCAAATCGGCCGGCGGACGATGGCCAGGGAAGGCGGGTGGCAGGGGTATGGAACTGGGCGGTCAGATTCGCCGGTATCGCTCGGAGCGGGGCATGTCCCAGGACGATCTCGCCGGGAGGATATTCGTGTCCCGCCAGACCATATCCAACTGGGAGAACGACCGCACCTACCCGGACGTGCAGAACCTGCTCCTTTTGTCCGACCTCTTCGACGTGAGCATCGACCAGCTGATCAAAGGAGACCTCGGCACTATGAAGCAGGCACTCGATAGAGACGTACGAAGCATGAAGATCCTGAATATGATCCTCTATGGCCTGGCCGCGGTCATCTTCATTGTGGATGGGCTGATGCTGTATGGGGTCGCAGTTGCCAAGCGGGAGTGGCCGTGGCTGCTTTCGCTCATGGGGCTCCTCGCCCTCCTGGTCCTGTTGGGAATGACCATCGGCCTTGAGGAGAACATTAAACGACGAAACGATATCCGGACCTACAGGGAGATCAAGGCTTTCCTGGCAGGTGAGGAGGTGGACCGGTCCGATCGAGGCCATGCGCCCGGCCTGCGCAAGAGGCTGGCGCTGCTGTTGCTCGTAATCGTGGTCAGCGCTGTTGCCGGGTATGCTCTTGCGGCCCTGCTCTGGTGACAGTCCTCCTCGGCTGGCAATAGGAAATAGGGGCTTTACCTGTACCAACTGGCCTGATAAAGCCACAACAAGAAAGCGGCATTTTCTGTGCCTTCCAGGCGCTCAGGGTGCTCACCGGTATCACCAGGATCCCGGCAGTCCCTGCGTGTATCAGTGGCTTGGTCGGCGTCGTGGCCGTGTTTTTTTTTCTATTCGTTGTTTCTTCTGTTTGGCTTATACCTGTTCCTATGAGTTAGTGTGCGCCGCCGTGAGTTGGTGCTGGTTATCGCTAAGTGAATTGAATTGATATCTGACGCTTGGATGCTGGTATGGCAAAAACATTCTACATGACAAGTGGTCGAAGTCCGCTCAGGTCACAACGGCGGACGGGTATGACGGGAAGCTAGGGCTTCTTCGTCCATGAAGTGCTTGCTGGCCATGCATGCCGAAGAGCCAGGGAAGGAGAAGGTGCCCGATGAATTCATATCTAAGGGCTTCAAGCAAAGGTACATGCTGGCAGGCGTGCCAGAGGATTGCAGTCACCGCCCGGCGCGAGCATTTCCGCTACCACGCAGACGATGAAGTGTTCATGGGAGATTGAGGACCGTATACGGTCGAACCGATACACGGCCTCCGGAACTCCTGCAGGCTCTTCAGCAAGGTCGCACACCTATGGCAGCGTGGTCTGATTGGCACGGTCAAGGGTTCAACCGAGGGATTGTTAATTGCAATCCTGCATTGGATAAAAGTTCGCTTTCTATAAATTTCGAAACTGATATACAAATTATTCATCAGTTTTTTGATGAAGGTTTGTTGCCTTCGTACTCCGAAGCGATCCTTGTATCGCCGGCAATTTCAAAACTGTAGATCAGAAGTTATCCGAGCTATAGCATTTTAACAATTTTTACTTCTTCGTATGGCAGCTGTTCCTTTGTGCAAAACCGGGGAGAACGCGAGGGTCTTTCGTGTTGCTCAGATAAACAAATAGTCTAATTTTTGTGAATGCAAATAAGGATAGACGATAGATAGCATATGACAATTGTCTCTAATCTGAGATAAAAACGGTTAACAAAAGTTGATCATTTAGAGCAACTATTCTGGTCTCGCCCCAGGGATTCAATCAATCCATCGTCTTCAGGTGAAACCTTGAAATTCTATACAAAGCATGTTCGGCAGACCTAAACCGTCAATTCCAATGAGCAGTTATGCCCCCCCCCCCATGTCGCCGGGCACTACGGCATACGGGGGAGTGATGGCAACTGATAGGAAACTTTCACTCATTCCCCAATCATGCCCTACCTGCGCAATTGGTTCGGTGTAAGAGGATAATAATGATTTTGTTAGTCATCCAAATCCGTTTTTTAAATAAATTCTGACGTATACAATTACTACTATTTGATTGAGTCGAATGAGATCATGGGCGAATTAACGGTGGAGAAACAAGGAGAGCAGTAATAATCTGCACAGATGTAGTTGCTCTAGAACGAGACGTTCACTCAGATCGAGTAATCCTAATTGGAGATAAAGGCCTCGGATATTGACATGGACAATTTGCTAAAGGACAGGAACAACAGATTATATCTTTCCTCGGTAGTTACAGATAACTGTGGGAGCTCTTTAATGATGTTTGCATTACCTCTCATAGTGCTGGATATGACAGGTAGCGGAATACATCTGTCGTTCATCTCTGCAATCGAAACAATACCGTTCCTTATTTTGGGTCTTCCGATAGGTGCGATAATAGACAGATTAGATGTAAAGAAGATCATGATCTTTAGTGACTTGATCAGACTGCTGAGTTATTCGGTTCTTGCTATCGCTTTGGCATTGAAAGCATCGTCGGCATTTATGATTTTTATCATTTACACAGTTTCGCTTGCAGTAAGTGTAATGAATATCTTAAGCACGGTGTCGGAAATTACTTTTGTTTCATTCTTGGTTGAAAAAGAAAATTTTTCGAAATTAAACAGTACAGTTTACGGAATACAGTACGGTGTGAATTTCGCGCTACCCATACTAGGGGGAGTGCTGTATAAATTCATTCCTCAAAGTTTGTTGACCGGCATATCTGTGGTTTTCTATTTAATCAGTCTACTGCTGGTGAATAATATAATCCTGATATCTCAGAGAGACCCTTTTGCAAGGTTTTCCTCTATTAAGCACGGTGTAAATGCAGTATTCACAGATATAAAGGATGGGGTGCGATACACTGCTAAAATTCGTGCTGTTCTGTACCCTCTTGTGCTTGCCGCCTTGGTTAATATAGCATCGGCTAACTTTCAGAACGATAGTCTGATAATCTTACGTCAACAAATGGGTCTTTCTTCGGATCAAATTGGGTTGATTTTGTCCATCGCAGCAGTCAGTGCTTTGATTGGAACGATCGTAGTAAATTGGTTAAATAAAAAGATTGAGTTTGGCCAGCTTTTGGTACTGTCGATTATTGCCGGTTCTCTTTTTCGGGCGGTATTCGCATTAAGCGCTAATTTAATAATTTTAGTTTCTTCAATTGCATGCATCGCGATTAATGAGTCGATTCTTAATATCAGTATAATCACGAATCGACAGAATGAAGTTGGGCAGGAGTACCTTGGTAGAGTCACGAGTATATACAAGGCAGTTCTAATCGGGGTGAATTCTATAGGCTATTTACTTGGCGGATTTGTTGCCAATAAGATAGGTTCAAGATTAGGTATCGGAATATCGGCGGTTGATCTTTTTGTAGTCTCAATGATAAGTCTATTCTTGATGACTTTTGTGAGGGTGCGTAATAATTAGTTTCACCATAAAGGGTATCCATGAGGACTTTATCGATGAAGAAAATGGGTATATCTGAGATAGGCGGCGGGATACTGCAATTTTGAGCTTGACTCGGTGAAGTAATGAGAGTTCCGTCTGGTTTGTCCATTGCTGTTTGGTGCCGGCGCACTGCCTTTTCTGCCACGCTGCATGGAGAAGATGAGACTCAATGAAGGAGTCCGAAGTGACCATGTCCGGTACCGTTCTGGAGTCTCATCGATATCCGCAATATGCTCTGTACCATGCAACTTTCACACAAACCTAAAAGCGAAAGGCGGCCACTTGGTCGTATTTTGCGCCACTAGAGTGTCGAACACAGAAGGAGAAGTCTGCTGTTGCGATGATCCTTCCACCCAGAGTGCCACTGTCGATGAAGTGGAGCGGACCAGATTTTGATCAAACTTCTCCGGTCGTGCGTTCATCATGAAAAGTGCGAAAGCCTGGCGGTGGTTGCGTTCGGTTATCGTGGATAAACTCTAAAAAGAGTATCGGGTTACCCGAAGACCCATCCAGTTTCTTCGACACTGCCAATGTCTATCCGCATGGGAATACCGAACGATACCTGGGCCAGGGCCTGAAGAAGTATGCGAAGTAGGACGGAATTGCCACTGCCCCCAAGTCTTCTTCATTTCGTAAGCCCACCATGCAGCAAATCGACCATAGCCTGGAACTTCTGGGAATGGACTACGTAGACCTCTATATCAACACCGCTGGGAATGCCTCGCATCCTCGAAGAGGATATGGATGCTCTGCACAATCTGGTGAAAGCGGGAAAAGTACGTTACCTGGATGCAATCGCCATGTACGCCTGAAAGTTCCAGAAATAACGATTCGCGGCGGCAAGCCACGGATAGGCTCTTTCGTTTCGATGCAGAGCCATATGGACCTGATCGATATGTGAGGAGGAGCGTGAGATGGTTCCCATCTGCCAGGACGGGAACATCCGCAACTGCGGAAGCTTCGATTGCGGCGAGACTAACGAACACGGTTGCAGTGCTCGCGCCAAGTGATTGGGGCAACCCCGGTTTCTCTGGTGAAAGCCGCGCTGAATGAACTGGGACGCATATATCCGACCTGCCTGCCAATCCAGGCAATGTCCTCACCAGTGGACAAGAGAAGACGGCGGGCCCGGTCCATTCTTTGCTCTCTGATGTACCGGGCCAGGCTTACTCCGGTCTGATGCCTGAAGGCGAGGCATAAACGGGTGCGTCCCACATACAGTGATTGGGCTATCCGATCGATGGAGAGATCGCCGCCCAGGTTGGATTGGATATGGGTTTTGACCTGCTGGACCAGTTCGTGGTCGTGTGAGGATTCGTGTCTTTGCACAAGTGCAGAGGAAGCCTGGGCCAACATTGCCATGAGGAGGTCGATGTGTGCTTTTATGAGGAACTCCGTCTGGTCCGGCCTTCCTGGGGAAAACTTTGACATGGCGGTTAAAGCGGCCAGGGCGATACCGGATGGCCAGGGTTGGCAGAAGGCGTCAAAGAGTCCCTTGACCTGGCCGGGCCACTGGGTTTCCAGCTCCATGAAATAGTGGGGCAGGATGCAGATGCTCTGGGTCCGTGAACGGAAGCCTGCCGGCATACGGTTGGTGACCGATCCTGCCCGCTGGACCAGGGAGACCATATTGCCCTCCTGCATCGTACACGGCTGCAACCCGTAAGGAGCGGGGCTGGATGTCGGGCTTTCATCCATGGTCAGGCAGGCGTAGTCGGTTATGGCGTACTCGCTGAAATCCATCTCGCGCAGGAAGGTGATGTCGTGCCATATGACCAGGCAATAAGGACCTGCCGGATTGGCTTGGAATCTTCCCCGACAGATGTCGCCATCGACCTGCCCTTCCAATCCACCCGACCGGTGATGGAGCTCCATGCCGAGTTGTTCCACCTGGGGGCGGTACAGGGTCTGTATCTCGCGGGATTCGGAGTGCATCTCATGGTCGGTCATTGCTCACCTGGTTTCATTCTGCCGGCCTTGTGGCGATCTCGATAGACTTTCGTTTTCGTTCGCACCTTTTCTGGATTCATCCGTCCCTCCCTGACGGTCTTCCAGCCGTTGATTTCTCAGATTACGTTCGATGGCGACGAACAACAAGGCCTTGGATGAAAATCAGGAGGAAAGGGATGACCACAGACCATGTGGATTCGGGAAGCAAACCGGATCCTATAGAAAGTAAAGCTCAGGGCGGTGGAGGCTGGCCTGGACAGGAAAAGTCGCATGGGCGTAGTTCCCTGATGCGGCTGCTTGATTTCGCCGGCCCTCGTAAGGTGTTCTCCTATCTCGGCTGTGGTCTGTCCGCCCTCTCCACGATTGCCGGCCTTGGACCCTATATCTGCATATGGCTGGCAGTAAAAGACCTCCTCGCCGTAGCGCCGAAATGGTCCCAGGCCACGGGAATTGCCATATACGGATGGGCCGGATTGGGGTTTGCGGCGGCTTCCGTCATTCTGTACTGTGCAGGACTGTTGATGGCGCATCTGGCAGCCTTCCGGAGTGCCTCCAACATGCGTAAAGAGGCCATAAGCCACCTGATGAGCCTGCCCCTGGGGTATTTCGATCTCCATGCTTCAGGCGAGTTGCGCCGCACCATTGATGGCTCGGCGGCCGACACCGAGAATCTGCTTGCCCATATACTCCCTGATGCGGCCGGTTCCTTCGCCATGATTCTGAGCATGCCGATACTGATGCTGGTTTTCGACTGGCGTATGGGCCTGGCCTGTCTCTTCCCCATCCTGATTGCCCTGGTCTGCATCCGTGTCATGATGAACGATCAGGGACAGTCCTTTATGAAGGAATACCAGGATGCATTGGTGCGAATGTCGAAGACCGGGACCGAGTATGTCCGCGGCATTCCGGTGGTCAAGGTCTTCCAGCAGACGGTTTATTCCTTCAAGGCCTTCCACGAGGCCATCGAGCATTACAGCCGAATAGCCAGGAACTATGCCATGCAAATCTGCCACCTGCCCCAGACCATTCAGATGACGGCTCTGAACGGGACTGTGGTTTTCCTTATTCCTGTAGCCATCCTGCTGGCTCCGGGGCAGGGTGACTTCACCTCTTTTCTGGCCGATTTCGCCTTCTACGCCGTCTTCTCGGGCATGGTTCCCACAGCCATGACCCGTCTGCAGTTCTCCAGTGAGTCCTTCAGCAAGGCCGACGACGCTTTGGACAGAATCACCGGTGTGCTCAGCATTGAGTCCCTGACGGTAGCTGCCGAAGCGGGACATCCGAAGTCGGCGGATGTGTCCCTGAAACAGGCCTCGTATACCTATCCGGGTGCCGGTCGTCCAGCACTGAATCGGATTGACTTCAAGGTGCCGGAGGGTGGAGTGGTGGCCCTGGTCGGTCCCTCGGGAGGAGGGAAATCGACCTGTGCCAGTCTGGTGCCACGCTTTTGGGATGTGAACTCGGGCAGGGTCGCTGTGGGCGGCATTGATGTCAGGTCCATCGATCTCCACGATCTGATGGGGCAGGTCGCCTTCGTTTTCCAGACCAACAGGCTCTTTTCGACGACCCTCCTGGAGAACGTCCGCGCAGCCAGACCGGAGGCGACTGCCGAGCAGGTCTTGGACGCATTGAGAGCGGCTCAGTGCATGGACATCGTGGACAAGCTTCCCAATGGGCTTGACACCATGCTCGGTTCAGGAGGAACCTACCTTTCCGGGGGAGAGGCACAGCGCGTGGCCCTGGCCAGGGCGATCCTCAAGGAGTCTCCCATTGTGGTCCTGGATGAGGCGACCGCTTTTGCCGATCCCGAGAACGAGGTCCTGATACAGAAGGCGCTGACCAAACTGACCCAGGCTGAAGGGGGTCAACGGCGAACCGTTCTCATGATTGCCCATCGTTTGTCGACTGTGGCTCACGTCGACCAAATTCTGGTGTTGGATGGGGGTCGCCTGGTTGAGCAGGGCACTCATCGCCAGCTGCTTGATGCGCAGGGTACCTATGCCCGTCTCTGGTCTGAATACGAACGGTCGGTCTCCTGGAAGGTCGACAACTCTCCGAAGGCTGCCGGCGGAGCTGGTCAAAAACCCGCAGGCTCCACTGCGGGTGATGAGCACAACGTTCCCGGTGTCGGATCATTAGCTGCGGACTCGTTTACCGGTGATTTCGACATACAGAGGAAAGGAGGTGAGGCATAAGTGCTCGCCTCATTCAAGAAGAAGTACGCCCTGTCCGACCAGGGCATGAAGATCGTGGTTCTGGGAACGCTGTGGACCACACTGACCAATCTGATTATCATGGCGGGAACCGCCTCCCTTCTGCTGGTCATGAAGGCTTTCGTCGAGCACCTGACAGCTGGGGCGCCCCTGCCGGAGATCTTGCCCTACCTGGCCGGTCTCCTGCTCTTTGCCCTCATCCTCTTCGGCTCCTCCTGGTTCCAGTACAGTTATTCCTATGGCGCGGTCTTCCGCCAGACCGGAACCCAGCGAATCGACCTGGCTGAGAAGCTGCGCAAATTGCCACTTTCCTTTTTCGGGCGGCGTGACCTGGCTGATCTGACCGATACCATCCTGGGTGACGTGGCCACCATGGAGCATGCCTATGCTCATGCCTTGAGCCAGCTCTACGGTGCAGTCGTCTCATCCGTCCTGATATTCCTGTCGCTTCTGCCCATCAATTGGGCACTTGATCTGGCTGCGTTCTGGAGTGTGCCGGTGGCCTTCGCCATCATCTTCGCTACTCGACGATTTGTTGAAGCCTCGTCACGGCGCACGAGGCAGGCTCAAATTAGAGTCAGTGATGGCATTCAGGAGGCGCTTGACTGTGTTCGGGAGATTCACGCCACCAACCAAGAAGACAGGTATCTGGACAGGCTCTTCTCGACCATCGATGACACCGAAGCCACTACGGTTCGAGCCGAGATGACCAATGGCCTCATATTGAACTCTGCCATGGTGGTTTTGCGGCTGGGTGTGGCAACAACCTTTCTGGTGGCTGCTGGGTTGATCATTGAGGGCAGGATCGACTTTATGGTCATGTTCCTCTTCCTCCTGATGGTTTCGCGGATCTATTCCCCGTTTGACCAGGCGCTGATGTTGGTTTCGGAGCTCTTCCAGTCCCAGAGTTCGGCCCGGCGGATTCGCTCCATCGCCGAGGAACCTGTGGCCGGGGGGAGTGAGGAATTCCACCCCGATGGGCACGATATCGTCTTCGACCACGTTGCCTTTTCCTATCCCGCGCTTGCGGGTAAGGCGGCAGGTGAACCGGTTCTCAAGGATGTCGGTTTTACTGCCAGGGAGGGGGAGATTACAGCCCTGGTCGGCCCTTCGGGTTCCGGGAAATCGACCTGTGCTCGGCTGGCGGCTCGCTTCTGGGATGCTACTGCAGGTTCCATCACCGTAGGCGGGGTGGATGTAAGTAATGTGGATCCGGAGGTTCTTCTGCGCGACTATGCCGTGGTTTTCCAGGAAGTGATGCTCTTTGATGACACGGTCTTGGGCAATATTCGGATGGGTCGGAGTGGTGCCAGTGACGAGGAGGTGTTGGTTGCGGCCAAGGCCGCCAACTGCGACCAGTTCGTTTCGCGCCTGCCACAGGGGTATCAGACGATGATTGGGGAAAACGGCTCCAGGCTTTCCGGAGGCGAGCGTCAACGAATCTCCATTGCCAGAACCATCCTCAAGAATGCCCCGGTCGTCTTGCTTGACGAGGCTACCGCCTCCCTGGATGTAGAGAACGAGACGCAGGTGCAGGAGGCCCTATCGCAATTGCTGGTGGGCAAGACGGTCATGGTCATTGCCCATCGGATGCGCACTGTCGAGCAGGCTGACAAGATTGTGGTTCTTGACCATGGGCGTGTGGTCGAGCAGGGTTCCCCGCAGAAGCTTATGGCAGCAGATGGTGAATTTGCGCGGATGGTTCGCTTGCAGGGGGAGAGCGCAGGCTGGTCCTTATAGAAAGAGCCTGGATCGGCTGCATGGAGGAGCCAGGAAATCAGGTTCGTTCTGCAGGAATCAAGGCTCATCAGGTCCTTGAGCATCGCGGGCAACATCAAGCTGTCCCTGCTCTAGGCAGGGACGCCAGGCAAGGGGCATTCGGGAAGATTCGGCCAGGTGGTGGACTCTCTGGGCATTGGGTCTATACTTGGCAAAACCGCTTAAATGCTCCGGTGGGAGAAAAGCAGAAACAGTTTTCGCGCGGGCCGTCATTATGAATTCCGAGGCTGTTCTTGCTGATGAGCCCGCTGCCACTCTCGATTCAGCGAACAGGTCGAGGATCATCGCTCTGCTCTTTGGCCTGAACTGCGATTCGGGATCCACGATCGTCACCGTTACGCACGACGCCTCACTGAATGACCAACATGATCGAATCATCAAACTGCAACGAAAGGCCTAGAACATGGGTTTCTGGATTATGGTATTCGCGGCTTTGCTTGGCTTGGCGCTGATTGTTCGGGGATTCGTATTGGGCAAGAAGGACAAGCGCTGGTTCGTGCTGTGCATATTGGGCGCAGCAAGCCTGGCGTTAGCCGTTTGGCTTGCTATATGAGCACCCGGTGAAACAATGTCGGCCGCCAACATCGGGTGAGGATGAGTACAGATCGCTGTCGGGTGGGACTGAGTGTGCCCGGTATGCGGCTGGACGTACTGCGCATGGGGGAAACCTGATAGGTTCAAGCAACTTGTAGTTCTGCTTGGGGTGCTTCGTGGGAGGGATCGATTCTTCCCAGTATAAAAAGAGTCTGGCATGGCCTTTTCCATCTGTAGAAGTCGGATAACGGTTCTCGTTGCGGCAAAAGCAACGCCCAGCAACCTGCGAGACACATTGTTTCCGCTCGGGGAATTCCGGCATTTGAGATTCAGGCATTTGAGCAAATCGATTGCTGAAGCCATGGATGAGGAAACCAGGTTCTGGGAGATAGTGTTTTGTTTTGCCAGAGAGGCTGCGGGGGGGGGCTGCAGATGTCTTATTAGGGGAACCGCAGAGATTCCGTATTGCCGATGGCTGATCGAATTAATAAGTGAGTTTTTCTTCTTTCTATGAATGTGTGGCAGATACTGGTGGTTCGCTCGATTTGTCAATGCGTTGAGTTACCTTTTCCTCTTTAGATTTGTGGACAGGTACTTGAACATTAGGTTATAACTGCTAGTGGCTCCGATGCTGATATATTTCAATCACCGTTGGTGCTATTGTTTTTGAAGAGTGTCTGGCAGGTTTGGCCGCTCAATGCAATGAAACTTTAACGAACCGCTGTACCTACCATAAAGGGTGGCACCAATGAATGCTGCTATAGAACTTGGCAATCTAGTCAAAGAGTATGAAACGCCAGCAGGGGTTATCAAGGCGCTTGATCACCTTAATTTAACCGTCCCTGAAGGGGGCATCTTTGGTCTGCTGGGCCCTAACGGTGCCGGAAAATCAACAACGCTAGAAATGGCTGTCGGCTTGAGAAAACCGACTTCCGGAACTGTCAGCATATTCGGCAGGAATCCGCAGACCTACTCGCAGTGGATCCATCGGCGGGTGAGTATTCAACCCCAGGAGTCCACAATCTTTCCCCAGGAAAGAGTGGGGGAGATACTGTCATTCTGGGCCAGTCTTTATGATCACCCGCGCGACGTGGATCAAGTCGCAAAATGGATGGGCTTGGACGAATTGCTGCTCCGCAAAGTAGCGAAATTATCAGGTGGACAAAAACAGCGACTGAACGTTGGTTTATGCATCATAGGGCGGACGAAATTAGCCATACTTGACGAACCCTCCACTGGTCTTGATGTAATGGCTCGAGACGACCTTTGGAAGGTGCTCCGGTTTTTGGCTGAAGAAGGTACGACGATTGTCTTATCGACACATGATTTAGATGAGGCGAGGATTCTGTGCCACGAAGTTGCGGTGATAGATCATGGTCAGTCTGTGGCCCAAGGCAGTCCGGAGGAACTCATAAGGAAACATGCCAATGGAACGCTGATATCCTGCCGAGTAAGCCCGGATGGAATATCGGACGTTGTGAGCATGCTTCGAACTTTTGGCGTACCGGAAGTCGTTGATAAGACAACCATCTCAATACGTGCCGACGATACGGATCCTGTTATTGCTGTGCTGTCGAGCAATCCTGCGGTTTCCCAATTGCGTATGAACGAACCAAGCCTTTATGATGCCTTCGTGAGGCTGACCGGGCATGATTTTGAATAGTTGATGATACTCATTTTTGATAGGACTCCAGATGACACAAAAACGGGACCTTCGCCCCCTGTTGGCGCTACAGACTCGTGAACTAATCAGGAACACTTCATACTTTATTTTTGTCATAATTTTCCCTTTTGCCATGGCGGGAATGTTCCTTCTCATGTCCGAGATGATGAAAGGACAGGCTGATGCTCCGGACTTCAGCCCATTCGTTATGCCCATGGCGCTCTTTCTGGCAGTGACCGGTACAGCTTTGACCATGACCGCAGGTCCTTTGGCCGAAGTCAGGCAATCAGGAGCCCTCCGGGTACTTTCAACAACACCGATTCTAAAAACAGACTATTTGATGACGTATCTGGCTGTAAGGCTCATTATGGCGACCGTGCAGATCCTTGTCATAGTAGGCGCTTCGGTATTGCTGAATCTGCTTCCGTTTAGGGATGTAGGTCGAGTTTTTGTCGTGTCCTTATTGGGCCTGGTCATGTTCCTTGCCTTGGGGTATTTAATGGGTGGCTGGCTTTCGTCACCGCAGTTGGCAACCAACTTGGGAGCTCTCGTGCAACTCTTGGCTTTGTTCCTCAGTGGCCTGGCCATACCCTTCGCCATCCTTCCGGATTGGTTGACGAATGTTATCAGATGGATTCCGTCGACTCTCTTTGGAGATCTCATTTTCTGGGCATCAAAAAATCCTCTGCAGCAAACGGGCGCTATGCTTTCAACTTCCATCGTGCTTGCTGTTACTGCAGTGCTTGTGTTTTTGGCGGTTCGCGGTTTCAAATGGGATGTGGAGTGAGTTTGGAACCCGAAGTGTCATTGATTAAACATGTTTGAAAGTTGAAATATTCAAGCAAGTCATAAGTTATCCATGCCACCAGCCATAGGAGGGTTAGAGGGCCAAACTCGGTTTTCTCTTGGTTATTTGTCCATGTCTGGGACTGCAGCACCATACTCTGTTGGTCTGATTCAGCTCGTCCACGCTACCCTCAGCGCCTGCTGTTATTTCTCCTGATATGAATCAGACCTTGCCGCCAGCCGGGCGGCGGGGGCCGCTATCATGAGAGCCGGAACAGGATCGAGCGGGTCCTTCGGATTGGGGCCCGATGAAGGAATGCGTACATGGCGGATATGGTTGACAATCACAATGACGACGAAGGCCCGGACCTGGGCAGGACCTACCACAGCGGTCCGGTAATCATGCGCGGGCCCATGATTCCTGAGGCGGACGCCAATGCTGGTTTGCTCTCATCGGGCGGTGACACGGACTGGCTGCATATGGATCCCTGGCGGGTGCTGCGCATCCAGGCTGAGTTCGTCGACGGGTTCGGTGCATTGGCGGAGCTGGGGCCGGCAGCCGCCATCTTCGGTTCGGCACGGACCGGCAGGGAGGATCCCAACTATACTGCTGCTCGCAAGATGGGCGGCGACTTGGCCAAGGCCGGTATGGCAGTCATTACCGGGGGAGGGCCTGGTATCATGGAGGCGGCCAACAAGGGCGCCGCTGAGGTCGGTGGCAAGTCCGTCGGCCTGGGCATCGAATTGCCCATGGAGCAGGGACTGAACCGCTGGGTGAATCTGGGCATCACCTTCCGCTACTTCTTCGTGCGCAAGATGATGTTCATGAAATACTCCTCGGGCATCATCGTCTGCCCCGGTGGGTTCGGCACCCTGGACGAGATGTTCGAGGTGCTGACCCTGGTCCAAACCCATAAGGCACCCAGCATGCCCATCGTCCTCTTCGATAGGGCCTACTGGCAGGGGCTCTTCGATTGGATCTCAGACACGGTGAGGCAGCGGGGCATGATCTCTGATCTGGACCCCGATCTGGTCATCCGCACTGATGATCCCGAAGAGGCTGTCCAGGCTATCCTGCGTCACCGTGCCTGAATAATAGATGAGCGGCGGTCAGTGGGCGCGGGTGGCCATGATCATGCCCGTGCCGATGGGCAGCAGGCAGGATTCCCAGGCATTGTCTTTGCTTATGTCTTCCATGATGGTGCGTAAGGTGGTCGTTTTCTCGGATCTATTGGCCGGGTTGAGCACGCCGCCCTTGTCAGGCTCGTCCAGCAGATCGAAGGCATCGGTAAAGATCAGCTGTCCCCGGTCCTTGAGCAGGCGCGGGGCCTGGTCCATAACCTGTTGGTAGTTGTCCCCATTGCCTGAGACGACGATAAGGTCGTAGTCGCTGGGGTTGAGCCTGGGAAAGTAGGTTCGGGCAGCCGCGTTGACCGCCCGCAGCCTCATGCCGGGGTGGGCTTTCTCCATTCCCGCGAATATTTTTTTGACCAGAGAAGTGCCTTGGGCTGTGGAGTCGACGGCGGTGAACTGGCCATGACCATGCAGGCCTGTCATCAGGCGCAGGGCTTCGACCACGGAGCCGTTGCCGACCAGAATGATGGATGCCGGAGTGTTCCGGCCAGCCAAGAACTGCAGGAAGGCGCCTTGAGACCGGGAACATTGGGCGAATCCGGCCTCCGAAGCCTTGTTTCGCAAGGTCTGCAACTTGTCGGATTCGACATTCAGAGCGCTCGCCTCGGCGAATTCCCATCCTCTGGCGATGTTGTTGTACGAGGTTTTGTCCATGCTAACCATGGTAACGACTAGAGGGCACAAGCCTGTCGCCAGTTCATGCCGCCCTGTGTATGCATGAGTCTGACTACTCCTTGACGGCTTCGACCAGCTTCCACATCTCTTCACCCACGTCGATGCCTCTGGGGCAGGGTCGGGTGCAGGCCCGTATGGACTGGCATGCCTGGATTCCGTCCACCTGGTCAATGGCCTCAAGACGTTCCTGCCGATGGCTGTCGCGGGAATCGTTGATGAATCGAGCCGCTGCAATCATGGCTGCTGGACCGGCGAAGGCCTCACCGCCCGCATAAATAGGACAGGCGCCCTGGCAGAGCCCACAGGCGATACAGGTGCTGAGCAGTTCATACCGGGACAGTTCCTCCGGGGTTTGCCGGTATTCCGACGATGGTTGTGTATCGGCCGCTTTTGATTGGGCTGCTTGGCTCGCTGCTTTGGCTAACGGATCCTGGGCGGAATCATGGGATTGCTGCTGACCGGATACGGTGTGATTTTGGTTGCTATCAGGAGAGTAATCATCATGGAGCAGATAAGGCTTGAAGCGTCGAATCTGCTCAAACATGGCATCGGTGTCCACTATCAGGTCTCTGAGCGGGGTGAAGCCGGGGAGCGGGCGAATCTCCACTGCTGAAGATTCTGCATGGCCTGATGTTTTAGTCGGGTGTGGTGGATCTGTAAGGTCTGTAGCTTTTGTAGCGGTTGCAGTTTCCATAGGATCTGTGGCCGAGAAATCTGTGGCTGTTGTGTCAGAGACCGAATCCGAATGCGATGACGACGGGGATACGGCCTTTTGGGGTGTCGCTGCACGAGTGTGACGGAAGGCAGGAGGCTGTTGAGCCTGTAGGCTTCCAGTGGCTACACCGGGTGAGGTGTATGCGTTCGGCATGGTCTTGGACGCAGACAGGCAGTCGGCGATGGTGGCTGTGCAGAGCAAATCCGGGCGGCCGTTGATGAGTACGGCATCCGACCCGCACATGCCATGTCCACAGGAGTACCGGAAGTTCAGTGTGGAATCCACCTCTCGCTTGATCTGCAGAAGGGCATCCAGAACGGTGCATTGAGGGGCAATGCGGATCGTATACTCCTGCGTCCAACGACGGCCTCGGGCCCGTCGGTTGCTCGTTGCGGCGAAAGGGTTGCTTTTTGCGAATGGGTTGGTTCGTGCCGGACGCTCTGATTGAGGTCGTGGGGTAAACCGGGCTATTCGGAAGGTCACCGGACGAGGATCGCGGTCCGGTGCGGATTCCTTGAATCCGTCTAAGCCGGTGGACTGTGATGTCACGGTTGCTCCTGTCCTTGCCGGGATATGGCCCGATGCCCATTGATGTGCGCGGACTCCATCCTAATCCCTGACTGATCAGGATAGGTGTCGAGTATGTGCCTGACTGGACAGATTGGGCTCAGTGTCCATCAATAGTTGCGGCCCTTGGGAGGCATGTCGACGATATGAACAGGCTGCCAGGAGACGTCTTCCTTGGCATCGATCATGGTGTGAGCCAGATAGTGTTCGTCATCGCGCTGCGGATAATCGCTCCGGTACAGAGCACCGCGGGATTCCTGACGCCGCAGGCTGGCGTTCAGCACAGCCCGGGCCAGGGTCAGCAGGTTGTCCACCTCCATGATGGCGGTCACCTCCTGGTTGAATACTGCTGTACCGCTGTGCGCACGTAGCTGTCTGGCGTCGTCATCCAGTTGATCCAGGCCGCGCAAACCCTTTTCGATGCTGCCCTGATCGCATCGGACGGCAACGGCCTCCTCCATCAGCCGTCCCAGTCGATCCATCAGCGCATAAGGATTGTTCAGGTTGGCATCGTCATCGGGCTTGGATTCTTCGTCTTGCTCGTCAGCCAATGCTGGTTCCGAGGGGTCGGTTTTACTTGCTTTAGACAGCAACTCATCCAGGAAGGCCTGACGTTTTTGCAGGACCTGCGTGAGTGAAGGTGCGTCGGTCATGTCGTTTGGCTTTTCGGAATTTGCCATGGCGGCGGCGATGGTCTGTCCGGTTCTGGCGCCAAAGAGGCAGGCATCCAGCAGTGAGTTGCCGCCCAGCCGGTTGGCTCCATGAACGCTGACACAGGAGCACTCCCCAGCAGCGTACAGTCCGTCGACGATTCGACGGCGGCCATCCCGCCAACGATAGACGCGGCCCCGATCGGTGATGGGGATGCCTCCCATGGTGTAGTGGGCGGTGGGTTTGACCGGAACCATATCCACAGTTGGATCCAGATGGGCGTAGCGATGGATGGTTTCGGTGACCTGGGGGAGCAGAGCAGTCATGCGCTGGCCGTCAATGCCGGTCATGTCCAGCCAGACGCAATCATGAGGTCCGTCAGGGTCCGATGGATCGGCCACTCCGTGACCTGCATCAATCTCGGCCATGATGGAACGGCTGACCACATCCCTGGCGGCAAGGTCGCCGTGCCCCGGCGCGTAGTCCTGCATGAAGGCTCGTCCCTGACTGTTCTTGAGCACGCCACCTTCTGCCCGGGAGGCCTCCGAAAGGAGGATGCCAGTGTGGCCCAGGCCGGTGGGGTGAAATTGGATGAACTCCACATCCTCCAACTGCAGGCCGGCCTGCAGGGCGAGCGCCATGCCGTCACCGGTCAGATCCCAGGAGTTGGAGGTCGTATGGAAGAGTCGGCCGGCCCCGCCCGTGCACAGGACGATATTGTCGGCTTGGATGGTCTGCAGCTTGCCGGCATGGGTGTCCAGGACGATCAGTCCTCGGGCATGGCCGCCGGATTCGTCGTCAGCGGGCGGGTCAACGACCAGATCAGTCACATACCATTCCTCAGCGAACTCGACTCCCTGACGCAGACACTGCTGCCAAAGGGCGTGCAAAATCTGGTGGCCGATACGGTCGGCTGCATAGGCTGCTCTCCTGACTGGATGGCCACCATAATCCGCAGTATGGCCTCCGAACTTCCTCTGGGCGATGTGACCGTCTTCAGTTCTTGAGAAGGCCACGCCGTCATGTTCCAGTTCGATGACGATGCCCGGGGCCTGCTCGGCCAGAATCCGCACGGCGTCCTGGTCAGCCAGCCAGTCGCTGCCCTTGATGGTGTCGTAGTAGTGCCAATGCCAGTCGTCCTTTTCCTGATTGCCCAGACTGGCCGCGATACCGCCCTCTGCTGAGCCGGTGTGGGATCGCAGAGGCTGTAGCTTGGAGACGACGAGGACCTTTGGAGTTAAGCTTCTCCTGCTCTCTGTGTCCTCTAAAGCTCTATACAGTCCCAGAGCCGTTGACAGCCCGGCCGCTCCGGCTCCGACGATGACGGCATCATAGCGGTTCTTGACCTTCTGCGGATTCATACCATTGATACTGTCACGACCCGTTGATAGTGGCGTCCCGTCAAGTCCATGTCTGCTTGGGCGGGCAGAATGGATTTCATGACCGAGCTTTCCTTCTCCCAGCAGGTTTATCAGGTCGTCAGGCGGATTCCTCGCGGCAAGGTGGCCACCTATGGCCAGGTCGCCTCCCTGACTGGGCATCCGCACAACGCCAGGTTCGTAGGTTATGCGCTTCATGACAATCCTGAACCTGGGGTGATTCCCTGTCATCGTGTGGTCTTCCGTGATGGTTCTCTGGCCCCGGGATTCGCCTTTGGCGGTCCTGAACGTCAGCGTCGGCTGCTGGAGGATGAGGGTGTTCATTTTGTTCCTCCCCGTGGCGATGATCCGGCTGGCGCCGACGGCTGGGTAGTGGATTTGGATTGTTGTCGCTGGCAGGCCTGACTCTTCGGGTGCTCAGCCACGACGCATCCGTCCTGCAGCTTGATCAGGCCACGAATCTCCAGGGATCCCAGCAGTTGCATCAAATGCCTGACGGAGAGCCCACGTCCCTGCTCAGCCAGTTCAGCGCGAAGCCGGCCCGTCATGGGCGGACCGTTCCGACGCTGACAGTTGCGGACCGTTGCCAGAACTGTTGCCTCATCCTTGGTCAGGCGCTCGTCATCCGCTTTTTTGCATTCATTGTCAGTCGCTAAATCTGATGGCGGAATTGAAGAATCCTCTCTGTGCTGAGAGTGGGTTGGAGGTCCGTCTCTATCGGTCCGGGATTGTTTGAGCACAGTTGAGTGCAGTTGACCGTCGTGGATGGTTTGCGTCGGATGATTGGAGTCAATCGTCGGTGTGCTTTGCCTGCTCTGCCTGTTCATTTGATTATCACGTGATTCGGCGGTATTGACTGAAGTGGAGGCTTCTTGACGGACGGACCTGCCGGGGTGAAGTGGTCCATGGGCAGGGTGGCAGATGTCTCGGATATCGGATGCCGACAGGAGCAGCTCCGCTTTCCCCTCATGGATGAGTCGGTTGCAGCCGGTGTTTTCCGGCTGGTCGATTCTACCAGGAGCAGCCAGCACTCGGCGACCCAATTCCACGCCCCAGTTGGCTGTGTTCAGAGCACCGGATCGGTGCCGTGCCTGCGCCACTACGATGGTAGAGGCAAGAGCGGCGATGATCCGGTTTCGTAGTAGGAACCGACGCGCCTCGGGGATTGTGGCGGGCGGCAGCTCGCTGATCAGTGCGCCGCCATCTGCCTCAATGTTCTCGAACAGACGGCTGTTGCGTTTGGGACCCATATGAAGCAAGCCTCCGGCAAAAACGGCGACCGTACGTCCGCCACCAGCGGCAAGGGCTCCCCAGTGGGCGGCGGCATCCGTACCCATGGCCCCGCCGGAGACGACCAGGTGGCCTTCGCCGGCAGCCTGTCTGGCTATTTGATGAGCGATGGATCGGCCATACTCGTCACATGTTCTTGACCCGACCACGGCCAAGGGACGATCACAGCTGGTCAATGATCCAGGATTGCCTTGTCCCCACAGGCAGAGGGGAGGAGCCCAATCAGAGCGGCGTGCCAGGTCATCTACTTGGCCTGGCCAACACGGATCGCCTGGGGTCATCACCCAGAATCGGCCTCCGCCGGTCATCATGGTCCGCACCTGGTCGGTGTCCATGGCCAGTAAGGGTGTCAGGCGTCTTCGCCAGGAGTTTCTGATCTTGTGGAACCGGATGAGGTCTTCAGGGCTCGTTTGCCGTCCCCACCGAGCCGTTCCCTTCAGAAAGCGTTCATCCAGTCTCTTGCGAGCTGCATCATGAGGGCCGTCATTCTCCGACGTGTTCGGTGCTTTAAGTTCAATCAGGTTTCGGCACAAGTCGGCCGCTCGGGCCGAGCCCAGAAGACAGGCAACCATAAAAGCATCGGGGCCATCTGCCGCCAGAGTTAGCACGGTTCTGGCAAGCCAGTCGCTTTCGACCATGGTCATCGGTCGCGGCTGGCCGTCGGGCATGGTCTTCATCAAAGGTCCGGTCATCTTAGACGGCCCTTGTCCTGAGTAGGAGGCCGGTAGTCACATCGTCGGCGTCGGGGCTGGTCCGCCCGTCCAGGTCTGCCAGAGTCCAAGCCAGGCGCATGGTCCGGTCTGCACCGCGCAGACTGATCCGTTGCCTGCGCAAGGCCTGATCCACGACCGAACGTGCCTTGGCTGATGTGTTCCGGCGCAGCCATTCGCCACTGATCTGGGCGTTGCAGATCCAACCTTCCTTGCGAAAACGCTCTTTTGCCGTCTGGCGGGCGCGGGTCACACGCTTGCGGATCTGAGCGCTGCGCTGGCGTGGACGGTGGTCATCGAATCCCGGGTCGGTCACCGGCGGGACTGTGGTCTGGATGTCGATGCGGTCCATGATGGGTCCCGACAGCCTGTTCCAGTAACGGAGGCGCTCGCGGGCTGTGCAGGTGCATCGCTCGCCGGTGCCGTATCCGTATCCGCAGGGGCAGGGGTTGGCAGCCATGACCAGCTGGAAACGAGCCGGGAAAGTGGTGTTGCCCTTGGCCCGGGACAGAAAGATACGCCCGATCTCCAGTGGTTCGCGCAGGGATTGGATCACCCTTGGAGAAAATTCCGGAGCCTCGTCCATAAAGAGGACCCCGCGATGGGCACGGGTGATGGCACCAGGGGTGGCCAGTCCGGCGCCGCCCCCGACCATTGCAGCCATGGAGATCGTATGATGTGGGGCCTCGAAGGGTGGCACATCGGTGATGCCATACTGGCTGAGCGTGCCGCAGAGGGATCGGATGGAGGCCACTTCCAGCTGTTGAACAGCATCCAGGGCGGGCATGATGCCGGGAAGCCGTGCTGCCAGCATGCTTTTGCCGGCTCCTGGAGGACCGACCATGAGCATGTGATGACCGCCGGCTGCTGCCACCATCATGGCCCACTTGGTCTCCTCTTGGCCGATTACATCAGCCATGTCCGGCTTGGGCGGAGATGGGTCGGAATTGGCGGAGGAGTAGTCTTCATGACCCGGGTTACTGGGGTGCACACCCGCTATGGCCGTTGACTTGTCGGTGTTCTTGTGGCTGTCTGCTTTGGGGACGGCAATCCTGCTTCGCCCGCCCAAGGCCTGGATAAGCTGACCCAGGTGACATAGTCCCACGACCTCGATATCTGGAACCAGACGGGCCTCGTCAAGGTTGTCTGCAGGGACGAAAGCCCGTGTGATTCCCTGGGCTCTGGCCTGCATCAGGATAGGCAGCAGACCATTGATGGGCAGAATCGTGCCGTCCAGGTTGAGTTCGCCCAGGATGATCGTATGATCCAGGCCTTCCGTCGGCAATGCTCCGCCGGCTTCCAGAACACTGGTCGCAATGGCCAGATCGTGTGAGGAGCCATGCTTGGGTTTTGAAGCAGGAGACATGTTGACGGTGACCCTGGTCTGCGGCCACCGGAATCCACAGGCTGAGCAGGCGGATTTGACCCGTTCGCGTGACTCCGACAAGGAGGCATCCGGCAGGCCGATGATGGAGAAGTAAGGCAGCCCTGGGGAGATGAAGGACTGCACGTGGATGAGAAAGGCCTTGAGACCTATCAATCCCACGGATTCAGCAGATCCAAGACGCATCAGAAGGCCTCCCTGGTGTGTCTGAGAAAGACTGATCCCGGATTCCAACCGCCTCTGCTTGAACGGTTGGAGCCATTGACAGCCTGGGTGGAAGTCTGATAGGAAGCGAGGGGATAGGCGCCCTCGCAATGCATGTGGCTGTCAGGGTCGGACTTGACTGACAGGCTGATGACATCGAAACGGGTGCCACGATGTCGTGCGCCGGGATCTCGGTCGTGGCTGATCAGCCATTGGACTGCTGCGCGACGCAGATGGGTCTGCTTGCGCGGGCCGACAGCCTGTTCCGGGGATCCGAACCGACCGGTGCGTCTGGTCTTGACCTCTACGAATACCAGAATTGACTCGGGATCCAGGGCGATGATGTCCAGCTCGCCGAACCGGCTTCTCCAATTTCTGGCTAGGATTTTCCAGTTCCGTTGCCGCAACCACTGGCAGGCGTAGTCCTCACCCAATCGTCCGAGCTCTCGGCTGTTGATGTCACCGGCCCTGATTTGTCGTTCAATATCTGCCAGCTCCATGCCGATAGATTCATGGTTGCTCGTATCTGATTCATTTGTCCAAGATTGCACGTTTTCTGGATCATCAGCGGATTCTTTGAAATCGGGCAGAGCGCTTATGGGCTGTGCGATCGATGGGTCTGCAATTATAGCCTCGGCATCAGTTCTCTCGTTCACGTCATTGATGACTGTGTGGTGATTGGTTGGTCTGGTCAGTGCTTGTGTGTCCATGTTTCCAGGAGACCACTGGAAGGAAGTCGGTGACTAGTCGAACCAGGCATGTGGTCGAACGAGCCTGTGATAGCAAGAAGGTGGACGAACGAGTGAATTTCCGATGCCGACCTTGTATCAGTAAGGGAGGTGGAGACAAAAAAGAAAAATATTGAAACAGAGATGAAAATAGAAATGATGGAAAATAGAAATGAGAGAAAGCAGAAACCAAGGAAGCAGAAACGAGCAGCCCGATGAAAAGCGAGCAAACGAGGGAAGCAGTGCAATAAGCAAAGGACTCAGCGAACATGCCAAAAGAGCCGGTGACGGTTTCCGCTGTTGTCCTGCACCTGGATGAGGGAACCAGGCATTAAAGAGAATTGACGGAGATCAGGAGGTGCAACCGGTGGATTCCTGAGAAGCACCTTCCTGCCCCTGTTGCTGAATCGCTTATGGCCAATATGGCTAACTGGTTAGATAGCGATCGGATTTCTGGTCGATAAAGATGCTCTGATTGAAGCGAATTAGACGGGTGTGACGCGGCCCCTTGGAAACCACGTCACACCCGGTTAGCGCCTAATGGACCGGTTGAAGGAATCAGGCCGCGGTGACCACATTCATGTCGGCACGGGCAATGGCCTGGTCGAAGTCCCTGGTGCCCTTGAAGACCTCCCGGGTCCAGGGGTTGATGTGCTGACGGCGCGCACGGACCAGGATGTAGCCCAGTGCGAGCACGTTGGCGGCCAGGGAGAGGATGGAGACCGTCAGGTTGACCCCGGCCTTGTTGACCGACTGGGTTGAGAAGACCGAGTAATCCTGGAACATGGGCAGGACCTGAGCGAACATGCACCAGATGGCCAGGGTGTTGGCCCGGTTCTGGATCCAGCCCCCCTTGTTCCAGAGGAAGTTGGCGAAGGTGGGCGCCAGGAGGAGGGCCAGGCCGCAGTACCAGGCATGGTTGGGCAGGCAGTTGTAGGTGTAGCAGAAGTTCCACAGGTCGTAGGAGATGATGAAGACCCAGGTCATGTCGGGCCAGAGCATGTCGCGACGGTCCTTGGAGGCATAGATGCCGAAGATTCCGGTCATGCAGAAGATGTTGATCAGGCCCGCCACCCCATTGAAAATGTTGTGCCAGCCGCCCATCAGGGTGATACCCTCGGTGGACACCCAGGTTCCGCCCCATCCGCGCAAGGCGGATTCGAAGTCGGAGACCACTGCGATCAGGATGTTGATGGCGACGATGATGAAGGGGAAGCACTTGAACCAGTGGGACTTGCCGATCTTGCCCCACCCGTACTTGAGGGCCATGAAGCCGATGCAGCCGGCGGTGGCGGCATAGAGCTTGGCATAGTGGAACCAGCTGGTCATATGGACGTAGGTCGGGTTATGAAGCGCCCAATCGGCCCCGAAGGCCGCCGAGACGTAGATGGTCAGGAAGTACGCGGTCAGGGCGGCGGGAATGGCAAGGAAGCAGATGATGCCTCCCGTCTTGCTCCGCCTGGCGACTTCGTTGAGACCGATCAGGCATGCGAAGACCAGAATCCAGCCCAACCATTGGTAGGGGGCATTGGCTCCGTAGACTTGGAACAACATGACGATGTCCTTTCTTCTGTTCTGTGTCAGGTGTTCGTTGGTTTGGTTCTTGGCAGCGGATGTCGGGAAGGGCACCGTCGCCTTACAGGTAGGGCTCCAGGTGGAGGGTCTGGGCGGCCATGCGGATGAAGGTTTCGTCGCTGGTGTCCGGCTGCACCCTAAGGAGGGTGATGAACCCGGAAATCAGGACGATCAGCATTTCGCGCACATGGTCGATGGGCAGTTGATCCTGGTGGTGCCTGGCGAAGTCCTGAACCGCCGTCCGGCAGAAGTAGTCGGCTATGGCCTTGGAGACCTGGTCCACGAATCGCGTGTAGAGCCCTCCATTGCCCGAGTGGATCATCTGCTGTCGGAGCGGGCTGTTGTCGGCGATGATCGACCGGGCCACCTGTACGACGGTCTCCAAAGCTCCTTTGACATCACCGGGTGTCCGCTTCCTGTTCCATTCCTCCATTCGGCCCAGAACCTGGTTGACGGACTTGTCCACCATGGCCTGGGCCAGGGTCTCCTTGTCGGGGAAGTAGTGGTAGAAGAGGGACCTGGTCATCCCCACCTGCTTGGCGATGTCCTTGATGGTGATGTGGGAGAATCCCTTGTTCCTGCAGATATCGATCACAGCCTGGACGATTTCGTCGCTTTTCCTGGACCTCTTGCGTGAAGGTCGCGGGGCGAAAGCTGACTTGTCTTCTGTAGCTGCTGCCTGCATGGTTACTTCCTGTCCTTCCGGAGTCTGACGACCCCAGGAACTGAACTTTGACACTATGTCAACATTGACAGCTCAAGTATAAAACCGACTTTGACAAAGTGTCAATTTCGTCTGGATGCCTATCTATAGGCAGATACCGAGTTTCACCTCATGCTGAGGACGGGGGTTATAGGAAGACCCCGAAGCGCAAAATGCTCCGGGGTCCTGTGGAAACCTGTGATCAATGGATTTATATTTATGACGCCATGACCTCAGGTGCAGGCGACCGCCTTAGCCGACCAATCCGGTCAGCAGGCCCAGGTCCAGCTCGAAGCTGACCCCGCGTTGCTGATAGTCAGGCTGATTGCGTGTATGCTGCATGGCCGAGCGGACGAATTCGCCGGCGATCCGGGCGGCATCGGCCAGGCCTCGTCCTGCAAAAAGCGCCCCGCAGAGGCTGGAGGCGAAGGCATCGCCGGTTCCGTGGATCATGAAGGGCAGCTTGTCGTGGATCAGTTCGGTGCGCCCGCTGACTCCGCCGTGATCTGCCGAGGCCACGAAGTTGCGCAGCTTACCGTCCTTCCGGTCGATGCCCTTGATGATGACGTTTTTCGCGCCCATGTCCAGCAGACGACCCAGACGCTCACCAACCTGGGCATCGTCGAGGTCCTGGCCTTCGTAGTCGATGCCGGTCAGCAGACTGACCTCGGTCAGGTTGGGCATGAGCAGGTCGGCTCCATCGACCAGATTGGTCACGGCCCGGCACATCTCCTCGGTGTAGGTGGGGTACATGGATCCGCCGTCGCCCATGACCGGGTCGACCAGCCGCAGAGCCTTGGGGTATTCCCGATACATGCGCTGGATGATGTCGACCTGCTCGGCGCTGCCCAGGAACCCGCTGTAGATCCCGTCCAGCTCGACGCCCTCCTTCTGCCAGGCATCCAGGTATCCCGGCAGCATCTCGGTGGTGTCGTGGAAGGTGTAGTCCTTGAACATGGTGTGCGCGCTGAACAGGGCTGTGGGCACCGGGCAGACGTCACATCCGGCTGCCGAAAGGATGGGGATGGCGGCCGTCAGCGAGCACTTGCCATACCCGCACATGTCATGCACGGCGGCGACTCGGGGTATGTACTTGCTGTCGCGTTGGTAGAGCCTGTTCTGATCGTCCGTCTGTCCGGCCATCTTTCGAACTCCTTCATGCCTGCTGAGGCTGTTCGCAGCGGAGCCTTCTCCGTTGCTTACTCGACTCTACAGCGGAGGGGTTAAACGGGCACCGCCGCGTGTGGAATACCGAGATGAAAAAGGCCCGCTTTCAACCTTTTGGAAGCTGTTATAAAAAAGGACGATACCGAAAAGTCCTTTCTGGCTTGAACTGGTGGGCTTGGGCCGCTTATGGTCACAGTCAAGAACTCAGACAAGGATGAACCTCCCACGGGTACTTCATTCATCAGAAACAGATAGGAATCGACATGACCGACCAGAACCCGCACAAGTACCATTTCGAGACGCTTCAGCTCCACGTGGGTCAGGAGCAGGCCGACCCCGCCACTGATTCCCGGGCCGTGCCCATCTACGCCACCACCAGCTACGTCTTCCATGACTTCGACCACGCCGAGGCCCGGTTCGCGCTGAAGGACCCGGGCAACATCTACGGCCGTCTGACCAACTCCACCCAGGGGGTCTTCGAGGACAGGATCGCCGCCCTGGAGAACGGTACCGCCGGTTTGGCCGTGGCCTCGGGAGCGGCAGCCGTGGAGTATGCCTTCCGGAACATCACCCAGACCGGGGACCATATCGTGTCCTCCAAGAACATCTATGGCGGCACCTTCAACCTGCTCAAGCACACCCTTCCCCGCGATGGTGTAGAGACCACCTTCGTGGACCCTTCGGACCCGTCCAACTTCGAATCGGCCATCCAGAAGAACACCAAGCTGGTCTTCTTCGAGACCTTCGGCAACCCCAACGCCGACCTGCCCGACTTCGAGGCCATCTCCAAGATCGCCCATGACCACAACCTGCCGGTGATCGTCGACAACACCTTCGCCACTCCTTACCTGTTCCGGCCGCTGGAGCACGGAGCTGACATCGTCGTGGAATCGGCCACCAAGTTCATCGGCGGCCATGGCACCACCCTGGGCGGGGTCGTCGTGGAAGGCGGACAGTTCGACTGGGCGGCAGTGCCCGGCAAGTTCCCCACCTTGACCGAACCCGACCCCAGCTACCACGGTCTGCGCTTCTACCAGGATCTGGGGGCTGCGGCCTTCGTCACCCGCATTCGCGCCATCCTCCTGCGCGACACCGGCGCCGTCATCTCGCCCTTTGCAGCCTTCCTCCTCCTGCAGGGGACCGAGACGCTCTCGCTGAGGGTTGAGCGCCACGTTGAGAACGCCCTGAAGGTGGTGGATTATCTGCAGACCGTGCCGGAGGTGGAGTCGGTCAGCCACCCGGCCATCGAGGGCCGCCCCGACCACGAGCTCTACAAGCGCTACTTCCCCAACGGCGCCGGGTCCATCTTCACCTTCGATCTGAAGGGCGGCAAGGATGCGGCCAGGGTCTTCATCAACAACCTGCATCTGTTCTCCCTGCTGGCCAACGTGGCTGATGTGAAGTCCCTGGCCATCCATCCAGCATCGACCACCCACTCCCAGGAGACACCGGAGGAGCTGGAGGATCAGGCCATCCATCCCGGTACCATCAGGCTCTCCATCGGCACGGAGAACATCGAGGACATTCTGGATGACCTCAAGGGTGCCTTCCAGGCATTGAAGGAGTCCGGTCTGGCCAAGTAACCGGCAATCATACTTCCTTCCTGGTCACGTATATGCGTGATATACGACCGAGAAGGCGAGAAAACAGAAGGTGCCTGTCGAAACCTCATTACGTTTCGATGGGCACTTTTGTATATGCCTTCCCTTCCTTCTCCAGTGGCAGACAGTACCTGACTGGTCAGGCGGAAATGTTCTGGTGGGTAAGATGGGGGCATGAAACATGGAGCAAAGACGAGGGCGTCTTCTGATTCGTCGTCCGGTGCGGGGAAACCGAGGCAGATAGCTCAGGTGGCCATCAAGGCCAAGGGACTGACCAAGGACTATGGCAGTGGGGAGAACCTGGTCCATGCCCTGCGGGGGGTCGACGTCGAATTCGAGCGGGGCAGGTTCACGGTCATCATGGGTCCCTCCGGGTCGGGCAAGTCCACTCTCATGCATACCTTGGCCGGCTTGGACACCGTTACCTCCGGACACGTCTACCTGAACGCCGATGCTGCCGGGGTGAAGGGCAGGCGGACCAGCCGTCATGGAGGGCGGAGGGGAGTGGTCGACCTGACCAAGCTCAACGACAATCAGCTGACTCTTTTGAGGCGCCAGAGTCTGGGCTTCATTTTCCAGAGCTTTAACCTCCTGCCCATGTTTACGGCCAAGCAGAACATCCTCATGCCTCTGATCCTGGATGGGGCCAAGCCGGACACAGCCTGGTTGGATGTTCTGGCCAAGACCCTGGGCTTGGAGGAGAGGCTGAGCCACCGACCCAGCGAGCTTTCTGGCGGTCAACAGCAGCGCGTGGCCATTGCCAGGGCACTCATCACCAAACCTTCCATCGTCTTTGCAGACGAGCCCACGGGAAACCTGGACACAGCCTCCTCGACCGAGGTGCTCAGCTTCCTGCGGGATTCGGTCCGCGAGCTGGGGCAGACCATCATTATGGTCACGCATGATGTTTTTGCGGCCTCCTTTGCCGACCGGGCTCTGGTATTTGCGGATGGGCGCATCGTGGCCGACCAGGACAGACCCACTGTGGATTCCATGAACGCCTTGCTCTCCGAGGAGGTCTTGGGATCCGCAGCCATAGCTGGCTCGGCTGCTCATCGCTGAGGGGAATGCTTGTGTGGTTCGTTGCCAGAAAAATGATGCGGCATGACCTGGGCATGATGGTTCCCGCCGGCATCGCCATTGTTGTCGGAACACTGTTTATTGCCATGACCTTCCTCTTCGGCAACACCATGGACGTTTCCATGCGGTGGATGGTCTCATCCGATGCTGCCCAGGCCAATTACGCCATCATCCCCGCGGAAGGGAGCCATCCTGACCAGAAAAGGGTGAAGGACTTCAAAACCGAGGAGCTGGCAAAGGTCCCAGGCGTTCACGCAGTCAGATCAGACACGCAGCTCATGGCGGATGTCCGCGCCGGCACGATCAAAAGCGAGAGCGTGATTGCCGTTCCTATGGCGGATTCATCACTGATGCCGGTCGGTCTTGCCAAGGGATCCTGGCCCAGCGCCGATGACCAAGTGGTCCTACCCGGGCCGACTGTGTCCAGGCTCAAGCTCTCCTTGGGCGACAAGGTGAATCTGAACCTGTCGCCCAACATGCTGTATGTCGCCGAGGACCTTGGGCCGAAAGGGCAGGCCAGCGCTGACCAGGTGGCGGGCAGGTTCATATCGAAGCCTTTGACCTTGTCGGGCGTCAGCTCGAATCAGGGCAACGAGGGCGGCGAATTTGGCGAGTCGGGCGGCGCAATAGTGCTGACCCCCAGGACCATAGATGTCTTTATGGCTACAGCAGGTCTTGGTGGCATAGGTAACCTGTATGCCCAGAACGTTTATCTGAATGTTGGCGGGCAGGGCAGCGACCTTGATGGGAGTCTGGCCTCTCTGCGCAAGCTCATGCCTTCCGGCTATTCCCTTGAGGACCGTCACACTATGGAGGACCGACTGGTCAAGACCGCGCTCGGCGGTTCCCAAAACCCCGTCACCACCTTCCTTCTGGTCTTTGGCACCCTGGCCATGTTTGTGGCTGCTACAGTCATTGCCAACACCTTCCAGGTCATGGTCGCTCGGCAACGTCGCTACCTGGCCCTTCTGAGGACGATAGGCGCCAATAAGAGCCAGGTCAGGGCCAGCGTTCTGATGCGTTCCATCATCCTGGGCGCTGTGGCATCCCTTATCGGGGTCGGCGCCGCCATCGGCATCATGGCCATTCTGGGTGCAGCCAAGGCTCATACAAGTTCCCTCTACTTCCAATTGAAGCTGACTCCGGCGGTTATCCTGGTGCCTCTCGTTTTCGGCATCGTCGTCACGGTCCTGGCCTCTCTTGGCTCCTCTTGGGCCGCCACCAGGGTCAGTCCTTTGGAGGCGTTGAGGCCTGCCGATCTTCTGGAGAACAAGCGGACGAGCAGGATACGTCTGTTTGTCAGCGTGGCCATGATTCTGCTGGGCGTCGCCATGACGGTCTGGTCCCTCTGGCAGGTCAGGCTCAATGTCACGGCAGACAAGGCCAGCAAGCCATCCGGAGATGGGCCGAACATTGTTGCTGCTATGGCTGTCATCGGCATTGTCCTGGCCTTCCTGGGCATCCTTTTCAGTGCCAATCGTTGGATTCCTTTCATGCTCAGGGGAGTCGGGTCCCTGGTTTCTCGAATCGGGCCCTCGTCCACAATCGCTGTGGCCAACATCGCTCGGAACCGCTCCCGTGTGGCGGCTACGGGTACCGCCCTCTTGATTGGTGTGACACTGGTTGCCACTCTGAGCACAGGCGCCGCCAGCGCCAAACAGACCATGGCCGACATGCTGGATGAGCACTACTCGGTCGATCTGCAGATCAGCGCTGATGGCTTGGATGCCGAGGCTCTGAACGCCATTCGTCGAATCGACGGGGTTGCGCAGGCCGAGCTGGTGCCCCAATATGCCGCCATGGTCAAATCAGGTGGCGAGAACGGTGCGGGAATGACTATTTTCGCTCTGGATCCACACAAGATCGATCGTCTCCTGAATGCCAATGTCGGCAAGGATCTTTCCGGACAAGATGCCCTGCTGCTTCCAGAAAGCCTCATGGACAAACAGAAGGATTTTCACAACGGCGGGAATCTTGGGCTCAATATTCTCAGCCCGATTCAAGGCGACGCTCATGGCGGATCCACGTCGGTGGCTCAAAGACTCTTCGTAACCAGCATCTATGCGCCCTACCAGGGGATTGATGCCAGCAATTTATATGGCATGACCGATTCATCCTTGCTGAATGGCGTTCAGCCTCAGACCGTGCAGATCTGGGCCAAGGTTGATGGCTCGCCAACAGTCTCGACGTTTATGGACAAGGTGAAGAGTGCGCTTTCCGGGTATTCGGCTGTTTCCGTGAAGGGTGGGTTGGCTGAAAAGCAGCAGTGGGATCGGACCGTCGACAACCTGCTCATGATTATCCTGGGCCTGCTTGTGGTTGCGGTGGCCATCGCCCTGATTGGCGTGGCCAACACGCTTTCCCTGTCGGTGTTGGAACGTCGGCGGGAGTCCGCCACCCTGCGTGCCATCGGGATGACCCGCAAGCAGATCAGACGTTCCCTGGCTGTGGAGTCAGGGCTGATAGCCCTGGGGTCGTCCTTGTCTGGCATGGTCTTGGGCCTGCTCTTCGGCTGGGCTGCAGCCTATGAGATCTTCTCTTCTCTGGGTACGGTGGCTTTCCCGATTCCTTGGTCCATTGGCCTGGTGATTCTGCTGGTGGCGTTCGTAGCGGCGATTCTGGCAAGCGTCCTGCCTGCAAGGCGCGTCAACCGGACTCCGCCGGTCGTGGCTCTAGCAGAGGAATGACGACAAGCAGTCAGATCGCATCAGAGCCAGCCGACCTTCACCCAGGCGCACCTTGGTTGGCGCCGGGAATGAATGACTTATTCTGCAAGACGATATTTTCCTTGAGGCTGCTTGGAAGCGCGCCGGCTTGATCGCGGGGACCTCGTTATTCTCGTAGTCGATTAAGGGGATTGAGGCAAGTGTTTCAATCCTCTGGTCTGATGGATCCATGTCTTTAGGCTCATTGTCTTTTGTGCTGAACATGATTTGCTTCATCTCCACATAGTCCATCCCCGCCGCCCGCGTTGATTTGGATGGTGCCAGCCTAACAGGAAGAGTTCTTCAGTGCACTCATCCGTAAGGATGATTATCTTCATCGCTCCTAGGGAGCATATCGCTGCAGCCGATAGCCGGATAGGGTCAGAAGCTGACGGGAGAAAGGCTTCCTCGCGGATAGGAGCACCATGCAGAACAAAGCGGATACTTCGTCTTCACAAGGGTTAATCGACAGAGCAGGTCCAGGCGTCGAGGGATCGCCGGCCGTCAGTGCCAGACAGCTGACCAAGGATTACGGGCAAGGTTCGAACGTCGTCCATGCCCTGCGCGGAATTGACGTGAATTTCGATCAAGGCCGGTTCACTGCCATCATGGGCCCTTCAGGTTCGGGCAAATCAACACTTATGCACGTTCTGGCTGGTCTGGATGCTGTCACCTCTGGCCATGTCTATATGGCCGCTGATCTTCTGCATTCGAAGAGCGGAGATCGTCACCATCCATCGATTGATCAGGCCGGCCGAGTTGACCTGACACGACTGGACGACCGTCAGCTGACTCTGATCAGGCGGAGGCATCTGGGATTTATCTTCCAGAGCTTCAACCTGTTGCCTATGTTCACTGCCAAACAGAATATCCTCATGCCGCTGGTACTGGACGGCGTTCGGCCTGACAGCTCGTGGATGGAGCAACTGGTAGAGACCCTCGGTTTGTCGGAGAGGCTGGACCATCTTCCCGGTGAATTATCCGGGGGGCAGCAGCAACGGGTCGCCATCGCCAGAGCGCTGATAACCAAACCCGGTCTGGTCTTTGCGGACGAACCGACGGGTAACCTGGACCTGGCCGCCAGCACTGGTGTTCTGAAGTTCCTGCGTGATTCCGTGCGCGAGCTGAATCAGACCGTTATCATGGTCACTCATGATGCCTATGCCGCATCCTACGCAGATCGCGCGCTTGTCTTTGCCGACGGACGGATTGTTTCGGACCGAAAAGATCCGACAGTGAAAGCCATGAACGATCTTCTGGCTGAACAAGTCTCGGCCGGCACTGCTGGCGATTCCCAGTCCCAGGACTAAGGGGTGCATTGTGTGGCGGATAACTCGTACGATGATGAAGCGCGATGCACGTATGATGATGCCGGCTGGTCTGGCCATCGTGATCGGCACCATCTTTATGTGCTTGACGCTCCTTTTTGGCAACGTGGCGAATGCCTCCATGCGTCGCGAAATCAGTATGGATGCAGGTCAAGCCAACTATGCTGTGACCTCCAGAAGGGATCAGGACAAGCCGATTCTGCTCGACGAATTCAATGGCAAAGGGCTGTCGAAACTGCGCGGTGTTAGTGGTTTGCGCCCTGATGTCGACCTTATGGTGGATACGGAAGCAAACGGTCAGTCCAGCAAGGGGATTCTGGCCATTGTGGGTGCCAGGCAGGAGCTTATGCCTATCGATCTGGATCGGGGGCAATGGCCTGATTCAGACGATCAGGTTGTGCTGCCGCATTCCGTCGCCAACAGGCTCCAGGCTGTTCTGGGTGATAAGGTGCGCCTGCATCTGTCCTCGGCGATGCTGCCAGGTAGTGATAGCGATAGTGCTCAGGATTCTTCAAGTAAAGAACGCCTTGTTAACCAAGGCACTGTGGACTTGACCATCTCAGGCATCAGCAAGAGCCATGGAGGAAAGTACGACGATTTCGGCGGAGCTGTGGTGCTGACGGGTTCTCGGATTGAACGTTTGCTGAGTATGGCAGGAATGGTTGGACCGGAGTCCCTTCCTGTGGGAAACATCTATCTGCAGGTTGATGGCCAGGGCAAGGAACTCCAGAACACTCTGCAAAATATCAGGCGATACGTTCCTGATGGATACCGGTTAGAGGACCGTCGTGCCATGGAGGACAGGCTGCTTAGTGAGCAGACCGGCAATGGTGTGAACTTCATGACCGTCTTCCTCATGACTTTCGGTGTGCTGGCCATGGTGGTGGCTGCCTTGGTGATTGCCAACACTTTCCAGATCATGGTGGCCAGACAGCGCAGGCATCTGGCCCTGCTGAGGGTTATTGGTGCTGATCGATGGCAGATCAGGGCAGGCGTGTTGCAGCAGGCCCTGCTCCTTGGCGTTATATCTTCCCTGGTCGGCATCTTGTTGGCTATGGGATTGATGGGCCTTGCCGGTTGCCTAGGTTTGCATTCGGGCACCATGAAGCTTGAACTTCTGCTTACACCTACAGCCCTTCTGGTTCCGTTTGTGCTCGGCGTTCTGGCAACCTTGGTGGCTGCCTTTGGGTCTACTCGTACAGCTATCAGGGTCAGACCACTTGAAGCCCTGCAACCAGTGGATCATCAGGAGTCAGGCAGCAGGAAGCGGACCGGTCTGCTGATCAGCATCCTGCTGGCAGCCAGCGGCTTGGTATTCGTGATCTGGTCCTCTTGGCGCGTCACAGAGCTAGTCAGGACAAACTCTAGCGATACAGTCCAGACCAGTAATCAGCAGGAACTCTTGCTAGGTCTCGCGGTATTGGGTGTTTTGCTGATTTTTCTGGGTGCGCTGATAGGGGCTCGTCGATGGATTCCGGCTCTTCTGCGTTGCCTGGGTGGACCTGTGTCCCGGATTGGACCATCTTGCAGGGTCGGAGTGGCGAATATCGCTCGAAATCCCTCACGAGTCGCTGCCACAGGTGTTGCTCTGCTGATCGGCGTAACTTTGGTTTCCACTCTGGCTACAGGTGCGGTAACCACTAAACGGACCTTGGCCAAGGATATTGATCAGCGTTATTCCTTGGATATTGAAATATCCGGTCAGGGGCTGAACAAGAATAATGTGCGGGCCATTGAGCGTATCGAAGGTGTTGCTGATGCAGAGCTGGTGCAGCGGTTCAATGCCGAGGTCGAGTCAGGTGGCCCCTCACAAGATTCCATGACTGTCTATGCCTTGGATACTCCACGGATTAGGCGTGTGCTTCATGGCGATCTGGGTCCAGGTATGCAAAGGTCTGATGCGTTGTTGGTGTCGACCAGAACGATTTCCAAGCATTCCGGTTACCGGGATGGAAGTCAGTTGAAGTTGTTGATAGCTGATCCTCAGACGGACGATGAACTTGGAAAAGAGACAGATGCAAGAAGAACACTGACTGGGGTCTTTGCTGGATTCGGCGGGCTGGATACCAGTGGCGTCTATGCAATCACGGACTCTCAAAATGTTGCCGGGATTGACACCAAGACGCATGAAATCTGGATCAGGACGCAGGGAGATCGCGATGCTGCACTGCTCTTGGATGACATACGTCAGGCTGTTGGAGAGCATGACGACATGGCCATCAGCGGAGGGCTGACGCAAAAGAAACGATGGAGTGAAACAATCGATTCCTTGTTGGCGATCATGGTGGCATTGCTGGGGGTTGCCGTCATTATCGCCCTGATAGGGGTCTCCAATACTTTGATGATGTCGGTGCTGGAGCGCCGTCGTGAGACTGCCACACTCAGGGCAATCGGCATGAGCAGCGTGCAGGTTCGCCGATCCTTGGGAGTCGAGGCCTGCATGATAGCCCTAGGAGCCAGCCTGGCTGGAATCGTTCTAGGAATGCTCTTCGGATGGATAGGAGCCTACCAGGTCTTTGTGCCCTTAGGATCCGTGACCTTCACCGTGCCATGGTCGACTTTTGCGCTGATACTGCCAGTGGCCTTGCTGGCTGCGGTGGCAGCCAGTGTGCTGCCAGCCAGGGAGGCAGTCAAGGTTTCACCTATCGAGGCGCTCAGTGATGATTGATGCTGCCTGATGGCTGGGTTCATACCAGGTGGTTTTCGTAAGCGAAGACCACCGCCTGGACGCGGTCGCGGGCATTGATCTTCTGAAGAATGTGAGTGACATGAGTTTTCACCGTGGGCAGTGAGATTCCCAGATTGTCGGCGATCTCCTGGTTGCTCAGGCCCTGGGCTATGTGAACCAGGACCTGCAGCTCACGATCAGTGAGCAGGTCCGCCTCGGGATCGCGATAGATCGATCCCGATGGCATGGACCCGGTCGGAGGCATGTCATGGGCCATATGTTCGATCAGGCGTTTTGTAGCCGAAGGAGCGATGATCGCATTGCCCTGGTGAACTGTACGGATGGAGGTCAGGAGGGTTTCAGGCTCGGTATCCTTGAGCAGAAATCCTGATGCGCCGGCTTTTATAGCCGCCATGACGTATTCGTCAAGATCGAAGGTGGTTAGCACAATGACCCTGGGCTCGGGGCGGTCAGGTGACAAAGCAGTGATCCGGCGGGTGGCTGTCAAACCGTCCATGCCGGGCATGCGGACATCCATGAGGATCACATCGGGCCGCAGGCGTGAGGCCAGATCCACTGCTTGCTCGCCGTCCGCTCCTTGGCCGACCACGGTCATGTCATCCTGGGAGCCGATGACCATGGCAAAGCCAGCCCGGACCAGATCCTGGTCATCCACGATGGCAACGCTGATGGGTTCGGTCCGTTCCATGACTGCCTGCTTCTTTCCGCTAAATGGTGGCCAGCGCCACCATCCAATTTTATCTGAGTTGAGTGTTGCTTGGAATTACAACTGGATTTAACTTGGATCCAGGGTAATCGCTGTCTGGTTGATTGTTGATTGAGTAATTGTTGGCTAAGCGACTGTCGTCGGAGAGACTTTCAACTGGTGAAGTTATGCTCGTCAGCAATCGATTTCCCGAGTGCCTAATCTTCGGGTGCGTGGTTCATGGAGTGCTCAATTTTTCGATTGTGCTGATTACCTGACACGGTCATTTTCCTGTTTGCTATCCATAGGAGGTGCTCATCATGAAGAACGCTCACGCCTGGAGATTGGGTGGTCCTGTTGGTCCGATGGGGCATGCTCTGGTTCCTTATCCTGTTGCGATTGTTGCGAATAGTTGTCAAGCTGATCATCAAGATCTACTGGCAGGGGTTTGGCTGGGTGAAGAGCAGGTATATGTGGGTTTTTACGGGTGGGCTCGCCAATATGGTTCCTGTCTGAGTTGAGGCTCTTGTTTGGGGAATCGGCGGTGTCAGTGTTTGAGCGCAAACCGGTGCTGGAACTATGACGCAGGACGGTGAGCAGTTGTCGCATGCGAGCCAGGGCCTGGCGTCCTTGAGAAGCAATGTCGCCGAAGGCTTGCGCTACCTGCTCTGGGGGAGGGTTCACCCCCTTGACTTGATAATGGTTCAACTCGGAGATGGCTTTGGTAGTGGATGCAATGACTGTATTCAGGGTTGCGGCCACTTCTACCTGCATGGTAGAGCCAATGAGTTCGCGCTCTTGATTGGCTGCCAGAGCCTGGCTTTCCTGCAGGGTCTGGTTTAGCGCGCGCTCGCGTTCCTGCTGGAGGAGCAGGACTGAACCACGAGTACGTCGGCGTGAGGCAATCAGAATGGTCAGCAGACAGATCAAGGCCGGTGCGGCCATCACTATGAAAAGTATTAAATGGGATTCAGAGAAAGATGATTCTGCCGGGCCTTCTATCATGTAGGCCAGAATGGTTGGACATCCTTGGTTATTGGCTACACATCTTACAGCCCATAAAACCGTATCCGCGATGACCGCCAACGGAACCCACCGCCGGGTGGTGTATTTACCGTAAACCATTGCTGAATAGACGGCGACTGGGGATAAGACTGCAGCTTCTGGCAGCCAGGGCGAGAAGAGCAGCAGCAGGGCGGCAACTGCAGATACTATGGCGGCGCAAATGCCGGGACGGACCCTGCGCACAATCAGAGGCAAAGCAATACCTAGCGTGGCGATGATCTTTACTGGTCGGCCTGGATCATATTGTCGCGTGACAGGTGCTATAGCAAGAGCTTGACCTGGATTCTCTATCAATACGAGTCCGATTACCAAACCCAGGTCGGCCGTCAATGGATGGCGTTGAAACCAGACGAAGAGCGTGGAGACAATTGAGCGCAGGGACCATTGAGCTTGTCGATTGGCACGTACCCCCGCTTCAGAGTCGGACTTTGGCGGAGTGGCAAAAGGAATCCACGCTTGGAGGTGGTACCCGCCTTCTGGTTCGGGACCAGTTTGAAGGTTGCCTCCAAGAGAAGTCAGTCGTTCGCGCATCCCTAAAAGACCGAAACCTGAATGCGTAGGTCGGTCCATCTGTGGCGGAGAATCTGAATTGGTAGAGGCATGGTCAAATGGGCGGTCGTCAATGGTTAGACACAAACCGCCCGTGAGCCATTGTTCTTCAACTAGCACAGCCGAAGCCGGAGCGGCATGTTTGCGAACATTGGTCAATGCTTCTTGCAGGACCCGGTAAGCAGTTATGGCGCGGCTGCGATCCAGCTTTTCTGGGCATGGTCGGCCTTTAATGCGTCGGCTGAATTGGGATTTCGGCTGAGCAAGTCGGGCGGCATCTATCAGGTCTGACCATGATTTATAGCTGGTCGGCGGATTGTTTGAAGAGGTGGCAACCGAGGGCCAGGTACGCGCATTGTCGGCCGTATCCATGTTGGCCTTGGCAGTGTTGGCAGCTGGAATCTCTTTGATTGTGGGAAGATGGCCGCTGGTTTGGCTCGGCTGAGTGCAATCTGTTCCGGCTGGATTCAGATTATGAGCGTTCGCGGATTGACTAGCGGAATTCGTTTGGGCAGTTGCTTGAGATTGGTCAGGCGGCTGGATATGGGCTGGGTTCGTTGGTGGTGGGGAGGAAGAGGGTTGGCCTGGAAGAGAATCCGCTGTTTTTTGGCTGGTTTCGGATGCCGGGTTGGGTGGAGCCTTGAGTTTGCCAAAAAGCGAGCTCAGCTCACGTAGGGCGCGGCGGCTCTCTTGATCAATGGTGCGCATGGTCTTGAGAGCAAGGTTCGCATCGGCAGTGGCTGCGTACCTGCCGGCATCTGCCTGCACAATGACAATGGACAGAGTGTGAGCGACTACATCGTGCATTTCACGCGCTATGCGGGCCCGCTCAGCGCTGGCAGACAGGGCCGCGCTTTGCTCTGCCTGCAGGGCCAAGGCGTGGTTGCGTCGCCGGGCCTCATCAATGGCATCCCTTCTGGTCCGCGTCCAGTAGGCTGCAACGATGGCTATGAGTAGCAGAAGCCCCTCGATCAGTAAATTCGATAGGAAGGTGATTGCCAGATCTTTGAATGAGCTCGGCAACATTGAGATGTGGTCCGGCCACGTCTTGCCCGGAGGCAGAAACCCCAGATCGACCAATGTGAAGATAAGGCAGGATAGGGGCGTCATGACCCAGGCCACAGTCAGATAGAGTCGGCGCCAGGATTGACGTCCGTAGAGCAGACAGGAATAGACCATCACCAGGCAGACTGCGTCGGAGAGCATGATGGCAGGTCCCAACAGGAGCTGAGCCAGAGCCACAGCGACGAAGAGCCCGGCTGCTACGTTCGGGAATCGGCGACGGATAACGACAGGGGCTATGAGCAGGACCGTCCACATCAGGATCAGGGCCCCATCTCGTAGATTGGCGCTGGAGCCGCTCACCAGCAGAAACAGAAGGATGGCGAAGAGAGCGTCAGTCAGTAGCATTCGATTATTGGACCTGGTGATCGGTCGCTGCGCTGTTTGACTGACTGTGTTCATGGAATCAACAATATTCGGGGACAGCGGGAGGTGCCATCAGTCCGAGGGATGATGAGGTTAAACGTGGTCCCAGGCTCTCGCAAGGTGGATGAGCCTGAGCAGTTGTAATCGGGAATGAGCGCCTAGTGGTGAGTCAAAAGATGGCGGCCTTGCATATGACGATTGGTGGTCAGCTGTCTGACACTTGGACAGACTTGTTGCCGCTCCTTGCCGTGGTGCTGCTCACGCATTCTCGCATCGAATGATTCTCTGCATAGCTTATACGGCCAAGACACACGCGTACTCTCCAATGCCCGTCCGATCCTTAGATGCATTTAACTGGCGCTAATAACAGATTCCGTGCTTGAATTCAGTTGGCAACAAAAGCGGATTTCGGACTTGCTCTCAGTTGGCAATGAGTCTAAATTCCACATTTGCACTCAACTGGCAACAAGTATGCATCCCATATTCATCCATCCAGCCTCTATTGCACAGATACCAGTCAGGCCGACGAACCGTCGTGCAATTCGCAACGGTTCATCGGCCTGACAACGCAGGGGAGGGAGTCAGCAGCGCTCTACCTGTCTAATCGTTGGACCCTGACCAGCGGACCCTGGTTACAAGACCCCGGTGGTCAGGATTCCGATGACTCGACCTTGATGGCTCCGCCCCCGAGCGCCCAGTCTCAGGAGAAACGCAGCCGAATCTGCTCGGCTGTGCCGTAGGAGGCCTGCGCCCCCTGCCCGGTGGCGGCGTAGGCGGAGACGTAGGAGGCCAGCTGGGCGGCCTGCACCAGGGTCATGTCGGAGGCCAAGCCGGCCAGCACGGTGCCCATGAAGGCGTCCCCGCAGCCGGTGGTGTCCACGGCGTCCACATGCACGGCGTGAATCCGGTAGGTCCGGCCCTGGTCCAGCACCATGGACCCCTCGCCGCCCAGGGTGACGATGGCCCGGTGGAAACCGAAGTCCCGCATGGTCTGGTTGATCCGGTCCCAGTCGGCCCCCAGCCAGTCGCCGTCCTCGGGCTCGTCGATTCCCAGCAGCTGGGCCATCTCATGCTCGTTGACCAGGATCAGGTCGGAGTTGGCGATCAGGTCGGCGGGCAGGTCGGCGCGGAAGGGGGAGTCGTTGAGCAGCACGGTCATGCCGGCCTCGTGGCCCATGCGCGCGGCCTCGGTGACCGTCTCGATGGGGCTCTCCAGGCACAGGCCCAGCACCTTGGCCGAGGTCAGGGCCTGGCGGGAGCGATGGGCGTAGTCCACATCCACCTTGCCGTTGGAGCCGGGGGAGTAGACGATGGTGTTCTCGCCGCGCGCATCCACGGTGATGACTGTGGTTCCGCTGGCTCCCGGCACGGTCATCACATGGGAGACGTCCACCCCGGCGTTGCCCAGCTGCCCCAGCAGGAAGTCGGCGTTGGAGTCGGATCCCACGGCCCCGAAGAGCCTGACCTGGGCGCCGATGCGGGCCGCGGTCGCCGCCTGGTTGGCCGACTTGCCCCCGGGCAGCACCTGCAGGGGACCGCCGTTGATGGTCTCGCCGGGCTTGGGCAGCCGGTCGGTGTTGACGGTGTAGTCCGCATTCATGGACCCGACCACCGAGATGGACCCCGTGATGGCATCCAGTCCCTTGAGCACCTGGTCGGGTGCCGCCGCCATATCTTGAATCATGTTTCTCCGTTCCTTGATGAGCTTGTCCGCCTTGATGATCACGCTGTGACAGGTTCAGGGATCCTGGCCGGTGTGCGCGGGCGGGCGACCCACCGAGGCGCAGTGGCGGTAGCTGGTCTGCAGCCGGACCGACCGCACGGGCGAACCTGCCATCAGAGCCAGGAGCATGTCCACGCAGCGGGTCCCCATGGTGTCGATCTGCTGGGAGATGGTCGACACGGCCGGGGTCAGGATGCGGAAGACGGGCAGGTCGTCGAAGGTGATCATGGACAGGTCCTCGCCGATGCTGATTGCTCGCGACTGTGCCGTTTTGATGGCGCGTATGGCATCCAGGGAGGATCCGAAGAGCACGCCGGTGATGCCCTGCAGGGCCCAGAGGTCGATCATGTCGGGATCGAAGGTGCCGGGGTCAACCTGGTCGGCCAGGGGGTCGTCCATGTCTTTTATGCTTGCCAGCAGGTTCCGGTATACGTCCAGACGTTCCCGGAAGGTGGCCGATTCCTTGAGTGGCCCGGGCACCAGGGTGATGCGTCGGTGGCCCTGGGCATGCAGATCCTCAAGGGCTTGCTTCAGGCCGGATTCGGGGTCGGCATCGACGCAGGGGATGGTCCGCCCGTCGTGTCCGGCGGCACCCTCGGCGGCACGGTCCACGCAGACCAGGGGCAGCCCGCGTCTGGTCAGCTCCTCCAGGGTGTGTGAGGAACGCGGCCCGGGCACGATGATGGCTCCGTCGATGTGCTGGCCCAGCAGGTTGCGTACCTGGGCCCGGTCCTCGCCGGGGTCGCCCTGGGTGGAGGTGCAGATCAGGGTCTGGAAGCCGTGGTTGAGCAGCTGGCCCTGAATCAGATAGGCCAGATCCGCGAAGTAGGAGTTGCGGATGTCGGGGATGAGCAGGCCGATGGTGCGCGAGTGGGCGGAGTGCATGGACCGGGCCCGGGAGTCCGGCACATAGTGCAGGTCGTGGATGACCTGGTTGATGCGCTGTCGAGTGGCGGGGGAGATGCGCCCGGAGTCGTTGAGGGCTCGGGAGACCGTCGATACGGAGACACCGGCCCGTTGGGCCACATCCCTGATCGTCGCGTACGCCATCATGGCCTTTCGTCGAAGTGGTCGGCCGCCGGGCCGGACTGCCTACCTCGGCGGTTGCCTGACCGCCGCCATGGGCAGGCGAACGGTTCTGACAGCCTTCAGTTATATCAGTGCGGTAACGATACCGCAACTTTCACAGCATGGCCCGTCGAGGGTTGGCTATGAGTGAAGTTGAACGAGGCTGAATGCTCGGGGAAAGGTTACTGTTTTGCGCGATTATGCTGGGATAGGGAGATGAACAGCGGCCGGGCTGGCTGGGGGCTGTTGAGCCTTCTGGCCGGCCTGGCTGTGTTTCCTCCTCTCCCGGGCGGGGTCGGGGGCGTGAATGCCTGCCCTCGGCTTCTGCCTGCAGAAGTGTGGTGGGGGCGCGGGAGGGAGGTGTCGGCTCTCTTGGGGTTTGAGCCTTCAGTGACACGTTTCCTCCCTGCTCCCCCTATGTGGGGCCGGGGGCGGGGGGATTGATACGCCGCCCCCGGCCGCTCTTACTCGCGTGAAGCGTGTGACAGTTGGTGTGCTTCCTTCCGGTGGCGGCGGGATGCCAGGACCCCGCCCATGCCGGTCATGCCGGTGGCCAGGGCGAGCAGGATGCCTTCCCCGCCGGCTCGGGGGAGCACGCCTGCGGGCAGGTACGTGTATCGAAGAGAAGTGTCGGGCTTTTGGGGTGCGCCGCCTAGCGTGTAGTCCACGCTGACCGTGACCGTACCCGGCTGGTGCGCGGGCGTGAACACTGTCACGCTGCTGCCGTCGCCGCGCGTCAGGCTTGATACGGCGGTCTGGTCGAATCTGACGCCGGTGATCACCGGCGTCAGATTGAACGACACCGGCACAGGAACAGTCGAATCGCGGTAGCTGTTGTTGCCGAGCCGGCCACTGCCGTTGTTTCCCCAGGCGTAGGCGTTGCCGTCGCTGCCCAGGGCCAGCGAGTGCTCGCATCCTGCGCTGACCTGCACGTAGGTGAAATCCTTGGGCAGGTCCGGATGCGTGCTGCGGTCAGGCGTCCTCACCCTGACCGGCGTATACCGGCTGGTGGTCGTCCCGTCGCCGAGCTGGCCACTGCTGTTGTATCCCCAGGCGTAGGTGTTGCCGTCGCTGCCCAGGGCCAGCGAATGAGAGCCTCCGGCGCTGACTAGCACGTAGGTGAAGTCCTTGGGCAGGTCCGGGTACGTGTTGTGGTCGGGCGTCTTCACCCTGACCGGCGTAGTCTGGGCGTTGTAGCTGCTCGTCCCGCTGCCGAGCTGGCCACGGCTGTTGTATCCCCAGGCGTAGGTGTTGCCGTCGCTGCCCAGGGCCAGCGAATGAGAGCCTCCGGCGCTGACTAGCACGTAGGTGAAGTCCTTGGGCAGGTCCGGGTACGTGTTGTGGTCGGGCGTCTTCACCCTGACCGGCGTATACCGGCTGGTGGTCGTCCCGTCGCCGAGCTGGCCACTGCTGTTGTATCCCCAGGCGTAGGTGTTGCCGTCGCTGCCCAGGGCCAGCGAGTGCTTGTATCCTGCGCTGACCTGCACGTAGGTGAAGTTTGTGGGCGTGCCTGTAGGCGTCTTCACCCTGATCGGCGTAGCCCGATAGACGCTGGTTGTCCCGTCGCCGAGCTCGCCATTGACGTTGATTCCCCAGGTGTAGGCATATCCGTCGCTTCCTAGGGCCAGCGAATGCCAGGATCCGGCGCTGACCTGTACGTAGGTGAAATTCTTGGGCAGGTCCGGGTACGTGTTGCGGTCGGGCGTCTTCACCCTGACCGGCGTAATCTGCTTGATGCTGCTCGTCCCGTTGCCAAGCTCGCCATGCTCGTTGTATCCCCAGGCGTAGGCGTTCCCGTCGCTGCCCAGGGCCAGCGAATGCCGGCCTCCGGTGCTGACTTGCACGTAGGTGAAATTCTTGGGCAGGTCTGGGTACGTGTTGCGGTCGGGCGTCTTCACCCTGACCGGCGTAATCTGGCTGTAGCTGGTCGTCCCGTCGCCGAGCTCGCCATAGTCGTTGCGTCCCCATGCGTAGGCGTTCCCGTCGCTGCCCACCGCCAAGGAAAAACCATAGTCGGAGTCTTTTCCTCCGCTAACCTGGCTGAATCTGATGCCCCGGCTGGCGCTGTCCGGCGGAGTGATGGTCGTGGATTCCCTGCCCAGCTGGCTGCCCTTATCGGGGCTGATGCTCCACGTGCTGTTCCGGCCTGCGGGCGTCCATTTGGCGGTCAGGGTCAGATCCTTGGTGACAGGCCTGCTGAAATCGTAGGCGACCTGCCCGATGAACCACCCGTCGAACAGGAAGCCCTCACGCGTCGGATTAGGGGAGGGGCGCTTCACCCTGCCATATGGGTATGACACCTGTTGAGGCTTGGGTGCCTGGCTTCCTCCGGCTGTATTGAATGTGACCGTGTGGGGGGAGCCTGGTTCCGCGTCTCTGGTCAGTGTCTGGTCGACCGTGTACTTCAGGTTTCTGGTGAAAGGCTGGCCGTCCTGCCTGCCAGCAATGACGAGGGAAACCGGCCCGGGCTTGTGGGCTGGAGCATCCGTCTGCCATGTGTCGTTCTTTTTGCTGAGTTTGAGCGGCTGGCCGTCCATGCTGGCAGATTCCAAGGTTGGCGCCTGTGTGGTGTCGAGTTTGGCTGGCTCGCCTTGATTGCCTTGGGCGTCAAGGCTCCATGTGAAGATGTAGCCCTGCTTACTGATGGCAGTAATCTTTCTGCCGGCTTCGGCGGCCTGCGCGTAGGCCTGGTTCCTATTGTCTGCGCGTATGGGCGTTTTGCCGGGCTTCCAGGCCCAGACGTGGCCGTCCGTATCAGTGATGATGGCCTGGTCATTGCCGGTGGTGATCCGGCTGGCTTGCACGCCGTCCGGCAGGCCGGCGGCTGCAGGATTGGTTGTGCTGTCGTCCAGGTACCGGGCCTGTCCCTTCGAATCCAGGAGGAGGAATCCCTTGCTGAGGGCTTGGGCTTGGACGGTGCGTGTGCCCGGGTCCTGTTTGACGCGTTCGGGTTTGACGCTTCCGGTCTTGCCTGCGTCCCAGGTCCAGGCCTGCCCCGCTGCGTCCACGATGAGAACCCGGCTGTCGGAGGCGACGGCGGTGACGGCCTGCGTCTTTCCGGGCAGGCTTGTTGCAGCTTGCTCTTTGAGTTCTGGGTTCGGATTCTGGCCGACTGGATAGGCGTGGATCTGTCCTTGTCGGTCTACGGCCAGCAGCCGGTTCTCGTTGATGCTGATGCTGGTGAACCCGGTGTTCTGGCTGTTGTCGAGGATGCTGAGAGTTGATTGTTGGCTGGTCCAGGTGTAGATGTGCTGGTCGGATCCTAAAGCGGCCTGCCATTGGCTGCTGGCTGCGGCTTGCAGGTAGTGGAACCCGTCGGAAGCCTGGGCAGGGAAGGGGACCTGTTCTGGCGTGTTGTCTTGTGTCCAGGTGTAGATGCGGCCGTCGCCGGTCAGGCCGACTGTCTGCTCTCCTGCGGCCTGTATATTGCTGAAACGTGGCTCTTGTCTACCGGGTGAGCTGATGGTCACTCGTGCGCCGGAAGCGGGGCCGTGGTCCGGGATCAGCGTCCAGTCCGTGACATTGGTCCACTGGGCTTTCAGGATAGTGTCCTGCAGGATAGGGGTCCGGAAGTCGAAAGACTGGCCATCATGAGTCCACCCGTCGAACCGGAAGCCTTCACGTTGAGGATTCTGTTGCGGGGGAGCGGCGAAGGTGCCGGTTTTTACGGTTGACTGTGTTGGCTTGCTGCCGTCGGCCGGGTCGAAGCGCACCGTGTGTGTGGTTTGATTACTGGTATCGGATGGCTTAGTTGGAGCGGGTTCTGTCTTATCCTGATCGCCCGCCTTCGATGACGGGGTGCCCGAAGTTGGGTTTAATGGTGCGGTGGTTTGTATTGGCGATGGTGCGGGTAGTGGTGTGCTGGTTGCGTTGCTGGGGAGAGTGCCGGGGGTTCCGTCAGCTACGCGAGGGGTCTGACGACCCCCCCCCCCCGGTGAGTACAGGAGTATCCGCCGCGTTGGCGGATGCGACGCCCAGGCCTGCCAGCAGGCTGATCAGGACGGTCGTCATCGCCATGATGCGACGCAGACGGGAAACCAGATGCATGAAACCAAAACCCCTTCACCAAACACCAAGCGGAATCAACACCGCCTGTCTATGTAAAGTTCTACCTGTCGGAAAGCCGCGCTGTCTGTCAATGCCAGCCCTGCATCGGATTGCAGGAACCATGGCGTAAACCAGCCGTCTTCTCGACGTCCCCCGCTTTTCACCCTACCACCCAGCCCGCCAACAACACACAAGCCGGGTCAGTCATCGACGACAATGGATCTTTTGGTTGAGGAAAAGCGTTTGTTTACACCAATTATCTGGTAATGGAAGCACGGACGAAGGCCGAGCTGACTTGGGGCTCTGTGCTCTTTAATCGGTATGCCCGAGTTTATCCCTTTCAAGGGAAGAGGCGGGGCGTGCATGCCTGCTTCCAATTCCTGTCAGTAGCAGTCGACGGTAGTGTGGTGGTGGGGGGGTGCAAGAGGAGTGCCGGCTCCTCTGGGGATAAGCTTTGAATGTGATATTCCTCCGTGTGCCCTTTGTAAGCCGGGGGGGGGGGGGGGGATTGATCCGCCTCCTGCCTGTCTTACTCGTGTGAAGCGTGAAGCAGTTGGCGTTGTTCCCTTCTGTGGCGGCGCGAGGCCAGGACCCCACCCATGCTGGTCATGCCGGTGGCCAGGGCCAGCAGGACGCCTTCTTCTCCGGCCTTGGGGAGCACGCCTGTGGGCAGGTACGTGTACCTGAGGGAGGTGTCCGGTTTTTGGGGTGCGCCGTCCAGCGTATAGTCCACGCTGATCGTGACCATGACCGGCTGGTGTGCGGGCGTTGTCACGGTCACGCTGCTGCCATCGCCGAGTGTCAATCCTGATACGAGGATCTGGTCGAACCTGACGCCGGTGATTACCAGCTGTAGGTTTAACGCCACCGGCACAGGAGCCGACTTGGTGTTTGTGGTGCCGTCGCCGAGCTGACCATTGTCGTTCCATCCCCAGGCGTAGGCGTTCCCGTCGCTGCCCAGAGCCAACGAATGATGGAATCCGCCGCTCACCTGTGTGGCTTTCAGTCCTATGCTCTTGTCGGTGGGGTTGGCGGGGTCGCGCACGCGCGCAGGAACAGGATTCGCAGTGGAGCCGCTTGTGGTGTTGTTGCCGAGCGGGCCATCCTGGTTGCATCCCCATGCCCAGGCGTTTCCGTCGCTGCCCATGGCCAGCGAATGATCGTTCCCGGCGCTGACCTGTGTGTAGGTGAGATCCGCGGGCGCGTCTGTAGGCTTCTCCACCTTGACCGGCGTAGTCTTTTGAGAGGTTGTCCCGTCGCCGATCTGGCCATTGCCGTTGTCTCCCCAGGCGTAGGCGTTGCCGTCGCTGCCCAGGGCCAGCGAATGCCGACTTCCGGCGCTGACTTGCACGTAGGTGAAATCCGCGGGTGTGCCTTCAGGCTTGCTCACCTTGACCGGTGTAGTCCTTTGAGTGGTTGTCCCTTCGCCGAGTTGGCCATACCAGTTGTCTCCCCATGCGTAGGCGTTCCCGTCGCTGCCCACAGCCAAGGAAAAACCATAGGATCTCCTACCGTCGTATGATGATCCGCTGACCTGGCTGAACCTGATGCCTCGGCTGGTGTCTGGCGGGGTGAGGATGGTGGTTTCGTTGCCGAGCCGGCTGCCCTGGTCGGGATTGATTTTCCATGTGTTGTTGGGGTCTTTGAAGGTCCATTTGGCGGTCAGGGTCAGATCCTTGGTGATGGGTTTGCTGAAGTCGTAGGCGACTTCGCCGGTGAACCATCCGTCGAACTGGTAGCCCTCACGCGCAGGGTCGGGGGAGGGCCGCTTCGCCCTGCCGTTCGGGGTCGGGAATTCCTGGTCTGCTGGTTCGGGTTTTCCTCCGTCTGTGTCGAAGTGGACCGTAAACGTGGATTTTTGCTCGGTGTCTCTGGTCAGCGTCTGGTCGACGGTGTAGTTGAGGTTTTTGGTGAAGGGCTGGCTGTCCTGTCTGCCGGCGAGTGTGATGGTGGCTTGTCCGGGCTTGTGGGCGGGTATGTCCGTCCGCCAGGCGTTGTTGTTCTTGGTGAGGGTGAGCGGCTGGCTGTCCATGCCGGCTGATTCCAGTGTGGGCGCCTGTGCGGTGTCGGGTCTTGCCGGCTGGCCGGGCTTGCCCTGCCCGTCCAGGCTCCACTTGAGCATGTTGCCCTTCGTGCTGATGGCGGTGATCCTGCCGCCTGTCTTGGCGGCTTGCATGTAGTGCTGGTTCCCGTCGTCCGCCCGGGTGGGTGTTTCGCCTTGCTGCCAGGCCCAGAGGTGGCCGTCCGTGTCGGTGATGACGGCCTGGCTGTCGTTGGCGCTGATCGAGTTGGCTTTCATGCCTTCCGGCAGGCTGACCGCTGTGGGGCTGGTCGTGTTGTCGGCCAGGTAATGGATCTGCCTTTCCGCGTCCAGGAGGAGGAGCCCCTGGTCGAGGGCCTGGGCCTGGAGAATGCGCATGCCCGGGTCCTGCCTGACGGGTTCGGGTTCGACGTTGCCGGCGTTGCTCGCATCCCAGGTCCAGGCCTGCCCGTCCGCGTCCACGATGAGGGTCCGGCTGCTGGTGGCGGTCGAGAGTACTGCCTGAGCCTGACCGGGCAGGTCGACTGTGGCGTGTTCTTTGGGTTTCATGTTCGGATCGTCGGTTTGGCTGGCCTGGTAGGCGTGGACCTGTCCCTGCCGGTCAACGGCCAGCAGCCGGCCGCCGTTGATGCTGATGCTGGTGAACCTGGTGTTCTGGCCGGTATCAAGAATCGTGGGTGATGATTGTTGGCTGTTCCAGGTGTAGATCCGCTGGTCGGATCCGAGTGCCGCCTGCCGGAGGCTGCCTGCTGCGGCCTGCAGGTAACGGAACCCGTCGGCGGCCTGCGCGGGGGCGGGCACCTGCCTGGGTGTGTGGTCCTGCGTCCAGGTGTGGATGCGGCCGTCCCCGGTCAGGCCGAGAGTCTGCTCTCCTGCAGTGTGAATGCTGGCGAATTGAGACTCCTGCCGGTTGGGTGGGCTGATGGTCAGCCGCGTGCCGGTGGCGGGCCCGTGGTCCGGGCTCAGCGTCCAGTCCGTGACCTTGGTCCATTGGGCTTTCAGGATGGTGTCCTGGAGGATGGGGGTCTGGAAGTCGAAGGGCTGGCTGTCGAGTGTCCATCCGTCGAATCGGAAGCCGGGACGTTGTGGGTTCTGTTGCGGGGGAGCGGCCAGGGTGCCGGTTTTGACGGTTGACTGTGTCGGCTTGCTGCCGTCGGCGGGGTCGAAGCGCACCATATGCGGAGTTTGATCATCACTATCGGATGGCTTGGTTGAAGAGGAGCCTGTGGTGTCAGGCGTTCCGGTCGGCGATGACGGGGTGTTTGGGCTTGGTGTCGTGGTGCTTAATGGTGAGGAAGGTGTCAGCGGTGATGGTGTGGGCAGTGGGGTGTTGGTTGCGTTGCTGGAGAGAGTGGCGGGGGGTTTGCTCAGCTACACTAGGGGTCTGAAGCCCCCCTGTGAGGATAGGAGCGTCCGACAGGGCGGATGCGACGCCCAGGCCTGCCAGCAGGCCCAGCAGGACGATCATCATCGCCAGGATGCGACGCAGTTGGGAAACCAGGTGCATGACTTGTAAACCCCTTCACCAAACACCAAGCGAAGCCAACAGCTCGCTGATAAATGTCGTCTTTGTCGGAAAGCTGCCCTGTCTTTCAACGCCGGATCTGTACCGGATCGCAGGAACCATGGCGGAAGCCAGCCGTCTTTCCGTTACCCCTGTTTTTCACCATACCACCCATGCAGCAAACAATACACATAAACCAGCTCAGCAGCCCCGTGACAATAATCATCCTCGGTTGGTGGAATGCTGTTGTTCAAAGCAATTATGCCAAGCCGTGAGGCAAGCACGGAAAACCAATCTGACTTCGTGTCATGTGACCTTGGCGAGTCTGGCCACGTCAATATCTGTCTCAGGCGGGAATGAGAGCGGCTTTCCCAGATCGCTGATTGCAGAAGTGTGGTGGGGGCGCAGGAGGAGTGTCGGCTTCTTGGGGATTGAGCCTTGTATGACACTTTCCTCCATGCGCCCTGTTGAGGCGGGTGGACGGGAGTTTACCCATCTGCCTGCCTTCTTACTCGAGTGAAGTGTGTAGGAACCGTTGCGTTTCTCTCCGGTGGCGGCGTGAGGCCAGCACTGCGCCCATGCTCGTCATGCCGGTGGCCAGGGCGAGTAGAATGCCCTCACCGCCGGCCTTTGGCAGCACGCCTAGGGGCGTGTACGTGTAAGTAAGTGAGGTGTCTGGCTTCTGGACTTTGTCGCCAAGCTTGTAGTCGACGCTGACTGTGACTGGTCCCGGCTCATGCGCAGGAGTCACCACGGTGACGTTGCTGCTGTTGCTGACATGGGTCAGGTTCGTGCCGGGGCTGGTGTCGAATCTGGCTGCAGTGATCACCGGTTGCAGAGGGAACATCACTGGCATAGGAACCAAACTCAGGCTTCCCGCATCGGTATTGCCGATCTGGCCATTGCTGTTATCTCCCCATGCTTTGGCGTTCCCGTCCATGTCGATTGCTAACGAATGCTGCCATCCTGCTCTGACTTGCACGGCGTTCAGCCAAGTGTCGGCTGAGTTCGTGTGTTGCGCGGAGGCAGCCACCTTCACGGGAGAAAGACGGAGATTCGTAGTATTGTCACCGAGTCGGCCATCGCCGTTGTTTCCCCATGCCCAAGTGGTCCCTTTCTCGTCGATTGCCAGCGAATGAGAGCTTCCGGCGCTGACCTGTACAGCTTTCAGCCCTGTGCCCGCGTCCTTGGGATCAAGCAGCACCTGTTTAGGAACAGGATTCGCAACGAACTGTCCGGTGACGTTGCCAGTGCCGAGTTGGGCGTAGCGGTTCCATCCCCATGCCCAAACATTCCCGTTCTTGTCGATTGCCAGCGAATGAGAGTCTCCGCCGCTGACCTGTACAGCTTTTAGCACAGTGTTTGCCTCAGTGGGATTAAGCAGCACTTTTTGGGGATTAGGATTCGCCTTGTCATTTATTTCGCTGTTGGTGTTGTTGCCGAGTTGGCCATAGTAGTTGTACCCCCACGCCCAGGTGTTTCCATCCTCGTCGATTGCCAGAGAGTGATAGCCTCCGCCGCTGACCTGTATGGCTTTCAGCCCTGTGTTGGCACCGGTAGAATCAAGCTGAACCCGTTTGGGGAAAGGATTTGCTTTTTCAGTGAAGTTGTTGGTGTTGTCGCCGAGCTGACCGTTTTTGTTGAGTCCCCATGCCCAAATGTTTCCATCCTTGTCGACGGCCAGCGAATGATAGTATCCGGCGCTCACTTGTATGGCCTTCAGTCCTTTGTTCGCGTCAGTGGGGCTGGCAGGGTCGCGCACGCGCACGGGAACAGCCGAATAGCCCCCGCTGGTGTTGTTGCCGAGTTGGCCATAGTTGTTGTATCCCCAGGCGTACACGTATCCGTCGCTGCCTAGGCCCAGCGAATGTTGCCATCCGGCACTGACCTGCACGTAGTTGAAATCAGTCGGCACGCCTGCAGGCTTGCTCACTTTGACCGGCGTAGTCCTATTGGTGGTCGTCCCGTCTCCGAGCTGACCATAGCTGTTGCCTCCCCAGGAGTAGGCGTTTCCATCGCTGCCAACAGCTAGAGAAAAGCTATCGGGACTCTGTGAGCAGTTGACCTGGTTGAATTTGACGCCGCTGGCGTCAGTCGGCGGGGTAATGGTGGTTTGTTGCCCGCCGAGCTGGCTGCCGTTGTCGGGGTTGATCTTCCAGGTGTTGTTGGGGTCTTTGTAGGTCCATTTGGCGCTGATGGTGAGGTTGTTGGTGACGGGTTTGCTGAAGTCGTAGGCGATCTTGCCGATGAACCACCCGCCGAATAGGTAGCCGCTGCGCGTCGGGTCTGGGTAGGGGCGCTGCACCCTTCCGAATGGATAGGTGACCTGCTGGGGTTGGGGTGCCTGGCTTCCTCCTGATGTGTTGAAGCTGACCTTGTAGGTGGAGCCAGGCTGGACGGCTCTGGTCAAGGTCTGGTCGACCGTGTAGTCAAGGCTCCTGCTGAAGGGCTTATCGTCCTGCCTGCCGGAGATGGTGATGACGGCCGGACCGGGATTGCGGGCGGGGACATCTGCCTGCCAGGTGTCGCCGGTTTTGTTGAGCGTCAATGCTTGGCCGTCCAGGCTGGCTGATTCGAGGGCGGGCGCTGTGGTAGGGTCGATTTTTGCCGGCTTGCTGGGCTGGCCTTGGGCGTCGATGCTCGACTGATATAGACTGCCCTGCCTGTCTAGGGCGGCAATTCTGTTGCCGACGCGGACTGCATGCAGGTAGGGCTGGTTCCCGTTGTCCACGTGCATGGGTGTCTCGTCTGGCTTCCAGGACCAGAGGTGGCCGTCCTTGTCTGTGATGATGGCCTGGTCATTGCCAGCGCTGATCCAGCTGGCTTTCGTGCTTTCTGGCAGGTTGACTGCTTTGGTGCTGGTCGCGCTGTCGGCCAGGTACCAGGTATGCCCGTCAGTGTCCAGCAGGAGTAGCCCCTGGTCGAGGGCTGCGGCCTGGATGATGCGCACACCCTGGTCCTGCATGATGGGTGACGGCTTCGAGTTTCCTGCCTGGCCTGGCTTCCATGACCATGCCTGCCCGTCAGCGTCCACGATGAGGGTCCAGCTGGGGGAGGCGACGGCCAGTGTCGCCTGAGCTTGCCCGGGCAGGCTGATTGTGGATTGCTCCGTGAGTTTCATGTTCCGGCTGTCGGACTGGCTGGCCTGGAAGATGTGGACACGGCCCAGGTGGTCCACGGCCAGCAGCCGGTCGCCGCTTGTGCTGATCCTGGTGAACCTGATGTTCCGATCAGTGTCGAGGATGGCGGGCGTGGGCTGTTGGCTGGCCCAGGTATATATCTGCTGGTCGGATCCGAGGGCCGCCTGCCATTGGCTGCTGGCTGCGGCCTGCAGGTAATGGAATCCGTCTGGAGCCTGGGCAGGGAGAGCAACCTGTTTTGGCGTGCCGTCTTGCGCCCAAGCGTAGAGGTTGCCGTCGCCTGTCAGACCGATAAACTGGCTGCCTGCCGTGAGGATGCTGGTGTAGTAGGGTTCCTGCCTGTCTGGCGGGCTGATGGTCAGCCGGGCGCCGGAGGCGGGCCCGTGGTCCGGGCTCAGCGTCCAGTCCGCGGCCTTGGTCCAGCGGGCGGTCAGCGTCATGTCTTGGAGGATAGGGGTCTGGAAATCGAAGGGAAGGCCGTCACGTGTCCACCCGTCGAACCGGAAACCATCACGTTGCGGGTTCTCTTGCGATGGTGAGGCAAGGGTTCCGGTTTTCACGGTCGTTTGGGTGGGTTTGTTCCCGTTGGCTGGGTCGAAGCGCACCGTGTACGAGGCTCGATCATCCGTCTGCCCAGAGGGCTTGGTTGAAGCGGAGTCTGCGCCGCCTGGACTGTCTGTGGACGATGACGGGGCGTCTGGACTTGGTGTCGCGGGGTTCAGGGGTGAGGCGGTTGTCAGGGGTGAGGGCGAGGGAAGCGGGGTGTTGGTTGTGCTGCTGGGAAGAGTGGTGGAGGTTCCGTCAGCTACGCGAGGGGTCTGACGACCCCCCCCCCCCCCGATAAACATGGATTCAGTACCAGCGTCGGTTTCGGCTTCGGCTTCGACCATGCCCAAGCCTGACAGGAGCAGCAGAAGAATAATAACGAAGGTCAGTGAACACAATCGGGAGCCTATACGCATGACTTACAAACCTCTTCCCCAACAACAGGCTTGCCTGCCATCAGTTATTCGCCAACGGCCGGCCAATACCACTGCTACGTCTTACTTGCAAAAGAGTCTCTTGGCCGTTCAAAGCCGATCCGGCGCCAATTGCCCGAATGCAGTCAGAAGACGAAAGACCCCTCAACATCCCCACGTAAATCATACCATCTGAACCTGCAGGCATCAGCCAAATCCCGTCCAGCTTTACGGGAACATTGATTCTTTCGGCTTTGGAAGAGTGGCTGCTTATAGTAATTATTCGGGGTTTGGAGATGGACAGCGGCCAGGCTGGCTAGGGGCTGTTAAGCCTCCTGGCCGGCCTGGCTGTGTTTCCTCCTCTCCCAGGCGGGGTGGGGGCGCGGGAGGAGGTGTCGGCTCTCTTGGGGTTGAGCCTTAGATGACACTTTTCCTCCCTGCCCCCTGTATGGGCCGGGGGCGGGGGATTGATACGCCGCCCGGCCTGTCTTACACGTGCGAAGTATGTGACAGACTATGTGTTTCCCGCCGATGGCGGCGTGAGGCCAGCACCCCGCCCATGCCGGTCATGCCGGTGGCCAGGGCCAGCAGAATGCCCTCACCGCCGGCCTGGGGGAGCACACCTGCAGGCGTGTATGTGTATCTGAGGGATGTGTCGGTCAGCGTGTTTCCTGTGCCGCCCATCGTGTAGTCCACGCTGACCGTGACCGTGCCTGGCTGATGTGAGGGCGTGAGCGCTGTGACGCTGTTGCTGTTGCTGACAGGGGTCAGATGCGTGCCGGGGCTGGTGTCGAACCTGACTGCACTGATTACCGGCTGCAGGTTGAACACCACCGGCACAGGAGCTAACTTGCCGTTGGTGGTGCCGTCGCCGAGCCGACCGTTTCCGTTGTTTCCCCAGGCGTACACATATCCGTCGCTGCCCACGGCCAGCGAATGCCAGTATCCGGCGCTCACCTGTGTGGCTTTCAGCCCTTTGTTTGTGTCAGTGGGTTTGGCGGGGTCACGCACGGGCACAGGAACATACGAATCCGTTTTCGTGTTGTTACCGAGCTGACCATACCAGTTGTATCCCCAGGCGTAGGCGTATCCGTCGCTGCCCACGGCCAGCGAATGCCAGTATCCGCCGCTCACCTGTGTGGCTTTCAGCCCTTTGCTCGTATCAGTGGGGTTGGCGGGGTCGCACACGCGCACAGGAAAAGGATTCCCACTGTAGCTGTCGTTGGTGGTGTTGTTACCGAGCTGGCCCTTGATGTTCCATCCCCAGGCGTATGCGTACCCGTCGCTGCCCACGGCCATCGAATGATCGTATCCGGCGCTGATCTGTATGGCTTTCAGCCCCATACTCGCGTCGGAGGGGTTGTCGGGGTCGCGCACGCGCACAGGGAAAGCCGAATGTGAATCCTCAGAGATGTCGTTGGTATTGTCGCCAAGCTGTCCATAGCTGTTCCATCCCCAGGCGTACACGTATCCATTGCTGCCCAAAGCCAGCGAATGCAAGTTTCCTGCGCTGATTTGTATGGCTTGTAGTCCCTTGCTTGCATCAGCGGGGCTGGCGGGGTCACGCACTTGCACAGGAAAAGACGAATACTCACTGAAGCCGCTGGTGTTGTTGCCGAGTTGGCCATACCAGTTCCATCCCCAGGCGTATGCGTTTCCGTTGTTGCCTACAGCCAGCGAAAAATCGCCTCCGGCGCTGACCTGTACGGATTGCAGCCCTTTGCTCGTGTCGGCGGGGGTGCCGGGGTCGCGTATGCGCACAGGAACATACGATTTCGTTTTCGTGTTGTTGCCGAGCTGGCCAGAGCTGTTGTTTCCCCATGCGTAGGCGTATCCGTCGCTGCCCACGGCCAGCGAATGCCGGCCTCCGGCGCTGACCTGCACATAGGTGAAATCCGCCGGCAGGTCCGGATACGACTTGCGATCAGGCTTCTGCACCATGACAGGCGTATATCTGGAGTTGTTGGCAGTCCCGTCGCCAAGCTGGCCATACGTGTTGTCTCCCCAGGCGTATGCGTTTCCGTCGCTGCCCACGGCCAGTGAAAATGAACCGGTGTTTGAGCTGCTGATCTGGTTGAACTTGATACCGTTTGTATTGGTTGGTGGGGTAATGGTGGTCGTTTCACCGCCGATTTGGCTGCCCGTATCAGGGCTTATTGTCCACTTGTTTGACGACCAATGGGCAGTAAGTCTGAGGTCTTTGGTTACAGGCTTGCTGAAGTCGTAGGCGACATTGTCGATGAACCATCCGTAGAACTGGTAACCATTGCGCGTCGGGTCGGGGGAGGGCCGCTTCACCCTACCGTAGGGGTAGTTGACTTGCTGGGGTTGGGGTGCCTGGCTTCCTCCGGCTGTATCGAAGGTGACCGTGTGGGTGGAATCCTGTTGGATATCCCTTAACAGCGGCTGGTCGACGGTGTACTTGAGGCTGCTGCTGAAGGGCTGGCCGTCTTGTCTGCCGGTGATAGTGATGGTGGCTTGTCCGGGCTCGTGGGCTGGAGCTTCTACCTGCCAGGTGTCGTCTGTTTTGCTGAGTGTCAATGCCTGGCCGCTCATGCTGGCTGATTCCAGTGTGAACGTTGTGATAGTGGCGATTCTTGCTGGCTTGCCCTGATCATTGTGAGGGTTCAGGCCCCATGTGAACAAGTTGCCTTGCCCGTCTATGGCGGTGATCCTGCCGTCGGCTTCGGCCGCCTGTATGTATTGCTTGCTCCCGTTGTCCGCGCGCACGGGTGTTTCGCCTGGCTTCCAGGCCCAGAGGTGGCCGTCTGTGTCGGTGATGATGGCCTGGCTGCCGTTGGCGCTGATCCGGCCGGCTTTATTGCTTTCCGGCAGGCTGACCGCTGTGATGCTGGTCGTGTTGTCGGCCAGGTAATGGATCTGCCTTTCTGCGTCCAGGAGGAGGAATCCTTGGTCGAGGGCTGCGGCTTGGACGGTGCGCATTCCCGGGTCCTGTTTGATGTGTTCAGGTTTGATGTTGCCGGTGTTGCTCGCATCCCAGATCCAGGCCTGGCCGTCCGCGTCCACGATGAGGGTCCGGCTGGCGGAGGCGACGGCGGTGACGGCATGCGCCTTTCCAGGCAGGCTGAGCGTCACCTGTTCGGCGGGCTTCAGATTCTGATTCTGGCTGTCGGCCTGGCTGTTTTGGAAGGCGTGGACCTGTCCTTTCTCGTCCACGGCCAGGAGCCGGTCGTCGTTTATGCTGATGCTGGTGAACCTGGTGTTCTGGCTGGCGTCGAGGATGGTGGGCGTTGTTTGCCCGCTGGTCCAGGTGTAGATGTGCTGGTCGGATCCGAGTGCTGCCTGCCGGCGGCTGCCGGCTGCCGCCTGCAGGTAGTGGAACCCTTGGGCGGCATGGGCGGGGAGAGCAACTTGGTTGGGTGTGTGGTCCTGCGTCCAGGTGTGGATGCGCCCGTCGCCTGTCAGGCCGATAAACTGCTCTCCGGCGGCTTGGATGCTGGCGAATTGAGGTTCCTGCCTGTCGGGCGGGCTGATGGTCAGCCTAGTGCCGGTGGCGGGCCCGTGGTCCGGGCTCAGTACCCAGTCCGTGGCTCTGGTCCACTGGGCTTTCAGGGTCGTGTCCTGGAGGACGGGGGTCCGGAAGTCGAAAGGCTGGCCGTCGAGTGTCCACCCGTCGAACCGGAAGCCGGGACGCTGCGGGTTCTGTTGCGGGGGGAGGGTGACGAGGGTGCCGGTTTTCACGCTCGCCTGTGCGGGTGTGCTTCCGTCGGCGGGGTCGAAGCGCACCACATGCGAAGTTTGATCATCCGTCTTATCGGATGGCTTGGCCGTAACGGAGCCCGCGCTGTCTGTATTGCTTGTGGTCGAAGATGGAGTGCTTGGACTCGGTGTTGCGGAACCTAATGGTGTGGTGGTTTGTATCGGCGAGGGTGTTGGCAGTGGTGTGTTGGTTGCGTTGCTGGGGAGAGTGGCGGGGGTTTGCTTAGCTACGCGAGGGGTCTGACGACCCCCCCCCCCCCGGTGAGTATGGGAGCGTCCGCCTGGGCGGATGCGATGCCCAGGCCTGCCAGCAGGCCCAGCAGGACGGTCATCATCGCCAGGATTCGACGCAGACGGGTAACCATATGCATGAAACCAAAACCCCTTCACCAAACACCAAGCGGAGCACACGCCGCTTATCTGTGTAAGTTCTGCCTGTCGGAAAGCCGTGCTGTCTGTCAATGCCTGCCCTGCATCGGATTACAGGAACCATGGCGTAAGCCAGCTGTCTTCTCGACATCCCCCGCTTTTCACCCTACCACCCGGTCTGCAAACAACACACGAGCCAGGTCCAACCGCCCGGCGACAATGAACCCGACTGACCTAAAAGAAAGGAGCCAGTGTATGACCAACCAGGAATACTATCTGCCGGGACTCTACGTTCGGGAGGGGTCCATCCCCGTTCCCTTGGACTGGGCGGGCAGTGAACCTGGCGTCTGGCGAGCCGAAGATCATTCGGACCAGGCGGTCATCCGCTGCTTCTACCGCGTGGTCTGCGCCCCCGAGCACATCCACGACGACCTGCCGCTGCTGGTCTACCTGCAGGGTGGACCCGGCTCGGGCGCCCCACGGCCGTTGAACGCCACTGCCGACGGGTGGATGGCCGAGGCCCTGCGCCACTTCCGCATTGTCCTGCCCGACCAGCGGGGTACGGGCCGGTCCAGCGCCATCGACGGCTCCACCATGGCTTCCCTGGGCGAGCCCCGGGCCCAGGCCGACTATCTGAAGCATTTTCTGGCGGACTCCATCATCAGGGACTTCGAACACCTGCGTCGCACGGTCTTCGCCGGCCGCCCCTGGGTGGCCCTGGGGCAGAGTTTCGGCGGCTTCCTGACCATGGCCTACCTGTCGAACTTCCCACAGGGGCTGGCTGCGGCCTTCACTGCCGGGGGCGTGCCTCACATCCCTACTGATGCTTACGAGCTCTTCTCTCACACCTTCACCAAGATGGCTCAGCGGTCCCAGGCCTTCTACCAGCGCTATCCGGGGGATCAAGACCGTGTGGCGGCCATTGCCGACCGGCTGGCCCAGGGCGATGTGGCCCTGCCCGGCGGTGATCCCCTGAGCGTGGAGCGGCTGCAGACTCTGGGTGCCGACCTGGGCAAGAGCGGCGGGTTTGAGCGTCTCCACTGGCTGTTGGACACGGCCTTCCTGGACGGCGACGGCAGCCTGCCCGCTTCCGGCTCTAGTAGCTCCCAGGCCACCCTCTCGCAGGCCTTCCTGGAGGGGGTGCGGGCGGCCACTGCTGTTACGCCGCTCTACTGGCCCCTGCAGGAGTTCATCTACGCCGATGGGGACTGCGAACCCCTGCGCTGGGCTGGGCAGCGGGTGCGCGATGCCCGCCCTGAATTCGATACTGCTGCCCGCCCGCTCATGTTCACCGGGGAAGCGGTCTTCCCCTGGATGTTCGAGCAGGAGTCGGCCCTGCGCCCATTCGGCCCGGCGGTCAGCCTGCTCATGGAGGAAGGTTCCTGGGGCCACCTGTACGATCCCAAGCGTCTGGCCGACAATCAGGTCCCCCTGCAGGCCGCGGTCTATGCCGACGACCTCTACGTGCCCTCCGAGCTCCAGCTGGACACCCTCTCGCGCGTGGGTCACGCCCATGCCTGGGTGACCAACGAGTTTGAGCACGACGGTCTGCACGGGGACAGGGTCTTCGCCCACCTCTACCGGCTGGCCCTGGAGCGCGGCGATCTGGAGGGGCTTTTCCCGGCGCGCAGCTAGACTTGAGGACATGAACACGGACTCATTGACTCTCGGATTCATCGGATACGGCAACATGGCCCAGGCCATGGCCCAGGGGCTTGTCGACGCGGGTGTGCTGCCCGGCGGCCGGATTGTGGCCTGCGCAGCCCACTATGACCGGCTGGTGGAGCGGGCGGCCCAGCTGGGGGTGCGGCCCATGCACTCCGGAACCGAGGTGGCTGCAGCCGCCGACCTGGTGATTCTGGCCGTCAAACCGGGGCAGGTGGCCCAGGTCTGCGAGCCCATCCGCCATGAGCTGGCTGATCCGGACCGCATGGTCCTTTCTGTTGTAGGCGGCATGACCCTTGAGGACTATGCCGACATCCTGGAGGAGGGCACCCACCTGATCTGCGCCATCCCCAACACCCCCATTTCGGTAGGGCAGGGGATTCTGGTCACCCAGGAGGAAGACACCCTGACCGACCAGGAGCGGGAGCTGTTCACCCAGATCTTCGACCCGGTGGCCATAATCGAGCGTCTGCCTAGGGAGCTGGTCTCGGTGGGTACGACCATCGCCGGATGTGCGCCCGCCTACACAGCCATGTATATGGAGGCCCTGGCCGATGCCGGGGTGGAGCACGGGCTGCCCAGGCAGGCGGCCTACCGGCTGGCGGCACGAATGGTTCAAGGGACCGGGGCCCTCTATATGGCCACCGGCACCAACCCCGGGGCCATGAAGGACGCGGTCTGCTCGCCGGGCGGAACCACCATCAAGGGGGTCGCCTCCCTGGAGAAGCACGGCTTCCGTGGAGCGGTTATCGAGGCCATCGATGCAGTGGAGCGCGGCGACTGAACCTGCCGCACTAAGGGGAGCCACGCCGGGGCAGTCCGGGCAATAGACTGGTACATATGTCGTTAACCATAGGAATCGTCGGGCTGCCCAACGTTGGCAAGTCCACACTCTTCAACGCCCTCACCCGCAACAACGTTCTGGCGGAGAACTACCCCTTCGCCACCATCGAGCCCAACACCGGCATCGTGCCCCTGCCCGACGACCGGCTGCCCGTCCTGGCCAAGCTGGTCCACACGGACAAGATCGTACCCGCCACGGTCACCTTCGTGGACATCGCCGGCATCGTCAAGGGGGCCTCGGAGGGGGAGGGGCTGGGCAACCAGTTCCTGGCCAACATCCGCGAGGCCGACGCCATCTGCGAGGTGGTCCGCGCCTTCAATGACGACGACATCGTCCACGTCAACGGCAAGGTGGATCCGGCCGACGACATCGATACCATCAATACCGAGCTGATTCTGGCCGACATGCAGACCATCGACAAGGCCCTGCCGAAGCTGGAGAAGGACCAGCGTGGCGGCAAGATCAAGCCCGCCTACCTGGACACCGTCCGCAAGGCGAAGGAGATTCTGGGCCAGGGCCGGACCATCGACCAGGCGGCCCAGGCCGGGGACATCGACAAGGACGAGCTCTACGACCTGCATCTGATGACGGCCAAGCCCTTCATCTACGTCTTCAACGTGGACGACGACGAGCTGCAGAACGAGGACATGAAGAAGCAGCTGGCCGACTCCGTGGCTCCCGCGCCCGCCATCTTCCTCAACGCCCAGTTCGAGTCCGAGCTGACCGAGTTGGACGAGGCTGACGCCCGCGAGATGCTGACCGACGCCGGGCTCAAGGAGTCCGGCCTGGACCAGCTGGCCCGGGTGGGCTTCGACATCCTCGGTCTGCAGACCTTCCTGACCGCCGGGGTCAAGGAAGTGCGCGCATGGCAGATCCACAAGGGTTGGACCGCCCCACAGGCCGCTGGCGTAATCCACACCGACTTCGAGAAGGGCTTCATCAAGGCCGAGGTGGTCTCATATGACGACTTCGTGGCCGCAGACGGGTCCTACGCCAAGGTGCGCGAGGAGGGTAAGATGCGCCTTGAGGGCAAGGACTACGTCATGCAGGACGGCGACATCGTGGAGTTCAAGACCGGCATCCCTTCCGGTTCAAAGAAGTGAGCGCCAGGCCCGGGTTTGCCATTCGCCGGGGTCATGGGCTGCCACTGATCTTCGTGCATGGGTCCGGCGTGGACCACCACATCTTCGACGACCTGGACCCCGTCTTCGAGCGGGTGGGCGGATTCGAGCGGATTTATCTGGATCAGCCCGGCTTCGGCCGCACGCCGCCTGACCCGTCCATCCTCGACCTGGACGGTCTGGCCCGGTGGCTGGATGACCAGGTGGACATTTTCAGCGGAGGCGGCCCCTTCGCCCTCTTGGGCAACTCCCTGGGTGGGCTGCTCAGCCGCCATGCCGCCGCCGGTCGGTTGGACCGCTGCCGGGGGATGGCCCTGCTCTCCTCGGTGGTCGACCCGGTGACCGCCCACAGGCGCCTGCCCCCGCGTCAGGTGCTGGTCCGGGACGACCAGGGCCTGGCCGACGTGGACGAGTTCACCAGGCATGCCTACCGGCAGATGGCTGTGGTGGAATCCCGGGAGCATCTTGAGGCCTACCAACGCACCATCATGCCCGGCATTCGTTCGGCCGATGCCGATACGGTGGCTCGAATGGAGGGGCACTACCGGCTGGATATGGACTTTGACCAGGTCTGGTCCGGATTCATAGCCCCTGTGCTCTTTGTCTGCGGCCGCCAGGACGACCGTGTGGGCTACTTGGACCAGTTCGACCTGGCCTGCCGCTTCCCCAGGGCCTCCTACTCGGTGCTGGACCGGGCCGGCCACAATGTGCAGATTGAGCAGACCGCCCTGGTCTGTGACCTGCTGGAGGATTGGGCCAGGCAGGTGCTGAAAGGCTGAGTCCGCCCTGGTTCCTTCTGCCGCTAAAATGAACTGTGCATACAGGTTCGTTCGATGGCGAAGAAGGGGAAGGACATGGCTGTCTGGGGATTGGATAGCAAACGCCTTAAGCGGCGTGTGCTTGCCATGCTCCGTTGGCTGCTGGACCCTGTCCGCCGCACGCCTGTGGTAGTGACAACCGCCCTGTTGACGCTGCTGCTGACAGTTTTGGTCGACAATCTGTTCCAGCCGGTGGATGCGGCTCATACAGAACGATCGGCAGATGCGAGCACTTCCAGTACATCAACCGTTTCGGTGAGACAATTTCCCAAGGCGCATCATCCCAGCAAATCCAAGTCCTTCTCTTCATCAGCGGCAAAGAAGCAGACAAAGGTTCAGAAGACAGACCCTGATGGCTCCTCCACTCAGCCTGTCGATTGGCTCAAGCCTTCGCAGCAGGTCGATTACCCGGATCCTGCGGCCCACCCTGGCATCTCCTTGGAGGTCAGCCTTCAGGATCAGCGGGTCTACGTGCGTGATGGGTCTCAACTGCTCTACACCATGTATGCCTCGACAGGTATGGATGACTCCACGCCCAGGGGCAGCTTCCGCATCCAGGCCGAGCGCGGCGACCACTTCTACAACCCCAACGAGGGGATGGGCGCCCGCTACTACACCAGCTTTCTGAACCACGGGGTCTTCCTCTTCCACTCGGTTCCCACTGATCTTAGTGGCAGCTACATAAAGGAGGAGGCTGACTTGTTGGGCATCCGACCCAGCTCCCATGGCTGCATCAGGCTGACCGTGCCTGACGCCTTGTGGATCATGCAGTCCGTGCCCATAGGCACTCCCGTCCTGGTCAACTGAATTCCAGTCGGTGCCGGAACATCCTCGTCCAAAATGTGACCATTCGCCGTCGTGTCTGCCCTCGGTTTTCTAATTTTGCTCTACCACAGAGAGAACTATCGAGAGGAAGTGGTCAGGAATCATGCAAAAGGTGCAGCGGTTCAGTGACTGGTTGACTAAGTGGTTCATTCTGGTGGTCCTGGTTTGGGCCGCCATCAACTTCTTTGTCCCGCAGATTAGCATTTGGGCCCGCAGCTACACCAACTACTTCCTGAGCATTATTCTCTTCGGCATGGGACTGACCCTGAGCCTGGACGACTTCAAGCGAATCGTCAAGATGCCGCTCATGGTCATCGTCGGCACCATAGCCCATTACCTGATCATGCCCCTGCTGGCCGTGCTGCTCTGCCGCATCTTCCGGCTGGACGGCATGATCGCTGTGGGCGTCATCCTGGTGGGCTGCTGCCCCTCGGGGACCTCCTCCAACGTCATGTCCTACCTGTCGCGCGGCGACGTGGCCCTGGACGTGTCCATAGGCCTGCTTTCCACCCTGTGCGCGCCCTTCATGATCCCCATGCTGATGAACCTGCTGGCCAGCCAGTATGTGGCCATCCCCACCAAGCAGCTCTTCCTGACCGCCCTTGAGGTGGTGCTGATCCCCATCGCCCTGGGCCTGGCCGTCCACGCCTTCTTCAAGGAGAAGGTGCAGAAGGTGACCGTGGCCCTGCCGGCGGTCTCGCAGATCGCCATCCTGATCATCATCGGCGTGGTGGTCTCCGTCAACCATGCCAAGCTCTTCACCGCCGCCACCGCCCTGGTCCTGCCGGTGGTCATGCTCCACAACCTGTGCGGGTACGGGCTGGGCTTCCTCTTCAGCCGGCTCATGTACCGCATCTACCCCAAGGGGTTCCGCTATGCACAGCAGAAGGCCATCACCTTCGAGGTGGGCATGCAGGATTCCGGACTGGGTGCGACCCTGGCCTTGCAGGCATTCGCCGCCGACCCGATTGTGGCCATCCCCTCAACCTTCTTCAGCGTCTGGCACAACATCTCCGGCTCGGTCCTGTCCGCCTGGTGGCGCCGGCATGACGACCGTCTCGGGATTGCCGCAGACTCCGCCCAGGGTCGTCCGGAACCGGCTCGCGCCTGATTCTGGAACGCCTCGATTGCTGGCCGGACCTGCTACATGCCGGGTCCGGCCAGCAGGAAGCCCAGGGCCGTCAACAGAGGCGGCAGGAAGATCGAAGCTGCTAGATAGCCCAGGGCTGCCAGGTGCCGTCTCCGCCGGGCCAGGGCCAACACTTCGTTGACCGCTGTCGAGAAGGTGGAGAAGCCGCCCAGCAGTCCTGTGGCCAGCAGCATCCGTCCCCAGTTAGGGAATCCGTGGAAGGCGGCCAGGGCGGCCACCAGCCCTGCGGCCAATCCGGCCAACAGGTTGATGATCATGGTCGATAGGGGCAGGTCCACCTGCCAGCGGGCTTTGACCAGGGTATCGAGCATGTAGCGCAGTCCGGCCCCCAGGCCGCCGCACAGGCAGATCAGCAGTGTAAATGTAATGGTCATCGCGCACCTGCTTGGATGTGTGAGGACAGACGGGCTCCCAGCGCTGCCATGGCCCAGGAGACCAGCAGGCCTCCGACGAAGGAGACCAGCAGGTAGGCAAGGGTTGCCTGGACTTTACCGCTAGACAGGCCCTGGACCAATTCCAGCGAAAGGGTGGACATGGTCGACAGCCCTCCGCACAGGCCCATGCCCAGGCCCTTGTTGGTCAGCTGCCTTCGGCGTGCATGTGCGCTTTTGGGAAGCCCGGCCAGGAAGGCGGTCAGCAGGGCGTAGCCTGCGCAGGCGATCAGGTTGGCCAGGAGGGTTCCCGGATGCAGCGGACCGCTCTGGCCCGGCAGCAGGCTCAAGGCGTACCGGCAGCCGGTGCCCAGGGTTCCGCCCAGCATCACCACCAGGGCCGTGGCCATGTCAGGTCCGGTAGGGGGTTTGGTCATTGGAGGCCTCGGTTCCCGACGGATCAGCATCCGCAGGGTCGGGCTGAATGGCATGCGCCTGCACCCGACCCGCAGACGGGGGTCGTCGAATCATGGTGCAGGGACTATCAGCAGTTTGCGGTTCGGGGCTCAAGCCCCGGGCGGGTTCCATCGCCCGGAGCCCATTCTAGGAGCCCAAGGGGACCGCAGCCGTCGCAGCTGCGAGACTGTTCACTCGGTGTGGTTCTCCGGGTCCAGGGTCAGCCGGTCGTCGTCGGCATCGTAGTCGAAGAGCTCGCCGTAGCGGCCCCAGGTGATGGCGGTGTCGAACTGCTGGACGGCCTCCTTGTCCGAGTGGTGGGCCCTCAGCAGGTCCAGGATCAGGGAGCCGTGCAGGCTCTTGTCGTCGCTGTTCTTCAGGGCCCGGTCGATGATGCGGATCAGCGGAACGTGGTCCATCAGCATCCGTGAGAACATCTCCTTGCTCTCCAGAATGTCCGCGTCGTGCCAGGCACGACCCTGGTCGGTCAGCCTGACATGCCCGTTGTCCGCCTGGAAAATGCCCAGCATGAGTCCGGCGTCGATCAGGGGGAAGAGGTCGTCCACCTCGAAGGAGAGCTTGGCGGCCAGGTCGGCCAGGTCCATGCCGTTGGGCTGGTTGACCATGACGTCGGCCAGACCGGCCAGGCCGCCGGGGGTGGCGTCGGGCAGGTTGCGCTCGGCCGTGTCCTCGTCCCGAACCGAGTCCCGCACAGCCTGACGGTTGCGCACCTTGGTCTGCAGACGGCGGCGGATGTCCTCGCTGTCGCGCTGACCGGTCAGGATGGAGTAGAGGTAGTCCACGCAGGACTGGAAGAGGTCGGACTGCTTGTCCCGAGGCCTGTCCAGATTGATGGGCACGTTGGCGATGACCCGGCCGGGATGCGAGTCCAGGACCAGGACCCGGTCGGCCATCTCCACCGCCTCCTCGATGTTGTGGGTGACGATCAGGACCGACTTGACGCTGCCTGCCTCCTCGGACCAGACCTTGAGGACCTCCTGGCGAAGATTCTCGGCAGTCAGCACGTCCAGGGCCGAGAAGGGCTCATCCATGAAAAGGGCGTCCGGCTTGAGTACCAGGGCCCGGGCGATGCCCACGCGCTGGCGCATGCCCCCGGAGAGCTCCTTGGGGTAGGCGCTTTCGAAGCCGTCCAGACCGATGGCGTCGATGGCGGCCAGGGAGAGTTTCTCGCGCTCCTTCTTGGGCACGCCACGGGCCTGCAGGCCCAGCTCCACGTTGTCCTTGACGGTCAGCCAGGGCATCAGGGCGAAGCTCTGGAAGACCAGGGCCACGCCGGGGTTGGGCCCGTCCAGCTGCTTGCCCCGGTATTCGACGCTGCCCTTGCTGGCCGGGACCAGGCCGGCCAGGATGCGCAGCAGGGTGGACTTGCCGGCGCCCGAGCGGCCCAGGATGGCCACCACCTCGCCCTCGTGCAGGGTGAAGTCGATGCTGTCCAGGACGGTCAGCTCCGCGCCCTTGTCGGACTGGTAGGTCTTGGTCACGTGCTCGGCCGTGATGATCCCGTTGGAATTGATCTTGGTCATTGTCGAACCTCTCAGACTTCTCATGTCAGGGAATAGCGCCGTTGTGCCAGTGATTGCAGGGGAGACCAGAAGAACCGGTCGGCCAGGACCACGAAGATGCTCATGACGGCCACCCCCAGGATGATGCGGGGGGTGTCGCCGGTGGCGGTCACCTGGGCGATGTAGGCGCCCAGGCCCTTGGCCGTCAGTTCGGTTTTGCCGTAGGAGACCACCTCGGAGACGATGGATGCGTTCCAGGCACCGCCGGCAGCTGTGATGCCGCCGGTGCACCAGGAGCCGAACAGGGCCGGCAGAATCAGGGTCTTCCATCGCTGCCAACGGTTCTGGCCCAGGCTGCGCGACATCTCCAGCAGATCGTCGGGAATGGAGGAGGCCCCGGCGATGACGTTGAAGAGGATGTACCACTGGGTGCCCAGGGCCATGAGCAGGATGCTGCCCCAATTGATGTCGATCCGCCAGATGATGAAGACCATGGTGACGAAGGGGAAGATGAAGTTGGCCGGGAAGGAGGCCAAGATCTGCACCAGGGGCTGCAGGTAGCGGGAGATGCGCGGATTCATGCCGATCAGGGCGCCTATCGGGACCCAGACGATGGTGCAGACCACCATCAGGATCAGCACTCGCAGGAATGTCAGCAGACCAAGCTGGAAGACATGCCCGACCTCGCCCAGGCCCAGCGGACGGATGACCAGACGGTCCAGCTGCCAGAGACCCCACAGACCGATCAGGGCCAGGCAGACCCACCAGACCAGGTCGCTTGCCCGCCTGCGTCCGCCTCCACGGCTCCAGCGCGCCCCGGTGCGACCCAGGGGGCGGGTGATCCGGTCCAGCAGGTCGGCCAGGGGATGGCCCACCAGGCCCAGCAGGTCCTTGACCCCGGACAGGCGGATGATCGTGAGCACCAGGCTGCGCCGGGGCTCGGTGGACTGGCTGCTGGTGTAGCGGAACTTCTCGGCCCAGGCGGTCAGTGGCTTCCAGAGCAGGAAGTCAATCAGCAGGACCACCACGATCATGGTCAGGATGGCCAGACCCACCTTGCCCAGGTCCTGTTCGGCGGTGGCCTCCTCCACAAAGGAGCCGATGCCGGGCAGGGCCAGGGTCCTGTTGTTGACCGAGATCATCTCGGAGGCGGTCAGGAAGAACCAGCCGCCGCCCATGCTCATCATGCAGTTCCAGAGCAGGGGGATCATGGAGTTGGGTACGTCCAGCTTCCAGAAGCGCTGCCATCGGGTCAGGCGCATCAGCCTCACCGCCTCGTCCAGGTCGGCGGGCTCGCTGGTCAGGGAGTTATAGAAGGAGAAGGCCATGTTCCAGGCCTGGCTGGTGAAGATGGCGAAGATGGAGGCCGCCTCCACGCCCATGATGGACCCGGGGAAGAGGACCAGCCAGATGGAGATGGTGGCCGACAGGAAGCCCAGCACAGGCACCGACTGCAGGATGTCCAGCAGGGGGATGAGCACGGCGCCCAGGCGGCGGGAGCGCGCGGCGGCCAGTCCGTAGAGGAAGGCGAAGACCAGGGAAATGATCAGGGCCGCGAACATGCGGAAGAGGGAGCGCAGCGCGTAGTAGGGCAGGTTGGTCGGGTCGGTGGAGACGTGCGAGGGTACGCCTGCAGGGCCGATGGGCGCACCCAGGGCCGGCAGCAGGTAGGCCAGGGCCCCCAGCAGGACCAGTGCGCCTATGGCTACGGCCAGGCCCGTCCATATGCGGGTGGAGCGCGATGCCTGGCTGCGGTCGTCGTTCAGTGGCGAACGGAGCATTCCTGGCAGTGCGACAGTATTCACGATGGCCTCCCTCCAAGGTGCGGAACATCCCTGTCGGCAGCCTCGAAGACGGCGTGGCGATCGGCCCATGAGCCGACCATTGTCATCGTTCAAGCTTCGGCTTCGCATGGTATTTGGCCCTGCATTAGTCCCTGCCTTGATCCGACGGGGACTGTTGACCTGCGCGGGGTGTCTCCACCACTTTGCGGCAGCATGCCTTGTCCATGCGGTAGCTTCACCTACCGACCACCCAATAACATAGATGGGCCCCGGGGGCAGTGTCAAGCATTTGCCTAACCAGTGTTGCCGTCCTTGCCAGGACTGACAATGACAAGGGTCTGCACGCAGTCGGTGCAGGTGCGAAATGACATGTAAGGAGCGAATCCCTATGAAGATCGTGGCAGTCACGGCCAACCCCGAACCCAAGAGTCTGACCGATGCGGCGGGCAATGCCCTGCTGGACGGGGCGGCCGAAGGCGGGGCTCGCACCGAGTTGATCGACCTTTGCGCCGAGGGGTTCAATCCCGTCTTCGGCATGGAGGACAGGACCCACTACCTGGGCCAGGGACCCATGCCCGAGGATGTTCAGGCCATGCAGGAGCGTATCAAGGATGCGGACGTGCTGGCCTTGGTCTTCCCCGTCTACTGGTACAGCATGCCGGCAATCATGAAGGGCTTCATTGACCGGGTCATCTGCCGGGGCTTCGCCTATAACGCCGATGGAACCCCGGGGGCCCTGGCCGGGCGTCGGGTGGAGCTGGTCATGCTGACCGGTGGGGAAAAGGAATGGTACCGGTCCAGCGGCATCGGTGAGGCCTTGGACAACCAGCTGCGCAGGCAGACTTTCCTCAAGTACTGCCAGGTCGCGCAAGTGGAGACCATCTATGTGGACAATCTGGACTCAGGCAACGATGAGCAGCAGGAGCGGGAGGCCGCTGACCGGCACCTGGTGGCCCTGGCCCTCAAGGGCCGTCAACTGGCCGCAGGGACCGAGCCCGGAGCGGATCGGGACGTTCAGTGACGCTCAGCATCGGGTTCGTCTTCGATGACACTCTGGATGTGTTTGACGGGGTCCAGCAACACATTCTGACCCTGGGACGGGAGCTGGGCAGGCGGGGCCATAAGGTTCAGTATCTGGTCGGGCAGACCGCCCATCCGCCGGTTGACGGGGTTCATTCCCTCTCCCGCAACGTCATGGTCTCTTTCAACGGCAACAGGATGCGCATACCTCTGCCTGCGCCCAAGGCGCCCATCCGCCGGGTCCTGGAGGCGGGGCACTTCGATCTGTTGCACGTCCAGGCACCATACAGTCCCTTCCTGGCAGGGCGGGTCATTCGGTCCGCAAACCCGTCAACGGCCCTGGTGGCCACCTACCACATCGCCCCCACGGGAAGCCTGCAGCTGCTGGGCGGCCGGCTGTTGGGGATGATCAACCGCAGGACCCATAGACGCATCGACAGGGTCATCGCAGTCTCGCCAGTGGCGGCCAGCTATGCCCGGAAGACTGCCGGTGTGTCCAGCAGGGTGGTGGCCAACCCTGTGGACGTGGCTGCCCTGCGCCGGGCCCGTCAGGCCGCCGGCGACCAGGAGGTGGCGCGCCTGCACGGCCAGGGGCAGCATCTGGTCTTTCTGGGACGGTTCGTGGCCCGCAAGGGGGCTGGGATCCTGATTTCGGCCCTCCGGGCGGGGGAGCGGGCCGGCATCCTGCCCGAAGGCCTGCATGTGACCATGGCCGGCAGGGGTCCGCTGCTGGAGGACTGCCGTCGAAAGGCCGCCGTCCTACGCACCCCGGTGGCCTTCCCCGGCTTTGTGGACGAGAAGGACAAGCCCGCCCTGTTGGCCTCCTCCGACCTGACCGTCTTTCCCTCCACCGGGGGCGAATCCTTCGGCATCGTCCTCTTGGAGGCCATCGCTTCGGGCACGGCTCCGGTGCTGGCTGGGGACAATCCCGGCTACCGGTCCACCCTGATGGGCGATGAACGGGCTCTGGTGACCGTCGACTCGCCCAACACCCCCGAACTGCTGGCCCGGCGAATCGCCCAGGCTCTGGGGGATCCCTCCTGGAGGCGGAAGGTGCGCCATGACCAGCTGGCGCTCTTGGACCGCTACGACGTGACCACCGTGGCCGATCAGGTGGAGGAGGTCTACCGGCAAGCCATTCAAGACCGCCGTCTCATGTAGGCTGGGTACATGTCATTCTTTGATTTCTTCGGTTCCATATTCGACCCTGAGGGTGGTCCAGGCGGACCAGGCCGGCGTCGCAATGAAGACGACCCGGTCATCCTGCACGTGCAAACCGATGGGGAGGGTCCCAGCCAGGGGGGTGGCGGCACACCCCGCTTCCGCTTCCCCGGACCGGGTGACCCCCGGCTCACCTCCCGCAAGAAGGGCAGTGACGGACCTTCCCGGGGCTCGAGGATCCTCGCCGTGGTTGTGGCCGTCCTCCTGGTCGTCTTCCTGCTCCTGTTCGCGCTCAGCCGCTTCATCACTGACGTCATGTGGTTCTCCCAGCTGGGAGCGGCGCAGATCGTCTGGACCCAGCTGGGCATCAAGGTGGGTCTGTGGCTGGCCTACGCCCTGTTGCTGGCTGCGGTGACCCTGCTCTCGGCCATCCTGGCCATCCGCAGCCGTCCCGATTCGCCTGACGGGTCCACCATCAGGGTCAGGGGTGATCTGATCGAGGTGGGCAAGGGCGTCTCCTCACGCACCGCGCTCAAGGTGGCCGTGGTGGTCTCCCTGGTCGTTGGAGTCTTCTTCGGCTTCCAGTTCAACGCCGACTGGAAGCAGGTGCTCCTGCTCTTCAATGCCCAGTCCTTCGGGGTGCGCGACCCCCAGTTCGGCCTGGACACCGGCTTCTATGTCTTCATCCTGCCCGGCCTGCAGCTGCTGGTCTCCTCCCTGCTGATGATGCTGTTGGCGGCAACGGTCTTCAGTCTGGTCACCAACTTCCTCATGGGCGGCATTCGCCTGACCATGCCCGTACACGGACGCGGCATTCTGGAGATGACCCGTTCCGCCCGCAGGCAGGTGGCCGTCTGGCTGGTCCTGTTCATGCTGGTCTGGGCCGGCGACACCGCCCTGGGCGTCTTCGGCAGGCTGACCGAGGAGGGCGACCGGATCACCGGCGCCTCCTACACCTCGGTCAAGGCGGCCATCCCCGTCACCCTGATCATGTCCGTGGTCATGGCTCTGCTTGGCATCATCCTGGCCGTCTGGATTCTGCGCTCACCCACCCTGGAACCCGGCCGGGTCCATGCCGGATCCCTGGGTTCGGCAGTCAGGCAGTGGAGGATTCCCGTCCTGGCTGTGGCCGTCACCGTCGTCCTGTCCCTGTTGCTGACCGTCTTCTGGCCGGCCCTGGTCCAGCGCTTCCGGGTCAACCCCAACGCCCAGGAGATGGAATCCGCCTACATCCAGCGCAACATCGCCGCCACCACCAAGGCCTACGGGCTGGACAAGCTCAAGACCGAGGCCTATGACGCCACCACCGAAGTCCAGTCGGGCGCACTCTCCCGTGATGCGGAGACCACCGCACAGATTCGTCTGCTGGATCCCCAGGTGGTCTCGCCCACCTTCCGGCAGCTGCAGCAGTCCAAGCAGTACTACACCTTCGAGGACACCCTGGCCGTCGACAAGTACGACATCGATGGAGTCAGCCAGGACACGGTCATCGGCGCTCGCGAGTTGGACCTGGAGGGCAACGACAACCGCAACTGGGTCAATGACCACACGGTCTTCACCCATGGCTACGGCATCGTGGCCGCCTACGGCAACAAGGTCACCCCGGACGGGCAGCCCGAGTTCTTCGAGCAGGACATCCCCACCAAGGGCAAGCTGACCGACAGCCAGCATTACGAGCCGCGAATCTACTTCTCGCCCAATGCTCCCGAGTATTCCATCGTCGGCGCGCCCCAGGGCTCGTCAGGCTGGGAGTTCGACTATCCCACCGGCTCCAAGGGAGCCACCAACACCTTCAAGGGCAACGGCGGCCCCTCGGTGGGCAACTTCCTGGCCCGGATCCTCTACGCCATCCGCTTTGGATCCGACCAGATCCTCTTCTCGGATCGCGTCACGCCCGACTCGCAGATACTCTACAACCGCTCGCCCAAGGAGCGCGTGGCCCAGATCGCCCCCTATCTGACCCTGGACGGGCGCGTCTACCCGGCTGTGGTGGACGGCAGAGTCAAGTGGATCGTCGACGGCTACACCACCTCTGACGCCTACCCCTACTCCCAGAAGGTGGACCTGGGTCCCATTACCCAGGACACAACCACCTTGAGCTCCGAGGCCGTCAAGGGCCTGGGCTCCCAGAAGGCCAACTACATCCGCAACTCCGTCAAGGCCACGGTCGATGCCTACGACGGCTCGGTGGATCTGTATGCCTGGGATGCCAAGGATCCGGTGCTCAAGGCCTGGCAGAAGGTCTTCCCCGGCCAGGTCAAGCCGCTCTCGTCCATCTCGGGCGACCTGATGAGCCACATGCGCTACCCGGAGAGCCTGTTCAAGGTGCAGCGCCAGCTCCTGTCCCAGTACCACGTCAACTCGGCCAGCCAGTTCTTCTCCGGCGAGGACTTCTGGCAGACCCCCGTGGATCCGACCGGGACCAGCAAGGAGCAGAAGGCGGGTATCAAGCAGCCTCCCTACTATCTGACCCTGCAGACCCCGGGGACCGACAAGCCCGCCTTCTCGCTGACCTCCACCTTCATCCCCGCCGGAACCTCCACCAGGGAGATCCTGACCGGGTTCCTGTCCGTGGACTCCGACGCCGGGTCGACCAAGGGGGTGATAGGACCGGACTACGGGACCATCCGGCTTATGGAGCTGCCCAAGAATTCCAATGTGCCCGGCCCAGGGCAGGCCCAGAACAACTTCAACTCGGACGCTGCGGTCTCCACCGAGCTCAACCTGCTCCAGTCCGGATCCACCAAGGTCAAACGCGGCAACCTGCTGACCCTGCCAATAGGTGGCGGACTGATCTACATCCAGCCGGTCTACGTCCAGTCCAGCGGTGCCACCAGCTTCCCCCTGCTCAAGCGGGTTTTGGTGGCCTTCGGAGACAAGGTCTCCTCCTCTGCCACCCTGGATGCGGCCCTTGACAAGACCTTCCAGGGCAACTCGGGCGCATCGGCAGGCGATGCCGACAACACAGGACGCACCAATTCCAATGCTGACCAGAGTGAGCAATCCGATAAGGCCCCGGACAAGTCCGCCGGGTCCGGCGGGACGTCTGAGACAGGCGGGCAGGCTCTGAAACAGGCCTTGGACAAGGCCAACCAGGCCATGAGCGACGGCGATGCCGCTCTGAAGAAGGGCGACTTCAGCGCCTACGGCGAGGCGCAGAGCCGTCTGCGTGAAGCCCTAAAGGAGGCATCCGACCAGGAGGGCGGCAACAAGTGAGCGCCACCCCGCGCATCCGGCTCTGCCGTCGCGGGGATCTGGAGGCGGTCACCGCCATCTACAACCAGGCGGTCATGGATGGTGGTTCCACGGCGGATACGGCCCCGGTCAGCCTGGACCAGCGCCTGCAATGGTTACTGTCCCATGATCCGGACCAGGGCCACCCGGTCCTGGTCCTGGAGCAGGAGGGCCGGGTGCTGGCCTTCGGCTCCCTGTCGGCATACTACGACCGGCCCGGCTACCAGGAGACCTGCGAGCTGAGCTACTACGTGGATCGCGACAGCCGTGGACGGGGTCTGGGCGCCCTGATGGTCCATTCCCTGCTGGAGCGCGCCCGGCAGGAGGGCATGCGTCTGGCCGTGGCCATCATCTTCGATGACAATTCGGCCTCCAAGGCTCTGCTGCACCGGTTCGGGTTCAGCCGCTTCGGCCTCCTACCCCAGGCCGCCTGGGACCGGTTCGTCCTGCATGACGTCTCCTACTGGAGCCTGTCCCTTGAGCGTAAAGGGGTCGGGGAGCCTGTGTAGAATCTCACCGTCCCGTTTGAGAGCAGGAGGTATCACCTACATGGCATCCGATTTCTGGCTGATAGCCGGACTGGGCAACCCGGGTGACGAGTACAAGGGCACCAGGCACAACATGGGCTTCATGTGCGCCGATCTACTGGCCGAACGCTGGTCGGTCAACCTGCGCGACCACAAGGGTCTGGCCCAGCTGGGCCGTGGCACCCTGGATCTTGAAGGACGCCGCATACCCTTCTTCCTGGCCAAGCCGCTGACCTTCATGAACGACTCCGGCGATGCCCTGGCCTCGATCTGCTCCTACTACCGCATACCGGTTGGGCGGGTCGTGGTCATCCATGACGACATGGATCTGGAGTTCGGCCGGATCAAGGTCAAGGCCGGTGGGTCCTCGGGCGGGCACAACGGCATCCGTTCCATCGACCGTTCCCTGGGCAGCAACGCCTATGCCCGGGTTCGCATGGGTGTGGGGCATGCCCGGAGGGGTCCGGACGCCCATCGCCGCACCGTGGATTGGGTTCTGGGCACCTTTGTCGGCGATCAGCGCAAGCGCCTGCCCGAGTTCCTGGCCGACGGCGCGGATGCCGCAGAAATCGTGATCACCAAGGGCCTCAGCCAGGCTCAGGAGCTGTTCAATGGTCGATGAGCACATTCAGTCAGTGCAGGAGACTGGTAAGACAGAGCCCCAGGAATCGCTGAATGGGTCCCTGCGTCCTCTTCTGGACGACCTGCAGGCGGATGCCGCCTTCAAGAGGTTGGTCCAAGGAGACTCCGAGCCTGCTGCCGACACCGATACCTCCCTTATGGTCCAGGCTCCCCAGGGCATCAGGCCAGCCCTGGCAGCTGCCGCAGCCGGACGTGCCCCGGTCGTTCTGGTGGTCCCCTCCGAACGTGATGCCCAGGAGATGACCGGCGCCATCCGCTCCTGGTATGAGGGCGACCCGGGTGATGTGGCCCTGCTGCGCTCCTGGGAGACCCTGCCTCACGAGCGGCTCTCGCCCCGGGCAGACACCGTGGCCTCCCGGATGGCCGTCTTCAGGCGGCTGGCCCACCCGGTCCAGGGCGACCCTGACTTCGGACCCATCCGCATCCTGGTCATGCCCGTGCGCTCCCTGCTGCAGCCGGTGGTCAAGGGTCTGCAGGATGTGGAGCCCCTGGTCTTCCTACGCGGCCAGGACCTGCCCTTGGACCAGGCAGTCGAAGCTTTGGTCCGCAACGCCTACACCCGGGTGGACCTGGTCATGGAACGCGGCCAGTTCGCCGTCCGAGGCGGCATCCTGGATGTCTTCGTCCCCACCATGGCCCACCCGGTGCGCATTGAGTTCTTCGGCGACGAGGTGGACACCATCCGCAGCTTCCACGCCTCAGACCAGCGCACCTACGGCCCCGACCTGGACCGGATCTGGGCGCCGCCCTGCCGCGAGTTGCAGCTGACCGACCAGGTCCGAGCCCGCGCACGCTCCCTGATCGGGAGCATCCCCAACGCCGACGATATGCTGGAATCCATCGCACAGGCCATTCCGGTGGAGGGCATGGAATCCCTTCTGCCTGCCCTGGTCGACGACCTGGTGCCGGTGGGGTCCATGCTGCCCGAGGGCGCTCTGATTCTGCTGTCTGAGCCGCAACTGCTGGCCCGCTCCGCCCAGGACCTGGTCAAGACCGCCAACGAGTTCCTGGCCGCCAGTTGGCATGTGGCGGCCTCAGGACAGGGCTCGGGCGCACCCATCAGCTTCGACAGGGCCAGCTTCCTGGACTACGACGAGGTCATCTCATCTTTGGAGTACAGCAGGGGGGAGGTCTGGAAGCTGACCGACCTGTCGGTGGATCCGGACCGGGAGGGGGCCGAGCGTCTGGATGCCCTGGCCCCGGACCAGTACCGAGGCGACGAGGATCGGGCCGCCTCGGGCATTGCATCCCTGCTGGAGCGCGGCGACCGGGTTGTGGTGACCGCTCCGGCCCAGGGAACGCTGAGCCGTCTGCGTCGGGCCGTGCAGACCACGGGGATCACTGGGTTGGAGTACCACCGCTCCCTGGCTGTGGACGGCTTCGTGGACCAGTCCGCCCATCTGGCCCTGCTCACCGAACGTGACCTGACGGGCCGCACCAGTGTGGCCGCCGGCAGCAAGACCTCCAACCGCCGGCGCAAGGCCATCGACCTGGACGAGCTCAAGCCCGGTGACTATGTGGTCCACGACCAGCACGGCATCGGCCGCTTCCTGGGCATGCGCCAGCGCAGCGTGGGCGTGGGCCCCAGCAAGGGCAGCCGGGAGTATCTGGTCCTGGAGTACGCCCCCTCCAAGCGCAACGCGCCGCCAGACAAGCTCTTCGTGCCGGCCGACCAGCTGGATCAGGTCAGCCGCTATATCGGTGCCGAGATTCCCAGGCTCAACAAGCTGGGCGGATCCGACTGGTCAGCCACCAAGGCCAAGGCCCGCAAGCATGTCCACAAGATTGCCCAGGGCCTGGTCAAGCTCTACTCGGCCCGGCAGCGCACCAAGGGCTTCGCCTTCAGCCCCGACACCCCCTGGCAGAAGGAGTTGGAGGATGCCTTCCCATACCAGGAGACCCCCGACCAGCTGACCGCCATCGACGATGTCAAGGCCGATATGGAAAAGCCGGTGCCCATGGATCGCCTGATCTGCGGGGATGTGGGCTTCGGCAAGACCGAGATAGCCATCCGTGCCGCCTTCAAGGCGGTCCAGGACGGCAAGCAGGTAGTAGTCCTGGTGCCCACGACCCTGTTGGTCCAGCAGCACTACCAGACCTTCACCGAGCGCTTCGAGGGCTTCCCGGTGGATGTGGCCGCCATGAGCCGCTTCCAGACCGCAAAGGAGAACCAGACCACCATGGAGGGCCTGGCCAGCGGGGCCGTGGACGTGGTCATCGGCACCCATAAGCTGCTCAACCCGCGCATCCGCTTCAAGGATTTGGGTCTGATGATCGTGGACGAGGAGCAGCGCTTCGGCGTGGAGGCCAAGGAGACCCTCAAGGCCATGCGGACCAACGTGGACGTCCTGTCCCTGTCGGCCACGCCCATTCCGCGCACTCTGGAAATGGCGGTGACCGGCATCCGGGAGATGTCGACCCTGGCCACGCCACCCGAGGACCGTCTTCCGGTGCTGACCTATGTAGGTGCCTACGAGGATGCCCAGGTGACTGCGGCCATTCGTCGCGAGCTCCTGCGCGGGGGCCAGATCTTCTACATCCATAACCGGGTGGAGGACATCGGCAAGGTCTCGGCCAAGGTGCAGACCCTGGTCCCAGAGGCCAAGGTGGGTGTGGCCCACGGCAAGATGGGGGAGAAGCAGTTGGACGGGGTCATCCGGGACTTCTGGCACCGGGACATCGATGTGCTGGTCTGCACCACCATTGTCGAGACCGGCCTGGATATTCCCAATGCCAATACGCTGATCGTGGACCGGGCCGACCGCTTCGGGCTCTCCCAGCTCCACCAGCTGCGCGGCCGGGTGGGACGTGGCCGGGAGCGCGCCTACGCCTACTTCCTCTACGACCCCAGCAAGCCCATGACCCAGACCGCCCATGACCGGCTGGCCACCATCGCCCAGAACACGGCCCTGGGATCCGGCTACGACGTGGCCATGAAGGACCTGGAGCTGCGTGGCACCGGCAACCTGCTGGGTGACGAGCAGTCCGGACACATCGAGGGGGTCGGCTTCGACCTTTACGTGCGCATGGTCTCCGAGGCGGTGGAAGAGTACAAGGAACCCGGGCGGACCGAGCCGGTCACCGTCAGCATCGACCTGCCCCTGGAGGCCTCAATCCCGGTGGACTACATCGATTCGGACAAGCTGCGTCTGGAGGCCTACCGCAAGCTGGCCTCGGCCCGCAACGAGCAGGATCTGCGCGACCTGCACGAGGAGCTGACCGACCGATACGGACGTCCGCCGGCCCAGTTCGACACCCTCTTCGCGGTGGCCAGGCTGCGGGCCAAGGCTCGCTCCCTGGGCATAGCGGAGATCGCCTCCCAGGGCTCCAGGGTGCGCATCAGGCCCGTGACCATGCCCGACTCCCTCCAGGCCAGGATCGCACGAATATACAAGGGCAGCCAGTACCGTCCGGTGACGCAGACCCTGCTGATCCCAGCGCCCTTCGCGGGCTCCCTGGGTTCGGGACCCATGGATTCGGCGGACATGACCGCCTGGGTGGACACCCTGCTGGACGACCTTGCCTGGGGGCTGCCCAAGTCCTCCGACGATGGCACGCCAGCGGGTCCCTCGCCCGTCCAACAAAACTAGTATCCTGTAAGAGACATCACAACAACTTATTGAAGGAGCAGTTGTGGCAGCAATTGAAAGCGTGTTCGCGCGCGAAATTCTTGATTCCCGTGGCAACCCGACCGTCGAGGTCGTTCTGCAGACTGAGGACGGCGCCGAGGGGCGTGGTCTGGTTCCTTCCGGTGCTTCCACCGGCGAGGCCGAGGCCTGGGAACGTAGGGATGGCGACAAGAAGCGCTATCAGGGCAAGGGTGTGCTGGACGCCGTCAAGGCGGTCAATGAGACCATCGCTCCCAACGTCATCGGCATGGACGCCACCGATCAGCGCGCCCTGGACGAGACCATGATTGATCTGGACGGCACCCCTAACAAGGGCAAGCTGGGCGCCAACGCCATTCTGGGCGTCTCCCTGGCTGCGCTCTATGCGGCCGCCGAGTCCGCCGAACTGCCTCTTTACCGTTACCTGGGCGGCACCAACGGCCACATCCTGCCTGTGCCCAACATGAACATCATGAACGGCGGCGCCCACGCTGACTTCGCCACCGACATCCAGGAGTACATGATTTCCCCCTACGGCTTCGACTCCTACCGGGAGGCCCTGCGCGCCGGCGTCGAGGTCTACCACACCCTCAAGGGCATCCTAAAGAAGGACGGCCATGAGACCGGCCTGGGCGACGAAGGCGGCTTTGCCCCCAAGATGAAGTCCAACGAGGACTCCCTGAAGTACATCGTCGACGCCATTCAGGCCGCCGGCTACGAGCCCGGCAAACAGATCGGCCTCTGCCTGGATGTGGCCTCCTCGGAGTTCTACAACAAGGACACCGACAAGTACCACTTCGACGGCGAGGACCGCGACGCCGACTACATGCTGGACTACTACCAGGGTCTGATCGAGAAGTACCCGCTGGTCTCCATCGAGGATCCCTTCGCTGAGGAGGACTGGGGCGCCTGGCAGAAGATCACCGCCGCCATGGGCGATCGCCTGCAGTTCGTGGGCGACGACCTGCTGGTGACCAACCCCAAGAGGCTGCAGAAGGGCATCGACCTGAAGGCCGCCAACTCCCTGCTGGTCAAGCTCAACCAGATCGGCACCGTGACCGAGACCCTGGACGCCATCGAGCTGGCGACTGCCAACGGGTTCACCTCCATGGTTTCACACCGTTCCGGCGAGACCTCCGACACCACCATCGCCGATCTGGCCGTTGCCAAGAACACCCGCCAGATCAAGACCGGTGCTCCGGCTCGTGGCGAGCGCATCGCCAAGTACAACCGTCTGCTGGAGATCGAGGAGGAGCTGGGCTCCACCGCCGAGTACGCCGGCTACAGCGCCTTCAAGGCCTGCAAGAAGTACACCAAGTAAGGCCGTGCTGGTCGGGTCTCGGAGCCTTTGCAGGTTTTGACCCGACCCTGAAGTCTCTCACCCGTGGTGGTCCGCGTCGGCTGCCGCGGGTATTTTTATGGGTATGGCCAACAATAAACGTGACGGCGCCGACCGGCGGACATGCGGGCGGTCGTTGGGACCCATCACTTTCTTTGTGGCGGTCATCATCGTGGCCCTCGGGCTGATTCAGCTGGTCTCCACCTTCCACGCCTACGCCATCAATCTTTCCGAGCTCAACGGCCTGCGCAACCAGCAGGCCCAGCTTGTCGAGCACAAACGTGATCTGGAGAACCAGATCAGACGCTGGGATGACAAGGCCTATGTGACTGCCCAGGCCCGGGATCGGCTGGGATTCGTCTTCCCCGACGAGGATGCCATCCGGGTCCTGCATCCGGAGGCGGTCACGGGAAACAAGGACGAGGACCAGGCCGGAAGCAAGGGGGTCCGGGCCCCGAGGAAGAACTCCCTGCCCTGGTATCAGGAGATGGCCTACTCCTTCGCCAAGGCCGACCAAGATCCTGCTGCCGATAGGGGCAAGGGGCAATCCAGTCCGACCGGCTCTGCCAGTCCATCTGGTTCAAGTAGTCCAGGTGGCTCTGATGACCCCTCTCCATCCGAGGGCGGGGGAGCGCAGTGAATTCCGAAGGCTCGAATTGCGTCACGCCATTGGTTAACGAACTTAGTAGCAGGAAACGATCAGGAAAGATGAGGACAGCGTGATCAAGGCCCAGGGAAGGCCCCAGGCAGCAGTGGAATCTCAAGCCGCAGACAAGGTCCGGGTCGAGCCCAAGGTCGGGCAGAATGAGGTCGAAGTCTCTGGCCTGGTTACTGACCAGGACCTGGCGGCGGTCAGGGATCGTGTCCATGAGCTTCTGGCGACCCCGGCCATACAGGATCAGATAGCCGTCGTGAACCGCCAGCTGGGTCGCTATCCGCGGGGCATGGTGGCAGTGGGGGCCCGCTGCGTCTGTGGCAATCCACTGGCTGTGGTCACCCGGCCCCAGCTGGGAGATGGCACGCCCTTTCCAACAACCTGCTATCTGACCAGTCCTGAGGCAGTCAAGGCCGTCTCCCGACTTGAGGCTGACGGCGTCATGGCCGACTGGAATACAGAGCTGAGCTCGGATCCGCGTCTGGCCAGCGCTTACCGTAGGGCCCACGAGCTCTATCTGGCCTTCCGCTCTGCCCTGGCCCAGCGTCTGGGCGACGACGAGAGTCACATCGCCGGAATCTCTGCCGGTGGCATGCCCAAAAGGGTCAAGTGTCTGCATGCTCTGACCGCCCAGTCCCTGGTCATGGGCCCTGGGGTCAATCCCCTGGGCGACCGGGTTCTGGACCTGGTGCGTCAGGCGTTTGATCCGCAGGTCTGCAGGTGCGCCCAGCCTTGGACCGAGGCATCACGGCAAGAGAACCGGCAGGAGAACCAATGAAGGGGGCTTCCATGGATCAGGTTACGGTGGCGGGCGTGGACTGCGGCACCAATTCCATACGGCTGCTGATAGCCCGGGTGGATCGGCAGGGGCTCCATCCGGTGGCTCCCAGGCTGATGCGGGTCATCCGGCTGGGGGAGGGCGTGGACCGCAACCACCGCTTCTCCGACCAGGCTTTGGATCGGGCCTTCGAGGCCTGCCGGCTCTTCGCCCGGCAGCTGCAGGATCACCCGGTGGATGGCCTTCGCTTTGTGGCCACTTCGGCCACCAGGGATGCCCACAATCGCGAAAGCTTTGAGGAGGGAGTGCGCTCCATTCTGGGGGTCAAGCCCGAGGTTATCAGCGGCTTCCAGGAGGCCTCCCTGAGTTTTCTGGGCGCGGTCAGCGTACTGGAGCAGCGGGTCAGCGCCGACATGCCTCCTGCGCCCTACCTGGTGGTCGATCTGGGTGGCGGCTCCACCGAGCTGGTCCTGGGCGGGGACGGGAGCGATCTGCCCGTGGACCAGGTCAGGGCCTCCTATTCCATGAACATCGGTTCCGTGCGGATGACCGAGCGCCATCTGCTGGACGATCCGCCCACCAAGGAGCAGATCCACCAGGCGCTTGAGGATGTTGACGGCTGGATCGACCGGGCCTTCGACCAGGTTCCTGTAGCCGGGGTAGGCAGCTTGATCGGAGTCTCCGGCACGGTCACCACCATGAGCGCCCTGGCCCTGGGATGCGAGGTCTATGATCGCCATGCCGTCGACGGCCGGTCCGTTTCAGTCGATGCGGCTCGCAGGGTTGACGACCAGGTGTTGAACATGAGTCGGCAGGCGCGTCGGGAACTCAAGACCATCCATCCCGGCCGTGTGGATGTGATCGGCGGCGGCGCCTTGATTTGGAGCCGTCTGCTGGAGCGGCTGGGCCAGGCCAGCCCCTGTGCGTTGGCTTCGGGAACCTATGTGGCCAGCGAGCATGGCCTTCTGGATGGCTTGGTCCTGGACTACGGTCGGACCCTCCTGCGCGAATGATATACTAAGGCGTTATGGGTTACGGCCCCGGTGGCGAAATGGTATACGCATCGGACTTAAAATCCGCCGCCTTCACCGGCTTGTGGGTTCGATTCCCACCCGGGGCACCAAGGCCTCATCGGCTTGGACGGCAGTGTCGCGACTTGTCACCCGGCCGACGAACCGATACTCTGGTACGCAAGAAAACCAAAGGAGTTGTCATGAGTGACCAATCCATGCCCGAGGTGAACGCCGAATTCGGCGCCACGCCGACCATAACCTTCCATGGTCCGGCGCCCAGCGGGCTGCGCGCCGTGGAGCTGGTCGAGGGGGACGGACCTGTCGTTCGCAAGGGCGATACCGTCACCGTCAACTATCACGGTGTCGTTTGGGGTTCGGATCAGGTCTTCGACTCCAGCTTCCAGCGTCATCAGCCGGCCAGCTTCGGCATCGGCGTGGGGCAGGTCATTCGCGGCTGGGACCAGACGGTGCCTGGCCACAACGTGGGGTCCAGGTTGGTGGTCTCCATTCCGCCGGAGTACGGATATGGTCGTCAGGGGATGCCCCAGGCCGGCATCGGCGGCGACGATACCCTGGTTTTCGTGATCGACATCATATCGACACGGTAGACAGAGGTCTCCAGGCGCCGGTGAGGGCCGGCGCCTTTTTCATACCCTTGACTTTGCAGTTCAGGTCGGGCCAAGAGACAAGTGCATTAAACAAGGAGGAATCACATGGCTGAGGAAAAGACGATTCTGCTGACACAGGCTGCTTACGACAAACTGAAGGAGGAGCTTGATCACCGTCAGGGCGAGTACCGCGACGAGATCACCGAACGCATCGCGGCTGCTCGGGCCGAGGGCGATCTGAGCGAGAACGGCGGCTATCAGGCTGCCCGCGAGGAGCAGGGCAAGAACGAGGGGCGGATCAACGAGCTGATCGTCAAGCTTCGCAATGCCAAGATCCTCAAGGCCCCCAAGGCGGGCACGGTGGGCAACGGCTCGCTGGTGACCCTGACCATGGCCGGTAACGAAATGGTTTATGTGCTGGGATCGAGGGATCTGACCGTGGCTACCGACTATGACGTCATCAGCCCCGAGTCGCCCATTGGCGCGGCACTTATGGGTGCCAAGAAGGGCCAGACCGTGACCTACAAGGCACCCAATGGCAAGGACATCTCGGTCACCGTCAAGGATGCCAGGCCCCTCAAGTAGCGGGACCACCCCTTACTGTCCCGACCCGACCTGAATGAAGCCGCTCCCCGCCATCGTCGACGGAGGGCGGCTTCGTCTATGGGTGACTGCTTGATTCTTGATCCTGGCCCATTGTCCTTGTTGAAAAGGCGGTTCAACTGGAGAGTTGCTCTCAGCGTAGGTTGCAGACCACCAGGTAGATGGCCACGATGTGGCAGGCGTAGCCGATGACCGTCCCGCAGTGGAAGAGCTCGTGGAAGCCGAAGACCCGAGGCCAGGGGTCCGGTCGGCGCAGCCCGTAGACCACAGCCCCCAGGATGTAGGCCAGGCCGCCGGCTACGATCAGCCATACCACGGGCGGACCGGCCATGGGGGAGTCCCAGAAGAGCTTCAGGAAACCTACACCCGAGACTCCGAAGACCACGTAGACCAGGGTGTAGAGCCAGCGGGGAGCCTCGATCCAGAAGACGTGGACGATCATGGCCACCAGGCTGGCCCCCCACATGCCCAGGATGATGATCCGCCGCCAGAAGGGGTCCAGTGCGAAGGAGATCGGCGTGTAGGTGCCGGCGATGAGCAGGAAGATGTTGACGTGGTCCAGGCGGCGCAGCACGTCCGTGGTACCCGGGGTCCAGTCGCCCAGGTGGTAGAGGGCCGAGTTGCCGAAGAGCGCCAGTGAGGCGACCATGAAGACCGCACAGGCCAGCTTGAGGCCGGTGCCGTGGGCCAGGCAGATCAGCACGATGCCGGCGGCCAGGGCCAGTGGGGCGGCCACGGCGTGGATCCAGCCGCGCAAGAGGGGCTTGGGACGGCCGTGCACATCCAGACGGACCTTGCGTTCGATCTCCATGTCGGGGATTCCCTCGATTCGTGAGGCCTTGATCTCAGCCTTGGCCAGGATCCGTGCAGCCTTGGCCTTGGCCTTGGCACGCACCGCATCGGCCCGGGCCTGCAGATGGGCCTCGTGGGCCACCTCTGCATCCCGGCGCAGGTAGGTCAGCTCCTGGCGGCGCTGCTGGCGACGGCGCTCGAGATCGGGGTCGACCTCCTGATCCTCGGACGGTCTGCCGTCCTCGCTGGTCCTGGTTGCCATGGCCCTCCCTTGGCCCCTTGACTGGTTCCGGCCTGTCGGGTCGGATCGCAGGGGTGAAACATCCGTGAACCACCCTACCCCAGACCTGTGTATCGGACGCGCATGTCATCATCGCCCTTGGCATGACCCGCCTGTCTGCTTCCCAGGGCCCTTTGTATGATGGAGGGCATGGCTGATTTTTCCGAGATTCTGGCATCCTGCGACGACTGCAATGAGGAGGACCGTGAGTGGCTCCACCACCTGGTGGCCGACTGGCAGGTCATCGCCGATCTGAGCTTTGCGGACCTGCTGCTCCTGCTGCGTACCGGCGAGGGGGAGTTCACCGTGGCCGAGCAGTGCCGACCCTCCACGGTCATGTCCCTGCGCACCGAGGATGTGGTGGGAGAGCACTTCCCGGCGGACCGACGTGAGGAGCTGGATGCGGCCATGCGGTCCAAGGGGGTGCTGCGGTCCAACAAGCTGCGCACCATCGGCCGCGCCACGGTCTGCGACGTCTACGCCCCTATCCGACACCAGGGCAAAACCCTGGGCCTGGTGGTCCGCGAGACCAACATGGCCACCCGTGAATCCAATGGCCGCTATGAGAGCGAGAGCATCAATGCGGGCAAGGAGCTCTTCGAGATGATCACCCGCGGCGAGTTCCCCTACGCGGATTCGGTGCTCAACCAGCGGCACAACGCCAGGGTGGCCGACGGCTTCTTTGTGTTGACGGCAAGCGGCGTGGTGCGCTACGCCTCGCCAAATGCCATCAGTTGCTTCCGCAGGCTGGGCTCGGTGGAGACCATGATTGGTCAGTACCTGAGCGAGATCGGCACCTCCCTGCTCAAGGAGAACGATCCGGTGCCCGACTCCCTGCCACTGGTCCTGTCGGGCAAGGCGGCCGTGGACTCGGAGCTGGACGCCAACGGGTCGGCCGTCTCCATGCGCTCCTTGCCCCTGTATGGCAAGCAGGGCAGGACCGGCGCCATTGTGCTCTGCCGGGACGTGACCGAGCTGCGCCGTAGGGAGAAGGAGCTGCAGACCAAGGACGCCACCATCTCCGAGATTCACCACCGCGTCAAGAACAACCTTCAGGCCGTGTCGGCCCTGCTGAGGTTGCAGGCCCGGCGCACCAAGTCCGACGAAGTCCGCAAGGAGCTGGAGGAGGCCCAGCGCCGCGTCCAGACCATCGCCGTGGTTCATGAGGGCCTCAGCCAGACCGCCGATGAGATTGTGGACTTCGACAAGGTGATCGCCAACCTACTGAAGATGAGCGTGGACCTGGCCACCACGAGCGACCAGCACATCACCATCTCCTACGTGGGCAAGTTCGGGATGATGCCCGCCCAGGATGCCACCCCCTTGTCCCTGGTGCTGACCGAGCTGGTCAACAACGCGGTCGAGCACGGCTTTGAGGGCCGTGACGAGGGGCATATCACCATATCGGTGGGCCGGGGCGGCAACAACCTCAACGTGGTGGTCGAGGATGACGGCAACGGCTACAGCACCGAATCGGATCAGGGTCAGGCTCGTTCCACCGGGTCCGGGCTGGGCACGCAGATCATCAACACCTTCGTCACCAACGACTTCGGGGGCACGGTCAAGTGGGAACCCCGCCGGGATGGTGGCACCCGGGTGGTCATCAACATCAAGCTGCGCGTGGCCCAGGACGTGTGATGCAGGGTACTTTCAAACGGGGCACCTTGTAGTCAGGAAGACTGTAACCGAAGGTTGCATTTCAGGAAAAGAAAGGGGCGGTGGCATCAAGCCATCGCCCCTCTGCTGTTTGGCGCAATCGAGAAGGATTCAGGACTGCATCTGCATGGCCTGGGACCTGCGCGCGCGCATGGCCCGGCGCTTCAGAGCCCTGCGTTCGTCCTCGCTCAGCCCGCCCCAGACACCGTAATCCTGATTGGTGTCCAGTGCGCACTTCAGACAGGCGTCAATGACCTTGCAGGTCCTGCAGACAGCCTTGGCCTCCTCGATCTGCTGATAGGCTGCACCGGTGTTGCCGACGGGGAAGAACAGCTCAGGGTCCTTGTCACGGCAAGCAGCCTTGGCGCGCCAATCAAACGCATTACTCATCTACCTAAGCCTCCAAGAAGTTTTTATCGATGCTTTATCACTACCCTATGCAAGATAAGCACGATGAGTGACTTTTTTCAAGGGTTCATTTGTTTTACGGCTAAAGAGAACACCTGTAGCGGAATGGCGAGACCCCCCTCCAGAACCAGACACCGTCCAGGAATGGCACTGGCCCGAGTGGACAGGTTGGCCAGCTGATCGGCGGGGATGCCAGCCGCCAGGTCGGCTCCGCGTTCGCCACAGGGGAACACCAGACGACGGCTGAAACGCTCAGGTCTGCGTAGGGCGCTGGCTGTGTCCACGGCCAGAACCACCGTGGTGCCCCCTTGTCCCAGAGCCTCACGCAAAAGCGAGGCCAGAGGATCCTGACAGAGCGGATCCAGCAGATCCTGGGCATCGTCAAGAATCCAAACCAGCCCACGGCCGTCACCCTGCCGGCCATGAGGAGGTGCCGGCACCGGACCCGGGAAGTCCCGGCTGCTGTAGCTGTGGGCGCCTCGACGTGTGATGCGCAGATCGAAGTTTGGCTCTGGCCGGGCTCCCGGCTTCAGCAGGGTGAGCAGGGAACGAGTCAGAAGGGCCAGCAGGGTGCTCTTGCCTCGCCCTGGCGGTCCGATCAGGGCCGTATGACCTTTGAGCGACAGGCGGTAGAGATGGAGCAGAACACCGTCATCCATGTGTCCCAGGGGTATCAGAGGCCGTCCCGACTGCCAGAGGATCTTTCCGCAGGCCGGATCATGTTCTGGCAAGGGAGGGGAGAAGAGCGGCGCCGGCGGTCGGTTGTCGCAGAAGCGACTGGCCTTGATGATCTGGCCAACCAGGGTCTGCGGGTCAGCCGCTGGGCAGGTGCGGAAGGCTTGCGGGCCTAGGCCATGCTCCAGAAAGCCCATACCAGGGCAGGAAGGGTCAATCGCTGTAGCGCAGGAGGAGCCCAGCAACTCCCTGGACTGCAGGGGATCCCGTACTCGCAGACAGATTCCCAGGTTCATATTGGCCCGCATTTGAGCGTTGACCTGCCCCATGGTCTGCTGGGTGCAGGCCACCAGATTCATGCCCAGGGACCTGCCCTGGGAGGCCAACGAAGTCAGCCTGTCCAGATAGTCAGGCAGGAGTTGGCGCAGGGTCTGGAACTCGTCGATGACCACCACCAGTCGCGCCGGTGGGTCGGTCATCAGGGCAGTGTCTTCCACCCCTGCTCTGGCAACCAGGCGCTGGCGGCGTTCCAGCTCCCTCTGAAGGCCGTTCAGGGCCCGTACGGCCCGATCCAGATCAAGATTGGTCACGCAGCCCACAGTGTGCGGCAGACGGGCCAACAGGCCGAATCCGGCACCGCCCTTGAAGTCCAGTAGGACCAGATTGAGCCTGTCCGGAGGCTGACTGGCGGCCAGGGCCAGACACCAGGTCTGCAGGAAGACCGACTTGCCTGATCCGGTGGTGCCTGCCACCAGAGCGTGGGGTCCGTCGCGCGGCAGATCGATGACCAGCGGACTGTGATCAGGACGGACACCGATGACTGCCGGTGCCGTTTTCCCTGATGCGGCAAGCCAGGCATGGACGATGCCCTGCCAGAGCAGGCCGTGTGCCCCTGAAGCCCCTGATCCCAACAGTCGGGACTCAAGCCGAGGGCCTGGGTAGGAGGCCAGCTCAGTCAGATTCCGTTGTGTCTGGTCCTCCGTGCTTGTCGATGGGGATGCACGATTCGATGCTATGCCGTATTCCAATTGTGCCTGGGCGGGGAGAGATTGCGATGGCTGACGATGCGTTCGCAACAGGCTCAAAAGCACCATGGCCAGGGTACCTGTCAGGCTGGGTAGCAAGAGGAGAAGCAACATCCAGCGGCCTTGGCCGACCACGTACCAGATCATGCCCGCCTGGGCCAGTGCTGGAGCCGTTTGGGCAACCAAGGTCAGAATGACCTGGGCCCTTCCCCTTTTGGATTTTCGCTCTTTGATGCCAGCAGGATGCCAATCGCCATCAGCAGCCTTGTCCGCGACTCTCGGCCCGGCGGTAGACAACGGAAATGCATGTGCTGATGAATAGGCCTTTATCATGTCTTCAGCATGAAGGGTCTGACTGGGGAGCACCGGGGTAAACCTGGCATGTGGTCGAATGTGGAATGTGGCTGGGATTGGTGGTGGATGCTACATGCCACCGACGGTTCCTGGGGCATGGCTACCCTGGGCCAGTTGGTTGAATAGATCGGTGTTCTGGGCTTGATCTAGCAGAACGGTGGAGCCTATACCCCCGCCCGGATAGTAGTCGGGATCTGTCCAGTAGACGCTTCCGGTGACGCCCTTGCTGCCGCTGGCACTACGGAAGGCCAGGACCATGCGCACAAGATCTATGGGGTTGGTTTGCTCATCCACCACCAAGGCATCCAGCCCCGCCGAAAGGACCTTGCCGGCCGTAGCCGGATTGAGAATAACCGAAGGCTTGAGTGCCTTGGCGGCGATGGCCGAAATGGCCTGGCGCTGGCGTTCGGCACGCCCGAAATCCCCCTTGGGATCCGAGTAGCGCATGCGGGTGAAGGCCAGGGCCATACCGCCGTCAGCCTGATGGCAGCCACTGGACCAGACCATGCCTGATTTGGGGTCGTTGACGTCTGCGTCGTAGCAAAGCCTGACGCCGCCCAGAGCGTCGACCACCTTACTGAGGCCTCCGAAGCGAATCAGGGCCACGTGATTGACCTTATGGCCGGTGATGTCCTCGATCTGACCCGTCAGGGCCCGGTAGCCCGATGTGTAGGCCACTGCGTTGATTTTCATGTAATCCCCGTCCTGCTTGACCAAGGAGTCCCGGGGGATTGAAATCAAGGATGCGGCTCCGTGGCGTGGCCTGGTCAGCACCAGGATGGTATCGGTGCGGAAGCCGGTGATGCTGTCATCCTGTCCGGCTCCCGGAGAACCGTCGCGCTGGTCCGACCCCAGCAGGAGCCAGGTGTCGGCTACTGAGTCAGAGGCATCGGTCAGCATTTTGTCGCGGGTGAGTCTGCCATTGATCCAGAACCATCCTCCACCCGCCAGCACGACCAGTGCCAGCAGCAGGACCAACAGCGAAATGGTTATGAACCTGCGCACGGGGTGTCTGCGGACGAGGGCAGTGCCGTTGCGCATGTTCCGGCCGCTTCTGCTGCTCCTGTCGTTTCCGACAGGTGCAGCCATGGTCGTTGGCTTGGGTGTGGTCTTGGAGGAGCCGCTGGTGCGTCTGGCCTTCCGGGCTTTGCTGGTCTGCGCCGGCTGATGCCCAGTCCCGGAGGAGGGGGAGAAGCTGGGAGGAGTCTGGCTATGGCCGTGTCTGGCCTCGCTACCTGGGCCTCTGGGGTCGGCCGCCGGACGGTGATGTCCGGCGGGCATGAAGCTAGGAGGCTCCTGTCCTTGTCCTCCTTGGTCTGATCCAGTCCGCATACCCTTTACCTTCCTTTGGCCGACTAGGTAAGCAATAGCATGCCTGAATGACTCCAGGGGGCTTAATCGGCTATCTCTGCGCCGGAACGGCACAGACTGTAGCGAACAGGTAGCGGTCCGCCATGCCGATGTACTGTCCGGTGTTCGCGTCCTTGATGGCTCCATCGTCCGGATCCACGATTCCGCCCGTGTCCGGATCAATCAGGGTCTTGTCAGGCATGGTGATCAGTCCGGTACGGGGATCGGGCTTGGGCAGAGCGGTGGCTGACGCAGATGGGGATTGGGTGCCGTCCCCTGTGTCAGAGCTGTTGCCTCTTGTCCGGGTGGAACCCTGTGAGGTTTGGTCACTCTGGGCATCATGATTATTGCCGGCCTGCTTGTCCGATGAGGATGCCGACTCTGCAGCCTCGTTGGCCTGGGTCAAGGGCTTCCCCTCCCGGAGCAGCCGCCAGATGGTGTCGGCCTCGTCAGTCCACACCACCCGGTATCTGTCCTGGGACCATTCCTCGACGGGTATGGTCCTGGCGTAGATATGCGCAGTGTCTATATGCTTGAGCGAGTTGCCCAGGCCCAGCAGGGTCTGGAAGCTGCCCAGGCCCTCGCTCAGCTGCAGGGTTGACAGGGAGGTGGTGGTCAGACGGTAGGCCTTGGGCAGGTCTGAATAAATATCGACGGTCTTGGCCTCGTTGACCAGGCTCTTGACCAGGTACTGCTGACGGGTGGTGCGCATGATGTCTGATCCGTCGGCGCCGGTTCCGTGGCGCATACGGGCGTACTCGGTGGCCTGGGTTCCGTCAAGATGGTGCAGGCCCTGCTTCAGGTCAATGCCGGTGTAGGTGTCCTTGGTATCCGTGGGGATGCATATATCCACTCCGCCCAGGGCGTCGATGATGGATTTGAATCCATTGAAGTCGGCCACCACGAACTGCTGGATGTCCAGGCCGGTCAGGGATTGGACCGCGGCCAGGGAGCAGCTGGCGGCCGAATTCACATCGCCGCCCTGGTTGTAGCCGTCAGCGAAGATGGAGTTGAACATGACCTGGTGGCGGGCCGGAATGGTCTCGCCCTTGCTGGTGACGCATGCCGGTGCGTTCACGATGGAGTCCCTGGGAATGGAGACCACGTTCACATATGAGCGGTCGGCTGCGATCTGGACCACCATGGCCGTGTCGGACTGGTGGTTCTCCTCCAGGTCATCCCCGCCGCCGCCCAGGACCGAATTGCCCTTGCCCTCGCGGGTGTCCTGGCCCAGTACCAGGACGTTCAAGGTTTTGCCCTTGTAGATGTCTTCAGGGGTTCCATGGCCTTGGGTCAGGCTGATGGGCTCGAGCACGTGCATGTGACCGTTGATGTCGGTCCAGAAGGCCGCCACCGTAGAGGCCAGGAAGCAAAGAACGAAGGTGAGGGCCAGACATATGCCCGTGCGCAGGGAGTGGCTGCTGCGGAACCCATCGCTGTGCTGGGGCTTGCCGTTCCTGCCCGCCTTGATGTTGGGCAGACCCATCTTTCTGGTTGGGGACGTCAATGGTTATGCCTTCCTCATCGGCTGTCGCTGTAGGGGTCATTCCGGCTGAAAGGACCGGGATGGCGGTAACGCGTGCTTAAACCAGTCATAGTATAGTCTGACCCCCATCCGCAGCTCCTCTTCGGGCGATACGGCCGCCTCCACGTGTTGCCCAGTTGCGCTTGCAGTCATTTAGGGGTTGACAGAAGACCTCTGCAGCGGCTGTAATAAAAGTGTGTAAACACACTAGGGACTGGGGGGTCGCTATGAGTGGTTTTATAGACACTCGATACAGCAGTACAACTAAAAATAGGCTGACGCCGCTGATGCAATGGTTCGAAGTCAACATCGGACCATCCTGGCGAAGCGAGGCGCTCTGTGCACAGACCGACCCGGAGGCATTCTTCCCGGGCAAGGGAGGCTCCACTCAGGAGGCCAAACGGGTCTGCGCCGACTGCACCGTCCGAAAGGAGTGCCTGGACTGGGCAGTCGAACACGACGAGCGCTTTGGCATCTGGGGTGGCATGAGTGAACGGGAGCGCCGCCGTTACAAGAAGCGGATGCGCGCGCAGCGTCAGGTCTGAATCGCCGCAGGTGCCCGAGCGGGGCATCCGGTGACCTGGATTGCGTAGACTGGAACGCATGAGTTTCGTCGCGCCTCAAGCCCAGGATGTCCGGCAGGTCCTCTCTGCAGGCATAAAAGAATGTTCGCCTGCCGCCAGCCCACATGTGGAGGATGCGGTTGCGGCGGTGATCACGGTCGAGCATGACCTGACCTACCTGTCTGACACCCTGCGTGCCCTCCTGCGACAGAGCCTCTTGCCCAGGGTCCTGGTCATCGCGGATTGCTCGGGTACCACTGTGGAGCCTCTCTATGCGCAGTTTCCGGTGGACGGGCCAGCGCGGGTGGAGGTGCAGGTGGTTCGCGCCCGGGGCGCCTCCTCCTTCGGCGATGCCGTGGACAAGGCGCTTGGCTATGCCCGTCTGCCCGGTCGGATCCGCGCACTTTGGCTTCTGCACGACGACTGCCGTCCATTGGATAATCATTGCCTGGACAAGTTGGTGGACACCTGGCACAGCAATCCCACCGCCTCCCTGCTGGGCGCCAAGCAGTATGACTGGCAGGGCGTGGGACTGCGGGACGTGGGTCGGTATGCCTACCATCACCGAACGGTGAGCCTTGTAGTGGAAAGCGAGCCCGACCAGGAGCAGTATGACGCGCGCCAGGATGTCTTCGCAGTGAGCCTGGCTGGCGCTCTGGTGCCCATGCAGACAATGAGGAATCTGGGTGGTCCAGGCGGCTGGGCTGGCACTTTCGGCCAAGCCGACGACCTCTGTCGTCGTATCTGCCTGTCGGGGGGACGGGTGGTGGTGGTGCCCAACGCCCGGATGGCCCATGCCAGCGCCCGGATGAGCGGATTGCGTGACCGGAATGGACGGCCGGTGCAGCCTGACCATCCCTTGGATGCCTCCATGGGTCCGATACTGGCTCGGGAGCGCTACCTGATGACTGATTTTGCCCTGCCATGGTGGCCGTTGATTTGGCTCTGGCGGGTTCTGGCGGCTTTGTGGTTCATGGCCATTGATCTCATCGGCAAACGGCCCTACAGGGCCCTCTGCCGCCTGTGTGCGCCCTGGCGGATTCTGGCTCGTCCTGCAGCCTTGCTGACCATGCGTCGCCGTCTGACTTCCGCCTGCCATGGCGGTCCCCGTCGCTTGGACATTCTTCAGGCCAACAGCCAGCAGATACGGCAGTGGCGGCAGCGCAGGCATGCTTTCCACGACCAGCAGGAACACCCTATGCTCAGCCACCTGGCACTGGCTCATTTGCGCCAGCAGTTCCTGCGCCGCCTGGCCTGGGCGTCAGGGATGACCATAGCAGTCTTGGTGGCCCTGGTGGCCACCCACTGGCCCATCTGTCGCGCTGTCTTCTCGGGAGGGGCCATCCATGCGCCCTCCCTGCCCTCGTCAGGGGCCGACTGGTCCCGTCTTCAGGCGGCGGCCACCACCTCCTGGTCCTGGGCCGGGGGCGTGGGACAGCCCGCAGTTCCTGCTCCCTTCCTCCTTGTGCTCCTGCCTTTCGCCCTGCTGACTGGCGGTCATGTGGCCCAGGCCATGGCCTTGATGCTCCTGGCGGAGACGGGATTGGCCGCTTTGTCCTTCTGGGCCCTGACAGGCGTGGTCACCAGATCCAATCCCATCCGCGTCCTGCTGGGGTTGACCTGGGCCTTTCTGGCATTCGCCCTGGGCATCGTGGATGGTCTGCAGTTGCCCATGCTGACAGTCATGGCCTTTATGCCTGCCGCCTTTGCCTTCGTTTTCAAGGCTGTGGGGTTGTATCAGACCGAGGCCCCCGTGCCCCCCAAGGCTTCGGTGCAGCAGGCGGCTCTGGCTTCCATCTGCTTCCTGCCGGTCCTGGCAGCCGAACCTCAGCTCATACTGGCCATGATTCCGCTCTTTATCATGGCAATCTGCCTGGTGCCCTCTCATCGGATCATGCTGCTGCTGATGCCCCTGCCTTCGCTGCTGGCACTGGCGCCCACCCTGGTCAACTCCCTGCATCATGCCAAGGAGGGGCTTTGGAGGCAGCTTTTCGCAGACCTGATGATTCCCACGGGGGACCTAACCGGCCAGCCTCGAACCGGGAGCCTGGGGGAACTGCTGGCCCGCCTGCTGGGCTTGGATGCTTCGGTCCCGGGGCTTATCAGGTGGCGACCTGAACTCTGGCGCCCGACCACATTGGCCTGCTGTCTACTGGCGGTGGCTCTGCTGGCCTTTGTTGCTCTGGTTGTGCCTCGGGTGCTCAAGGCGGCCAGGATACTTTGGATTACGGTCCTGCTGGGCCTGGTCCTGGCGCTGATTTCGCAGGCGGTCTGCACTGGTCTGGACCAGGCTGGCCCAGTGGCCGGTTCGGTCCTGCCCGGCATGATGATGGCCTTCATGGGGCTGCTGGCTTGCTTGGGCCTTCTGGCTGGCAGGGCTGTTCGTCCCTTCTCGCCCCTTGCTCCCGGGCATGACCAGGCCCCTGACAGCGATGCTGATCGTCCGCCTCTGCCTCCTGCGCAGTCCTCCTCAACATCCGCTGTTGCGATTGATGGTGGCGGACGGGTTTTGAGACTCTTGCTGGGCCTGGTCCTGGCCCTGGTCACTCTTGCAGTGGCGGTGGCCGGTCTGGTGGCGCCTGTCGGTGGGCCCCTGTCCGCGGACGGCCGGCAACTTCCGGCAGTGGCGGAGGACTACCTGGACAAGGATCCGTCCCACCGGGTGCTGGTGCTGACTTCGCCCTCCCATGGCCGCGTAGCCTACACCGGTCTGCACACCATACGAGGAGAGCTGATCGATGCCTCGCCCGCCCTGCGTGTCCAGAGGGTGAATGGCACTCGGTTGGCCGGCGAGGATGTCCTCTCGCATTCGGCGGCTGCCCTGATGGCCAATGCCGACTCCAAGGCCGTAGCCGCTGTGGCCGACCTGGGCTTTGGCGGAATCTATGTGCCCGTCGACCGTTCCGGTGCTGTGGGCTTGGGGTCCACGCCCAACGATGACCTGGTGTCCAACATCACCGCCAGCGATGGCGCCCAGCAGGTGGTAGCCAACGCCCAGGGAACCTATTTCCGCCTGAGCTCGCAGTCCGGCAAGAATGTGGGTGTTGACATGACTGGGGTCGCGAAAGCAGAGGCCAGCACCTGGAGGAGGGTCTGGCTGTGGACCCTGGCCCTGGTCCTGCTGGGATACTGTCTGGTGGCTCTGCCGCGTCCAGGCTACTTTGGAGGGGAGCAGCTATGAGTGTACGAAGCAAGGGATCCTCGGTGGCTGCTCTGGTCACGGCGCCCCTGGTGGCGGTTCTGATTGCCGCTCTTCTGATCTGGGTGCCTCCTGCCTCACTGGCTGATGGCGCCCGAGGATCGACGGTCGTTTCCAGCCGGGTCAGCCAGCGAGAGGTAGCGGCATACTGTCCGGCTCGAATGGCGGTGGCGGACGAGGACAAGGTCGGCGATGACCAGTTCAAGGCATCGGAGGGCGATCTGAGCTCCCGTGTCACCGCCGCCTCCTTCGGATCCATCGGCAGTTCCAGCCTGACCCCAATGGGGGGTGGGCAACGCACCCCGGTGACCGATCCCGATCTCTTGGATGGGCAGAAGGTCATGGCCGCTTCGCTCGACCCCGGCTCTTCGGCCACTGCCTTCGATTCCCGGATGCTCAAGTCTCAACCGGGCACGGGGGCTGCCGCCGGCATGGTCTCCTGGGCCACCAAGGGCGATCTTAGAGGAATCCAGGCGCTGGCCTGTCCCCGGGCCGTCATGGACGGGGACTTCCTGCTGCCCGCCACCAGCAGAGGGACCACCCAGCGGCTGATGGTCTACAATCCGTCATCCAAGGCCACGGTGATCAGTCTTGAGGTCCAGGGGTCGCACTCCTCAGGACACCTGTCCCTGGAGACCGGGAAGACCATGACCGTGGCTCCCGGCGGCCATGCCTCATACGATCTGTCTGCGGCGGCTCCTGGACAGCAGGCCATCTATGTCCAGGCTCGCAGCTCCCAGGCTCCGGTGGCCATGTCGGTCTCCATCAATGTCATGGACGGACTTGAGCCACGTGGATCGGATCAGGTGACTGCCCTGGCGGCTCCCGGCCGTGATCTGGTCATTCCCGGCCTGCGCGGGGCAGACCATGCCACACTCCTTCTGCAGGGTTCCCAGGCCACTGCTGTAGACCTGTCCTGGATGGATGAGGGCGGCCAGCAATCCTTGCGGCGGGTGGATTTGCAAGGTTCTCAGGCAACGGCAGTGGATCTGGGCGGCGTGCCCGATGGCAAGCTGGCTCTGCAGGTGCATGCCGACCGGCCCGTCCACGCAGTCCTGCAGGTGACCAGCCAGGGCGGTCAGGACCAGTCCCAGTCCGACCTGGCTCTGATTCCTGCGGGGACTGCCGCCGCCTCCTCGGCCCTGACCATATCCCGGCCCGCCCAGGCCGTCCTGACCCTGGTCAATCCATCGACCGATCCGGTCAAGGCCGAACTGGTTGGATTCGACGAAAAAGGCAACAAGCTGGGGGAGCGCTCGCTGACTATGGAAGCAGGTCGCGCGCATGGGCTTTCAACCCACGATTTGGGCGACCAGGTGGCCGCCGTACGGCTGAACGAGAACTCCGGGCATGGCTCATCCCGGCTGATCTGGAACGCACGCCTGGGCGTGGACGCGGTCAACCAGGCTGGCCTGGCCGGTTTGGCGGTCATGGCCCCTGACGGGCTTATGCCTGCCACCACCGTGATCCGTTCCGGCCCAGACTCCACCGTCCTGCCCTGAGAGTCAGCCCTCAGCGTCCCCACATGGGGTCGATCTCCTCGGGGTCGCGCCCGTAAAGGTCTGCCAGTTGCAGGACCAGCTCGTCGCGGATGATCAGCTCCAGCTCCGTGCGGTCTCGGGTCTTGCTCTGGATGGGCAGCCGATAGAGGACGATTCTGGCGGGGATGCCACGGCTCGCCGGGAAACTACGTGAGAAGAGGTCCGACCGGTCCTCCCAGGGGGTTGGATCGGAGGGCGGCACATCCTCGACGGCGAATTGGACGGGCTTGACCAGCTGGGGCCAGCCTGCGCCCAGCCGCCGGATCTGTGCCGCGGTCAGATCGTCGAAGATCCCGCACCTGGTGCGATAGCGGGGCAGACGGGTGCCGAAGGTGGGCCGTCGAATCCCCCGTCCATGGCTGTCCCGATAAACAGTGCGGGCCCAAGGCGGCTGATCGTTGATCATGACACTCACCATAGCCCCCATCTCGAAGGCATTGTCGATTCAGGGTGTCTTGTAGCATGGAGCGATGATCGACAAGCGGATGGGAGCAATCATGGCGGAGGACGGTGCGGTGAACGTGGCCTGGTGGGGCGGCCAAGACATAAGGTCCATCTGCGCAGGTGCACGGGTGCTGGCCTTCGATCTGGACAATACCCTGGCGCTGTCCAAGACCCGTATGGACCAGACCATGGCTGTCCATTTCGCCGCCCTGACCCGGCTTCGACCCGTGGCCATCGTCTCGGGCGGACGGTTCAGCCAGTTCCGCGACCAGGTGCTGGATGCCCTGCCCGACGACACCCGTTTCGACCAGCTGCATCTGATGCCCACCAGTGGCACCCGTTACTACCGCTGGCAGGACGGAAGCTGGGAATGCGTCTACGCCCACGACCTGAGCGCCCAGGACCGGCAGGCCGCCGAGGCCAGCCTGGAGCGCAGGGCCAAGCAGCTGGGCGACTGGGAGGAGCAGGTCTGGGGTCCTCGCATCGAGGATCGCGGCAGCCAGATAACCTTCTCCGCCCTGGGTCAGCAGGCTCCTGTCGACGCCAAGGAGGCCTGGGATCCGGACAACAGCCGCAAGGACGCCCTGGCCAGGGCCGTGGCCGCCGACCTGCCCCACCTGCAGGTGCGGTCCGGCGGCTCCACCAGCGTGGACATCTCAGCCAAGGGCATCGACAAGGCCTACGCCATGACCTCCCTGGCCAAGATACTGGGCGTGGATGTCGGCCAGATCGCCTTCGTTGGTGACCGGATGGATCCGGATGGCAACGATTATCCAGCGGCGCTGGCCGGGGCCATGGCTCTGCGTGTGCACAATCCGGCCGATGCATTGGACCTGATCCGTGCTATGGAGGCTGACCTGGCCTGAATCTGCGAACAGACGGCCTGTTCATGCACATGGCCCTGTCCTGCTTGCCTGTCCTCTATGGTTGAGGGTTGGCTGGGCGGTATGCGCAACCTTCCATTGGTATCCGGTCGGTTCCGACGGGCCGCCTGTGCCGTCGCATCAGCCTTGGCCAGTTCGGCCCTGGATCTGCTGGCTCCTCGAGCCTGCGCAGGCTGTGACCGTCCTGATTTCCTGCTCTGCCCCAGTTGCAGATCCCTGCTCTTCCGACCCCTGACGGTACCCGCGCCCGCCTATGCCGTAGGCCTGGCCCTGGCCTGCGCTCCATATCGCGGACCTGTCCGGCGGATCATTCTGGCCTGGAAGGACCATGACAACCGGCCCTTGGACGCACCCCTGTGCCAGGTCATGGCCGATCTGGCTCCGGCCTTGTCCAGGCTGATCGATCCCCTGCTCCGGTCCAAGCCTGCGAAAGCGATTCTGGTGGTTCCCGCCCCCTCCTCGGCCGCCTCCCTGCGAAAGCGGGGGAGGGTTCATCTGCAGCCGATCCTTCTGTCCCTGGTCCAGGCATTGAAGTGGCATGGTCTGGATGCCCGGGTGGAATCGGCTCTGACCATGGACTCCGTAAGAACCAAGTCCGTCCAGGCTGGCGGTCGCCGGGACCGTTCTCGTCGGTTGGCAGGCCGGATCGCGGTTGCGGATCCCTCACGGCTGGCCGGCCATCCCGTCCTGGTGGTGGACGACATCATCACCACGGGATCCACCATCCGCCAGTGCGCTCGTTCTCTGGAGGCTGTAGGCGCCCTACCGCTGGCTGCCTTGGCTCTGGCGGCCGTTCCCCCAGGCCATGAGGGTCTCTAACGGGCCTGGGCCACGGCCATCTCATCCCAGCGGGTGGTGGCCCGGGGGGAGAGCATGCCCCGGTTCATGGCCCAATCGGCCCCTGTGTCCTCATCGCCCCGGCCCTTGCCGCGGATGCCTCCGTAGCCTACGCCCACGCGGAAGGGGCCGAAACGACGGGTGGCGTCCTCCAGGACGTCCCCCAGGCCATGGGTGTCCCGGGCTGCGTCCAGGCCTTCCAGGGTGTGGAAGTGGTCGGCATCGGTCAGGTCCAGCAGAACCACCCCGGCCCGGATCCAGCGGGCGTGCGGATCCACCCGGCCCTTGAGCGCCCGGCTGGCTGCGCCGGCGATGACCAGCGGATCGTCGCTGGGATCCTCCAGGAGGACGGTCCGGCTGGCTGCGCAGAACTGCTGGGGCGCATAGGGGCTGGTGGAACAGAAGACCTGCACTTTTCCGCACAGGCCATGCTGCCGACGTAGACGGCGGCAGGCCTTCTGGGCGTATATGCTCAACGCCTGGGCCAGAGTGGGGTAGCCCTCGATGGGGTGGGAGAACATGCGCGAGCACAGAATCTGATTGGTGCGCACGCCCCTGGCGGCATCTCCCTCGGGCTCGATGCAGGGCCGTCCCCTCAATTCCAGAACGGTGCGCTGCAGCATGACGGAGAATCGGTGCCGAATCAGGGAGGGATCGGCATCGCGCAGGTCCAGGGCGGTGGTGATGCCCATGCCCATGAGTCTGCCGGTCAGTCGTCGGCCCACCCCCCAGACCTGGTCGACGGGCACTGACGCCAGAGCCTGGTCGCCATACTGGGCCTCCACCTGGCTCCAAAGGGTGATCCCCTCGGTCGAGGGATGGTCCTTGGCCCAGTGGTTGGCCACCTTGGCCAGGGTCTTGGTAGGCGCCACCCCCACGCTGACGGGAATGCCGGTGGACCGCAGGACCGCGGCGCGTAGTTCCCGGCAGATCTCGACAGTGCGCTTGTCGTTCCAGATGCTGTCCATGAAGCACTCGTCGATGGAGTAGACCTCCTGGTTGGGCAGGAAATGGGCCATGATGGCCATCATGCGTCGGGAGAGGCTGGCGTAGAGCTCATAGTTGGAGCTGCGGGCCACCACCCCGTCCTGCAGGGCCCGTTCACGAATGGTGAACCAGGGTGTGCCGTTGGTGATGCCCAGGGCCTTGGCCGGGCGGTTGCGGGCCACCACACAGCCGTCGTTGTTGGACAGCACGACCACCGGGCGGTCAGCCAGGGAGGGGTCGAAGACGGCCTCGCAGGAGGCAAAGAAAGAATTGGCGTCAGCCAGGACCACCCGGCCTGTCAGAGCGGTTCCGGCTGCAGGATCAACCGGTCTCTGCGCGCTCATGCCGACCCCCACCCCGTGGAAGGGTAAGCGGGTTTCCGGTCCTGGCTCCCTGTGCGCCTGTGTCCGTGCAGGGTGTGGCCGGGATAGGTGACCTGAGGCAGGGGAGAACCGCTTCGAGGTTCACCCTTGGCATCAACCCGTTGCCAGTGGTAGTTGCCGATGACCACCCCCCAGATGACCAGTTCCTCGCCCTCCTGGGGCATGAAGTCGGGGTAGGCGGGGTTTTCGGCCCGCAGCATGGTCCGTCCATTATGCCTGGCCAGCCGCTTGACCAGCAGCTCGTCGTCCAGGATGGCGATGACAATGTCCCCCTCGCGCGGTTCCAGGGACCGGTCGACCACCAGCAGGTCCCCGTCGAAGATGCCGGCGCCGGTCATGGAATCGCCGGCCACGTGGATGATGAAGGTGGCGTCGGGATGGACAATGACGTTCTGGTCGAAGCTGAAGTCGCCGCTGAAGTAGTCCTGGGCCACTGAGGGGAAGCCGGCATGGACGGCCTCCAGGGCCTGGGGGACGGGACTGGGGTGCCCTCGGAAGAGGCTCAGGGCATCGACCCGGCACTCCGGCAGGGAGGAAGCAGGGGCCGCCTCCGGCGACCCATGGATGGTAGCGACCATGGCACACCTCGAACTCGATGACATTCGAACAAATGTTCGATTTCATTATGAGTCGAGGTGTGCCTCCCCGTCAATGCGGCGCGTCGGACCCCTCGGTGAGGTCCCCGTTCCCCTCGTCCTCGTCTGGATCGCGGTGATATCTGGGCAGGGTGATCTCGAAGTCCGCTCCACGCGGATCGTCCACCACCTGTACCTGGCCTCCATGCAGTTGAGCCGCCCAGCGGGCGATGGACAGCCCCAGCCCGGTGCCGCCCGACTCCGTGCCCGGCCCGGCCTTGCCCTTGACGAAGCGTCGGAAGATGTCGGTGCGGGCCTCGGGGGGTATCTGCGAGCCGAAGTTGACCACGTTGGTGACTATGGTCTCCCGCTGCCGGTCCTCGTGGGCCTGGATCAGCACCGTGGTGCCGTCGGCAGAGTGTTTCAGGGCGTTGCTGATGACGTTGGTGAAGAGCTGGCGCAGCCGGTCCTGGTCGCCCTCCATTCTCAGGCCCTTCTCCAGATCCACCTGGATGTCGTGGGCGTGCCCGGCATCGGCTATGACCAGGGGCTGCAGGGTCTCGTCGATGAAGTCCCCGAAGTCGAAGTCCTCGATCTGTAGGCTGGCGGCCCCGGCCTCCATCCTCGACAGATCCAGCAGGAAGGCAATCAGGTCGGACAGGCGGTGGGTCTGCTCCAGAATTCCCTCCAGGTTGGCTGGTGTGGGCTCGGTCACCCCGTCAGCCATGTTCTCCACCATGGCCTGCAGGGCCGAGACGGGGGTACGCAGCTCGTGGCTGACATTGGCCACCATGTCCCGGCGCATCTGGTCGGCGTGCTGGAGTTCCTCGGCCATCTCGTTGAAGGACTGGGCCAGAAGCCCTACCTCGTCATGGCTGGTCGTGGTGGCGTGGACCCGGACCGTGTAGTCCCCATCGGCCATGGCCTCGGCCGCATCCCGCATCTGCCGCAGGGGAGCGGTGAGCCCCCGGGAGAAGAAGTAGGTGATTCCCAGGGCCACCACCAGGGTCAGCGGCATGGCGATCCAGCCGCTCCAGCCCATCTTCAGCAGGAACCAGGCCATCACGAAGGCGATGGCTGTGGAGATGATGATCAAGACGCTCAGCTCCACCTTCAATGAGGCGAAGGATCCGATGGGCCGTTCGCGGTCCACGCGCGCACTCAGACTGGGCCTCTTGCGCCGACTTCCGCCGTCCTTGCTCATGGCGTGCATCCGCAGCCGCTACCGCTGGTCCTGGCCCTGTTCCTGATCTTCGGGCGGCTCGAAGGCGTATCCCACTCCATGCACGGTGCGGATCATCTGCGAGCCCAGCTTGTGGCGCAGGGCCTTGACGTGGGAGTCCACCGTCCTGGTGCCCGAGGCATCCACCCAGTCCCAGACCTCCTCCAGCAACTTTTCGCGGGTGAGCACGGACTTGGGTCGGCGGGCCAGTGTGGCCAGCAGGTCGAATTCGGTGGGGGTCAGGTGGATCTGCTCCCCGCGCAGGGTCACGATGCGCTGGGCCGGATCGATGACCAGGGATCCGAAGTCCAGCACCTTCTCGTTCTCGGAGTTCTTGGCAATGACCTTGGCCCGCTCCACCCTGCGCAGAAGGGCCTTGCAGCGGGCAATCAGCTCGCGCATGGAGAAGGGCTTGGTCATGTAGTCGTCGGCCCCGGCACCCAGACCGGTCACCTTGTCGGCCTCGTCGTCCCGGGCGGTCAGAATCAGCACCGGCACCGGCCGCTCGGCCACGATTCGCTTGGTGGCCTCCAGCCCATCCATGACGGGCAGCATGATGTCCATGATGACCAGGTCGGGTTTGATCTGGGATGCGGCCTGCACGGCGCTGGCACCGTCCGAGGCCACCCGTGCCGTCCACCCTTCGGCGGTGATGCGCTGGGCGATGGCGGTGGCCAGGGTGGGTTCGTCCTCAACCACCAGGATGGTGCTGGGTGTAGTGTAGCGGCTTGTGTTTTTGATCATGCCTACCTCTGTCTTCGATCACTGATCCGCAAAACGATGCTCGTCATGCGGGGTGGAGCCTTGCCGGCATTTGTTCCACCACCGTCGTTTCTTCCAGAATAGTCTTCAGAGCCTCCAGGGGAAGTGTGCTCGCAGAGAATCGCGTCGTCTCTGAGCCCCGTCGGCAAGTCCATGCGCAATGGCATTATTATATGGTATTTTATCGACTCGTTCTGGAGGACATATGGGTTACAAGGTCGGTGACATGGTCGTCTATCCGCGTCATGGGGCCGCCAGGGTGGATGCCATCACCGAACGGACCGTCAAGGGCGTCACCCGCAAGTACCTGCAGCTGTCTGTGCTCTCCTCTGACGGGCTGGTCATCAACGTCCCCGTCGAGAACGCGGCCAAGGTGGGCGTCAGGGACATCGTCGACGCCAAGGCGGTGGCCAAGGTCTTCGAGATCCTGCGCACCCCGGTGGTCGAGGAGAAGGAGATGAACTGGTCCCGTCGCTACAAGCTGAACGTGGAGAAGATCGCCACCGGCGAGGTCAATAAGATAGCCGAGGTGGTGCGCGACCTCTCCCAGCGTGACGTTGACGAGCACGGGCTGTCGGCGGGCGAGAAGCGGATGCTGATCAAGGCCCGCAAGATCCTGACATCCGAGATTGCCCTGTCCGAGAAGCTGGACGAGGACGAGGCCCAGCGTTTGCTGGACGTCAACCTGGGCTATGCGGAGCCCATGCCTGGCGATGACAAGCGCCATACCAAGTCCCCCAAGGAGCCGGCTTCCAAGACCCTGGCGCGTGTGGCCCAGGAGGCCGCCAAGGCCAAGGGCAAGGGTAAGACCAAGGCCAAGCGCTGAGGCTGGGACCGGTCATGGGGGATCCAAGCGTCGGACTGGGCTTTGATGCCCATCGCTTCGACCCAACTGGTGGGCGTCCCCTCTGGCTGGCCTGCCTGTCCTGGAATGACGGAACCCCCGGCCTGCTGGGCGATTCTGACGGCGATGCAGCCGCTCACGCCCTGATAGACGCTATTCTGTCAGCCGCCGACCTGGGCGACATAGGCACCCTGTTCGGCCTGGGATCACAGGCTCCCGGAGCGGGCATGCACGGTGCGGCCATGCTGGAGAAGACCATGGACCGCCTGCATGAGCACGGTCGCAGATTGCTCAACGCCTCCCTGGTCATTGTGGGCCAGCGCCCCAGAATTTCCTCCCGTCGTCACCTGGCCCAGCAGGCCATGAGCCAGGCAGTCGGTGCGCCGGTTCGGATGACCGCCACGACCACTGATGGCATGGGCTTCACCGGTCACGATGAGGGCATCGCCGTCATGGCCACCGCCCTGGTGGACTGACCGGCATCAGGCGCGCAGAGCCGCCCATCCCTTGGCCAGAGCCCAGAAGAGGGTGGACAGGGTCACGATGATGAAGCTTGGCGGGGCTGGCACCATGGCCGAAATCACCAGGCCTCCCCAGATGGAAACCAGGCAGATCAATCCTGACAGGAGCATGGCCCGCAGGGGAGAGGCCACCAGGATGTTGGCCGTGGCCGCCGGGGTGACGACCAGGGCGAAGATGAGCAGGGTCCCCACTGCAGGGACGGCGATGGTGATGACCCCGGCCATGATGGCCATGAAGGTCAGGTTCATCAGCCCGATGGGCACGCCGCGGGCCTGGGCCACCTGCTCGTCCAGGGAGCTGAAGAGCAGGGGCCGGTAGATCAGGGCCAGCAGGATCAGCAGGATTGCATCGAAGATCAGGAAGCCGATGACCTGCCCTCGGGTGATGGTCAGGATCGATCCGAAGAGGATGGCCTGCATCTGCTGGGAGGCCGAGCTGGACATCCTGGCGAAGAAGAGTCCCAGACCGGTGGCGAAGGCCAGGACCGTGCCCGTGGCGATCTCCCGCTGGGAGGCCCGCTTGCCCAGGGCTCCGATGACCAGCGCCCCGCCCAGGGCGAACAGGCCCATGCCTGCAGATACCGGCAGCCCCAGCAGGACGGCGCCCGTGGCGCCGGGCAGGCCGATGTGGGCCAGGGCATGGGCGGCGAAGGTGGAGTGCCTGGCGATGGTGAAGTAGCCCATGGCTCCGGCGGCCACGGCGATGCACAATCCAGCAACCATGGCGTTGCGCATGAAGGGGGCGGCGAGGATCTCCATCCAATGGGGGTCGAAGACTGGTGTGGTCATGAGGTCCTTTCCCGGTCCGTCCCGTGCAGGCGGGCCACCTGGCTGGGTTGATAGCGATTGTGGACGGGGCCGATCGGCTCGTCCATGTCGGGGGCCACGAACATGTCCCCCTGGGGTGTGGTGACCACCTCCACCTTGGTGCCGTAGAGGTGGGTGAGCAGGTGCGAGTCCAGCACGTCGTCCATGCGGGCGTAGTGGGGGTGCCCGTCCAGCAGGTAGACCGCCCCGGTCAGCACCGGCAGCAACATGTTCAGGTCATGGGCCACCACCTGGATGGTCATCCCCAGTCGGCTGTTGAGCTGTGCCAGCAAGTGGACGGTGGCGCGTTGCCCGGCCAGGTCCAGATTGGCCAGGGGCTCGTCCAGCATGAGCAGATCGGGATCGCAGACCAGGGCCTGGGCGATGGCCACCCGTTGGCGCAGGCCGCCGGAGAGCTGGGAGAGGCGCAGATGGGCCCTGTCCTCCACGCCGACGAAGCGCATGGCTTTTTTGGCGCGCTCGCGGTCCTGCCGGGTGACGGGGTGGATGCCGAAGCGGGTGCCGGTCAGCCCCAGCAGGACGGACTGCTCAGCCGTCAGGTTGGAGTCGATGTCCGAGGTGTAGCTCTGTGGTACGTAGCCGATGCGGTCGTTGGCCTGGCCGGCCGGCTGTCCCAGGACCTGCAGGCTGCCGGCATCCAAGGGGAGCAGGCCCAGTTCGGCCTGCATCATGCTGGTCTTGCCAGTGCCGTTGGTGCCTACGATGGCGGTCACGGTTCCCGAGGGGATGGTGAAGGTTCCCTCCGACCAGATCAGTCGCCCGGATCTTCGGATGGCGGCATGGTCGAAGACGATGCAGGCCTGCGTGGATGTCCTATCCGTGTCCGTATCCATGGCGTCCTTTCCAGCAGGGATTCAAAGTAGTGATCCTGCTCTTATTGAGCATGATTCTCATTATCGCTGGGGATGGGACAGCGCGCAACCTCATCCGTCGGGTCCTCCCGGACCGGCCCTTGGACGGCAGTTCCATTGGTGGAGGAATCTGCGCTAGTCTGGCTCAGACGACTTCGGCAAGGGTTTGCGCCCGCTTGGATGATGGAGATGTATTGACTGCGGTGAAACTGGACGGAAAAGCGGCGGCTGCGGAACTCAAGGAGGACCTGCGCGCTCGCGTGGCCAGGCTGACGGCCATGGGGCGCACCCCTGGCCTGGGGACCATTCTGGTGGGGGATGACCCTGGTTCGCTCAAATATGTAGAGGGCAAGCACCGGGACTGCCGTCAGGTTGGCATTCGGTCCATCCGAGTGGATCTGCCTGCCGATGCCGGCAAGGAGCGGATTCTGGCTGCGGTGGATCAGCTCAACCGGGATCCTGACTGCACCGGCTACATCGTCCAGCTGCCCCTGCCGGATGGCGTGGATCCCACTGAGATCATCGAGCGCATCGATCCGGCCAAGGACGCCGACGGCATGCATCCTTACAACCTGGGCCAGCTGGTTCTGCATACCGACGGCCGGGTGCGGACCCCCCTGCCCTGCACACCGCGGGGGATTCTGTACCTGCTGGACCATTACGGGATTGACCTGGCCGGCAAGGATGTCTGCTTGCTGGGCCGAGGACTGACCGTGGGCCGCACCATCGGTCTGCTCCTGACCAACCGCGGGGTGGATGCCACCGTGACGCTTTGCCATACCCGCACCAGGAATGTTGATGCCCATCTGCGCAGGGCCGACGTAATCATCGCAGCCGTGGGCCGAGCAGGGTTGGTAGGTCAGGATCAGGTTCGCCAAGGTGCCGTCCTGGTGGATGTAGGCGTCTCCCGGATCTGGGATCAGCAGGAGGGGAGCTGGAGGATCAAGGGCGACATAGATCCGGCCGCCAGGCTGTCTGCATCCGCCTATACGCCCAACCCCGGCGGTGTGGGACCCATGACCCGTGCCATGCTCCTGGTCAATGTGGTCGAATCCGCTGAGCGAGCCGCAGGGATTCCTGCCTGCGACACGCCCGAGGCTCCCCGGCGACAATGACCGTGGTGTCTCCTATCATAGGGAATGTTCGCGCCTGCCGGCGGGAACACATAACTCAATACGGTAAAAATATCCACCAACTATACAAGAAACAATTTAATTAATGGCAGAGAACAAGAAGGAAGTCCCCCAGGTCGCGGTCAATGACATCGGATCCGAGGAAGACTTCATCAAGGCAGTCGATTCCACCATCAAGAACTTCGACGATGGGGATCTGGTCGAGGGGACGGTCGTTAAGATTGACCATGACGAGGTTCTGCTGGACATCGGCTACAAGACCGAGGGCGTGATTCCCTCCCGCGAGCTTTCCATCAAGAAGGATGTCGATCCCGACGACGTAGTCCAGGTCGGTGACACCATCGAGGCTCTGGTCGTCACCAAGGAGGACAAGGAAGGCCGTCTGATCCTTTCCAAGAAGCGTGCCCAGTACGAGCGTGCCTGGGGCGACATCGAGAAGATCAAGGAGGCTGACGGCGTCGTCGAGGGCACCGTCATCGAGGCCGTCAAGGGCGGACTCATCGTCGACATCGGCCTGCGTGGCTTCCTGCCCGCATCCCTGGTCGAGATGCGCCGCGTGCGCGACCTGTCTCCCTACATCGGGCAGAAGATCAAGGCCAAGATTCTGGAGCTGGACAAGAACCGCAACAACGTGGTCCTCTCCCGCCGCCAGTACCTGGAGGAGACCCAGTCCGAGGTGCGCGAGACCTTCATGGCCCAGCTCAAGAAGGGCCAGATCCGCGAGGGCACGGTCAGCTCCATCGTCAACTTCGGCGCCTTCGTCGACCTGGGCGGTGTGGACGGACTGATCCACGTCTCCGAGCTCTCCTGGAAGCACATCGATCACCCCAGCGAGGTCGTCAAGGTGGGCGACAAGGTCACCGTCGAGGTGCTGGATGTGGATATGGACCGCGAGCGCATTTCGCTGTCCCTCAAGGCCACCCAGGAAGATCCTTGGCAGCGCTTCGCCCGGACCCACGTGCCCGGACAGATCGTCAAGGGCAAGGTCACCAAGATTGTGCAGTTCGGCGTCTTCGTCTCCGTCGAGGACGGCATCGAGGGCCTGGTCCACATCTCCGAGCTGGCCAATCGCCACGTGGAGAACCCCGAGACCGTGGTCAAGCAGGGCGAGGAGATCTTCGTCAAGGTCATCGACGTCGACCTGGATCGCCGCCGTATCTCCCTGTCCCTCAAGCAGGCCGACGACTCCGTCGACCCGACCTCCGAGGACTTCGATCCGGCCATCTACGGCATGCCTGCCGAGTACGACGAGGACGGCAACTACAAGTACCCCGAGGGCTTCGACCCCGAGACCAACGAGTGGATCGCCGGCTACGAGAAGCAGCGGGAGGAGTGGGAGTCCCAGTATGCGGCCGCCCACGACCTCTGGGAGCAGCACAAGGCCTTCGTGGCCAAGGAGCTGGAGAACGCCGAGGCTTCGGCCGCCGAGGACAGCAGGTCCTCCCAGGCGCCCGCCTCCGGTTCTCACTCCCACCGTCAGAGCTCCGAGGAGACCACCAACTACAGCTCGGAGTCCAGCTCCGAGGGCACTTTGGCCTCCGACGACCAGTTGGCCGCCCTGCGCGAGCAGCTGCTCAAGGAAAAGAAGTGAGCATTAGGCAGTGAATGGAGGGGTCCGGCCTCGGTCGGGCCCCTCCATTTATATGTGCCGCCATAAGGTATATACGGGAGGTGTGGATGATACGTGTGGGATTGACCGGCGGGATTGCGGCCGGCAAGAGCACGGTGGCGGCTCGGCTGGCTCGGAACGGCGCCAAAATCATCGACTACGACAGGCTCTCCCACGAGGTCATCGCTCCGGGCGGACCTGGGGTAGGGGCGGTCCTCGGGCGGTTCGGAGCAGACTGCGGGGACGGCCATGGGGGAGTGGACAGGTCAGCCCTGGCTGCGCGGGTCTTCGGAGGGCCGACGGCCGACCGGGACCGCAAGGATCTGGACGATCTCATCCATCCGCTGGTCTATGACCTGGCCGCCAAGGCCGAGCGGCCCTGGCTGGAGGGTTCCGAGGTGGTGGTTCATGAGGTGCCCCTGCTGACTGAGGTGCGCTCAGCCATACCTTTTCACTTTGACAGGGTTCTGCTGGTGGAAGCCCCCAGCCAGGTGAGGATTGCGCGCATGGTGAATCAGCGGCATATGACTCAGAGTCAGGCTGTTGAGCGCATCGGCTCACAGACCAACAGCAGTGCGCGGCGCGCTCAGGCCGACCTATTGGTGGACGGGTCCCAGCCTATCGAACAAATGTTCGATTCTGTTGATAGGATATATGAAGAGCTGAAATCCTTGGCCCAGGGTTCCTCCCACAGTGACTGACGGGCCTTGGCGAATGACGCATCCTGGAAGGGAGTTTCATGGGGTTCAACATTGAGCGGACCGATAAGCCCTTCGTGGTCAAGTCTCCCTACAAGCCCTCCGGCGACCAGCCAGAGGCCATCGAGGAGCTGGCTACGCGGATTGAGAATGGCGAGAACGATGTGGTGCTCATGGGCGCCACCGGCACCGGCAAGACCGCGACTACGGCCTGGCTGATTGAGCGCCTGCAGCGGCCCACTCTGATTCTGGAGCCCAACAAGACCCTGGCCGCCCAGCTCTGCGCCGAGTTCCGCGAGCTCATGCCCGACAATGCGGTCTCCTACTTCGTCTCCTACTACGACTACTACCAGCCCGAGGCCTACATTCCCCAGACGGACACCTACATCGAGAAGGACTCCAACATCAACGACGACGTGGAGCGGCTCCGGCACGCTGCCACGGCCAATCTGCTGACCAGGCGCGACTGCGTGGTGGTGGCCACCGTCTCCTGCATCTACGGCCTGGGCACGCCCGAGGAGTATGCCGGACGCATGCTCTTCCTGCACGAGGGGGACCGGATCAACCGGGACGACCTGCTGCGCAAGTTCGTGGACATGCAGTACAAGCGCAACGACATCGCCTTCACCCGTGGCACCTTCCGCGTGCGCGGCGACACGGTCGAGATCATCCCCGTCTATGAGGAGCTGGCCGTCCGCATCGAATTCTTCGGCGATGAGATCGACCGCATCTCCACCCTGCACCCGCTGACCGGGGACGAGATCGCCCATGAGACCTCTGTGCACATCTTCCCCGCCTCCCACTACGTGGCCGGTCCTGAGCGGATGGAGCGCGCCCTGAAGACCATCAAGGAGGAGCTGGACTGGCGCGTGGGCCAGCTGCGCAAGCAGGGCAAGGAGCTGGAGGCCCAGAGGCTGACCATGCGCACCACCTACGACCTGGAGATGCTGACCCAGATCGGCACCTGTTCCGGAGTGGAGAATTACTCCCGCCACTTCGACGGGCGCGAACCCGGGACGCCGCCCCACACCCTGCTGGACTTCTTCCCCGACGACTTTCTGCTGGTCATCGACGAGTCCCATGTGACCGTTCCCCAGATCGGTGCCATGTACGAGGGGGATGCCAGCCGTAAGCGGACCCTGGTCGAGCACGGCTTCCGTCTGCCCTCGGCCATGGACAACCGTCCGCTGAAGTGGCCTGAGTTTCTGGACAAGGTGGGCCAGACCGTCTACCTGTCGGCAACGCCGGGCGACTATGAGATGGGCCTGTCCGACGGGGTGGTGGAACAGGTCATCCGGCCCACCGGACTGCTGGATCCCGAGGTGGAGGTAAGACCTGTCAAGGGCCAGGTGGACGACCTCCTGGACGAGATCAAGACCCGGGTGGATCGTCATGAGCGGGTTCTGGTGACCACGCTTACCAAGAAGATGGCCGAGGACCTGACCGACTACCTGCTGGAGCGTGACATCAAGGTGGAGTACCTGCACTCCGACGTGGACACCCTGCGGCGGGTGGAGCTCCTGCGGGAGCTGCGCGAGGGCAAGATTGACGTCATCGTGGGAATCAACCTCCTGCGCGAGGGGCTGGATCTGCCTGAGGTCTCCCTGGTGGCCATTCTGGATGCGGACAAGGAGGGCTTCCTGCGTTCCTACCGCTCCCTGATCCAGACCATCGGCCGTGCGGCAAGGAACGTGTCCGGCAAGGTCATCATGTACGCGGACGAGGTCACCGACTCCATGGACAAGGCCATCAGCGAGACCAACCGTCGCCGGGCCAAGCAGATCGCCTACAACAAGGCACACGGTGTGGATCCCAAGCCGCTGATCAAGAAGATCAGCGACGTCAACGACATGCTGGCCAAGGAGGACGTGGACACCCAGACCCTGCTGGCGGGCGGCTACCGCAACGCCAACAAGGCGGGCAACTCCCACCTGGGCGTGCCCCTCTACGACAAGGAGGAGGCCGACAAGCGGCACCAGGAGATCCTCCAGGCCGGTCTGCCGGCACAGGATCTCGCCGACCTGATCCGTCAGCTGAGCGATCAGATGCACACGGCTGCGCAACAGCTGCAGTTCGAGCTTGCAGCCCGTCTGCGCGACGAAATCAAGGATCTGAAGAAGGAGCTTCGGCAGATGACCGAGGCCAAGAAGTAGGTTTGGCTTTTGGGCCGGAGCTCTTGGCCGGTGGTCTGCCTCGGCCATATTGCGGGCCTGTGATGTCAGGCAAGAGCATCACAGGCCCGACCTGCAGGATGCCTTCTGTGAGGATGATGAGACATACATGCGGAGCGATCAGCACGTCATATCTTGCCGCTAAAGTCTGGTGATATGTCCGAGACACCTCTGCCGTTCATGGTTGTGAGCCTGGTTGTGCTGGCCGTCTTCTTCGTGGTCGATCTTCTGGTGATCGGACGGCGGCCACATGTGCCTTCGACCGGTGAATGCGTGCGGCATATTGCTTTCTTCGTGGTCATGGCTCTGATTTTCGGTGCGCTGATCTGGAAGGTGGCCGGGTCCAAGCCGGCCATCGAGTTCTATTCGGGTTGGCTGACCGAATATTCGCTCAGCATCGACAACCTCTTCGTCTTCGTCATCATCATGAGCAACTTCGCTGTGCCCTTGCGGCTTCAGCGCTATGTGCTCAGCATCGGCATCACCATCGCCCTGCTGCTGCGCGGCGTCTTCATCCTGGCCGGGACGGCGTTGATCACCCGCTTCACCTGGGTATTCTTCATATTCGGCCTCTTCCTGCTCTATACCGCCTGGAACATGGTATCCAGCCGTGGCAAACAGGAGGAGTACCACGAGAACGGGCTGATCAGGACCCTGCGCCGGGTCATCCCCATCACCAGCCATTACGACGGTGAGCATCTGCGGACCACCTTCGAGGGCAAGCGCTACTTCACACCCATGCTGGTGGTTTTCCTGGCCATCGGCACTACAGATGTCATGTTCGCCTTCGACTCCATTCCGGCCATCTTCGGGCTGACCAAGGATCCCTTCATCGTCTTCACCTCCAACGTCTTCGCCCTGCTGGGCCTTCAGCAGCTCTACTTTCTGCTTGGTTCCCTGCTGGACAAGCTGGAGTATCTGCCCCTGGGACTGGCTGTCGTTCTGGCCTTCATCGGAGTCAAGCTGATCATGGAGGCACTGCACGGCAACACACTGCCCTTTGTCAATGGCGGACAGCCCCTGACGGTCGTGCCGGAGATACCGACCTGGGTATCCCTATTGGTCATCGTCCTGGCCATCGGCATAGCAGCACTGGCCTCTGTGATCAAGAGCCGCCATCAGTCCCTTGAATCAGCCTCACAGGGAGAAAAATGATTGACAATCCCTTGAACCACAAGGATTGTTAACGCTAACGGAAAATACTGGTTCACATCAGGCCGAGTCTGTACAATGAAACGGCAAGTAAGAAAAAGAACAGGCAGGTAGCATATGCGCAAAGCCAAGATCGTCGATACCATCGGACCGGCTTCGGAGTCGCTGGAGAACATCACCAAGCTGGTCAGGGCCGGCATGGATGTGGCCAGGCTCAACCGGTCCCACGGCACCCCCGAGGATCACCTCAAGGTTTACAACAACGTGCGTCAGGCCAGCAAGGAGACCGGACGCAACGTGGCGGCCCTGGTCGATTTGCAGGGTCCCAAGATTCGTTGCGGCTGGTTCAAGAAGAACGAGCAGGGCGAAGACAAGGTCATCCTCAAGGAGGGCCAGGAGTTCACCATCACCACCGACGATGTCGAGGGTGACGAGCACATGACCTCCACCACCTTCAAGGGTCTGCCCGGAGACTGCCATCCCGGCGATCCCATCCTGATCGATGACGGCAAGGTACGTCTGGAGGTCACCAAGGTCGAGGGCAATCAGGTTCACACCAAGGTTGTCGTGGCTGGTCCGGTCTCCTCGCACAAGGGCATCAATCTGCCCGGCGTGGCCGTGAGCCTGCCGGCACTGACCCCCAAGGACGAGGAGGACCTGCGCTGGGGCATCCGCACCGGCGCCGACATCATTGCCATGTCTTTCGTCCGCTTCGCCACCGACATTGACCGCGCCCATGAGATCATGGACGAGGAGGGTCGTCGTATCCCCATCGTGGCCAAGATCGAGAAGCCCCAGGCGGTTGAGAATCTGGAGGAGATCGTCAAGGCCTTCGACGGCATCATGGTCGCCCGCGGCGACATGGCCGTGGAGATGCCCTTCGAGCAGGTCCCCCTGGTGACCAAGCGCTGCATCGAGCTTGCCCGGCAGTACGCCAAGCCGGTCATCGTCGCCACCGAGGTCCTGGGCTCCATGGTTCATTCGCCCATCCCCAGCCGCGCCGAGGCCTCCGACTGTGCCAATGCCGTCCTGGACGGTGCCGATGCCACTATGACCTCCAACGAGACCGCCGTGGGCGACTACCCCGACACCACGGTCTCCACCATGGCCCGGATCTCCGAGTACGCCACCACCCACGGGTTTGACCGTATTCCGGATATGCACAACCTGGACATGTCCAACTCCGGTGCCGTCTCATCCGCAGCCGTGGATCTGGCAGACAAGATCAACGCCAAGGCCATCGTGGCCTTCACGCAGACCGGCAACACCGTGCACCGCGTCTCCCGTGAGCGTCCGGCCGCCCCCATCTATGCGCTGACCACCGATGAGCACACTTATCATTGGCTGGCACTGAGCTGGGGCACCGAGGCGTTCATGTGCGAGCAGGACTACCACGACTTCAACCGTGCAGGTCTCATGGCCTTCGTGGACTCCACTCTGAAGAAGCAGGGCAAGGTCTCCGACGGCGACTGCCTGGTTGTGCTCAGCAGCGCCCAGGGTGAGTATGAGCCAGGAAACACCGACTGCATCTACGTGCACACGGTTGGCGCCAACGACTGAGTCTCCGGCCTGCCGCCTGGCTGTCGACTGAGTCAACCAGGCAGATGGACCATTAGGTTCATTTGACGCCGGCACAGCAAAGAACCGGTGGCCTCTCCCCGCCTGCCAAGGTAGGGGAGATGCCACCGGTTCGCTATACGAGTGTTCGTGCGCCAGTTGGCTCGCTGCTCAAGCCGTATCGGCAGCAGGCAGTTGCTGCAGGAACAGCATCAGTGCAGGTCGGACAGTCCGATTTTCGCCCGCAGGATGGCGATGGTTGTTTTAGCATCCAATATGGTCCCTGCGATCACCATGTCATAGGCCTCGTCCACGGTGAAGAGCCGTACATTCTGGTGGGGGGTCTCTGGTGCCAGGCTGGCAGGCTGGACCGGGGTCAGGCCCTCGGCATAGAAGAGCGTCGTGTGCTGCGTGGAGAAGCTGGGGGTGTTGATGAACCTCGCGAACTGGTTAAAGGAGGCAGCCTTGTATCCGGCCTCCTCGCGCAGACGTCTGGTGGCTACATCGATGGGGGCTTCCTTGTCGCTGAGCGGATGGCCGGCCGGCAGCTCAAGGGTCCAGCGGTGGGTGGGCAGGCGGTACTGCTCGACCAGGGGGATCCTCCCGTCATCGGTGATGGCCAGGACGGCGATGGTGTCCCCATGCTTTTCGCTGACGATGCTGCGGTCAAAGGTCTGATTGTCGCTGGATTCATAGGTGACCCTGTCGACGCTGAAGTAGTGGCTGTCCATAATCTGCTTGCGGGCCTTCTCCTGGACGGGGGAGGTACGCCAAGGATCGAACCGTCGATAGATTTGAGTGGTCATCATGCTCTCCTTCGACTGCTGATGTGCCTGTATACATAACTGTCTTCATTCTAAGGCAGATTCAACACGAATAACCTTGCGTCGTCGCTAAAGTATGGTAGATTCTCTGTGGTAACGAAAAGCCCCCGTATCCCAATTGGTAGAGGAAACGGCCTCAAAATCCGTGCAGTGTGAGTTCGAGTCTCACCGGGGGCACGATAAAGCGAACCCCATCCGTCACTCATCGGTTTTCGGTGGAGCCAGGATGGACTTTCAGGAAACGAGGTTGAAAGTGGCTTCAGAGAGTAAGAACCGCAGCGATTCACCCGAGGGGCGGACCGTGGTTGTGGCGGAGGATGAGGCTTTGATCAGGCTCGATACCGTCGAAGCTCTCGAGGATGCCGGCTATGACGTGGTCGGCCAGGCGGCCAGCGGCCAGGAGGCCATTGATCTGACCCGCGAGCTGAGGCCCGATGTAGTCGTTATGGATGTGAAGATGCCCGGTACCGACGGCATTACCGCCGCCACTGAGATCGGCAAGGAGAATCTGGCTCCGGTGGTTATGCTGACGGCGTTCTCCCAGCAGAGCCTGGTCGAGAAGGCGGCTGATGCAGGGGCCATGGCCTACGTGGTCAAGCCCTTCGCTCCGGAAAAGCTGCTGCCGGCCCTTGAGGTGGCCATTTCCCGCTTCGATCAGATCAACGCCCTGAAGGACGAGGTCACCGACATGAAGGCCCGTTTCGAGGCCCGCAAGCGGGTGGACCGGGCCAAGGGCCTGCTCATGGAGAACATGGGGATGACCGAGTCCGAGGCCTTCCGCTGGATCCAGAAGACCTCCATGGACCGTAGGCTGACCATGCAGGAGGTGGCCGACGTGGTCATCAACAACGTGGCCAACCAGAACGACCGTTAGCCCGCCTATGGAAGACCAGACGAAGAAGCAGGACAAGGACGGCCGCACCCTGCTGGTCGTCGATGGACATTCGCTGGCCTTCCGGGCCTTCTATGCCCTTCCCGTCGAGAGTTTCACCACTTCGACAGGGCAGCCGACCAACGCGGTGTGGGGCTTTGCCACCATGCTGGCGGATGTCATGGCCAAGGAGAAGCCCACCCACATGGGCGTGGCCTTTGACGTCAAGGGAGGCACCTTCCGCAACGCCATGCTGCCACAGTACAAGGGCACCCGTGAGGCCGCTCCCAAGGAGCTGCTGAGCCAGTTGCCCCTGATCCAGGATCTGCTCAAGGGCCTGGGCATCACCTATATCGAAAAGCCCGGCTATGAGGGCGACGACATCATCGGCACGCTGGCCACCATGGGCGAGCAGGCCGGGTTCAGGACCCTGGTCCTGTCGGGTGACAGGGATGCCTTCCAGCTGGTGGACGACGACATCACCGTGCTCTACCCCGGCCACCACTTCAAAAATCTCAAGCACATGACGCCCCAGGCCATCATGGACCGCTACAAGGTGACCCCGGAGCAGTACCCGGATCTGGCAGCCATGCGAGGCGAGGGGGCTGACAACATTCCCGGTGTGCCTGGCGTGGGCGACGGTTATGCCGCCAAGTGGATCAACAAGTATGGATCGCTGGATTCCATTCTGGAGCACGCTGACGAAATCGGCGGCAAGAAGGGCCAGGCCCTGGCGGAGAACGCTGACCAGGTGAGGCTCAACCGTAAGGTCAACGCCCTGGTGCGTGACCTGAACCTGGGCGTGAAGGTGGAGGATCTGCGCTTCGGCACCATCCATACGGATCAGGTCCTGCCCATCTTCGAGCAGCTGCAGTTCGGCCCGCAGACCCGTAAGAAGATCCTGCGGGGCTTCAATACCGTCGCCGATTACGATTACTCTCCAGCTTCCGCCCTGGTCGATGTCAGCAACAAGCAGGAGGAGTTCACCCAGCCCGAGCGCGATAAGGCCGAATCCGCTGACCAGCTGCGGGACTGGTGCGAGAAGCATCTGCCGGGCAAGGCCCTTTGCCGACGCTCTGCGGACCATGTCAAGGCCATGGCCGATTCCCTGGATAAAATCAAGGACATCGGCGACTCCGACCAGAATGCCATGCGTTGCAGCGAGGCCATGAAGGAGCACTGGGTTCTGCACGCCATCGGCTGGGCCAAGCATGGCGACTATGGCCTGGAGGAGCTGTCCATTCTCTCCATGGATGGCCACGGTCTGGTCCTCATGGCAGAAGATATTGACAAAGATATGCGCGCGGCCATCCAGGAGCTGATTGACCAGCGGATCGGCACCTGCGTGGTCCATGGCTACAAGGAGCACTTGCACCTCTTGGAGAGCCAGGGTCTGCATATGCCACTGCCCCTGTTCGACACCAAGCTGGCAGGCTATCTGGCTGAGCCTGATTTTCACGCCGACAACCTGGAACAGGCCGTCGCCCATTTCCTGGCCATCCCCGTAGAGGAGGAGCCTGAGGCCACCCAGGGGGCCCTGGCCTTGGACGGGCGAGAGGATGAGGATGAACGCCGACGGGGGACTCGGATTCTGCGTCAGGCTCAGTATGTCATGATGGTCTCCGAGCGTCTGCAGGAGCTTATGGACGAGCGTCACCAGTACGGCCTGCTGCGCACCATAGAGCTGCCCACCTCCGCAGTCCTGGCGCAGATGGAGACCGAGGGCGCCAAGGTGGACGATGCCCGCCTGAAGGAGATGCACGACCGGTTTGCCGCAGAGGCCCGCCAGGCCCAGGAAATAGCCTGGGATAAGGCCGGCAGCCGTGTCAACCTGCAGAGCCCCAAGCAGCTGAGCAAGGTGCTCTTCGACGATATGGGCCTGGTGCCCACCCACAGGACCAAGACCGGTTCCTATTCGACCAACGTCTCGGTCCTGCAGGACCTGTACATCAAGTCAGTCAACAACGAGCGGGCCAACGACTTCCTGGGCGCGCTACTCAAGCACCGGGAGACCAACAAGCTCAAGCAGATCGTGCAGACCCTGCGCGAGGCGGTCAATCCCCGGGATGGCAGGTTGCACACCACATATGAACAGACTGTTGCCGCCACAGGTCGATTGAGCTCGGTCGACCCCAACCTGCAGAACATCCCCAACAGGGACGCCCGGGGCCGCGAGATTCGTTCGGCCTTCGTGCCTGGCAACGGGTATGAGGCGTTGCTCTCCTCGGACTACTCCCAGGTGGAGCTGAGAATCATGGCCCACCTTTCCGGGGACCAGGCCCTGATCGATGCCTTCAAGTCGGGTGCCGACTTCCATCGGTACGTGGCCAGCCTGGTTTATGACATACCCATGGAGGAGGTCACCGGAGACCAGCGCTCCCACGTGAAGGCCATGAGCTACGGGCTGGCCTATGGGCTGAGCACCTACGGTCTGGCCCAGCAGCTTAAGATCAGCCCGGCCGCGGCTGATGTACTGCGTGCCAAGTACTTTGCCACCTTCGGCAAGGTTCATGAGTACTTGGAGTCCCTGGTGGCCGATGCCCGGGAGAAGGGCTACACCGAGACCATGTTCGGGCGGCGGCGCTATTTCCCTGGGCTGCGTTCCAAGCGTCGTCCCACCCGCGAGGCCGCCGAGAGGGCCGCTCTGAATGCGCCCATCCAGGGGTCGGCTGCCGACATCATGAAGATTGCCATGATCAAGGCCAGCCGTGCCTTATCTGATAAGGGGCTGAAGAGCCGCATCTCCCTGCAGATCCACGATGAACTGCTGGTGGAGATTGCTCCCGGCGAAACCGACAAGGCCACCAAGCTGGTCAAGGATTCCATGGAACATGCCGTTGAATTGGCCGTACCACTGGATGTGTCCACCGGTATCGGCCAGGACTGGGAGCTGGCTGCTCACTGACCTGACATGGGGTGGTCCAGGATCAGAGAAGGATCCGAGGAGGGATCGTATGCCTGATGGACAGGATGAGGTTCAGAGGCCTTCGGTGCCCCTGGGCCAGGTGGTGGATCTGCTGGAGGGGCTCTACCCTCTGGATTATGCGGAGGAATGGGATTATCCGGGTCTAGTCCTGGGGGATTCGTCCTGGCCGGTCAGGCGGATCTGGTGCGCCGTGGATCCTCGACCCGATGTGGTCCAGGAGGCTCTGGACCACCAGGCCGACCTGCTGATCACCCACCATCCGCTCTTCTTCAGGTCAGTCCACCAGGTTTCCGGCCTGGACTTCCGAGGGGATATAGTGACCAGGCTGATTGAGGGCCACTGCGGGCTCTGGGTGGGGCACACCAACGCTGATGCCGCATACCGTGGCGTGGCCCAGGCTGCTGCCGATGCCCTGGATTTGCAGGAGTCCAGACCGCTTGCCCCACGGCCGGTCTCCGAGCGTGACCTGCACGCCGATCAGGGGATTCAGGTAGGCCTGGGTCGTTGGGGACGGCTTTCGGAGCCCATTCCATTTGAGGATTTGGTCCATACAGTGGCGGGCCTCTTGCCCAGGACGGCTCTGGGTGTTCAGGCGGTCGGTCCGTCCGGGGCCATGGTCTCCACGGTCGCCCTGCTGCCTGGCTCGGGGGACTCCGAGTTCGATCTGGTTCGATCCACGGGGGCCGATGTCTACATCACCAGCGATTTGCGCCATCACCCTGCCACGGATGCCTACCAGCAGGCGCTCTATGAGGCTCGGATGGCCCGTCGGCCCAATCAGCCCAGACCCATGCTGATCAACACCCCGCACTCGGCCATCGAGAGCCTCTGGTTCAGCTACGCCAAGGGGGACATTGCCAGGGCCCTGGAGACGGCTACCGGTGTTCGTCCGCAGGTGGAGGTCTCATCCATCGTCACCGATCCCTGGACTGTGGTGGTGCGCTGACGGCTGCGGGCTGATGGTTGAGGAGGAGTGATTTCATGAGCGATGAAGCACAGGATCTGCAGGCACGATTGGCCGACAGACTGGCCGGCCGGGATGGCCAGGGGACCAAGGGCATCGATATGACCCGCGCTCCGGAGCTGATGGATGACAGGGAGGTCTTCCGCGGCCCGATATTCGTTATCGACCAACAACGTGTGGCTATGTTCCGGCGGGACGGATCCAGGGAAACCATCGATAGGCAGCTCATCCGCCACGCCCCCTGTGTGGTCATGCTGGTGCACGACTGCGCTGCCGATGCCTATCTGCTGACCCGCGAGTACCGGGTGGGCGCCCAGACTTACGTATTCGGCCTGCCAGCCGGCTTCATCGACCCGGGGGAGAGTCCGGTCAAGGCTGTTCTGCGCGAGCTGCGTGAGGAGACCGGTCTGGTGCCCGGGCCTGAGGGTACATCGGGCTCGGAAAGCCATCTGGATCCGGAGGACGGCTGGATTGATGCCGCCCCCGATGTTTATTCCTCCCTGGGCATGAGCGACGAGCTTGGACACATCGTGGTTCTGCATCTGCGCCGTTGGCATCAGGGGCCCACCGAGTTCGACCCGGGTGAGCATATCCAGTCGGCCTGGGTCTCCTGGCAGGAGCTCTGCGCAGCTGGGGTCGCCGATGCCAAGGCGGTGGTGGCCATCCAGCATGAGGCCATCCGTCGCCTGCAGAAGAATTAATGTCAAGGCATAAAGTTCCCGATTGGCTAAGCAGAACATACCAGTGGTATGATAGCTTTTTGTCGGACAGGATGGTCGGGCCAGGATGGTCAAGCTTTGATGCGCCGACAGGAAGGGGAGCACCATATGGGCACGCCGAAGGATCCCGAAGGGCATCGCAATCAGATCCTTGATGTGGCCCAGCGGCTCTTCCTGGAAAAGGGATATGACGGGACCAGCATCCAGGACATCGTCGATGGTCTGGGCGGTATGACCAAGGGAGCGGTCTACTATCATTTTCCTTCCAAGACGGCCATTTTCCGTGCGGTTACCGAGCGCATGGCTTCCTCCTCATCCCAGGGGGACTGGCTGGGGCAATGGCCCGGAAAAACTGGTCTGGAAAAACTGCGCAACGAGCTGATCGCCTCCCTGTCGGCCTACTCGCGTCTCGATGTGACCTTTTCAGCCAGAACCCTGTTGAAGAGTCCCCGCATGGTGGGGGAGATGTACCTGAAATACATGGACAGGATTGTGGACGTGATCACCCCCTACGTCCGGGAAGGTGTGGAGGACGGTTCCATCGCCCCTTGCAATCCCGAGGATCTGGCCCAAGTGCTCTATATCCTGCTCAATATGTGGATAGGGATCCGATTCTCTACCATGACCCGGGACCAGGTGGTCTCCAAGTTCACCCTGCTGGCCGATATGCTCAAGGGAATAGGGGCTCCGGTCATCGATGATCGGGTCATTCGCGCAGCCGTGCATTTGCATGCACATCTGAAGAGCAATCCTCTGACTGCGACCGGTGGGGAGTCCACGCAAGTGGAATCTGACCTGAATCAGGATCAAGGGGTCGCTTAGAGCCGATGGATTTCTTAAGGCAAAGTGCTCTGGCTACTGGCAAGATTCGGGCACTCAACGAGTGTATGGTTTTTGTTTCCATCAAACATACCAGTGGTATTTTTGAAAGGAGTTTCATGAAAGTGCTGGAGGCGGACGGTATCGTCCAAGTATTTGACGACAGGGAGGTGCTGTCCGGCCTGGACCTGACCCTGGTGCAGGGCGAGATTCTCGGCTTGTTGGGTGTCAACGGGGCCGGCAAGTCCACGCTGTTGAAGATTCTGACCGGAATGCAAAGGCCCGTCGGCGGTCGGGTCCGCTTTCTGGGCAAGCCTCTTAGCGAAGGCTATCCTGGCATTCTCGCCAGGATGGGGGTGTCCATCAACGAGCCCGTCTTCTACGAGTCCCTCAATGCCAGGGAGAACCTGGAGATTGACCTGGCCTACCTTGCGCTGGCAGACGGGGGGCGTGGGGTCGCCGAGATCACTGGAATCAGCCAACTTTTGGAGAAGGTTGGATTGACTGCGGATTCAGCCACGCCTGTCGGAAGGTATTCCATGGGCATGAGGCAGAGGCTGGCCCTGGCCAGGTGCATGGGCCATCATCCTGACCTTTACCTACTGGACGAGCCGCTCAACGGACTGGACCCTGTGGCCATCGGACAGCTGCGAGATAGCCTGCGCAGCCTGGCAGCCCAGGGGAGTGCAATCCTCTTTTCCAGCCACATTCTCTCCGAAGTGTTGCACACGGCCGACCACGTGATGGTCGTGGCGGACGGCAGAGTCAGCCTGCGGGCCAGCGTGCCGGAGCTCCTCAATCAGGGCCAGGAGGTCGCCGAGCGAACCCTGGTCAAGGCCATGGAGGGCTGATATGAAGACGCTGCTGAAATTGGAGCTGAAAAAGACGAGACTATGGCCCTGCATCTTCGCAGGATTGGCAGTGGTGGCTGCAGCCTTGGCCTTGGGAGGCATGTTCCTGGCCATTGGCCACACGGGCAGCCGGTCTGATCGGCGGCTGTCCAGTCTGGTCTTCGTGCTGCAGATGGCCACGGTCATCCTTCTGGTGGGTTTCTCTTTGGTGGCCGCTGCCCTCTGCAACCTGGTCTTCATCGAACCCTACACAGGAAGGAACCTGGCGCTCACCCTGTCATGCCCTGTATCGCGGGGCCGAATACTGTTGGCCAAGCTGGTATTCGCAGGCCTCTTCACGGCCCTGTCCTACTCGGCGGGGGCGGTCATCACCCTCACTGTCATGCTGCTGGTCGACCACCTTGTTGGCTCGCTCGGGACGGGTTCGCCAGGCGGTCTGCTCGGACAGGTTCTCCTGATGCTGGCCACCAATCTCACAGGACTGGTGGGACTGGTCGGCATCGCCCTTTGCCTGGGCTTCTGGAAGCGCTCCCTGCCCATCATGTTCGGGGTCCTGCTCCTGATGGATGCTGTGGTGGGTAACCTGCTCTCCCTCTCCCCGCTGCTGTCGGCGCTGGTGCTTCTGATCATCTTCCTGGCCTCCCTGCCGGCCTGGTGGCTGCTTCACCGGACCCTCATAAAGATCGAACTGCCTTGATCGGCCGCTGACATGCAGGAGCTTCTGAAGAACAAGCCTTTCGTGACCATGGTTCTGGCCAGTCTGTTTAATACGGTCGGTGGTGAACTCTTCAACATCGTCTTCATCGTCTATGCCCAGACCATGCCCTTTGCCGGACTGGCCGTCTCCATAGCTTCAATGGCCTGGGTGGCTCCAGCCCTGACGGCCATCCCGATCGGATACCTGGCCGACAGGACCGTGCGCAAAACACGGATGCAACTGGTGATCAAACTGGTTCAGGTTTGTATCTATCTGGTCATTGCCATGGCGATCGGCAGGTGCAAGGGCCTACCCGTCTTTCTGCTGCTGGTAGCCATGGACATGACATCTTCCATGTTGGAGGGATATGCAGGCAGTCTGTGGATGCCGGTCCTCAAACACCTGGTCCAGCCAGGCCAGCTCCACCAGGCTACCTCGATCACCTCCGCTGCATCCAATGTCGCGGCTGTCATCGGTGCAGGCGGAGGTGCAGTGTTGATTGCCATCCTGGGCAACAGATTCGCTGTATTTGCGTTGATCAACGTAGCCACCTTCCTGTTGGCAGGGCTTTTGGTAGCCATAGGCTATAGGGAATTCGCCAGGGCGGAGGTCTCAGACAACGGTTCACCTGTGGGCAAGCATGTGGGCCTGTCCTCCAGCCTCCGTGTGACCTTGGGGGAGTTCCGCAGTTCCACCTTCCTGATCCTGATGGTGGGCTTCGGCTGTCTGGTCAACCTTCTGGGGACGGCTCTGCAGCCCCTGCTCAACCTGGGGCTGATTTCCATGTCCGGGGTCTGGTGGGGAAGCTATGGAACGACCATAGCCGCCGTCAACGGCATCTCCTCCCTGGGACTCATCCTTGGTGCACTCCTTGCCTCAGATCCGCTCCGGCGGCTGCCCATGGCGCACCTGCTGACCGGAGTCATGGCCGCAACCGCCATGGTAGGGGTCAACCTGGTATGGTTGCACATTCCTGCCCTGCTCTTCCTCCCGCTCCTGGTCATGAACTATCTTCTGGGCAAAATCAATCCTCGGTTCATGACCATGCTCATCAGTACTGTGGGCGAGGACCACCTGGCTGCAACCATGGGAGTGGTACAGACTGTCATGATGATAGGGGCGCCTCTGGGGCAGATGATTTTTCTGGCCCTGGGCAATCTGGTCGGCATCGCCATTACCGTGTCTATTTATGCGGGCTTGACAGGCCTGCTGGCTCTGGCCATTTTCTTTACGGGATTGCTGGGCATGAACGCCAAGGATCCGACTCCCGACATGGGACGAAGGCAAAAGTCGGGCTAGCCGGATTTGAACCGGCGACATCCTGCACCCAAAGCAGGCGCGCTACCAAGCTGCGCTATAGCCCGGCGCTCATAAGCATCAACGTATGAGCACAATGTATCAATATAGCACAGGGCCAGGTCCCCGCTGGACCTTTGGCGGGTGAACAGGGAGTGGGAACAGCTCTGCGCCTGCGGTTACCATGGTTACCATGACAGCGGAAGAGACATGGGAGGCACCGCAGGCGGGTGGCCCCTTGGATGCAACGGTGACCATACCGGGGAGCAAGTCCCTCTCGAACAGGTATCTGATTCTGGCGGCCTTGGGAAGTCGACCCGTCAGGCTGACTGGTCTGCTCAGATCGCGTGATACGGACCTGATGATTGCGGCCCTGGAGGCTCTCGGCGTGGACTGTCGGGTTGATTTGGACGACCCTACGAATGTAACGGTCATTCCACCGGCAGGCGGCCGTTTCCGCGGCGGCGCCCGGGTGGACTGCGGACTGGCTGGAACCGTCATGCGTTTCGTGCCGGGCCTGGCCATGCTGACCGATGCCCCCACATGCTTCGACGGAGACGAACAAGCCTATCGACGTCCCATGAGGCCCCTGCTGGACGGGCTGACCCAGCTGGGAGCCAGGATCGAATACCTGGGCCAGGAGGGCTTCCTGCCCTTTGTGCTCACGCCGCCGTCTCACCTGGTTGGCGGAGAGGTGACCATAGACTCCTCGGCATCCTCGCAGTTCATTTCCGGCCTCCTGCTGCTGGCTGCCAGGGCTGATGGCCCGACGATCATCGTCCACTCCGGCCAGCAGCTTCCCAGCCTCCCACACATCGCCATGACCGTTGAGGATCTGCGTCAGGCCGGAGTCCAGGTCCAGGCCAATCCTGATTGTTGCAGGTGGAGCGTTGAAGGTAGAGGGCCTGCTGGGACGCAGCTGCCTGATCAGGTCCAGGTGGAGCCCGACCTGTCGAATGCGACCCCTTTCCTGGGAGCGGCCCTGATAGGAGGCGGGCAAGTCAGCGTGCCCAAGTGGCCGGAGCGGACCACCCAACCAGGCGGCTTGTTGCCCAAGTATCTGGAGACCATGGGCGCGAAGATAGACATGGTTCCCGACGGGCAGGGCAGCGCCACCTGCAGGGTGACCGGCGGGGAAGCCATCCATGGACTCGGCGACTTCGATCTGTCCCCGGCAGGGGAGATCGTGCCCTCTATTGCGGCCATCCTGGTCTTTGCCGACTGCCCCAGCCGTCTGCACGGCATCGGCCACCTGCGTGGTCATGAGACCAACCGGCTGAAGGCGCTGGCTACTGAAATCGCCAGAATAGGCGGCCAGGCCAGTGAACTTGATGATGGCCTGGTCATCGAGCCAGTGCCGACTCAGCGTATGCACGGGGCCGTCATGGAGACCTATGCGGACCATCGCATGGCCACCTTTGCCGCCATGATTGGGCTCAAGATACCTGGCATCCGGGTGCGCAACATCGGTACCACGGCCAAGACCTTGCCAGACTTCCCGGGTATGTGGAAGCGGATGCTGGCAGGCGAGGGACAAGACTGAGCCACACCGATTCGAGCGAAAGGAGCCGCGTTATGAACATCGAGGCCGAAAGGCGGACTTGGCAGGAGGATCTGGATCTGGCCATCGCCATGGCCGACCAGGCGGATCAGGTCACCGTGGGCTACTTCAAGTCGCCGGATCTTAAGGTGGAACGCAAGGCGGACAATACCCCGGTCACCCAGGCTGATAAAGAGGCGGAGACGGTGATTCGTCGCGTACTTGCCCAGGCCAGGCCGGACGATACCATCTACGCGGAGGAGCTGGGAAAACAGGAGTCCAACGGCAGACGGTGGATCATCGATCCGATTGATGGGACCAAGAACTATGTGCGCGGGGTCCCGGTATGGGCGACTCTGATTGGCTTGGAGGCGAACCATCAGATGGTGGTCGGCGTGGTATCGGCCCCCCTGCTCGGTACCCGCTGGTACGCTGCGCGGGGTCAGGGAGCCTACATGGCGCGTCAGGGCGAAGCCCCCAAGGCCATTCACGTATCAGGAGTGGATCGGATGGAAGATGCCTCCATGTCCATATCGTCACTGACCGGGTGGAAGGCCATAGGGCGTCGGGAGCGGCTTCTCGACCTGACCGACCGGATCTGGCGCCTACGTGGTTTCGGCGACTTCTGGCAGTACATGCTCCTGGCCCAGGGAGCCGTCGACCTGGCGGCCGAGCCGGAGCTTGACCTCTATGATATGGGCGCGCTGGTCCCCATCGTGACCGAGGCCGGTGGCAGCTTCACCGACCTGGCAGGCAACCAGGGTCCCTGGGGAGGCAATGGTCTGGCCAGCAACGGTCTTCTGCACAAGGAGGCCTTGGCGGCCCTGGGGGATTGACATATACAAGAAGGTCGGTGACCACATGCATTGCTGCGGTCACCGACCTTCTTCGTTTCGAGAGCAAGTTCTTAGAACCAGATCCCAATCACAATCATCCATCCTGCAATCATTATTCAAATTTTTGAGGATAGGTAAAGTCAGCGGTCAGGCCTGGAACTTGTTGCCGTAGGCATCGCCCTGGCTGGCGACGACCTCGGCTTGACGGGCGATGGAGAGCTCCTCGTTGGTGGGGATGACGCAGACGGCCACCGTGCTGTCGGGGGTGGAGATGATCCGGGCCTCCTTGGAGCGCTGGTCGTTCTTCTCCTGGTCCAGCTTCACGCCGAAGGGCTCCAGCTGCTCGATCACCCGGCGACGCACGATCTCGTCGTTCTCGCCCACGCCTGCCGTGAAGGTAATGGCATCCAGACCGCCCATTTGGGCCGTGTAGTTGCCTATGTAGCCGACGATGCGGTGGATGTAGATGTCCAGGGCCAGCTTGGCGTCCTCGTCGCCCTCGGCGATCAGCTTATGGACCTCGCGCATGTCGCCATGTCCGGTCAGGCCGGTCATGCCGGAACGCTTGTTGAAGAGGGTGTCAAGCTCATCCACGCTCATGTGGGCGTTGCGAATCAGGTGGAAGACAACGGCCGGATCGATGTCTCCGGTGCGGCCGCCCATGACCAGGCCCTCCAGTGGGGTCAGACCCATGGAGGTCTCGACGGGATGCCCGGAGACCTGCGCGGAAGCGGAAGCCCCGTTGCCGATGTGCAGGACAATCTGCCGCAGGCCTTCTGCGGGCTTGCCCAGCAGACCGGGAACAAGCTGGCCCACATACTGATGGCTGGTGCCGTGGGCGCCGTAGCGACGGATGTGGTACTGCTTGGCGATGTCCTTGTTGAGGGCGTAGGTGGAGGCCTTCTTGGGCAGTTCGAAGAAGAAGGAGGAATCAAAGACGAAGACCTGCGGGGTCTGCGGCATCAGTCGGCTCATGACCTCGGCGCCTTCAGCCTCGGGCCCGTTGTGCAGAGGGGCCAGCACAGCCAGATCCTTGACCTGGCTCAGTGTCTTCTCTGTCAGGAGTGCAGGCTTGGGGAAGATGGCTCCACCCTGAACGACTCGGTGGCCGACGGCGATGATGCCGGCCTTGTCCAGATCAGGTCCATACTCCTTGAAGAAGCCCAGGACACGCTTGAGCCCGACCTCATGATCGTGGATGGGCTCCTCAAGCTCGTGCTTTTCGCCGTTCACCTCGTGCTTGTAATGGCCGTCGGTGGGCTCGCCGATCTTCTCGACCAGACCCGAGGCCAGGCTCTGGCTGGTCTCCAGATCGACCAGCTGGTACTTGATCGAGCTTGAACCCGAATTGATGACTAGGACGGTTTTCGCCATTGGGGCATCCTCCTGATGTGCTTGTATAGAGCCTGCGCTCCTCAATCAGTCTTCAAGATTACTCGTCGGCCCTTACAAGGCGCGGTATATTGCCAGGCCGACATGATTTTGGGGCTGCTACCAGAACCTTCTTGAAGATAAGATTCAGCAGCAGCCCCAGGGGTTTACAGGGACGTTTTAGGGACGGTAATCAGTCCTGGGCCTCGACGGCGGTCAGGGCCACGGTGTTGATGATGTCGGCAACCAAGGCGCCGCGGGAGAGGTCGTTGACCGGCTTGTTCAGACCCTGCAGGACCGGTCCGATGGCCAGAGCACCCGAGGTGCGCTGTACGGCCTTGTAGCCGATGTTACCGGCGCTCAGGCTGGGGAAGACGAAGACGTTGACTTTTCCGGCGACCGGATCACCCTTGGCCTTGGTGGCTGCCACAGTGGGAGACCAGGCCGCGTCGAACTGGATGGGGCCCACGATGGGCAGGTCCGGTGCCTTCTCCTTGGCCAGACGGGTGGCCTCTTCGACCAGGTCGACATCCGGGCCCTTGCCTGATCCCAGGGTGGAGTAGGAGAGCATGCCCACGCGCGGATCCACGCCGAAAGATCGGGCGGTTTGGGCCGACTGGATGGCGATGTCGGCCAGCTGCTCCGAGGATGGGTTGAGGTTGATGGCGCAGTCGGCGAAGACCGCCACATGGTCGGGGAAGCACATGAGGAAGGCTCCGGATACCAGTGAGGCGCCCGGCTTGGTCTTGATCACCTGCAGGGCGGGACGGACCGTGTTGGCAGTGGAGTTGATGGAGCCGGACACCAGGCCGTCGGCCTTGCCCAACACCACCAGCATGGTGCCGAAGTATGAAGGATCCGCCAGCTGCTTGCGTGCCTGCTCCGGGGTCATGCCCTTCTTGGCGCGCAGCTGGCAGAGGCGCTCCACCATGGGGGCCAGCACCTGCTCGTCGTCCATGGGCTGGAAGGATGCCTTGTCCAGGTTGTTGAGGCCGAGCTCCTTGCCACGAGCCAGAATGGAATCCTTGTCGCCCACGATGATCAGGTCGACGATGTTGCGCGCCAGCAGGTAGTCGGCCGCCTTGATGATGCGGTCCTCGCCGCCCTCGGGCAGGACGATGGTCTTCTTGTTGGCCTTGGCCTTGGCCAGCAGGTCGTTCTGGAAGGCCACAGGCGTGGTCACTCTGGGCTTTGCTTCCTCAACCGCCTTCAGTACTTCATCTGGATTCACATCCTCAGTGAAGGCTTTATAGGCGTCATTTCTTACTTGGTCGGCCTCAGCGTCAGTGTCAAATGCCTTTTTCGATACCGTCCAGCAAGGACGATCGTAATCTTTGAAGAAGTCCTGAAGAGGTTGTTTTTGGCCTTCTTCACAGCCGGAAACTACAACACCTGCCAGGGTGGTTCCGCTGGCTTCTATGGTTCGACGGCAGGCCTGTACGGTTTTCATGACCTGTTTGGGTTCACGTCCGATAGTGCAGACTACGAGGAGTACCGGGGAACGCAAATCTGCAGCGATGGCCGCATTGAGTTGGATGATAGCAGGGTCGAAGACTTTGGAGTGGTCGCTTCCGACAACGAGGACCATATCGGGATTTGTTTGCGCCACAACGCGGTCATAGGCTGCCAGGGCATCAGCACGTGTCTGTTCTTCGTTGCTCGTTGCTTTGCAGGGGCAGGTGCCGCGGCAGACATCGGGATCCAGATCAGGATAGCTACTGGCTGCGATGAGGGTACTCGTCAGCATCTCCTTGTGACAGGCGATCGGACGTACGACCGTGGTCTTCATACGCGATGCCAGGGCCTTGACGAGGCCGTAGGCTACTACATTCCGTCCGTTGGCGGCCTCCGGGCTGATGATGGTGATGCTTGCAGGGCTCACTGTGTATCTCCTGTCCCATATACTCATGTGACTGCTTTGTTCACAAACAGTTATCAGTATAGGTGACGGATGCACCGAAGAAAATCCGTGCATGCAATGCGTGATCCGCTGTAGCTGATGCAACTTGTTGAAAAGCAGGAGAGTGTGTGGTGCCGCATGCATATATTTGTGGCATGGGTCACATTACAGTAGGAATCCTCCCAAGGGAGAGACAATGAAAAAGCAGGCTTATGTGACTTTGACTGAGGTGGCACGATCGGCTGGTGTCTCCCTGTCTACGGCCTCCCGTGTTTTTTCAAGACCGGGCAGAGTCGGAATGTGCACCAGAAATCATGTATTGAAGACTGCTGAAAAGCTTGGGTATCACCATGATCTTCTGGATGTACCCATGGAAAATCGACTTCACGGCTTTCTTGCTGTTGTGGTCACCGATTTGGAGAACATTGTATCGGTGCGTATATCCAGAGGAGTACAGCGATGTTGCCAATTGCGCAAATTCGGATTATCCATAATCGATACGCAAGAGAGCGTCAGTCTTGAGGCAGCATCCATCCGTGGAATCCTGAATCATGTCGATGGACTCATACTCGGTTCTTCCAGACTTTCCGACAATCAGATTAGGCATTTCGCCTCATACAAACCAATAGTGGTACTCAACAGGGTGGTGCCTGGAGTTGCTTCAATACGGGTGGACGAGTCGGACAGCATAGATGCGTCCATGCTATATCTGCGGCAGACAGGTCATCATTCCGTGTCTTATATGCAGGGGCCGGAAAACTCATGGCAGAACGTTGTCAGACTGCACGCAGCTGTCGATTCAGCTGATAAATACGGTTTGGATTACCAGGTGCTGCCGTGCGCCTATCCCGTGCAGATGCGGGGACTTGGAGCTTTCAAGTCGTTCATGAGAAATCCCACGGATGCTGTGCTCGCCTTCAATGACAATATTGCCATTGAATTTATACGATACGCAAAGCGCCAAGGCATGGCCATTCCCGAACAGGTCTCTGTCTTAGGCATAGATGACAACCAGGCTGGTCGGCTTATGACTCCGATGCTGTCCACTATTCGCATCCCACACCAGGACATGGGATTCCAAGCCGCTCAGATGCTTATTGATGAGATTCTGCACATAACCGATCACAGAATGACGGTCCGTTGTGTACCTGCAAAACTTATTTTACGAGAAAGCACCGGTGAAGTCTCCGGACCACCCAGGATCTGAGACTTTCACCGATGCGTATACCACTATCTTACCTGACCGATTTGATCGAAAGCACGAATAATACGGAGAGGATGGACATGACGATGGCGATAGGGAAGATGTAGATATATGTCCCGGTCATCGACACGATGATGGAAGTCAGTGCCATGCCTGCGGATTGTCCCGCTGTTGTTGCCGCGTTGATGAACCCCAAATCTTTGCCTGCATTCTCTTTGCTGGGCAGGACATCGACATTCAGGGCTTGATCAATGGCCATAAAGATACCTTGTCCCAAAGCTACAAAGATGGAAGCGATGTAGATTCCGGTGATGCTTCGCATGGCCAGGGGGAAGATGAATCCGATTATGGCGAGGAATGCCGACATGGCCACCATGGGTTTGCGCCGGTGGAGACGATCGGACAGCGGCCCTACGAACATGGCGACGATTGATGCCAGCATTTGGAAGATGGCGATGGTTGACACTACTGCGGCCGCTGAAGTCTTAGACAGACCAATGTAGTCCTGGCAGATATACAGCCAGTAACCGGAAAGCATCTGTATGGCGAGCAGGAGCAGCGTTCGGCAGCAGAAGGCCTTCCAAAAATCCGGAGCATGCATGGGCGGAGTGAATGAATAGACGATGTGACGCCAGGCGCTTTGCTCCGGTGCGGCGTTTTTTGCATCCTTATTGCTGGGCTCCCTGGGAATTATGGCCAAGAAAAGCATGGCTGAAATAAACATGCAGATGGAAGCTATGGTAAATCCCATTCGTACGTTGTCGATGAATCTGGCTCCCACCCAGGCGCCAATCGCCAGTCCTAGCGTGTTGCCAAAACCGATGGCGGACGAAATCGTACCGCGGTATCGTTTGGGCACTCGGTCGGAAACCGTCGAGTAAATGGGGGAGTTCATCATATTGAAGCTGAGTTTAGATAGCCACAATGTGACGACCAGACCGGTGATGATGCCGATGTTGCCCATGAGCAGGTAGAAGGCCAGAGTGAACCAAGCGCCCCAGAACAACCAGGGCGAGCGGCGGCCGAATTTCGATTTGGTCAGGTCAGACAAAGCGCCGACCACGATGTTGGCAACCAGGGCCACTATGGAACCGATTGAGGTCATCGTGCCCAGGACGGCCGTTGGATTGGATGCTCCCAGATCCTTGATGCGTTGTGGAAGCAGAACCTGGCTGACCATGGCGAAGCCTATCGACATGATGATCCAAAAGGCCAGGTACCCAATGATCCATCGAGCTAGATTAAATCCTTCAGTTGCAATATCGTCGTCATCTACTGGCGCGGTTTCTTCCGCTTTTACCATGCTGTACTCCTTTGAAGTATGTTGGCGCTCAAATGGAAATGAGATCCTTTGCCGTGAATTCCAATCTGACCTGATGGTGATTCCCTTCAGGCCTGGGGAATTTAATCAATGCACGCAGGGCTTGGCCATCGAAGAACCATCCATCCGTGGCTTCTTTGAATTGGTCAATATTCAGGTAACGATCAAGAGGCTCTTCATCCAAACTGATTTCGAGTGGCGCCATGGTCTTGCAAAGGACGGCAATCGTCATCTGCTTGACCTTGGTTTCATAATCTCCGGTGCTATTCAGCTCCAGAGTGACACCCTGCGTATCCGGGTGGATGCCCAATCTGGTCTGACGATACAGACCCTGAAGATAATCTGTGGATATACCGTCATCCTCATAAATATCGAAAGAGGTCTCCTTACTGGGTTCAACGAGGATTTCAAGATGGTCGATCACCTCTTGATGGAGGTTTGTCAACCCCTGACAAGTGGGGATGATGCCCCCGGTCCGAAGATAGAGAGGTATGCTGCCCAGGTCTACTGGAACCGTAATTTCCTGTCCTCCCGAGAGATATTGATTGTTGGTCAAATCGAACCATTCAGCGCCCTCAGGCAGGTAGACCCGGATGCTGTCTGCGCCTTTCTCCAGTACATTGGCGACCAGAAGGGACGGGCCAAGCATGAACTCGAAGCTCTCTTGATAAGTACGGCGATCATTCTCGAATTCGTAGACCAGGGGCCGCATGATGGGGGAGCCGTCGATTGAGGCTTGGTGAAGAAGGGCATAGAAGTAAGGGATCAAGCTGTATCTCAGCAAGATCGCTTGGCTGATGTATTCGGTGTATGCAGGATACATCCAGGGTTCAGTGACCGTATTGTCTGTATTGCATGAGTGGATGGAGAAGCGGGGCTGGAAAATTCCATTCTGGACCCAGCGCACAAAGAGCTCCGGCTCCGGCGCGGGGCCATCAAAACCTCCGATGTCGCACCCCTGGTTGGCTACACCTGACAAGCCCATTCCCAGAATGGTCGGAACGTTGTATTTGAGGTTATCCCAAGAAGTTCCGTTGTCTCCGGCCCAGGTCTGGGCATACCTTTGGATTCCGGCGAATCCGGCACGGTTGATGACATATGGCCTCGTGCCGGGGGCGGACTCCTTTACAGCTTGCTGAGCGGTCTTGGCCATCATGGTCGACATGATCGGTTTCAGTATACTGATGGGCAGATGGAGCCCTTCAGCATCAACCAGAGCCTGATCGTCATTGATCTCGTATTCATTGTTGTCGTTCCAGATGCTGGTAATTCCCAGATTGAGTAAATTCTCTTTCATCTCTCTAGCCCAGGCACGTCGTCCCGAGGGGCTGGTGAAGTCCGCGAAATGAGCCGAACCGCCCCAGTATCGATCTTCCTGCCAGTCCTTGCCGTCCGACGTTCTGACGTAAGCCTCTTCCTTTTCCATCTGCTCGGTATGGGGATGAGTGGTCAGCATGCCCGGTTTAATATTTGGCGCGAGAAGCGCACCTTTTTTCTTAAGCTGATCCACGAAACCCTTGGGGTCTGGGAAGCGCTTCTTGTTCCAAGTGAATACGTAACGTTTGCCGTCCTTTCCGCTGGTGTATCCAGAGGAAAGGAAGAATCCGTCACAGGGGATGTCATGCTGACGACAGGTGTCAACAAAATCTTCGATGGCCTTGTCGCAGTCCTGCTCCAATTCGGTATAGAACATGGTCGATCCCATATAGCCCAGAGAGGATAGGGGCATCATTGCGCTCTTGCCTGTCAGATCCGTGTAATGGTGTACGACATCGGCTATGGTCGGGCCACCTATGAAGAACAGATCTATGTCTCCTGCTTCGACCTGGTAGTAGCTATATCGCAGCCAATAGTTGCTGTGTTCGGAATCCATGTCGAAGACTGAGTCGGCACTGTTGTTGTAGAAAAGGCCATGCGCGAGACCGGTATCCTCGTTAAAATCGATATAGAAAGGAATCATCTTGTAAAGCGGGTCGCTTTTAGTGGCATCCCATCCCAGCGAGTCTGTGTTGTGCATGCGCATTCGACGGCGCTGCTTGTCGAGATCGCCGGATTTTTCGCCGAAACCGTAGAAGTGCTCGTGATTGCCCATGCTCGAATAGTGCGTGGAGCGTCCAAGACTATCCTGAAGAAACGACCGCCCTGGCAAATCCTGATGAAGTACATTGCCGTCCTGGTCGCTGATGGAGAAGGCGAAAGGTTCCGGACTGATAGTCAGGGTGTACAGTCCGTTGGAAACGGTTTTGGAACCGTCTTTGCATTCGGTCAAATGAATTGGTATCGGCTTGACATGTTCGCGCTCATCAGCCATAAGACGGTCAGTACTGTCTTTCCAAGCGGTCTTGACCAAGGCATAGGAGAGTTCGGGGCCGAAATGCTGATTGAAGGTGCTCCGTATTCTGATGATGTTCCGATCAAGCAGGTAGATTCTGAATCTGGCTCCATTGGTGACAACATCCAGATAATCACCGTGGTTATCTATACTGATAAGCTTTGTGCTTGCCTTCATGCGTGCCCTCCTTGGCGTTTCGACATGAAAAGTGCCATTTCATGCCTGCGAATAACCGCCTGATCGTGGGTTTGCAGCTATGCAGCCCCATGGCGTTGTTGAGTTAATTGTCCCGCTTGTTGTCCAGCAGTATGAGTGTTTGCCAGGTTTTTCCATTGAGGGTGGCACCAGCGAGGCCATGCATGACTCGCTATGGATAAAAAATTCCCCGCCGTTGAAAACGGCGGGGAATTCTGGCAATGCCGGTAAGGAACGCCGACAATCGGCCTTAGGAGTTATCGGGTGTCACTCGTTGTCTCCGGCGGTCGCGGCGGTGGCGGAGATGGTCTCCTGGCCGGCGCGGTTGGCATCGGGCCAGACCCAATCGGTGTAGTCAGGATGGTCGTAGCCCTTGTCCACGGCGAACTGGAAGGCCTCGTCGCGGAACTTGGTCCACTTGTCGATCTGGTCGGTGTACTTGTTGGCGTCCACCAGCTGCAGAGCGGAGGCGGCCAGGCACCAGCGGTCCATGTTGTTGACGCGCACCATGTCGAACGGCGTGGTGGTGGAGCCCTGCTCCTCGTAGCCGTGCACGGAGAAGTTGTCGTGGTTGGGACGTCCGTGGATCAGGCGGTAGATGGAGCCGGGGTAGGCGTGGAATGCGAACAGGACAGGCTTGTCCTTGCTGAAGAGCTCAGTGAACTCTTCGTCGGACAGGGCCTGATCGTTTTCCTCGGCATCCTGGATCTTCAGCAGGTCGACCACGTTGACGAACTGGACCTTCACGCCCAGCTTCTGCAGCATGTCGTCGGCAGCCAGGGCCTCCTGGGTGGGGATGTCGCCTGCGGTGGCGATGACGACATCAGCATCCTCGGCATCCTTGGCGTTCGAGGCCCAATCCCAGCGGGCGGCCCCCTTCTCCAGCTCGGCGGCGGCCTCGTCCACGCTCTGGTAGGTGGCGGCGGGCTGCTTGCCGGCGAAGATGGCGTTGATGCAGTTGGTCGACTTGTAGCAACGCTCGCCCACGTTCAGCAGCATGTTGGCGTCGGCGGGGAAGTAGATGTTGACCACGTGATCATTGTTGAAGTTCTTGTTCAGCAGGATGTCGACGAAGCCGGGATCCTGGTGTGAGAACCCGTTGTGGTCCTGACGCCAGACGTGCGAGGTGACCAGGAGGTTCAGGCCGGCGATGGGCTTGCGCCACGGAATCTCGCGAACCGTGGCCTCCAGCCACTTGGCGTGCTGGTTGATCATGGAGTCGATGACGTGCACGAAGGACTCGTAGGAGCTCCAGATGCCGTGGCGTCCGGTCAACAGGTAGCCCTCCAGGAAGCCTTCCATCTGGTGCTCGGAAAGCTGCTCGATGACCTGGCCGGTGTGGGCCATGTGCTCGTCGGTCAGCTCCGACAGATAGTCGGCATCCCACTGCTTGTTGGTCACCTCGTAGGCGGCAGCCAGACGGTTGGAGGCCGTCTCGTCAGGCCCGAAGATGCGGAAGTCGGTGGGGTTCTTGGCCAGCACGTCGCGTGTGTAGTAGCCCAGGACGCGGGTGGCTTCGGTGGCGCCCCAGCCATGACCGTGCTTCTTGACGTCGATCTCGTAGTCGTGGATGTCAGGCAGTTCCAGCGGCTTGAGCAGACGCCCGCCGTTGGCGTTGGGGTTCTCGCCTATGCGCAGGTCGCCCTTGGGCATGAAGCTGGTGACCTCGGGACGCAGGGCGCCCTTCTCGTCGAAGAGCTCCTCGGGCTTGTAGGAGGCCAGCCAGTTCTTGAGGATCTGGAAGTGGGCCTCGGTGTCGCGGGCGGAGGTCAGCGGCACCTGGTGGGCGCGCCAGGATCCCTCTGTCTTCTTGCCGTCGATGAACTTGGGGCAGGTCCAGCCCTTGGGGGTGCGGAAGATGATCATGGGGTAGCAGGGACGGGTCATGTCGTCGGTTTCGGCCCGGGCCTTGATGTTGCAGATCTTGTCGAAGACGGTCTCCAGCAGGTCGGCGAAACGACGGTGGATGGACAGGTGGTCCTCATCGTCAAACCCTGCAACGAACTCGAAGGGCTCGTAACCCATGCCCTTGAAGTACTCATGCAGCTCCTCGTCGGAAATGCGCGAGAGGATGGTCGGGTTGGCGATCTTGTAGCCGTTCAGGTGCAGGATTGGCAGGACGATGCCGTCGGTGCGGGGGTTGACCAGCTTGTTGGACTGCCAGCCGGTGGCCAGAGGGCCGGTCTCGGCCTCGCCGTCGCCCACGATGCAGGGAACGAAGAGGCTGGGGTTGTTCATGATGGCGCCGTAGGCGTGAGAGAGGGCATAGCCCAGCTCGCCGCCCTCGTGAATGGATCCGGGGGTTTCAGGCGCGAAGTGGGAGGGGATGCCGCCCGGATAGGAGAACTGGCGGAAGAACTTCTGCAGGCCGGCCTCATCGTTGGTGATCTTGGGGTAGTACTCGCTGTAGGTGCCATCCAGGTAGGACTGTGAGGTGCCGGCAGGGCCGCCGTGGCCGGGGCCCATGATGATAACGGTGTTCTGCTGATGGTCGGCGATCAGACGGTTGATATGGCCCAGCAGGAAGTTCAGGCCGGGGGTGGTGCCCCAGTGGCCGACCAGACGATGCTTGACATCCTCCCGGGTGAAGGGCTCCTTCATCAGGGGGTTGCTGCGAAGATAAATCTGTCCGATGGAAAGATAGTTGGCCGCCCGCCAATACTTGTCGACGGCCTCGATGGTCTCCTCGGCGATTGGGGTCTCCAGCTTCGCCCAAGGGGTGCCGATAACAGGATTCGTCATGTGTACTCCTGCACTTTAGTGCGATTGTTTATTTACCTCGGTTACGAGCTCGTACAGTGTCATTTCAGGCATCTGTCGGGTTCGTACCCAATGCCTACATGGTACGTGAACGAGCAGACTTTTCTGAACGTTTTCTTGCATAGTGTGTTCGCTCTTGTGAGAAAATGCGATGGAATTGTCTGCTTGCAGGTAAGGATTGCAGTCGGGGGTGCCGATGAGGGCTCAATGACTGTAGCATTGTCGAAAACTGCAACCATACTGGACTTGTCCGCGGGCGTTGAATTGTCGCTTCCGGGCATTCATGGCAGATACAGCATACGTATATATGTATAAGGAGTCTTATGGCACAGGGTCCCGTCCTGGTGGTCGATTTCGGTGCGCAGTACGCCCAGCTGATCGCTCGTCGAGTCAGGGAGGCGGGGGTCTACTCCGAGCTGGTGCCTCATTCGATGAGCCTGGACCAGATGCTGGCCAAGGATCCCAAGGCGGTCATCCTCTCCGGCGGCCCGGCCTCCGTCTACGTGGATGGGGCACCTTCCATAGATAAGAGGATTTTCGAGTCGGGGGTGCCCGTGCTGGGCATCTGCTACGGCTTCCAGGTCATGGCCCATGAGCTGGGCGGCGAGGTGGACAAGGCGGCCCTGGGAGAGTACGGCAAGACCGAGGCCTTCATCGACAGTGCCAAGGGAATCCTGCAGGATTCACCCGCAAGGCAGGATGTGTGGATGAGCCATGGCGTCGCCGTCAACCGTGCGCCTGAGGGATTTGAGGTCCTGGCGCATACCGAGGGTGCTCCGGTGGCGGCCATGCAGGATCCTTCCCGGGGGCTGTACGGGGTCCAGTGGCATCCAGAGGTGACCAACACCCCTCTGGGGCAGGACCTAATCGACCGATTCCTGCACCAGTGCGCCGGACTGCCGTCGGACTGGAACGCCTCGGGCATCATCGAGCAGCAGGTGGAGAAGATCCGTCGCACGGTGGGTGACGACCAGGTCATCTGCGGCCTGTCGGGCGGCGTCGATTCAGCCGTGGCGGCCGCTCTGGTCCACAGGGCCGTCGGCGATCAGCTGACCTGCGTCTTCGTGGATCATGGGCTCTTGCGCAAGGGGGAGGCCGAGCAGGTCAAGCATGATTTCGTAGCCGCCACTGGCATCAAGCTGATTGCCGTGGATGCCTCGCAGGACTTCCTGACCGCCCTCAAGGGCGTTTCCGAACCAGAGCGCAAGCGCAAGATCATCGGCGAGAAGTTCATCCGCACCTTTGAAAAGGCCCAGCGGCAGGTGGTTGAGGAGGCCGGCAAGACCGGCAAGGAAGTCAAGTTCCTGGTGCAGGGCACGCTCTACCCCGACGTGGTCGAATCGGGCGGCGGAGACGGGGCGGCCAATATCAAGTCCCACCACAATGTGGGCGGTCTGCCCAAGGACGTCAAGTTCCAGCTGATCGAGCCACTGCGCACCCTCTTCAAGGACGAGGTCCGGGCCATCGGCACCGAACTGGGCCTGCCTGACCAGATCGTCTGGCGTCAGCCCTTCCCGGGCCCTGGTCTGGGCATCCGCATCATCGGCGAGATCACCCAGGAACGTTTGGAGACCCTGCGCGAGGCTGACGCCATCGCCCGCGAGGAGCTGTCCAAGGCTGGTCTGGATCGGCAGATCTGGCAGTGCCCGGTCGTGCTGCTGGCCAATGTGCATTCGGTAGGTGTGCAGGGCGACGAGCGCACCTATGGCTCGCCGATCGTGCTGCGTCCGGTCTCTTCCGAGGATGCCATGACTGCCGACTGGACCCGTCTGCCCTACGACGTGCTGGCCACCATCTCCACGCGCATTACCAACGAGTGCCCGGGCATCAACCGCGTGGTCCTGGACTGCACCTCCAAGCCTCCGGCAACCATCGAGTGGGAGTGAGCATCTGGGCCGACAAATCATACGGCAATACGTCAAAGACCATATGGTCATATGACTTGTCGGCCCACCTATTTTGTTCTTGGGCCATTAAATGTCGATAGTCGATAAAAGAGCTCAGGTCCGGCAATTTATTGTTTACTGCTTTGTAATGGCCGCATTGATCTGGTTGACCAGCTCGCGGGGTTGCTCCACCCCGAGCACCAGCCGGTCATAGTGCTCGTCCTTGAGTTGGATGACGATGGGACTTTCCGGTCTGGTAACATTCCAGAATGTCTTTTCCCCATGCTCAATGTATGTGCCGGCCCATTTACCGGGAACATGAAGGCCGGGCGAACGCAGCCCCTTGGCATCATCAAGAATGCCCGGATCCTCGCTGGCACCGAGAACATGCTCGAGCGGCACCACCAGTTTCCCCTTGAACGACCACATCTTATCCAAGCCTTGCGGTTCAATCTCCAGCGTTTGTCCGACAATTGCCACCTTGTTGTTCATGACTTATCTTCTTTCATCATCAGACTGCAACCGAATATGTGCACGCTGCAGCAGCGTCTCACCAAGGAGCGTGGCGACATCAACGGTCACAGCATTGGTATCGTCAGATCCTGAGCTGGACAGCTTTACCAGGTAATCCCTGACCAGCCTGCGAACCTCTAGATCATGATCTGACAGCTCCATGAGTGCCACCAATACCAGATTGAGCACTCCTGAATCGCGCGACTCCGAATCTGTTGCATCGCGTAGCGCAGCCACGAACATGCCGCGCTTGCTGCCGAAGGCACCGTAGAGACTGCCCCGGAGCAGACCCGTGGCCTTGACGAGAGCATCAATCGACGTGCCCTCATAGCCATGCTCCAGGAAAACATCGCGGGCACGGGCAAGTACCTCATCATCATCGAAACTTCTCTTGCGACCCATGCACGCCAAGATAGCATTATTTGACTGAACGGTCAAGAATGATGGACGGTCTTCTTGCCCATGATTATCGTTACTTCTTTTTGGAAGCAGTCGGTGATGGAAATAGTAATTCGATGGCAAGCTTCCAGTGATGAGCACGAGAATCAAGAGCCATGAAGATGGCCCCCATCCGAGCATAAAGCCTATCGGAGCATAAAAACTGCCATAGGAGAAGTGATAACCAGTGTAATAACTATGTTTCCCGCTGAAACTACTGCCCTGAGGAACTTTCGGTGTTCTGTTTTTTGATTGAACGAATATATTCAGGGCTTCTAGGGAACCAACAAGGAATACGATTATCAGCTGGATATCAACGAGAATTGTTGAACTTATATGTGCAGTTTTCGATAATGGTTACAACGAGAAAGACCAGTGTAAATATCGACCCGTCAACGTCGCTAACGATGATACCGACAATCCAGATATCGATAAATGGACCCGGAACAAGTTCCGCGTCTCTTCCAGGTTTCATTCGATACTCCTTTGATTACAAGTAGAGTTGGCGACCATCAACATTTATGGTGTCAGTGGTCACCTGAATTGCAAATACTCAGAGCATAAATCAGCCGAAGCATTCCTTTATTACACAGTCAATCCCAATTATTCACAACAGCACTCTGGCAACATCTCCTCCAATCAGAGCTCAGCATGACCTGATCGCAGCGCCCATTTGATACCGGAAATTCCGCCCCAGACTTTACCGAGCGTGCTGATTCCGCTGACGATTCTATAGGCCGGGACACCGTATTGGATAAAGACAATTCCTGTCTGGAAAATGAACCCTCCCAAATCAAACCTCGGTTGGATCTGGTTACCTGAGGGTCAGTTATAAAAGAAGGTTCCGTCAGCTAAGAAGTTATCCAGTTTTTCAGCGAGATGCGGAATGGTCCTGGAGTCGGCATTTTTAATCTCTGTAGGAAGCTGATCCAGACAATCGGCCAATTGATCAAGTTCTGCAGTGCTGAGCGATGAACCATTTTCTCTGGTTTGGATCTGTTCAATCATTGGCTTCTGCGCAGTTGTAATGAGTTCAGGAACGCTAGCCGTTCCGGTAACACCAACATCAGTGCCGCTGACGCGCTTGTTCGCACTAGGGCCAGTACCTTGTGTGTGTTCTATGACTGCATATCAGTTTCCTTTGGTTGACATGTATGCCAAATGGCATAGCCGTGCATTAGCTGCAGAAAAACAAAAAGCCAACATAATTGCTGAAGAGATAAATATGTGGGGAAACATATGGTGTCTCGAAGTCTTCTATTGCGCGATTAGAGGGCGCTTTATCGGCTCCGATTAATGCGAGGGGCAAGATTAGCGAAGTGGTTCAAGCAAAGTCTGACCCAGATCTTTGGCAATCCACGTAAGCGTTTCGGGAAGCACCGCCATCATTAAGATCAGAGTATGGCCACACTGGTGTTATACCCGACCAGAGGGCAGGCGGCTCATCGCCACATAGCAGTTGAGAAAATTGAAAGCACTATCTTATTTGGGGGAGAGGTTGGCTTCAACAAAAGGACCCCAATCATAGTGAGCCCAATATATCGTCACTTAGATGACTTCGAGGCATACCCATATCCCCAGTTCGCTTGAATGGGACTGGTGGGGCTCACGGAATAATGCTATCAGTGTCCAGCAGACTCTTGATGCCTGTTTCATCTGCGTTGTGTTCGGTTCGGACAGCTTTCTCTGTCATCTGAGCAAGGTACACGGCGGATTTCAGACTTAGACTCGGCTCCGCACGCCTGAGTTCACGGATAAACACAACTTGATCCTTGCTGGGATTTATTCCCCTGGAAGTGGCGATGCTTTGGGCCCATTCCACTGCCGCAGTCATGGGGTGTTCGTAGTCGGCAAATATCTTTGTGACTTCAACCCTCGGATTCTTGTCATTCGTCAAGCTCATGGCTATTCCTCTCAAAATTCCTGGTGCTCATTGTTGGCCGCTGAAGTTCTGATCGCTTTTAGAATCCAGCCGCGAGAGTCGTCGTCACAGAAGCCGCCGATACCTCAACGCTTTCATGAATCGCCTATGACTCACTTGCATAACAACTATATAACAACATCATGGAATCACTAATCGGACGTTTTGTGTCGTCAAACTCTGATGTCGCGGCCTTGGCCGCTCTCAACTCCCAACGCCTTCTGGCTCTATCCGTCAGTATGTTGCATATTTCGAACCTACTGATCTGGGCGTAGCGTGTTGCTCCCTGGCCGGTTAGCAAACTGCTGGTATGGTGTCGACTCAGTCATCTGGCCACGCATATGGGGTGGAGTACATGTTGGATGCCAGCCACCGCGCCCAAGGCATGTTGTTCCGGTCCATGAAGGCCTTCATTTTGGTATGAATTTGCTTGCCGTCGCTAAAACTGAGGCGATTGTCTTGCCTTTTTTTGCGAGGAAACCACCTGCTACTAACACGCTTCCGCCGATGGTGGACATGTTCTTCTTCACATGATCCGCACGGTCTTTTCTTTTGGCCAAACAGCGGGCGCAGAAGATGCTATCCGGGTTATCCAAGAAAGTGTGGCATCCACGGGAGTTGCATACGGTCATCAGTTTTGAGCCGCATTTCGGACAATAATCGAAGTCTTTTTTATATTTCAAGTTCTCTTTGTAAGAGTCGCATTCCTGGTTGGTGCAGCCTCTAACGCTCTTCATGGCTCTCATCCTTTTTATCAGTTACCTTTAGGTACAAGTGCTTTTCGGGCAATGCTAGGGATTTGCTTAGTTTGGATACGTCAAGTTGGAGTACGGCCCGAGATCGCCAAATTCCCTGTTCGGTTCCTGTATCGGAGCGATCGCATTCCGCTAGAAGGCCCGCATTGTCTCCTACAGTCGTCTTGATAAAGTGCGAATATGTTTCCAGGGCTTTCACCATGGCCTTGGGCTCTCCCTGTTCGCAAAAAATGGCTGCTCTGGCAATTGACGCCTCGTGTATGGCAGGAAAGCAACCGTTGATGCTCTCCATTCTTTCATCGATGAGTTTTGTACGTTTGCCTTTTTCATGCTCGTAGTCGCCATTTGCGAGATATTTTACGTCAGACTCCATCTTCAGCTCGAGCTGGGCCTCTGCGTCCGATAGAGCGCGCAAAGCCTGAGATATAAGGAGCTTTCTAAGAGTGTCGTCGTCAACTTCACGGGCCTGCAGATAAAGGCGCATGCCGCTCTGTAGGAGGCCGAGCCTGTCGTTCTGTTGCCCCTCGAGTACTTCCTGCACGCGCACATCTATGACTGCAATCTGGCGGGCGATGTCTTCAAGCTGACCTTGAATTGCCCTGAGTTGTATTGCATTCGCCGCTTGAACGGGATTAATTCCCTCGCTGAAATCCTCGCGCTTAATGGGTAATTTCTTTCCATATCGCCCGTTGGTATCCAAAAGTTGGGCAAAGGTGTTGCCTGCTTTATCGGTGGTCAGCTTGATGTCACCATTAGCGATGGCATCGAGGGTATTTTTTGGAGCATCTACCACCAGACGAAAATCGCTGTTCATGGCTTTATGAGCCAAGGCGAATTCGGAGGATTCGCGTTCCAGTGCATGAACGATGTCTTTGATGGCTGTATTGCCCTTAGTGATGCCATTGTTTATTCCGTTCCGGAAAAATGCCAAGGGCGAGTCCGGATCGGCGCTGAACTCAGATTCTTCAGGCTTCAACGAAACCCCCTATCGAAAGGCATGCAGGCTGTGAGCTAATAGCTGACGATAATTCATTACATTATAACCGTCCATTGCTCAAAGGCGCTTAAAGCAATTGCTTTGTTTGGGAGTAGTCAGAAACTGAAACAAATATCAACGAATGGTGCGGCACAGTATTTGCAACATCCCAACCTAACGTCATTCACACGGCCGTCCTCATCAGCACCAGCCTTAGCCAGGGAAAGTGATATATATCAGACTCTTGGTATTTCACAGTAGCCAGGTCAGAACTTTGCCTCACCAAACATAAACCTCTTTGCGCACATCTTGCTTCAATGGTGTACTGCTCTGACACATAGTTTTAGCGTTTATAGGTCCTTGGCATGGACCATCAGGTAGTCCCAGGCACGGGTGGGGAGAAGGGCATGAAGGGCGACCAAAGGTTTGGCGCCGAAGCCCAGAAGGTAGCGTGGACGGGGATGGCGTACCGTCGAGGCACGAACGATGGCCCTGGCGATAACCGATGGCTGGGTCAAAAGTGTGCTGGAGTAAAGCTTGCGCAGTCCGTTAGCGGCTCGGGATCCTGACTCTTGATATGCGCTTTTGCGGGTGACTGACTGAAGATGGTCGGCGGCGATTGTGCCCCAGTTGGTGGCAATGGCTCCGGGCTCGATCAGGACCACGTCGATGCCGAAGGGGCGCGTTTCCATACGCAGGGCGTCGCTGAAGCCTTCAAGGGCATACTTGGTGGCATGGTACCAGGCACCCATATAGGTAACCATCCGGCCTGCCATGGAAGAGGTGTTGACGATCCGGCCGCGTCTGGCCCGGCGCATGGCGGGCAGTACCAGCTGGGTCAGGCGGGCAAGGCCGAAGAGGTTGACCTCGAATTGTTGGCGGACCTCATCAATGGAGACCTGCTCGACCGGGCCATAGGAGCCATATCCGGCGTTGTTGACCAGCAAATCAACCCGCCTCTCCTTCTGCAGGATTCGTGCGACGGCCTTCTCGATGGAGGCGGAATCGGTCAGGTCCATCTGAACGGCTGTCGCCCCTTTGTCGCCCAGCGGCTTCAGTCGTTCGACACGTCGTCCTGCTGCATACACCCGGTATCCATGCTCGGCGAGCATCCGAGCGGTTTCATATCCTATGCCGCTGGTGGCCCCAGTGACCAGCGCCACTCGATTGGTCATTTCCTCACCCCTTTTTGACAGACATCCAAGAACTCTGTCCCTTGCCTGTCTTTGAAGCAAAGTATATGACGGTGATCTCAAACGCAAAGGCCTGAACAGTAAAAAAGGCCACTCTTATGATCGAGTTTGGTAGAACGACACCGCTTTGACATGACTTTTTACCCAATTCGCTTTAGCTGGTCATAGTTTGCCGGCCATAGCGAAGAGATGAGCTCAGCATACAACCGATCAATACTTCGGGATGTAATGGGTCGGAATGAGATGAGAGCTTGTGTGTGGGGGGGGGGCTATCTCAATGTGCTGGTAAAGATTCGCGGTCTGCGATTTGCCAGCCTGGTGAATGGGTGATCCGAGGGAGCCTACCAGGGAACCTGAAGATTAATCTGGCCTGGTACCATGTCACCTGCTATAAAAAAGTGTTTTGGATACCTGTCGCGTCCGCAAAATGGAAGTGCCTGGTCAAATAATGGTCGCGTTTATCGGATTGCCGCAACTTCGCTGTACGCTTACTATCAATGCTGATTGTAGACACCGCAGGAGGTTTCAGCATGCAGGGCACACGATTTACCTATTGGTGGCACGGATTCGATCTGTGACGCCGCGTGCCTTGTAGGAACGGTTGCATGGATCGGAACCCACCGGCCCTGCAGTCGTCGACAGCATTTCCCGTGCATCGTCACCGCATAGTCGGTAGGGCGGCACCAGCGACAATGGTTGTAGTAACCGCATGGGAAAGGACAAGCCAATGACATTGGCGGATCATATGAATGCCAGGGTCAAAGCCCTGGCACCGAGCGACATTCTCGAATTCAACAAGGAGATCGCCGGAATAGACGGCATCGTGAAGCTGACCCTGGGGGAGCCGGACTTCTTCACCCCCGAGCACGTCAAGCAGGCGGGCATCCAGGCCATCCAGGACAACCACAGTCATTATACCGAGAGTCGCGGCATGCCCAGTCTGCGCAAGGCGGCGGCCGGCTATCTACACGCCAAGTATGGACTGGACTACGACCCTGACACGCAGATGGTGATTACGGCCGGGGCCACCGGGGGCATCTTCTCGGGCCTTACCGCCATGATCAACCCGGGCGACACGGTCATCCTGCCCACGCCCATCTTCCCGCTCTACATCCCCATCGCCCAGCTGAGCGGCGCCAAGACCGTCTTCGTCGACACATCCGATGACAGCTTCATTCTCAGGCCGGACAAGCTGGAGGCCGCCATCGAACACAGTGATGGTCCGGTCAAGGCCCTGGTGCTCAACTATCCGACCAATCCCACCGGAGTGACCTACGCCCGTGAGGATCTGGAGGCTCTGGCCCAGGTGGCGCGCAAGCACGGCTTCTTCGTGCTCAGCGATGAGATATACGCCGAGCTGACCTATCAGGGCACCCATGTGTCCATGGGCACCATCCTGCCTGAGCAGACGGTCGTTCTTGGCGGGGTTTCCAAGTCCCATGCCATGACTGGATGGCGGGTCGGCATCGCCGCTGGCCCGGCCGACGTCATTGATCAGATCAGCAAGGTCAACGAGTTCACCATCACTTCGGTGACCACCAACGCCCAATATGCGGCCCAGGAGGCTTTGACCAAGGGCATGAATGACACGGATCCGATGCGCGAGGCCTACCGCAAGCGGCGGGACTATCTGGTCAAGGCCCTGCCCGAGGTCGGTCTGGATGTCATCGATCCCAAGGGGGCCTTCTATATCTTCGCCCGGTTGCCCGAGGGTATGCGCGACAGCTGGAGCTTCGTCTACGACCTGGCTCGAAAGGCCAAGGTGGCGGTAATCCCCGGAGCAAGCTTCGGGCCTGGGGGAGAAGGCTACGTCCGCATCTCCTATGCTGCCTCCATGGAGGATCTGCACACCGCCGTGGAGCGGATCGGCGACTATATGCGCGCTCAAAATCGCGGCTGATCCCTCCGGCGATTCACTCGGCAATCATCACAACCATCATCTAGCAACAAAATCAACGAGGACAGTTACCAAGGACTAGAAAATGACCAGCATTCTCATGTATTCAGTACGCCCCGACGAGCAGGAGGCCATTCAGGCCTGGGCGCAAGCCAATGACATTCAGGTGGACACCACCGACCACGATCTGGGGATGAAGACCGTGGACATGATCAAGGGATACGACGGCATCGTCATCCAGCAGCACGCGGCCCTGCCCGAGCCCGAGCTCTACCAGCGGCTCAGGGAGTATGGTCTCAAGCAGCTGACCCTGCGGATCACCGGCTATGACATCGTCAACCTGCAGGCCGCTCGGGAGAACGGGCTGGTCGTCACCAACGTGCCTGCCTACTCGCCCCGGTCGGTCTCCGAACTGGTTCTGGCCCAGGTCATGCGTCTGGTCCGGCATCTGGGGGAGGCCAGCGCTCGTGAGGCCAAGGACGACTATACCTGGGATGGGCTTCAGGCCCACGAGATCCACAACCTGACCGTGGGGATCATCGGAGCCGGCAAGATCGGATCGGCCGTGGCCAGGATCTTCCGGGCCCTGGGCTCCACCGTCATCGCCAACGATCCGGTCCACCGCCCCGAGCTGGCAGACACCCTGGATTACGTGAATCTGCCCATCCTTTTGAAGCGGGCCGACATCGTCACCGTTCATACGCCGCTGGACGAGACCACACACCATCTGATCAACGCCCAGGCCCTGGATGCCATGAAGCCCTCGGCCTTCCTGATTAACGCCGCCCGCGGCCCCATTGTGGACACTCCGGCCCTGATCAAGGCCCTGCAGACCAAGTCCATTGCCGGTGCCGCCATCGACACCATCGAGGGGGAGGCCGGCATCTTCGAAAATGATTTGAGCGGGACCAAAGTCGACAACCAGGCACTGGAGACCCTCAAGGCCATGCCCAATGTGGAGGTCTCGCCCCACATCGGCTTCTACACCGATGCCGCCGTGACCGCCATGGTCAACATCTCGCTGAACGACGTGAAGACCATCCTGGAGGGCGGCACCAGCGAGCATCAGGTGGACTGAGTCCATTGTTTATGCGACCCGGACCGGGTGCCGACCTACTCAGGCAGGATTGTGAGCAAAGGTGATGGTGCCCTGGTCCGGGTCCATGCTTTCCACGATGGCCAGGGACTTGAGGTTGTAGCCCTCTTTGCGCAGGGTGCGGCCGCCCTCCTGGAAGCCCTTTTCCACGGCGATGCCGATGCCCTCGATGACGACCTTGGCATCATGGCAGATGTCGATCAGACCGTGCAGGGCGTTGCCCTTGGCCAGGAAGTCGTCAAGGATCAGCACATGCTCGCCCTCCTTGAGGAAGCGCTTGGCCACGATGACGGGGTACTCACGCTGCTTGGTGAAGGAGTAGATGCGGGCCGTGTACTGGTCGCCGTCAAGGTTGATGGACTGGGTCTTCTTGGCGAAGACCACCGGCACGTCCCCGAAGTGGCGGGCGGCCAGGCAGGCGATGCCGATGCCGGATGCCTCGATGGTCAGAATCTTGTCGATCTGGTGTCCAGCGAACAGGCGGGCCCATTCAGCGCCCATGTGGTCGAAGAGCCGCACGTCGCACTGATGGTTGAGGAAGGCGTCCACCTTGAGTACATTGCCAGGCTTGACCGTGCCCTGGCGGCGGATTCGCTCCTCAAGTTCCTGCATGTCATCGTCCTTGTCGTCATGAATGGGGGCCCCTATGGTCCCGACGGATAGACACCAAGATAACCCGGTTCTGGGACTGTTGTCCGGCCGCCCTGATCCGCCAGGTTTCACCTCCAGCGGATTGGAGTGTCTTCCTGGCGTGTCAGCCCGTCAATCCGCGGATTCAAGGCCCTGACTGTTACAGTGAAAATTGACCGCAATGGTCACGCATCGTCACGGTGCGTTCAAGGACCTAAGGAGGACCATATGGGGATTCTGGATGATGCAAAGGATGCCATGAAGTCTGCCGGCGAGAAGATTTCCGATGTCGCTGGCGATGTAAAGGACACCGTTATGGACAAGGCATCCGATGCCAAGGACGCCGTTGCCGATAAGATGGGCGACGCCAAGGACGCTGTCCAGGACAAGATGGGCGACGCCAAGGACGCCGCCTCCGACAAGATGGACCAGGCCAAGGCCGATGCCAAGGTCGGCAAGGCCAAGGCCGAGCAGGGCGCCACTGAGGCTGTCAACAACGCCAAGGATCAAGTGCGCAACTGACTGGGTCATCTCGGCTTCCCCGACTAAACCCCGTTCGCTTTCCCTATCTAAGGCGGACGGGGTCTTTTATGTCTGCCGGTATGTCTGCGGCTAACCCTTGAGCCAAGATCGATGACACCGCTTTGTGGTAGAAATAGTTGTTTGCCGGGTGTGCGCCATCCGGCCTGTGACGGTGACCGAGACCAGATGGCAAGAGGTGGCTTGTGAACGAGGAACCGGACTTGATCCAGCGCAGCGCCAAGGAGCTGCTCAAGGGGCTCAACGATCGTCAGGCCGAGGCAGTGCAATACCAGGGGCCGGCCCTGCTGATCGGGGCAGGCGCAGGCTCAGGTAAGACCAGGGTGCTGACCCGCAGAATCGCCTGGATCCTCAGCCAGTTCGGCGCCTGGCCCAGCCAGATCCTGGCCATCACATTCACCAACAAGGCGGCTTCTGAGATGCGCGAACGTCTGCGAAGGCTGATCGGGCCCGTAGCCGACCGCATGTGGGTGTCCACTTTCCACTCGGCCTGCGTGCGCATTCTGAGGCGCGATGGCAAGGAGATCGGCCTGCGGTCGGGCTTCACCATCTATGACACAGCCGATTCCGAGCGTCTGATCAAACTGATCGGCAAGGATCTCAACATCGACTTGAAGCGCTACACCCCCAGAAACATTCTGAGCCACATATCCGACTATAAGAACAACCTTCAGGATTGGCGCACACAGCTACAGGAGTATGCTCCCGACTACCGGCCCGGGCAGCGCGGCCAGCAGATCACTGCCCGCTTCGGCAACGAGGAGGAGCTCTACTCCGTGGTCTACGCCGAGTACGAGCACCGGCTGGCTCAGGCCAACGCCGTCGACTTCGACGATCTGATCGTACGCACGGTCCAGTTGCTCCAGCAGTCCCCGATGGTGGCGCAGTATTACCACCATCGCTTCCGCTACGTGCTGGTGGACGAGTACCAGGACACCAACCATGCCCAGTACGTGCTCATGCGCGAGCTGGCCGGTGCCGATGCCGGCAAACAGGACCAGGCCTGGATCACCGTGGTGGGCGATTCGGACCAATCCATCTATGCCTTCCGAGGGGCCGACATCAGCAACATCAGGGACTTCGAGAAGGACTTCCCCGGAGCCCGGACCATCCTTCTGGAGCAGAACTACCGTTCCACCCAGACCATTCTGGATGCGGCCAATGCCATCATCGTCAAGAACGAGGGCCGCAAGCCCAAGAAACTCTGGACTGCCCTGGGCAAGGGGGAGCCCATCGTGGGCTATGCAGCCGACAACGCCCAGCAGGAGGCCGCCTGGATTGCCACTGAGATCGCCCGGTTGCGCAGCGAGGAGGGTATTCCATACTCCGACATGGCCATCATGTACCGTGCCAACGCCCAGTCCCGCGCCCTGGAGGAGGGGCTGATCAATGCCGGCCTGCCTTATCAGCTGGTGGGCGGGACCCGCTTCTACGAGCGCAAGGAGATCAAGGACGCCCTGGCCTACCTGCATGCCATCGCCAATCCCCAGGACGATGTGAACATGCGGCGGATACTCAACGTGCCCAAGCGGGGCCTGGCTGCACGTGCCGAGGCGGCGGCGACCTCCTATGCGGATCTGCATCAGGTCTCCTTCTGGGAGGGGGTGCAGCATATCGAGGAGGTGCCCGGGGCCTCCACGCTGATGGTCAAGCGGATGAAGGCCTTCAGGGATCTGATTGCCTCCCTGACCGACTTTGCCGCAGAGCACGATACCAAGCCGTCTCAGATCGTTGAGAAGGTGCTGGAGGAGTCCGGAATGCTGGACGAGCTTCGAAAGTCGGTCGATCCGCAGGATGCCTCCCGGTTGGAGAACCTTGGCCAGCTGCAGTCCGTGGCCGCCGAGTTCGAGCAGAAGACCCCCGACGCTACGCTGGCTGGCTTCCTGGAGACCACGGCACTGGTCGCCGACTCGGACCAGCTGCCGGGTCTGGGCGACGACTCGGGCAAGGTGACGTTGATGACCCTGCACACGGCCAAGGGCCTGGAGTATCCGGTGGTCTTCCTGACCGGCATGGAGCAGGGGACCTTCCCTCATTCCCGCTGCCTTGAGGATGCCGATGAGATGCAGGAGGAACGTCGACTGGCCTATGTGGGCGTAACCCGTGCCAAGAGGCGTCTCTACCTGACCCGGGCGGCCGTCCGCTCCCAGTGGGGGCAGGTCAATGAGATGCTGCCCAGCCAATTCCTGGATGACATCCCTGACGATCTGATAGACTGGAAGCGTCGGCAGGCCGGCAACGAGCGGATGCGCGCAGGCTGGGACCTGGGTGACGACGAGGACGAATTCGGTGGCTTCGAGGATGAAAGCGACGGTCGCGCGTTCGGTCATCATTCATTCGGTGGGTTCGGCTCTTCCCGCAATGGGTACGGGCGCTCGCGGACTCCTTCGCAGCGCTCGTTCGGATCATCCGGGTATGGCTCTCGCGGTTCCTCCTCAAGAAATGGAAGGGTCACAACCAGACGCAGCACAACAAGCTCATCGTCAACCTCACACGCTGGCAGGGCCTCAGCCCAACCAAAATCGAATGGCCTGTCCATTCAGGACTTCTCCCTGGGTGACAGGGTGGCCCACGACCAGTATGGCCTGGGCAAGGTGGTCGACATTCAGGATAAGGGGCACAACTCGGTTCTGACAGTGGACTTCGGCTCCGAGGGGACCAAGAGGCTGATGCTGCGCTTGGCTCCGATTGAAAAGCTCTGAACGGACGAGACTCCAAAAGCTGTATGCTCACGACTCTTGCGAGGACAGCCATTCCACAGCGAGCTGGGTCCGGTTGGCCAGGTTGGTCTTGGCCAGGATGGCTGAGATGTGATTGCGGACGGTGCCCTCACTGAGATAGAGCCGCTTGGCAATGGCCTGGTTGTCGAGGCCGTCGGCCACCAGAGCGACGATTTCACGCTCACGGTCGGTCAGTGTTTGGAAGCGCCGGGTAACAGGTTCTGCTGGGTCTTTTCGTGTCTGCTCCTCCTGCTTGCCAAGTGAGAGATTAGCCACTGCTTCAGCGCCAAGAACCGTCTGCCCTGCCATCACGGCTTGGAGGGCCGGCAGCACAGAAGCCACGTCCTGCTTGATTACATAGCCCTTGGCACCCAAGGCCAAGGCACGGGAAATATACTCCTTATCTGCAAAGGTGGTCAGAAAGAGTACACGGGCGGTCGAATCCATGGCGATGATGCGCTCCGCCGCCTCCAGGCCGTCCATACCAGGCATCTGCACGTCAAGCAGCAGTACGTCAGGCCTGCCACCAGCGGCCTGAAAACAATCCAGGGTTGACTGGCCGTCATTGGCTGTCCAGAGCACGTCTGCAGCGCCGGTTGCAGTCAGAATCGTTGACAGGGACGAGCAGACGATTGGATCGTCATCAGCGATAGCGACTTTCATGCCATAACCTTCTTATCCTCTACATGCTCAGTTGCACTCTGGTTGAACCAGGGTTCCTTGGGCAAGGATACGAAAACCTTCCATCCTTGTCGGTTGGGGCCGCTGTTGGCTGTGCCTCCCAAGGCTCTGGCCCTGGCTTCCATATCAGCCAGCCCCATGCCGCGCTGGAGCCCGGGCTCTTTAATGGGCGAGCTGTCAGGCTGCGAGTGCTGAATTCCACCGTCATCCTGCACCACCATCTGCCAGAAGGCTGGTAGGTCGCGCAGAATGACCTGTGCCGATCTTGCTGAAGAATGGCGGACCGTATTGGTAAGGGCCTCGCGAAGAATGGTGGCAAGGCAATGGCACACTGGTGCAGGAGCCGTCTCAATGCCGTTGTTGAGATCGACCTTAAGCTGCCCCATAGAAGCCTCGGAGCTGGCATCCTCCATCTGGGATGCGAAGTCGGTGCCCTCATCCTCCAAGTCATGCACCGAACGACGGATTGTGGTCATGGCCTCGTCCAAGGTCTTGCCGACATCATCCAGTATCTGCTCGGTACTCTGATCGCCCCTGCTCTGTGCAACCACCCGGCCAGCCTGGATTTGCATGATTGCTCGGGTGAGCAGGTGGCCCACATTGTCATGAATATCTCGGGCGATCCGGGTCCGCTCGGATAGATGCGCCATCCGGGTCGCCTGGGCTCTCTCCTCGTCCAGATCGCTGATGCGGCCATGCAGTTGGCGAATCCTGTAGCGCTCGGTGTCTTCAATCTGCCATACGCGACCCTTAGCCACGGCTAAGTGTGCGCACGTCAGTCCGCCGCCTTGCGCCAGTGCCGAGGTCAATAAAGCCAGCAGGGCATCGCGTTTGGGGAGGTCTCTGAAGAGTATGAGGTCGGCCATGGCAGGTATCAACCAAAAGAATGCCGGCATCAAGGCCAAGAGCAGCCTGGGCCAGGCCAGTTCGGAATTCTTGGCTTGGGGAACTTTCATGCCGAATGACCTGGTGACCGGAACCATGGTTCCGAGTCCGACGCCCGCCTCAAAGGCCAGGGCTGGCAGGAAGAAAATCCAGTCTGGTATGAACGTTGCCAAAAGCGAAACCAGAGCGCCGCTCCACATGGAACCTGGCGCAGGCAGCAGCCATTCACACAGGGCTCCTGCGGCTACTGAGGCCAAGAGGCCAGCGACCAAGGTTCCTGAAACCCCTGAACCATACCATGATCCACATAAGGTCCCCAGTCCAAGCAGGACCAGCCAGCCAGCTATCCTGCCCATGAATGTCTCCTCGCCCTGTTTGCCTATTGCCTCAAATAGTAATTGTCGGGCTACCCGTTCCTGAGCCTAAGCACAGGCGACCACCCATGACAAATGTCATAGGTCTGATTAACGCATCCACAACATTGATGACGGCTGTCATGGTGTTGGGCCAGCCCTAGCTGGGATGATGGAAACATGAACAGTTCACGTGAGCAAGAGCTGGCCTTGCAGGTCAGCGCATTGGTGAAGCGCTACGGTGACATGGTGGCCTTGGACCACTTCGACATGGAAGTCAGGCGTGGTGAGGTATTCGGGCTGCTTGGTCCCAATGGTTCAGGCAAGTCAACCGCCATCAACTGCATACTGGCCCTGCTCAGCTTTGAATCCGGAACGGTTCGGATATTCGGGCAGGAGATGACCCCGACCTCCTACGACCTCAAAAGTCATATCGGTGTGGTTCCACAGAATGTGGCCGTCTTCAACGAACTGAACGTGCAGGAGAACATCGACTATTTCTGCTCCCTCTATGTACCCAAGAAGGCCGACCGCAGGAACCTGGTCGAGCAGGCCATTGACTTCGTGGGTCTGGGCGACTTCCGCAGGTTCCGTCCCGGCAAGCTGTCGGGCGGTCTGCTGCGCAGGCTCAACATCGCATGTGGCATCGCCCATCAGCCCGATCTCATCTTTTTCGACGAGCCCACCGTCGCCGTTGATCCACAGAGCCGCAACGCCATTCTGGAGGGGATCGAACGGCTGAACGCCCAGGGGGCCACGGTGGTTTACACCAGCCACTACATGGAGGAGGTCGAACAAATCTGTACACGCATCATGATCATGGACCACGGCCGTCAAATTGCCCTAGGCACTGCCGAGGAGCTCAAGGGCATGGTCCAGGCCGGCGAGCAGGTCACCGTCGAGACTTTGGATCTGCAGGACTCCACCCTGGCCCAGATCCGTGCCCTGCCCCTGGCCCAATCCGTCGACTATGACGGCAAGGAACTGGTTATCCATTGTCGCCAGGGTGAACACAACCTGCAGGACGTGCTGACGGTCCTGGAATCCACTCAGACCAGCTACGGCCACCTGACCAGCCGTCCGCCCTCCCTGAACGACGTGTTCCTGGAACTGACCGGCAAGGAACTGCGCGACTGAGCGCGGTCCCCAGGCTCAATTGCCGTAAGGAGCACCTATCTATGTGGAACTCATTCCTGATCAACGTCAAGACCTCGATACGCAACACCTCCTCCCTCTTCTGGGTCCTGGCCTTCCCAGTCATTCTGGCCGCTCTGGTGATGGGGATCATGGGTAATTTGCAAGACAGTTACACCGCCGAGGCACAGCACTTCGTCATAGTCTCGGATGCCAATTGGAAAGCCAGCCCAGGTGCTGACGAATTGGTCTCATCACTATCGGAGAAGCCCAAGGCTGGATCCACTGACACCCAGCTGCTTATCCCGACGACAGTGGCTTCCAGGGCCGAAGCAGACAGACGTCTGGATAGCCGAAAGGATATCGGCTACCTGTACGCGGGTTCTGACGGACGGGTCAACATGGTCCTGTCCGACCACGAAGCCGCCAGCATCCAATCCGATGCAACCGCCTCCGAAGGCATAGCGGTCTCCATTCTGTCCGCCTCACTGGGCAACTTCAACCAGGCCAACTCCGCAAGGGCAGCCTTTGCCTCACCAAGCAACCAAATTCTGCTGCAATCCGGCGGACAGACCTTCACCAAGCAAATCCGACTGACGCACATCCACCCTTCCATGACCGCGCCCTACTTCTTTGCTGTGCTCGCTATGGCCTGCCTTATCGGTGCCAGCACCGCCGCCGAGATGATTGCCAGGACTCAGCCCAACCTTTCAGCCCTGGGAGCCCGACGGGCCAGCTCTCCCAGCCCGAAGTGGCTGCAGGCAGCGGGCGCCTTCCTGGCCTCCTGGCTCGTTTCCGCAGTCAGCCTCCTGGTCGCCTACATCTTCGTCCGCACAGTCTGCGGCGTGCAAAACGATGGTCGTGACCCGATAGCACTCATAGCTATCGCCGTGGGCACCTTTATGGCCACCGCTTTCGGCTCTATGATGGGCGCGATTCCCAAACTCTCCACCGAAACGAAGGTTGGTCTGGTTATAGGCATCGATTGCACCCTGAGTACCTTTATCGGCCTCTACGGCAGCATGACTATGGACCTCAACAACGCCATCCAGGAGCATGCTCCTATCCTTCACCTGCTCAACCCAGTCAAGCAGGTCTCCAACCTCTTCTACGACATCGTCTACTACGACAGCCTGGCACCCTTCGCCCGCACCTGCGGCATCCTGGCCATTATGGCCGCCATCTTCCTGACTATCTGTGGTCTGCTCCTAAGGAAACAACGGTATGAATACTTGTAAAACAGCACTGCACGTCATCTGGGCGCATAAGTTCTACTTTCTCCTGTATCTGGTGGGTATGAGCCTGATCATGATTGTCGTCGGTTCTGCGAACATGCAGGCCGCGGTACGTGCCAACGCCTCAAGCTCGGTTGGGCGCTTTGAACCCGCACGTGCGAAGGTGGTCGTCATCAACCGGGACTGCGGTAACCAGGTTGGTTGCGAGCTGGGCCAGGGTCTGAAGAAGTATCTGGGCAAATCGGCCCAGTTGGTGGCAGTCGAAGATAAGCCTCAAGCCCTGCAGGACGCCAATGTATCCGGCAAAAGCGATTTGATCGTCATCATCCCAGACGGATATGGCCAACGGTTCCTTGATGCACTTGAAGACACTTCTGTTCAAGCTCGTAGTGGTGATAAGACACCTGGTTTCCCGAAAGTTGAAACTGCTGCCTCCTATAACTCCAGCCGCGGCAGTCTGGCACAATTGCAGGTGGATAGTTATTTTGATGCTCTTCGTACTGCTTTGCTGACGGGTCTGGGCCAAAACGGTTCGATGGAGCTGCATTCATATGCGGCGGTAAAGGATGCGGCTGCCTATGCAGTAGCCCACTATGCCGGCAACCAGCCACATGTGGGCATCCATGCCAGCCCAAAGAATGACGATGGATCCCTGTTGAAAGGCTTCGCCATGACAGTCGGCCTGGCTGCCTTTCCCTTGATGACGGCGCTGACGGTCTGCGTTGCCACGCTCTTCGGGGCTTTCAGCTCTCCTGACCGACATCGACGCCTGCTTGCCTCTCCGATCCGGTCCAGCAGCCTGAATGGACAGGAGCTCACGGCAGCCCTCATTGTGGCAGGTGTCTCATGGGCATATTACGTGGCACTCGTTGCCTTCAGTATGGCGGCATCGGGGGTGTCCTTGGCTTCGCTTGGCTGGGGGAGGGTGCTGCTGAGCTTTTTCGTCATGCTGATTTTCGCTGTATCGGCGGCATCCTTTGGATTCATGCTTTCTCAGTTCAATCCTTCTTCTTCGCTCATAAACTCCGTCGGGGTCACCTTTGGCCTAGTTGTTATGTTCACCTCCGGGTCGAGTTCCGGCGGCCCCCTGCCGCCGGTCATGCAGACCATCGGCAAACTGACGCCGGGCTGGTGGTACAACACTGCAGTCCAATCAATAATGGATTCAAGCGCATCAGGTTCGGCTTCCTGGGGCCTTTCGCTGACCGTGGTCGCCCTGTTCGCGCTGGCTTATGCCTGTGTAGGTCTTATGGTCTCACGCCTTACACGCACCCGTGCCACCCTAGTCGCTCCTGTCAGCTCCGACCCCAGTATGATCGGGTAGTTTTTCCGCATTCATATCATCTTTCTGTCAACGGTTTTGCTTACGGTAATCTACCGAATATAAAATAATTTTGGAGAATAGAGCCAAAACCAAATGCAGCACAACTGAAGAAGTAAATGATATGAACATACTCGTTATTCAAGGATCACCCTATGGAGGTAGTTTCAGCCACACCAACGCCCAGGCTTATGCACAAGCTGCCCGGCGTAAAGGCCACACGGTCGAAATGATCGACCTCAGCCAGGAAGACTTTGACCCGGTGCTTCGCTACGGCTATGTCAAGCACATGGAGGACGAATCAGCGCCTAAGCGTTATCAAAACATGGTTGCACGAGCCGATCATCTGGTCTTCGTCTTCCCCATTTGGTGGGCGGGCGAACCGGCCATCCTCAAGGGCTGGCTGGATAGGGTACTCACGCCCCAATTTGCCTACAGATATGAGAGCAGCCTTAAGTCGGAGGGGCTGCTCAGAGGCAAGACGGCGCAAATTATCAGTAGCAGCCATGGGCCGGCCTTCGTCTCCAAGATGTATGGCTCCACCGTGACCCGATGGAAGTACTCCATCCTGAAATTCTGCGGTATCAAATTCACCGGGGCCAGCATTCTGGGCAGCATAGATTCGAAGATTGATACACCTGAACGCCGCGACGCCTTCACTCGGAGGATTTGCGAGACAGTCCCCTCAGCAAAGTAAGGCCTGTCAGCCTTATTGAGACGCTTTTGTGTCTATGTCGCTAAGCGATGGATCCTTGGTCGCCAATGGCGGAAAAGCGCCGGCGCGGCATTCAAAAGGCCTTCACCTCGTTGATCATTCATCCGGCTTCATGGCCAGTCTGGCAATCAGACATGTCAGCAGTGTCACCATGACAACACCAGTGATGATCAAGGTCATGGGGCAGTGGTCGATCAGCGGGCCGAAGGCGGCCTGTCCCAGCGGAATCGCGCACATGCATAGACTGTTGGTCAGCCCTATTACTTTGCCTATCAGCATTGCAGGGGTATGAATCTGCTCATAGGACATGGAAGTGATGTTGACAGTCTGCACCATTCCCGCAGCCAGAGCCATGCACCCGGTTACCAGGGCGAAGAGGACATGAGCAGGCAAATGCAGAAGCAGCCCTGCGGCAATGGGCAGGAGGACCAGTGCGCTGCCCGAGAGCAGCAAGGGTATCCGTTGCAGATAGAACCAGCTAGGGCGGATGGACACCAAGATGGCTCCAAGCAGGCTCCCGCAGGCCAGTATCCCTTCGGCCAGCCCCTGCATGGCATTGCTCAGACCCAGTGTCCGAGTGATCGTATATGGAAGGGCCACGTTGATGTACGAGGCAAAGATCAGGTTGGCCGCCAGGCTGAGTCCTATGACCACTTTGAGGTTGCTGTGCCTGACCAGAAACTGTGCAGCCGCTTTGGTGTCCGCAGCCAGATGGCTCACCAGTGCTCCTGGGCCTTGGGAGGGACCCTGCGCCGGTTCGGGAATCCTGACGGCGATTCTGATCCAGACGGCAGAAAGAAGACAGACCAAAGCGGCAACCCCGACCACTTGCATGATTCCGAAGAAGCCCATGACCATGCCGGCCACTACTGGTCCGATCATTCCTACCAGGGAGATTGCCTGGGAAACCAGGGCTGATGCGCGGGTCAGGTCTTTTCTGTCCACCAGACAGTGAAGGGCCGCCTGCACCGTTGGGCTGTAACAGGCTCGGTAGGCATTGACCAGCATCATGCAGGCCACGGTCAAAAAAACCGGGTCGATCTTCTGGCTTATCAGGATGTACAAGAAGGCGGTCAATGCTGACAGAATGTCCAGCACCGCCATGGTGGACTGCTTGTGCAGCCGGTCGGCCAGAGCTCCGCCCAGGGGGGTCAGGAGTATGGATGGAAGGACCGCCAGAGCAGAGACCATGCCATAGAGGGATGCCGATCCTGAGATGTTGAGCAGGTGAAGCGGAAGGGCGAAGACCAAGCATGTTTGCCCTAGATTGGAGAGAATCTCAGTCGTCAGAAGAGCAATGAACGGCAGTGTCAGCAGCCCCTTGCCCTTGGAGTGGTCCATGCTTGAGGTTTGGTCGTGAGCGGGCGGGTTCATCTGCTGCCTTCGCTTTCAGTCTTTTCCTTGTTGTTGCCCTTGGCATTGGTGCCGAAGGAGGCCAGTAGGTCGGAGAATCCCTGGTCCTGCAGGGGGATGCCCAGGCCCCGCATGATCGAGAAAAAGCAAGCGGCTCTGGTGCGAAGCTCCGTCTGCGTGCCCCGGCGAAAGAAGGGCAGCAGCCACATGTTGGTCAGCAGGCGGAAGATCTCCGCGGTTTGTTCGACATGGTCCACATGCAGTGAACCGTCCTGATTGCCCTGGTTGAATAGGTCGACAAAGTCGTCTCTCTCATCCACCAAGGCGATGAATTCCATTCCGATCATCTTGGGATTGGCCTTTGGGTTGAATTTGCTGAACATCAGATCCGCAGCCTCCAGCCTCTTTCGCGCTCGCTCAGGGGAGAAGAGCGACTGCAGCTGCTCCAAGGCCGTGCCCTGTTCCGTCTGGGTTTGAGTCTTGTCGGTCGCCTCGCTCATGGTCTTCATCAGCCTATTGGCCACGGCGTCGAAGAGGTCTTCCTTGGACCGGAAGTGATGGTAGACGGCTCCCTTGCTCAAGCCTGCGGTCGCATCGATGATGTCCTGCATGCTGGTCTTGTCGTAACCTTGGCTGGTGAAGAGCTCGGTCGCGGCTTTGATGATTCGCTCCTGCGTCAACTCGGGATGCGCATTGCGGGCCATGCTGGCCTTCCTTTCAGTTTGCCGAAACGAGTCGTCGCTGATCGGTTGGGGAAGTTGGTCATCCTTGATTAAATAACATACCGACCGTTGGTATGAATATATCACAACATACTCGTCCCCGCAGGTCGGGCACATGTGGTTTAATAAACACTTGGTTTGCGCATTTGTGCGCGGGCCTATCTGGAGTCTCAGCCCGTCAATGGGTCGGCGGCCGCAAGGTCGTTCGTGCTTGGCACGGTGAAGCATTGGAGAGGCCTGACTCGACGGTTCCGGCCGTCTTCGTTCAGATAACGACAGAAGCAAGTAAGGATTGCATCAATGACCAACATTCAGCGTGCGCGTCGCCAGGTTCGCCTGTCCCGCGCTCTGGGCATCGCCCTGACCCCCAAGGCCCAGCGCCTGTTCGAGAAGCGCCCCTACGGCCCCGGCGAGCACGGCCGCAGCCGCCGTCGCACCGAGTCCGACTACGCCGTCCGTCTGCGCGAGAAGCAGAGGCTGCGCGCCCAGTACGGCGTCTCCGAAAAGCAGCTGCGTGCCGCCTATGAGCGTGGCACCCACGAGTCCGGCCAGACCGGTGCCGCCATGCTTCGCGAGCTGGAGTGCCGCCTGGACAACCTGGTCCTGCGCGCCGGCATCGCCCGCACCACAGCCCAGGCCCGTCAGTATGTGGTCCACCGCCACATCCTGGTCGACGGCAACATCGTGGACCGACCCTCATACAGGGTCAAGCCAGGCCAGACCATTCAGGTCAAGCCCAAGAGCCAGACCATGGTGCCTTTCCAGATCGCCGCTGAAGGCGTCCACCGGGATGTGCTGCCCGCAGTCCCCGGCTACCTGGACGTGGACCTGGCCTCCCTGAAGGCCAGCCTGGTCCGTAAGCCTGAGCCCGAAGAGATTCCGGTTCAGATCAACATCCAGTACGTGGTCGAGTTCTACGCTCGCTGATCACCTGCGACTTTGGGGCCCCGGTTCGTCCGGGGCCCTTTGCGTGCCAGGATCTGCCGCCCTTGCTGGGGTGTGGGTGGGATAATAGGGGCATGTTGCTCCATCTGTATGCTGTCCGCCATGGACAGACCTATTTCAATCGCTACAACCGTCTTCAGGGCTGGTCCAACTCGCCCCTGACTTCATCGGGGCTGGAGGATGCCGACCGTGCGGGTCGTAAATTGAGCAAGGTGAGTTTTGCGGCCGCTTACTGTTCGGATACCACCCGAGCCCAGGAGACAGTCCGCAGGATCCTGGCCCAGAACCAGTCGGGGAAGAAGCCCGAACCGATCAGCGACAGCCACTTTCGAGAGCAGTTCTACGGCTACTTCGAGGGGCAGGACATGTCCATGGCCTGGTGGGCCGCAGGAGCGCCCCATGGAGCAGGCACCTACCAGCAGATTGTGGACCAGTTTGGTCTGGCCGCCACCAGGGACTTCCTCAAGGAGGCCGATCCCTTCGGCGATGCCGAGTCCGACAGCGAGTACTGGACTCGGATTGCCGGCGGATTCGTTATGATTGCCGCTGACCAGCACCTGAAGAATGATGACTGCGTCCTGCTGATCTCGCACGGCAACACCCTGCTCAGTCTGGTCAACCGCTTCGGCGGCGGGCGTTACGACACCAGCATCCGCCCAAGCAACGGAAGTGTCACCATATTCGACTTCGATACGGAGGCCCCCTTCGAGCGGGCCTTGCAGGTTCGGTCCTTCAACAGCTGAACGGACTTCAACCGGCCGTTCATGGCCTGGCCTGATAGACGGCGCGTGCTAGCGTTGTCCCCAGTATCGTACCAATGGAAGAGAGGTAGCAGATGGACGTAGGACAGATTGCCGGCCTGATAGCGGCCATTGCCTTCGCTATCCTGGCGGGGTTTCTGATCTATCCCCTGATTCGTCTGGGGAAGCTCTTCGATCAGCTGGCGCAGACCATCAAGCAGACGGGTGACCATGTCGTGCCCACCCTGGACGAGTCCACCAGCACGGTCACCCAGCTCAATCAGACCCTGACTGACGTCAATCGCATCTCCGCAGCGGCCTCAACCACGGCAGGCAACGTCGGCGCCCTGACCGACCTGTACGGATCGATGCTGGGCAAGCCGGTCATCAAAGTGGCGGCTTTCTTCTACGCCCTGCGCAAGACGATCTCGTCATTCCTTTCAGGAGGCCGCGAGAGCGCCAAATCCAAGTCCTCCACAGCGGAAAAGACCAATGACGGCCAGGGGAACGAGGGGAGGACCCGCTGATGTTCAAACGGATCTTCTGGCTGGGACTGGGCGTCACAGCAGGCGTGGTCCTGGTGACCAAGGCCGAGGCCTATGTGAGGGCCAATACCCCCAAGGGTGCGAGGGAATTCGTACTGGGTGAGGACCAGGACCAGGTGGCCTCCCGGACCCTGGCCGGACTGGTGCGTCAGTTCACCCAGACAATGCAGGAGCGGCAGGACGAGCTGGACCGCCGCTATCTGGACCGTTTCCAGGGCTGAGCCTGGGGCGGACAGGCCAGGACAGATGCGCCTGACCGGTGTAAAATCACCATATTCAGCTATGAGTCCGGAGTGCGGGCAACTTGTTCGCGCCCCGGACAACCGAGTCATTTGGACAACCCGTAATCCCGTCGGCGTTCACCGGGTCTGAAGGAGCAGAAGCAGCATGCGCACATCGGAAATCGCCAAGCGTTTCCTCGATTATTTCCAGGGCAAGGATCATCTGGTGGTTCCCTCCGCCTCCCTGATCTCGCCCAATCCCACCACGCTCTTCACCATCGCCGGCATGGTCCCCTTCATCCCCTATCTGCTGGGGGAGCAGACCCCGCCCAAGAGCCGGATGGCAAGCAACCAGAAGTGCGTGCGCACCCTGGACATCGATGAGGTGGGCAAGACCACCCGTCACGGCACCTTCTTCCAGATGCTGGGCAACTTCTCCTTTGGAGACTACTTCAAGGAGGAGGCCATCCACTACGCCTGGGACCTGCTGACCAAGCCCCAGGACCAGGGCGGCTACGGCTTCGATCCCGATACAATCTGGGTGACCACATATACCGATGATGACGAGGCCCGCTCCCTGTGGAAGAACGAGGGCTTCGACCCCGAGCACATGGAAATCCTGGGCATGGAGGACAACTTCTGGACCACCGGCGGCCCCGGCCCCGGAGGCCCCTGCTCCGAGATCTATGTGGATCGCGGGCCTGCCTATGGCAAGGAGGGCGGCCCCTCGGCCGATGAGAACCGATACATCGAAATATGGGATCTGGTCTTCGAAAACTATGAGGTGGACAACGTCCGCTCCAAGACCGACCTGCACATCGTGGGCGAGCTGGAGCACAAGAACATCGATACCGGCGCCGGATTGGAGCGCCTGGCCTACCTGCTTCAGGGCAAGCAGAACATCTACGAGACCGACGAGGTCTATCCCGTCATCCAGGCGGCCGAGGGTCTGTCCGGCCGGCACTACGGCGATGACGCCCAGGATGACGTGCGCTTCCGTGTGGTGGCAGACCATGTTCGCTCGGCTTTGATGATCATGAGCGACGGTGTCCGTCCCAGCAACGTCGGCCGTGGCTATGTGCTGCGCCGTCTGCTGCGCCGGACCATCCGCTCCATGAAGATGCTGGGCGTGGACCAGGAGGTTCTGCCCCAGCTCTTCCCGGTCTCCAAGGAGGCCATGGCTCCCAGCTACCCAGAGCTCAACGACACCTTCTCCGAGGTGGCGGAATCGGCCTATGGCGAGGAGCTGGCCTTCCGCCGGACCCTGGACAAGGGGACCACCATTTTGGATACGGCCGTCAACAAGGCCAAGAGCGGGAAGGGCGACCCCGAGGTTTCGGGCAAGGATGCCTTCACCCTGCATGACACTTACGGCTTCCCCATCGAGCTGACCCTGGAGATGGCTGCCGAGCAGGGTGTCAAGGTGGACCAGGACGAGTTCCGAAAGCTCATGAATGAGCAGAAGTCCAGGGCCCGCGCCGATGCCATGAAGAAGCGGCACAACGTCGATCTGAGTGTCTACGACGATATGCGCAAGAGTCTGGACGAGCCTCAGGTCTTCCTGGGCTACACCGACTTCTCCAGCCGCTCGACCGTCCTGGGTATCATAGAGGAGGGCAAGGGGGCGGTTCCGGCTGTCAAGGCACCTGCTCAGGTTGAGGTTATTCTGGACCGCTCGCCCTTCTACGCCGAGGCCGGCGGCCAGCTGGCCGACCAGGGTGAGATATTGACCGACGATGGAGCCGTCCTGGAGGTGGACGACGTGCAAAAGCCCATCAAAGGGCTGACCATCCACCGCTGCCGGCTGACTGAAGGAACGCTGATCCTGCAGGCCAAGGTCACGGCCACCATCGACCGGAACCGGCGCGGCGCCATCGCCCGCTCGCACACCGCCACGCACATGGTCCACAAGGCTCTGCGAGAGGAACTGGGTCCCCAGGCCACGCAGCGCGGTTCCGAGGATGCACCCAACAGGCTGCGTTTCGACTTCCAGTGGTCGCAAGCCCCCAGCCGCCAGGCCATGGATGCGGTGGAATCCCGTGTCAACGACCGCCTGCGGGACAACCTGGCCGTGACCGCGCAGGAGATGAAGTACGACGACGCCATCGCCCTGGGAGCCATGCACCTGTTCGGAGAGAAGTACGGCGACGTGGTCCGTGTGGTCTCCATCGGCGAGGACGGCTGGAGCCGGGAGCTCTGCGGGGGAACCCACGTGGACCACGTGGGCAAAATCGGCGCGGTCTCCATCATGTCCGAGGCCTCGGTGGGCACCGGCGTTCGTCGTGTGGATGCCGTGGTGGGCCAGGGGGCCTACGAATACAACGCCCGTGAGCACGCCCTGGTCTCTCAGCTTTCCGACAAGCTCAACGCCCGCCCTGACGAGCTTGAGTCCAGGATTTCGGCCCTGCTGGCCAAGCTCAAGGAGTCCGACCGCCGACTGGCGGCCACCTATGAGCAGCAGATGGCCCAGGCTGTGCCTGAACTGGCCAATCAGGCCCTGCATGCCCCGGGCGAGGTCAAGATCGCATCCAGGAACATGGGGCATTTCGGCACGGTCGATGCCTTGCGCAAGACCGTGACCGACCTGCGGGCCCGGATGGGCGAGGAGTACCCGGTTGTGGTCGCACTGGCCGGTGTCAGCGAGGATGAGAAGCCTGTCATCTTCGTAGCCACCAACCAGGCTGCCCGTGACCGCGGTCTCAGGGCCGGCGACCTGGTCAGGACGGCCTCCAAGGTCCTGGGAGGCGGCGGCGGTGGCAAGCCTGACTTTGCCCAGGGCGGCGGCCAGGATGCTTCGGCCATCGATCAGGCCTTGAAAGCCCTGAGTGCTCAGGTCCAAGAAGGCTGAGCTTCCCGTGGGATCACAGACAGCCGTGTGGCTGGGGGTGGATCTTGGTGAAGCCAGGGTGGGTCTTGCCCTGTCGGACCCGGAGCTGACCCTGGCCTTTCCCGCTGGCAACATCAGGGTTCAGGGCGACTACTTTCAAGCCCTGGACCCGGTGGAAGACCTTATTATGGACAAGTGTGTGTCCAGGGTCGTAGTCGGACACCCCCTGCTCCTGAGTGGCCAGGCTGGTCGAAGCGCCAAAAAGGCGGCCCGTTGGGTGCGTGCCCTGACTGGCCGTCTGCAGGAGGCTGCACAGGATGCGGACATTGCCCCTGGGCAAGTGCCCAGTGTAGTATTGCGAGACGAACGACTGACGACTGTCAGCGCCCATCGTCAGCTCTATGATGCCCGCGTGGACGGGCGAAGACATCGTCCCGTGGTCGATCAGCAGTCCGCTGTTGTGCTGTTGCAGTCGGCCCTGGACGACCAACGTGCCGACAAGGAGTGCTAATTGGCCGACGACATGCAGGAGTTCTTCCAGGACAAGGTTCAGTGGATGGCCGATGGGCAGGCCCCGGTGTCCGCTATGCCGCCTCGTCCTCCTCGTTCGCGCCGTGAGATGCGCCGTCGGCGTGAAAGACGCAAACGTCGCAAACAGATCATGATTGTCATCATCGTCTTGGCTGTTGTGCTTGCCTCATCCTGCATGGCGATACTGGTAAGAGGGCTGCGCCATGGCACCCCCAGGATTGTAGCCACCAAGGAGGTTGCCCCAGACTATCCAGGCCCCGGCGGACAATCTCTGGAGTTCACGGTCGAGAGCGGCCAGGGGGCGGATCAGGTGGGTGCCAATCTGGTCAAGGCCGGGGTGGTCAAGTCCACGGCTGCCTTCCTGCATGCCATCGCCAGCACACAGTCCGAATCCAGGCTTCTGCCCGGCACCTTCGATCTGCGTCTGCGGATGAAGGCCTCGGATGTGGTGGCTATTCTGACCGACAGCAGCAAGGCCGGAGGCTTCCTGCAGGTACGGGCCGGCGAGCGGGTCCGTGATGTGGTTACCCGGGCCGTCCAGCTTTCCGGGGTTCCGCAGAGCGAATTCGATGCCCTGATTCAAGCCAAGGGCGAGGGCATCCTACCCCAGGAAGCACAGGGTAACTTCGAGGGATGGTTGCAGCCTGGCGAGTACGACGTGCGGAAGGCCGGGTCGGCCAAGGCCATCCTGACCAATCTGGTCTCCAAGCGGATCGAGCACCTGGACCAGTTGGGCGTCCCCGGAGGCCAGGATCGGCAGACCATTCTCAACACGGCATCCATCACCGAGGCCGAGGTCAACAGGTCGGAATACTACAGCAAGGTGGCCCGGGTCATCGAAAACCGATTGGCCAAGGGGATGCCCCTGGGCATGGACAGCACCGTGGCATACTCCAACAATGTCTCCGCCTTGAAGCTGACCGACGCCATGCTGCAGAACGCCGATGACCCCTACAACACCAGGGTCCACCAGGGTCTGCCCCCAGGTCCCATCGGCAGTCCTGGAGATGAGGCCATCCAGGCGGTCATGCACCCTGAGTCGGGCGACTGGCTCTATTTTGTGACCGTCAATATGGACACGGGAGAGACCAGGTTCAGCGACAATCAGGATCAGTTCAACCGCGATGTCAAGGAATACAAGGCCTGGGAGGCTCAGCACAACGAGCAGAGCCAGTAGCGCTTTTCATGGAATCTCCATTGCCAGTGACTTTAGAGGCCTGTCGGTCCTAGAGGACATCAATGATCAAGGCCACTAGCGCCGCGACGAGGATGACCGGGACATAGGCCAGCGAGAGAGGGTTGTGTGTTCTGTCGGGTGGTATGCGGCTACGAGCCAACCAGACCAGAGCAAGGGCGACCAGTCCCAGCAGCCCCATCATCAGCCACCAGACCAGGATGGTTGTCCACCCGAGAACTGACAGGCTCAGGGCGACCAGACCCGTGGACGTCACGTCGCCCAGTCCCAGGGCGCCGGGTCGGACCAGGGCCAGCAGAAACTGAAGGCCTGCAGAAGCCAGGGTCAGCAGCAGGCACTGGACGAGCAGCTTCGGCTGACCCTGGATCAGCGAAAAGACCAGCAGCGTTATGGTCTGCAGGACCAGTCCCAAGAGCACCAAAAGACGCGGGACTCGCCGGGAACGGATGTCGATCAGGGCCAGGAGGAGGGCGGTCAGCAATCCCGGCGCTGGGATGAGGTAGACCATCTTCTAAGATAATCATACGTAGCCCTAACATGGCAAACGAGGAACAAACGAGGAGCTTGAATATGTTGCGCTGGCAGACGGCAGGGGAATCCCATGGAGAGGCCCTGGTGGCCATGATGGAGGGTCTGCCCGCCGGGGTTGCCGTGTCCACTAAGGACATCGAATCGGCCCTGGCCCGTCGTCGGCTGGGCTATGGCCGCGGGGCCAGGATGGGCTTTGAGCAGGACAAGGTACGTCTGCTGACCGGGGTCAGGCATGGACGGACGCTCGGCTCACCGGTGGCCATCGAGATCGGCAACACCGAATGGCCCAAGTGGGAGCGGATCATGAGCGTGGACGAACTGCCCACCGATCAGGAGCCGCCGGCGACTGGTCGCAACGCCCCCCTGACCAGGCCCAGGCCCGGCCACGCTGATCTGACCGGCATGCGCAAGTATGGGTTTACGGATGCGCGCCCGGTACTGGAACGCTCCTCTGCCAGGGAGACCGCCTCCAGGGTGGCCCTGGGCTCGGTGGCCGCCGACTTCCTGCAGCAGGCTCTGGGCATAAGAACCGTCTCCCATGTCATTTCCATAGCCGGGGTCGGCCTGGAGGGTCATGAGGTCACGCCCGGCCCTGAGGACGGACCAGCCCTGGACGCATCACCGGTCAGGACCCTGGACAAGGATGCCGAGAAGCGGATGATGGCCAGGATCGACCAGATCAAGAAGGACGGCGATACCGCCGGTGGGGTCTTCGAGGTCATCGCGTATGGTGTGCCAGCAGGCCTGGGCACCTATGTGGAAGACGACCGGCGTCTGGATGCGGCCCTGGCCGGTGCTTTCATGGGCATTCAGGCTATCAAGGGCGTGGAGATCGGCGATGGATTCAGCGAGGCTGGTCGTCCCGGATCACAGGCCCATGACGAGATGGAGCCCGGTCCCGACGGCGTCATCCGCAGACTCAGCAACCATGCAGGCGGCCTGGAGGGTGGCACCTCAAATGGGCAACCCATCAGGGTGAGGGCCGCTATGAAGCCCATCTCCTCGGTGCCGCGGGCCCTGCGCACGGTGGATGTGGCCACGGGCCTCCCAGCCCAGGCCATCCATCAGCGTTCCGACGTGACCGCTGTGCCTGCCGCCGCGGTGATCGGCGAAGCCATGATGAATCTGACCCTGGCGCGATTCGCCTTGGAGAAGTTCGGCGGAGACTCGCTCGACGAGGTTCGGCGCAACGCCCAGGCCTACCTACAGTCCTGGCCCGAGCATCTGCGGTGATGGGCGTGATCGCATGATTGAAAGCAGCAGCATGCCCAAGGCCGTCATCATCGGCATGCCCGGTGCGGGTAAGACCAGGCTGGGCAGGGAGACGGCCGCCCTTATCAAGGCGGACTTCCGGGATACGGACCAGTGTATTGAGGAGGAAGCAGGCCGATCGGTCAGCGAAATCTTCGATACTCAGGGCGAACAGGCTTTCCGGGGTATGGAGACCAGGGCGGTCCTGAACCTCCTGAAGGATTTTCCCGGCGGCATCCTGTCCCTGGGAGGAGGAGCCCCCATGAGCACCGAGGTCTTCCAGGCATTGCAGGACTATCGGCGGGCAGGCGGTGCTGTGGTCTACCTGCAGATCGATCCCGAGGAGGGGATGAGCCGGGCGGCACTGTCGGATCATCGGCCCCTTCTGCGCGGCGGCGCATCGGAACGTTGGATGGCTCTCTATCGTGAGCGCCGCAGCGTCTACCAGGAACTGGCCACCATCACCCTCAAATCCAGGAACACCACCCCCCGTGCTCTGGCCCGACGTCTGGCCGATGCCTTGACTGAGCGGGTGGTACACGTCAGCGGTCCAGACCCCTACGATGTGAGAATCGGCGCTGGGGTGACCGGACGACTGCACGAACTGCTTGGCGACCAGACCATGCGGGTGGCCCTGATTCATACCCAGCCGGTCCAGCGCCATTCCGACCATGCCCGGGCCCTGCTTCGCCAGGCAGGGTATCAGGTGGTGGATCTGACCATTCCCGACGCGGAGGCCGGCAAGACCATCCGGGTCAGCCAGGGTATCTGGGAGCGCCTGGCCACCGAGGGCTTCACCCGCTCCGACGCGGTCGTGGGACTTGGCGGGGGAGCGGCTACGGACCAAGCAGGGTTCATCGCCGCCACCTGGATGCGGGGCATCCGCTATGTGAATTGCCCCACCTCCCTGCTGGCCATGGTGGATGCCTCCACCGGAGGCAAAACCGGCATCAACCTGGAGCAGGGCAAGAATCTGGTTGGCAGCTTCTATACCCCTGTCGGCGTCCTGGCTGATCTGCGGACTCTGCGGACACTGCCCAATGAAATCTTTGTGGAGGGTCTGGGCGAGGTGGCCAAGTCCGGATTCATCATGGACGGAGGTATCCTGCGCGAGCTGGAGGAGCGGGCTGACTCCCTGCGTGCCTTCAACGGAGGAGAGTCCGACCAGTGGTTGGGCACCGTGGTCCAGGATCTGATCGAACGCACCGTCGAGGTCAAGGCCCGGCACGTCTCGGTGGATCTCAAGGAGTCCGGCTTGCGGGAGTTCCTCAACTACGGCCATACCTTGGGACACGCCATCGAGAAGATTGAACACTTCACCTGGCGGCATGGTCAGGCCGTGTCTGTGGGCATGGTCTTCGCAGCAGAGCTGGCCAGGATCACCGGCCATCTGGATCAGGGGGCGGTCGACTACCACCGGCGGCTTCTTTCCTCCCTGGGACTGAGGACCTGGTGGAATGGGGGAGACTTCGACCAGGTGCTGGCCCTCATGCATCGGGACAAAAAGGCCCGTGGCAACAAGTTGCGATTTATCATTCTTGACGGTTTGGGCAAACCCACCCACCTGGACGACCCGCCGGTCTCGGCGATCAAGGAGGCCTTCCAGGCCATACGCAAGGAGGATTGACAGATGGCGGATGCCGACAAGGGCAGGCAGAAGGTTCTGGTGGTCAACGGACCCAACCTGGGTCGGCTGGGTGTGCGCGACCCTGAGGTCTACGGTCGTCAGGATCTGGCGGCGCTGACCCGTGACTGCGAACACTGGGGTCAGCAGCTGGGTCTGGATGCTCAGGTGCTGCAATCGGACGACGAGGGTCAGGTCATCCGCTGGATGCATCAGGCCGTGGACCAGGGTAGCGCGGTGGTGCTCAACCCGGCCGCCTTCACCCACTACAGTTATGGCCTTGCCGATGCCGCCGTCCAGGTCACCCAGGCAGGGTTGCCGCTGATGGAGGTCCATATTTCCAATCCCTCGTCCAGGGAGGCCTTCCGCCGACGCAGTGTCATCTCGCCGGTGGCTACCGGCACCATCACCGGCATGGGCTTCTACGGTTACCGGCTGGCCCTGGAAGCTGTGGCCCACCTGCTGGAGACCGCATGAGCGACAGCGGAGAGACCAGCAAGGAACTCTCCGCACCGCCCAAGGCCATCCTTGTCCGCGGCGCCCGGGTCCACAACCTGCGCAACCTGGATGTCGACATTCCTTTGAATCACCTGGTGGGCATCGCCGGGGTCTCGGGCTCCGGCAAGTCCTCCCTGGCTCTGGGGGTCCTCTATGCCGAGGGCTCCCGGCGCTACCTGGAATCCCTGTCCACCTACACCAGGAGGCGGATGACCCAGGCCCAACGTCCCCAGGTGGAGTCGGTGCGTTTCCTGCCGCCGGCTTTAGCTCTGCGCCAGCGGCCGGGAGTGGGCGGCATGCGATCCACCTTCGGCACTGCCACCGAGCTGCTCAACGTGCTCAGGCTGATGTTCTCCCGGCTGGCCAGCCATGTCTGCCCCAATGGCCATCGCCAGGAGCCCACCCTGGCAGTGGCGGCCGAGATCCCCATCACCTGCCCGATCTGCGGCGCTAAAGTGGAGCCTCCCAGCGCCGAGGAACTGGCCTTCAACTCACTGGGAGCCTGTCCTACCTGCCAGGGGACCGGGACCGTGCGCGAGGTGGACGACGCCACCCTGGTTCCCGATGACAGCCTGACCATCGACCAAGGGGCCGTGGTGCCCTGGCGGACCTTCGGCTTCAACGTCCAGCCCGACATCGTGCGCGAGTTCGGAGTCCGCACCGACGTACCTTGGCGGAATCTGACCAATCGGGAGCGGAAGATCGTCTTCGAGGGCCCGGCTGAAAAGAAGCACATCACCATCACCTCGGTCAAGGGGGTCCATGAGCTGGACTTCACCTTCCGGAACGCACGGTTGACCGTGACCGAGGAGCTCAAGAGGGCCAACGACGACAAGCGCCTGGCCAAGGTGGCCAAGTTCCTGACCGAACGGACCTGCCCGGACTGCAAGGGCACCCGGCTCAACCAACGGGCGCGTCTGCCCGAGATCAACGGGGACAATCTGGCCGAGGTCACCTCCTGGCCCCTGGATAAGGTGCTGGACTGGGGTCGGAGACTGCCGCCCACATTGCCCGAACCTATGCGGCCTATGGCATCGGCCCTCTGCAAGACCCTGGACGAAATGGGCAGGCGGTTGATGCAGCTGGGACTGAGCTACCTGACCCTGGACCGCTCCAGCGCATCACTATCCACAGGTGAGCGGCAGCGGGCCCAGCTGGCCAGGGCTGTGCGCAATGAAACCACAGGCGTGCTCTATGTGCTGGACGAGCCTTCGACCGGCCTGCATCCTGCCAACCTGGAGGGGCTGATAGGGGTCATGCGCGACCTGCTGGCCGACGGTAACTCAGTGGTTTTCGTCGACCACGACGTCAAGGTTTTGCAATCAGCCGACTATCTGATCGAAATGGGTCCCGGAGCAGGCGAGCGCGGCGGCAGGATCCTGGCCCAGGGAGCCCCTAAGCGGATTGCCGCCGTCCCTGACTCGCGCATTGCCGGGTTTTTGGATGGACGCGAGCCCGTTTTGGTACGCGATCGGCATCCCATGCCTGCAGAGAATGAGTGGATCCGTATGCAGGCAGGATCCATTCACACGGTCCACCCGCTGGATTTGGCCATTCCTCGTGGATGCATGACAGCAGTGACCGGCGTATCCGGTTCCGGCAAGACCACCATGATCCTGGAGTCCCTGGTCCCCGCCCTGCAAGCCCGTATCCAGGGCGATCCCATGCCCAAACATGTGCGCAGCCTGGACCCGGCCGGCATCGACCGGGTTCGCCTGGTGGACTCCTCGCCCATCGGCATCAACGTGCGCTCCACGGTGGCCACCTACTCGGGGCTGATGGACCGGTTGCGCCGTCTCTTCGCGGCTACTGACCAGGCGAAAAAGGACAAGCTGGGCATCTCGGCATTCTCATACAACACCGGATCCCTGCGCTGCCCCCAGTGCGACGGAACAGGCCAGATCAGCCTGGATGTACAGTTCCTGCCCGACATTCCGATCACCTGCCCGAGCTGCCATGGTCGGCGGTACCGTCCGGAGGCCGAGCACTACCGTCTGTCCACGCCGGCCCATTCGGAGCCTTTGAGCCTGCCCGATCTGCTGGCCATGGAGGTGGGCCGGGCCTTGGAGGTCTTCGCGCATGGCCGCGAGTACACGGCCATCCGTCGAGGCCTGCAGACCCTGAAGGATCTGGGCCTGGACTACCTGACCCTGGGGGAGGATACCCCTTCGCTTTCTGGCGGGGAGGCCCAGCGGCTGAAGCTGTCCAACGAATTGGGCCGCAGGCAGAACGGCTCCATGTTCGTCCTGGACGAGCCCACCACAGGCCTGCATCCCTTGGATGTGCGTGTCCTGATTGGAGTGCTGGAGCGCCTGGTCGGCAAGGGGGCCACGGTGATCTTCATCGAGCACGATCTGGACATGATCGCCAACGCCGACCATGTGGTCGATATGGGCCCGGGAGGCGGCGACCGGGGCGGAAGAATCGTGGCCCAGGGCGACCCTGAATCCGTGGCCCGCAACCCGGATTCGGTGACCGGCCGCCACCTGGCCGACCACCTGCATCTGAGCCGTCCCTGAATCAGTCCCGCTTCCTCGAGTGTTGGCCGGCTTCTGGTCGCTCCTGGCTGATAGGCTGAAGTTCCATGGTCAGAGAACATGGAAATTCGCAAGGGCATATCACCAAACACATTTTCGTCACCGGCGGCGTGGTCTCTTCACTGGGCAAGGGACTGACCGCATCCTCTCTGGGCCGACTGCTGAGAAGCCGCGGAATCCGCGTTCTTCAACAGAAGCTGGATCCCTATATCAACGTCGATCCGGGGACCATGAACCCCTTCCAACACGGCGAGGTCTACGTGACCGAGGATGGGGCCGAAACCGATCTGGACATCGGCCACTACGAGCGTTTCACCGACGTCTTCCTCTCCCAGAAGGCCAACGTGACCACTGGTCAGATTTACCAGTCCGTTCTGCGCAAGGAGCGGGCGGGGGAGTACCTGGGCCAGTGCGTCCAGGTCATTCCCCACGTGACCAACGAGATCAAGAGCCGCATGCGGGCCCAGGCCAGTGACGACGTGGACGTGATCATTACCGAGATCGGCGGGACTGTGGGCGACATCGAGTCCCAGCCCTTCATGGAGGCTGCCCGCGAGGTTCGTCGGGACATCGGCCCGGACAACTGCATGTTCGTCCACGTCTCCCTGGTTCCCTACGTGGCCGCCGCCCACGAGCTCAAGACCAAGCCCACTCAGCACTCGGTCATGGCCCTGCGCCAGCTGGGCATTGCCCCTGACGCCTTGGTGCTGCGCTCCGACCGGCCGCTCAACCAGGCCATCAAGGACAAGATTTCCCTGATGTGCGACGTGGATGCCGAGGGCGTGGTCAACTGTGTTGATGCTCCCAGCATCTATGACGTACCCAAGATCCTCTACAAGGAGGGTCTGGACGCCTATGTGGTGCGCAAGCTGGAGCTGCCCTTCCACGATGTCGACTGGAATGAGTGGGAGGATCTGCTGGACAGGGTCCACAACCCCCGGACCAAGGTGGCCATCGCCATCGTGGGCAAGTACATCGACCTGCCTGACGCCTACCTGTCGGTCATCGAGGCGCTGAAGGCCGGCGGCTTCGCCAACCGGTCCCAGGTCCAGGTCAAGCTGGTGGCCGCCGATACCTGCGAGACCATGGACGGCGCCCGCAAGGCCCTGGAGGGCGTGGACGGCATCGTGGTCCCCGGCGGCTTCGGCATCCGTGGCATCGAGGGCAAGATCGGCGCCCTGCGCTACGCCCGCGAGACCGGCCTGCCCGCACTGGGTCTCTGCCTGGGTCTGCAGTCCATGGTCATCGAGTTCGCCCGCCACGTCCTGGGGCTGGAGGATGCCAACTCCTCGGAGTTCGAGCCTGACTGCGAGAACCCGGTCATCGCCACCATGGAGGAGCAGAAGGACATCGTGGCCGGCCACGGCGACATGGGCCACACCATGCGGCTGGGCGCCTACCCGGCAGTGCTCAAGCCCGATTCCCTGGTGGCCCGGCTCTATGGCTCCACCGAGATCTCCGAGCGTCACCGCCACCGCTACGAGGTCAACGTGGCCTACAAGGAGCGGCTGGACAAGGCCGGCCTGCACATCTCGGGCACCAGCCCGGACGGGCAGCTGACCGAGTTCGTGGAGCTCTCCCAGGACCAGCACCCCTTCTATGTGGGCACCCAGGCCCACCCGGAGTTCAAGTCCCGGCCCACCAAGCCGCACCCCCTCTTCGCCGGCCTGGTCAAGGCCAGCCTGGAGCACGGAGGCCAGGAGGCCGCCTGAGGTCAATCCCTTTTCAAAAACGTTGACCATGATCGCCCGTTTCCCTCTTATGGGAGGCGGGCGATTGTCCGTATCGGTGCTTTTGTCAAGAGGGCGGGCTGGATTCCTTAGAGAGCGTAAGCCCAGGTCTGGCGGTTCACTACCGTCCCGGTTATCCTGTAATGGTGTGAACGGCCGCATATGGCGGCCGTGCGTGTGTTAGGAGGTCTCAGCTCGTGGACAGCACCTCGCAGCGGACAGACACATCGCGGGATGTGGAAATGAGCCAGTACGTGGCCGACCGCTCCCGCGTCAACGAAGAAAAAATCAAAAAAGACGACCAGATCATCTCCGAGTTCGGCGACTATACCTATGGCTGGCACGACTCCGATGATGCCGGGCGCAACGCCCACAAGGGCATTGATGAGGACGTGGTCCGGGCCATCTCGGCCGACAAGGGCGAGCCTGATTGGATGCTGCAGATGCGTCTCAAGGGCTATCGGGCCTTCATGGAAAAGCCCATGCCCAAGTGGGGCGTGGATTTAAGCGGGTTCGATGCCGACGACTTCAAGTACTATGTCAAGCCCCTGAAGGAGCAGGCCAAGGACTGGAAGGACCTGCCCGACGACATCCGCACCACCTATGACCGGCTGGGCATCCCCGAGGCTGAGAAGAAGCGGCTGGTCTCCGGTGTTGCCGCCCAGTACGAGTCCGAGGTCATCTACAACTCCATCCGCGATGACTTGCGCAAACAAGGGGTCATCTTCCTGGATACGGACACGGCCTTGAAAGAGTACCCGGACCTCTTCCGTAAGTACTTCGCCACGGTCATCCCCCCGGACGACAACAAGTTCGCCGCACTGAACACGGCGGCCTGGTCGGGCGGATCCTTCGTCTATGTGCCCAAGGGAGTCCATGTGGACATCCCCCTGCAGGCCTACTTCCGTATCAACACACCCAACATGGGCCAGTTTGAGCGCACGCTGATCATTGCCGACGAGGGTTCCTACGTCCACTATGTGGAGGGCTGCACAGCACCCATTTACTCCACTGACTCTTTGCACGCGGCCAACGTGGAGATTGTGGTCGAGCCCCACGCCCGTGTGCGCTACACTACGGTCCAGAACTGGTCCAACAACGTCTACAACCTGGTCACCCAGCGCGCCTATGTGCGCGAGGGCGGCACCATGGAGTGGGTGGACGGCAACATCGGGTCCAAGGCGACCATGAAATATCCGGCCTGCATCCTGGCCGAGCCCTACGCCAAGGCCGAGACCCTTTCCCTGGGCTTCGCCGGCAAGGGGCAGTATCAGGACACGGGCGCCAAGATGATTCACCTGGCACCCCATACCTCATCCACCATCGTCTCCAAGTCCATCTCCCGCAACGGGGGAAGGGCCGCATACCGGGGCCTGGTCAAGATCATCAAAGGCGCCGAGAAGTCCTCCTCCTCGGTGGTCTGTGACGCCTTGCTGGTGGACGACTACTCCCGCTCGGATACCTACCCGCACGTGGATGTTCGCGAGGACGACGTCTCCATGGCCCACGAGGCCACCGTCTCCAAGGTCTCCGAGGACCAGCTCTTCTATCTGATGAGCCGCGGCCTGGAGGAGAAGGAGGCCATGGGCATGATCGTGCGCGGGTTCGTGGAGCCCATTTCCCGGCAGCTGCCCATGGAGTACGCGTTGGAGCTTAACCGCTTGGTCGAATTGCAGATGGAGGGTTCGGTAGGCTGATGTCACAAAACAGCGAAATAACCATTCCGCATGCGGATCCAAAGGATCCCTACGCTTTCCCGGCCACTATGCCGTCCAGTGCCGACAAGGAGCCACGTTCCTTCAACCCTGATGACTTCCCCATGCCTACCCGCAAGCAGGATGACTGGCGGTTCACCCCCATCGACCGGATGGAGGAGTTCTTCGCTGTCTTCAAGCCCAGCGGTCTGACCAAGGTCTCAGTCACCATGATCGACGGGTCCGAACCGCCCACAGATCAGGTCAGCTTCAGCCGGATTCCCATGAATCAGGCTCCCTGCGGCACCGTCCTCAAGCCCAGCGACCGAGCGGCAGCTGTGGAGTGGGCGAGCGGCAGGCAGGCGACTGTGGTCAACCTCAAGGGCACGCTGGATCAGCCTGTGCTGGTCCGTGTCAACGGTGGCGGCCTCGATCTGGATGCTTTCCACCTGGTGATCAAGGCCGAAGCGGGCACCAAGGCCGATCTGGTGGTCGAGCACCAGGGCCAGGCACGTCTGGCTGAGGGTGTTGAAATCGACATCGGTGACAATTCGCAGATGTCGACCACCTTCATTCAGGAGTGGGACAAGGGCAGCAAGCATATCGGCAACCACCGCATTCACCTGGGTGCCGAGGCCTCCCTGCGTCACTCCGTGGTCAGTCTGGGTGGAGACGTCGTGCGGCTGCGCATGGACCAGGACTTCGGCGGCGAGCAGGGTGACCTGAACATGCTGGGCATCTACTTCGTCGATCCCGGCCAGCACATGGAGCATCGAACCATGGTGGTGCACAACCATCCCAATTGCAAGTCCCGTGTGGTCTACAAGGGGGCCCTGGACGGAATCGGCGCGCACACCACCTGGGTGGGCAACGCGCTCATTCAGCCCACGGCGCCTGGAACCGACTCCTATGAGCTCAACCGGAACCTGGTGCTCACCCCTGGGGCCATCGCCGATTCCGAGCCCAACCTGGAGATCGAGAACGGCGACATCATCGGGGCAGGCCATGCAAGCTCGGTCGGACGCTTCGACGATGAGGAGCTCTTCTACCTGCAGTCCCGTGGCATTCCCGAACAGGAGGCCCGCAAGCTGGTGGTTCGCGGCTTCTTCGGCGAACTGGTGGAGGAGATCGACGTCCCCAGCGTCTCCGGGCACCTGATGGGGGTCATCGACCGCAGGCTGGCGGCCGGCGAGGATCAAGAGATGCAGCACGTTTTGGAGGAGAACTGACATGTCCACATTGGAAATCAAGGATCTGCACGTCTCGGTGGAGACCAAGGAGGGTCGCAAGCAGATCCTCAAGGGAGCCACGCTGACCGTCCACTCCGGTGAGACCCACGCCATCATGGGGCCCAACGGTTCGGGCAAGTCCACCCTGGCCTACACCCTGGCCGGCCATCCCAAGTATGAGGTCGACTCGGGCCAGGCCCTGCTGGATGGGCGGGATCTGCTCAAGATGACCCCGGACGAGCGGGCCAAGGCCGGACTCTTCCTGGCCATGCAGTACCCGGTCGAGGTGCCTGGCGTATCCATGACCAATTTCCTGCGTACCGCCAAGACCGAGGTCGACGGCAAGGCCCCGGCCATCCGCCAGTGGACCAAGGATCTGAATGAGGCCATGAAGCGGCTGCGCATGGATCCCAAGTTCGCCCAGCGCTCGGTCAACGAGGGCTTCTCCGGCGGTGAGAAGAAGCGCGCCGAGGTCCTGCAGCTGGAGCTGCTCAAGCCCAAGTTCGCCGTCCTGGACGAAACTGATTCCGGACTGGACGTTGATGCCTTGCGCATCGTCTCGGAAGGTGTCAACAGGGCCAAGGAGAACACCGGCATGGGCGTGCTCATGGTCACCCACTACACCAGGATCCTCAAGTACATCAAGCCTGATATCGTCCACGTCTTCGCCGACGGCCGCTTTGTGAAGACCGGTGGCCCCGAGCTGGCCGACACCCTGGAGGAGACCGGGTATGACCAGTACCTGCCCGAGGGCGCCGACTCGGAATCGGCCCTGGCCTGAGGATGAGAGAAGAGGTCCGCAATGGTCATCGATGACAGTATTCGCCAGCAGTTTCCGATTCTGGACCAGCAGGTACATGGACACCCTCTGGTCTACTTGGACTCGGCTGCCACTGCCCAGAAGCCCCTGGCGGTCATCGATGCCGTTCGGGACTTCTACTTGAAGGACAACGCCGGGGTGCACCGGGGTGCCCATGAGCTGGCAGCCCGCAGCACCATGGCCTTCGAGCACGCCCGCTCCCGTGTGGCCGCCCTGGTAGGGGCAGAGGGCCAAGAGGGCGGTGAGGAGATTGTGGTCACCGCCGGTGCCACGGCCGCACTGAACCTGCTGGCCACGGCCTTCGGCAACGCCAGCCTGGGTCGCGGTGGGAAGGCGGCACGTCGATTCGCCCTGAAGCCTGGCGATGAAGTGGTGGTCAGCAAGGCCGAGCACCACTCGGTCCTCCTGCCCTTCCAGGAGCTCTGCTACCGGACCGGAGCAGTCCTCAGGTATTTCGATCTGGATCCGGAGGGCCGTGTTCTGGCCGATACCGCCGACCAGGTCATTACCGAGCGCACCAAGGTGGTCGCCGTCACCCACGTCAGCAATGTGACCGGTGCCATCACCGACATAAAGCCCATCGTCCGCCGTGCCCATCAGGTGGGCGCCCTGGTGGTGCTGGACGTTTGCCAGTCGGTGCCTCATCTGCCTGTCGATCTGCACGCCATGGATGTGGACTTCGCTGCTTGGAGCGCCCACAAGATGTATGGCCCGACCGGTGTGGGATTCCTCTATGGCCGTAGGGAGCTCCTGGAGGCCCTGCCTCCGGCATCATTCGGCGGTTCCATGGTGGAGTTGGCCTATCTGGATCGTCCTGCCAGCTATATGGATCCCCCGGCTCGGTTCGAGGCCGGCACACAGCCGGTGGCACAGATGATCGGGGCCGGAGTAGCCGCCGATTGGCTGATGGATTTGGGCATGGATAAGGTGGCCGAACATGAGAAGGCCATCACCGCCGGTCTGTTGAGGCTGGGGGATTTGGACGGAGTGCGCATCCTAGGTCCGACCACACCAGAGGACCGGATCGGCACGGTCGCCTTCGACGTTCAGGGAGTCCATCCCCACGACGTAGGCCAGTACGTGGATTCACGCGGCATTGCCATCCGCGTGGGGCACCACTGCGCTCAGCCGGTGCATCGTCACTTTGGCCTGATGGCCTCCAACCGGGCCTCTACCGGCGTCTACAATACTGTGGCCGACACGGATGCCCTGCTGGATGCCGTCTCCGGTGTCCGCAGCTTCTTCAAAGTGGGCTGAGGGTCTTCACCGGCGGCACATTGACGGTTTTAGCAAAGACTTACTGGTAGGTTTAAGGACATGGCGGATTTCGGGATGGATGACGAAGAACTGGAGCAGATGTACCAGGAGGTGATTCTGGACGCAGCCCGTGATCCTCACGGGCGCGTAGGGGATCAGGCTGATGGGGGAGGAGACTCCGATGGCGACGGCGTGACCATCCGGGTGGAGCACGAGGCCTGCCTGGCTGCCGAGTCCCATCAGTTCAATCCCACCTGCGGGGACCAGGCCACCATCCATGTGGAAGTGGCGCCTGGCGAGCAGGGCGGCCCCGACCTCATCCAGCGAATCGTCTGGCAGGGTTCGGGTTGTTCCATCAGCCAGGCCAGTCTGTCCATCATGGTGGATCTGGTCCAGGGGCAGACCGTTGATCATGCCATGGACCTGGCTGCTGACTTCCGCAGGCTCATGGAATCTCGCGGAGCTGGACTTGAGGATGAGCAAGCCGAGGATGCTCTTGGCGATGCCATGGTCTTCCAGGGTGTGTCCAAGTACCCCATGCGAATCAAGTGCGCTCTGCTGGGCTGGGAAGGCATGAAGGCCTCGGTGGCCCAGGCCCTGTCAGCTGGGCGAGTGGGCGACAAAGGTGAGAAGGTGGAGCAGGTATGAGCGGCAATACGAATCTGGTACCCGAACCCCAGGACTCCATCCTGGCCTCGGTGGGCAGGGCCATTAGCGATCCTGGCACGGCGCAGGCTCTGGCCAGCAATCCCCTGGGCGCGGAGACGGTTCTGAAATCGGCCGAGGGCACTTCCATGCGTAAGGTCGATGGCCGGGAGGATAAGAAGTCCGATTCGGCCAAGTCTGACGATAAGCCTATTGACGCAGCTACCCCTGAAGCTTCCACTGAAGGTGCGTCGGCTGGACAGGGTTCGAATGTAGAATCCGCGGAAAGTGCGTCAGCCACCAATGGTGAGAAGCCTGCGGATCAGAATGCAGCTGATGCCGAGGCTGCTGCTGAGGAGGCCATCCCTCTGAAGGCAGTTGACGACATCGGCCGGGCCACTGCAGAGGATGTCAGGGAGGCCCTGCACCAGGTCATCGATCCCGAGCTGGGTATTGATGTTGTCGATCTGGGCTTGGTCTATGGCATTGAAATCGACGAACTGGGACGGGCCATCATCACCATGACCCTGACCACGCCGGCCTGCCCGTTGACTGACCTGATCGAGGATCAGTGTGCCAGCGTCCTGGCGGGCCTGGTCGAGGAGTTCCGCATCGATTGGACCTGGTCGCCACGTTGGACCCTGGACATGATCACCCCTGAGGGTCGTGAACAATTGGCCGCCATCGGCTTCAACTTCGAGAACATGCCCACCTATCAGTGAGACCATCCGCCCGGTAGGTGGTTTCGGGTCCTCCCATGTGAATATACTGATGATTCCGGTCCGCCGTGACCGGCACGGCGCACGAGAGAAAGCACAGTGAAATGGCATTGTCCATGGGCTGGAAACTGCACGGCGACGGGAAAACATTGGCTCCGGGCGAAGTGGTGGAACCCGATGAGCGACTCACATGGCCACGTACGGCTGGCATCGGTGCACAGCATGTCATCGCCATGTTCGGCTCCACTTTCCTGGTTCCCATTCTGACTGGATTCGACCCCTCCACCACCCTCTTCTTCACGGCCATGTCCACGGCCCTCTTCCTGCTGATCAACCGCAACCGCCTGCCTTCCTACCTGGGCAGCTCCTTCGGCTTCATCGCCCCGGTCCTGGCAGTGACCACCGCCCACAAGGGTCTGGCTGTGGCCTCCTTCGGGATCATGGTCACCGGCGCCCTGCTCTTCCTAATTGGTCTGATCGTCCACTTCGCAGGTTCGCGATGGATCGATATGATCATGCCCCCGGTGGTCAACGGTGCCATCGTCGCCATCATCGGCTTCAACCTGGCCCCCTCGGCCTGGAAGAACTTCAAGTCGGCCCCGCTGACCGCACTGGTCACCCTGGTGGCCGTCATGTTGATAGCGGTCCTCTTCAAGGGTCTGATTGGCCGTCTCAACATCCTTCTGGGAGTCATCGTCGGATACATCTTCGCGGTCACCCAGGGTCAGGTAGATTTCGCAGCGGTGGAAAAGGCTGCCTGGTTCGGTCTGCCTCACTTCCACACTCCTCAGGCCGACCCCTCCGTCCTGGCCATGTTCATCCCCGTGGTGCTGGTCCTGGTGGCCGAGAACATCGGTCACGTCAAGTCGGTGGCCCTGATGACCGGTCGCGATTATGACGATCAGATCGGAACAGCCCTGATGGCCGACGGACTGGGCACCACTCTGGCCGGGTTGGGCGGAGGCTCGGGCACCACCACCTACGCGGAGAACATCGGCGTCATGGCCGCCACCAAGGTCTACTCCACGGCCGCCTACTGGTGTGCTGCAATCTTCGCCTTCCTGCTCTCCCTTTGCCCCAAGTTCGGGGCCGTCATCAACACCATCCCCACCGGCGTTCTGGGCGGGGTCACCACCATGCTCTATGGCATGATCGGCATGCTTGGCATCCGAATCTGGGTGGAGAACAAGGTGGACTTCGGCAAGTCCGTCAACATGACCGTTGGCGCCGTCGTCATGATCGTGGGCATCGCCGACTTCACCTTCGCGGTGGCCGGAGTCAGCTTCAACGGTATCGCCATCGGCTCGGTCGCCACGCTGGTCATGTACCACGGTCTCAAGGCCATTGGTCGTTGGCGGGGAACCATCGATCCGGACGATTATATTCATGAGGATTCGCAGGCCGTCTCACAGCAGAGCTGATTGCGTCGAGGGCATTCGTCTTTCGCGGTTGTCTGATACTTGAAGATGTCTGATGTCAAGGTTGGCTCGATGCAGAAAATCACCTGATGTCAATGGTTCCCCTATATTAGGTGCCCGGCTATGAGGCGAAGCGGCGGAGGGCAGTAGGGATTTGCTACATTTCATAGGGCTCAGTCGTTGGCTTGGTCAGCTGGCTGGCTTTGTTGGTTGGTTGCTTGACTGGCTGATTTGGATTGATCGGTCAGTTGCCCGGCTTGGTCAGCCAGCAAGACTCAGTTGGCACGCTTGGGTCTGGTCGCGTAGAAAGCCACGGCGCTTGAGGCAGCCACGTTCAGGCTGTCCACCTCGTGGCTCATGGGAATGCGCACAGTCAGGTCCGCCCGGGCGATGGTCCTGTGGCTCAGCCCGTCACCTTCGGTACCGAAGATCAGAGCCAGACGATCAATCTGGTCATGCCCAGGACCCAGTCGTTCGGCCAGTTCATCCAGGCTGATGGCATCCCGGTTCAGGGCCATGGCCGCCGTGGTGAAACCCAGATCATGAAGCTGCTTCATACCCTGGTCGGGCCATGCGTGGATGTCGTCGCCGCCGATTCTGGTCCACGGAACCTGAAAGACGGTGCCCATGGAGACACGCGCGGCCCTGCGGTAAAGGGGGTCGGAGCAGGAGGGGGTGACCAGGACCGCGTCCACCTGCAGTGCTGCCGCGGAACGCATCAGGGCGCCGATGTTGGTGTGATCAACAATGTTCTCCATGACGGCCACCCGCCTTGCCGATCGGCAGATCTGCTCCACAGTGGGCAGAGGCCAGCGTCGCATGGCGGCCAGCGCGCCTCGATGGAGCCGGTAGCCGGTGATGGTCTTCAGCTGTGCAGGGCTGGCCACATAGACGGGAACGTCCGGTCCGAAGGCTGCATCCACCTGGTCGAACATGGAGCGCATCCCATCCAGCCAAGGTTCCTCAACCAGGAAGGAGATCGGCTCAACTCCGGCATCCAGGCCGCGGGAGATAACTTTGGGGGACTCGGCGATGAACAGGCCCTTGGCGGGTTCCAGGCGGTTGCGCAGCTGCGGCTCGGTCAGCCTGGTGTAGGCCTCGATTCTGTCATCCTCGATGGAGTCGATTCTCACCTTAAGCACGCCTGCCGTTCCTCCTTTTGATCCTGGTAACAGCATAGGCGGCGCAACCGAAAACCAAGCCGGAATGATGTCCGATGAAGAACGGGAATAATAAGTCAGAAAGAGCCGTATTAATCAGCTGCATCCACAAAAAACAACGATTCCAGCCATACATAGATCAGTTAATTCTCTATGTGATTCTGATTTTCAACAAATATGTATATTTATGAAAATATGAAAGGAAGTGGGCTCTTTGAGGGGGAATTGAGTGTCCGGAACGGGAGTTGAACCCGTACGCCTGTATATATATAGGCACTAGCACCTCAAGCTAGCGCGTCTACCATTCCGCCACCCGGACAGGTGCGTAATCGCAACGGAGATAATCATAGCATCTAAGGCGACATCGCGCACTGGGCGATGGGGGAGCGTGTCGTCAAAGAGAGCGTTTTTCTGTGGCGGGCTGTAGCCTGACACCATGACTGCACCCCTCTTCCTGCTGGATCCCGACCACGATGACTCCCCACTGGCCAGCGATGAGCTCCACACTGGCTGGCGCCTGACCCTGCCCGAGCACATCCGTCGCCATGCACTGGGCTCCATGAGGCTGAAGAACGGTGACCAGCTGGATCTTTCAGATGGGGGCGGATTGCGCATCGGCGCCCTGATCAGGGATGCTTCGACCGGCTTGGTGGAGGTCACAGCTGTAGGGCGGCAGGCACCTCCCGAAAAGGGACTGATTCTTGTTCAGGCCCTGGCCAAGGGTGGCAGGGACGAGCAGGCCATCGACATGGCCACACAGATCGGGGTGGATCAGGTCATCCCCTGGCAGGCTGACCGGTCCATAGCCAAATGGCGACCCGGCCGCAACGACAGGCATTGGCAGGCCACCTTGGACGCTGCCACCGAACAGAGTCGTAGGGCCTACCGACCTCGACTGCTGGACAAGTTGGACAGCCATGGTCTGGTCTCCTGGTGCCGGAAGGCGACCGATCGAGGCGGCCTGGTCCTGGTTCTGCACCAGGATGCCGACCTGGGATGGGATGCGGTCCGTAACCGTGTCGACAGGCTGCCGGCTGGCTCCTCGGCCGCCGTGGTTGTGGGTCCCGAGGGCGGGATTGCGGATCAGGAGGTCCAGGCCATGATGAGGGAGGGGGCCCTGCCGGTCCGGTTGGGCGGCAACATCCTCCGGGCTGCTTTGGCCGGACCTGTGGCCCTGACCCTGCTGGCGGACATGCTGGGTCGCTGGCAGTCAGAAGCCCCTGAGCCCAGCGCATGAAGTCGCACGCAATATACATCGTCGCCCATAAGATGGAAAACAGAGAAAACAGCAAAAACAGCAATATCGGCAAACAATAAGGAGTGGTCATGAGCGATGACGATCGACAGGGGGACTGCATTTTCTGCAGAATCGTGGCAGGGGAGGTCCCCAGCGAAAAGGTCTACGAAGATGAGACCGTTTACGCTTTCAAGGATGCCAACCCCAAGGCCGCCATCCATGTCCTGATCGTCCCGCGTCATCATTATGGTTCAGTGGCCGAATTGGCCAAGGCTGATCCTGACACTCTTGCCCACATCGTCCAGGTGGCGCAACAGATTGCCGACCAGGATTTCCATGGAGCCTACCGGTTGATTTTCAACACGGGAGAGGATGCCGGCCAGTCCGTCTTCCATGTCCACGCCCACGTCCTGACCGGACAGGTGCTGCCCGAATGAGGTCCATGTTCACCATCGTCATCGTGCAGGAAGGGAATCCGTGGCGGTAACTACGCGAACCCTGGAGATTCCGGAGGGAATCGACCCGGTTCAGGTGCTGGGGCCAGAGGATGCAGTCATCGACAGGATTGAACGTGCCTTCCCGGCAGTGTCCATCCTGGTTCGTGGCAATCGGATCATGCTGCGCGCACAGGACCGACAGGGCGACGTTCAGGCGGCGCAGATCCGGGATTTACTGACCGAACTCATGCAGACCGCCGATCAGGTTCCCGTGGATGCCGATCAGGTGGGGCGAATACTGGACCACCGCCGTTTGGGGGCCGTTGACACTTACTCCCACCCAGAAGAGCAGAAAATTAAAGATAACAATGCTGCAGATAACAATGCTGCAGACCGAACCCTTGCAGACCGCAGAACCCAGGATCGGACTACGACAGACAGTACTTCTGCAGACCCCCGTTATCGGGGAACAGGCGTTGCAGAACCGGACGAGGACAGCACCTTGGAAGACGTCGACCAATCCCGTCAGGTAGCCGCCAGGGCAGTTCGTAGCCGCCCCCTGACCCAGGCCTCCAAGGGTCCGATTAGACCCAAGACCGCTGGCCAGTCCGCCTATGTGGCGGCCATTGAGACGCATGCCATCACCTTCGGCATTGGCCCGGCTGGCACTGGCAAGACCTATCTGGCGGTGGCCAAGGCGGTTCAGGAATTTCGGGCCGGACGCATCGGGCGCATCATTCTGACCAGGCCTGCCGTGGAGGCAGGGGAGAGTCTGGGCTTCCTGCCTGGCACTCTCAATGAGAAGGTGGATCCCTACCTGCGGCCCCTCTATGATGCCCTGGCTGACATGCTGGGCACCTCGCGGCTCCACCGTCTTCTGGCCGACGAGACCATTGAGGTGGCTCCGCTGGCCTATATGCGCGGGCGCACCCTGAATGATGCCTTCGTCATCCTGGACGAGGCGCAGAACACCACTCGCAGGCAGATGAAGATGTTCCTGACCCGCCTGGGCTTCAACACCAAGATGGTCATCACCGGCGACGTCACCCAGGTGGATCTGGGCGGCCCAGCATCTGGTCTGGCCACCATAGAAGATGTGCTGCGCGGCATCGACGATATCGCCTTTGTGCACCTGCAGGCGGCTGATGTGGTGCGTAATCGGCTGGTCGGGCAGATTGTCCGGGCCTACGACCGTGCTGATCGGGCCCGCATCCGGGGACGGGAGCAGGCATGAGCGTAGAAGTGACCAACGAGACCCAGTGGCTGATCGATGCCAAGACCTTCTCTGACCTGGGGGTATGGGTTTTGGACCAGATGCAGGTGAGCACCCAGTCCGACATGACCATCATCTTCAACGATCCCGAGCCCATGGCGGTGCTGCACGAGCGCTGGATGAACCTGGCCGGCCCTACTGATGTCATGAGCTTTCCCATGGACGAGCTGCGCCCCGGTGACGAGAACCATCGACAGGAGGGCATCCTGGGCGACATTGTCATCTGCCCCTGGGTGGCTGCCCAGCAGGCCCTGGCAGCCGGCCATTCCACCATGGAGGAGATGCTGCTGTTGGCCATTCACGGCACCCTGCACCTACTGGGATACGACCACGCCAGCAGGGAGCAGGAGGCGCAGATGTTCGGTCTGCAACGCCAGCTGCTGCTGACCTTCCTGGCTCTGCGCCAGGGGCCTATCGTAGATGCCGCGCTGCCGGCCGGGGCCACCAACGCTCTCGAGATCTATGAGCGGTACGGCCGTGGTGCCCATCAGAAAGGCAGATCCCATGAGTGAACGGACCATCGTCGCCCTGGTGATCATGGCTCTGGCCGCCATCGCACTGGTCGTGCTCTCCCTGGCGCTGGCCGAGGCCCAAGGGGCGCTCAACCGGGTGACCCGATCCAGTCTCAACAATTTGATTCTGGGCCTGCAGACCGACCAGGAACTCAGCCAGTTCGCCAGGATGAAGCGGATCGACCGCATTCACCAGGCCCAGAGCCTGATTTCCCAGCGGCAGGTGACGGGAAGCGCCTGTGCCTTTTTCCGCATCATTTGTGACATCATGGTGGGCGTCTTGGTTGCCTGCATGGCTGCTCTTGGTGGCCTACCCCTCTGGGAACAGCTGCTGTGCGGGGTGATCATGGCCATCCTGGTGGCCGCCGTCTCCGTCACCCTGGGTCCGCATGGCCGCTCCCGCCAGCCCATGGAGGCACTGCTCAAGCACGTTCGCCTGGTCGGGCTGGCCGTTCTTCTGACGCCTTTCAAGCGCCGTCGGCAGGCTGAAGCCCGCTCCCGCAAAAACCATCGCGGCGACCTTTCCGACGACGAGGAGCTGGAGAAAATCCAGATCGAACAGGGCCGTGCCATGGTCGACCAGCTGGTGGAGGCCGGTGCCTTCGATCCGGAAATCTCCGAGATGTTGAAGAACGTGTTGACCCTGTCGACCACACTGACCCGCGAGATCATGGTCCCTCGCACCGACATGATTTGCATCTCAAAGGATGCCAGTCTGGATTCGGCCATGAAGCTTTTCTCCCGGTCGGGATTCTCACGTATTCCTGCCATCGGGGACGACGTAGATGACCTGGTCGGCATCGTCTACCTGAAGGACGTGGTCCGGGCCCTGGCCTTCAACCACAAGGGTGACAGATCGGTCGCCTCCATCATCCGTCGGCCCGTTCTGGTGCCAGAGTCCAAGCCGGTGGATGACCTCTTCCACTACATGCAGCGCTCCCGCCACCACCTGGCTGTGGTTGTGGACGAGTACGGGGGCATCGCAGGCCTGGTCACCATTGAGGATGCCATTGAGCAGATCGTGGGTGAGCTGGAGGACGAGCACGACCGGGTCCAGCACGACGAGCCCAAGCAGATCGGTCCGCACACCTGGCAGCTGCCGGTCCGCACGCCCATCGCCGACCTGGAGGAGCTTTACGAGATCACCATCGATGAGGACGATGTGGATACGGTCTACGGTCTGCTGACCAAACTGCTGGGCTCCGTGCCCGTCTCAGGCTCGTCGGCGGTGACGCGCGGTATTAGGCTGACCGCAGGCGAGGCGGTCGGCCGCCGCAAGAAGATCGCCACCATCGTGGTCGAACCAGCCAACGGATCCAGCATCGCCCTGGAGGACGGTGCAGAACAAGAAGACGAACAGGCCGACAGGGATCAACCCGAGCAGGACAGTCAGGAGAATTCATGACCAAGGAAGAACAGAGCGATGCCAAGGTGCCGGTCCACCGATCGGGATTCGTGGCAGTAGTGGGCCGACCCAATGTGGGCAAGTCCACCCTCATGAACGCCCTGGTTGGTAGGCCCATCGCCATAGCTTCCTCCCGGCCGGAGACTACCCGCAAGGCCATCCGGGGGATCATGACCCGTCCCGAGGCCCAGGTGGTCTTGGTCGATACACCGGGCATTCACCGTCCGCGGACCCTGTTGGGCCAGCGACTCAACGATGTCGTGGAGGCCTCCCTGTCGGATGTCGATGCCATTGCATTTCTGCTGCCTGCAGACCAGGCCATAGGCCCTGGCGACCGTCGCATTCTCAGCCGGCTGCGGTCCGACTTCGCCCGCAAGGACAAGGACGGCAAGTGGGTCTGGCGAAAGCCTTTGATTGCCGTAGTGACCAAGATTGACCAGCTGAGCAAGGGCCAATTGGTGGACAAGCTCCTGGAGATTGGCAACTTTGCCGACTTCTCGCAGATTGTTCCGGTCAGCGCACTGGAGGCTGACAACGTGGACGAGGTGGCCCAGGTGTTGATGGATGCCATGCCCGAGGGCCCTCAGCTCTACCCTGACGACCAGCTGACCGAGGAGCGTCCCGAGGATATGATTGCAGAGATGGTCCGCGGAGCCTACCTGGAGGAGCTCGACGACGAGCTGCCCCACTCCCTGGCCGTCCGTGTGGAGTCCATTGAGCCGGATTCGGAGGGCGGGCGCGACACGGTTCACATCGGCATTTATGTAGAGCGCGACTCCCAGAAGCCCATCGTCATCGGACGGGGGGCCGAGCACCTGGTACGGGTGAAGAAGAAGCTGCGCACCGCCGTCAACCGGACCATGGGCCGCAAGGTGCGGTTGGATCTGCACGTCAAGGTGGCCCGCAACTGGCAGACCGACCCCAAGCAGCTGGAGCGCCTGGGGTTCTGATCGTGCTCAGCGGCGGGGCGCCGGGGTGCGCTTGGCCGTGTACATCCGGGTGTTGAGCAGGTCGGCGTAGCGCTCGATGACCTTGGGCCGAATCACCTTCATGGATGGTGTCATCAGTCCGTTGTCCTGCGTAAACTCCTCGGGCAGGATGATGAACTTGCGGACCGACTCGGCCCGTGAGACCCCTTCGTTGGCCCGGTCCACATACTCCTGGACCTCGGCCCGGACCACTGCGTTCTGCGCCGCCTCCTGCAGGGACATGTTGCGATCCAGGCCCTTGGAGGCCAGCCATGGCCGCAGGGCGGATTCGTTCAGGGTGACCAGGGCCGAGATGAAGGGCCGCTTGTCGCCCAGAACCAGGGCCTGGGAGACGATCTCGGAACGCTCGATGACCTCCTCGATGGGCCCGGGGGAGACGTTCTTGCCGCCGGCCGTGATGATCAGGTCCTTCTTGCGCCCGGTCAGGAAGAGGAACCCATCACGGGAGAGCCGCCCCAGGTCGCCTGTGGCGTACCAGCCGTCCTCGGTGAAGGAATCGCGGGTGGCCTCCTCGTTCTTGTGGTAGCGGTGGAATACGCAGACGCCCTTGATCTGCACCTCGCCGTCCGAGGCGATGCGGATGGTGAATCCCGGGAAGGGGATGCCCACCGAGCCCCTGTGGTAGGGGGTGCCCAGGGGGTTGAAGGCGCAGGGTGCGGTGGTCTCGGTCAGGCCGTAGCCCTCGTAGACCGGCACATTGGCGCCGCGGAAGAAGCCCAACAGTTCAGGGTCCAGGGGAGCGCCTCCGGAGACGATCCACTTGGCCCGTCCGCCCAGGACCTGGCGTAGGGAAGAATAAACCAGCGGGTCGTAGAGGGCTCGCCGCAGGGCGCTGCGCCTGGTCGGCCAGCCCTTACGGGAGATGTCCTCCATATAGGTGCGTGCCGCCCGTGCCGCCCCGTTGAAGACCCTGCCCTTGATGCCATGCCCGGCCTTTTGGGATGCGGCGTTGTAGACCTTTTCGAAGACCCTGGGCACGCCGATGATGACCGTGGGCTTGGACTCCTGCAGGTCCGACAGCAGGGTGGCCAGTCCGGAGGAGATGTACACGTGCATGGTCCCGTAGACGACCCCGTAACTGATGGCCCGGGCGAAGGTGTGGGCCTGGGGCAGGAAGAGCAGGATGGATCCATCCGGATCGTGGGTCAGATTGGGGATGAAGGCGTTCAGGTTTCTGGCCAGCTGGCAGTAGTGTTCATGGGTCATCTCCACGCCCTTGGGGGCCGCTGTGGAACCGGAGGTGTAGACGATGGAGCAGAGGTCCGTCTTCCGGATGGAATTGATCCGCTCGTCGAGTTCGGCATCGCTGACCGATTCCCCATAGGCCTGCAACTCCTGCAGGGCACCGGACTCCAGGCAGGCGATCCGCTCCAGGGTGGGGCACTCCTTGTCGGCTCCTTCGGCCTTGGCCCGCATCTCAGCGGTCTGCACCATCAGCAGCCTGGCATCGGAGTTGTTGACGATGAATCGGATCTGCTCGGCCGAATCGGTGTCGTAGATGGTGGCGATGACCCCGCCGATGGACAGGACGGCGGCGTCCACGATGTCCCACTCGTAGCTGGTCCTGCACATGAAGGCCACGGCATCGCCCTTCTTCAGCCCGTAGTGCATGAAGCCCTTGGCGGTGGTCCTGATGTCATGCAGAATCTCTCGGCCGGTCCGGTAGGTCCAGCTCCCGTTCTCCACGAAGTGCAGGACCGGCTGGTCTGGGGTGCGGCGGGCCCGGTCTGCGTAGATGTCATAGACGGTCATGTCGTCAGGCACCGGTCCCATGCCGGCGGTGGTTGCCGAAAGCATACCGGAGGTCGGATCCATTCGCGTGGTCGTGGCGTAGTCGGCCGACCAGAAATGCGTGTTGGGCAGGGAGAGGGACTCCTCGGCGGTCCGAGGCGCGGCCTGTGACGGATTCGCGTTCTCCTCGCCATTCGGTCCCTCCCCATGACCCACCTGGTGTGCCACAAAAGATTTGACCGATTCTAGTAACGACACGTTGTCTCCTTCAATAATCGCGGGATATGTCCAGAATAGCCGCCTACTTGGAGAAGGGCGGGCCTGGTGCTACAGTAGCCACGTTGCTTTGGCGAGGGAGGCTTCATGGCCTCCGTTATCGACTCGGCTGGATCATCGGCGTCCTTTCCTTTTGGGCGGTCCGGAATCCGACGCGGCGATGCGCCAGGACCGGCCCAGGTCGGTCTTGAGGAACCATTCAAGGAAGGAAGCCAACATGGCTAATACCATTAAGCTCGAGGGCGAAGTCCGCGATCAATTCGGCAAGGGGGCGGCACGCCGCATGCGCGTGGCCCAGCAGATTCCCGCCACCATCTACGCCGGCGGCGCCCAGCCCGACTACATCAAGCTGCCCATGCGCGAGACCACTCTGGCTCTGCGTCGCGCCAATGCACTCTTCTCCATCAGCTTCGGAGGACTGACCAAGACGGCCGTGGTCAAGGACGTGCAGCGCAACCCGGTCAAGCGCCAGGTGGAGCACATCGACTTCTATGAGGTCCGCGCCGGCGAGAAGGTCACCGTGGAGGTGCCCGTCTTCGTCAGCGGCGAGACCAAGGGCGCTGCCGTGGCCCTGATCGACACCCAGAACCTGCAGGTCCGGGCTGACGTGTCCAACCTGCCTGAGCGCATCGACATCAGCGTTGAAGGCCTGGCCGAGGGTGACAAGATCCTGGCCAAGGACATCAAGCTGCCCGAAGGTTCCGAGCTGATCATCGACGATATGGAGGAATCCATCGTCTCCGTCGAGATCCCCAAGGAGGAGAGCCTGGAGACCCCCACCGAGGAGACCGATCAGGCCGAGGCGGAAGCTGCTCCGGAGGCCGACGACCAGGGCGAGTGAACCCAAAGGTTCAATTTGCAAGGCCGTGGGATCATCACGATCCTGCGGCCTTTTTGTCCAAGACGGTCACAATGCGAAATGCGCCGGACAGGTCAAGGCCTGCCTATGCGATAGTTCGGGTACCGGGCATCGCCACAAGCATCGCACCCGAGCAACCAAATACAGTAGCAAGAAGAAGTGGTAGATAATGGCAGAGCAATCACATCACGACCCGAAGGCACTCAATGAGTTGGCGGACGCTTTCAAGGTCATTCCCAACGATCATCCCGCCTCTGACGAGGAGCGTGCCCGGCTGATTGACAAGCCCGCCTTCGGCCAGCTCTTCTCGGACAATATGACCCACATGGGATGGACTTCGGAAGGCGGCTGGAAGGATCGCAGGGTTGAGCCCTACGGACCGATCAGCCTGGATCCGGGGGCCTCGGTGCTTCACTACGCCCAGGAGGCCTTCGAGGGACTCAAGGCCTACTACCACGACGACGGTTCCATCTGGCTCTTCCGGCCTGATGCCAACGCACAGCGCTTCTACAACTCAGCCAAGCGTCTGGCCCTGCCCCCGCTCGAGCCCAATGACTTCCTGGGATCGGTCGCGGCCCTGGTCCGCCGTGACGCAGCCTGGGTGCCCAGGCGGCGCGAGTACACGCTCTATATGCGTCCCTATATGTTCGCCTCCGAGCCCTTCCTGGGCGTGCGCGCCCCGCATGCGGTGGACTATTGCGTCATCGCCTCGCCCTCGGGACCCTATTTCGCCGGTGGTGTCAAGCCGGTCAGCATCTGGGTGGAGGACAAGTGGTTCCGTACCGGCCCAGGCGGAACCGGCTTCGCCAAGTGCGGCGGCAACTATGCAGCTTCCCTGCTGGGGGAGAACCGCGGTGCCGAGCATGGCTGCGAGCAGGTCTGCTTCGTCGACGCGGCCACCAAGACCTACCTGGAGGAGCTGGGCGGCATGAACATGTTCACCGTCCACAAGGACGGGCACCTGGAGACCCCCAGCCTGACCGGAACCATTCTGCCTGGTGTCACCCGCAACTCCCTGATCACTCTGGCCCAGGATCACGGTCGTGACGTAGTGGAGACCATGATCCGCCTGGATACCCTGCTGGACGACATCCGCTCCGGCGAGGTCACCGAGGTGTTCGCCTGCGGAACCGCCGCCATCATCACCCCCATCGGACGCTTCAAGTCCGAGAACTTCGACGTCCAGGTGGCCGACGGCGGCTCTGGCAAGGTCACCATGGACCTGCGCAACGAGCTCCTGGGCATCCAGCTGGGCGAGATCGAAGACCCGCACGACTGGATGTGGAAGGTCTGCTGAGCGCTGACCCCATTCCTGCCTGACAGGTCTTGAATGGAAGGCGACTTCAGGGCGACGTTTCGCCTTGGGTCGCCTTCCTTCATATTTGTGGCCTTGCGCACATCACCGGCCTGTTCAGCTCTGTATTTGGCTAATCTATAGACGGATTTGAGTGCGGGACGATTCCGGGAGGAGAAGCGCGGGATGAAGACGGCCTTGGAGGGGAACCTGATCTTCATGGTCATCGAGTACCTGGGCATCTTGAGCTGCGGGCTTTCGGGCGGTCTGGCTGCCGTGCGCAAGGGCTACGACATCATCGCCATCCTCCTGGTCTCCTGGATCAGTGCCCTGGGCGGCGGGGTGGTCCGTGACGTTCTTCTGGGTCAGGTGCCGCCCAGTGGCATCACCGACAAGGGCTCGGTCATCGTCACCCTGGCTTCCGGCCTGGTGGTGGCTGTCGCACATCCCGAAATCAGCCGTATGACCTGGTCCATGCTGGTCACCGATGCCATGGCCCTGGGATCCTTCGCCGTCAACGGGACCGCCAAGGCCCTGATGTGTGGAACCGGCGGCATGACGGCCATCTTCATGGGGATGGCAACGGCCCTGGTCGGGGGACTGCTGCGAGACATCCTGCTCAATCAGGTGCCTGCGGTCATCCAGGACCAGCACTGGTACGCGCTGCCTTCCCTGATCGGTTGCCTGCTGACCCTAGCCTCCACGCGCGCTCAGCAGCATGGCCTCTATCCGGCCCGGGTCGACATGATCCTGGACCTGGCCATCGTGGCCCTGGTGGTCGTTCTGCGCATTATCTCGGTAAAATTCGACATCCTGGTGCCTGGGGCAGTGGACCGGCACTCGGCCCGACTCCCACTCAGCGACGCCCAGTTGGCCAGGGCCATCCGTCACCTGATGCGTGGCCGGTCGAATATCAGTGTCACCATCAAGCACACCGACGAGGACCCGGATACCAAAAAGGGCCGGTGACCCAAGCGCTTGGGTCACCAGCCCCAATGGGGCACCCGGTTCAGAGGGCGTTGACGGCGTTGGCCAGACCGGACTTGCGGTTGGCGGCCTGATTACGGTGAATCACACCCTTGCCGGCGGCCTTGTCCAGACGGCGGGCGGCCACCTGGTAGGCAGCCTGAGCGGCCTCCTTGTCACCGGCATCCACGGCCTTGCGTACGGAACGCACGGAGGTCTTGATTGCGCTCTTGACCTCCTTGTTGCGCAGGTGCGCCTTTTCGTTGGTGATGACCCGCTTCTTCTGCGACTTGATGTTTGCCAATGTTGCTCCAAACGATGAATGTATCTGTACAGACAACCCACCATAGTAGCACCCGACCGGGAGAAGAATCCGCCAGAGGCGGGCGCTTCGGCCCAGGGCATCGTCTAGAATCGTTAGACCAGACGTACGTGAGGAGAGCAGACCGGTGCAGGAAGCCAAGAACCAACCAGGATTCACCGACCAATCGCTGATCCGCAACTTCTGCATCATCGCCCATATCGATCACGGCAAATCCACGGTGGCCGACCGGATCCTGCAGCTGAGCGGGATTGTGCCCAAGCGCGAGATGCACGACCGGTTCCTGGACAGGATGGACATCGAGCAGGAGCGCGGCATCACCATCAAGTCCCAGGCCGTTCGCCTGCCCTGGGTCAAGGACGGCGTCGAATACACCCTGGGCATGATTGACACCCCCGGTCATGTGGACTTCACCTACGAGGTCTCCCGGGCCCTGGAGGCCTGCGAGGGTGCGGTCCTGCTGGTGGACGCCACCCAGGGCATCGAGGCGCAGACCCTCTCCAATCTCTATATGGCCCTGGAGGACGACCTGACAATCATCCCCGTGCTCAACAAGATCGACCTGCCCTCGGCCGAGCCGGACAAGCACGCTGAGGAGATAGCCAACCTGATCGGCTGCTCCACGGACGAGGTGCTGCGGGTATCGGGCAAGACCGGCGAAGGTGTTCGCGAACTGGTGGACCGTATCGTGGACCGGATACCGGCCCCCAAGGGAGATCCCAAGGCCCCGGCCCGGGCTCTGATCTTCGACTCGGTCTACGACTCCTACCGGGGAATCGTCACCTACATCAGGATGGTGGATGGTGAACTCAAGGAGCGCCAGAAGATCCGCATGATGGGCCGGGGGACCGTGCACGACCCCATCGAGCTGGGCGTGATCAGCCCCGATATGACCCCTACCAAGGCCTTGGGTGCCGGAGAGGTCGGCTACGTGATCACCGGCGTCAAGGACGTCAGCCAGTCCAAGGTGGGCGACACGGTCACCACCGAGGCAAATCCCGCCAACGAGCCCCTGCCCGGCTATCAGGATCCCCAGCCCATGGTCTATTCCGGGCTTTTCCCCATTGACAACGCCCAGTTCCCCGAGCTGCGCGACGCCCTGGACAAGCTCAAGCTCAACGATGCCGCCCTGGTCTACGAGCCTGAGACCTCCGTGGCCCTGGGCTTCGGATTCCGCTGCGGCTTCTTGGGGTTGTTGCACATGGAGATCGTCACCGAGCGCCTGAGCAGGGAGTTCGGCATGGACCTGATCGCCACGGCCCCCAACGTCACCTACCAGGTGACCATGGAGGACGGCAGCGAGCACACGGTGACCAATCCCAGCGAGTTCCCCGACGGCAAGGTGCGCCAGATTCTGGAACCCGTGGTCAGCGCCGACATCATCACGCCAAAGGAGTTCATCGGACCGGTCATGGAGCTCTGCCAGGACCATCGCGGGCAGATGGGGACCATGGAGTACCTGAGCCCCGAGCGCGTCGAGATGCACTACCGGATGCCCCTGGCCGAAATCGTCTTCGACTTCTTCGACCAGCTGAAGAGCAGGACCAAGGGATACGCCAGCCTGGACTACCAGCCGGACGGGACCCAGTCCGCCGACCTGGTCAAGGTGGACATCCTCATCCAGGGGGAGAAGATCGACGCTTTCTCGGCCATCGTCCACAAGGACAAGGCCTACGCCTACGGGGTGATGATGACCAAGAAGCTGCGCAAGCTGATTCCGCGTCAGCAGTTCGAGATTCCCATCCAGGCCGCCATAGGGTCCCGGATCATCGCCCGGGAGACCATCAGCGCCCTGCGCAAGGACGTGCTGGCCAAGTGCTACGGAGGCGACATCACCCGCAAGCGCAAGCTGCTGGAGAAGCAGAAGGCGGGCAAGAAGCGCATGAAGATGCTGGGACATGTTGAGGTGCCCCAGGAGGCCTTCATCGCCGCTCTGAGTACAGGCCAGGCCCAGGACCGGGACACCAAGGACAAGATAAGGGCCGCCGCCAAGAAGGAGGGCTGAACGGGTGGGATCCTACCAGGTCTACATCCATGTACCCTTCTGCATGCGCCGCTGCGGCTACTGCGACTTCAACACCTATACGGCCAGCGACCTGGGCGGGGGCGCCAGCCGGGAGCACTACGCCGATCTGGCCATCCAGGAGATGCGTATGGTCCGGGACTGGCAGACATCTAGGGGGCTGATAGAGCCGCCCGTGTCCACCATCTTCTTCGGCGGAGGCACCCCGACCATTCTGCCCGCCCGGGACCTGGTGCGCATGGTCGAGGCCGTAGCCGACCTCTGGGGGCTGTCCCCCGGGGCCGAGATTACCACCGAGGCCAACCCTGACACTGTCGATCGGGCCTATCTGGAGCAACTGCTCAGGGGCGGCATCAACCGTGTCTCCTTCGGCATGCAGTCAGCGGTACCCAGTGTCCTGGCCACCCTGGACCGCACCCATACGCCGGCCAATGTGACCACCGATGTGGCCGCTGCTAAAGAATTGGGTCTCAGAGCCAGTGTGGACCTGATTTATGGGACGCCGGGGGAGCGGCTTGAGGATTGGCGGACCAGCCTGCAGGCGGCCCTGGACCTGGGCGTGGACCACGTCTCCGCCTACGCCCTGACCCTGGAACCCACCACCAAGATGGGCCGTGCTGTGCGCCGGGGCCAACTGCCCGCCCCCGATGACGATGACGAGGCGACCAAGTACGAGATGGCTGATGACATGCTCTCCCAGGCTGGCCTGTACTGGTACGAAATCTCCAACTGGGCCCGCCCCGGCCAGGAGAGTCGCCACAACCTGGGTTACTGGCACAACGTGGACTGGGCCGGCATCGGGCCCGGCGCCCACTCCCACTATCGGGGGCTGGATGGTCAGGACTCGGGCATGGCGCCGGTGGATGAAGCCCGGGAGCAGAAGCCCATGCCTTCCGTATCGCCTGGGTTCAGGGCCACCGGAACAGCATCAGCGGAAAAGGCCGATCCGCGCACATCCTGGTGGCTTCCGCAGGAGCCCGGCCTGGAGGAGCGGCGTGCCCGGGCCATCCGCTCCTGGGACATCGCCCACCCCAGGGACTGGGCGGCCGCCATGGATGCAGGACATGTGCCCTGGCAGGATGCCGAGCTTCTGGGCTGGAGGCAGGACCTGGAGGAGACGGTCATGCTGGCCCTGCGCCTGCCCGAAGGCCTGGGACTGGATCGACTGACCAGGCTGGCCGGTCGTCCGGCCGATCCGAAGATCCTCAAGGATCTGGTCGATCAGGGCCTCCTGCTGCCCGTGCCTGACAGAATCCAGGTGACCCGAAGGGGTCGCCTGCTCAACGATCTGGTCATCGACCAGGTCCTGGAGGCGGTAGGAATTCGTTAGACACTGCGGAACGTTACACGGATGTCACCTGTGGATGCATTATTCTGTTGATTCACCATTGACAAGGCTCCTCAAGGGTGGAGCATGCCGGCCCCGCCCCCGTCCACGAATGAGGTGATTGCGGTGTCATTCACGGCCCCTCTCGATCTGCATGTCCACGGCCCCCAGGGGCTCTATGACCCTGATACGGAACACGATGCCTGCGGTTTCGGCATGGTGGCCACCCTCAACCGACGGGACGAAAGGCTGATCGTCGAGCAGGGCATCCGCGTGCTGGTCAACCTGGACCACCGAGGGGCCGTGGGAGCCGAGCCCAACACCGGCGATGGGGCCGGCATCATGCTCTCCATGCCCGACGAGTTCATGCGCACCCGGGTCTACCGGAATCTGCCTGAAGCCGGCCATTATCTGGCGGGTATGGCCTTCCTGGACAGGGATCCGGCACAGGCTGCCGGCCAGGAGGAGGCCATAGCCTCCATTGCCGGCCAGGAGGGGCTGCGTGTCCTGGCCTGGCGGGCAGTGCCCACCGACCCGGACGGGCTGGGTCTGCAGGCTCTGGCCTCCATGCCCCGCTTCCTCATGCCCATCATGTGTGATGCCGGTCCTCAAGGCCGAGGAGGACTGGACCTGGAGCGGCTGGGCTACCGGGTCCGCAAGCGGGCCGAGCACGAGTTGGGTGTCTACTTCGCCTCCCTGTCCTGCCGGACCATCACCTACAAGGGCATGCTGACCACCAAGCAGCTGCAGGGCTTCTTCCCCGACCTGAGCGATCCGGCCATGAAGGCCCGCCTGGCCATCGTCCACTCCCGCTTCTCTACAAACACCTTCCCCTCCTGGCCCCTGGCCCAGCCCTTCCGGATGATCGCCCACAACGGGGAGATCAACACCATCCAGGGCAACCGCAACTGGATGTCAGCAAGGGAGGGGATGCTGAGCTCGGAGCTGCTGGGTGACATGGCCCCGCTCCTGCCGGTCAACACCCCTGGAGCCTCAGATTCTGGCACCTTCGACGAGACCCTGGAGCTGCTCCACCTGGCGGGTCGGTCCCTGCCCCACGCCGTATCCATGATGATGCCCCCGGCCTGGCAGCAGGACCCGGACATGGACTCGGACCTGAAGGCCTTCTACGAGTACAACGACACCCTGATCGAGCCCTGGGACGGCCCGGCGGCCATCGTCTTCACCGACGGAACCTTGGTGGGCGCCCAACTGGACCGCAATGGCCTGCGTCCAGGCCGCTGGCAGCTGACTGATGACGGCCACCTGGTCCTGGCCTCGGAGGCCGGTGTCCTGGAGGACACGCCCCAGGAGTCCATCGTCGCCAAGGGCAGGCTGGAGCCGGGGCGCATGTTCCTGGCCGACACCAAAGAGGGCCGGATAGTGCCTGACAGCGAGATCAAGCGCCGGCTGGCCGGTCTGCACCCCTACAGAAAATGGGTTTCCGAGCGTACCGTCCGCCTGGACGATCTGCCTGAGCGCGAGCATGTCAATTACTCGCGCATCTCGGTCCACCGCCGGCAACAGGCCTTCGGCTACACCCGGGAGGACCTGACCATGCTGTTGGGGCCCATGGCCGAAACCGGCCGTGAGCCCATCGGCTCCATGGGCAATGACGCGCCCATCGCCGTGCTCTCACGCCGGTCCCGTATGCTCTTCGACTATTTCACCCAGAAGTTCGCCCAGGTCACCAATCCTCCCCTGGACTGGGAGCGCGAAGAGCTGGTGACCAGCATCGCCTCGGCCATCGGGCCCGAGCCCGATCTTTTGGAGGACACCCCCGAGCACGCCTGGAAGATCCACATCGATCTTCCTGTGGTGGACTCCGTCCAGATGGCGCAGATCAAGCGTCTGGACCGAGCGCCGGTCCTGGAAGGCCGCTTCCGCCCCCGTCTGATTCGTGGCCTCTACCAGGTTGCCGGAGGCGGCAAGGCCCTTGAGGAGCGTCTGGAGGCCATCGAAGGGGAGGTGGATCAGGCCATCGAGGAGGGCTGCAATGTGCTTGTCCTGTCCGACCGGGACTCCAACCACATCTGGGGACCCATACCCTCCCTGTTGCTGACCGGTGCCGTTCAGCACCACCTGCTGCGTCAGCACACCCGCACCCAGGTCTCCCTGGCGGTGGAGGCAGGCGACGTGCGCGAGGTCCACCATGTGGCCCTGCTGATTGCCTATGGCGCAGCCTGCGTCAACCCCTATCTGGCTCTGGAGTCTGTGGAGAACCTGGCCAACAGCGGGGACCTGCATGTGGATGCCGAAAAGGCCTCCGACAACCTGGTCCGGGCGCTGAGCACTGGTGTCCTCAAAATCATGAGCAAGATGGGCGTGAGCACCATCATGTCCTACCGGGGCTCCCAGCTCTTCGAGGCCGTCGGGCTCAGCCAGGAGGTCATCGACCGCTGGTTCACCGGCACCACCTCCCTGGTGGGCGGCATAGGACTGGATGAGATCGCCGCCGAGGTTGCCCAGCGCCATCGGGTGGCCTACCCCATTGAGTGGACCGCCGGATCCGGGCATGACCTCGAGACAGGCGGCAACTACCACTGGCGGCGCACCGGCGAGGATCACCTGAACGACCCAGAGTCCATCTTCCTGCTCCAGCAGTCCACCAAGCGAGGGGACTACGGACTGTTCAGGGCCTACACGGACCATGTGAATGCGGCCGCAAAGCAGGGCATGACCCTTCGTGGACTCATGGAGTTGCACTCCGACAGGGCGCCCATTCCGCTTGACCAGGTGGAGGCTGCCGAGTCCATCGTCACCCGCTTCTCCACAGGCGCCATGAGCTACGGGTCCATCTCCCAGGAGGCCCATGAGACCATGGCCCTGGCCATGAATCGCCTGGGAGCCCGGTCCAACTCGGGCGAAGGCGGCGAGTCCCCGGACCGGATCGCAGACCCTGCCAGGACCAGCCGGATCAAGCAGGTGGCCTCGGCCCGGTTCGGGGTGACCAGCGACTACCTGGTTTCGGCCACCGACCTGCAGATCAAGCTGGCACAGGGAGCCAAGCCGGGGGAGGGCGGCCACCTTCCCGGCGCCAAGGTCCCGCCCTGGATCGCCCAGGTCAGGCGTTCCACCCCTGGGGTCGAGCTCATCTCGCCTCCGCCCCACCACGACATCTACTCCATCGAGGACCTCAAGCAGCTCATCCACGACCTGAAAATGGCCAACCCAAGAGCCCGTATCCACGTCAAGCTGGTCTCCGAACACGGGGTGGGAACCGTGGCCGCAGGGGTGGCCAAGTGCCATGCCGACGTGGTCCTCATCTCCGGCCAGGACGGCGGCACAGGAGCGGCCCCACTCAACGCCATCAAGCACGCGGGGACTCCCTGGGAACTGGGCCTGGCCGAGACCCAGCAGACCCTGGTCATGAACGACCTGCGCTCGCGGATTGTGGTCCAGTGCGACGGAGAGCTCAAGACCGGCCGCGATGTTGTCATAGCCGCCCTTTTGGGGGCCGAGGAGTTCGGCTTCGCCACCACGGCACTGCAGGTGGAAGGCTGCGTCATGATGCGGGCCTGTCACAAGAACACCTGTCCCCAGGGCATAGCCACCCAGGATCCGGAACTGCGCTCGCGCTTCACCGGGCGGCCTGAGGATCTGATCAACTTCTTCATGTTCATGGCCCGCCAGGTGCGGGAGATCCTGGCCTCCCTGGGATTCGCCAGCCTGGAGGAGGCGGTCGGCCACGTGGAGTGCTTGCGCCGGGACCCCTCTGTGCAGACCTGGAAGAGCCAGGGCATCGACCTGGATGCCATCCTGCGCAAGCCCGGTCCCACCCCCGGCACTGTGCTGCACCACACCCAGGCCCAAGACCATGAGCTGGACAAGTCCCTGGATGTGGACCTGATCAACCAGGCCGTCGATGCCCTGGACGAGGGACGGCCGGTGGCCATCCAGGGAACCGTGCGCAACGTCAACCGGAGTGTGGGCACCATGTTGGGCTACAGGATCACCCGCAAATACGGCGCAGCCGGCCTGCCGCAGAACACCGTGGACATCACGCTGACAGGCTCGGCCGGTCAATCCCTGGGCGCCTTCATTCCCAGGGGCGAGACCATCCGGGTGATTGGCGAAGCCAACGACTATGCAGGCAAGGGTCTGTCCGGCGGTCGTCTGATCCTCCACGCTTCCCAGGGCGTCCGCTTCGATCCGCACCAGACCGTCATCTGCGGCAACGTGGCTGGATTCGGTGCCACCTCGGGTGACATGTTCGTGGCTGGACGGGCCGGGGAGCGCTTTGCTGTACGCAATGGCGGCGGACGCTTCGTGGTCGAGGGCCTGGGCGAGCACGGCTGTGAGTACATGACCGGCGGCCTGGTGGTCGTTCTGGGGTCCACTGGCCGAAACTTCGGCGCCGGTTTCTCGGGAGGGGATGTCTACCTGCTGGACATGGATACCTCCCGGCTCAATCCTGAAGCCTGGAATGACGGCTCCCTGCTGGCCCTGGAGCCCGACCAGAGCCAGGCGGCCATGCTCAAGGAACTGATTACTGAGCATGTCCGGCTGACAGGATCGAAGGCTGCGGCCGCCCTGCTGGAAGACTGGCCAAGCGCGCTAGCCCGGTTCACCCATCTGGTACCCCGTCGTTATCTGGCCATGAAGCAGGCCATGGAAGAGGCCGAACGCGAGCAGGTGGACTTCAACGCGCCCGGTGTCTGGGACGCCACCTACGCCCAGGTCATGGAAGGAGCGCACTGATATGGTCGACCCCAAGGGATTCCTCAAGGTACGCACCCGGCACGAGCTGGCCGAGCGCCCGGTCGCTGAACGTCTGAAGGACTGGCGGGATGTACACCAGTCTACCGGCCCCGGGCCCTGGACCGCCGAGCAGGCCGCCCGCTGCATGGACTGCGGCACCCCCTTCTGCATGACCGGCTGCCCCTTGGGCAACCTGATCCCCGAGTTCAACGACCTGCTGTCCAGGGGCCGCTGGGAGGAGGCCTACGAGCGGCTGAGCCTGACCAACAACTTCCCGGAATTCACCGGGCGGATCTGCCCTGCTCCCTGCGAGTCCTCCTGCGTGCTCTCCATCCACCAACCGGCCACCACAATCAAGCTGGACGAGCAGACCATCATAGACCAGGCCTGGTCCCTGGGCCTGGTCAAGCCCAGGCCGCCTCAGAGGCTGACCGACATGACCGTGGCCGTGGTCGGGTCCGGTCCCGCCGGGCTGGCCTGCGCCCAGCAGCTGACCCGTGCCGGTCACACGGTGGTGGTCTATGAACGCGCCGATGCCATAGGCGGGCTCCTTCGCTACGGCATTCCCGCCTTCAAGCTGGAGAAGTCCCTCTTGGACCGTCGGCTGGAGCAGATGGAGGCCGAGGGGACCCGCTTCCGCACTGGGGTCGAAGTGGGCCGAGACCTGACCTGGGACCAGCTGAGGGCCCGCTATGACGCCTTGGTGGTGGCCATCGGCTCCACCGAACCTCGGCGGGTTGACCTGCCCGGACGGGATTTGCAGGGCATCCACTACGCCATGGACTTCCTGCCCGACCCCACCCGCAAACTCATGGGCCGCGAGCCCCTCAACAAGATCGATGCGGCCGGCAAGGACGTCATCATCATCGGCGGTGGCGACACCGGTTCGGATTGCCTGGGCACGGCCCTGCGAGAGGGCGCCAAATCGGTCACCGTCCTGCAGATCCGACCCAGGGAGCCCTCTTCCAGACCCGACAACCGGCCCTGGCCGACCTACGCCCGGCTCTACAATCCCACCTCCTCCATGGAGGAGGGAGGCCACTACGAGTACGCGGTGGACAGTCTGGAATACCTGGGCGACGGCTCCGATGACCGGATCAACCTGGATCAGACCAGCGCCCCCACCGGTTTCGACCGTGACTCTGAGGGGCAGGTGCGCGGCGTTCGCGTGGTGGACGTCAGTCGTGACGATCAGGACCGAATCATCCCGCATCCTGACACCGAGCGGGTCCTGCCTGCCGATTTGGTGCTGATCAGCATTGGATTCGCCCATCCGGAGACGGCCACCCTGACAGGACAGACCGGCGTGGGCGTGGACGGGCGCGGCAACGTGGCCCGGAATGCCGACTACGCCACCGACCGCGACGGAATCTTCGTGTGCGGCGATGCCGGACGTGGGCAGTCCCTTGTGGTCTGGGCCCTGGCAGAGGGTCGCTCCTGCGCGGCGGCCGTGGACCGGTATCTGACCGGCGCTACCGAGTTGCCCGCCCCCATCCGAGCCGATGAGCGCGCCATGACCCTGCCCGCGGCCGACCGGCGCCCACGCTAATATGAAAAAGAATGGTGCCGATCGAAGGGATGGAGGCAGTGGGATATGACCAACCGCGCTGAACGTAGGGCGCAGGCCAAGCGGAGCCGCCGTGGCGGCAGCGACGACCGGAGGATGACGGCCAAGGGCAGGGCCGGTGTGATGGACGAGCGGGCCTTGCAGGAGCGCTCCCGCCGACTGGAGGCTGGCCAGGGCGCCGAGTGGAAGCCCACCGGGCACACCGATGACCTGGTGCAGAAGGACTCCGTGGACCCCAACGACCGCAACCCCCGTCTGCTCAGGGCTCCCAGCGGCGTGCGTCAATGGTTGCGAATCCTGGTCTGGGCGCTGATCATCTGCTCCGGCCTGGCCTTCCTGGTCTGCATGTGGCTGCCTCACGTTCCCATCTGGGCCACCATCGCCATCGCGGCGGTCTTCTGCCTGGGCGTACTGGGGCTCTTCCTGGTCGGCGGCAACCGGGACAATCCCCGTCTGGACTCCTACGGAACGGCCCTGTGACCATGACCGAAAGCGTGGCAGAAAAGCGGGCTGTGCTCATGCAGCATGTGGGATTCCGCCGTCAGGGCCGGGTCATTCTCGACGATGTCAATCTTGAGGTGGGTCGCGGGCAGAAGTGGGTGCTCTTCGGGCCCAACGGCGTGGGCAAATCCACCCTGGTGGCCATGATGAGCACCCGAGGCTTCCCCAGCACCGGCAGTGTAGAGATCCTGGGCAACCGGCTGGGCAAGGTGAACGTCTTCTCCTACCGTCACCGGATTGGTCTGGCCTCTGCTGGCCTGGCCAAGACCATTAGCCCTCAGGAGGATCCCTACGACGTGGTGCTGACCGCATTCAGCGATACCACCGGCCGCTGGAGGGAGACCTTCACGGCCGAGCAGGAGGAGGCCACCATGGCCCTGATGGACCGGTTCGGCATCGCCTACCTCAAGGGGAAGCGGATGTACCGACTCTCAGAGGGGGAGCGCGGCCGGGTGCTGATTTGCCGGGCGCTGATGGCCAATCCCGACCTGCTCATCCTGGACGAGCCGACCACCGGTCTGGATCTGGGCGGACGCGAGCTGGTGCTCAGGGCCTTGAGCGATATCGGCCGGGAGGACAGGGACCGCACGGTCATCCTGGTCACCCACCGCCTTGAGGAGATCCCTCTGGGCTTCGATCGGATAGCCATGATGGGACGACGTCCTGTGGACACTGCAGACACGGGCGATCCGGATCCCGGCACCATCGTCTACCAGGGGCCCCTGGAGGATGGGCTGACAGGTCCGCGTCTGAGCGAGCTCTTCGGTCTGGACCTGACCGTGGTCCACCGCGACGGACGTTGGGGTGCCTTCGCCGTCTGAAGGACACTGGCCGCCGACGTTCTGACACGCCCGTATCAGCTCAAGGAATAGGAAATTTGTTCACCAAGGCGCGGGTATAGACTGTTGTGGTTTGTCTGCCCGGGGACCGCGGCAGACCTGTATGCGTGAAGGATGTTGACGTGATCAAGATATGGACCCGCTACCTGCGGCCTTACTGGCTGCAGGTGGCCGTTCTGGTGCTCTTTCAGGTGGCGCAGACGGCCTTGAACCTCTACCTGCCCAACCTGCAGGCGGACATCATCGACAAGGGCGTGGCCGTAGGCGACCAGGATGCCATCTACAGGATCGGCTGGGAGATGATGGGCATCACCGCCATTCAGATCGTGGCCAACGTGGTCGCCGTCTACTGCGCCACCCGGCTGGCCATGAGGATGGGCTATGAGCTGCGCAGGGACCTGTTCGCCTCGGTGGAGGGCTTCAGCCTCAACGAGATCGAGCGCTTCTCGGCAGGTTCCCTGATCACACGCACCACCAACGACGTCCAGCAGATGCAGATGACCACCATGCAGACCCTGATGATCATCCTGCAGGCCCCGGTCATGCTGATCGGCGGGCTGGTTCTGGCCCTGCGCCAGGACGGACCCCTGACCTGGTCACTGGCGGTCATCGTCCCCCTGATCCTGGTGGTGGCCCTGGTGCTCATGGGCAGGATGGGACCCCTGTTCACACGCCTGCAGAACATGCTGGACTCCGTCAACCGCCTGGTCCGCGAGCAGATCTCCGGGGTGAGGGTCATCCGAGCCTTCGTCCGTGAGAAAACCGAGGCCGCCCGCTTCGACAAGGCCAACCGCGACGTTTACGGCGTCCTGATCTCCACCGGTAGGTTGATGAGCATGATGGTGCCGCTCATGTGGTTCCTGCTGAACATGTCCAATGTGGCCATCATGTGGTTCGGCGGCCGCCGCATCGACTCCGGCGCCATGCAGATCGGCGCCCTGCAGGCCTTCATCCAGTACCTGATGATCATCCTGTCAGGTCTGATGATGGCCGCCATGATGTCGGTCATGCTGCCCAGGGCCGCTGTGGCCGCCCGAAGAATCAACGAGGTCCTGGAAGCCACCAGCGAGATCGCCGCTCCTGAGCACCCCTACCGCAACGAGCAGCCCCAGGGGCTGCTGGAGTTCAAGCACGTGGACTTCAGCTACCCGGGCGCCCAGGACCCGGTCCTTTCCGACATCTCCTTCACTGCACGGCCGGGGACCACGACGGCCATCATCGGGGCCACAGGATCCGGCAAGTCCACCATCATCCGGCTGGCCAACCGCATGTTCGACGTCACCAACGGCCAGGTCCTGGTGGATGGACACGACGTGCGCGAGTACGACCCGGACCAGCTGGCCCTGATCTTCGGGCCGGTCCCGCAGAAGGCCACCCTCTTCACAGGCACCATTCGCGACAACATGCACTATGGGGACCCCGACGCCGACGACGACCGCATCTGGGAAGCCTTGCGCATCGCCCAGGCCGAGGATTTCGTCCGAGAGATTCCCGAGGGTCTGGACGCTCGCGTGGCCGAGGGCGGCACTAACTTCTCCGGCGGGCAGAAGCAGCGGCTCTGCATGGCCAGGGCCATTCTGCGCAACCCCCGCATCTACACCTTCGACGACTCCTTCTCCGCGCTGGACATGACCACCGACCGTGCCCTGCATGAGGCCCTGGTGCCGGTCACCCGCGAAGCCACCCAGATTGTGGTAGCCCAGAGGGCGGCATCCATCCGCCAGGCCGACCAGATTCTGGTCCTGGAACGAGGCCGGATCGTCGGCCGGGGCACCCACGACGAGCTCATGGAGGACTGCCCCACCTATCAGGAGATCGTCCAGTCCCAGGGCGGGCAGGGTCCCGACGTGGAAGAGCTCAGCATTGACGAGGGGAGGGCCGAGTAGATGGCCAAGGACTTGAGCACGAATACAGGCTCGCAGGCCGTGGGCGGCCGCCGTCACACCGTGGGCCGGCTGGTCCATTACCTGCTGGCCAGCCCCTGGAGGGTCATCGTCATGGTTCTCGCCGGCATGACCGCCGTTGCCATGATCGTCATCGGCCCCAAGGTCATGGGCGAGGCCACCAACGTCCTTTTCGAGGGACTGTTGGGGTCCATGCTGGTCAAGATGGGCGCCAAGCCCGGCACCCCCAAGCAGGCTGTGGTCACCTACCTGCAGTCCCGAGGGCAGGACAAGTTCGCCCGGATGATCGACTCCATGAACGTCCAGGTGGGCGTGGGCATCGACTGGGGGCGCTTCGGCACCATCCTCATGTTCGTCATCGGCATCTACCTGGTCTCCATCCTGGTCAGGCTGGTGCAGAACTTCCTGATGACCCGGCTGGTCTCCGACGCGGTCTACGCCATGCGCAGGCAGATCGAGGACAAGCTGGACCGGCTGCCCCTGCAGTACTTCGACCGGACCCCGCGCGGCGAGGTCATGAGCCGGACCACCAACGACATCGACAACATCTCGGGCACCCTGCAGCAGATCCTGGGCGAGCTGCTCTTCTCGGTCTTCTCCATCATCGGGGCCTTCATCATGATGCTGACCATCTCGCCCCTGCTGACCCTGATCGCCTTCATCATCATCCCGGTCATGGCCCTGTGCGCGGGCTTCATCCTCAAGAAGACCCAGCCCCAGTTCACCCGGCAGTGGATCCGCACCGGACAGGTCAACAGCCACGTGGAGGAGATGTTCTCCGGCCACATGGTGGTCCGGGCCTTCGGCCACCAGCGCAAGGCCGAGGAGGAGTTCGAGGAGCGCAACCAGGAGCTCTACCAGGCCAGCTTCAAGGCCTCATTCTTCTCCGCACTGGTCACGCCCATGTCAACCTTCTTCGGCAACCTGAGCTTCGTGATCGTGGTCATCATCGGCGGCGTGCATGTGCTCAACGGCAGCATGAGCCTGGGTGGTCTGCAGGCCTTCACCCAGTACACCCGTCAGGCCTCGCAGCCCATCGGCCAGCTGGCCTCCATGGGCACCATGCTCCAGTCCTCCTTGGCCTCCTGCCGCAGGGTCTTCGACTTCCTGGACGAGGTCGAGGAGGTGCCGGACATCGAGCATCCCGACCATCTGGGCCAGGAGACCGGAGGCAAGGTCGAGGGGCACGTCCGCTTCGACCATGTCCGCTTCTCCTACGATCCGGCCGAGCCGTTGATCAAGGATCTGTCCATCGAGGCCAAGCCCGGGCAGACCATCGCCATCGTCGGACCCACCGGGGCGGGCAAGACCACCCTGGTCAACCTGCTCATGCGCTTCTATGAGATCCAGGGCGGGCGCATCACCATAGACGGCGTGGATACCTCCAGGGTGACCCGTCACGACCTGCGCAGCCACTTCGGTATGGTTCTGCAGGACACCTGGCTATTCGACGGGACCGTCCGCGACAACCTGCTCTACGGGCTGGACGAGGGGCAGACCATCCCAGAGCAGACCATGATCGATGGCGCCAAGGCAACGCATGTGGACGAGTTCATCCGCAAGCTGCCTAAGGGCTACGACACCGTCCTCAATGAGGACAGCAGCGAGCTCAGCCAGGGCGAACGCCAGCTGATGACCATCTGCCGGGCTTTCCTGTCTGATCCCGACATCCTGATCCTGGACGAGGCCACATCCTCGGTGGACACCAGGACCGAGCTGCTGGTCCAACAGGCCATGAACACCCTGCGCAAGGGCAGGACCTCCTTCGTCATCGCGCACAGGCTGTCCACCATCCGCGATGCCGACCTGATCCTGGTGGTCAACCACGGCTCGGTGGTCGAGCAGGGCACCCACGACCAGCTGCTGGAGCGCGGCGGCGCTTATGCCTCCCTCTACAACTCCCAGTTCACCAAGGGTGAGGAGGGCTGAGAAGGCATGAGCCTGAGACGCGGTCCGCTGAGCGTAGGGGAGCGGGTCCAATTGACTGATAGGCGTGGTCGCAAGCTGACGGTCATGCTGGAACCAGGCGGCCTGACCCAAACGGATCATGGCCTCTTGCCGCACGAGGCCATGATCGGCCTGCCCGAGGGATCCGTAGTGGTGACCATCTCGGCAGACAAGTGGCGCCGGATGCGTCACAATCAGGATGCCGGCACTGACACAGAGGCGCCTGACAGGGCCAAGCCCTGGAAGTCCTCGCGTAGCATCGGAGGATGGGCCTTCACCGTTATGCGTCCCAGGCTGGAGGACTACATTCTCTCCATGCCTCGCGGCGCCCAGATCATGTACCCCAAGGATGTGGCCAGAGTCATACTCTTGGGGGACATCCGTCCTGGCATGAGGGTGTTGGAGTCGGGAGCCGGGTCAGGGGCCATGAGTCTGGGCATACTGGATGCCGTTGGCACGGAGGGGAAGCTGACCAGTATCGAGCGGCGGGAGGAGTTCGCCCGGGTGGCCATGGGCAACGCGACGGTCTTCTTTGGGCAGCGCCCTGCCCAGTGGGACCTGCGTACCGGCGACTTTGACACCGTTGCGGCCGACCTGCCCGAGGACGGATTCGACCGTATTGTTCTGGACATGCTCGACCCCTGGAACCGTCTGGGGCAGGCCTATCGGGTCATGGCCCCCGGCGGCGTGCTGACCGCCTACGTGACCACCACCACCCAACTCAGCCGACTGGCCGAGGCCCTGCGCGCCGATGGCCGATGGACCGAGCCTGAGATCATGGAGAGCCTGGAACGCTCCTGGAAGGCCGACGGCCTGGCGGTCCGCCCCGAGCATGAGATGATCGGGCACACCGGTTTCCTCTTGATCAGCAGGGCCATGGCTCCCGGCCAGGAGGCTCTGCGCAAGCATATCCGGGCTACCAAGGACTACAAGACCGACGTGGATCAGGGACGGCGGCCTGCCACGAGCAGCGGCTCCGGTCAGAAGCGCGACATGGAGGACCTGGAGGATCTCGAGGATCTGGAGCTGCGCCGGGTCTCCGACCGCAAGCTGCGCAAGGTGTTGCGCGACCTTGACCACCAGGTGCGCACCCTGCGGGGCGGGGAGGGTCAGGAAGACTGATTACACATGACCGGCGTATCCTCCGGGCTCTGCCATAATGGAAATGGCGACTGATGAGATCGTCGGGAAAGGAAGTATGCATGGGTTTGCGAAAGGGTCTGAAGGTTGAGGATCTGCGGCGGTGCAGCCGAACCCTCATGCTCATGCGTCACGCCAAGACCGAACGCCAGGGGTCACAGGGCGATCGCAGCCGTCAGCTGACCGACCGTGGCCAGCGGCAGGCCCGGACCATGGGCCGTGGATTGACCGCTCTGGGCCTGGTGCCCGACCGCATCATCTGCTCGGGTGCGCCTCGGGCCCGTCAGACCCTGGACGGCATGCTCAAGCCCCTGGGGGATGGGCCGCGGGTCGATTACCGGGAATCCCTCTATGAATCCGGCATGCAGGCGGTCTTCGACCAGTTGGCGCAGACCGAGGACCGTGACCGCCGGGTCCTCATCCTGGGTCATGAGCCCACCATGTCTATCTGCTCACAGTGGCTGGCCGAGGACAACTCCGACCCCGACCTTTTGGACCTGCTCAATCTAGGACTCCCTCCGGCCACTATGGTCGTGCTGGGGTCTGAGCGACCATTGACCGACTGGGGAACCCACCAGGCCCGTTTGCTTGGTATTCTTGGGCCCCAGGATCTTGAAGACTGACCGGAAGAACAAGCCGTGGAAATCCTCTATAGGCAGTCTTAGCGACCGGTAATCCCGTGGCTGCGGTTATGTCGTTATCGATTCAGGTTATGGCGACACCTTATTTGCACCAATTACCCGCCTCACCCCACCGCTGATAGGCTGACCGAAGACATCAGGACGAAACTGGGAGGTTTCATGGCAGCGATTACATCCGTGTCCGGGTTCCCGCGCATCGGTGCGCATCGTGAACTCAAGAGGGCCATCGAGGGCTACTGGAAGGGCGAACGGAATCTGGAGGAGGTCCGGCGCACGGCCGCCGACCTGCGCTCCAGGCACTGGCAGCTTCAGCAGGAGGCCGGCGTCGACCTGATTCCCGTCAATGATTTCAGCTACTACGACCAGGTCCTGGATACTTCCATCCTCTTAGGCGTCGTGCCGGAGCGCTATCGGAAGCTGGGCCTGGGTCCCGAAGACATCCTCTTCGCCATGGGCCGCGGCTACCAGGGGGAGCAGGGTGACGTGACCGCCCTGCCCATGAAGAAGTGGTTCACCACCAATTACCACTACCTGGTTCCCGAGATCGATCAGAACACCAAAATCGCCCTTGAAGGAGACAAGCCCTTCAAGGAGTTCCAGGAGGCGCGCGAGCAGGGCATCGCCGCCAAGCCGGTGCTGATCGGCCCCTATACCTTCCTCAAGCTGGCACGCGGCCCCCAGGGCGAGCTGCTGGATCCTGACCCGGCACTGGTCCGGGACCTGGCCAAGGCCTATGCGACCATTCTGGAGCGGTTCATCAGCCTTGGCGCCGACTGGGTACAGCTGGACGAGCCCTACCTGGTTCTGGACAAGGAACAGGGCGACCTGGACCTCTTTGGAACTCTTTATGAGCCAATCCTCAATGCCCGCGAGAGTGACCAAGGCAAGGTCCGTATTCTGCTCAACACCTACTTCGGCCATGTGGGCGACTGTTACGACCGGCTTGCTGAACTGGGCTTCGACGGGATCGGTCTTGATCTGGTCGAGGGCAGGGATGAGAATCTGGCGGCCCTCAAGGAGCACGGCGTGCCCGAGGGAACCACCATCTTCGCCGGCCTGGTCAACGGACGCAACATTTGGCGCAATGACTACGCGGTCAGCCTGGGCCTTCTGGATGCCCTGCACCAGGTGACCTCGAATGTGGTGGTTTCCACCGCATGTTCCCTCCTGCATGTGCCCTACACCGTGGCCGACGAGGATGGGCTGGATGCCGACACCGTGCGGCCCCACTTCGCCTTCGCCCTGGAGAAGCTGGGCGAACTGCACGACCTGGCCCGGCTGGCCGATGCCGATGAGGACCAGCGTCGCTCCAGCAAGGCCCTTGCCGATAACCAGAAGCTCTTCGATGGCAGCCGCGTCCAGCCCGACCCCCAGGTGCAGCAGCGCCTGGCCGGCCTTAAGGACGAGGACTTTGTGCGCACCCCGGCCCGGCCCGAGCGCCAGAGGATCCAGGCACAGGAGCTGGGTCTGCCCCTGCTGCCCACCACCACCATCGGCTCCTTCCCCCAGACCGCCGAGGTCCGCGCCGAGCGGGCCCGCCTGCGCAAGAAGGAGATCAGCCAGGAGGACTACGACGACTTCATCGCCCGCAAGATCGACCAGGTCATCGACCACCAGGAGCAGATCGGCCTGGACGTTCTGGTCCACGGCGAGTTCGAGCGCAACGACATGGTCGAGTACTTCGGCCAGAACCTCAAGGGCTACCTGTTCACCCGGAATGCCTGGGTTCAGTCCTATGGCACCCGCTGCGTCAAGCCTCCCATCGTCTGGGGGGACATCTCCCGCGCCCGGCCCATCACCGTGCGCTGGTCCTCGTACGCCCAGTCCCGCACCAACCATGTGGTCAAGGGCATGCTGACCGGTCCGGTGACCATCCTCAACTGGTCCTGGCCCCGCGAGGACATCGATCACAAGCAGCAGACCCGACAACTGGCCCTGGCCATCCGTGACGAGGTCCTGGATCTGGAGGCTGCGGGCATCCGCATCATCCAAATCGACGAGGCCGCCCTGCGCGAGAAGCTGCCGCTGAGGCGCTCCGACTGGCACAGCCGATACCTGGACTGGGCCATTCCCGCCTTCCGGCTGGTCCATTCCGGGGTCAAACCCACTACCCAGATTCACACCCACATGTGCTACTCGGAGTTCAACGACATCATCAAGGACATTGATGCCATGGACGCCGATGTGATCTCCTTCGAAGCCTCCCGCTCCGATCTGACCGTACTGGATGCCATCCAGGAGGCCAAGTTCGAGACTGAGGCAGGCCCCGGAGTCTACGACATCCACTCGCCCCGCATCCCCTCCACCGAGGAGATCGTGGACCGGATCCACGCCATCCTGAAGAAGCTGGATGCGGCCAAGGTCTGGATCAACCCCGACTGCGGATTGAAAACCAGAGGGGACAAGGAGACCTGGCCCAGCCTGGAGCACATGGTGGCCGCCGCCCATCAGGTGCGTGCGGATCTATCGTCCAGTCAGGAGTCGGATCATGCATGAGCCTATCTTTTCCCTGGAGGTCTTTCCCCCCAAGCGCGATGCCCCGGTGGGCACCATCTATGACACCTTGGATGGACTGGAAGGGTTGATGCCCGACTTCATCTCGGTGACCTACGGGACCGGCCGGCGTTCGGACCGCACGGCCACGGCCCGCATAGCCAAGACCATCCATACCGAGTACGGCATCCCTGCCGTGGCGCACTTGACCGCCCAGTACGCGGACCGCCAGGTGATCGACCAGGCACTGGACATGTTCGACGATGCAGGTGTGGCAGCGGTGCTGGCCCTGCGAGGCGACAGCGTGGAGGGCCGTGAGCCTGCCGGGGTCTTCGAGCATGCCAGCGACCTTGCCGCCTACATCCGGTCCCGTCGGCCCAACCTGTCTATATACGGGGCCTGTTATCCTGAGACCCATCCGGAGGCCGCCTCGCCCGAGGAGGACATTGAGAATCTGCGAATCAAGGTGGATTCCGGCGTGGATCATCTGGTTTCGCAACTCTTCTACGACAATGCTGATTTTCTGGACTTCCTGGACCGGGCACGGGCAGCCGGCATCCAGGTGCCCATTGAGGCCGGCATCATGCCCATCACCAACGAGGGCCAGGTACGGCACATGAGCGAGGTCTGCAAGGCGCGGATCCCGGCTGCGGTCGAGTCCATCCTGGAACGTTGGGGCGACGACCGGGCCAGCCTGCGCGAGGCGGGCATCATATACGCCTCACAGCAGATCGCCGACCTGGTGGCCCATGGGGTGGATGGCATCCACCTTTACTCCATGAACCATTCCGGCGTCACCAGGCGCATCTGGCACAACGTCCGTCACCTCTTCCGGCAGGTAGGCGCCAACTCAGAGTCCTCCAGTGATAAGAGTTGACGGCATAAAAGCGGTGTATTGTGCCCCGCATTGATGATCGAGCGAGCGTGGTTCTCAACTTTCAGTTGTGCTTCGTCCTCAATCGTCATTGCGGGGTCTCAGCCATGGCAGAGCTTTGAGCGCGGCTTTGTGCAACGGCGGTATCATGCCAATCAACAGCCCAAGGATCATCCCTCCGATGGTTATCCAGGAGGCCAGATCATGCCCCAGCAGAATGAGCATCACCACCAGGCCGACACCGACCAGGGGTAGGACCGGTGTCCAGCGTTGCTGCGAATCGGTCAGTCGGTCGTTTTTCTTCGGTAGAAGTCCGCATATCAGCCCCCATGCCAATCCTATCAAGACACAGACGATGGTCAGTAGGGTATCGGTCAGCTGCATTCCAGGGTTCCTTCGTACATGATTGCCCGGGTAAGGCCTTTCTGGAGCCGCGTATGACTGCTATGCGTGCGAAAACCGCGAAAACGTCCAACAAATCGTGGCAGACCGGAGAATGACGCGGCCCTGGTACGCATGCGTTTGATGTAGTTGAGCGTCTTGGCGGACTGCATGACGGACAAGGCGGCATTTCATGCATTCCAGGTCAGCTCCTCTACGATGATCGACCTGCGGACTTGTTCGCACATCAATGTGTTCGTGGACGCTATAGACAGCTATCATAGCCGCCACAGAGCGGAATCGATAATGGACGGCGGGCAGGGAGCACCTCCATGGAAACGATGGTGTCAGGGAAAAGCATGTGTTGAAGAGTCTCCCCATGGGGATTTGGAAACACGTCCCAGGTCGCGCTCAGGGTACCTCCCAGCACCACTACCTGGGGATTCGTCGCGTTGTCGATGCGAATGGCGGAGTCGCCTATGCTCCGCCGGCATTGGCTATCGTATCCTCTCTCTGACTGAAGCGGTGCGGGAAGGCAGCAAGTTCCATGACCCAACCTGATCTTCACCATATACTGCGTATTCCGGGAGTGCCACAGGGGCTGACGACCCGTCACCCCTATAATGCCTGTACCGGTTCCGGGGCATCAGAGTCGTCGCGGAACCTGAGCAAAGGCAGGGGATGAGTCATGGAAGATCCGGCGCAACCGACCACTTCGACCCTGATACACCTTGGGTTGCACGACCTGGACAAGGCCCGGTTCCGGCTGGATCGGCTTGCCCGTCTGGTTGACGATCAGGAGCTGGAACAAACCCTGGTCCAGAGCCTCGACCAGGCCTGTGATCCTGACGAAGCCCTTGCTGGGCTGATACGAATTCTGGAGCAGTTTCCGCAGGGAGACCGGCCGGGCTTTCTGGCCGGATCCCCGCAGGAAATTCAAGAGGCGGCCCAGTCACTGATCAGGGTGCTGGGGGCCTCGGAGGCCATGGGCCGACTGATGCGCTCGCGGCCGGAGTTGGTAGAGGCGGCCGCCAAAGACCCCGACCACCTTGCTGACTGCACGGCGGAAACCAGGCAGAAGCGGGTTCTTGACGCCTTGGACAAGGTGGAGACAAATTCGGACTCAGAGCCCCCGCTGGTGGCCTATGCCGATGCACTGCGGTTCGAATACCGGCTGCAGCTGGCTGCCGTCATGGCCCGGGACCTGGCATCTGAGGATCCCCTGGAGCTGGAGCCAGAAATCAGCCGGGCCCTGTCGGACATGGCCGACGCTGCACTGCAAGGGGCTCTGAGCATCGCCAGTCGTCAGATTCCCAATGCGGATTCATGCCGTCTGACCGTCATTGGCATGGGCAAGCTCGGTGCCCAGGAGCTCAACTACGTATCCGATGTGGACCTCATGTACATAGTGGAGCCTGCCTCGGGGGTGGATACGAACGGGGCCGATCCCATTGCCGTGGGCACTGCCATGGCCGTCCTCCTGCAGCGGGTCTGCCAGGCGGTCATTCCCGGATCGACTGAGCCGCCGCTTTGGAAGGTTGATACCGCCCTGCGGCCCGAGGGACGTGACGGCCCCCTGGTGCGCCGTCTGGCCTCTTACGCCGACTACTATGCCCAATGGGCCGAAAATTGGGAGTTCCAGGCCCTGCTCAAGGCCCGTCCGGTCGCTGGCGACAAGGCCCTGGGCCAGGACTATTCGTCCATGATCGCCCCCCTGGTCTGGGGTGCCTGCCAGCGTCCCAACTTCGTCTACGACTGTCAGAGGATGCGCCAGCGGGTTGAGCGGCTGATACCGGAGGATCGCAAGGAGCGTGAGATCAAGCTGGGCCGGGGAGGGCTGCGGGACGTTGAATTCACCGTTCAGATGCTCCAGCTGGTCCATGGTTCCAGCGATGTCGATCTGCGTTGTCCGGCGACGCTTGATGCCCTGCAGGCATTGTCCAAGGGCGGCTACATTTCACGTAAACACGGCGACCAGCTGGACCATGACTACCGGTTCGAGCGGGTCATGGAGCATCGCCTGCAGATGTGGCAGCTGCGTCGCACCCATCTCTTCCCGAAAATCAACCGTTCAGGCACCCTTGGTCAGCGGCCGCCCAGCCTTGAGGAACTGGAGAGCAACCGCGATCTGCGACGGCTGGCCCGAGCCTTCGGCCTGCATGCCGACCAGATGCTGGCCCAATACCAGGCCACCAGGATCGAGGTACGCAACCTTCATCAGGCCATCTACTTCCGCCCCATGCTGCCCATCAACGCCCAGGTGGACGAGGACGAAGTCAGTCTGCGCCCCCAGGCGGCCCGCGCACGGTTCGCATCCATTGGTTTTGCCGACCCCGATGCAGCCATTCGCCACGTCACGGCCCTGACCACAGGGGTCACCCGCTCGGCGCGGATCAACCGCATTCTCATGCCCGCCGTTCTCCAGTGGCTGGGGGAGGGACAGGATCCGGACATGGGACTCCTGGGCTGGCGAACCCTGGAGGAACATTTCGGCGGCAAGAGCACCTATCTGGGCTTCCTGCGGGACTCCGCCTCGGCCGCCCGCCGCCTATGCCACATCCTGTCCAACTCCCGCTACCTGTCCGGCGCCCTGGCCCGGTCCGTCCAGTCGGTGACCTGGCTGGGGCATGACCAGGACATGATCCCCCGTGATCGGAACACCTTGGACAAGCGGACCGCAGCTTATCGAACCCGGCATGCGGACTCGCTTGAGGAGTTCGCCACCGCGGTGCGGGCCATGCGCCGCCAGGAGATCGAACGGATCGGGCTGGGCTGGATGAGCGGGGTGGACGATCAGCAGGCCTGCCTGGCGGGCATGTCCGATGTCTACGATGCGGCCATTGACGCGGCCTTGGACTGGGCCGTGAATCACCGTCTGGGGCAGACAGGTTCGGGTGACGAAGAACCGCGTCAAGCGCCGGCAGAAATGGCCTTGATTGCAATGGGTCGCTACGGTGGCCGGGAGGTCAATTTCAACTCGGATGCCGACATCATGCTGGTCTACCGCCCTGCATCAGGCGCCGACCAGGACCAGGCTGCCGAATTCGCCCGTGGAGTGACCGCGGATCTGCGGGCAGTCCTGGCCGGGCCGGCCAGCCTGGAGCCCGGTATCGACCTGGACTTTGACCTGCGCCCTGAAGGACGTCAGGGGCCTCTGGTGCGTTCGTTTGACTCCTACCAGCGCTACTACCGCGAATGGTCGGAAACCTGGGAACATCAGGCCTTGATCCGGGCCAGATTCGCAGCAGGGAACGCCGGCTTGGCCAAGGACTTTTTGGAGGGTATAGCCAATCCGCTTCGCTACCCTCAGCAGCCGCCCAATGAGGAGGAGCTGGGGCAGATCCGCCGTCTCAAGGCCAGGATGGAGGCGGAGCGGTTGCCACGCGGCGTGCGTCGGGATCGGCATCTGAAGCTGGGGCGGGGAGGGCTGTCCGACGTGGAGTGGACGGTTCAGCTCCTCCAGCTGCGTCACGCCCACGATCTGCCTGAGCTACAGGTCACCGGCACGCTGACCGCCCTGGACGCCCTGGAGACTGCGGGACTTATCGAGGCCAAGGATGCCAAGGCCCTGCGCCGCAGCTGGGTGCTCTGCACCGCAGCCCGCAACGCCAACTTCCTCTGGTCCGGACGTGTCCTGCAGGCGGACATTCTGCCGGACGACGGGCAGGTGCTGGGGGGTATAGCGGTCTGCCTGGGCTATCCGGCCCACCGAGGCCAGAGCTTCGTCAACGAGCTGCTGGCGGCCATGCGCCGCTGCAGGCAGGTCATGGAACGACTCTTCTACGGGAGCTGACCCTGGGTCCATCCGGGGTCGTATGCTTGTTCAGGTCACATAAGGTGGCCACCTTGAGGAAGGTGAGCCGTTGTCCCAACAAGTTGATCACGCATCCAACACCTCTTCCGCCGTCGATTCTCGTTCCGGCCCCGCAAATACCGTTCCGCTTCGTGGGCGAAGTGTGGTGACCCTCGACGACATTCCCATGACCCAGATCCTGGACCTGCTGGATCGTGCGGCCTACATCGACACCCACCGCCGCCAGGTGGCCCACACCTGCGACGGCCGGGTCCTGGCCACGCTCTTCTATGAACCCAGCACCCGCACCCGGCTCAGCTTCGAGACGGCCATGCTCCGTCTGGGTGGCCAGGTCATTGGATTCGCCGGGGCCCAGCTGGCCAGCGTCTCCAAGGGGGAGTCCATCAGCGACACCCTGAAGACCGTCTCCAACTACGCCGACATCGTGGCCATCCGGCACCCCAAGGAGGGGGCCGCCCTGGTGGCATCCAAGGCAGCCACGGTCCCGGTCATCAACGCCGGCGACGGCGGACACATGCACCCGACCCAGACCCTGACCGACCTGGCCACCATCCGCGCCCGCAAGGGTCGGCTGAACCACCTGGCCATCGGCCTGTGCGGGGATCTGACCTTCGGCCGCACCGTCCACTCCCTGATCACCACCCTCTGCCGCCTGGGCCACGTGGACTTCGTCCTGATCAGTCCCGACGAGCTGCGCACCCCGGAATACGTCCTGGAGAGGATTCGCTCCTCGGCCGACTGTACCTACCGGGAGACCGGGGACCTGAACGGGGTCATCGGCGACCTGGATGTGCTCTACATGACCCGTGTCCAGCAGGAGCGCTTCTTCAACGAGGACGACTACCTGCGTCTGCGCGACACCTACATTCTGAATGCCGACAAGCTTAGGGCTGCGCGCCCCGACATGGCCATCCTCCACCCCCTGCCCAGGGTCAATGAGATCGCCGTGGAGGTGGACGATGATCCGCGTGCGGCCTACTTCCAGCAGGTTCGCAACGGCATGCTGGTCAGAATGGCCCTGGAGAGCGCCCTGCTGGGTGACGAGCTGCCCGGTTACCGCGAGCGGAAGGAGGTGGCGGCATGAAGGTCACCAGCATTGTCGACGGCATCATCATCGACCATGTCCGTGCGGGTACAGCCCTGAAGGTGCTGCACTACCTGCGTGTGGACCCGGCGAAGACGCGGCTGGCCCTGATCATGAACACCGATAGTCGCAAGTACGGGTCCAAGGACATCATCAAGATCGAGCAGACCGGGGATCTGGATCTGACCGCCCTGGGATTCATCGCCCCCGAGGCCACCGTCGATGTGGTGCGACAGGGCAGGATCGTCAGCAAGCATCAGCCGGACCGCCCCAACCATCTGGTCAACGTCATCACCTGCGTCAACCCTCGTTGCGTCACCACGGTGGAGACCGGCGTGGATCAGCGCTTCCACCTGGACGCTGTCGGGGTCTACCGCTGCGACTACTGCGACGAGAAGGCTGAAGACTGACATGCGGCTGCTGGGGTTGACTGATTGGCGCAGCGGCAGGGCAGCCGATCTGGTGCTTCCCCAGGCGGTTGACAGCAGACTGATTGACGAGACCGGCGCCATGTCGGCAGATGTGGACCGGGTAGATGCTTCGGGGCTGGTGCTGGCCCCGGCACTGGTCGATCCGCATGTCCACCTGCGGGACCCCGGTCAGACCGACAAGGAGGACATGGTCACCGGCACAGCCGCCGCAGCGGCCGGAGGCTACGGGCTGATACTGCTCATGCCCAACACCCAACCTGCCATGGACGGCCAGGCGAGAATGGCTGACGGGTGCACGGTCATCGACTACCTGGAATCCTACGAGCGCGACCACGGGCTGAGCCTGCCGGTGGACTACGCCCTCTGTGTGGCCGCCACCATGGACCGGGCCGGCCGTCAGGCCTCAAACCCGAACGACTGGTCGGGGCACCTGCCCGGCCACGGATGGGCACACCCCGTAGTGGCCATCAGCGACGACGGATCGGCAGTAACCAACCAAACCCTGGAGGCTGTGGCCGCCAACGCAAGGGCTTTCGACCTGCCCATCCTGGATCACTGCGAACACCACGAGCACGGTCAGGTCAACCTGGGTACCATCAGCCGCCAGCTGGGACTGGAAGGGATTCCCGCCTCAACCGAGACCGCCATCATCAATCGCGACATCGAACAGGCGGAACGCACCGGCACCAGGGTGCATCTGCAGCATGTCAGCACTACCGGGGGATTCGAAGCCGTCCGACGGGCCAAGGCCCGTGGTCTGCCGGTCACCTGCGAGACCGCGCCCCACTATCTGGCCCTCTGTGACGAGGACCTGCTGCGCTGCGGCAGCATGGCCAAGATGAACCCTCCGCTGCGCTCCCGCGCCGACCAACAGGCTGCGCTTGAGGCCGTAGCCGACGGTACTGTGGACATGATCGCCACCGACCACGCCCCGCATACTCTTGCCGAGAAAGCGCTGGGGCTCAAGGACGCACCCAATGGCATCGTCGGCCTGGAGACTGCCTATGCGGTCTGCAACCAGGTCCTGGTCAAGAGCGGGCTCATCAGCCATGACCGCCTGATCGAGCTCATGTCCCTGGCTCCGGCCGAACTCATGGGCATGCATCGACTCCTGCCTGAAGACCTGTCCTCGCACAAGGCAAACAGGGGCTGTAAGGCCGGTCATCTGCAGCTGGAGGCCGACCGGCGCAGGGACACCGGCCAGCCGCCCGTCGATCTGGTCATCTTGGACCCTGATGCCAAGTGGAAGGTTGATCCCAGCCGCTTCCATTCCAAGGCACGGAACACCCCCTTCGCCGGGGCGGAATTGTCCGGCCGGGTCATGGCCACCATCAAGGATGGGCGTCTGGTCTTCTCCCGGCTGCCCGCAAGCCGCGTCATCACCAGGGAAAGGATCTGAGCATGGACCGACTGACCGCGCTCATTCAGGACAAGCACAATCCGACCGTGGTCGGTCTGGATCCGCGACCGGAACTGCTGCCCAGCCAGCTGATCGAACAGGCCAGACAGCGCGCAGCCGGGAGCATGGCCCAGATGGGTCTGGACCCTAAGGACCCGCAGCAGACCCAAGACGAGCAAGCCCAGGCTGTCTGGGCGGACCACCTGGCCCGGGCCTATCTGCGCTTCAACCTGGCCATCCTGGAGGGCGTTGCCGAGCTGGTGCCTGCAGTCAAGCCCCAGATTGCCATGTACGAGGCCCTTGGACCCTGGGGCATCAGGGCCTACACCGGCACCTGCCGGGCTGCGGCAGACCGTGGCCTCTACGTCATCGGGGATGTCAAGCGCGGTGACATCGGATCAACCGCCGAAGCCTACGCCGCCCACCTGGACGGGCTTCCCTTGCCCTTCAATCCTGGACAGACAATGGGTGGGCCGACCCGAGCAGGCGGGAGGTTCCCCTGGTACGAGGATGCCCTGACAATCAATGTCTACCTGGGCTCCGACGGGGTGGAACCCTTCCTGCAGGCGGCCGAGCAGATTCAGGGTGACCTCTTCGCCCTGGTACGCACCTCCAACCCCTCAGGCAGCCAGATCCAGGAGCTGGGCCTGGACGCCGACTCGGGTGGCGGCACCATCTACCAGCACCTGGGTGACTTGGTCGAATCCTGGGGGCGGACCTCCATCGGCGAATCAGGATACTCCAGACTTGGAGCCGTGGTCGGTGCCACCCACCCCGAGGACGGAGCCCTTTTGCGCCGGGCCATGCCCCACACCTTCTTCCTGGTCCCCGGCTACGGAGCCCAGGGCGGTTCGGCGGCCGACGTGGCACCCATGTTCGACCGGTGCGGCGGCGGCGCTGTGGTCAACTCCTCCCGGGGGATCATCGCAGCATGGCGGAAGGATCCGGACTACAGCCCGCGGCTCAGCGTTCAGGCGGCCCTTGGCATGGTCACCAGCGATGCCCGCCAAGCCGCACAGGCCATGAAGGACGCTCTCAATCAGGCGATCAAGGAGGCCCGATGAAACCCAACCTCTTCATATCCACCAGCCGGGTGGAGGATCAGGCCCGACAGGCAGGCCGGATGCCCGGACGCCGCACGGCCCAGGTCACCGGCATGGAGCCCTTGGACCGGCAGGTCTGGCGGATGACCATCCAAGACCCCTACCTGGCAGCCCACGCCCCGGCAGGAGCCTTCATCAACCTCTACTCGGCCGATTGCATGACCATGATGCCCAGACCCTTCGGTATCAGCCGAGTTCTGGATGGCGAGCAGATTGAGATCATCTTCGCCGTAGTTGGCCAGGGGACCTATGAATTCTCCCGCCTGCAGCCAGGCATGGCTGTGGACCTGCTGGGACCCCTGGGCCATGGCTTCGACCTGGAGAAGCCGGCTCATTATCTGCTGGTGGGCGGCGGCCTGGGCGTTCCTCCGCTGATCCGCGCAGCGCAGTGCCTTCAAGGCCGGTCCGGTGTGCGCACCACCGCCCTGCTGGGCTACCGGGACCATCGGTTCGCCGATGCCATCATGGGCTCGCTGACCGATCAGCTGGAGTCCATCGACAACGCCTCCGGGGATGTCATAACCCTCTTGGATCGGGTTCGCGGCGACATCGATCCCGAGCGGACCATCATCCTGACCTGCGGACCCCTGCCCATGATGCGGGCCGTGGCCGCCTGGGCCCGCCAGACCGGCCTGCCCGCACAGTGCTGCATGGAGTCCCGTATGGGTTGTGGCTACGGCACCTGCGTGGCCTGCACGGTCGACACCGTGGACGGCAGGCTCAAGGTCTGCAAGGACGGCCCGGTCTTTGCCGCCGACCGTCTGATCTGGGATGCAGGCGAGGACAAGAAGGAGGCACGATGAGCGGGCTGACAATCATGGACCCTCTGGAGCCGCACGCCTGGCGGCATGGCACTGTTGTGGCCGGCACGCCCTGGAAGAATCCGGTGGGCACGGCCTCGGGCACCTTCAACCTGGATGCATGCGGCGACTATTACGACGTCTCCCAGATGGGCGCCATCTCCACCAAGGGGGTTTCGCCGGTACCCTGGGAAGGCAACCCCACGCCCAGGACAGCCGAGAGCCCCGCCGGCATGGTCAACTCCGTGGGGCTGCAGAACCCGGGCGTGGACCATTACCTGGTGGACGAACTGCCCAGGCTCAAGGCCCTGGGAGCCAACGTGGTCACCAATGTGGCCGGCCACAGCGACGAGGACTATGCCACAGTCGTGGAACGGCTGGCCGACTCCCCGGCTGACATGCTGGAGATCAACGTCTCCTGCCCCAACGTCTCACATGGTGGAATGTCCGTAGGCACCGACGCCAAGGCCCTGAACCGGCTGATCACCAGGCTGCGGGGTCTGACCGACAAGCCCATGGTGGTCAAGCTGACCCCCAACGTCACCGATATCGTGGAAGTGGCCAAGGCGGCCGTCGATGGGGGAGCGGATGCCCTCAGCCTGATCAACACCCTGGTGGGCATGCGCATCGACATCAACACAGGCAGGCCCATCCTGGCCCAGGGCACCGGCGGCGTCTCCGGCCCCTGCATCCTGCCCATAGCTCTGTCCTTCGTCTGGCGGGTGCGCCAGGCACTGCCCGAGGTTCCCATCATCGGCATCGGGGGCATCGACTCGGGACGCACGGCCTTGGAATTCCTCTATGCCGGAGCCAACGCCGTGGAGGTCGGGGCTGCGGCCCTGGTGGATCCTGTGGCGCCCATGAGGGTGGCCCGGGAGCTGGACGATCTGTTGGACGAGCGGCCCAAGCTGGCCGATTTGCTCAGGAAAGGGGAGTGCTGGCGATGAGCGCATCCGCAGCAGAAAACAAAGCCGAGCATGACGGTGATACACAGGAGCAGACCCGCCGCATCCAGGAGGGCTTCACCAGCTTCCTGCTGCAAAGCGGAGCGCTCAAGTTCGGTGACTTCACCCTGAAGTCGGGGCGGCGCTCGCCCTACTTCATCAACGCCGGGGCCTTCAACGACGGACGGCTGATCGCCCTGCTGGGTGAGTTCTACGCCCGGACCATCGTGCAGGCTGTGCAGCAGGGGACCCTGCCCGCCGACATCGACACGGTATTCGGTCCGGCCTACAAGGGGATCCCCCTGGCCGTTTCCACCGCCATCGCACTGAGCGGGGCGCATGGCATGCCGGTCGGCTACACCTTTGACCGCAAGGAGGTCAAGGACCACGGCGACGGAGGGCTCATGGTCGGCACCCAGCTCAGGGATGGCATGAGGGTGCTGTTGGTAGATGACGTCATGACCGCCGGGACCGCGGTCCGCCAGGTGGTGCCCAAGATCATGTCCCAGGCCAAGGTGACCATCGTCGGCCTGGTGCTCTCCGTGGATCGGATGGAGCGTACCGGACAGGGCCAAGGCTCGGCTGTCGAATCCATTATGGACGAATTCCACTTCCCGGTCATCAGCATCGTCAACGTCCGCCAGATCTTCGACGCGGCCGCCTCCATGAAAGGCCCGGACGGGTCGCCCATTCTGGATCAGCGCACGGCCGATGCCGCCAGGGACTATCTGGAGCGCTACGGGGCCTGAGCAAGTGACCAGCTCATATCGGCGCACATTCTCCGGACGGTCATCCCGTCGGCCGACCCTCGTGTAGATTGGTAAAGGTCCGGCGGGCAGGCCGACGGATCATCATCGCAAGGAAGGCCATGGATCATGACAAAACCTCTGGAGCAGAACGGTCATGAGGAACCGGACCGGACTGGGGACGACGCGGTGAATGCGGCGGAGCCTGCCGTTTCGGCCACAGCAACTGACACAGCGGACTCTTTGCAGGCTGCAGAACCTGCAGGCCAGCCTCAAGAGAGCGAGCCTGAAGAAAGCACACCTGCACAGCTCTCGCGGAGGCTTCCGTTGACACTGGTGGCAGTGGCTCTTGTGTTGGTGCTTGCGGCAGGCTTATACATGCTGTGGGCCGATCATTCAGCAGGCGGCCAGTCAGCCCAAAAGCCTTCATCAGGAGCCTCGGCCGCGCAAATCAGCCAGGGTCCCAGCGGGGATGCCAAGGCCTACAAGGCCCTGCAGGAGGTCACCGTCAAGCCATCGGTGGCCGACGATCAGGGAGGGCTGACCGTTTCATCCAAGGGGGTCGGCAACAAGAAGAAGGTTGCTGATGCACCTACTATTGAGATCTTCATGGACCCCATGTGCCCCTGGTGCGGCAAGGTGGGCCGGGTCATCGATCCCCAGCTGCAGCGCATGATCAGCGCCGGCCAAATCAACGTCACCTACAACTTTCTGAACTTCCTTGATTCGGCCTCCAGCGACCAGTATTCCAGCCGCGTGGACAACGCCTTGGCCATGGTGGCCCAGGAGGATCCGGACCATCTGCCGGCCTTCGCTGCCGCCGTCTTCGCCTCCGACTTCCAGCCCGATGAAAGCTCCTATCAGGCGGTCTCTGACGCTCGACTGGCCGACAAGGCCGTGGGGGTAGGGGTCCCTAGGTCTCTGGCAGACCGTTTCGCCCAGGGAACCTACAGGCCATGGGTGGACAAGGTCAACGCCTACGCCATCACCCGCAAGGACGCCAAGGATGCCAAGGGGGAGTTTTCGACCCCCACCATCATGATCAATGGCAAGGTCTGGGATCTGACCGCAGCCGCAAAGAGCCAGGGCGGACTGGAACATCTGGACCGGGCCCTGCTCAAGGCCCTGGGACTCAAATCGCAGGATGTGGGCCACCAGGGGAAGATGCCCTCCATCGGAGCCCAAGGAAAAGCGCTGAAACCCGAATAAGCAGCAACGACAAACAGCTGCTGACCAGCGGCGCAATTCAACCATCGCCGCTCTGAATTCAGCTGTTGCCTCTATGCCTGCCTGGCTCCTGCTCGCCTGGCTCCTGCTCGCCTGGCTCCTGCTCGATCAGCGAGTATCCGTGGCTGGACACCACCTGGCGCAGCTTGTCCAGGTAGAGTTCGGCGGCATGGGACAGCTTGGTCCGACTGTTCACGATCCAGCCCACAAGCATGGATTCATCCGACTCCAGGGGGACGCTAACGATCTTCTCGTTGTTCAGGTCCTCGTTGTCGATGCCGGTGCAGACCGTGTAGGCGTTCAGCCCGACGATGAAGTTGAGCATGGTTGCCCGGTCGCTCACGGTGATCTGCTTGGGGGAGTAGTCGGGCCAGACAGCCTCCTCGGCAAAGTAGAAGGAGCCTTCTTCGCCCTGCTCATACTGCAGGAAGGGGTAGGGCTCCAGATCCTTCATGGTCACCATGGCCCGATCGGCCAGCGGATTGGTCCGGGCGATGAAGACATGCAGGTCCGCCCGGAAAAGAGGGTGGAAGTCCAGGTGCTTCTCGCGGAGCATCTTGGACAGAACCCGTTTGTTGAAGTCGGATTCGTAGATGATGCCGATTTCGGACTGGAGGGTGGCCACCTGGTCGATGATGTCCCTGGTGCGCGTCTCACGTATGGTGAATTCGTATTCGTCCGAATCGATGGAGTTGATCATCTCCACGAATGCTTCGACTGCGAACATGTAGTGCTGCGTGGAGACCCGGCAAAGCTGCTTGCGGGGCCTGACCTGTCGGTAGCGGGCCTCCAGAAGGTCGGTCTGGTCCAGTATCTGACGGGCGTAGGTCAGGAATTCCGCCCCGTCCACGGTCAGAGCGATCCCCTGGGAATGACGGGTGAAGATCTCGATTCCCAGCTCGTTCTCCAGCTCCTTGACCGATGAGCTCAGGGCAGGCTGGGAGATGTAGAGCTCATGCGAGGCCTCGTTCATGGAACCGCATTCGACAATCTTGACGATGTAGCGCAGTTGGAGCAGTGTCATACAAGCCAATCTATACCCAAGGCCCTATCGGCCCAGGGCTGCAGTTTCAGCCATGCCCTGGGCCGCGGCCTCCTGATCGAGATAGCGCCCCGGACCCAGGACCTGGGGGTTGCCGTCTTCATCGGTCTCAAAACTGTATACCATGGGGACGCCGGTGGGGACATTGATGGATTGGATGTCCTTATCGTCAACGTCCTCGAGAACCTTGATCAGGCTGCGGACCACCGAGCCGTGGGTGACGATGAGCAGATTCCGTCCTTGCGCCAGGTTGGGGGCTATTCGGCTACGCCAGTAAGGATGCAGACGTTTCGACAGATCCTTGAGGCACTCGGCGCGGATGTCTGCCGGATTCCGACCGTCCAGCCCGTCGCCCATGGCTGGGCCATAGCGCGGATCCCGTCCCTGGAAGTAGGGTGACTCGGTTTCGATGGCCGGAGGCCGAACATCGTAGGAACGCCGGAAGATGTCGAATTGATGCTGACCGTAACGTTCAAGCATTGCCGGTCGCGTCTGCCCCTGGAAGGCGCCATAGTGGCGTTCGTTCAACCTCCAGGTGCGCTCCACCGGAATCCAGGCCCGACCAACCAGATCCAGCACAGTGTTGGCAGTGACTATGCTGCGGGTCAGCAAAGATGTGAAGACCAGGTCGGGCAGCAGGCCTGATTCCTTGAGCAGCCGTCCGGCATGGCGGGCCTGTCGCAGTCCGCGTTCCGTCAGGGGCACGTCCACCCAACCGGCGAAACGGTTGACCGACTTCTGGGTCCAGACGCTTTCCCCGTGACGCATGACGATGAGTTGCGAGGTCACCAAATCGACTCCTTTTCTGATGACGTGTTTTTAGAACCAGAGCGAGCTGTTCTCGAAGAAGAGGGAGGCATCGTCCCCATCCTGTGCGGATTGCTCGATAGGGTCAGTGGTCCCCTCGGCCCTTGACATCACCAGACCTATGGCCCTGGGGAGGGCATCGGCCACCTGCCCGGCACGGATTGGCTGTCCTATGAGTCCTGTAGCAAATCCATGACCTTCCGGTTGGTCGTCCTCTGTTACCAGATCCACGAAATCCTGGGGCTTGCGCGGGTCGAAGATCAACGGCTGCTCCCAGCCGGTCTGCCTGCCGCCACTGGCCAGGGAACCGGCAAGCCCGTGCAGGAAGGCCGCGGCAACCGTCAGATCCACCATCAGCGTGGCATCATCCTGGATTGGGCCGGCGTTCTGGGCCAGCATGGCCCCGATGGTTCCGGAGAGCACGTCTCCCGATCCGGCTGTGGACAGCCAGGCTGGGCCAAAACCAGTCGTCATGACGCGGGGACGGTCGGTGCCGTCCTCGCCGACGACCAGCGTGATGGCTCCCTTGAGCAGAATGGTGGCCCCGGTAAGCTGACAGGCTCGAATAGCCCAGTGCAGGGGTTCGGCCATGACCTGGTCGCCGTCCACGTTCTCGCCATGTGAATTGAGCAGAGCGGCCATTTCACCAGCATGTGGGGTCAGCACCGTGCGCGGGCCCAGCCGGTCCGGCAGCAGATCCAAAGCACCGGCGTCCACTACCACCGGCGGGTCGGCTGCTGCTTCATCCTCGTCCAGGTCGGCGGCCTGACGGCTGAGTATATCGGCAATCAGATCCCGCTGACCGTCCTGGCCTTCAGGTCCGGCGGCCTCCTGGGCCTGCCCGGTGGGTACACCAGAGCCCAGCACCCAGGATTCAACCCTTCCCCGGCCCAGGACTGTCTCAGGCAGCTCCTGCAGGATCAAGTCACCCACCTGTTCGGGGCCGCAGTAGCGGATCATGCCCACGTTGCCTCTGGCAGCAGCCTTGCTGGAGAGCAATCCTGCGCCATGGTAGAGGGCGGATCCGGTGACCAGGCCGACCACGCCCCGGCTGTACTTGGTGTCATCCACCCGTGGCGCCCGCAGGAGACTGGCGCATTCTTCCGCGCTCATACAGGAGACGCTGGGGACCAGGGCCGAGGTGTCAAAACCGAAGTCCACCAGGACGATTCTGCCGCAGACGTAGGCGGCCGGGGGCAGCATCAGACAGGGTTTCATGGCTCCCATGGTTACGGTCACATCCGCCGGGATGTAGGCGCCGGGCAGGGTACCCTCGTCCACATCCAAGCCGGAGGGGGTATCCACGGCCAGGACCAGTGGCCCATCCTGACTGGCGGGGTCGTGCCAGGCGGGCCTGTCGGGCAGACCGCTCTCCATGCCCAGTTCTGCGGCCAGAGCGGCGGGAATGCCGCGCAGCGCCCCCTTGAGGCCGATCCCGGTCATGGCATCGATAATCAGATCCGCCTGTCTGCACAGTTCCAGGGCCTGATCCAGCTCCTCGGATGCCTGGTCCGGTCCGGAGGGGGTCTCACAGCCGGGGATGGCCGCCTGGGGGTCCAGGGCCGTGACTACTCCGCCGGCACGCAGTAGGGCGTCCAACCCGCCCTGGTGCAGGCTTCGACCGGTTGCCACCACGGTCACATCGGCCCCATGTCCGGCCAGGTCAGCCGAGGCATAGAGACCGTCGCCGCCATTGTTGCCGGCCCCCGCCAGCAGAACGATTCTGGCGCCTGCAGGCTCCAGCCCGGCCTGGGTCAGCATGACGTCGGCCACGGAGGCCAGGGATCCGGCGGCGACACGCATCAGGGGCACCCCGTCATCCAAAAACGGCTGCTCCAATGATCTGATCATATCGGCGGAATAGGCGCTGGTGGCCAGGGTCCGGCGGGCTTCGCGTCGTTCATCTGGTGACGGCTTCATGGCATCACACCCCTCATTCAACAGGTCCACGTTCGGCGGCGTGGCCGGCTACGTGCTGGTTCCACTCTATCCGATGGCCATGTCCTGCAAGCGTTATAAGGTCTGCCTATTTAAGAGGGCAGGAAAGGAAATCATGCAGGGATTCGCAATGCCGAATCAGGGCCAGATCATGGCGGTGGTTTTGACGGTGGTTCTCTGTGGCCTGATCGGGTTCGAGCGCGAGTTCCTCAAACACGACGCTGGCATCCGCACCCACATTCTGGTGGGTCTGGGCAGCTGCCTGTTCACCATGGTCTCCCTCTATGGCATACAGGCCGCTGTAGGCAACTACTCCTGGGATGCCTCGCGAATCGCGGCCGGAGTGGCCTCGGGCATCGGCTTCATCGGTGCCGGGGTCATCTTCTTCAACCATGATTCGGTCAAGGGTCTGACGACGGCCAGCGCCATCTGGGTGGCCGCCGCCGTGGGCATGGCCTGCGGGGTCCAGCTCTTCGCCATCGCCATCCTGGCGGTCGTCTTCTACTTCCTGGCTGTTCTGGTCATCGCGCCCATCCTCAAGTGGTTCCTGCGCAACCGTCAGAACACGGTTCTGCGCATTGTTTACCAGGACGGTCACGGCTGCCTGCGCGAATCCCTGCTGTTGGCCACCCGCATGGGCTTCGAGTCCCGGGTGCTGACCATCCACGAGCTGCACCGGGATGCCTGGAAGGGGGCCGATGTCACCGTCAACCTGCTGGGCAAGGGTGATGTGACCGAGCTGGTCGAATCCATCGGCCAGACTCCAGGTGTCAAGGGCGTGGAAGTCCTGGGGGAGGACGACTGACCCGCTGACGACATACAACCTGCTGGCACGGGCCAACCGGTGGCTGGCTACTCTTCGGCTACCAGATCCAGGTAGTCGTCGCTCCAGAGGTCCTCATCTCCGTCGGGCATGAGCAGGACCCGCTCAGGGTTGAGTGCCTTGACGGCCCCCTCGTCGTGGGTGACCAGCACTATGGCCCCCTCGTACTTGGCGATGGCCTTCAGTATCTCGTCGCGCGAAGCGGGGTCCAGGTTGTTGGTGGGCTCGTCCAGCAACAGGACGTTGGCCCGGCTGGTCACCAGGGTGGCCAGGGCCAGGCGGGTCTTCTCTCCGCCGGAGAGCACCTTGGTGGGCTTCATGGCATCGTCCCCTGAGAAGAGGAAGGAGCCAAGGATGGTCCGCGCCTGGGTGTTGTCCAGGTCAGGGGCCACATGCTGCAGGTTCTCAAGAACGGTGACATCGTTATCCAGTGTGTCGTGCTCCTGGGCGAAGTAGCCGATCTTGGCCCCATGCCCCAGGGTCACCTTGCCCGTATCGGGCTGCTCGATGCCGGCCAGCAGCCGCAGGGTAGTGGTCTTGCCGGCGCCGTTGTAACCCAGGATGACCACCCGGGAGCCCTTATCGATGGCCAGGTTGATGCCGGCGAAGACGATGTTGGAACCGTAGGCCTTGGACAGGTCCTCGGCCATGATGGGCGTGCGGCCGCAGGGGGCGGGATCCGGGAAGCGCAGGTCGGCCACCTTTTCGGCCTTTTCCGCCTCCTGGGTGTCGGCCAGCAGACGCTGGGCGCGACGCATCATGTTCTGTGCCGCCACGGCCTTGGTGGCCTTGGCGTGCAGACGGATTCCCTGCCGCATCAGTCGGTCGGCCTTCTTCTCGGCCACCTCGCGTTCGCGGCGTCGGCGTTCCTCGTCCACCACCCGCTGGCGCAGGTAGGCCTTCCATCCCATGGTGTACATGTCGATGCAGGAGCGCTGGGCGTCCAGGTGCCAGATGCGGTTGACGGTCTCGTCCAGCAGTTCGGTGGAGTGTGAGATGATCAGGAAGCCGCCCTCGAACCGACGCAGGTAGCCCTTTAGCCATTCGATGGAGTCAGCATCCAGATGGTTGGTGGGCTCGTCCAGAATCAGGGTGTCGGCGTCAGAGAACAGAATTCTGGCCAGCTCGACCCGTCGGCGCTGACCGCCGGAGAGGGTACCCAGTGCCTGCTGCAGGGTCTCCTGGCTCAGCCCCAGGCTCTCACCCATGACAATGGCCTGCGATTGGGCCGCATATCCCCCGGCGTTCTCAAAGTCCTGCTGGGCCTTGTCGTAGCGCTTCATGGCCTTTTCCATGATCTTGGGATCTGGACTGGTCATCTCGGTCTCGGCCTTGCGCATCCGCTGGATGATGGATGCGATGTCCCGGGCGCTCATGACCCGGTCCAGGGCGCTCTGCTCTGAATCCCCGGCATGGGTGGACTGGGGCAGGTATCCCAGCTGTCCGGTCACCCGCACCTTGCCGGCCGAGGGGAGCATGTCGCCGGTGATGACCCGGGTCAGCATGGTCTTGCCGGCGCCGTTGCGGCCCACCAGGCCGATCCGGTCGCCCTTGGTCACGTGGAAGTCGGTGGCTTGCAGCAGTAGTCGGGCACCTATTCGGATCTCAAGTCCCTGCGCCTCAATAGCCATGCCGCCTCCGACCCCGCTTTCCTCATGGATTCAAAACTTGCAAGGAATCATGGTAGCAAGAAGTAAGCCCCGCCAGTGCGTCTCGGCTGACGGGGCAATGGATGAACCACGGGTGGGTCAGCGACGGACCAGCCTGAACTTGCTCCAGGGGAAGTAGACCAGGAAGGCGCCCACAGCGGTCAGTGCGATGACCAGCACACCCATGGCGGCCGCGAAGGAGAAGATCCTGATGCCGATGCCCAGGCAGGCCCAGATGACCACCAGGCCGAAGATCCAGTCCTTCCCGTGCCTGTTCATCAGGTAGGCGACAGCCAGGAGGGCGCCGACCACGATGATGGTGGCGAATCCCTGGACGGCACTGCCGACCTCGTGCCCGGCGACCACCATGTATCCGGCATTGACCAGGGTGGCCACGCTCAGCCAGCTGGCGTAAATGGACAGGGGTATCCAGTCCAGGGCCTTGGCGGCGGTGGGGGTCCCGGCCTTGGTGGCATCCCTGCGTACCAGGGCGTAGAGCATCCAAGCCAGCACGGTCAGAATGAGGATGATGACCAGTGCCCAGAAGTTGCGCTCCATATGCCACAGGGCCAGCCAGGCGATGTTCAGGCAGCAGGTGGCCACGAAGAGCAGCCCGCTCAGTGTGAAGGGCAGGAAACCCAGACGCTTGCGGCTGGGACCAGCCAGGCAGAAGCGGAAGAGCCAGATGGCCAGGGCGATGTAGATGACCCCCCAGATGGCGAAGACGTAGCCGGCGGGCATGATCCAAAGGTCCACCTTGCGAGCCAGGCCTCCAACTGTCGTGCCATTGAAGTGGTAGACCTCCGCATAGCCGTTGAAACCCACCATGGCCACCCAGGCCACCCAGAGCAGGATGTCCTCGAACAGCTTCCAGCCTCGGCCCTTGGAGGATTCCTGCTCCTTTTCGGTCTGACCCTGCTTTTGCTGCTGGTTCTGTGCTTGGTTTGATCCCTGTGCTGCCTCATTGCCGCTGCGATCAGAACTGCTCTTGCCTTTGTTGGTGGTCTCATCGGCACTGGCTTTTCCAGTCGATGCCTTCTTCGACGAATCCCCGGACCGCTTGGCTGCGGCTACCGAAGGCGATGAACCCGAGCTGGATGAATTTGAAGTAGACGAATTCGGAGTCGATGAATTCGAAGCCGACGCATCAGACGATGCCGAACTTCCATTCCTTGAACTCCCGGTTGCCGAAGTCGATCCCGAAGCCGATTGGCTGCCCTGCATGGCAGGGGAAGTGCGCTTGGCCCTCTCGACCGGGTCCTCATCGTCTGTCCAGAGTCTGCGCGGATTGTCCTTGTCAGTCATGGCACATGCTTCCTCTCCTTGCCGGCCGCAACCCTGCTGCCCGCCGTGGGGATGTCCCCGGGCACGAGCCGGCCGGCCTCTGTCTCAACTCTAAATCGGCCAGCCTTGCTCGGTGGTATTGACCACCCGGCCCGGGCGGCCGCCGATGCTAGCCTGAAGCCGAACGCTGGAAAGGGGAGTGCATCATGGCCGAACCTTCACATCGATGCGACTGGGCTCAGGTGGCTGATCCGCTTATGCGCAGCTATCACGACCGCGAGTGGGGCCGCCCCCTGCACGGCTCCCAAAGGCTCTTCGCCATGCTCTCCCTGGAGATATTCCAGTGCGGACTCAGCTGGCAACTGGTTCTGCATCGCCGCCAGGCCCTCCTCAAGGATTTCGACAACTTCGATATTCAATCGGTCGCCGCCTTCGATGCCGGCCGCATCGACTCTCTCATGGCCGACCCGGCCATCATCCGCAATCGACGGAAAATCGAAGCCACGGTGGCCAACGCCGCCCTGATCGCCCGCCACTTTCCCGGGGAGGAGTTCGACCGCTACTGCTGGTCCTTCACCGGCGGGCTGACCATCAACCACGACTACCCGGACGATTCATCCATACCACGCTACGACCATCTGTCGGCCATCGTCTGTAAGGACATGCGTGACCTGGGTCTGCGCTTCCTGGGGCCCGTGACGGTCCACTCCTTCCTCCAGGCGGCCGGCATGATCAACGACCATCAGCACGACTGCTTCCTCAACGGCTGCTGCCGCCCGCCGCTGGATCCGCCGGACCCGGCCATCTAAGCCATCGTCGAACACCTGTTCGAATTATTCGGCCCCGGCGATATTATGGTCAGGCTTTGGCCTCAGCCTTGGCCATGGGTCTTCAGGGAAGCGGATGGGAAGCACGTGAAGCAGCAGAACAAGCCTAAGTCGACAATGGACGCGGCCATCGAGAACCCGCGCATGATCGAATCCAAGGGGTCCCTGGTGGCGGACCTGTCCATGGTGCCCAACGACCGCAAAATCGTCATCCAGGGCGCCCGGGCCCACAACCTCAAGAACGTCAACCTGTCCATACCCCGCAACCGGATGGTGGTCTTCACCGGTCTGTCAGGCTCCGGCAAGTCCTCCCTGGCCTTTGACACCCTCTTCGCCGAGGGTCAGCGCCGCTATGTGGAGTCCCTCTCAGCCTATGCCCGCCAGTTCCTGGGCCAGATGGACAAGCCCGACGTGGACTTCATCGAGGGCCTGAGTCCTGCCGTCTCCATCGATCAGAAGACCACCAACCGCAACCCCCGGTCCACCGTGGGCACCATCACCGAAGTCTACGACTACCTGCGTCTGCTCTTCGCCAGGACAGGCATTCCCCACTGCCCGGTCTGCGGGGCCGAGGTGCGCGCCCAGTCGCCGCAGCAGATCGTCGACACCCTCATGTCCAGGCCGGAGGGGACCCGTTTCCAGCTGCTGGCTCCCATCGTCAAAGGCCGCAAGGGCGAGTTCGTGGAGACCCTTGAGCTCCTGCGCTCCGACGGCTACTCCAGGGCCATCATCGACGGGGACATGCACCAGCTGTCCGACTCCATCAAGCTGACCAAGCAGAAGAAGCACACCATCGAGGTGGTCGTGGACCGGCTGGTCATCCGCGAGGGCATGCGCCAGCGGCTGACCGACTCCGTGGAAACCGCCCTGCGACTGGCCAAGGGGACCGTGGTGGCCGACTTCGTGGATCTGGATGCCAAGGATCCCGAGCGTCGCCAGCCCTTCTCCGAGAAGCGGTCCTGCCCCAACGGCCACGAGTTGGAACTGGACGAGATCGAGCCCAGGACCTTCTCCTTCAATGCCCCCTACGGAGCCTGCCCAGCCTGCACCGGCCTGGGATTCAACCTGGAGATCGACCCTGAGTTGGTGGTGCCCGACCCTGACAAGAGTCTCAAGGACGGGGCCGTGGAGCCCTGGAGCGGTACCAAGAGCCAGCAGCGCTTCTACGGCCACCTGTTGGACGGCCTGGCCAAGGAAATGGGCTTCTCCACCTCGACCCCTTGGAGGGATCTGCCCGAGGAAGTCCGTCACGCCGTCATGTACGGGCACGACTTCAAGGTGGATGTCTCCTACCGGAACCGCTGGGGCCGCCTGCGCGAGTACACCACCGGGTTCGAAGGCGTGGTCCGCACCCTGATGCGCCGCCACGACGAGACCGACTCGCAGCCCATGAAGCAGTACTACGAGTCCTACATGCGCGAGGTGCCCTGCCAGGTCTGCCAGGGCAAGCGTCTGAAGCCCGAGGTGCTGGCCGTGACCGTGGACGGCCTGTCCATCGCCCAGGTCTGCGACATGGCCGTGTCCGCCAGTCTGAAATGGGTTGAGGGCCTGCACATGGAGGGCGCCCAGGCCAAGATCGCCGGCGAGGTCCTCAAGGAGATCCGCGCCCGTCTGCGCTTCCTCAACGATGTGGGCCTGAACTACCTGACCCTGTCCAGGGCTGCGGCAACCCTCTCCGGAGGCGAGGCCCAGCGCATCCGCCTGGCCACCCAGATCGGTTCGGGCCTGGTGGGTGTCATGTATGTGCTGGACGAGCCCTCCATCGGCCTGCACCAGCGGGACAACGACCGGCTGATCAAGACTCTGCAACGGCTGCGCGACCTGGGCAACACCCTGATTGTGGTCGAGCACGACGAGGACACCATCCGCCAGGCCGACTGGCTGGTCGACATCGGCCCGGGGGCCGGCGAGCATGGCGGGGAGGTCATCTTCTCCGGGCGCTCGCAGGACCTGGTCAAGGCCTCCCGCTCCATCACCGCCGACTACATCGCCGGTCGCCGTTCCATCGAGGTACCCAAGCGCCGCCGCAAGACCAGCAAGACCAGACAGCTGACCGTGATGGGGGCTCGTGAGAACAACCTGAAGAACCTCAAGGTCTCCTTCCCGCTGGGGGTCATGACCCTGGTCACCGGTGTCTCAGGCTCAGGCAAGTCCACCCTGGTCAACTCCATCCTCTATCCGGTTCTGGCCGACCAACTCAACAACGCCCGCATCGTGCCCGGCAAGCACACCCGGGTGGAGGGCGTGGACCAGGTACGCAAGGTCATCCACGTGGACCAGAACCCCATCGGCCGCACCCCGCGCTCCAACCCGGCCACCTATACCGGTGTCTGGGACAAGATCCGCCAGCTCTTCGCCAAGACCCCCGAGGCCCAGGTGCGTGGCTACGGTCCAGGCCGATTCTCCTTCAACGTCAAGGGTGGCCGTTGCGAGACCTGCCACGGTGACGGAACCATCAAGATCGAGATGAACTTCCTGCCCGATGTCTACGTCCAGTGCGAGACCTGCCATGGCAAGCGCTACAACAGGGAGACCCTGGAGGTTACCTACAACGGCAAGACCGTCTCGGACGTGCTGGACATGCCCATCGAGGAGGCCGCGCACTTCTTCAAGGCCTATCCCTCCATCGCCCGCTACCTGGACACCCTGGTGGACGTGGGTCTGGGCTATATCCGCCTGGGACAGCCGGCTCCGACCCTGTCAGGAGGCGAGTCCCAGCGGGTCAAGCTGGCCACCGAGCTGCAGCGGCGCTCCGATGGCAAGACCGTATATATCCTGGACGAGCCCACCACGGGTCTGCACTTCGAGGATGTCCGCAAGCTGCTCAAGGTCCTGCACGGCCTGGTCGACAAGGGCAACACGGTCATCGTCATAGAGCACAACCTGGATGTGATCAAGACCGCCGACTGGATCATCGATCTGGGACCCGAGGGCGGCGACGGCGGCGGCACCGTGGTGGCCCAGGGCACTCCCGAGCAGGTGGCCGCCAATCCGGACAGCTGGACCGGCAAGTATCTGAAGCCCATGCTGGATCCCGCCAAGGTAGCCAAGGCCACTCGATCATGACCCGCAGCTGCTTCGAGCGGCACACGCCGCAGGTATGGCGACGCACCGCCCAAGCCCTGGAAGAGGAGTCAGCCACCGGCACCACGACCGGCGTCAACAAGAACGGCGCACCCCTGCTGGGGGACAGCCGCGACCTCTTCCGCCCCAAGACCTCGGACATCCCCGCCCAGCCGGGGGTCTACAAGTGGCGGGACGGCGATGGTCGGGTCATATACGTGGGCAAGGCCAAGAACCTACGCAACCGTCTGACCAACTACTTCCAGCCCCTGGAAAACCTGCATCCGCGCACCCAGACCATGGTGCTGACGGCCCGGAGCCTGGAGTGGACCGTGGTGGGCACCGACCTTGAGTCCCTGACCCTGGAATACACCTGGATCAAGGAGTTCGATCCTCGCTTCAACGTCAAGCTGCGGGATGACAAGACCTACCCCTACCTGGCCGTTTCCGTGGGGGAGGAGTTTCCCCGGGTCTGGATGACCCGCGTGCGCAAGCGGCATGACACCCGTTACTTCGGCCCCTACGCTAAGGTCTGGGACATGAAGCACACCCTGGATGCCCTGCTCAAAACCTACCCGGTGCGCACCTGCACCCCCGGTGTCTTCCGCAAGGCCAAGCTCAGCGGCCGCCCCTGCCTGCTGGCCTCCATCGGCAAGTGCTCGGCCCCCTGCGTGGGCCGGATCAGCGCCAGCGACCACCGGCGTCTGTGCACGGAGCTGACCGGGGTCATCACCGGCAGGCTGGGCAAGAGCTACCGTGCCGGGCTGACCAGGAGCATGCAGAAGGCCAGCAAGGAGCTGGACTTCGAGAAGGCCGCCCGCCTGCGCGACCAGATTGCCATGCTGGACACGGTCATCGAGCGGAATGCCGTCGCCTTCGCCTCCAACGTGGATGTGGACGTCTTCGGTGTGGCCTCCGACGAACTGGAAGCCTCGGTCCACGCCTTCTTCGTGCGCTCAGGAGCCATCCGCGGAGAACGCAACTGGAGCGTGGAGCGGGTCGAGGACGTCTCCGACAGCGAACTGATCAGCGACCTGCTGGTGCAGGTCTACTCGGACCTGATGAATGAGAACGACAGCGAGCTGCATAAGCTGCCCGGAGAGTCGGCTACCCCTGTCTCCATCAGCCAGGACAGGGATGCCATGGGCTCCACCCAGAAGGTCACGGCCCTGGATGCAGAAGCCCGGGCCAGGGCCACCAGGAGCCGACACCAGCATCAGGATCAGACCGGTCGTGCCGACCTGCTGGCCCCCATCTCGCCCGTGCCTCCCGAGGTCATTGTCCCCATCCAGCCGGATCGGACCGGTGACCTGCAGGAGTGGCTGCGGGAGCTGCGCGGATCCGCAGTGACCATTCGGGTGGCCAGCCGGGGGGAGAAGAAGTCCCTGATGGACCGGGCCAACGCCAACGCCCGTCAGGCCCTGCAGCGCAGCAAGCTCAGCCGCATGAGCGACATGGGCACCCGCACCCAGGCCATGAACGACGTGGCCAAGGCCCTCGGGCTGGACCGCGCCCCGCTGCGCATCGAGTGCTACGACATCTCCAACACCGTGGGCGGCCAGTTCCAGGTGGCCTCCATGGTGGTCTTCGAGGACGCAGTCCCCAAGAAGTCCGAGTACCGTCGATTCGCCATCCGCGGCGAGGACGGCAAGGGCGCTATAGACGACACGAGTGCCATCTACGAGACCCTGACCCGGCGCTTCCGTCACGGCAACATCGCCGGCGATAGCGGCGACAGCATGGAGGCCGAGCGAAAGGCCAGCGACAAGGCACCCGAGTTGGTGGAGCAGGAGGAGGGAGCCATCGTCCAGCAGAACACCGCCGCCCGCCACTTCGCTTACAAGCCCAACCTGATCGTGGTCGATGGCGGCAAGCCCCAGGTGACCGCGGCCGCCCGGGCCCTGCACGACTGCGGCGTGGACGATGTGGCACTGTGCGGCCTGGCAAAGCGCCTGGAGGAGGTCTGGGTGCCTGACGACGACTATCCCATCATCCTCAAGCGCCAGTCCGAGGGCATGTACCTACTGCAGCGGGTGCGCGACGAGTCCCACCGCTTCGCAATCACCTACCACCGGCAGACCCGGCGCAAGGGTGCCCTCCGTTCGGCCCTGGACGAGATTCCGGGCATCGGCCCTGCCTACCAGAAGAAGCTGCTCAATCACTTCGGGTCGGTCAAGCGCATGCGCCAGGCCTCCCAGGAGGAGCTGAAGGCCGTCAAGGGCATCGGCTCCGCCAAGGCCGAGGCCATCTACCAGGCCCTACACAGTGACCAGGACCAAACCGGGGACAGCCAGCGATAAAATGGCTCAGGAGGCTGGCAGAGGGCCGTGCCCTGATCTTGATTGGTGCGTGATTGCGGATATGAATGGACCTGATCGTCGTTGTGCCGTCCTGGGCGACCCAATCAGCCATTCTCTTTCGCCCCTCCTGCATGGATCAGCCTATGCAGCACTGGGCCTGGACGGCTGGCGCTACGACCGGGTGTGCATGGACGCTGACTGTCTTGCGGACTTTATCCACGGCCTTGACCCGTCCTGGGCAGGACTAAGCCTGACCATGCCCTTGAAGAGTGCTGTTGGCCCCCTGGGAGATTTTCGCGACTGCTGGTCCAAAACCCTAGGAGTGGCCAACACAGCAGTCTTTGCACAGGGCGGCCCCGCCAAAGGCATCTCTTTGTACAACACAGATGTAGAGGGGATTGTAGCTGCCCTCTTGGAAGCAGCCGACCGCTGCCGGGCCGATGAGGACCCTGACGATCTGGCCGCCCTTCTGGAGGCTGCCGGCCAGGGCCGGCAGGACCGGCTTCCCGATCAACCGTACCCAGGGGCGCAGGCCCTGGTCATCGGCAATGGGAATACAGCCGAGTCCGCCTTCTGCGCCTTGAAGGTGCTGAGGGTCGAGCGTGTGGATCTGCTGGCTCGCAACCCGGAACACTGCGACCACATGTTGGACCTTGCTTCCCGATTGGGTCTGCCCGAACCAACGGTCACCGCTATGGATCAGGCTGAGGCAGCCCAAAGAGCTTTGACCAGGGCTGATATTGTCGTCTCCACCCTGCCTTCGGGTGCAGCCGATCCCCTTGCCCGTCTGCTCAGCACAGCCGAGAGGGCCGAGGCCGACGAAGATGGAAGACTGGGTCCGGTCCTGCTCGACGTGGTCTATGACCCCCGGCCCACCCCGCTCATGAGGGCCTTCCGCCGCCAGCCGGGCGCTCGGGTGATAAGCGGTGAACGCATGTTGCTCTATCAGGCCGTGCGTCAGGTGGCACTGATGACCGACCGACCCCTGGCCGCTGTTCCGGTGGCTGCTATGGACCAAGCTTTGAGGGAGGCATGACGATGACGACGGAAAAACCACCCTTCGCAGGCTTCGAAGTATTGCTGATCACGGGCATGTCCGGCGCAGGCCGCTCCCGCGCTGCCGATTCCATGGAGGACATGGGCTGGTATGTGGTCGACAACATGCCCCCGCGCCTGCTGGTGCCACTGGTCGACATGATGACCTCGGCCGGGAGCTCCCTGCACCGCCTGGCTGCCGTCATCGATGTTCGCTCCCGCTCCTACTTCGACGACCTGTCAGCTGTGCTCAGCCATCTGGACGACCTGGGCGTACGTTGCCGCATCCTCTTTCTGGATGCCTCCGATCAGGTGCTGGTCAAACGATATGAGTCCGTCCGCCGTCCCCACCCCCTGCAGGGCTCGGGCCGCCTGATCGACGGCATCCACGAAGAGCGCCGCCTGCTGGGTGGACTCAAGGAGCGCGCAGATATAGTCATCGACACCTCCAACCTGAGCATCCACCAGCTCTCAACCCGACTCTATGAAATGATCCTGGGCTCCGGTCCGACCACCGTGGGCGTGCACATCATGAGCTTCGGATTCAAGTACGGCCTGCCCATCGATGCCGACTTCGTCGCCGACGTCCGCTTCCTGCCCAACCCCTACTGGGTTCCCGAGCTGCGCGACCTGAATGGCCATGATGGCCCCGTCCGTGACTATGTGATGGCCAGCAAGGGAGCCAAGGAGTTCCTGGATGCATACACCACCGCCATTCTGACCGCGCTCAGCGGCTATGCGCGTGAGGACAAGCACTATGTGACCATCGCCTTTGGCTGCACTGGCGGACAGCACCGCTCGGTGGCCATGGCCGACGCTCTGGCCGCCCGTTTGCGGTCCCGGGGAATGGAGGTGACCGTCTCGGCCCGCGAGCTGCCGCACCGTTCCCGCGGATAGCCAAAGGCGCAATTTGTCCAAGATATTCGGTATCACAGTAATCCGGTGGTTTGCACGGCTGGTGTGTCGCGCGGCCTGGAAGTATTCATTTTTCAGTATTTTTTCGTAGGAGGACGGCTCTTGGCCCTACTTGATGATGTCAAAAGCGAGCTGGCCGCGATTGACAACGAACCCCCCTCTGCCAAGAAAGCACAATCGGCGGCCATGATCCGCTTCGGTGGCGGTCTGCACATCATTCAGCGCCACATTGTGGTGGAAGCGCAATTCGACTCCCTGCCGGCAGCGCAGTGGTTGCAGAACACCATCAGGGACGTCTATGGTCATGATTCCGATCTGATTCAGGTCAACAGGCAGGCCCCCACCGGGAACCTGACCCGCTACTCGGTCCGCGTGCTGCGGGCGGGCGGTGCCCTGGCCCTGCAGACCGGTCTGCTGGACCGCCGCAAGCATCCGGTTCGTGGTCTTCCCGCCGACATAGTCTCCGGCAACATCGCCCAGGTCAAGGCCGCCTGGAGAGGGGCCTTCCTGGCCCATGGCGAGCTGTCCGACCCGGGCAAGGCCTCCTACCTGGAAATCGTCTGCCCCGGATCCGAGGCCGCCCTGGCCCTGGTGGGCGCAGCCCGCCGTCTGGGCATCAACGCCAAGGCCCGCCAGGTGCGCAGCTCCGAGCGCGTCACCCTGCGCGACCCGGACGTCATCGAACGCATGCTCAACCTCATGGGCGCCCCCAAGTCCTCCAGGGAGTGGACCGGCAAGCGCAGCGACGGTGAATCCCGTGGCAAGGCCAACCGCCTGGCCAACTTCGACGACGCCAACATGCGCCGCTCCGCCAAGGCAGCCGTCGAGGCCAGCGCCAAGGTCACCAAGGCCTTTGAAATTCTGGGCGACGACATCCCCGAGAATCTGCGTGCAGCCGGCCAGCTTCGTCTGGATCACCGTGAGGCCTCCCTCGAAGAGCTGGGCCGCCTGGCTGATCCGCCGGTCACCAAGGATGCCATCGCCGGGCGCATCCGCCGTCTTCTGCAGCTGGCCACCAAGGTGGAAAAGAAGAGGGCCGAGGAGCAGGCCAAACAAGAGTGAGATAGCTCACACAGGTCGGTCTGCCTGAGTACCATGGCAGGGGAGCGGGCGCATGGACCCGCAGTCAGAAAGGATACGCATGAAAACACTGAAGAGCCTCGGTGATCTCAAGGGCAAGCGCGTGCTCGTCCGCGCGGACTTCAACGTGCCGCTGGACGGCACCACCATTACGGACGACGGCCGCATCCGCGCCGCCTTGCCAACCATCGAGCAGCTTCGTGGCCAGGGCGCCAAGGTCATCCTTATGGCCCACCTGGGTCGCCCCAAGGGCAAGGTCGTTCCCGAGCTGAGCCTGGCCCCCGTTGCCGCTCGGCTGGGTGAGCTGCTGGGCGTGCAGGTTCCTCTGGCTGAGGACACCTACGGCCCCGATGCCCATGCCAAGGTGGCCGCCATGAACGACGGCGACGTGGTCCTGCTGCAGAATGTGCGCTACAACCCCGAGGAGACCAGCAAGGACGAGGCCGAGCGTGACGCCTATGCCCGCAAGATCGCCGATCTGGGCGACGTCTTCGTCTCCGACGGATTCGGCGTGGTCCACCGGGCCCAGGGCTCCAATTACTCCGTAGCCAAGTTCCTGCCGTCCGCAGCCGGCCTGCTGGTCGAGAAGGAAGTCAAGGCCCTGTCCAAGGCGACCGAGAACCCCGAGCGCCCCTTCACTGTGGTCCTGGGCGGCTCCAAGGTCTCCGACAAGCTGGGCGTCATCGAGAACCTGCTCAGCAAGGCCGACCGTCTGGTCATCGGCGGCGGCATGGTCTTCACCTTCCTCAAGGCCGAGGGCTATGAGGTCGGCTCCTCCCTGCTGGAGGAGGACCAGGTCGACACCGTCAAGGGCTACATCGCCACCGCCCGCGAGAAGGGCGTGGAGCTGGTCCTGCCCACCGACATCGTGGTGGCTGATGAGTTCAAGGCGGATTCGCCCCACCAGGTGGTTCCTGCCGACGGCATCCCCGCAGACAAGATGGGTCTGGACATCGGTCCCGACTCCCAGAAGCTCTTCCACGACAAGATCGTGGACTCCAAGACCGTGGTCTGGAACGGACCCATGGGCGTCTTCGAGTTCCCGGCATTCGCCGATGGCACCAGGGCTGTGGCCCAGGGGCTGGTCGATGCCACCAAGGCCGGAGCCTTCACAATCGTCGGCGGCGGTGACTCCGCCTCAGCCGTGCGCAATCTGGGCTTCCCCGAGGATGGCTTCTCGCACATCTCCACCGGCGGCGGTGCCTCGCTGGAGTTCCTTGAGGGCAAGGAGCTTCCGGGGCTGAAGGTGCTGGAGTAAAATCGGCAAACAGACGGGTAATGCCGGGTCACCGGGTTTCGCATCCGGCGGCCCGGCATTGCTGTTGTTGCGCGGATGGAAAGGTCTGGTATGGCACGCATTCCCCTGGTGGCCGGCAATTGGAAGATGAACTTCGACCACCTGGAAGCCACCTATTTCGTACAGAAGCTGGCCTGGCTCCTGCGCGACGCCCACTTCGACCGCAGGCGTTGCCAGGTGGCTCTGATGCCCGCCTTCACCGCCCTGCGTTCCGTCCAGGTGCTGGTGGAGGCCGACAATCTGCCCATCGAATACGGGGCACAGGCCGTCTCGGTCACCGCTCAAGGGGCCTTTACGGGGGACGTGTCCGCCGACATGCTGGCTCAGCTGGGCTGCAGCTACGTCATCGTGGGCCATTCCGAGCGGCGCAAGTACCATCCGGAGGATGATGCCAACATCGTCGACCAGGTCCGGGCCGTCCTGGCTGCGGACATGAAGCCCATCCTCTGCGTGGGGGAGAGCTACGAGGAGCGTCGCCAGGGCATACAGCTGGACTTCGCTGTAGGACAGGTCAATGACGTCACCCGAGACCTGGCCAAGGAGGACATGGCTAACCTGATCGTGGCCTACGAACCGGTATGGGCCATCGGTACCGGCATGGTCGCTACTCCCGACACCGCCCAGCAGGCCGCCAGGGCCATCCGCGACCACATCTCAAACAAGTTCGGGGAGCCAGCCGGCCAGGCCGTGCGCATCCTCTACGGCGGCTCGGTCACCTCCAAGAACGCCTCCCAGATGATCACCCAGCCGGACGTGGACGGCTTCCTGGTGGGCGGCGCCTCCCTGGATGTGGAGGAATTCTCGCGAATCGTGCGACTGGCCGCCAAGGGCTGATGCGTTTTTCCCCGGGTATCTGTATACTTGTTCCCAGTTCCTTACATGGAGGTATGCGCTGTGACCATTGTCAAGATTGTGCTCGAAGTCGTTGTGATCCTCGCCAGCATACTGCTGACCATGCTGATTCTGTTGCACAAGGGCAAGGGCGGTGGCCTGTCCGACATGTTCGGCGGTGGAATCGGCTCCAACGCGGGCACCTCGGGCGCAGCTGAGAAGAATCTGAACCGGCTGACCATTATCGTAGCCCTGATCTGGGTGGCCATCATCATCGCCCTGGATCTCATTTCCAAGTACAAGCTGGCCTGATTCCAGCAACCAATACCTGCAATACCTGACCCCGGCATCGACCGGGGTTTTTCCATATCTGGGCGACGGTGGCGCAAGGCTCATAGTCCTTGACTATTACCACAATATGTCATTCACAATGCACCGATAATCCAACGATCCAGCCGCCTGACGGATAGAGTGGAGAACGGTGTGCCCGACGAGCGGCGCACCACACAATGTCGTGCAAGCTAAGCAAGCGAAAGGATGTGCTCATGGCTGAGCAAGCTGCACCGAGCCTGGAGGGCTGGTTTTGCCTTCACCTCTTCTGGAAAATCGATTGGGCCAAGTGGCGCCGAGCGCCTCAGGACGAACGCCGGGAATGCCTGGACGAGTTCAAGGCCTTGGCCACACGGCTGGACGCGGTCCAGTCCCAGGGCCAGGGGAGCCACTACTGGTGCCGGGTCAATGGACAAAAGGCCGACCTGGGCCTGATGGTCCTCAGGGAGACCCTGGACCAGCTGCAGGAGGTCGAGACCTCCTTGGAGAAGCTGCGACTGTCCGATTACCTGGAGCCGACCATCTCCTATGTGTCGGTCACTGAAGTGGGCCTCTACTCGGGCAAGCCGACCACGGACCGTGGATGGTCCTACGTCAACGCCAGCCTGCATCCCAAGACGCCCGACAAACCTTACATCTGCTTCTACCCCATGTCCAAGACCCGCGTTCCGGGCGCCAACTGGTACACGCTGCCCTACGACCAGCGCAAGGCCTACATGCACGACCACGGCAAGATCGGCCGCTCCTACGCCGGCAAGGTCTCCATCATCCTGACGGGCTCCATCGGCCTGGACGACTACGAGTGGGGCGTCACCCTCTTCGCCGACGACCCCGTCCAATTCAAGAAAATCGTCACCGAGATGCGCTACATCGAAGCCAGCTCCATCTACGGCGAATTCCCCTACTTCCTGGTAGGCACCCATACCGATCCTGAGCGCATTGACAGGCTGCTCACGGACCAGATGGGACAGTAACACCATGTCTGCAAGAGAGAGAAGATCGATCCTTTCCACGCCCATATGGTTCTTCATGGTCATCGTCTTCATCACCCAGCTGGATGGGGGAGCGGTGCCGACCATGCTGCCGTCCATCACACGGACCTTCGGCCTAACCACCATGGGCTCCTCCTGGGTGGTCGGACTCTACACCCTGGGCCTGGTGGTGGGCACCCCCATCACCTCCAACCTCTCCGACGCCCACGGGACCAGGAAGGTCTTCCTCTGGGAGCTGGCCTTCTGGTTCCTTGGATGTCTGATGACGGCGGTCTCGCCCATCTATGCGGTCATGCTGCTGGGCCGGTTCATCCAGTCCCTGGGAGACAGCGGCATCATGGTCCTGTCCATGAACGTCCTTCTGCAGCGCGCCCGCAGGAACAACCAGGGCAGGAAGGTCTCCACGGTGGGCATCATCGCCGGCCTTTCCGCCATGGTCAGCCCGGTCCTTTCGGGCATGCTCCTGGGCATCACCCACGGATGGCGGGCCTACTACTTCATGATGCTGCCCTTCCTGGCCATTTTGTTTATTCTGGCCTGGTTCATGATGGGCGACTCCCAGACCGACCGCGCCTGGAAGACCGACTACCTGGGCCTGGGCTCCTTCAGCATCGCTCTGGCCCTGCTGATGGTGGCGATCACCTTCCTGCAGTACGGCACCGCCTATCTGGCCCTGATCATCGGATGCCTCCTGGTCACCGTGGTGGCCGGCGCGGTCTTCCTGGTGCATGAGCGGGGGCTGGGCGACTCCAAGGAGACCATGCCCTTCCTGCCCATCCGCCTGCTGAAGCTGCCCTCCTACGGGCTCACCCTGCTGCTGGGAACGCTGGGAGGCATGTTCTTCTCCCTCTTCGTCTACATTCCGACTTATGTCCACTCCGTCTTCGGGCTCCCGGTCCGCTCGGCCGGCATGGTCATGGTCGGCGTCGGGCTCGGCTCCGTGGTCGGGTCCTGGCTTGGCGGGCTCCTGGTCGACAAGTTCGGCTACCGGACCACGCTGGTCTTTTCGTCGTCGCTGATAGGCCTGATGGCCCTGGTGATCACCCTGACCCTGCACAACCTGCAGCTCTTCATGGTCCTGTCCTTCCTGATGGGGGTGGGCATGGGCTCGATGATGTCCTCGCCGCTCCAGGTCATCGCCGGAAGGCTGGCCGGGCCCGAGAACCGCATGCAGGCCATCGGCGGGCTGTCGGCCTGCAAGAAGATCGGTACCACCATCGCCCCCCTGCTCTTCGCCTCGGCCATTGAGCTGGGCAAGGCGGGCGGACAGGCCGGGCTGGCCTCCTACAGGAACATGTTCCTGGTGGTCATCGTCATAGCCCTGGTCAATATCGGCCTGACATACTGCATTCCATTTTCACAGAAAGAAGTTGCTGATGACTGAACCTACAGCAGTCCTCCTCATGGCGTACGGCACCCCCTACCAGGAGTCCGACATCAGGGGGTACTACACCAACATCCGCCATGGACAGGAGCCGCCCAAGCCGCTCATGGACCAGCTGGTCGGCCGTTACAAGGCCATCGGCCTGCCTTCGCCCCTGGCCAGGATCACCACGGCCCAGCGCGACGGCCTCCAGGCTGCGCTGGACAAGGCCCATCCCGGCGCCTACAAGGTCTACGAGGGGCTGAAGTACATCACCCCCTTCATCAAGGATGCGGTCGACCAGATTGCCGCCGACGGCATCACCAGGGTGATCGGCCTGCCCCTGGCCCCGCAGTACTCCTCCTATTCGAGCGAGGACTACCACAATCGCGCCCGCAAGGCCATCGAGGCCCATCCGGGCATGGAATACCTGCCGGTGCGGTCCTGGTGGAACCACCAGGAGCTGATCCACTTCTGGAGCGACCAGCTGGTGGCCAAGAAGGATCTGACCGACCGGCCGGACACCAAGGTGATCTTCAGCGCCCACTCCCTGCCCTTGCGCATCATCCAGGGAGGGGACCCCTACAAGGATGAGGTCATCGGCCTAAGCAATGCCGTGGCTCGGGCAGCCGGTCTCAATGAGGACCAGTACGTACTGGCCTGGCAGTCGGCAGGCCGCACCGAGGAGCCCTGGATCGGGCCTGATTTCGTCACCGTGGCCAAGGATCTGATCACCAAGAGCGGCATGGAGACCATCATCTCCGCCTCCATCGGCTTCATCGCCGACAACCTGGAGATCTGCTACGACGTGGACATGGAGCTGGCCAAGGCCATCGAATCCGCCGGCGGCACCCTGACCAGGCTGAACATGCCCAACGACAGTCCCGCCCTGATCGCCACCCTGCAGCATGTGGTCGAGGAGACCAAGGTAGAGTAGTCCCACGGCAGCAAGATATCCAGCAAAATCCAGCACGGATACCAATTGTGCCCCGCCGGTTCAAAACCGGACGGGGCACAATCTTTAATAGCAGCGACTTTCAGTCATGTGCTCAGCCGTTGACGCGGTCGATGCCCTTCTGCACGTCGGAGAGGACCGAATCCCAGGAGTCGATGAAGGCGGCGACGCCATCGGCCTCCAGCTTGTCGGTCACGTCCTTGATGCTGATGCCCAGGTCTGCCAGCTTCTGCATCACCTGGTGGCTCTCCTCGTAAGTGCCCTTGACCGAAGGAGCGCCGTTGCCGTGATCGGCCAGAGCGTTCAGGGTCTTCTCAGGCATGGTGTTGACCACATCGGGGGCCACCAACTCGTCCACATACTTGCAGTCTGAGTAGGCGGCGTTCTTGGTGCCGGTAGAGGCCCAGAGTGGACGCTGACGCTTGGCACCCTTGGCTTCCAGTTCGGCCCAGCGAGGATCGCTGTCGAAGGCCTTCTCGAAGAGCTCGTAGGCCAGACGGGCGTTGGCCACAGCAGCCTTGCCCTCAAGGGACTTGGCCTCGTCCGAGCCATTGGCCTCCAGCAGCTTGTCAACCGCAGTGTCCACGCGGGAGACGAAGAAAGAGGCGACCGAGCCCATGTGCTTCAGGTCATGGCCGTTCTTGTCGGCCTGGACCATGCCCTCGATGAAGGCGTCGATGACCTGCTTGTAGCGTTCCAGAGAGAAGATCAGGGTCACGTTGACCGAGATACCCTTGGCCAGGGTGGCGGTGATGGCAGGCAGGCCCTCCAAAGTGGCGGGAATCTTGATCATGGCGTTGGGACGGTCGACCTTGGCCCAGAGTTCCTCGGCCTGCTTCTCGGTCTCTTCGGTGTTATGGGCCAGACGAGGATCGACCTCGATGGAGACACGTCCATCCACGTAGTCGGTCTTCTCGGCAACTTCCCGGAAGATGTCGGTCGCGTTGCGCACGTCGGTTGTGGTCAGCTCACGGACGGCTTCCTCGACGGGTATTCGGCCCAGCTGCTTGAGCTGTTCGTCATAGGGACCCACCTGGCTCAAAGCCTTTTGGAATATCGAGGGGTTGGTGGTCACGCCCACCACATTGCGCTCGGCGATCAGCTGCTGCAGATTGCCCGATTCGATGCGGGTGCGGCTCAGATCGTCCAGCCAGATCGAGACACCTGAATCGCTGGTGCGCTGGGTGTTTGCATTTTCTGCCATCTTGTCACTCCTTATTTGGGTTCCCGATGGAATCACATTCACTATGCACTACCGGGAAGTCTGTTGCTGTATTCCCACAGGCCCGCGTTTCGGGCGTGCCTGCAAGGGGAGGGGGCCGGCGTCACGGACGGCCCCCCTATTGATCACGATGCCGGGTTCAGTTGGCCCGACGGACTTCCTCCAGGGAGGCCTGTGCTGCTTCGACCACATGATCGGCGGTGATGCCCAGGTCGCGCATGTTCTCGTCGCCGCTTCCTTGCAGGCCGAACTGCTCGATGGAGACGGGCTTGCCATAGCTGCCCAGGTACTTGTACCAGGGCGTGGCCAGTCCGGCCTCAACGGAGACGCGGGCCTTGACGGAGGCGGGCAGAACAGCTTCCTTGTACTCGTCGTCCTGCTCCTCGAACCACTCCAGCGAGGGCACGGAGATGACGCGGGCCTTGACGCCCTGCTCGGCCAGGGTCTTGGAGGCGGCCACAGCGTGCTGCACCTCGGAGCCGGAGGCCATGATCAGCACGTCGGGCTGGCCCTCGGTGTCGACCAGCACGTAGGCGCCCTTGCGCACGCCTTCGCGGGCCTTGGCCTTGGTCTCCTCCAGGGTGGGCACGCCCTGCCTGGTCAGGATCATGGCCGTGGGGTGGGTGTTGTCCTTCTCGAAGAAGGCGCGGTAGGCTTCAGCGGTCTCGTACTGATCGGCCGGGCGCACAACCTCCATCTGGGGGATGGCGCGCACGGCGGTCAGGTGCTCGATGGGCTGGTGGGTGGGGCCATCCTCGCCCAGGGCCACGGAGTCGTGGGTCCACACATACAGGTTGGGGATGTCCATCAGGGCGGCCAGGCGCACCGAGGGGCGCTCATAGTCGCTGAACTGGAAGAAGGTCCCGTTGTAGGGCCTGGTGTCCGAACCCAGCAGGATGCCGTTGGTGATGGCGCCCATGGCGAACTCGCGCACGCCGAAGTGCAGCTGGCGGCCGTACTTGCTGGCCTTGGGCCACTGGACGGTCTTGTCGGCCTCGGGGGCGAAGGAGACTGCACCGTTGATGTTGGTGTTGTTGGAACCACCCAGATCGGCGGATCCTCCCCAGAGCTCGGGCATGATGGGGGCCAGGGCGTTGATGACCGCGCCGGAGGCCTTGCGGGTGGCCACCTTGGAGCCGGGCTCGAAGCCAGACTCCAGGTCGTCCAGGGCCTTGTCGAAGCCTTCGGGCAGCTTGCCGGCATGGATGCGGTCGTAGAGGTCAGCCTTGTCGGGGTTGGCCTTGCGCCAGGCCTGGTACTTCTCGTCCCAATCCTTGTGGGCGGCCAGACCGCGCTGGGCAACCTCGCGGGCGTGGGCCAGGGCCTCCTCGTCGATCTGGAAGCTCTGCTCAGGGTCGTAGCCCAGGGTCTTCTTCAGGCCGGCCACGGCCTCGGCGCCCAGGGCTGAGCCGTGGGCTGAAGGATCGTTGGTCTTGCCGGGGGTGGGCCAGGCCATCAGGGTGTCAACCTTGATGAACTTTGGCCGGTCGGTGACCTGCTCGGCCTTCTCCAGGACGGCAGCCAGGCCCTCGACGTCCTCCTTGTAGGAGCCGTCGGGCTGGATGAAGCTGAACTCGTCGGTGTACCAGCCGTAGGCCTGGTAGCGCTTGAGAATGTCCTCACCCAGGGCGATGCGGGTGTCGCCCTCGATCTGGATGTGGTTGGCATCGAAGATGACGGTCAGGTTGCCCAGGCGCTGGTCGCCGGCCAGGGAGCTGGCCTCGGAGGAGACGCCCTCCTCGACGTCTCCCTCGCCGCAGATGACCCAGACCTTATGGTCGAAGGGGGACTGCCCCTCGGGTGCATCCGGATCCAGCAGACCGCGCTCGTAACGCTGTCCATAGGCGAAGCCCACGGCCGAGGCCAGACCCTGGCCCAGCGGGCCGGTGGTCATCTCGATGCCGGGGGTCAGGCCGTACTCGGGGTGGCCGGGGGTCCTGGTGCCGGCGGTGCGGAAGCGCTTCAGATCGTCCAGGGTCAGTCCGTATCCGGAGAAGTATAGCTGCACGTACTGGGTCAGCGAGGCGTGGCCGCCGGAAAGAATGAACCGATCACGCCCGACCCAGTCGGGGTCGTTGGGGTCGTGACGGATGAAGTGCTGGTAGAGCGCGTAGGCGATGGGCGCCAGCGAAATAGGGGAGCCGGGGTGGCCGCTTCCGGCCTTCTCGACCGCGTCGGCCGAGAGGACCTTGGCCATCTTGACAGCCCGCTCATCGAGTTCGGACCATGTGAAATCTGCCATATGGTGCTGCTTTCCTTCCAATGTAGAGGTCTCCATGTTCGACTTGTGTCGAAAATGTTCGATTACCTTCACTATGCGTTTCCATCGTATCGGTTTGAGACGACACAATTCGGCTCTTCGCACGACGTTTTGGCACTCTCATGGCCCGAGTGCTAATAATGAAACCATGACGGAAGGAGCGACATTGCCTAATACCAGACGCATGCTGGTGCTGCGCGCGATCGTCGAGGACTATATCCGTTCTCGCGAGCCGGTAGGGTCGGGTTCGCTCACCAGAAATCATCAGCTTGGAGTCAGCTCCGCCACCGTGCGCAACGACATGGCGGCCCTGGAGAGCGAGGGCTACCTGGTCCAGCCCCACACCTCGGCCGGCCGCATCCCCACCCAGAAGGGCTATCGTTACTTCGTCGACAGGCTGGCCACCATCGTGCCCCTGTCCGCCGCCCAGCGCCGGGGGATCAACGCCTTCCTGTCCGGGTCAGTCAACCTGGAGGACACCCTGCAGCACGCCGCCCGGCTTCTGGCCCAGATCACCGGGCAGATCGCCGTGGTGGCCTCGCCCTCCCTGGCCAGCTCGAACCTGCGCCGGGCCGAGCTCATAGGACTGAGCCGGGGGACCGTGCTTATGGTGGTCATCACCGACACTGGCCGGGTGGTCCAGCGCACCCTGCACGGGCCCCTGCAGGAGGACCCGAACGCCCTGGCGGACCTGTCCGACCAGATAAATAGGCAGTGCCAGGACCTGCCCCTGGACCGCGCCGCCGACCGTTGCCGCCTGCTGGCTGACTCCCTTGCCGAGGGCCGCGACAAATCCATGCTGCGCCTGGTGGCCACGGTCTTCGACGAGATGGCCACCCGGGAGCAGACCAGCGGCCTCTATATGGCCGGCACCTCACAGCTGACCCACAGCCAGGCCGTCTCCCTGGGAGACTTGGGCTCACTCTTGGACGCCCTGGAGGAGCAGGTGGTGCTCATGCGGCTCATGCGGGCCCAGAGCGAGCTCTCACGTGAAAGCAACGGAGTCAGCGTGGCCATCGGCACCGAGACACGGACCCCGGAACTGGCCCACGCCTCGGTGGTCACCAGCGGATACGGGCATGCCCGGTCCAGGCAGACCGACGGCTCCGAAGCCGACGAGCCGGTCGCCTTTGTAGGCTCCATCGGCCCGACCCATATGGACTATCCGGCGACCATGAGCGCGGTTCGTGCCGTGGCCTCCTATCTGACCGGTTTCCTGGCCGGCGACGGGGAACCGTGACCGTCAAGGCAAACGCATAAGTCATAGGTATCGTGGGCCCATGCAACTATGGGTCGAGAGGGCATCAAACGAAAAGGATGATCGGTGGCAGATTACTACGAGGTTTTGGGAGTCGAGCGCGGCGCGAGCGATCAGGACATCAAGCGTGCCTATCGCAAGATGAGCCGCAAGTACCACCCGGACATCGCCGGGCCTGAATACGAGGACAAGTTCAAGGAGGTCAATAGCGCCTACGAGGTGCTCTCCGACCCCGAAAAGCGGCGCATGTACGACGCGGGCGTGGACCCCAACGACCCCCAGGCCTCCCAGGCAGGCGGCCCCTTCGACATGGGCGACGTCTTCAACCAGTTCTTCGGCGGCGGCTTCGGGGGCGCCGCCCAGGGGCCCATTCCGCGCACCCAGCCCGGCCGGGACGCCCTGGCCCAGGTCTCCGTGGACATGAAAACCGCCATCTTCGGCGGCGTGGTGCGCACCCCCATCAGCACCTACGGCCTCTGCCAGGAGTGCGGCGGCTCGGGGGCCCAGAAGGGAACCTCCCCGGTGACCTGCCCGGTCTGCAACGGCAAGGGCTATGCCCAGAAGGTGGTACGGACCCTGCTGGGGCAGATGATGAGCCAGGCACCCTGCGAGCGGTGCGAGGGCCACGGCACCATCATCGAGCACCCCTGCCCGGTCTGCAACGGCCATGGCCGTGTGCGCACCAGGCGCGAGGTTGGCGTCAACGTGCCCGCAGGCGTGGCTGACGGGTCCCGGCTGCGGCTGGCCTCCCAGGGCGAGGTGGGCGAGGGCGGCGGCGCAGCCGGCGACCTGTACGTGGACATCAGCATCAAGCCCGACAAGCACTACACCCGCAGCGGCCAGGACCTGCACTGCTGGATTGCCGTGCCCATGACCTGGGCCGTGCTGGGCCACCAGGTCGACCTGGAAACCTTCGACGGTCAGCGCCAGGTGGACATTCCCGCCGGCTGCCAGCCTGACCAGGAGATCACCATCAAGGGCCTGGGCGTCACCAGACTGGGCAACCGGGAAGAGCGCGGCGACATCATCGTCCACGTGCTGGTCGAAATCCCCACCAAGCTGGACGACGATCAGCGCCGCCTGATTGAGGACTTCGCCAACAGCCACGACTCCGAGGCCAGGCAGGTCCCGCAGAGCGCCAAGCCTGCCGGAGCCGGGGGCCGCAAGGGGATCTTCGGCAAGCTCAAGGACATCTTCAGCTGAGTCGGCTGAGTCAGCCCAGCAGCGACCGGCACATGGACCGGTACTCGCTCACATAGCCGCCGCCGAAGAAGGCGCAGTGCCCGGCGATGGCGTAGAGCTGCCAGAGCGTGGTCCGGTTCCGGTAACCGGCCGCCAGCGGGTGCACGCTCTGGTAGCCGTCCAGAATCTGCCCCTGGTAGGGGATGCCGAACAGCTGCAGCATGGCCAGGTCCTCCTCGCGGTGGCCGCCATGGGCCGCAGGGTCGATCAGGACGGCCTGGGTGTTCCCGTCGTTCCTGGTCCACATGACGTTCCCGCTCCACAGGTCCCCGTGGACCCGGGCGGGCTTGTCATTGGCGGCCGCGCCCAGCAGCTCCGGCAGGGCCTGGATCACCTCTTCGGTCATCTTCATGTCATCGCGGTTCAGGGCCCGCCGATCCATGGCCATGCCCACCATGGGCTTCAGCCGTCCCTCGCCCCAGTAGGTGGCCGGGTCTTCCCAGTCACCCACGTCCATGGGCAGCGGATCCTGCAGGGGTCCGAAGTAGCAGGTGCCCGTGTAGCCCTCGGGCGCGGAGCCGAAGTGATCGGCCCCGGCATCATGCATGTGGGCCAGCTGGGCACCGAAGCGGTAGGCGGCACCAGGCGTGGGGGAGGCGGAGGTCACCTCCTCGATGTCCAGGTAGTCCGGGCCCCAGTCATAGACATCCACCACCCGGGGACCGCCCTGCGCCTGGGCCTGACCCAGCCATTGAAGCCCGCGCCCCTCACACTCGAAGAATCCCGCCGGGGCCCCGCCCCTGGATTTTCTGTAGGTCTTGGCCATGATGATCCACACCCCTATTCGTCGAGTCGTCGATTCCGACAAGACCCATTGTGGGCATTCTGCGAGACATGCCCGGCCCTCGGCTCTGTCTGCCCAGCGTGGTGGCTATGCTTGCCATTGTTGTCCGACATAGCAAGAGGGGTCCATGAATTTCTTCGAAGCCATTCTGTTCGGCCTGGTGCAGGCCCTGACGGAGTATTTCCCCGTCTCATCCAGCGCCCATATCCGCATTGTGGGCGGCCTGCTGGGCCAGGATCCGGGCGCAGCCTTCACAGCCATCATCCAATTCGGCACCGAGCTGGCGGTCCTGCTCTACTTCCGGCATGACATCGCCCGCATACTGACCCACTGGTTCCGCTGCCTGGCCGGCAAGGACGGCTCCTCCTGGCGTGAGCGGATGGGCTCCAAGGACCATGATGCGGCCCTGGGGTGGTACATCATTCTGGGAACCCTGCCCATCGTGGTGGCGGGCCTGCTCTTCCAGAACATAATCGAGACCAAGCTGCGCAACCTCTGGATCACCGTGGTGGTGCTGATCGTCTTCGGCCTGCTGCTGGACTACTTCGACCGCCACGGCCGCCAGAACAAGGAGATCCGCCAGATGAGCGCCCGGGACGCCCTGCTCTTCGGCATCGGGCAGATGCTGGCCCTGATCCCCGGCGTATCCCGCTCGGGCGGCACCATGACCTTCGGCCGCGCCCTGGGTTACACCCGCGAGTCCGCCACCCGGGTCAGCTTCCTCATGGCCATCCCTGCCGTCTTCGGCGCCGGCATCCTCGAGACGGTCAAATCCTTGAAGAACATCAATGCGGACGCCGCCTTCCCAGGCTGGGGGGCCACCATCTGCGCCACCGTGGTCAGCTTCCTGCTGGGATACATCGTTATTATCGCCTTTTTGAAGATCGTCTCGCGCTTCTCCTACCGGGGATTCGTCATCTACCGGATCGGCCTGGCCATCTTCGTGGCCATCATGCTCATGGTCGGCGCCCTGCCCGCAGTAGGGGGCGTGGCGGCCAGCTGAGCCTGGGTGAACTGCCGGGGGATTCGACGCTCACTTGGCTACGTGATAGGATTTGGCCACGTGATGCCCAAGGTTGCGGGGGACAGGGGTCAGTGGGCATCCTGCATTCTTTGGGGAGGTTTGCCGTGGCTTCGTTGTCGACGTCTGCCGATTTTTGTATCCATAAGTTTAGCCTAAGGTCACTACTATCAGCATTATTGCTGATACCCCTGCTGCTGACCGGCATGGCAACCGGCACAGTCTTCGCCTCTGTTTCAGATGCCAACGAGGGAGAGGGCAGCTATCCTGATCAAATAAATGACGGTTCCCTAGGCCATCTACAACCTTCCAGTCTGCCTTCATCCTCGCCGCTGACGACTTCATCAATTTCCCCTTCTACTAGTCAGTCTCCAACTGGTCCTTCCCAATCCCCGAGAATCTCCCCGTCTAGCCCTTCTCCACCTATCGAAAGCCAGCCTTCTACCGATTCGCACACTGTGGTGTTCGACCCCGCCGATGGGACCAGATCTGAACGCGTGACCGTGCAGGATGGAGCCTTGGCATCACCACCTGCTGATAATCCGAAGCGTGACGGCTACCGGTTTGACGGCTGGTCCGAGCGTGACACACTGATGGATTTCCACACCCCGATCACCAGGGACATCATCTTGAAGGCCAGGTGGACCCCTGTTTCTAATTGGGCGCTCAGTCCTGACCATGCTCCGGCTTCTGGTGACACCAGCATCACCATCACACCCCCGAATGCGGATTCGCTTTCCTTCAGCACATTGGCAGCCTATGACAACAAGCTGATCGGCATGACCGGCGATGGCCGCCTATTCACCTGGACACCGAACGCTGAAATGCCTGTTCAGGTGCCATCACCTTCAAATGCGTCCGACGACATGCGATTCATAGCTGGAGTCGTTGGTGATAGCTACGCGGCCTTGAGCCAAGACCACCGCATCTACACCTGGAATAAGAGCGAGGATACGCCAGCTTTGCTCGTCTCAGACTCCACAACGTACGCCAGCATTGCCATAGCTGCTGACCACCTCATAGCTGTGGGCCAAAACGGTAAAGTCCATGTTTGGACCAATATGGGTGAGTCAACAGGAAAGGCCATAAGTTTGCCCAGACAGGCATTGGCAGTCAAGGTGACTGGTAATGCGGACCGCCTGCTCGCCTTGGATAACAAGGGCCAGGTCTGGACTTGGAAGCCGGCGGCTACTGATGCTAAACAGATCCAACCAATCAAGCTTGCCAACCGCATTGTTCAGGTATCAGCCATGGATCATGGCTTCGTGCTGCTGGACTCGACAGGCCAGACCAGCTATCTAGACAATGGACAAAGCCAGACAGAATCGCTGTTCTTGCCCAACCATTCTGCCGTGACAGCAATAAGCGTCAATACAACACAAGCAGCTTTGGTTGATTCCAAAGGCCGCATCTGGGCTTGGAAGCCCGGTGAAACACCCATCCGGGCGGATGACGGGAGCCAGCAGTACATGCAGGCCGTCAAGGCCGGCAGCAGGATCACCGCCATCGACCGGCAGGGCAACATGTTCGCGTGGAGCCTGGACGAGCAGGGTCAGCCCGGCAAGCCAGCCAGACTCGACACAACCCAGGTGCCCAGCCTGGAAACAGCCAGCATGGACGGCCAGCCGCTCAAACTCACCAGGAACAACGACTTATGGCAGACGAACATACCCGCCCACAAGCCGGGACCAGCCGCCATCACCATCACCGGCAGGCAGGACGGCCAGCCCTTCACCAGGAGCCTGAAGTACACGGTCGACCAGCCGCTGACACGAGACGTCGAACCACGATCCACACTCACGGTCCACTTCGATACGGGCGGAGGAAAACCAGAACCAGCAGACCAGAATTTCGCCACTCCGAACGGCAGGGTGAAGAGGCCCTCCCCCGACCCGGCGCGTGAGGGCTTTCTGTTCGACGGGTGGTTCATCGGTCAGATCGCCTATGATTTCAGCAAGCCCGTCGACAAGAACCTGACCCTGACCGCTAAGTGGACGCTGAAAAGCCGGAACAGCACGTGGAGCATCAGTCCCGACAAGGGCAGTCAACTGGGCGGCGAATCCACGACCATCACCCCGCCTGACAGCGCCAGGCGAGGCATCAGATTCAGCCAGGTCAGCGCATCATCATTCGTCTCGGTTACAGACTTTGGTTTTTCTTTGGCCGTGGGCAGCGACGGCAACGCCTACGCCTGGGGAGGCAACAAGAAGGGTGAGCTCGGAGACGGGACAACCTCCGAAAACGCCCGGTCTACGCCGGTCATGGTGAAGCAGCCTGATCGCAAGACGTATCCGGACCTGCCTGCGGATTTCACCTACGTGCAGGTCAGCGCCGGAAGCCAGCATTCCCTGGCCGTGGGCAGCGACGGCAACGCCTACGCATGGGGACGGAACGATGATGGCCGACTCGGCGACGGGACGAGCACCGACCAGCATACGCCGGTCAGGGTCAAGAAGCCTGCAGGCACGTCCACGGATTTCACCTACGTGCAGGTCAGCGCCGGATACCATCATTCGCTGGCTCTGGGCAGCGACGGGAACGCCTATGCATGGGGGTACAACAACTCCGGCCAGCTCGGCGACGGGACGAGCACCGACCGAGCTACGCCGGTCAGGGTCAAGAAGCCTGCAGGCACGTCCACGGATTTCACCTACGTGCAGATCCGTGCCGGAGCCTTTCATTCGCTGGCTCTGGGCAGCGACGGCAACGCCTACGCCTGGGGATTAAACAACTTTGGCCAGCTCGGCGACGGGACGAGCACCGACCGAGCTACGCCGGTCAAAGTGGGGACACCTGCAGGCACGCCCACGGATTTTACCTATGCACAGATCGGTGCCGGATACCTGCATTCGCTGGCCGTTGGCAGCGACGGATACGCCTACGCCTGGGGGTACAACTTCAGTGGCCAGCTCGGAAACAACAGCAAAGGCGGATTCTTCAGCCCGAATCCTAATCCTGTGCGCGTGCGCAACCCCGCCAGCCCCAATGATGCGGACAAAGGGCTGAAAGCTGTAAATGTCACAGCCGGATTCTGGCATTCGCTGGCCTTGGGCAGTGACGGCAACGCCTACGCCTGGGGGTTCAACAGCAACGGCCAGCTCGGTAACAACAGCAGCAAGGATTCGACTGTTCCTGTGCTTGTGTCTGATTCCGCCAGCCCCGCTGACACAAGCAAGGGACTGAAAGCCGTACTGGTCAGCACCGGGCAATATCATTCGCTGGCCTTGGGCAGTGACGGCAACGCCTACGCCTGGGGAGACAACGGCTATGGCCAGCTCGGCAACAACAGCATCCCTACAGGCTCAAATAACAACAAAACCGGGAGTCTTGTTCCTGTGCCGGTGGTGTTCAACCTGCCGCCGGTGATAACCGGCGTCAGATTCGACACCAGCCCCGGCACGAACTTGAAAAGCGGCGATGGCAGCAGCGTCAGCGTACTCACGCCCGCACACCAGCCGGGCATGGTCACGGTCAGCGTGGACTACACGCTGGGCGGTACACCCCAAACGCCGGACACCTCCCTCCGATACACGTACCTGCCCGCAGGCGTGCTCCCAAGAGCCGGAGGGGAAGGCATCCTGCTGGCCCTGACCACCGGCATGACCGGCATGGGCGGGGTCCTGGCCTCACGCCGCCACCGAAGAGAACAGCACCAGCTGCTTCATGCTTCGCACGAGTAAGACAGGCCGGGAGGCGTATCAATCCCCCGCCCCCGGCCACATAGGTGGAGCAGGGAGGAGCGTGTTACTTAAGGCTCAAACCCAAAAAAGCTGACACTTCCTTTCGCTCCCCCACCACACTTCTGCAGACAGAAGCCAAGGGCAGGCATGCACGCCCCCGCCCTGCCTCGGAGAGGGGGAAACAGCGGCCAGGCTGGCCACTGGCAGAAACCCACAGCCAGCCCAGCTACTGTTTGCTCATTTAGGCACGTATCGTATCAGCCCGTTCAACATCTATGGCAAAGTCGCTTTCAAATCCAGCCGATCCCGAATAATATGACCAGGTTCACATTATTCCTGTACTTTGTCATAGACACGCTACAGGCAATGATGCTCGGCTTCTGAATCACTCGGTTTTCCACGATTACCAGGTTTCCGCCGTCTTTCTGGCCTGCAGGATTCATGTCAAGCAGCTCCGCTACGATGCCGGGTCCGTTACGACTGGCCGGGTTTACGAAAAGCAAGATTCAGCTGCCTTGATGCGTTACCATGAAAACTCCTTCGGCACTTCGGCACTCCTGCGGTCTCAATAGGCCGTATGCAAAGGACTGAAGTGCGCAAAAGAAGGTCTAATATACGGGATTAGAGGAGGCCGATTGGCTGGTATGGAGGTGATGGACCATATCACGCCATCCAATACCTTTCGCTTCCCGCAGCACCAACCGGTGGCTACAAGCCGCCCTGTTAGGATGTTGAGGATCAGCCATGCACTTCACAGTAGACAACCTTGAAGAGGTATTTCCCCTGGCAGAATTCATAGCCGATTCCTTCGGTCCCATGGCCGAGATTGTTGTGCATGACATCACCCGCCCGGAGAATTCCATCGTATTCATCCGTAACGGTCAGCTCTCCGGACGCTCCCTGGGCGACGCAGTCACAGACCAGACCCGACAACTGGCCATACGGGCAGACCAGGACGGGGCCGACTTCGTCTCCGACTACCGAGGGCGCCGCCTGAACAAGCACGAGTTCCGCGTCTCCTCCTACCTGATCCGCAACCAGGAGCAGACTGTCATTGGCCTGCTCTGCATCAGCATCAACATCACCGAGCTGCAGCAGGCCGCCCACGTGCTGCAGACCCTGTCCTCGATCGATTCCAACGATGTGCAGATCTCCACCGAGACCTCCCGCCGCCACGTGAGCGAGGAGCCTGCCGAGAACATCCGCAGGATCACCAGGGATGAGGTCCGCCAGTTCAACATCCCCATGGACAAGCTGACCAAACAGGACAGGCTGGACATCATCCGCAACATCAAGGACCGGGGCATCTTCCTCATCAAGGGCGCGGTGGGCATCGTCGCCCCCGAGCTCAAGATTTCGATCCCCACCCTCTACCGGTACCTGCAGGCCCTCAAATAGGGCCTAAAAAGTAAAACCTCCGGCGGCAGGAGAGGGGGGTATATTTCTGTGCCGCCGGAGGAGCTTTACAGCACGGCCGCCGCCACTGGCGACAACCGGAACGTGGCCACACAGACAGACCACGCAAGTATGACATAGGTAAAACAGGGAGCCCACAGTTTCCTCAAGCTGTGATGCAGTGCAGAATCAGCCAGGCTAGTTACGTGCCCTCATTGGCCTAGGCCTTTCTTCATACTATCACCTCTTCAAGGATGCATCAGGTACTCCCGTTTTTGGCAGGTCCCCCGACCTGTTGCTAAGAGCAAATTATCACAAGGTCCCGGACATGCTCAACACTCCGTTCGCTGTCCGCCATGACAACCGGCATTGCAAGCGGCAACCAGTGCGCAATTCAGCGGGATTGGCTGCTCTAAGCGAGCCTGAACAGTAAACCTTGGCTGGATTGGTAACAATAATTTATTAGCTAAATTCCTGATTCAGTAATCTGCGAGTCGAATATCAATGAGAGTTGAGAAGGTTTGCAAACCAACAAACACTGACTGAGGACTATCACTAGAAAGGAGATAGGGGAGAGGTAGAAAATCCAGGTGGGCGATGCAGGAATCGAACCTGCGACCCCTTCGGTGTGAACGAAGTGCGCTAGCCGCTGCGCCAATCGCCCGGATTGGAAAAGACCACCGAAGTGATCCTCGTGGGCGATACTGGATTCGAACCAGTGACCCCTTCCGTGTCAGGGAAGTGCGCTACCTCTGCGCCAACCGCCCGGGTCATTCTCGTTTCGAGAGAGAGGTGGGTACGAGAGTCGAACTCGTCTATACGGCTTTGCAGGCCGCTGCCTAACCGCTTGGCTAACCCACCGTATTGGTTAAACTGCTCGAAAACCTCGAGCGGGCAACGGGACTCGGACCCGCGGTCTCGACCTTGGCAAGGTCGCGCTTTACCAACTAAGCTATGCCCGCACTTTCAACTTTCACCGTGGTGGTGACTGCCGAAGCACGTTGCACTACTGTAGCGTAGACCTCCGCACTTGGCAAAAAGCGCGTGTCGCCGCGTCATAGAGCCACCCTCCGCTGATGGCAAAGCCGCCAAATACAAGGCTTCCTACCGGTAGGGTGAGAGGTATGAGTGAAGAAGCCAGGCAGCACTGCACCATGGTGGCCGCCTTCGATGGCTGGAACGATGCGTGCTCAGCCTCGACCAACGTCATCCGCCACCTGTTGAACGTCTACGAGTCCCACGAGATCGGCAGCATTCCGGGCGACGGGTTCTACGACTATCAGATGTCACGGCCCATGCTCTGCCATGTGCAGGGTAGACGGCGGATCATCTGGCCCTCCGCCAAGATCTACCGGGTGCGGATTGATAACACCCACACCCTCCTGCTGGAGATGGGCCCGGAGCCCAACTACCACTGGAGCGACTTCTGCCGGCGCAGCATCCACTGGGCCGAAGACGACGAGGCGGAGGCCATCATCACCCTGGGCGCCATGTTCGCCGACTGCCCCCACACCAGGCCCCTGCCCATCGACGACCTGGCCGGCGACCAGCCCAAGACCGACACCGACGGCCATTCCGGCCCCATAGGCATCCCCACCGTTCTGGACGCCCTGGCCACCCAGGACGGCTACAGCACCGAGTCCATCTGGGTCTCCGTTCCCCAATACCTGGGCAGCGACGAGTGCGCCCAGGGCACCCTGCAGCTCCTGCAAAGGCTCTCGGCCATGCTCGGCGTCCACCTTGACGAGGGGGAGCTGCCCCGCAAGGCCGCCGAGTGGAAGGCCCAGGCCGGAATGCTGCTGCGCTGCAACGACGACTTGGCCAACTACGTCCACCGTCTGGAGATGGATGTCGACCAGGCCCAGGTGGACGAGCCGGCCGCCGAAGAGCTGGTCCGGGAAGCCGAGGATTATCTGCGCTCCATGGGCAACAAAGGCCCCTCCTTGTCTGAGTGACGACCTAGGCTGTGGCTCGATAACCATGTCCAGCCTGCACCCTGTAACGCGGGCTCCGATAGCAAGGACGGCATTCATGACACAGTCGAGCATCTCCATCATCGTCAAGGGCGAACGGAAGGAGGTGGCGGCGGATCAAACTGGCGTCCAGCTTTTTGCTGACGACAAGGACATCATCGCCGTCGACCTCAACGGGCAGCCACGCGACCTCTACACACCCCTGCACGAGGGTGACAAGGTCGAGCCCATCACCCTGGAGAGCGACCAGGGACTGGCCATCATGCGGCACTCGGCCACCCACGTCATGGCGCAGGCCGTCCAGGAGATTCGTCCGGACGCCAAGCTGGGCATCGGTCCGGCCATCAAGGATGGCTTCTATTACGACTTCGACGTGGACAAGCCCTTCACCCCCGACGACCTCAAGCAGATCGAACAGCGGATGAAGCGGATCATCAAGTCCTCCCAGAGCTTCCGCCGGCGCGTAGTCACCGAAGAGGAGGCCCGCAAGGAGGAGGCCGACCAGCCCTACAAGCTGGAGCTGATCGGGGCCAAGGAGGCCGAGATCAACAGCGAGGAGGCCACCGAGGTGGCCACCGGCGGCGAGCTGACCATGTATGACAACCTGGACCGCGAGGGTAATACGGTCTGGAAGGACCTCTGCCGGGGCCCCCACCTGCCCAACACCCGCTACATCCGCAGCTTCAAGCTCATGCGCACGGCCGCCGCCTACTGGCGCGGGGACGAGAAGAACCCCATGCTCCAGCGCATCTACGGCACCGCCTGGGCCAACAAGGACGACATGAAGGCCTACACCGCCCGTCTGGAAGAGGCCGCCCGCCGCGACCACCGCAAGCTGGGCGCCGAGATGGACCTCTTCTCCTTCCCGGACGAGATCGGGCCCGGACTACCCGTCTTCCACCCCAAGGGCGCGGCCGTCATCAACGCCATGGAGGACTACTCCCGTGAAATGCACCGGCGCAACGGCTACTCCTTCGTGCAGACCCCGCACATCACCAAGGGCCACCTCTACGAGATTTCGGGCCACCTGCAGTGGTACAAGGACGGCATGTACCCGCCCATGCACCTGGACGAGGAGAAGGACGCCAACGGCAAGGTCACCCGCCAGGGCTTCGACTACTACCTGAAGCCCATGAACTGCCCCATGCACAACCTGATCTTCAAGTCCCGCCAGCGCTCCTACAAGGAGCTGCCCCTGCGGCTGTTCGAGTTCGGCACCGTCTACCGCTACGAGAAGTCCGGCGAGGTCCACGGCCTGACCCGCGTGCGCGGCCTGACCCAGGACGACTCCCACATCTACTGCACCAGGGACCAGATGAAGGGGGAGCTGACCAACCTGCTCCAGTTCGTGCTCAAGGTGTTGAAGGACTTCGGCCTCAACGACTTCTATCTGGAGCTGTCCACCAAGGATCCCAACAAGTTCGTCGGCTCCGACGAGGTCTGGGAGGAGGCCACCAACACCCTGGCCGAGGTGGCCAAGGACTCCGGGCTGGAGCTGGTCGACGACCCCGAGGGCGCCGCCTTCTACGGGCCCAAGATCTCCGTGCAGGCACGCGACGCCATCGGGCGCACCTGGCAGGTCTCCACCATTCAGCTGGACTTCAACCTGCCCGAGCGCTTCCAGCTGGAGTACATCGCCGCCGACGGCTCCCACCAGCGTCCGGTCATGATCCACCGGGCGCTCTTCGGATCCATCGAGCGCTTCTTCGCCATCCTGCTGGAGCACTACGCCGGCGCCTTCCCGGCCTGGCTGGCCCCGGTCCAGGTGCAGGCCGTGCCCGTGGCCGACGAGTTCGCCCCCCACCTGGAGCACCTGCTTGATCAGCTGCGCGACGACATGGTCCGCTGCGAGATCGACCGCTCCGACGACCGCTTCGGCAAGAAGATCCGCAACGCGGCCAAGTCCAAGGCCCCCTTCATCCTGATCGCCGGCGAGGAGGATGCCTCCAAGAACGCGGTCTCCTTCCGCTTCCGCGACGGCAGCCAGCTCAACGGGGTGCCCGTGGAGCAGGCCCGCGCCTGGATCAACGAGGCCATCAAGGTCCGCGCCCAGATCAACTCGGCAGACGACTTCCGAGCGAACACCTCCTGCAGTCAGGACTGACCAATGTTCGAGCATCTACGGCGCCCCTGGAAGCGCATCATCGCCCCCATCGCCCGCGGCCTGGTTCATCTGGGCGTGAGCGCCAACGGTGTCACCATCATCGGAGCCGTAGGCACAACTCTGGTAGCCATCGTGACCGGGTTCACCGGCTGGCTCCTCCCCGGGGCCATCGTCCTGGCCATTCTGGTGGCCTTCGACTCCCTGGATGGCTCCGTAGCCGCGCTGACCGGCGGTGGCACCCAGTTCGGGGGCTTCCTGGACTCCACCCTTGACCGGATAGCCGACTGGGCCGTCCTGGCCGGGGTCATCATCTTCTTGCGCCGCCATGAGCTGGCCTGGGTGGCCGATGGCAGCCACCAGGGTCCCGACATCTGGGCCCAGGTGGGCATGGCTGCTGCGCTCTTCGCCATCATGACCTCCTTCGTCACCTCCTACGCTCGGGCCCGGGCCGAGGCCGAGGGCTTCGAGGCCAAGAACGGCATCGCCACCAGGTCGGACCGGCTGGTCATCATCCTGGTGGGCATGGCCCTGACCGGTGCCGGGCTGCCCTTGGCCGTGCTCAGCTGCTTCCTGGTCCTGCTGGCCCTGCTGGGCATCGTCACCGTCTGGCAGCGGATCAGCCACGTCGCCAAGGACATGGGCCGCAACCCGCAGCCCGCCAACCCCAGCCACGAGTGAGCCTATGCCGGACCGACTGCTCATCTTCCTGGCGCAGCACGCGCGTCTGGTGCCCGAGCGGCTGCTGCGCGGCCTCTTCCTGGCGGCGGCCGACCTCTGCTGGCTGTTCCAGATAGGCGGCGTCAGACAGCTGGAGCGCAACCTGGCCCATGTCATGCCAGAGGCCGGCCGTCGCAGCCTGCGGCGCACCTCGCGCCAGGGCATGCGCTCCTACTTCGTCTACTTCGTCGAGGCCCTGACCGTGGGAGCCCGCACCAAGGAGCAGCTGCTGGCGCGCATACACGGCGGCGGCAACGCCTACCCGGATCCGGCCAAGAGCGACATCGGCCTGCGCTCCCTGCCCATCGGCATGGGCCACCAGGGCAACTGGGACTACGCGGGCTTCTGGGCCTGCTCCACGGTAGGCCAGGTCACCACGGTGGCCGAGCGGCTGCGGGACCCTGGGATGCTGAACACCTTTGCGGACATCCGTCGCCGCCTGGGCATGAACATCCTGCTGACCGGCGAGCCGGACATCACCGGCCGTCTGACGACCCTGCTGCGGAAGCCTGACCAGGTGGTGCCCCTGCTGGCCGACCGTGATCTGAGCCGCCGAGGCGTCTTCGTCAAGGCCTTCGATTCCTGGATTCGCGTGGCCGCCGGACCTGCCGTCATCGCCTTGGATGCCCGTCTGCCCCTGTATACCGTGAACATGCACAGGGAAAGGCTGACGGGGGAGCGCCGCCGGAAGGCCAAGGCCCCCTACGGCTATGTCTGCCAGGTGGACGGGCCCATCGCCATCGAGCCCTACCTTGACATGCCCCGGGAGCAGGCCATCAAGGACCTGACCCAGGCATGGGTGGACCAGTGGACCCAGGGCATTCGCGAACATCCAGAGGACTGGCACATGCTCCAGCCGATTTTCCTTGAGGATCTGGATCTTTCCCGGATGCACGACCTGCCGGACTTCATCCTGGCCCAGGCATCCAAGAACAAGGGAGGTGACGGGCATGAAGGCACCCGAGCAAAGGCCTGAGCAGGAGCCGGAGCGGACCGCCATCAAGGCGCCTCTGCGGGTGGGGATCATCTCGCCCTACTCCTTCGAGACCCCGGGCGGCGTCCAACTGCACATCCGCGACTTCGCCAGGCATCTTATGGACCGTGGCCACCAGGTGCAGGTCCTGGCCCCGGGCCGACGCACACAGGACATGCCCCTCTGGGTGCAGACCACCGGTTCCTCCTTCTCCATTCCCTACAACGGATCGGTGGCCAACCTGAGCTACTTTGGCGTGGCCGGCCACAAGACCAGGCAGTGGGTCAGACAGGGCCACTTCGACATCCTGCACCTGCACGAGCCCGAGGTCCCCTCCCTGAGCCACAAGCCTCTGAGGCCCGGATTCATTCCCTGCCCCTATGTGGCCACCTTCCATGCGGCCTTCGATTCGACGCCGCTGGCACTGAGACTGACCAGGCGCTACCTGCGCCGATACCTGGCCAACATCAGCCAGGCCATCTTCGTCAGTCCCTCGGCCATGCAGAACGCCAAGAATCTGCTGGAACCGGGCATACCCAGCCAGATCATCCCCAACGGCATCGAGACCCGAGCCCTGCGGAATGCCCGGCCGCGACCAGAATGGCAGGGGAGCGAGCGGGAGCCCACCATCGGCTTCCTGGGACGGATGAAGGAGGAGCGCAAGGGGTTCAGGATTCTGGCCCAGGCCGCACCTGCCATTCTGCAGCGCGTGCCCGGAGCCCGCTTCCTGTGCGCTGGGGACGGCCAGGCGGAGGCACGGAAAATACTTGAAGCCGTCGATCCCGGACTGGCCCGGCACTTCACCTTCCTGGGTCGGATCAGCGACGAGGACAAGGCCTCCTTCTATCACAGCCTGAATCTGTATGTGGCCCCGCAGACCGGGGGGGAGAGCTTTGGTATCGTGCTGGTCGAGGCCATGGCTGCTGGCTGCCCGGTGGTGGCCTCGGACCTGCCCGCCTTCGAGGATGTCTCCCAGAAGGGCCGCAGCGCGCGTCTGTTCGCAATCGGGGACCCCCAGGACTGCACCCGGGTCATCCTGAGCCTGCTGGATGACCGGCCCACCCGCCTGAACCTGGCCTCGTGCGGAATGCGTCGGGCCAGCGACTACGACTGGGAGCGGGTCACCGACCAGGTTCTGGATGTCTATGCCCGGGCCCTGGCAGCAAGGCCCGATCATCGCCGTGGCCTGCTGGGCAGGCTGGTGGGCCGGAAGGCTGGTTCTCCTTACGATGAAGCCTCCACGGAAGGGCCTGAAAACCCGTAAAATTGTCGAAGAGCGGAACTAGAATTCCATTCGTTTAAGCATTCGTACCGTCAGGAGACATATGTCAGGGCATTCGAAGTGGGCGACTACCAAGCACAAGAAAGCAGCCATCGACGCCAAGCGTGGCAAGCTCTTCGCCAAGCTGATCAAGAACATCGAGATCGCTGCCCGCACCGGCGGCGGTGACCCCGACGGCAACCCCACCCTCTACGACGCCATCGTCAAGGCCAAGAAGTCCTCCGTGCCCGCGGACAACATCACCAGGGCCGTCAAGCGCGGCTCGGGCGAGGAGGCCGGAGCGGCCAACTACGAGACCATCGTCTACGAGGGCTACGCTCCTGCCGGCGTGGGCATCATCATCGAGTGCCTTACCGACAACCGTAACCGCGCGGCCGCCGAGGTCCGTTCCACCCTGACCAAGGGCGGCGGCTCCCTGGCCCAGAACGGATCGGTCAGCTTCAACTTCGAACGCAAGGGCCAGATCATCGTCCCCTCGGAGGGCCTGGATTACGATACGGTCTTCGAGAAGGCCGCCGAGGCCGGTGCCGAGGACGTGCAGGACAACGGCGACAGCTACACCGTGTTGACTGCCCCCGGCGACATGGTCACCGTCCGTAAGGCCCTGCAGGAGGCCGGTATGGACTACGACTCCGCCGACCTGATACTCAACCCCAAGAGCGAGGTCACCCTGGACCTGGACTCCGCCCGCAAGGTATCCAAGCTGATCGACAACCTGGACGATCTGGACGACGTGCAGGAGATCTACAGCAACTGGACCGCCCCCGACGAGGTCATGGCCCAGTTGGACGACGAGTGACCCTATGATTGTTCTCGGCGTCGACCCGGGGCTCACCCGATGCGGCGTTGGCGTCATTGAAGCCGGTGCATCGCGCCGGCTTTCCTTTGTTCATGTGGACGTCGTGCGATCAGACCCCGAACAGAGCCAGGATCTGCGCCTGCTGGCCATCTACCAGGGGCTGACGGCCGCCCTGGACCGTTTCAGCCCCGATGTGGTATCCATCGAGAGGGTCTTCGCCCAGTCAAATCACAACACCGTGCTGGGCACGGCCCAGGCAGCCGGGCTTGCCATGCTGGGAGCGGCGCAGCGGGGCATTCCCGTGGCCCTGCACACACCCACCGAAGCCAAGATGGCCGTGACTGGCAACGGGCAGGCTGACAAGATTCAGGTGCAGCGAATGGTGGCCCGCATCCTCGGGCTCAACCAACTGCCCAAACCCGCCGATGCAGCAGATGCTCTGGCCCAGGCCATCTGCCACGCCTTAAGGCCCGCCGGTGCCATCCAGGGCGGGGAACGCGAGGAACATCTGACCCAGGCCCAGCGTCAGTGGGCCCAAGCCTCTGCCAAGTACGGCAGGCACCGGGGAGTCCAGCGAGACATGTAAGCTGATTCGAACAGACGTTCGATTTCATCGAGGGGTGATCAAGTGCTGGCAATGCTGACTGGGCGGGTGGCCGCCATCGAAACGGGCTCTGCTGTCATCGATGTTTCGGGAGTGGGTTTCGAGGTGCGTATGCCCCAGTCGGACTTGGCCTCCATGCGGGCCGAATCCACAGTCACCGTCTACACAGTCCTGTCCCTGACCCAGGATGCGCTGACCCTCTACGGGTTTCTCAGCCGCACATCCAAATCCCTCTTCGCCCAGCTGCAGAAGGTCAGCGGCATCGGACCTCGAGTGGCCCTGTCCATTCTCTCTACCCTGAACTCGGACCAGCTGGCCCAGGCCGTAGCCGACGGCGATGCTGCGGTCCTGTCCCGGGCACCGGGTCTAGGCAAGAAAGGCGCTCAGAAAATCATCCTCGAACTCTCCGGCAAGCTGGATCTGGATGCTGGCAAAGGACGACAGGGCCCCGCGCAGGCGGACGACGGCGCCCACCAGGTGGTTGAGGGACTGATTTCCCTGGGCTGGCTGCAGCGCGATGCCGAACAGGCCGTGGAGCAGACCTGCAAAGAGGGCGACTACACCCTGCCCCTGCAGTCGGCCGACATTCCCAAGGTGCTCAAGCAGGCTCTGACCCGGTTGGACAGGGGGCGCTGACCCATGGCTGACAAGCAGATGACCACGGGTTACATCGATTCCCAGAATGGCGACGCCCAGGAGGAATCCCTGCGGATGGTCTCGGCCAGGCCCATCGAGGGCGAACCGGTCAGCGACGAGGAGCTGAGACCGGAAAACCTGGACGGATTCATCGGCCAGCCCAGGCTCAAGGCCCAGCTGGGGCTCTTCCTGGAGGCTGCCAAAAAACGTGACGTGGCACCCGATCACATCCTCCTGGCGGGCCCTCCTGGCCTGGGCAAGACCACCCTGGCCATGATTGTTGCCCACGAACTGGATGTGCCCATCCGTGTCACCTCGGGCCCAGCCGTCCAGCATGCCGGCGACCTGGCCTCCATCCTGAGCTCCCTGGAGGCCGGCGAGGTGCTCTTCATCGACGAGATACACCGCCTGCCCAGGGCCGCCGAGGAGCTGCTCTACATCGCCATGGAGGACTTCCGGGTGGATGTCATGGTGGGCAAGGGCCCCGGGGCCTCCTCCATTCCGCTGACCCTGCCCAGGTTCACGGTCATCGGCGCCACCACCCGCGAGGGCATGCTGCCATCGCCCCTACGCGCCCGTTTTGGCTTCACCGCACACCTGGACTTCTACCCGCAGGAGGAGCTGGAGAAGCTGGTCGAGCGTTCAGCCAAGGTCTTGGGTATCCTCCTGCAGGATGACGCCGCTCATCAGCTGGCCCTGCGCTCCCGTGGCACGCCCAGGATTGCCAACCGCTTGCTGCGCCGTGTACGCGACTGGGCCATAGTCCACGATCTTCCCCAGGTTGGTCCTGATGACGTCAAGCAGGCCCTGGCCCTCTACCAGATTGACTCCGAAGGGCTGGACCGCCTGGATCTGGCCGTTCTCAAGGCCATCGTCAACAGTTTCGACGGCGGTCCCGTGGGCCTGAACAACCTGGCCGCCATGGTAGGCGAGGAGGCCGAAACCGTCGAGACGGTCTGTGAGCCATACCTGGTGCGCGAGGGCTTCCTGGTACGCACACCCAAAGGGCGTGTAGCCACCTCCAAGGCCTGGGAGCACCTGGGCCGCAAACCACCTGAGGATGTCATGAAGCTGTTCTAGACTGGGGTCTTCGCAGCAATGCAAATCGCCGTTTGATATCCGAAGAAACAAGGAGTGGAAACAACCATGGGATCCATGATTTTCATGATCGTCATCATCGCCCTGATGATCGCCATGATGTGGGGAAGCTCCCGCAAGAGCAAGCAGCAGCAGGCCGCCGTCCAGGACTTCCGTGAGTCTCTGCAGCCTGGTGACGAGGTCGCCACCACCACCGGTCTTCTGGGTAAGGTCGTCTCCGTGGACCTGGAGAAGGAGCAGGTAGTCATCGACTCCGAGGGTTCCCAGTCCCGCTGGCGCATCCAGGCCATCACCAGGCCGCCGATCGTCCCCGCCTATGTCCACGACGACGAGGTTGACGAAAACGGCAACCCCCTGCCCGAGCAGGTCGAAGGCCAATCCGAGGACGCGGATGCCCCAGCCGAGGTCACGGCCGCTGAAGACGACGACAATGCCGGCGACAATGCCGATGGTGAAGAAACCGCTGCCGACGATACTGCCACGCAGAACTTTGCCGCTTCCGAGGACAAGAGTGAGGCCGAATCCCAGTCGGAGCCTGAAAACGAATCAGACAAGGCCAAGACTGCGGAGAAGTCCGAAGACGCTGCCGACGCGGATGCATCCAAGGATTCCGACGAATCCAAAGAGTCCGAGGCTTCGGATTCGACTTCCGCCAAGTCCTGAACCTTATACGCGCGCCACACCTTCCGCCAGGTTGACTCTGAACGGAAACGCGGCGCGCGTATGATGGCCCCGGCAACCACTTCCTAGGAGCAAGACAGAAAGAAGATCATGGCTCAATCGGACGATATCAAGGTTGGAGAACTTAAGCAGGTGGGCGATGACGACGCCGCTTATTTGATCTCATTGATCCGTACCATTCCGGACTTTCCCAAGAAGGGGATCCTTTTCAGGGACTTCATCCCGGCCATGTCGGATCCCAGGGGATTGGCCATCATCCTAGACGCCATGAAGCGCACCCTGCCCGTGAAGCCAGAGGACTTCGACCTGGTCGCCGGCCTTGAGGCACGCGGCTTTCTGATAGGCCCACAGCTGGCCAGCGACCTGGGCAAGGGCTTCCTGCCCATGCGCAAGGCAGGCAAGCTCCCTGACCCCACCTACAGCCAGGAATATGCCCTTGAATACGGCAACGCCCGCATCGAAATCGAGCAGGGCTGTCTGCAACCAGGCCAGCGAGTCCTGATAGTTGACGACCTGATCGCCACCGGAGGATCCGCCCAGGCAGCTGCACGTCTGGTGGAGCAGGCCGGAGGCCAGGTGGCCGGTTTCAGCTTCGTCATGGAGCTCAATGGGCTGGATGGCCGCAAGGCCTTGGGGGCCTACCCGGTCACCTGCCTGATGAACATGCCCGCCTGAGCACGATTGGGGGACCATCACCATGGATTTGTACGAATACCAGGCCAGGCAGCTGCTCGCTGAACATGGCATCTCCCAACCCAGGGCCGTCTATGCCTCAACCGCAGAAGAGGCCGGCCAGGCAGCAGACGTCATCGGTTATCCCTGTATGATCAAGGGCCAGGCCACCATCGGTCACAGGGGACAGGCGGGAGCCGTCAAACGAGCCGAGAATCATGATCAGGCCGTAGCCTTGGCCGAGGCCATTCTGCCCATGAACATCGACGGCCATCCGGTCAGCGGTATTCTGGTCACCGAGGCCCGCAACATCCTGCACGAATACTACCTGTCCATTTCAGTGGACCGCACCTCACGGGACTATGACGTTTTGGCCACGGCCAGCGGCGGCACCGAGGTCGAGACCATCGCCCGAGAACACCCCGAATCGGTCCGGCGCCTGCACATCGGCCCCCTGGAGGATTTCGACAGGCAGGCAGCCCGTACCATGGCCGAGCGCATCGGCTTCTACCACGCAGACCTGGAGCAGGCCGCGCAGATTCTTCTAGGCATGTGGCACACCTTCCAGGACAGCGATGCAACCCTGGTCGAAATCAACCCCCTGGCCAAGGTGGGTGATCCGGACGACGAGGCCACCAAGCACCTGGATGCCCTTGATGCCAAGATCTCCCTGGACGGGAACGCGGCCTTCCGGCACGACGGCTGGAAGCGGTTCGCGGACCCGGCTCAGTTGGACCCGCTGGAAGCCAAGGCCAAGGCCTCGGGCCTGCATTACGTTCACTTGGACGGCCAGGTGGGCGTCATCGGCAACGGCGCAGGACTGGTCATGAGCTCCTTGGATGCGGTCGCCGGGTCGGGACGACGACAGGGCGTGCCCGTGGGACCGGCCAACTTCCTGGACATCGGCGGCGGAGCCTCGCCCGAGGTCATGCGCACCAGTCTGGACGTGGTCCTTTCTGACCCCAAGGTCCGTTCGGTCATGGTCAATGTCTATGGAGGCATCACCTCCTGCCAGCAGGTGGCCCAGGGCATCCTGGCCGCCGTGAACGCTGCGGGAGAGCAAGACCAGAACGACGACCGGCCCATCGTGGTCCGCTTCGACGGCAATGAGGCCGCCGAAGGGCTGGACCTGCTGGCCAAGGCCCAACAGCCTCGGCTCAGGGTGGCCCGGACCATGGAGGAGGCGGCAGACCAGGCTGTGGCCCTGGCCGCTCGAGTGGGAAAGGAGACGGGCAGATGACCCTCTTCATTGAAGACGGCGCCCCCGTCATGGTCCAGGGCATGACCGGTCACCAGGGCATGGTCCACACGGCCCGCATGATGGCGGCAGGCACCAATATCCTGGCTGGTGTCAACGCCCGCAAGGCCGGAATGACGGTCGACTTCGCCGGTCCAGACGATCAGACCCATCATGTGCCCGTATACGCCGATTGCGCAGCCGCCCATCAGGCAACCGGAGCCCGGACCTCCGTGGTCTTCGTTCCACCCAGGTTCGCCAAGGATGCCATGGTCGAGGCCATCGAGGCCGGCATCACCCTGATCGTGGTCATCACCGAGGGCATTCCAGTGGCCGATACTGCATACTGCGTGGCCTTGGCCAGGGAACACGGCTGCCGCATCGTCGGCCCCAACTGCCCGGGACTGATGACCATGTCCGACCGGCCAAACGGCGTCGGCGTGGACCTTGGTATCATCCCGCAGGGTATCGCCGGTCGAGGCCCGCTTGGACTGGTTTCCAAGTCCGGCACCCTGACCTATCAGCTCATGGGGGAGTTGTCCTCCATCGGTTTCACCGCCTGCCTGGGCATCGGCGGCGACCCCATCGTGGGCACCACCATGCTGGAGGCTCTGCAGGCCTTCAACCGCGATCCTGACACCAAGGCCTGCGTCATGATCGGAGAAATCGGCGGTTCGGCCGAACAGGAGGCCGCCCACTGGGCCTCCACCCACATGACCAAACCCATCGTGGCCTACATCGCCGGCTTCACCGCTCCGGAGGGCAAGCAGATGGGCCACGCCGGAGCCATCATCTCGGGTGGCAAGGGTACGGCCGCCGACAAGAAAGAAGTGCTTGAGTCCGTCGGTATCAAGGTGGGCACCACACCCGGAGAAACCGCCCGGCTGACCCGTGACCTGTTGCGGGAGCATGCCATCATATGACCGACATGGTGAAGGCATGGCTCAGAGGGGCTCTTGAGGCCTTCCTGGCCATGCTTATCTACACCATCACCCTCGGCGCCTGCATGGCACTGCTCCTGCTCATCATCTCCATTGAGGAGGGCGGGCCCTCCCTGTCCATGGCCACCGTTGCCCTGACAGAAACCATCACCCTGCTCACCCAGGGTTGCGGGTTCAGAGCTGGAGCTCTGACCTTGACCATCATTCCCTTGCTGCTGACGGTTCTGCTGATCTGGGTGATCCGCGCACTAGTCGGTCGACTGGGCATGTCCTTCGGTGGCTGCATTGCCGGCCTGGTCGTCTGGATGCTGTGCAACCTCATCCTCATGCAGGGCAGCCAGACCATCCAGGTCGACAGCACCCCGGTCATTCTTCTGCGGACCAGCCTGGTCTTCCTGCTGGGTTACGGCTGGGCCTGGGTCCGCTCTGAACCATTCCGACAGGCTTTTGCCAAGCGGATCAAAGAGGCCTTGCCAGTCCAGGTCCGCAGAACCATCCGGCTTGGGCTCACTGCCGGTTTAATCCTCCTGGCTGCTATGCTGGTCGCTGGTCTGATCGCCCTTATCGTCTGGATCGCCCTCTATCACACAGATGTGGGACGCCTGTTCAAACTGACACGTATGGGCACTTCCTCGGCCGTGACGACCAGTCTGGCTTCCCTGGCCTGGCTGCCCAACCTGATCATCTGGGCTGTCTCCTGGCTCTTCGGAAATGGTTTCAACATCGGCAGTCTGGCGACCTTCACCCTCTGGTCAGGCCACGCCTCCAGTCTGCCCTCGCTGCCCCTCTTTGGGCTTTTCCCAGAGCCGGTTTCCCGGCAGGAGGTTCGTCTGATCCTGCTCAACCTGCCCCTGCTGGCCGGCCTGGTTGTCGGCATTCTGTTGCTGACCGGACCATGGGGTGTCAGAATTCATGCTGCCGTGCGCCAAGCAGGGCTGAAGTCCCGAGATACTGCAGTCTGCTTCCTGATGGCAACCTTGGCCATGGCCCTGGCCTGGCTGGTCACCTTGCTCGGCCTTGCCCTGCTTTTTCAGCTCTCCAACGGGGCCCTGGGCCGTCAGCGACTGGCCGGGGTGGGCGTGCCCATAGCCTCCTCCCTGCGCATGATCGGGACCTCCCTGGGGGTCAGTCTGCTGGGAGTATGGCTGCTGGCACTCATCATCGCTGCCCTGATCGTCATCAAGGACGCCCTGATCGTCTACCTGCGTCAGTCAGGCGACAAAAAGACTTCCGCCAAGGCGGAAAACGAGGAAAAACACAACCAATCACGCGGTCAGGAGGGAAAGGAGCTCAAGGCAACCGACCGAGCAGACACACCACGACAGGTCTCGTCCACCCGCAGACCGGGAAAGTAGGTCCGAAGGTGGCGGGGCGCCTCGGCATTCAAGCATAGGAGTAGGAGTTTCCATGGTCACCACGAATCGAACCATCAACCGAGCGCTGGTCTCGGTCTACCACAAGCAGGGGCTTGAGGCCCTGGCATCGGCTTTCCGCCAGGCAGGCACCGAGGTCGTCTCCACCGGCAGCACCGCAAAAAAGCTGCAGGATCTGGGCGTCCAGGTCACCCCGGTGGAAAAGGTCACCGGTTTTCCCGAGAGTCTAGACGGCCGGGTCAAAACCCTGGATCCGCACATCCACGCAGGACTGCTGGCTGACATGACCAACCCTGACCATGTCCAGCAACTCAAAGACCTGGGCATAGCCCCATTCGACCTGGTGGTGGTCAACCTTTACCCCTTCGAGCAGACCGTCCTTGAGGGCGCCGACTCGGACCAGTGCCTGGAGCGCATCGACATCGGCGGTCCCGCCATGATCCGCGCCGCCGCCAAAAACCATGCCAGCGTGGCTGTGATCACCGACCCGGACGACTATGCCCTGGCCGCCGAACGTATAGCTTCCGGCACCGGTTTCAGCCTGGCCGAGCGTGGACGTCTGGCTGCAAAAGCCTTCGCCCTGACCGCCTCCTACGACGCGGCCATAGCCGAGTGGACAGCGCGCACATGGGTCGACGACAAGCAGAACAAGGCCAATGATCAGGGCCCAGCTCAGGCGTTGACTCGCACCTGGCGCCTGGCCAGCCAGTTGCGCTACGGGGAGAACCCCCACCAGAAGGCCGCCCTCTACCTGGACCCGCTGGACCGGGACGGGTTCGCCGCAGCAGAGCACCTGGGCGGCGCCAAAGAAATGAGCTACAACAACTACGTGGATGCGGATGCAGCCTGGCGCTCGGTCTGGGACTTCCCTGACCTGCCCGCAGTGGCCGTTGTCAAGCACTCCAACCCCTGTGGTCTGGCCGTGGGGGAGGACATCGCCCAGGCCCACCGCCGCGCCCACGCCTGCGACCCCATGAGCGCCTATGGCGGGGTCATCGCCGCCAACCGCACGGTCACCCTGACCATGGCCCAGCAGATCAAGCCGGTCTTCACCGAGGTGATTGTGGCACCGGGCTATGAGCCCGAGGCCCTGGACCTGCTGCGGACCAAGAAGAACCTGCGCATCCTGTCTGTGGAACGCCGCCCGCGTCTGCGCCCGGTCATCCGTCCCATCGACGGGGGAGCACTGGTGCAGACGCCCGACCTGATCGATGCCCCGGGGGACAATCCCTCCACCTGGCGTCTGGTCTCCGGCAGCCCTGCCGACCAGGCGACCATGGATGACCTGACCTTCGCCTGGCGGGCCATCCGCTCGGTCAAGTCCAACGCCGTGCTCCTGGCCAACCAGGGAGCCACCGTGGGCATCGGCATGGGCCAGGTCAACAGGGTTGACTCCAGCCACCTGGCCGTGGAGCGGGCCAACACCCTGGACGAGGGCCGTAACCGCGCCAAGGGTTCGGTGGCCGCATCCGACGCCTTCTTCCCCTTCGCAGACGGTCTGGAATATCTGATCCAAGCCGGAATCAGAGCCGTGGTGCAGCCTGGAGGATCGATCCGTGATCCCGAGGTGATCAAGGCCGCCCAGGACGCTGATCTGACCATGTATCTGACCGGGACTCGCCACTTCTTCCACTGATGAAACCGGACCCCGCGGCCGAATGTCGCCCTGCGACAAAATCATTGACCGCGGGGTCCAATGCGGTGCTATGCTGAATGAACTGACCAGCGAAGATGCTGACTGGTTATCAATCATTCGAAGGAGAAATTGTGACCTATCAGACTGTCAATCCCTTTAACAACCAACTGATCAAGACCTATCCGGATGCCACCGACGAGGATCTGGAGAATGCCCTGGCCCGTGGCCATGACCTCTACAAGACCTGGCGCAAGCAAGAAGGGCCCGGAGACCGTCCCGCGCAACTGCGCCAGGTCGCCAAGCTCTTCCGTCAGAACGAGGACGCCCTGGCAGCCAACCTGACCCTGGACATGGGCAAGCTGGTCGGCGAGGCCCACGCCGAGGTGGAGCTGTGCGCAGACATCGCCGACTACTTCGCCGACCACGCCGAGGAGCTGCTGGCTCCCGTCCCTCTGGACAACCCCGCTGGCAAGGCCTACTACATCAAGCAAGCCACCGGCATCGTGTTCATGGTCGAGCCTTGGAACTTCCCCTACTACCAGATCATGCGTGTATTCGCCCCCAACTTCATTCTGGGCAACCCAATGATCCTCAAGCACGCCTCCAACGTGCCAGGCTCGGCTGTGGCCTTCGAGGAGACGGTGACCGAGGCAGGAGCCCCCGAGGGGAGCCTGACCAACCTCTTTGTCAACTATGACCAGGTGGACCGTGCCATCGCCGATCCCCGCGTCTCAGGCGTAGCCCTGACCGGGTCGGAGCGCGGCGGTGCTTCCGTGGCCAAGTCGGCTGGAGCCAACCTGAAGAAGTCCTCCATGGAGCTGGGCGGCAACGACGTCTTCATCGTCCTGGATGACGCTGACTGGGATCTGCTCAAGAAGGTGGCCCCGAGTGCCAGGCTGATGAACGCAGGCCAGGTCTGCACCTCCTCCAAGCGCTTCATCGTCACGGAGAACCGTTACGACGACTTCGTCTCGCTAATCGTCGACGCCTTCTCGCACGCGGTTCTGGGCGATCCCAGCAACCCCGAAACCACGCTGGCACCCATGTGCATGGTCTCCGCCCGCGACAACCTGGCCAAGCAGGTCGAAAAGGCTGTGGCCGGTGGAGCCAAGGTCGCCTACGGCAACAAGCCCTACGATTCGCCGGGGGCCTTCTTCACCCCGACGGTTCTGACGGGCATCGACCACAACAACCCCGTCTACAACCAGGAGATGTTCGGCCCCGTGGCCTCCATCTACAAGGTGGCCAATGAGGATGAGGCCATTGAACTGGCCAACGACTCCAGCTATGGCCTGGGTGGTGTGGTCTTCTCCTCGGATACCGACCATGCGGATGCCCTGGCCCGCCGTATCGAGACCGGCATGACCTTCATCAACGGCAGCTGGGTGACCATGCCTGAGCTGCCCTTCGGTGGCGTCAAGAACTCCGGCTATGGCCGCGAGCTCTACAGCCTGGGCTTCGACACCTTCGCCAACGAGCATCTGATCTTCCAGCACAAGAACTGATTCACCTGCTCCCACTCCTTGTTGAAACAGCGACCGTGCCATCATCGTCCGAGGGCGATGGCGGCACGGTCGCTTTGTATCAAGAGCGCTGGTAGGCTCGAACCGGCAAAGCAAGTGCAGCAGCAAATGGAGGTCGTCGGGAATGCAGGAATTGGGAAGCATGACAGACGCAGATGAGGCCGAGAATCCGGACCCCAAGCCCCCGCAGTCGCCCAGGGCGGCAGATTGCCATCCCTTCGTCTCGGAGGCTCAGGAGGGTCGTCCTATCTGCGAGGGCATCATCTTCCTGGTAGTGCTGATCGCCGCGCTTGTTGCCTTCCTCGGATACACCTGGGCCGCGACTGGACTGGTGTCCGTCGCGGCCCTGGTTTGCGGCACTCTGCGTCTGACGCTCAAGGATCGCAGCCCTTGGAAGGTGCGGTCAGTGCCTTTCGATGTCTTCATCAGCATCGGCCTGGGCATCGGCCTTCTGGTAACCTACTTCAGCATTCAGCTGCTGCTGTGACCCCTCTCAGGTTTTTCGATCCTCGGTGGTTCAGTCTTCAGTGGGCTTGTTTTTGTGTTCCTCGTCACCGTCTTCTGTTTCGGATGCAGTGTGAAGGGGCTCGACCTGCAGATCGGGAATGGTTCCTGCCTCGGCAGGGGTGACATCATCCTGGGTGGCATCGGCATTCTTGCCTGGATCTGCATCCTGTCCAGCATCGACATCGGAAAGAACCGACACATCGACAGTCTGAGCCGTGGTGTCTGCAGGAGCGTTTTGAACTGGAGCAGGAGATGTCTGGGTCGATTGATCCTGAGCCTGGACACCTGTGGGAGCATAGGCATAAGTCTGGATACCGGTGACAAAAGCATCAGCTTGTGCTTCCGGCTGGGCATCTGTGGCGGCACCCATGGCGCGCATGGCCATGTTGTCGGTGATGATGCTGGTCACGATGATGACCAGGGCGACCAGAGAGGCAGCCAGCAGGGGGCAGATCCAGAAGAGCCAGAGCTGTGAGATCGGGCTGACGGCCATGTGCTTGGACTGGGCGAAGATTGCGATGCCGGTGGAGCGAGCCGGGTTCAGTCCCGCGCAGGTGATGGGATAGGTGACCAGGACGCCGACGCCGTAGGCCAGCCCGGTATAGAGAGCATGGTTGCGGCGGGCGCGGCCATCGGAGCGAAGGGTGGTGATGCCCGCAGCCACCACAATCATGCAGCCGATCAGCTCAACCACGATGGCCATGGGCGCCCCGAAGGCGATATGCTGCTGACCCAGGGTGGCCGCAGCGGGCGAGCCGCCGGAAAAACCGTTGACCGAGAACATGAGCCAGGTCCTGTCCGGCACGGACTTGCTGACCGGCACAAGGGCAACGGCGAGTGCACCGGCGCCGATAGCGCCGATCACCTGGGCGACGATGTAGATCAGCCCATCCACCATGCCGATCTGCGAGGTGAACATGGCGGCCACGGTCACAGCAGGGTTGAAGTGTCCGCCGGAGACGCCGCCCAGCATGGCCGTCACGACCAGGTAGGTCAGGGCGGTTCCCAGGACCGGCAGCACCACGCTGGGCTGGCCCATGACCAGCTGGCCGAAGCTGTAGGACAGGTAGATGACCGCGCAGATCAGAAAGGTGCCCGCCAGCTCGGCGGCGGCACGAATCCAACGAACATCACGGGGCCTGATCCGCCTGCGGACGGGCTTTGCGGCAACCTGCGCGTCGGCCTGTTCGAGGACCGGCTCAGCACTTGCTTCCATAGTCATGTTCCCCACCTTGCAATCCCTTCGACAACAATGAACAATAACAGTTTCCAGCTTAGAGCAAGCCAACAACACTTCCCTAGGCTCCGATATAGTATGATATGACCTTTCGGCGGCTGCAGTCGTCCAGAACGGTATCCGTTACATAACTATCAGGCCACGTTGGGAGAACGATGCCACATCCATACACACAGGCGATCAGAGCGCGCGAACAGGGGGAGGAGGGCATCCGCCTCCAGAAGGTGCTGGCCCAGGCCGGATTCGGCTCTCGTCGCAAATGCGAGCAGATCATCACCCAGGGCAGGGTCGAGGTCGACGGCGAGCTGGTCACCACGCTTGGCAGCCGGGTGGACCCGTCCCGCCAGCAGATCCGGGTGGATGGATCCCGCATCCATCTGAACGACAAGCATGTCACCCTTGCCCTGAACAAGCCGCGCAAGGTCCTTTCGACCATGGACGACCCTAAGGGCCGGTTCACCCTGCGCGACATCATCGGAGACCGCTACGAGCGGGTCTTCCACATGGGCAGGCTGGACTATGACTCAGAGGGCCTGATCCTCATGACCGACGACGGGGAGCTGGCCCAGCACGTCATGCATCCGCGTTACGAGGTGGAGAAGACCTATATCGCTACACTCAGCGGCCACATTGGCGGCAACGTCTGCCGGAGGTTGGTCACCCAGGGTGTGGAGCTGGATGACGGCCTGATCCGTCTGGATCATTGCGCCATCATCGACCACAACCGCGAGCACACCATCGTCAAGGTGGTCCTGCATTCGGGCAAGAACCGGATAGTCCGGCGCATCTTCGGCGCCATCGGCTACCCGGTGACCCGGCTGGTGCGCACCCAGATCGGCCCCATCCGACTGGGCGAGATTCGTCCTGGCTCCTATCGGGTGCTCTCTGCAGCTGAGATCAAGGCTCTGGATAAGGAGGTCGGACTGTGATCACCGTCGCCATCGATGGCCCTGCGGGAGTGGGCAAGTCCTCCACCTCGCGGGCCCTGGCCAAGCATTTCGGCCTGGCTTACCTGGATACGGGCGCCATGTACCGGGCGGTCGCCCTATGGTGCATGGACCGCGGGCTGGACCTGGACGCGGACCAGCCCGACCAGGAGGCGATCACCGAGGCCGTGGCCGAATCCATCACCGGTGGCCACCTGGTCATGGGACTGGACCCCGAACATCCCACTGTCAGCCTGGACGGTCGTGACGTGGATGAAGAGATACGCTCTACCAGGGTCTCCGAGCATGTCTCCGTAGTCTCTTCGATTCCGGCTGTGCGCCATGTCCTCATAGCCGCCCAGCGGGCCATCATGGCTGACCAGGATCGTGGCGTGGTGGCCGAGGGACGGGACATCACCACCGTGGTGGCCCCGGATGCCCAGGTCCGTGTACTCCTGACAGCCCGTGAAGAGGTCCGCCAGGCCCGTCGCAGCGGCCAGGCCCAGGCTGGATCAGCAGGCGCCGAGGATTTGGCTGCCCGGGATGCCCGGGACTCCAAGGTCACCTCTTTCATGAGCGCCGCGGACGGGGTGACCACCGTGGACAACTCCGATCTGACCTTCGAGCAAACGCTACAGGTTCTGATCGATATGGTCTCATCGGCCATGGAGGAGGACTCCTACGACGAGTACGCCCGGAACCTGGACGACTATGAGCTGGACGAGGAGGACCGTGCTCTGCTGGAGGGCGGCTCCGAGAACCAGGATGACCAGGACCATGGCCCCAAGGCCGTGGGCGTGCTGGCCGTGGTGGGAAGGCCCAACGTGGGCAAGTCCACCCTGGTCAACAGGATTCTCGGCCGCCGTGCTGCCGTAGTCGAAGACACCCCTGGCGTGACCCGGGATCGTGTCAGCTACGAGGCCGAGTGGGCCGGCACCCAATTCAAGCTGGTGGACACCGGTGGATGGGAGAGCGATGTGGAGGGCATCGAATCCGCCATCGCCTCCCAGGCACAAGTCGCCGTATCCCTGGCAGATGCCGTCATTCTGGTCGTGGATGGCCAGGTTGGGCTGACCGCCAGCGACGAGCGGATCGTCACCATGCTGCGGGCCGCCGGCAAGCCGGTCGTCCTGGCTGTCAACAAGCTGGATGACCGTATGGCCGACTACACCGCCTCCGAATTCTGGAAGCTGGGTCTGGGCGAACCCTATGCCATCTCCGCCATGCACGGCCGGGGGATAGGTGACCTGCTGGACGCCGCGCTGGAACAGCTCGGCAAGGCCGAGAAGACCTCGGGATTCCTCACCCCGGAGGGGCTGCGCCGGGTGGCTCTTGTCGGCCGGCCCAACGTGGGTAAGTCCTCCCTGCTCAACCAGCTGGCCCACGAGGAGCGGGCCGTGGTCCACGATGTGGCCGGCACCACCCGCGACCCGGTCGACGAGGTGGTCCAGGTGGACGGCGAGGACTGGCTCTTCATCGACACCGCCGGCATCAAGCGCCGCCTACACAAGATCTCGGGTGCCGAATACTACTCCAGCCTGCGCACCCAGGCGGCCATCGAACGCTCGGAACTGGCGTTGATCCTCTTCGATGCCTCCCAGCCCATCGCCGATCAGGACTTGAAGGTCATGAGCCAGGCTGTGGATGCTGGTCGGGCCATCGTCCTGGTATTCAACAAGTGGGATCTGCTGGACGACTTCGGCCGTCAGCGTCTTGAGCGGCTCTGGCAGACCGAATTCGACCGGGTCACCTGGGCCGAGCGGGTCAACCTTTCCGCCAAGACCGGCTGGCACACCAACCGGCTGGCCAAGGCCATGCGCACCGCTCTGGAATCATGGGACAAGCGCATACCGACCGGCAAGCTCAACTCCTTCCTGGGCAAGGTTCAGGCTGCACACCCGCATCCACTGCGGGGCGGCAAGCAGCCGAGGATCCTCTTCGCCACCCAAGCCTCCACCAGGCCGCCGCGTTTCGTGATCTTCGCCACCGGCTTCCTGGAACACGGCTACCGCCGATATCTGGAACGCTGCCTGCGCGAGGAGTTCGGCTTCGAGGGCACCCCCATCCAGATCTCCGTGCATATCCGCGAGAAAAAGAAGCGCAAATAAGATGGTAGAAGGTCCCTAGCCCGGCTCTTAAGTCAGCCTAGGGACCTTTCCATACCCCTGCAGATTGGGCGCAGCACATCGATCATCTCACTCCAATAGCCTCGCAATGCAAACTTGGCTGACAGTATTTGTGTCTGTCCCCCAGTTCGGGTTTTATTGATTAACCTTTGGGTCACTTAAACAAGATCTCTTAACTATTACTACCGATATTAATTCGGAGTCTGCACATTGAGTAAGGAGTAAATATGATATTTAAGAAAATTGCACACTTAACTCAGGCAAATGCAGACCAGATCGCTAGAAAATGGCACTATGGTGGCCAATACAGCTTTTATGATATGGAAAATGATCTAGAGGATCTTGAAGAGATAATCACTCCGAAGTTGCGTGGAGATAAGTATTACCAGGTTGTGGATGATCAAGATGAACTGGTTGGTTATTTTTGCTTGGAAAGGCTATCAGAGGAAAAAGTAGAAGTTGGTTTAGGATTGAGACCGGATTTGACTGGACACGGGTTGGGATTAAATTTCGTCAAAGGAATCGAAGAATTCATACAGAATAATTTTAATTATAGAATTATTGTTCTTTCAGTAGCCAGCTTCAATAAACGTGCAATTAAAGTTTATCAGGGCGCAGGATTTAAAATAACGGGTTCTAAAATGCAAAAATCGAACGATGGCGTATATGAATTCCTTAATTTAAGCAAGACTATGGATCGGTAATAGGACGTACGAACTTCCCTGAGATCTAAACAGACTAAATGGCTAAACGAATTTTATAGCATGCACGCAGAAGATCGCCGGGTGTGTAGACGGTCGTTATTGGGTTAATTAGATGAGAAAGGTGATGTTAAAGCTCTTACATCTCCAACAATCCCCGATAGGAGCGCACTGCTTTCGTCCTCATTTCGAGTGCATTCAACCATGTTGCCATGAAATACAGGGTTTGTGCGGTGTCTGTTATTCCAGTTTCTACGGTGAGAGCAGATTGCCTGTCCAGACTGTTGCAGCTTGGCTCGTGAAATGATACTGATGATGAAGGACCGTGTTGGCGGGTGCTTGATTTGATCTAAATCATCTTTGAGTCCTTCAACGGATTCAGGAAGTTCTTACTTGTATCCTGAGCTGTCATTTACAGTCTCTTTTAGCTCACGCATTGCATACAGGAACTAACGGTGGTAGATAGGTCCTCCCTGCCCGGCATACTTTCTGCCAGCGTATGAACCATAGGCAAATATGAGTACAAGGGCGATTGCCAGAGCCGTTCCACAGGTCCAATAGAGCCTGACTCCGCTATAAGCCAGGGCAGACAGGATCATGACCACGCCCAGAATCATGAAGAGCACACCGCCAAACTGCTGACAACGGCGCCAAGCCTCGCGGCTGGAGTAGGCACCTGGCACCCGAAAACCGCTGATGCCATTGGGTCTGATTTTAGGAGCAAAATTGCCGATGACTATGAGAGCCAGACCGGTCAAGAGAATGACGACCTTATCAATGCCGAAATCCGTCGGCCACCAGTTCAAATGAGGATCGGCAACGGCTATGGAGAACGTATCTATAACCGCGAAAACAATCTGCATGTATAGCCCACCCAGCAGAAAAACGGTTAAGGTATGTCCCGCTTCATCACCACGTTTAATCAAATATGCGCGCAGGACAAACATCATGATGGTCCAGATCAGCGCAATGACCAGACAGATGCATGGCATCCAAACCAGCTCCTGGGGAGAGCCCCAGCGATCCACCTGGTTCTTTGCATTCCAATGAAGCGGGACCTTTTTATTCTGCAGACGATTAACCACTATGCGGGTTACGCCCAGCATGATCATCCCCGGCAACCACTGAGCCACGACCAGGGTCGGGACGAACCGACCCGCTTTGCCGCCATCTGCCATGAAAGTCCCCTTAGGACTCCGAAACCGCCGTCGAACCAGTTCCCTTGCTCACAGTCTGCGGCTCGGGCAGACTTCTCTTGTCGCTGGCGCTTGTCCGCAGGCGGTAGAGCCACTGAATGGTGCTGTCCAGCACACTCAGATTGAGTTCGTAGATGACCCTGGTGCCCTGCTTGTGGCCGACAATCAGGTCTGCTTCTTTCAACTTCCTCAGATGATAGGACAGCTTGGATGGCGTCATTCCCAGCTTTTCGGCCAGGCGTCCAGCCTCCATGCCGCCCTGCTCCAAAAGATCCAGCACACGACGACGCAGGGGATCAGCCAGAGCCGCTGTTGTTTCCTGAATAGCCATAAGTCTCCTTTTTCGATGATTTTCTCTAGTATTTGCATGCTAACATTGTTTCAACCAATATTGTATATTTTCTTCAACTTTTATCTGCTTTTCACTCACTGAGCGCAAAATATTTGACAATCGAGGGGACTAATGCCTTACGCGGGAACACTAAACTGTTGAACATACCTGCTTTTCTGAAGCCGAGGGTGATTGAGAGGAACATTGGCTCAAACCCGGTGAGCCGGACCTGATCCGATGTCATGCTACTATGAATAACTTCGGCGAATAGGAGAATTTGCGGCATGGGCGAAAATGGAATAAAAGTCAACATTGGCAAGGCCGCCATCTTCGACCTCGACGGCACACTTCTGGATTCCATGGGAGTCTGGAAGGAAATCGACCAACGATTCTTTGCTCGCCGCAACATCCCCATGCCGGACGATTACGCATCTGTAGTAGCCTCCATGCAGACCGGTGCCATTGCCAGATACACCATCAACCGCTTCCACCTTGACGAGCGCCCAGAAGATCTTGTGGAGGAGTGGAACGAGGACGCACTCCTGCTCTACGCCACAGCTGTACAACCCAAGCCACACGCACTCGATTACCTGCAAGCGCTAAAAGCCAGCGGAGCCGCCCTGGCTGTGGCAACCAGCCTCCCTCCCCGCCTGCGACAGGCTGCTCTGAAGCACGCTGGGATGACCGATTGTTTCGACCAGGTCTGTAGCGTGGATGATGCCAAAAGCATTGGCAAGGAGGAGCCGGAAATCTATCTGTTGGCTTCGCGGATGTTGGGCGTACCACCTGACCATTGCACAGTGTTCGAGGATCTTCTGGTCGCCGTCGATTCGGCCAAGCGCGCTGGGATGAAGGTCTGGGCCATGTACGACCAGTCTTCGGCCAAGGATTGGGACTCCATCCGCTCTGAGGCCGATGGCGCTATCACTGATTTCGCCCAGGCGCCTGCCATTCTCTGACTCGCTCCGCACCGGCTGGAGCCGGCTGTTACCATGAAAAGCGTCAAATAATTCGGTGGAGGCGTTATGGGCAATTCAGGCAAGGTAAATGCTGATTGCTCAAAGTGGCTGTACTCACGTTTGCTCGCTCGTCTGGGATTGCAGAATTGGTGGCCGGCAGAGACTGACTTCGAAATGATGATAGGAGCGGTGCTGGTCCAGCATACAGCCTGGGGGAACGCAGCCATGTCCATCGAGCAGCTGCGCAAGGCCAACCTGCTCAACCCCTGCAACATGGCCGACGTCAACCTGGCAAGACTGACGAACCTGATCAGATCAAGCGGCTTTATGAAGGCCAAGGCACGCACCTGCAAAGCCCTGGCTCAGTGGCTGCTGGCTCACGGCATCCGCACGGCCGATGTCGAGGACTGCACGGATGAAGGCCTGCGTGACGACCTGCTCACCATTGCCGGAGTCGGACGCGAGACGGCGGATGTCATACGGCTCTATGCATTCGGCCAGCGTTGCTTTATCTGGGACGCCTATGCACGCCGGATGATGGTCGGTCTGGGGTGGGCCTCCTTAAGGTCATACCAGGAGGGCGAAGAGTACGAGGCGGATTTTATTCGGGTTGATCAATGGTCACTGAACGATCTGCGTGAATATCATGGGCTGATTGTCCAAGCAGGTAAAAACCATCGCAACCCCCAGGCCTACGCTGCCTTCCTTAAGGAACTTGGCGGCCCACAAAGCTCCTCCAAATGAGTTGAATCGTTGAGGTTCGGCCTATGACGTGCATGCAAGGATGCATACGATTTATCACAAGACCTATGACGATACCTCAATACGCCACCTCTACATAGCAACCCTTATACGGCACCCCTATACAGCACCTATATATGGCTGCATCTTATGACCGTATTCCCGTGTGACAATCTTGTCCGCACCTCTGTGAATCGCGCACAATAAGGATTTGACTTGACTTCGAGCGGATTGAACTCCGTAGACTATGTTTCATCCGCATACTTGGCAGATATATATGCCAGGTAGTGAAGAATGGGGAGCAGGAGCATGAAGGCAGCAAAGTTTGTGAAGCCAGGCCGCATCGAGCTGGAGGAAGCGCCGATGCCGACTATCGAAAAGCCCGGAGATGCTGTGATTCGGGTCGTCCGGGCCTGCGTGTGCGGATCCGACCTGTGGTGGTACCGGGGGATTTCCTCAATGCCCGCAGGCAGTCACGTAGGGCACGAAGCCATCGGACTGGTCGAAAAAGTGGGCTCCGATGTCACCCACGTCAAGCCGGGCGACTTCGTCATAGTGCCCTTCACCCATGGCTGCGGGCACTGCGCGGCCTGCAGGGCCGGCTTCGACGGTGACTGCCTTGATCCGGACAGGCGGGGGAGCGGCGGGTACCAGAGCGAGTATCTGCGATTCACCAATGCGGATTGGGCGCTGGTGCAGATTCCAGGCCGGCCTGAGGACTACAGCGACGATATGCTCAACTCTCTGCTGACCCTCGCCGACGTGATGGCCACGGGTTATCATGCAGCCACAACAGCCCAGGTCAAAGAAGGCGACACGGTCGTGGTCATGGGCGATGGGGCGGTGGGTCTGTGCGGAGTCATAGCAGCCAAGCTGCGCGGGGCCGAACGCATCATTGCCATGAGCCGGCATGAGGACCGCCAAAGGTTGGCTAGTGAATTCGGTGCCACTGACATCGTGGCTGAACGCGGCGACGCTGCTGTGGAGCAGGTCATGGCCCTCACCGACGGAGCAGGAGCCGATGCGGTTCTGGAATGCGTGGGCACCGAACTGTCCACCGACACCGCTGTCAGGGTGGCCCGGCCCGGCGCAGTAGTCGGCAGGGTGGGTGTGCCGCAGCAGGCCACCATGGACACCTCTAAGCTGTTCTGGCGCAATGTTGGGCTGCGAGGAGGCACGGCCGCAGTCACCACATATGACAGGCTTCTGCTGCTTGACCAGGTGCTCAAGGGCAGCATCCAGCCAGGCAAGGTCTTCACCCAGCGCTTTGCCTTGGATCACATCCAGGAAGCCTATGAGGCCATGGACCAGCGCACCGCCATCAAATCCCTACTGCTTGTCAGCGAATGAGCCTGCAGCAGTAATCAGCTGATCCCCGCCGCTACTGACTTTGCCAGTGGCGGCGCGTAAGCATGGCTGCTCGAACATGTTCGTTATTTCGAAAACATCAGGGCCCAGTCAGGGATAATTCAGGGTAAATCAGGGTATTTCATCCCTTCTTTCGCTGATATCAATGGAATTGACTGATGACGACAAGGATGACCGTCATACAGGGTCAAGCGACGAACGAGGGCACATGACATCTGCGAGGCGAATCAGCATTACTGGGCGTAGATGCCTCGGTCTGGAAGGTCGTCGATGATCATCCAAGGGAAAGATGCAACTATGAATAACCCCAACGTAAGCGAAAGCAGAGGCCCGACACCAACGATTGAAGCTACGGGGCTGTCCATGGTGGTCTCCCCGCGCCGCGGCGATTCACTGACCATTCTCAATGACATCGCATTCACTGCCTATCCGGGGGAGATGACCGGCATCATCGGGCCGTCAGGTAGCGGAAAATCGACGCTGCTGTACTGCCTGGCTGGGCTGGAGAAGGCCACTAGCGGCACTGTGCTTCTGCTGGGCAAGGACATAACTCGTCTGGGGCTGTCGGCCATGACCAAGTTCAGACGCCAGCATCTAGGCTTCGTATTCCAGTCCTACAACCTGATCACCAGCATGACAGTCGAACAGAATCTGGCCCTGCCATTCACCCTTCGCGGATCCCGCTTTCCCAGAAAGACGGCGGATTCCCTCTTGAAGTACTTTGGCCTGATCGATCAGAAAAAGAAAAGCGTCACCCTGCTGTCGGGCGGCGAGCAGCAACGTGTTGCCCTGGCCCGCGTCCTGTTATCCGACGCAGACGTGGTATTCGCGGACGAGCCGACTGGCGCCTTGGATCAGGAATCCGGAGAAAAGGTCATATCGGTGCTGAAGGAACTCGCCAACCACGAGAAGAAAACCATCATACTGGTGACGCATAGCAATGAAGTGGCAGGTCAGTGCGATCGGTTGTTTGCCGTGCGCGATGGCCGAATCAGCCAGTCATTCTCTGCGAAAGCGCCCATGGCATGAGAGGCGCTCTGTCCGAACTCAAAGCAGCGCCCATGGTCTGGAGCGCCGTCTTGCTGGCCATGGTCGTATCCCAGACTGTCATCTGCTCCCTCATCGCGATCGCCACGATCATTGATCAGGACTATCAGGGCCCGGAGCAGGTACTTGGATCCACATACACTGGTCCCGCCTTGGCATTCAGCGTGATCATCACCATAGCTGTGCTGCTATGGGTCATGAATTCAGCACTGAATCAACGCCGGCATCAACTGGCGCTCATGGTTTTGCAAGGCGCTCTGCCTTGGCAACTGCTGGCCTGGAATCTGCTGATAGTCATGGGATTATTCATCCTGTCCATTGCAGCCACCTGCCTTTTGCTGCCGGTGATTACGCCCTTGACCTTCGCCATGGTGACAAATCCATTTGATTTGCATTTGACCTATGCCGGCAGCCACCTGTTCGATTCGCTAGGCAAAGGCCTCGCTTTCAGCGCTGCGCCCATCTTCATAAGCACCTTGTTGACTATCCGTTCGCTCTCGAAAATACGACCAATGGAAGCCCTCAGGCAATCCCAGGACCCTCCAAAGCGGATAGGCGTCTTCCGCTTCCTCCTGGGAATCGTATGCTTGATTGGTGCTGGCTGCATGTTGCTGATTCCAGCTTTTGCACTTGCAACTAACCCTCGTGCCAGTCAGATGAGCAGCGATGCCGCTCCAGATCGGATGACGGTATTTCTCGCCTTCGCCATGGGCGGCATGTTCCTCCTGATATTTTCGCTGGCAGCTTTCGCGCCATATCTCCTGCCCGGCTTCACGGCGATATGGACGCGTATTGTAGCGTTGCCATCCAGAACCTGGAGGCTGGCAGGCCAACAGGCTGTCGGCAGCATACAGCGCCAGGGAGCGACGATAATCCCGATGACTGCGGGTCTATCATTGCTGATGACCGTCAGCGGAGGGTTGAGCACAATGATCACCACCTTGCTAGTCGCTTTTCCCCACACACCAGGCAGCGTTCCGGCGACCACAGACATGTTTGCGAGTCTCTTGGCGCTCACTGGACCGCCAATAATCATCGCGATAACAGGTGCAATTGCAGGCACCTTGATCACTTCCAAAGGCAGAGGACTTGATCTGGCGCTGACCTACGTATCAGGTGCTGGAATCGGCCAGCTCAGAGTATTGGGCGCGCTTGACGGCATCATCACTATGATTACCAGCGCACTGTTCTCCCTGGTCATCACATTGCTCTGCACCTCATCCCTGACTTTCATGCTCTCACGCTTCATGGGCAAAGCACAGATGAGCGTGCAATGGGGCGCATGGATCGTAGTGGTGCTCATCGTATCCCTGCTTGGTGCCGCAGCCACAGGAATCCAAGCTCTGACCACCAGGTTCGAGAACTCAGTCAGTGTCATATCTCATGCCATCGGCGAATAATAAAGCCTCGCTGCATGCACGCGAATACATATTTGAGCCACAGCGGGCCTGCCGACCTCTGTCATTCCTCCATGTCTATTGTTAAATAAATTAAGTCGGTATATGCAGCGCTCGGCTTGATGAATTTAATTGGTAGATACAACTGTGAGCACTTGATGGCTTTCCACCAATACAGGTAAACACAGGAGTATGCGACGATTTCCTACACGCGAGCATTTGCAAGGCCCATATAGGGTACAGTCGATGGCAAACCGAGACCGGTGACAATCAACCAGTCAAATCTTGTCAACAACAGACAAATGGAGGACCGTCATGGCGCGACCGACCACCAAGGAAGAACTCATCAAGGCGGCTGATGATGGCTTCGACAAACTCGTGGCGTTGCTTGAGCCGCTGACACCCGAAGAACGCAATGGCCGCTTTTCCTTCGACCTGAGCAAGGAGAAGGGGGCCCATTGGGCACGCGACAGGAACATCAAGGATGTGCTCGTCCATCTCTACGAGTGGCATCAGCTGCTGTTGAACTGGGTGGAGGACAACCAGCAGGGCAGGACCCACGACTTTCTTCCTGACGGCTACAACTGGCGCAATTACGGCGAGATGAATGTCAAGCTGCGAGACAAGCATGATGACACCACCTACGATCAGGCCTTGAACCTGTTTATCGAATCCCATAAGAAGGTCATGGCCCTGGCGCAATCGTTCACCAACGAACAGCTGTTCACCAAGGGCGCCCTCCCATGGACAGGAAACTCTACCTTGGGCTCTGCCTTCATCTCTTCAACCTCCAGCCATTACGACTGGGCCCTGAAGAAGATACGTAAATACTTGAAAGGACGCAAATAAGCGACAGAACACCCAAAAGAAGCGGCTTTATACACAGTCAATAATGGGTTGCCATGCGATGGGATTCACAGGATGGGCGATCCTAAAAGCAGCATTTCAGCATATTCGTAATAGCAATGGAGCATAACCGCGACAACCGCTTGCATAGCAGTATGCACGACGGCGAAGGACGCATATCCCCATAATGGCGAAGGGACATCATCGAAAGGACATCATCAGTGAAACGATCTCGCATTGATCCAGATACTGATGACATAAGGCTGATCAAGATGGTGGCTGACGGAAATGAATCGGCTTTTGAAGCACTTTACCATAAGTATGCGCATACCGTCCAAGCCTTTATTTCCTTGCGAATATCCGACGATGAGGATGCCGGCGAAGTTTTTGCTGACACTTGGCTGGGCTGCTGGCGTTCCTCAAAAACCTTCCGCACAGACAGCAAGGTGCTCACCTGGATACTCAGCATCGCCCGGCGGCAAATCTATATGAAACGTCGCAAACCGAAACCACCTGACCAAATGGATCAGGCGGAACTTGACTCAATAACCGATGATCAGCTGGAGCCTGTAGAACTGGTCAATAAGGATCTGACGATGGAAATAATACGGCAAAGGATTGATGCACTCCCAGCAGAAATGGCATACACGGTGACGCTGGCCTGGCTCCACGAGTTACCCTACACGGAAATAGCCTCCCTGCTCGACGTCCCGGTTGGGACTGTGAAATCTCGCATTGCCCGGGCAAGACAGATCCTGCGCCCGCAGTTGACCGACCTCGCTCCTGTCAAAACTCATAAAGTGCCGAGCCAGAGATAATTGAAGGGGTGATTATGACAGACCGATATAAGAGCAAAAGCCCAGACAGCACAGGCCCGGTCACCGAAGAATACCGGGGTGAAGTTCAAGAGGCGCTTAGGGAAAAAGAGCAGAATGTTCAGCCGGCAGTTCCGGCTTTTACTAGCGTACTGAAGGCCATCCACCAGAAGCCGTCGCTGGCAACGGATCAACCGATACCATTCATGCGTCGAGTGCGTTCCTGTGGCCCGCTTGTTCTGGCACAATTACGCCTCATACCGCGATATATCTTACTGGTGGAAATTGCGATAGCAGCGTGCTCCGTTTTAATTAGCAACCTTATGCAAGGTGCACGTTACGGCAGTCTCGGTCTGCATATCTTTTCAAATATGCTCATGCTCAACATGGCACTGACCATGATCCTGGTTTTTTCCATTAAAGATGATCACGAATTAATGCTCAGTATGCCCCTTGGACCTCAAGTTGTAGTAGCTACTAGACTGCTCCTGGCCTTTATCTCCAATATTGTCGTCGGGGGAGCAGCCTTATTGATTGTCACTGCGATCAACCCTGGAATAAGGCCCCTGCCGGTTATTGCCCAAACGATAGCCCCCATAACACTCCTGGCGAATATCGTGGCCCTTTTATGCATATGGCAATGCTCTTGGATTGCACTGCTCATAGGGGTACTTGCACCACTATTGAGAACTTTGCAGAACTTTAGGTCATCATTTTTCCTACCGGCATGGGTCAATTCGGTACCCACTACAACCGCAGCCTGGGCAGGGACCATCCTACTGACAGTGGGACTCCTATCTGCTGTTATCCTTACAGCCCCTCTTGCCTGGCATACTCGACTCGCCGCTGGAGACAAAAATTAATGAACCTTTCCATCCTCTCTCGCTACTAACTAAGCAGACAGGACAAGCAGCGAGCAATGTCTGGCGGCAGCCGAGGCCAAAACCAGATATGAGGAAGGTGGACGAGGTTGGCTTTCGTAGGTATACAGCTCAAGAGGTTTTATAGGCTGGTATTACTGCCATTCATACTGACCGCAGGTATTCTTCTTGCGGGCTTCGTACTGGAAGGCAGTTGGTCACCGGGTCGCATACGGCCAGTTATGATAGTTCTCACTCAGGTGCCAGTAATTGCTGCTGGCCTATCTACAGCTTTTGTGCTCAATGGTGACCCAATCGTTGAACTTGCTGAGTCAACTCCAACTGGATGGCGGAAAGTTCAAGTGACCAGGCTGCTTATCATTACCGGAGCATTTCTTGCTGCCGCAGGCCTTCTTTTTATCGGCTTGCATATGATGCGACTTTGGCCACGTGACATGGGATGGGTGAGCATCATTACCCCGGTTGGCAGTATATTCATTGTCAACTGTCTGGTTTTCCTTATAGCCGTACTCACCACGTCTATGCCAACATCGTCGCTGGCTTCCATGGCTATTTGGCTGTTTTTATGTTTTATATGGGATCCATACATAACCGATCCGGTCCGGCAACGACTCATTCCATTGTTTATTGCAACAGCAGGAGCCATCTTCGGATGGAAAATCTGCAATGATGCGGAGCGCAATGTTATAAAGATGGCAGCCCTATGAGGATACTGAGTCTTGTACGCATCACGCTACTGATGTTTTATCGGCGTAAAGCCTTATGGATAGCCAGCATGCCGCTGGCGCTCTTCGCCCTCTTTTTGGCCTATGCTTCTCCTATGTCACCTGGATTCAGCAACACAGATGGTCTTGTCTTTACCGGACAGGTTCTTGCTATGTTCACCCCGTTGGCATACGCAGCAGCTTTTAGCGACCTTATGACTGCCGGTAGGCGAACAGGTATGGACGAACTTGAATCCACCTCCCCCTTGCCGATGGCCGTCATCCGCTCAGCTCATGTCTTGGGAGCCTGGGTCATCTGCATATCATCTTCCCTGCTCTTCCTTCTATTGATCGCAATCTACCAAGCCTTTAACGGCAACGGCAAGGCAATACTGGTGGCCCTGGCAGTAGCATTTGTCATACTCGCGCCATCAATACTGATTGCTATGGGGATATCCGCCCTGCTGGGAGCCCTGTTGCCCACGATCGTAGCCCGAATTCTTGCCGTCCTGGTATGGGCTTGGCTTGCTTTCTATACCCCCCTCTTACCACTTCCAACACTCAATGGCGGCCCCCTGGCAGTCATTGGCGATCCCATTGCGCAGGGATGGTTTCATACCAATCCTATGTACATACCGGCGAACGGCCCCTTTACCATCCAATCAGGAGTCATATCCCTGCTCTGGCAGGTGTGTATTATCTTCCTCCTTTTCACTGGTGCAAATATGGCCTCCAACCACGTGAAAGTTCGGGTCTGACTATCTACCGTCTTTGAAAGGAATTACCCACATGTTTATCTCGATTGACCATCTGACCAAGGATTTTCGGGGGAGACCGGCCGCTTTGAACGATCTGACCGTTGATCTTCCAGAGGGCATGATAGGGCTTATTGGTCCAAATGGTGCCGGCAAAACAACCCTCATGCGCATTCTCACCGGAATAATCAAACCGACTAAAGGTAAAGTTTTTATTGATGGACAGGACCTGTCCTCGCCGGCCAATAGGCGAAATCTAAAACGTCACTTGGGTTATCTGCCTCAGCACATCACCCCTTACGAGAACCTGTCGCCACTTGAATTCCTTGATTATATCGGCGTCTTGAAAATGATTGACAACAAACACGTACGGCTGGAGCAGGCACATACCCTCCTGGGACAAGTGGGATTGGAAGACGTGATGAACCTACCTATCCGGGGCCTATCCGGGGGTATGAGGCGCAGGGTTGGCATCGCACAGGCACTTATGGGCGACCCCCAGCTGCTGGCAGTCGACGAGCCCACAGCGGGGTTGGATCCCGAAGAGCGCATGCGGTTCCGCACACTCCTTGCCCAACTGGGACAGGATCGAACCGTTATCCTCTCCACCCACATACTCGATGATGTTGCACAAACCTGCCCTTGGGTGTGTGTATTACGTTGCGGACGCAACCAGTATGACGGGCCGACAGAGGGGCTGATCCATGAAGCTGCCGGTCATACCTGGGTCACGCCCCCCATCGCGGCCCCACCGGAAAATGCCACAATCATCAACGCGGAACCCACCCCACAGGGGATAAGATACCGCATAGTTACCGATACACCGCCCGCGGGCTCTGTAGAAACCGCGCCCAACCTTGAGGACGGATATATGGCTTTGGCCAGCGAGCGCTAGAAACCGCCTCTTACGCAAGAACACCCAATACTCAAGTGTGAAAGAAGGTCGAATGATTATAAAGCGACTCAAGCAGAGCTTCAGAACCATTTTGCTTATATGCGCCACAATTATGCTGACAGTGGGGGTTGTCGGCTGCACTGATGGCATGAAGCACCCTGAAGAGTATTCCACTGATGGAAGCAATAAGGTTGCAGCTACCAGCAACCCACAAACAATTTCGAAAGAAGATCTGGGTCACACCTGGCCTCTTAAAGTTGATGAGGGCACCGTGTCATGCAAGCTCAGCAAGCAGGGAGACCCCATCCTCCGCTTTACCACCTCAGATGGTGAACAGTACGCACTGAACCATGTACAAGACAATGAGCATCTCAAAAGCATTGAAACACTAAAATCAGACAAGAGTAAGTCAGTAGGAACTCTGATGAGTTTCGCCTTCTCGGTCTGCAACATACCAAAATAAACCAGTTTTACAGAGCTTTGCGGTTTGTCCTCTTCAGGTAGCCTAACTGATCTTACCGGGTCCAGAGCAACCTGCCAGATTGTGTATCTACATTCTGTTACAGCCGTGCCATTCAACTGGCTGACAGCGCTGTTGGAATGCACCTCTTACCACCACGTTCTGCCGGCCATCGAGGCTGGAGCCAATAATTATCTGCTCAAAGACATAGAGCCTTATGTTTTAACCCACCAGCCGTTAGGTACATCTAATCGTTGCTCTTAGAATCAAATCATGACGGAGGAGGGCTTGAACTTTGCTCATTGACCGTGCGAATTCAGATAAACTTCGGTCTGCTTTTTATCGACAGCCAAGGCAGCCGTAAGGGTAAGGGCCAGGCCTTCTGGAGTGTGAATCCTAGCTTCGAGCGAGTTCCACGGCTTACGTATTGGAGCTGAAGTGGATCCCGGACGAAGGCGCTCACATGCATCCACAATCTTGCCGATCTGCTTTTCCGTGACTGCTACGCTCAGGCTTCCTATGGACTCCATCTCTGTGTCAGGGCTGCCAGCTTTGGGGCCACTCTTGCGAATCAGCACATCCTGAAAGGCCCAGCGCCGCAAGTGAATCATCACGCCTGGCATGGTGTATAAATTGATGAAACTCAATCCCTGCGTCCAGAAAACCTCTGATTCTTCTAGATCGTTGCTATACAGGCACATGAACATGGGCATGAGGTAAATGCCCCTATAAGGCTCCGGCGGCTCCGCATCCTTCCCTGGCTCCGGCACAGGACTTATGGCTGCACCTGTATAAGCAGTAGCTTTGGGCTGGTCATGGTTGTGCATGGTTACCTCGTTCCTTAATTGAAGGATTTTCAATTGGGTTGTCAAACAGAAAACGTGATACGTAGATGGAGGACACTGACTGCGTCACTCCCATTTAGCGGTTGACGGATCTATCCCGATTGCACGAGCCTCAGCTTCGATTGCAGCAAGCATCCATTGCGCCAATCCAGGTTCCAGTCGTTCATAGTGGGATCTAAAACGTGGATCAGCCACATACATGCGTCCAAGAATGACGTGCATGGAAGGCGTTACGTGAAACCATGACAGAGCCTGCCGATGCTCGTCAATCAGTTCGAGAACCTTATCTGAGGACGGTGGCAGACCTTTTCGCTTGGCTTGTGCAAGCTCACTTTCTACATTTTTGAGCCAGGCCGTGTCCTTTTTCCGCTCTTGCTCGGAGCACATGGCTTTTCGCTCCGCATACTCAAGCCACTGCCTGCTAGTACCCCAGCGTTCGTATGCTTCCGAAAAGTACTGGTCCTCCTGATCGGTCTTCGTGGCGGCTGAATCATTACCCGACTTCCCCTCGGCAAGGGTTATGAGCCGGTCCAAACGATCCGCAGCTTTCCTAAGAAGCTGGATTTTCACCTCAATCCGCGAACGCTGACCTCGCAACTCATCCAAGGCCAGCGGTGCCTTGCACTTGAGCAATGCCTTGATTTGTCGGGCATTGAAGCCCATCTCCCTGTATGTCACAATTCGCTCCAGCTGTGCGACGTCATCCTGCAGATAATGCCGGTAATTCGACTGGTCGCGAAGGGGTGAGATCAGTCCTTCCTGCTCCCAATGGCGCAGCATTCTCCGACTGACCCCAATAAACTCAGACATCTGACCGATGCTCAAGCCGTTCTTGTTGCCCTCGCCACTGAATTCGCTCTCCCGTGTCATGCCTTGACCCTAAACCCTGCCATTATGTCAAGGTCAAATCGTTTGTTTTCTGGGGGATGGGTGAGTGAGTGCATACACACGCCGGCCCCTAGCGTCCCAATACCCAATAACAGGTTCTTGATGAGGACGCTTTTGGTTCTGCTTGTTTGCAGAGTAGCCCCTATTCAATCATGAAGACGACTAAATCCAGCAAGACTCTTTTCCTATGGATACAAATCAGCCTCATCAGCAGCGACTTGTCCCCTGCAGGGGACAGTTTCTTTTCCCGCGTTGAAGGATTGCGCCCGCCGAACTTGCATAGAAATCAGTTGAATTCCGATTGGAAGGAGATGCGCAATGGCATATACGGACGGAAACAATGACCCGCAACTGGCTGTGGCCACACAGGGGTTGGTCAAGGCCTATGGCGGATTCAAAGCCGTGGATGGGCTGAATCTACGGGTACAGGCTGGCGGAGTCTACGGACTGCTGGGACCAAACGGAGCCGGAAAATCGACAACCATGAAACTCCTCCTGGGATTGACAAAACCGACTGCTGGAAGCATATGGATGCTTGGACAGCAGGTCGGAAAGAAGAGCAGGATCCAGCCGGGCCGTGTGGGCTCCATGATTGAAGGACCCAGCTTCTATCCAGGCCTATCAGGTCTCGATAACTGCCGCATGGTAGCCGATTATCTGGATCTGCCAGTTTCGGCTGCCTCAGAAGTGCTCACCAAGGTTGGATTGCGGGGATACGAGAAGAGGAAGGCGGGCGCCTACTCTCTGGGGATGAAGCAGCGGCTGGGCATCGCCATGGCGCTGATCTCGCATCCGGAGCTCCTGCTCCTGGATGAGCCCACCAATGGCTTGGATGCCGAGGCAGTGGTCGAGGTGCGACGAATGATTATGGACTTGGCCGCCTCGGAGGGGGTCACTGTCATCATCAGCAGCCATATCCTGTCGGAGATTGAAAAGATGGCTCCGGTGGTTGGCATCATTGCCGATGGTCATTTGCTCTACCAGGGAACTTTGAAAAACCTGCGGGAAGAGGGTCATATCGATCTACGGGTGTCCGATCCTGGGCTCGCATCAGAGATGCTCGAAACTCAAGGCATTCACCACGAATATATCAGGAAGAGCGCAACCCTGCGCATTCCCGAGATACCCGATCCACAAATCGGGGCGCTGGTAACTCGACTGGTTTCGCATGGTCTGCAGGTATACCGTGTCGCCTCCGAACGCAAAAGCCTGGAAGAGGCCTTCCTCGAACTAGTGGAAAACCCGCGGAACCATATTTCACAAAACTATGTCTTACAGAACCATGTAGCGCAGAGTGGTATGAAGCCGTCCGGTCTTAAACGGAGGAGCACACGATGAGCTCTGTCGAATCAATCTCCATGCGGTCCGAAGAATTTCGATTGGGAAAACCGCCACGCCCATCCCATCCAGGAGGGCTACTTGTTCTGCTTTCGATGGAGCTTCGCAAGTTGAAAGGCTCCTCATTTTGGTGGATGGCCTTGGGCATGATTGCCCTGGTTTCGGCATGGTCGGGCTTGGCCTTCATGAAACGAGCCGAGTCTGCGAACCCCGCCACTCGTACCGTAGCCCTTGCACAAGGTGAGATATTCCAAACTGTCGGTCTGCTGGCACCCATCCTTGCAGCGCTGCTGACCAGCCGGCTTGCCGTCATGGAGAGCAGCGAGCGCATGGATCTCAAATGGCGATCCCTAGGCCAGAGTGCGACTGGGAGGTTTCTTGCCAAGCTCGTAGTTGCGGGGTGCGCGCTTACACTTTGCTTCGTAATTCCTCTGACTTGGATACCGTTGACGGCTTCAGCACAAGGGTTTCATATCGAGGGCAGTCTGGCCGAATACATACTCCTTCCGACACTGATTGCCTGCTTCTCATCCATGGCTGTCACGGCCATACAACTCGCCCTCTCCCTGACTATCGAAAGGCAGGCCATAGGCCTGGGACTGGGTGTGATAGCCGGTCTGATCGGGACTGGACTGGGCCCGATGAGTATGCCGGGTCTGGGCTGGTTCTTCCCAGCCGGGATCAGTTCCGCGGCCAGCCCGTTCCTGTTTTCAGCCAGCTCTGATGGTTTTGCCAGAATGACCTTGGTCACCAACCCCTGGATGAAGGTCCTGACCAGCCTTCTGGTCTGCATTATCTGGTCGGGAATATCAGCATTCGTCATCAAGGTCAAGGAGTCAGACCGATGAACAGACAGTACTCGACAAACACCATAACCATTAGCCCGATGAATCGCGCAAGGCCATCGATCACTGCCGCCTTCAGATGGGAGATCCGCAAGGCCGGCAATACTTGGTACTGGCTGGCCACAGTGCTCTTCGACGCCATAGGAATATTCAACGGTTGGGACCAGTACCAGAGCTACAGACCGGACTTCCAGGTTCAAGGAGTGACCTGGGCTGCGGTCTGGGGGCAGGCGATCCTTCTGCCAAGTATGGTCTTCATACCAGTCCTGGTCGCAGCCTTTGCAGCCCAGGTTGAAGCCAACGAGCACAAGGGACGCAACTGGCAGCGCCTTAATGCCTCCGGCATGGTCGGGACCGCCATAGTCGGGAAGATGCTGCACGGACTGCTGGCATCCCTCCTTACCGTCGCCATTTTCGAATCCGAATTCATACTCGTGGGTGTTCTGGTAGGAGGCTTCGACCCTGCGGAACTCGGTCCCTATCTTATGCGTGGCGTACCGATGACGTTGTCAGTGTGGGCCATTATGACTCTGACCCAAGCCATAGCTGCCAGAGCCGAATCCTTTGCCTCAACCATGAGCATCATGTTTCTGCTCACTCTGGCAGGCTGTGCGCTGTCGGTTGCCGCACCTGCCTTGGCACTGCCTTATCCGCTGGCCCTGATCACCACTGCATCCGCAGCCCGTGACATGGGCAATATCGCGTCTACGGCCTCTATGGCGGCCTCGTGCATGACGGCAATCCTCTGGGTGCTGATCAGCCTCCTTATATTCCGGCACGAGGCCCGCAGAGCAGTCTAATTTTGATGCAGAGTCAATGAAGAGAGGATGCAGCACTCGTAAGGTCGCATATTTCAGTGTCTGACAGCATAATGGACTACCAGCAGTTACCAGGAAGAGGCTCGTCGATGAGGGCAGACAAGAAGACTCAAGGTTGGATTCAGTTATGGAACCGGCCATATACGGCCTTCGTGGCAGTCTTTCTCTGCGCCATCTACGAGACGATGATGCTGACCAGGCTGATTCTCGCCCCGGGCAGTGCCAATCGAACCCTTTACCAGGTTTTGAAGTCTGACAGCTGGGGCTTGCCCCTGTTCGTGGTCATTATTTTTGTCGCACTTGTCACCCTATGCCTGCGCCGCCTATATCCTATGGCGACCCTACTGGTTTTCAGTGGCCTGCTTGCCCTGACTGCCGCAATCTATGGCTCGGGATGCACCTACCTGATCATTCCCTGGCTCGTCAACCTCTACGCCTGCGCTGTAGAAGCCAAAAGCATGGCATCATTGGCAGCTGGACTGTGTAGTTCCACCATTCTGGGTCTGCTCAGCATTGCACTCTCTGCCAACTGGCATCATGATGTCCACTTCACTGACCTTCTATATCCGACTGGTCTGGCATTCGCCCTGTGTCTGACAGCCGCCTTTTTCTCACGCTCAGCAAGGCAGTCACGCATGTCGGCGCAGGCGCTGGAGGAGGAGCGCTCGCATGCCCAGACCCTGGCCCGCGAGCGGGACCAAGCCATGTATCAGTCCAAGGTCGCCGCCGATTTGCACGACAGCCTGGGTCACGACTTGACCGCCATCATCGCCCTATCCGAGGGGATGGATCATGCCAGCGGTAAGCCGGAAATTGATGAGGCCATCTCGATGATCAACGACCTGGCACGACAGGGATTGGACGATACCAGAACAGCTGTAAAAACCCTGCAATCAAAGGCAGAACCTGAAAACGACCCAGCGCAGTCCATAGGGGAGGAGCATGGCTGGAATGACATCAAACCCATCCTCGACCACGCCCGTCATGCCGGCATCAGCACTGCCCTGACAGAGACAGGCCGTCGACCACAAGATCCCAGGCAGGCCAATCTTGCTTTCACTGTGACCAGGGAGGCGATCACCAACGCTCTCCGCCACGGACAAGGAGTCGATCGTATTGTGGTTTCCTGGGATCACGACAGCCAGGGCGGCACAAACATTACCGTTCGTGATGATGGCCAACTTTTGAACAACGATACTGACAACAACGGTAGCAACGGTACAGGCCTTGCCAGGTTAGGAGCCGAGGTGCAAGCTCATGGGGGCAGCTTCCATTCTGGTCCTGGTCCTGACGGTTGGATCTTGCAGGCTCGTATACCCCCACTAGCTGCTACGGCAGCTGACAACACGGGTAAGGAGGAAAGTGCATGATCCGTGTCATGATCGTCGACGACCAGCGCCCGACCCGCATGGGACTTGCACTCATGGTCGCCAAGGATCCAACCTTGCATGTCATAGCACAGGCGGCCAACGGCCAAGAAGCTTTGGAAAAACTGGCCACAGCCACCGAAAATCAGCAACCCCTGCCTGATGTGATTCTGATGGATGTGCGAATGCCGGTCATGGACGGGCTGGATGCCACCAGCCGTATCAAAAAGCTCCACCCTGAAATGAGCATTCTTATTCTGACCACCTACGACGAGGACGACTATGCCTTCACAGCCTTAGGGGCAGGCGCCTCCGGCTTCTTGCTCAAGGATGTCAAGACAGCCGATCTGAATAGAGCCATCCATGCGGTGCATGCAGGCGATGCCATTCTTACGCCGCGCATCACGGCCGAAGTGATCAGGAGAGGAGTCCCAAAGACAAGAGTCAGTGATGAGTCTAAGGCTCGCGAAAAATTCGCCCAGCTGGGCAAACGCGAGCTTGAGGTCGCTTCGCTGGTCAGCCAAGGCCTGACGAATGCGGAGATTGCCGAGCGCCTCCAGCTGCAGCCCGACTCGGTCAAAAAGACAGTCAGCCGCATACTGGCAAAGATCAAGGTCAGGGACCGGATCAACATCGCCGTCCTTTGGTATCAGGCCAACATGGCAAACCACTGAATAGCGCTCAATACAAGCGGGCTAATCTGTAGATGGAAAAGAACTATATCAGCCTGTATTTTTTGCGTCTTAATACATGTGTTGGCGATAGAAATCCGCCATTTTTAAGGATTGCATACAGCAGTGCAAAGAAAACGAGTACAACAAGATCAATGGCTCTATTTAGTTTGATCTGATGTGATCTGACATACAATGCAAAGTCTTGTAATAATCAGATCTGAATTCCTGCGCGAACCTGTCAATATAAAAATGAGCGGACTGAAGTATTCTCAGTCCGCTCACTGCTTTGCACTTTTCACTGCGCAAACCAGACAACTACTCGCAACCTACAGATTAGAAGTCAGTGGCTCGTCTCATCTTTATCTGGTTACCACAAACCTGGGAGTATCCCTTAGACAAGAGCTAACCCTACCGCTCAACTGGCCTGCTGCTGGCTCAGATCATACACAGTGACGCCGTCAACCGTGGTTGCGGTATAGTGCTTGGCCACCCACTGCGAGATTTGTGTGGCCGTATCGGAACCTCCCATCTGATGACCGCCCATCTCACCAGCTATGTAGTAATGAATCTGCTTATCCTTCACGTACTGCTTGAACTGTTCCAAGCTGGGGTAGGGGTCGGAACCATTGAACCCGCCAATGGCCATAACCGGCTTTTGAGAGGCCAGCTGATAGCCCGCCGCCTGCTGGGATCCAGTCGTGGCAGCAGCCAAGCGATAGGAGTCAGATGACTTTTCCAGCATGACGACGACCTTGGAACTGGACCGGCCTCCACCAAGCAGACCTCCTCCCTTCATCCTTCCTCCTTCTGATCCATCATGGAATCCAGATTTGCCGCTGCGCTGTGATGGCACGGAAGGCACACCCGAAGTGCTGGATTCCTCATGTGAACCCGAGGAATCCTGGCCCATGGGACCTGGTCCTTGAGAACCCATGCTGGGAGGCTGTTGACTATCCGAACTACCACCGGGCATCTGGCCCTGCTTGCTCGGCTGTCCCAGCTGATCCGTCGGGTCTTGACCCATTTGATATGAGCCCATGGGACCGCCGTCACCACCAGGTATGCCTTGCTGCATATTGCCAGGTGCCATGCCGCCTGCCTGACCACCACCATGCCGGCCACCGCCAGGAGCACCCCCGGGCATACCACCGGGGCCGCCACCCATATTCCTTGAAGTCAGACTGGGGCCGGCCAGGACGATTGATCCCATGTGTCCTTGGGATACGGTGTACAGCGTCCATGCAGCAGGGCCAGCCATAAGCCCTATGACCGAGAGAATGAGGGCTACAAGAGCGAGTCGTCGTATTCGCAACAGCCCAGCCAGGGCAAAACCGAGGGCGCCCATGAGACCGATTATGAGAATGGACCACTTGAGCCAGGAGAGCCACTGGGAGCGACCTGCCAGACTGAAATCCCAGAAGGCCGCGAAGGTGATAAGAATCGGCGTGACAATCCTGGCCCAGAGCTTGTCCCGGGCGATCCACAGACTGAATGCGCCGATGGCAACCATCGCAGCCAGGGCAGGTGCCAGAGCCACGGTGTAATACTGGTGGAAAATGCCGGCCATAAAGCTGAAAACGAGCCAGGTGACGGTCAGCCAACCTCCGAAAGCAATGACGCTGGCCCTGCGCACGTCAGTGCGGACGGCCCTGCCGATAACCAGCAAGCTGATGACAATGCCTGCGAAAGCCAAAGGTGCCAGCCAGGAAATCTGCGTGCCGAACTCGCCGCTGAACAGACGGTTAAGGCCAGTCTGGCCCCACTTGCCGCCACCGCGACCGCCACCAGCCGGCATGCCGCCACCTTCATGGCCGTGGCCGGGTATGACCGATCCTTCTTCGCTGCCGGTCAAGCGTCCGAAACCGTTGTAGCCAAAAGTGAGCTCAAGGAAGGAATTGCGCTGGGAACCACCTACATAAGGTCTGTCGCTGACTGGCACGATGACCGTCAGCAGCACCCACCAGCCAGCGGCGACGATCATGGAACCAATGGCAGCCAGTGAATCCAGGATGCGACGAACCATGCCTGTCGGCGAGGCCAGAAGAAAAGCCAGGGCAAAACCAGGCAGTACGAGCAGCACCTGCAGTTGCTTGGTAAGAAAGCCGAATCCAATCAGAGCACCGGCCAGGACCATCCACCAGGTGCGCTTTCGATTGCCAGAAGGATGGTTGGCATACTCCAGGGATCTGAGAAGCGCGTGAGTGGCACCGGTCATCAATAGCACCAGCAAGGCATCGGGGTTGTTGAAGCGGAACATAAGCGCGGCTACCGGAGTGAGCATGAAAATGAAGCCGGTGACGATGCCCGCCCAGTTGCCCCAATACCGGCGCACGGTGGCATAGAGCAGGTAGGTGGTCGCCACCCCCATCAGCGCTTCCGGCAGGAGGATGGCAAAGGAATTCAGACCAAGGATGCGCGCGGAAAGCGCCATCAGCCAAAGGGCTGCCGGCGGCTTGTCCACGGTGATGGCGTTCCCCGAGTCCAAGGACCCCCAGAGAAAGGCCTTCCAGCTGACCGAGCCAGCCTGGGCCGTAGCTGAATAGAACTCGTTGGCATACCCGGAGGCCGTAAGGTTGATGAAGAATATTGCACAGGCCGCAAGCAGCATGACACCCATTGCCACCCAGTCTTCACGAGTCCGTCGCGGCAGGATATACGCGCGGGAAGCGTGCTTATCAGCGACTGCATCTGCGCTTGTTGATCGTGGCGAATTGCAAGCCTGTGAATGCGTGGAGAAGCCATAGCTGCTGTTAGAAGCCAATGAAGCGTTCATGATAGGTGAAGTTTGCTCTTTCTGTATGAGATTTCGTTTGCTGTCAGCCGCTCAACAAGCGGCAGCTTCTTTACCTGGATTCCGCATAGGTGAATGCGGATTCTCCTTTCTGGCAGGCAAGAGGGATCCGCGCAGCTCATGCTGGCGGATCTGATCCCAGACGGCAGGGGAGTCCAGGTCGACGCGAAGCTGCTCGACCGCTCGGGCCTCCATACCCTCCCTGACCCGGTGCATGCCTTCCAGATCCTTCTTTACCGTGTCTGGAATGTCGACCGTCGAGCCGGCATCCTCCACCCAGCGAACAGGCAACTCCAGCATGGTCATTCCGGCCTGCTGGGCGCGCACAAGCAGCTCGGTATTGAAGAAACACTCGTCATCTTTCACCTGAGGCAGCAGGGCATCGCAGCCTGGGCAGTAATGGCCTTGAAACCGCACTGTGCATCATGAAAGGAGACCGCCAGATATGAGCGGAGCATGAGGTTGTAGGTGCGCGAAATGAATTCACGTTTGGGGGAGCGGGTGACCTGAGACTGCGGCATGAGACGCGAGCCAAAGGCGATGTCAGCCCCGCCCTGGAGCAGAGGAAGAATAAGGCTGCCCGTAGAGCCGATGTCGGTGGATAGATCCACATCCATATATGCGACGACTGCCGCCTTGGAGCTGAGCCAGGCCTGTTTCAGGGCGTAACCGCGGCCCTTTCTCGCCAGGTGCAAGGCACGAACCTGGTTGGGGCACCAGTCGCACAAAGACTTGGCTATCTGCCAACTGGCATCAGTGCTGGCGTTGTCCGCAATCACGACGTTCCAGCTAAAGGGTGTCAGATCTCTGGCGTGACGATCCAGAAAGCTGCATAAGGTGGATACGGAGTCAGCCAGCTGAACCTCCTCGTTGTATATGGGAATGATAATATCGGCGTCGACCGGTTCTGGACTGCCATAAGATAGGCGAACCGGCCTCGACCATTAGGATTTGTCTGTTGCGAGAAGAGCGCTTGCTAGGCACATAGAGTTGCCCGCTGATGTTTCTTTTGAGAATATTCGTTGTATTCATGACTCATAGTAAACAGCGGCTTCTTGGGATATTCCTCGAACTTGGCTTTATAAACTGATTAGACTCCTTAAAAAGTATCATGAGGATTTCTCAATGTTTGCTGACACATCAGCGTCAAGAATCAACAATCGATAGCTTTCTGCGCATCAATCAGCTTTGTGCTGCTTGACGCTCAGCAAAGGATAAACCGCATTTAATTCCCAAACACCGTCAAGCGCCGGCACTGCTCATATACATCCGAGCTGGATCCATACCATTAATAATCCTGAAACAATGATTGTAAGAGCGACGCATCTCTTGGTTGAGCATTTTCTGATTTTTCAAGTTCATTCCCTAGATCTAATCCTGAAATGACCGCAATAGCTTTATGGGTTGGCCGCCGTTTCCACGTCGAAGACAAATGAATCAAACACTAGCTGGGCTTTCTTGGTCTTGGATTTTAGTCCTGCGGAAGATATTTAATCAGAGCTTGCTTTCTTCCCCTTCCCTTTATGCTGGCGGCCGGAGTATATGGATAATCGGAGATGCAAAAGTCAAAATTGAATTTGGGAACATAAGTACTGGGGAAACCACCCAGATACTATCGCTTCCTAATACCCGAGGTTTGTAAAATGCGAATAAGAAAGTTAGTAGAGCAGTATAGATTGCAGGAAGATATTCTGAGAAACTAACCGAAGCATTAAAGTTTATTTACTCAGTTCATGATCATGTACCGGATCAAAGAGACCGTACATGCTCCCGCTGTAAACTCCACTCTTAATTCCTGTAATTCACCGAAATGTGATACTGAATAGAAAACTGTGCTAAGAACCAAGAGCAGACTCGGCACAAACCAAAAACTGTCAATTGTCCACCCGACCGCTCTCTGACGACATTTCTTTTGCAGAATCGCGGCATAAGTTGAAAGGACATATTATGGATAGCTACGCGCGCGAGAGAGGGAGAGAAAAAAAGAGCAGTATCAGCTATATGGTTTTCTTTTTCCATCTTTTATCTCAAGCAGTAAAAGTCAATCTATCAACCATAGCAGATTCAATTAATAGCAGTGATTAGGGTAATAGCAGTGATTAGGGCTCAGCATAGCTAAAAATTTAAAAAAAAATAATATGAATAATATCAAATATACTTTCGTCCAAATTACTAACTAAATAAAATGCAGAATTAAGAACGGAAGGGCCACATTATTAGATAGGCAAATACTATTGGTTAAAGCGGACAAAACCGGTATTGGAATAGCCGTATTACACATTCTGAAAAGCCTCAATAAAAACTTACAGCCAAGAAACTTACATATTTAAAGTAATTGAATATAATCTACTGCTTCACCATAAATAACCTAATGTAAATAACCTAATGCGCTGAACGCTGACCCCTCCGTTTCTGGCATCAGTAGCTCAATATAACGGTCTTGACTCATGACTTACGTTTGATAAATAGAATTTTTTCAAATACAAGAATGTTGTGATACTCAAATAATGAATTTATCCGCGCACTTGTATCTATGACTTTACCCACTAATATCAATACGGTTTATAACCATGAACTATTTTTCTTCGGTGCTTTGCATATAGATGTAAAAGCCTGTGTGCTCGAATCACTAACTACAAATCACTCTTGACTTAAGCAAACGTTAACTCGCTCTTCTTCGCTGGAATCAACAAGAAGATATTCTCCAGCATCAAAACTGATTCTATAAATCTTTTCTATACTCGACAGGCACTTTGACAAAATCAACGGTCTGTTTTAGAGTTTGATACGAATCGAGTAAATTCGTATCGATTTAAGGACAGAGGTGTTCGCACAGTCAAAGACATGTATCTGCAGTCGTCTGAGCAAAGGTACAAAGCCCCGCGTCGACCGTTAGACGTGTCTACTTGTCTGTTATGCTGAGGAGGTGGGCTATGAGCGCCGCAACAGAATTCGCGACGTTGATAAACAATCGAAAAAAGGGAAAACGCGACAACAACAACACAGATATTAAGCCCGCATGCGGATTTCTGCTGCCATGGCTCATAGGTGCTTCTTGCCTCACGCTTATTCCCATGATAGCTTCTCTTTTTCTGAGCCTGGCAAATTACAACATGCTAAAGCCACCTCGCTTCATGGGGCTGGCAAATTATCAGCGAATGCTCACTGACCAGCGTTTTCACCAAGCACTCAAAGTAACTTTTACCTATGTTATTATTTCCGTTCCTCTCCAACTTGTTGCCGCTCTAGCCCTCGCGATTTTGCTCAACAAGGGCATGAGAGGACTCGCCTTCTACCGATCAGCCTTCTACATACCTTCGATGCTCGGAGGGTCTGTAGCAGTTGCTGTACTGTGGAAAATTATCTTCGGGACAAATGGGATAATTAATCAGACACTGCAGATGTTTGGTATACACAGCACCCAATCGTGGGTGGCGAATCCGTCTACAGCAAATTGGACGTTGATTGCATTACACGTGTGGCAATTCGGATCAGCAATGGTGATTTTCCTTGCTGGTCTTCGCCAGATACCTAAAGAACTATATGAAGCAGCCAGCGTGGATGGAGCTGGCAAATGGCGACAGTTCCAATCGATTACTATACCAATGCTCTCTCCAATAATCTTTTTCAATCTGGTCATGAGTATTATCAATAGCTTCCAGAACTTTACCCCAGCTTTTGTGGTATCCGGAGGTACTGGGGGACCGGCAGACTCCACACTTTTCTATACTCTATATTTGTATCAGCAAGGGTTTGGATCTATGCGCATGGGTTACGCATCAGCAATGGCATGGGTGCTAGTAATCATTGTTGCCATTTTTACAATCATTAACTTCGTCTTGTCGAAGTTTTGGGTTCATTATAGCGACTGATAGTCAAGAGAGAGCCATGACATCTATAAATTCATCATCCAAGGCCATACAGAAAACAGACTTTCCGGGAGAACACGCACGAGCAAAGAATACAAAAACATGGGTTGGAATAGTGAAGCAGCTCGTTGTCCTCGCTTTGGCTATTCTCATGCTTTATCCAATACTATGGATGGTCGCCAGTTCGCTCAGAGCTCCATCAGAGATCTTCGCGAATTCCGGACTCGTTGTGCGTAAGCCCGTATGGAGTAATTACAGTGAAGGGTGGAACGCCTTAACTTACCCCTTCAGCCGTTATTTTATGAATTCATTCTTGATTGTTGCTTGCGCAATATTAGGCAATATTTTTACTTGCTCCATGGCAGCATACGCTTTTGCGAGGTTGAAATTCCGTTTCCGAGGTCTTCTCTTTGGCTTTATGCTGCTCATGCTGATGGTCCCAGTACATGTGATAATAATTCCGCAATATATACTTTGGAACAGCCTGCATTTGGTCAATACTTTTGTTCCTTTAATTCTTCCAAAATTCCTTGCTACAGATGGTTTCTTCACATTTCTTATGTATCAGTTCATCCGTGGGTTACCCCGCGATTTGGATGAGGCTGCTAAAATCGATGGGGCAGGGCATATACGTATTTTCTTTCAAGTATTGCTGCCTTTGATGAAACCGGCTATTGGGACGACAGCCGTATTCACCTTCATCTGGACTTGGAATGATTTTTTTAGCCAGCTAATATATTTGACCAAACCAGAAATGTACACTGTTCCCATCGCTCTGCGTACTTTCATAGACGCACAATCTCAATCCTCATTCGGGCCTATGTTCGCAATGAGCGTGGCTTCAATCGTACCTCTGTTGATTGTTTTCACACTAGGTCAACGCTACTTAGTAGAAGGCATAGCCACAACTGGCGGTAAATGACAAGCAATTGGAGATAAATACAACATTTTCCTATAGGAAGTTAATTCTAGTCAAAACAACGAAGGAGCAATTATGCGAAAAACCGGCAAATGGCATCGTATTTTACCCATTGCTTACCTGGCAGTGGCAATGTGCCTTACAGGATGCGGATCGAGTGTATCCGATTCTGCGGCTGAGAAAACAGCTATCGTCACTCCAGCGAAAGGAAAGGTCTCTCTTACCATTGATTGGTGGGGAGCCGACAGTCGGGTAAAAGTAACAGAGCAAGCAATTCAAGCATTTGAAAGCAAACATCCGAATATAACAGTCGAAACACAATACTCAGATTGGTCTGGCTACTGGGATAAACTTGCAACTAACTCCGCAGGTGGGAATGCACCGGATGTAATGCAAATGGATGAGCTCTATCTTGCATCATATGCTTCCCAAGGTTCGCTATTTGATATGGATCGTGTCTCGAATTATCTGAATCTCAATCACATGGATTCTTCCTTAAGAGGCATGGGCAAGGTAAATGGAAAGCAATATGCTGCTCCGATCTCATCCACGCCGCTTGGCATAGTCGTTAATATGGATGTCCTAAGTAAGCTTGGGCTAAATCTGCCTGATACAAAGCAGTGGACCTGGGATGACCTAATCAGCTTCGCAAAAGAAGTAACTACTAAATCCAATGGACAAATTACAGGAATAGCTCCACTAAATAACGGCATGGGATTACAGATTTGGGCGAGGCAAAACAATGAACAACTCTTCAATGAAAATAAGGTATCTATCTCAGAAAAGACTCTGTCTTCATTCCTAAAAATGTCCTACGACTGGACGCATGGGAAAAATCCGATATCCGGGACGGCAGATCATCTTTCAGAGCAGGCTTCCGGGACAACAGACCAATCTGATCTTGCGACCAATAAAGCCGCAATGGGCTTTACCCAGGCAACACAAATCACTGTCTATTCGAAAGCGGCTGGAACCGATAACATGAAACTCGTTCCTATACCTCAAATGAAGGCGAACGAGAAGGCTTCATATCTCAAACCTGGAATGTACTGGACTATTTCAGCCAAATCAAAACATCCTGCCGAGGCAGCGATGTTGGTTGATTTCCTTATCAATAACAAAACCGCTGGTAAAATACTTGGTACAGAAAGGGGAATTCCAAGTAACAACGATATTCGTAAAGAACTCGCCGGAACTTCAACTGGTGTTCAAAGACAAACACTTGATTTCCCCACACTGATAGCAAAGACCATCGGCAAATCTCCGGCAGTTACTCCTAATGGAGCCTCTGACCTCGATAAAATAATTGCCCGCTATTCGCAAGATGTCGCTTTCGGCAAAAGAAGTGCTGATGATGCTGCAAAATCCATGAAAAAAGAGATACAAGATAACATAAATTCAGCTCAATAGATTATTCCCTGCAGGGTGTGGCTGGTTCTGCATACTCAAGGAGATGCTGAATCAGCCACACCCAGGTATCAAGGCAGAACTCATGATTAGAGTGAAATACAATGAAGCTTTTCGATTCAATTTATAATCCACCTGAACGCGCGCCTGATCAAGACGAAGCCTGTGATATTAGTAGTCAATCAGCACCAAGAAGGGTTAAAGATGTTGTAGTTCATCACACTTCACAACTTATTGAACTTAACATCCTCCTGATCGTAACTTCTTTACCAATCCTGACTTTGCCTATTGCATGGTTTGCAGCCACCAACATTTGCCTATCATTATTAGAAGGCAAAATAGTTTATGTCTGGCATGACTTCTGGCATTATATTCGGAATATCTGGAAACCGGCCTTACAAATGGGAATCGCAAACATCTTCATGTTTGTGCTCGCTGGGATTGGCATAGCCTTCTATTACAAAGGTGGAGACATGCTGGGTAAATCTCTTTCTTGCGTGTGTGTAATCATTTGCATTGCATTGCTGTTGCAATCAATTTACCTACCGACTATGAATAACTTAACTGGGCTGACAATGAAACAGAAGTGGGTTAATGCAGCGCTCCTTGTCCCTGTTCAACTCAAATGGACATTAGCGACCGCATCATTCGACATGTGCATCGTTTTCATTGGCGTGGGTTTACTCCCATATAGCTTCTTCATTATTCCGCTGATTGGAGTTTCTTTACTGGTATTAGTCAACGCGGAATGTGCCAGTCATGGGTTGACCACTTATGTTGTTAAGCAAAGAGGAAGATAAGGAAACTGAATGGTACTCTTACATTCACACGTACAAATTCTTGGTCGAATAACTAGCAAGGCTGTCCAGTTAGCAATAAATGATCTACAAAGGGACCTGAAAAAGGTTATCTCTGATTCAGATGTGTCCGACTTTTCACTAATGCTTGAGAAAGACTCGAATCTGCCTAGACAGACTTTCTCTATTAAAGCGGAAAGAAACGGATTAAGTATGTGTGCCCCGGATGAATTAGGCTTCGTATATGGAATTTATCATATAAGCCGCGAGCTACTTGGAATACCAGACTTCTGGTTTTGGATGGATTGGAAAGCGAAGCAACATAACTATGTTGAATTACCTGATAATTATCAATATACTTCCGGTCCTTTCCTGGTAAAAAATCGCGGTTGGTTTATTAATGATGAAGTTTTGCTCATGGAATGGAGCATCGAAAACGATAGGTTGCAGCCATGGCGTATGGTATTTGAAACCTTGCTTCGATGCAATGGCAATATGGTAATACCGGGTACAGGTTCAGATGTCAATAAGCATATACCACTGGCAAGGGAACGTGGACTTGTAATCGCTCAGCACCACAGTGAACCTCTGGGTGCTCCAATGTTCTCAAGCGTATATCCACACGAAGCTCCATCATGGTCAATCAACAAAGATAAATTTATTTCACTATGGAGGGCTAGTGTTGCTTCTAACAAGAACAGCAAGACCATTTGGAATCTTGGATTCAGAGGGCAAGGCGACAGACCATTCTGGCTGGACGATCCAGCTTCTTCAACCGATCAAGCCAGAGGGAAACTGATAAGTGAAATTATCAAGATACAACGCGAGATCGTTATCCAAGCAAATCCACATGCAACAATGTGTACATATCTGTACGGTGAGGTCATCGATTTATATGCAAAAGGACTAATCAACATACCAAGAGATGTAATAAAAGTCTGGTCCGATAATGGCTATGGGCGAATGGTTGCTCGCCGCCAGAACAATACAGATACACGTATAGATTCAATGCCACGATCTGATGACACCGGTAAACAAGGAATTTATTACCATGTTTCATTCTTTGATCTTCAAGCGGCAAACCATATTACTACCTTGCCCAACAATCCTTGTGACGTGGTCAAAGAATTAACCCATGTCCTTGGCCACAAGGCCACTGATTATTGGATCATTAACGCTTCAAACATCAAACCACATACCTACTACCTCGATTTGATTGCAGATCTTTGGAGGAAAGGAATTTCGGAAAAACCTGACGCGTTTGTTAAACATCATGATGAGCGATATTCCTCTACATACTACGGAAAGGACAACAGGCAAGCGGTAGAAGAATCAATCCAAGCCTATTTCCATTATGCTGTCTCTTTCGGACCGCATTGGGATAATCACGCAGGTGAACAATTCTGGAACTATATTCCTCGGGTGCTCATCAGCCAATTCATGCATGACTCAAACAGTAGATCAACTGAATTAGATTGGATGTGGAAATCCGCCTCCTTGAAAGAACAGGTGACATCATATAAAGACCTATGTAAAAAAGGTGCGGCTCAGTATGAAACCCTAGTCACATTCCAGAACAAAAGGGCCTTGAAAATGGATAAAACCACCCGCAGATTGTTCGAAGATACCTTATTGCTTCAGTCACAGGTATACGCCCACTGCTCACGTGGCGCTCTTCTCACATGTAATTCACTGGCACAAGGGTTTAAAGGCATGTGGCAAAAAGCCTTCTATAGTGCCGGTTTAGCTCGTCGCGAGTATATAAGAGCAAGAGAAGTCTTGAATAAAAGCGAACATGGAGTTTGGACGAACTATTTTAAAAATGAATGTCTAACTGATATAGCACAAACTGCTAATGTACTGAGTGGCTTTATGTCCTATGTGCGGAATGAAGGCGAGGGGCCATATTTCTATCAATGGCAACGAGATTTTACCTATTCAAAAAACGAGCAAAAAGTGTTGGTATTACTAATTAATCATAATCATCTCACCGACGACCAATTATTTAGAGCAATGCTAACTCGCTGGGAGGAATGAAGCGACTTTTTTGCTTTTTTTAAAAATGCGCTAGGGTACAACGACTATTCAGTCCAAGGGGTTTAACCGCCTCAATGATTTGATTGTCTACAGAGCCTTCTATACGGTTTATAAGTGTATCTACGACTCGGCGAGAAACAAACTCAGGCCTCGGTGATACATTTGCAACCGGAAATTGGAATGATTTTGCAACTGGATCATCGAAAACACCTATAAGAGAGACATCTATTCCTATTCGAAGATGCTCTTGTTCAAGAATCCTGTGTAAGGGTTCGAAATCTTGCGGAGATCTTGAAACTACCGCCAAACGATCTCTGCAGTTCATTAGGATTTCTTTTTTAGAAACCGAAATGCCTCTCCATCCTGATGACCCTATTCGTATAATGGCAACATCTATACCAAGCTGACGTGCTCTCATCACCCCACATCGATAAAAAAGAACAAAAGACTTAAATTTATCTTCTCGCCCTTCCGAATCAGGTTTAATAAAAACTATATGTCTATGCCCTGAAGATGCGAGCGTATCGACGATAAGTTTTGCAGCAGCCTCATAATCAAAATAAATTGTATCCAGCCCAAAACTTCTATTAGGATGTCCAAAAATAACAGAAGGAATCTCTAATTTTGAAGCCACCTCAATTCGCGGATCATTCTTCTCAACATCCATGATGATGAAACCGTCGCATGAAGAACGCCCAGACAACCTCGTTAAGGCTGCCGGTCCTTCTGACGTTGCAGATAAAATGATATCAAAGTTACGCTTACGCGATTCCTCAGCAATAGTCGCGAGATAGGGCGGAATAATGGTTCCATCCGAATCTGCCGTTATAGTTTCAAGTACGGCAATGAGTTGTGTTTTAGACGTCCGAAGTACTCTTGCTGCTGTATTAGGTTGGTAATTCAGCTTTTTCATTGCTGACATTATTTTGTCTTTTGTAGCTTTAGAAACTGGACGTGACCCATTCATAACATAGGAGACCGTACTTTGAGCGACACCTGCCAAAGCTGCAACATCTTTACTAGTCGGGTGTTTCCGATGCGACGTAAGCGAATTAGCCGATTCCAATTCTCCCAATGTCAAGTGATCCTCCAAGAAGACACCCTCACCAATAATCAATATCTTTACAACTCTATCCACTCGCATAGACTGTGACGAGCCTAAAAATCCCGATTAGATTTCACCAATTTCTAAAACTAAATCTCTACTTATAGAGCTAATCACAGTATCTAGTCTTTTCACATCATCTATTCTAATTAACGTGAATAAAAAATGATAGCCGGGATATCTTCATTATAAAAATCAGGTATGAATTGACAGCGCTCGGTCGCTTTATAAGATCAGGTTTATTTCTAACAACTTTGTAACTAGCTCAACTATATCGAAACCAGTAGTCCAGGGAACTAATAAACCATGGTAGATTGACTGACTCAGCTGTTAAAGGAATTATAGCCCATTAGCCGAAAGAAAGTTCGCACTTTAATTGCAATCACAGATCACTTCAAAGCTGTTTGGCAACACTATTCAAAGACCTACGTTTGGCAGCTCTTAACAGGCTGTTAATTGTGCCTCCAAACGTCCTAATGCAGAGAAGAAAATAGAAACTCTTTCCCAGTGTTAGCGCAACTGCATATTGTCAAATACACTTGACGTAAAGTTTGCCTTACATTTTAGTAATGTCCATCCAGGTCGACCGATTCTAATTTGAGTTCAACAAAGGAGAAACCCATGAAGAATAAGAAGATCAGTAAAGAAACTGTCGATGTGCAACCCATATCGTTTGGCACTGTTCGTTCGGTTCCCGTTCGATGCCAGCGCTCACAACCGCTTTGGTTCCAGGCCTGGCGATCAGCATAGTTCCGGGAATCCTTCTGGCTGGCTTCATGCCACAGCCCGTGCCATGGATGATCAAGGCTCTAGCTTTGTCCCATATCCGTGAGCTTTTGGTGGGTAATTTTGGTGGATCCCGATACCTTGCCTGGATCAAATCTATATGCAGAAGAGAACATAGAGAGCCACTGGTACGGAAGGGCCGCGCAACTTTCATACCGCATTTTCATCGGGTTGGTGTCGGCCGGTTGCCGGCTGGCCAGTTTGATGGGAGCCGATCAATGGGCTCTCATGCTGGTGTGTGTTCTCATAGGGATGCTCTTGATCCTTGCACTGTCGTATGCATTTGTGAGGTTCGCCCATCATGGATAACCGCCGGGCAAAATGCGAAAGGAGCGTGGCTGGTCTCAGGAGCAACTATCAAAAAAGCTGGGAGTAAGTCGTCAAACAGTAATTTCGATCGAAAAAAGGCCATTTCGACCCTTTACTTCCACTGGCCTTCCACCTAGCTGATGTATTCGATTCAACCATAAAGGACATATTTCAACCCTGAAATTAACACAGCGCCTGTAACCGCGATTACATTCGGTAACATCATGCAATATAAACCAGAATGAGTTATAGGAGTAGCAATACGCAATCCGCGGATTCAATTATTCTACTGTTTAAATTATAAACATGCCGTTCAAAGCTCAAATAGAATTCATCCAAGCTGATGAGTTCTATACTCTTGCAGCTATGGCTGCGCTACAAGTACGTGTCGTTTTCACATACTCGCTAATGTCAGCAGCGTGGGCTAAGACAAACCGCAGGATGTTTATTTCTGCCCCTGCCTTGATATCAAAAGCGGCATTCTCGTCGTGTAGAAAGTAAATGAGAAGGAGCTCAATGTCTTCCACTTCTACCTGCTAAGAGGTCAAAAGCTCAGATACACATTCCTTTGAAGGCAAGCAGGCCACTGGCAGTAGTGATGGCGTCATTCATCTGTTTTCTCATTATTTTGATAACGAATATTATACAATATAACTACTGTTGAACCGTGCTTTGAGTTATTTTGGTATATAACCCTGAATAGGCGTTGATTCAACTGTAATCGGAAGCTAAATCAGTATTGATCAGCAATCGTATCTAAAGATTTAGAGTCTCTCCAAATTGGTACAGCCAGCAACTTAAGTGACTAAGTCACAAAAAATGATTTTGATGACATACTCTATTGATTTCGGCCATAACAAGCGTACTTAATCGCACTACATTACTGTATATTATTCGTATATAGGTTATAATTATTTAAATAAGCTTGATTTATTGATAATATCTAAAATGCATGGATTTCATCGGCAGAACGCAGATTTGTCAATTCATATTCCACTATCTATAGCTGTTTAGACTGCTTATTTAATAACGCATGTCTGTTCCAGGATGACCTGCATGCGCGGGGGTCGAATAGAACACAAGGTGAGCCTGCAGAAGTTAGTTAATGCTCGGCACATTCAAGTCACCGCAGGCTGTGTCTTTAGCATTCTTATACTATCAAAATATACATGACTTTCTTCAATACTCGACTTCCTTTAGGCATCCTGCATGAGTCAATGCATAAAAACCAGTGGGTTGGATATATTTCAGTTTTATTAATAATTTTAAGGCTTACAATCACTGAACTAAGGAACTTGCGTAAAGTAAGGATTCAAATCAAAATAAAGTTGTTTTTATTGCTTTTCTCATAATTAAATACGATTCTAGTTAATCAAGTATAGTATTTATCTGCTTGTCTGCTAAACTTAAGAAGCGCTTAAAAAGATAGTTAAGTATAATCATGCTGACCATTTCGAAACGTTCCTGCCAATCCGCAGGCCTATGAAGAAGTTCTCCATAAAGTATAAAAGCTATAGCATTTTCAGCTATCACTTTATAATCTATGAGGGTTTGCAATCTAAGTTTTTGCTCACTGCTTTTCATGTCCTTAGGCATCCACTTTTCCCGTGCCTGTTCAAACATGACTTGATCAACAGTGGGCCCCACTTCTCCACCATTGTTTATCAATACTGGATTATCTAATACGAGCCAGAAATCATCGTCCAACAAATCCGAATCATCTCCTGCTGGCGTGATTGGCGTGATTGAATCTTTCACTATGTCCAATAGCATATTCATAAGAGCACTAGCCCATTTTGTGTTATCTGATAAGTCTTCTTCTTGGGGCCAATCACGCAGCTGTGATCTCATTAGACCCACTACAATCATTTGTCCATTAAGTGCATGCAGCCAGTTTGTGAGTTGAGGTTGCACACTACTACTAGCTTCGATTGCATTAATTAAAGCAACAGAGTTAGACTTAAATGTATCTACTAAATAAGTGGACTCCTCTTTTTCCTCATTAATATTGGAAATCCAAGCATCATATGATGTGTTTACTTTATCGCGACTTTCTTGCAAGTCTTTTGCAAGATCCCTACGGGATTCACGCTTATTAAATTTATAAGCTACCCAAGAGATGATAACAGATGCTGTCGCCGTCACAATAGAAGCTGTATTATTAATATCATTCAGCACTGACTCAAAAATACTCATCACTAACCCTTCTCTATGAAGAATAGTAGCCCCTCTCTCTGAAGAATATTTGCATAGTGTATCTGTCTTATATTCACCGATTCGTTTATTATTTTTTGCTATTTGAAAAAAGCTTGAAATCTCTCCATAAGTCACAGAATTAACTGGCTGAAAGTAGTACACCCAGATATTGATATTAACAATGTAACGCATAATGTCGAATTTTCTCAAAGAAACGATATTTATGTATGCAATTGCGACCAGGCTTGTTAAAGCCTTAATATTCTAACATAATCAGGAAGCTCAATAGTGTTTAGGGGGGGGGGTCTTGTTCAATTGAGTCACGAGGACCAGGGCGAATAGGGCCAGGCATTGCCCCTTTTGCCATACGCCGACGCGCAAACACGGGCACAACATAGCGCTGTGTGCTCCCATCTTGCTCGATGATGCCTACCGAGCGCCGCGCCGACTGGTTGCGTGCCTCGCAAACTCAAGGATTCCCTAGACCGGCTGTGACAAGGAGCACCCGGATGTAGAGAGGGCCTATAGAAGCTCCAAGGTCTGGCGTAAATAGTCGGTAGCTGATGCCGGAGCATAAGGCCGCGCAACGCGCTTAACGGGGGGTCATCACACTCTCATGGCCGACGGCACCTACGTAGCCCATGGCTGGTGCTCGATTATCGTGACTGACGGACAGAAGTGGCTGGTATCGATGACAGTGGTTCCACAGTGAGAACATCGCGGCCTACACCGTTATCTTCAGCCGTATCCCAGGGCCGGATGTGCTCATCACTTGCGGTTGCGCAGTTTGGGGAAAGTCTGCGCTGCCGTCTGGTATCCAACGCTGGCTGGTGCACGTGTAAAGCGACACTTAAACGGCCCTGATTCTCAGGCCAGGGCAGCAGTACTGCAGTGAATTGAAGAAACTGATCGACCGGCTCACCCAGGGTCGATGACGTCGAGGGGCTACACGGTAGGGCGAGAGCCTCAACGCCAAACAAGAGCAATCGAAGGCATTCATAAACAAACACACTATCACCAGTAAAGACCCAGCCGATCCCGAGGCCGCAAGCGGGTCCTAGTGGTAGACCACCAGAAACTACGTCGCTGTTACCGCAGACTTGAAAACAACTTCCGTAACGGCCAGCCTTTTTCCCTTTCTGAAACCCGAGCTCACCCAAGACGAGCCGGTCAAACCTACCCTGCTCCAGAACCACTGCCTGTCTCCGAAACACGCGAGACGCGCACGCGAATACCGAACTATATGAAGGACCCACGTCACAACCCCGCCACCCTAAGCAAGGGTGAACACCACCAATTACCACCGGTATATAAGGACAAAAGAACAGATAGGAAACAGGCAAGCCCGAAGCTGCGGCGTAGCCACCGACTGGAACATGTTCCACGCTACAAACAGATACCCGACACCACAGCATCACAAACTCACAACCAGTCACATACACTGAATCTGAAACGGCACGTTTAATCCTGATTAGAGAAAATACCGCCATAGAATGCGTTCCACCCTGAAAGGCAGCACAGGCAGTACCGACTTCTAACTTAAGTGACTCTAAATCATGCCGGTGCCGAACGAGAATCCTCATGCCTTGAATTTTGGAACGTAGACGACCCTGAATGCGGTGGCATAAAGGGACAGGAGAGGTTCATAATGACCCTTTCTCAGACACTCGTAAGTAATCCTGGACACACACGTGATTCTCCTGACTTCCATCAGCTCGACCAGCTCTTAGGTTCGCAAAAGCCCAGCGGCAAGAATCAAAATCCTGCCGACTTCTCAAACCAATCCGCCACAGGCAACCGGATACCACCATCTGGAGGCAGCTCCATGCAAAAGATGAGATGCTAGGTTAAACTTGAATGTAGAAAGCTATTCAGAGGGACTGCCCCATATGCCAAGGTGGTCCAGTGAAAGAGGACCTCGACTTGCGTTTGTGATGAGACAGTTGCCTATGCGGTCGGTATAGACCGTCGAAATTGGTGAGCTTCGTTTCTAATCCGCCACCCTACTGTGTAGCGGCCAGAGCATGAGGTTCCCAGTTATTTGCGGCGACTGTCCCCGCAGGGGAATCCTCAGGCCAAAACTACCGTCACTCACATTCGCACCATCCACTGCAATTATTCCAACATAAAGTCGATGGCCCGAAGTTGCGCGATGACGGTCTGACCGCCCGACCAGTCACAGCCGACGATTCCCCTGATGATGAACCAAACCGCATCACCATCAGAAGGAAACCCATGTCGAACCCTAGTATCATCACCATCACCGACCTCGGCTTCGCCTATCCGAGCAGCCCATCCGCCATTTTCGAGCATCTGTCCGCGACCTTGGATCGGGGCTGGACCGCCCTGCTTGGCGATAACGGCTGCAGTAAAACCACCTTGGCTCTGCTCCTGTGCGGACGCCTATCGCCGACCCAGGGAAGTATCAGCCCAAAACCCAACAGCTTGGTCTGCGAATACTGCCCCCAGGACATCGCCGAGCAACCGCATAACCTGGACGATTTTGCCAACGACTGGTCACAGCGGGCCGTTGCCATCAGGCGGACCCTGGGCATAGCAGACGATTGGGTCTACCGGTATCCGACCCTCTCCGGCGGTGAGGCGAAGCGCCTGCAAGTGGCCTGCTCCCTCAGCCGGGAACCTGACCTGCTGATCCTGGATGAACCGACCAACCATGTGGATGAAGTGACCAGGACTCGTATCGGCCAGGCCATGGACAGCTTCGCAGGCATCGGTCTATTAATCTCTCACGACCGGGCCCTGATCGACGCCAGCTGCCCTAGGTCGTTGGTTTTCCGCAAACGTCACACGCAGGCCGGCAATGTGCTGACGCTGACCCAGTTCAAGGGCAGGCTGGCGCAGATCGAGGAGCAGGAGAAGGCTGAAGACCGTCACGCCCAGGAGGAATTGGATGGCAACCACAGGGAATTGGACAGGCTTATGCGGTACAAGGCTGCCCGCTTCCAGAAACTCCAGCATGTGGATGCCCTGAGACAGCAGGGAGGCCGGATCGACCCACACGACCACGACGCCCGGAACATTCACAAACTGGCCAAACCCGGGGCCTCGGGAACAGCAGCTGCCCACGGCTATCGGCAAGCTGACGCGCGCATCGCCGCGACCAGCAGAAAGAACGCCGACCTACAGACTGCCGCTAAACGCTATGACGGGAACATGAGCCTGCAGGCCGAAGCCAGCCACAAACGTGAATTGGTCCGGGTTGATGGCGGCGACCTACGTGACTGGATGGAAAGACATGGCGTCGAAGACTTCCACCTGTATCTGCGCGGGATTGCAGCTACAGACAGTGGAGCAGACAGCCAGCATGGGCCAGCCCTAGAGACCATCAGCATCGGGCCGAAAGACCACATCGGCATCAGTGGTCCGAATGGACGAGGCAAATCCACATTGCTCGAGCTGCTGGTCGCCGGTCTGCCCGCGGATCTACCGCGCCTGATCCTGCCTCAGATCATTGGCTCGGCACGAATACACAAGGCCTTGGAGGACGCGGTCGCGCTGCCGGGGACTCAGAAAAAGAAACTGATGACGGCATACGCCCAGCTAAACGCTGACCCAGAAGATCTTCTGGCCGGTCACGAACTCTCTGCGGGCGAGGGCCGCAAACTATTGCTGTGCCTGGGATTCTTGAAACATCCCCAGCTACTGATTCTGGATGAACCGACCAATCATCTGGGCCTTCGCTCCCAGGCAGCTCTGGCCGAGGTGCTGGCTCCCTACCAGGGAGCCCTGGTGATCGTCTCCCACGATGAAGGCCTCCTGGAGGCTGTAAGTTCGATTCGCTGGGAGGTCGAATGATCGCGGGACATCCGGCAGCCTGATATTAGTGTGCGTGTTAAGGGACGCAAGTCAGTGATGTACCAGTCGCCATGCGACCTCCATATGAACATGTCGCCCCAATCCGCCACAGTGCAGTGCAGCTAAAAGAGCGAAGAAACGAGAAGAACCAGTGATATGTCGAATATGTGCCCGGAGCCGGGAATACAGATAATAAAAAATTCCAAGGCCTAAGACCTTGGAATTGTTGCTATTTGGTCGGGCCGGCGGGATTTGAACCCGCGACCCCTTGACCCCCAGTCAAGTGCGCTACCAAACTGCGCTACGGCCCGACAGTGCATCAGCACCGAGTAGAGATAGTAGCACAGCGCAGCGGGGCCGACAACGGTCCGGCGAGTCCTTGCAGACTAGACCAGGCAGGCCAGGTCCCATGCTCCACTTGCTATCATGATTCTGGACGGTCGACGCAACCCGCGTCGGCCGCAAGTCGTCCCAGCCCGGAAGGGGTTCCATGAGCACAGAAGTTTTCGACCTTTCGGCCGTGAAGATGCGAGACAAGGGCATGAGCGAAGTCTCCATCAACCAGTTCAAGCACCTCTACGAAACCTGGGAACGGGGAGATGCCAAGGCCTGCGTGCGCGAGAAGGACGTCACCCCGCTCAAGGACGTGCCCCGCACCAAGGACATCCACGACGCCATGGACATGGACATGGCACTGGACGCATTCTCCCGCACCGCCTTCATCAAACTCAACGGAGGGCTGGGCACCTCCATGGGTCTGGAGAAGGCAAAGTCCCTGCTACCCATCCGCCGACACAAGGCCCGTCGGATGCGCTTCCTGGACATCATCATGGGCCAGGTGCTGACTGCACGCAAGCGTCTGGGAGTACCCCTGCCGCTGATCTTCATGAATTCCTTCCGCACCTCGCGCGACACCATGCGTGTGGTCAAGCAAGACCGCCGCTTCGTCCAGAACGACGTGCCCATGGAGATCATTCAGCATATCGAGCCCAAAATCGACGCCGACACCGGCCGTCCGGTCGACTTCCCAGCCAAGCCCGATTTGGAATGGTGCCCTCCCGGCCACGGCGACATCTTCTCGACCATCTGGGAGACCGGTCTGCTGGACACGCTCAAGAAACAGGGAATCGACTACCTGTTCATCTCCAACTCCGACAACCTGGGCGCCAGGCCTTCAAGGACTCTGGCCGGCTATTTCGCACAGTCCGGAGCGCCCTTCATGATCGAGGTGGCCAAGCGGACCGAGGCTGACCGCAAGGGCGGCCACATCGTCATCGACAAGGCCAGCGGACGCCTCATCCTACGGGAGATGTCACAGGTGGACCCGCATGACCGCAGCTCGGCCATGTCCATCCGCAAGCATCCCTACTTCAACACCAACAGCATCTGGGTCAGGGTCGATGCCCTACGCGACAAGCTGGCCCAATATGACGGCGTGCTGCCCCTTCCCATCATCGAGAACCGTAAGACCGTCGATCCCACCGATCCTTCCACTCCTCCCGTAGTGCAACTGGAGACCGCCATGGGCTCAGCCGCTTCGCTCTTCGACGGGGCCATCTGCGTCCAGGTGGACCGTATGCGCTTCCTGCCCGTCAAGACCACCGACGACCTGTTCATCATGCGCTCCGACCGCTTCCATCTGACCGACTCCTACGAGATGGAGGATGGCAACTACGATTTCCCAAATGTCCAGCTGGATGAGCGCTACTACAAGTACATCGCCGACTTCGACGAACGCTTCCCCTACGGGGTTCCCAGCCTGGCGGCTGCCAACTCGGTTACCATCGAGGGGGACTGGACCTTCGGCAGGGATGTGACCTTGTATGCGGACGCCCACCTGAGCGACCAGGGGCGCTCCTCATACGTGCCCAACGGTCAGTATGTGGGACCCCAGGGGATCGAACCGGACGAGTGGGTCTAGAGCCAGGCGCAACAGGGTTCAGCCTGTCAAGAAAAGGTACCGTATTTGGGTGTTTGGCTCCCATGGTCCTGAAAATCAATCTATGATAGATAAGCGTGCGTTAGGCGCACTGATATACAAAATTTTAACGATACGCGAGGACTGATGGCAGAAGGCACGAACGGAAGACGGCGTTTCTCGGATAAATGGGGCAAGCACGAACTTGATGTCCTGGCCGTCTTATCGTCCGCTTTCCCGCAATGGCTTACATCACGGCAAATAGCGCAACGGGTCAAGGCCTATGCCGATTCCTACGGTGAGCTGGCTGACCAGGCCGCCAAGGCCGCCTTCGCCAAACAGTTCCAGCGTGACCGCGCCAAGCTGGCGGCCATGGGCATAGCCATCGAATCCCGTCAGCCCGAGTATTCCTCCAAGTCCGAGGGGCAGGATTTCGCCTCCTACCGTCTGCAGCTGGGGGACGAGCCCCGCATCCGCATGCACTTCAACCAGGAGGACATGCCGGTGCTGGCCGCGGCCAACTACCTTGCGCGATCCATAGCCATGTCCCAGGAGGCCAGCGAGGAGCCGACACGACCGGTCTCGCGCACCACACCCAGAGTGCCGCAGGTGCCCATCCCCGGTCTGGGACTGGACTCCATAGCCCCGGGACTGGGCACCCAACGCATTCCCGACGATCTGGTCAAGGTCATCGATTCCCGCCGCTTCGCCGCCACCGTGGACGTGGACGGGGAGAACCTGAACGTGGCCTATGCCGACTCGGACGATCTGGCCATGTTCGTCCTGGAGCACCCCGATGCCTCCATCGTCAGTCCTCAGGAGGCGGCAGACGCATTCCGGCGGCGTCTGGATGCAGCCGCACGTTTCAAGCTGGCCGACGAATCGCAGAGCCCCGGCGCAGCAACGGTCATCTCCCCGGAGATCGCCCGGACCAGCGTCGAGCATTTCGCCACTGACCTAAGCGACGACGACACGGACCTTCGGCACGCCCGCCGGGCCAGTGCATCCTCCTTCCAGACCGGATCCGAGGTGGACCGCCGCCTACGGCTCATGCTCTTCCTGTCCGCACACCTGGGCGAGGAGTTCTCCCTGGCTGAGCTGGCCGATCGCTTCATCGGCCATCCCAACAGCAAGGAGGAGCTGCGCAAGTACGTCAATACCATCCACAAGGACATCAACACCCTGACGACGGTCTCGGACGATGGCGAGATGGCCGGCAGCCAGTTCTTCGACATCGACTGGTCCCTGCTGGACGACAGCGGCATCGTCTCGGCCACCAACTCGCTGGGGCTGGAGCGACTGGCCGGCATCTCGCCCCAGTACCTGAGCATGCTGACCGCCTCGCTCAACTACCTGGCCCATTCACCCCTGCTGCCCGAAGAGTCCCGCAGCCAGGCCGAGTCCCTCTACCAGCGCCTGCGCACGCATGTTGGGCCGGGTGAGACACCCTGGCTCTCCCTGACCGGGTACGAGACCGAACCCAAGAGTTTCTCGGTGGTACGCCGGGCCATCAAGACCGAGTCCCTGTTGGACATGGAGTACACGGACGCCGCCGGTCGGACCCGCCGCAAGGTTGTGGCCCCAGCCAAGATCTTCGTGGATGAGGGTGTCTACTATGTCGCCGCCTGGACCGACATCGGTGATGCCGCAGAGGGCACTGAGGCTGCGGACGCCCCCTCGGATTCCAGCCGCCACCTCAAGCAGGGCACCGGACGCAACCGACAGTGGCAGGTTCTGCGAATCGCCAGAATCGAGCATGCGACCATCGTCAAGCCCAACCACAAGGTGGAGTTCCCGGATGTGCCGGTCAGCGAACTGCGCAAGTGGTCCTTCGATAACGGCACGGCTGCGGTCTTCATCACCGACCGGCCGGACCTGCCCTACATCAAGTCCCTGCCGGGCGCCTCGGTGGAGCCTTGCGGACCCGGGCAGAAGATCCACCTGACCGTCTCCTCGGACTCCTGGTTCGTGGCTTTCTGCATCGCCCACGCCAAGCACATCACCGCAGTGGCGCCCAAGACCCTGCGCACCATGATCCTGGCCCGTGCCCAGCGCGAGATCACCATCAGCGACGCTCACGACAAGGAGCAGGACCGGCACTAGTCCCGGTCGGAGAGGAGTGCCATGCCTGGATGGATCTGGATTCTTCTGGTGATCTTCATGCTGGCCATGCTGATTGGCGGAGCCGTCTATGCCATCCGCCACGCCATGGCAGCCGGCCGCTCAATCAGGCGGGTCTCGGATGATCTGAACCGCCACATGCCACAACCCCCGGCAGCAGGGCAGTCCCAGGCAACGGATAGGACTGAGGGCCCGTCCTTCGCCCTGCCCTTGTCTCAGTCAACCGAGCGATACAGCCGGGCCCATGCCCTGGTCCTGCAACGCAAGGAGCAGCGCAGGAGGAACCACAGCCGCATCTGGCGGCGGTGGAAGCAGTTCAATAGGTAGTTCTTGGAGGAACATGTCAGGTCATCGTCACCACGGACAGGATTCATCAGCATCCGAACCGGGGCCGGCGGAACGCTACGCCCGTTTCAGTCGTAACCGCAAACGCATGACCGGAGCGCCCGCACGTTTTCAGTCCAAGTTGCCCTTCCCTCTGGACGACTTCCAGTTGGAGGCCATCACCGCCCTTGAGGATGGCGACAACGTCCTGGTGGCCGCTCCGACCGGCGCCGGCAAGACCATTGTTGCGGACTTCGCCGTATTTTTGGCCCAGGAGCAGAACGTCAAGACCTTCTACACCACCCCCATCAAGGCCCTGAGCAATCAGAAATACCATGACCTGGTCGACCGCTATGGCGAGGACCGGGTGGGGCTGCTGACCGGCGACACCTCCATCAACTCCGAGGCGGACATCGTGGTCATGACCACCGAGGTCCTGCGCAACATGCTCTACGAGCAGTCCTCCACCCTGACGGCCCTGAAGTACGTAATCCTGGATGAGGTCCACTATCTGGCCGACCGCTTCCGGGGGCCAGTCTGGGAGGAGGTCATCATCCATCTTCCGGCTTCCATCCGAATTGTGGGGCTGTCGGCAACCGTGTCCAACGTGGAGGAATTCTCCGACTGGATCTCTTCGGTGCGTGGGCACACACATCTGGTGGTCTCCGAGCGCAGGCCCGTGCCGCTGGAACAGCATGTCCTGGTCCAGGCCGACAGGCATACCGAGCCCGAAATCCTGGACCTATATCGGCACGACGGCTCAGGACGGCAGACCCCAAAGATCAACCCGCGTCTGGTCTCCCGGCTGGCTCAGCTGGACAAGACCGGACAGGAACGTGCCCAGGCCCGCGACCAGGGGCACCACCACCGTCATGGCCGCGGCGGCAGGCCGGAGCGACGAATGGGGGAGCGGTACCGTCCAAGCCGGGCCGATGTGGTCGATGAGCTTGACTTCATGGATATGCTGCCCGGTATCTACTTCATCTTCTCCCGAACCGGCTGCGACCAGGCCGTCCAGCAATGCATCCGGGCGGGGCTGCAGCTGACCACTGATGAGGAGGCCCGCCGCATACGGCACATAGTGGACTCCATGGCAGCCGGCCAGCTCAGCAAGGAGGATCTCAAGGCCCTGGGATTCTCCCAGTTCCGCTTCGCTTTGGAGCAGGGCTTCGCCGCCCACCACGCCGGCGTGGTCACCCTCTTCCGGCAAATAGTCGAACATCTGTTTGAACTGGGACTACTCAAGGTGGTCTTTGCCACCGAAACCCTGGCCCTGGGCATCAACATGCCTGCCCGCTGCGTGGTAGTCGAGAAGCTGGAGAAGTTCGACGGCACCGGCCATGTAGCCCTGACACCCGGTGAGTTCACCCAGTTGACCGGTCGGGCCGGCCGGCGCGGAATCGACGACATCGGCCATGTGGTGGTGGTCGACCATCGGGACTTCAGCCCCAAGACCATGGCCGCCTTGTCCAGCAGGAGGGTCTACCCGCTGCACTCCAGCTTCCGGCCCACCTTCAACATGGCCGTCAACCTGCTCAACTCATCCAGCTACGGGCGTGCCCGGGATACCCTGGATCACTCCTTTGCACAGTGGGAGGCCAACCGATCAGCCTCGGAGCTGGAGGAACGCATCGAAACCCTGACCAGCGGCCTGGAGGACTACCGAAAGGCAGCCCGGTGCAGCCGTGGCGATCTGATTGAGTTCATGCGCATCCGTGCGGCTCTCTCCTCGGCCCAGAAGAATGATCGCCGCCGCTTGAAGCGTCAGAGGTTCACCAGTGAAAAAGCCCGCGACCGGGCCTTCCGCGACCTTGATCGGCACATCGACCAGCTGCGCGAGCAGGAGCGCAACCATCCCTGCCGCCAGTGCCCGGACCTGCCCAAGCACCTGCGCTGGGGGAACCGGTGGATCCGCATGGACAAGGAGCTGCAACGCACCCGTGAACAGTACGAGTCCAAAACCGGGTCAGTCTCGCGCCAGTTCGACAGGATCTGCCAGATTCTGGCAGACCTGCACTACACCCGTCCCGTGGATCCTGACGACTGCCGACTGACCAGGAAGGGCCAGCTGCTCCGGCGCATTTACAGCGAGCAGGATCTGAGCCTCGCCGAGATCCTGGACCGGGGCATCCTCAACAATCTGGAGCCCGCAGAACTGGCGGCCGCCGTTTCCGGGCTGGTCTACGAATCCCGACGTGGGGTAGGGGAGCAGCCGGGGGAGAGGGCCGGATACAGAGCTCCCAGGCTGGTCGAGGCCATGGAGGATATGAAGCGTCAGTGGTCCCAGGTGCAGGAACGCTGTGACCAGGCCGGATTGGAGCTGCCCCCGGAACTCGACTTTGGCTTGGGGCCAACCATCTATGACTGGGCCTGCGGCGACTCGCTGACCGCGATTCTGCGTGACAGCGATCTGACGGCGGGGGACTTCGTGCGCAACGCCAAGCGCCTGTCCGATGTGCTCACCCAGATCGTTCAGGTGGAACCCTACCTGGGAAGGGGAGGGCATCACCTGGCCAGGACTGCCAGCATCGCCGCCGACCAGGTCAACCGAGGCATTGTGGCTTATACGGGCGTGGAGTGAACACGGCCGTATATAGGGAATAAGTTTCAGGTCAACACTGTTCTGTAGCTTGGAGGCAGTGACGGACACGAGTATGGAGGAATCATGGCAGAGCGCAGTCTTCGCGGCATGAGTATTGGGGCGAAGTCCCTGGAATCCGATCAGAATGTGGACTTCGCGGCACGCAGCGAGGTCGCCTACATCTGCCCAAAGGGCCATCGGACCATCCTGCCCCTGGCCGAGGGCGCTGAGGTGCCACAGGAGTGGGAGTGTCGCTGTGGGCAGATCGCTCATCTTGAGGGGCATGACGAGGAGGAGTCCGGCAAGACCGGCAAACCGACCAGGACCCACTGGGACATGCTGCTGGAGCGTCGATCCGAGGACGAGCTCAAGGCCGTTTTGGACAAGCGCCTGAAAATGCATCGCGAAGGATGGTTCCCAGACTATGAGTAAATCACCGCGCCGTCTGGTTCTTCTGGACCTCGACGGCACCCTGACCGCCTCACATCCAGGCATTATCGCTTCCGTAGTGCAAACTTTTAAGGATCTTGGTTATCCCGTGCCCAATGATAGCGAGCTTCGCAGATTCATCGGACCGGCCGTGAAAGTATCGTTGCGCCGCAACGGCGTCAGGGAGGAAGACCTCGACAGGGGCGTACAGATATACCGGCACTATTACAGCGAGATGGCATCATTCGAGGATCCGGAGCATCCTGGGCAACACATCCCTGGACGCCTGCTCGCCACCGTCTTCGACGGCATCCCAGAGCAGCTGAATCGTATGCACGAGCGTGGTCTGACGTTGGCCGTGGCCACATGCAAGCCTGAGTATCAGGCCCTGCCCGTCTGTGACCACTTCGGATTGAGGCCACTGGTAGATGGAGTCTATGGCGCCAGTAAGGACTCCACAAGGGTCACCAAGGATCAGGTCATCACCTATGCGCTGGAGCAGATTGGCTTCAATGCAAATCTCGGCGATCGGGCCCTTATGGTCGGCGATCGCTGGACTGATGCCGATGGTGCGCAGGAAACCGGTCTGGACTGTCTGGGATGCGGCTGGGGCTATGCCGAGCCCGGAGAACTTGAGTCCCACGGCTGCTACCGTGTCATCGACCAAGTCGACCAGTTGTTCCAGGCCGCCGAGGATTACTTCGACAAAGACCAGACTCAGCACTGAGTCGACCAGAACTGTATCCTGCCTTTTAGGGACCGCCTAGGGCCACCCGAGATTACCAGGGTGGCCCTTTGCTATCTGTGAGTGATGCTAGTGAAACGTCACCAAGTTTGACCACAATAGATCGACCATGAATCGCTGAAAAATGGCAAAATCGTAATCATGACCTAATAAGCCGATAATGTACGTTATGTCAAATTACTTATTGTTTTTCTCCCCTATTTGAGCCGCACATAGCTTCCGTACAATGTTGTACTCATCGATCATGCGGCCCGCTGACGCTGCTCGTGCTGGTGCTCCAGACGCTGGCGCAGACGCATGGCCGTCAGCTCATCGATGGGCCGCTCAGGCAGACCTGGGGTCAGCTGCCCAGTAGTCAAATCCACATGATCGCAGGTCTGCAATTCCAAATCCATGCGATGCCAGATTGCGCCCACAGAGATAGCAAAAACGGCACGCCCGGACTGCATCAGTGCGAAGACCTGATCCGGGCCTGAGCATTCGGTGACCTGATCACCGTCGCAAACCACGGTCACATGCTCAAGCTGACCGACAGTCCGACGCTCAAGATAAGCCACGGTGCTCGTTGCGTTGACCAGGTTGACGCCTGCATCCAGGAGGCGCTTGAGGACAGCCAGGATGACCACATCCTTGAAGGAATAGAGCCTGCGAGAGCCCGAGCCATGAGAGGCCTTGATTGACGGTTCCACAATCCGCTTGCGGGCCCAATAATCCAGCTGCCGATAGGTGATGCCCGCCACCTTGGCCGCGACCGATCCCCTGTAGCCACGGGTCGTGCCTTCGGCCTGCTCAGGTGAAAAAAGTTCCCCTTGCACCAGCGTCGGCACCTCTTCGGCCATGTCAAGCCCCCTGTCAGTTCTTGGCGATGACTGCCCGATTATCGAAGTAGACCAACCGGAATTTGCCGATCATAATCTCGTCACCGTTGTGCAGATCGGCCTGATCCACACGTTCACGGTTGACGTAGGTGCCGTTGAGGCTACCCGTGTCCTCGACACGGAAGCCATGATCAGTCCGTACGAATATGGCGTGCGCTCGGGAGACCGTTGAGTCGTCCAACAGAATATCCGCCTTCGGATCGCGGCCCACGCTGACCTGGTCCTCGTCCAGCAGATAGCGGGATCCCGACACCGCTCCCCTGGTGGAGATCAGCAGGGCTGTACCCTCAGGCAATCGGGCCATGGTCTCCAGGTCGTCCTTGGTCAGTGGACGGTCACCGTTGGAGGTGACTGGAATGTTCAGGGCCGGCATGCCGATGATGGTCGTCTCGCCCGCAGTGGGAATAGGTTCTGTCATAATTGCCTATTCTACAGGCTTTGCATACTGGTAGTCCTGCATGCGTCGAACCTGGTCGATTTTGACACTATCGGACTGCTCCACGGAAACGGATGCATGGAATTGTACCTTGATCCGCGAGCCCACTCCCCCAGCGATCTGTATGGCGTTCTGCAGGCTGTCCGGATCCCCGATGGCCTTCACGACGTAGGGGCTTTGCAACTTGGTGTGGTCGCACTGCAGGCCGGTTCGGGTATCCAACAGATAGGTATTGGTGACCACCCGGACATCGTTGAAGGATATGACCTCGGCCCCTGCATTGCGCAGCTCCTCGATCAGGTTGAACATGGTGGAGGCATCCACACGGTCGCTGTCCTCGGTGACCGTCACCACCACTCCCCTGCCCTGGGCCGGCAGCCGTCCGGACAGGATGCCGCTGCTCTGCTCGTTCTGCTGGGCGATGCGGGCGGCTTCCTTTTGCTTGTCGGCAGCGGACTTGATGGAGGTCAGCTGCTGGTTGAGCTGGCTCTTGCGCTCCTCCAGCTTGTCGACCTGGTTGCTGGTCTCGTCCAGCACCCGCACCAGTTCTTCCTCGGATAGGCTCTGGTAGGAGGACTGATTATTGCGCACCTGGACGGCGTACCCGAAGCCCAGCAGGGCGCACATAAGGGCCACCAGAACGCTGGTGACCAGCCTGACCCTGGTGGCGTTGGAGTTGAGCGTGCGCAGAGGCCGCCGGCGAACCACCGGGAAAGCGCCGGTCTGCGTATCGTCGGATGGAGCCCTGACCCGCCCAGGCCGTCTGGGCGGAATGCTCTTGGGCATCTGTTCATCGCGCTTCTTCCTGAAGGTGCGTCTCATATGCTCACCCCTTGAAAATGAAGCGCCGAATAGCGGAGACGTTGGAGAAGATGCGGATGCCCAGAACCACGATGACGGCTGTGGACAGCTGGGAGCCCACACCCAGCTGGTTGCCCAGGAAGACCAGAAGGGTGGCCGTGATTACATTGGAGATGAAGGAGACCACGAAGACCCGGTCTGAGAAGCTGCGCTCGAAGTAGGAACGGACCGCGCCCATGAGTGCGTCCAGGGCGGCCACCACCATGATGGGCAGGTAGGGCTGCAGCACAATGGGAATGTCGGGCTTGAGGAAGATGCCCGCCACCACGCCCAGGATCAGGCCGAGAATTGCCGACATGTCAATGACTCCTTCCGGCATATGACAGATTGGGCAGACCGACGGCATTCAGATTCAGGCGCCGTTGCTTGCTCACATTGACGGTGATGTTCGCATTCTTCAGATCATGCAGACGGTTCTGCAGATCGCTGCGAGACATCAGATCAGAGAGGGCACCCTGGTCGCCTATGGCCTCAATCTTGTAGGGTGCCTCGATGGAGGCGGTCCCCACCAGGATGGTCTGACCGGCTGTGCGCACTGAAGTCTGTGTCCCTATTCTATTGCCGTTGATGGCAATGGCCTCGGCTCCCGCAGACCAAAGCTTGGTCAGAAACCACTGCAGGTCCTGGTCGGTGACCAGTTTAATCTTATCAGCATTGTCCCGGACATCCTTGGAAGCAATAGGGTTGGCCAGGGTGATGACGATACCCTGGCCCTGCACCTTGCTGGTGCCGTTGGTCAAATCGTCTGCGATTTGCGTGCTGTTCTGGCCTTGGCCACCCACTTGACCCGAAAGCGTGTCGATATTGCCGTTGAGGTCCGAGATCTGCCCGTTAAGGTCGTTGGCACGCTTACTGACCGCCTCCACCTGGGATATCAGCTTTTCACGCACCTTCTGACGCGGGTCCCTGTGCAGTACCTGCACTATTCCCGTGCCAGCCAAGCCGACCAGCACGCAGATGACGAAGACCAGGATCCTGTTCACCCAGATGCTCAGCGGTGATCTGCGTTCGGCAGGCAACAGGCGGGCATCCTCGAACATGGGATCCATGGGACGGTTGGTCAGATCATCAATCAGCCTCAGGGACTCATCGGCCATGCGCCGCCGGATGGACTCCTGGGAGGGCTCAGAGCTCTCCTCATCCACATAGTGGCGTTCAAGGCCAGCACTGGAATGCGAAAAAGCCGCCCGCCGGTGAATAAGTGCACGGTCGGGCGGCACGGGGAAGGATTCAGGCGTCATCTGCGGTTCAGTCATGGTGGGGGTCCTGACGGTCCTGACGAAGCAACCCGATGCCTTGACGTGCGTAAATCAGCCCTGCCAGCCAGTAGAGCGCCACACCCCAGATGACAGCCGCAAGAGCCACCAGATGGAAGAAGCGGAAGAAGGTCGAGGTACCCACGTCTGCAAAAATCAGGGCAGGTATGGCCAGCATGAGCACAGCCGTCCCGGTCTTGCCCGCGAAATGCACCGGCAGAGGACCATAGTCGTGCTGGGCCAATGCCAGAACAAGCAGGCCCATGAGCACATCCCGGGCCCCGACCAGTGCCAGAAGCCACCAGGGCAGAATGGAGGCGATGCTCAGAGCCAGGACGGAGCAGAGAATAAGCAGGCGATCGGCCACCGGATCCAGAATCTGGCCCAGCTTGCTGACCTGGTTGAACCTGCGGGCAATAATCCCATCCACACCGTCTGACAAGGCCGAAATGAGCATGACCACCAGGGAAATGATCAGATGTCGGTTGGCCACCAGGTAGGCAATAAGGGGTATGGACAGGATACGAAGCAGGCTGATGACATTCGGTACGGTGAGAATCACCGACCTCGGCTCAGGGCTGTACCTGCTGCGTGAAATTCGATCGATCAGTGCCATCCGACTACATTCTAGAAGCTTGGAGGGCTGTTACAAGGATGGCGCGCGCACCAATCTCATAGAGCCTGTCCATCAGGTTGTTCACCTGGTCCCTGGGCACCATGGCCCTGACGGCCGCCCACTGCTTGTCGTGCAGGGAGGAGACCGTCGGCGACTCATAACCGGGCGTGATGCCTACAGCCATTGCAACGCGCTCGACCGGGATATCGTAATCCATCAACACATAACGGCGGGCTGTCAGCACACCCTCCAGCCTGCGGGACATGACTGCCAGACGCTCATCATTCGGATCCAGGTGTGGCGATCTGATGAGAATCCCCTCGGATTCCAGGATGGGATCGCCGAAAACGCGGAGCCCGGCATTGCGCAAGGTGGTACCGGTGGAGACCACATCAGCGATCAGGTCTGCCACACCGAGCTGGACTGAGGACTCCACTGCCCCATCCAGGTGGATCAATTCGGCCTTGAGTCCCTTGCCGGCCAGGTAATCACCAAGAAGCCGGTCGAAGGTGGTGGCGATCCGCTTGCCGTCTACATCCTGTAGATTCCTGATACTGCTGGATTCGGGAGCGGCGAACCTGAAGGTGGATGCGCCGAATCCCAGCTGGGTGACCTCGACGGCCCCGGTGCCCGAGTTCAGCAGTAGATCACGCCCGGTGATGCCCAGATCGATGGTTCCCAGACCGACATAGACCGCTATGTCGTTGGGTCTTAAGTAAAAGAGCTGGATGCCGTTGTCAACATCATCGACCACCAGCTGCCGATCGTTGGAACGCAGACGATAGCCAGACTCTGACAGCAACCTCCATGCGGGCTGGGACAACATGCCTTTATTGGGCACCGCGACCTTCAACACGGCAACCTCCTAATTGCGGAAGCGAATCTACAGCGGAATGGGATTGGGGGTCACAGGTACCTGTAGACATCCTCCAGTGTGATGCCCCGATCGATCATCATGACCTGGATGTGATACAGGAGCTGGCTCATCTCCTCAGCCGTCCGCTCCTTACCCTCATACTCGGCGGCGATCCAGGTTTCCCCGGCCTCTTCATTTATTTTCTTGCCGATGAAATGCGTGCCCTTGTCCAGTTCGTCCACTGTCAAGGACCCTTCTGGGCGCTCCTTGGCCTTGGTCGTGAGCTCCTCAAACAACCCATCGAAGGTCTTCATCTGGCTATCTCCATTCTTCCTGCAAAACCTGTCAGTCCTTGTAGCTTACCTGCGCGGCCTGTCTGATCCGGTCAATGGCCTTGGCCGGGTCACCAGCGCCATAGACGGCGGAGCCCGCAACCAGGACATCGGCTCCAGACTCTGCCACGATGGGAGCCGTAGTGGGGCTTACCCCGCCATCCACCTGGATGTGGGTCTTAAGACCACGGGCGGTGATCTGATCACGCAGGCGGCGGGTCTTGGGCATCTGATTGTCCAGGAACTTCTGGCCGCCGAAGCCTGGCTCCACGGTCATGACCAGAATCATGTCAAACTCATCGAGAATATCGAAGATGGGCTCCACCGGTTCGGCAGGGCGCACAGCCAGGCAGGCCTTGACCCCCATGTCGTGCAGCTGGCGGGCCAGACGGACCGGGGCATGGACGGCTCCGGTGTGGAAGGTGACTGAGGCGACACCCAGCTTGGCGAATTCGGGGGCCCAGCGGTCGGGGTCCTCAATCATCAGATGCACGTCCACCGGCAGATCGGTCACCTGGCAGATGCGCTCCACCACGGGCTCGCCAAGCGTCAGGTTGGGAACAAAATGATGATCCATCACATCCACGTGGACCATATCGGCATTGGCAATAGCCTTGAGATCCCGCTCCAAGTTGGCGAAATCGGCGGAAAGAATGCTGGGTGCTATCTGAATGCTCATGGAGATTATTCTATGTTGAACGGAAGACGGGCGGCACCGGTTTATGGCTCAATTGCACAGGTCCCGACCCTCGGGCAACCGACCCCTGTCCTACTTGCTCCGGGCCTCGGATTCCTGACGTATCTCGAGCTCGGTGATGGTCCTCAGCTTTTCGGACAGCAGGGAGGTCGGCTTGCCCTTGCGCGCTATGAGTACGAAGGCCGCGGCCGCCAGGAAGAAGACAGTCATGGACACCCAGACATTGATCCTGACACCCAGGAATTCGTGGGCGAAGTCGATACGAAGGGCCTCGATCCAGGTGCGCCCCAAGGTGTACCACATGACATAGAGGGCGAAGAGTGATCCGGCCTTGAGGATGTTCACCGCCTTGTGGCCGATCCAGACCAGAAGAGCCGCGCCAATCAGGTTCCAGATCATCTCATACAGGAATGTGGGTTGGAAGAGGGTGCCGGTCGGGCAGGTGGCCCCGTCATAGCACTGTTCGCTGCTGCCGATGGCGGAACCTGCGGCATCGATCTTCAGTCCCCAAGGCAGTGTGGTGGGAGCTCCGTAGAGCTCCTGATTGAACCAGTTGCCCAGCCGCCCGATGGCCTGTGCCACCAGGAGGGCAGGAGCCACGCTGTCTGCCAGCAGGGCGGTCGGGTAATTCTTGTGGCGGCACCAGGCCCAGGCCGCCAGGGCTCCCAGGAGGACCGCACCCCAGATGCCCAGGCCTCCACGCCAGATGCGCAGAATGTCCGCTGGGTTGCCATCAGCCCCGAAATACCGCTCGGGTGTGGTGATGACGTGATAGAGCCTTGCGCCGACGATGCCGGCCGGTACCGCGCAGATGGCGATGTCCAGAATCTGGTCGGTCCGGCCACCCTCTTTCTTCCAGCGTCTGGCCGTAATCCAGGCAGCCACGATGATGGCCAGAAGCATGGTCAGGGCATAGAACCTGATGGTGACCGGCCCCAGTTGGAAGCTGGATATTCCCGGCGATGGAATGTAGGCAAGCGTCATAAAGCCCCAATCTAGCCTCTGGACCTTACAGCCCTACTCACTTCCTGGCCTGGGAGATGCCCCAACGCAGATCAGAGCAAACCTCAGCCAAGGCCTCCAGTGCCTTTCTGCGGTCCTTCCGCGGCCTGCCCTCGTCATCCAGAAGACAGTGAACCAGGGCCGATCCGACGATGACCCCGTCCGCGTATGCGCCGACCTGGGAGGCCTGCTGGGCGGTCGAAACCCCGATGCCCACGCACACATAAGGAGCGCCCGCATGCCTGACTCTCGCCACCAGGTTCTGGGCCGAGTTGGACATGCTGGTTCGCTCTCCGGTCACACCCATCCGGGACGTCGCATAGACGAAGCCTCTGGCAGCTCGGGAGGTGAGCTGCAGACGTGCATCGGTGGAGTCGGGCGAGACGAGATAGACCCGGTCGAGGCCATAGCGGTCCGACTGCTCTATCCATTCCCCAGATTCGTCGACGATCAGATCCGGGGTGACCAGCCCGGATCCTCCGGCTTCGGCCATGCGTTGAGCAAAGTCCGCTACCCCATGATGCAGAATCAGATTCCAGTAGCTCATGACCAGAGCCCTTGCACCGCCCGCCTGGACCTGTCGGACCGCATCGAAGACGCCCTCGACCTTGACGCCATTGTCGATGGCGCACTTGCTGGCCGCCTGGATGACCGGGCCATCCATGACCGGGTCGCTGTAGGGCAGTCCGATCTCGACGATGTCGACCCCGTTTTTCACCATGACCCGCATGGCCTCCAGGGATGTGGGCACGTCGGGGAATCCATAGGGGAAGTAGCCGATGAAAGCGGGTCTGCCTTGCTGACGGAGGGCCTGCAGCGTGGATGCCAGCGGGCTGGCCGCAGAGCTGAACCCCTTGGGCTGGACGGGCTGGGCGGGGGCTTTCTGCCATTGCCATTGCTGGTTGACCATCAGCGGGCCTCCTCTTCTGTTTGACCGCTCTTTCCGTGCCCGGCCTGGGCTTCCAGAGCGCTGGCCTCCTGCTCGGACAGGTAACCGAACCATCTGCCCGCCGTGGCCACATCCTTGTCGCCCCTGCCCGAGATGTTGATCAGAATGACAGGATTCCTGATTCCCTTGCGCAAAAGGTCGGTGGCCGCCTTGCTGGCTCCGGCCAAGGCGTGCGAGGACTCCAGGGCAGGGATGATGCCCTCGCTCCGGCAGAGGTCGCTGAAAGCCTGCATGGCTTCCTTGTCGGTCGCATAGTCGTACTTGACCCGGCCCATGTCGTGCAGCCAGGCGTGTTCAGGTCCCACCGAGGCGTAGTCCAGGCCAGCGGAGATGGAGTAGGTGTCCATGGTCTGGCCCTGGTCGTCCTCCAACAGATAGGACTTGGTTCCCTGGAAGACGCCGACCTGGCCTGTATCCGGCGACAGGCGAATGGCGTGCTCGCCCGACTCGGGCCCGTTCCCGCCGGCCTCGTAAGCGTAAAGGGAGACCCGGGGATCGTCCAGGAAGGTGTTCATGATGCCTATGGCGTTGGAGCCTCCACCGACGCAGGCGACAACCCCGTCAGGATGGTCGATGCCATATGCAGACAGCTGAGCGGAGGCCTCTTCGCCGATGATCTTCTGAAAGTCCCTGACGATGGTCGGGAAGGGGTGGGGGCCGGCCACCGTACCCAGCAGGTAGTGGGTGGACTCCACGTTGGTCACCCAGTCGCGCAGGGCCTCGTTGATGGCATCCTTGAGGATCCTGGTCCCGGTGGTCACCTCGACGACTTCAGCTCCCAGCATTCGCATCCTGGCCACGTTCAGGGCCTGCCTGCGCGCGTCGATCTGCCCCATGTAGATCCGGCACTTGAAGCCCAGGAGGGCACAGACCGTAGCGGTTGCCACGCCGTGCTGCCCGGCGCCGGTCTCCGCGATGACACGGCTCTTGCCCATGCGCTTGACCAGGAGCCCTTGGCCCAGGGCGTTGTTGATCTTATGGGCGCCCGTGTGGTTAAGGTCCTCCCTCTTCAGGAAGACCCTGACCTGGCCGCCGACCCGATCGCTGATCAGCTTGGCGAAGCGAGGAGCCGGGGTCAGGGCCGAAGGACGCCCCACATAGACCCGGTTGAGTCTGTTCAGCTCCTCGCTGAAGGCCGGATCAGCCTTGGCCTCCTTGTAGACACGCTCCAGCTCGTCAAGGGCGCCCACCAGGGCCTCGGGGACGAAACGTCCGCCATAGGGTCCGAAATAGGGACCGTCATGTGTCGAGAGGGGCCTGGCCTCGGCGGCCTTGAAGCGGTGACCGGCCTGGACCAGCAAGCGGACCGTACCCTCCTGGTCCTGGGAGGTGACCAGACCCTCCCCTATCAGGACCGCATCGGCCCCTGCCCGGGCGTACTGCTCCAGCTCGACCGTCCCGAACACTCCGGACTCGGCCACCTTGACCACGTCCTTGGGCAGGTTGGAAGCCAGCCGGGCATACTGGTCAACGTCAACGCTCAGGTCCTTCAGGTTCCGGGCGTTAATGCCGATTACCCTGGCACCGGCCGCTATGGCCCGCTCGATCTCCTGACGATCATGAGTCTCGACCAGGGCGGTCATGCCCAGGCTCCCGGCCAGGGCTAGCAGGTGCTTGAGGCGGGTATCATCCAAGGCCGCGACAATCAGCAGGATCATATCGGCGCCATTGGCCCTGGACTCCCAGACCTGGTAGTCGGAGACGATGAAATTCTTGTTAAGCACGGGAATGCCCACGGCCTGCCTGACCTGCCGCAGATCCTCCAAGGACCCCAGGAAGCGTCTGCCCTCGGTCAGGACGGATATGGCCGAGGCGCCCCCGTTGGCATACTGCCGGGCCAGAGCGGCGGGATTTTTGATGTCGGCAAGATACCCCTTGGAGGGCGAGGCGCGCTTGATCTCTGCGATGATCGGAATGCCGACGCTCTCTCTGAGCAGTCGGGCGGCATCCAGGGGTGTACGCTTCATGCTCCTGACCTGTTGCTTGAGGCTTTCCAAGGGAATCTTCTGTACCCGGCCCCTAGCATCTTCCACGGCGCCGGCCACCAGTTCATCCAAGACGGTCATAGAGCCCTTCCCTCCAGTTTCCTGTGTGTTCCCTGCCACAACCTTAGCGTCTTTCTGCACTGGATGGCCCTTCCTGGCTCTGCATTTCCGCCTGAGTACGATTACCCTGTACCGCCGGAAGCGGTCCGCCGGCTTCGAAACACGACCTGGTCCCGGTATGGCAGGCGGCCCCCACCTGGTCCACTTCGATAAGCAGCGCGTCCCCGTCACAGTCGATGCTGACTCCCTTGACGTATTGGACATGCCCGGAGGTGTCCCCCTTGCGCCAGTATTCCTGCCTGGAGCGGGACCAGAATGTGACTCTTCCTGTTGTCAGGGTCCGTCTAAGGGCTTCCTCGTCCATGTAACCGACCATAAGAACCTGGCGGCTGTCATACTGCTGTACCACTGCGGCCACAAGTCCCTTGGCGTCCTTCTTGAGCCTGGCCGCTATGCTCGGGTCCAAACGTGCTTCCTGGTCCTTCGAAGACTGTGACATTGATCCTCGTTCTCCTTGATGATTCAGCTGATTGATTCAGCCGGTTTGTCCGACATATCCTTGTCGGTCGCTTTTTATGGTATTGGGTATGGTTTCCCGATTGCTGCCAATAGGACCTGCAAATGCCATGCACCGCATGGTGCCGAAATTCTCTGCGGGATTGGTTCAGGCCTGCCATCGAACCGGATACCCGGCCGCATGGAGCGCCTGCTTGACGTCCTTGATGGACACCTGTCCAAAATGGAAGACGGAAGCCGCCAGGACCGCATCGGCCCCGGCCTTGACAGCGGGAGGAAAATCGGCGGCCTTGCCTGCCCCGCCGCTGGCGATGAGCGGAAGGGATACCGCCTTGCGCACGTCGGCGATCATCTCCAGATCGAATCCCTGACGGGTCCCGTCCGCATCCATGGAGTTGAGGAGGATCTCACCGGCTCCGAGTTCCTGGGCCTGCTTGACCCAGTCGATGGCATCGATGCCGGTGGACTGGTGTCCGCCCATGGTGGTCACCTCATATCCCGAGGTAATGCCCTGTGCATCGGATCGGCGGGCATCGACCGAGAGCACCAGGACCTGGCGACCGAAGCTGTGGGCGATGTCGCCGATGACCTGCGGGTTGGCAATAGCTGCTGTGTTGATGCCGACTTTGTCAGCCCCGGACCGCAGAAGAGTATCGACATCCTGCGGGGTGCGCACGCCTCCGCCGACGGTCAGCGGGATGAAAATCTGGTCGGCGGTGCTTTTGACCAGGTCCACCATGGTGGCTCGCCCGCTGCCAGAAGCAGTCACATCCAAAAAGGTCAGTTCGTCGGCTCCCTGTTGGTAGTAGGCGGAAGCCAGTTCGACCGGGTCACCCGCATCGCGCAGATTCTTGAAGTGGACGCCTTTGACCACACGACCCTGGTCGACATCAAGGCAGGGAATGACACGAACCGCTACCGTCATGCGACCTGCCTTCCTGCCAGAACCGAATTGTTTGAGTCACGACACTAGCCCCTGCAGTGTCGGAAGACTACCGTATGTCCACACTATGGCATGGCCACACTGCAGAAGGCCGAATCAGGCCTGAAGCTTGACGGCCTTGGCTGCCAGCTGACCGCAGGCGCCGTCGATGTCCGATCCGCGGGTGTCCCTCATGGTCGCAGTGATGCCGGCCTTGTGAAGAATGTCCAGGAACCGCTGCTCATCCTCAGGCTTGGAGGCCGTCCAACGAGACCCTTCAATCGGATTCAGAGGTATGGGGTTGACATGCGCCCAGTCGTCCCCGTAGTGGTTGAGGCGCTTGGCCAGAAGGCGGGCATGCTCGGCCTGGTCGTTGATGCCACGCATCAGGGCGTACTCGATGCTGACCCGTCTGCCGCTGGCCAGGTAGTAGTCGTGGGCTGCATCCAGAACCTGGGTGGTGTTGAAGCGCCTGTTCATGGGCACAAGCTCGTCGCGCAACTTGTCGCTAGGGGCATGGAGGGAGACGGCCAGACGGACCGGGATTCCCTCCTTGGTCAGCTTGCGGATGCCGGGGACCACGCCGACCGTGGACACAGTGATATTCCTGGCCGAGATGCCGAATCCCTTGGGTGGCAGGGCGCTGATCTGCCTGACTGCGGAAAGCACGGCCCGGTAGTTGCCCATGGGCTCGCCCATCCCCATGAAGACGATGTTGCTCAGACGACCCGGGCCGCCCGCCACCTGTCCGGACCTCATCATCTGGGAGGCGGCCCTGACCTGTTCCAGAATCTCTCCGGTCGACATGTTCCGGGTCAATCCAAGCTGACCTGTGGCGCAGAAGGGGCAACCCATGCCGCAGCCGACCTGGCTGGAGATACAGAGGGTGGCCCTGGAGGGATAGCGCATGAGCACGGACTCGATCCTGGACCCGTCGAAGAGCTCCCAGAGGGTCTTGATGGTGGTCCCCTGATCCGCCTTCTGAACGGTGACCGGGGTTATCAGTTCAGGGAAGAAACGGTGTGCGGCCTCCTGGCGGTTGGCCGCGGGGAAGTCCGTGAAGTCGTCCGGGTTGGTGGACAGATGGTTGAAGTAATGGTTGGCCAGTTGCGAGACACGGAATTTCGGCAGGCCCAGTTGGGCGCAGACCTCCTGCCGCTCCTGCTGGTCCATGTCCGTAAATTGGCGCGGCGGCTTGCCTCGCCGGGCATGGTCGGCAGCCAGAACGTCCCTGAAGGCCCCATCCTTGCCTCCTGGGGTGATGCCTGTTTCAGGCTCGGCACCGGTCATATCGACATCTGTCATACCTCTACCTCATCCTGTATCAGCCAACCGACAGCCCCTCTGGGCATTGGGCCATCAATTCCGGTCACAGGCCAGTGACCAAAAGGACCAGTGTGATGAATGGTGCGGACATGAGGATGGAATCAACCCTGTCCAGCACCCCGCCATGGCCCTTGAGCAGGTGGCCCATGTCCTTGATCCCCAGGTCGCGTTTGATCAAGGATGCACTCAGGTCGCCCAGGGTGCCTGTGGCTCCGACCATGATGCCCATGAGCAGGGCGACCCACCAGATCCGTCCCCAATCCGCCATGGGATAGGTGGCCGCGAAGATGACCAGGGCGCCGACCAGGCAGCAGAGCATGGAGCCTGCCAGTCCCTCCAGCGACTTGCCGGGCGAGATGCGGGGCGAAATCTTGTGCCTGCCAAAGAGCGAGCCGAAGAGAAGTCCACCGATGTCGCTCAAGGCGGGCAGGAAAATCACCATGAAGGCATGTGCGGCAGGGTGCCCGCCGAAAGTTGTGGGCAGGGTTATCAGACAGGCCAGGAGGGTGATGTAGACAACAGTCAGGAGAGTGACACCCACATTGGCCAGGCTGCTTGACCGAACCTCCCCATCTGCGGTGCCGTAGGAGGCATCGGCCATGGTCTGCGCATCCTTGCCCGACAGCTTGGCGTTCACCGCCTTGAGCAGACGGCCACCCAGGCGATGATTGCGGGTGGCAGAAAGGGCTCCGACCAGGGCAGTGACCAGAACACCTGCAGTCATGACCGCAACATGGTCCGGCGCGTAGAAGGAGGCCAGCATGGTGGCCGCCGAGCAGATCCAGAGCTCGACAACCGGTATATGCAGCCCAGCCGTGGCAAAGTCCACCCTGAGCTCCCAGAGACCCAGGGTCATGAAGATCACGATCAGGTAGATGAATGCGTCGATGCGCACCAGGATGCAGGCCAGGATGATGACCACCAGAAGCGCGCCGGTAGCCACCGCCTGTGGCATGTTGCGCCCGGTCCGTTTGTTCAGGGTTGCGACTGCATCCTGACCTGCCTTCTCGGCTAAGCTTTCCTTGGTACTCATGAAGTGTGGACCCTCCCCAAGCGGATCAGACCTCGAGGATCTCCTTCTCCTTGGCATCCAGGAGCTGGTCGATCATATCGTTCTTCTGCTTGGTGACGGTCTCCAGCTCCTTCTGCAGCCGGTTGCCTTCATCCTCGCCCAGGTCGCCATCCTTGACCTTGGCCTCCAGCTCCTCCTTGACCTTGCGCCGGATGTTGCGGACGGCCACCTTGCCCTCCTCGGCCTTGTTCTTGGCCAGCTTGACGTAGTCCCGACGGCGCTCCTCGGTCAGTTCGGGCATGGTGACCCTGATGACGTTGCCGTCACGGCTGGGGTTGACGCCCAGGTCGGAGTCGCGGATGGCCTTCTCGACCGCTCCTGCCTGGGAGGGGTCGAAGGGGGTGACAGCCAGCGTACGGGGCTCCGGGACGCCGATGGATGCCAAGGACTTGATGGGTGTGGGTGTGCCGTAATACTCCACCATGATGTCGTTGAGGAAGGAGGGGTTGGCACGCCCGGTCCTGATTCCCGAGAAGTTCTCCTTGGTCGCCTCGATGCTCTTGTCCATCTGCCTTCCGGCCTGGTCCACCACTGTGGTCATGATCTGCTCCTTGCTGTATGGACCATCCGCCTGTGCGCGCGAGGTCCGTCATTCTTATACTCTACGGCCAGGGGGCCACGGGGCCAAGCGGCACGGGGTGTGCCAGCATCCGGCTACAGGGTACGATCAGGACCGCCGTGGACCAGGGTGCCCAGACGCTGGCCTTTGAGTGCTCCGGTCACGTTGCCTTCGCCTTCAAGCCCGAAGACACGGATGGGCATGTCATTGTCCCGGGCCATGGACAGCGCCGCTGCATCCATGACGGCCAGGTTGTCCACCAGGGCCCGCTGGTAACTCAGATTGGTGAACATGCGCGCAGAAGCCTGCTTGTGCGGATCGGCCGTGTATACACCGTCCACCCCGTTCTTGCCCATGAGAACCTCGACGCAGTGGATCTCCAGGGCCCGCTGAATTGAGACGGTGTCGGTGGAAAAGTAGGGCATGCCTGATCCGGCGCCGAAGATGACCACGCGCCCCTTCTCCAGGTGACGGATGGCCTTGAGAGGAATATAAGGTTCGGCCACCTGGCCCATGGTGATGGCTGTCTGCACCCTGGTGGCCTGACCATCCTGCTCCAGGAAGTCCTGCAAGGCCAGGCAGTTCATGACTGTGCCCAGCATGCCCATGTAGTCGCCGCGCGAGCGTTCAATGCCGGCCTGGCTGAGCTCTGCTCCGCGGAAGAAGTTGCCGCCGCCCACCACGATGGCCACCTGAACGCCGCTCTGCACCGCCTGGACGATCTCCTTGGCCACACGCTTGACCACCTGCACGTCGATGCCGACCTCGCCTCCCCCGAAGGCCTCTCCGGAGAGCTTGAGCAGCACACGACGAGGCGATGCTGGGTTTTGCGCTGAATCGGATCCGGTCATAAAAGCCCTTTCTCCAGACATGATGACGGGCGGAATACGCCGCTAACAGGGTATCCGGGCTGGGCGACAACCCCTTCCCGAATAGGCGAAGGAAAGAGACTCAGGCGATCGGCCTGGGAGGAAAGAAGGGGAGCGGCCACGAAAGCCGCTCCCCTACCATCAATGCCAATCGTCTGCCTATTCCTCAGGTGGGATCAGGCGTGACGACAACGGGCATTTCTGGGCTGCCAACTACTCCTCGTCGCCCTTGCCGACCTCAAGACGGGCGAAGGCCAGAGCCTTGCCGCCAGCCTGCTTGAAGAGGTCACCGATGGTCTTGGAGGTGTCCTTGACGTACTGCTGCTCCAACAGGACGGTCTCCTTGAAGAAGGCGTTCAGACGCCCCTCGACGATCTTGGGAATGATCTTCTCGGGCTTGCCTTCAGCCTGGGACTTCTCAGTGGCCACGCGACGCTCGGACTCCACCACGTCGGCCGGCACATCCTCGCGGCTGAGCCACTTGGGGCTCATGGCGGAGATCTGGAGGGCAACCTCATGAGCGACCTGGGCGCCGGCCTCATCAGTGGCGATCATGGCCACGATGGATGGGGGCATCTCCACGGACTTGCGGTGTGCGTAGATCTCCACACGGGGACCTTCGACCCGGGCCACCTGGCCGACCTTGACGTGCTCATGGAAGAGCGCGCCGGCCTCCTCAACGGTCTCCTTGACGGTGCCGGACTTGGATGGGGCGGCATCGACCTGCTCGGCGTTGGAGGCATCAGCCTTGGCCACGTCGTCGATGACCTCCTGGCCGAACTCGACGAACTGAGGGGTCTTGGCCACGAAGTCGGTCTCGGAGTTGAGCTCGACGGCATAGCCGATCTGGCCCTGTCCACCCTCGACGACGGTGGAGGCGATCAGACCCTCCTGAGCCTTGCGGCCCTCACGGGCGCCTGCGGCCTGGATGCCGGTGGCGCGGATGATCTCCTTGGCGCGGGCCATGTCGCCCTCGGCCTCGGTCAGGGCCTTCTTGACGTCCATCATGCCGGCGCCGGTCTGATCACGCAGCTCCTTGATCAGTGCAGCGGTGATTTTTGCCATGAAACTCTCCTATCTAGACGCCAGATTTCAGGCGGCCTGATCGGCAGCGGGGGTCTCCTGCTGCTGTTGCGCGGGCTGCTCGGCCTGGGGAGCCTGGGCGGTCTCCTGGGCCTGCTCCTGCGGCTGTCCATCCTTGTTCTCCAGCAGGTTCTTCTCCCACTCGGCCATGGGCTGGTCGGAGGCCTCCTCGGTCTTGGCGGCCTTGCCGGAGCGCTCCAGCAGACCGTCGGCCACGGCATCGGCCATCAGCCTGGTCAGCAGCTCGACGCCGCGAATGGCATCGTCGTTGGCGGGAATGGGGTAGGTGACGAGCTCGGGATCCGTGTTGGTGTCCACCAGGGCCACGACCGGAATACCCAGCTTGTTGGCCTCGGAGACGGCCAGGGCCTCCTTGTTGATGTCGACCACGAACAGGGCCGAAGGGGTACGGCTCATGTTGCGGATGCCGCCCAGCTGACGCTCCAGTTTGTCCTTCTCGCGACGCAGGAGCAGGAGCTCCTTCTTGGTCAGCCCCGAGCCGTGCACGTCGTCGAAGTCCATCTCCTCCAGCTCCTTCAAGCGGCCGACCCGCTTGGTCACGGTCTGGAAGTTGGTCAGCATGCCGCCCAGCCAGCGCTCGGAGACGTAGGGCATGTTCACCCGGGTGGCCTGTGCCTTGATGGCCTCCTGGGCCTGCTTCTTGGTCCCCACGAAGAGCACGGTGCCGTTGTGGGCCACGGTCTGCTTGATGAAGTCATAGGCCTGGTCGATCAGACCGAGCGACTTGAAGAGGTTGATGATGTGGATGCCGTTGCGCTCCATCAGGATGTACTGCTTCATCTTGGGGTTCCAACGACGGGTCTGGTGTCCGAAGTGGACGCCGGCCTTCAGCATTTCGCTCATGGTGATCTGTGCCATGTCCGTACCTTTCATTGTCGGTTATTGCCTGGCCATGTGCACCTGCGTGCAACTCCGGGGAGCCGACCGACACAGGACGTCGCGGACATGGCGCGAATTTGCGGCGTGTGTTCGGGAATACTCTTGGCGCGCCTGCCCACCCGTGACAGCGGACCTGCGCATTGACACGCCGAATTATTATGATACCCGAGGCCAGTGACCTCGGGTACCGTGTTCGCCCTCTGCCTACCTGGCTGATCTCAGCTGCTGCATGGCCTTGCGGCGGACATCGCTCTCCAGCCGATCCACATAGACATGGCCGTCCAGGTGATCGCACTCGTGCTGAATCATCCGACCCATGATGCCATGGCCTTCCAGAGTCACCGTCTTGCCGTCCAGGTCGATCCCGTGGGCTCGGGCGTAGTCGGCCCGCCTTGTCGGATACCAAAGGTTGGGCAGGGAAAGGCACCCCTCCTCGCCATACTGCTCGCCGGAGGTCTTGTCGATGACCGGATTGATGATGTAGCCCACCTTGCCGCCGATGTTGTACGAGAAAACACGCAGGCCCACGCCTATTTGATTGGCCGACAGGCCGGCCCTGCCAGGGTCGTCGACAGTGTCGACCAGGTCACGGACCAGACTGCGCACAGCCGGGGTGATGCTGGTCACAGGATCGCAGGGGGTGCGCAAAACCGGATCGGGAACCACTCTGATTGTACGAATCGCCACTGCTTACTCCTCGTTATCCCGGCCGTCGCGGCCGTCCTTCTCGTCCTCCGGGGCTGCATCCTCCTCCTGGCGGCCATCCCGCTTGCGTCCGGTCATGCTGGCCAGGGAATCGCTCATGGTGGTTCGTGCCCTGCTGACGATGTCGTTCTCCTTGGCGGCCGGCTTGGCTGGCGTCCTGGGCGCATAGAGGACCTTGTCCACAAGTTCGGCATACTGGCGGAGCACCTCGGGGCGCACCACCTTCAGGCTGGGGGTCAGGGTACCGTCCTCCTGGCTGAAGTCCTTGTCCAGCACCAGGAACTTACGCACTGACTCGGCCCGCGAGACATTGCAGTTGGCCTTGTCCACATACTGCTGGATGAAGGCATGGATGGCCTCGTTATGACTGGCCTGCTCCATGCTCATGTCAGCGTCCAGACCCTGGGAGGTCAGCCAGGACTTCAACATGCCGGCATCCAGGGTGACCAGGGCGCCCACGAACGGCCTGCCGTCGCCCACGACAACGGCCTGGGAGACTATCGGGCAGGTGCTGATGACATCCTCCAAAGGCGCCGGGCTGACGTTCTTGCCGCCGGCGGTGATGATGACGTCCTTCTTGCGGCCGGTGATGAAGACGAAGCCCTGGTCGTCGATCTGGGCCAGATCTCCGGTGTGCAGCCAGCCGTCTTTATCAAGAACGGTGGCATCCAGCTCAGGTTGATGGTAATAGCCCATAAAAACGCTGGGGCCCTTGACCAGAAGCTCGTCATCGTCGCTCAACCTGACCGTGATGCCCGAGCCTGGGCGGCCGACCGACCCCACCTCGTTGGCATCCTCGAAGTTGACGATGCATGGGGCCGCCGTCTCGGTCATCCCATAGCCCTGGATGAAGGTGATCCCGTCGATTCCGTTGAAGAAGTGGGCCAGGTCGGCATTCATTGGCGCGCCGCCGCAGGCCAGGTAGCTCAGGTTGGAGCCCAGGGCGGACTCGATCGTGTTGCCGACGGTCTTGGTATAGAAGGCGTGGGCCAGGCGGGTCAGAGGCGAATGGCCGCGCCCTTCCTGCTCGTCCTTGGACCACTTGACGAAATGCCTGGTGGCCTTGGCGAAGACCTTGCCGGCCATGCCGGTACCGGCCTTCTGCGAGGCGGCGTTATAGACCTTCTCGAATACACGGGGCACGCCCAACAGATAGGTGGGACGGAAGGTGCGCAGATCGGTCAGCAGGTGCTTGGCATTGGAAACATACCCGACCACGCCCTGGGCGCCGATGGCCACGTACTGGATGTAGCGGGCAAAGCAGTGGGCCAGGGGCAGGAAGAGCATCAGGCGGGAGGGCGCTGCCAGCATGTGGTAGAGCACGTCCCAGCCCACGAAGACGATATGGACGAAGTTCCGGTTGGAGAGCATGGCGCCCTTGGGCTCTCCGGTGGAGCCCGAAGTGTAGACGATGGTGGCCAGATCGTCGGCCTTGACCTGGGCGATGGCCTCATCCAGGCGCTCGTCGTCGATCCCCTGGCCGAATTCGCTGACTGCGTTCAGGCCACCTGCTTCGAAGTTGAAGACATACTTGAGCTTTGGCGATGACCCCCGGACCTGCTCCAGGATCTGCGCATGCTCCGAATCTCCGGCGAAAGCCAGGACACAGTCCACGTCCTGGACGATCTTCTGTGCCTGGCTGGGCGAGTCGGTCTCATAGATGGGCACCGAAACCGCTCCGATGGCGGCACAGGCGAAGTCCGTGACCCCCCAGTCATAGCTGGTGGAGGCATAGATGACTACGGTGCTGCCTTTTTCCACACCCAGGGCCATCATGCCCTTGGCCACGGCCCGAACCCGTGCGGACATCTGCCCGGCCTTGACATCGTGCCAGTTTCTGGTCATGGGATCCTGCCACTGGGCAACCAGCTCCTCAGGATCGCGGGCGGTGCGTTTTGCCAGGAGCGAATAGATGGTGTCCTTGTCCGTCGTCGGGTGTTGAAGCTCGACCGTATATTCACGCAACATACCCACCATCATATGGGCGACCCCGCCAAAGCCGCCGCCTAGCCCATGTCGAAGCGCACACAGACCCAGCGCGAACCGCTTCTTGCAACGATCAGGTTGGTCAGCACAGTGCGCTCGCCGACCAGGAATCCGATGGTTGTTTCGTACCGGTCACGGTCCACACAGTAGAGCTCGACCAGTTTAGGAATCAGCGGCAGGTAGGCCATACCAACATGATCCGCCGTGCGGACCATACCCAGATGTTGATCACGCATCAGTCTGGCCAGTACAGCCAGCCGTTCCATGCAAACGCGGTTGAGCACACGGTCCAGGCTCTTCATCGGCAGGCGGCCCCGCAACACATCGAAGACCCTGGATGCCAGCGCACACAGATTGACAAGAATTCGCTTCAAATCCCCCGACAGACCCTTATGACCAGCAGCATCCGCCGGCCGAACGAAGTTGACGGTTCGCACTGTCAAATTGATGTTTCCAAGACCCAGCGGCACCTGCATACAGGTAGACGGCCACCAGCCGCCAAACCCCTGCCCTGTCGAATCCTCGATTGTCCGATCCCGATCCCAAGTCGGCGTCAGATCCATATACTCCGTCATACTTCTCACCTCGCACTTCTATGTGCTTGTTCCCCCTCCCATGCCGGCGAGGTGCACTGGGCAAACGACGCAACGACAACGATTACGTCCAGAGTATGAATGCGCTGAGGCATTGTAAAGGCCGGTTCGGGAATGTGGTCAACCTGAACCGGCCTTGATGCGGATTGTGGATAAATGGACTGTGAATGCCCTGTCTTGTTTAGCAGCGAGGAGCAGGAGTCACTGCCACACGGCACTTCTGGAAGTTCTTGACATCCACGTAGCCGGTGGAAGCCATGGCCCGGCGCAGGGCCCCAATCAGATTCAGACTGCCATCGGTGCGATCGCTGGGGCCGAAGAGTATGCGCTCAAGGCTTCCAACCTGGCCGACCTGGACCCTGCGACCCCTGGGCAGATCAGGATGATGGGCCTCGGCCCCCCAGTGCATGCCCTGGCCGGGAGCCTCTGTGGCCTTTGCCAGTGGCGTACCCAGCATGACAGCGTCGGCCCCCATGGCCAAGGCCTTGACAAAGGAACCCGAGGTGCCGGTCTCACCGTCGGCGATGACCTGAACGTAGCGTCCACCGGACTCGTCCAGGTAGTCACGACGCGCCTCGGCCACATCCGAGATGGACGTGGCCATGGGGGCCTGAATTCCGATGGTGGCGGAGTCGGTAGAGGATGCCCCCCCGCCGAACCCGACCAGCACCCCGGCGGCCCCCGTGCGCATCAGATGCAGGGCGGCCTGGTAGGTGGCGGCCCCGCCAACGATGACCGGAACGTCCAAGTCGTAGATGAACTTCTTCAAATCCAGGGGCTCATGTCTGGTGGAGACATGCTCAGCCGACACCGCCGTGCCGCGGATCACAAAGAGATCCACACCTGCATCGACCACCGTGGTGTAGAACTCCTGCGTGCGCTGAGGGGAAAGGGCTCCAGCCACCGTGACACCGGCCTTGCGAATCTCCTGCAGACGGCGGGTGATCAACTCCGCCTTGACCGGCTCCCGGTAGGCCTCCTGAATGACCGCAGTGGCCTGCTCCGGCGAGGCATGGGCTATTTGGTCCAGCTGCGGACGCGGATCCTCGTATCGGGTCCACAGTCCCTCCAAATCCAGCACACCCAAACCGCCTAACCGTCCTAGGGCGATGGCCGTCTCGGGGCTGGTCACCGAGTCCATGGGCGCTGCCAGTAGGGGCAGGTCGAACTCGTAGGCATCCACCTGCCAGGCCGTGGAAACATCCTGGGGATCCCTGGTCCTTCTTGATGGGAGTATGGAGACATCATCGAGCGTGTAGGCCACCGTGGCCTTTTTGCCGAGGCCGATTTCGATTTCCTGTGTCATGTCTGCCAGCCTAGCGCCTCATGATGACGCTCTGGCGTGCTACGAGCGGGTTACGAGCATGGGAACAGAGGGTAACAAACTTGGGATAGAACTGTTCGCGAGCGCAACTGCGGCACCGGGGCAGGATCGGGCCCCGACCCGCCGACCGATAGGAGGCCGCCATGGAAAAAGTCACCGTGAAGGGACGCATCGTCGAGCTCGACGGTGACGAGATGACCCGGGTCATCTGGAAAATGATCAAGGAACGGCTGATTCTGCCCTATCTGGACGTGGACCTGGACTATTACGACCTGGGCATCCGCAACAGGGACGCCACCGACGACAAGGTCACCGTACAGGCGGCCCAAGCCATACAGCGCGAGCATGTGGGTGTCAAGTGCGCCACTATTACCCCTGACGAGGCCCGGGTGAAGGAATTCGGTCTTAAGCGCATGTGGAAGTCACCCAACGGAACCATCCGCAACATTCTTGGAGGAACAATCTTCCGCGAGCCCATCGTCATCGATAACATCCCCCGACTGGTTCCAGGATGGTCCAAGCCCATTGTGGTGGCCCGCCACGCCTTCGGTGACCAATACCAGGCCACTGATTTCACCGTTCCCAAGCCTGGAAAGCTGAGTGTCGTCTTTACTCCTGAGGACGGGAGCGACCCGGTGACCCGAGAGGTGACCACCTACCCAGGACCAGGCGTGGCCCAGGTTCAGTTCAACCTCGACGACTCCATCCGCGACTTCGCCCGCTCATGCTTCAACTATGCCCTGCAGAGGCACTATCCGGTCTACCTAAGCACCAAGAACACCATCCTCAAGGCCTACGACGGACGGTTCAAGGATATTTTCGCCCAGGTCTACGAGCAGGAGTACCAGGGTCGGTTCGAGGAAGAGGGGCTGACCTACCAGCATCGTCTGATTGACGATATGGTGGCCTCCTCGCTCAAGTGGCAGGGCGGCTATGTCTGGGCCTGCAAGAACTACGATGGCGATGTCCAGTCCGATGCAATAGCTCAAGGGTTCGGTTCCCTTGGCCTCATGACCTCCATGCTGATGACGGCAGACGGGCAGACGGTAGAGGCCGAAGCCGCCCATGGGACCGTGACCAGGCATTACCGGCGCTGGCTCAAGGGCGAGACCACCTCCACCAACCCGATCGCCTCTATTTTCGCCTGGACCGGCGGACTCAAGCAGCGGGCACGGCTGGATGGCACGCCCAAGGTAGCCCGGTTCGCACAAACTTTGGAGTCTGTGGTCATCGAGACCGTGCGCTCCGGCCGTATGACCAAGGACCTGGCCAGCCTGGTTGGTCCCGATCAGCCCTGGCTGGACACCGAAGGGTTCATGGATGCCCTGGGCCAAGCCCTTGCCGAGCGTATGACTTCAGCTGCTGCCAAGGCAGACTAGCAGAACAAGACAAGACATCATCGCCTTCCATTACAGGCGGTCATTCTGCTCAGATTAGCCTTGACCGTCTGCCCCTTGGCGAGAACCTTGTGCGCAAAAGCAAGGAAGTTCCGTACGCTCCTGACCGAGAGCCAATACAATGGTTGGTCGGGACCCGGCCGGAGTCGGGCTCTGTCGGAACGAAGGAGCGAATGTGAAGAAGACCGGCTTTGCACGGCATTTGTCCGGCTTGCTGGCTTTACTGGCGTGCCTGGTCATGGTGGCATCGACTGGTGCCTGCGGTCCGGCACTGGGCAAGGGGGAACCGTCCCCGAGCGCCCCGCAGAGTCAGGCGACCTCCACGGCAGCTGCAGAGGTACCTGGTCAGGTAGCCATTTTCACACCTTCTGACGGCATCACCCTCTCCCAGCACACACCCATCAACAAGTGGGCCGCCCTGGTTCCTGAGATCAAGGCGGCACTGACCAAGGAGCATCTTTCCGGAAAGCGCATCGATACCTATACCAGCGGGAATCTGGAGGATCAAAGCAAGGAACTGCAGGATTACGTGGTCAACCGCCTCTCGGAGCGCAAGGCCGGGAAGACCTCAGCGCCGACCACGCTGGTGGTAGCGCCCATGACCTCGCCGGACTCCATTACCCGCCAGTATGGCGACTATATCAGCAAATCACTGGATGCCGATGCCAAAGACAAGGCGCGCACACGTCTGGTTTCGTCTCTGCGTCTGGCCACCGGAGCAGGCATGCATGTGGTGCTCCTGGCCAACCAGGTACCGGGCATTCAGCCGGATCTGTTCGTACAGTTGTCTGATGCACGGGCCATTGGTCAAATGCAGGCGGACAAGCTGGCCAGCAAGCTGGAGCTGAACAAGGCCAGCAAGGACAACCCCTGCCGCATCGAGATTCTGCTGCCGAACCGTCCGGCCGACGCATCCTCTGATGAGTCCTCTGATGACACGGACACTGAAGCCAGCCAGGCTGAACGGGACAAGCAAGAGGAGCAGAATTCCTTTCCTGCCCAGGCCTTTGCCGGAATCTGGCAGGTGCTGGGGCCATACTTCAAGGATGGGAGGGCTATCAGCCCCTCGGGACTCCTGAAGGCAGACAGCACCGAGCAGGACTGGCAGGCGGTCGCCTTCGACCCAGGCAAGGATGCTTCGGCTACCGGCAAAGAGCTGGCGACCCGCCTGGCCATGAACGATGGCTCAAAGACCCATACCGAGGTGGACGGCATTTTGGCTATGAACGATTTCATCGTTTCCGGGGTGGTCTCAGAGCTCGGCGATCTTGGATATAGGGGTTCATCAGCGGATGTCAACCCGGAGATCTCCATATCCGGCATCGTGGGATCAATGGCCGGCCGCAAGGATCTGCATCGGCAGCGCGTACCTAAACCCGCCCAGAGCCCTACAACCCAAAATCAAACAGGCCAAAATCAAACAGGGTCGGAGGCGAACCCTTCACAGCAGGCCCCGGGCAAGACCCAGGGATCCACGCACCCGGACGACCGCGCCGCCTGGCCAATCATCAGCGGATATGGTGCCTACGTGGATAACATCCCACAAATCGTTGACGGACGGCAGTGGATGACTGGGCTGGAGGACAGGCTGGGGCTTGCGGCTGATATTGCCAAGGCCTGCGTCGGCCTCAACAGCCAGGGCAAGGTGCCGGCCATGGATACGATCCAGACCGTCAACCAGGACGGGAAGCAGCTGCGCCGCCTGTCAAGACCCTTGGTTGCGGTTTCGGCCTCCAACCTCAAGGCGGCGCTGATTGATACAGACTACATCAAGCCGGCCGACGCGGGCCTTTGAGCATAGATCTCCTGCTCGATTCGGTCCTCATACCGCTTGAGAACCTCCTGACGGCGGGGCTTGTATGAGGCGGTGAGCAGACCGTTTTCACGAGTGAAGTCCTGGTCCAGAATCAGATAGCGGCGGATGCCTTCAGCCCGGGATACCTGGCTGTTGGCCGCGTCCACTGCATGGTCGACCTCAGTGCGGATGATGGGGTTCTCCCCGGCCGAAGCAATATCTTCCAGGGGTTCAGCACCCTGATCGCTCAGCCAGCGGTCGACTTCCTCGGGATTGAGGGTAATCAGGGCCGAGATGAATGGTCTGCGGTCCCCGATGACCATGCAGTGGCTGATGATGGGCGAACGTTCAACGGCTGTTTCCAGCAGCGAGGGCGAGATGTTCTTACCTCCTGCAGTGATGATGATCTCCTTGCGCCGACCGGTCAACCGAACGAACCCGTCCTCGTCCAGACTGCCCAGATCGCCGGTCAGCAGCCAGCCGTCGCGAATCTGCCTCGTGGTGATTTCCGGATGGTTGTGATACCCCATGCAGACATCGGGGCCTTTGACGCACAGCTGGCCCTCCTGGTCGATGCCCACGGTGATGCCGGGCATGGGCAGGCCGATGGTGCCCAGCCGATAGCCCTTGGTGGGGTTGACCGTCACCGGGCCCATGGTCTCGGTCATGCCATAGCCCTCCAGAAGGGGCAGGCCGATGCCATTGAAGAAGTCCGCAATGTCCCTGTCAAGCGGAGCTCCGCCCGAAATGGCATACTTGACCCGGCCGCCCAAGGCCTCCAGGATGGGGTCGTAGACGGTACCTGTGTACATGAGGTGCTTGGTCCTCAGCGACATGGGAACCCGGCTCCCGGTCTGCTGGTGACGGGACCACTGCCTGGCCACTCCTGCAGCATCCAGGAAAATCCTGCCTCTGGCACCTGTTCCGGCCCGTTGGGAGGCGGCGTTGTAGATTTTCTCGAAGATTCGCGGCACAGCCAGTATGAAGGTGGGCTTGAAGGTCTGCATGTCCTGCAGCAGATTACGGATGGACCCGGTAAGTCCCAGGGTGAGATCCGTGGCGATGGCGAAGAACTGCAGACAGCGGGCAAAGGCGTGGGCCAGAGGCAGACAGAGCAGAAGCCGCCTGCCCTCGCCCAGGCAGATGTCAGGAACCGCCTGGGCACCTGAACGCACAGTGAAGATGATGTTGCTGTGGCTGAGCTCTATGCCCTTGGGCTTGCCCGTAGAGCCTGAAGTGTAGACGATGGTGGCCAGGTCGGAACCTTGCACCGAGTCGGCCCGGGCCTGGAAGTCCGCCTGGTCCACCGTCCGTCCATAGGCGCTCATGGTGGTCAGCGCTCCCCTAGTGATCACATACAGGTCGTTCAGATAGGCGCACTGGGAACGAACCGCGTCCACCCGGGCCCTCATGTCGTCATCCTCCAGAAAGGCCAAGCCCACATGGGAGTCGTTGAAGATACGCCGGATCTGGTCGGGAGAGTCCGTCTCGTAGACCGGCACCGTCACCGCTCCGATGGCCAGGATGGCCATGTCCAAGGCAGTCCACTCCCAGCGGGTGTGCGAGACGATGGCCACCGAGTCCCCCCGACCTATCCCCCGGGCCATAAGCCCCTTGGCCAATGCGACGACACGGTCGTGGAACTCACGGGCCGTGATGGTGCTCCACTCACGTCCGCTACGGTACTCGAGCAAGGGATCGTCGCCCAGGCGCTCTACCCTGTCCTCAAGCAGTGAGAAGACGCTTGCATCAGCATCTATTGGCTCCTCAAGCGGACGCGTGAATTCTTGCTGCATGTTCTGCATGACCACTCCCTGCTGAAACGGCGTTATGTTTAACGATTCTAACCGCTCCCCCGGGCTGGCGATATACCCGGTCTGCAGACGCGCGCGTCATCTGAACGACCCCGGCACTTCTATAAAGGTTTGAGACGAATCCGATGATTTCCGACTTTAGCGCCTGGATCCAGGTACAGGCCTTGATCGTCTTTCAGTCCCCAGTGCAGACACTCCTGGGCACAGTGGTCAGAGACTCCCTCTACCTTCCCCCAGACTGTGCCGGCCTGAAGTCGGGTTCCCACCGGCAAAGAGCTCTGCGCAGGCTCGTAAGTGGAGACCAGGTTTCCGTGACGAATGGAGACCACATCCTTGCCTCCCACGGAACCTGCAAAGACGATGACGCCATCTGCCGGAGCACGGATATCACTGCCTTGCCCCGCCGCCAAATCTATCCCGCGATGCCCGCTCAGCCATGGACGATCAGGAGGATCGAATGGACGCATGGCCTGAGGGACAGCCTTACCTCCAGGCTTTGGTTCAAGGGGCCACAGCCAGCCCCGGCGGCAGGCTGTGGTCGATGAGGTAAGTCGACCGTTCTGCGCCGGAGCTGCAGCCGAAGGCAGGGTCGGCGCAGGCTGAGCCGTGACGGTCACTGTGGGCCCTGCAACCGACAGGCCCAGGGCCAGCATCAGCACCAGCAGCGTCCCGGGAAACCAAGGGGGGCGGCAGCCGGAAAGCATGATGGGCATCCGGCCGGTAACCCGCCTGATGCCCTTGTTCTTATGGTCACGCGCAGAGGCCATGGTCGCACCTTCATTCCGTCATCGTGGATGCCCGATTGAGCGTCCATCATCATGATGGATCGGGGGCGAAAGTCACGCGAGACGGAAGGAGGCATGTGGTCGAATACGCAATCGTCCACATCCAGATAGACCGTAAAGGCACCCTACCTGAGAATCCGCGGATAGGGTTCCGAGCCAAGATGCCTTTGGCGGCCTTTTAAGCCAGATGAATGACCGTCCAGGAGACGGGAGGCAGCTGAAGGCTCAAGGCATCCTCATCCATCTTGAAATCTGTCCGGGCATGCATGACGACCCGCTCCTGGTCTTCAAGAGTGTTGCGTGCCGAGGGGTCGTCCTCATGCAGGGTGCTGACCGTGGCCTGTCGATGTCGATCCTGTTCAGGCAGGGCGATTTTGAAATCAACAGAACTGTCGAGGCTGCGGTTGACCGCGAAAACACTGAGGGAGCCGTCGGCACCTCTGACAGCCACTGAATCCGTCATGGGCACCTGGCCATAGCGCGAGGTCTCATAGGTATCTCCGCTTTGCAGGCTCTTGAGTACACTGGCGCCTCGTGCATAACGGGCGGTCAGGGCGAAGGGATAGAAAATGGTCTGCCTCCAGGCCGGGCCGCCGGGTTCAGTCATGATGGGGGCAATGACGTTGACCAGCTGGGCCAGGCTGGCCGCATGAACGACGTCGGCATGCCGGAGCAGGGTGATCAGCAGGTCGCCCACCACCACGGCATCTGCCACCGAATAGACATCCTCCAAGAGCGGCGCGCCTATAGGCCAATTGCCGATGCCTTCGGGCGATCTGCTGGCCTCTGCAGCCTGGTACCAGACATTCCACTCGTCGAAGGAGATGTAAACCTGATGGTCACTGCCCAGCCGGGCACGCGAGGCGGCGATGATGGCCGCCACATCGGTGATGAAACTGTCCATGTCCACGCCAGAAGCCAGAAAGCTGGCCATATCTCCATCCCGGGGCGCGTAATAGGCATGGCATGAGAGAAAGTTCACATTTTCGAAGCAGCGCTCCAGGACGGTACGCTCCCAGAGACCGAAAGTGGGCATGCTATGCGAAGAGGATCCGCATACAACCAGATCCAAGTGCGGATCGATCATCCGCATGGCCACAGCCGTCCGGTTGGCCAGATCCGCATATTCCTGTGCACTCTTGTGGCCGATTTGCCAGTCGCCGTCCATCTCGTTGCCCAGACACCACATCCTGATGTTGAAGGGGCGATCATGGCCGTTGGCACGCCGCCGTTCAGACAGCTCGGTACCCGATGGCACATTGCAGTATTCGAGCAGATCCAGGGCCTCCTGCAAGCCCCTGGTGCCCAGGTTGACGGCCTCCATGAGCTCGTTGCCGCCCAGCTTGTCCAGCCATTCGCTCATCTCGTGCAGGCCGAACTCGTTGCTTTCGCCGGAATGCCAGGCCAGGTCGAGACGACGAGGACGGCTTTCGCGCGGTCCCACGCCATCCTCCCAGCGGTAGCCCGAGACGAAGTTGCCACCCGGGTATCGGATGGTGGTCACGCCCAATTCCTTGACCAGATCCATGACGTCCCGGCGGAAACCCTGCTCGTCTGCTGTAGGATGCCCCGGCTCATAGATGCCCGAGTAGATGCCCCTGCCCAGGTGCTCCACGAAGGATCCGAAGAGGCGATCGTCAATGGGCGTGGACTCCTGCTCCTCATCCACCCTGAACTCTGCCCTGCCGCTGTGATTTAGCTGCCCTCGCGTCACTGTCTAACTCCTTCGTTCTGACTCTGTTGTCTATGGCTCTCGCCGACCCTATAACTATGGGCCATTTGAATAGTACAACGTTGTGTCTTCGACAGGGCACCCGTCTGTCGCCTCCTGCAATCTCAGAAAGTGCCTCCTGGCACAGAACGAAAAACCGCGTAATCATCCCACCTCGCACAAGGGATGGGAATATTCGAAACAGACCGGCAGCACCAGGCCTCGAGTCGGGAGAGTTAAACACGATTTAATCGATTGGGCATCCCAATACTCGTATTTACCACTACTCGTATTTGCCACAACCAGGAGCATTTGATACAGGGGGGGGGGGGGGGGGAGGCATTGCTTGATAGATCATGCAATATTAAGGGCTATAGGAACTAAACGCGTTGTTTATGTTGGGGGTTTGGCCTTGTGGCTGTAAGCGTGTTGGGTGGTTGTTAATAGGTCGGGTTGTTAATAGGGGTCTTGCAGGGGTGCCCGTTCCTGTTCGATTGGGGAATGAGAACCAGATCGAAGAGGGCCAGGCATTGCCCCATATGCCATGGGCGGATGCGCAAGCATGGGCGCAACAGATCAGGCACGCAGCGCTGGATGTGTCCGTCCTGCTCGATCACGTCCACCGCGCGCAGGCAGGACCGGGCCCGCGCCGCGCAGTTGAGGGAGTTCCCGGACCGGCTGCTGACGGGCAGGACCCGGGAACAGATGGGGGCCATGGGCGCCAGGGCCTGGCGTAAACGGGTCGGCTGGTGCTGGAACATCAAGCCGGCAATCACACCGGACGGGGTGGTCCATCACACGCTCATGGCCGACGGCACGTATATGGCACACGGCTGGTGCCTCCTGATAGCGATCGACGGGCAGACGGGCCAGGTCATCGACCGGCAGTGGTGCCATCAGGAGAACACGGCGGCCTGCACGGCCCTGTTCTCCCGCATCCCCGGGCCCGACGTGCTCATCACCGACGGCCTTCGCGGCGTGCAGAAAGCCTGCCATGCCTTGCTGGCCGGGCACGCGCATCCAACGCTGCCTGGTGCACGTGCAACGCAACACCAAAACCGACCCGACACTCAAACCACGACTTCAGGCCGGCAAGGAACTCAAGCGACTCTCCGACCAGCTCACCCGGGTCCATACCATCGAGGAAGCGGTGCGTTGGGGTGAGGCCTTGAACGCCTGGCACGAAAGATGGAAAACCCTCATCGACGAACGCACCATGGCCAAGGACGACCCAGCCAACCCCAAAGCCAGCCACCAATCCTGGTGGTGGACCCACCAGGAACTCCGCCGCTGCTACCGCAGGCCCGAACACCTCTTCCAAGACAGGCAGCTCTTCGCCTTCCCGGAACCCGAACTCACCGCCGGCGGGCCAGTGGAACGCACCACCAACCGGCTGGAAGGAGGAGTCGACTCACCCATCAAACGCACCCTCCTGCAACACCACGGCCTACCCGAGAGCCACATGGGACGCGCCTGCGAATGGCACTGCTACATGAAAACCGACAACCCCGACCCCGCCAGCCTGATCAGGGACGAACACCAGCAGCCACAACCAGCACCCAAACGGGAAACCAGACAGGAACAGGACGAGCCCGAACACTACGGCACCGCCATCAACTGGAACGAGTTCCACACATCAGTCAGATACCCCAACACCACACTCTGACCAACACACAACCAAACCCACACACAGAACCTAAAACAACGCGTTTAGTTCCTATAGGCCTAAGAAGTTCCTAGAGCAAATCAGAACATACTGCTGGGCGATTCCGCCAAAGAGCCGAGAACATTTGGCCGAAATCAGTGGAAGACAAATGAAGCAGGCCCACAGGGCTACGCCTGCGGGCCTGGTATGCACTGCCCCGTTTACCGGGACAGTTGCATGGTATCACCGTCTATCTGCTGGCTGAAATACGAAAGGCTTCCGGCAGCAGGCAGAGAATCGTTGTCAGTTCATGGGCGACTCCTTGGGGTTGATGGTGGTGACGAGCTGAGCGAAGTCCGGCTCGGGACCATTCTCGTCAGGACTGCCGTCGCAGCCAACAGCATCATCGTTCGCGTCGTTTTCGTGCCCGGTGTGGCGGCCGTTGGCGCGGGTGAGGCGGATCGCGGCGGTTGCGCCGGTGCCGAGGAGTGCGAGGACGAGGATGACGGCGATGAGGCCGGCGATGTTGGTGCCGGTGGTCGCCAGGTTGTCCTTGGGCTGGTAGCCGTTCCAGTCGTCGGTGTTGCTGGTCACGGTGGTGTCCGCGCACAGGGTTCGCCCGTCGATCTCCACCGCGTCCTCGGGCAGTTTCTCCTCGTCTTTGCCGTCGAAGGGGTCGGGGTCGGAGACGATGCATTGGACGAGCGGCGTGCCGGTGACGATGGCGCGGTCGGTTTGATGCTCGCTCACGCCACTGAGGGTGGCCTTGACCTCCACGCTGTCTCCGGGCTTGAGGATCAGCGTCTGCCAGTCATCGGGATACTCGAACTCGCCGATCTGGCCGTCGCCGGCGACGAGCTGGTCGGTGAGGCTCAGCTCGCTCGCCTTGAACCAAGGGCCGTCTCCGGTGTCAGGGTCGGTGGGCGATGCGTTGGTGATGGTGAACACGATGCGAGTGTCGCTCCCGTTCATGTTCAGCGCCTCGTCAACGGTGTCACGGTCGCCGTCGGGCCAGCCAGATTGCTCGTCCCATTTCTCGATGGTGAGCCGGGGCGTCATGTCGGGCGTGTGCGTGGTGACGGTGTTCGAGGGCCGTTCGACCCCGTTGATGGTCTCGGTGAACTGGTTGGCCACGGGACCGCCCACGGCGATGCGCTGGCATTGGATGAACGCGGTCCACGCCTGCTCATGCTCGGTGTCGGCCGACACGAGTCCAAGCATCAGCTCCGTGGCGCGCACGGTGACCACGCCGCGCTCGTCGGTGGCGAGCTCGAAGAGTTCTCCGCCGAAACGGCTGGCGTCGAAGTCGGAGCCGGCGATGCGTTCGCCCCGCTCGGCCAGGGTCTCGCCGTCCTTGATGAGGTCGCGGGCGGCGTAGACGGCCCATTGGCCGGTGAACTTGTCGTACCGGGTGTCGAGCGGGTCGCTGATGGACCAGTCGGAGACCTGCGGGTAGGCGCGGTCGGGCGGCAGCGTGGAGCTGTCGAGCCGGTAGAGGAACAGGCTGTTGAGATAGATGCTCTTGCCATCCACGCTCTGCCCGTCCACCTTGACCACGACATCCTTGGCCGGGTTGATCGGCTTCAAGGGGTTGGAAACCTGGTTGGTGTCCTTGCGCACGTCGTTGACCAGCTGGGTGGCCGTGTTCGTGACCACGTAATCGTCGGTGACCTTGATGACGGTCATCGGCAGCGTGACCTCATACGAGGTGCCCAGAAGCGACTGGTCGATGGCCGGGTCCTTCAACGGGTCGTGGTCCTTGTCGCCAAGTGCGGCGTAGATCTTGAGATCGGCTGGCTGGGGGTCGCCCTTGATGGTCTCTCCCGTCGCCGGAACCTCGGTGTCAACGGTTTTGGCGAACACGTATGCCACGCCGTCGATGGCCTGGATGTTGAACCGGTCGGTCACATCCCTGCCGTTGGCCTTGTCGGTCACGGTGATATGGTTCTCGTCGAGTTCGAGGTATTCGTCGTCCCAGTCATCGACCATGCCCAGCCGCCACACCTTGTAGGCATGGTTCGTCTGCTTGGCGTCGAGATTGATCCGATAGTAGATGCGGTCTCCGAGCAACGCGGTCTTGCCGTCGATCGAAATGGACGGGTCGGCCTGGGTGTCCTCCTTGCCCGGCTGGAAGTCGGGCGGATCGTTCCATACCTTGTTGCTTGGTGTGACCGAGTTGTTCAAGGTCAACGCCCACTGGTTGTCAACCACGGTGTCGGCCGGGGCATCCTCGGCCACGACGCCCTCGAATCTGATGATGATTCTGGGATTCGTGCCCGCCAGCCAGTTCGCCCGCACATAGTCGTCGGCAAACACGAGACGCACGGCATGGTTCGCGTCGTTCCACTCGCTGCGGTACTGGCTCTTGGGGATGAACTTGCCGGTGGTCAGGTCGGTGACCTCCAGGGTCTGCTTGTCCGGCTGGAAGTGCTCGTCATACGTGTCGGTGACCGCCACCTCGACGATAGTGTAGGCGAGACTGTCGGGCAGGTGCGGCTGGGTTTCCAGACGGTATTCGAGACGCTGGCCGGGGAAGACGATCTTGCCGTCCACGCTGTCCTGGGCGCCGCCTTGGGAGGATTCCCCGACCACATCCTTGACCACGGACGGCACGTAACCGCAGACCTTCGGCTCGTTGGTTTCGACCGTGTGGGTGTTGATGGTCTGCGAGCCGGCGTTGGTCAACTCCGCGCCGTTCTTGCCGGCGGTGCAGAACGTGATCTCGTCGTCCGCTTCGATGCCGAAGTCATCGCGCACCTGGCCCGCTCCGGCCCCGTTGGCGTAGTTCGCGCGGCCGGGCACGAGCATCGTGATCTGCCTGGCCTTCTCCAAGTCCTTCAGTCCGGTCAGGTAGGAGGCCTTGGCTGTGGCGGTGACCACGGTGCCATCGGTTGTGATGTCCCACTGGTCGGTGATGTCACGGCCACGGTTGGCGATGTCGCTTACGCTGCTTTCGCGATCGGTGCCCGTGTCCGCCTCGTACACTCGGACGTTCGCCGCTTCATCGGCGTCGAACAGGTAGTCGGCGGCTGTCCAATCATCGACCAAGGTGAGCGTCCGCGGGGCCTGGATCAGGTTCGCCGGCACGGTGCCGTTGACCACGGAGGCCACGCGGTCTCCGTCGAGGAACACCTTGCCGTCGCCGCCGGTCTGGTTGGTGCGGTCGGGGTCGATCACGGCCTGCCACTTGCCATTAGTGTCGAGCATGATCCAGCTTTTGTCGGGATTGGGACGCCAGGTGTCGAACTCGCGTTCTCCCGCGTCGGCCTCGGGCAGCTGGTTCCACTTGCCCCACGCATGGTCGCTGATGTTCTGGTAATCGGATGGCAGGCTGACGGTCACATCGAAGCCGAACACATACTCGTGGTCGAACGGCATCATGCCCTTGTTGGCCGAACGGACCGCGCTGACCGTGTTCGATGCGCGGTCCCAACCGATCTCGAACTCGTTGGAGACATCGCGATTGTTGTCGGTGGCGTCCACGAGCGTGAAGCCGTCCACCGTGTAATCGACGCCGTTGGGTTCGATCACGTCCCTGAAACTCAGCTCGTAACCGCCCCGGCCGGTCCCATACGTGATGGTGGTGCGGTTGGTCATCTGGTCGGCGCTGACGCCTTCCTCGATGCTTTTGACCGGATCGGTCGGCGGCACGGCGCTGACATTCCAGGTCTCCGCCGGATCCCGGTCCGTGGTGTCCACGGCCGCCTGCATGCTTCCCTGCCTGGGCACTTGGATGTCGATCCAATATGTGCCCTCGGCCCAGGAATCCATGCCGAAATCACCCGGCGAGGCCAGGTTGTCGATCACGGTGTCGCCGCTGTTGGCGAAGCTGATCGGCTTGCTCACGCTGCCCGTCGGCGTGTAGGGGCCGCCATCGTAGTGCACGATCGCGGTGCCGTGCAGGGTCTCCTTGATCGACGAGCCGCCGTTGTTCGCGTGGATGGTGTCGCCGACCGGCGTGGTCGAGCCGACCTGCATGTCGGTCTGCTGGCGGTGCGAGGTGGTGACGGTCAACGGATAATCGACGGGCGGCTGGTTCTTGGCCAGCACGACCACACGGAACGAGGCATCGGGATTGGCGTTGATGGAATCCTGCACCAGGCTATCCACCGAACGCACGCCAAGTCGATCGGTCCACGTGGTGCCGGTCGTGTACGACTGGCCTTGGTACTGGTAGGTGCCGCGCCCTTCGGCGGCCCATTGGGACTCCCAACGCTGACGCGCGTTCGAACTGACATAGGAACCGCTGAACACGCCGTTGCCGAGGCGCGCGTAGCCGACAGCGACCATCCGGCATTCCGCGTCACCCTCCCCGGTGTATGAGGCCTTGCACTCCGAGATCGCGTCGGCAAGGATGGCATTCATATCCACGAACTGATTCGACCCATCCTCCAAATCGGAAGACAGGGTGGTGCCCGAATCACGTATCGCCTGCTTCATGCCCTCCAGAGTGGCGGGCCAGGAATCCTTGTAGATCCAATGCACGTCGGCGGTCTGCGATGGAACCTGCCCGCCGGAACCGCCACCGCCCTCGCCGGAACCGCCACCACCGCCCTCGGCGAACGCGGCTGGCGCCAGATATCCCAAGGCCAACGCCCCTGCGGTCAGGGCAGCCACCAGCATCGTGCGCCTGCTCTTCTTCCCACCTGACATACGTATCCGTCCTTTCAGTCGGAAGCGCCCCATGATGCGCTCCCTCCCGTTTCACACGGATACGGAAAATGCGGGCGACCATTCACGGACGCCCGCATCCTTCCTTGTCCCTGGAAGAAGAACGCACCGGCGGGCCTTCCGCCGGGACGCCTTCCCCCAGCTTCCCCCCGTTAACTGCAATCAGCAGCGGACAACCATTCAAACAGTCTGCCATTACATGCACGAATATTTATTCAACCATCTATTAAATTAAAATGGCTTGATTCCATTTCTATTGAGATGGGAACCAAGCCATATCTCATGCAACAGTAAAATGCATCAGAATACATCGTTATCTAATGCGATACATTGAGAATATAATTCTTAGTTATCCTAAGGTCTTAGGATGCCGGACAGTTTGCGGTGACGTCTTGTTGGATGCCGGAGGGGTCGCCGAGTTTGGCTTTGTCGATGTTGTCTTTGAAGAATCGTCGGGTCGCGTCATCGGCTCGGTCAGGGCTCATGAATCCCATCTCGGGGACTTTCTCCAGTTCCTTGAGCGCTTCTTCGCTGCGCTCCGGTTGAGAGGAATAGGTGTTGAGCCATTCCTTCTCCCACGCGCACTGGAAGAGATTGGACGCCTGGGTGTCTCCCCATCCTTGTTGGAAGGACGTGCCGGAATCCGACGGCATGGATTCAGGCGGGGTGTAGTCCTGGGGCCAGGAGAGTTTGCCGATGGATTCCCGGTATTCCTTGTTGATCTCGTCGTAGCCGACGATTTTCCTGGAGTCGCCCGCGCTCGAGACGTCGCCGTTGGTGCAGCTGGCGAGGCTCAGGGCGAGGATGCCGGCGCATGCCGTCGCCAGCGCTTTCTTGCCTGCGTTTGTGAGGGTGGATTTCATCTTGGTTGCATCTCCTTGTTGGTGATGTGTGTGGTGTTTGGGCTACCGCAGTGCCAGTGCCGGTTGGAGCCTGGCCGCGCGTATGGCGGGGACGAGGCTCCCGATGATCGAGGTCGCCAGCGCCGCCGAGACGGCTGCGATGGCGGCGGCGAGGGGGAACGCAGGGGGTTGCAGAGGCGAGTATGACGGCAGGAACGCCGGGAGCGCGCCTACCGCGCATGCCGATATGGCGACGGCCAATAGCGACACCGAAAGACCGATGATGAGCTGGCTTCCGATCACCAGGCCTATGAGGGATGCCCGCGTGGCGCCGAGCGCGCGTCTGACGAGGAGCTCGTGTGTTCTGGATTCCAATGACGCCAGGCCGATGTTGACGATGCCGATGGCCGAGACGAAGAGCAGCAGGATGGCGCAGACGCCGAACGCGATTTGCATGACCGCGATCACCGATTCGTAGCTTTGCGCGTTGTCGATTGTCTGAACGCCGGACACGGAGCCTCCTATGGAGTCGAACAGGATGTCCTCGACAACGGTCCTGACCCGTTGCTTGCCGAGTTGCGGGAAATCCAGCCAGAGGATGGTAGCGCTTCGCGAAACGATCCTCATGTATTGGGTCAGCGCTTGGGCGTTGACATAGATGGTCGGGTCCGTGCGTCCGTCGTTGACGACGCCGGTCACGGTGAACGGGGTCGCGATCGTGGTTTGGTTTGTCTTCGCGTATGCGGTGGAGTCCTTGGGAAGGTTCTGTTCCGCGGCGAGATTGACGACGATCGATGCGGTCGATCGTTCGCCGCCGGCGTACCAGCGTCCGGATTTCATCGGAAGGTTGTAGATGCTCGAATATCCGGGAGTGGTCGCCACGACGTCTCCCTTGATTCCTCCGCTTGACTGCGTTCCGGGAGAGAACGTGATGTCGGTATCAAGGTTGAGGATGATTGCCGTCTCATGGTTCTTGGCCGCGATTGCGTCGGCGAGGCGCGAGAAATCATCCGCGTCGCTCAGCCTCGGGCTGTTCATGGAAACGGTGACCAGCGGGGTGCGCCCGTAGAGTTGTTCGTTGATCGCCACCAGGTAGTCCTTGCCGATGGTTCCCGCGAGGACGGCGAGTATGACCGCCACGATCCCTATGAGCATCGACAGACCGGTGAGTGCGGATCGCAATGGGGCGAGCCGTAGATCCTTAATCAATTGACGGAGCATGGAGCTCGCCTCCGGACATGGTGTACGTGATGTCGCAGGTGGCGGCGAGATCATCGTCATGGGTGACGAGCAGCAAGGTCGTGGCATGCTCGCGCACTGCGTCCCGCAGCACCGAAAGCACCTCGCCGCTGGTCTTGGTGTCGAGTGCTCCGGTCGGCTCGTCGCAGATGAGAAGCTCGGGCTGGTTGACCAGGGCGCGGGCGATCGCCACCCGTTGCTGTTCGCCGCCCGAGAGTCTTTTCGGCAGTTCCCCCGCCTTGTCCCTGAGACCGACCGAAGCGAGCGCGGCAAGGCACCTGCGCCTGCGGGCCGAGGCGGAAGCGCCCGTGGCGCGGGGACGGCGGGCATGCTGGCCGTACCACAATGCCAGCTCGACGTTTTCGAGCGCCGATAGATGACCGATCAACGAATAGTTCTGGAACACGAAGCCGATGTGCCCGGCCCTCATGAACGAAAGCCGCCTGTCGGACAACGCGCCGACGTCTTGGCCTTTGTACAGGTAACGGCCGCTGAACTGCGTGTTCAGCATCCCGATGATGCTTATCAGGCTGGTCTTGCCGGCTCCCGACTTGCCCACTATCGAGTATGTCATGCCGGCGAACAGCTCCAGGGAGACGTCGTTCACCGTCGTGAGCCTGTCCTTGTTGCCCAGGGTCACGACGGCCGACACTCCCTGCAGGGCCACGAGCGGCTTCGTTGATTCAGACATGCGGTGCCGCCCTACTTGGATTGCGAATCCAGATCGGGAGGAGTGGCCGACACGGCGTCTCCCGCCTTCAGTCCCGAGGTGATTTCGATGCGGGCGCCGTCCGTGGCGCCCAGGCCGACGTCGAGAACCGTGCCGTCGGGACGGCGGACCTGTCCCTTCTGCAGTCTGCCGGCCACGGCGGTGACCGGCAGCAACGCGACGTCGTTGCGTGCCTGTGCCGTCACGACCAGTATCGCCGACTGTCCCGCCCTCACCAAGGAATCGGTGGGAATGAGGCAGGCGTAGGAATCGGAGATCGAAATCGTGGAGGACTGTCCCTCCGCTCCGGAGGATGCGTCCGAGGCCAATGGCACGACGCCCGAGCAGTCCGTCGGGCCGACGCCATCCGTGACCTGGAATTTCCCGGCGAAAGGAGCGTTGCCGACGGTCGCCACGAGATTGGATAGATCCCCGGTCAGGCCGAAGCCGTCGAAACGCAGGGTCACGACCGGATAGTTGGCGGGGACGGTCGTTCGCGCAGCGATCACGCTCACGACGGTCGCGCCCACGGGAGAAACCAATTGCCGGTCTTCGACACTTCCCAACACAGTCCCTTGCTCGACCCGCTGGCCGGATTCCACCGACGGGACGAAGACGCCGACCTTGGTCGCCAGCACGGCGAAATCAACGCCAGCGCCGACCTGCGCTTTCAAAGAACGCGTGGGAACGATGTCACCGGTCTCGACCCGCACCGTTTGCGCGGTCCGATTACTTAACGCACTTGCAGGTTGCTCTCCATACTGCTTGTTTTCAGTCGAAGAGCAACCTACAAGTGCAAGAGGTATCAGCAAGATGACAATCGCCCGCTGCATACGTCGAATATTCATCTTGACCTCTATTAGTATGTGAGGTTACCACCCCAATTAGTGTCGCAGAACCAAGTGCAAGCTCCCATTCTGCCTTGGAAGGCGAAACGAGTGCCAACGAGAATATTATCCCAAGACTTAGCTCCAACGGTATTCCACTGAAGTGAGTCCGTGAATTGCGGTCCTCCTGATGCCTTCATGTTACGAAGCCCGAGGCGCAGATAGTTTGACGGCATGTTATTCACTGATAGGCTGATAGGGCCGGTGAATGTATGCGTGCGTGTGTAGTCGTACTGCACAAGGCTGCCGGACTTATTGAGTTCTCCCGACACATAGGCATTATCGGCCCATGCTGTCCCCGCGCAACCGATAGCGAGGGCAACGGCAGCCGCACTTGCCGTAAGAAGTTTGATATGACGTTTCATGATATGCTCTCTTTCTCTGGGAAGTATGTCAATATGGAGGCCAAGTCAACCGCGTCTTAGCTCTCCCCATATCAGGGGATACCCTGTTTTCTGCACAGATGTCAAGTCATAAGCCTTGACGTTTGTCAACCGTGTTTCCCTTCGTTGTTTTGGCTTCAGACAACAGCCTAGCGCTAAAAGTATCGGTCTTGCCAGTGCGAATTGTTTTCCTCATTCATGGTTGCTGTCTAAGTGGTCGAGTTCGTGTTCGATGGCGTGGCGCAGGATCTGTTGCATGGGCGTGCCGTGTTCGGCGGCGGCGATCTTGAGGCGGTTCTTCAGACGGACGGGCAGGCGCAGGGAGAACATGACCAGTGGCTCGCCGGCGTTGTTCTGCCCGGCGGATTGCTTGTCTTCGGCCTGTTGGTCGAGGACTTTGTCGAAGGGCACGGGTCTGGGCAGTGGTTGGTAGTTGCCTTTCATGCCAGTTCCTCCTTGGCGATGCGCGTTAGTTCGTCGGCTAGGTCCCGGTATTCGTACAGTTGCTTGGGGTTTATGCCGAGCGAGGTCTTGATCGGTTGTCGTTTGGCGATGAAAGTGTCGAAGCGTGCGGTGTCGGTTTGTTCCAACGCGGCCAGGGTCTGGGCCCAGGCGTTGGTGTTCGCTTCGACGCGCACCGGCAGTAGGGCCGCCCTGGTGGCGCGTCGGGCGCGGTCGAGCGTGTCCCATGCCTGCTGGAGGTCCATCGGCGAGTCCGAGGTGGGCACGATGACGAAATCGGCCACGGCCAACGTCTTGTCGAGCAGCGGGCCTTGCGGAGGGGCGTCGATGATCGACCATTCCCTTGCGGCCGGGTCGCCGCCCAGATGGGCGAGGGTGGCCATGTTGGCCGGCAGCACGTCGAAGGGCAGCGGGTCTCCCGCTTGTTCGGCGGCGGCCGCCCATAGGCTGGCGCTGGACTGCGGGTCCGCGTCGTAGACCGCCACCTCGATTCCGCGCCGGGCCAGCACGGCGGCCAGATAGATGCAGCTGGTGGTCTTGGCCACCCCGCCCTTCGCGTTCGCCAACGCTACTCGCATGATGCTTCCTCCTTGGATTCGGGACCATTCGCCGGATCGCCGGCATGGTCGGTTGTTTGATTGCTTGATTGTCGGATTGCTTGATTGTCTGTTTGCATGATGGTTTGACGGTCATGCGGCTCATTCTTGGGTTGGGCGCGGCCTGCGGCGCGCCATCGGCGTTGCCCGCGTTCCATGCTGGCCTTGCCCCGGGCCGTGTCGAAGACTTCGGGATGGGCTTGGAGCCAGTCGACGAACAGGCCCCAGCGCCGGGCCCAGGGCACCGTGCGGTCGCGGCAGGGCACGCCGTCGGCTTCCGCTAGACGGGCGATCTGGCGCCGGTCGGTGCACGAGCGGCCGCCGTACAAGCCCCATTCCAGGCCGGCGGCACCGGCGTAGGCCAGGCATTCGGCCCTCACCGGGCAGTCGTGCTCGCATACCGACGCGCCCGCCTGTCGGAACACGCGGGCCAGGGGATGCTTGTCCTCGAACTCCAGGCCCCACATCAGGTCGGCCCACGGCTGCGGGAAATCCGCGCAGCATCCCATGTTCTTCCACGCCTCCGGCGAACGGGGCGCGGCATCCGCTATGCCGGTCATGCCTTGGCCTCCTCGTGGGATTCCTTGTCTTCGGCGCGGTCGGTTTTCTCTAGGCCGATGGCGTGGCTGGCTTGGTTGCGCCGGTCGTAGGCGCACACCGGACACTCTGCCTGCTTGGTTTCGCCGTCGAGGTGCGCCTGGCACAATGCGATCGACAGGATGCCGCCGCCGTAGACCGGCACCCGCCAGGCCAAGCCCGAACTAACCGCCACCGGCCGGTCTGGATCATGGACCGGCGTGAGCTCGGCAGCAGCGGCATGGCTGCCGGAATGCTGCGGACCTCGTGCCCGCTTGGTGCGCATGTCGAGGCTGACCTGCGCGAAGTAGCGTTCGACCATCGTGCCGTCCACCAGCCATGAGATCCAGCGCGGATTGCCATACGCCCAATCAAGGATCGTCTCGACCTCCGTCAGAGAGCGTTCCATCAGCAGCTCGTGGACCTTGCGTCGGTCTCGCATCGACGCCGGCCTGGCTGCCTTCGGGTCGATGGCCGCCACACGGTCATGGATCAGCGTCAGCACGCGAACCTCCTGCAGGGCCCGGGAACGCACCCGCTCGTCCGCATCCTCCGCCCCTGGCGTCCACAGCGGATCGCGTACGCCCTTGGGAGGCAGCGCCAGACGCCAATCCGGTGCATCACGCTCGCTTCGCTCCTCCTCGGGTTGTTCCCCGGCGAGGGGAATGTCCCCGTAGGGGACAAGGGGAGCATTGGTTATCACTTGTCTATTGGGTGACATGACGTCACCTCTCTTCGGACAAGATGTCACCTCACCGGCGGGATCGCCCTGGGGTGACATTGTGTCAGGTGACACTGCGTCAGGTGACGCCATGTCACCCCGCGCGCACTCCTTGCTCCGCGATGGTTCGGCTGTACTGGGTTTCGCTGGAACGTCCTTGCCTGCGTCGGTCTCGCCGGGATCGGTGATATCCTCCGGCTCGGTCTGCGCGCCCTTCATCACCACGTCCCACACCTTGGAACGATGCCCCCTGGGGATGGGCTCGTGGCTGCGGGGATTGCGCGCGGCCAGCTCCTGGTCACCCTCGCGCAAGTAGCCCAGCTCCTGCAAACGTTTCAACGCGCGCAGCACGGAACGGCGCGTGCAATGGCAATGTGCCGCGATGGTGTTGACCGACGGCCACGCGCCGCACCCGTCGTCGTAATACGCCCTTCGCGCCAGATACACCAACACGAACTTCTCCGACAGGCTCAGCCGCTCGTCCTGCAACTGCCACGCCCACTGCTCCGCCGGCCCGCTCATCGCGCATCCTCCTCGCGACCCCCTGGCATCATGGAGCCGTTCGCCGATGCGGTCGCCCAACGCGGCCGCGCGGCACAACGCCCACACCGCCAGCAGACACACGACGATTGCGACGACGGCCACCGCCGCCACAGCCCGGCCCATCTCAGGCGCTCCGGCGACGACGGCGCGACGAGCGCGCGGGATGAAGCAACACCGCCAGCAGGTGCGCGCGGGCGATCCGCACACGCAGCGACGGGATGGTTTTCATGGCTCCCGCCGCACGCGGGGCGGAAGCGATGGTAGGATTGGTCATTGCGATAACTCTCTTTCAATGGAGGGCGAATCCCGGGACTCATGTCACTTGAATCGCTCGGAATCCCGCCCAAGGTTGTCGATCAGCCCCGCACCAAGCGCCAACACGGTGCGGAGCGCTTTCGTTTTCCATGTTTTTCCCGGCCCGGTTCGACCAGACCGAACCGGGGAGGCGGTCGTATTGCGCAACCAAGCGCGCCGCCCATAGCATGGTGCGCACAAGCCCCCAAGGGCACGCGAGCGAAAGGAACGGACATGACCGGCAACACCACGGCAAGGACACAGGCCGTCGAACTGGGAGAGCACCTGCGGGAAGTCGCCGCATGGAACGTGCGACTGCACCTGGCCAAGGAAGAACTCGAACAGCAGGCCCTGTGCGAGGCGGCCGGCGTGACCAAGGCCACCATATCGGCCAGAATGAACCTCGACGCCGCATGGGACCTCAACGCCATCGCGGCCGCGGCCGTCACCCTCGGCATGCCTCCGGCCGAACTGCTCGACGACACGCTGTACGAGGGCTATAGGAACTAAACGCGTTGTTTATGTTGGGGGTTTGGCCTTGTGGCTGTAAGCGTGTTGGGTGGTTGTTAATAGGTCGGGTTGTTAATAGGGGTCTTGCAGGGGTGCCCGTTCCTGTTCGATCGGGGAATGAGAACCAGATCGAAGAGGGCCAGGCATTGCCCCATATGCCATGGGCGGATGCGCAAGCATGGGCGCAACAGATCAGGCACGCAGCGCTGGATGTGTCCGTCCTGCTCGATCACGTCCACCGCGCGCAGGCAGGACCGGGCCCGCGCCGCGCAGTTGAGGGAGTTCCCGGACCGGCTGCTGACGGGCAGGACCCGGGAACAGATGGGGGCCATGGGCGCCAGGGCCTGGCGTAAACGGGTCGGCTGGTGCTGGAACATCAAGCCGGCAATCACACCGGACGGGGTGGTCCATCACACGCTCATGGCCGACGGCACGTATATGGCACACGGCTGGTGCCTCCTGATAGCGATCGACGGGCAGACGGGCCAGGTCATCGACCGGCAGTGGTGCCATCAGGAGAACACGGCGGCCTGCACGGCCCTGTCCTCCCGCATCCCCGGGCCCGACGTGCTCATCACCGACGGCCTTCGCGGCGTGCAGAAAGCCTGCCATGCCTTGCTGGCCGGGCACGCGCATCCAACGCTGCCTGGTGCACGTGCAACGCAACACCAAAACCGACCCGACACTCAAACCACGACTTCAGGCCGGCAAGGAACTCAAGCGACTCTCCGACCAGCTCACCCGGGTCCATACCATCGAGGAAGCGGTGCGTTGGGGTGAGGCCTTGAACGCCTGGCACGAAAGATGGAAAACCCTCATCGACGAACGCACCATGGCCAAGGACGACCCAGCCAACCCCAAAGCCAGCCACCAATCCTGGTGGTGGACCCACCAGGAACTCCGCCGCTGCTACCGCAGGCCCGAACACCTCTTCCAAGACAGGCAGCTCTTCGCCTTCCCGGAACCCGAACTCACCGCCGGCGGGCCAGTGGAACGCACCACCAACCGGCTGGAAGGAGGAGTCGACTCACCCATCAAACGCACCCTCCTGCAACACCACGGCCTACCCGAGAGCCACATGGGACGCGCCTGCGAATGGCACTGCTACATGAAAACCGACAACCCCGACCCCGCCAGCCTGATCAGGGACGAACACCACCAGCCACAACCAGCACCCAAACGGGAAACCAGACAGGAACAGGACGAGCCCGAACACTACGGCACCGCCATCAACTGGAACGAGTTCCACACACCATTCAGATACCCCAACACCACACTCTGACCAACACACAACCAAACCCACACACAGAACCTAAAACAACGCGTTTAGTTCCTATAGGCCCATTTAAATCAGTTGAGTCAACATTGTTGTATAGGATATGCCCCGAATCCGGCCTATAAAAAGCCTCCAATAGGGAAAGCAGCGTAGTTTTACCTGAACCCGACGAGCCCACGATGACGGTTCTTTGGTGTGGGACTGCGCTAAAACTAATGTTCTGCAGAGTGGTATTTCGTTCATCATCTTTGTCCGCTGTATTGTAAGAAAAGCATACATCTTTGAACTCCAGCGTAATGTTGGCTGTATCAAACGAGGAATGCCCATCTGGGGAAAGCATATTGCTCGAACTTACGGTTTCGCTTTTATCGCGCAAAGATTCAATGTCTTCTATTCTCCTGAGTGGTCCTAAAGCTTTGAAAGCCGTGGTTATAGATGAGGAAAAGGAGCTTAGCGAAGAAACAACCATAGTCAAATACATTGAAAAGGAGATGAAATTAGAAATATCAAGATCCCCTTTCGCTATTTCCGCGCCGCCAAAGGAAAAAACGATTAGTAAGGTCAGCTGTATGGCGCAGTTCACAATGGACCGAATGATTGTTTCCTTGTTGGCCACTTTTACTGTTGCCCGATACACTTCTTCTGCGGTACCGACTACTCTTTTCGTTTCAGGCACTGTTGCCATAAAGGCCTTAATTGTGCGAATTCCAGCTAATGATCGCAGTATGGCATTAGACAGTCTTGCTGTCTTAGCTTGTACCAGTTCGGTATAGGCCTGCAGACGAGAAGAAGCAGCAATCATCAACAGAATGGATGTGCACGAAGTTATAAGTGCCACGGCAAAGAGTCTGGTATCAATGAACAGCATAGCGACAGCTGATCCGCAAGCTGTTAACAGATTCGCGGCCACTTTAAAGAAGTCTGATGACAGGGCTGAGCGTAACTCATTAGTATCTGAGATGACAGTTGAGACATAGTCACCCGACTCCCTCTTATCATACTCTTGTACCGGCAGGCCGAGGATACAGGTAATGAGATTGCTACGTTTATCGAAAACTATTTTCGCCGCAAGGCGGTTTGCCATATTGGATCCCAAACCATCCAGGACGATGCCTGCTACAAACAAAAGCGCCAAGACTGCAATTGGTCTCACCAACTTCTGACTCTGTTCTATGGCGTGTAGAAGATAATTGACACACAGAGGTTGTAGTAACGCCAGACCTGAAGACACTATACCCACAGACATCACAACAACAGTGATAGCTGTGTGCGGTTTCAATAGTCTGAATACATTAAAAATTGTGGTTTTTTGACGTTGCTGAGTTTGCATAGTTGACATGATTTCCGCTATTCGCCTATGGCTGTTTGGACGGTTTCAATTGCCGATCGCTTCAAACTAGAACGTGCAGAGAAAAATGTGGAAAGTGTTCCCGCGGCGATAATGGGCACAGCAAGGATAATGAAGAACTTCCAGGGGAAGACCACTACAAAGAGATTCTTGGAAAGAGGGAGGAATGTCACAGCGGTGAAAACTCCGACGAGCAAGGTGGCCCCCGCAGAGATAAGGATACCGGTGGTCACGAGGATGAAACCATCCAAGGCCGATATGGCAAGTAGCTGTCCGGGCACAGCGCCCGCGATGGAGATAAGGGCCAGATCAAGGTTGCGTTCCTTGGCAGAGATGGCGAAACTGGCGACCGCACCGATTACAGCAATGAGCAAGGCCGACCACAGGCTGGACATAAGCTCTATCGGTGTGGCTGATCCCATGTCTTTCAACTGGGGAAAGCCACTTATGGCAGCAGTACTGGTTTGACCTGTGATTAACAATCCACCGAGCAGGAACAGGCAAGCAGTCAGTGAGATGATGGTGGAGCCGAATGCCTTCCCGCGACTTCTCACAATGGCTTGTGCCCGTGCGATCTTCCAGACATCGGATTGCACAGGAACCAGATTCGTCCATGTTTTGGTGGCCCATTGGATGATGGGTCCTCCAGAATAGGCCAGAGCGACCAGAAACAGCAGTATCGCGATGATCGGGCCTAATGACATGGGTTGCATGATGATGCCCAATTGGGTCTTACTCAGAGTTTTGGGGTCGTTCAACACCAGGATGACGGCAGCGACAGCCGGTGCCAGCAGGGCGATGAAACCACCGATAATAAGGAATCTCCTCAGACCGCGCCCAGCTCTCGTGACGTGGACTTCCTCAGTTCCTGAACCTCTCAGCAGCTCAACCGGAAGCACTTTCCTCAAAGCACGCAGAGTAAAGAGAGCACCCAACAAAGCCACAATGAAACCGACTGCAAGCCCCCTCAAAGCAAAGTCTAAGAAACCCTGCCAAGTAAAAGTGATAAGCGGCGGTAACAGCACGGCCTCCAACTGGAACTTTAGAATCCGTGGGGCAAGAATTGGCGCCAGCGCCATACCAACGATGGAGGAGATCAGAGTCAGCACGAACACCTGCACCATGGTGAGGGTCAGCACCTGCCTAGGTGTGGCACCAAGCAGGGACAACAATGCAAGTCCCTTCCGCCGCTGCCTTATGGAAGCCTGAATCGTCACCATAATGACCAGGCAACCCAGGACCATTGCTATCTGGTAGACCGAGTCCACGTTAGTGCTGAGATGGTGAGATACCACACCCACTTCCCCCGGGGAATCATGTTTGAGATCATTGATTCCCTTGCATACACTCATGGCGCACAGAATCGTCTGCGTGACCACAAGCACAAGAAACACACCGGCCCAGATTCCTCTATTGGCTTTCAGATCATTCAACGCCCACTTCATGACTTACACCTTTCACGCCGCATCGCCATACAGAATCAGGGCAATAACTACGCTTGCTCTTCCACATTCCCTGATGCGACAAATCCGCCATCACTCATGGTGTATACGACGTCGCATTGCCGGGCCAGGCGGAGATCGTGTGTGACCACGACCACGCATTTACCGGGTCGATGGGAGAAGTCCCGCAACTGCGAGAAAACCAACTGTCCGGACTTCTGGTCAAGAGCACCTGTCGGCTCATCGGCGAACACAACATCGGGATCCGCGACCAAGGTGCGAATCAAGGATACCCGCTGCTGCTCACCACCTGAGAGCGAACTAGCTGCGTCATTGTCGTGCCCGCTCAAGTGGAACTTATCCATGAGGGCATCGATGCTTCCTTGATCGACCTTGCGATGGCTGAGAGTCAAGGGGAGCAGGATATTGTCACGAACGGTCATGGACGGGACAAGATTGTAGGACTGAAACACAAACCCGATATGCGATCTGCGAAACAAAGCCAAGTTACGCTGGTTCTTCTTAGTTAGTTCCTCACCCAGCACCCACACATTTCCTTGAGATGGCTGTTCAAGACCAGAAAGGCAATATAGCAAGGTGCTCTTACCACATCCAGAGGGCCCTGTAATTGCGGTCATGGCACCACCAGCAGCAACAAAAGAAAGATCATTGAATACCACAGTGGGAGTCCCGTCACCCGAGACGAAATTCTTACTTAGCTGTTCAGCTACTACCACACCATCACGCATAATATTAACCTTCATGGTACTGAGATCAGAGTATCGCCAGACCTCATGCGATTATAAAGCCCCACGACAACGAGTACTGAAATAAACGCTGTCATGGGGCGATATTCCTATTTACCAACACAACACGTTGCTCGTATCGCTGTAACTGGTGCATATGTCCTCTTTCAACACTCCGTCAGCGTCGGGAATGAGACTTATCTTCTCACCTTCCGCATCGGACATTTCTATTGAAACAAACGCCCCATATCTGAAAAAGATAGGTCCGTTATTGTACCTTAAATCACTGAGGATATAAGGTCCTGGTTCACCGCCTATTGCTTCCTCTAGTTTGAGGGTTAATCTTTCAAGATGCTCATCAGAAAAGGGATATATGGTTATGAATTTTCCACTAGAGCTGCGTCCTGCATATTTGGTATTGGAGGATCGGTACTGTTGTTTATCCCTGAGATATTTGAACATAACATGCTCTGAAATACAGATTTTAGAAACTTTTCTAAAACTGATTGTGCATTGTCAAGGGAAGCCGTCACATGAATTTTCCATCCGTGGGTCCTCATTATGCAAGCAGTCGGCTGCATATATGTCCATACTACGGATTTATTTGAAGCCCATCCTATCGGACAGTCAGGTTCAGGATCCCATGACTCTTCGGCATGTGCCATGAGACTACGGCTATCGACAAAGAAAGGAGATCCTGGGTGCGTCGCCCGCATGTATACAGCTTCCCCAATCATTGCGTCTCCCATCGTTGCGGACTATGCTTTGTAGTAATATTATCAGAACCCGGTTCAGTGTCAACTTCTGTTTTAACTCGCTTCTTGAATATTAATAACTTGCTCATTGCCTTTGATAGCTAAGTACCCATACGTCGCCTTTTAAGATGGCAACTTTCCTTTGAGTAGAGATGGACCTTCAATTGCTGCATCCAATGATGTCAAGACACCAAGCCGTTTGCATAGCAAACTTTTCCCAGCGTCTATACTTACCTGATCCTCCCCCGTGGCTTCCATTCTGAATGATATTAACGACTGCGTCTGCACCGATTTCCTGGAGCAGTGACACCCACTTCAGAGATTCTGGGCTATAGGAACTAAACGCGTTGTTTATGTTGGGGGTTTGGCCTTGTGGCTGTAAGCGTGTTGGGTGGTTGTTAATAGGTCGGGTTGTTAATAGGGGTCTTGCAGGGGTGCCCGTTCCTGTTCGATCGGGGAATGAGAACCAGATCGAAGAGGGCCAGGCATTGCCCCATATGCCATGGGCGGATGCGCAAGCATGGGCGCAACAGATCAGGCACGCAGCGCTGGATGTGTCCGTCCTGCTCGATCACGTCCACCGCGCGCAGGCAGGACCGGGCCCGCGCCGCGCAGTTGAGGGAGTTCCCGGACCGGCCGCTGACGGGCAGGACCCGGGAACAGATGGGGGCCATGGGCGCCAGGGCCTGGCGTAAACGGGTCGGCTGGTGCTGGAACATCAAGCCGGCAATCACACCGGACGGGGTGGTCCATCACACGCTCATGGCCGACGGCACGTATATGGCACACGGCTGGTGCCTCCTGATAGCGATCGACGGGCAGACGGGCCAGGTCATCGACCGGCAGTGGTGCCATCAGGAGAACACGGCGGCCTGCACGGCCCTGTCCTCCCGCATCCCCGGGCCCGACGTGCTCATCACCGACGGCCTTCGCGGCGTGCAGAAAGCCTGCCATGCCTTGCTGGCCGGGCACGCGCATCCAACGCTGCCTGGTGCACGTGCAACGCAACACCAAAACCGACCCGACACTCAAACCACGACTTCAGGCCGGCAAGGAACTCAAGCGACTCTCCGACCAGCTCACCCGGGTCCATACCATCGAGGAAGCGGTGCGTTGGGGTGAGGCCTTGAACGCCTGGCACGAAAGATGGAAAACCCTCATCGACGAACGCACCATGGCCAAGGACGACCCAGCCAACCCCAAAGCCAGCCACCAATCCTGGTGGTGGACCCACCAGGAACTCCGCCGCTGCTACCGCAGGCCCGAACACCTCTTCCAAGACAGGCAGCTCTTCGCCTTCCCGGAACCCGAACTCACCGCCGGCGGGCCAGTGGAACGCACCACCAACCGGCTGGAAGGAGGAGTCAACCCACCCATCAAACGCACCCTCCTGCAACACCACGGCCTACCCGAGAGCCACATGGGACGCGCCTGCGAATGGCACTGCTACATGAAAACCGACAACCCCCGACCCCGCCAGCCTGATCAGGGACGAACACCAGCAGCCACAACCAGCACCCAAACGGGAAACCAGACAGGAACAGGACGAGCCCGAACACTACGGCACCGCCATCAACTGGAACGAGTTCCACACACCAGTCAGATACCCCAACACCACACTCTGACCAACACACAACCAAACCCACACACAGAACCTAAAACAACGCGTTTAGTTCCTATAGCCCCTGATGCCGGAGAGACCGTTCTGTATCAGCATAGAGGCTAGATTGGCTGAGCTCTGATAAGGATGCGAAGGGTAAGGAATACGAGCGGTGTCCATCTCAGTTACACCCCTTTAGATAAAAAAGTGCCGCCCTAGTGTGCATATCATATAAATATGATAGAGGCAGTGGCGGCTTCTAACAAGCTTTAATATACTCGGGATATCAGTTAGAAAGCTTCATCAAGATAAAGCTTCACAATATAAACACATTTCTTATCGGATGGTCTTTCTTCTATCATGAGCTACTGCAGATCACCCTTCAATCGGCAAACATAAAACTGGTCGGCTCGGCCGGGGTTGTGGTCATCGGCGGCTGCGCCTTGATGTCTGGCCGCCGCTGTCGCACGCCTGCGGCGTGCTGCTGAAGGGGTTGGGAATGTGGTGTTTGTGCCGCCCCCTTCCATTCTGGCCCGGGCCGCTGCGACTCAAGCCCCGAGCGTCTCCGCCCACACCCCGCTCCGGCCGAGGGGGCCGAACAGCATGCCCCCTCGGCCTCCGGGGGAGTGTTCGGATCCACGCGGGGGCTTGACTCTCCGCTATACCCGGGCCGCCATTCCAGGCGTCGGCACAAACAGTCCCGGCACCAAGGAAAGGAACACCCATGAACACCACAACCACAGTGACCATGCTGCCCATCGACGCCATCAGGCCCAACGACGCCAACCCCCGAAGCGAGATAGGAGACGTGTCGGAGCTGGCCATGAGCATCGCGTCCCAAGGCATACAGCAGGCCCTGGTCGTCACACCGGCGAACCAGGAGGGGCGGCACACCCTGGTCATCGGACACCGGCGGCTGGCGGCCGCCGAGCAGGCCGGCCTTGCAACCGTGCCCTGTATCATCACCGACATGGACGAGCAGACCCAGGCGGAGGTGATGCTGGTAGAGAACATACACCGTGACCAGCTCACCGCCCTGGACGAGGCACGCGGATACGCCCACCTCCTGGACCTTGGCGAAGACGTGGACCAGATGGCCAAAGCCACTGGCCGCAGCCGCAGCACCGTGCAGCGACGGCTCAAAATATCGTCCATCGACGACGAGAAAATACTCGCGCTGCCATCCCAGCTGAGCTTCGAGGAATTGGAGACGATAGCCGACTTCCGCGACGACGAAGGCCTGCAAGACCAGCTCATCAAAGCCGCAGGCACCAACAACTGGAACATGACACTGCACCAGGTCCAGGCCAAACGGTCGCTGGACAAGTGGATCGAACAGGCCCAGGAAGCCATCAAGCAGGCCGGGCTGCCCATCGTGCCGCTGACACCATCACAATCCTGGTCTGACCCGGAAGGTTGGCGCACCATCGCCCGATTCTCCCCGGATACCGACCCCGACCCCAAGCAGGCCCTCGACACATGGCTGGAGGAATGGGAAGGCGACAAACCCACGGCCGCCGGACTGCTCGACCGTGGCGGACAGTGGCGCGTCAAAATCACCCTGCTGGAGCCATACACCCAACAGGACCAGGAGGACGAACGCCGGCAAAGAGAGGATGACCTGGCCAGGTGGCAAGCCGAACAAGAAGCCGAAATCGCACCGGCCAAGCAACTGGACACGGCAAGCCACGACCTGCGGCTGGCCTACACGCAACGGCTCATGTCCCTCAAACGCCCCGCCAAAAACCAGTCCCAGGCCCTGTCCATGCTGGTCATCGCCCAAGCGAGCCAACGCACCTGGTGGGTCAGCCGGGACCAGGTGCGGGACACATGGCGCGCCATCGTCCAGGACCAGGAAGCCGAGCTGGCGCAAAAGGCCGACCTTGACGAGAGTCGCCGCACCCAGACGGCCTTCGCCCTGTGCCACGCCATCATGGAGACACAGATCAACCACGAGACCTGGCGCAGCCAAGACGACATAGACGGCCTGCTCAAACCCCTCTACCGTGCCCTCCAAACCGCAGGCTACGCCATCAGCGACGAAGAGCAATCCGGTCTCGACGGCGACCTGGTGCCCCGACCTGAAGAGGAAGACAACGAAGGGAACGAAGATGAAACAGACGACGGCGACCAGGAGGAGGACACCAAAGAGTGAATGAACCCCGCAGCCGGCCCCGCCACCAAGCGGGGCCGGCTGCCGGCGGCGGCGCAGCGATGCCTCGCGCCACCCCACGGGGTGGAATCGGCATCGTCGAACGCCCCGCGTTCGGACAGCCAGACCGCAACGCGAGGAACGCACGACTGGTTTGTATGTGCAATTTGTACTACACTCATGGTCATGGAGATCGAGATAGAGCAATCAGCCCGCAAGCACGGCTGCGCCGACGACGAAATCAGGCACGCGGTCCTCCACTCCATAGGCCACGAACAAATCGAGGGCTACGGCGACGAGATGACGGTGGTCTTCGTCGGCCAGCCACACCCCGGGGCCCTACCCGACAACCTGCTCGAAGTCATCGTCAGCAAATGGCAGGACGGCCAGCTCCACGCCTTCCACGCCATGCCGCTGACCAGCCGGTGGCAACATCTCAGATACCAATAGACACAACCAACAAGGAGCCAGACCATGACCAACACACAGACACCCGCCGACAGGGCAGCACACGCCGAAGCACTCGACCGCATGGCCGACGCCGGCCAATTCACACCCATCGAAGGCACCCGGGTATACCGGGGCTACGACGCCGGCCCCCTGACCGACGACGACCTGCTCTCCATCTTCGCCGGCCGCCCCCGCGACGAACTCAAACAACCCACCAGCAAAACCTGGCAGGTACGCACCACCCCGGCCCTGGACCAATGGGCCGAAGCCGCCGTCAAAACAGAAGGCACCAACCTATCGGCACTGATCCGCCAAGCCACCGCCGAATACCTGGCACACCACTACCCAGGACTCCGAAGCCAGATGGCCTGACCCATCAGGGCAACATCATCAAGGGACCCCTCAACGGGGTCCCTTTTTCCATGCTCGGCTCGGCCGGGGTTGTGGTCATCGGCGGCTGCGCCTTGATGTCTGGCCGCCGCTGTCGCACGCCTGCGGCGTGCTGCTGAAGGGGTTGGGAATGTGGTGTTTGTGCCGCCCCCTTCCATTCTGGCCCGGGCCGCTGCGACTCAAGCCCCGAGCGTCTCCGCCCACACCCCGCTCCGGCCGAGGGGGCCGAACAGCATGCCCCCTCGGCCTCCGGGGGAGTGTTCGGATCCACGCGGGGGCTTGACTCTCCGCTATACCCGGGCCGCCATTCCAGGCGTCGGCACAAACAGTCCCGGCACCAAGGAAAGGAACACCCATGAACACCACAACCAGCCTCCAGGACGACGTCAAGCAACTGAGCCAGGACCCCCAACTCATGCTCACCGCAGGCCGACAGGCCCTCGACAGCATCATGCGCATACTCGACGGCACCCACCAGCCCGAAGCCATAGGACACGACCGGCTCACCCGCATGGCCGCGCTGATAGAAACCTCACTGCCGCACCGCGACGCGCTCCTGGTCGCCGCCATCAACCCCGACACCACCCGAGACGACCTGACCACCATCACCGAACAACCCCACGACCCCGCCGCCGTCAAACTCATCTTCACCAGCCTCACCACCTGCTTCGAAGGCCGGACCCCCGTCAACCAGGAACGCGCCGACAGAGCCTACAACCTCTTCGACCAGCTCACCGCCGCCGTCGGCCCCACCCCACACCTCAGCGCCTCCAGAGCCTACCTGGCCTGGGCCGCCCGCGACCCCGACCAAGCCAGCTCATACATGGTCCAAGCCCTCACCCTCGACCGAACCAACAACCTCGCAGCGCTCATCGCCCTGGCCCTCAGTAAGAACATCAACCCCACCGACGACTAACACCACACACAACCAAACCGAAGAGGTCTCCTCCCAAACCAAGGAGGAGACCTCTCCGCGTCCGATGCGTTTCTCCCGCCCCATAAAAGGGGCACTCGAATCCGCTTCATTCCCTAGGAATGATCGTTGTTTAGATTAATCATGCTTGTCTGCAGCATCAACGGCATGAATGACGAGTAGGGAGATGAGAATGGTGAGAACCTCAGTTATCAAAGATGAGAGCGCCATGGCTTCCCACCTGCTGAAGGCCAAGGCCATCAACCCCATGAGAAACACAAAACTCACAACTTCGCTAACAAGCTTCTTCAAGACCTTGTGACTGCTCATGCTAAACAACACATCCACCAACGCATCAGTTATGTAGGTACCAAAGAACCACAACAGAAAGATAACGATGGTACCCAAAACCCCACGCCACCCATGCACCCAGGAACGAACGCCACCGAAAGGGAGCAAGCGATAAGTGACACCAATGCCGACCGCAAAAGGAAAGACAAAACCCAACAACACAGTTCCGAAAAAACCAACACCGGTAATCGCATCCGAAACCGTTACATGGTCTGATCGTCCACGGTCACTCATCGCTCACCCCTCTCTCCATGAATCAGAGGAACAAATCAACCCATGTCGCCGTGTATTCAGCAATATCGTAAGGGATGCCCAGCTGCATCAAACCTGAGACGATAGCGGCATGAGTCCAGACGCCGGTGGCTTCCAGGAAGTCTGCAATCCGACCGGCCCACGGAGCAATCTTGGCAGGAAGCTTGGAACCTCCCCAGCGCAGAAGCTTAATGACAGCTTTCTTGGCGATCGTCGTAGCCCAATTCCTCGATTGGAAGCCATTACCGGCAGTGCCATCATGCATCGAGAATGCATACTCGGTCAGGATGCCAGCACCTTCATAATCACCGTTTTCCCATGCGGTATCCGCTATCTCCAGCACATCCCTCGGAGTCAGCGAATCGGTGACTTGACTCACGATAGATGTCGAAGCGGTATCCACAGGCTCTGCAGCCATCGCCTGACTGGGAACCATGGCGACTCCCATAGACAGCGCAAGTGGAACAGCAACGCTGGCGAGCAACCTACTTTTGATAGTGTTCAGAGCTTTCATCATAAGCCCCTTTCCGTTTGTTGAGTCAATTCATCCTTGATAACCAATAACGAAGTCAGCGGTGTCAGCCATGGCACCTCTGACAACCCAGCAAAAATTGGAATACTGCACTGATAGATAGGCCTAACTATCATTCTTGAGTTATTACATCAACGGTGACAGTAGCACCACCGTTACACCATTATAGGGCTATAGGAACTAAACGCGTTGTTTATGTTGGGGGTTTGGCCTTGTGGCTGTAAGCGTGTTGGGTGGTTGTTAATAGGTCGGGTTGTTAATAGGGGTCTTGCAGGGGTGCCCGTTCCTGTTCGATCGGGGAATGAGAACCAGATCGAAGAGGGCCAGGCATTGCCCCATATGCCATGGGCGGATGCGCAAGCATGGGCGCAACAGATCAGGCACGCAGCGCTGGATGTGTCCGTCCTGCTCGATCACGTCCACCGCGCGCAGGCAGGACCGGGCCCGCGCCGCGCAGTTGAGGGAGTTCCCGGACTGGCCGCTGACGGGCAGGACCCGGGAACAGATGGGGGCCATGGGCGCCAGGGCCTGGCGTAAACGGGTCGGCTGGTGCTGGAACATCAAGCCGGCAATCACACCGGACGGGGTGGTCCATCACACGCTCATGGCCGACGGCACGTATATGGCACACGGCTGGTGCCTCCTGATAGCGATCGACGGGCAGACGGGCCAGGTCATCGACCGGCAGTGGTGCCATCAGGAGAACACGGCGGCCTGCACGGCCCTGTCCTCCCGCATCCCCGGGCCCGACGTGCTCATCACCGACGGCCTTCGCGGCGTGCAGAAAGCCTGCCATGCCTTGCTGGCCGGGCACGCGCATCCAACGCTGCCTGGTGCACGTGCAACGCAACACCAAAACCGACCCGACACTCAAACCACGACTTCAGGCCGGCAAGGAACTCAAGCGACTCTCCGACCAGCTCACCCGGGTCCATACCATCGAGGAAGCGGTGCGTTGGGGTGAGGCCTTGAACGCCTGGCACGAAAGATGGAAAACCCTCATCGACGAACGCACCATGGCCAAGGACGACCCAGCCAACCCCAAAGCCAGCCACCAATCCTGGTGGTGGACCCACCAGGAACTCCGCCGCTGCTACCGCAGGCCCGAACACCTCTTCCAAGACAGGCAGCTCTTCGCCTTCCCGGAACCCGAACTCACCGCCGGCGGGCCAGTGGAACGCACCACCAACCGGCTGGAAGGAGGAGTCAACCCACCCATCAAACGCACCCTCCTGCAACACCACGGCCTACCCGAGAGCCACATGGGACGCGCCTGCGAATGGCACTGCTACATGAAAACCGACAACCCCGACCCCGCCAGCCTGATCAGGGACGAACACCAGCAGCCACAACCAGCACCCAAACGGGAAACCAGACAGGAACAGGACGAGCCCGAACACTACGGCACCGCCATCAACTGGAACGAGTTCCACACATCAGTCAGATACCCCAACACCACACTCTGACCAACACACAACCAAACCCACACACAGAACCTAAAACAACGCGTTTAGTTCCTATAGGCCGTATGCCCTTAGCGCATACGAATCGTACTTTACAATAATTTTTGACTTATTGCATCTTTTTGTCAATAATTTATGGAAGACTTTTAACCGTCACGCAAGCAATACTTGTATTGCGTCTCAGTGTAAAGTTCGCTGTAGCTTTTCGCGTTGTGGATTCGTATGGTGCTCGGGGTTTCGTCGGGCTGTGGATTGGGGCTGGGTATGGCTGGTGAGTTTCTGTCCCTTGAGGGTGTCTCCTATCATTACGGTTCGGGCGGGGCCGGCATCACCGACGTGTCCCTGCAATGCCCGCCTGGGTCATGGACGGCGATCATGGGGCCCTCGGGCGCGGGCAAGTCGACCCTGCTGAATTGCGCCTCGGGCCTGCTGCCGGTCGACCAGGGCTTGGTGCACATCGGGCAGCATGACCTGGCCCGGATGGGAGAGGCCGACCTGACACGTGTCAGGCGTGACCTGATCGGGTTCGTGTTTCAGGACTACAACCTCGTCGAAGCGTTCACATGCCTGCAGAACGTGATGCTGTCCTTCCTCTTCGGCGGGCCGCGCATCGAGGTCGACGACGCCGTGCGGGCCCTGCAGGCGGTGGGTCTGGATGGTTTCGCCGACGTCTATCCCTCGGACATGTCGGGCGGGCAGCGGCAGCGTGTGGCGGTGGCCAGGGCTTTGGCCTCGAGGCCCTCGGTCGTCTTTGCCGACGAGCCGACGGGCGCCCTGGACACCGCCGGCTCCCAGCTGGTGCTGGACGCCTTCGGCCAGGTGGCGGCGCGGGGGTCCACGGTGCTGATGGTGACCCACGACCCGGATGTGGCGGCCCGTGCTGGCAGCACCGTGTTCCTGGTCGACGGCCGCATCCACTCGGTGTGGTCGGGCTGCACGGCCGAGCAGCTGGCCATGCACCTGGCCGAGACCACGTTGAGCGGGGCCGACCGGTGAGCGCGGGCATGGCCTCCCCGGCCCAGCAGGCGAGCCGACCCTGGCGCAAGCGGCCAACAAGGGCCAGCCTGTCCTTCTCCCTGGTCAGGGCCCACCGCTCCTCCTACTGGATCATGTGCCTGGCCGTGTTCGCCGCCACGACCCTGTCCTGCGCGACCCTGCAGGCACGTCAGGCGGGCCTGGCCTACGACGGCCTGCACGGCCTGGAGGGCCTGAACGCCTACCACCGCATTCTGACCAAGGCCTACTACGACCTGGCATTGAACACTGTGTCGCTGATCGCGCTGGTGTTCTGCCTGCTGGTGACGGTGTTCCTGGTCCTGTCATCGGTGTCCTTCCTGGTCCAGGAAAGGCGCCGGGAATACGGCCTGATGCGGCTCAACGGCGCCTCGGGCAAACAGGTCGTGGCCATGGCCCTGCGAGAGTTCTCCCTGCCCCTGGCCCTGGCCGACGCCGCGGGATGCCTGGCCGGATCCCTGCTGACCGTTCCTGTGGGCATGGCCTTCATAAGGGCCATGGGCACCACGGACATCGACCTGCTCTTCCACCCCAGGGCCCGCCTGTGGGTGGCGGCCGTGGCCTTCGCCCTGATGATGGCGGTCTGCCTGCTGGGCGTGTGGCTGGCCACGCGCAGGCTCGGGGCCGAGACCCCCCTGAAGCTGATGACACAACCGGCCGTCAAGGACAAAAAGGCCAGCCGGTTGCGGATCGTATGCTCCCTGGCCCTGTTCCTAGCCTCTATCACGGTCGCCTTCATGCCGGTCGACCGCTCGGAGTCCTACGACCGGCTGCTGGGCTTGATCGTCCTACTGATAATCACCGTGTACGTGGCCGCCCCCCTGCTGGTCCCCCCGGTAGCATCCCTGCTGGGCCTGCTGGCCGAAAAAACCGCGGCCGGACCGGGCCTGCTGGCCCGGCAACGGGTCCGCAGGGGCAGGGCAGGCGCCACGGCCATAGCGTTGCCGGCCATGATGGCGCTGACCATTCTGGTCTCCTTCACCCTCATCATGCAGGCGGGCCGCATGAGCTCGGTGGTGCTCAGCATCGAGCCCATGAAGGCCGACGTGGTGGCCTCCTCGGACGACCTGTCCCAGGCCGGCAGGATCTCGCGCACGCTGCAGGGGCTCGGACGGGAGGTCGGCACAGCCGACATCTACCAGACCCAGCAATGGGTCCTGACCGACAAGCACGGAAACATCCAGATGGACACCTTCCTCCAGGTCACCTGGGCCCAGGCCCGTGACCTGGCCGACCCCAGCCACAAGGACACCGCCCCCAAGGTGCTCCAGGGCAGCCTGGCCGACCTGGGCGCCGGCAAGGTGGCCATAAGCAGAGCATACGACAACCAGCGCAAGCCGGGCGACACGATCACCCTCATCGACCGCCACGACAAAAGACACCAGGTCCAGGTCGTGGCCGTCATCGAGCCGCCCAAGACCACCCCCCACGTGAACATGGACATGCTCACGACCGAGGATGGCCTGCCCAGGGAGGGCGAGAACGGCCGACTGTACGCCTTCATCACCGCCCGCGACCACACCCAGGCCGACGACATAGCCCAACAGATAAGGGACACCACCCACAAGATCACCGCCTTGAACAGGCAGGACTTCATCGACGACTACATCAAGACCAGCATCAAGGAGCAGCAGGGAACACCGCTCATGATAGCCGGCGGCACCATCCTGGCCCTGATATTCCTCGTCCAATCTATAGCCATAGGAATCAGCGAACGACGCATGCAGAACCGGCGCCTCAACCAGATGGGCGTCACCCGCGGCGCCCTCGCCTGGTCAGCGGCCATCGAGACCACACTCGACGTCACCGCCGGCATCATCCTCTCCCTCGTCGCCGTGGCCATCACCGAGGCATCCGTGGCGATAAGCTTCGTCCGGGACGGGGTCGGCATACAACACACACCCATCATCGCAGACATCTTCCTACCCATGTCCCTCCTGCTCCTGGCCGTCGCCATAGCCACCACCATCCTCTGCACACGCCTCACCCACAAGAACCAACCCACAAAACACTAGAGGCCAGGCCAACCATGAACTTTATCCACGTCGTCAGGAAATACATGCCGGGGCACATTCTTGCATACACGGCAAGCCTTCTGCTGGGAATCCGGGCTATAGGAACTAAACGCGTTGTTTATGTTGGGGGTTTGGCCTTGTGGCTGTAAGCGTGTTGGGTGGTTGTTAATAGGTCGGGTTGTTAATAGGGGTCTTGCAGGGGTGCCCGTTCCTGTTCGATCGGGGAATGAGAACCAGATCGAAGAGGGCCAGGCATTGCCCCATATGCCATGGGCGGATGCGCAAGCATGGGCGCAACAGATCAGGCACGCAGCGCTGGATGTGTCCGTCCTGCTCGATCACGTCCACCGCGCGCAGGCAGGACCGGGCCCGCGCCGCGCAGTTGAGGGAGTTCCCGGACTGGCCGCTGACGGGCAGGACCCGGGAACAGATGGGGGCCATGGGCGCCAGGGCCTGGCGTAAACGGGTCGGCTGGTGCTGGAACATCAAGCCGGCAATCACACCGGACGGGGTGGTCCATCACACGCTCATGGCCGACGGCACGTATATGGCACACGGCTGGTGCCTCCTGATAGCGATCGACGGGCAGACGGGCCAGGTCATCGACCGGCAGTGGTGCCATCAGGAGAACACGGCGGCCTGCACGGCCCTGTCCTCCCGCATCCCCGGGCCCGACGTGCTCATCACCGACGGCCTTCGCGGCGTGCAGAAAGCCTGCCATGCCTTGCTGGCCGGGCACGCGCATCCAACGCTGCCTGGTGCACGTGCAACGCAACACCAAAACCGACCCGACACTCAAACCACGACTTCAGGCCGGCAAGGAACTCAAGCGACTCTCCGACCAGCTCACCCGGGTCCATACCATCGAGGAAGCGGTGCGTTGGGGTGAGGCCTTGAACGCCTGGCACGAAAGATGGAAAACCCTCATCGACGAACGCACCATGGCCAAGGACGACCCAGCCAACCCCAAAGCCAGCCACCAATCCTGGTGGTGGACCCACCAGGAACTCCGCCGCTGCTACCGCAGGCCCGAACACCTCTTCCAAGACAGGCAGCTCTTCGCCTTCCCGGAACCCGAACTCACCGCCGGCGGGCCAGTGGAACGCACCACCAACCGGCTGGAAGGAGGAGTCGACTCACCCATCAAACGCACCCTCCTGCAACACCACGGCCTACCCGAGAGCCACATGGGACGCGCCTGCGAATGGCACTGCTACATGAAAACCGACAACCCCGACCCCGCCAGCCTGATCAGGGACGAACACCACCAGCCACAACCAGCACCCAAACGGGAAACCAGACAGGAACAGGACGAGCCCGAACACTACGGCACCGCCATCAACTGGAACGAGTTCCACACATCAGTCAGATACCCCAACACCACACTCTGACCAACACACAACCAAACCCACACACAGAACCTAAAACAACGCGTTTAGTTCCTATAGGCCAATATTAAAGAAACCTCATGGATAAAGAAAACCGCCGGAGAACCGGCGGTTGAGAGCTCCCGCAGCTGGGCTTGAACCAGCGACATTTCGATTAACAGTCGAACGCTCTGCCAACTGAGCTATGCGGGAATGTCCCGTTCAACTCTCGTTGAACACAATTACCATACTATAGTCCGAACCGTAGTATCCGACAACTTGGCGTGTCGATTACATGAGGATCCTGTCCATTGGCATGGCCGAATCAATGGAGAAGTCAGGAGCAGAGGGAGACAATCCAGCCTGGACCAGATTGACGCCCAGCATGGCCACCATGGCGCCGTTGTCCGTGCACAGTTTGATCTTCGGAATACGGACCCTGACACCCTCCTGGTCACCGAACTCCCGAAGCTTGCCGCGCAGCTGCGAGTTGGCCGAGAATCCGCCGCCGACAATCAGGGTATCCGTATCGAACCTGTGGCAGGCGGCCATGGCCTTACGGGACAGGACGGTGGCCACGGAATCCGCCAGGGAGGCGCAGACATCATCCACGGGAATGTCGAGCCCGGCCTGCTGTCTGCGTTCGACCCATCGAGCCACAGCGGTCTTGACCCCCGAGAAGCTGAAGTCATAAGGATGATCGGCTCCGGCCCGACCCTTGGTCAGCCCTTGGGGCACGGCGATGGCGTGAGGATCGCCCAGACGGGCATGGCGGTCGATGTGCGGGCCGCCGGGATAGGGGAAGCCGAGCAGACGTGCAATCTTGTCGAAGCACTCCCCCGCCGCATCGTCCAGGGTGGTTCCCACCACCTGGACCGACCGCGCCAGGTCATCCACGTGCAAAAGTGAAGTGTGACCGCCGGAGACGATCAGAGCCAGGGCATTCTGGGGGAAGGGACCGAATTGAAGCTGCGTGACAGCTATGTGTCCTATGACATGGTTGATGCCGTACAGGGGCTTTTTCGCCGCCCAGGCCAGCGCCTTGGCACCGGAAACGCCGACGGCCAGGCATCCAGCCAGTCCAGGACCTGCCGAGACCGCTATGGCATCCACTTGGGACAGGTCCATATCTGCATCCTTGAGGGCCTTGGAGACGACCGGCACAAAGGACTCGGCGTGTGCCCGCGAGGCGATCTCAGGGATAACGCCGCCATAGCGGGCGTGCTCGTTCATGGAGGATGCCACCACGTTGGACAGCAGACGGTTGCCCTGAACCAGGGCTGCCGCGGTCTCGTCGCAGGTGGATTCGATGCCAAGCACCAGGGGCTCACTCATGGTCAATGATCCTTTCCTGTCCTTTCGAAAGCTTGCGGCCGACAGAGCCCACCGGGCCCGGTCCGACCGAGCTCAAAGGCATGGTCATAGCCCAGGCATCCACGTCTTCAGGCTGATAATAGCCCTTGCATAGTCCCGTCTGGGAGAAGCCAAAATCCTTGTAGAGGTCAATGGCAGCGGGGTTGTCTACGCGCACTTTCAGGTTCATGCGCTGCAACCCCATACGGTCGGCTGAAGCGATAAGCTTTACCAACAGAGACCCTGCAATGCCGCGATTCCGGACTTCCGGCAACACTCCCAAAGTCATCAGCTCGGCATCCCTTTCGCCCGACCAACAACCTCCATAGCCCAGGATGGTACCCTGGTCCTCCCATACCAGATAGGTGCGCGAAGGGGCGGACAGCTCAAACCGCAGCTCCTGCCGACCCCAGGCCTGGTCGCCGAAGACCCGTGCCTCCAGATTGACAAGCTGGTCCAGGTCCCCCAAGGCCGCTGCGCGAATCATGACCGGACTGCTACATGCTTGAGCGGATTGGGCACCGACACGTCCGGTCGACGAAGGTAAAGCGGCTCCACTGGATCGACCAGCCCCTGCTGGGCACGTCGGCATGCACAAGCAGCCATCAGACCCGTCCCTAGTGTCCCATTCTCCAGGAAGGAGCCTTCGTCCAGCACCACCCGTATATCAGATTGCTTATCCAGGCGCTCCCACTGGTCTGCGTAGCGGCCAGCCCCGTGGCCGCTGATGACCAGAGTGACAGGACCGTGGTCCAGAGACTCCCGCTCCTCCGCGATGGCCGCGATTCTCTCACAGATAGCAGCTGGGTAGTCGATGCTCATTTCGGTCAGCGGCCTGGCCGGAGCCTCCACATCTACAAAGTCGTCAAAGAGACGGTAGTAGAGCTGCCGACGTCGAGCATCGTTGACAGCCAGAACCAGCAGCCGGGTATGGTCTTGGTCCCGCTGCTTGAACCGGCTGTATGCATAACGGGCCTGTGGCTCCAGGATGTCCTGACCCAACAGACGGGCGCCAGTGGCAAATGCCAGGGCTTTGGCGGTGACGATGCCCGCCCGCAGCCCGGTGAAGGGCGCAGGGCCCAATCCCACCACGACGGTCCTCAAATCTTCTGCATGCAGCCCAGCCTGATCCATGACCTTGGCGATATTGACCTGGAGGCGTTCCACATGCGAGCGCGAGTCGGTCTCGATGCAAGGCTCCCGTCCGGGCAGCCCCACAGTCGAGCCATACGAGGTATCGATCACCAAAAGGGGTGTATCGGTCCCGTTCATACCGTCATCGCCTTTCTCAGCTGCTCCAGTCTGGTGGCCCATGAAGGACCCACTGCACGCAGACGTACCATACGCTGACCCTGGGAGCTGGGTGGCGCGTCAGGATCCTCCCGGGGATCGACGGGTCGGTCGATGGTCACTTCCAGACGTTGATCGGCCAGCGCTGAAGCCATCTGCTCGCCCCACTCCATCAGAATGATGGTGCTTTGGCCCGGATCCTCCAACTCCTCGTCCAGACCCAGGGACTCCAGCTCGTCCAGGAGTCGATCAACGGCATCCTCGCCGGGCAGATAGTCCTGTCCTCCCAGCCGGTAGGCATCCACGTGAATCAGGGTAACAGGTGAGCCGTCGGACAGATGGCCATGCAGCTCTCTTGCAATGGTGAACGTGGGCGAGACTACAGGGCCGTCCACTCCAAGTCCACTGCCCAGCCCCTGGGCCAGCGTGGTCTTGCCCGCCCCCAGAGGTCCGGACAGGAGAATCACATCCCCGCCTTGCAGACAGGTGGCCAGGTTTCTGCCCAGGCGTTGCATATCATCGCCTGTGGGCACGGCCAGCCTGAACCCATCCTGCCGCCCGGCGCTCTCCTGCGGGCTCATGCCAATGTCCTTCCCTTGGCTGCGATTAGCTCCACTGCACGTTCCAGAGCATAGCGGGCATCGCCGCTACTGGTCTTGCTGACCTCATCAGCCTGGGCCAGGGCCTCGATACAGGCCGACAGACCGGAGGAGGTCCATCCATGCAACTGCCTCTTGGCTTCTCGTAACTGCCAGTATGCGGCCTTGGCCTCGGCCGTGGTGATGGATCCCGACTCGATGGCAGCCTCCTTGCCCAACGTTCGTAGCTTCAGGGCCAGTACTCCAATCAGGGATACTGGTTCGTTGCCCTGTTCCAGAGCTGAACGCAGTGCGACGACTGCTTGGGCCGGTCTGCCGGCAAGGGCCCTGTCCGCCACAGCGAATCCGGACACAGCTGGGTTATCAGTCAAATAATGGTTGACAATCTCCAAGGTCATTGGGTCCTGGTCAAAATCGAAGCAGAGCTGGGAGCACATGGCGGCAAGTTCCGGAGTACGCTCGCCCAGGACATCGACCAGACGCTGGGCCGCCCTTGGCTGGATACGGCGCTGATGGGCCTTGAATTGCCCATAGACGAAATCGACCTTGTCATCGAACTTCTTCAGATCCGGCATACGCTCTATGACTGCTCCGGCCCGTTCCATCTGGTCCAGAAGCCTGCGGCCCCGGTTGCCCCCGTCATGACGTGCAATGACGATGCTGGATTCGGATTCCGCAGGCTCGTGGCAGAAATCCACCAAGGCCTGAGTCAAGGCCTCATCGGCCGCCTGCAGGTCATCCAGGAGGACTACGGCCGTCTGACTGAGCAGGGAAGGTCCGACCGCCTCCTGAAAGGCGTAAGCGTCGCAGTCTGCCGCGTCCATCTCTATGTATTCGCTGTCCGGATGGGCGGCACATGCCTGTGCGCACAGCTCCTTGACACGCTGCCCGTTGAGGAAGGGATCACCGCCGACCACCAGATGGACGGAAGGGTTCTCCTGCTGAGCTTTGGTCATGACTCAAATCTCCCTTCATCACTGGACATTGACCTCGTTCGTTTTTTGAAGGCCAACTGTGCCAGAAGACCATAGGTCTGCTGCAACCAGCCCTTGATTGACACCCAGGCCGATGGACGAAATGGAACCCCCGAGGTCACATCTGTCAGCGCTGACCATGAACAGTCCCGCATCAGGGCACGGATGAGTCGAATCAGCCGGTGATCAATCACGGCCATCAGACCCAGAACAAGCAGGCAGGCACTGCCGACTGGCCCCGATGGCCAGGCCGCCGGAGCAACAGCCTCACCCAGCCATGTGGCGGCAAAAGCCATGACACCGGTACCCAGGGAGGTCAGTCGCGCCAGCAAGAGCCCTACTGGAGGCCAGAGCCAGGAGGTGAGCAGAGCCAGCAGGCCGGTCACCGTGGCAGCGTCGACCACAGGAGTGACCAGAAGGTTGGCCATTGGGGCCAGCAGAGGCAGTCCGGGACTCATGAGCACCTGCACAGGCAGCGTCCCGGCCTGGGCACACAGGGTCGTGGCCAATGGGCGCGCCAGAAATGCCGGAAGATGGTCTTCAAGGAGGGCCGTCAACCGCCGGTTGCCCAGACCTATGCCCAGCACGGCACCACAGGAGAGCGCAAAACCGTAGCTTGCGGCCATGGAAGGCCGCAGAATCAGGACCAGCAGCACGCACCAGGACAGGGTATTCACTGACTGGGCGGGCCGGCAGGCAGCCAGAGCCAATGCCGAAAGAAGCCCCATGGCCTGAGCTCGCAAGACTGAATCCCCGGGGACCATCAGCATACCCAAACCCAGATAGGCGGCAGACAAAACCAGAGCCATCAGCAAGGGTGGCGAGCGCAGGGCCCGCATGGTCGAAACCAGCAACGAAGCCAGGATCATGAAGTGCCCGCCGGATACAGCCATCAGGTGAAGGATGCCCGATGCCCGGAAATCCTGGGTCAGACGGGCTGCATAGGCGGGCTCCACCGCCGGTCTGCCCAGAGAGCCATCCGACCCGGGCAGGGTTTGGTTGCCCAGGATGCCCATGGTCAACCCGGGCACCAGGATACGTCCTTGGTCGTCCAGTCTGCTGGTCTGTTCGAGAAAGGCCCCTTGCATGCGTGCAATCAATCGTCTGCCGGGCCATGGCGGCCTGACCTGTTTCGTGCCATCTTCCACAGCCAGCCAGGGCATAGAACGGCCGTAGGCGGAGGGTTCCAAGAGGCCTCGCGCACGATACTGTCCGCCCTGTTGCAGCTGGCATGACCGGCTGCGGGCGAAGAGCATGATCCGTTCATCGGAAGGCATGCGCACCCCGGACACGGTCACCCATTGCAGCCTTAATTCCGTTTGACAGTCCCAGCCTCGCCGGGAGGATTCGCTCATAGGGCCCACAGCCCGGCCACGCACCTCGGCAAGCGCCTTCCCCTGACGGATCTGACGGGCTGCAGGCCCGCCGCGCACTGACTCATGACCAACTGCAGCTGCAGTAGCCACAGCCAAAGCCACCGCAGCCAGGACGGCCAGCATCGGTAGTCTCCGAGGACCAAACCCAGTGGACACCTGGGTTGAGGAGGGTGAGACAAGTATGGAAGAAGAATAACGCCTGGATCCAGCGTACGAGTGTTGGCTTGAGAATCGCTGCAGCCACTGAAACCGAATATCCCGATGAGCCGTGTTCTCATGACTGGTCTTTCTGGTGTCCGTGGTATCCACACAGGGTGTATTACGATGGCTTTCGTTCCAACGACTTTTGCCCCTGCGATCCTTGTTCCCAGGACGCATACAGACTCGGGGCAGCTGGTTCCGCCCACGTGAGCGATGGGGCCGGCGAAATACCCGGCGACCGCAATCGGGGTCCTCTGCGGCGACCAAGCATACGAACCTGATGGCAAGCAGGATTATTGCAAGGAGTAATGGAAGCGCCAGGACAAGCGGCGCCAGCCAGACCGCCATGTCCATTCCTCCGCCGGCCGTACCCCTATCGGCCATGCCGCCTCTGGACCCTCCTACCGACTTGGACCAATCGCCGCTCTTAAACGTTCCTGTCATCGATTCGCCCATGTTCCGATCCAGCAGCCAAGGGACCAGCAGGGCAACCGCCCATGCCAGACAAGCGGCAGGGAGCATCCGAAGATTGCGGCTTCCGTTCTCCCGATCAGTCGCATCGTGAGCCCCATCGTGAACTCTTGAATGACCGGCCATCATTGTGCCACCAGATATGGGCGTAATCGGGCCAGGGTCTTGGCACCGATGCCGGGAACGTCCAGAAGCTGGTCGACCGAGGTGTATCGGCCGCCGATGGCGCGCCGATGTTCCAATATTTTTGTAGCCTTGACCGGACCGATCCCCTTGACATTTTCCAGATCCTGCTGGCTGGCGCTGTTGAGATTAACGCGTCCCGCCTGATCGGTCGATCCCGAGGAGGCACTGGAGGCCGGAGCAGCAGCATTGTCGGCCTTTTCGGTATGTTGGGCGGAGCCTGAGACCGGATCGGCCTGCTGCCTGCCCGCTTCATTCGGAGTGTTCCGTCTACGTTCGTTACCCGAGGCCTGCTTGCCAAGGCGTGCAGCGCTGTTCACATCGCTGTTAGCAGGAGGCGATGACCTGGTCTCGGACTCGTCAATGGTTACTCCTGCAGCCAGGGCCTGACCCTGCTGGGCCAGCAGGGTCAGACTTACGGCAAGGGCCGCCACCAGAATAAGGATGGCCGTCAAGGCCTGCAGCGGCGTAAATGACCAGACGGGCCGATTTCGTCGAACCTGGGTCTTGGCCATACCTTCGGCTGGCCCCTCTGAACGAACCGATTGGTTCAGGGCCAAGGCCTGCAGCGGCGGCGCCGGTGGCTTGGTGATGTTGATGCTCATGGGCCCAGCCTGACATGGTAAAGCCCCCCGACATGAGGTCGAGGGGCTATGTGGTCGAAGGTCATCACCTGTCCACAGCCTGGCCTGGCTGCGAGCAGTGCAGGGTCATGCAGGCACGACCGACACGATCTTGGGGGCCTTGACGATGACCTTTCGAGGCTCCTTGCCGCCCAGCCGCTCCTGGACGGCGGGCAGTGCCAGGGCCATGGCCTTGAGCTGGTCGGGCGCGATATCGGGACTGACCTGCAGCTTGCCGCGGACCTTGCCCTTGACCTGGACCACGGCGGTGACAGTGTCCTCGCCAAGGTAGCGGTCATCCCATGTCGGCCACTGGGCATGTGCCAGGGACTCATTGTGACCCAGACGGCTCCAAAGCTCCTCGCAGATGTGGGGAGCGATGGGCGAGAGCATGAGCACCAGCGGCTCGATGGCCGCCCTGGGCGTCGGATTCAGCCCGGTCAGATGGTTGTTGAGCACGATCATCCTGGCGATGGCCGTGTTGGGACGCATGGCCTCCATCTCCACCGTCACGTCGTGGATGGTGGTATTGAGCAGCTTCAGGGTTTTCTGGTCGGGTTCGCCCTCGTCCAGGACCACCTCGCCGGTCTGCTCGTCCACCACATTGCGCCAGAGCCGCTGCAGGAAGCGCATGCCACCCACCACGTTGCGCGTGTTCCAGGGCCTGGATTCGTCCAGGGGACCCATGCTCATCTCGTATAGGCGGAAGGTGTCGGCCCCGTAGGTGCGGTACATGTCGTCAGGGGTGATGATGTTCTTGAGGCTCTTGCCCATCTTGCCGAACTCGCGGTTGACCGGCTGACCCTGCCAGGTGTAGCCGACCTTGCCGCCCTCCTCATGCTCCTCCACCTCAGCGGCGGGCACGTACTGGCCGCGCTGGTCCGTGTAGGCGTAGGCCTGGATCATCCCCTGGTTGAAGAGCTTGTGGAAGGGCTCCTTGGACGAGACGTAACCCAGATCATAGAGGACCTTGTGCCAGAAGCGGGCATAGAGCAGGTGCAGCACCGCGTGCTCCACGCCGCCCACGTAAAGGTCAACGCCGCCCGACTCCCCTGCGGTGGCGTTATGCCTGGGTCCCAGCCAGTAGTCGTATTCCTCCGGATCGACCATGTGCTGGTCGTCCTTGGGGTCGATGTAACGCATGTAGTACCAGCAGGAACCAGCCCAGTTGGGCATGGTGTTGGTGTCCCTGTGGTAGACCTTTGGCCCGTCACCCAGATCCAGGGTCACGTTCACCCAGTCCTGGTTGCGGCTCAACGGGGCCTCCGGGCTGGACTGTGCATCCTCGGGGTCGAAGGTCTTGGGCGAGTAGTCGGGCACATCCGGCAGGGCCACGGGCAGCTGGTTGTCCGGCAGCAGGTGGGGCAGGCCCTGGTCGTCATAGACCACCGGGAAGGGCTCACCCCAGTAGCGCTGACGGGAGAAGAGCCAGTCACGCAGCCGGTAGGAAACCGTCCCATGGCCCACGCCGGCCGACTCCAGCCAGGCAGTGACCTTCTCGATGGCCTGGTCAACCCGCAGACCGTCCAGGCTGAGCTGGTCGCCAGCGGCCTGGGTGGCCTGGACCGAGGAGTTGACCACAATGCCGTCGTGGGAGACGAAAGGCGCCTTGCCCCGATAGTCGTCCAGGGTCTGTCCGGATTCAGGCAGAGGGCTTACCGTGTAGACGACGGGCAGGCCGTACTTGACGGCGAAGTCGTAATCGCGCTGATCGCCGCCAGGCACAGCCATGATGGCTCCGGTGCCATAGTCCATCAGGACGTAGTCGGCAGTGAAGATGGGTAGCTTGGCCCCGGTGATGGGGTTTACCGCGTACAGCCCGGTAAACAGGCCTGTCTTCGCCCCGCCTTCGTCCACGCGATCCTTGGCGGTCTTGGCTTCCGCGGCCCTGCGATAGGCCTGCACACCCTCCGCTGGATTGGCATAGCCCCCCTTCCACTGCTCAGGCACATCCTCAGACCACTCCTGAGGCAGGTGCTGCAGCAGGTCGTGCTCGGGCGAAACCACGGCGAAGGTGGCGCCGAAAAGGGTGTCGGGACGGGTGGTGTAGACCTCCATGGTCTGATCACCGTCAGGGCTGGGCACGGTGAAGTCCACCGAGGCCCCGTGCGACTCGCCGATCCAATTGCGCTGCATAAGCTTGACCTTTTCAGGCCAGTCCAGAATGTCCAGATCCTCCAGAAGCCGGTGGCCGTAGGCGGTGATGCGCATGGACCACTGCTTGAGCTCACGCTGGTAGACCGGGTAGTTGCCCCGCTCGGAGCGCCCCTCGGCGGTCACCTCCTCGTTGGCCAGGACCGTGCCCAACCCGGGGCACCAGTTGACCGGCGAGCGCGAGATGTAGGCCAGGCGGAAATCGTTGAGCACCTCGGAGCGCTCGGCCTCGTCCATCTCCGCCCAAGAAGCGCCGGAATGGCCTGGAATGGGCCTGCTTCCGGACTTGAAGGCCTCGACCAGTTCGCTGATAGGTCTGGCCGATCCTGTCCCTCCGTCGGCACGGCGGTAGTCGGGGTCATACCAGGACTCGTAGATGCGCGAGAAGATCCACTGGGTCCAGCGCACATAGTCGGTATCGATGGTGGCGAAGGAGCGGCGGTCGTCGAAGCTGAGCCCCAGCCGGTGCAGCTGCCAGCGCATGTTGGCGATGTTCTGCTCGGTGGTGACCCGGGGATGCTGCCCGGTCTGGACCGCATACTGCTCGGCGGGCAGTCCGAAGGCATCGTAGCCCATGGCGTGCAGGACGTTCTCGCCCTTCATCCGGTGGTAACGGCTGACCACGTCGGTGGCTATATAGCCCAGGGGGTGGCCCACATGCAAGCCCTTGCCCGAAGGATAGGGAAACATGTCTATGACGAAGTAGGGACTGCGGCCCCCAGCGTGGTCTCCCTGGGCATCGGTCAAGTCGCCCTTGGTGTTGGCGGCCCAGAAGGTGCCATCCTTGTCCCAGCGCTGCTGCCAGCGTTCCTCGATGGTCTGAGCCATGGCGGCGTCGTAGCGGAATTGAGGCTGATCTGATTCCTGGGTCTGCTGATGATCCCTGTCTTCATTCGCGTTCATATGGTGAATTATCGCCATTCACATGGACACGGCCGGGCCGATGTCCAGCATCCGTCGTCCTGCCTGGAGTCGTGCTCAGTGGTCGCCAGGCTTAAGGGTGCGGGCGGCGGCATCCAAGGAGAAACCGATCGACTTGGATGCCCGGCTCAGGGCAGCCTTGAAGGATCCGTCCTGCATCATCCTCTTCAGGGCCTGGTCGATGACGTCCACCAGCTCAGGATCCCCGTGGGGCAGACCGATGCCGTATCGCTCATGGGAGAAGGGATTGCCGACCAGGCGCAGCTGACCGCCACCGCGAACATGAGCCAGTCCGGCCAGGGCAAAGTCATCACCGCTGACCGCATCCGTGTCCCCGCTGAGCAGGGCCGTCACGCACTCAGGGAACTCATCCCGTTCCTGAACCTGGGCTTGAGGGACCAGCGAACGCACCAGGGCCCCGGAGGTGGCCCCCGCGGCCACGCAGACCCGCTTTTGAGCCAGGTCTTCAACTCCAGCGATGTCACTCTGGGTGCGACGAACCAGCAGGTCCTGCCCCGCAGCCAGGTAGGGCCCAGCGAAATCCACCAGCTTCTGCCGTTCCTGGGTGATGGAATAGCCGGCCACGACCATGTCCACCTGGCCTTGCTCGAGCATGCGCTCGCGGTCCGAAGGCTTCACTTGACGGAAGACGATCTGCGACTCGGCGTACCCAAGCTCGTGAACCACATACTGGGCTACATCCACATCCAGTCCCCGGTACCGGCCGGACTGTGCGAATCCAAGTCCGGGCTGGTCAAAGGAGATGCCCACGCTGATCTTGGGCCCGATGGAGCCCGCCCGGTAGGGATCCTCCTGAAGTCCACACCCGCTCAGGGGCACCGCCAGAACCAGTGCCGCCAGAGCCGCCGCAATCCTGCGTGCAAACATGACCGATCCCTACTTGAACATTTTCGAACGTGTCAGGAACCAGGTTACCAAGGCGGTCACCAGGCCCGAAAGAATCACCACGACCGCAAAGCCCCAGGGTTTGTCGGTAAAGGGCATGCCGAACATGCCCTGGTTGAAGTTCATGCCATACATGGAGAAGATCAGCGTAGGCACCGACAGGCTGATGGAGATGATGGTGAAGATCCTCATGACGTTGTTGACGTTGTTGGAGACGATGGAGGCGAAGGCGTCGGTCATGTTCGAAAGCACGCTTGAGTAGATGTTGGCCATCTCGATGGCCTGCTTGTTCTCGGTGATCACATCGCCCAGAAGGTCCTCGTCGTCCGGATAGCGCTTGATACGCTCCAGCCCGGTCAGCTTCTCCAGGACGATCTCGTTGGACTTGAGGCTGGTGGCGAAGTAAACCAGGGTCTTGTTGAGCTCCAGCAGCATGAGGATCTCTCGGTTCTGCATGGAGTGGCGCAGCTTGAGCTCCAGCCGGTCCGACTCACGGTCGATGATGCGCAGGTAGCGCAGGTAGAGGGTAGCGTTGCGGTAGAGGATCTGAAGGATGAAGCGGGACTTCATGAAGGTGTTGAACCCCCGAATAGTTCCCTCCATGAAGGGGTGGAGCAGGACGGTGTCCTGCATGCAGACGGTGACGATCAGATCCTCGGTGACGATGATGGACAGGGGGATGGTCTCGTAGTAGTCCCGGCCGTCGCGCTCCTCGGCCCGGGGAATGTCGACGATGACCATGGTGTACTCGTCCTCCACGTCCACACGCGAGCGCTCCTCATCGTCCAGGGGGGCACGCAGGTCAGCCAGATCAATGCCAGTGGACTGCGAGACGTTGGCCAGCTCGACATCGGTGGGCGCCGATAAGCATATCCATGAGCCCTTGGAAGCCTTGCCGATCTGCTCGATCTGCCCGTTCATGGTGCTGAATACTCTCATCATCGCCATCACCGCCTCTCGTGCTCGAACCTGGCCGACGTGTCTGGCCGAACCGATAGTAGCAGATAACCAGTTGCCGCCGTGCTCAATTTCGCAGGGTAGTCCCGGGTCACCCCCTCCATGGGCGCAGGACGGCAGGTTGGATTTTGGAGGCATCGAAGCGGAAATGGCCGGTGATGGGACGATGGCCAGGTGACCCCAGGTAGTCGTTCTCCCTGGCGCGCTGACCCATGTTGTGCAGAAGCAGGGGGATGCCCTGGCTGTCCCTTTTATCCGAGGCCATGCCGATATGCCAGGAGGTGTCGAAGATGACGATGTCGCCCTGCTGCCACTGGTCGGTGGCCGCGGTGTCGTTGGTCAGACGCTGGGCATGCCGGGACAGGAATACGCCGAGGACATTGGTGCGTCTGAAGTCGATGTTCGGATCGGGCCTGCTGATGACTCCGGCATAGGCCCCAGGAGACGAGGCGATGTCGGCGTCGACCATGGCTTTGAGGTCGTAGCCGGCCTGCCGGAAGGCCCTCCAGATCTCATCGGTACAGGCACCCCGGTCATCGGGCGGATAGCCGCCCTGATAGTAGCCGCTGTCATAACGAGGATGGCGGCGGGCCTCCTGGTGGGCTCCACGCACCATGGCCGTATAATCGTCCACACTGTCGTGGTCGTAATCGACAGGCGAGGCCAGAGGCGGATGGGCCGCGGTCTGCTCGGGAGAAAACCCGGGAGGGCTATGGGAAGCGGTCTTGCGGCCGTTTGCAGAGGAACTTTGATTATCATGGCGAGCAGATCCGACACCCATCAACCTGCCAGCCAAGGTCAAGGAGCCCGCCACAATCAAAGCAAGCGCCAGCAGAACGGCCACCCACCGCAGAACAGTCGTCCGCCCACGACTGTTGCCGCTACGGCTTTGCTCTGTCGGCACGGCGGTTACCTCATCCGGTTGCGAAGGGGTCTGCCATCCATGAACCGACGAAGATTATCCAGGCAAATTTCCCGAACCTTGTCCATGTTGGAGGGTAGATGAGCTCCCCCGGCTACATGCGGAGTGAGCAGGCAGCGTGGTTGCCTCCAGAGTGGGTGGTCTTCAGGCAGAGGTTCCGGTTCGGTCACATCCAGCCCTGCACCGAAAATGCCATCCTTATCCAGGGCTTGGGCCAGAGCCATGCAGTCCACGGCATCTCCCCTGCCCGCGTTGATCAGCACGACGGTGGACTTCATCAATGCAAGACGATTGCCGTCGATGATATGTCTAGTCTGCGGCGTTGAAGGCAGGGCCAGAGCCACTACGTCCATCTCAGGCAGCAGGGCATCCAGATCGTCAAAACCAGCCAGACAATCGAACCCCTCCACCGGCTGGTCGGGATGCCGCCTGATACCGATGGTCCGAGCGCCTACAGCCTTGGCCAGACGAGCGAAGGAGGCTCCGATATCCCCCGTGCCCAACACCAGAACCTGGCAACCGCGCGGTGAAAGGACAGCCCCGCGAGGTTCCCAACGGCCCATGCGTTGATTGTCCCGGTAACCAGGAAGGTCCTTCATCAGGGCCCACATCATGGCGAACATGTGCTCGGAGACCGACTGCCCGTAGGCGCCGGAGGCGCTGGTCAGTATGGCATCCTTGGGCAGAACCCCCGGTTTCAGGTAGGCATCCACACCCGCGCTGCTGGTCTGCAGCCAGACCAGGTTACGGCAGGCAACCACCTGCTCGGCCGGCGGATTACCCAAAATGATCGTGGCCTCCATTCGGAGGGATTGAGGGACATCGATGAGCCAATGCATGCTCTGCCGCATGTCCGTGTCGACAATGAACTCCTGACGAACGCCTGGAGCCGCCTGGAGGAATTCCTGTCGTTCACTCTGGTCCAAGGGCAGGCAGTTGATGATGAGCTGGTCCCCAGGATGGTTCTCGTTCCGCTTTTCAGCCCGCACTTCGGCATCGTTTTTGCCGGTCATGGTCCGCCGCCTTTCCATTGCTGCCGACCCCCTTGGTCGCCCCTTGTTCATCATGCTAGCGCACTTGCAAGCTCAGGAATGACTCAAGACCATTCGAGGATAAAATCCATCAAATAGCTCACAATCCCTGCAATTCCGGGGCAACACACTGAGTTGCTCCATTCGCCAATCCCGGTGTACTATAAGCAAGGCTTCACCAAGCAAGGCAAGCACGGGGCTATGGCGCAGCTGGTAGCGCGTCTCCATGGCATGGAGAAGGTCGGGGGTTCGAATCCCCCTAGCTCCACAGATGGAATCCCGAGGTCACCTCGGGATTCTTTTTTATATCCAGCGCCTCTGCAACTGCGAGAGCCTGGACTAAGACACAGCGGCAAACTCAGCCAATTGTCGTCCACGCTCTATAGAACCCATACCTTGATCAAGTCTGTAACCTTGGTGTGCCTGCACTGTTTTTATCTCCCACTTCACATAGGTGGAACTCAATCAGATTCTCATTCTCCGTTGCAAGTTATGCATCTTTCACCGCCTGTGCCGACAATGTTCTAAGGGCATACAATGATTCTGATCAAAAATTTCGCAATCTATCTACAAACAGATTGATGGACCCATCGCAACGACTCCGGAGGCTTGCACAACAATGACCAGAACTGAAAGGGGCGCACTGGGCGCGCTTACTGGCCTGTCCTTGGGGGACGCACTGGGCATGCCCACGCAGAGCATGAGTCCAGCAGCCATCCATGAGACATACGGAAGAGTTGACACCCTTCGTGATGCCATTGCGGATCAGCCCATAGCCCCCGGTATGCCTGCGGGGTCTGTGACCGATGACACCGAGCAGGCGCTGATCATGGCGGGGCTGATCATCGAAGGCAAGGGACACATCGATCCAAAGGAATTCGCCAAGCGCCTTCTTGCCTGGGAGGACGACATGAAGTCACGCGGATCGCTCGATCTGCTGGGGCCCTCCACCAAGCTGGCCCTGGAACAGGTTCGCCGAGGCGCAGACATCATGACCACGGGAAGGACCGGCACCACCAATGGGGCGGCCATGCGAGTCGCCCCGGTAGGCATAGCCAACAGGCCCCAGGACACCAGACGGCTGGCCAATCGCATCTATGAGTCCTGCCAGGTCACCCACGACACGGTCGCAGGCTTCCAAAGCGCAGCGCTGGTCGCCACGACAGTCAGTCTGGGACTCGAAGGAATGACCGTTCGACAGGCACTGCATGAATCCCTGCGCCTGGTGAGCGCCATGGAGACCCCCGGAGCTTGGACCCCTAAGGCATCGGTCCCCGCACGTGCGCGCCAGTCAATACGTCTGTCTGAAGAATTCAGCGATGAGGACGACTTCGAACACCACCTTATTGAAGACTGCGGAACCTCAGTCGAGGCCAAGCGCTCCCCCTTCCTGACCTTTGTCTGCATTGCCGTCTTCGTAGCCTTGACAGTGGTGGTCTCGGCCGCCGGTCACGCCTTCATTCTGACTGTGCAGAAGTGGGCCACCTGGATATTCGGAGCCCTTACCCTGCTGGTGGCCATCTATCTGGCCACGACCGTAGATTGGTCCTCCTTCATCGGCAATGCTCCCGGATCGGCCAGTGCCTTCCTTATCGGTGTCGGCACCATAGCTGCAGGGACGGGCATCGGCTGGGTCAACTCCGGTGCAGACATGGCCCGTTACCAGAAAACCTCGGTAAAATCAGGCCCTCTGATCCTGACCGCGGCGGCAGGCGCCGGCATCCCCCTGGTCGTGGTCATCGGCCTGGGATCGGTCCTGACAGCAGGCAACTCCACCATTGCCTCCGCCGCCGATCCTGTCGCCGCGGTTCGAAGCGCTCTGCCTGCATGGGTTTCAATCCCCTATCTGATTGCCGCATTTGCAGGCTTGCTTATGTCAAACAACCTCTCCGTATATTCGGCCGGTCTGACCACCATCACCCTGGGGATCAGAATTCCCCGCGTCTATGCTGTCGTGGTCGATGTGGTGGTGACAACCTGCGGAGCCTTGTACTTCACGCTGGGCTCCGACGGGTTCTACGGCCCCTTCGTCACCTTCATCTCCCTGCTGGCAGTGCCGCTGAGCACCTGGGCAGGCATCTTCCTGTCGGATATGATCTTCCGCAAGCGCTACGATTCGGACGGCCTTCTGAACCTTCAAGCCGATTCCCCCTACTGGTACTGGCACGGAGTCAACCTCCCCGCCATCATCAGCTGGCTGGTGGGGATGGTCGTCGGCTTCCTGTTCGTGACGGCCCAGGTCTCCAAGAACGAGGTCTGGTTCTCAGGACCGCTGGCTGGCAGCTTCCTGGGCCGGAACGGCCTGGCCTGGCTGGTATCCCTCCTCCTGGGAGGAATCCTCTACGCCATTTTGCACCTCCTCTCCAAGGATTCCACAGCGGTGGGGGGTAGCGGCAATGACTGAGCCAAGGATCCTCCATCTGGGTCAGGTGGTGGTTGACCTGACTATGGACATCGACCACCTCCCGGAGCGCGGAGGGGACATTTTCGCCAGGCGAAGCGCCATAAAAGTCGGCGGCGGATACAACGTGATCCACGCAGCCAGGCAGATGGGAGCACCGATAGCCTATATGGGGGCGATTGGCACAGGTCCGATGGCGGACATGGCCCGTAGAGCCCTTGCCGCCCTGCAGGTTCCCGCCCAAGGGCCTATGCTGGATGACTGTGACACCGGCTATTCAGTGGCCATGATCGAACCCACGGGCGAACGCACCTTCGTATCGGCAAGGGGCGCAGAGACCCGTGTACCGGAGGGCACATACGAAAGCATGCACCTGGTTTCCGGTGACGTCATCTACCTGAGCGGATATTCCTTCTGCCACAGGTACAACACCAGAAGCCTGGTCGGATTCGCTCACAAACACCAGGGCGAAGGGTTCCCTGTGCTCTTCGATGTCGGACCCATGGTGGCCGATATTGCACTGGATGTGCTTGGCACGGTCAACGGATTGCATCCGATCTGGTCGCTCAATGCACGCGAAGGACCAATCCTAGCGGAACGTCTGGGCTGCCGACTCGAGACCGGCGATGCAACCGAGCTGGAATCCCTCTGCCGCTCGCTCTCACTGAGATTAGATAGCCCCGTGGTTCTTAGGGCCGGCGCCCGTGGTGCCTGGTACTGCCAACCCACGGATACTGGACTGGGCAAGTACATTCCCACCCCACAGGTTCATGTCATAGACACCAACGGTGCAGGCGATGCCCATTCGGGTGTCCTCTGTGCCGGCATCCTCCAAGGCCTGCCCATCGAGGAGGCGCTGACACTGGCCAACTGCGCAGGGGCCCTTTCCACTACACAGCCCGGTCCAGCCACCTGCCCGGATCAGGAAACCATACGAAAGGCTGCCGCCTCCCTGCAAGGGTGATCAGCGCAAAACCGGTCAAAGTACAGGCTGTCGTCGACTTCATGCCGGCGGCCGCCTGTACTTGTAAAGAGGGATCAGAGAAAGAGAACTCAGAGCTGCTTACCCAGCTGATCAGCTGCGCGCAGGGCGTGAGCCACATCGGTGGGGGTCACCTCAAAGGGCATGTTGCCCATGGTCTCGTCAGGACCGCAGGCATGTTCGCCGACCTTGAGCAGATCCTCATCGCTGGCCTGCCCAATACCGATCTGCTCCAGGGAGGTGGGCAGACCCACGCTACGGAAGAAGCCGTAGACCCTGCGGGTCTCCTCCAGGGGGTGATCCTCAAGGACCAGCTGTGCCAGGGTGCCGAAGGCCACCTTTTCTCCGTGCAGCATGGAGTGGGTGCCCTCCAGGGCGGTCATCCCGTCATGAATGGCGTGGGCGGCAGCCAGACCGGAGCTCTCGAAGCCCAGACCGCTCAGCAGGGTGTTGGCCTCGATGATCTTCTCAAGAGCGGCTGTGCGCACACCGGCCTTGGCAGCGGCCACGGCCTTGACCCCATCCTCCAGCAGGGTGTCGCGGCAGAGACGGGCCAGGGCGAAGGCGGCCATGGTGGCGTGCCCCCCGGTCATGGTCACCGCGTTCGACTGCACGCAGGCAGCCGCCTCATAGTAGGTAGCGAAGGCATCGCCCAGCCCTGATACCAGGAAGCGCACCGGGGCCCTGGCGATCACGTCGGTATCCATCAGGACCACGTTCGGGTTGGCAGGCAGGGGCAGATAACGGTCGAAAACACCCTCAGGCGTGTAGAGCACAGAGAGCCTTGAGCAGGGCGCATCCGATGAAGCCGCCGTGGGCACAATCATGACCGGCAGGTGGGCGAAGTGGGCCACGGCCTTGGCGGTATCCAAGGTCTTGCCGCCACCTATGCCGATCACTGCGTCGCTGTCGCCCAAATGGGCACGATGGCGGTCGACCTCCTCCATGGAGCACTCGCCGCCGAATTTCATCAGTTCGTAGGGGATCCCATCGTGCTCAAAGGAGGCGACAATGTCGTCGTGGTAGAGCCCGTCGATGACCGGATCGACGATCAGATGGGCGCCCTTGGTGCCCAGAGCCGCGTATTCCCCGGCCAGCTTTCCCATGGCGCCCTCCTGCTGAACATAGGAGCCCGGAGAGCACAGAACCTTGCGCATATACACACCTTTCTCATTGCTGGTCCCGCCTTCGGGACCAGATCCTTGGGGACGGACCTTATGGACCGACCGAAAGTGACCCTAGTCACATTACATGGTGGGATGCGTGTGCCGCGCCGAACGGCAGGTCAGTTAAGAGGCGAGGAATTTGTCGTGCTCGTCGGTGACGACTGCGGCGTAGAAGCCGTGTTTGAGGGACTGGGCGTGGATCCGGTCGCATCAGCAGACGGCGAAGGTGAGCTCGTGGGTTTCCCTCCCTGCTGCTGCACCTGTCCTGACCCTTGTTCGGTGCCTTGGTTCTGTTTTGTTCCGGACGGCTGGCTCTGAGGGGCACCCGGGGTCGGCTGGTTCTCAGGCTCCTCTGTGCGCTGCGCGGGCTTTGAGGGAGTCTCCTCCTCCTGGCTGGGGGTTACCACCTGGCTGGCCGGTGGGCTGACGACGTTGCGAACCACCTTGTCGGTGCCTTCGCCTTTGGTCAGGGCATTGATGGCCAAGGCGGAAAGCAGTACGGCCACCAGGGCGCTCACCACGGAGACGATGATGACGTTGCGGTGGCGCTGATCCAGCTTTTTCCTGCTGGTTGCCGTAATGGAGGCCGCATGGGTTCTTGGACCATTGCTGGATGAAATGGTCCTACCGGTCGTGGCTGCCGACTTTTCGTCACCGACAGGAGGCATGACTTGGGTGGAACCATCTACAGGGGCCATGACCTGGGTTGATCCGTCGGCAGCATCGCTGTAATCGTCAGAACGACCCTTGCCCTGGGCCGGCAACATGGTGGTCTGTCCATCGGCATCCGAATCGTCATTCGATCCTGTTTTGGAGTCATCATCATCCTGGTCAGCACTGCCGACCACGGACTCCTGCAGCTTCTGGCCGGAGGCTTCCAGAACATTCTTGTAGATCTGCGAGGCCACGGCGGAGACGATCGAACCGATGGCTACGCCGATGATGGATCCTGCCACGCCGATCTTGGCGGCCAGCCAGAAGGAGGTCATGGCTGCAAGAGCGCCGGCGATGATTTGCGCCCAGGAAATGTCATGAAAGAACTGCTTCACTCCGACCCCTTTTGATCCAACGGCTGGTGGCTGCGCTCTTATGGTAGCTGGTGGTCATGGCGATAGTGTGATGGTCGGCCGACCGCCTAGGACCTCAGTCGGTCTGGACCAGCCCTCGGGGATTGTCCCAATCCCCCCGCATGGCGATGGCCGGACCACGATTGTAGTCGATCATGGACCAGCGCAGACCACCGCCTGGCAGGTCTCGTGGCATCAATCGGGCCCAATGGGCGTTCCGCATGGTGACCAGACCCAGGTATTCGGGGTACGCACTGGCCATGCCCAGCAGAGCCTGAAGGGCCTCGGCAATGAAAGACCCATGTGAGAAGACCATGAGGTCCGTGTCCGGACCAGCCCGGTGGATCCATCGGTTCAGGGTTTCCAGGCCTCGTTTGCCGACTTGAGCCTTGGTCTCGGCACCGTGGAGCAGCTCTCCCCCGGCACCCCGGGACCAGGATTCGTAATCCTCGGGCCAGCGTTGACGAACCTCATCGGCGCTGGCTCCCTCCCACTCGCCGAAGCCGCGTTCGCGCAGCCCAGGATCGAGATGGACCGTCTGGCCCAAGGGGTCGGCGAAGGCGTGGGCGGTGGCGGCAGCACGGCCCAGGTCAGAGGAGATCACCAGCAGATGACGGTCTTGGGGGACGCCATCCACATACTCGGCCCGCAGCTCCTCGGCGGTCCTCTCCACTTGCCAGCGGCCTACGCTGTTGAGGGGAATGTCGATCTGGCCCTGCATCCTGTGCCCTGCATTGTATGCGGTCTGCCCATGACGGACCACGGTCAAGGAGCGCACATGCCGTCCATTTTCAGCGGCGGTATCCGAATCAGTCATGGTTGTCCTGAGGGTCAGCGAAACGGCTACGCAGATCATCCCCATTCAGATCATCCGCCTTGGAGGCCACCTGGTCATCCGGGTCGTCATCGGCAAGGGTGAAGGGGTGCTCCAACTGCACATCCACCTGGGGGCAGTCCTTCCAGAGCCGTTCCAGGTCGTAGTAGGCCCGGGCCTGCTTGTGCATGATGTGGATGACGAAGTCACCGTAGTCCAGCAGAACCCACTGAGCCTCCTGGATGCCCTCCCGCGATCGTGGATCCAGATTCTTTTGCAGATGCAGCTGCTTCTCCACCTCCTCGGCGATGGCCAGGACCTGTCGTTCGTTGCTGCCGGTGGCCACCATGAAGATGTCGGTGATGGCGATGGGCTGGGAGACATCGAAGGCCACGATGTCCATGGCTTTGACATCGTTGGCTGCCCGAGCGGCCACCCGGACCGCGTCGATGGATTCCTGCAATGCTGGCACTTGTCACGCCTTTCCTTGTTGCGAAGAAGATGCTGTCATGGTTACCGCTCCCAGGCGGGCTTCCAGTCCGGAACCTGATGCTGGTCATTGGTGGAATAGACCATGGCTCCGTCCTCGACCGGATGGCGGATGACCGATCCGGCCCCGGTCGTGACCCCGTCGCCCACCTGGACGGGAGCTACGAAGAGGTTCCCTGCGCCCACATGCACTTCCGACCCGATCTCGGTGCGGTTCTTGTGCACACCGTCGTAGTTGGCCGTGATGGATCCGCCTCCCACGTTGCTGTCGTGGCCTATATGAGCATCCCCCACATAGGACAGGTGGGGAACCTTGGTCCCGTGGTCGATGGTGGCCTTCTTCATCTCCACGAAGGCCCCGGCCTTGGTGTCCTCGGCAAGGACGTTGCCAGCCCGCAGATAGGTCCAGGGACCGATGTTGGCCCGGGCTCCGATCCGGGTCTCCTGCACATGGGAACGCTCCACCTTGGCCTGCGGCTCGACGATGGCGTCAATCAGGGTGGTATAGGGACCGACGACCGCGTCCGAGGCAATCTCGGTATGACCCTGCAGGAAGCAACCGGGCAGAATGACGGCATCCTGCTGGATGACCACGTCGTCCTCGATCCAGGTGGTGGACGGATCCAGAATGGTGACCCCTTGGCGCATGAACTCTCGGCAGACCTGCAGGTTATGGGCCTTGGCCAGATCAGCCAGCTGAATCCGATCGTTGACGCCTTCGACTTTGAGCGGATCAGGAGCGGCGAAGGCCCCGACCCGACCCAGGCGGCGGGCCGTCTCCAAGGCATCGGTCAGATAGAACTCTCCCTGGGCATTGCTGTCGTCCAGGCCGCGGACCGCCTGTCGCAGCAGGTCAGCCTCAAACACGTAAACGGAGGTGTTGACCTCCTTGACGGCCAGTTCAGTGCCGGTGGCATCCCGCTGTTCGACGATGCGCAGGACCCGTCCATCCTGGTCGCGAATGATGCGGCCGTATCCGGTGGGATCATCCAGATTGACCGTCAGTACCGTGGCTCCGTCACCGGAGCTGACATGGTAGTCGAGCAGGCTATGCAGCGTGTCCGCGTCCAGCAGGGGCATGTCCGAGGCGACGATCAGCACCTGGCCGTCGTGCTGGAGCTCGCCATCCAGCTGGTCCACGGCGCACTGGACCGCACGCCCCGTGCCTGGTCGGCTGTCCTGGCGCACGATGCGCACCTGGGGATCGTAGGACCGTGCAGCCTGCGCCACCAGGTCGGCCTGATGATGAACCACCACTGCCGTCAGCTCGGGATTCAGAGCAGTCACCGAGGTCATGACCCTCTGCAGAAAGGTCTTTCCGGCCAGGGTGTGCAGAACCTTGGGATGGGCCGAGCGCATGCGGACACCCTCGCCTGCGGCCAGGATGATGCCAGCGGTCAGCGTCTGCACCCCGCTCAAAACTCCACCACCCCGCTCTCGGCGATGTCGATCAGATCCTGAATGGAGTCCACCACCTGGTCAGGGCGGTAGGGGAAGGTCTCCACCTCGGATCGTGTAGTGATGCCGGTCAGCACCAGGAAGGTATTCAGACCAGCCTCGACTCCAGCCACCACATCGGTATCCATCCGGTCGCCAATCATGGCTGTGGTCTCGGAGTGGCCACCCACCCTGTTCAGGGCCGTGCGGAACATGATCGGGTTGGGCTTGCCCACAAAGTAGGGCTCACGGTTGGTTGCCTTGGTCACCAGGGCCGCCACCGCGCCAGCCGCCGGCAGGACGCCGTTCTCGCTGGGACCGGTGGCGTCAGGATTGGTGCAGATGAAGCGGGCCCCACCAAGAATCAGGCGAATGGCTGTGGTGATGGACTCAAAGGAGTACGTCCGGGTCTCGCCCAGGATCACATAGTCCGGGTTGATGTCGGAAAGGATGAACCCGGCCTCGTGCAGGGCCGTGGTCAGCCCGGCCTCGCCGATCACATAAGCCGATCCCCGCGGCATGGTCCGGGACACGAAGTCGGCGGTGGCCAGGGCCGAGGTCCAGATCCTATCCTCGGGCACGTCGATGCCCGAACGCCCAAGGCGGGCCGAAAGGTCACGAGGGGTGTAGATGGGATTGTTGGTCAGCACCAGATACTGGCGGTTGTTGCGCTTGAGGGTGTCGATGAATTCGGCAGCGCCGGGCAGGGCCGTGTTCTCGTGCACCAGCACGCCGTCCATGTCGGTGAGCCAGGTTTCGATCTTCTTGACTGCCAAGACAGTTCCTTTCGGTTGGTCACCGACCCCTAGGAGGCCGTCTCCGACCGGAATCGGCGAGCGTAAGCTCCCCCACCTGGATTCGAACCAAGACTAAGGGTTCCAAAGACCCGTGTGCTGCCTTTACACCATGGGGGAAAGGCGGAACCCTAGGGCCCCGCCAGGTTCATTATGCCACAGCCGGACGATTACGCCACGCCATGCCAGATAGGCAAGGCTTTAAGCGAAGAGGAAGCCCTGTCCGTGATGGGCTGGATAAGTGTCGAAGAGGCGGGCCACCGAGCCGTCCTCGAAGACCGCCTTGATGGCCGAGGCCAGCAGGGGCGCGATGGACAGGACGGTCAGCCCGTCCCAGCGCTTCTCCTGGGGAATGGGGACCGTGTCGGTCAGAATGACCTCCTTGGCCTGGCAGGACTTGAGCCGTTCCACGGCAGGTCCGGACATGACGCCATGGGTGGCCACGATGGTGATGGAGTTGGCGCCAGCCTCATCCAGCACGTTGCAGGCCTCGGCAATGGTGCCACCAGTGTCGATCAAGTCGTCCACCAGCACGCAGTCCAGGCCGCGCACGTCGCCCACCACCCGGTGGGCCACAGCCTTGTTGGGCTGGGTGATATCACGGGTCTTGTGGATGAAGGCCAGGGGCACGCCTCCCAGGCGCTGGGCCCACTGCTCGGCCACCCGGATGCGGCCTGCATCAGGAGAGACCACGGCCACCTTGGACAGGTCCATCCGGTCGCGCACATAGTCCACCAGCACGGGCATGGCGATCAGGTGGTCCACGGGCCCGTCGAAGAAGCCCTGGGACTGGGCGGCGTGCAGGTCCACCGACATGATTCGGTCCGCGCCGGCTGCCTTGAGCAGGTCGAACATGAGCCGGCAGGAGATGGGCTCACGGCCCAGATGCTTCTTGTCCTGACGGGAGTAGCCCAGGAGTGGGCAGACAGCGGTGATGGACCGCGCCGATGCCCTCTTGAGGGCATCGATCATGATCAGCTGCTCCATGATGGACTTGTTGACCGGGTCGGAGTGGGTCTGCAAAACGAAGACATCGGCTCCACGCACCGACTCCGTATAACGCACATACATCTCACCGTTGGCAAAGTCGTATGCTGTCGTCTCCAGGACGTCAATGCCGAGTTGATCGGCCACGTCCGCCGCGAGTCTGGGATGGGTCCGGCCTGTGACAAGTATGAGATTTTTTCCTGGTCTGCCTTTGAGTATCGCGCTCACCATATCTCCAAACGTTGTTTTCGCTGAAGCGGACAGCCTCCATGATAATGGCGCGCGCTGACACAGCAGGGCAGTTCGTGTTGGCGAGTCCGACGGTATACGAAGCTCAGGAAGCCGAACGGTAGAGCCCGTGCTTGTTGATATACTGCACCACCCCATCCGGGACCAGGTACCAGACCGGCATACCCCGGGCCGAGCGACGGCGCACGTCCGTGGACGAGATGGACAGGGCCGGGATCTCCAAGGTATCCACCCGCTGAGCAGGCACCTGAAGGTTGTCCAGGCTGGAGGAGTAGCCGGGTCGGGAGACGGCCACGAACTTGGCCAGATCCCACATCCGGTTGGCATCCTTCCAACGCATGATCTCGGCCACGGCGTCCGCCCCGGTGATGAAGAAAAGGTCACTGTCGGGACGCATCCGCTTGATGTCGCGCAGGGTATCCACGGTATAGGTGATGCCGGGGCGCTCAATGTCCACCCGGGAGACCGTGAACTTGGGGTTGGAGGCCGTGGCGATCACGGTCATCAGATAACGGTCCTCAGCATTGGTCACAGTCTTGTTCAGCTTGAACGCCGGGCGGCCGGTGGGCACAAAGATGACCTCATCCAGGTCGTAGACCCAGGCCACCTCCGAGGCAGCCACCAAGTGGCCATTATGGATGGGGTCGAAGGTACCGCCCATGATTCCAACCCGGGGACGACGGTTAGGGTGGACCGACCTACAGGCCCCGTCAATATCTGATGGCTCCTGTCCAGATTCCCCCTCCTTGGACAGCTCAGACATCATCCGGTTCACGCCTGCTCGCCCTCCCGTCTGGCTTCCGAGGCGTTCTCCTCATTCTCGGATTCCGCCTCCTGGCGCATCTGCTCGGCGCTGGGGTTGACACGGTCGGGATCAATTCGTTCCATGTCGGCATTCCACTCCTCCTGGACCACACGGCGGATCTCAGAGTAGGTGGGCAGGGGAAAGCCTGGCTGGTAGGCCTGACGAACCTGGGCCACGCATCCGGTGATGGCTATCAATGAATCGGAAAGGTCGGCAATGCGCCCCTCCTGCTCCTGTTTGCGGAAGACAGGCACCCGTTCCTCCATGACGGTGATGTCATGCCTGACCTGGTTGAGCTGGTCCTGGTCCAGGTCGTACACATCATCGGCATGCTCGTCGGGCCATCCAATCAGGACTGCATCGGCATACTCCAGGCAGGAGCGCTGGTCTGCATCAGGGATGCCGTCCTCGATTTGGACCAGAAAGACGTACCGAAGCAGGCTCAGCCGCTCTGAAGCCACTCTCAGCCAGATACGCGGATTGTCGTGCTCGCGTTGGAAGAGCTCTTCGATCTTCTCGTTCACGGCCGCACCTGCCCCCTGCCGTAGCCGATCCATTTGGTGGTGGTCAGTTCCTGCAGACCCATGGGTCCTCGGGCATGCAGCTTCTGGGTGGAGATGCCCAGCTCGGCACCCATGCCGAACATGCCTCCATCGGTGAATCGCGTTGAGGCGTTGACCATGATCACGGCTGAATCCACCCGGCGGGAGAACTCTTCGACAGCCTCATAGTCCCGGGCCAGGATGGCCTCGGTATGACCGGTGGAGTGACGGTTGATGTGCTCGATGGCCTGGTCAAGGGAGTCCACCACGCGCAGCCCCATTTTCAAATCCAGATACTCACGGTCCCAGTCGGCTTCCTCAGCGCGGACCAGCAGTTCTTCAGGAAGACCATGCCCGGCCAGGATGTCCATGGAGACAGCGTCCAGGTGCAGCTCGACCTGGGCCCGGGTCAGCGCCTGGGCTACACGTGGCAGGAACTCAGCGGCCACATCCCGGTGGACAATCAGCTTTTCAGCGGCGTTGCAGACACCCACCCGCTGGGTCTTGGCGTTGACGATGACGGGAATGGCCTGATCCATATCCACCGAACGGTCCACGTAAATATGGACATTGCCAGCCCCGGTCTCGATGGTGGGCACGGTGGCCTGCTCGATTACGCTGCGAATCAGCCCTCGGCCACCCCTGGGCACCAGCAGGTCGATATGACCCCGTGCCTTCATCAGAGCCTGGGCCCCTTCGCGACCGTATCGGTCCACGGAGGCCACCAGAGCCGGATTCAACCCCTGCTCACGAAGCACCCCGCCTATCAGCTCCACCAGGGCGCGATTGGTGCGTTCGGCCGCGTGACCCCCTCGCAGGAGGGCCGCATTGCCGGACTTGAGGCAGAGGGCCACCACATCGATGGTGACATTGGGGCGGGCCTCATAGATCATGGCCACCACCCCCAGGGGAACCCGCACCTGATTGAGCCGCATGCCGTTTGGCATGTCATGGCCACGAACCACCTCGCCCAGTGGATCGGTCAGCCCAGCCACCATGCGCACGCCCCGGGCGGCGTCCGCGATACGAACCTTGTCCAAGCGCAGACGGTCGATCAGACCGGCGCTCATTCCTTCTTCAAAAGCCTGGGTGCAGTCCTGCTCATTGACTGCGGCAATCTGTTCGGCCTGGTCGATCAGCGCATCGGCCAAGGACAGCAAGAGAGCATTCCTGGCCTGACCGGTCATGCCCGCCAGACCTGCCTGTGCAGCAGCCGCTGCATCGGCCATGGCACAGACCCGATCGAACACATCCTGGCGACCGGAGTTCTCGCTTTCACTCATGTTCGTCAGATCCTTTCGCCCTCAAGGGTCCGCCAGACCCATATTCTGTACCGATTGTAACCCACAGCGAAGGCAATAATAACAAGAGGAGGGAGGGCATTGCTGCACCTCCCTCCTCCAAGGGCCAATCAGTGGGTCTGATCCAGCTCAGGATAGAGCGGGAAGGCCTCGACCAGCCGGTCCACCCGGGCCTTGAGGGCATCCAGATCAGCCTGGGGGCCCTGGGCCAGCGCAGTGCCAATCACATCGGCCACCTCCTCGTACTGGGCCGGGCCGAATCCGCGAGTAGCCAGGGCGGAGGTCCCGATGCGCAGACCGGAGGCCACAGAGGCCGGGCGCGGGTCGAAGGGCACCGTATTGCGGTTGACGGTGATGCCGATCTTGGCCAGCAGGTCCTCCCCTTGACGGCCGTCCATCTCGCTGTTGCGCAGATCCACCATGACCAGGTGAACGTCCGTCCCCCCTGTGAGCACGGTGATGCCGTTGTCGGCCACATCCTTGGCCATCAGGCGTTCGGCCAGAATCTTTGCGCCCTCCAGGGTGCGTTCCATGCGTTCCTTGAATTCAGGCGTGCCGGCCAGCTTGAAGGCCACGGCCTTGGCCGCGATCACATGCATGAGAGGGCCGCCCTGGTTACCGGGGAAGACCGAGGAGTTGAGCTTCTTGGCATACTCCTGACGGGCCAGGATGAACCCGGAGCGGGGTCCGCCCAGGGTCTTGTGGGCCGTGGAGGAGACCACATCGGCATAGGGCACCGGGCTGGGATGCAGGCCGGCTGCCACCATACCCGCGAAGTGGGCCATATCCACCCAGAACTTGGCACCTACCTCGTCGGCGATTTCCTTCATGGCTGCGAAGTCCTCAATACGCGGATAGGCGCTCCATCCGCCGATGATCAGGGCTGGATGGGTTTCCAGGGCCCGCTGGCGGATGATCTCGGGCTCGATGCGGAAGGTCTTCGGATCGACCCCGTAGGATTCGGCATGGTAAAAACGTCCGGAAAAATTGATCTTCATACCGTGTGTCAGGTGGCCGCCGTGGTCCAGGGCCAGGCCCAACACGGTGTCGCCGGGATTGATCAGGGCCTGATAGACGGCGGCGTTGGCCTGCGCGCCCGAATGAGGCTGGACATTGGCGTACTCGGCGCCGAAGAGGGCCTTGGCGCGGTCCCGGGCCAGGTTCTCTACCTGGTCCACCCACTCGCAACCACCGTAGTAGCGTCTGCCAGGATAGCCCTCGGCATACTTGTTGGTCAGTACGGATCCCTGGGCCTGTAAAACGGCCTTGGGCACGAAGTTCTCTGAGGCGATCATCTCCAGACCACCGCGTTGACGCTCCAACTCTCCATCCAGCAGTGCAGCTATCTCCGGATCCACCTGCGAGATCGAAGAGTTCAGGACATCGTAGGATTGCTGTACCGGGTTCTCTTCGACCATGGGTCGCTCCTTTGTCTTTAACTTACAGCCTCGGGTACAGGGGCTGGTGGGCAATACTGTACGCCATACCGACCCCTGGCAGGCCGTGGCGTCCATAGACGGTTTCCTCCGCGAGCCGAGCAAAGCCATGGTTCGGACTCCTGTACGGGGTAGAATGCCCTGGTAATAATCTGTTCGGCGACATGGCGGAGGGGCAGGCAACCATGAGCACATACCACAGCACCCGAGGCGGCAAGGAGCAACTGCAGTCCAAGCAGGCCATCAGACGAGGCCTGGCTCCTGACGGCGGACTCTACGTCAACGATGAACTGGACGCTCTAACCATCGACCCCGCCTCGGTCGCCGGTTTGGACTACAAGGGCACAGCCAAACTGATCCTTTCGGGACTGCTGAGCGATTACTCTTCCGCTCAGCTGGACTCCTGCCTGGATGCAGCATATGGAAAACAGTGGTCCGATCCTGCAATCACCCCTCTGGTGGACCTGGGCGGTAACGACTTCGTACTGGAGCTCTTCCGCGGGCCCACTTCGGCCTTCAAGGACGTGGCCCTGCAGCTTCTGCCAAGACTGATGGCCCTGTCCGGGGACGATGGCGAGCAGATCATGGTGCTTACAGCCACCTCCGGAGACACGGGCAAGGCGGCGCTGGCCGGGTTCGCAGACGCGCCGGGCACGGGCATCACCGTCTTCTATCCTCAGGGCAAGGTCAGTCAGATCCAACGCCTGCAGATGGTCACCCAGGAGGGCAGCAACCTGCGGGTTTGCGCGGTTCGGGGCAATTTCGACGATGCCCAGTCCGCAGTCAAGTCCATCTTCGCCGACACCGACCTGGCTCGTGAACTGGAGGAGAAGGCCTCGACCGTCCTCTCATCGGCCAACTCCATCAATGTGGGCCGTCTGGCCCCGCAGGTCGTCTACTACTTCCGGGCCTATGGCTCCCTGATGGAACGGGGAGTGATCAGACCTGGGGATCCTGTCGAGTTCTGCGTGCCCACCGGCAACTTCGGCGATGTGCTGGCCGGATACTACGCCAAGATGATGGGCCTTCCGGTGGCCCGGCTGACCGTGGCCTCGGACCGCAACCGGGTTCTCAACGACTTCCTGACCACAGGCATCTATGACCGCAACCGCCCCTTCTACACCACTACCTCCCCCAGTATGGACATCCTGATCTCCTCCAACCTGGAACGGATGCTCTACTACATGGCCGACGGCGACACCGAGTTGATTGCCTCGCTTATGGCCGACTTGGAGTCCACGGGACGCTACCAGGTGCCCGAAGCCGTTATGACCAGAATCCGCAGGCTCTTCTCCTGCGGTTGGGCCGACGAGAACCAGGTGGCGTCGGCCATCAGCAACTGCTGGGAGGACCGGGGATACCTGATCGATCCGCACACGGCCTGCGGATACCAGGTCATGACCGGGCAGACCGACAGGGATCCTGCAGTGCCCCGGGTGCTGCTGTCCACGGCCAGCCCCTACAAGTTCCCCCGGGTGGTCTGCCAATCCCTGGGCCTGGAGACCCCGGACAGTGATTTCGACTGCATGGACATCCTGGCCGAGGCTACCAACACCAGGCCCCCCAAGGCTCTGCGCGCCCTGGAAAACGCACCTGTGCGCTTCCAGGACTGCATCGATCCAGGGGACATGTCCGACTACGTCCGCCACACGGTCATGCAGTCCTGAAGCCTGAGCGAATTGGCTCAGATCTCCTTCCTGGCATAGACCTTGCGAGATATGACTATCGAAACCATATCAACCGCCAGAATCAAGGCCAGCCCGAGGACCATCGGCCGCCACAGGTCGGAAGTCAAAGATCGCATGATTGAATTCCAGAAGGTCCCCCAGTCCAAGGGCAGCAAACTGCCGATAAGGGCCATGATTGGCACCAAACCAAGAAGCGCCAGGAAGACTATCATTGCCTTAACTGGCTCCAGCCAATAAAACAAGGGTGTAGCTACCGCAAAGAGCAAAGACTCCAACAGGAACAACCCCGAAGCAAACAAGACAGTGTCGCGCCAATGGTCCTGACCATGCAAAAATGAATCAGTAGCGTAGAAGAAGAATATTGCATAGCCGCAAGACTGAACTAGGACCAGCAGAATTACAGCAGCATAGCGTCCGAATACCTGGTGATCACGTGTTATGGGCAGCAGACCGTTCAAGCGAATTGCCGTATTGCTGAAATCGACGAACATACCGAATACCAGGCCTACAAGCAGTCCGATTCCCATGCTGGCTACTGCCCCCGTCAACGCAGTCCGTGCATCTTCCCCGTCATTGCCTGTCAGGGCCATGACTAGGTTCAACAGGATTCCGATGAGGGGCACGGACATGAAAATCAGCACACCGACCCAGGTTCTCCCTGCTCCTGAGAAACGTTGCATGTCCAACCTGATCTGCTTGGCTATCGCCTTCATGACTCCACCTCCTTATTCCTGTCGGTCGCGGCAGGTGAGCCCGCGGTCAGTCTGATGATGTTGTCAAAGTCGGCCCACTCCACCAGGTAGCGGTTCTCCGAAGGCTCCACGGCGGCAGGGGAAGCCGATGCCAGAAAATCCTTCAAGTGTTCGGCAGGCACCAGAGCCTCGAAACCTGTGGCGGAGCGCTGCAAGCCCATCAGATATGGTATCTGCGCTCCAGCCAGATCGTCCGGCCCCCCTCTTACGACCTGGAAAGCCTCCATCAACTCGTCCTTGGGGCCGGTGTAGAAGACAGACCCCCGATTGATATAGGTAACGAAGTCAGCCACCCGTTCGAGATCCGTGGTGATATGGGTGGAGAAAAGCACCGAGTGACGGCCGTCGCCGATGTAGTCCAGCAGAATATCCATGAGCTCGTCCCTGGCCAGGACATCCAGACCACTGGTGGGCTCATCCAGAATCAAGAGCCTTGCATCGTGGCTGAGAGCGACGGCCAGCATCAGCTTCATCTGCATGCCACGGGAAAGCTTGCCGATTTTACGGTTTTCCTGCAGACCGAACCGACGCAGATAGTCGTGGTAGCGATCACTGTTCCAAGCGGGATACATGGGTGCCATCACTGGCTCGACGGCCTTGACCTTCCATGCCTCCGGGAAATAAATGGAATCGAAGACCACGCCCAGGTCTGCTTTGACCTCCTCCTCCTGGCTCAAGGGATCACGGCTCAGAATGCTGATTTCTCCGCTGTCTCGGCGGGTCATATTCAGCAAGAGCCGGATCAGGGTGGATTTGCCTGCGCCGTTGGGGCCTATCAATCCCATGATGTAGCCCATGGGCAGGTCCATGGTGACCTGGTGCAGGCGGAAACCCGTGCCGTCGGCCTTGGCGTAGCTTTTCCCCAGGTCACTGACGCGCAAGGCATAGTCGACATCTTCGCCAGAGGTTGTCATCACCGGTGATGCGCACATGCTGCTATTCCTTTCCTTCTTCGGACGCGGGTGCAGAACCCTTGTCGCCCAGCAGGCCGTCGAGCAGGCCGCGAATACGGTCCGGCTCCATGCCGGCCCGACGAGCCGTATCGACCGCCTCGCCCAGCAGGGACTGCACGCGGTCCTCCAGATGCCGCCGCATGACCTGGTCGCCACTGTCAGCCACGAAGGTCCCCTTGCCTTGGATGTTCTCCACCAAGCCCTCTTGAGCGAGTTCGGTATAGGCGCGGGTCACGGTCAGCACGGACACCCTGAGCTCCTGTGAGAGATGTCGCAGGGAAGGCAGTCCCTCCCCCGCTTTCAGATCTCCGGTCAGGATGGCCGAACGTATCTGGTCCTCGATCTGCCGATAAATCGGCTGTCCGGACAGGGATGAGATGATCAGCTTCATCCAAGCCCCTTTCATTGATTGTCGGCACAACCCTGGCTGAGCTGTTCCGGTGTTCATGTATACACTATAACAGTTTGACCGTGAAGACAACTCACCATTGATCTTCTGTTACTTGGTTCAAGATTCGATCAAAACGGCTCTGCAATGCGGAAGTTCTGAACGATCACAAATTCAGGCAAACGGCCATCAGAATCCGGTTGCCGCCCCATTACTCAAGCCGAGGACGGACACGGTGTACGCAACGAAAAATCCAACATCATCGTACCGCATGGCCACCAACAGCAAAATGAGTACAGTTAAAAGCATCAAAATGAAAAGCGGCAAAAAGACAGATGTCGAACACGCAGAGGCAAGGCCGCAAAAGGCGGCAATGTCGCCAAGACTTGTCAAAGTCACTAAAAATTGACGAACGTTGGCACGACAAAGCGTAGACGACAACCGGACCTATCGGGCCTGGAGCCTGCTGGAGGCCAGAAGCTCCCGAGCATGCTTCAGGGAGGTCGTGGACTCGCTGCCAGCCAGCATCCGGGCGATCTCCCGATCTCTGTCTTCTCCATCTACCTGGCGGACCAGGGTCTCTACGGCATCGCCACCTTCACGGCCTTTGGCCACGACGAACTGTCGATCAGCCCAGGAAGCCACCTGTGGCAGGTGGGTAACCACAATCACCTGGGCGGTGACGGACAGCCGTGCCAGACGGCGACCCAGCTCGACGGCAGCCCGACCGCCGACACCGGCATCCACCTCGTCGAAGATGAAGGTCATCGTCGGGCCGCCAACCTGGGAATCGAGACCAGTATGTCCATGGCCAGACCCGTCAGGCCCCGATGAGGTCCGGCCTTCAGCGGCCACCAGCTCCAAGGCCAGCATGAGCCTGCTGAGTTCGCCGCCCGAGGCGCTCTTACCCATAGGCAGCAGGTCCGAACCGGGATATGGCCTGAAGAGAAAGTCGATTTGGTCCAGACCATGCCCGTCCATCTCCTGGTCCTGGCGTGGCCTGACGCGGATCTCCAGCCCGGCGCCCGACATGGCCAGAGAGTGCAATTCGCCGTCAACAAGATCGCTCAGTCTTCGTGCAGCCTTGGCTCGAGACGCAGACAGAGTCCGTGCCGCTTTCAAGGCGCTTCCGTGAAGCTGCTCAACCTGTCCTTGGAGCTCCTCCAGCTTCTCGGGTGAGGCATCCATGTCTTCAAGCTCAAACGCAGCCTTCTTGCGCCAGGCCAGAACGTCGTCGATATCCGGTCCCCAGCGTCGGGTCAGCTCATCCAGATCGTGGATGCGGGCGTTGATCTTGTCCAGATCGCCCTCCTGGCCTTCGTCATCCAATTGGCTACTCAGGGTGAAGACCAGATCAGACAGATCAGCATTCAGCGACCGCAGCCGCTGGGTCGACTCCTGAAAGACCCCCTCCACACCGATGCCTTCCAAAGCGGCAATGGCCCGTTCGACCAGTGCAGTGGCCGATGGTGCGTCAGCATCAGGGTCGATTTGGCCGGAGTCCAAGGCGGACAGTGCAGACATGACTCCCTGACTGATCTGGGCAGCATGCTCAATCCGCTCCCGCTGGGCCTTGAGTTCACGATCCTCGCCGGAATGAGGGTCAACGCGGTCAATCCGGGCAATGGATTCACGAAGATAATCAGCTTGGGCCATAGCGCCGGACTGCTGGTTACGCAGCTCCTCCAGATGGTCCTGAGCCTGTCGGTACTGCCTGAAGGCCTTGGAAAAAGCCTCCAGCTGCGGGCCGTCGCCCGCATAGGCATCCAGAAATTCGCGCTGCCGGGCCGGACTGGCCATACGCATCTGATCCGCCTGACCATGAACAGTGACCATCATCCCAGCCACCTCCTCCAACAGGCCACGAGGGGCCGTCCTGCCGTTCAGAGCAGCACGGGAACGCCCCTTGACCGGCATGGTTCGAGCCAAGAAGATCTGCCCCTCATCCTCCAAGGGCAGGCCAGCCTCGGTTACGGCAGCAATCACTGGATTCTCGTCTCCTGCCGCTCCGGCATCGAAAATCCCCTGGACCCACGACTCGCGTGCTCCAGGCGACACCAGTTGCGGTTGGGCAGCGGATCCCGAGATCAGCCTGATGGCGTTGAGCAGCATGGACTTGCCAGCCCCGGTCTCCCCGGTGATGGCCGTCATGCCAGCAGCAGGCCGCAGGAGGGCATGATGGATGGGACCCAGGTCTCGTACTTCCAGCTCTTCCAGCATCAGTGCTCCTTGTTCGACTCCTGCGACTCCCCCTGGTCCTGTCCATTCGCAGCCGCCGAAGGACGGTGCTGCTCCCTCCATCCGACCACCGGCAGGTCGAACTTGGAGACAAGCCGTCTGGTGAAGGGCACCCCCGACAGCCTGGCCAGCCGCAGGATGTCATGGGACTGCCGCACCACGATGCGGGAGCGCTTGGGCACTGGCCGCTGACGGCGTCCGTCATTGCAAATCCAACCGGCCGACTGGGAATCACTCAGGATATCCAGGGTGAATTGCGACTTTGGACCGATGATCAGGGATCGGGCAAAAAGGGCATGGGCAGCAATGGGCACCATCTGCAGCGACTGCGCATCCGGCCAGACGATGGGCCCGCCCACCGAAAAGGCATAGGCCGTCGATCCGGTCGGGGTGGCCACAATCATGCCGTCGCAGCCGAAGGAGCTCATCTCCACATCGTCCACTCGGACCGACACCTCGATCATCTTGCCCCGATCATATCGTTCCAGGGTCATGTCGTTGAGGGCCCAGTCGCTCAGTGGTCGATCGGCCCCGGGTATCCACAGGTCCACATGGGCCACCATGCGCTCGTCGATGGAGTAGTCATGATCGGCCACCCTGCGAATGGCCTCCCCTATCTGGAAGCTCTCGAACTCCGCCAGGAATCCAACATGACCCAGGTTGACCCCCAGGATGGGCACCTGGGTGCCCTTGACCAGCTCTGCAGCACGCAGAATGGTCCCATCGCCACCCAGAACGATGACTATCTCGGTGTCGTCGGCCACCTTCTGGCTGGGGCTGCCGAATTCCGGGGCGGCAATATTGTCGACAATCGAGACGCGAAATCCATCCCGGCGCAGCTGCTCCTCGACCTCATCCACCAGGTGGCCGCTTGCCCGGACCCGGCTGTGCGTAACCACGACAGCACTACGAGCACCCATGGGGCCTCCCTTCCGGCATCAATGATCATCCTATCGGGCCCAGCCAACAGCGGCGCACATCGTGGCGGGGTCAGGCCAAACGACGACCAACAACTGCCGTCATGCCCTGCCCGGTCTCATACCGGGGCGATCCTGTCCCGTCCACGGCATCGGCATCCACCACAACACGGGAGACATCCGTCCTGTCCGGCAGCTCGAACATGGTCGCCTCAAGGGTGTGCTCGATGATTCCCCGCAACCCTCGGGCGCCGACCTTGCGCTCCAGGGCGATGGCGGCAACACGGTCAAGGGCGGCATCCGTGAAGACCAGATCAGCCCCGTCATCCAGGAACATGCGCCGGTACTGGTCGACAAGGGCATTGTCCGGTTCGGTCAACACCCTCCGCAACTCATCGGCACCCAGCGGCTCCAGGGTGGAGATGACCGGCAGCCGCCCCACAAACTCGGGAAGCAGGCCAAACTGTTCCAGGTCCTCGGCCCTGACCTGGCTCATGACCCGGTCGTCGGGCACCCTGTCAGACCCCTGAGTAGCCGAGAATCCGCTCTCCCGCAGACCCAGCCGCCGGCGGACGATCTCCTCAAGGCCGACGAAGGCGCCGCCACAGATGAAGAGGATATTGGACGTGTCCATGACGACCGTGCGGACATCACCGTGCCGCCGCGAACCCTGTACCGGCACGCGGGCCTGGGTGCCCTCGATGATCTTGAGCAATGCCTGCTGGACTCCCTCGCCGGACACGTCTCGTGTGATGGAGGTGTTCTCCCCCGATTTTCTGGCGATCTTGTCGATCTCGTCAATGTAGATAATCCCCCGCTGGGCCAGGTCCATGTTGCCGTCGGCAGCCTGGAGCAGCCCCTGCAGGACGGATTCCACGTCCTCGCCCACATACCCCGCCTCGGTCAGGCTGGTGGCATCCACAATGACGAAGGGAACGTTCATGATGGTGGCCAGTGTCCGCGCCAGGTAGGTCTTGCCCACGCCGGTGGGGCCCATAAGCAGGATGTTGGACTTGTCCACCTGGACGCGTGGGACCGCATCCTTGCGTTCAAACGCAGTGTCTGCAGCACGCCCACGGTCGCCCAGATCCATGTTGACGCGCTTGTAGTGGTTGTAGACCGCCACCGACAGCGTGCGCTTGGCGGCCTCCTGGCCGATGACATACCGGTTCAGATAGGCGAATATCTTTGAGGGTGCAGGCAGGGTCACCCGCTGGTCGGCAGCGTCCTTGGCCATGTCCTCCTGAATGATCTGGGCGCATAGACGTATGCATTCGTCGCAGATGGCGCAGGAAGGACCCTTGACCAGGCGGCGCACCTGGTGCTCATCCTTGCCGCAGAACTCGCAGCGATTCAGTCCGTCATTGTAGCTGACCACACGGCCCATGGCTCTCCCTTCCCGGAGAATCCGCAAGAATCGCCGAAATCAAATTCTAACTGGCATCGTCCATGATGCCAAAAACGTCCGGAGGCCGTGGGTCCCAGGGGCCCGCCGCCATCCGGACGATCAATCATGCGCGTAGTCACCGGAGCTAGTTGCGGTGCTCCAGGACCTCGTCCACTATCCCGTAGTCCTTTGCCTGCTGGGCGGTCAGAATGGTGTCCACCTCGATGTCCTTGCGGATCTTCTCCACATCCTGACCGGTGTGCTTGGCCAGGGTCTCCTCCAGCCAGGTGCGCATGCGCAGCATCTCCTTGGCCTGGATTTCGATCTCGGTGGCCTTGCCGAAGTCCTGCTCCATGGCCGGCTGGTGAATCAGTACACGGGCGTTGGGCAGGATCAGACGCTTGCCCTTGGTGCCGGCCGCCAGGAGAACTGCAGCGGCCGAGGCGGCCTGGCCCAGGCAGACAGTCTGTACATCGGGCTTGATGTACTGCATGGTGTCATAGATGGCGGTCATGGCCGTCATGGATCCCCCCGGCGAGTTGATGTAGATAATCACGTCGCGGTTGGGATCCTGGCTCTCCAGAACCAGGAGCTGGGCCATGATGTCGTCCGATGAAGTGTCATCCACCTGGACGCCCATGAAGATGATCCTGTCGTCGAAGAGCCTGGTGTAGGGGTCCTGGCGCTTGTAGCCGTATGGGGTGCGCTCCTCGAACTGCGGTAGCACATAGCGGTCGGTGGGCACAGCGGCCAGGCCGCGAGGGCCTGCCAGTCGACGGGCCCGTGCTACGAATTGCGCTTCTTCAGATGCCATATGGAGTGCTCACTTCCCTTGATCCGCGGTCATAGTGCCGTGGGTGGTCACAATCCGGTCGACGAAGCCGTACTCCAGGGCCTGCTGGGCCGTGAACCAGTGATCGTATTCGTTGTCCCGGTAGATCTCTTCCAGGGTGTGGCCGGTCTGCTCGGCTGTCAACTGGGAGAGTGTGCGCTTCATGTCCATGATCAGCTCGGCGTTGATCCTGACATCAGTGGCCGTGCCTCCAACGCCGCCCGAGGGCTGATGCATGAGCACCCGCGCGTGGGAGGTGACGAAACGCTTGCCCTTGGCCCCGCTGGAGAGGAGGAACTGACCCATTGAAGCCGCCATGCCGACTGCAACAGTGGCCACGTCGGGCTCGATCAGCTGCATGGTGTCGTAGATGGCCATGCCGGCCGTAATGGAACCGCCAGGCGAGTTGATATAGAGCCAGATATCCTTCTTGGGATCCTCGGCCGCCAGCATCAGCATCTGTGCGCAGATGACGTTGGCGTTGGCGTCCTTGACCTCGTCCCCCAGCCAGATGATCCTGTCCTTGAGCAGTCGGTTGAAGATGGGATCGGTCGGCGTGGGGGCCTCCCCTTCCTCCATCACGGGACTGGTTGCCAATGAGTTGTTCACCCTGTCTCCTTCGATAAACGTATCTGTATTGAGAGTAGCCCCCGCAATCGACGCGGCCTCGGTCTTTCTGCTCTTTGCGCAACCGCTATGACAGGGCCGCACCCAGTTGCGAAACAGCCTGGATGCGGCCCTGTCCCTTGCTTTGAAAGCTACTCCTGATCCTGGGAGAGCTGGTCAGCCACTTCAGCCGCGGCGGAAGCAGCCTGGACACTCTCGTCCTGCTCCTCCTGGGCCTCGGGCTCATCCTCGCCCAGGAAGCGGCTCAGGTCAACCTCCTGGCCATCGGGATCCTTGAAGGTGACGGCCCGCATGCCGGCCAGCATGCCCTTGGAGCGGCCGACCTCCTGCACAGCCGAACCCAGCTGGCCATTGCGGACGATGCCGTTGATGAAGGCGCTGGGGTCCATGCCGTACTGCTGGGCAATGGAGGCCAGGAAGTTGGTTACGTCGGCCTGGCTGACCGTGATGCCCAGCTTCTCAGCCAGAGCGTCCAGGGTCATCTGGTCGCGCAGTTCCTTCTCCACGCTCTCCTCGGCTTCGGTCTTCTCGTCCTTGCTGGCCTTGTCGGGATCCTTGCCGGTGTTCTTAAGCTGATCAGTCACCATGGACTGCTTGATACCCTTGGGCACCGGGATGTCCAAGCCCTCCTGGAGCTTGGCAATGAAGGCATCGCGGGCATCAGTGGCCTGCCGACCCTCGGCATCCACCTGGCACTGCTTGCGTACGTCCTCGCGCAGCTCCTCCAGGGTCTCGAACTCCGAGGCCTCCTTGGCGAACTCGTCATCCAGGTCGGGCAGCTCCTCGGCCTTGACCGAGTTGACCTTGACCTTGATCTGGGCCTTCTCGCCCTGGTGCTCGCCGGCCTCCAGAGTTCCCTCAAAGGTGGTCTCTTCTCCGGCGGACAGCCCGTCCAGGGCCTCATCCAGGCCATCCAGCATGGTGTTGGAGCCCAGCTCGTAGCTGACTCCCTGCTGGGAGTCCACGGACTCGCCGTCGATGACGGCGTCAAGGTCGATGTTGGCGTAGTCGCCCTTGGATGCGGGGCGATCCACGCTGACCAGGGTGCCGAAGCGCTGACGCAGGTTGTCCAGCCGCTTGTCCACGTCCTCGTCGGTAACGGCGGGCTTGGGGACCTCAATCTCCATGCCCTCAATCTCGGGCAGCTCGAACTTGGGACGAATCTCGACCTCGGCGGTGAACTTGAGCTTGGTGTCGTCCTTGGCCGAGGAGGGAATGTCTTTTACATCAATCTGCGGCTGCGCCATGGCGTGCAGCTGCTTCTCCTCCAGAGCCTTGGAGTAGAGTTCGGGCACACCGGCGTTGACGGCCTCGCCCGCCACGCTGGCAAAGCCCACGCGCTGATCGATGATGGGTCCGGGCACATGGCCCTTACGGAAGCCGGGGATGGTCACCTGCTTGCCGATCTCCTTACGGGCCTGATCCAGGTAGGGGTTCAGCTCATCGGGATCGACGGTGATGGTGAGCCTGACCTTGGTGGGCTCGAGGTTTCTGACGCTGATTTTCACGCTGCGCTCCAATTCATCCAAACCGTTTGATCTGCCAGTAAGGCAACCGTTACATAATAGCGCGAGTCAGGGACTCTGACAGGAGCGAAACCTGCCAGGGGCGGGCGCCCTCCTGACGCAGGAAGTCGGCCACATCACGCTGTTCCGGTTCGTCAGTCCAGCAGAGGTTGCGCAGGTAGCGGGGCTTGATCAGAATCTCGTCAGGGGTGTTGGTCCGGTGTCCCACTTCAGTCACCGCCTTGCGCGCTGCCTCCAGCCTGGCAAACCGGTCGGGATGGCGGTGCCGCCAGACCTGCATGGACTTGGGGGCGTTGGTCTCCTCACACCGAGGCTTGGGAGACACCGGCAGCTTTTCGGTGGGCAGACTCAGCGCTTCCAGAATGGCCTGTTTCCAGACTGAGGGCCTGACCCGGCGCTGGATGGGGGCATAGCGCTCAAACATCCGGTCCTGCTCGCCGCCAGTGTGGATCCTGACCCGCTCGTTCAAGGACCGGATGGCCCGGAATTGGGCGTTGTTATGCGGCTTGAGCCTGCCGGCCTCAATGATGGCCTTGTCGGGCAGGAGGAGCGTCGGAGCGATGTCGTAGCGCTGGGCCAGCCGGTTTCGGGTGGTCCACAGGGAACGGGCCACGGCCAGGCCTCGGCGGTCGTTGTGCAGGGCGTTGATGTGCGAGATATGCCGCCAGGGCTGCTCGGGCTTCGGCTTGGGAACTTTGCCCTGCTCCAGCAGCCAAGCGAATTCCTGCCTGGCCCACTCATCCTTGCCGTGACGGCGCAGGTCCTCCAGTTCGCGAGTTCGTAACTGATTCAACAGTTCCACGTCCAAGGCGGCGTAATTGCGCCAATCGCGCGGCAGTGGACGATATGACCAGTCTGCGGCAGAGTGTTCCTTGGCCAACGTCAGCCCCAGGTAGTGCGCGGTCACTGCAGACAGACCATAATGACCCAGGTTGAGCATCCTGGCCGCCAACTCGGTGTCGAAGAGCGATGAGGGCCTCATGCCCAGCGCATAGAAGCCGGGTAAATCCTGAGGGGAGTCATGAATGATCCATTGGGCCCCATCAACAGCCTTATTGAATTCAGACCAGTCACAGCCCGCCTGCGTCAGAGCCGGTGGATCCAGCAGAAATATCCCCGCCCCCTGGCGCTTGAACTGCACCAGGTAATCATCGTGGCCATAGCGGAAACCGGAGGCCCGTTCAGCATCCGCGGCCAACGCACCGCTCCCCCGGGAGAGCATCCGACAGGCCCGGCGGTATCCGGCCATATCATCGATGACCGACGGCACACCCTGGGCGGGCTCTGAAAGCAGCTGCGTCTGAGGATCCGTGGTCACCTGCGCTCAACCTCTTTTATAGTTTGTCTTTCATCACGCCACCGGGCTGACCGGCCCGGAAAACACACGTCTGAAAGCATAGTCCATGGCCTCAACCCACTGACAATTCTTACTAAGCATGCATGGTCGACAATTTATCGATTCACGGAGCTGGTCATTCACTGAATCCTGAATTGATTGAGCGGTTCTTCATGAAGTCGGTCATTCGTTGCTTGGCCGACTGACCTTCGCCCAGGCAGACAAAACTCCCCACGGTGTTCGCCGTGGGGAGCGACAGGAAAATTAATCTGATTGCTCCTGGACCCGCTCAAGAACGAAATTGGGTTCTGTGGCTTAGTAGACCACGAAGCCGTGGGCCTCCAGCTGCTTCTTGACCCGATCCTTCAGGGCCGCGGAGGGACCTTTGGCGTCTTCCAGCGGGTAGGGAATGCGCAGCTCATGCCACTTGGGCCGTCCTAGCTGATGAAAAGGAAGCACATCAATGTGCTCAATGGCGTCCTTGAATTGTTCACATACCCGGGCAACATTCTCGACATTCTCCTCGGAGTCGGTCAACCCAGGCACCAGCACGAAGCGGACCCAGATCTTACTGCCACGGGCAGCCAGACGCTTGCCGAATTCGATTGTGGGTGCCAGCGTGCCGCCGGTCACCTTCTTGTAAGTGGCCTCGTCGCCGGATTTGACATCCAGCAGGCACAGGTCAATATCGTCAATCATGGCATCGGTGTAGTTGCGATTGAGAAAGCCCGAGGTGTCCAGGCAGGTGTGGACGCCCATCTCCTTGGCAGCTCGGAAGACACGTGAGACAAAGGCAGCCTGCATCATGGACTCGCCACCGCTGAAGGTGATTCCGCCACCCGTGCTCTTGAAGAGGTCCTGGTAGCGGGCCACCTTGTCGATCATGGCCTGCAGATATACGGGCTGGCCATCGCGCATCTTCCAGGTGTCGGGGTTCTGACAGTACTGGCAGCGCAGGGGACATCCGCTCATGAAGACGGTCATCCTTGTACCCGGCCCGTCCACTGAGGTGTTGATGTCCCAGGAGTGAACAAATCCGATGTCGCCCGTGCGTAAGGCATTCATGCGGTCGTGCCGGTCCAGTCCAATGGGCGATTCGAACCCCGAAAGGCCGCCCATCAGGGTCTGGCTCTGGTAGACCTTGGATTCCTTGAGCATGTGCGGCTGTGTGGTATGGAAGGTGGTGGTCTCCGTCATCGGATCCTCCTGAAAAAGACGAAAAGGGGGCGGGGCCTTGGTGCGCCCCGCCCCATGATTCACCGTCTCATTAACGGTTGACTATCGCACAAGTGCGATCAGTCGGTCACCGCGCCCTGGTGGAAGGTGCGGGAAATCACGTCGAGCTGCTGCTCGCGGGTCAGCTTGACGAAGTTGACGGCGTAACCCGAGACGCGCACGGTCAGGTGCGGGTACTTCTCGGGGTGCTCGACGGCATCCTCCAGCTGCTCCTTACGCAGGACGTTGATGTTGGCGTGGTAGAGCCCGTGGCCGTTGCCGGCATCCAGGATGCCCACCAGGTTGTTGATGCGCTCATCCTCGTCGCGGCCCAGGCCGTCAGGGGTGATCGTATTGGTCAGCGAGATGCCGTCCAGGGCGTCGTCGTAGTCAATCTTGCCCACGGAGAACATGGAGGGCAGCATGCCGTGCGAATCCATGCCGTTCTCGGGGTTGGCGCCGGGAGCATACGGGGTGCCCTTCTTGTGGCCGGAGGGGAAGGACCCGGTGTTCTTGCCATACTCCACGTTGGAGGTGATGGTCAGGATGGACTGGGTCGGCACAGCGCCACGGTAGACGGGCAGACGCTTGATCTGGCCCATGACGGTGGACACGGTCCACTTGGCCAGATCGTCGGCGCGATCGTCGTCGTTGCCGTAGATCGGGAACTCGCCGACGGTCTTGTAGTTGACGATCAGGTCGTCGTCAGCGCCCTCGACATACTCAGGAGTGCCCTTGGCATCCTTGTTGTAGATCGGGTAGACCTTGGCGTACTTGATGGCCGACAGGGAGTCAGCGGCGATGGACAGGCCGGACATGCCGCAACCAAGTGTGCGGTAGACCTCCTTGTCGTGCAGGGCCATCTCAATGGACTCGTAGTCGTACTTATCGTGCATGTAGTGGATGATGTTCAGAGCCTCGACGTAGGTCTCGCTCAGCCACTGCAGGGCCTTCTCGTAGTTGTCCTTGACCTCCTGGAAGTCCAGAGAACCGTCTTCCTTGGGGGTGACAGGCTTGATTACGTCCTTGTCGATGACCTGCATGCCGGTCATCTCGTCACGGCCGCCGTTCATGGCGTAGAGCAGAGCCTTGGCGGAGTTGACACGGGCGCCGAAGAACTGCATCTGCTTGCCGACCCTCATGGGGGACACGCAGCAGGCGATGGCTGCGTCATCACCCCAGTGGGCACGAATGTCCTTGTCGGACTCGTACTGGATGGCGGAGGTGTCGATGGAGATACGGGCGCAGAAGCGCTTGTAGCCCTCGGGCAGCTTCGGATCCCAGAAGATGGTGATGTTGGGCTCGGGGCCGGGTCCAAGGTGCTCCAGAGTCAGAGTTGCCAGAAGACGGAAGGAGGTCTTGGTGACCAGGGGCCTGCCGTCGTCGCCGAAACCAGCGTCGGACCAGGTGGCCCAGTAGGGGTCGCCCGAGAAGATGTTGTCGTAGTCCTTGGTCCGCAGGAAGCGCACGATGCGAAGCTTCATCACGATGTTGTCGATGATCTCCTGGGCATCTGTCTCGTCGATCAGGCCAGCAGCCAGATCACGCTCGAAGTAGACATCGAAGAAGGCGGACAGACGGCCGATGGACATGGCGGCGCCGTCCTGGCTCTTGACCGAGGCCAGGTAGGCCATGTAGGTCCACTGGACAGCTTCCTTGGCGTTCATGGCGGGACGGCTCAGATCCAGGCCGTACTCCTTACCCAGGGTAAGCAGCTGCTTCAGAGCCTTGATCTGCTCGGCATGTTCCTCGCGGAAGCGGATCCAATGCTCGATCTCTTCCTCGGTGAAGTCGTTACGGTAAGGAATCGAATCCTTGTCGGCCTTCTTGCGGGCAATCAGCTCATCAATGCCGTAGAGGGCCACACGACGGTAGTCGCCAATGATGCGGCCACGGCCGTAAGCATCGGGCAGACCGGTCAGAATCTTGTTGTGGCGGGCCAGCTTGATCCTCTTGGTGTAAACGTCGAAGACGCCATCGTTATGGGTCTTGCGATACCGGGTGAAGATCTTCTTGACCTCGGGGTCGGGCTCCTTGCCAGCCTCCTTGAGGGCCTGCTCAACCATGCGCCAGCCGCCGTAGGGCATCATCGCACGCTTGCAGGGAACGTCGGTCTGCATGCCGACGATCACGTCGTCTTGAGTCTCGCCGGCAGGCTTGCCGTCGATGTATCCGGCTGGGAAGGCGTCAATGCCCGCCGGGGTGTGGGTATCCACGTCGTAAACGCGCTGCTTGCGCTCTACGGCAAGGAAATTGTCATCCAGGTAATTCCACAGGAACTTGGTCTTCTCGGTGGCCGGTTCCAGGAAGGATTCGTCACCGGTGTACGGCGTGTAGTTCTTTTGGATGAAGTCACGAACGTCGATGTCTTTCTTCCAGTCCTCGCCCTTGAAGCCCTTCCAAGCCTTGGCTTGCAGCTCTGCGGGAGAGACGGTGTTGGTCTCAACTGCTGTCATAGTCAACTCCTTGTTGATATGGTCAATGGCGCTTCCTCACACCACTGTCACTTTCAAGTATAGGGTGCGCATTACCACGGGAAACCGAATCGTGACGTGAGCTATATCACACTGCATGAAGACTCGCAATGGGCGCCACGCCCATATCCTACGAGTGCGCCCAGCACACCGCCTGAGCCCCGAGCCGTTCTGACTGTGTGGTCAACTGGCTCGCCAAGACTATCGAGCAATCCTGCGGTAGCTTCATCTATCAGCTGATGATTGTCCCTGTCCAGGATCACCCTCCCAGGCCTGCCGCCAGCGTCGGTCCTCTTCATCCCATTCCTTGTTCCGGCGTTTGGCGATCTTCCAGGCATCGAGGGCCTCCTGCCTGCTGCGATAGGGGCCCATCCGCCTGTCCTGCGGAGACAGCTTGCCCTGCTCGGGTTTGCCGGTGACGGTGTTGAAGTACCAGGCCGTTCGCTCCTCTTGGGAACCCATGGCCATCACTCCTTGAAGGCGTTGGTGACGGGCAGCCGGCGGTCACGGCCGAAGGCTAGGGAGGTGACTTTGGGGCCCAGCGGGTACTGGCGCCGCTTCCACTCGGCCCGATCAACCAATCGCATGACCGTATCGACCGTATCAGGATCGAAGCCGTCGGTCAGAAGGTCGGCCCGACCATGCGCATGCTCGATGTATGCCTCCAGAACCTTGTCAAGCAGGCTGTAGTCTGGCAGGGAATCAGAGTCCTTCTGCCCTTGGCGTAGCTCGGCCGAAGGCGGCTTGACGATGGAATTGGTCGGAATGGGCTCACGTTCACCCTTTGCCTGAGCCTGGGCGTTGCGCCAGCGGGCCAGCTGCCAGACCCGGGTCTTGAGCAGATCCTTGATGGGCGCGTAGCCGCCGACCGCATCGCCATAGATAGTCGAATAGCCGCAGGCCAGCTCGGACTTGTTGCCTGTGGCCAGTGCCAGAAGCCCCTCGGCATTGGCGTAGGCCATGACGATGACGCCACGTATCCGAGCCTGCAGGTTCTCTTCAGCCACCCCTTCCAGGTGCAGCTGCCCTTGGAAGGCATCGAATTCCGGTCCTATGGCTTGGACCACGTAACGCACGCCCAGACGCTGAGCCAGGTCGGCAGCATCATCCCGGGAGCCTTCCGAGGAGTAGCGGCTGGGCATGGAGATGCCGCGCACATGCTCCCCTCCGCAGGCATCCGCGGCCATGGTGGCCACCAGGGCCGAGTCGATTCCACCTGAGAGTCCCAGACAGACACCCGTGAAGTGGTTCTTGACCATATAGTCCTTTAGACCCAGCACACAGGCCCGATAGACCTCCTCGTCCCCAGGCATCTCTTCCACCATGCAGGACTGGCTTGGCAGTGGGCGTTCCCCTTTTGCAGGCAGGGTCCACATGGACAGATCCTGGACGAATCTGGGCGAGCGCTCCAACAGGGTGCCATCCTGGTCCACCACGAAACTGCCACCGTCAAAAACCAGATCATCCTGCCCGCCCACCTGATTCAGATAGAGCAGGGGCGCGCCGACCTGTTTGGCCCGGCGAGCCGCCAGCTCGTAACGGACATGCCCCTTACCTTCCTCGTAGGGGGAGCCATTGATGGTCACCAAGAGGTCGATGTCCCGGGCAGCCAGGTCGCTGAGGGGATTGCCCTCCTGCCAGATGTCCTCGCAGATGGCCAGCCCAATCCGGTGCCCCTGCACCTCCAGAACCACGGTTCTATCCCCGGGGGTGAAAATCCTGTACTCGTCAAAAACACCGTAGTTGGGCAGGAAGTGCTTGTCGTAGCCGGCTTCGACCCGACCCTGGTGCAGGACCACCAGCCGGTTGCGGGGCCTGTCCTGATCCGTATCGGTGCCCACGGTCCCCACGATCACATACAGATGGCCCAGACCTTGTTCCTTCAGCTCCCCGGCCAGCCGGTCGGCCCGAGACCAGGCGGCCCGACGAAAGCTGGCACGAAATGCCAGATCCTCGATCGGATAACCGGTCAGGCTCATCTCGGGAAAGACCACCAGGGTCGCCCCCTGCCCAGCTGCCTTTCGCGAGTAGTCCATAATAATGTCGGCGTTGCCGTCAAGATCGCCCACACAGGTGTCGATCTGAGCCAGAGCCACCAGCAGATCGCCATCCCGCTGCGGCTGTTCCTCTTGTATGCCCATACCCATGATTCTAAACCGAGCCGCGGCCGGCCGACGAGCAGTCAGTCCCGAGGGGAGACCGCTACGAATAAAGCGGGTTTGCGAATGCCTCAGACCTTATCGGCGCCAGCCTTGCGGGCGGCCCGGCGCACCAGCACGGAGGCGACCAGCCCCAGGAGAAGCAGCAGGACTGCGAAGCCCATGGCCCACTGGGCGCCTTGGGTAAATCCCTCAGTCAGGGCGTTGGTCACCTGGGGGCCCAAGGCTCCCAGTCGACCCCCGGTGCCCTGGGCCCGCATGCCAACGATGGCGTTGCCGGCAGAGGACTGAACCGATCTGACCAGACCATCGGCCATCTGCGCCGAGACCCCCTTGAGAGCCCTCAGATGGCTTGGCAGCACCAGGCTCAGAGCCAAGGAGAGGGCGGAACCGGAGACTGCAGCACCCAAGGCGGTCCCCCACTGACGGATGGTGGACTGGGTGGCCGAAGCCTGGCCGGATTGGGCCACCGGAACACCGGAGAGCACCAGACTGGTCAGCTGTGCCGAGGCAAAGCCCAGGCCGGCACCGTAGATGATCAGAGTCAAAGTCATGGGCCAGACCGGCACAGACCCGCGCATGAGCAGAATGGACAGTGCCACGCCGATGATTTCCATCAGCAGGCCCGTCTGCACAGTGCCGCCGGCTCCCAGACGGGCTGAGACCACCCGTGCCAGACCCCCCGAAACAACTGATCCCAGGGCCATGACACCCAGGATGGATCCAGCCCCCAAGGGGCTCAAGCCTCTGGCGTTGATCAGATAGAGGGGCAGGATGAACATGACCGCGAACTGACCGGCGTTGACGATGGCGGCCGTGAGGTTGCCCCATCCAAAGGTGCCGATGGCGAACATGGATACGTCCAGGATAACCATCTTGCCCCTACCTGCCCTGGCCAGCTCGGTCAGAGCAAATGCAGCCAGCAGGGCCAGCCCCAGAACCAGACTGACCGGAACCGGCGACAGAGGCGCCGATGCGGACCAGTGCAACGGGCCCAGTTCAAGTGCGGCACGGGGATGCCACCAGCCGTAGGTCTGCCCCTCTATCAGCGCAAAGACCACCAGGGCCGATCCCAGGGCCGAAAGGAGTATGCCCTTCCAGTCGGCAAGCATCCCCCACCGGTCGCCACTCTGTCGGGGCGATGACTTGGTCTCGGGCACAAAGACTGCACTGGCCACGAGAACGATCAGTCCCAGGGGCAGATTGACCAGGAAAATCCACCGCCATCCGATGGTACTGGTGAAAACCCCGCCCAGGAAGGGGCCGACCGCTGCGGCGGATGACATGACGGCCCCCCAGATGCCGAATGCGGTAGCCCGATGGCGACCCCGGAAGGTGGCGGACACGGTAGACAGGGTCGATGGCATGACCAGGGAGCCACCGATTCCCTGAACGAGCCGGGCCAGGAGCAGCAGTGTGCCAGAGGAGGCCGATGCGGCGAAGACGGAACCCAGCACAAAGATGACCGTGCCCACCTGCAGAATCCGCTTGCGGCCTATCATGTCCCCCAACCGACCGGAAGGCAGGAGCAGGGCCGCCAGGACGATGCTGTAGAGGGCGGTCACCCACTGGGCTTGAGCAAGATTGATGTGGATGGCAGCGATGATGGATGGAATGGAGACGTTGACGATGGATGAATCCAGCACAATCATGGCCAGCCCCAGGGCCAACACCCAGAGGGCGCGCCAGGGCGGTGCCGTCTCCTGAGACTCTTGGCTGCCCTTCTTCAAGCCCATGCTTGCCGATCCGGTCATCAGATCTCCCCTCATCATGGTCTGCGATTTTTTGCGACTATACGTCGCGAAAACCTGTCTGGCAAGTTCACTCAGCGCGGACAAGCCGCAGGCTGAAGATACCTTGGCAGCTTGGCTCTACTGCGAATAGGCCATATCATATGCCCAAAGACCGGCCGAGCTCGATTCACAATCGCTGCACCCAGCAGACCGGACCAAGGAGGACCATGCCCAGGATTCGCGAATCCACGCTCCAGGAACACCGCGCCAAAACCCTGGACCAGATCATCGCCGCAGCCGAGGCCATCCTGCGCACCGGCGGACGAGGCCAACTGACCATGGCCGAAGTGGCCCGACGCACCAATCTGGCCCGGAACTCCCTCTACCGCTATGCCCGGGATACCGACCAGCTCTGCGACATGGTCATGGAACGGCATCTGCCGGACTGGGGCCAGGCCCTGGAGCAGGCCCTGGATCAGACGGACGACCCGCGCCGGACGGTCGAGGTCTGGACTCGCACCAATCTGGAACAAGCCGGACTGCACGGACACGGATGGCTGATGAACCTCTATGCCGAGCAGCACGATGAGCAGTTACGCCAGACCCTGATCTATGGCAGTCCCTCCAATCCCCAGGAGCCCGTCCCAAGGAGCGATCGGTCCACGGACCGGCAGGCCCAAGCCCTGCTGCACTTCCACCGGCAGGTCAACCAGCCGCTGATCCAGGCATGGACAGCCTTACGGCCAGCTGATCCTGCCATGGGCGTGGAAGTGACGCGTGGCATCGTCCAATCCGGCATGCGACTGATCGATGCACTGGATCAGCAGCTTGCACCCGGGCAGCGGCAGGAACGACTGACTCTCATCATCGAGAAGGTGGCCGCCTGCGCCAAGGCCGTCACCGCAACCCTGACGGAAGGACCTACATGCGCCTAATCGGCAATATCTGCTGGCTGCTGCTGGGGGGACTGGCCATCGCCCTGGCATGGACCCTGGTCGGCATCGTGCTCTGTCTGACGGTGGTGGGTATCCCCCTGGGGGTCCAGGCCTTCAAGATGGCCAGACTCACCCTGACCCCATTCGGCCGACAGGTCATCTATGGAGGCGGGCTGGGATCCTGGCTGGCGAACCTGCTTTGGATCATCCTGGGTGGCTGGTGGCTTGCTCTGGCCTATCTGGCGGCCGGGCTGGTCACCATGCTGACCGTGGTTGGCATACCCTTCGGCCTGCAGGCCTTCAAGATGGCCCGCCTGGCCCTAATGCCCTTCGGATCCTCGGTGCGCGTCGCCGTCTTATGAAAGGATTGGGATATGAGTACAGTCATCATGCATACCTCAGAAGGCGACATTCGTCTGGACCTCTTTGACGACAAGGCCCCTGAAACCGTAGCCAACTTCCTGGATCTGGCCGCCGGCCGCAAGGAATGGACCGATCCCGAGACGGGCCGGAAGCGTCAGGATCCTTTCTATGACGGGCTGACCTTCCACCGGATCATCAAGGACTTCATGATCCAGGGCGGCTGCCCGCTGGGCACCGGCACAGGCGGCCCAGGCTACGAGTTCGACGATGAGATCGACCCCTCCCTGACCTTCGAGGAACCCTACAAGCTGGCCATGGCCAATGCAGGGCTGCGCCGGGACCCCGCCACCGGAAAGACCCACGGCACCAACGGATCGCAGTTCTTCATCACCACCGTGCCCACCCCCTGGCTGAATGGGCATCACACCATCTTCGGCCAGGTCGCCGACGAGGATTCACGGAATGTGGTCGACAAGCTGGATGCCGTGGCCACCGACCCGGGCGACCGTCCCCTCGAGCCGGTCTTCATCAACAGCGTCGAAGTCCTCTGAGCCGTGCCGGGGATGGTTTCGAAAAAGACACCCAGCAGATTCCAGCCCGGCACACGCAGCTACACCATGTCCCGGATCAGGGGCACGGAGACATCAATAGAACGCCAGGTCCGGTCCTACCTCTTTTCGCGAGGTCTGCGTTTTCGCAAAAATGACAAGAGGTATCCGGGCCATCCTGATGTGGTTCTGCCCAAGTGGCGGGCCATGGTATTCGTCAACGGCTGTTTCTGGCACATGCATCAGGGCTGTGCCAAATTCTCCCTTCCCAAATCCAATGTGGAGTTTTGGACTACGAAGCTGACAAGAAACCGTCTGCGGGATCAGGAGCAGGGCAAGAAGCTGAAAGCCATGGGATGGCGGGTCTTCACAGTCTGGGAGTGCCAGCTGGATGCCCGCCACGCCCAGGAAACACTACAGAAATTGTATGAGGCCATCACAGCAGATGGCGATTCGAACGAAGGAGTCAAGAATGAGCAGATTGAACGGCAAACGGCAAGAAGCTGAGCAGAAGGACATGCGAATCAACTTCGCCATCCTCGGCGCCGGAAGGATAGCCAACGCCTTGGCCAAGACGGTGGTCATGATGGCTGGGGACCAACGGTATAGCCATCTGGTGGCCCCCTACGCTGTGGCCGCCAGGGATGGTGATCGCGCAGCCGCCTTCGCCAAAAAATATGGATTCCGGCATTCCTATGGCTCCTACCAGGAACTCCTGGATGATCCGCAAGTGGATCTGGTCTACATCGCCACACCTCACAGCCTCCACGCCGAGCAGGCCATCGCCTGCATGAAGGCCGGAAAGAACGTGCTGGTCGAGAAATCCTTCACAGCCAACGCCGATCAGGCCAAGCGGGTCATAGAGACATCCGAGAGCACCGGCCTGCTCTGCACCGAGGCCATCTGGACCAGGTACATGCCCTCGCGCTCCATCATCGACGACATCGTCTCCACAGGGGAAATCGGCACCGTCAGGACCGTGACCGCCAACCTGGGCTATGTGACCGTCGGCAAGGCCAGAATGACCGATCCGGCCCTGGCCGGCGGCGCCCTGCTCGATGTGGGCGTCTACCCTCTCAACTTCATCGACATGGTCATGGGCCCCAAGCCCATTGGACGGGTCTGCACGGATTGGGTCCGCAGCCCGGAGGGCGTGGACAGCCAGAACACCACGACCATTTTCTACCAGGATGGGTCCATGGGCGCGGCGACCAGCTCCATGGTCTCGGTCAGCGACCGGGCCGGCAGCATCTGGGGAGACCAGGGTTACCTACAGTGCGCCAACATCAACAACGTGGAGTCAATCGACCTGTACGACGGGGACCATAAATTGAGGAAGAGTTACCCCATCCCCGACCAGTTGACCGGGTATGAGTACGAGGTGGCCAGCGCCGCTCAGGCCATCCTGGATGGCAAGACCGAGTGTGCCCAGATGCCCCACAAGGATACGTTGCGCATCATGGAGCTCATGGACTCCCTGCGCCGCCGGTGGGGATTGGTCTTCCCCTTCGAATCATGAACTGACTGATAAAAGCCATGGTGGCCTGCCTATTTGATGCGGCGAACCCGGCCATGCTCGACCAGGTAGGCTCGCCGGGCAAGATCGATCATGGGCAGGTCGAAGGCCGAATCGGTATAGAAGGCGTCAACCGCAGTCCCCTCGCCCAGGATTCGCTGAAAGTTAAGGGGCTTGTCGGGTCCGAAGTTGAGGTAGCCCACGGTCAGGGACTCCAAATCCAAGGTGGAACCGATGCAACGGGTGATGCCCAGTCGACGGCAGGCTTCCCCAGCCACCAGATCGAAGGAGGCGGTCACCACCACGTCGTCGTCCTGGGGGGTGTACCAATCCATGATTTTGTGCATGTTGGCATCCCAGAACTGGCTGACCAGGCGATTCATGTCAAATCCGGGACGCGAGGTCAGCCGACGCAGGTAACGCGAGCCCACCCGACGCATGGCCGAGTCCAACTGCTCCAGGGTGACTCTGCCCAGGCGGTAGCGGACGGCATAGAAGAGGGCGACCGGCAGGTAGTGCAAGACCCTCGGATCCTTGCGAACAGTGAACAGGTAAAAGTCAAGCAGGCTCTCGCCATCGTAGATGGTGCCGTCGAAGTCCAGTACCCGCATGCCAGTCCTTTCGAGATCCCGTCGCGAAAAGGTAACAACTTAGCATACCGTGGAGCAATGACGGTGATAGTCCCCGACCACGGCCGACTCTTACCCGCCGGATGCAGACCTGCTTGGCCGGGCAAAAAATGCAATTCCTTTTATCCAACGAGCCTGTGGTAGACAAATATTTCTGGATGATCGGCAGATACGGGCATCGAGCAGAAGCAGATTCCCAGCAATCTTGATGCGGCCAGCCCAAGCACGAATCGTGGACGATACCTATGGTGTCGACGGTATTGATATGATGAAAAATGCGTCGTCCGTGCTGGGCCGAGGCTAGGGAGTTGCCGGAAATAGGCCTGGAGGGGGAACGGCGCCGAAGGGGTCCATGCGGTCATCGGGTCAACCATGCCCGCAGACCTCTTTGATCTTCCTTACCAGCTAGGGGGCAGCAACGATGTTGAAGAAGAGCCACTACCACAACCTGAGCAGCTGCATAGCCGGAATCTACCGGCATGCACGCAACGATGCCAGCCGGTACACAGGTGACCCCACCTTACGGGGCACCCAGGGTGATCTGATTGTATACCTCTATGATCATCCAGGCCTTAGCCAGCGCCAGATAGCCCGGGACCTGTGTGTAGATCCCAGTCTGCTGGCCCGGGATCTGAAGGCTTTGAAGGCCCAGGGCCTGGTCAGCCGTGAACAGAATCCAGCCGATCATCGGGTCAATATCATCGCACTGACCAGGTCGGGCGCAGACATAGCTCGCAAGAGAATCAGGTCGGTCAACAACTGGTGGATCGACCTGTTCAAGCAGAATCCCGACATCGACCCCGAGACTTTCCAAACCGAGCTACGTTGCGTCTACAACCGGTTGCTGGCCAATCAGCTCTGATTCCTCTTAACCGACAAAGGACCCATAGTGAGAAAAGGACCTGGCTGATTACCTGGCCGCCCCTCGACGGCACCAGGCTCATGCCAGGCCTTTTACTTCCCGGACTCATTACGCCCTTGGGTTCGTTCCTATCAGCCCACCGAGCGGCCTGACGTCTCCCAGCCCATCAGGCCCACAACCAGCATGGAGGCCAGGGCCACCAGGCTGATGGTGACAAAGATTGAGGTGCTCCCCCACTGGCTGAGCATGGCCCCAATCAGCACGGGCATGAGCACATTGCAGAGCTTGGCGACGGCATTGGCGATGCCTACGCAACGGAAACGGACCGTGGTCGGGAAGAGCTCGGGCGCGTAAACCGCCACCACCGAAGACATGAGGACGTAGAGACTGGCCATGAGCAGGATGCCTACCAGAACGGCCGTGACCTGGCTGGTCTGCGCGGCGTAGAGCAGACCGAAGACCGCCGTCAGCAGGAAGGCCGTGACGATGATCCGCTTGCGGCCGATTCGGTCCAGAAGCAGGGATCCAATCAGGCAACCCAGAGGTGCTCCCAGCATCATCAGTGTGCTGATCCACAGGGATCCGCTCAGATTTATGCCCCGCTTGAGCAGGATGGTGGGCACCCAGGAGGTGAAAGCATAGGAGCAGACGTTGGTGGCCGAGACTGCCACAGTAGCCACAACCAGGCCGCGGACAATGCTGCCCGAAGCCTTGGCAGGTGCACCAAGGCCCTCGTTCTTCCCAGCGATGGCAGAGTCGTCGCCAGAACCGGAGCCTGTCCGTTCCCGACCATTATCGGCCTCCAAAAGCTCAACCACCCTGATGGCCTCGTCCATCCGTCCGTGCAGGGCCAGCCAGCGAGGGGACTCAGGGATGTCGCGCCGTAGATACCAGATCAGCGCAGCTGCCAGACCAATGCCGACAAAGAGCGGCCTCCATGACCAGCGCGGAATGATCCAAGCGCACAGGAGCATGGCCAGGGGCACTCCGGTGTTGGCCACCAGCGAGACGATGGCGCTCCAGCGGCCGCGGTGCTTGATGGGAGCGAATTCGTTGACCATGGAGAAGCCGGTGACAATCTCGGCGCCCAGCCCCAGACCGGCCCCTAGACGGCAGACCGAAAGGACGGCCATGTTCGGTGCCAGAGCACCCAGCAGGGTAAAGCCTCCGAAGAGCAGCAGGTTGATCTGATAGGCGGTCCTGCGCCCCCGCAGGTCTCCGATGAACCCGGCCAGCAGCGAACCCACCAGGAGCCCCAGGAAGCCGGCCGACAGGAATAGGGAGTTCTGGGCGACCGTGGACCATCCGGTGCTCAAGGCCGAACTGGCTACTGCGCTGCCCACATAGACATCGATGCTGTCCATGAGCATTCCCGCGGCCACCAGGGCCACAATCTTATAAAAAGTAGCCGATTCACGAGCATTGTCTACTCGCCGGGTAATCTCGCGGACCGCCAGGTCGTCCTCGGCCACGCCGAGGCCCTTCGATTGTTCGGATATGTCTGCATTGTCAATGACCGCTGTCGACATCGTCACCCTCGCGCCCGTGCATGAGACGGACCCCATGCTTCCATGCCAGACCCGCCGACAGCGACAGGCTCCTTGTGGGAGCGTGGCGACCGTCAATATGGAAGGCCTGGACCCTGCGGCGTTTCGGTCATTGTGTGGCTGCTCAACGTCTATTGGGTGCCCAGTATAGGAGTCTGGACGGTCATTGCCCAGACCCGGCGTTTCCCTCCGGCCCGGCAGCCCTGTCAAGGATGGCCCTGATGGCCTCCAGTCGGGGGCCCAGCTGGCGCTCATAGCCTCGGTCATTGGGGTGGTAGTAGCGTCGTCCGACCAGTTCGTCCGGCATATACTGCTGCGGAGCCACTGCATCCGGCGCATCGTGGGCATACTGATAGCCCTCATGGTTGCCCCAGGCCTTCATCAGCTTGGTGGGAGCGTTGCGCAGATGCAGGGGAACCTGGCCGATATGCCCGGCATCCACGTCTTCCAAGGCCTGGTCGATGGCCAAGTAGGAGGCGTTGGACTTGGGTGCGGTGGCCACGGCGATGACTGCCTCGGCCAGGATCAGACGTGCCTCTGGCATACCCACCATGGCCACGGCCTGGGCAGCCGCGACCGTGATCTCCAGCACCTCCGGAGAGGCCATACCCACCTCCTCGGCGGAGGCGATCATGATCCGTCGGGCGATGAAGCGCGGATCCTCGCCAGCCCGGATCATCCGAGCCAGATAATGCAGGGCCGCATCCACGTCGGACCCCCGCATGGATTTGATGAAGGCCGAGGCCACGTCGTAATGATCGTCGCCCTTCTTGTCATAGCGGACAGCGGCCACGTCCATGACCGAAGAGACCACCTTGGTATTGATCAACGGCCGACGCGCCCCCTTGGCACGAGGCCCGCCCTCAGTGACGGCTCCGGCCGCGGCCTCCAGGATGGTCAGGGCCCGGCGGGCATCACCCCCGGAAAAGCGCACGATCTGGTCCAAAGCATCCGGATCCAGCCGTACCTGGTCCTTGAGTCCCCGCTGGTCTTTGACGGCCCTGTGAATCAGAGTGGCCAGGTCCCGGTCGTCCAGGGCTTCCAGCTTGACCACCACGGACCGCGAAAGCAGGGGCGCAATGACCGAAAAACTTGGATTCTCCGTGGTGGCTGCAATGAAAGTCACATCCCGGTTCTCCACGCTGGGCAGCAGGGCATCCTGCTGGGACTTGGAAAAGCGGTGCACCTCATCAATGAAGAGTACCGTCTCCTGTCCCTGGCTGACCAGCCGCTCCCGAGCCTGGGCGAGGACCTGCCGCACCTCCTTGACCCCCGAGGTGACGGCCGAAAGCTCCTCGAAATGACGCCCGGACTGTCGGGCCACGATGTAGGCCAAGGTGGTCTTACCCACCCCGGGAGGACCGAAAAGAATGACCGAGCTGGGAGCCGTCAGACGGTTGTTCGGATCCGACCGGGCCAACCGCTCCAAGGGGGTTCCAGGTGCCGTGACCTTGTCCTGGCCGACCACCTCGTCCAGGCCTCGGGGCCGCATCCGGACAGCCAGAGGCAGGGTGTGCTCCTCGGGGGGATCCGCCGCCTGGAAGAGATCATCAACCATCTGCACTACCTCATTCCTCGGGGCCCCTATGGCTCCCCGCCCTCACCAGCATAGGCCAGCGTCTGCCGCAAACAGAAAGACGAACGCGCTAGACTGGGAACCCATATGGCCGTATCGCCCAGCGCGTAGTTGGGTTCCGGAAACCCGGTGTGTGTACAGTTTACTGGTCATCAGCCTGGATATCATCAGGCAGGCCAATGGGCGGCAGCAAGGTCTGTCGCCTGGAAAACCGGAACCGGCATAGGTCGGAACAATAAGGAGAATCGCCAGTGATCGCCACGCATGTTCGCCAGAGATGGACATCGGGTCCAGGCAGGTGGGCCGTCGGCCTGCTGGCCCTGGTCCTGGGGCTCTCAGCCCTGATCGTCGCTCCCTTGGCCACGCCGGCGCAGGCGGCCCAGGACTCCCCCGCCTCGCAGGCGGTCAACGGACGCACCTTCCGCGTCGCCACCGACACCACCTTTGCCCCCTTCGAATTCAGGGACTCCTCCGGGAACCTGGTCGGCATCGACATGGATCTGATTCGCAAAATCGCCGACATCGAGGGGTTCTCAGTGCAGATCCAGTCCCTGGGCTTCAACGCCGCCCTACAGGCCTTGAATTCCCAGCAGGCCGATGTGGTCATAGCAGGCATGACCATCACCGACCAGCGCAAGCAGGTCTACGACTTCACCGATCCCTATTTCGACTCCGGCGTGCAGATGGCCATCGCCAAGGACAACGACCAGATCCACAGCTACAAGGATCTGCGGGGCAGCGTGGTGGCCGTCAAGACCGGCAGCGAGGGCGAGGCATTCGCCAAGCAGCGGGCAGACCAGTACGGCTTTACTGTCAAGGCGGTGGACCAGTCCTCCACCATGTATGAGATGGTCAAGTCAGGAAATGCACAAGCGGTCATTGATGACTACCCTGTCCTGGCCTACGGCATCGCCCAGGGCAATGGGCTGAAGACCGTTACCAAGAAGGAACCTGGCGCCTCCTATGGAGCAGCCGTCCGCAAGGGCGAGAACAAGGAGTTTGTGGCCGCCTTCAACGAGGGTCTGGCCAAGATGAAAGCCGACGGCAGCTATAAAAAACTGGTCGATTCCTATGTGGGCAGCAGCCATTCCAGCAAGAGTGCCTCCGCATCCCGGCCAGGATTCCTCGGGCTGGTCCGTCAGGCATTCCCCTCCCTGATGCTGGGCCTGCGCAACACCCTGGCCATTACGGCCATATCATTCGTCATCGCCCTGGCCATCGGTATCATCCTAGGACTGTGGCGGATCAGCCCCAACCGGATTCTGTCCTGGATTGCCCGCATCTACGTCGCGGTCTTCAGGGGCACACCCGTCCTGGTCTGGGCCTTCTTCTTCTACCTGGGCGTCCCCCAGCTGATCGGCCACCGCATCAGCATCTGGCTGGCCGGCGCACTGACCCTGTCCCTGAACTCCGGAGCCTACCTTGTCGAGATCGTGCGCGGAGCCATCGACTCGGTGGACGTCGGGCAGATGGAGGGGGCCCGCAGCCTGGGCCTGACCCGTCGCATGGCCTTGCGCCGGGTCATCCTACCCCAGGCCGTCAGAATCGCCACGCCCTCCATCATCAACCAGCTGGTCATCATGCTCAAGGATTCCTCCCTGCTGCTGGCCATCGGCTTCGGCGAACTGCTCTACCAGGCCCAGCAGATCTACGCGGCCAACTTCCGCGTGACCGAAACCCTGTTCATGGTGGGCGTCATCTACTTCGTCGCCATCAGCGCCCTGACCTGGATGGCCAATATGCTCGATAGGAGGCTGCATCGATGAACTTCGAGGACCCGGACATGGACACCGGACGACTGACCCGTCGCATCCGCCAGAACCAAAGTCGCCGCAACCAGGGAGAGTCCCAGGCGGCCGTATCCATCCGTGACCTGCACAAGCGCTACGGCGACACCGAGGTCCTCAAGGGGATCGACATGGAGGTCAAGCCCGGCGAGGTCATCTCCATCATCGGCCCATCGGGCGCGGGCAAGTCCACCCTGCTACGCTGCATAAACGCCCTGGAGATGCCGACCTCGGGCACCATCAGCGTCTATGGAATCGACATTTCCGATCCAAAGACCAACATCGACAAGCTACGCGAGCATGTGGGCATGGTCTTCCAGCACTTCAACCTCTTCCCCAACATGAGCGTGGCCGACAACATCATGCTGGCCCCCCATATGCTGCACAAGACACCCAAGGAGGATGCCCGGCAGCAGGCCCTGGACCTGCTGGAGACCGTAGGGCTTCAGGAGAAGGCGGACGCGCGGCCCACGGATCTGTCAGGCGGGCAGCAGCAGCGTGTGGCCATCGCCCGCGCCCTGGCCATGCACCCGGACATCATGCTCTTCGACGAGGCCACCTCGGCCCTGGATCCGGAGATGGTGGGCGACGTGCTTCAAGTGATCCGCTCCCTGGCCGAGGGCGGCATGACCATGATTCTGGTCACCCACGAGATGGCCTTCGCCCGGGAGGTCTCCTCCAGGGTGATCTTCACCGATGCCGGGATCATCGAGGAGGAGGGCACGCCCGAACAGATCTTCGGCCATCCGCAGAGTCCCCGGCTGCAGTCCTTCCTCTCCAAGGTCCTGTAACGCCTCGGGGCTAGAGTTCCATCAGTTCCTCGATGGGACCCACCCGGTACTCCTTGAATACCACCTGACCGCTCTCCTGGGTGGCATCCAGGTCCACGATGCCTGCGATGCCCCAGTCGCGCTCCCCCTCGACGTCGTCGAAGATCTGCTGGACCCGCCATGTGTGCCCCTGGCGCTCGTCACGGTCATCCAGGCTGAAGAAGTCCGAGGACCTGGCCTGGGCATCGGTCAGGATCTGCTCATGGTCCTCGTAGAGGTCATCCAGTGCGTCGCTCCAGGCCCGCAGGCCATAGCCCCAGTCCGCATCCAGGTCGGCCAGGGCCTCCGGACGGTCGGCGGCCGCCAGCTCCACCCGCTGGAACATGGCGTTGCGCACCAGCAGGGTCAACCCACGCCGGTCCGCCACCACCTGGTTCTCCACCTTGGGCGGAGCGGCATCCAGGCCGCTTGCGACTTCGCCATTTTCAGCCCTGCCCGCGGCCTCCCACTCATCCACCAGGCTGGAATCCACCGAGCGCACAATAAGTCCCAGCCAGGCCAGGATGTCCTCCAGCCGCTCATCCATGAACTCTTCGGGAACCGTCCTGCTGAGCGCCCGATAGGCATCGGACAGATAGCGCAGCAGGGTCCCCTCCGACCGGGATATTCCATAGCGGGCGATGTAGCCGTTGAAGTCCGAGGCCGTCTCGATCATGTCCCGCAGAACGGACTTGGGGTGGATCTCATAGTCGTTGGCCCAGGGAACATCCCGACGGTAGCGGTCGAAGGCCTCCCCCAGCAGCTCCTCCAGGGGCTTGGGCCAGGTCACCTCCTGCAGACGCTCCATCCGTTCCTCGTACTCCAGGCCGTCCTCCTTCATCTGCTGGATGGCCGCGTCACGGGCCTGCCGCTGCTGGGCCTTGAGAATCTGCCGGGGATCCTCCAGGGTGGCCTCGACCATGGAGAGCAGGTTCATGTCGTAGTCAGGGTCCTCGGGATCCAGCAGCTCCAGGGCGGCCAGCAGGAAGGGCGAAAGAGGCTGGTCCAGGGCGAAATCCTCGGGCAGGTCCACGGTCGTGAAGTAGTCCAGGCCGCCGTCGGGGTTCCGTTCGGTCTCGATGACCCCGGTGTCGGTCAGGGTCTGGAAGATCTCGTCGGCCCGGTCCTGCAGATGCTCCTTCTGCTGCGGTGTCTGACGGGAGTCCTCGATCAGGTCCTCGACCCGCCTCCTGGCATCCCCGCCCTGGTCGACCTCGTTGAGCACCATGGCGTGGGAGATCTTCAGGTGCGGCGTCAGGGTCTCGGGACGGGCCTCGATCAGCTTGTCGAAGGTCCCCTTGCCCCAGGTAACAAACCCCTCCTGGGGCTTCTTCCGCTTGATCCGCTTGAGCTTCTTGGGGTCGTTGCCCGCCTTGGCCACGGCCCTGGCGTTCTCTATCTCGTATTCGGGAGCCTCGGCCACGACCAGCCCACTGGTATCGAAGCCCATGCGCCCGGCCCTGCCTGCGATCTGATGGAATTCCCTGGCCCGCAGACGGCGCATCCTGTAGCCGTCGAACTTGGTCAGCCCGGTCAGCAGGACCGTGTGGATGGGCACATTGATGCCGACCCCCAGGGTGTCCGTGCCACAGATGACCGGCAGAAGGCCATCCTGGGCCAGCTGCTCCACCAGACGCCGATACCGGGGCAGCATGCCCGCATGGTGGACCCCGACCCCGGTGCGCAACAGCCGCTGCAGAATCCTGCCGAAGGCCGTGGTGAAGCGGGTGCCGGCCATGGCCTCCTTGATCCGGTCCCGCTGGCCCCGGTCGGAAACCCCCGTGCTGGACAGGGCCTGGGCCGTCTCCAGGGCGGCATCCTGGGAGAAGTGAACAATGTAGACCGGCGAATCCCCATCGGCCAGCAAGGACTCCACAGTGTTGGGCAAGGGGGTGTCCACATAACGGTAATCCAGAGGCACCGGTCGGGGGGCGTCGGCGACGATGTCCACCCCCACCCCGGTTTTGCGCTCCAGGTCCACGGCGATCTGATCCACGTCGCCCAGGGTGGCCGACATGAGCAGGAACTGCACATCGGGCAGGGTCAGCAGGGGCACCTGCCAGGCCCAGCCTCGGTCCGGGTCCCCGTAATAGTGGAACTCATCCATGGCCACGCAGCCGATATCGGCATGGCGACCCTCCCTGAGCGCCTGGTTGGCCAGGATCTCGGCCGTGCAGCAGATGACCGGGGCATCCGTGTTGATATGGGTGTCGCCGGTGATCATACCCACCCGGTCGCGACCCAGAACCGAAACCAGGTCGAAGAACTTCTCGGAGACCAGGGCCTTGATGGGAGCCGTGTAATAGGAGCGCCGCCCAGTGCACAGGGCGATGAAATGCATGGCCAGGGCCACCATGGACTTTCCCGAGCCGGTCGGGGTCGACAGAATCACATGGTCGCCAGAAACCAGGGAGAGGACAGCCTCCTCCTGATGCGGCCAGGGGGTGATGCCCCGGGAAGCCACCCAGGAGAAGAAACGGTCGTAAATCTGATCCTCGGTCAGGTTGCGGGGGCCTCCCGCCTCGGGGACCAGGTCGCCCAAGGAGACTGGTTGGTCGGTTGGGGCGGTTGAGGAATCAGCATGTTCTTGGACCATGTCCACCAGTCTATCCGGCCAGGCACACAAGTCCGGCCGGACACAGGCTTCGTCAACTAAGTCCAGAAACGGGAAAGCCGCCAGACAGGGAACAGCTAGGAGCTCTTCGTCAGCTCCTGTTCTTGCTGCCTTTGTCGCTGCCGCCTTTCTTCTCCTTCCTGGTCTTCCCCTCGGCTTTCTGCTCACCACCGGAGCGGCTGCCACGTCCAGGCTTGAGGAAGTCCGGAATCTCCAGACTCGCCTTGTGCGGATCGACCAGCGTGTCGGGCTGGGTCCTGTCATAGCCCTGGATGTAGCGGGTCTTCCTCCAGTGCTGGATGGAGGCATTGGATCCACGGTGATGTGCATGGTACTGCAACGGCGCACCGCCGTACCGGTCCTCGTCCACCTCCTTGGCTACGGCTATCTGGTTGACGTTGGAGGGATCCATGATGGCCACAGGCGCGGCCGGCTCCACGAAGTCGGCGGGGGCGGCGGTGCGCTCCTGCATCTTCTTGGGCAGCCAGCGGGCGAAGTGGGACAGCAGGAAGCAGACGAAGAAGTAGACCACCGAGGCCACCACCAGGGTCTGCAGGATGTTGAAGTACATGGAGCCCAGACGACGGGACTCCTGCAACAGATCCGTGTACATGATGATGGAGCCAAGAGCCGTATCCTTGAGGACCACAACGAGCTGGGTCACGGCCGCCGGCAGCATGGCGTAGACGGCCTGCGGAACCTCGATCTGCATCAGCGACTGGGTCCTGGTCAGCCCCAGGGCCAGGGAGGCCTCGCACTGGCCGCTGGGCAGGTTGCCCACGCCCGAACGGATCAGCTCGGCCACCACCGAGCCGTTGTAAAGTATCAGCCCAAGCACGACGGCCCAGTAGGAGGCCTGGCTGACTCCGGCAAAGGCGAACCAGCGCCAGAAGAAAATCATCATCATCAGCACCGGGACGGCCCGGCAGAACTCCACGATGATACCTGAGACAGCTCTTACCAGCCCGTTGGGCAACAGACGGCCGATGCCGAAGATGAACCCAAAGATGACAGAACCGATCACTGCAACTACAGAGGCCTTGATGGTCAGCCAGAGCCCAGGCAGGTAGAAGTCCGACCAGGCTTCGTAGTCCAGGGCCGGGCGCCAGAGCTCCCAGCTCAGTTGGTTCTCCCCGTCCGGAGGATTATGCAGCCTCATCAGCACCAGAATGACCACGATGGCGAAGATGACGGCAGCTATCCAGTTGACGATTCGTATAGTGCGCCGGCCCTTGGGGCCGGGCTGGTCGAAGAGCAGCGAGCTCTCATTGTCCTGTGCCATGGCCGCTCACCTCCTCACTGCCAGCTTGTTGGACAGATACGTGGTCAAAGCCCCGATAGGCAGCACCAGAATCACGTAGCCCAAGGCGAAGATCAGGAAGATGGCCACGATGGCGTTGGCATGGAACTCGATCATCTCGCTCATCAGGGAGGAACTCTCGGAGGCCACGGAAGCGGCCGCGGCCACGGTGGAGTTCTTCAGCAGGGCGATGAAGGTGTTGCCCAGGGGCGCCACCGACCCGCGGAAGGCCTGGGGCAGAATGATCTGTGAGGCCGACTGGAAGAAGCTCAACCCCAGGGCACGTGCCGCCTCGGCCTGGCCCAGAGGCACCGTGTTGATGCCTGAGCGCAGGGACTCGCAGACGAAGGCCGCCGTATACAGGGACAGGCCCGTGACCGCCAGCCAGAAGAAGTTGACCGAGAATTCCGGCGAGAAGCTGATCTTGAGCTGGGCGAAGGCCCCCAGGACCATGAAGACCATGATGATGGTCAGTGGCATGTTCTGGAAGAACTCCACATACCCTCGTCCGACGGCCCTCAGGGAGGAGATGGGCGAGATGCGCATAATCACCAGTATGATGCCCAGGACCAGTGAGAAGAGGGCCGACCAAAGGGTCAGCTGGATGTTGACCCAAAAGGCAGCTGGAATGTCGTAGTCGGAAAACAGCTCGATGATGGTTGACATCTCACTCTCCTTCCTTGGGCTTGGGCGGGTTGTATCGCGGGTCGGGTTTGTAATGGGTGCCCCGGGTGTTGTTCTCCAGCGCCCGCTGCCAGGAGCCGTTGGCCTCCATGTCGGCCAGGGCCGCGTTGATCTTGTGGGCCAGCTTGGTATCGCCCTTCTTAATACCCACCCCGTAATACTCCTGGGTGAAGGGCTTGCCGACCAGCCGCAGCCTTCCACGGGAGGCGGAGGCCAGACCGGCCAGGATGATGTCGTCGGTGGTGACCGCATCGACAATGCCGGAGAAGAGGGCGGTGGCGCATTCGGCATAGCCCGGCTGTTCCATCAGCTGAACCTCCTTGGCGAACCGTTTCTTGACGGTGACGGCCGAGGTAGATCCGGTCACCGAGCACAGCCGCTTGCCGTTGAGGTCCTCGGGGCCGCGGATCTGATGATCCTCCTTGCGTACCAGCAGGTCCTGACCGGCCACAATGTAGGGTCCGGCGAAGGAAACGGCCCGCTTGCGCTCGTCCGTTATGGAATAAGAGGCCAGAATCATGTCCACGTCACCGTTCTGGAGCATGGCCTCACGCTGCTTGGAGGGGGCCTCCTTCCAGACGATGTCGTCGGGGCTGTAACCCAGCTTGTCGGCGATGTAGGTGGCCACGTCCACGTCGAAGCCCACATAGGTCCCGGCCTTCTTAAAGCCCAGACCAGGCTGGTCGAACTTGATGCCCACGCGGATCTTGCCTGCCTCCTTGTCGGAGCCGCAGGCCGCCAGGGAGACCAGGCAACCCAGAGCACACAGGATCGCGGTCAGATTCCTGGCCAGCCGTTTCAACGGCTGGCCCATGCCATGCATGCTTGCATTCATGCGGATACGCTTCCCTCCTGCTTCAGTGGGTCAGAATCTTGGACAGGAAGTCGGCGGCCCGCTGGGTCTTGGGGTGGTCGAAGAAGTCGTCGGGGTCGTCCTTCTCCAGAATCCGCCCATCGGCCATGAAGACGATATGGTCGGCGGCCTGACGGGCAAAGCCCATCTCATGGGTCACGCAGATCATGGTCATGCCCTCCTGGGCCAGCTGGATCATGACGTCCAGCACCTCGTTGACCATCTCCGGGTCCAGCGCAGATGTGGGCTCGTCGAAGAGCATGATTTTGGGCTGCATGGCCAGGGCACGGGCTATGGCCACACGCTGCTGCTGACCGCCTGAGAGCTGGGAGGGCATCTTGGAGGCCTGTGATTCCACACCCACACGGGCCAACAGGTCCATGGCCAGGTCCTCGGCGTCCTTCTTTGGCATATGGCGCACCTTGATGGGTGCCAGGGTCATGTTCTCCAGGATGGTCTTGTTGGCGAACAGGTTGAATGACTGGAAGACCATGCCCACCTCGGCCCTGAGCCGAGCCAAATCGCGTCCCTCCTGCGGCAGGGGCTCCCCCTCGATCCTGATGACACCGGAGTCGATGGACTCCAGGCGATTGATGGTCCGGCACATGGTTGACTTGCCGGAGCCTGAGGGTCCGACCACCACCAGCACTTCGCCGGTTTCGACCTGCAGGTTGATGTCCTTGAGGACATGCAGGCTGCCAAAATGCTTCTCGACGTGGGCCAGCTCGACCAGCGGCCCGGACTTGTCCTTGGCTGGGAGATCCGAGACCGGTTTCTCCGGCAGAATCCGCTCCGACGGATGTTTGGTTGTTTCGCTCATATTGGGCAGTTTACTCATTCTTTGTTGCGTAACGGCCATAGAAACGGTTCTCCTGTAAAGCAGAGGCCTTGGCCAGGCGCGACTGATTGACCTGCCAATGCTTAAACGGACAGGAACAATAAGGGCCGGGACCCCGCAGGATTCCAGCCCTCTTGGACTCTCGTCGATCAGTGACGGAATGCGCTCAGTCGGCATCCTCCTGATCCGGCTCCCAGTCCACACCGGTCTCGGCGCGTTGCTGGTCGGAGATGGGTGCAGGAGCCCCTGTCATGGGATCCTGGCCGCCGCCGGACTTGGGGAAGGCGATGACATCACGGATGGAGTCGGCTCCCGTCAGGATCTGTGCGGTCCTGTCCCAGCCGAAGGCGATGCCCGCATGGGGCGGAGCGCCGTACTTGAATGCATCCAGCAGGAAGCCGAACTTCTCCTGGGCCTCCTCGGGACCGATGCCCAGCACCTTGAAAATCCGGTCCTGAATGTCGTCGCGGTGGATACGCACCGAGCCGCCGCCCATCTCCTCGCCGTTGCAGACGATGTCGTAGGAGTCGCTCATGGCGTGCTCGGGATCCTTGTCGAAGCGGTCGATCCAATCGGCCGAGGGCATGGTGAAGGGGTGGTGCATGGAGGTCCACTTGGAATGGCCCACGGCCACATCGTCGTCGTCCGGGTCGTCAGTGGGCTTGAAGAGCGGGAAGTCCACCACCCAGGTCAGGGCGAATTCGTCGGGCTTAAGCAGCCCCTGGCGACGGGCGATCTCCACACGGGCCGCACCCAGCAGGGTCTGCGAGGCCTCACGGGGACCGGCGGCGAAGAAGACGGCATCTCCATCCGAGGCTCCCACAGCCTCCTTGAGACCCTGACGCTCGGCATCGGACAGGTTCTTGGCCACGGGGCCCTTGAGGGTGCCGTCGCCGGTGAACTGGACGTATGCCAGACCCTTGGCACCCCGCTGGCGGGCCCACTCCTGCCAGGCATCGAATTGCCTGCGGGGCAGGTTGGCCGCACCCTGGTAGACCACGGCGCCTACATAAGGGGCCTGGAAGACCCGGAAAGGCGTGTCCTTGAAGTAGTCGGTCAGCTCGACGATGGGGTTGCCGAAGCGCAGGTCAGGCTTGTCGGAGCCATACTTGTCCATGGCCTCCTGCCAGCTGATCCTGGGGATGGGCAGGCTGACCTCGAATCCCGCAGCCTTCCAGACCTCGGCGATGACCTGCTCGGCCATGGCCATGACGTCCTCCTGGGAGGCAAAGCTCATCTCGATGTCCAGCTGCGTGAACTCGGGCTGCCTGTCGGCACGGAAGTCCTCGTCGCGGTAGCAACGGGCAATCTGGTAGTAACGCTCGAAGCCACCCACCATCAGCAGCTGCTTGAGCAGCTGGGGGGACTGCGGCAGGGCATACCAGGACCCGGGCACCAGACGTGCCGGCACCAGGAAGTCTCGGGCACCCTCAGGGGTGGACTTGATCAGGGTCGGCGTCTCGATCTCACAGAAGTCCATCTTGTCCAGGGCGGCACGGGCGGCACGGTTCATGGCGGCCCTCAGACGGATGTTGCGCTGCATGGATGGCCGACGCAGGTCCAGATAACGGTAGCGCAGCCTCACATCCTCGCCGGGCAGCTTGTTCTCGGCCTCGTTCTCCAGGGCTGTGGACACCTGGAAGGGCAGGGCGGCCGACTTGGCCAGAACCTCGATCCTGTCGGCCACGATCTCGATGTGCCCGGTGGACAGGTGCTCGTTGTCATTGCCCTCGGGGCGTTCGCGAACCTTGCCGGTGACCTGGATCACGTACTCGCTGCGCAGGGGGCGGGCCTCTTCCTCGTCATAGATGACAATCTGCACCAGACCGGAACGGTCACGCAGATCGATGAAGGCCACGCCTCCGTGATCACGGCGGCGATCCACCCACCCGGCCACCGTCACCTGGCGACCGACCATATCTTCAGTGACATCCGTGGCGTAGCTCGTTCTGTAAGCCGACTGGCCCATGCTTTCCTGTACCTCCATAATGCTCGGCCTGCCCCTGCGTCAGGCCTGGTATTCCACACTCTGCCGGGCATACAGGCTATCCGGCGTCCACGACACCAGGTCAGCCGGAATCTGTTCGCCGGTAATGATGTTCTTGACCTGGTCGCCCTCCTGCTGGCCCTCCTTGGCTGGGAACCAGACATAGGGGATGCCCAGGTGGTCGGCATAGCGGATCTGCTTGCCGATCTTGGCCGCGGTGGGAGCCACATCAGCGGCAATCCCCCGGGCACGCAGGTCCTGGGCGATGTGGTTGCTGAGTGTGCGATCCTCCTCGTCCCAGACAGCGACCATGACCGCCGCCGGGGAGACCCGGGAGGCCTGGACCCCATGGGCCAGCAGGTAGGAGAGCAGACGTGAGAGCCCGATGGACAACCCCACACCGGGATAGGTACGGTTGCCCTGGCTGGCCAGGTTGTCATAGCGGCCGCCGGAGCAGATGGATCCCAGGGACTGCGCCCCCTCCAGGAAGGTCTCGTAGACCGAGCCTGTGTAGTAGTCCAAACCACGGGCAATTTTCAGATCGGCGATGACCGAGCCCGGCCGGATGCGGGCGGCCTCGTCGATGATCATGGCCAGCGTCCCCAGTCCTTCAATGGCCAGAGCGTATGAAGGAGACTGCTTGTCGATGCCAACCTTGTCGACAAGGGCATCGAACCGCTGACGCAGCTGCTTGCCATCGTCGGCGGTCAGCTCGGCCAGATCCAGGCAGGCTCTGGCCTGGTCTTCATCGGCGCCGCATTCACTGACCAGCAGGCTGGCCACCTCGTCAGGGCCGATCTTGTCCAGCTTGTCGATCTCGCGCAGGACGCCCTCGACGTCCTCCAAGCCCAGACCCCGGTAGAATCCCTCGGAAAGCTTGCGGTTGTTGGCATGCACCGTGGGCTTGGGAAGTCCAAAGGCCCGCAGCTCCTCCAGGGCGCTCAGCATGACCAGGGGCACCTCGACCTCATAGTGGTCGGGCAGTTCCCCATTGCCGATCACATCAATATCGGCCTGGACGAACTCCCTGAACCGTCCCTCCTGGGGGCGCTCCCCCCGCCAGACCTTCTGAATCTGCCAGCGCTTGAAGGGGAAGGTCAAGTCGTTGCTGTGCTCCACCACGTAACGGCTGAGCGGCACAGTCAGGTCAAAATGCAGGCCCAACCGGCGTTCTACCGGCACATCCTTTTCCTGACCCAGATCCTGAAGGCGGGAGAGCAGGTAGATCTCCTTGCTGGTCTCCCCCTTCTTGAGCAGGCTGGATCCCTCTTCCACGGCCCTGGTCTCAATGCCGATGTAGCCGTTTAACTCAAAGACCTTGCGGAGCGTGTCGAGGATTCGCTGCTCCACCACTCTTTGCGAAGGAAGCCATTCAGGGAAACCGGATAGAGATGTGCCTTTTGCCATAAGAACCTATACTATAGGAGGTCAAGGAAAATGGTATTGCCATATTTTGCGATCTCTCCAACACACAAGCCTAAGGAGCTGGCCATGGCCGACAACACCGCCATCACACCCGAGAATACCCCGACACCGCAGGAGGAGCACACCGCGGACGCGGAGGGCCAGGTCGCTGCTGCGACGACGCCCGAAGCCGGGCAGGAACAGGCTGCCCCCGGACAGACCGCTTCCACTGAGGACGCACCGACACAGAGCGCACAGGTACCGGCTGAACCCCAGCCTGCAACCGCCGAAGCGCCTGCTCCAGCGCCAGCACCTGCCGCGCCTAAGCCGGCAAAGCCCAAGGCAATCCCCTCGCCAGCAGCTCTGGCCCACAAGGCCCCTCACGTCAAGGCCGCCCCGGCCGCTCCCACCTACAGCCAGGAAGAGATTGAGAAGGCAGAAGCCTTCGGCCGGGTGGACGAGCAAGGCAACGTCTTCGTTCGCGAGGGCGACCAGGAACGCCAGGTGGGCCAGTTCCCCAACGCTGATGCCAAGGAGGCCCTGAACCTCTATGCCCGCCGATACCTGGACCTCAAGGAGAAGCTGAACCTCTTCGCCTCCAGGCTGCGCAGCCCCAAGATCAAGGCCCACGAGATCGACGAGTCCATTACCTCGCTCAAGGAGGAGACCGACAAGCCCGAGGCGGTCGGTGACCTCGCCGCCCTGCGTACGCAGCTGGATCAGCTGGCTGAACAGGGGAAGGCCCGCAAGGATGAGCTGGCGCAGGCCCGCAAGGACGCCATGGCCAAGGCCATCAAGGAGCGGACCGCCATTGTAGAGAAGGCCGAAGAGCTGGCCGCATCCCTGGGCGACTCCACCAACTGGCGTTCCACGGCGGACAAGTTCCGTTCCCTCTTCGAGCAGTGGCAGCAGCACCAGCGCACCACCATCCGTATCGACAAGGCCGACGCGGACGCACTCTGGAAGCGCTTCTCATCCGCCCGTACCACCTTCAACCAGGCCCGCCGCAAGTGGGCGCAGCAACGTGATGCCCAGCGGTCCGAGACCAAGCGGATCAAGGAGGAGATCATCGCCGAGGCCGACCAGATCAAGGACTCGACCGACTGGGGACCCACCTCCCACCAGTTCAATGAGCTCATGGACCGCTGGAAGCAGGCCGGACGGGCAGGACGCCAGGATGATGACGCCCTCTGGGCTCGGTTCCGTCAGGCCGCGGATGTCTTCTTCAACGCCCGTCAGGCCGACCGTGACAAGACTTCGGTCAACGAGCGGGAGAACCTGACCAAGAAAGAGGCCTTGGTGGCCAAGGCCGAAGCCCTGCTGCCCGTCAAGGACACCAAGGCCGCCAAGCAGGCCCGGCAGGAACTGGCCAAGATCCAAGAGGAATGGGACGCCATCGGCTTCGTCCCCCGTGACGACGTGCGTCGGATCGAGGGCAGGATGGATGCCGTAGACCGGCAGATCAAGGCCGTGGAGGATGCCGCCTGGAATCAGTCCGACCCCGAGGCCGATGCCCGCGTCTCCAGCTTCGAGCAGCAGCTGGCCACTCAACTTGAGGATTTGGACCGGCGGATTGCCGCCGAGCAGGATCCGGCCAAGAGACAGGAGCTTGAAGCCGAGAAAGCCACCAAGGAGCAATGGATGAACGCCGTCCGCTAATCACCCATTTCCGGTGGTAGGACCCCCGGCTTGGTCATTGACCGCCGGGGGTTCTTCTGTAATCACCGTTGATAACCGTCTATCAGATTCCGGCACAGCAGATTTTCAAGGCCGGGAGCAAGTGATTGGTTCGAAAGAACGGTATGAAGGACGCCGTCACAAGAGCGCAGAGGAAGGTCAGATGGCCCGCATATGGGGACTGGTCGAGCCTTTGGCTCCGGTGAGCCGGTAGGCATCGAAGACCCCATCGATTTTCCTGACGGCCGACAGGAGTGTGTTCAGATGCTGGGGGTCGCCCATCTCGAAGACAAACTGGCTGACGGCCACCCGATCACGGCCTGTGGACTGGCTGCCCGACAGAATGTTGACCCCATGGTCGGACAGCACCTGGGTGATGTCCGAGAGCAGGTGTGGCCTGTCCAGGGCCTCCACCTGGATCTGGACCATAAAAGTGCCCTGTTTGCCCGTCCAGGCGACCTCGATGATCCGTTCGGGCTGCTTTTTGCGCAACTCCAGCAAATTCTGACAGTCGGACCGGTGAACCGAGACCCCCTGGTTGCGGGTGATGAACCCGGTGATAGGGTCTCCCGGCACTGGGGTGCAGCAACGGGCCAGTTTGACCCAGACATCGTCCACGCCCTTGACCGAGATGCCCTGGGAAGTCTCCGGCCGACTGGACTTGGTAACCCGCTGCAGGGGGATGGCCTCCTGCTCCACCTCGTCCTCAAGGGCTGACCGGCCAGCGTCATGGACCAGACGCGAAATCACGTTCTGGGTGGAGACCTGTCCATCGCCAATGGCGGCATAGACCGCATTCTCATTGGGATAATTGAGCTCGTCAGCAGCTCCCACCATGGCTTCGGGGGTCAGCAGGGTGGCCACGGGAAGGTTCCGCTTGCGCATGGCGCGGATCAGCTCGTCCTTGCCCTCCTCGATGGTTTCCGAACGGCGCTCCTTGCTGAACCACTGACGGATCTTGCTGCGGGCACGGGGGCTCTTGGCGAAACTGAGCCAGTCGCGCGAAGGCCCATCGGTGTCCGACTTGCTGGTCAGAATCTCCACCGTGTCCCCGTTGCGCAGCTTGGTGTCCAGAGGAACCAGACGGCCGTTGACACGCGCGCCCATGGTTCTGTGGCCCACCTCGGTGTGGACGGCATAAGCGAAGTCCACGGGTGTGGAGTCGGCCGGCAGGGAGATGATCTTGCCCTTGGGGGTGAACACATAGACCTCGGCCGCGCCCAGGTCATCCTTGAGGGAGCCCAGGAACTCGTTGGAGTCCGGAGTCTCGCTGGTCCAGTCGGCCAGCTGCTGGATCCAGGTCAGGTTGTCCTCCTGGCTCAGCTCCTTATCCTGGCGCTCACGCTTGACATCGGACTTGTCCGGCTGGGAAAGCTCGCGGCCGGCGGAACCGTTCTCCTTGTACTTCCAGTGGGCGGCGATGCCGAACTCGGCACGTCGGTGCATCTGCCAGGTACGGATCTGAATCTCGACCGGCTTGCCACCCGGACCCACCACAGTGGTGTGCAGGGACTGGTAGCGGTTGGTCTTGGGCATGGCGATATAGTCCTTGAACCGCCCAGGCACCGGGCTCCACCGGGCATGGACGGCGCCCAGGGCCGCATAGCAGTCACGGATGGTGTCCACGATGATGCGCACCCCGACCAGGTCATAGATGTTGGCGAAATCGTGCCCGCGCACGATCATCTTCTGGTAGATGCTGAAATAGTCCTTGGGCCGCCCGGTCACCTGGGCCTTGATGCCCTGGGCATCCAAATCTTCATGGATCTCGTCCAGGATCTGCTGCAGGTAGACCTCACGCTGGCCGGCCCTTCGGGAGACCAGGACCACGATCTCGTTGTAGATCTTGGGATAGAGGGTCTTGAAGCTGAGCTCCTCCAGCTCGGTCTTGATGGCGTTCATGCCCAGTCGGTTGGCGAGGGGCGCATAGACGTCCAGGGTCTCGCGGGCCTTGCGCTGGGCTGATGAAGCCTTGACGTAGCGCCAGGTGCGGGCGTTGTGGACCCGGTCGGCCAGCTTGACCACCAGGACGCGAACATCCCGGCTCATGGCCACAATCATCTTGCGGATGGTCTCGGCCTGGGCCGAATCGCCGTAGTCCATCTTCGATATTTTGGTGACCCCGTCCACCAGCCCGGCCACCGTGTCGCCGAACTCGTCCCGGCACTGATCCAGGGTGTAGTCGGTGTCCTCCACAGTGTCATGCAGAAGACCGGCCGAGACCACCGTGGGCCCCATACCCAGGTCGGCCAGAATCTGGGCTACAGCCAGTGGATGGATGATGTATGGTTCGCCGGACTTTCGCCTCTGGTCGGCATGCTGGACCACGGCCCGATCGTAGGCACGCTGAAGCATGGACAGGTCCTCATCGGGATGATGGGCGGAGCAAATCTCCCAGATGGGCATCAGGGGGTTGAGCGGATCGTCGCTGACCTCACAGCCCAGGGCTCTGGAGGACAAGCCAGAAGGGGCCTGATCGCCGACATCATTGCTACAGACGCTGCCCTCCTGAGTGACCATTCAAGCCTCCAATGTCCCGATATAATGCACCAATCCTACACTTCCGCATAGCCCATTCGGGTCGCTCGTGTCCGCAGGGTGCATCAGCGGCCGGTCGAGCCGAATCCGCCATCCGAACGCACCGAGCCGGGCAGGCGTTCAGCGGGCACGAAACGGGCCTGCACGTAGCGCTGGATGACCAGCTGGGCGATGCGCTCCCCAGGCTCGAAGTGAACCGAGTCATGCGGGTCAAGGTTGATCAGCGGCACCTTGATCTCGCCCCTGTACCCGGCATCGATGGTCCCGGGCGCGTTGAGCACGGTCACACCCATTTTGACCGCCAGTCCTGAACGGGGATGGACCAGGCCGACGTAGCCGTTGGGCAGGGCCAGGGCGACGCCGGTAGGCACCAAGGCCCGCTGGAAGGGGGCCAGATCCACGGCCACCCTGGCTCGCAGATCGGCCCCCGCGTCACCGGGCATGGCGTATTTCGGCATGTCTGCCCCGTCCAAGGACTGGAACAGAACCTCGACCGTTTCAGGCTCGTTGTAGGACTCGTCATAGGCCATCAGGCGGCGCACTCCTTGCAGACTGGCTTGCCGTCGGATGTGGTGTAGGCCAGCTGGCTCCGATGCTTGACCAGGAAGCAGCTGGAGCAGATGAATTCATCGCCCTGCATGGGGATGACGGTCACCGAGGAGTCTTCATTGCTCAGGTCAGCGCCCGGAAGCTCATAGTCCTCGGCAATGGCGTTCTCGTCGTCATCCAGGTCAGCCCCGGAATCCTGCCCGCTCTTGCCAAGCTCCTGCAGGGATTCCTCGTCGTCATCCTTGTCTCGCGGGGTATCGTAATCCTGTGCCATCGTGTACCCTTTCCTTGTTCGGCCAGTCACCTCGTATACCGGTCATTCCACACGATATGTACTGCGCATAGGATACACGATTTCAAAAGCACGTAAAATACCAACCGTAGGGCACAATGGAAATACCTGAGGCCGTGTAAAGGAACCGTAAGAGGATAGGGGCGTGCATGTCTGAGAATGGGACCAGGATGGCCAGCTTTGACCATGTCGACGACAGAGGCGATCTGGTCTTCGTCTGTGACCACCGGCACTTCGCCGTACGGGTCGACGATGCGCTTGATCGCGCCATTCTTGAGGCCAAGCAGGTCAAGGAAGAAGAGGACGTGGATCCTCAGACAGGCAAGTCCAAGCCCCTGCCTGTCTCTGCCATCCAGGCGGCTGTGCGTGCCGGCGCCCGCCCCGAACAGGTGGCTCAGCAATACGCTGTCAACGAAGCCTTGGTACGGCGTTTCGCGGCCCCGGTGGAGACCGAGAAGAAGTACGCCATCGAGCAGTTCCTGACCATGCCGGCGCCCAAGGGATCAGGCGGGCGAAACTACCAGGAACTGATAGGCAAGGTGCTGGCCCGTGCGGGGGTCAGCCTGGCACAGGTTTCCTGGCAGGCCACCAGACGAGGGTACGAACCCTGGAACATCAACGGCGTGTTCACGCTGGACAAGCGGATTTTCAACGCCCGCTGGGCCTGGAACATGCATGACAACACCGTTACCTGTCTGAACGGGGCTGCCAGGATGCTGCTGGATGATTCCGAAGACGGCCATGGACAGGAGCGACCCGCCTTGGATCAGGGCCCTGCCGAAGAGATCGACGACCAGACCGACAAGCGGCCTCCAAGCCAGGAGGACGCCTTTGCTCAAATCGAAGAAGACGACACCGGATCGGTGGGCCAGGAGAACGGAGAGCGTCAGGCGGCGCTCACGGCCTGGCTCTATGGCAAGCCCAAGGAAGGACAGGACCAGACAGTTGACCGGGAGCCCAACCACCCCCATGCCGAGCTGACCGAGGACCCCGATACGGCCGAGCATCCTCCCATCAGGGACAATGAATCCACAATGGTCCTGCCGGTGCAGAGCCATGGACAGGGCCAGGCTGGCCATGAGCAGCCCGAGCAGCAGGATCAAGGCGATGATGCCAGTAAGGATGAGCAGGAGGACGAGACCAAGGATGGTCGCAGCAGCAGGCGGGCCAAAAAACACTCCGGGCGGTCGGCCGTACCCAGCTGGGATGAGATCCTCTTCGGCAAGTAGTCAGACCAGATCGATCAGGCAGGGAATCTGTGTCTCAAGACGGGTCCAAGAACCATGGACGCCAGGTAGCCTGGTCGCCGCATCAGTCTGGTCAGCCGAATTCACCAGGGTGACCCGGTCACCGGCCAGAACAATAATGTCGCCGATCATGGGACGAATACGGGCATCGACAGGACCGAAGATTCCCCGTTCAATGGCCTGGTCCCGGGTCAGCACCCAGGCCCGCTCCCCCAGATGCTCCTGCCAGCGTGCAGCCACGACCTGGGGATCCACCCCCGGATCCAAATAGAGCATGACAGCCCTGGGTTCGCCGCCCACCAATCTCACATCTCGGTTCAACTCCGGGTCCTGGGCTATGTCGATGCGCTGGTCCGGATCGGCTTCGACCATGCCGTGATCGGCTACGATCACCGTCAGTGTCCCGGCGGGCAGTCGGCGGTGGAGCTCAGCCAGCTGGGCATCGGTCGCTTCAAGAGCGGCCACCCATTCTTCGCCCTCCCAGCCGCTGTGATGGCCCACCTTGTCCACATCGCGGATGTAGAGATAGGTCAGTCCCGGCTGGCGGGCAGCCTGACAGGCGGCCAGGAGACGCTGACGGGAGTGGTTGTGAGCCAGGTACTCCCCACCACGTAGAGCCGCACGTGTCAGGGCGGAGTCACGAAAACGCGGCAGGCCCGAGGATGTAACACGAACCCCCTGCGCCTGGAGGGTCTCGAAGACCGTGGGACGGCGCTGCAGGCGCTCGGGATCCTGAGCCCCCCTGAACTGGATCATCTGGCTCAGCTGGCCGGTGTCGGGGTTCAGCTGGGTGTAGCCGGTCATGCCGGTCAGCCCAGGACAGGTTCCGGTGCCGAAGACCCCCATGGCGGCCACGGTCGTCGAAGGCAGGCTGGTGCAGAGGGGACGCTGGTTGATGGGTTCGGACAGCAGCGAGCGCAGGTAGGGCACATGGCCCTGGCGGCTGACCAGGTTCCAGAATCCCAAACCGTCCACCAGGACGACGACCACCGACCGAGCATCCGGCAGTCCCAGTGCCTCCTGGAGGGTCTTGGCAGAGGGGTGGACGTCGGTGGCCACGGGTGCTCCCAGGCAGGCGCTCAGGGCTGGCAGAACGGCGGACAGATGCCTGGCCCCGCCAACTTGCTTGTCCCCCGCCTGGTCCCCGTATCGGATAGGCGGACTCGGCTGCAGCAGTTCCTTCATGTCAGGTGTATCCAGACCCATGCTTTCCATTCAACCACGGTCAGACCCCAGGCCGACACCGGGGCCGAACAGGCACGCTTTGGCGGACCGTCCGGTTATCATAAGGCGGAACGTGAAGGAGCAGGAGCTTGAGCATGGCAACTCATCGCAGGAGCAAGGCGGCGGGGTACGACCCCCGGCAGGTCAAGGAGCACATCGTCGAAACCCCTCTGAACGAGGAGATGAGCAAGTCCTTCCTGGAATACGCCTACTCCGTCATCTACGCCAGGGCCCTGCCCGACGCCCGTGACGGACTCAAGCCGGTCCAGCGGCGAATCATCTACCAGATGGGGCAGATGAACCTCAACCCCGACCGCCCCTACATGAAGTCCGCCAGGGCCGTGGGCGAGGTCATGGGCAAGCTGCACCCCCATGGTGACTCATCCATCTATGAGGCCATGGTCCGTCTGGCCCAGCCCTTCGCCATGCGTCTGCCTCTGGTCGACGGCCACGGCAACTTCGGGTCCCTGGACGACGGTCCTGCCGCCTCCCGTTACACCGAGGCCAGGCTGGCCCCGGCGGCCCTGGGCATGAACGCCGACATCGACCAGGACACGGTGGACTTCTCCCCCAACTACGACAACAAGCTCAAGGAGCCCCAGGTCCTGCCCTCGGCCATCCCCAACCTGCTGGTCAACGGGGCCTCGGGCATCGCCGTCGGCATGGCCACCAACATGATCACCCACAACCTGGGCGAGGTGGTGGCCGCCGCCAAGTATCTGATGGCCCACCCGGACGCAGGGCTGGACGAACTCATGCGCTACCTGCCCGGCCCGGATCTGCCCGGCGGCGGGATCATCGTGGGACGGGACGGCATCCGCAAGGCCTACGAACATGGCAGGGGAGCCTTCGTGACCAGGTCCGTCACCCATCTGGAGAACGTAACCGCCCGCAAGAAGGCCATCGTGGTCACCGAACTGCCCTTCATGGTGGGCCCCGAGCGGGTTCTGGAGCGCATCTCCGAGGGTGTGCGCAACCACAAGCTGGAGGGCATTTCCAGCGCCATCGACCTGACCGACCGGCACAACGGGACCCGCCTGGTCATCGAGATCAAGACGGGATTCGACCCGGCAAAGGTTCTGGGCAAGCTTTTCAAGTACACGCCCCTGGAGGACTCCTTCACCATCAACAACGTGGCCCTGGTCCACGGACGGCCCAGAACCATGGGGCTCAAGGAGCTGCTGGAGGTCTGGGTGGAGCACCGGCGCACGGTCATCCATCGGCGCAGCGAGTTCCGACGCAGGAAGGCCCTGGAGCGTTTGCACCTGGTCGAGGGGCTCCTGCTGGCCCTGGTCGACATCGACGAGGTCATCCAGGTCATCCGCGGCTCGGACGATGCTGATGCGGCCAAGACCAGGCTGATGGCGGTCTTCGACCTGGATCAGACCCAGGCCCAGTACATTCTTGACCTGCGTCTGCGGCGGTTGACCAAGATGAGCAGAATCGAGCTGGAGGGCGAGCGAGACGACCTCAACAAGCAACTGGAGGAGCTGGAGCGGATTCTGGGCTCCTCGGCCGAGCTGGACCGGGTGGTCATCCAGGAGATGGACCAGGCGGTGGCCCAGTGGGGCACACCCAGGCGCACGGTCATCCTGGACCAGGAGCCCTCCGGAGACCTGGCCCCCGTGCAGTCAGCAGCAGCCGGCGATCAGCAGACCCCTCAGCAGACCTCCGGCAAGGCCGGTGCTGGTTCACAGGCCACGCTGCTGGCCAGCGGAGGAACCAGCCGCGGCAGTGATGGCGGCGACATGCACATGGAGGACAAGCCCTGTACGGTCATGATGAGCGCCACCGGCCTGCTGGCACGCAGCACTCCGGGCGCCCTGGACGCCTGGCGGTCTCGGCCGCGCAACCAGGACCGGGGGCATGACGACCAGATCATCGCCATATTCGCCACCACCACCCTGGCCACCTACGGCCTGGTCACCACAGCTGGACGGCTGATCACCGCTCCCGTGGCCGACCTGCCGCTGATCCCGGCCACCGCCAACCCCAATTTGAGCGGAGGCATCGTGGCCGACGAGCTCCTGGGCGGGACCGCCAGCACCGAACCCCAGGCCGACGAGCATGCCATCACCGTCATCGACATGGCCGACTCCCGGCCCCTGGCCCTGGGAACACGCCTGGGCACGGTCAAGCGCTGGAACCGCGAGTCGCCGACCACCATGGACTCCTGGACGGTCATCGACCTGAAGGACGACGACCAGGTGGTCTTCGCAGCCCCCTGCCAGGACGGGGACCGCATGGTGATCATCTCCTCTGATGCCAGCCTGCTGACTTTCACGGGAGACAAGGTCCGACCCCAGGGACGCAATGCAGCCGGCATGGCGGGCATCCGTCTGGCCCAGGGCTGCCAGGTCGCCACCTTTACAGTCGTGCCGGCCGGAGAGATCGGCTGGACCTATCAGGAGACCGGCGAGAACGGCATGAGCACCCAGGCCGGAGCGGTGGTCCTGACCGTGGCCGGCGACTCCGAGGCCCTGCCCGGCACCGAGAACGGGTCGGCCAAGCTGACTCCGCTGGAGATGTATCCGGTCAAGGGCCGCGGGACTCGCGGCGTGCGCTCCCAGCGCTTCCTCAAGGGTCAGGACACCCTGCTGCTGGCCCGAGTTGGCACCTGGCCACTGCACGCCAGCACCGCCGCCGGCTCGCCGGTCGAGCTGCCCGACGTGGACATGCGCCGGGACGCATCCGGCCAGGAGCTGGCAGCTCCCATCGCCTTCGTGGCTTGAGGGCACCCAGTGAAGACTCAGTAGAGGGCCATGCCGCCTGGCCCGGCCGTGAACCCGGCTGCGGCCATGGCCATGCCCACCGGTTCACGCATGGTCAGGGGGCGGCCATTGGCATCGCTGAAGAGGATGCGTCCCTGCCCCTCCCGCCTCAGCCATGAGGCCAGCTGGACGAAGGCGGCCTCCAGCAATCCACGCTCGGGCTTACCGAAAACCAGCACATGATGCCCCTTGGGCGCCGCATGGACCAGGGCACGGCCTCGATTCTGCACCACAAGGTTTCCCGCCCGCCGGGTGGGTCGACCACCGGCATCCCCGGATATGGAGGGCCAGGCAAGGGCCGTGCCATAGAGGTTGGCAGGATCGGTCACATCCATGACCACCGGCTCGGGAGGCCGCCGCTCCAATCCGCCATCACCATTGTGCTCATCCTCTTGGAAGCCTCTGAGCTGGTCAATCACCTCCCGGGGGGCGAACTGGGCGCCGCCAAAACCATCCACGATGACTCCACGTGTCAGTTGGCCGGCCTCCTCCATGCGTCTGCAAACCTGATAGAGCGCCGAGAATCCACCAGGGAGGGACCGTACCTCAGGCAGGACCGGAGCCAGGAGCCCATAGCGATCCAGGATGGCTTGCCCCTCGTGAACAAGGCGGACGGTACGCTGCCGGTCACCATCCCGGCTGCCTCTCGATTTGTCGCTTGGATTGGCCACGCCGGTGCCCGCTGCACTTTCTGCTACTCCGCGCTCATCCGCAACCAGGGTCCAGAATCCCTCCTCCGCCGCTGACAGCGCCAAGGAGCCAGCCGTCCGTCTTAAGGCTGCGCGACCCACGGTCCTGCTGCGTCCACGAAGACCATGAGGCAAACGGCGGGCCCTCCCCGATGGCAGCGGACCCGATCCTCGGACCAGTCGCCGGACCGGAGCCAGGGAGGTGTTGGTGACCAATCCACGCCTGACCAGATCCCAGAGCGACCGGGCCAAAGCCTCCTGATCGGAAGCTTCAGAATCAAAGGATTCAGAATCAGGGGACTCAATGTCATTCCCGCCCCGGCTGGCACAGGCGCGCAGAAGGCGATCGAACCGGTAGGCTCCCCCGTCGTCCAAGACACCCAGCAGGGTCTCTTCCAGATTGCCTGGGTTGCCCGACTTGCCGGCCTCATCCGTTACTGGTTGAGAACCGGCAGCTTGTGCCGGAAACTCCTCATCCAGGTCCTCGGCCAGATAAAAGGTCATGGCTCCCAGAGGCCCCTCGCCCTGGTCGGACCCCACCCAGACCACCTGGCCCGAGGCCAGCAGATCGTCCATCAATGCGGGACCGTAATCACGCACCCTGGCCGGGAAGATGGCCGACTCCCAGAGCACAGGCGGCAAGGCCAGCCCTTCCAGCTGCCCCACCACCTCCAGAAGCCCCTCGGTGCCCATCAGGGGCTCCTGTCCGAGGGGTGCCAGACCCTGCCGATGAAGAAGAAAATCGCTGTAGACATGGCCGGGGACGGGACTGGCGGCCTTGCTGGCCTTGGCCAGGGACCTCGAGCGCAACCGACGGAAGACCTCGGGATCCAGCCACCCTCGGCGGGGTTCGCCTCCCTCCCATCCAGGCTCGCCATAGGCACTCAGGTCAGGCCGAGGGAAGACCCCGGTCATAAGCAGCTCGCGTGCGGTCAGGGAACGCAATCTGTCCTCCAAGGGAGGACTTCCCAGGCCCAGGTGACCAGACAGGTCCTGGGTGGTGAATGGCCCATGGACCGCAGCGTATTGCCTGACCAGCTGGTCGAAGGCATCGCTGTCTGATTCCGATTCCTTTATTGACTGGGGTGATGTCCGGATGCCTGGGCCCAGGACCGCCGTCAGCCGCCCTGCCTGACCGGTCCATGCCCAGCAGTCGCGTGTACCCAGCCTGACCTGGACCACCCTGGACTGGGCCTGCAGCTCCTCCAGCATGGCCCGGACCTGTGCCTCCGTCACCGGTTCGTCCTCCTGGCCGTGCATACGCCGACGAATCTCGGCCAGATCCATGGGGCCCAGGGTGCGCAAGAGGTCGGCCAGCCCTTCGGCCCCCTTGACCTGGGTCCTGGGGGAAAGCCGCTGCAGATCAGCGGTCACCTGGTCGACGGTCCCCTGGTCCAGGAGGTCAGCCATGTCCACCTGCCCGACCATCTGCTCCAGCAGGTCGGAGTCGATGGCCAGCATGGCGGAATCGCGCTCGGCCTTGGGCATGTCGTACTGGTACATGAAGGTCCCCAGGTAGCCGAAGAGCAGCCCTGAGGCCATGGGTGAGGGGGTCCGTGTGGAAGCCGGGACCAGACGGACGCTCCCCTGCTCCAGGTCGGCCATCAGCTCGCGCAGGGCAGGCATGTCGTAGACGTCCTGCAGGCACTCGCGCATGGTCTCCAGAACCAGGGGGAAGTCATCCTCCTTCAAAGCCGCGTCCAACAGCCGAGAGGCCCGCAGACGCTGCTGCCAGAGCGGTACCCTGCGACCGGGCTCCATCCTGGGCATGTAGAGCGAGCGGGCTGCGCACTGGCGGAAACGGGACTGGAAGAGCGCTGAGCCCACCAGATGCCGTCGGACCTCGCGCTCTATCTGATCGGGGGTAAATCCGAATATTCGCTGATCTTCCAGGAAGGCATCGGTACCCGGAATCTGAACGACAATGCCGTCCTCCCCAGCCCAGACGGATCCGTCGTATCCGCGCTCGCGGGAGAGCCGGGCGGCGACGGCCAGGGCCCAGGGCTCGTTGACCCTGCGGCCGTATGGCGAGTGAAGGATCAGCCTCAGGTCGCCCTCCTCGTTGGGGCAGCGCTCGACTACCAGATGCATGTCGTCCGGCACCTGGCCGGTGGAGACCTGCTGTTCAGCCAGAAAGGCGGCCATATTGTTGATGGCAGGACGGTCCAGACCGTCCTTCAAGAGACGAGAGTAGACGGCTTGGGTGAAGCCAGGCCTACCGGAGGCAGTCTGGACCGCCGGTATCAGGCCCTGGGACAATTCCCTGGCGAGCCTGCCCAGGCGACGGCCGAAGGCGGGGTCGCGACCGGTGCCCTCCCCGTGCCAGAAGGGCAGTCTTGCGGAGCGTCCCGGGGCGGGTACCACCACCACACGGTCACGGGTGATCTGCTGGATCCTCCAGGAGGTGGTGCCCAGGGTGATCACGTCCCCTTTGCGGGACTCGTAGACCATCTCCTCGTCCAGCTCCCCCACTCGCCGGGGCTTGCCGTCGGCGGCCTCTGAGGGCATGACCACGCTGTAGGAGCCACGGTCGGGAATGGTGCCTCCTGATGTGACCGCCAGGCGTTGCGCACCAGGGCGGGCTGTCAATGTGCCGGTCTGGTGATCCCAGACCAGGATGGGGCGGAAGGCGGTGAAGTCCTGGGAGGTGTAGGCGCCGCTGAGCATACCCAGCACCGCCCGGTAGACCTGCTGGCCCAGGTGGGCGAAAGGCGCGGCCCGTCTGACCGTGGCCAGCCAGTCCTCCTCCTTGAGCGGTCCCATGGCAGCTGCGGCCACCGTCTGCTGAGCCAGAACATCCAGGGGGCTACTGGGCATGATGGTGGGCTCGATGTCGCCCTGGACCATGCTTTCCATGCTGGCCGTGCACTCCAGGATTTGCTCACGGGTCAGGGGGAAAAGCCTGGCCTGCGATACCCGACCTACCTGGTGGTCGGCCCGGCCCACGCGCTGCAGCCCCGAGGCGGTCGACAGCGGGGCATTGACCTGGATGACCAGATCGACCGAGCCCATATCGATGCCCAGCTCCAGGCTGGAGGTGGCTACCACACAGCGCAGTCGGCCGGCCTTGAGGTCGTCCTCAACCTGGCGTCGGCGTTCCTTGGATACCGAACCATGATGGGCCATGGCAATGGGTTGGTCGACAACCTGGCCGGAAGTCCTCCCGGAGGTGGACCCGGTGGCCGAATCATAGTGGGCTGGCTCCCCGACCTGCCCAGCCCTGGCCGTGGGCTCCTCTGTTTCAGGGGATAAATCTGATTGGTCCTGCCCACTGCTGCCTCGGCTACGGTGTTTGGACTCTTGCAGATCGGACTGGTGCAGGTCGTTCAGCCGGGCGGTCAGGCGCTCGGCAAGGCCGCGGGAGTTGACGAAGACCAGGGTGGTGTGGTGGGACAGGACCTGATCCAGAATGGCCCGCTCGACGGCAGGCCAGATGGATCCGCTTCTTTGGTCGCCATTCTGCCCATCCTGGCCCGATTCCCCGGGCGGTGCAGCCAGATCGCCCATGTCCTCCAGGGGCTCGATCAGCCGCAGGTCCATGGCTGTGGACGACTTGGGCTGAATCAGGCTGACGTGACGGCTGCCGCCCAGAAAGCGTGCCACCTGTTCGGGCGGCCGGACCGTAGCCGACAGGCCGATCCGCTGCACGGGCCGTCCGACCAGGTCGTCCAGCCGCTCCAGGCTCAGCGCCAGATGAGCCCCGCGCTTGTTGCCCGCCAGAACATGGATTTCGTCCACAATAACGGTCTGGACGTTCCTCAGCGTGCTGGCCGTCTTTGAGGTCAGCATCAGATAAAGGGATTCTGGAGTGGTGACCAGAATATCCGGAGGATGGGCGGCCAGAGCCCTACGGCCGCGGGCGTCGGTGTCTCCGGTGCGGATGCCCGTCCGGACCTTGGGCGCTTTTCGTCCCTGTCGGGCAAAACGTTCGGCGATGCCCTCCAGTGGACCCTGCAGGTTGCGGGCCACGTCCGTCCCCAGGGCCTTCATGGGTGAAATATAGAGCACGGCGACCCCTGGTTTCCGAGAGCGCCGGGGCCTGGTCATGAGCTCGTCAATGGCCCAAAGAAAGGCGGCCAGGGTCTTGCCTGACCCGGTGGGCGATATGATCAGTGCATCGCCGCCTGAGCGGATGGCCGGCCAGGCCTGCACCTGGGTCGGCGTGGGCCCCTCGGGAAAGGCCCGGCGGAACCAGTCGGCAGTCTGCGGGGAGAAATTATCCAAGGGACCGTCCATATGCGTCACACTCCTCTCCCCGCCTCCCTGCGCCCTGCTGAAGGTCGATCAGGTGTCGATCTTGCTCCGGTCGAAGTCGTCGGCATTGTCCACGATGAACTGCTTGCGGGGCGGTACGTCGTCGCCCATGAGCAGGGGGAAGATGCCGGCCGCCTGCGCCGCATCCTCCATGCGGATGCGGCGCAGCATGCGGGTCCGGGGATCCATGGTGGTGTCGGCCAGCTGGTCGGCGTCCATCTCGCCCAGACCCTTGTAGCGCTGCACATCGGGATTGTAGTCGATGTGCTTGGCCTGCAGGTCGGCCAGCTTGCCCTCCAGCTCATCGTCCGAATAGGTGTAGATGAACTTTCCCTTGTTCCTGCCTGCAAGCGCGATTCGATGCAGGGGGGGCACGGCGGCGTAGACTCGCCCGTTCTCAATCAGTGGACGCATGTAGCGGTAGAAGAGGGTCAGCAGCAGGATGCGGATGTGGGCACCGTCCACGTCAGCATCGGTCATCATGATGACCTTGTTGTAGCGGGCCTGGTCGATGTCGAAGCTGGCTCCCGAACCCGCGCCGACCACCTGGATTATGGAGGCGCACTCCTTGTTGGTCAGCATCTGGGACAGGGAGGCCTTCTGGACGTTGAGGATCTTGCCACGGATGGGCAGCAGGGCCTGGAACATGGAGTTTCGGGCGGCCTTGGCCGTACCCAGGGCGGAGTCGCCCTCGACGATGAACAGCTCGGCGATGTCGTCGTTGCCGGGCATGGAATCCGAGAGCTTGGAGGGCATGGAGGCTGACTCCAGGGCGTTCTTGCGCCTGGTGACCTCCTTGGTCTTGCGTGCCTGGACGCGGGCGTGCATCTCGCCGACGATCTTCTCCAGCACCTGGCCGGACTGCTCCTTGAAGCCGCGCTTGGAGCCGCTGATCATCTGGCCGAACTGGTCGTCGGTCATCCGGGTGACGATGGGCTTGACCTGGGCCGTACCCAGCACGTCCTTGGTCTGGCCCTGGAACTGCGGCTCGGCGATGCGTACGGTGACCACGGCCACCAGCCCGGCCAGGACGTCGTCGCGCTCCACCTTGGTGTGGGAGTCCTTGAGGTTGACCTTGAGACGGCGGGCGTTGGCCTCCACGGCCTTACGCACCTGGCGGGTCATGGCGTTCATGAACCCGTCCACGTGCATGCCTCCGCCGGGCGTCTCGACCACATTGACGAAGCTACGGACGACTGAATCATAGTCATTGACCCAGCGCAGGGCAATATCCACCCCGCAGACACGTTCCACCTGCTCGGCGTGCAGCTCGCCGTCGGTGCCTACCCGCTGAGTCTCCTCCTGGTAGGTGCCCTGGCCGCTGATCCGCCAGACGTCACTGACCGGCTCGCCCTTGGACAGGAAGTCCACAAAGTCCGTCACACCGCCGGTGTGCAGGAACTCCTCCACGCGCTGATGGTCGGACTCGTCCTCCGGCCTCAACATGGCCCGGTCAGCCTGTTCGGTGGCCGAAAGATCGGTATCATCCGCCTGTGCGTCCTCGGCACTTTCGTCTTCATCGCCCTCTTCAGTGAGGCCGCCGCTGTCAGACGATTCAAGAGGGTTCTCCTGAACACCCTGGTTGTTCGACTCCCCAGCGGGTTCGCCGTCAACCTCCAGGCGCAGGTCCTGCTCGGCGCTGCCTGTGGCGGGGATGCGCTCGTCGATCACGGTAATCTTGAGGCCAGGCACCAGGAAGCTGGTCTGGCGCACTCGGTCAATCAGCTGGTCGTAGCTGAACCGGGCCGTGGGGTTGAAGATTTCTGGGTCGGCCCAGTAGCGCACCCTGGTACCGGTCCGGGACTTAGGCACGCTGCCCACCACCTCCAGGGGCGTAGGCCGATTCTTCCTGGTGCGTTTGAATGGCGAGTCAGGCGAGGGATGCTCCGGGTCAGGGTCCTGGTAGGTACCGGGATGGCCTTGATGGAACCGCATCCTATGTGTCTTGCCGTCCCTGTCCACCTCGACATCCAACCGGGAGCTCAGGGCGTTGACCACCGAAGAGCCTACCCCGTGCAGGCCGCCCACGGCCGTATAAGAAGAGTTGCCGAACTTGGCACCCGCGTGGAGCTTGGTCAGAACCACCTCCACGCCGGTCAGCCCTGTCCGAGGCTCAATATCGACTGGGATGCCTCGGCCGTTGTCGTCCACTTCGATGGAGCCGTCCTTGTGCAGGATGACCTTGATGTGGTCGCATTGGCCGGCCAGGGCCTCGTCCACGGCGTTGTCGATGATCTCCCAAAGGCAGTGCATGAGCCCCTGGCTGTCCGTAGTCCCGATATACATGCCTGGACGCTTGCGTACAGCGTCCAGGCCCTCCAGAACCGTCAGACTTCCGGCACCGTAGGACTTTGCCGTATCAGCCTTTTTCGCCACCATTTACCTCGCCGTTCACCTCATGGCGCCCAGGGGACACAGGTCCTCACATGGGCAGTCGCTTACGCACCGTTGACCATTTCTAGCAAGGAGGCCTCGACAGTATCAGTACCCCCTTGCCGGGCGCAGCGGTCACTGATCCAGGAAGTCCCGCAGGGTCTGCGAGCGCGAAGGATGGCGCAGCTTGGACATTGTCTTGGACTCAATCTGGCGGATGCGTTCACGGGTGACCCCGTAGACGCGGCCAATATCATCCAGGGTCTTGGGCTGCCCATCCTCCAGGCCGTAGCGCATCTTGATGACGCCGGCCTCGCGGGGACTCAGGGTCTCAAGAACCTGCTGGAACTGCTCTTGCAGCAGGGAGAAGGCCACGGCATCCGAGGGGGCGATGGCATCGGTGTCCTCAATCAGATCGCCGAACTCAGAGTCGCCGTCCTCGCCCAGGGGGGTATGCAGGGAGATAGGCTCGCGTCCGTACTTCTGGACCTCCTGGACCTTCTCGACAGGCATATCCAGCTCCCGAGCCAGCTCGTCGGGAGTGGGCTCGCGGCCCAGATCCTGCAACATCTGCCGCTGGACGCGGGAGAGCTTGTTGATGACCTCGACCATGTGGACGGGCACACGGATGGTGCGGGCCTGGTCGGCCATGGCGCGGGTGATGGCCTGACGAATCCACCAAGTGGCATAGGTGGAGAACTTGTAGCCCTTGGTGTAGTCGAACTTCTCCACCGCGCGGATCAGACCCAGATTGCCTTCCTGGATCAGATCCAGGAAGAGCATGCCCCTGCCGGTGTAGCGCTTGGCCAGAGAGACCACCAGTCGCAGGTTGGCCTCCAACAGATGGTCCTTGGCCTTCTTCCCGTCGTTGGCGGCCCACTTGAGCTCGCGGCGACGCTTGAAGTCCATGCCTTCACCCTCGGTGTCCAGCAGATGCTGGGCATAGAGGCCGGCCTCGATACGCTCGGAAAGGTCCACCTCCTGCTCGGCATTCAGCAGGCTGACGCGGCCGATTTGCTTGAGGTAGTCCTTGACGGGATCGGCAGTGGCTCCGGCGGTGACCACACGACGCTTGGGATTGCCCGAGGGGGCGACGTTTTCGTCATCATCGGAATCGTCGACGACAAAGGCACCCTTGACCTTGGCGGCGAGGGCATGGGCGGCCTTGCGATCCTCCTCGGCCTCATCCTCGACCCGGGAGACCTCGTCCTCCTCCTGATCGTCCTCATCGGGTTCGTCCTCCAGCTGATCCTCGCTCTTGTCCAGCTGGTCGTCGTCCTCCTGGTCCTCAAGCAGGTCCTCGTCAGGCTCCTGCTCCTCCTGCTGCAGAATGGGCTCCTCTTCGACCTTCTTCGTGGTCTTGGAGGCCGGGCGCCGGTTCGTCTTGGCCGTCGAAGTGCTGGCAGTGGCGGTCTTGCGGGACGAGGTCTTGTGGGACGCCTTGCTGCTGCTGGTCTTGGACCTGGTGGCGGTCTTGGTCTTGCCGGCGGTTGAACTGGTCCGGCCCTTTCCGGTATCCACTGCGGCTGTCTTGGCTGACTTGGTGTCCTTCGTGGCCAAATTCTCCTCCTGGATCATCCCACCCGCCGACACTGCTTCTAAGGCACAGCTATGGCAAGGTCAAATCGTAGACTCACTAAGTGAACCACCCCAGGGGGACGATTATTCCCGATTCAGCTCGATTGCCTCCAAGCCGGGTCGATGCTGCGGCCGATCAAGGCCAGGACGATGGCGGCCAGGCTGCAGGAACGGTCGTCGGCCAGGGCTTGCTCGGCGAACCCGGATGCCTGGGATCCCCCACTCCACCAGTCAACATAGGACGCAACCGCCAGGGGCTGGGACCGGAACCCCGGCGGCGCCTTACCCGCCATGGCCTCGAGCATGACAAGCCCAGCCCGGCAACGGGGATGGTCCGGCCGCATCGTGGAATCCTTGAATACTGAATCCAGAATGCTGCAGAGCGCCGTCACATTGGCCGGATCGTTGGGGCGCACGCACAGGTCCAGCAGCCGGTCATCGTCCAGACCTGGCTCAGGTGCCAGGATGGACAGGATAAGCCCGTCGCGTATGGCCAGGGTCTCCGTGATGGCCACGGCCAGACGGTCAGTAGAGTCGGGGTTCAAATGCGGCTCTGCCTGTTGTCCCTTCAAACATGCAGTCCACTCGGTCAAGGGCTGCCGGAGCCATCGCCTGTCAGCATCTTCCACACCCCATCGTCGTCGGCCCTCCCGGTAGTTCTCCATCAGTTCTGTCATGCCATGTTCATGTGAATCGTTCATGTCGTCATCGCCTCCCATCCGCTCCCCGGTCTGTTGGCCGGGAAGCCTTGGCATCATCCTGAACCAGTGGGAACCGTTAAGAAGGCCATATCCGATCATGTGGTCAAGTGGGGTCATCCATCCACCAAGGTCCTGGAACCTGCCTGCTGGGCAGATATGCGGATAGGCTCTAAGGCATGAAGAGCGTGACAGCAGCACGGGTCGAACAGCGCATGGAGGAACTGCTCCAGCAGCATTGCGACCACCTGACTGCTCCAGAGCCTGGACTGGACCATCCCCTGGATCAGGACCCCTCCCAGGAGGCCTTGCAGGCGGTCATCCTCCAGGCAATCGAGGCTGGCCGAGGCGGCAAGCGACTGCGCGCCCTGCTGCTCTGCGATGTCTGGGGGGCTCTGGATTGCGGGCAGAATCCGAACCGTGAACAGGCGGTAGTGGACCTTGCCTGCGCCTTGGAGGTCTACCAGACCAGCGCCCTGGTCCACGACGACATCATCGACGGCTCTCCTCGTCGTCGGGGCCGCCCTGCCGCCCATCTGGCCCTGAGCCGGCCAGTTGTCAGAAACGATCCGAACAGCCAAGACCCCGCCGGGCCCAATGCCCGCGGCACCGGCCTGGGCATCCTCCTTGGCGACCTGCTGGCATCGCTGAGCACAGAAATAGCCCTCCAAGCGGCTACCGACCTGCCTCAGGGGCCGGCCGTTTGCAGGGCTTTTCAAGCCATGCAGACGGCTGTGGTCACCGGCCAGGTCCTGGACATGGGAATGGAGGAGGCCCGCCTGGACAATCCGGAACAACTGCGCCGTCAGGCTCTGCACACCATGGCGTGGAAGACCGCCTCATACACCACGCTGGCCCCTCTGGCTCTGGGCCTGCTAGCGGCCGGAGCAGACCTGGAAGAGCATAAAGGGTCGGTTCGCGCCCTGGGCCTGGACCTGGGGCTGGCCTTCCAACTGGCGGACGATCTGCTGGATGTGACAGGCGACGACCACCACACCGGCAAGCCCGTGGGCGGAGATATTCGCGAGGGCAAGCGGACCGTCCTCCTGGCTGACACCCTGGCCATGGCCGACCCTGATCAGGCCCAGGAGGTTCGCCGACTCTACGATTCCCCCTCCCAACGCCGCAAGGATGCCCAGGTGAATATGGTCCGTGACCTGATGCAGTCCTGTGGCGCCGTAAATGCCAGTCGTCGACGTATGGCCGACCTTTCCACCCGAGCACAGACCCAAGCCCAGGCCCTGGCCGATGATCTGAATCTGTCGACAGAGGGTCGAATCATCTTTTTGAAGGCCTGCCGACGCTTCCTGCCGCTTGCCACCACCGCCGGGTATCATGAACGTGTATCTTCCATTGATGCCGAGGCCGGTCAGGCCTCCGAGGTGCAGAGGGCCGGACAAGACGAGCATGAGTGAAGCGGACGAGAGGACCAGCGACCGGATCATAGACGGGCGCTACCGCATTCTGCGCGAGATCGCGCAAGGTGGCATGGCCACGGTCTACGAGGCTCTGGACCTGCGACTGTCCAGACATGTGGCAGTCAAGATCATGCACACCATGCTGGCCCAGGGACCTCACAGGGCCCAGTTCGAGGAGCGCTTCCGCCGGGAGGCCAGGTCTGCGGCTGCCATCGCCAACCCCCACATCGTCCAGGTCTACGACACCGGTGTCGACCAGGGGCTGGACTACCTGGTCATGGAGTATGTCCACGGAATAAGCCTGCGGACGGACATGGCTCGGCAGGGTGTCTATCCCCTGAAGGAGACCCTGCGCATCGTGGGCGAAATCCTCGACGGTCTGGCCTCCGCCCACCGAGCCGGCGTCATCCACCGCGACATCAAGCCGGAAAACATCCTCATCAACGACCGCGGCCACGTGGAAATCACCGACTTCGGCCTGGCCCGCGCCGCCGCCCAGTCCACCCTGTCCTCGACGGGCATGCTCATGGGCACAGCCGCCTACCTGGCCCCCGAGACCATCGAGAACAATGAGGCATCCCCCCAGAGCGACCTATACGCCGTGGGCATCATCGCCTACGAGATGCTGGCCGGCACGGTCCCCTTCGCCAGCGATAATCCGGTGACCATCGTCTTCAAGCACGTCCACGAGGACGTTCCCTCCCTGGCCAGGGTCTGCCCGGGTATCGACCCATCTGTGGCCGCACTGGTCTCCGGGCTGACCGACCGCTCCCCCGAAAATCGCCCGGACGACGCGGGCAAGGCCCTGGAGAGCCTGAGGAAGGTGGTCAGGGGGCTGGATCGGCAGGCCATGGACTACGTGCTGCCTGCAGGGACCGCAGCAGCAGCCACAGCCAGCGGTCAGCCCGAGTCTGCCATTGCCGGAACCCCTGGGCACGACCCTGAGATTCCGGAATCGCCAACCCAGGGAGCTACGCCACCCAGCGACGATACCGAGGATGCAGCCACGGAGACCATTGCTGCTGCAACCGACCAAGAGATTTCGGACACCGTCCCGGCTGTGCCGGCCCCGCCCCAGAACGATACAGAGGCAGCGACCAGACGCTATCAACTCAATGACGTGGACACCCCCTCCCAGGCCGAAACCACGACCGTCCTGCAGCCTCAGGACCTGGCAGCCTCCCCCGCCGATGCGACGGCCGTCCCGGCTTCCTTCCAGACCTTGCAGCAAGGTGCCGAGACAGCCAAACCCAAGCACCGGCATCGGGGCCTGATCATTGTGCTGGTGGTTCTGCTGGTGCTGGCCCTGGCCGGAGGCGGCGGTGGCGCCTGGTGGTACTACCTGGGTCCGGGCAGCTATGTAGCCCTGCCCAAGCCGGATGACATCTCCTGCTCCGAGAATCAGGGGTGCAGGGTCATCGGAGCCGACTACGCCAAGTACGCCCGCACGCTCAAGGTCGCAGGCATCGGTGTCTACACCGAATACGACTTCAGCGACCAAGTGCCCAAAGGGGCCATCATGGCCGCGGATCCCGATACCGTCGGAGCCCATATCAGCAAGCGGGGCGGCAACCTCAAACTGACCGTCTCCAAGGGGATTCGCCAGGCAACAGTGCCCAAGGACATCCTCCTGCCGGACACCTCCAACGGCAAGAACCCCCTGCAAGCCTTGAAGGCGGCTGGGTTCGACAAGATCGACCATGACACCTCCAAGGACCAGTACTCCATGGACATACCCGAGGGGGCGGCGATTTCAGTGGATCCGGCCCCGGGGACCAAGACCCGACACGATACCAAGGTCAGCCTGGTCCTGTCCAAGGGCCGGATGCCGGTGGCCATGCCGGACATCATCGGCAAGGCAAGGAACGATGCCAAGGCGGCTCTGGAAGCCCTCCGGCTCAAGGTCAACTACAGCGAGGACTGGTCAGACACGGTCCCCCGCAACCAGGTGATCTCCGCCTCCCACCAGGCCCAGGAACAGCTGCACTGGGGCGATGCGGTCAACGTGGTGATCTCCAAGGGACCACAATTCATCAGTATGCCCGACGTGAAAGGCAAGAGCCAGGACGAGGCCACCCAGATCCTGCAGGGATACGGGCTCAAGGTCAACATCTCCGCCCCGCTGGGCAACCTGACCCACACCGTGCGAATCCAGGACCCCGGCCCCGGCACCCAGGTCAAGGTGGTCAACGATGACGGCTCACCGGCAGTCGTGACCCTGACTGTGGTCTGACTGTCCTATCTCTGCAGCCAGTCGTCAGTCCAGTTCTTCCCTGCTCTCATGCGCTTTGATGACCTGGGCATACACGTCCACGTAGCGCTGCCCGCTCATCTCCTGGATCTCCTGCATGATCCTGTCGGTCAGGTTGCGGATCTCCTCGTGAGTGAGGCTGTTGACCGGCACGTAGGGCACGGTGATGGGCTTGCCGAAGATGACCTTGGTCCTGCCCTTATGCGGAAGCACATGGCCGGGCTCCTGAAGCTGCCGAGTGCCGATGATGGCGGTGGGCACCACTGTCGTTCCGGTCTCGAAGGCCAGCCGCGCCGCCCCGGTGTGCCCCCGGTAGAGCCTGCCGTCAGGACTGCGCGTGCCCTCCGGATGGATGCCGAAGATGTGCCCGTGCTCAAGGATGGAACGCGCGGTTTCCATGGCTCCCAACGACTTGGAACCGCCCGACCTGTCGACGGGGAAGACTCCGACTGAGCTGAACCACCATTTCTTGAACTTGCCCTTTATTCCCTTGCCGTTGAAGTACTCGGCCTTGCCCATGAAGTGAATCATCCTGGGGCAGGTGATGGGCAGGAGGGCATCGTCGATGACGGCCAAATGGTTGGAGGCGATGATGGCAGCCCCTTGCTTGGGAATGTTCCCCGTACCTTCTACGGTCGGTTTGAACCAGGTACGCGCCAACGGACCGAGCAGTTTGACGAAGAACCAGTACAGCACAGAGACTCCTTGGTAGCGAATGCGTTCGGCCGAGGTTACGATGGTTCTATGACCGAGCACAAGGATAACGACGCCGGGAATCAGTATAACAGCGAGGCGGGAACCGGGTCCTCACAGGGGGACGAGCAGTGGGCGGACTTCCTGAATTCGCACGCTGACGAGCTGGATTCCCTGGAATCGTCCCGGACGGCCAGGGAATTCGAAAAGAAGGCTCGAAAGTCCGAGAAGAAGGCGGCGCTGAAGGCCGAGGACTTGAAGCGAGATGCCTTCGTCGGCGGTTCCGGACCGCGAGATTTCCAGGGCAGAAGCTGGCTGGACACTGACGAGGTCATGGACCAGTCGTCGAATTTTGTGCCGCCCAACCCCGACCTGAGCGACCTGGGCAGAAGGCGGATGGCCTTCATGATCATGACGGTGCTGGGCCTGGTCTGCTTCTTCCTGACCATGTTCATCCCCCGCTGGTCCGGCCTGACCGGCCTGCTGGCGGGTCTGCTCCTGCTGATAGGCATTGCGGGACTGATCATCGACAGGAAGAACTTCCGCGATGATTCAAGCGGGCTCTTCGATGACGACGAACGGCACTACCGGCGATAATGTCGAGAGCCGCCAGAAGTGAACCGTCAAAATAGTCAGGCCCCGTTGGCAGGAATATCAGCCAGCGGGGCCTGAACAGGCTTGACAGCCGCGAACCTAAACCAAGACCGGATGGCGTGTCTGTTCCTCTTGCCGGCAGCGGATCTGTGCTTGCTGGGCTCCTTGAATCCATGCCGCCAGCAGGTCGGCGGCCCTGCCCTGGTCCACAACCTGGGTAGCCAGTTGGTAGGCCTGTGCAAACCGGACGCTCAGATCGTCCTCGGGGCCGGCATCGATCTGCGTGCCGTCAGCCACAATGGCCGACGCCGCGTTGAGCAGGGCCGTGGAACGCGAAGGAACCGACTTTCCAGCCAGGAAGTCCCTGACAACGCTGGCGTTGAAGGCAGGATCGCCGCCACGCAGGTCATTCAAATCCACCGGTTCGATGCCCAACTCGCGAGTCGGATCGAAGGACCGTTCCTCCACTTGACCCTGGTGAATCTCCCAGATGGAGACAGGGCCGGTCGGAGCCATCTCGTCAAGACCTTCAACCGAGGTGTAGACCATGCCCTCCTGGCCGCGTGAGGCATAGACCTTGGCCATCATGGGGCTCAGTTCGCGCTGGGCGCATCCGATGGCCACATTGTGCGGTTTGACCGGGTTGGTCAGCGGCCCAAGAAGGTTGAAGACGGTGGGGATTCCCAACGACGAGCGGACAGGACCTGCAAAACGCATGGCAGGGTGGAAGGTCTTGGCAAAGACGAAGGTGATGCCGTAACGGTCAGCCATGGCAGCCACCTCCTTGGGCGGCAGATCCAGGGGCAGACCCAGCTGTTCCAGACAGTCGGCGGTGCCGCTCTTGCTGGATGCGGCCCTGTTGCCGTGCTTGACGATTCTGACCCCTGCTGCGGCAGCCACGATGGCGCCCATGGTCGACAGGTTGACGGTCGCTGCTCCGTCACCACCGGTGCCGACGATGTCGGTCACGTCACCCCTGACCTTGAGGGGCACCGCATGGCCCACCATGGCCTTGGCAGCCCCTTCGACCTCCGGGCTGGTCAGACCCAGAGTGGACTGCATGGACAGGGCGGCGCCCACTTGCACCGGGTCGGCATTTCCGTCCATCAGATCGTTCATGCACCACTCGGCCTCATCCGCGCTCAGGTGTCGACCGGACACCAAGGAGTTCAGGACGGATTTCCAGCTAAGTGGCCGCATGATGACTCTTTTCCTTTGAAGAAGCGGGGCTGGATGCCCCGCTGTTTGCTCTAGGTTTACTGCCCCGCCCCTCCCCACACAAGGCAATCCCATATTTTGGTCACTTTGCTACCAATATATGAAAAATGGGGATCCAATATATGGAAACGGCCACCGCCCTTGTGAGCGATGACCGTCAATCAAATCAGCAACCCTGCCTAGGCAGGCCTCTGGAGATTACGAATACCTGTTATTTTTTCTCGTTCTGGCCGTGGCACATCTTGTACTTTCGTCCGGAACCGCAGGGGCAGGGGGCGTTGCGGGGCGTGCCCGGGAAGGTGCGACCATCGGCCCAGGGCGAGTGATCCTCTACGGCCTTGGGCCTCTTGCTGGCAGGAACCTTGCCCTCGGCATGGCTGATAGGCGCGGGTCCGACCGGAGCCGGAGCGCTATCGTCAGCGGCATCCTCAGAGGCATCCTTCTCCTCGGAATCCTCCTGTATGCTGCCAGCCGGGGCACCCTCGTCATGCTCCTCGGCCGTCTCATCGATGTCGTTGGTCTCATCCTCTGCATCAGGCTCTTCAGGCGCCTGGTAGCTGACCGGCTCGGACTGGCCCTCCTCGTTCTCCTTACGCTCCTCGCGGGCCCGCCGCTCGTTCTCCTGGCTGGCCGCGATCTGCTTGAGGTCCACGTTGAAGAGCAGCTGCACGGTCTGCTCCTTGATGGCGTCGATCATGGAGTTGTACATCTGGTAGCCCTCGCGCTGGTACTCGACCAGGGGGTCACGCTGGCCCATGCCACGCAGGCCGATGCCGTCCTTCAGGTAGTCCATCTCGTAGAGGTGCTCACGCCACTTGCTGTCCAGGACGGAGAGGACCACCTGGCGCTCCAGCTGCCTGGAACCCTTCTCGCCCAGCTCATCCTCACGCTCCTGGTAGATGGAATCGGCATCCTCCACCAGCTTGTCCGCCAGGGCCTTGACGGCCTTGTCGCCTTTCAGGCCCTCCAGGGAGTCCATGGTCTCATCCTGGTCAAGGCTGACCGGGTAGACGGAGGCCAGCGCCTTCCAGAGTTCGTCGGCATCCCAGTCCTCGGGCTTGTCCGAGCCCTTTTGCGCACCCCGGATGTATGAGGTGATGGTCTCGCTGATGAAGCGGAGGATGTCCTTGTGGATGTCCTCGCCCTTGAGCACCGCCTGACGCTCGCCATAGATGACCTGACGCTGCTTGTTCATCACGTCGTCGTACTTCAACACGTTCTTGCGGATCTCGTAGTTGCGGGATTCGACGGACTTCTGTGCGCTGCGCACGCCCTTGGTGACGGTCTTGGACTCGATGGGCTCCCCCTCCGGCATGCTCTTGGAGGACATCATCCGAGCCACCAACTGAGAGTTGAACAGGCGCATCAGGTCGTCTTCCAGGCTCAGGTAGAACCTGGACTCGCCGGGATCGCCCTGACGGCCCGAACGGCCGCGCAGCTGGTTGTCGATACGGCGGGACTCGTGCCGCTCGGTTCCCAGCACATAGAGGCCACCCAGCTTGACGACCTCCTCATGCTCGTCCTTGACCTGCTCCTTGACGGAGTCCAGCATCTTAGGCCAGCGCCTCTCATACTCCTCCGGAGTGTCGTCGGAGGAGAAGCCCTGCTCCTTGAGCTTCTGATCGGCAAGGAACTCCACGTTTCCGCCCAGCATGATGTCGGTGCCACGCCCTGCCATGTTGGTGGCCACGGTCACAGCCCCCTTGCGCCCTGCCACGGCCACGACCGCAGCCTCGCGTGCATGCTGCTTGGCGTTGAGGACCTGGTGGTCGATGCCGGCCACGTCCAGCAGGGAGGAGACCACCTCGGAAGATTCCACAGAGGCGGTGCCCAACAGGATGGGCTGGCCCTTGGCATGCCGCTTGGCCACATCGCGGACGATGGCGGTCAGCTTCTCCTTCTTGGTGCGGTAGATCAGGTCCGGCTGGTCCTTGCGGATCATGGGCTTGTTGGTGGGGATGGGCAGCACGCCCAGCTTGTAGGTGTTCATGAACTCGGCGGCCTCGGTCTCGGCCGTTCCGGTCATGCCCGCCAGCTTGTCGTACATGCGGAAGTAGTTCTGCAGGGTGATGGTGGCGAAGGTCTGGTTCTCGGCCTTGACCTCCACGCCCTCCTTGGCCTCGATGGCCTGGTGGAGGCCCTCGTTGTAACGGCGGCCCTTGAGCAGACGGCCGGTGTGCTCGTCCACAATCAGGACCTCGCCGTTCTGGACCACGTAGTCGCGGTCACGCAGGAAGAGCTCCTTGGCCTTGATGGCATTGTTCAGGTACCCGATCAGGGCGGTGTTGGTGGGCTCGTAGAGGTTGTCGATGCCCAGGTAGTCCTCCACCTTGGTGATGCCGGGATCCAGGATGCCGACGACCTTCTTCTTCTCGTCGACCTCGTAGTCCTCATCCCTGGTGAGCTTGGGAACCAGCTTGGCGAACTGCCGGTACCATCGGGTCACATCGCCCTCGGCAGGTCCCGAGATGATCAGAGGAGTTCGCGCCTCGTCGATTAGGATGGAGTCCACCTCGTCCACGATGGCGAAATGGTGACCACGCTGAACCAGCTCGTCCTTGTCCCAGGCCATGTTGTCGCGCAGGTAGTCGAAGCCGAATTCATTGTTGGTACCATAGGTGATGTCCGCCTGATACTGCTTCCGGCGCTCGGCGGGACGCTGGTCGGTGATGATGCATCCCACGCTCATACCCAGGAAACGGAAGATGCGCCCCATGAGCTCGCTCTGGTAGGAGGCCAGGTAATCGTTGACCGTGACCACGTGCACGCCCTTGCCCTCCAGGGCATTCAGATAGCTGGGCAGGGTGGCCACCAGGGTCTTGCCCTCGCCGGTCTTCATCTCTGCGATGTTGCCCCAGTGCAGGGCCGCTCCGCCCATCAGCTGGACGTCGAAATGCCGTTGGCCCAGTGTGCGCTTGGAAACCTCGCGAACCGTGGCGAAGGCTTCGGGCATCAGGGAATCGAGGGATTCGCCGTTCTCCAGTCGCTGCTTGAACTTAGGCGTCTGCGCCTTGAGCTCCTCGTCGCTCATGGCCGAGATCTGATCCTCGAAGGCGTTGGTCGCCTTGGCCACCCCCTGAAGCTTGCGAATCTGACGACCCTCGCCCATACGGAGGACCTTGTCCAAGACTGCTACCACGTTGCGCTCCCTACCGTTCTTTTATGGCCTTCGCACGCCCTCAGCTGACGTAGGCCCAGACCCTGATTATCTTACGCGAATGCACCGATTTTCTCGGAACCTATGGTTACGCAAACCCGGCTGCGACCTTGGCAACCGGACCGGGCATTGAAGAAAGGCGATCCTCCGGAGGTCTAGCCAACCTGCCGCCGGGGAATCGCCCCACTGTTCAATTTCCGTTTTGCTCTTACTTCTTCTGGCCTACATGCTCAGGCGTATCGATTTCGAAGACACCGTAGCTCCAACCGTGCCGACGGTAGACCACCGACGGCCGCCGGGTCTCCTTGTTGACGAAGAGGAAGAAGTCGTGGCCGATCAGCTCCATCTCGTAGAGGGCCTCGTCGATGCTCATGGGCTCGGCGATGTGCAGCTTGCGGCGGATGACGATGGGGGTGTCTCCCACCTGCACCTCGACCGACTGACCCGGTGCCAGGTCCGAGGCGACGGCGCTCTGGGCACTGTTGTCGGAGTTGGACTTCTGGCCCTGATCTCCCTGATCGCCTGCCTGGTCATCAACGGGCAGCTCGACGGGCAGCGGCGGATGCTCCAGTCCGCGGCGATGGTCCTTGCGGCGGTCACGGACCCGGCGCAGACGCTGGGTCAGCTTGTCCAAGGCCATGTCCAGCGCGCTGAACTCGTCAGCGCTGGAAGCCTCGGCGCGAATCACGGTCTTGCCGGCCTGGACCGTGAGCTCCACCCTCTTGGCGCTGTCAGCCTGGCGGGGATTGCCTTCATGTGTCAGAACGACCTGGATGCGCTGGGCATCGGGGGCGATGGCCGTCACCCTGTTCATCTTGCTGTCCACAACGTCGCGGAACCGCTGCTTGATTTGGGTATGTCGACCGGTAATGACGATCTCCATGGGAATCTCCTTGCACTTGTGAGCGGACAAACCGCTGGTGCGATGGCGGACTTAGTCACCATCGACTGTGCTTTCGATTTTAGCCGAAAGCCGATGGGTTTGACACTGACTCAAGGGACTTCTCGCTTCAAGCTTGCTAGATCAACAAACACACCGCATGCGTTGCACCTCCTCGGAACCATACCCAACGAAAATTGACTGGTTACCAATTTCCATGCTGGGCACATTTCTCGATCCTTTCCAATTAAGAATGAAAAATATAATAATTGAAACGTTTGAACAAACACTTTAGAATCCAAAAATCGCTTATTTTGACAATCTGGATATAAGTCAATAGAATGCAGAATACAGTTTGTTCAAACGTTCGAACAACTCATATTGTGATTATTGCTGCTGAAACGACGGGGTTCTCAATGAGTAGACAAATCTTCTATCAGCCGGACCAGGGATGGGTCGGTGATGTTATACCTTTCACTCGCGATGGCGAAATCATGCTCTTCTACCTCGATGAGCAGCGTAAGGGTTCCCAAGTAGGAATGGGCTGGCGACTGGTCGGCACAAGAGATCTACAAAACTACCGCGACTATGGCCTTGCTTTACATAACGGATCAAATGAAGACAAGGATTTTAACGCCTACACCGGCAGCGTCGTAGAAGACACAGACGGCACCACCCACCTCTTCTATACCGGAGTCAATCCCGGAATCAGGAATCAGCGAAACCAGCCCATTCAATGGGTGATGCATGCTATAAGCAACGGTTCCCTCACCGACTGGGACAAGATTCCTGCGGATGCATTCTGTGCCACTGAAGGGTACGACACATCAGACTGGAGAGATCCGTTCGTCTTCTTCAACGAGTCCGATCAGCTGTGGCATATGCTGATAGCCGCTCGCCATGAATCTGGGCCATCTCGAAGACGGGGTTTAATTGCCCAATGCGTTTCTGAAGATCTACACACATGGCGTGCCATTGAACCAATTTGGGCACCTGACCGGTTCATCACCCACGAGTGCCCGGACCTTTTCCGGTGGGGAGAATGGTGGTATCTGGTATATTCAGAATTTTCAGAACGTTTCTGCACACGTTACCGTATAGCCCGATCTCTTCAGGGGCCATGGCTGGATCCGCCCGATTCGGACAGCATTGATGCGCGTGCTTTCTATGCCGCAAAAAGCGTGGAATGGCATAACAGACGATTTTTCTTCGGATGGATTCCAACACGCGAAGGCAACAGGGATGATGGCGCTTGGCAATGGGCGGGATCCATGTCAGTGCTTGAAGCAATACAAAAGAAGAATGGATCCTTATCATTCCGCATTCCCCATGAAATTAAGGAGTTATTTGATTCCCCCCTATCCATGGTTAAATTCGAACCCGACATGAATCTGAAAAGAGATGACGGCATGTGGGTCACAATGAGTTCAGATGAGCTTCCTTCTACATGCTTGGTGCACATTGAATTCATCCTTCACGAACATCAACCCGACAATCTCGCTTTTCTGATCAGAAGCTCTGCGGATGGGGACCAAGCATATTCACTCCGGTTAGAACCTGCTTACTCAAGGCTGGTCTTAGATCACTGGCCCAGACCAACTACAGGAAGGGAGCAGTGGCAGATATCGGGCGACATCCCCCATTTCATTGATTCAGAACGTCCTTGTGATCTGTCCTCAGGCAAACATGACATTGACATCCTTTTGGATAAGGACATCTGCCTGTGCAACGTTGACGGGAGCACTACACTCCATTCACGCTTGGAAAATCCCATGGGCGACTATTTTGGCATTTCTGTGACAGATGGGGAAGCAACAATCACATCAGCCAAAATATCCAGAGTCCGGCAATGAAACAAGCAAAGAAAAATTAGAAGAACAAATCTGTCAACAAAATGACAACCAACCCATACAAATAATCAAAGGAGATTACCAGGATGAGGAAAAATAAATGTGCTGCCATCGCAGCAACACTGGCCGCATTATTGTTAGCAGCAGGGTGCGGTAGTGGCGGAGCAGCCAATAAGGCCGAAAGCGTCAACCCTCAGGGCGAAATCAAGCCCCGCGAAATTTCATGGCTACTGTCCAGACCAGCTGACGGAGGAGTCATCAAGGCCATGAAGCAAATTTCTCAAGACTACGCCAAAGAACACCCTGGGTTTTCGCTAAAGCTGATTACGACACCCGATCGGCCATCTTACATTCAAAAGTTAGAGACACTGGCCGCCGCGAATAAACTCCCGGACCTTTTCGATATCGATGCCACGCCTTTTGCGCAAAAACTAGCCAAAAAGGGAAGCATGGTCAATGTTGAAAAGATGCTGAAGGATATGAAAATCTATGACAACTACCGAACGTCTGCTCTTGACTATCAGCGCTTTGATAACGGTAGTCTGTATATGGTTCCCTTTGAATCTCAGATCGAGGTTTTCTTCTACAATAAAGCCTTATTCAAGAAAGCCGGCATCAGCGTCCCGAAGACACTTGACGACTTTCCTGCCATGTGCACAGCTTTACGGAAAAGCGGCAGTACGCCGATTGCCTTGAACGGTAAGGACATGTGGCCGTTGGAACGTTACATGGCTTTTTACCCCTTTAGAACATCTGGAAATGAGTTTATTAAAAACCTCAAAAAGGGTAATGCGAAACTCTCTGATGCTGAAGGGCGCAAAGCAGTAGAATGGCTGGCCGATCTGGGAAAATCACAATGCTTCCAGCAAGGATTCTCATCAACTGAATACGCCGATGCTCAGGCGCTTTTCACCTCCGGTAAAGCAGCCGTCTACAACGACGGGAGCTGGGACCTACCTGCCTTGGCCACATCGAAGCTGAACCCAGAGGTTCGAGACGATGTCGATTATTTCCTATTGCCCACAACGCCCGATGCCAAAACCACGGAGAATGAGTACGCCGCTCCATCGGGAATAGGAATGGCAATCAACGCCAGGACCTATGATCCGCTAGTTCACGATTTCATCAAGTATTCTTTAACAAAGTATTCTAAGATTTATGCGGATACCGGACAGATCACTCCGATGAAATCAAGTTCTGCGAAGATACCGTCCGACGCTACGCCGCTATACAAACGCAACTTCGATGATGCGGATAAGGTCGGCAAAGTAACTCTCATGCCTTGGGAACACAGCTCGACTCGACTTCAAATACGCGCTTGCAACAAGAATTGCCCCTCTTGGTCCAGGGCGATATCAGCGTGGATAAGTTTATCAGCACCATGGATAAAGTCATTCAAGAAAATGGACCTAAAGCTTTCAAAGATTTGAACTGATATTTGACGAACTTCGGGCAGGACTCTCTATCTGAGCCCTGTCCGTTTAAAAGGACCAACCATGCTTCCATACAGATCCAAGAAATCAGTGTTGATTTTTATCCTTCCTCCCCTGCTCCTATACGGAGCGGGCGTACTTTCGCCAGTCATCCAATCCCTGATCATCAGTTTCTTTGATTGGGATGGCATCTCTGACATGAAATTCACCGGACTTGCCAATTACATAAAAATGCTGACTGGAGATTCAGTCTTCTGGCAGTCCTTTGTCAACTCTATGATCTACCTACTAATTTGCCTGGTTCTTCAGCTAGGAGGTGCCCTCCTCGTAGCCACATTGCTCACAGGAATGACTAAAGGTCGGAATTTGGTCAAAACCTTGTATCTCCTGCCTGCAGTGATTTCAACAGTAGCCATTTCATTTCTTTTCCAGAAAATCTACTCTGTTGATCCCAATGGACTTCTCAATCAGGCCTTGGATGCCATAGGACTTCATTCTTGGACTCATGCCTGGTTATCAGATCCGCACACCGTTCTTGCGGCTGTCTCCATACCTGAAGGATGGCGGTTTAGCGGTCTCTACATGTTGATTATCTACGCGGCATTCATGTCGGTCCCATCTGAAATAGAAGAGGCAGCAAGGTTGGATGGCACTAATGGCTGGCAACTTTTCACCAAGATTCGTTTCCCCTACATAAGACCGGTATGGATTACCACAGTGGTCATGGCAGTCACGTATGGTCTGCGAGGATTCGATATTCCATATCTGCTGACCAATGGGCGCTACGGGCAACTCGTAACGACTTATATGTATCGAACAGCCTTCTCAAATACTAATTACGGCTATGCCAGCGCCATTTCGGTGTTCATCGTTATCGAGTGCCTGATAGCAGTTGCTTTGATATTCAAGGTCATTTTTAGAAAGGAAGAAGCATGAGTACAACAAGTATGTTGACTCCGGGTGAACAGAAAAAACCCTCTGCTCTTCGAAGCAAGCTGAACTTCCATACTGTTTTGAACAGGGTGTTCATAATCCTGATTGTAATCATCCAGGTTTATCCGCTACTCTGGCTCTTCATCACCAGTCTAAGAACCGAACATGACTTTGCATCAGGCAATGCTTTCGGAATACCTCACAGCTTCACGTTGGAGAATTATTCGAGAGCATTTCAAGCCGGCAACCTTGGCCAGTATATTGTCAACAGCCTCATCGTGACATTTGGGGCCGACCTATTGATTGTGATTATGGGCATGATGGCCGCTTATGCTATCGAAGTACTAGGTTTTAAGTGGAGCAAAATAATTCGTATGGTGTTCTTGCTGGGCATGATCGTCCCCACTCAGATCGCACTAGTCCCTCTTTTTATCGACTACTCTCAAATCAACCTTCTCGATACGCGTTTGTCGATGATCATTCCCCTGGCAGGTTTTTCCGTACCTATGTCAGTTTTCCTATTCAGCTCTTTTTATCACTACATTCCTCAAGAGAACTATGAAGCGGCATCCTTGGATGGTGCCGGCCCGTACCGCATCTTTTGGGAAATAACAATGCCCCTTTCCCTGAATACTGTCGTAACCGTAGTGCTGGTTAATAGCATTTTTATATGGAATGAATTTATCTTCGGTAATACCTTCATCCTTACAGACGGGTTGAAGACCATTCCCCTTGGGCTGCAAAACTACATTGGAGCCATGGGCAACACCGATTGGACAGCAACATTCGCTGCCGTATGCGTGACTATTACCCCTCTGATGTTGGTCTTTCTTATACTGAATAAGGCAATGATACAGGGCATTGAAGGCGGGGCTTCAAAGGGATGAACCAACATAAACCTACCAAGGCAAAAGAACAAGGGGGCAATAAACCCCGTTCCATCAGCAATGACAGCAAACCAGTGACCCTCAAGGACGTAGCGCAAAGGGCGCACACGTCAGTTTCTACAGTTTCTCTAGTGATGAACAACAAGAAAGTCTCCCGGATCAGTCCAGAGGTTCGGGAGAAAGTCATGGAATCAATACACGCATTAGGTTATCGGCCTAATGCCATGGCTCAAAATTTAGTGCGTGGATACTCGCAATTCATAGGGTTGGTTACCGATTCCATTGCCACCACCCCCTTTGCTGGGCAAATTATCCATGGAGCGCAGAATGCAGCATGGGAACAAGGATATGTTCTTTTGATTGCCAACACCGAGGGCAACCAAAGCCTTGAAGATGAAGCCATACGGATGTTTCTACGGTATAAGGTCAGGGGGATTGCCTTTTCGACCTGGTATCACCATCCAATCGAAGTACCGAAGTCACTCGATAATGTACGAACCGTCCTAGTGAACTGTTTTGGGAACAGGAAAAATTCACCGTTGGCAATTGTGCCAGACGAAATTCAAGGAGGTCGAACAGCAACACAACTGTTGCTAGAACGAGGACATACAAAAATTGCCTTCGTCAATACCCGAGCCGATTCTCCGGCTAAGACCGGCCGGTTAGAAGGATACAAACAAGCCCTAAAAGAGTCTGGCATCACTTTTGATCCATCTTTGACCTTTGAAGTGGAACCCAACCAGGAAGGAGGCCGAAGCGTTGCAAGGCGAGTAAAAGATAGCGGAGCAACAGGAGTTTTTTGTCACAACGATCGAGTAGCTATGGGTCTGTACGACGAACTCCAGCGCGGAGGATCCCGCATACCTGATGACATTTCCATCGTAGGTTTTGACGATCAAGAGATAATCTCAGCCCATCTCGCACCACCGCTAACCACCGTCGCCCTTCCCCATTACCAACTAGGCTATGAGGGAGTGAAAGCCATACTCAATGAAGATGCCCCTACGAGCGGTAAACAGCTCGTAGTCTGTCCGCCTGTCATGAGAGCATCCGTGGCTACCAACTGGCAATGAAGTATTGATTCCCAGAAGTCGTTAAACATCCGTCTGATTCCTGTAATTGCAAAAATGTAAAAATCGGTTTGTGTCCGTAAAGAATTGACTATGATGTTGTAATTTTTTCAAGGTCCTTGCGAATCTCTATCATTCTAGACGAGACCTCTCGGATGGCCGCGGCCCCTCCTCCTGGGAAGGGCTGAGGAACTTCCGGGCTCCACAGAGCACGATGGCGGATAACGTCCGCCCAGGGCGACCTGAGAGATAGCGCAACAGAGAACAGACCGCTCGCCTGGTAAAGGCGGGCAAGGGTGAAACGGCGGTGTAAGAGACCACCGGGTCGACGGTAACGCCGACCGCATGGCAAGCCTCATCGGGAGCAAGGCCAAGCAGAAGGCATTCAGGGGCTGCTCGTCCCGCCTTCGGGTAGGCCGCTAGAGCCTGGCGGCAACGTCAGGTCGAGATGGATGGCCATCCGTCGTCCGGATTTTATCCGGTCGATGACAGAACCCGGGGTATATGAGAGGTCTCATCTTATCTTTTACTGTGTGATGCCTTGTCAGCAATCAGCTCATTCGAGAGGGTCATCAGGGACGAAAAGGTCTGCTGCCACCTGGTTGAGGAGGCCGGGACTATGGCCCTTACGGGATCCAGCACTCCAGAATCGCCGTTTGCGCACCTTAAGCTCAAGTCCGGCTGTCTTGCGGGCCACCTTGCGACCGAGCTCGTAGGCGGAGTCAACAAAAAGCCCATCGCGAGAGGCCTGGGCCACCACCTGCGCAGCCAACCCTGGATCCAGACCCTTGCGGGTCATCTCCGAGAGTACGCCCCGCTCCCCCATGGTGCGATGCAGACAGGAACGCAGCAGATCCTGTGCGTAGGCCTGATCATCCACCAGGCCCAGCCTGGTCAGCCGATCAATCACCTGATCGACCACGTTCGCATCAAACCCCTTGTCGACCAGGCGACGGGCCAGAGCCCCACTCGAACGGGCCGCTGCATCCAGCAGGGTCAGGGCAGCCTCTCTGCAAGCATCCGAATCATCGGCATCCGCTCGCTGAGCTGCAGGCGCGGAACCGCCACCAAAGCCGCCAGCACGGGGGCGACGGCCACTACGGCGGGCCCTTCTACCAGAACCTCGGACGGAACGGGGACCACGGGAATGGCGGCTAGCCAGGAATTCATCACCCTTATCAGCATTTGCAGCACTGTCAATATTATCCAGACTGCCTCCGAACTGGGCACCATGCCCCAGACCCAGGGCAGCGACCTGCACTGAGCGACTGTCTTCCCGGTAGCTGTCATCCGGCTGCACAGAAGCATCACCAGCACCTGCGATGGGCAAGGGATTTGATGCGTGTGGGGAGTCTAAGGCAGACCGCGAATCAGTAGCGGAATCTAGGACCGTTCCAATACCAGTCATACCTGCTGAACCTGCTGGACCAACCGAACCTGCAGAATCTGCTTGTAACCGACCCGACCGAGAATCCCCCGACTCTATGCTGGAATCGGCAGAATCCTCGGTCTGCGCCAGTCGGACAGGATTTTCCTTGAGGAAGTCCTCGGCCGAAATCATCGGGTCATGCAGCCTGAGCCGTAGGCACGGTGCTATTGACATCGACCGGGGTCGAGTCGTCTTCCTTGCCACCTTGGTCGGCATCAGCCTGATCAGCATGATCGGCCTTGTCGTCCTCGGAAGGGGCGGGAATAAGGCCGAAGGCAACCTTGACCTTATCCTCGATCTCCTTGGTCAGGCCGGGGTTGTCCTTGAGGAACTGACGGACGTTCTCCCTGCCCTGACCCAGCTGATCGCCCTCGTAGGTGAACCAGGAGCCCGACTTCTTGACGATGTTGGTCTGCAGGGCCATGTCCAGAACCGAACCCTCCTTGGAGATGCCCTCCCCGTAGAGGATGTCGAATTCGGCCACCTTGAAGGGCGGGGCCATCTTGTTCTTGACCACCTTGACCTTGGTGCGGTTGCCCACCGCCTCGTCGCCGTTCTTCAGGGTCTGGATGCGGCGGATGTCCAAACGGACCGAGGCATAGAACTTCAGGGCCTTGCCGCCGGTGGTGGTCTCCGGGCTGCCGAAGAAGACACCGATCTTCTCTCTGAGCTGGTTGATGAAGATGGCCGTGGTGTTGGCCTGGGACAGGGCACCGGTCATCTTGCGCAGGGCCTGGCTCATCAGACGGGCCTGCAGGCCCACGTGGCTGTCGCCCATGTCGCCCTCGATCTCTGCCTTGGGCACCAGGGCGGCCACCGAGTCAATGACGATGACATCCAGGGCGCCCGACCGGATCAGCATGTCGGCGATTTCCAGCGCCTGCTCGCCGTTGTCCGGCTGGGAGACAATCAGAGAGTCCGTGTCCACGCCCAGCTTCTTGGCATACTCAGGATCCAGAGCATGCTCGGCATCGATGAAGGCAGCCACTCCACCGCCGGCCTGTGCATTGGCCACCGCGTGCAGGGCCAGGGTGGTCTTGCCCGAGGATTCCGGACCGTATATCTCGACGATGCGACCGCGAGGCAGTCCACCGATGCCCAGTGCCATATCCAAGGCCAGGGACCCGGTGGGAATGACCTCCACATCCTGGGCAGGCTTGTCGCCCAGGCGCATGGCCGAACCCTTGCCGAAGCTCTTCTCCACCTGCGCGAGGGCCGTGTTCAAGGCTGCCTGGCGACGGGGATCGATCCCGCCCTCCTCTTCCTTCTTCGCCTTGCCACTGTTGCTCTGACGTGCCATATGGCTCTCCTTCTTCGTAACCGACCTCACGATGACGACATCCTGATTGACAACCTCACGATTGACAGCCTATCCGCCGTCGGAACCCGTCTGCGGTCCCGGCGCCCGATGTGGTCGAACGTGCCGGTGGTCACCGGACCATGGGTATCAGTATACCCGACCATGCGAACAAATGTTCGAAAATCGCTTGGAATGGGAAATAAATTCGCGGAGGATAAAACCCGCCGATCAGGCTGCCGGCATGGGCGGCGCATTGTGGTCCTTCCCCCAGCGACGGGAGTCGGGAATCTCCATCTGATCGCAGAGTACATTCCAGACCACGCGCGGCTCCACGCCCGCATCCAGAGCCTCTATTACGGTCATGGCATCCAGGGCGGTCAGCCTTTGGTCACGGGCCAGACTACGTCCGTAGACCCGGCCGAAGACCTCCTCCAGCAGCTGCCAGAATTCCCTTTCACGCACCCGACATCACCTTTCGTCCAAGACCCACCCTGTCACACCCCTTCTACGGTGGCAACTGAAAGTCAGCAGAAGAGGGCGCCTGTTCCTCAGAACCGGACGCCCTCAAGAACGGCCCGCCGAATCAATCGTCTGGACCTGACATGCTTACTCCTGGGTGGACTCCAGGTAATCCGCCACCATCCGCAGGGTCTGCGGCACACCAAGGCCCAGCGCGTCGGCGATGGAGCTCAGCAGTTCGGAGCTGGCCTCCTTCTGGCCGCGTTCCACCTCGGACAGGTAGCCCAGGGACACGCCCGCCTTCTCGCTGACCTCGCGCAGGGTCTTATGATCATTGGTCCTCAACTCACGCAGCACGTGGCCAAGGGCCTCGCGCAGGGAGACGGTGTGGGTGACGGCCCGGCCGTCGTTGGTGGAGGCTGCCCGCTGACGGCTGGCTTCCATGCCGTCCTCCTCCATCCACATCTTGTTCAGGTTGGCCTGGCGCTCCTCCTTGGCCTTCTTGGCGGCCTTGGCCCGGATCACCTGCTGTTGGGCGAAGACGACGGCACGACGTTGGGCGGGAGTCAGGTCACGAACCCGCGCGTTGCGCTCCACTCCGGGTACGGCCGGCTTGACATCATAGGTATCGTTGGTTCGAGTCATCACGGTCTCGGTGCTGGCCATAGCAGCCCCTTTCGCCATTATCGTGTTCAACTTCTTACACAGTGACCAACAGACGAGCCCGTAAATTATTCCAGGGGAGGAACCTGAAAGGCCTGCTTTGTGACCAAGGTCACGTATGCACAAGGTCCGGTATCGGCTTGTGAACATCAGGCCGTCAGCCGCGCGAGTGCAGGGCCCGATCCAGCTGGTCCAGAACCCGCATGACCGTGCCCCGGCGCACCTGTTCGCGGTCGCCATCCAGGTGCAGCTCGTAGGCATAGGTCCGGTAGGCATGGGACTGAAGGCCGGTCTCTATACGTCGACCCATCATCCGAACAGGCAGGGCCAGACCGATGTAAACCAGCCCGGCAGGATCATCCCCGTCAGGGCCCGGCCCGGCCACGCCTGTAGTGGCCATACCTATGACCGTGTCCTCATGCCCCGGCCTGGTGTAGAGCCTGGCCGTGCCCTCGGCCATCTCCTGAGCGACACGGGGATGGACTGCGCCCTGGGTGGCCAGCAAATCCTGATCCACCTTGAGGATGGCGGCCTTGGCGGCAATGTCGTAGGTGACGGCCGACCCAAGGAAAACGTCTGACGCCCCGGGAATCCTGACGAAGGCATCGGCCAGCAGTCCCCCGGTCAGCGATTCGGCAGCGGCCAGCAGCAGGCCCGAATCGCGGCAGGTGTCGATGATGCGCCCAGCCAGGTCGTCGCAACGACCCTGTACGCTCTTGCCGATCATCGCCGCATCCCTATCACGTATTCCGCGCCCGAGTAGAGGCAGAGGGCCAGGGCCACCAGGATGACCGCACGGGTGGCCACCAGGTACCAGGGCCAGACCGGCGACAGGGGCACCATGAGCATGCCCAGGCCGATGCATTCGAACAGGGTTTTGTACTTGCCTGCCCGGGAGGCGGCGATGACCCGTCCCTGCTTGTTGATGACCAGGACCCGCAGCAGGGTGATGCCCAGTTCCCTCACCAGGAAGAGCACGGTGACCCACCACCAGAGCTCACCAAAGACGGATGCCACAATCAGCGCCGAGCAGATCAGCAGCTTGTCGGCAATGGGATCCATGAGTTTGCCCAGCTCGGTCACCTGGTTGTACCGGCGGGCCAGCCACCCGTCCAGCTTGTCGGTCGAAGCGGCGAGGATGAAGAGCACGGCGGCGGTCCACCGCATGCCAGGCCTGCGCTCGCCCCAGGGACCGGCCATCAGATCCAGGACGATGAAGACCAGGACCAGGAGGATACGGGTGTAGGTGACCAGGTTTGGGGGTGAATTCCATCCTTCGAGAAGCCTGCGCCTCTCACGACCGGTCTCTGACTCGGCATGCTCCTGCATTGCCACTCCTTATACGCGATACTCGTGCGCTCGGGCCGTCCAACAACACATGCCGGGCGGCAGTTTCATCATAACGGTAGACCAGGCCCAGCTTTTTGGGCCGATGTTCAGCCCTGCGCTTGCCCATCCGGGGCGGAATCCATGGAGGAAGCATCGCCTCGGATGAAGGCCAGGGCCTGCTGTAGCTGCGGCGGCTGAATAAGTACCTCGCGGGCCTTGGAACCCTCCGATGGCCCTACGATTCCCCTCGATTCCAGCAGGTCCATCAGTCTTCCTGCCCTGGCGAAGCCCACGCGCAGCTTGCGCTGAAGCATGGAGGTGGATCCGAACTGGGTGGTCACCACCAGCTCGGCCGCCTGGAGCAGCTCGTCCATATCGTCGCCGATCTCCTCCTGGATCTCGTTCTTGTGATCCGCCTTGTCGGCCATCTGCTCGATGTCCTCACGGTAGTGGGGCTTGCGCTGGGTGCGCACATAATCCACCGCCTTGCGGATCTCGGACTCGGAAACCCAGGCTCCCTGGACTCGGGTGGGCTTGGCCTGACCCATGGGCAGGAAGAGGGCATCACCCTGTCCGATCAGGGTCTCGGCACCGGTGGCATCAAGAATGACCCGGGAATCCGTGGAGGAGGATGTGGCGAAGGCCAGCCTGGAGGGGATGTTGGCCTTGATCAGGCCGGTGACCACGTCCACCGAGGGCCGCTGGGTGGCCAGAACCAGGTGGACGCCTGCGGCACGCGCCAGCTGGGTGATCCGCTGGATGGAGCTTTCGACATCGTTCTTGGCCACCATCATCAGATCGGCCATCTCGTCGACCACCACGACCAGGTAGGGATAAGGGGCCACCTTGCGGTTGGAGCCGGCGGGAGCATGGACCTTGCCCTCGCGCACGGCCTTGTTGAAGTCCTTGATGTGCCGGAATCCGAAGAACTGCAGATCGTCGTAGCGGGCGTCCATCTCCTTGACCACCCACTCCAGGGCCTGGGCGGCCTTCTTGGGTTCGGTGATGATGGGTGTGAGCAGGTGGGGAATGCCGGCGTAGGCGCTCAGCTCCACGCGCTTGGGGTCAACCATGATCAGGCGGACCTGTTCCGGCGTGGCCCGCATGATCAGCGAAACCAGCATGGAGTTGATGAAGCTGGACTTGCCCGAGCCCGTGGCGCCGGCCACCAGCAGGTGGGGCATCTTGGTCAGGTCGGCGGTCACATAGTGGCCCTCCACGTCCTTGCCCACGGCGGTCATCATGGGGTTGTCGTCCTGCTGGGCCTTGTCGGAGCGCAGCACGTCGCCCAGGTGGACGATCTCGCGGTCGACGTTGGGAATCTCGATGCCGATGGCCGACTTGCCGGGGATGGGGGACAGGATGCGCACGTCCGAGCTGGCCACCGCGTAGGCGATGTTGCGCTGAAGGTTGGTGACCTTTTCCACCTTGACGCCCGGGCCCAGCTCCACCTCGTACTGGGTGACCGAGGGACCGCGCAGGAAGCCCACCACCTTGGCGTCCACATCGAACTGCTGGAAGGTCGATTGCAGGGCCTTGATGACCGCGTCGTTGGCCGAGGTCCTGACCGCGTGGGGCTTGCCCTTGACCAGCAGGTCCGTGCTGGGCAGCACATAGGGCCGGCTCTCATCCACCTGTCGGTCGTCGGATGCCCCTGACGCGTCTGCAGCCTGGGCCCCCGCACCCTGGGCTCCGGCCGGCTGATTCCCTGCTCCCGGAGCCGGCTGGGCATCCATCTGCACAGTGTCGGCTGCGGCTGCGGCAGCGGCCCATGGATCCGAGGCCCCCACGCCGGACAGGGCAGCCGGATCCACCTTGGGGTGCCCCTGCTCCCTGGCATCCAAAAGCGCAGCCGTTGCCGGTGCCTCCACCGCGGGCATGTTCTGCGTGGGCACCTGGTCAGATTCAGCTGCCTGCACCGTCTGATCACCCTGGTCAGACCCCTCCAGCGAGGCCGCCTGGGAGAAGGGCTCGTCAGCCTCGTAACGCTCAAGATGGGTGTCCGTGTCCTTGCCGATGCGGCCATGCAGCAAGCGGCTGAACCAGCCGGCCACCCCGCCCTTGCGGGAATCCTGGTCATCCTCCTGGTCCGACTCCTGGTGAGTGGGCACGCCAGGCGCTAGTGGCAGGGTGTCGTCCCCCAGCCTGACCTCGTTGGGAGCGGTCTGAGCCGAAGCCGGGCTGGAGGCACGGGTCCCCTTCCCGCGCAGCCAGGCCATGAGGTCGCTCATATGGAATCTAAAGGTGATGAAGAGGCCGAAAATGGCCACGAGTACGAAGATGATGACGGCGAAAACCTTGGACAGCCCCCAGGCCAGGGGCGAACCCAGGAAGAACCCCAGAAGGCCGCCTGAGCCACTGATGGCCGTCATGTCGAAGCCGCGATAATCCGAGGCCATAAGCACGTCCAGGATGGAACAGACCGACCAGAGAACCACCATGAGGCCGCCCACCACAGGCAGGTTGCCCGCCTCGCGCCCGGTGTAGCAGACCAAACGGAAGGCCGCGAAAAGCAGAACCACCGGCAGGATGATGCTGCAGAGTCCCAGAACGCCCGCAGCCAGAGCATGCAGTCCCCGTCCCAGGAAGCCATTTACGCGGAACCATTCGCTGGCACAGAAGAGCACGGCCAGGATGACCAGCACGAAGCAGAGTCCATCCTTGCGGTAGGCGGAGTTGTCGCCATTCTTGCCGGCCACGGCGCGCACCAGGGATCCCAGGCCCCGGGGCAGGGCCAGCAAGGCCTTGTGCCAGAAGGGTTCCGGGTCTTGACTGTCCTTGGATGCGGTCCGACCGCGACCGCGTGCGTCTGCTTGCTGCTTACGTGTCATAACCCTTTCAGCCTACCCAGAACCCCGGTCTGCATCGGGCACGCCGGGTCAGTGTGCACAACTCTTTCAGACGGGGGCCGCCAGGGCTAGCATCGTTGGCATGACACCAGCCGAACGTCAGAGCGCCGTGGCCTTCGCTCTGCGCAACCTACTTCTGGATGACCGTCAGCCCGGTCCTTCGGCTCTTCAAGCAGCCAGCGACTTTGTAGCAGGCAGAAGGCAGGCCGAAGCGCTGGCCGACACGGCCCGACGCTTGGAAGCCCAGAGCAATGGTACGAACGCCAATGCGGATGCCCTGTTTCTGCGGACCATTCTGGTCTGTCAGTGGCCTTGGGCGACCGAAGGCGATCTTGCAGAGTTACGAGCCATCCACCGCAGGCTGCTGCCCAACCTGCCAGAAGAACGAGCACTGCGCTGGCCTCAACCAAACGACGATGCCAGCCTGTATCCAGCGGCCATGCTGGAGCAGGGAGCCGCGGCCATCGGCCAGGAGCTGGCGGCCGAACGCAATCTGGCCAGCCTGGACCGTCCAGTCTTCGTGGAGCGCCTGGCGCACTACTACGACGAGCTCTCCTACCTGCACCCCTTCGCCGACTGTGACGGCATGACCCTGCGCATCTTCCTCTCGCGCCTGTCCCACGATGCCGGGTGGGACCTGGACTGGGGACAGGCTGATCCGACCGCCCACCGCCGGGCCATCCAGCGAGCGCTCCGGGGCAGCACCGATGACCTGCAGGCCCTGATTACAGGCATGGTCCGCCCGGTCAACCCAACCAGAATATTTCTGATCGCGGGATGGGACCAGGGCCCAGCCCACTGAGCCGACAGCCTCAGCCCGACAGCATCAGCCTGGCAGCCGCTCATTGCCGCTGCGCTTGGCGGCCTCGATGATCTGGGCACTCTGATTGATCAGTTCCGTCGCCCCGGCCTGGTCGTGGTCGCGCACGTGCCCCCAGTATTGTATTTTGAGCTGCACATACCGCTTCCTTGCCCGCAAATCGGCCATCCGCTGGTCCAGCCGTCGCCCCTGCTCGGCCAGAAGCTCGATCTGCCGTCCGGCGGCCTCGGCGCCCGCGGCACGATTGCCCAGATACTCGCGCATGTGCTCCAGGGACATGCCCGTGGCGCTCAGGCAGGAAATGGTCTCCAGCAGGTCCAGATCCTCCTGGTTGTAACAACGGTGGCCGCTTGAGGGGTCCCTGGCAATAGGCGGAATAATGCCGATGGTCTCGTAGTAGCGCAGGGTGGTCTCCGGCATCCCCGACATGAGCGAGGCCTGACGGATGGTGTACCAGGGCCCGGATCCCTGGTCGGTCTGGGTTTGGTTGGTCTGGGGTTCAGCCTGGGGCTGCGTGATGGTGGTCATACCCGTTCAGCCTAGGAACTTCAAGTACTTGAAGTCAAAGCGCGCCCAGATGGTGTCTGGTCACCCTCCCCTGGTCAGACTGATCGGCCTGGGCGTCCGCCTGGTCGAAGCAGCCTTGGTCGGCCTGGTCCACCAGGTCCAGGGCCTGCCGGGCCAGGTCCGGGACCAGGGCATTCAGCCAGTGGATGCGTGGGTCCCGGCCGAACCAGCCCATCTGCTTGCGGGCCAGGCGCTTGGTCTTCTGCGCTATCAGCTCGAAGGCGGAATCCAGGTCGGTGCGGCCGTCCAGGTAGTCCAGAATCTGCTGATAGCCCAGGGCTCGTGAGGCCGTGGTCCCCAGGCGGTTGCGCAGCCCGCTCACCTCGTCGACCAGCCCCTGGTCGCGCATGGCCTGGGTGCGCTGGTCGATCCTGCGGTCCAGCTCCTCCCGGGGCAGGTCCAGCCCCAGCTGCAGGGCGGGCAAGAGGTAGCGATACCGGGGCAGGCTGGCCGAATAGGGCCGTCCGGTGATCTCCATGACCTCCAGAGCCCGCACGGTCCGCCGCACGTTCCGAGGATCCATCCGTGCCGCAGCCTCCGGGTCCCGCTCCTGCAGCTGGCGGAAGAGCAGCCCCGGGCCTTCCTCTTGGGCCCGCTCCTCCAGCCTGGCCCTAACCGCCGGGTCGGTGCCGGGGAAGGACAGATCGTCGATGACCGCCCGGGTATAGAGCCCTGAGCCACCGACCAAGATCGGCCGGATTCCCTGGGCCCGCAGGTCGGCTATCAGGGACCGGGCCATGGCCTGGAAGCGGGCCACGCTCATGGCCTCCTCCGGCTCGATGATGTCGATCAGGTGGTGGACCACCGCCTGCCGCTCCCCTACCGAAGGCTTGGCCGTACCCACGTCCATCCCCCGGTACATCTGGTAGGCATCGGCATTGACGATATGGGCCGTCTGCCCGCGGGCTTGGAGAGCCTGTGCCAGGGCCACGCCCAGGGCGGTCTTGCCCGAGGCTGTGGGACCCACGATGGAGATGATGCGGGGTTCAGCGGATGCCATAGACCTGCCCCGCCCGGGGATCCGGGTCAGCAATCAGATAGTGGGGCCCGGCCTGGGTGACGGTGCAGGTGACCAGGTCCCCGGGCTTAGGTGCAGGCATCCCCTGGGGCACGCCGACGTGGACCAGCACCCCGGTGCGCTCATGCCCGGTCACCCGATGGGTGCTGCCGTCGTGCCGGCCGTGCCCGTCGCCGATCAGCACCTCCACCTCTTTGCCCAAAAAGGCCTGCATGTGCTCCATGGTGATGGACTCCTGCAGGGCCTGCAGCCGCTCGAACCGGTCCTGGACCACGGCCTTGGGCAGCTGTGGCATGCGCGCGGCAGGCGTGCCGGGCCTGGGCGAATACTCAAAGATGAAGGCGGACGAGAAGCGCGCCCGACGCACCACATCCATGGTGGCCTGGAAGTCCTCCTCGGTCTCCCCGGGGAAGCCCACGATGATGTCGGTGGTGATCAGGGCATCGGGCATGGCAGCCCGCACCTTGTCCAGGATCTCCAGAAAGCGCTGGGACCGGTAGGAGCGCCGCATGGCCCGCAGGATCCGGTCGGAGCCCGACTGCAGGGGCATGTGCAGCTGGTGCATGACCGTGGGCGTCTCGGCCATGGCGGCGATCACATCGTCGGTGAAGGCCGCCGGATGGGGCGAGGTGAAGCGAATCCGCTCCAGCCCAGGCACCCGTCCGCAGGCGCGCAGGAGCCGGGCGAAGGCATAGCGGTCCCCCGTGGACCAGCCGTAGGAGTTGACGTTCTGCCCCAGCAGGGTCACCTGGCGGGCACCGGAGCGCACGCAGTCCTCAACCTCCTGCAGGATGTCGTCCATGGAACGGTCCCGCTCCCGCCCGCGCACCGAGGGCACGATGCAGAAGGTGCAGGTGTTGTTGCAGCCGACCGATATGGATACCCAGGCCTGCGAGCGCGAGGCCCTGACCGCCGGCAGCCTCCCGGGCAGATCCCGCAACTCCTCCGAAACCCCCACCTGGGGCCGCCCGTCCTTGCGGGCCTTGTCCAGCAGACCGGGCAGCGAACCGATGTCCCTGGTGCCGAAGACCGCATCCACCCAGGGCGCCGCCTTTACGATCCGCTCCCGGTCCTTCTGGGCCATGCAGCCGCCCACTGCGATGCGCGTGTCGGGCTTGTGCTGCTTGAACCTGTGCCAGCGCCCGATAGTCCCGTACATGCGCTGGGTGGCGTTGTCGCGCACGGCGCAGGTGTTGAGCACCATCACGTCCACCTCGCGCGCGCGTACCTGCTCGGGCGTGGCCTGCCGGTAGCCCTGGGCCCGGAGCACCCCGGCGATCCGCTCGGAATCATGCTCGTTCATCTGGCAGCCCAGGGTCCGCACATAGTAGACGCCCCTGCTGTCCTTATGCTGAGCGGTCGCGCTCATGCCCTCGCCTGCTTCCATAAGCCATGATTGTATGCGCAGGTCGGGTCCCGCGGCCATCGGGGCCTGTGCGTACCATGAGTGATGGTTACGAACGGCGGCATGGGAGGTTCATGTGATACTCGACCGTAACAGTGCCATGAGCGCATCCGAAATGAAGCAGCGACTGTCCGACCTGGACGAAAAGGACCGTCCCAAGCTGGACATCGACGAGATAACGGAGTTCGTCAATCTCATGCAGACCTACGAGGGGGCCATGTACGAGATTTCGACCAAGCTGGACGTGCTGGACACCGAATTCCAGGTCCGGTTCAGTCACAACCCCATCCACCACATGGAGCGCCGGCTCAAGAGCGTGGACTCCCTGATTGGCAAGCTGCACCGCAAGAACCTGCCCGTCACCATTCCCTCGGTGCGCGATCACATCTTCGACGTGGCCGGCGTGCGCGTCATCTGCAACTACCGGGATGACGTCTATTCGGTCTCCCGCTACCTTTCCGACCAGTCGGACATCCAGGTGCTGAGGGTCAAGGACTACATCCGCAACCCCAAGATGAACGGCTACCGCAGCCTGCACGTCATCTACGCCGTGCCGGTCTTCCTGACCTCGGGCCCCCACTACACGCCGGTCGAGGTGCAGTTCCGCACCATCGCCATGGACTACTGGGCCTCCCTGGAGCATCAGCTGCGCTACAAGTCCGACCTGCCCGACGCCCGCCTGGCCGAGCATTCGCAGACCCTGCTGGACTGCGCCCGCTCCCTGCAGAACATCGAGGTGCAGATGCAGTCCATCCACCGCGACATCTCAGGTTCGCCCCAGGAACAGGAGACCGACGACGAAGCCATCAGCGGCAATACCGATTAGCTGAATCCTCACAAATCCTTTACCATAGGAACCAGGCCAGGTGGAAGGGTTGGGGCTTCCGCCGGGTCCCAGGAGGAGGCCCCGCCTTCAAGGTCGGGTCTCCTCCTGTACCACCATATTTCAGAAGTCGAAGTTGTCGGGATCCGCGCCGGTGCGCTCGTCCCTGTTCATGGCGGTGATGGCCTTCATATCCTCATCGCTCAGCTCGAAGTCGAAGACCTGAGCATTTTGCTCGATCCGCTCCTTGTGGGTGGACTTGGGGATGACGATGACCCCGCGTTGCAAGTGCCAACGCAGCACGATCTGTGCCGGGGAGCGGTCGTAGCGCTCGGCCATGGCCTTGAGCCTGGGGTCGGCCAGCAAGTTGCCGCCGGTGCCGCCCAGGGGACTGTAAGCCTCCACATCCAGGCGCAGGGTGCCATGGCAGTAATCGATCAGGTCGCCGTTGACGAACTGGGGCGAGGACTCGATCTGGTCGACCGCCGGCTTGGTGCCGCTGATGGTGTGCAGCTCGTCCAGGTGGTGCTTCTGGAAGTTGCAGACCCCAATGGCCCGCACCCGCCGCTGGGTGTAGAGCTCCTCCATATCCTCCCAGGCCTGCTGCCAGCCCTTGGCGGGCCAGTGGATCAGATAGAGGTCCAGGTAGTCCACGCCCAGCCGGTCCAGACTCTCCTTGAAGGCCTCCTTGGCCCGCCCAGCACGGATGTCGTCATTCCAGAGCTTGGTGGTCAGGAAGACATCCCGCCGGTCAACTCCGGAGCGGCGCAGACCCTCCCCCACGGACTGCTCGTTGCCATAGATCATGGCGGTGTCGATGTGGCGATAGCCCGCCTGCAGGGCCCAGTTGACGGCCTGGCTGGTCGCCTCGCCATCGGGTGTTTGGAAGACCCCGAGCCCCAGCTGGGGGATGCGGACCCCGTTGTTGAGGGTAACGACGGTATCGGTGACGTTTCCGGTCATATAGGCATACTCCTTGTCGGCCGATCAGAGGCCGTGACGTGTTTTTTGTTCATTCTATCCGCCAGGCAAGATGGGATCAGCTGTTGCATAGGCCTACCGCCCTGCATTTGCATCTCGTGTTTGTTGGCTTGGTGGTAGAGTGAGCGGTGGGGACGTCTGAAAGACAACTGACTTCCGCTATGCTGGCTATTGAAGTGCGCAATATCGACGGTTCATCGACTTTAAAGACGTTAATGCTTGTAGATAGGCGGTGCTGATACCGCTTGATTTTGGTGAAGGGGATTAATTTCATGCATTTGGGTACCTGTCTGCGTCACGCGTCGGCGGCAACGATTGTCCTGCTGGGCCTGCTGGCAGGCCTGGGTGTCGCGTCCGCAAACGCGGACGATGTCGTGCCCGCCGGGCCGGCGGGCACTCCTGTATTTAGCGGGGGGGGGGGGGGGGTCGCCAGACCCCTCGCGTAGCTGAGCAAACCCCCGGCGCACTCCCCAACAGCACAACCAGTACTCCCCTGCCTTCACCCTCGCCACTGGAAACCACCTCACCCCTGAACCCCTGGACATCAAGCCCAGACCCGTCAACGTCGACGGACGCCGCCAACAGCGCGGACTCCTCTACAACTAAGCCATCCGACAAGTCGGACGGTCAAGCTTCGCACACGGTACGCTTCGACCCAGGCGAAGGCAACACACCTACCCAGTCAACTGTGAAAACCGGCACCCTCGCATCCCCTCCGGAAAACAACCCTGTGCGCGAAGGCTACCGGTTCGACGGGTGGACACACGACGACCAGCCCTATGACTTCCAGATTCCCATCCTCCAGGACATGACCCTAAAAGCAAAATGGTCGAAGACCACGGTCTGGACGCTGAGCCCGGAACACGGGCCAGCCACCGGCGCACGGCTGACCTTCAGCCCGCCCGACAGGGAGGAACCCTACTACACCAGCCTCCAAGCCGCAGGCGGCCAGATTGTCGGCCTGACCGGCGACGGCAACATCTACGTTTGGACGCAAGACGGCACACCCGCTCAGGTTGCTCTCCCCGTGCAGGCGCCCGACGGGTTCCGCTACCTGCAGACCGTGGCAGGCAGCCGATGGCAGGCCGCATTAGGATCCGACCAGCACATCTACACATGGAACAGCAAACAACCAATACCCGTGATCCTGGACACCAACCAGAACATGAAGTTCAACTTCATCAGTATGAACAATGACCTGCTGCTGGCGGTGGACCAACAGGGACAGGTCCACGCCTACCAGGCCAACGATGCCGACAACCAGGACCTGAACCTGAAACCCGCCGAACAGGCCACAACCAGCCTGCCCGGGCAGGCGCAAGCCGTCACCGCCGTCAACGACGGCAGCCAGGCCCTCATCGTGGATACGGACGGGCAAACCTGGGCATGGGCCGCAAGCAAAACCGGCAACATCAAACCCGAACGCATCAAACAAAATCAAGGAATGCGCATCATCCAAGTCGCAGCCCTCAACCAGGGGTTCCTCCTGCTGGACGCGGACGGGCAGGCCTATCACCTGGCCTATGGCAAGAAAAGCCTCGAAATCACCGGCCTGCCGGAAAACATGGAAGCCAGCCGGATCAACGCCAACAAGAACGAGGCCATCATCACCGGCACGGACGGCCACCTCTGGGCGTGGGAGCCAGGCGATACACCCAACAGTGCAGACAGCGGAAACCAGAACTACACACAGGCCGCTGCTACAGCCGACAGGATCACCGCCATAAGCAGGCAAGGCAACCTATTCACGTGGAGCATCGATGCCCAAGGCCAACCCGGTAAACCAACAAAACTCAATACCACCCAACCAGCGACTCTCGAATCAATCAGCATGGACGGCCAGTCACTGACACTCAGCAAAACAGACGGCTCCTGGCAGGCGGAAATGCCCGCAAGCCAGCCCGGACCAGTTACCATCACACTCGCCGGCAGACAGGACAATAAGCCTTTCACCAAGAGCCTCAACTACACGGTCGACCAGACGCTTCTGAAGGACATCCGACAGAGTTCCACCTACACGGTCACCTTCAAGACGGACGGAGGAAGTCCCAAACCCGGAGACCAGCAGGTCGACTATCCCTACGGCAGGGTCCAACGGCCCTCCCCCGACCCGACCCGCAGCGGCTACCAGTTCGACGGATGGTTCATCAACAAAGTCGCCTACGACTTCAGCAAGCCCGTCACAGAAAACCTCACCCTCACCGCCAAGTGGACCAGCAAAACCCCCAACACCTCCTGGAGGATCAGCCCCGACAAGGGCAGCCAGCTCGGCCACGAAACCACCACCATCACCCCGCCAGACAGCACCAGCGGCATCAGATTCAACCAGGTTGGCGGAGCAAAATACTATACCTATGTTTTTTCCTTGGCCGTGGGCAGTGACGGGAACGCCTACGCATGGGGAGACAACACCTATGGCCAGCTCGGCGACGGGACGACCACTCAACGGATTACGCCGAACATAGTCAGGAAACCTGCAGGCGTGCCGACCGACTTCACCTATGTGCAGGTCAGCGCAGGAAAATGGCATTCGCTGGCCGTGGGTAGCGACGGATACGTATACGCTTGGGGCAGCAACCAGCATGGTCAGCTCGGCAACAACACCGCAACGAATTCCTCTGTTCCTGTGCGCGTGCGCGACCCCGCCAGCCCCACGGATCCAAACAAAGGACTCAAAGCCATACAGGTCAGCGCCGGAGACGAGCATTCACTGGCCTTGGACAGCAACGGATACGTCTACGCCTGGGGATGGAACGACAATGGCCGACTCGGCAACAACACCACAGCAGATTCGTCTTTCCCCGTGCGCGTGCGCGACCCCGCCAGTTCCACCGACCCGAGCAAAGGACTCAAAGCCGTACAGGTCAGCGCCGGATGGCACCATTCGCTGGCCGTGGGCAGCGACGGATACGCATACGCCTGGGGATTGAACAACTATGGCCAACTCGGCAACACCAGCAAAAACTCTTCGTCTTTTCCTGTGCGCGTGCGCGACCCCACCAGCCCCACTGACGCAAACAAAGGTCTGAAAGCAACACAGGTCAGCGCCGGATACTCTCATTCGCTGGCCGTGGGCAGCGACGGATACACCTACGCCTGGGGATTAAACAACTATGGCCAACTCGGTAACAGCAACACAGCAGATTCGACAGTTCCTGTGCGCGTGCGCGACCCCACCAGCCCCAAGGACACGAGCAAAGGGCTCAAAGCCACAGCGATCAACGCTGGAGGCGAGCACTCACTAGCTGTGGGCAGCAACGGATACGCATACGCCTGGGGATGGAACCTGTATCGCCAGCTCGGCGACGGCACTACAAGCAACTCGAGTGTTCCTGTGCCAGTACGCGACCCGACCAGTCCAGCTGACGCAAGCAAAGGGCTACAAGCCACACGGTTCAGCGTCGGAGACCATCATTCGCTGGCCGTGGGCAGCAACGGATACGCATACGCCTGGGGAGAAAACATCTATGGCCAGCTCGGCGACGGCACTACTGACGACTCAAACGTTCCTGTGTCGGTGTTGTTCAACCTGCAGCCGGTGATCACTGCAGCCAGGTTCGACACCGGCCCAGGCACGAACCTGGCTCCTGTCAGCAACAGCAGCAGCGTCACCGTGCTCACGCCCGCACACCAGCCAGGTGCGGTCACGGTCAGCGTCGACTATGCAATGGGTGGCGCGGGACGCATCCTGACCGACACCTCCCTCAGATACTCATACCTGCCTGCAGGCGTTCTCCCTCATGCCGGCGGCGAAGGCATCATCCTTGCCCTGGCCACCGGCATGACCGGCATGGGCGGGGTCCTGGCCTCACGCCGCCACAGGAGAGAACGGCACAGGCTATTGCACACCTCGCACGAGTAAGACAGGCCGGAAGCGGATCAATCCCCCCCCCCCACCCCCGGCTTACAACAGGGGCCCACGGAGGAATGCCACTTAAAACTCACCCCCCAAGAGAGCCGGCACCCCTCTTGCGCCTCCACCACCACACTACTGTCCAAATACTGCAGTCAAGAATTGAGAGCAGGCATGCACGGCACGTTTCTGCCTTCGAAAGGGAAACTTGGGCACGCCGACCAGGGGGGGGGGATGGAGCCCAAGTCCGCTCGGCCTTCGTCTGTGCTCCCAGTACCAGATAATCGCTGTAAACAAACGCTTTTCCCAACCAAAAGATCCGTTGTCGTCAAAGAGCTGACTTGGCTCGTGTTTGTTGTCTGAAGTCTGGGTGGTATGGTGAGAGGGAGGGGATGTCAAGAAGGCGACTGGCTTCCGCCATTGGACTCTGCAGTTTGATGCAGGATCGGCATCGATAGACAGAACGGTTTTTCGACTGGAAGAACGAAGAACTTTAATAGGCAAGCGGCGTTGATTCCGCTTGATGTTTGGTGAAGGGGTTTTGGTTTCATGCATATGGTTACCCGTCTGCGTCGAATCCTGGCGATGATGACCGTCCTGCTGGGCCTGCTGGCAGGCCTTGGCGTCGCGTCCGCCGACCCGGCGGACGCTCCTGTGTTTAGGGGGGGGGGGGGGGTCGTCAGACATCTCAAGTAGCTGAGCACACCCCCGGCATTGCCCCCGGCAGCGCAGCCAGCACCTCCCTGCCCTCGCCCTCGCCGCTGGAAACCGCATCGCCCCTGAACCCCACGACGCCGAGCCCGGGCGCCCCGCCAACGCCGACGGGAACACCCGGCAGCACAGACCCCGCTCCGGCCAAATCAGCAGAGAAGCCGGATGAGCAAGCCACACACACGGTGCGCTTCGACCCCGCCGACGGCAGCAAGCCAACACAGTCAACAGTGAAGACCGGCACCCTGGCCGCTCCCCCGCAACGGAATCCGCAGCGTGAGGGCTTCCGGTTCGACGGGTGGATGCTCGACGGCCAGCCCTATGACTTCCGGACCCCCGTCCTGCAGGACACGACCCTGAAAGCCCAGTGGACCAAGACCACGGACTGGACGCTGAGCCCGGACCACGGTCCCGCCACCGGGGCGCGGCTGACCATCAGCCCGCCCAAAAATCAAGAACCTCAATTTGTCAGCCTCCAGGCCGCCGGACAGCACATAGTCGGCCTGACCGGCGACGGGCGCATCCACACCTGGACGCGGGAAGGCGCACCCAAGCAGGTTCCCGCCCCCGCCCAGGCTGCAGACGGGTTCCGCTACCTGCAGGTTGCAGCCGGCAGCCGACGGCAGGCGGCACTCGGATCCGACCAGCGGATCTACACCTGGGACAATGAACAATCGACACCCACCATCCTCGATGCCAACCAGAACACCAGGTTCACCAGCATCAGCATCAACGATGACCTTCTGCTGGCTGTGGACCGGCAGGGACATGTCCACACCTTCCAAACCGGTCAGGCCGACAGCCAGAATCCGAACCCGAAACCCCTGGAGCAGGCCGAGACCGGCCTGCCCGGACAGGCGCAGGCCGTCACCGCCGCCGCCTCCGCCAGCCGGACCCTCATCGTGGACTCTGACGGGCAGGCCTGGACCTGGGACGCGAACAGCATAGGCAAAGCCAAGCCTGTACACATCAGACAAGACACCGAAATGCGCACCGTCCAAGTCCAAGCACTCGGCAAAGAATTTCTCCTGCTGGACGCGGACGGGCAGGCCTGGTACCTGGCCGACAGCACAACCGATCCGACAGCCGTCAGCCTGCCGGAGGGCATGAAAGCCAGCCGGATCAGCACCGACAAGAACCAGGCCATCATCACCGACAAGGAGGGCCGCGTCTGGTCCTGGCAGCCCGGCGGAACCCCCGTCCGGGCGGACGACGGGAGCCGGCCATACACGCAGGCCGTCCTTGCAGGCGGCAGGATCACCGCCATCAGCAGGCAGGGCGGCCTCCACCAGTGGAGCCCGGACGGGCAGGGCCGGCCCGGCAAGCCCGTCAGGCTCGACACCACCCAGGCACCCACCCTGGAAACAGCCAGCATGGACGGCCAGCCACTGACACTCACCAGGAACAACAACGCCTGGCAGACGGACACACCCGCCCACACACCCGGAGAGGCCACCATTGTTATCACCGGCAAACAGGACAACCAGCCCTTCACCAGAAGCCTCAACTACACGGTCGACCAGACCCTGACCAGAGACATCCGACAAGGCTCCACCCACACGGTCAGCTTCGACACAAACGGAGGAAGCCCGGCACCCGGCCCCCAACAAATCGACTACCCCTACGGGCGAGTGCAACGGCCCACGCCCGACCCGACCCGCGAAGGCTTCCTGTTCGACGGATGGTTCACCGGCAACACCGCCTACGACTTCAGCAAACCCGTCACCGACAACCTCACCCTCACCGCCCACTGGACCTTCAAAGACCCCGACAACACATGGAAGATCAACCCCGACAGGGGCAGCCAGTTCGGCAACGAAACCACCACCATCACCCCACCAGACACCAGCCGGGGCATCAGATTCAGCCAGGTCAGTGGCGGAGGATACGCCCCGTTTGATGTGACGGGGGGGTATTCACTGGCTGTGGGCAGCGACGGGAACGCCTACGCCTGGGGATACAACAAGTATGGCCAGCTCGGCAACGGCACGACCACCCAGCAGAACACACCCGTCCCGGTGCCAAAGCCTGAAGGCACGCCCACGGATTTCACCTACGTGCAGGTCGTTGCCGGAGGCTATCATTCGCTGGCCATCGGCAGCGACGGGTACGTATACGCCTGGGGGAATAACAACCGCGGGCAGCTCGGCAACAACACCAAGTCCAATTCGTCAACCCCCGTGCGCGTGCACGGGCCCAACAACACCGGCGAAGGGCTGAAAGCCATCCAGGTCTCCGCAGGAGCCTGGAACTCCATGGCATTGGCCGCCGACGGCACCGTATACACCTGGGGCAGCTTCCAGAGCGCATGGGCCGTCTCGTCCAACTTGCCCGCAACTGTCCCGCAGACCGTGCCCACAACGGTCGAGGACCCCTCGGATGCCAGCAGCGTCTTCCACGCCGTGCAGATCAGCACCCGATGGTCCTTCGACATGGCCATCGGCCAGGACGGGTACGTATACGCCTGGGGCTACAACACCAACGGCCAGCTCGGCAACAACACCAGCGACGGTACCAGCACCACCGTCTTCCACCCCACGCCCAGCCGCGTGTTCGCCTCCAGCAAGTCCACGGCTGCTGCGGGCCCCTGGCTGAAGGCCATCCAAGTGAGCGCCGGCGTTAGGCATGCGCTGGCCATCGACGAGGACGGGAACACATGGTCATGGGGACGCAACAACTATGGTGAGCTCGGCAACGGCACCAGCACCGGAGAACACGTCGCAAATCCTGTCCCCGTGCGTGTGCAATACCCCGCAAGTACGGGCACAGTGACAGCCGTGCAGGTGAGCGCCGGAGCCAATCATTCGATAGCTGTCGACACAAACGGAAACACCTGGGCATGGGGGCGCAACGACTATGGCCAGCTCGGCAACAACACCACGAGCAATCAGAGTACCCCAGTAAAGGTGTTCGCCTCCGCGCAGTCCACGAGCTCGGATGGACCATGGCTGAATGCTGTGCAAATCAGCGCAGGATACTTTTCATCAGCAATCGGCGCTGACGGATACGCGAAAGTATGGGGACAAAACAACAATGGCCAGCTCGGCAACGGCACCACTAGTGGCAAGAAGCCGAATCCTGTTCCTGTGTCGGTGATGTTCCCCCTGCAGCCGGTGATCACAGCCGCCAGGTTCGACACCAGCCTTGCCACGAACCTGAACCATATCAGCAACAGCAACAGCGTCACCGTGCTCACACCCGCACACCAACCAGGCACGGTCACGGTCAGCGTGGACTACACGATGGGCGGTGCAGGAAGCACCCTGACCGACACCTCACTCCGATACACGTACCTGCCTGCAGGCGTGCTCCCCCAGGCAGGCGGGGAAGGCATCCTGCTCACTCTGGCCACCGGCATGACCGGCATGGGCGCGATGCTGGCATCCCGCCGCCACCGGAGGGAAACACACCAACTATTACACGCTTCGCACGAGTAAGAGCGGCCAGGGGCGGGTCAATCCCTCGGCCCTGGCTTATCGGGGGCGCACGGAGGAAAAGTGTCACTGAAGGCTCAATCCCCAAGGGAGCCGACACGCCTCCCGCGCCCCTCCCACCACACATATGCTGACTTCCAACGAACTGGCATCGGCATCATGGACACAGCCATGCAACATCCGGATTAGATTCGATTCCGAGCGTTTCCCGGCCCCCATATGCTGGCGGTCAACCGGCAGGCGCAATCTGGTAGGTTGAAGTACTGGCTAGCGGCAGGATATTTGCTCGCTTTTTCATCGGTGAGGCGGCAAACAGAGGCATTGTGCCGGCACGTAGCCCGAAGCTGGCTTGGCCTATATGGATCCGATATCACAAACGGCGTCGCTTGTTCTAGTTTTCAGGTAGCATGATGTGTAGTGGTGTTGGGGAGTTGGCTGGGTTTCGATGTGGCTTGTACGGCTGGCGCTGGGGCGGCTTGAGGACTGGGGAACTGGACGGCTTCCTGACGGATGGGACGTTGTAGGCAGGGATTCATCGGCACGCTTGGGGGGATGGTGGAAGCGGCTGTGTCCGGTGTGGGCGAAAGGTGTTCGGCTTATGCATCTGGGTACCCGTCTGCGTCGCATCCTGGCGATGATGATCGTCCTGCTGGGCCTGCTGGCAGGCCTGGGCGCCGCGTCCGCCCAGGCGGACGCTCCCCCATCCATCGAGGGGGGCCGCCGGACCCCCCACACAGCTGAGCACACCCCCGGCATTGCAGCCGGCACCCCCCTGCCCTCGCCCTCGCCCTCGCCGATACAAACCATCACACCGATAAGTTCCGCAACACCGAGTCCAAGCACTCCATCATCGACGACAAGCAATACAGACGGCGCAGGCTCCTCTCCGTCCAAGCCGTCCGATAAGGCGGACAGTCAAGCCGCACACACGGTGCGCTTCGACCCGGCCGACGGCGGCACACCCACCCAGTCGAGCGTGAAGACCGGCACCCTCGCTATTCCCCCGCAACACAATCCGCAGCGTGAGGGATTCCGGTTCGACGGGTGGACGCTCGACGGCCGGCCCTACGACTTCCGGACCCCCGTCCTGAAGGACACGACCCTGAAAGCCCAATGGTCGAAAACCACGGACTGGACGCTGAGCCCGGACCACGGGCCCGCCACCGGCGCCAGGCTGACCATCAACCCGCCCGGCCAGCAGGAACCCCACTACACCAGCATCCAAGCAGCAGGAGACCAGACAGTCGGCCTGACCGGGGACGGGCGCATCCACACCTGGACACAGGACCACACACCCAAGCAGGTGCCCGCCCCCGCCCAGGCCGCCGCCGGGTTCCGTTACCTGCAAGGCCGCAGCAGGCAGCCGCCGGCAGGCCGCACTCGGATCCGACCAGCGGATCTACACCTGGGACAATGAACAAGCGGCACCCACGCTCCTCGACGCCGGACAGGACACCCGGTTCACCAGCATCAGCCTGAACGACGACCGGCTCCTGGCCGTGGACCGGCAAGGCCGGGTCCACACCTACCGGGCCAGCCGGGACCCGGAACGCAGACAGCACCGGCAACGCCAAGCCCGAACCCGTCAGGCAGGACCCGGACACGCGCATTCTCCAAGCCCAGGCCTTTAGCAAAGGATTCCTGCTCTTGGATTCAAAGAGACAGGCCTGGTACCTCGCCGACGGCACCACCGATCCGACAGCCGTCAGCCCGCCGGAGGGCATGAAAGCCAGCAGGATCAGCACCGACAAGAACCAGGCCATCATCACCGACAAGGAGGGCCGCGTCTGGTCCTGGAAGCCGGGCGGAACCCCCGTCCGGGCGGACGACGGGAGCCAGCCATACACGCAGGCCGTCCTTGCAGGCGGCAGGATCACCGCCGTCAGCAGGCAGGGCGGCATGTTCACATGGAGCCTGGACGGGCAGGGCCGGCCCGGCCAGCCCGGCTCGACACCACCCAGGCACCCACCCTGGAATCAGCCAGCATGGACGGCCAGCCACTGACACTCACCAGGAACAACGACGCCTGGCAGACGGACACACCCGCCCACACGCCCGGACCAGCCACCATCACACTCGCCGGCAGCCAGGACGGCCAGCCCTTCACCAGGAGCCTCAACTACACGGTCGACCAGCCGCTGACCAGAGACATCCGACAAGGCTCCACCCACACGGTCAGCTTCGACACAAACGGAGGAAGCCCGGCACCCGGCCCCCAACAAATCGACTACCCCTACGGGCGAGTGCAACGGCCCACGCCCGACCCGACCCGCGAAGGCTTCCTGTTCGACGGATGGTTCACCGGCAACACCGCCTACGACTTCAGCAAACCCGTCACCGACAACCTCACCCTCACCGCCCACTGGACCTTCAAAGACCCCGACAACACATGGAAGATCAACCCCGACAGGGGCAGCCAGTTCGGCAACGAAACCACCACCATCACCCCACCAGACACCAGCCGGGGCATCAGATTCAGCCAGGTCAGTGGCGGGACAGACTACAGCTCTTGTTTCTCCTTGGCTGTGGGCAGCGCTGGGAACGCATACGCCTGGGGACGGAACAAGAATGGCCAGCTCGGCAACGGGACGACAGCCGAGTATCAGACTACGCCGGTCATGGTGAGGAAGCCTGACCGCAAGACATACCCGGACCTGCCGGAGGGTTTCACCTACGTGCAGGTCAGCGCCGGACAATATCATTCGCTGACCCTGGGCAGCGACGGGAACGCCTACGCCTGGGGATACAACAACGCTGGCCAGCTCGGCAATCCCGACGCAGGAAGCCGCAGTCTCGTTCCTGTGCCGGTGACGTTCAACCTGCAGCTGGTGATCACCGGCGTCAGATTCGACCAGACTGCCGTATCGGGCCTGACACATAGCAATGACAACAGCGTCACCGTGCTCACGCCAATACACGTGCCGGGTATGGTCACGGTCAGTGTGGACTACACGCTGGGCGGCACAGCCCAGCAGCCCGATACTTCCCTCAGACATACATACCTACCTGCAGGCGTACTCCCAAGACCCGGAAGGGAAGGCATCCTGCTCGCCCTGGCCACCGGCATGACCGGCATGGGCGGGGTCCTGGCCTCGCGCCGCCACCGGAGAGAACGGCACAGGCTACTGCACACTTCGCACGAGTAAGACAGGCCGGAGGCGGATCAATCCCCCTAGCCCCGGCTTACAACGGGGGCGCACGAAGGAATGCCACGTTCAAGGCTCATCCCAAAGGGAACCGGCACTCCTCTTGCGCCCCCACCACCACACTACTGTCGACTGGTGCTGACAGACATTAGGAGCAGGCATGCGCACCCCCGCCTCTGCCCTCGAAAGGGAAACTCGGGCACGTGAATCAAAGGGCACAGAAACTCTAGTCCGCTCGGTCTTCGTCCGTGCTCTCAGTACCAGACAATCGCTGTAGACAAACGCTATTCCTCAACAAAAAAACATTGTCGTAAAAGAGCTGATTTGGCTTGTATGTGTTGTTGGCGGGTTGGGTGGTAGGGTGAGAGAGGGGGAAGTCGAGAAGACGACTGGGTTCCGCCATGATTCGTGCGGTCTGTTGCGCGGTCTTGCGTTGAGCGATTGGCGGCTTTCCGACGTGGGGAACCTTATTCTGCAAGCGTTGTTTGCTCCGCTTGGTGTTTGGTGAAGGGGCTTTGGTTTCATGCGTCTGGGTGTCCGGCTGCATCGCATCCTGGTGATGATGATTGTCCTGTTGGGCCTGCTGGCGGGCCTGGGTGTCGCATCCGCCCAAGAGGATGCTCCCATCCCCTCCGGGGAAGGGGGTCTTCAGACCCCTCGCGTAGCTGACGGATCCTCCACCACGCTCCCCAGCAATGCAACAGACACGCCGCTTTCCTTGCCCTCACCAATACAAGCCACCACGCCACTAAGCCCCACGCCAGGCGCCCCGTCATCGGCGACGGGCACGCCGGACAGCACAGACCCCGCTCCGGCCAAATCAGCCGACAAGACAGAGGATCAGGCTTCACATACGGTGCACTTCGACCCGGCCGACGGCAGCAAGCCCACCCAGGCGAGCGTGAAAACCGGCACCCTCGCCACTCCCCCGCAACAGAATCCTCAGCGTCAAGGCTTCCTATTCGAGGGGTGGACGCTTGACGGCCGGCCCTTTGACTTCCGGACCCCCGTCCTCCAGGACATGACCTTGAAAGCCCAATGGTCGAAGGCCACGGACTGGACGCTGAGCCCGGACCACGGGCCCGCTTCCGGAACAGTCCTGACCATCAGCCCGCCCGACAGGCAGGAACCTCAATTCGCCGGCATCCAAGCCGCAGGAAACCAGATCCTCGGCCTGACCGGGGACGGACGCATCTACACATGGACGCAGGACGGCACACCCAAGCAGGTTCCCGCCCCCTTCCAGGCCGCCGACGGGTTCCGCTACCTGCAGGCCGCAGCCGGCAACCGATGGCAGGCCGCGCTCGGATCCGACCAGCGGATCTACACCTGGAACAGCCAGCAGTCGACGCCCGCCATCCTCGACACCGGCCAGGATGCCGGGTTCACCAGCATCAGCATCACCGATAATCGGCTCCTGACAGTGGACCGGCAGGGACAAATCCTCGTCTATCAGTCCAGGGATGCCGACAGCCAGGACCCGAACCCGAAACTCACACAGCAGGCCACAACCAGCCTGCCCGGAAAAGCGCAGGCCGTCACCGCTGTCGACTCCGGCAGACGGATCCTCATCGCGGACGCGGACGGACAAGCCTGGACCTGGGAGACGACTGATACCGGAAACGCCAAACCCGCACGCGTCAAGCAGAAGCCGGGCATGCGCATCGTCCAAGCACAAGCCCTCAACGAGGGGTTCCTCCTCCTGAATGAGAACGGGCAGGCCTGGTATCTCGCAGATGGCATGAGCAGCCCCACAGTCGCCGGCCTGCCCGACGGCACGCAGATCAGCAGAATCAACAGCAGCGGCGATCAGGCCACAGTCCTTGACAAAGACGGCCACGTATGGGCCTGGAAGCCCGGCAAGACACCTGTACGCGCGGACGACGGAAGCCAGCAGTACATGCAGGCCACCGCTGCCGGCAGCAGGATGATCGCCATCAGCAGGCAGGGCGGCTTGTTCGCGTGGAATCCAGATGCTCAAGACAAGCAAAACCAGCCAGACCGGCTCGACACCACCCAGGCTCCCATCCTGGAATCAGTCAGCCTGGACTGCCAGCCACTTAAACTCAGCAAACAGAACGGCACCTGGCAGACGGACGCCCCAGCCCACAAGCCAGGGCAAGCCACCATCACACTCGTCGGCAGGCAGGATGGCCAGCCCTTCACCAGAAGCCTCAAATACACGGTCGATCAAACCCTGACCAGAGAGGTCCGACAGGGCTCCGCCTATACGGTCCATTTCAATACGGGCGAAGGAGGCCCGACCCCCCAGGACCAGAGCATCCAGCCAGTCTACGGCAGGGTCCAGCGCCCCTCCCCCGACCCGACGCGCCAAGGCTACCAGTTCGACGGATGGTTCACCGGCATCACCGCCTACGACTTCAGCAAACCCGTCACCCAGAATCTCACCCTCACCGCCAAATGGACGCTTGTAGACCCCAACAACACGTGGAAGATCAACCCCGACAAGGGCAGCCAGGCGGGCCAGGAATCCACCACCATCACCCCGCCAGACATCAGCCGAGGCATCAGGTTCAGCCAGGCCAGTGGCGGAGGATACGTATATGCTGACCTGACGGGGTATTCGCTGGCTGTGGGCAGCGACGGGAACGCCTACGCCTGGGGCAACAACAAGTTCGGCCAGCTCGGCACCGGCACGACCGTCCAGCAGAACACGCCCGTCCCGGTGCCGAAGCCCGCAGGCGCGCCCACGGATTTCACCTACGTGCAGGTCGTTGCCGGAGGCTACCATTCCTTGTCCATCGGCAGCGACGGGTACGTGTACGCCTGGGGGCTCAACGACCACGGGCAGCTCGGCAACAACACCACATCCAATTCGTCGCTACCTGTGCGCGTGCACGGGCCAAACAACTCCAGCGAAGGGCTGAAAGCCATCCAAGTCGCCGCAGGAGCCTGGAACTCCATGGCATTGGGTGCCGACGGCACCGTATACACCTGGGGCGGCATATCCAAAGGAGGCGGCTATGACTGCTTCAGCCCGCAGAACGTGCCCATGACGGTCAAGGACCCTTCGGATGCGAGCGACGTCCTCCACGCCGTGCAGATCAGCACCAGCTGGTCCTTCGACATGGCCCTCGGCCAGGACGGGTACGTGTACACCTGGGGCTACAACACCCATGGCCAGATCGGCAAGAACACCAGCGACAATAGTTTCCACCTCACGCCCAGCCGTGTGTTCGCCTCCAACAAGTCCACGGCTGCTGCGGGCCCCTGGCTGAAGGCCGTCCAAGTGAGCGCCGGCGGATGGTTCGCATTAGCTATCGGCGAGGATGGCAACACATGGGCATGGGGCTACAATCAGTACGGTTCGCTCGGCAACGGCTACAGCAGCACAGATGCAGACACGAATTACGTCCCCCAAAAGGTGCGATACCCCGCGAATGCGGGCGCAGTGGCAGCCGTGCAGGTGAGCGCAGGAGTTTACCATTCATTGGCCGTCGACACGGACGGGAACACCTGGGCATGGGGATGGAACAGCTATGGTAAGCTCGGCGACAATACCACCAGTGACCGGTATTCCCCGGTGAAGGTGTTTGCCTCCGCGCAGTCCACGAACTCGGCCGGACCCTGGCTGAATGCCCTGCAAGTCAGCACAGGATGGCAGCATTCACTGGCGATTGGCACGGACGGAGTCGCCTACGCCTGGGGACAGAACTGGTATGGTCAGCTCGGCAATCCCAATGCAGGAAGGCAGAGTCTTGTTCCTTCACCGGTGTCGTTCAACCTGCAGCCGGTGATCACCGGCGTCACCTTCGACACCAGCCCCGGCACGAATCTGATCCGCGGCGATGGCAGCAGCGTCAGCGTGACCACGCCCGCACACCTGCCGGGCACAGTCACAGTCAGCGTTAAATACACAACGGGCGGCGCGGGAAATACCCTGACCGACACTTCCCTCAAATACACGTACATGCCCGCAGGAGTCCTCCCCAAGGCCGGAGGGGAAGGCATCCTGCTGGTCCTGGCCACCGGTATGACCGGCATGGGCGGGATCCTGGCATCCCGCCGCCACCGGAGGGAAACACGCCAACTGTCACAAGCTTCGCACGAGTAGGACGGGCCGGGCGGCGTATCAATCCCCCCGCCCCCGACCCATGTAGGGGGGGGGGGGGGGAGCAGGGAGAAACGTGTCATTTAAGTAAGGCTCAACCCCAAGAAAGCCGACACCCCTCCCGCGACCCCACCACACTTCTGCCTGTGAGGATACAGGCAAACCTCTCTTGTTGCCGCCCAGGAAGGGAGATGAACACAGAAGAGTCGACCATAGAGTTTGCAAAGTTTGCAACTCGAGCCGGCCCGGACGCTGTCCGTGCTCCCGTTCTCAAATAACGCTGTCAACAACGACTCTCCTTGACCGAGAGGATCACTGCGCCAAGCAACTGCCTCTGGTTCGTGTGTTGTCTACTGACCGGGTGGTAGGGTGAAAAACAGGGGATGTCGAGAAGACAGCTGGCTTCCACCCCGATTCCTGTAATCCGATGCAGGGCTGGCGCTGGCAGGTAGAATTTCAAATGATGAGCGGTATTGATTCCGCTTGGTGTTTGGTGAAGGGGTTTTGGTTTCATGCATCTGGTTATCCGTCTGCGTCGCGCGTTGGCGATGATGATCGTCCTGCTGGGCCTGCTGGCAGGCCTGGGCGTCGCATCCGCCCAGGCGGACGCTCCCATACTCACCGGGGGGGGGGGGGGTCGTCAGACCCCTCGCGTAGCTGAGCAAACCCCCGCCACTGTCCCCGGCAACGCATCAAATATCCCACTTTCCTCGCCATCGCCGATACAAGCCACCCCGCCATTAAGCCCAGCAACGCCAAACCCGCACACCCCGTCACCGCCGACGGGAACACCTGAGGGCACAGGCTCCGCTCCGGCCAAGCCAACAAAGAAGACGGCTGATCGCGCCACGCACACGGTGCGTTTCAACCCCGCCGACGGCAGCAAGCCCACACAGGAGACCGTGAAGACCGGCACCCTCGCCACTCCCCCACAACACAACCCGCAACGTGATGGCTTCCGGTTCGACGGATGGACGCTCGACGGCCAGCCCTACGACTTCCAGACCCCCATCCTGCAGGACACGACCCTGAAAGCCCAGTGGTCGAAGACCACGAACTGGACGCTGAGCCCGGAGCACGGGCCCGCCACCGGCACCCTGCTGACCATCATCCCGCCCGACAGGCAGGAACCCTACTACACGAGCATCCGCACAGCAGGAGACCAAACCGTCGGCGTGACCGGCGACGGCCGCATAAACACATGGACGAAAGACGGCACAACAACACAGGTGCCCTTCCCGGCCCAGGCTCCCGACGGGTTCCGCTACCTGCAGGCCGCGGCAGGCAGCCGCCGGCAGGCCGCAATCGGATCCGACCGGCACATCTACACCTGGGCCAGCCAACAACCCGCGCCCACGCTCCTGGACACCGGACAGGATGCCGGGTTCACCAGCATCAGCATCAACAATGACCTGCTCCTGGCCGTGGACCGGCAGGGACAGATCCACGCCTACCAGGCCGAACAGGCCGACAGCCAAAACCCGAACCCGAAACCCGCAGCACAGGAAACAATCAGCCTGCCCGAACCGGGGCAGGCCGTCCTCGCCGTCGCATCCGGCAGCCGGATCCTCATCGTGGACACAGACGGGCAGGCCTGGACCCGGGAGACAAGCAACACCGGAAAAGCCAGACCGGAACCCATCAAACAGGAACCAGGCACACGCACCGTCCAGGCCCAGGCCCTCAACCAGGGGTTCCTCCTCCTGGACGCAGACGGGCAGGCCCGGTACCTGGACGACAACACAGGCAGTTCCGCAGCCCTCGGTCTGCCCGAAAACAGAAAAGCCAGCCGTATCGCCACCAACAAGGACCAGGCCATCATCACCAGCACGGACGGCCGCATCTGGACCTGGAAGCCCGGCGCAACAGCCATCCGGGCAGACAACGGGGAACAACCCTACACACAGGCCGCCGCTGCCGGCAGCAGCATCACCGCCATTAATCGACAGGGCGACATGTTCACGTGGAGCCTGGACGCTCAAAACAATCCGGGCAAGCCAGCCAGAACCGACAATGCCACCGGACCCACCCTGGAATCAGCCAGCATGGACAGCCAAACATTGACACTCAGCAGGAAAGACCGCTCCTGGCAGACGGAAATCCCCGCCCGCAAGCCCGGACCAGCCATCATCACACTCGCCGGCAGGCAGGACGGCCAACCCTTCACCAGGAGCCTCAGCTACACCGTCGACCAGACACTGACCAGAGACACCCAGCAAAGCGCCACTTACAAAGTCACTTTTAATGCGGACGGAGGAAACCCCGAACCAGCAGATCAGAATTTCTCCACCCCAAACAGCAGAGTCAAACGCCCCTCCCCCGACCCGACACGAGAAGGCTACCAGTTCGACGGATGGTTCACCGACAAAATCGCCTACGACTTCAGCAGACCCGTCACCGAAAACCTCACCCTCACCGCCAAATGGACCTTCCAAGACCCCAACAACACGTGGAGCATCAGCCCCGATAAGGGCAGCCAGCTGGGCAACGAGTCCACCATCATCACCCCGCCTGACATCACCAGGCGAAACATCAGGTTCAGCCAAGTCAGCGGATCAAAAAACGACAGTAGTACTACCTATGGCTTTTCCTTGGCCGTGGGCAGCGACGGGAACGCCTACGCATGGGGAGACAACAGGTATGGCCAGCTCGGCGACGGAACGACCACCGAGCGGCATACGCCGGTCAGGGTGAGGACACCTGACCGCGAGACGTATCCGGACCTGCCTGCAGATTTCACCTACGTGCAGGTTAGCGCCGGAAGCTATTACTCGTTGGCCTTGGGCAGTGACGGATACGTGTACGCCTGGGGATACAACCACTATGGCCAACTCGGCAACAAGACCAAGTCCGATTCATCAAAACCAATACGCGTGCGCGACCCCGCCAACCCCGAGGACGCAAACAAAGGACTGCAAGCCACACAGGTGAGCGCCGGATACTCTCATTCGCTAGCCGTGGGCAGCGACGGATACGCCTACGCCTGGGGATACAACGAATATGGCAAGCTTGGCAACAACACCAGCGACGATTTGTCTGATGTTCCCGTGCACGTGCGCGACCCCGCTGACGTAAGCAAAGGGCTGAAAGCCACCCAGGTGAGCGCCGGATGGCGGCATTCGCTGGCCATCGGGACTGACGGATACGCCTACGCCTGGGGATACAACAAAAATGGCCAGCTCGGCAACGGGAAGACCAGCAGCACTAACGCGAATCCTGTTCCTGTGCACGTGCGCGACCCCGCCAACCCTGATGACGAGAGCAAAGGACTGCAAGCCACACAGGTGAGCGCCGGATACTCTCATTCGCTAGCCGTGGGCAACGATGGATACGCCTACGCCTGGGGATTCGACTACTGCGGCCAACTCGGAAATAACAGCACAACGGATTCGACTGTTCCTGTGCACGTGCGCGACCCCGCCAACCCTGATGACGAGAGCAAAGGACTGCAAGCCACACAGGTGGACGGTGGATACGAGCATTCATTGGCCCTGGGCAGCGACGGATACGCCTACGCCTGGGGAGAGAACGATAAGGGCCAGCTCGGGAACAATACAACCAGCGGCTACTATTACCCTGTAAAGGTGCTCGCCTCCGAACAGTCCACAAGCAAGGCCGGCCCCTGGCTGCACGCCGTGCGAATAATCGCCGGTGACCAGCATTCGCTGGCCATCGACACGGACGGGAACACCAAAGCATGGGGACGCAACGACTCTGGTCGACTCGGCGACGGCACCACAAACAACAAATCGGCTCCTGTGCCGGTGGTGTTTAACCTGCAGCTGGTGATCACCGGCGTCAGATTCGACCAGACCCCCGTATCAGGCCTGACACGCGGAGATAGCGGCAGCGTCACCGTGCTCACGCCCGAACACCTACCGGGCACAGTCACGGTCAGCGTCGACTACACATTGGTAGGCGCAGCCCAAAAGCCGGACACCTCCCTCAGATACACGTACCTGCCTGCAGGCACTCTTCCTGAGGCGGGCGGGGAAGGCATCCTGCTCGCCCTGGCCGCAGGCACAATGGGCATAGGCGGGGTGTTGGCATCACGCCGCCATAGGAGAGAACAACACCATCTGCTTCACGCTTCGCACGAGTAAGAGCGGCCGGGCGGCGTCCCCCCGCCACCGGCCCGCCTAGGGGGAGCAGGGAGACCAGTGTCAATCAAGGCTCAACCCCAAGAGAGCCGACACTTCCTCCCGCGCCCCCACCACACTTCTGTAGGCAGAAGCCGAGGGCAGGCATGCACTCCCCCCCCCCTAAGAAAGAAGCAAACTCCAGCTCAGCTAGTCGAGAGACGTGTAAACTCCCAGCCAGGCCGGCCACTGTTCATTTCCCTACAAACTCGTAGTTGCTATAAGCAACCGCCCTTACTCGAGCATCAAGTTCAATATCGACGGGCAACTGGGCTATCGTGTGAGTGCTATCTGCTGGATGAGTGGTAGGGTAAAAATCGGGGTGATGGACAGACAGCTAGCTTTCGCCACGGTTCCTGCAATCGAATGCAAGACTGGTGTTGAAAGGCAGAACTGCTTTCCGGTAGACAAGACGTTTGGTGGCAAGCGGCATTGGCTCCGCTTGGTGTTGATGAAGGGGTTTACGAGTTATGCATGTGGTTTCCCAACTGCGTCGCACGTTGGCGATGATGGTCGTCCTGCTGGGCCTGCTGGCAGGCCTGGGAGTCACATCCGCCCAGGCGGACGCTCCCATACTCACCGGGGGGGGGGGTCGTCAGACCCCTCACGTAGCTAACCAAACCCCCGGCACCCTCCCCAGCAACGCAACCAACGCCCAACTGCCATCACCCTCACCAATACAAACCTCCACGCCATTAAACCCAACAGCAAGCCCAAGCACCTCGTCATCGACGACAACACCTAGCAACACGGACACCACACCGACTCAATCAGCCGAAAAGACAGATAATCAGACTTCGCACACAGTGCGCTTCGACCCCGACGACGGCAGTAAGCCAACACAGTCAACCGTGAAAACCGGCACCTTCGCCGCTCCCCCGCAACAGAATCCACAACGTGAAGGCTTCCGGTTCGACGGATGGACTCATGATGGCCAGTCTTTCGACTTCCAGACCCCCATCCTTCAGGACATGACCCTGAAAGCCAAGTGGACCAAGACCACGGACTGGACGCTGAGCCCGGACCACGGGCCCGCCTCCGGCACCCGGCTGACCATCAGCCCACCAAGCAGACAGGAACCCTATTACGCCAGCATCCACACCATTGGAAACCAGACTGTCGGCCTGACCGGCGACGGCCACATCTACACATGGGCGCAAGACAGCACAACAGAACAGGTTTCTCTCCCCGCCCATGCTGCTGATGGGTTCCACTACCTGCAAGCAGCAGCCGGCAACCGATCGCAGGCCGCATTGGGAACCGACCAGCACATCTACACTTGGACCAGCCAACAGGCCATTCCCACCATCCTCGACACCGGCCCGAACACCAAGTTCACCAGCATCAGCATGGACAATGACCGGCTGCTGGCCGTGGACCAGCAGGGACAGGTCCACGCCTATCAGACCAGCCAGGCCGACAGCCAAAACACAAAACCGACAGAACAAGCCACAACCAGCCTGCCCGGACAAGCGCAGGCCATCACCGTCGCCGCCTCCGACAGCCAGGCTCTCATCGCGGACGCGGACGGGCACGCCTGGACATGGAATACGACCATTGAGAACTCCAAGCCCGAACGAGTCAAACAGGATCCGGGCATGCGCACCGTCCAAGCCCAAGCCCTCAACCAAGGGTTCCTTATTTTGGACGCGAAAGGACAGGCCTGGTACCTGGCCGACAACACTACCGCCGTGATCCAGATCAGTCTGCCGGACAGCGCGCAGGTCAGCCGGATCACCGCCAACAAAGACCAGGCCATGATTGTCGACGAGAACGGCCACATCTGGGCCTGGAAACCCGGCAAAACACCCGCCAGCGCAGACAACGGAAAGCACCACTACACGCAGGCCGCAAGCATAGGCAACAGCATCATCGCCGTGGACAAGCAGGGCGGCGTGTTCACCTGGAATCTGGGCGAGCAGGACCAGCCCGGCCAACCAGCAAGAATCAACACCGCACAGGCGCCCATCCTGGAATCAGCCAGCATGGACGGCCAGTCGCTGAAACTCAGCAAGAAAGACGATTTATGGCACGCGGAGATTCCCACCCGCCAGCCTGGGCAAACCGCCATTCTCATCGCCGGCAAACAAGACGAGCAGCCCTTCACCAGAGACCTCAAATACACCGTCGACCAGACCCTGACCAGAGATGCCAGCCCAAAGGCCGGCCACTCCGTCAGCTTCAACGCGACAGGAGGAGACCCGACCCCAGATCCGCAGCAGATTCTCTACCCTTACGGCAGAGTCAAGCGCCCCACTCCCAACCCGACGCGCGAAGGCTACCAGTTCGACGGATGGTTTATCGACAACATTGCCTACGACTTCAGCAAACCCGTCACCAAGGACCTCATTCTCACCGCCCACTGGACGTCAGGCACATGGACCATCAACCCCGACAAGGGCAGCCAGCTCGGCGAGCAGACAACCACTATCACCCCGCCACCCGGCCAAGGCATAAAATTCAGCCAGATCAGCGGAGGAAAAGACTATAACACTGGCTTTTCCTTGGCTGTAGGCAGCGACGGAAACGCATATGCCTGGGGAGACAACACGTTTGGCCAGCTCGGCGACGGAACAACCATTCAACGGACCACACCGGTCATGGTGAAGAAGCCTGATCACAAGACGTATCCGGATCTGCCAGCGGATTTCACCTACGTGCAGGTCAGCGCTGGAGGCCAACACTCGCTGGCCGTGGGCAGCGACGGATACGCATACGCATGGGGACACAACGACTCTGACCAGCTCGGCAACAACACCAGCGACAACCATTCGTCTATCCCTGTGCGCGTGCTCGATCCCGACAGCCCAACTAATACGAGCAAAGGACTGAAAGCCACACAAGTCAGCGCCGGATACAATTATTCGCTAGCCATGGATAGCGACGGATACGCATACGCATGGGGACACAACGGGTTTGGCCAGCTCGGCAACGACAGCATCCCCATGGGGCAATTTAATAGTAACGCCAAGTGTCTTGTCCCTGTGCGCGTGCGCGATCCCGACAGCCCAACTGATACGAGCAAAGGACTGAAAGCCACACAAGTCAGCGCCGGATACGATCATTCGCTAGCCACGGGTAACAACGGGAACACGTACGCCTGGGGAGACAACAAGTATGGCCAGCTCGGCGACGGGACAACCATTCAACGGGCCACGCCCGTCATGGCGAAGATACCTGATCAGAAGACGTATGCGGACCTGCCCGGGAATTTCACTTACGTGCAGGTGAGCGCCGGAGGCGATCATTCGCTGGCCGTGGGCAGCGACGGGCACGCCTACGCATGGGGATACAACTACTATGGCCAGCTCGGCAGCAACACCAGCGACAACCATTCGTCTATCCCTGTGCGCGTGCGCGATCCCGACAGCCCAACTGATACGAGCAAAGGACTGAAAGCCACACAAGTCAGCGGTGGACAAGAGCATTCGCTAGCCGTGGGCAGCAACGGGCACGCCTACGCATGGGGATTAAACAGCTATGGTCAGCTCGGCGACAACACCAGAAACAATCGGACAATCCCCGTGAAAGTGTTCGCCTCCAATCAGTCCACAAGCTCGGCCGATCATCGGCTAAATGCCGTACTAATGAGTGGCGGTTGGCGGCATTCGCTGGCGATCAGCACGGACGGAAACGCCAACACATGGGGAGAAAACCGGTATGGCCAGCTCGGCGACGACTCCAGAAACGACTCGAACGTTCCTGTGTCGGTGGTGTTCAATCTGACGCCGGTGATCGTCGGTGTCAGATTCGACATCAGCTCCGGCGCGAACCTGACCAGTAGCGATGGCAGCAGCGTAAGCGTGCTCACGCCTGCACACCAGCCGGGCACAGTCACGGTCAGCGTCGACTACACGATAGGCGGCGCAGCACAACAGCCGGACGCCTCCCTCAAATACACGTACCTGCCTGCAGGCGTGCTCCCCCAAGCCGGCGGGGAAGGCATCCTGCTCGCCCTGGCTACGGGCATGACCGGAATGGGCGGGGTCCTGGCCTCACGCCGCCACCGGAGAGAACAGCACCAGCTGCTTTACGCTTCGCACGAGTAAGAAAGGTCGGAGGCGTATCAATCCCCCTGCCCCCGGCCTATACAGGGGGAGCAGGGAGGAAAAGTGTCGCTTAAGGCTCAAACCCCAAGAGAGCCGGCACCCCTTCCCGCGCCCCCACCACACTCCATCCATCCCGCCAAGGATGGACGGCCCATAAGGACAGCGGGCAACCCACCATAGCGGGATGTGGGCATGCAACCACCCCGGCCATTCCCACCTGATTCCAGCCAGAGCAAACACCCTTTATACCGCCAAACCGGCCATGTAGACTTGAATAAGACGACCATCCCGCCACAGGCGGGAAGACAAGGAGGAGCAGATGGCTTTCAACGGGAATCCGCGGCCGCAGGCCCCATACGGTCAGTACGCGCAGCAGCCGATGCCGACCATGCGGGGCGGTGAGCCCTACGGCATGGGCGCGCCCATCGACACCAACGCGGCATACAGCTTTGAAAAGGCGGAACGGGTCTCCATGTCCCGCGCCTATGCGGAGATGGCCGTCGGCCTGCTGGTCACCGCCCTGACGGCCTACCTGACTGCCCGCACCGGTCTGCTCCTGGCCTTCATGCAGGCCACGGGCGCGCTTGGCTGGATCGGCATGGCCGTGGTCCAGGTGGCCTTCGCCATGATTCTGAGCGTCCGGGTCATGCGCATGCGCACCTCCACCGCCCGGGTCATGTTCTATCTCTATGCGACCCTGATGGGCTTCACCCTGAGCACCATCTTCATAACCTACTCACTGCCGTCCATCATGCTGACCCTGGTGATCAGCGCAGGCTTCTTCTTCGTACTCAGCATGCTGGGGCTGACCACGCGGCGCAACATGCTGGGCATGGGATCCATCTTCATGGCCGGCCTGCTCATGCTGATCCTGGTCCAGGTGGTCATGCTCTTCCTGGCCCCCTCCAACACGGCCCTGCGCGTGGTCTCGGCAATCGGCATCATCCTCTTTGCCGGGCTCACCATGTATGACGCCCAGCAGACCAGGGTCATCTTCGCCACCTATCGCAGCCAGGGGCCGGAGGCCATCAAGCGGGTCTCCATCCTCTGCGCCCTCAACCTCTACCTGGACTTCGTCAACCTCTTCCTCTACATCCTGAATCTGGTCGGCGATCGCAACTGACAAAAAAGAAAATCCCCGCCCCTGGCATTGGGGGCGGGGATTTTTGTATCTTCAGGCCTCCTGATCGGCCCTGGCCAGCAGACCACGCAGCACATACTGCAGGATGCCACCGTTGCGGTAGTACTCAGCCTCGCCAGGGGTGTCAATGCGCACCTTGGCTGCAAACTCCACCATGCTGCCGTCGGGCCGCTGGGCCCGCACCTGAACCTGCTCGGGCAGGGAGCTGTTCAGGGCATCAACGCCGATCAGGTCATAGGTCTCCTGGCCGTCCAGACCCAGGCTCTGGGCCGACTGACCCGCTGGGAACTCGAGCGGCAGCACGCCCATGCCGATCAGGTTGCTGCGGTGGATGCGCTCGAAGGACCTGGCGATGACGGCCCGCACGCCCAGCATCCGGGTGCCCTTGGCCGCCCAGTCCCTGGAGGAGCCCGTGCCGTACTCGCTGCCGGCCAGCACCACCAGGGGCGTGCCCTGCCTGGCGTAGTCCTGCGCCGCCTCGAAGATGGTCGTCTCCTGGCCGTTCAGGAAGTCGTAGGTGAACCCTCCCGGGCGCACATCCAACCCCGCCGAGGCCAGCAGCTGGTTGCGCAGGCGGATGTTGCCGAAGGTGCCCCGGACCATGACCTCGTGGTTGCCGCGCCGGGAGCCATAGGAGTTGAAGTCCCTGGGGGCTATGCCGTGCTCCTGCAGGTAGCGGCCTGCCGGCGCGTCGGCCTTGATGGCCCCTGCGGGCGAGATGTGGTCGGTGGTGACCGAATCCCCCAGCAGGGCCAGCACCCGGGCCCCGTGAATGTCCTCCAGGGGGTCGGGCTGGGCCTTCATGCCGTCGAAGAAGGTCTGGCGGCGGATGTAGGTGGAATCCTGATCCCAGTGGAAGAGCCCGCCCTCCGGCACCTCCAGCTTCCGCCAGCGCTCGTCCCCGCCGAAGACGTCCGCATAGTCGCGCAGGTACATGTCCCGGTCCAGGGCGGTGCCCACCACGGACTCGATGGCCTCCTGGGAGGGCCAGATGTCCGCCAGCATGACCGGCTTGCCCTGGCTGTCCCGGCCCAGGGGGTCGCGCCAGGGGTCGAAGTCCATGGTGCCGGCCAGGGCGTAGGCCACCACCAGGGGCGGCGAGGCCAGGTAGTTCATCTTCACGTCCGGGCTGATGCGCCCCTCGAAGTTCCTGTTGCCCGAGAGCACGGCCGTCACCGTCAGGTCATGATCGGCGATGGCCTGGTGGATGGCCGGGTCCAGGGGGCCGGAGTTGCCGATGCAGGTGGTGCAGCCGTAGCCGACCAGCTCGAAGCCCAGGGCGTCCAGGTCCTTGCTCAGGCCGGTCCGGTTCAGATAATCCGTCACCACCTGGGAGCCTGGCGCCAGCGAGGTCTTGACCCAGGGCTTGGGTTTGAGTCCCCGGGCGCGCGCCTGGCGGGCCAGCAGACCGGCGGCCACCATGACCGAGGGGTTGGAGGTGTTGGTGCATGAGGTGATAGCCGCGATGACCACATCCCCGTCCCGCAGGCTGAACTCGCTGCCGTCGGCCTTCCTGACCGGCACGGCCTGGCCGTCTGCGTCCCTGTCCTGGTCGCTGTAATCCTTCAGGTCCCGATGGAAGGTCTTCTGGGCCTGGTCCAGCAGGATGCGGTCCTGGGGCCTCCGGGGGCCGGCAATGGACGGACGCACCGTGGACAGGTCCAGCTCCAGCACCTGGGAATACTCGGGCTCGGGGCAGTCGGCATCCTCCGGGTCCATCCACAGGCCGTTGGCCTTCGCATAGGCCTCCACCAGGCGCACATGGTCGTCGCTGCGGCCGGTCAGACGCAGGTAGTCCAGGGTGATTCGGTCGATGGGGAAGATGGCGCAGGTGGAGCCGAACTCGGGACTCATGTTGCCCAGGGTGGCCCGGTTGGCCAGGGGGACCTGGGCCAGGCCCTTGCCATGGAACTCCACGAACCGGCCCACCACGCCCACCTCGCGCAGCATCTGGGTCACGGTCAGCACCACGTCGGTGGCGGTGACCCCCTCGGGAATGGATCCGGTCAGCTTGAAGCCCAGGACCTGGGGCACCAGCATGGAGATGGGCTGGCCCAGCATGGCCGCCTCGGCCTCGATGCCGCCCACGCCCCAGCCCAGCACGCCCAGGCCGTTGACCATGGTGGTGTGGGAGTCGGTGCCCACGCAGGAGTCCGGGTAGACCAGGGCCGGCCCCTCCCCTTGGGTCCTGTCCCTGCGCATGACCACCTGGGCCAGGTACTCCAGGTTGACCTGGTGGATGATGCCGGTGCCCGGGGGCACCACGCGGAAGTTCTGGAAGGCCTGCTGGCTCCAGCGCAGGAAGCGGTAGCGCTCACTGTTGCGCTGGTATTCCATGTCCATGTTGTGTTCCATGGCGCCGGGCACGCCCGAGCTGTCCACCTGGACGGAGTGGTCGATGACCATCTGCGCGGGGATGAGCGGGTTGACCAGGGAGGGGTCGTCGCCCAAGGCCTTGACGGCGTCGCGCATGGTGGCCAGGTCGACCATGCAGGGCACGCCGGTGAAGTCCTGCATGAGCACCCGGGCGGGGCTGAACTGGATCTCCCTGTCGGGCTGGGCCTTGGGGTCCCAGTCCAGAAGCTGGTCCAGCTGGTCCCGTGTCACCGTGGTCCCGTTCTGGTGCCGCAGCAGATTCTCTGCCAGGATGCGCAGGCTGTAGGGCAGGTGGTCGATTCCCGGCAGGTCGCTGATCCGGTAGTATTCGAACTCCTCGGAGCCCACCTTGAGCTTGGAACGAACGGCATCTTGTGCGGATTCTGACATGCACCACCCCTTCCTTGGACGCTCAGGCACTGCCCTTGCGCCCATGTGGACCGGCGGCGGGAGGACCCCAGGCCGTCAGTGACGCTATCTGTGCTTGTGAGGTTCATTCTTAGCGCCTATGTGTTACCTGGCCTATGTAACGTGCGCATGCCGGATAGCCCAGGACAGCCAGGACCATGAGCAGGGCTCCCACCAGGGCGAAGGCCACGGTGGCGGCCAGGGCCGGACCGGTGGGCAGGCTGATGGCGAAGAACCGCGCCACCATGGGGATCAGGGCCCCGATCACCCCGGCTGCGGCGAAGCAGAGGACCAGCAGCCCCCTCCAGGAGCGCAAGGGCCGGGCCACCTGGGTCAGGACCAGCACGCCCATGCAGAAGAGGACGATGGCGCAGACCGAACGCCAGCGCCCCAGATCGCCGGGCCGGGCCAGGTCCAGTCCCAGCAGGCCGGGCAGGCTCCAGGCCGCCGCCAGCACAATCAAAGCCGTGGCGATGCCCGAGGGCAGGGCGAAGGCGACCACCCGCTTGAGGAAGCCGGGCCGGTAGCGCCTGGTGTTGGGAGCCAGCGCCAGGAAGAAGGCCGGCGTGCCGATGGTCAGGGCGCCGATGTAGGTGATGTGCCGGGGCAGGTAGGGGAAGGGGATGCCGGTCAGGACCACGCCCAGGGAGATCAGGGCCGAGTAGACGGTCTTGACCAGGAAGAGGCCGGCCACACGCTCCATGTTGGCCATGACCTGCCGGCCACGGGCCACCACGTCGGGCAGGTGGGAGAAGCGCGAATCCACCAGGACCAGCTGGGCCACGGCCTTGGTGGCGGCCGCCGCATTGCCCATGGCGATGCCCAGGTCCGCCTCCTTCAGGGCCAGGGAGTCGTTGACCCCGTCGCCGGTCATGGCCACCGTGTGACCCTTCAGATGCAGGGCCTGGACGATGGCCTTCTTCTGGTCGGGCAGGACCCGGCCCAGCACGTCCACGTCCTCCAACACCTCGGCCAGGGCTGCCGTGTCCTTGGGCAGCTGCCGGGCATCCATGGCCCGGGGCGCCCGGTCGCCGGTCAGGCCCACCTTGGTGGCGATGGCCGCCACCGTGGCCGGGTTGTCGCCCGAAATGACCCGGCAGCGCACGCCCTGCTGGCGGAACCAGGCCAGGGTCTCGGCAGCGTCGTCGCGGATGTGCTCCGAGCAGGTGATCAGGGCCAGGGGCTTCAGGTTCCCGGGCAGGTCGGGACTGCTGGTGAAGTAGTCGGGCCGGTCGGTGCCCGGGTACCCGCCGGGGGCGGCCAGCATCAGCACCCGGTAGCCGCGGTCGGCCAGGTCGGCCACCTGCTGGTCCACCTGGGGCCAGCTGCCCGCCTGGGGTGCCAGGAGCACCTCCGGGGCACCGAAGTACCAGATTCTGCCGGACTGGTCGGCCACGGCGCTCCACTTGCGGGCCGAGGAGAAGGGCAGGCGGCTGACGGCCCTGCCCGGGCGCAGGTCGTCCATCCCCTTGAGGATGGCCCGGCCGGTGGCGTTGGGGCTCTCCTCCGCGCAGACGTCCACCAGGGCCTGCCGCAGCTGCTGGGCCGGCAGATCCTCGGCCAACGGGTGCAGGTCGTCGTAGACGATGCCCCCGTCGGTGATGGTGCCGGTCTTGTCCAGGTTCAGGGCATCCACCCGGGCCAGGGTCTCCACGGACTCCATCTGCTGGACCAACGTTTGATGCCGGGCCAGGCGGATGGCGGCCAGGGCGAAGTTCAAGGAGGTCAGCAGGACCAGACCCTCGGGGATCATGCCCACGACCCCGGCCACGGCGGACACCACGGCCTGCCGCCAGGCTCCGGTGGCCAGGGCCGTCTGGAAGCCGCCCACGGTCCGCATCTGGGTGAAGATGAGCAGCAGGCAGAGGGGAATGACCACTATGGTCATGACCTTGAGGATGGTGTTGATGCCCTCGTTCAGGTCGGAGTGGACCTTCTTGTAGACCTTGGCCTTGGCCGTCAGCGTGGCGGCGTAGGAGTCGGCGCCCACGGCGGTCACCTGGGCCAGGGCCATGCCCGAGATGGCCGTGGAGCCCGAGTAGACCTGGTCCCCCGGCTTGTGCTTGACCGTGCGCGATTCGCCGGTCAACATGGACTCGTCCAGCTCCAGACCGTAGGTGTCGATGATCTGCGCGTCGGCGGGCACCTGGTCCCCGGAGCGGATCCAGAGCAGATCCCCCTTGACGATGGCATCGTGGGGCACGGTCAGGTTGCGCCCATCCCTGCGCACCGTATAGTCGGAGGCCACCAGGATGGACAGCCCGTCCAGGGTGTGCTTGGCCTTGAGCTCGGTGGCCACGCCGATGCCGGTGTTGATGATGATGATCAGGCCGAAGACCGCGTCCTTCCACTGGCCGGTCAGCAGGACCACCACCATGGCGGTCAGGATGATCCCGTTGAAGAGGGTGAAGACGTTGTCGCGGATGATCTGGCCCAGGCTACGTGAAGTTTGGTCCTGGGAGACGTTGACCAGGCCTTGGGACTTCAGCTGCTCCACCTCCCGGGAGCTCAGCCCCGGCCGGTCGGTCTCCGGAAAGCCTGTGTCCGCCGTTGTGCCCATAGTCGGCTCTTGATCACTGCCTGTGCTCATCCTCGGCCCCCTCTCGGTCGGCGCTCAGGCGCACGGCCATGATCCTTGCATGCGGTCCGTCGTCCACAATGGTCTGCAGGGCGTCGGCCAGCAAGGGCGCATGTGGATTCCCGGCAGGATCCACCGGGTGGACCGTAGCCGCATAGTAGAGCCTACCTGGGTCAGGGGTCCAAGCCTTGGCGCTTTGAGCGAACTCTACCACAGGGATGCCCGCCTTCCGGGCCGCCTTCAAGGCAGGGGCCCAGTCGCCGGCTCCGGGTCGGCGAATCAGAATCAGACTGACCCCGCGGTTGATGGCATCCTGCACCCCATCCTGTTGATCGCTGGTGGAATGCGCTGAAGAAAAATAACCCTTCATGCGCTGCGCCTGCAACGAGGCCAGGATACGGCTGTCAAGACCGGTATCCGAATCCTTGTCATCCTTCTGCGGGCATCCAATCAAAGCCACGAGCGTGTCGGAGCGATCCACGCCATCATGAGGCACGGTGCCCTCATGCCAGGAGTCGCCCACGGCCCTGTCCTTGGGGGCGCAGCCGGTCAGCATGGGCAGGCCTGCCAGCAGAGCGACCGCCAGCAGTAGACCCGCCAGCCGCCTGACCACTGCCACGATCCGCCCGGCGCGGCTCATGTCAGCGATGCCTTCCCACCGTGCGGGTGAAGACAGCCACAGTCTCCACATGGTGGGTCATCGGGTAGATATCAAAGGCCTCAAGATACCTGGGGCTGTAGCCCAGGGAGATCAGGGTGGCCGTATCCCTGGCCAGGCTGGTCGGGTCGCAGGCCACATAGATGATGGTCCCAACCCCGCAGGCGGCCAGCAGTCGGCAGACTTGAGCCTTGGCGCCGGCCCTGGGCGGATCCAGCAGGATCAGGTCGGGATGGCCCAGCCCCTTGGGTACACCGCCAGCCAGGACCTTGGCCACGTCCCCTCGACGCAGGACCACACGATCCAGTCCGGCTTGCTTTACGTTGTTTTTCGCACTGGCAATGGCTCCGGCAGAACCCTCGACGGCCAGAAGCCGGGCTCGTCCGTCGGCCAGAGCAGCCAGAGGCAAAGTGAAGAGCCCCGATCCACAGTAGAGGTCCCAGATGACCGGTTCAGCTACCCCGTCCAACGCCTGCCTGGCCTGGTCCAGGATCGTCTTGGTCAGTACGACCGGTGCCTGGCGGTGGACCTGCCAGAATCCGTCGGCCCGGACCTGGTACTCAGGTCCTGTCCTGGCCTCCAGCCGTTCCGTCAGTAGGCGACTCCCCTTGCCCAGGCGGCCATCCACCAGCAGGGCGTAGTTGTCGCCAACCGGTCCCCCATCGCGCGGCTGGGGAACGGCCAGGCGTATGCGAGCTCCCGCCGGCAGGCCGCCTTCCCAGATGCCCAGTTCTTCAGCCAGATCCAGCAGCTCCTGAGTGGCCAGGGGCATGGTCTGAATCGGCAGACGGTCATGTGATCCCCGCCGACGCATGGAGGGACGGCCCTGATTGTCAGCCACCAGCTCGATTCGGGTCCTCCAGTGCAGGCCACCCAGCTGCTCATCGCCCGGAACCCGGGCCACCGGTACATGAACATCCACCCCGCCCAGACGGGCCATCTGCTGACCGATCAGATCGGCCTTCCAGGCCAGCTGACCGGGCAGGCTCACGTGAATCAGATCGGCGCCGCCCAGTCCACCTCCCCAGGCAAGCGGGCCAGCCAAGGGCCAGACGGGGTCACGGCGGTCAGGGCTGGCCTCCAGCACCTGGGTGACCTCGCCCGTGGCGAATCTGCCTGCCCGGCCGTGAGGCTCGTCCAGGAGGACCTCCACCAGCTCCCCGGGCAGGGCAAAGCGGACAAAGACCACCCGACCGTCCTCCATGTGACCCACGCAACGGCCCTGGTCGGCATAACGTTCGATGCGCAGACGAACCCTAGTCTCAGTCATGATCGGCATGAACCTCCTGGTCGGCCTGGCGACGATGGTAGGGGCCGCCGATCAGCAGCCAGCTGACCCAGATGCCCAAGGCAAACAGGGGCAGGCCCAGAATCAGGCGTGCAGCGCCAAGAAACCCCACGGAACCAGTCAGATAGAGCGGCACCTGGACCAGCAGGCGCAACGCAAAGACGGCGATCCAGACCAGGGTGGCCTGGGTATAGGCCCGTACCAGTTCTGGCTCGCCCCGCCAGGAGGCCAGCCACTGCCTCCAGCCTGAGACGACGGGTCGGCGCAGGTACTCCACCAGCAGGCCTATGCCAGGCATCCGGGCCAGCAGCGAGACCCCAAGAACGATGATCCAGAATCCGTTGGTCAAGAATCCTGGCAGATAATAGTTGCGGGCATCCCGGGTCAGCCATGCGGCCACCAGGCAGATGCCCACCGAAAGCAGACCGGTCAGCGCCCCCAGAAAGGACTGCCGCTGGACCAGGCGAATCAGGAGCTGCACAACGGCCAGGGCCGCCGAAACCACCACGGTCAGACCCAGTCGGCCGGTCACCAGGAAGACAACCAGAAATACCAGCCCTGGCAGCAGGGACTCGACGATCCCCCGCCATCCGCCGATGGCCTCCATGACGGAGAAATCGTCGTCAGCCAGCGCAGCCAGCCCGGAATGCTTCTGCTTCACAGCCTCAGCGGACCTCCGAGAACATGGGTCCGCGCGACAGTGTGGTCTTCACCTCGGTCTGCTGGTCCGAGTCGAAGGGACCCTCCGGCTTGCCGGGGATCTGCGCACTCTCGTCGTCCTTGGACTTCGGGTCTTCGGCTTCTCCTCGGCGCTGATTGGGGGTGATGGGCGCATGCATGGGAACCAGGTCACGAGGGGCCAGGGGCTCATCGCCACGGACAACCACCAGGTCAGCCAGGTAGCCGTCGAGGACATCCTTCTCCTTGCCGCCCTTGGCCGCAGGGCCGGAGAAGATTCCTCGCAGCATCCAGCGGGGTCCGTCGATGCCCACCACCCGGGTCAGCAGGTTCTTGCCCTTGACCTTGACAGGCAGGGTCAGCTCCTTGCCGAAGACGCCGTCCACCTCCTTGCAGGAGGGGTTGGCCTTGAGCAGGTCGGCCCGGACCTCGTCCCACAGGCCCAGGGACTTGGGGGCCGCAAAGGGCTCCAGCTCCAGACTGGAGGACTTGTAGGTGATGGTGGCCCCCAGCACGTCGCCGGTCTGCGAGTTGGCCTTGAGCCTCAACTCGCTGTCCTGCAGAAATGGCAGCATCAGGGCGCCGATGTCCAGGTACTCATCGGTGTCGGGGGCCTCGGGATCCGTACTGTCCCAGGGGCCTTTCCCGCTCTGCTCGGCTTCGTCCCGCCCCGCAGCCGTCTCATCACCGTCGGCCTGAGAGGTTTGTGAGGTCTGGTCGGGTTTCTCTGTGGACTCCTCAGCGTCCCTGGACTCGTCGAGCTCCTTGGACTGGTCCTCCTGATCCTCGACATCCTCCTCGGCCTGTCGCTTGGCGCGTTTCCTGCCGAAACCGAACAATCCCATGATGCCTCATTTCCTTGTGAGTCTGTGCAAAGGATACCTAGTCAAGACCCAGGCGCAGCTTGCCGCCGGGGATGGCGTCCAGCAGGTCCTTGGTGTACTGGCGCTGCGGATGGTCGAAGACCTCGTCGGTGGTCGCGTGCTCCACCAGCCGGCCATGCTGCATGACCACCACCTCGTCGGCGATCTGCCTGACCACGGCCAGGTCGTGGGTGATGAACAGGTAGCTCAGCCCTTGCTCGGCCTGCAGGTCGTTGAGCAGCCGCAGCACCTGGTCCTGGACCAGCACGTCCAGGGCGGAGACAGCCTCGTCGCAGATGATCACATCCGGATTCAGGGCCATGGCCCGGGCGATGGCGATGCGCTGACGCTGGCCTCCGGAGAGTTCGTTGGGGTAACGCCCCATGACCGACTCGGGCATCTCCACCATGTCCAGCAACTCCTTGACCCTCCTCTGCCGGGACTTGGCGTTGCCGATCTTGTGGATGCGCAGGGGCTCCTCAATGGAGCGGTAGATGGAGTACATGGGGTCCAGGGAGCCATAGGGGTTCTGGAAGACCGGCTGGACGTGCCGCCGGAATTCCATGAGCTGACGGCTGCCGAAGTCGGCGATGTCCTGGCCCTCGTAGGTCACCCGGCCCGAGGTGGGTTTGAGCAGGTGCAGAACCATGTTGGCCACGGTGGATTTGCCGGAGCCGGACTCCCCCACGATGGCCAGGGTGGTCCCCCGCTTGACCGAGAAGGAGACGTCGTCCACTGCCTTGAACATCTCCTTACGGCGCGGCAGCCTGAACTCGCGGGTCAGGTGCTCCACGGTGATGACGTGCTCGCTGCGCTCCAGGGTGCTCTCGCCCTTGACGTGGTGCTCCAGCAGTCCCTCGGCATCCTGGCCGCGCTGCTTGGCGGAGATGATGCGCTGGGAGGCCAGTGAGGGCGCAGCCTGGACCAGCCGCTTGGTGTATGGGTGCTGGGGGTGTTGCAGAACCTCCAGGCTGGGTCCGGACTCCACCACCTGGCCCCGGTACATGACCACGATGTGCTGGGCGCGTTCGGCTGCCAGGCCCAGGTCGTGGGTGATGAAGAGCACGGCGGTGCCCAGGGATTCGGTCAGGCTGCGCAGATGGTCCAGAATCCGCTTCTGGACGGTCACATCCAGAGCGCTGGTGGGTTCATCCGCAATCAGCAGGTCGGGACGGGAAGCCAGGCCGATGGCGATCAGGGCGCGCTGGCGCATGCCGCCGGAGAACTCATGCGGATACTGCCGGGCCCTGGTGGCGGCCTCGGGCAGCCCCGCCTCCGAGAGCAGGCCGGCGATGCGGTCGTTCATGTCCGAGCCGGTCACATGCTCCTTGGCCAGGGTCCAGGCTGTGTCGTCATTCACACCGGCGTCGATCAGGGACTTGGCCACGCCCCAGCGGGTCTCGGAGCCCACATCCCATTCGGCCTTCATGGCCTCCATGGTCTTGTCCACGTCGGCGACCCCGGCATCACTCAGGGCCTGACGGGCAGCCTCGAGCAGGCCGGGCAGGTCCTTGGAGGAGATGAAGAGCTCGTCGTCGGACTTCTTTACCTTCACCTCTTCGTCGCCAGCCAGGGCCTTGGCCAGCCGGGAGCGCTTCTCCCGGGAGACATCCATGTGGTTGGCGGTCAGCGCCTCCTTGACCTGGGAGCCGATGCGCCAGACCGGGTTCAGGTTGCTCATGGGATCCTGCGGGACCAGGCCCACCTGGGATCCGCGCAGCGCCTCATAGTCCTTGCGGTCCAGACCCACCAGCTCGCGGCCATTGAGCCGGATGCTGCCGCCGGTCACCTTGCCGGTGCCGGGCAGAAGGCCCAGCACTGCCATGGCCGAGGTGGACTTGCCGGAGCCGGACTCCCCCACGATGGCCACCCACTGGCCGGGGTAGACATTGAAGGAGGCCTTGCGAACCGCATGGACGGTGCGCCCATCGGCGGTGAAGTCCACCTGCAGGTCCCGCACGTCGAGCAGGGGCCGATTCTCCGGATTGGTGGTCGTATTCTTGTCTGCTTCAGTCATGCTTCCTCCACTCAGGCCGTTCTGCTCTTGGGATCCAACGCATCCTTGACCGCGTCACCCATCATGATGAAGGCCAGCACGGTGATGGCCAGGGCTGCGGAGGGATAGAAGAGGACCGAGGGATTGGTGGTCAGGAGGCTCTGGGCCGTCGAGATGTCCCCGCCCCAGGAGACCACAGTGGAGGGCAGACCGATGCCCAGGAAGCTCAGAGTGGCCTCAGAGACGATGTAGCTGCCCAGCGACATGGTGGCCATGACGATGACCGGGGCCAGTGAGTTGGGCAGGATATGCCGGAAGAGGTTGCGCAGAGGCGTGGAGCCCAGGGCCGTTGATGCGGTATTGAATTCCAGGTTTTTGGCCTCCAGGACGGCGCTTCGGGTGATACGCGCCATGTTGACCCAGCCGAAGAGGGTCAGGGTCAGGATGATCTTCCACAGTGAGGTGGAGGTACGGAACATCTGCAGGAGCACGATGGCGCCCAGGATCATGGGGATGGCGAAGAAGATGTCGGTGATGCGGCTGAGCACCGCGTCAACCCAGCCCCCGAAAAATCCAGCGATAGCGCCGATGAGTCCGCCGAAGACGGTGACCAGGATGGTGGTCATGATGCCGATGGCCACCGAGGTTCGGGCCCCGTGGATGACGCGGCTGTAGACGTCGCAGCCCTGAAGGTCGAAGCCGAAGGGGTGCCCCGGCCGACCTGGCTCCACAGAGTTGGACAGGTTGCAGGCCATGGGGTCCTGTTTGGCGAAGAGGTCGGGGAAGAGGGCCACCAGGATAACCACGATCGCCAGGATTGCGGAGATGATGAAGAGCGGGTTGCGCCTCAGGGTCTTCCAGGCGTCGGCCCACATGCTGGTAGGCGGCACGTCCTCATCCACCGAGTCCACCTCACGCAGGGGCGTCTCGTCGATGGGGGCCACGAACCGCTCCTGCCCCGGCAAGGGGTCGGGGAAGTATACGCGGGCCTGGCTTTCGTTCTGTTCGCTTGACTCGTTCATTGCCGTTTCACTCATAGTCGGTCCCTCCCCCTCACGCATACCGGATTCGCGGATCGAGCACTGCGTAGAGCAGGTCGACCAGGAGGCTGGTTATGACGAAGATCAGGACCAGAATGGTCACGATGGAGACCACCAGGGTGCCTTCGCCCCTCAGGATGGCCTGGTAGAGGGTGTTGCCCACGCCCTGGATGTTGAAGATGCGCTCGGTGATCATGGCCCCGCCCATGAGTCCGCCGATGTCGGCGCCCAGGTAGGTGACCACGGGGATCAGGGAGTTGCGCAGTACGTGCCGCACGATGACGGACCGGTTGCTCATGCCCTTGGCCCGGGCCGTGCGCACGTAATCCTCGGAGATGTTGGAGGTGATCTCCGTCCTTGTCAGTCGGATGATGGAGGCCATGGAAACCGACCCCAGCACGACGGCCGGCATAAGCAGATCAATGAAGCCCGGATTGGCTCCGGCCGTGGCCGGCAGCAGATGCCATTTGACGCCGAACAGATACTGCAGGATGAAGCCGGTGACGAAGGTAGGCACCGAAATCAGCAGCAGGGAGAGGACCAGGATGATGTTGTCCGACCACTTGCCCTTGGTCAGGCCGCCGATGATGCCGAAGATCACACCGAAGATGCCCTCGAAGACGAAGGCCATCAGGGCCAGTTTGATGGTCACCGGGAAGGCCCTGCCGATCACGCTGATCACGGGCTGTCCGGCGAAGGTGTTGCCGAAGTTCAGGGTAAGCGCGTTCTTCAGGAAGAGCACATACTGCACGATGAAGGGTTTGTCGAGATTGTATTCCGAACGTATCTGTGCGGCAACGGCCTGGTTGACCGGCTTGTCCCCGAACATGGCGGCCACAGGGTCGCCAGGAAGCGCGAAGACCAGCGCGTATATCAGCAGTGTCGTACCGAGAACGACGGGGATCATCTGCAGAATACGTCGCAGAAGATATTTTCCCATCGGCTATTCTCCTTTGTCATCCGCGACCGGGATCGGCATGGGGATCGGGGCCGCCGCAAAAATTCTTGTTTGAGTCTACCAGCACACCTCAACAGGGGTGCAAGAACACCAAGGCCGACGCGGGGTAAATCCTCCCGCGCCGGCCCGGGCGGTGTCAGTTTCAAGGTGCGGGATTCAGACTCCCGTCACCTCACTTGCTGAGGTTGTAGTAGGCGGGGGTTCCCTTCCAAGTGAAGGAGAATCCCTTGATGTTCTTGGCTGCCACGCCGTTGGAGTTCTGATAGTAGAGCGGGACTGCGGGCAGGTCGCGGAAGAGCAGCTCCTCGGACTGCTGGTAGATCTTGTTGGCCTCGTCAATGTTCTTGGCGGAGGCCGCCTTGTCCATCAGTTCGTCGAACTCGGGGTTCTTGTAGTCACCGTCGTTGGACCCGTTGCCATCTGCCGCCGAGCTGGCGAAGTTGCTGGACAGGTAGCTCTCGGGCGACGGGTAGTCAGGCTGCCAACCGGAACGGAAGGCCGAGTCGGTGAACTTGCGGTTCTGCACGTTGGAACGGAACTCGCTGAAGGTGGGCAGAGGGTTGCCCGCAGCCTGGATGCCCAGGGCGTTCTTGATCGAGTTGGTGACGGCGTCGTAGATCTCCTTGTGGGCGCCATCGGCGTTGTAGGCGACCTTGAAGGTGTCGCCCTCGCCCCAGGGGGAGATCTTGTTGGCCTCGGCCCAGAGCTCCTTGGCCTTGGACGGATCGTACTTGAGCACGTCGGATCCCTTGATGCTGGTTGAATAGCCGGGGATGACCGGGGCGGTGAAGTCGTGGACCTCCTTGGCGGTTCCGGACAGCACCTTCTTGATGATGGTCGGCCGGTCGATGGCCATGGAAATGGCCTGGCGACGGAGCTTGCCCTCCTGATCCTGGCCGAAGTGCTTCATGTAGGTGGGGATGGTGAACATTTGGATGACCGAGCCCGGGTCGTTGATGGCCTGGACCGTGCTGTCGGTCTGGAAGGTCTTGCGAGCCGAGGCAGGAAGGGTGTCCAGCACATCCAGGTTGCCGGCCTGCACGTCGCGGTAAGCCGCGGTGGCATCGGTGTAAGCGCGGAACTCAACACCGCCGTTCTTGACCTTGACCCCGCCCTTGTAGGAAGGATCCTTGACCAGCTTGATGGACTTGTTGTGCTCCCAGGACTGGAACTTGTAGGGTCCCACGGTCACCGGCTTCTCGCCGAAGGCCTTGGTGTCCTTGTAGAAGGACTCGGGCAGCGGCGCGAAGGCGGTATAGCCCACCTGGATGGGGAAGGTTGAGGAAGGCGAGGTCAGGTCCACGGTGAAGGTCTTGTCGTCGATGACCTTGAGGCCAGACAACTGGGCATCGCTGGGGGTGCCCTCCTTCTGCAGGTCGTCATAGCCTTTGATGTTGGCGAAGAAGCTGGAGCCCAGCTGCTTGTTGGCGATGCTGGATGCCCAGGACCAGGCCTTGGTGAAGGATTGTGCGGTAACCGGGGTGCCGTCCGAGAACTTCCAACCGTCATTGATGGTCACGGTGTACTGGGTGTTGTCCTCGTTGGCCTTGATCTGCTTGGCGATCTCATTGGCCGGTTTGCCCTTGTCATCGAAGCGGACCAGCTTGGAGAACATGACATCGATGGGGTTGCCGCCACCCACCTCGTTGGTCATGCTGGGGATGAGTGGATTGGCCGGCTCCGGGTTGAAGACCGAGATGATGGCATCCGAGCTGCCGCCGTTGGTCCCCTTGGCTGAGGAGTCGGATCCGCCGGATCCGCCGCAGGCGCCAAGCGTGAGCGCCATGACGCAGAGTCCGGCGCCAGCAATGGTCAGGGCCGATTGCTTCTTCATATATACTGCTCTTTCCTTTGGTTGGTTTCCCAAATCCGCCGCCAGTACATAAGACCCGGGCACGGATCCGCTTTGCTGCGGATCCGGCCGGGTCGGCGACGACGGATTATGCCGTTTCCGGCACGATCATCACTTCTGCTTGGACAACTCCGCCAGGTTCGCATGGCCGTCCCAGCGAATGGCCAATCCCTGCACGTTCTTGGCTGACGCCCCCTTGTTGTTGGAGTAGTAGAGCGGAACCGCAGGCATGTCCTGCAGGAGAATCTCCTCGGCCTGCTGGAAAAGCTTGTTGGCCTCGTCGGTGTTCTTGGCCTTGGCAGCCTGCTTCAGCAGGTCGTCAAACTTGGGGTTCTTGTAATCGCCGTCGTTGGACCCATTGCCATCGGCCGCCGAGCTGGCGAAGTTGCTCAGCAGGTAGCTCTCAGGAGAGGGATAGTCAGGCGACCAGGCCGACCGGAAGGCCGCATCCTTGTAGGCGCGCTTGTTGACGTTGCCTCGGAACTCGCTGAAAGTGGGCACAGGAGTGGCCACGGCATTGATCCCCAGGGTGTTCTTGATGGAGTTGGCCATGCCGTCATAGAAGTCCTTGGCACCGCCATCGGCGTTGTAGACCAGCTGGAAGCTCTTGTCGGCCGGCCACTTGCTGATGGCGTCTGCCTTGGCCCAAGCGTCCTTGGCCTTCTGGGCGTCGTACTTCAAGTTATCGGAACCCTTGAGGTTCTTGGCATAGCCAGGGATGGTCGGCGCGGTGAAGTCGGTGGGCTGCACGCCCAGACCACCCAGGACCTTGTCGATCAGCATCTTGCGGTCCAAAGCCATGGAGATGGCATGACGGCGCAGGTGACCCTCCTCGTTCTGGCCGAAGTGCTCCATGGTTGTGGGGATGGTGAACATCTGCAGGACGGAGCCGGGCTCGTTGTAGCCCTTGACCAGACTGTCCTTCAAGAAGGTCTTCTGGGCCGAGGTGGGGATGGTATCGATCGCGTCCAGGTTGCCCGCTTGCACATCGGCGTAGGCCGAGGCGACATCGGTGTAGATCCTGTAGTCAATGCCACCGTTCTGAATCTTGACATCACCCGTGTAGGAGGCGTTCTTGCGGAGCTTGACCATGGTGTTGTGCTGCCAGGAATCGAACTTGTAGGGACCCGAGCTGACCGGGTTCTCACCGTAGGCCTTGGTGTCCTTGTAGAAGGACTCGGGCAGCGGCGCGAAGGCGGTATAGCCCACCTGGATGGGGAAGGTTGAGGAGGGCGAAGTCAAATCCACTGTGAAGGTCTTGTCATTCACCACTTTCAGGCCGGACAGCTGACCATCGGCAGGCGCGCCCTCCTTCTGCAAATCGTCATAGCCCTTGATGTTGGCGAAGAAGCTGGAGCCCAGCTGGCCGTTGTTCACATTGGCCGCCCAGGACCATGCCTTGGTGAAGGACTTGGCCGTGATGGGGGTGCCGTCAGAGAACTTGCGTCCATCGGCCAGGGTGACCTTGTACTGGGTCATGTCGTCATCGGCCTTGATCTCCGAGGCCAGATCATTGTGGGCCTTGCCATGGTCGTCGAAGCGGACCAGCTTGGAATTGATGGCGTCTGCGATCGACCCGCCGCAGCTCTCCACAGTATTGCTGGGAATGAGCGGCTTGGCCGGCTCGCACCCACGAATCGAAACGACGGTATTGTTGCCGGCCTGGCTGCTGGGCGATTGCTCGGCGCCCTTGGTGTCAGAACCACTGCCGCAGCCGCTGACCAAAAGCGCCAAGGCGCAGATGGTTGCGGATACGAGCGTAAGCTGTGAACCCTTCTTCATTGCTGCTCCCTTTACTTATATATTTACTGGGTGTCAACATCGCGTCTACAACACCAAGGACACCAGGATGACCGAACCTCAAAGACCCTTGGCTGACGTGTAAGCCACAATACGCCATATTCTGGTACGAAGATGTTTCGTAAAGCAAGTCTCATCTCATTTGCCGGTCTCAGGCCCGTGGAAAAGCCTGCCTGTACCGTGCCCGCAGCTGCTCGATTGAGACGTGGGTGTAGCGCTGGGTGGTTCGCAGGGAGGAGTGGCCCAGCATCTCCTGAACCTCACGAAGGTCAGCTCCACCATCAAGCATATGTGTGGCAGCAGAGTGCCGCAGGGCATGGGGAGCGATGTCAGGCACACCGGCCTGACCAGCCGCCTGATGAACCACCTTGCGAACCTGCCGCTGACCAACCCTGCCACCCAGTTGACCCAGGAAGAGGGCCTGACCTGCTTTGTGGGCCGATTTGGCCGTTGAGCCCGCCAGGACCGGACGCCCCTCCCCCAGCCAGCGATCCAGGGCACGATCGGCAGGCAGGCCATAGGGCAGGACCCGCTCCTTGGAACCCTTGCCCAGAACCTTTACGATGCGGCTGTGTCGGTTCACGTCATCCAGATCCAGTCCGCAGAGCTCAGCCACGCGCATGCCCGTGGCATACAGCAGCTCCAGCATGGCCGCGTCCCGCACCTGCAGGGCCGCCTGCACATCCTCGTCCTCCCGGGGCTCGACAGGATCCTGGTCGACCGTATCCATCAGGGTGCGGGCCTGGTCGTGCGTCAGGATCCGAGGAAGGTGCTCGGACTGCTTGGGACTGCTCAGGGCCAGGGTGGGGTCCGTCTTAATGCGACCATGCCGACTCAGCCATCCGAAGAAGGACCTCAGTGCGGCCGTCTTCCGGGCCATGGTCGAACGGGCGTGGGTGGCGGCCTCGTGAGCCAGCCAGGACCTGATGGTGGCCAGATCAATCTGTGAGGGGTCATCGATGCCATGCAGATGCATCAGGTGCAGAAAGCCCGCCAGGTCGGCCCGGTAGGAGCGGACGGTATTGGGACTCTTGCCTGCCACCCGGGAAAGATAGTCGGTGAAGTCCTGCAAATCCTGGTCCACTGCGGGCACTCCCTTCGCTTGGCTGCCTTTGATCTCCATGCAGTATGTGCAATACAGTCTAGGCGCTTTCACCCTCGTCGCAGCCGCAGGCGATACTGGCCCAGGAGGTGGGAAGGCCATGCGTTTGCCAGCAACCATACCGGCCGGAGCACGGCTGGTGGTCCGGATTGCTCTTGGACCGGACCGGGAAGACGGAAGGCCCAAGTTCCGCGACTACGTAGGGCATGTGGTCGACTGGAACGGACGGCGGCTGATTCTGGATAGGGACCCTGCGGCCAATGGATCACGTCCCGGGGAGCGCGTGACCCTGCAAGCAGAAGACATGGTGGCACTGAAGCCGGTACCAGAACGCCGTTCTCCCCGACCGGACCCTCCGAATTTCAGTCGATGACCGGCGGATGCAGCACCCGGGCGCGGCTGGTGGTCAGGAAGGCCGAGACCTGCTCGCCGCGCAGGGCCGAATCCATCAACTCCTGCCGCCAGTTGCCCTCCTGTGGATCCAATTCAAGGTCTGTGGAGGGAATCTGCTTCTGATCGGCCAGGGCAGTTCTGTAGCGCCGGAAGGGGTCCGTCTGGAGGAAGAAGTCCCGACGCTTTTCATCGGCCTCCGGCTTCTGGTCCCGCAAAAGGGAAGCCATGCCCTGCAGATTCTCGACCAGGACATCCAGAAGGTCGGCCACCTGGTCGGAGTTCTCCTCCACCATGGCCCGGGTCCGCTCCGGATCGGTCAGGGCCACACGGGTCATGTCCCGCCAGGATCCGGCAGCCAGGGCCGCAGCCATACGACGGTCAGGCGACTTCGTCAGCATGTTGGCCAGGGCGGTGGCCACCACATGGGGCATGTGCGAGATAAGTGCCGCGGCCCGGTCATGAGTGGCATCGTCCATAGCAATCAGACGGTTTCCCAGCCCCTGGGTGACCATATCGGCCACGGTCAGGAAGCGGCTGTAATCCGTATGCTCATCGACACAGAGGGCCCAGAGGGCATCTTCCAAGAGTGCCGGATCCGAGTCCTCGTAGCCGGAGCCTTCGCTGCCGGCCATGGGGTGGGCGCCTACATAACGATCGACCAGACCGGCCTGTTCGACCTGCCGGCGTACCGGGCCCTTGACGCTGCCTACGTCGGTCAGGGTAGTGCCTCTGGTCAGGACCGGTGCCAGGGCCTGGAGCACTTCGGGCATGGCCCGCAGGGGGGTGGCCAACACCAGGACGTCAGGCTTGCCCTTGGCCAGCTCCTCCAGAGTGTCCACGCAGTGGATTCCCTGGCTGCGGGCCTGCTCATAAGGGCGGTCATTATGGTTCCATGCAATGACGAACCGGCCTCGTGAGGCCAGGCGTCGGGCCAGCGATCCGCCAATCAAACCCAGCCCCGCCACCGCGATCTTATGGGCCGAGGTCAGCACCGGCGAAGCGGCCATGCCTGCCATTGGATGCATGTGCTCGGGCCCTGACAGGTCCATGTGCGGGAAAGGCGTGGATTCATCTACCATAACAACTCCTTGCTGATTGTCTCGGAATCGGGGTCCTCGCCCCGAAAGGCCCCCGCACTGGGCAGCATCCATTCACGGATGGGGGGCGCTGGATGCGGGGTGCGTGGATGGACCGCCAGGGTCTTGAGCCAGTCCCCTCTTTCCAGCAGGTCGGCCATCACCTGATGCAGACCCTTCTGCCATGGGGCGGCGTCGATGCTGGCTACGAAGCTGTAGGTCCCGTCATGCCCCTTGATGGGCCGGGACATGAATGAGGTCATGTTCAGGCCCGCATCGCGCAGACGGTCCAGCAGATTGGCCAGCACGCCCGGCCCGGTATTCAAGGGAATAAAGGTGACGATGGACTCGAAATCCCCGCCTGGCGCCAGTCGGCGTGTCAGCCCGGCGGCCTGGCCCCGGGGAGCCAATATAAGAAAGTCGGTGTGGGCTCCCTGATAATCCTGTACCTCGCGCCGGTAGGTCTTTAGTCCGTAGAGGCTTCCACAGATACGTGGACCCAGGGCCACCTGATCGGAGCCCAGATCACGGCAGGCCGCAGCGTTGGAGTTGGCAGTCAACGGGTTGAGGCCGGTCTCCTTGATGAATCCCTTGCACTGGGCCAGTCCATGGGAGTGGGCGGCAACCTGACGCAGGCGGCCATGGTCGGCCCGGACGAAGGCGTCGAAGACGATGGACAGGCGGACCATGCCGAAACCCGCTACTGATCGAGCGTCGATCAAAGCATCCATGTTGGGCACCACATGGCCCTCCACGTTGTTCTCCCAGGCCAGCACTCCCCAGCCTCGGCCCTCCTCCACGGCAGCCACGATGGCAGCCGCATCCGTGCAGGGCCTCAGATCCGCTTGACAGCCCAGCCTTGTCTCCATAAGGCCGGCGGCCTCAAGAGCGGCTTGGTGGGTGAAGGTCCCCTCGGGACCCAGGAAGTACAGGGGCGTCCGGTCGGGCGCAGTCGCCGGACTTCCAGACGAAGCCCGGCTCATGCGGATCGCCCCTGACGACGCAGAGGACCGTCAGCAAACCAGGAGGCCGGCAAGCAGATGGCCAGGGTCTGAATCAGGACCAGACCGCCCATCCAGAGGAAGACCGCATACTTGGCAAAGAATGTGGGGAAATTGGCGTAGGGCATGAGCACATCGCCGCCCGGCCCACGCATGGAGAGCAGCCAGACCATGACTGTGGAGGCCACCAGGTGCAGGGCCAGACCCATGGTGCCGCTATCGCAGCGGACCCACCAGGCGGCCAGGGCCACCAGCAGATAGGCCAGAACCATCCCCCAGGGCAGACCCTGGGCAGCACCGGAGCGCTGGACCAGGGTTCCCAGCACGCCAACTGCCAGGCCGATGGGCAGGCCCAGCAGGCAGCGGAAGGGGCTTGTCTTCCCAGGCTCCTCCCTTGAATGGGAGGCGGCCTGATCCTTGGATTCGGAAACCTGAGACTCCTGAGACTTCATGGGTTCAAGACTAGTCCGACCCGGTCACCGTGGGGCGGCCGGGTCGGACTGAATCTGATTGTGAGAGAAGGCTTACTTCTTGTTGGCCCTGCGCTGGCGGGCGTTCCACTTGTACCAGGCATCCCTGTCCAGGATGATCTTGCGCACGCGGATGGACTCGGGGGTCACCTCCACGCACTCGTCATCGTTGGCGAAGTCCAGGGACTCCTCCAGGCTCATGTCGATGGGTGGGGTCAGGGTCTCCAGCACGTCGGCGGTGGAGGAACGCATGTTGGTCATGTGCTTCTCCAGGGTGATGTTGATGTCCAGATCGCCGGGCTTGTTGTTGATGCCCACGATCTGCCCCTCGTAGACGGGCGACTGGGGCTTGACGAAGAACTCGCCGCGGGCCTGGAGCTTCTGCATGGCGTAGGGGCTGGCCTTGCCCGAGCGGTCGGAGACCATGGATCCGTTCTGCCGCGTCTTGATGTCGCCCGCCCAGGGGGCATAGCCTGCGGAGATCGACGAGGAGATGCCGGTGCCACGGGTGGCGGTCAGCAGGGCGGTGCGGAAGCCCAGGAGGCCACGGGAGGGCACGGTGAACTGCATCCTGACCCAGCCGGAGCCATGGTTGGTCATGGTGTCCATGCGGCCCTTGCGATCGGCCATGAGCTGGGTGACCGCGCCCATGTACTCCTCGGGCACGTCGATGGTATCGGACTCCATGGGCTCCTGAAGCTTGCCGTCCACGGTCTTGGTGACCACCTGGGGGCGGCCCACGGTCAGCTCGTAGCCCTCGCGGCGCATCTGCTCGGCCAGGATGGCCAGGGCCAGCTCGCCACGGCCCTGAACCTCCCAGGCGTCGGGCCGGTCGGTGGGCAGCACCTTGATGGAGACGTTGCCGATCAGCTCCCGGTCCAGGCGGTCCTTGAGCATGCGGGCGGTCAGCTTGTGGTCCTTGCCCTCGGTGCCGGCCAGTGGCGAATCGTTGGTGCCGAAGGTCATGGAGACGGCCGGGTCGTCAACGTGGATTAAGGGCAGGGGGCGGGGGTCGTCCTGGTCGACGATGGTCTCGCCGATCATGATGTCCTCCACACCGGCCACAGCCACGATGTCGCCGGGGCCAGCCTCATCCACCGGGGAGCGCTGCAGGCCCTTGGTGCGCAGGATTTCGGTCAGTTTGAAGTTCTCGATGGATCCGTCCACGCGCGACAGGCCGTACTGGCGGCCCTTGATCAGGGTGCCGTTGTAGATGCGCACCAGGCCCAGACGGCCCAGGTAGTCGGAGGCGTCGATGTTGGTCACATGGGCCTGCAGGGGGGCGCCCTCCTCATACTCCGGGGCGGGGATGTTGTTCAGGATGGCCTCGAAGAGGGGCTCCAGATCGTCGTTGTCGGGCACGGCACCGTCGGCGGGCTGGTTGACGGAGGCCTTGCCGGCCTTGGCTGCGCAGTAGATGACCGGCAGGTCCAGGAGGGAATCCAGATCCAGATCCACTCCCTCCTCGCTCACGTCCTGGGCCAGGCCCAGGAGCAGATCGGTGGACTCGGAGACCACCTCGGAGATGCGGGCATCGGGACGGTCGGTCTTGTTGATGACCAGGATGACGGGCAGCTTGGCCTCCAGGGCCTTGCGCAGGACGAAGCGGGTCTGAGGCAGGGGGCCCTCGGAGGCGTCCACCAGCAGGACCACACCATCGACCATGGAGATACCGCGCTCCACCTCGCCGCCGAAGTCGGCGTGGCCGGGGGTGTCCACCACGTTGATGGTGATGCCGTCGGGCTGGCCCAGCTTGGCGGCCAGGGGACCGGTGTACTTGACGGCGGTGTTCTTGGCCAGGATGGTGATGCCCTTCTCCTTCTCCAGGTCGTTGGAGTCCATGACCCGGTCGGGCACCTCCTCCCGCTCGGAGAAGACGTGCGACTGCTGCAGCATGGCGTTGACCAGGGTGGTCTTGCCGTGGTCAACGTGTGCCACAATCGCCACATTTCGTATATCGCCGCGTACCGCCATCAAAACCTCATTCTCGTGAATGCTATCCACGCCCCCACCGGCCTGACTGCCGGGTGGCGTGGTCCAGGAATTGGACAAACAGAGACAAGTGTAACCGCCTTGTGTGACAGGCGTTCACCCCTCCTCGCCCTGGGGCGAACCCTGGGCCGAATCCGGTGATTGCGGCTGCCCGGACATCTCCTGGCGGGCCTGGGCCAGAGCCGAGTCCTCGTCTGGCAGGAAGGGAGCCAGGGAGGGCAGATCCTCCAAGGATTGCAGACCCATCCGTTCGAGGAAGAGGTCGGTGGTGACCAGCAGCGCTGCATGGGTCTGCTCGTCCAGGCCCTCCTCGCGAACCAGGCCGCGCACAAGCAGGGCCCGGATGACCCCATCAGAGTTAACCCCGCGAATCTGACCCACCTGGGCACGGGTCATGGGCTGGCGGTAGGCCACGATAGCCAGGGCCTCCAGAGCCGCCTGGGAGAGTCGTGCCGTCTGACCGTCCTTGACGAAGGCCGCCACCACGGGCTGGTAGGCGGCCCGACTGGTCAGCTGCCAGCCACGGGCGGTCCGACGCAGTTCGAATCCTCGGTCGCTATATGACTCGGCCAGCGATTCAAGGGCTGCATCGACCGGACCAGGATCCACGGCCAGCACCCGGGAGAAGTCTTCAGCGGTCAGCGGCCGCTCCGTGGCCACCAGAATGGCCTCCAGACAGGCGGACAGTCCGCCGGGAAAGTCCTGCACGTCGAAGTCCACGTATTCGGGACGGGTGTCGGGAGCCGAGGATTGGCTCATGCGAAGTCCCCCTCACTGATCAAGGCCGTTGCCGGCTCCTGTGTCGGCCCAACCCAGCGCAGGTAGAGCGGCTGGTAGGGGCCATCCTGACGATACTGGATCAGCTCCTGCCTGAAGAAGATCAGCACGGCCAGGAATCGGGCCACCACCTGAGCCCGGCCCTTGGAGGAGGCGACCAAATCGGCGAAGGCCACCGGCTGACCGGGCTGCGCCAGCAGGGCTTGGCGAACCTGGTCGGCCTCCTTGTTCAAGTCGATCAAGGGCACGTGCAGCTGGTCCAAACGGACCTCTGATGCCGGAGCGTTGACCAGTGCATTGGCGCAGAGCAGGGCCAGATCCTCCGGCTTCAGGGTCCAAACCAGATCAGGCAGCAGATGGGCCAGCTGGGGCTCCAGATGACCGGGGTGCGGGTAGCGGCCCGAGTTGGCGGCCAGTCTGGCTCGGAAGTCCTGTCCTGCCTGCTTGAAGGCCCGGTACTGCAGAAGCCTGGCGAAGAGCAGATCACGCTCCCGAAGGGCATCCATGGAGGCCTGGTCGCGCATGGACTCGTCCTCCACAGGCAGGAGGGCAGCGCTCTTGGCCTCCACAAGAACCGAGGCCACATCCAGAAAGGCGCTGGCCTGGTCCAATCCTTGACTGAAGTCCAGGGTGCGCACATAGTCCAGAAACTCCCCGGTGATGGAGGCCAGGGAGACCTCCGTCAGGGAGAGCTTTCGGTTGGCCAGCATGCCCAACAGCAGGTCGAAGGGTCCCTGGTAGACATCCAGGTCGACGGCGAAGCCGTCCGCTGATCCGCTCACGCCACGATGCCGCGGGCGATCAGCTCCCGGGCGACCTCCCGATACTCCTTGGCTGTCTTGTGCTCGGGGGCGAACATGGTGATGGGCTCGCCGGCCACCGTGGCGTCGGGCAGCTTGATGGACCGGCTGATGATGGAGTGCAGGACCTTGCCCCTGAAGGCCTCATAGATACGCTGAAGCACCTCGTCCGAATGCAGGGTCTTGGTGTACATGGTGACCAGCACCCCGTAGATCTGCAGGTCAGGATTGATGCGGCTACGGACCTTCTCTATGGATTGCATGAGCAGGGCCACGCCGCGCAGGGCGAAGAATTCGGCCGCCACGGGAATGATGACCCCGTCCGCGGCAGTCAGCGCGTTGACGGTCAGCAAACCGAGCGAGGGCTGGCAGTCGATGATGATGGCGTCATATTCCTGCCGCAGGGGCCGGATGGTGGCCGCCAGGGCCTGCTCCCTGCCGACCTCGGTGACCAGCTGAATCTCGGCAGCCGACAGATCGATGTTGGCCGGGATGATGTCCAGGCCGTCAAAACGGGTGTGCCGGACCACCTCATGAACATCCAGGGAGGTATCGAACATGGCGGTGTAAATGGTGTTGTCCACGCTGTTGGCGTTGATGCCCAGACCCACGGTGGCCGCACCCTGGGGATCGAAGTCCACAATCAGCACCCGTCGCCCATACTGGCACATGGCCCCGGCGATGTTGATGGATGAGGTGGTCTTGCCCACGCCGCCCTTCTGGTTGCACATGGCGAGGACACGGGCCGGGCCGTGCTGTTTCAAAGGCTCCGGGGCAGCGAACGTCTCATACTCGCGCCCTAACAAATCCGTAGGCATGTCTCTACCCTATCAAGTTTCCGGCCGCATTCGCGGGTTGGCGGGTCAGCGGGCGCGGGGATGGGCCGTCTGGTAGGTCTCCATCAGGGCCTGGGGGCTGACGTGTGTATAGATCTGCGTTGTGGTCACCGAAGCGTGGCCCAGCAGCTCCTGGACCGAACGCACATCGGCGCCTCCTTCCAGCAGATGAGTGGCGAAGGAGTGCCGCAGGGTGTGGGGATGCAGGGGCCTGTTCAGGCCCGCCCGGCGGCCGGCATCCCTGACCACCTGCCAGACCGTCTGCCTGGTCAGCCGCTTGCCCCGCTTGTTGAGGAAGACGGCCCGCAGCTCCCTGCCCTTGGTGGCTCGATTGCAGAGGCTGGCCCGCCCCATATTCAAATATGCCTCCATGGCCTGGCAGGCGTAGGAACCCATGGGAACCAGACGCTGCTTGTCGCCCTTGCCTGTCAGACGGACCACCCGCTCGTGCAGGTCCATGTCCTCCAGGTCGGTGCCGACGGCCTCCGAGACCCGGCAGCCTGTGGCGTACATGAACTCCAGCAGAGCCTTGTCCCGCAGGACCACCGGATCCTTGGACCCGCCCATGGCGGCCACATCCAGCAGTCGGGCCACCTGGTCCACGTCCAACACATCAGGCAGGGCCGAGGTGCCCTTGGGAGCCTTGACAGTACGGGAGACATCCTGGTCGGTCACCCCCTGCTTGAGGGCGAACCGATGCCACTCATGGACAGCGGCCATCCTTCGTGAGCGACTGGCTGGGCTCTCATCGGCCAGATGGGCCAGAAAACCCTCCACATCGGCGGTTTGAATCTGCTCCAGGCTGGTGATGCCGCGGCCGGACAACCAGTTGATATACATGGTCAGATCGGACTTATAAGCCTTGACCGTGGCGGGGGCAAGACCCCGCTCCAGACCGGTGTAGGCCAGGAACTGATCCAACAATGCGGTCAGCCCCTCCTGATGATCACCGTCCACTACCGCTTAACCTCCGGTTCTCTTCATCAGTGCTGGTCTCAGGCCATAGTCTAACGCTATGCTCCCCTGTTTCCATGCATCCAACGCGCTTGGGATTGGGGCGAAAACTCAGGAGACCTCCCGAATCAGCCCTTGAATCCCCTCCTGCTGAAGAATCCGTCGGTAGGGTCCGGCCTCCCTGCTGATGATCCCATCGATGGCGTGCATGCCCAGCAGTTCCACCGGCGCATTGTCATCGGTCAATACCCTTCCCTTCGCATTCCCAACCGTGCTCAGGCGGGAGCTGACCTGCTCCATCATTTGGGACAGGTCCGGATCAGAGCTGACCCTGGCCGCCGCCCCCGCCAGCAGGTCGGAACTCTGGTAGTCTCTCATCGTCGTCTTCTCGGCACCTTTGGTTCCCGAAAAATCATCGGAAGCAGGGCGACGGGCAAAGAGCTCGCGGTTGGTGGTCTGGGGCACGTCGGCCGTCAGGATGGCGGCGGATCCAAAGACCCTGGTGATCGTGTTGGTCAGGGCTGCATTGATGGATCCCTGACCGTCGTCGATCATGTTCATGTTGACCACCATGACCCCGCCCGGATTCAGGTGGTCCCTGACCAGGCTGAAGAACTCGGTGGAGCTCATTTGGAAGGGTATGGTGATGTCCTGATAGGCATCGACCATGATCAGGTCGTAGTGCTGGCCACTGGCCGCCAACCAGGCTCGGCCGTCGTAGGTGGAAACCGGAATATCGGCGGGCTGATCGAAATATTTGAGGGCCAGGTTGCTGATGGACTGGTCGATCTCCACTCCCTGGATGGCCATCCGGGGATAGTATCGCTTCAGCTGCCGGGCGTAGGTCCCGGTCCCCATGCCCAGAATCAGGGCCGAGCGGGCCTGATCAGCCATGAGCGGTGCCGCCAGAGCCGTGTCGTAGTACATGCCGGTCATCCCGGGGTGCTTCATGGTCACCGACTGGACGCCGAAGAGGACGTTGGTGGAAAGGATGGTTCTGTCCGCCAGGGTTTTGACCTGCAGATAGTTGTAGATGGACTCGCCCTCATAGGCTAGACCCTTCTCCCAGAAGGCGAACCCGGTCATCGGCGACAGGGCGGCCGAGACTACAAAGGCCACCGTGGCGATCAGGCAGGCCAGGCGGTGCGCATGGGAGGAAAGGAAGTAGATCAAGGACACCAGGAGCAGTATCCCGGAGAAAATCAGGAAGGTGACGAAGGTCCCCACGGCAGGTATGGTCACAAAGGTGGGCAGGAAGGTGCCCAGGATGGACCCCACGGTGTTGCAGGCGCTGAGCCGACCGACCACCGAAGCGTTGTCGTCCAGGGAGTCGGTGGCGCACTTGACCAGGCCGGGGGTGATGGTGCCCAGGAGGAAGAGGGGCGGAACAAAGATGATCAGGCAGGAGATGAAGGCCGCCAGGACCAGGAAGTTGGTGGAGACGGCCACAATCAGCAGCCCCGAAATCAGGATGATCAGATACTTGCCGACCAGGGGAATCAGGGCGATCCAGACGGCCGCAGCCATAATGCACAGGTAGAGCCTGTCAGGGTCTGGGTTCCTGTCGGCCCAGCGGCCCCCGACGACGGCACCCAGGGCCAAGGCGATCATGATGGTCCCGATGATGATGGTCCACACGATCTGGGAGGACGAGAAGTAAGGAGCCAGCAGACGGGAGGCCCCCAGCTCGGCGGCCATCACGGCCATCCCAGAGAAGAACTCCGTCACATAGAGGAAAACCCGCGACCTAAGGATGGGGCGCGCCTGATTGATTTCAGCAGGCTTGGATCTACCGCTGCCCCGAGATGGGCTTGTTTGACCTGCCGATTCTGCCGAGACAGCCGATGCGTCCAGACTGTGATCATCATTCATGGCGGCTCCCGGCATCATTGTCGTCAATCAACTTACCGTCCCGCTGTGGAATGGTCAAATATGCAAAGAACCCCGCGTAAGGCGGGGTTCTTGCAATATACGGTGTTCCGGTCCGCTGATCAGGCAACGACCGGAGCGTTCACATCGGCAGGCAGGGCCTTCTTGGCCTCAGCCACGATGGCGTTGAAGGTGTCGATGTCGTTGACGACCAGGTCGGCCAGGGCGCGGCGGTCCAGCTCGATTCCAGCCAGGCGCAGACCCTGGATGAAGCGGTTGTAGGTGATTCCCTGGGCGCGGCATCCGGCGTTGATGCGCTGGATCCACAGCTTGCGGAAGTCACCCTTGCGGGCCTTACGGTCCCGGAAGTTGTATGTATATGAATGGAGCAGCTGCTCCTTGGCCTTGCGGTAGAGACGGGAGCGCTGGCCACGGTAGCCTGACGCCCGCTCCAGGACGACCCGACGCTTCTTATGCGCGTTGACTGCCCGCTTGACTCGTGCCATAGATATTCCTCAGCTTTCTAAAATCTCACTCGACGCGACAGCACCCGCTCAGCGGGCCAGCATCCTCTTCATGTTCTTGGACTGGGTCGGAGCGAGCACCTCGTCAGTGGACAGGTGACGACGCTTCTTGGCCGACTTGTGCTCCAGATTGTGGCGCATACCGGTCCCGGCGTGCATGAGCTTGCCCGAACCCGTGGTCCGAACACGCTTGGATGCGGCGGAGTTACTTTTCATCTTCGGCATTGCTGCCCTCCTTGGATTTCATCTGCTTGGGAGAAGTATTGTTGGAGCCCGCAGTCTCCTTTTCGTCGGCCTTGGCAGCCAGATGGGCCGCCTGACGGGCCTTGCGCTCGGCACGGGCCTGGCCGCCCCGCCGACGCTGCTCGGACTGGGTGTGGACCTTCTTGCCCTTGGGCGACAGGGTCATGATGATGTTGCGCCCCTCCTGCTTGGGGGCAAACTCGATGGAGCCCAGATCCGCGACGTCGTCAGCCAGCTTGCGCAGGAGCTCCACACCGCCGATGGGCCGGGACTGTTCACGCCCACGCAGCATGATGGTGACCTTGACCTTGTCTCCGGCGGACAGGAAGCGGCGTACATGCCCTTCCTTGACCTCGAAGTCATGGTCGTCGATCTTCAATCTGAAGCGGATCTCCTTGATCTCCGACATGCTCTGGTTGCGACGCGCCTCACGAGCCTTGATCTTCTCGTTGTATTTGAACTTGCCGTAATCAATGAGCTTGGCGACCGGAGGCTTGGCCTTGGGCGCAACCTCGACCAGGTCAAGGTTGGCCTCCTTGGCCAGATTGAGGGCGACGGAGGTCGCAATGATTCCCACCTGCTCGCCGTTGGGCCCGATCAGGCGTACCTGAGACACTCGTATATCGTCGTTAATCCTTGGTTCGTCGCTAATGATGACTCCTTCTCAAATACCACAACATCCACTGCCAGGCGAAGAACCCATGGGTTTCGAACATGACCGTCGCAGCCGTATGGCAACGAAACCGCCAATGCCTGCGCCGCACATGACGACGCTCAACCGTCGTCGGCACAGGTCGAACCCGAAGCCATGGAAGGCTCCCAGGTGGGATCATCCGCTTTCTTGATTTCTCAAGCCGTGTAGCAGTATAACACAACCCTCAGGACAGGGCCCCGTCAGGAAGTCGCGCCGTCCACCAGGGGCAGGCAGTCCCCGTAGCCCTCCTCCTCCATACGGTCACGCGGCACGAACCGCAGGGCGGCGGAGTTCATGCAGTAGCGCTGCCCGCCACGGTCGGCCGGACCATCGTCGAAGACGTGTCCCAGATGGATGCCGGTCTGTGCCGTCCGCACCACGATCCGGGGCCGTCCCAGCAGCTTGTAGTCCTTGCGATTGACCAGCAGGTCGGGATCGATGGGCTTGGTGAATGCGGGCCAGCCGCAGCCCGAGTCGTACTTGTCAGTTGATGAGAAGAGCGGCTGTCCGCTGACCACGTCCACATAGATGCCCGGGCGGAACTCCCCGTCGTAGGCATTGGCGAAAGGCCGTTCGGTGGCCGCGTGCTGGGTCACCTCGTAGCTTTCAGGGTCCAGGGACCAGATGCGTTCGATGTAGCGCTGGCGGGAGGCGGCGTTGGCGATGGCATCCAGAGGGATGTGGCAGTAACCGCCGGGGTTCTTGAGCAAATAGTCCTGGTGGGACTCCTCCGCCGGATAGAAGTTGATCAGGGCCTCCACCTGCACAGCGGGATGACGGCCGGTCCTGCGCTCCAGCTCCTCCAAGGCGCGTCGGAAGACGGGCTCCTCCTGCTCGCGGTGTTCGGGATTCCAGTAAAGGCCGCTGCGGTACTGTCTACCCCGGTCGTTGCCCTGCCGATCCACAGAGAAGGGGTCGATCAGATCCAGCAGAAGCAGGGTCAGGGTCCGCAGACTGACCGTCTGGGGATCATAGGTCAGCCGCACACTCTCCACGGCATCGGTGACACCGCTGCAGACCTGCTCATAGCCGGGGTTGGGCACTGTGGACTGGGCGTATCCCACCTGGGTGTCGACGATTCCGTCCACCTCCTGGAAGAACCGCTCGATGCCCCAGAAGCATCCCCCAGCCAGGACGACCGTGGCCGGGTTGTTGGTCGAAATCTTGTTCTTGTCCATGATTCCTCCTCACCTACCGGTGCCTATCGCCAAGTTCAACAAGAGTCTGAGAGCCCCTATTCCGCCCTTCTCGCCTCTTGACAGCCTTCTCACATTGTCGACCAGTCTGCCCCTGCGGCGCAAGAGGCGATTATCATATGACCATCTCCAAATCGAAGTCAGGAGGATGGTCATGCAGCGGGCGCAGGAAGAAGCAGACGACGATGCGAAGTCCTCCGGGACCATCCTGGGCTCCCTGGCTGCGGCCTTTCCACGGACCCTGCCCATCATGGCCGGATTCCTGGTGCTGGGAGCCTCCTACGGTTTTCTGATGACCAGCCGTGGATTCCCGGTGATCTACCCGTTGGCCATGAGCGCCCTGATCTACGCCGGGTCCATGGAGTTCGTGACCGTGGACCTGCTCTTGTCCACCTTCAACCCCTGGGGCGCGCTGATGCTGACCCTGATGGTCAATGCACGGCACCTTTTCTACGGCCTGGCCATGCTGCCGGTCTTCCGAGGGACGGGCCGGAAAAAGCCCTACCTGATCTTCGGGATGTGCGATGAGACCTTCGCCCTGGAGTCCGCCGATCCCCATCCGGCAGGGACCGACAAGGGCTGGTACCTCTTCTTCGTCACCCTGCTCAACCAAATCTACTGGGTGGGCGGCGCCACCCTGGGTGCCGTGCTGGGCAACCTGGCGAACTTCGACACCCGGGGGCTGGACTTCGTGCTGACCGCCATGTTCCTGGTCCTCTTCCTGGAGCAGTGGCGGCAGGCCGAAGCCCGCCTGCCTGCCATAATCGGTCTGCTGGCCTCCCTGGCCTGCCTGCTGGTCTTCGGACCTGATCGGTTCATCATCCCGTCCATGACGGTCATCCTGGCCGTCTTCATCCTCTTGGACTTCCGCAGCCAAAGGGAGGCCTCATGACCACTGCACAGCAACTGATCACCATAGGCATTGTGGTCCTGGGAACCATGATCACAAGATTCCTGCCCTTCATAATCTGGCCGGAGGGACGTCGGCCGCCGGCCCTGGTGTCCAGGCTGGGACGTCTACTGCCAGCCGCCGTCATGGGACTGCTGGTGGTCTATTCGTTGAGGCACACCAACCTGGTCGGAGGCGACCACGGGCTCTACGAGGCTCTGGCTCTGCTGGTCACAGCCCTGGTCCACCTGCGCTGGCGAAACATGATGGTCAGCATCGCCTGCGGCACCCTGACCTACATGGCCCTTGTGCAAGGGTGGCTGCTCTTCCTGATCCGTCTGGTTGGTCTGGGATGATGAGAGTGCGTCCAATGGGCGAGCGCGGAAAGAAGAATCTTATGCAGGATGACGGTCAGTCGGACCGTACGAGCCAGACGAATCAGGCACCGCTCTGCCGGATCTGGGGCGCCGGACAGTACTTCGGCGAAGAGACGGCACGAGGCGGACAGGCCCTGGTCATAGCAGCGGACGGCGGACTGGAGCCGGCCCTGGAGCATGGGGACGAACCCGAGCTGGTCGTAGGCGACTTCGACTCCCTACCCGCAGGTAGCCGAAAGCTGCGTACAGACATTCCCCGCCGGGTCCTGCCTGCTGAAAAGGACGACACGGACCTGCTGGCCGCGGTCAAGGTGGGCTGGCAGCGCGGCTGCCGACGATTCCTTATATATGGCGGCCTGGGCGGACGCATGGACCACACACTGGCCAATCTGAACCTGATCCATCTGATCGCCGCCAGCGGGGGCCGGGCCGAACTTTGGGGCCAGGGGATGCTGGTCACGGCCCTAGGCCCTGGAAGTCTGGACTTTTCCGCCTGGGACTGCCCGCCCAGGTCCATGGTCTCCGTCCTGGCGGCCGACGACCAGGCCCTGGGCGTGGTCGAACAGGGCCTCAAATACCAGACGGACGGCATGACCATGACCAACCAGCAGGTCACTGGTGTCAGCAACGAGTTCCTGCCCGACAGACCGGCCCACATAGCCTTGAAGCAGGGAACCGTGTTCGTCACCTACCCCACCTCGGCGCCCGAGCCGGTCTGGAGCACCAGCCTGGAGCCCAAGGCCGACCTGGGCTCCCTGGAGACCCGTCCCTCCCGGCTGCTGGCCTGAGCCCCTTTGGACTTGAAAACCTACCTGGAAAGGAAAATCTATGACAGCATCATCAACCAAGCCATCAGCAGCACCTACAGCTGAACACCCGCTCTTCATCTGCTACAGCCGCTGCTCCACCTGTGCTAAGGCGCGCACCTGGCTACGTGACCACAATGTGGACTTCAACGAGCGCGATATCAAGGATGACCACCCCACTCAGGAGGAACTGACCGAATGGCTGGACATGAGCGGCCTGCCCGTCCGGCGATTCTTCAACACCTCGGGTCAGGCCTATCGCAGTCAGGGGTTGAGCAAACGCCTGCCGCAGATGAATACGGAACAGGCTCTGCAGCTGCTGTCCACCGACGGCATGCTGGTCAAGCGTCCCATCCTGCTGGATGGCCGGCATGTCCTGGTCGGATTCCGTCAGCAACAGTGGGAGGATTGGCTGGCCGATACGAACGAAAATCCTCACAATTCCTGATCACTTTGTTGCGCAAACAAACAACAAAACCTACCAATTTTTTTGTTCGTTTTTTCCTCGGCACAACCCGCGTAATCGCTTGCTATAAGTACACAGGGTTCTATAAACTATGAGATGTTATCAGTAATCGGCCATATACGGTCCGGTAATTTTTGTGCTGTATACGGCCAATCTCCAAGGGAGAATTGAATGACAGTAAAGATTGGCATCAACGGATTCGGACGTATCGGTCGTCTGGCCTTCCGGCGCATCTTTGAGCTCCAGGCCCGTGGCGGCGACGCCTCCAACATCGAGGTTGCCGCCATCAACGATCTGACCACCCCGGCCATTCTGGCCTATCTGCTCAAGTACGACAGCACCCAGGGCACCTTCCGTCACGACGACGGCACCCCTGTCTCGGTCACCTCCACCGATACCGCCATCGTGGTGGACGGCAAGGAGTACCCGGTCTATGCCGAGAAGGATGCCAACAACATCCCCTGGGTCAAGAACGACGGCGTGGACTACGTGCTGGAGTGCACCGGCTTCTACACCTCGGCCGAGAAGTCCCAGGCCCACCTGAACGCCGGAGCCAAGAAGGTTCTGATCTCCGCTCCCGCCAAGGACGACACCACGCCCACCGTTGTCTACGGCGTCAACGAGGAGACCCTGAAGTCCTCCGACAAGATCATCTCCGCCGGCTCCTGCACCACCGGCTCCCTGGCTGCCATGGTCAAGATGCTGGATGACAACTTCGGCATCCGCATCGGCTACATGACCACCATCCACGCCTACACCGGCTCCCAGATGCTGCTGGACGGCCCCAAGGGCAACAAGCCGCGCAACACCCGCGCCGCCGCCATCAACACCATCGAGCACTCCACCGGTGCCGCCAAGGCCATCGGCAAGGTCGTTCCCTCCGTTGACGGCAAGCTGCAGGGCCATGCACAGCGCGTGGCCGTTCCCTCCGGCTCCGTCACCGAGCTGACCTGCGTCCTGGACAAGAAGGTCACGGTCGACGAGATCAACGACGCCGCCAAGAAGGCCTTCGAGGGCAAGGACTACTACGGCTACAACGACGAGGGCATCGTCTCCTCCGACGTGATCGGCGACACCCACGGCGGCATCTTCGATCCCACCCAGACCGATGTCAACACCCACGGTGACGACCAGCTGGTCCGCACCGTTGCCTTCTACGACAACGAGTATGGCTTCACCAGCAACATGATCCGCACCCTGCTCTACTTCGCCAAGCTGGGCGACTGAGCATCCGGCCGGCTCCTCCGGCCATAGCGTTTACGGGGTCCGTTCCTTATACGGGGGACGGACCTCTTGCTGTAATCAGCGCCTCCGGGTGAGCGCCCGCATGGCCAGGTCGCAGACCAGGCCGACGACCATGCCCACCAGAAAGCCGATGACCATGACGGCCAGAGGGTTGTTCTCCAACCAGGAGGAGGCCAGATACCCCAGGGTCCACATGTAGATTGACCAGAGCAGGCCGGCCAGTGCAGCCAGGGGCAGGTAACGGCTGAGCGGATAGCGCGCCGCCCCGGCCGTCAGATTGACCACGGTCCTGCCCGAGGGCACGAACCGCGATGCCAGAGTGAAGAAGCCGCCCCCCTGCAGCAGGGCCCGGTGGGCCCATGAGGTCACAGCCTTGCCTGCGGCACCACGGAAGACAGCCAGACGATTCAAGGGGACCAGGCGCCCAAGCCCATAGGTACAGGCATCGCCGCCCGCGAAAGCCAGGGCGCATACCAGAAAGACCAGGACGGGAAGGGGTCTTCCTGTGGCTCGAAAGGCCGAAGCCGTGGCCAGGACCATGAGCTCCGTGGGTATGGGAATGATCAGCGCATCCAGAAATGCGGCCAGGAAAAGCACGGCCAGCCCCCAGCCGCCCGTCACCGCATCAAGCAGCCAGGCATTGACAGCGGTCATGGACTACCCTTTCCGCGCAAATGGCGCCAAAGACACCCCTCAGCCTATCCAAACGCTCAGTACCTTAGCATGGAGTCATGAGCAAGAAGAAGCGGGCGGACTCGGATGCCGCGACTCCGGCCATGGCCCAGCTGGAGCGTCTGGGGGTTCCCTTCACCGTCCACGAGTATCATCACAGTGCCGACCACATGGACCAGGGGTACGGCATCGAAGCGGCCAAAAAACTGGGCCTGGATCCGCGCACGGTCTACAAGACCCTGATGGCCGACACGGGCAAGGAGCGTGTCGTAGGCATTGTACCGGTGACCGGCCATCTGAACCTCAAGCACCTGGCTGCCGCCGTGGGTGTCAAAAAGGCTCGTATGGCAGACAAGGCCCAGGCCGAGCGAGAGAGCGGATATGTCCTGGGCGGCATCTCGCCCTTCGGCCAACGCACCCAACACCTGACCGTGCTGGACCAGGGCGCCCTGGAGTTCGATACCATCATGGTCTCCGGCGGCAAGCGCGGCATCAGCCTGGGTCTGGACCCGCGAGATCTGATTCGTGTTCTCAAGGCCAGGACCGCACCGCTGGCCACCGACTGAGAGATTTTAGCGCTGGGGCTTAGCCCTGCGGCTGTGGAACCTTCCTGGATGCACGTGCTGAGCGCAGGGCAGCAGGCAGGACGAAGTGCATGTGCTCGTCGACTGCTCGTTCCCGGGTCACCTGGGTGAACCCCCGGGAGGCCAGGGTCTCCAGCACACCCTGAACCAGGTTTTCGGGAACCGAGGCACCCGAGGTGAGCCCTACCGAATCCATGCCCTGCAGCCAGGTCGGATCCAGCTCCCCCGCATCGTCGACCCGGTGGGCCCTTTGCTGGCCCTGACCAGGAAAGCGCGCATCCAGGGCCTGACGGGCCACCTCGACCAGACGCACCGAATTGGAGGAGTTGGCCGACCCCACCACAATCATGCAGTCCGCCTGACCGGCCACCAGCTTGACCGCCTGCTGTCTGTTCTGGGTGGCGTAGCAGATGTCGGAACCCGGTGGCTCCTCAATCCAGGGGAAGCGTCGACGCAGGGCTGCAGCCAGGTCGGCGGTCTCATCAAGGCTCAGAGTGGTCTGGGTCAGCATGACCAGCGGCGTGTCGGGCCCGAAGTCCAAGGCCTCGATATCAGCCTCATGCTCCACCAAATGAACCCGGTCAGGGGCCTCCCCCATGACTCCGACAGCCTCGTCATGCCCCCGGTGACCTATGTAAATGATCCGGTAGCCGTCCCGCACGAAGCGCTGCACCTCCCGGTGGACCTTGCTGACCAGAGGACATGAGGCATCAACCACTCGCATCCCGCGCCGCTGGGCCTCCTTGACGACCGAGGGAGCGATTCCATGGGCTGAGAAGACCACAGGTACCCCGGCACGGACCGCCTGCTCAGGAATCTGGTCCAGCTCATCCACGAACACGGCTCCACGCCTGGACAGGTCCTCGACCACATGCCGGTTGTGGACTATCTGCCGACGCACATAGACCGGTGGCAGACCCTGGTGGGGATTGTCCGCATCCAGGATGGTCTGCACGGTCTGGATGGCACGGTCCACCCCCGCACAGAACCCGCGCGGATCAGCCAGGATGACCCGCCCATGGCCCTGTGGGGTTGGCTGTTCGCACACGGTGGTCCGAAATCCTGCCACTGCTGCTCCTTATCGATGTCAATCCGGGCAATCCCGGACACTGCAAGTCCATGGTAGAAAGCCGGAACGTCCCCCGGTAGTCCAACCGCCACTCTTTCACCAAGAAGCCAAGACCAACCAGGCGCTAGGATGGTGGCGTACCAAGCATCAACGGCACTATGGAAGTGGGAGTATGCATACGAACGAGATGATGGGCGGGGCCGTGCCCCGGACAGGACAGCAGTACAGCATCCGTCATGGGGATTACGAGGCGGTGGTGACCGAGCTGGGAGCCATCCTGCGCGTCCTGAAATACCGGGGAAAGGACCTGCTGGCCTCATTCGATCCGGATGGAACCGTACCCTGCAGCAACGGGAACGTGCTGGTACCCTTCCCCAACCGGATTGAGGACGGCACCTACGAATTCCAGGGTCACACATACACCCTGCCCATCGACGAGCACGACCGGAACACCGCCATCCACGGCTACGGATACCGGGCCTACTGGCGGCTGCAAGCCCTGACCGAGGACTCCGTCAGCCTCTCCTGGCGGGTGCCGGACATGGGCGGATACCCCTTCGACGTGGTGGTCACCGTCACCTACACCCTGGACGACCAGGGGCTGACCATGACCACCAGGGCCCTGAACCTGGGCGACGAGGCCGCACCCTGGGCCTTCGGCATCCACCCCTGGCTGGCCAACGGCAAGCAGGGCGTCGGTGACCAGATTCAGAAGGACAACGCCCCCTGCACCCTGTCCATCCCCTGCCGCACCCACGTGGTGGTCGATCCGGACAGGCTGCTGCCCACCGGAACCGAACCCGTCCAGGGACGAACCGATCTGCGCCAGGGTCCTGCGCTGGGCGAGGATACGGCCTTTGACGATGCCTGGACCGATGTGGAACGAGACGATGACGGCACATGCTCGGCCTGGTTCACCAGGCCGGACGGCATCCGCATTCAGCTCTGGGGCGATGAGACCATCACCTCCTGGCAGGTCTGCACCGGGACCGGCTTTGACGCAGGTATGCGCCCGGCCGGCGTTGCCGTGGAGCCCATGACCGCCTATGCCAACGCTTTCAGAACTGGACGGAACCTGGTCATTCTGCAGCCTGCCGCCGTCTACACCACCCAGGTGGGATACCGGGCACAACAGCTCTAAGCGTCCTGGCTGGTCGACAAAGGTCAGCCCGGTGTGCGATAATCGGCAAGGCTTATCGGATCATCAGTAGCAAAGGAGTCCAATCATGGGCATGCGCGGACGCAAGCGCAGGGATCGCCGCAAGAAGGCCGCCAACCACGGCAAGAGGCCGAACACCTGATCGTCTGCCCCGGCACCAACGGTGCCGGGGTTTTGCATATATACGTAAAAATAAAACCATGGTTGCATAGGCATGACCATGGTCTCTGCAATAGCCTGAATAGTCTGACGGAACCGTCGCCCTGCCAAGAAAGCGACTGGAACTACTTGACCGGATCTACTTGTCCGTACTGCGTTCAGGGGCCCCCTGTCCCAGTTCATCCATCTGATCGAACATGTGCCTGAGCCGATCCAGCAGACAGTCCGGTGCGCATTCGGGACGCAGATACCGACGCAGCTCCTCGATGACCATGCGCTCCCGCTCGTCGCAGCAGGATTCCGGATCGAAGCAGTCACTGGGATCAACGCAGGAGGCATCCTGGTAGATGCGCAGGCTGGTGTGGGTCACCCTGACAGAGCCGCCGTCATCGTAGGCGTAGTGACTCATCTCCACGCGTCCGTCCATGCTCCTGCCCGCTTCCTGATACCCAATCTTCGGGGGCCCTCAATGCCCCTTGCTGTTCATCTCTTTTTTTATACTAGGCCTGGCCGTAACAGCGCCATGGTGTTCCGCTGAGGGCTTGCCTGCAGCCCCGTGCTCCTGCTGGTAGCCGCGTTCCTTGGCATATCGCTCCAGCTCCTGACGCAGCTGCGAGCGCGCACGGTTCAATCGGCTCATGACCGTGCCGATCTTGATGCCCTCCTCGTCGGCCACCTGCTGGTAGCTCTTGCCATCGATGGCGGCGTCGATGAAGACCCGTCGGCGTTCCGGACTGAGCCGGTCCAGGGCGGCCATGATCTCCTCGGGGGCAAAGGTCTCCATGTATTCCTGCTCGGCGGATTTAAGCCCCTCGGACCCGTGCTCCGAGGCCGAGTAGATATCCCAGTCGTTGTACTCGCCGGTCGAATCGTTGGCCCTTTGCGGGCGCCGCTTGGCCTTGTGATACTGGTTGAAGTAGGCGTTGCGCTCGATGGTGGTCATCCAGGCCTCGAAATTGCTGCCGGGCTGGAAGCGGTCGAAGGCCTTGAATCCGCGCTCGAAGGTATCCTGGACCAGATCCTGGGCATCGTCGGGGTTGTTGGTCAGGCGCATGGCCTGGCGGTAGAGCACATCCACCGCAGGCATGGCCAGGGCCTCGAATTGACGTTTTCTGCTTTCGAGTTCGCTGGTATCTGCCACACCCCTATTGTGCCATCCCCCCTCGCCCGTCGCTGTTTCGACCCGGTCGCGGGCAGGTCGGTCCTCGGTTACCATAATGACTGAGGAGAAATCACGCTTATGGAAAACACCGAGTACACAAGCATGGAGCAGGCGCTACAGTCCGCCCCCCAGCAAGAGGGATCGACACGCCTAGGGGACTCCTGGCTTCTGGGATTCGACACCGAGACCACGGGCACCAAACCAGGCAGGGACGGCATTGTTTCGGCCAGCCTGGTTCTGCGCGACCCGTCCAAGGGCTACGCAGGGGATGTGGTAGCCACCTGGATAGTCAATCCGCACCGACATATCAGCAAGGGGGCCAGCCGGGTCAACGGGTTCACCGATCAGCAACTTGCCGCCGAGGGCATGGAGCCTGAGCTGGCCACCGCCCAGATGGCCGGGTTCATTGCCCTCGCCCAGGACAAGCGCATCCCCCTGCTGGCCTACAACGCCCCCTTCGACGTACAGATGCTGGACGGGGACATCGCCCACTGGTGTGCAGGCTCAGTCAAGCCCCTGGGCCAGGGGGATCTGCTGGTGGTGGACCCTCTGGTCCTGGACAGGGAGATCTCCCACCGGTCGGGCCGCCGCACCCTGGGAGTGACCAGCGAATACTACGGCGTCATCCCCCATGGCAATTTCCACAATGCCACGGCGGATACAGTGGCGGCCGTTGACCTGATCAAGCCCATGACCACCCTCTTCCCCCAGGTGGCCCGAATCACCATGGACTCCCTCATGGACTGGCAGCGGCAGGCGCAGGCAAAATGGCGGGACCACTTCAACCAGTACCTGACCTCCCAGGGCCGCCGTCCGGTCACCGACTCCTGGCTCTGACCCCCGGCCCTGATGCCCACCGCCGCTGCCTGCAAATACCTGGCAGGGGACGGTCAGGATGAGCGGCCACCCCGCATTTGACCATTCAGTCAAGGGGTCGCCGGGCCCGCCTCCTTCGACCTCAACGGGGTTATAGACTTGGGTCTGGTCTCATTCAGGTCTCCTATCGGGACAGACACAACCCAACGGACAAGGGGGAGGATGGCATGGCGCTGACGATGGCTTCGGCCTTGGAGCTACTGCACGGACATGATCAGTTGCGCGAGGTGATCCAAGGTGACCGGTGGACCTTGGATTCGTCCGAGGATATCCAGCCATCCAAGCCTTTCACCGATGTCACCTATGACACCCGTCAGGTGGGACCTGGCAGCCTGCTCTTCTGCAAGGGACGCTTTCTGCCTGAATATCTGGATTCCTGCGGCCCGGAAGGACCGGCGGCCTACGTGGCCCAGCAGGACCTGTCCACACACACCAAGGCTCCGGGGATCATCGTCAATGACGTGCGCAAATCCATGAGCCTGCTTGCCTCAGCCTTCTATGGCCGCCCCCAGGACCGGCTGACCCTGGTGGGAATCACCGGTACCAAGGGCAAGACCACCACTGCCTACTTCCTGCAGGCCATGCTCTCCAGGCTCTCCGAGGGACGCGCCGCCCTGCTCTCCTCGGTGGACAACTGCCTGGACGGCCGGCACTACCAGGAATCCCAGCTGACTACTCCAGAGTCGCTGGACCTCTTCCGAATGATGCGCCAGGCGGTGGATGCGGGCATGCGCTATATGGTCATGGAGGTCTCCTCCCAGGCCTACAAGGTGGACCGGGTCTACGGGCTGACCTTCGATCTGGGAGCATTCCTGAACATCTCCCCAGACCACATCAGCCCCATCGAGCATCCCAGCTTCGAGGACTACTTCTACTGCAAGCGCCGCATAACATACAACAGCCGGCAGCTGGTCCTGGGAGCCGATGCGCAAGGAGCCGACCTGATCCGTCAGGATGCCCGCGCCGCCGGCGTTCCGGTGACCACCTTCGGCGATGAAACCCGACAGGCCGACTTCCTGGTCCGTAAGGCACCCGGCAATGGCGACGACTACCTGATAGGGCCCTTTGGCGGAACCCTGCGGCCGGTCAGCCTGTCCATGGACGGGGATTTCAACGCCCTGAACGCTGCCGCCGCCCTGGCCATGCTGACCCGTCTTGGTCTGGAGCCTGATGCCGGAGCCATCCAGGCCATGGAGAGCGTCAGAATCGCCGGCAGGATGGAACGCTTCAAGGCCGACAACCGGGTGGTCTACGTCGACTACGCCCACAACAAGGCCTCGGTCACGGCCCTCCTGGATTTCGTGGACGAGCGCTATGGCCAGCGCAGGCCCCTGATCACCCTGGTCTCCGGTTCAGCTGGTGGCAAGGCCATCGACCGCAGGGAGGGCATCGTCAGCGCCGCCCAGGACCGTGTCGATCGACTGATCCTGACCGCCGACGACGAGGACGGAGAAAGCTCGGACCAGGTGGACCGGCAGATGCTGGGCTTCGTGACCAACCCGGAACTGGATGTCAGCATCGAGCCGGACAGGACCCAGGCCATCAAGCAGGCCCTGGGGAATCCAGGCCGGCCAGGGGACCGTTTGCGCGTCACCCTGGTCATCGGCAAGGGCGAGGAACGCTGGATCAAGAAGGACGGCGGCCACGTGCCCTATGAGGGCGACGACCATGTGGTTGCTCGCCTGCTGGGCACGAAAAGCTACGATCTGGGAGCCACCGGGGCAACCCAGGGATGACTACCCGACAAGATTCTAATATGGAAATCCGAATGCCCCGTGGCAGAGTGGGACGCACGAGAACCTGGTAGATGGTTTCAACAGAGGAAAAAATTCCAACCGGCATACTGGGCTGCACCGAGCTCTCAGTGCTCAACGAGGCCTACCCCATGCCGCAGCTGCCCATCGTGGACTCCCAGGCGGTTCTGGCCAGGGTCACCCTTGATTGGGCTCGGGATCTTCGCGACCGGAACGATTCGGATCCTCCAGCCGCTGGGAGATGACGGCCGTCACCCCGTCCCCCCGCATGGTGACCCCGTAGAGGGCGTCGGCAATGCCCATGGTCCGCTGCTGGTGGGTGATGATGATCAGCTGAGCATGCTCGCGCAGCTGCTCGAAGGCCTTGAGCAGCCTGGTCAGGTTGACGTCGTCCAGGGCGGCCTCGACCTCATCCATGACGTAGAAGGGGCTGGGCCTGGCCGTAAAGATGGCCAGGAGCAGGGCCAGGGCCGTCAACGACCGCTCCCCGCCCGAAAGCAGGGAGAGCCGACGTACCTTCTTGCCGGCCGGGCTGGCCTCGACCAGAACACCGGTGGTCAGCAGGTCATCCGGATCCTCCAGCCGCAGCCGTCCACGCCCGCCGGGAAAGAGGGTGGCGAAGATGTGTTCGAAGGCCTGGGCGGTGTCGTCGAAGGCCTCTTTGAAAACCGTGACCATGGTCGAATCCAGATCCTTGACCAGGGCCATCAGGTCATCCCGTGAGCCTATTACATCCTGACGCTGCTCGTGCAGGTAGCGGTTGCGGGACTCCAGGGCCTCGTATTCCTCGGTGGCCAGCGGGTTGACCTTGCCCAGAGCGGCCAGGTCCCGCTTGGCCTTGGCCAGCCGCTTCTCCTGCTCACCGCGCTGGTAGGGCACTGTCCTAAAGTCTGGTGAATTCCCGTCTTCCTCCGTTGCATCCTGCTCCAAGGGGACCGGGTTGCCCTCGTCATCCAGAACAGGAACCGGGCGGTCGGGGCCGTATTCGCGGATCAGCTCCTCCGGCTCCATACCCAGGTCATCCTGGATGCGCTGACGAAGACGGCCGTCTTCACCTGCCAGACGCTCACGCTCCAGGTCCAGACCGTGCTCATCCTGGCGCAGACCGGCCACCCTGGGTTCCAGAGCGTCCCTGCTGGCCCGCAGATCGGTCAGCTCCTTGTCGTGGGCCGAAGCCTTGGCCCTGAGCTGATCCCGGCGACGGGCTGTATGCTCCATCCTCGCCTGGATCAGCTGGGCCAGCAGGTCGGCCCTGAGCGCGATTTGCCCGAGAGATGCCATGCCGACCTTGCGCCGGCGGTTCTCTTCGCCTATCCGCTGACGATGGCGTTCGGCCTGGTCGGCCTGATCCCGAAGCAGATCAATCTGACGCAACAGGGAGGCATGCCGCCGGTCGCTCTCGGTCCAGGTCAGCTTGGCCTCCATCTCGGCGGTGCGGGCCTGGTCCAGGGCCGTCTCCAATTCATGCTGCCGGTCTTCCATGCCCTCCGGGTCATCAGAATCAGATCCGCCGTCCTCCTGGGCACGGGCCAGGCCGGCCTTGAGATCCTCCAGTTTGAGCTCGTGGGTGCGCATCTGGTCGCGCACCTGGGTCAGCCTGTCAGCCAGATCCCTGACCCCGGCCTGGGCTCGATCCGATTCCTTGCGGGCTGCCGCCAGCTCCCCGGCAGCCTGCTCGGCCTTGACCCGGGCCTCGGTGCACCGGTTGCGCGCCTCCTGCAACCTCTTTTCAGCCTGCTCAAGGGCGGCACGGGCCGCATCCATCTGCGGCTGCAGTGTTTTGGATTCCTCCTGGAGGGCCTCCACCTGCGCCAGGGCCTTATCCCTGCGTGCGGTCAGTGCCAGGTCGCTGGTGGCCGGGGCGGAACCTCCCACAGCACCTACCCGGTCGTAGAGATCGCCCAGGCTGGTCAGCGCATGCTGCCATCCGTCCTCCAGGGCACGGCGAGCCTGATCAGCGTCATCGACGGCAGCCGTGGAGGCCAGCAGACTGCGGACAGCCGCCAGCACCCCCTGGGCATGTTCGGGGTCGGCAGGATGCTCCCGCAGGGCCACCAGGTCGGCGGCCGACCGCCAGGGACCGTCACCAGACCTTATGCCTGCCCCCTCGAGAGGGTCTGATGCCGAGATCAGCGCAGCGCGTCCCAGGCGATCCTGGCGGGCCCGCTCCAAGGTCTGGTCGACCGTCTGGCCATCCTTGGCCACCAGGGCCGAGGCATAGTCGTGCAGGGCCTGGGCAAGGGGCTCCTCCCAGCCCTCCTCCACTTGGACGAAGTCAGTCAGCAGGCCCAGCAGTGCCGGATCCCCGTCCTGGGACAGGGCCTCGCCAGCTCCGCGATGCTCCAGCGTGTCCGCCAGGGCATCAGCCTTGGCCTGAGCCGAGATGGCATCGGAGCGGATGCGGCGTTCGCGCTCCTCGAGGTCGTTGAGTCTGCTGCGGGCCTGGTCCCTGACTCGATTTGCCTGATCAAGGGCCTGCTTGCCGTCCTGGTCGGGGCTTTCCTCCTGATTATCCAGGTCCCGTACCCGGTTTCTGGCCCGCTCCAGGCCTTCCCTGAGCTGATCCTGCTGACTGGTCAGGTCACGCTCACGTTGCCTGGAAAGTTCCAGGGCCGATTCCTCCTTGGCCACCAGCTGTGCCAGATCGCCCAACCGAGCCTGCCGCTTTCTGGCCGCCTGCCGCAGCTCGGTCATGGTCTGCCGGTGGGCGGCCAGCCGCCGCTCCAGATCCGCACGGGCTTGAACGCGGCCATCCAGGGCGATCCGATCGGCTCCAACCTGGGCCTCCTCCTGGTCGGCCTGGCCCTTGAGCTCGTCGGCCCGCCGTCTGAGCACCCCGGGGTCCTGCCCCTGGTCGGCCACCATGCCGGCCTCCAGCGAACGGCTGCGCTCCCTGGCCAGGGATGCCAGGGAACCGGCCCGTTCGCCGAGTTTGGTCAGGTCATTCCACTGCTGGTTGACCGCATCCAGGGCCGGACTGGACTGCCTATCCAGCCCCTCCAACTGTTCGATGCGCAGCTTTACCCTGGTCAGATCCTCCTGCCCCCGGGCCAGCCGCCCCCGGGTCTCTACCATCCGCGAGCGCAGATCCTCCAGCTTCTTCTGCGAGGTCAGGGCATCGTCGGCATGGATACGGGCCTGGGCGTCCCGCAGGCTGACCTGGATCATGTCGGCCCGGCGGGAGACCTTGGCCTGGCGGCCCAGCGGCCCCAACTGCCGATGAATCTCGCCGATCAGATCATCCAGACGGGAAAGGTTGGTCTCGGTGTTGGCCAGCTTGTGCAGGGCCCTTTCCTTGCGCTTGCGATGCTTGAGGATGCCGGCCGCCTCCTCGATGAAGGCACGATGGCCGGCCGGATCAGCCCGCAGGATGGCATCCAGCCGCCCCTGGCCGACGATCACGTGCATCTGCTGGCCCAGCCCGGTGTCGCTGAGCAGCTCCTGAATGTCCAGCAGGCGGCAGTCGGACCCATTGATGGCGTATTCTGACCCGCCGTTTCGATAGATGGTCCGACTGATGGTGACCTCGGTGTAGTCGATGTCCAAGGTCCGATCGGTGTTGTCGATGGTCAGGGTGACCTGAGCCCGGCCCAACGGCGGTCTGGAGGAGGTGCCGGCGAAGATGACATCCTCCATGGATCCGCCGCGCAGGCTCTTGGCCCCCTGCTCACCCATGACCCAGGCCAGGGCGTCGACGATGTTGGATTTGCCTGATCCGTTGGGGCCCACCACGGCGGTGATGCCCGGCTCGAAGCGCAGGGTGGTGGCCGAGGCGAAGGACTTGAAGCCCTTGAGGGTCAGCTCCTTGAGATACATCAGGCGCGCTCCGCCTTAGGTTTGGCCAGATCGGGGTTGGGCCGCTCGGCCAGCAGGGTGCGGGCGTCGCCGGCGGTGACGAAGCTGCCGCAGATCAGCACCCCTCGGCCGTAGCCCACCCCGGTCTGATCCTCGCTGTCGACCATGTCGACGGCCGTCTGGATGGCGTCAGGCATACGATCACGCCGGACCACCCTGTCGGGCCCGAAGACCCTCACCGCCACTCGCTCCAGATCCTCGGCCGGCATGACCCGACCCTTCCAGGAGTTCTCGGTGACCACGACGCTGTCCAGCACGGGCTCCAGCAGGCCCAGATAGTCCTCCACCTGCTTGTCGGCCATCATGGAAATCACGCCTACCAGCTGCTTGAAGTCGTAGTTCTCCTCAATGGCCGCACGCAGAGACTGGGCCGCATTCAGATTGTGCCCACCGTCGATGATGATGGTGGGCGAGGTACGCACCTGCTCGATCCGTCCAGGGATGCGCACCTGGCTCAAAGCCTCGGCCACCAGATCCTGGTCCAGGGCCCCGTTGACGGGGATGACCGTCTCAGCCGCCGCCAGGGCCGCCAGGGCGTTGTGGGCCTGATGCTCCCCGAACTTGTCAATGGGCACATCCTTGTAGAGCCCCTGGGGCGTGCGCAAGGTGGCCACCTGACCGCCGACTGCGGGCATGCGGGAGACCACCTCCAGCTCGTTGCCGTCCCTCAACAGTGTGGGGGCGCCCTGCTCGCGCACGGCCTGCTCGATGATGGGCATGACGGCATCCTCATGGGGCTGGGCGCCGACGATGACCGTGGACTTGGGCTTGATGATTCCGGCCTTCTCCCCCGCTATCTGTTCGACCGTATCCCCCAGCCACTGCATGTGATCCATGTCCACAGGTCCGATGATGGAAGCGTCACCATCGAGGACGTTGGTGGCATCCCAGCGGCCGCCCATCCCCACCTCGACGATGGCCACGTCCACGGGGGCGTCGGCGAAGGCCCAGACGGCCATGGCGGTCAGGACCTCGAAGAAGCTCATGGGAGCCCTGCCCTGCTGGGCGAAGCGGTCGTCCACCATGGCGATGAAATCCTCGATCTGCTGGTAGATGTCTACGAAGTCCTCGTCTGAAAGCTCCTTGCCGTCAATGGCGATCCGCTCGTTGATCCTCTCCAGGTGGGGCGAGGTGTAGAGCCCAGTGCGTAGACCATAGGCCCTCACCAGGGCCTCGGCCATCCGCGCCGTGGACCCCTTGCCGTTGGTCCCGGTGACGTGGATGACCCGGAAGCTATGCTCGGGGTGGCCCAGCAGGTCCAGCATCATCCCCATCCTGTCAAGATCCAGATTGGGGCTGTCATGCTCGGCGGGACGCGACATGATGGCCCGCTCGACATCGCGAATATTCTGACCCTTGCTGTTGGGGTGTTCGAATGACATATTCTGCCTGCGCCTCCTGCTGGCTGTGGATGCTTCCCGCCCATTCTATGCGCCATCGGCCCCGATTGAGGGCCGAAACAGCCGACTGTCACATCGGCCGAACGCACTACCATGGAACCAACATAGTCAGAACCGGAATTTCAAGGAGGCTGGACGTGACCGTATCCGCTCAGGAGCATCTACAAGGAGACACCGATCCCAAGAATGTGGACCTGGATGAGCAGAACATGCAAGACCGGGTGAACAACCGCACCCTGCGCCCCAACTCCGCCGCTTTCCAAAAGTTCATGACCACCGGCTGGCAGGCCCAGGAGCCCCAGATCGAGCCGCTGGAGTCCAGCAAATACACTGAGCGCCGTCTGCGTGAACTGGGCCGGCGCTTCCCCGGCGAACGCCTGGTCATCCCCGCCGGTTCCTACAAGACCCGAAACAACGACAACGATTACGCCTTCCGCCCAGATACCACCTTCGCCTACTACACGGGCCTGGGCGAGGACTACGAACCCGGGGCCATCCTGGTCCTGGACCCGGTGGACCCCGACGGTCCGGAGGCCGCCCAGGGCCTGACCCATACCCCCGAGCTCTTCGTCCATCCCCGGGCCGATCAGTCCACCCGTGACTACTACCGTTCCTCACAGTACGGGGAGTATTGGGTGGGCCCCCGGGCCGGACTGCGGGAACTGGCCATCATGACCGGCATCCCCACCAAGGACATCGCCACCTTCCCCGATGCCATCGCCAAGGATCTGGGACCGGATCAGGGAGCGGTCAAGCTGCGGGTGATCCGCACTGCCGACCAGGAGGTCCTGAACCAGGTGGAAGCCGCCCGCAAGGCCAATGGCATCGGCGGCCCTGACCGTAATGAGGAGGCCGACGACAAGCTCGAGGAGTTCACCTCCGAAGCCCGCATGATCAAGGACGACTACGAGGTGGGCGAGATGCGCAAGGCCATCGCCGCCACCAAGGACGGGTTCGACCGGATTCTGACCCACCTGCCCCGGGTGGTGGGCAAACCCCGTTCCGAGCGGATGCTGGAAGGCGTTTTCAATGCCAACGCCCGCGAGAAAGGCAACGATGTGGGCTACGGTTCCATCATCGCCTCGGGCAAGCACGCTCCCATTCTGCACTGGATGCGCAACGACGGGACAGTCCGGAAAGGCGACCTGCTCCTGATTGATGCCGGCGTGGAGGTCAACAGCCTCTACACGGCCGACATCACCCGCACCTTCCCCGTAGGCGGCACCTTCAGCCCATTGCAGAAGCGGATCTACCAGACTGTGCTCAAGGCCCAGCAGGCCGGCTTCGAAGCCGCCAAGCCCGGTGCTACCTACTCGGACATCCATCATGCCGTCATGCGAGTGCTGGCTGAAACTTTGCACGAGTGGGGCATCCTCAAGGTCAGCGTGGAGGAGTCCCTCTCCCCCCAGGGCCAGCAGCATCGGCGCTGGCACGCCTGCGGCTGCGCCCACCACCTGGGTCTGGACGTACACGACTGCGCGGAGGCCAGGTACGAGTCCTACCAGGGCGCGCCGATCACCCCAGGGATGATTTTCACCATCGAGCCCGGACTCTACTTCAAGGAGAACGACCTGCTGGTGCCCCCGGAGTTCCGCGGCATCGGCGTGCGCGTGGAGGACGACGTGCTCATGACCGAGCAGGGACCCCAGTGGCTGTCTGCAGGCATCCCCAAGACCGTGGAAGAGGTGGAGGCCTGGATGGCCCAGCGGGCTGCGCTGGCCGACCCGGACCGGGACTGATATGCCCACTCCTGACTTCGTACTCAGACTGCGGCGGTCCATAGGCCATGACCTGCTCTGGCTGAACGGCGTAACGGCCTTCGTCAGCGACGACCAGGGCCGTGTCCTGCTGGGCCGTCGCTCCGACACAGGCCAGTGGGCCCTGGTCTACGGGATCAACGAACCCGGCGAGGACCCGGCGGACACCGTGGTTCGTGAGGTCAAGGAGGAGACCGGGGTGGATGTGATCGTCACCGACCTGGCGGCGGTCACATCCTCCCGGGAGGTGGTCACCTATGCCAACGGTGACCGGACCATGTACATGGATCATCTGTTCATCTGCCGGCCCGACCCCAGCGGCAATGCCGACCCCTTTGTGGGTGACGAGGAGAGCCTGTCGGTCGGTTGGTTCGAACCCGATCAACTCCCAGCCCCGCTGGCCCAGACCACTGTGGAACGCATGGCCCGAGCCCGAACCTATCTGAAACGCCTACAGGGCGGAGACGCCCACGCCCTCTTCAGGGTCGACGGCAGGCGGATGCCTGCCGATTCCGACCCGTCTCAGGCTGGTCATTGAACCCTTGGGCGTCTCGGTCCTCGACCTATCAGTTCTCGAAGAAATCCAGCGGATTGTCGATGAAACGGCGCAGGCCCACCAGCGCTGCTCCCTCCAGGGCCGGATAGTCGGCCTGGGTGGGGATGAGCACACGGATGTCCACGGCATCCCGGCCCAGGGTCAGCTGATTGAGACGATCCTGCAGGCGCTGGGCCAGATTTCCCCCGAAGTGCGACCAGAATCCCCCCAGGATGACCGTATCCACGTCGACAATGTTGATGGCGGAGGCAATGACCGAAATCATGGCATCGAGTCCGCGGTCGATGGCGTCGACCGCCTTGGCGTCTCCCTGCTGCCAGCGCCGGTAGAGTTCCTCCATGGCCTGAGGCGTGACCGCCTCGGCTCCGGTGGCGATGTCGGCCGCCTCAACCAGGGCCCTACGCCCGGCGTAGGTCTCCAGGCATCCGCGGCGGCCGCAACGACAGGTGGGCCCGTTCAGGTCCACCGAGGCATGCCCCAATTCGCCAGCGAACCCATGATCCCCGGTCTCCACGGCCCCGCGGCGCACCACAGCCCCGCCGATGCCGATGTCAGTTGAGATGTAAATAAAGGAGTCCGTGGGTGAAAGCGTCCCCTCATGTCCGTCGGCTGGACGCTGGGCAGCGTAGCCGGGAATCTGTGCAAGGGCTGCCAGACGCGCCTCGTTGCCCACTCGGGGAGCCAGACGGCGAACCAGGGGGAAGTCCTGCAGATCCAGACGTTCCCATCCCAGATTGCGGGCCATAAGCAGGGTGGTGTCGCCGCCGACCAGACCGGGCAGGGCCAGGCCCGAACCCACTGTACGGTAGTGGCGACGGGAGAGCTTGCGTTCGATGGGCTTGGCCAGCTTCTCCAGGTTGGCGAAGACCTGATCAGGTTCCGCTTCGTGCATGTCATCCTTGACCCAGGCCGAATCAATCAGGGTCCCATCCAGATCCACGGCCAGACAGCCGTAGCCATCGGTGTTGATCTGCAGGCCCAGGCCGGCCCAGCGTCCGTGTGCGATGGACAGCGGGGTGCTGGGTCGTCCGTGGCTGCTCTGGGAGGTCTCGGGCTCCTCCTCGCGCACCACCCGATTCCTGAGCAGGAGGCCCGCCAGGAGTGACATGGTGGCCTTGGTCAGCCCTGTGGCCTTGGCCAGATCCGCCCTGCTGAGCGAGGTAGGCGACCGCAGAATGGTGTCGATGATGACCGAGAGGTTGTGGTTTCTCAGATCATCCTGATTGATGGAGCGCAGGGCAGTCACGGTTCAACAACCTTTCATGAACGAACATGGGCCCGCTGAATCCTGGGCCTCTCCAACATCTTACGTTCGAGTCCGACGGTGGGTCAGCAATTGCGAGCACCCGGAACAAGGCCATTTAGTTTATCGATTTAATAATTGAGATACTATGATGGGGTACTCCAAAGACCGGAGCCCAGAAAGCAAGGAGGCTGACATGAATGAGATCCTGGTGGCGGGAGTGGACACATCGACCCAGTCCTGCAAGGTAAGGGTCACCGAAGCCCGGACCGGTCGACTGGTTCGCTTTGGCAAGGCTCCACATCCGGCAGGCACCAGCGTCGATCCCATGGCCTGGTGGAAGGCCTTTCAGGAGGCCTCAGCCCAGGCGGGAGGTCTGAACGATGTCTCTGCCATCAGCGTGGGCGGCCAGCAGCACGGCATGGTATTGCTGGACCACCAGGGACAGGTGATCAGGGATGCCCTGCTCTGGAACGACACGCGTTCGGCTCCGGATGCCGACGATCTCATCATCCGGCTAGCCAGGTCCAAGACCAGCGAGGCTGAAAGCGCTCAGGCGGAAAATGGCGGGACAAACAAGGACCCGGGCCCGGAACAGGACCTGGCCATGCGCGGCAAACAAGCCTGGGTGCGGGCTGTGGGATCCTCCCCGGTGGCTTCGCTGACCATCACCAAGGTGGCCTGGGTCAGCCGGATGGAACCGGATAATGCCAGAGCCATCGCGGCCATATGCCTCCCCCACGACTGGCTGAGTTGGGTCATCGCCGGTCATGGCCCCGCAGCCGACCCTGGGACCGAACCCGGACTGGAGGATCTCTTCACCGATCGCTCGGATGCCTCCGGCACCGGCTACTACGACCCAGCCGCCGACTGCTATCGCCGTGACCTGCTGGCCATGGCCCTGCCCGGCGGCATGGCCGAGCGTGTGATTCTGCCTAAAGTTCTTGGCCCCCACCAGGTCGGAGCCAAGGCCGACCCCCGCATCGCCGGCAGGGATGTGCCCGGCGGCTGCATCATCGCACCGGGCGGAGGCGACAACGCCATGACGGCGCTGGGCCTGGCCATGCAGGTGGGCGACGTCTCCATCTCCCTGGGAACCTCGGGTGTCGCTGCAGCGGTCAGCCCGGTCCCCGCCTATGACATGAGCGCCTCGGTGACCGGATTCGCCGATGCGACCGGCCACTGGCTGCCCCTGGCCTGCACCATCAACGCATCACGCATCCTCGACGCGGGCCTGGCCGCTCTCGGAACGGATTATGACGGTCTGGCCGAACTGGCGAAGAATTCCTCGCCGGGTGCCGAGGGCATCACCCTGATCCCCTACTTCGACGGCGAGCGCACGCCCAACCGCCCTGACGCCCACGCCAGGCTGGAGGGGTTGACCCTGGCCAATACCACCCGCACCAACCTGGCCAGGGCATTCGTGGAGGGTCTGCTCTGCTCCCAGCGCGACTGTCTGGAGCTGCTGAAGCGGCTGGGCACCACAGTCTCCAGGATCCTCCTGGTCGGCGGCGGCGCCAAGTCCTCAGCGGTCAGAGCCTATGCCCCGGGAATCCTGGGCATGGATGTGCAGCTACCACGTCCGGACGAATATGTGGCCATTGGTGCGGCCCGCCAGGCGGCCTGGGCTCTGACCGGGGAAGAGGAGCCCCCCGTCTGGCCGGTGGACATCGAGACCACGCTGACGGGAGCCCCCTGTGAGCAGGTCTACCGGCAGTACCTGCGCTGGCGGGGATGAAAGACCCCGTCAGCCTGGGTCACTTGGAACGGACCCGCAGATGCAGTCCGAAGACCAGATCGGTTTCATCCAGACGATAGGCGGGATCCAGCTCGGGTCCGCAGCTGTTCGAGCCTACACCGCTTGTGGCATAGTCCAGGCAGAGCACGGTCGAGCCGCATTCCTCCAGCTCATGGTCGTGCCCCTTGGCGGTCAGCTCCTCCTGTGTGTAGGGGGAGCAGTTGAAGCTGATCGGACCATCCCCCGCAGCCTGCAACAGTGAGCGGTCATCCTCCACCAGGACGTAGTCGCAGCCATAATGGGAGCCGTTCTCCTGGGGACGCAGGTAGTGCTCGACCATACCCTGCGCAGTGTCATGGAAAACGCCATAGTGGCTGGCACGGTGCATGTCCCGGTAGCTCTCGTAGGGCCCATAGCCGCAATAGGTGACCCGCTGCAGACTCTTGGGCAGGAAGAGCCGCAGGCCGAACCTGGGCAGATAGGGGAATTCGGAATCCCGATGCAGCTCCATCTTCAGGTCCAGCCCACCCTGGTCACTCAGGGTCCAGGTGGCGAGGATGCTGCCCATGGGCTGAATGAAAGGTGCCACCAGGGACAGTTCAGCCTTGATGGTGGTCAACCCCCGTTCCTGATCGGTCTGCAGTTGGCAGGATAGGGCCCTGGTGCCGGCCCGGTCGTATTCGGCCTTGCGCCATTCCTCTTTGATGGTGGCATCATTATCCGTGGGCGCCCGCCAGAGGTTGACCTCCATAGGGGCGGTCAGCAGGGAACGGTTGTCGATGCACATGGATTCCACCATGCCGGTTCGTCGGTTGAAGACGTAGCGCCAGTCGGCCCCCTCCACATCGAAGCGGGCATCAGTCTGCCTGACCATCGGACGATGGGCGCCCCGGGATCCGCTGCCGGGATCGGCACTGATGACCCTGGCCACGCCGTTGGGACGTTCAGGCATTCCCATGTCCGCAGCTTCAAGCTGATCGAAGCCCAGTGGATGCCCCTGTGGAAGCACCGAATCGGCCTTGGCCAGGACATACTCCACCAGCAGGGTCAGACGGCCTTTCTCAGGAGGATTCATGGGTGGCAGACCCACGGTTCCCTCGGCATGGGGGGCGATGTGCAGGCCGGTCCCCCGGTCAAGCTCCGGCGTCCCGGAGGCAACCGGCTCCCCGTCACACAGGAGGGTCCACTTCAGGCTCAGGTATTCGTCCAGGAAGGTGAAGTCCAGATAGTTGTGCAGGGTGAGCAGCCGGGTCTGGGGATCGTAGCCGACCAGACGGGCCGGACGGAATACGTTCTTGAACTCCTTGAGGCCTGTGTGGGGCCGTCGGTCGGGGTAGACCAGGCCGTCCATGCAGAAGTTGGCATCGTTGGGGTACTCGCCGTGGTCGCCACCGTAGGCATAGATCCGACGGCCCTCACGGTCCCTGCCCTGGTCGATGGCATGGTCGGCCCACTCCCAGATGCAGCCGCCCAGTAGCCCTGGATAGGCCTGAATGACCCGGAAATAGTCCTCCAAATCCCCGGGGCCCAGTCCCATGGCATGGCAGTACTCGCAGAGGAAGTAAGGCCGACGTCCTCCGTCTCCGTCATCCCCGTGGCTGCTGATGCCATGAGGACCCTCCGGCGTGAAGTAATCCTCGATTTGTTTGATGCTGGGATACATTCGCGAGGTGATGTCCAGATTGCTGTAGTCCAGATCCTTCCGGGGCGAGCCGTGGATGGCCGACTCGTAGTGGGTCAGACGGGAGGAGTCCCGGGACTTGGTCCAGGCCAGAGCCGCCTCGATGCCGCAGCCGTAACCGCTTTCATTGCCCATGGACCAGATCAGAATCGAAGGATGGTTCTTGTCCCGCTCCACGCTGCGCTGGACCCGGTCGACAATGGCCTTGGTGAAGCGCGGCTCGTCGGCGATGCGACCATTCCAGTAATCGGGCTCCTTCCAGTCCGGACCGTGGTAGAGGGCCTCGATGCCGTGGGTCTCCAGGTCTGCCTCGGCGATCAGATAGAAGCCCAGCTGGTCGTAGAGGGCGTAATACTGGGGGCTGTTGGGGTAATGGGATGTGCGGATGGCGTTGACGTTGTGCTCTTTCATCAGGGTCAGGTCGCGCATGATCTGCCTCTGATCGATGGCGAAGCCGGTGCGCGGATCCCCGTCATGTCGGTTGACCCCGTGAATCTTGATGGGGCTGCCGTTGACCTTGACCACCTGGCCGTCCACGCTTATGGTGCGCAGGCCGATGTACTCGGTGATTACCTCGTCGGGGTGCTCCCCCGGCAAGGGCTGAGCGGAATCGTCGGGTTCAGAAGCGCTGGCCCTGGTCGACAGGGTCAGCCGGTAGAGTTCAGGGTCCTCGGCATTCCAGAGGCGGGGATGGCTGACTTCCATGACAAATTGCTCAGGCTCCTTGCAACCTGTCAGCTCGGCCCGGGCCACCTCCACCCCATCGGGATCGGTCAGCAGAGCCTGCACGTCAAGAGCGGCATCGTCCTGGCCCGATACGCCGGTGGGATCCAGTTCCAGGGTCACCTTGGCATGACCCATGTCCTCGTCCAGATCGGTGTGGACGAACCAGTCGCGCAGATGTGCCTTGGGCCGACGCAGGATGTAGACATCGCGGAAGATGCCACTCATGCGGAACTTGTCCTGGTCCTCCAGATAGCTGCCATCGCACCACTTGAGCACCAGGACGGCCAGCTGGTTGCGGCCCTGCCGCAGGTGGTCGGTCACATCGAACTCACTGGTGGCGTGCGAGACCTGGCTGTATCCGATCAGATCCCCGTTGACCCAGAGGTAGAAGCAGGAGTCCACCCCTTCGAAATTGAGCAGTGCACGAGGTGCCGAGGGATCAGGCTCGTAGTCGAAGGAGCGCAGGTAGATGCCGCAGGGATTGTCGGCCGGCACCCTGGGCGGATCGAAGGGGAAGGGATAACGCACGTTGGTGTATTGGGGGTTGTCATAGCCCTGGGTCTGCCAGACTCCTGGCACATGGATGGGCTGGTACACCCCTCGGCCCGCATCCCGGGAGGGGCTGTAGCCTGCTTCGAAAAAGACCGGATCCTTGGCCTCGTTGGCGGATTGAACCTCGGCGTCCAGCTGGTCGATGCTGGCGTAATAGCGAAAGTCCCAGTCTCCATCCAGATCCAGGTATCGGTCGGAGCGCTTGCGCAGGTCGCCACGCGTGTCCATGGGGGCGCCGGCCGGCATATAGTAGGCACGGTTGGGCTCGGTCCCCACATGCAGCGTGGCTGGATCCTCGTAATAACGTGGTATGAACATGACGACTCCATCCTCCTCGGTGGCATTGGCGGCAGACGTTTCACAGGCGTGACCGTTTACGCTCACATGCGACCATGATACCGGGGCCATAGCACAGAATTCCCGGCGCTTGTCACAGGTTTCATCGCAGCGGACGCGCCGTGCTCTCGCGAATGACCAACTTTGGGGTCAGAATACGGCGGTTGCCCCCCACCTGCTCCCCTCGGAAGATCTTCAGAAGCAGGTTGGCCACCTTGGTGCCGTAGAGCCCGGCATCACGATGGACTGATGTAATGGAAGGATAGGTGCTCTGACAGATAAAGCTGTCCTCGAAGCTGACCATGGCCGGCAGACCGAGATAGGCCGAAACAGGAGCTGCAGCCTTATTCTCAGACCTCGGTACTGTTATGGAGGTCATCCTGCTTTCCAGCATCGCTCGTAGACTTGCTGCAGCCATGATCTCGTTCTCGTAGATAAAAGCCGTATACGGATTCTTCCCCGATGACAGACGAAGAGTCAGGGCCGCGGCCTTGTCCGGCGTAAAGTCCGTGAACTCCACCTTCGGCTCCCCCTGGTTTTTACGACGGACGAACTCCTTGAAGGAAGAGACACGGGCTTGGCTGTAGTCAAGGTTTTCATCCCCCGACAAATAAGCGATCCGGGCATGCCCACGCGAGCTCAGATGGTTCATGATCGTCGTCATGGTTCTGGAATCGTCGATGGACAGCGAGGGCAGATAGTTGTCCGAGTCCGGACCTCCGGCCAAAACTGCGGGCAGGCCTAGATTATGCAGAAGCCGAGGCCTGGGATCATCGGAGAGAAGATCAACCAGGACCACCCCATCGACCCGCTTGCGCCTGGCCCAGTCCCGATAAGTGTCCAGCTCCTCGTCAAGCGTGGCGCAGGGGCGGAAGAGCAGGCCGTATCCCGACCTGCTCAGGGATGTATGGATGCCAGCCATGAAATGCAGCATGAATCCTTCGGTCTGGAAGGCATCCATGGACCTGGCCGGAGCGAAGCCCACCGTCATGGTCCTGGAACTGCCCAGGGCCTGGGCTGCATATACTGGTTTCCATCCCATCCTGGCAGCCGCTTCGCGAACCCTGCGCTTGGTCTGGATGGAGACTCCAGGCTTGTCATTGATGGCGAAGGAGACCGCTGTCTGGGATATCCCCAGTTCGTTGGCTATGTCCTTGAGGTTGACCCTGGCATCGTCCGTCCCCTTATGAACAGACGAGCCCGTTCTGGCTTCCGTTTCTCCGCCATCGGACTCGCCGTCCATGCGCCACCTCATATCAACCATCCTCGTCGACACCCGTGATCCGGCTCGGCCGACTCAGCAAATCAGACTGCCTGCCACACGCTTTGGGCGTATATGAATATCGACCTTTAACCCTAACTTAGACCCTCATCAGCACAAAACCTTGGTCAACAACCTCCTCTGAGGCCAAGGAGCTTGTTATCGCTCACATTCCAGCCTCAGACGAAGGCAGGAGCCGAATCCGGAAGCAGGGCATGCCGCGGTCAGGACTTATTCTGCAGAAGCGAGGAGTCGGATACAGCGCTATATGAGCTTCCACCAACAGGTTTGACGGCAATGCACTCACTGATCCCCCTGTCCCGCAGCCAGCTGCTGTCCGCCGCGTGCAGGGATGTGACCAGGGCCGGCCTAGCACCTTGGCGGCTGAGTTCCATCCACTTCTTGAAGATAGAACCGCCGGGCGCACAGGCGGATCTGAGCAAAGGATCATCATGCTCGTCCACATCCACCACGAGAGCCGTTGACCTGGTCCGGGAGACCTCCTTGCCAGTGTACTCCTTCACTGCCTGGGCGAAGGCCTTGCCTATGGGCTTGAGATGCTGCTCTTGGTCGAACAGACCCAGATGATGCTCAAAGGGAGGAAAATCACCGAAATGCTGGTCGACGTCATGCGAACACCACCAGGTGATGCCGAACATATCGCTGCAATCGAGGGCATGCTCCACTGAAGACCTGCAAAAGTCAGCAGCCTGCTCTGCGCCCATTACATTGAGCGGGGCACCGATCTCCTGCAGCCAGACCTGCCGATGGGGCTGACCGGCAAAGGCCTTCGACAGCTCCACCAGGTACTCGGCATGCCGCGTGCTCTCCTCGGCCAAGGGACCGCACTCCTGGGCGGCGCCGTTGAAAACCCAGGAATGAATGCAGGTCATGTCTCCGATGTTGGACGCATATCGCGGAAGAAAAGAGTGGCCATCCTGATACCAGGTCGCATCGTTTTCGCAATGCAGAAGCACGCGGCCCTCCTGGGCCGCCCTCTGCTTCAATGGGGTCAACAGCTGCAGCAGCCAGTCTTCGGCCTCCTCGGAGGAGGAGGGCATTCGACGCGGATGAACACGGTCAGTGAACTGGTTGCATTCGTTCCCGACGGTCAGACCGCGGAAATGCGGCAGATCCGCCAAGGCTTCATAGACCGAAGCGACCAGACGGGCCTGCGCCTGGACAGCGTCCGGATCCGTGAACATGTTGGTTTCATGCCATGAGACCAGCCAGGAGGGCACAAAGTCAAAGCTGGACATGTGCCCTTGAATCACATCCGAATAGACATCCAACCCTCGTTCATCCGCCAGGGCGGCCATATGCCTCAGGTCGTCCAGGGCGGCATCGTTGATCCAGGTCCTGTTGGGCTGGAGCAGCGTCCACAGCGGGAAGATGCGGATATGATCCAGCCCAAGGGAGGCGATGTCGTCCAGGTCTTTGGCGACAGCATCCCAATCCGGATGCAGCCAGAAATAGAACCAGTTGTGGGAGGGGGTGTAATTGACTCCAAATTTCATAATGATGCTATTCCTTGATGCCACCCTGTTCCAGACCACGGAAGAAGTAGCGTTGGAAGCAGGCGAAGAAGACCAGGATCGGTATCAGGGAGACCAGGGCCCCCGCTGCTATCAATCTGGGATCCGAAATGAACATGCCCTTGAGTCGGTTCATGCCCAGAGTGAGCGTGTAGTTTGACTCGTCGGAGATGACGATAAGAGGCCAGAGGAAATCATTCCAGGCGCCCACGAAGGCGAAGATGCCGACGACGGTCATGGTGCCTTTGACCTGAGGCACACAGATCCGGTAGAAGCGCTGCCAAAGATTGGCGCCGTCCACCTCGGCCGCCTCCTCAAGCTCATCCGGAATGCCCTTGAAGGCATTGGTCATCAGCAGAATATTGACGGCGCCCACCATGCCTGGCAGGGCGACGGCCAATAGGGTGTTCTGTAGACCGACGCTTCGGACGATCAGGAACTGGGAGATGACCACACCCTCGACGGGGATGACCATGGTGCCCATGAAAATCGTGAAGAGCAGGTTGCGCCCGCGCCACTTGAGTCGACCCAGCGCATATCCGGCCATGGTCGAGAAGATGACATTGCCACCGATGGAAAGAACGGCGACGATCACCGTGTTCAGCATGTACCGGAAGACCGGAACCTGTCTGAAGACGGATATGTAATTGTTCCAAGTGGGGGTCTTCGGGATGATGTAGGGCGGAACCGCGTAGACATTGTCGCCCTTGCCCTTGAAGGAGAGCGACAGCTCCCAGACGAAGGGCCCCACCAGCAGGAAGAAGACCAGTATGAGCACAAGGTACTGAATGACCTTGCCAACAGTGACTTTGGAGTGACCGCTTTTCATGAGTCCTCCCCCCGCTTCTGGATGATCTGCTGCAGGACCAGCATGGTTCCGACCACAACCAGGACGATCAGCGACAGAGCACTGGCATAGCCCGTCCTGGCCTGGATGCCTGTGCCCTCCTTCTGAATGAGCATGGACATGGTGATGTCCTCGCCACCGGGTCCGGCCGTGCCGTTAGTGAGCACGTAGATCTCGTTGAACACACGGAAGGCCGCGATGGTGGACAGCATCATGATCAGCACGATGGTGGATCTCACTCCTGGGATGGTGACATACAGGAATTGCCTTACCGGGCCTGCCCCATCCAGCGAGGCTGCCTCGTACAGGGAGGCGTCAATGTTGGCCAGGGCGGTCAGGTAGATGACCATGTAATATCCAAGGCCCAGCCAGATGGTGACGAACATGGAAGTGAACAGTATCAGCCAGCGATCGCTGAGAAATGGAATCGGGCTGTGGATGATGTGCAGGGACTCCAGAACCGAGTTGACCAGCCCCTTGGGGTCAAGCAGATTGGTCCAGATCATCCCCACCACCACTGCTGACATGACAACGGGGGTGTAGAAGGAGGTTCTGAAGAACCCCATGATCCTGGAGTTCCCCTTGACCAGGTTGGCCAGTATCAGGGGAAGAATCACCATAAAGGGGACCACGCAGACCACGTAGAGGGTGGAGTTGAGCAACGCGGTCCAGAAATAGTCGTCATGCACGATCTTTACGAAGTTCTGGATGCCTATGAACTTGCCCGGTCGCAGCAGTGTGGAATCGGTAAATGCCAGGCGACAGGTATTCAGCGCAGCGAGGATCACGAAGATGAAGACGATGGCAAAGGCCGGGAAAACAAACAGGTAAGGGGCCAGGGAAGTGGTCCAGTGGATTCCCCTGCCGCCGTGGACCCCGGCCTGGGGCCCGCCGTGCCGGCCGAGGGCAGAAGCCTTCGGCCGGATGGCGGAAGAGTCGGTGCGGCTCATAGTTACTGCAGCTTCTCGTTGGCGTACTTGACGGCCTTGTCCAAGGACTCCTTGGCTGTCTGCTTGCCCTGCAGGGCCAGGGCGGCCTGCTGCTGCAGGTAGTCCTTGCCATTGGCATCGGTGAACTCGGCAGGACGGCTTGAGTACCCGTTCTTTACGGAGTTCAGAGTGATCTTCAGGGCCTTGCCCTGAACATCGCTGGTGTCGATGTTGGCGTAATAGGGATCATCAAGGCCACCCTTGCTGGAGGGGAAGGTGTTGGACTTCTTGGCGAACGACAGCTGGTTCTTGGCATTGGTCACATACTGGACGAAGTCCAGGGCGAGCGTCTTGTTCTTGGTCTGGGCGTTGACGGCCAGCATCTCATAGGCCAGGCTGGCGGACTTGCCCTGATCGCTGATCTTGGTGCCCACAGCCAGATGCTTGTACAGGTCAGGGGAGTTCTGCTTGAAATCCGCCGCCGAGTAGGCACTGCCGCCCATGGCCACGATGGAGCCCTTCTGGAAGAACTCGCCCTGCTGAGACCACTGTGCGCTCAGAGCCTCCGGCGGGATTCCCTTCTTGTTATACAGGTCGACGAAGCGCTGCAGGTGCTTGACGGCCTCGGGGGAATTGAAGACGTACTTGGTGTGGTCCTTGTTCATGATGGGGATGCCGGCCGATGCATAGTCATCGACGGAGCCACCCAGCATGGTGGACATATAGGCCCCGCAGCCGCTATTGACCATGGTGTCCGCCTGGGAGAAGTAGTCGTCCCAGGTCACAGGCAGCTTGTTGGGATCGAGCCCGCACTTCTGCATGAGCTCAGAATTGTAATAGGTCGGTCCATCGTTGACGTACCAAGGGAAGCCGTAGGCACCCTCCTCGATGTCCTTGCCCTTGAAGGTCACTGCATCCCAGGCATTCTTGTAATAGTTGTTTTGGGCCTTGGGAGCCTCCTTGCTGATGTTCATCAGGGCCCCGGCCTTGGCCAGGCCGTACATCAGAGAGGGACCGGCATCGATGATGTCGGGCAGGGAGTTGGCCGCAGCATCGGCGGACAGCTTCTGCTCATAGTTGTCCGATGGCTGGTCGACCCACTTGATGGTGGTGCCGGGATGTGACTTCTCGTAGGCTGAAATCAGGTTTTTGAAGTACGGAGTGTACTTGTCGTTTTTCAGGTTCCAGGTCTGGAAGGAGATTTCGCCTGACGGCTTACCATCTTTTGACCCCCCTGAACCGCTGTTGCTTCCTCCGCACGCCGCCAACGAACCCGCCATGGCAGTCGCGCAGATCATTACTGCTACCTTCTTCAGTGCTCTCATCGGAGCTTCCTTTCCTTTTTTACTACTCACTTCTTTGTGGGGCTTCCGGCCGGTCCAAACCGACCAACGAACCGGCCGGACAAACACCCCTGCTCAGGCGACTCAGCGCCTGGAGAGTCTCAAGGTGGTGAACTGGAAGGGAACAAGATTCAGCAAGGCACCATCAGCTTGCTCACCCTGTGCGGAGCACAGACCCGGCCGCACGCCTTCGGGCACAGGTCCATCCTCCAGGGAGTTGGTCTCCCTCACGGTCGCCCCCTGCAGGACCGACCCGGTGCGCAGCCTGGCCTTGGAGGGCGAAGAATCCGGGTTGTAGACCCTGACAATCACATCGTCGTTGTCGTCATCAGCCGTCTTGATCCAGTCGATGACGGTGGTGCCCTGGATATCCTCGACAGCAGCCAGTGGCTCAACGGCAGGCAGTCCATGATGGAAGACCGGAGCGTTGAGGGCATAGGCTGCTTGCAGGATGTCAGCCTGGGTGTCCCCAGGGACAATTGACCAGGCAAAACTGTGCCTGCCCCTGTCGGTATGCGGATCAGGAAAGACGGGGGCGGACAGAAGGGTCAGTCTGACCAGGGTACCCGCCTCTTTGCCAGCCTTCTCGTCGTAGTGAATCGGTGTGGTGTCACCGCCGTATGTCGAAGCGTTGACCACGCCGACGGCAAGGCCGTCGTCGCTGATCCTGACGAATCGGTGCGTACAGCTCTCGAACTGGGCCTCTTCGGCAGCATTGTTCTTCTGAATGGGCCTGTCGATGAAGCCGTACTGGCACTCGAATTGTGCATACCTGGCCTGAACGGCAACGGGGATGTCCACCTTGAGCAGCTGCTCATCCTGATGCCAGTCAACATCAGCAGTGAAGTCCAACTGCCTGCTGCCAGGGGTCAGCCCGATTGTGGTCACGATTGTGGTCTCCCCATGCCGACGCGATACCCGAACACCGGAACCCAAGGCCTCCATGGCGACTGGGTCATCGACCGGAGAAGCAGTCAGCAGGGCATCGCGCTCCAGGTCCCATGCATCCCACATATAGGGCTCATCCTTGAAGAGCTCATATCCGCCAACCGATGAGCCCTGGGGGACCAGGTCCCTGCCAGAGGTCCTGTCAAGGATGGAATGGACCTCGCCATCCGAAGCGACGACGGCACGGATAAGACCATTATCCATGACGAATCCGTCACCCTCTTGACTGACTTGGACAGGCCGTATGCCTTCGGGCCCCTCCTGCGCCTGGACTGGCCCGACAGCCTTCCAAGCAGTCTGACCCTTGCCGTCCATGGGTATCAGCCTGGCATCGGACACCATGGGAGCCTCTGGCTGGGCGGAGGCTATGACGCGGGCAGCCTCGTCGCCGATCTGCTCCAGACGTGCTATGTCCCTACAGTAGTCTTCCCTGGCCAGTCTATGCACCCAGGAGATGGCGGAACCTGGAAGAATGTCATGGAACTGGTTGAGCAGAAGCGTGCGCCAGATTCCGTCCAGCTCCTGACGGGGGTACTCGTATGAGTCATCGACCAGGCCGGCGTAAGCGCACAGGTATTCGACAGTGCGCAGCATGGCTTCCTCCTGCCGGCAGCCTCGCTTCATATCCTGCTGGGAGGTCAGGGTCTTGCGGTGCAGCTCCAGGTAGAGCTCGCCCTTCCAGACGGGCATCTCCCGACCGGCACGCAGATGAATCTGCCTGCTGGATTCACGGAAGAAGTCCTCAGGAGCCTCATAACGTGCCCTGGCTACTCCCTCGACGTCACGCAGCCGATTGTAGCGGCCCAACATCTCACGAGTGGTGCCGCCGCCGCCGTCACCGTAACCGCAAAGGACGATTGCTCTGTCGGAGAGATCCTTGTCTTGATAGTTCTCTTCGGAATGATTGAGCTCCCTTGCCGTCATGCTGGATGCATACGTATCCATGGGTGGGAAATGCGTAAAGATGGATGTGCCATCAATACCTTGCCAGTCGAAAGTGTGATGTGGAAACTTGGTAGTGTCATTCCAAGAGATCTTCTGTGAGAGGAAGTAGCGCATCCCCGCACGACGGGCGATTTGCGGGAACTGGCCTGTGTATCCGAAGCTGTCCGGCTCCCAAACCACGTCGGTGTCAACGCCAAGGTGCTCTCGATAGTAACGCTCGCCGTAGGAAAATTGCCTTGTCAATGATTCACCGGCAGGGAGCATGCCATCAGATTCCACCCACATCCCGCCCACCGGGATGAAGCGCCCTTCCTTGACCCGACGCAGCAGGCGGGAGAACAGGTCCGGGTGGTCGTCCTCCAGCCATGCATACTGTTGCGGCGAGCTCATCACATAGATGAAATCCGGGTCGCGCTCCATCAGTGCCAGCATGTTGGAAACAGTACGCGCCACTTTTCGACGCGTTTCACGCTTAGGCCAGAGCCATGCCGAATCAATATGGGAATGGCCCACCACTGCGTGGTCCAAGCTGCTGGACACCGCAGGACGCCGAAGTTCCTCCGCCAGAGCCCCTCGCGCCTGAGGCAGACTGTCTGCATCGCCTTCCTGATAGTCATTGAGGGAGGTTTGCAAAGCCTTGCCCAACCGCCAGTAGCGGGGCTGTTTCTTGTTGCACTCCTTGATGATCTGGCTGACCGCCTCCAGATCCATTGCGTAGTTCCATATCTCCTGATCGAAGCGGCAGACATCCAGACGGGTCAGGATGTTGGACTCATCAGCCCGTCCTGTGGTTCCATCCCCCAGCTGTGTCTTCACGAAGGCCGGAACACCGAGAATAAGCGGATTGCAGGCTGCCTCCAGATAGAGGGTGAATGTACCGTCTGGCCCGATAAGAGAAGGCTCTTCATCAGTGGCCAACCCCTTCCAGTCCTTGCCGTCAAGAGGGATCCACTGATTCTTCGGGTTGACCGCCTTGATAATGGAGCCGTCGGGGCGGTAGGCCTCTGCCTCGTAATGTCCGCCGGGAGAGTCGGGCTGCCATCCAAGGTCCACAATCAGTTCAAGCGGAGCCTCATCTCGATGGCTCTGGTCAATGCTTCCCTTGATCTCCATCCAGGTTGTTCCCCAAGTGGTCCCCCAGGATTCGCCAAGATTCAAGGGCTCAAAAGGAATGTCCCCATTGTTCAGGCGGCGGAAGAAGTCCTGGGAGGAAATGGGCTCGCCAGGAATCCGGTAGACCCTGACTGCACAATGGCCGACCGTTCTATCGACATAGGGCAGCACCCGTTGCCTCATGACTCGATCACACCTGTCGAGTTCACGCTCCACCTTCAGCTGCATCCCGTAAACCTCCTTGTTTGTGCAGATTCCGCTTCAAAACTAAAGCGGTTTAGTAATATTATATCTCTTTTTTATCCAATGACCAACATCAGTTGTAAAGATGTTCTGGCCATCATGAGTCAGTGTGCCCAATCGCGTCGTCATCAAACGGCAGACCTGGCAGAAAATCCGACATCAGCTGCTATACGCCTCTTGTATCCCCATAGCCGTGCGCAAAATCAGATAACACAAATTGGCAAAGGGACCGCAAGTGCAAAAGAAAAACAGACAATCAGGAAAGCATCTTCCCCATGACAGCTTCGCAAAAATTAAATACCCCCATCTTGACTCCGACCACGCTGTCATTGCGCGCCGTCTTCAAGATGGGGGTATGGAAGGGTCAATCACATGAATCGATCTACAGACCCTTTACCGTGTAACCCTGTTCATTGCCATACTTAACCAGGTCCTTCTGGAAGGTCTTCAACGCATCCTCGAAACGGACCGAGCCCTCATAGGCCTTGCCAATCGAATCATTCACGATTGAATTGGCGTAGACCTGATAGGGCAGGAACTGCCAGCCAGACCGAATATCCTTGGAGCTCTGAGTAAAGACCTTGTTGACCTGTTGGCCGCCGAAGTAGTCGGCTTTCTCCTCCAGGAAGTCCTGAGCATTCAAATCCTTGACTGTGCTGGGGAAGCCTCCTGAAGCCGTGGCCAGCTCAATGGATTCTCGTGAGTTGTTCAACCACTTGACGAAACCAGCAGCCAATGCGGGATTCTTCGTCTTTGCATATACGGCCTGAGACGAACCGCCGTAATTGGCCGAGGCCGGTTTCCCGTCATATGTAGGCATGGGAGCCACTCTCCAGTCCCCGGCACTTTCCTTTACCGAGGTCTGCAGGGTGTTGCGAAGCCACGAGGCTGAAATGATGGATGCCTTCTTCCCCTTGTTTGCAGCCTGGTACCACTCCGTGCCCTGATTGGCCACTGTGGTGATCAGATGCTCTCCAATCAGCTTGTCCCAGACGGCAGCCCACCGCTGGGCGCCGGGGTCACTCAAATTGATGGTTACATTCGATCCAGAGACCTTGAAGGCATGGCTGCCGGCCTGCCAAAGCAGGGAGGCCACCAAATTGCCTTGACCCGAGTCGCTCGTGATATGGACGCTTGGATCCTTCTGTTGCATGATCTCGCCGTCCTTGACGAACTCATCCCAGGTTTTTGGCGGCTCACTGATGCCGAACGAGTCAAAGACCTTCTTGTTGTAATAGAGAACCATCGGACCGGTATCCTGAGGAAGTCCGTAGACCTTGCCTCCAACGCTCACCGAGCTCCATGCGGACGCCGCGTATTGATTCTTGAGCGAGGCAAAGCCATAAGGTGCCAGATCCAACAGGTTACCCGGAGTATAGAACTGAGACAGGGCCTGATACTCGATCTGCATGATGTCGGGTACATTGGACCCCGACTTTATGGCGTTCATCATCTTGGTATATGCCGCTGCCCCGCTGCCAGGGTTGACGACCTTGACATGAACCTTGGGGTAATGCTTCTCGAAGGCCTTGACCTGGGTATCAGCGGACGATGTCCAGGTCCAATAGACCAGATCGCCTCCTTTCTCAAGCGCCTGTTCCACGTCATTTGCATGACCGCTCTGGGTTGTTGAAGAGCCACCTCCGCAGGCGCTCAACAAAGTTGTCGCAAAAGCCGCCACCGTGGCGACAGTGGCGAATTTCGTCATTCTGCTGTGTTTCATCACCAATCTCCTTTGATTTGACATGCCGACGAATCGACGATGCCTACTTATCCCCGTCTCTTCTGCAACCTCCAAGACGAGGGACTTTCTCCATGACCTCCTTGTCACATCGATGGATCACTGCTTGACGCTTCCAGCCGTCAGGCCGGATTCCCAGTAACGTTGCAGCATTAGGAAAATGACAATAATCGGTATGACCGTAAGCAAGGAACCAGTGATCACCAGGTTGTAAATGGGTTCTGGCGTCGACGAGCCCGTAGCTTGGTCATTCCATTCATTCAAGCCCACGGTCAGCGGATACCACCGCGGATCGTTGAGCATGATCAACGGCAGGAAATAGTTATTCCAGGTCTGTACGATAGCGAACAAAAGCACCGTAATGATGCTGGGCGACAGAAGAGGCACCACAATCTGTGCAAAGATTCTGAATTCCCCCGCACCATCCATGCGTGCCGACTCAATGACGCTGACTGGCAGGCCGGTCCTCGAATAACTCATGACCAGATAAAGGCCGAAGGGACTCACCAGCGACGGAAGAATGACAGCCCATGGTGTATTGGTCAATCCCAGCTTGGCAAAAAGCAGGAATGTAGGAACGACCAGCGCTGTTCCCGGGATGGCTATGCCTCCGATAACCGTGGCAAGGATGCCTTTCTTGCCCGGAAAGTCAAAGATCGCCAGCGCATATCCCGCCATGGTCGCCAAAAAAGTCGCACCGCCGGCTCCGATCAGCACGTATAAGAAGGTATTGAGAAGCCATTTGGCGAAAATCCCATCCTTATAGGAAAAGGTCTCCTTGATGTTGTCTATCAGGTTGAAGCCGTGTCCGAACCACAGACCGAACGTGGACATAACGTCAGCCTGGGTCTTGGTGGCATTGATCAGCAGCCACAACAATGGAATCAAGGAATAGGACGCCAGCAGCAGCATAAAGATGAGCATGGCCGGCGAGTGCCGGACCAGACTGTGGGCGCCGGTAGATCTGTTTGATCCGGAATGTTCGACGATACTCATCGATCAGCCCTCCTTTTTGCAGCTCGGGATGCCTTGGGCTTCTTCTCATCGCCGCTTCGCGATCCCCGCTCCTGGGTGATATAGGTGATCACCCCTGTGATCAGTCCCATAAGAATTGCCAGAGCAGCTGCATTGTTGTACTGGCTTCCGTTAAGAGACAGGTTGTATGCCCAAAGGTTGGGCGTGTAGTTGCTTGATATTGCATTGGGCGCGGGCGTCTTCAGCAGCTGTGGCTCACTGAAAAGCTGGAAGGTACCGATAATGGAGAACATCCATGTGATCAGCAACTGCCCCTTTATTGCCGGCACCTTGATGTAACGAGCGATTTTCCATTCGCTGGCTCCGTCCAAACGGGCGGCTTCATACAGCTCGGTAGGAATTGTTTTCAGCCCGGAGTACAGAATCAGCATGTTGTATCCCAGGAACGACCAGGTCATGATGTTGCCTATGGACCACAGGATGACGTTTTTGGACAATGGATGCATGGCTATGTTGAACCAGCTGTTGATGCTGGCAGTCAACCCGAATTGATCGCCGTACAGGAATTCCCATATCAGCACTGCGACAACGCCTGGAACTGCATACGGCAGAAAAAGGATGATTCGGAAGAACCCGTGCCCTCTGAGTCGCCCGGAGTCGATGCACAGGGCCGCCAGGAGAGCCAGGCCCAACATGATCGGCACCTGAATCAGGAACACCCGGATCACACGCCATACCCCGTCCCAGAAAGTACCGCTTTTGAGCAGCGATATGTAGTTGGCCAATCCAACGAAATGGCTGCCGCCTATGAGCTGATCCCGGAAGAGGCTCAGGTACAGAGCATAAATGATAGGTAGTATGGTTGCTACAAAAAAGACCAGCAGGAACGGCAGGACAAATCCTAAGCCGGCCCACCTGCTTTTGCTTCGTATCCCTTTTTTCCATCGATTGGATGGATTTACACCCCTGGGTTTTGGTGATGACAGGGATGTGGGAGATTCTGACATCGTAGTCATATCGCCCTGCTTTCTTTTGATGTTGTTGTGTACATAAGCGCCCCGGCAGTCCTCATTGGCCATGGCCTGGGCGCCGAGCCCATCATGGTCGAATCCGTAACGTCGTTAATTGGTACGGGCGCAGGTTGAGGTGCGCACCTTGCAGAGGAATCCAAGCGCCTTCCAGGGCGGATGGCATGCCGTGGGTCGCCCCGGCTACTTCCAGCAGATCCGTTTCGCATACGGTTGCCTCGGCGATCAGATCATCCGCAAGAATGTCCGCAGTTGCGGATTCCCCGACAGGTTCATACAAACGAACAATGATGTCCTTCGATCCATCATCGGCCGGCTTGACCCAATCCAGAATCACCGTGCCTTTCCCTTGACGCAATTGAATCAGCGGCCTGACCTGCGGCAGATGGGCGATTGTCGGTGCGTTGATAACACCCGCCTCCTTGACCGTATCCGCCACATTGGCACCCGGAAGGACCTCCCAGGTGAATTCGTGGCTCCGGCCGACATCCGTATTGGGGTCAGGGAATGTGGGCGCGGAAAGCAGCGACAACTCCAAAAGGGTCCCTGTTCTGCCACCGTTATTCCCGTCGGACTCCACCGGGAAGACACTGGAGCCATATGTGGATTCGTTGACCAGCCCAACTCCATATCCACCCTCACGAAGGTGTACGAATCTATGGGTGCAACATTCAAAGGCGGCCTCCGTGTCTGCATCATCCCTACAGACTGGACGATCGACTGTACCGTATTGACACTCGTAAGTAGCCATGGATGTCTGGACATTCAAAGGGAAATCCACCTTGAGAAAGCGATCCCGCTCCTGCCAGTCAACGTAGGCATGGAACCTGAGACTTCTGTTTTGACCATCCAGAAGAACCTGGGTCCTGATAGTTGTTCCTGCGCCTATGGCCGTGGTGATCTCCACGCCGGCCGAAACGGATGAGCAAACAGGTTCAACCTTGACGACCCTGCCTTCATCAATGGGACCCAGGAAGGCATCTCGGTCCAATTCCCATGCATCACGCTCGCATGGCTTGTCGATCAACAGGCGATAGGAGCCTAGAGCGTGATCCGAAGCCACCAGTTCGCGTCCGGCCTTAAGGTCACGTAAGGATACGATCAGTCCTTCGTTGTTGATGACAACCCTTATCGAAGCATTCTCCATGACGAATCCATCTTTTTCAGCATGGACCTGAGGAGCGGAATCATTGCAGGAAAGACAACCGTCATCCACAGCGCAGTCGTCTGGAAGACTTGGATGCACCAGCCAATCCTTTTGCGCGATATACCCCTTTTGAAGCACGGGAAGATCGGGATCAGCCTCGGCCACAGTATCAGCAGCCGACTGAATCAACCCGCTCAGCTCGGACATATCCTGCTCATACTCCTGACGAGCTTCACGGTGCACCCAAGAAATCGAAGAACCTGGGAGAATGTCGTGGAACTGGTTGAGCAGAAGACGGTGCCAGATGAATTGAAGCCGATCGCCGGGGTAACAATATTCCGCATGGCACAAGCTGGCCAGGCAACCCAGATATTCCATGGTTCTGAGCATCCCCTCCTCGCGACGGCAGTCAGCCTTCATGTCCTGCTGCGCCGTGAGCGTGGCCCGATGCAGCTGCAGATATAGCTCACCGTGCCAACGTGGCCTCTCAAAGCCATCACAACGATTCATCTGATCCGCCAGCGTCTGGAAGAAATCGTCAGGCGACGCGGAAGTACAGGTGGGCACGCCCTCAAGATCGCGCAACCTGGAGAGCCTGCCCAGCATCTCCCTGGTGGGACCGCCGCCACCGTCACCGTATCCATAAAGCAGCAGACCCTGGTCGATCCATTCCTTGTCGGCTGCATTCATCTCCGAGTAACGCAATTCACCGGGAGTGATTTCGGCGGCATAAGTATCAGTAGGCGGAAAATGAGTCAGTATCGGACTGCCGTCGATTCCCTCCCAGATGAAGGAATGATGGGGAAACTTGGTTGTGTCATTCCAGGACAATTTCTGTGAGAGGAACCAGCTGTATCCAGCCCTTCTGGCAATCTGCGGGAAAGCACCTGTATACCCAAAGCTATCGGGCAGCCAGATGCCTTTTGGACTGACGCCAAGATGGTCTTTGAAATACCGACGGCCGTTGGTAATCTGCCTGACAAGAGATTCGCCTGAAGGCATCATGGCATCTGCTTCCACCCACATTCCGCCCACAGGAATGAATCGACCCTGGTCTATCCGTTCCTTTACGCGTCTGAAGAGATCAGGATAATCCTCCTCCAGCCATGCAAACTGCTGAGCCGAGCTCATTGCAAAAACAAATTCGTCGTCCTGATCCATCAGGGCCAGGACATTGGCAACAGTCCTGCCGATTTTTCGCCTTGTCTCGCGCTTCGGCCACAGATAGGCGGTGTCTATATGTGCGTGACCGACCGCATGATCATGGAAAACCGTCGGTCCGTTGGTTTTGCTCAGCACCCCAGCCAATGCATGTCGGGCCTGGACAAGTGTTTCAGCACGGTGATCATCATCATAATGATTGAGCGAGGTCTGCAGGGCCTTCATCACCTGCCAATATCGCACCGAGTTCTTGTCAATGACATCAAGCAGGCCCGTAACGACCTCCAGATCCCTGGCATACTCCCAAAGTTCACGATCAAACCGGCACAGACTGATGCCATGGAAGGCATACTTTCCACACACACGCCCATCGGCCTCTTCGCCCAAATCCGTGGAACGCTGTGGAATATTCAACAGCATGGGATTGCACCCGGCCTCAACATACAGGCGGAAGGCGCCATTGTCGTCACACAGACCCGCCATAGCACCCTTGCCTTGCAAGCGGACCCAAGCATTCATTGGCTGAACGCCCTTGATCGCTCTTCCATCCTTGGCGAAGACCAACCCCTCGCACTGCCCCCCGGAAACGCTGGAATTCCAACCCAGGTCAACAATCAGATCAATCTCCGTCCCGTGACGGGACTCCGACATAGGCAGCCTGCCATCAACGCGAAACCAGGTCGTGCCCCAGTTCGTCCCCCACGCATCTCCACGATCAACAGGGTGGAATCGAATCAAACCTGCCTCTGCACGACGAATAAAGTCCTTGGGAGGTTCAGGTTCCCCTGAGTTGACATAAGCGGCGACAGTGCACGATTCAAGTTCCTCTTCGATAAAAGGACGTATGCGATCTCTGAGGAAGCGCCTACACTTGTTCAGCTCTCGATCAACCTTGATTTGCATAAACCGAGCACCTTTCCATTACAATACAATCCGCTTTGATCGCTTTACCTGGCACTGTGAACTCTTGCGATACATCACATGAGGGACGCAAAAAATCCCCGTCCGCGTACCGACCCGCTTAGCCCCGGGCCGAAGACTGGTTGGTCATTTTTATCCTCGTTTCTCGAAAATGGCGTTCATCTCAGGAATTTCACGACGATATCCGGCCAGCAGCTTTCTGGCCAACGGAACAGACTGCACCAGAGGATGCAAGGCGAAAGCCAGCAAAGCCTCATGGGGGGATCCCTCGATCCCAGCCCGAACCGCATGCCTTTCCGACTGACGCACCTGTTGCATAAGGCCGATCTGGTCCATTGTGGGCTGCTCTCCCACATTCAGAGGATGGATTCCGTGAGAGTCCACGAGCGAGGGAACCTCGACAACGGCATCCTTGGGTAGGCCAGCTATTGTTCCCCTGTTGCGCACATTGAGAATCATGACCCGACGCTCATGTCGACTGATTGCATTCATAACGCCCAGAGCCACTCCTGCATAACCCAAATGGGCAGGATCGAACTCCTCCTTGCGGTTGCTGGTGGGTGCACCTTGTACACCTCCCAGAGCCTCAGCCATATAACTGGCTCCACGTTCCTGCAAGGCATCGGTCCAGATACGGTCGGCTTCGTTCCCGGCCGTGGCTGCTTGTTTGTAGAAACGCGTCTGGGTCTTGAGCAGAAAGTCGCCGCGGGTCATGGGAGACTCCAAGATACGACGGACGGCATCTCTATCGCAGTAGTAGTAGAAGAGATATTCATTGGGAATCATCCCCAACTGCCGCAACCAGTCCGGGTCGAAGACCTTGGCCTCCTCCAGCCCCGACAGCTTCTCCTCATCGGCAAGCAGATCCGGCAGCAGATCATGATCGCCGACCAACACTCTACGCATCCAACCCAGATGGTTGAGGCCGACATAATCCATGCTGACATCCTCTGGATCATGGCCCAAAGCCGCGGCTATTCTTCTGCCCAATCCGGATGGGGTGTCACATATGCCGACCACACGATCACCCAATACGCTTTGCAATGCCTCGGTAATGATGCCAGCAGGGTTGGTGAAGTTCAAAAAGTATGCATCAGGGCAGACCCTGGCAGCCATACGGGCCATCCGCAGCATAACCGGCACAGTGCGCATGGCGTATGCGAGCCCGCCGGGCCCAGTGGTTTCCTGCCCCAGCAGGCCCAGATCCAAAGCCACATGTTCATCGCAGCATCTGGCCTGGAGACCTCCCTCACGAATCGCAGCAAAAATAAAATCGGCACCGCTCAGGGCCGGCTCAAGCTCCGTGTATGTGCGGATTCCAGGCTTGTGGTCGAAGCCCTGGGCCTGGACACGCATGATGTTCACCATCGTATCCATACGCGACTGGCTTGTGTCATACAGAGCCAGCTCATCCACGCGCGGTTCGCCTTGATCCCTGATCAATGCCTGCCAGATGAACGGCGTACGGAAGCCTCCGCCACCAAGAATCGTTAATTTCATACGACCACCACCTTCTTGCCTTCCTTGGCAAAACTGTCTTGCATTCCCTTGCCGGACCCCGAAGTCGTGATGAGAGCATCCAAATCAGTCAATGAGCACAGTTTGAAACTTCCGGTTCCAGGGAATTTGGATTCATCCGCCAACAGGACTATTTGCTGGGACGCCTTTATGAAACCTTGACGTATCGGGGCTTCGACCGCCATGTTGTCCACCACGGCATTCCCCCGCACACCGGTGCAACAAAGAAACATCAAGTCAGCTGCAACATCGGCGATCATCCGTTCAGCCAGCGGGCCGACCAGACTGTTATGATGGTGCCGCACCGCACCGCCTATGAGCACCAGGTCAACTGCTTCATCATCACGAACCTGATCAAGTACGGCCAGATTCGATGTGATGATGGTCACCTTGTGTCCGCGCAGATTGCGTGCAATCAAAGCCGCTTCAGGGGCCACATCCAAGATGATGACCGAGCCGTCCTGAACCATGTCAGCAGCAGCCTTGGCCATGCGTTTCCAAAGTTGCATCTGCGCATCAGTCGCCTCAACGACGCGGTCCTGCTTGCCGGAGTCAGTGATGTCGGCCCTGTTGCCCTGGGTCAGCATCGCACCGCCATATTTGCGCTTGAGGCGGCCATCCTGCTCCAGGAATGTGAGGTCCCTTCTGATAGTGGATTCACTGACCCCAAGACCATGTGACAAGTCCTTGACTGACTGTCCATGCTCGGCCAGCTGATCGAGAATCCGTTGACGGCGTTCATCCAAAAGCATGACTTCACCATACATGAAATGACAGAATTTGACAAAGTTTGCTCATTTTGAGTGTTTCTATCTAGAATGAGCAAACATGAGCAGAATCAACAATGAGACGATGATCGATAAAGCCAGTCCGAAAATCTTCGACGTAGTGATTGCCGGGAAAACTTACCTGGATCTGGTTTTTTCGGATGTTGATTTCCCACAGCCTGGGACCGAAGTAATGGCCGGCAACCTGACCATCTCTCCGGGGGGTGCAGCCAACAGGGCTGTGGCTGCCGCAAGACTTGGATCCGAATCCGGTCTGCTCACCAACCGCGGACACGATCAATTGTCGACTTTATTGTTCAAAACCCTCCAAAAGGTTGACCATCTCAATCTTGATCTGTGCACCACCAGCGCGGCATACCGCAATCCGGTCTCAGTGGCTATCAGCACTGGCAATGATCGCGCGTTTGTCACCTATGACCGTTCAGCGCTTGCCCTGGATTGGCCTGCCGGTAAACTGACCAGAACGCTCTTCGTCAGCCTCTCTGAAGGATTGCCCACCTGGTCACAGCCCCTACGAGACCAGGGCACAATCATATTCGGCGGCGTCGGATGGGATTCCTCCGGCCGCTGGCCTAGGCAGATCCTCGAATCCGCCAGAGGAGTCGATGTCCTGCTGATGAATGAAACCGAAGCAAGACACTTCACTGGTCAGAAAACGACAGCAGGTGCTCTGAAAATGCTACGTAAATTTGTATCAACGGCTGTCATCACGCGCGGCGGCCTGGGATCTTCTGCCTCTGACCCGACCGGCTTCATCGAAGTCCCGGCCCCTTCCGTGGAAGCAAAGGATCCCACCGGCGCCGGCGACATTTTTGCAGCCGCTTTAATGACAGCCTTTACATGGTCATGGCCATTGCGCCATTGCATGGAGTTGGCGACAGCGGCATCCGCCTACTCAGTGCAGACCCCGGGAGGCGCCCTTAGCGCACCCGGCATTCCCGCTATTCTCGAATTTATCCAACGTTATGAAGGCACTTACGATTGGTCCTGGCTCATCGACAATCTGCAGGCGCACGGTCTCAATAAATGATTCGTCCCCATGCGGTGCCGGCAGCACCGCACGGGGACGAAAACAGAATGTTCTTATCCTCAGGCCTGGGCCAGAGCCTCGACGATGTAGTTGTTGATGGTGGCCTTGACCACTTCAAGGTGGTCGGACTTGTCGGCGGCGATCAGTTCGGCCTGCGGTTTGTCAAGGCTGTACTCCTCCAGGGAGGCCAGCGTGGCCGTACCGTCCTTTACCGTCGAGCCGATGCCGGATTCGAAGGAGGAGTAGCGCTCCTGCTGCAGCTGCTCGATGTAGCCGTCCTCATGCATCTTGGCAGCGACCAGCAGACCAGCGGCATAGGTGTCCATGCCCACGATGTGGGTCCTGAAGAGGTCCTCAGGCAGGAAGGAGGAGCGGCGCGGCTTGGCATCGAAGTTCAGGCCTCCACGGGGCCCGATGCTCCCGTTGGCCAACACCTCCCACATGACGGCGGTGGCATCGTAGAGGTCCGAAGGGAACTCGTCCATGTCCCAGCCGATCAGCTTGTCGCCCTGGTTGGCATCCAGGGATCCCAGGAATCCGGCCTCGCGAGCCACGCGGACCTCATGCTGATAGGTATGCATGGCCAGGTTGGCGTGGTTGCCCTCAATGTTGAGCTTGAAGTTGTCCTGCAGGTCGTAGGTGCGAAGGAAGTTGATGGTGGTGGCCGCGTCGTAATCGTACTGATGGAGGGTGGGCTCCTTGGGCTTGGGCTCGATCAGGAACTGAGCATCGAATCCGATCTCCTTGGCGTAGTCCACGCACATGTGGAAGAGGGCGGCCATATGGTCCTGCTCCTCCTTCATACGGGTGTTCCACAGGGATTCGTAGCCCTCACGGCCACCCCAGAAGACGTAGTTCTCGGCACCGAGCCGCTTGCCGATCTCCAGGCTGTGCTTGAGCTGGCCTGCCGAGTATGCATAGATGTCAGCGAAGGGCGAGGTACCGGCACCGGCCTCGAAGCGGGGGTTGGTGAAGAGCGAGGAGGTGTTCCAGAGCAGCTTGACTCCGGTGTCCTTCATGGCGGCCTCGATGCGGTCGATCACCTTGTCAAGATTGGCATCTGTCTCGCGCAGGGTATCGCCCTCGGGAGCCAGGTCACGGTCGTGGAAGCAGAAGAACTCGACCCCCAGTTTGGTGAAGAGCTCGAAGGCGTAATCCACCTTGGCCAGCGCCTGATCCATGGGATCGGTGTAGCGATAATAGGGCCTCTGCGCAGTGGGATCGCCGAAGGGATCCACCAGACCCTGGTTGAAGGTATGCCACCAGGCCACAGCGAAGCGCAGCCAGTCCTTCATGGGCTTGCCGGCCACCACCTTGTTCTTGTCGTAGTAACGGAAGCCCAGGCCTTCCTTGACGCCCTGGCGACCCACGTATTCGATCTTGTCAACGTCCCACAAACCCATCCGAAACGCTCCTTTGCCTATTGCATTTGCCTTTACGGCGTTCACAGGGGAGGAAATCAGTTCCTGCCTCCTGAACATCAAGGGTAGAGGGAGGGATTGATTTTGTCAATTCGTTAAATTATATAGATGACGCTTGCATGGGCACATGAATTGAATCTGGACGACAGCCCTGATGACTACCGTCTGAAGCTTTGATTTCAAGCCACAAGAGCCCGCCCGCGCGGGCCAATCGATCCGTCTGCACCACTGCGCATGCGCCCGGTCAAAAACCCTACGGAATTGTATGGGGCTGAGCATTAGAAGGTCGACAGTCGACCACCTGCATACGGACCATCAAACCCTTTGACGTCTTGGGTTCGATAATGCCCTTCATGGCGGCACAACCTACATCGAATCTGTCAATATCCCCTTCGTTGCCACACCCCACCTTCACAGAGCAAACCCACCTACGGCTACAGACCTATGACAAACGCCGACGGCGATCCCTTATCGGTTCCTTACCGGCATCGAATCAGTTGCGCAAGAATACTAAACGATGTTAATATATAAACGTTGTTCATAAAGTGCGCAAAGTTAGCGTGACGGTAGCACTCAAGGAGGAGGTTGACATGCGAGGCAACCCATACGCCAGCACACCAAAGGCCCTCTCCGAACTCAACCAGTCACGCATCGTCCAATATCTGCACCAGCACGGAACCAGTTCGCGAGCCCAGATGGCCCGGGAACTCAACCTGACGCCGGCGGCTGTAGGCAAGCTGGTGGCCCGTCTGATCGGCCTGGGTCTGATCAGCGAGACCGGCAGTATGGACTCAGAGGGCGGCCGTCGATCCATCGGCCTGGCCTTGAACGCCGACCGCTACCAGGTCATCGGAGTCAAGTTCGCCCGCAGCATGGTCAGTATCGGACTGTTCGACATCAGCGGCCGTCTGCTGGACTCGGAGGAGATGCCCCCCGTCGACCCCGATGACATCCCCGGCGTAGTAGCTGAGGTCAGAACGCGAGTGGGAAGACGATTGGATTCAAATCCCGCCATCGTGGCCGTGGGCATGGCCGTACCGGGACCCTACCTGCGCGAGACCGGCCGCATCGCCCTGGTCACCAGCATGCCCGGCTGGCGTGGGGTGGACTTTATCCACGAATTCGGCCAGGCCTTCCGCGTACCCACCTTTATCGAGCAGGATGCCCGAGCCGGCGCGCTGGCGCAAAGTCTCTTCGATCCCCGAGTGAACGCATCCAGCATGGCTTACTTCCTGGTGGGCGAAGGCGTGGGACTAGGAGTCATCGACAGAGGCTCCCTGGTTGACGGCAGCCAGGGAGCGGCCACAGAAATCGGCCACGTCAGCATCGATCTGAACGGCCTGCCATGCGAGTGCGGCAACCGAGGCTGCCTGGAATGCTACTGCTCGGCGGTAGCCATCCACCACCGCATGTGCAAGCCGGATATGCGGGATCACTTCCCTGGAGTCGAGGCCATGACCCACGCCAAGGCCTGCTCAAGCCTGTTTGACCAGGCCCGCTCGGGTCAGCAGGTCGCCCGGACCCTGGTGGATCAGATAGCCGACTACGTGGGCTATGGCTGCGTGACCATCGTCAACGCCTACAACCCGGCCCAAATCGTCATCGGAGACATGGTGGCCGGCGCCGGTACCCGACTGCTGGAACGAGTTCGGACCATGGTATCCCAGCGCGCCCTACCCGGCCTGCGCGAGCACACGAGGATTCTGCTCTCCCGCCTTCCAGCCGATGCCACGCTGACAGGGGCAGCCGCGGTGGCTGCCAGCCAATTTCTTGAACATCCCGCCAGCATGGGCCGCTCAACTGTGAAATCAACAAGCACAAGGCGGGCACATCGCCTGTCGTCAGGAAAGGAACACCATGACCAGTAAACCCGTGGTCCTCAGCATCGGCGAAATCCTCTGGGACGTCCTGCCAACAGGCAAGCGGGCAGGTGGCGCACCGGTCAACTTCAGCTACCACGCCGCAAAGAACGGGGCGGAAGGCTATGCCATCAGCGCTGTGGGACGTGACGACCTGGGCCGGGAACTTGAGGAGGCTGTTCACAAGGCCGGGGTCGATGCCGTCCTGCAGCACAACGACCACCCCACCAGCACTGTCGAGGTCCAGCTGACCGAGGGCATCCCCCAGTACGTCTTCAAGCCTGATGTGGCCTGGGATCATCTGGAATACACGGATGGCCTGGCCGGGCTTGCCAGCAGGGCCGACGCGGTCTGCTACGGCACGTTGGGCATGCGCAGCAGCCAGTCCCGCGAGACCTGCCTGCAGGTCCTGCGTCACACCAAGAGCCATGCCATGCGCTTCTTCGACATTAACCTGCGCGGCACCTTCTACAGCAAGGATCTGATCCAGGAGCTGCTGGACATGGCCACGGTCTTCAAACTCAACGACGAGGAGCTGGTCACCCTGCGTGACATGTTCCACGTTCCCGGGGCCACGGACGACGAGCTCTGCCGCTGGTTCATGGAGCAGTGGCACCTTGACACCATCGTGCTGACCGCCGGCAGCGACTACAGCACGATCTACCTGGCGGACGGCCAGTCCTCCCACCTGCCCACGCCTGAAATCACCGTAGCCGACACGGTCGGAGCCGGCGACGCCTTCTCCGGCACCTTCGCCATCAACCGCCTGCTGGGAGCCTCCCTGACCCAGGCCCACCGAGCTGCCGTCAACACCGCCGCATTCGTCTGCACCCAGCAGGGCGCCTGGCCCGAATATCCCGAGCATATCCCCGACTACCTGGGCCGGCAGGGTAAATGATCCACCAGCTTTGAACATGATTTGGTCCCGCCCGGTCGAACTGTCGACTGTACGGGACCAAACTTATATCTGCACCAGTCTTATATCTACGGAATCCGGAATTTACCAGATACCGATGAGGCGCCACCAGCCCAGACCCACGGTCAGGAAGATGGCCACAGTCACCAGTCCGCAAATCAGGCCGATCCGCAGGAACTCAGAGGTCTTGACGTATCCGGCACCGTAAATCAAAGCCGCCGGTCCGGAGGCGTAATGGGTCATGGCTCCGATCAGACCGCTGGCGCATCCCAGCATCAGCGCTGCAGGCATCGCAGGGACCCCGGCAGCCACTGCCACGCTGACGAAGAGCGTGTATATGGCCGCGACCTGAGCCAGCTCAGAAGCGAACATGTAGTGGATGAAGAAGTAGAAGACCGTCAGAATGACCAGGACCAGCACCCAGGGCATGCCCTTGACCAGTCCGGCGATGATCTCCCCTGCCCAGGTGGTGACGCCCAAGGTGTTCAGGGGTTCCGCCATGCCTACCAGGACACCGAAGAATATCAGTGTGGACCAGGCCGACTTGTTGGCCACCATGTCCTGCCAGGTGATGATCTTGGTGCACAGCAGCACAGCCACACCCAGGAAGGCAACAGTGGTGGAATTGATATGGATCACCGAGCCTGTCGCCCAGAGGACCAGCATGACCAGGAAGGTCACGGCCATGATCCACTCGTGCATGCTCAGAGGGCCAAGTCCCTTGAGTTCATCCTTGGCGTCCTCCTGAGCCTGGGGCACGTTCCTCAGGGTGGGCGGGAAAATGCGGTAAATCAAGGCGGGAATGAGAATCAGGCAGATCAGGCCGGGCACGATGCCCGCCAGGGCCCAGGTCCCCCACCCGATGTCCACGTGGAACTTCTGGGCCAGCTGTCCCACGACCGGGCCGGCAGCCATGGCGGTCAGGAACATGGCCGATGTGATGGCGTTGACATTGTTGGCCGTGATTGCCAGGTAAGCGCCGATGCGTCGCCGGGACTCATCAGTGTCCGGCTTTGAACCCTGCACGTCGCTGATGGAGGTGATGATCGGGAAAAGGATTCCGCCCAGACGAGCCGTGTTTGACGGGGTGGCCGGAGCCAGGACCAGGTCGGCGGCCGAGAGCCCGTAGGCTATGCCCAGACTGGACTTGCCCAATCTGGACAGAAAGACCAGGGCGATCCTGCGGCCCAGTCCGGTGGAGACGAATCCCTGGGCAATGAAGAAGGCCGCCACAATCAGCCAAATCGAGGCACTGCCCAGTCCGTTGAAAGCCGCCTTCTTGGGATCCAGGGCCCCGGTCAGCATCCCCACGGTCATGCCGATGATGGCCACTGCTGATGTGGGCAGAGGCTGCAGAATCAGCCCTAGAATGGTGCCCACGAAGACTCCCAGCATGTGCATGCCCTGGGGAGTCAACCCCTTGGGAGGCGGTATGAGGAAGATGACCAGCCCTACCGCCACACAGATCAGAGACTTGACCAGTTGGCCCGTATTGAAAGGCTGTTTGGCCCCTGTCTGGGGGTCTCCCCTGCCCTCACCCGTTCGTACTGTTTCACCCATCATTGCTCCTTCGCTCATGATCCGGCGTATAACTGCCCGGAAACCGCCGACCTCTTCGTCGGCATGCTCATGTGGACTTATGCTATGCGGCAGGCGGTAGGGGCGACAAATAAGCGCTGCCTATATGAGGGGGCACCATAACTGCCGGCTGTCTATGACCTCCCAGACCCGCCAAGGACCGGCAATAGGCCTTTAACTGCATATAGACGATGCTTATTTGCCGGGCCGCCAAGGGCTTTCCTAGGCTGATTGCAGAGGTCCGGCAACGCGGCCGGCCCCGATCGTGAAGGACAAGTGAGACCATGACAGGATTCGATACCATCAACGATTCCTATGCCAACCGGGGACTGGGATTCGACTATGAGCAGCGGCGCGAGCTAAAGCTGGACGGGCTGCTGCCTGCTGCCGTGCAGGATGAGGAACAACGCGAGCGCATCGTTTACCGCCGCTTCCTGGCCCAGCCCACCGATCTGGACAAACGACTCTATCTGATGAGCATCTGCCGCACCGACCGTCGGCTCTTCTACAGGAGCATGGACAAGCACCTGACCGAGTACATGCCCATTGTCTACGCACCCACCGTGGCACAATCCATCCAACGCTACGACGAGTTCTATTCGGGCAGCGACGTGGCCTACATCTCGATCGATCACCCCGAAGGAATCGGTGACGCCCTGGACCAATACGCCGGCGACCGACCCATCGACCTGGTGGTCTGCACCGACGCGGAAGGCATTCTCGGCATCGGTGACTGGGGCGCACAGGGTGCTGAGATTCTGACCGGAAAGCTGGCGGTCTACACTGCCGCCGCCAACATCGATCCCTCGCGCGTTCTGCCGGTAATGGTGGATGTCGGCACCAACCGCCAGGCCCTTCTGGACAATCCCGACTACGTGGGCAACCACTTCGCCAGGGTCAGAGGCCAGCGCTACGACGACTTCATCGATGACTTCGTCCAGCAGGTCCTGCAGCGCTACCCGCAGGCGCTGATCCACTGGGAGGACTTCGGCAGGCCTGAGGCGGCGCCCGTCCTCAAGCGCTACCAGGACCGAATCCTGACCCTGAACGACGACATCCAGGGCACCGGCGTGACCGTCCTGGCCGCTCTGATCGCCGCCAGAAAAATTGCCGGAGCCGACCCCAAGGACACCAGGATCATGGTCTTCGGCGCAGGGACCGCCGGTGTGGGCATCGCCGACCAGATCGTGGACGACCTGATCATCCGCCAGGGCATGGATTCAGAGACTGCACGCAGCAGGGTTCTGCTCTTCGATCGTCAGGGTCTGATCGAGCAGGGTCAGGATGATCTGACCGAGGGCCAGACCCGTTATGCACGCAAGCCGGATGAGTTCGCCTCAGTCACCGACAAGACCTCGCTGGCACAGGTCGTCGACGCCTTCCAACCCACGGTGCTCATCGGCACCTCAACCAGGGCCGGGGCCTTCGACCAGGATGTTGTTGAGGCCATGGCCAAGCATGTGGAGCGGCCGCTGATCTGCCCTATTTCCAACCCCACGGAACTGGCCGAGGCCAAGGCTGCCGACGTGATCGCCTGGACCCACGGCCGCGGCTTCGTCATCACCGGCACCCCCTCAAAGCCTGTTGACTACCAGGGGGTCACCTATTCCATCGGACAGGGCAACAACGCACTCATGTATCCCGGCATCTGCTTCGGGGCAATCGTCGCCAAGGCACGGCTGGTCACCAAGGGGATGCTCTTGGCCGCAGCCTACGCCATCTCCGACATGATTGACGTGGACAAGCCCGGAACCGCTGTGTTGCCGCCGGTGGCCGACCTCAAGGAGATCTCACGCCGGGTGGCCACTGCTGTGGCTGCACAGGCGGTCCAGGAAGGCCTGAACCGGGAGCCGATTGAGGATGTGGACGTCGCCGTGGCCAATGCCCAGTGGCACTACGATGCCTGAGCGAAACCAGCTCCCTCGCATATTGCGAGATTGAGATTGGGGTCCGGTCGACACGATTGATAACCGATGATCGTGGCGACCGGACCCTCATCATGAGTCAAGCCAGGTCAGTATTCTCAAGGGTCGATCTTCTTAAATTCAGCCGATAATGATATTGTAGTGGTAAGAAGTCTTTCGCCAAAGTTGACGGATAAACAATAAGGATAAGCAATAATCTGAGCACCAATCAAGGGAAGCGGCTCATGACCTATATGGATAATGTCCGCGACCTCGAGCTGCTTACCATGCTGGCCCGGTACGGCAGTTTCACCGACGTCGCGTTGGAGGCGGGCATCTCCCAACCTGCCGTCTCGCAGGCCATCAGAAGGTTGGAAAAGCATCTGGGAACCAGGCTGGTCCAAAGGCAGCGCTTCGGCGCAGGTGACGGCACGCAGCTCACCCAATCCGGAAGAACAGTGGTGGACCACGTCGGCCAGGCCTTGGACCTGATTAACTCCCTGCCCGAAGCCTTGGCTGCGAGGACCGGGATTCGACGGCGCACCATCGGACTGCCACCCATCATCTCATCGCTGCTGAGCTCCGGGCAGGGGCGGCAAGGGCAGTGCGGACCAGGCAAGAACACGACCGTAGAAACCATAGGGTCCCAAAAGCTGCTGAGCCAGATAGAGGCCCACCGTGTGGACTATGGGGCGGTGGCCAGCGTGGACGAGTCGCTGAGCGTGGATGGCGTGGAGACGACCAAGCTGGCCTCCTTCCCCTTCGGCATGGTCTGCACCCAGTCCATGGTCGAACGATTAGGCACGGCAGGAATGACCAGCCTGCACCCCGAGGATCTGTCCATGCTTCCCGGGGACGTCCCCTTCGCTACCCTCAACCGCGATTTCGTCCATGCCCAGGCAGCGGAACGACTGATTCACCTGTCTGAGCCAGTCAGCCATCTGATTGAGGTCTCCGACGTGGAAACACTGAAAATGGTGACCACATCCGGCCTGGTCTGCAGCCTGATCACCTCGGCCGGCGTACACCCTGGCGATGGCCTGCATTTCATTCCCTTTGCCGGAGATGACATGCCTCGTTTCAACATCTTCCTCTTCAACGACACCAAGCGGGAGGCCTTCCACGAGGATGTGGAGGAGGTGCACGCCTTCAGCGACTATGCCACCAGTCGACTGGGCTCTGTGGCTTGACCAGGATTCAAGTCAATGCCCAGGGAGAAGCGGGAATATCCGCAGCGTCCATCTGTTGTATACTGACGAGGCCGGTCCGTAATGGCACCGGCAGAGCTTGATAATTCAAGATTGGGGCTGATCGGTTTCGACGGTGACCTGTTCGTCGCAGGGAAGCGTGCCGAGAACGCGGGGGTCCGCTCGTTAATGTCCTCCCGCAAACAACAAGTGCTAAATCTAACCGCACTGAGTTCGCTCTCGCTGCCTGAGCTTCGCGCCAGGATTAACCAGTGAGCAGCTGCTCCGTTCACTCCCCTTCGCCTTCGGGGGGATGCTGAGCGTCATTAAGAAGACTTGCCTGAACTGCCGCGCCACAGGGCGGTTCGGGGACTTTTTCTGCGGCTATGCCCGCCACCGGTTGTCTGCGACACAGGTGGGGGCAGACAGATAGCCACAAAGGCCAGCAGACTACGCACGTAGAAGACTGAGGGTGCGGTCACCGGACCGGGGTTCAATTCCCCGCAGCTCCACAAGACAAGGGCCGGCCGAGGCAACTCGGCTGGCTTTTTGCATACCGTTTTTTGTTCCAGGATCCATCTTTCAGCATCATGTGGGGCGTCACATCCATTCGGTTGGCTTTTGGATTACGGGCACTCATGACCCGCATGAGACTTACCCAGTCCAATAGGAACTAGGCTTTCAAATCCGTGGGAGTTTGTTGAAGCGGCAATCCGTTCTAGAGGTAACTGCATTACTGGGGCCCGGAATTCAAATAAAGAACATAGCACAAAAATGAGCAAAACCCATTCATGACAACTTTCTACATAGTGCAAAACAGTTATGGCCATTGTCTAAAAAGGTTCCCTAGGTCAGAATCTGCAATTACTTTAATTCGATTCAGGAGCTCATCGTGGTCTTAGATAAAGAAGACGTGTCTTCGCTGCCAATAACTGTGATATGTCAGAGACACCAATCTGATTGTTTTTTTATAAGCCTACTCAAAGAGGACGCTATAAGATCACTATGAGGTAATTTGTGATCAATCTTCTTATATACGCAACCGCTGAGACTCTCTTCGATGAGTTTGATTGTTTATGATGGATTAAGTTTAGTCATAATTATATAAGAATGCAGCGATTGCAAAATATAGATTGGCAACCTTACAGCTTTCAAGTAATGAGAGGCATAGCTGTGGCAAGTCTGGAGCCCAAGAAGTTCATGGGAGACGATGGAACAATAATTCGACTTTATGATGACCTTATAGCTTGCGGAGACGAACAACATAAGCTCGACGGTATCCACGCGAGTGTTGAGGATGGCTCAGCATTGGAATCACGGGTAACGTTAACCAGAATGCTTGCAGTCGGTCTCTTAGCATTTGTTTTCAAAAGAAAAGCGGAGGAGAGAAATATCTAACTGTTGAAGGCCCAGACTTCGCGTGGGTAGCCCGGGCCAACCGTAACCACATATCTAACTCGATGAGATTTGCGACCGCCATTAATGATTCTGCGCAAAAAGCTGCTGCAGCTAAGCAAAAAAGGCCAACATCCAACTTTCACAAATCAGAATCGATGCCGCAGCGACACATATCCAAGGGTGACCTATACAACAAGACGGCATTGAATGAGGATTTCGAGGCTGGACGAATCTCGCTTGCAGGATTCTTAGCAAAAAAGAAAGAACTCGGATTCTGATTGAACGGAGACATTGACAAACAGCTATTAGCTAAGGTGCGGTGAGTCTAGCCTGCTCAAAAATACTGATTTTATAAATACGAAAAGCGATTCAACCTACGGTGTGTTATCTGTGCAAAACCCGATCTTGCTCACAAGTGACTGTTCAGGCATTCAGCCAAATGACCCAATCAGACAACCAGTGACAAAAGAAAAAAGAAGTTAGCTACTTGAAGGAGACTCTTTTGACACAAATACAAATAAGAAACCACTATTTATGGTGACTATAACGCATCCCCTGCTCCACGAGCCATCCGCAACGACAACTTTACATACAAGCTTTGAAGGTAGTATGTACGAAATTCAACATTAGCACGCACATTATTACCTATTCATAGGCCCTTCTCTGGATTATCAATGATCTTCTTTATACGAAAATTACATGCCAAAAAGCGAGCCACTCAGACTTAAATTTCTTCCATGGCCTGGTTAAATCCGTTTATTTCTGGGAATTCTGGATAGACAGGTGCCCAATGCTGATGACTGAGTGCAATGCATTTACAAGTACTATAAGCAGTGGTTATGTAACATATGATTGTATATTCATCATCCCATATATTTTATAACTTAAGCAGTGCCACCGCTGTCTGACGGTCGACCACCAGGTGCGTCACAAACCCGGACCTGAGAGCGACATGCAGAGCTTGAGCTTTACTGGGGCTGGCTACAAGAAACAACCGTGATGCAACACTCATCAGTTCAGTGCGATTCAATCCTGTCGACCTGCTGTTCAGGTCAATGTCGCTGGTACTGCCATCAGCACGGTAAAACGTAGAGGCGAGGTTGCCGATCACCTTTTGTTCATGTAGAGCCTTTATGTCTTTGCTACTCAACAGTCCCGGCGTAAACAGCGGGCTTGGTTCGGAGCCGTTCGGTGTGCCGACAGAAGTGATCAGCAAATTCATCTGTTTTCGTAATTCAAGTATCTTGCGTATGCTCGACTCTTGATACATCAGATTCTTGGTATTTTCAGAGTCGAAAATCGCAGGGAGCGGAAGAAACCGCACTGTCGCGTCAAAGTTCTTATGAAACCGCGAAAGGATCTGCGTGGCATAGTTCTCTCCGAAGGTTTGCGAGTTACCGAACCCGTGTAGCTGAAGGATTCGCATGCCCGGCAAATGGCGCTGTTGCAATTGCAACGACATGGCCTCTATGGTGCGGCCCCATGCAACTCCGATTGTGGTGTTGGAATGAATAAGGGTATTGAGCCAGACAGCAGCGGATTTTCCTACAGCCATTCTTTTCAATGTGTTGTCTGCATTGTCGCTGGTATCGGCAACGACTACTCGAACATGGTATTTCTGGATAAGCCGGTTTTCGAGCTCAAGCGCAGAATTCTTCGTCCTGTGCACGATGAATTCGACAACATGCTCTTTTCTGGCCCTTGCTATGAGTCTGGAAACCGTTGAGCGTGAAATACCCATCTCGCGTGCCACCCGCTCGATCTTCATCCCTTGGATCCAATACAACTCCGCTACGTCGGCAAGATAGTCACGGGATTTCTCATTATCAGTCGAATCCGTCATTTGTATCATCTTCGCTACATTGTTTTGACCTCTTTTCTCAAAAGTACAGTTTTTAGTTTCAAATCACAAGAACAATTGATATAAATTTTCATGTTTCAACCGAACTCATATTGCAAGGAAGCAAATATGGCAACCACACAGAAAGCGTCCCAACAGCACCGCAGCGGTTATCGCTGGGTAGTCCTTTCGACAATCTTCGTAGGCTACGTTATTTGCATGGCAGATCGCTCTAATATTGGTGCCATTCTGCCGATGATAAGAAGCGAATTCCAGATTTCAAACTTTGAAGCAGGTGCAGTATCCAACCTCTTCTTCCTGGGATATGCTGTTTCTCAGATTCCTGCCGGCTTGGTTATGGGCAAATTCGGCACCAGAAAAATCGTCTCCGTGGCGATTTTAGGGTTTTCAATCGTCACCTTCCTCATGGGCCATGCAGGCGGAGCATTGGCGCTGCTGATCCTGCGTCTGTTCCTTGGACTGCTTGAAGGCCCCACACCGGTCGGTATGACATCAACGATCAATTCATGGTTCCCATTGAAAGAAAAAGGCATCGCCACAGGTGTCTACATCGGTTCCACCATGGTGGCCCCGATTCTTGTTCCAATAGTTTCCGTGTTCCTGGCTCAGGCATTTGGCTGGAGATCCGTGTTCATCTGGTTCTCGGTACCGGGATTCATCATGGCCGTGGTATTTTATCTGATTGTCCGTTCTCATCCGAGGGAAAGCAAGCACGTCAACAAGGCGGAGCTCGAGTATATCGAAGGCGACAAGACCGGGGGGAAGGCCACAGCAGTCGATTTCGGCAATATGGGCTGGATTGACAAGGTCATAAGACTGCGCCAAGGCCATCGTCTCCGTCGTAACGGCGAAGTGCTCAAATCCTGGAATATCTGGGGTGTTACGCTTGCCTACTTTTGCATGAACAACGTGCTCTATGGGATGATTACCTGGATTCCCGACTATCTGAAAAGCGCACGAGGCTATGGAACCATTTCCATGGGCTGGATGTCCTCCACTCCGTATATCGGAGGTCTAATCGGCGCTGTTCTTGGCGGCTTTGTCTCAGATCGCATTTTCCGCGGACGCAGGAAGCCTGCGATGCTGATTACGGCACTGATGACTGCGGTGATGATGGCGATTCTGCTGATCACTCCCAATAACTCTGGACTCTTGGCAACCGTGCTGATCCTTGCCGGTTTCTTCCTCAACATAGGCTGGTCTGGCTTTACGTCATTTGCAATGAATATGACAACTGATTCAACCTATCCGTTCGCCATTTCCATCATCAACAGCGGAGGCAATCTCGGCGGCTTCTTTGCACCTCTGATCGTAGGCGCGCTGCTTGATTCCACACAAAATTACACCGTGGCATTCAGCTATTTCGTACTGATATTGGTAATCGCATTCTTCATTTTGCTCACACTTACCGAGTTCAAACCTGGAGTTGAGTCACGAAACGACAAGGCTGTCGAAGTGGAGGCAACTGCCGAATGAGTACTTTTCATCCCATCCGCAGAACTTTGAAAGCAGCAAAGGAGCAATAATGACCGAACTTGGCATTGTAGCTGACGACGTCACTGGTGGCACCACTGTGGGAGCGTTGCTGGCACGCGAAGGAATAGAACCGACCTTGTGCTACGACGCACGGACCATGGCCGATATCGTGGGTCCCGACGAAAACGTGATTATCACCAGCACCGACTCCCGTGCCATGAAGCCGGAAGCGGCCTATAAAGCCGTGCGTGAAGCCACACAGAGTTTACTCTCGCTCGGTGCCACACAGTTTTCCAAGCGCATCGATACCACCATGCGCGGCAGTATCGGTTCCGAGGTGGAAGGAATGCTTTCGGCCCTGGATGACGACTATGTCGCTTTGGTGGTGCCGGCGATGCCCCAGTCGAAAAAAGTCATGATCGGGGGGTATTTGCTCATTGACTCGATTCCCTTGGCAATGACCGACGTCGCACATGATGTGCGCACGCCTGTAGTGCTTTCTGATGTGCGCGATCTTGTGCAGTCCCAGATGCAGCAGGAGGTGGCTTATGTCCCGGTTGACGATGTAGTGCTCGGCGCCCATACCATAGCAGCCCAGCTGCTGCTGCAACGGTCGAGAGGATGCAGGGTCTTTGTGATTGATGCCGCTACATTGGAGGAGATTCAGTGGATCGCAGATGCCGTCGTCGATTTGGGATGGAAAGTGGTTGCCGTAGATCCGGGCCCGTTCACTCTGGCATTGGCCCGTAGGCACAGATCCATTTGCCCTAGTTCTCGTCCTGATCGATCAATACGTACCGAAGCCAGCGAATTCGACAACGGCATCGTGCTCACCTGCGCCGGCAGCGCCACGAAGACCACTCGTATGCAGATGATGCGCTTGTCTGCTGAGCCAGGCACAGCGGTTCTTTCAGTCGATCCCATGAAGCTGATTTCAAATCAGCCGTTGGTATCCAGCAAGGAGATGCAGCGGGTCGAAGAACAAGCCAAACGGATATTTTCACCAGGCTCCACCTTGCCGAGGGTTCTGCTTCTTGCTGTTGACAACGCCTTGGAAGACAAGTTGCCTGCCAAACCTGACGAATTGACGAAAATCAGCGGACTTCCAGCCGAAGAAGCCTCGAATCTGATAACGGAGAAATTCAGTGAGGTTGCCCGCACGGTGGCCAATATAGTTAGCCCTGAACGTTGCGCCGGCTTCTATCTGACAGGAGGCGACACCACGGTACGTTTCTGCAAGGCTATCGACGCCCAGGGCCTGCACATGGTCGATTACCTCATTCCTCAAGTGGATCAATCAATTATTGTCGGCGGACCCTTCTCGGGTACGCCAGTGATATGCAAAGGAGGCTTGACCGGCGTAGAAGAGACCTCCCTTCAGGTCGTCAACCGTCTTTTCGATGAGCAACATGTCCAAGTAAACCAATCAGAGAAAGCGACTGTTTGAAATGAGCGAAGAATTGCACAAGCCTGTTATGGCCGTCACCCTTGGCGATCCAGCCGGAATCGGACCCGAAACCGTGGTGCAGACCATGAGGTCCGCGATGATTTACGACATATGCAAACCGTTCGTCATCGGCCATCGTGACAGCTTTGAACAGGCCATGAAAGTATGCAATGTAGATGCTCTGAAAATCCATATGATCAGCGATCCCGGCGAAGCATATTACCGCTATGGCACAGTCGATCTGCTACAGACGGATGCGGCCAATGATGCGCAAATCGAATACGGGTACCCTCAGCGTGATGCTGCAATTCGCGCCTACTCATACATCACCAAGTCCATTGAACTGGGAATGGAGGGCAAGATCGACGCCGTTTCCACTGCAGCAATCAATAAGGCTGCACTGAAAATGGCAGATGTGCCTTACATTGGACATACCGAGATTTATCAGGAGCTCACGCATTCGCCTTATGCCTTAACCATGTTCAACGTTCATAAGCTGCGTGTTTTTTTCGTCAGCCGACATGTTTCGTTACGCAAGGCTTGTGATCTGGCGAACCATGATCGCATACTCGAATTTCTCAAGAACATCGACACCGAATTCAAGAAACTCGGCTTCAAACACCCGACCATCGGCGTCGCGGCTTTGAATCCCCACGTGGGCGAAGGTGGCATGTTCGGCACAGAAGAAATCACCGATATTCGCCCAGCTGTCGAGGATGCACAAAAGCTTGGAATCTGTGCCGAAGGTCCCCTTTCGGCCGATGCCATTTTCGCCCTGAATCTGGACGGTCACAATGACTGCATTCTCTCGATGTACCACGATCAGGGCCACATTGGCTGCAAAACGTTGGACTTCGAGCATGCGGTGACGATTACGCTGGGCCTGCCCTTTATGCGTAGTTCAGTCGATCACGGCACTGCCTTCGATATTGCCGGGAAAGGGACAGCTCAGGGGCGCAGCATGATTGAGGCGACACGGGTCGCTGCAGTGTACGCCAAGATGGGCATGGACTTCAAACGCTCGCAGGAACAGAATGCAGGAGAAGAGGAGTAGACATGAAGCTGGCTTTCGGCTGTGATCCCAATGCCACTGACCTCAAGCAGGCCTTGATAAAAGAAGCTGAGCGGCTCGGTCATGAAGTTGTCGATTTCCCCTCTGGAGATCCTATTTATGCCAACACCGCCATAGCGGTGGCGAAATCAGTGGCGGCCGGTGAAGAGGACCGCGGCATTCTGCTGTGCGGAACCGGCATAGGTGTGTCCATCGCCGCGAACAAGGTTCCCGGCGCTTATTGTGCATGCGTGACGGATGTTTATCAGGCTCAACGAGCAGTACTCAGCAATAATGCGAATCTCATTGCAATGGGAGCGCAAGTGGTGGGAGTGGAGTCGGCCAAAATATTCATGGACGAGTATCTTAGCCATACGTTTGACCCCAATTCACGCAGCGCTCCTAAGGTCGACCGAATTAACGAATACGAACGCGGGACTCTCGGAACCTGCTAAGATGCGCGGGTCCAAGTGGATAGATGCGTTCAGGCGCGCGGTAGGAGCTCAAAAAGTCTCTGCGCGCCTGTGCGATAAGACGTTTCAGGAATAGTGACGCTGCTTCTGCCAGGGGGCTAATCCTGCAAGTAGATTGACAGTTGATACTAATAATTCGATCATGCGGAAGTGGAAGTCATGGCAATCGTTGCCTTAAGCACCAAGATGTATTTCCCCCGAAAGAGGACGCTTGACTATTGTCGGCGTCTGGTTCAATTACTGAAGCCCATCCATGACGCCGATTCTGTCGTTATGGCCATGCTTCCTGATTTTCTCACCATTGCTTCAGTGGCATCATTGCTGAAACCGGCAGGGGTGCGGATCGGAGCCCAGGATGTCTGCGCCGACGACAGAGGAGCATACACCGGAGAAGTATCCGGCTCAGATTTGGCAGCTCTGGGTGCTTCGATCGTAGAAATCGGTCACATTGAACGTCGCAGATATTATCACGAGGACAGTGCCCTTATATCAAGCAAGGTAGCCGCCGCTTGGCGCAACGGTCTGACACCATTGTTGTGTGTGGGCGAACCGGAACACATGGATGCAGGAAAAGCATCTCAAGTATGCATCGAGGAGATCAATAATGCTATAGCTGGTCATAGGCCAGGACCGCTATGGGTGGCATATGAACCGATATGGGCAATAGGAGCCCAGCATCCTGCTTCAAAAGAGCATGTGCGCAAGGTATGTACTGCTATTTCTGAACATTTCCGGCAGTACGCCGATAAAATCTCCATCATTTATGGAGGCTCGGCAGGACCAGGGCTTCTGACTGAATTATGGCCAGCCGTCGACGGGTTGTTCTTAGGCCGATTCGCACACGAACCCGAAGCTTTCATTTCGGTTGTGCAAGAGGCCCGTATACTGGAGGCTTCCTGATTCGACCGCACCTGCGAACAATTGGTTATTCGAGCTCGCAAAAGCACTGATCAATTAACCTAATGACTCAGACAAAAGTGTGAAGAGTGTAAGTCTACTCTCCAAAGAGGTCTATATACCCCTGTTTTGACTCTTTATTGATAAGTCTATTGCTTGATCAATTGTACAAGCGCAAATATTAAGATTCGTTCCTTACAGATACTGGACCCCACTATTAAAAGCCTGAATTCGCTAACAGATATCACCCAAACGTGGGGGGGGGGGTAAGCGCATAATCACTAAGCCAACAATCCTTCCAAACATCCAATGACCTATGAAAACGCAAACTTAAGCACAGACAGGTGCTCATGCCGTTGATTGCGGATGATCGGCTCCCTGGGGTCAGCATGTCGACAATCCTTTACAGCAAAAATCTATACACACCGCCACTAACATATGTATCGACATGAGAATGACATGCCATACCAAAAGTGTACGGTGATTTAATCGGCAAATCGCATCCATATAGCAGCCGTCTCAATCGTTTTCGGCGCTCGACGACCCGTATGGCAATGATGGAGTTGATTGCCGACCAGTTTTCAAAAACTGGAACCACTCTAACGCAATCCGGATTCATCCGAGAGATGAATGACATGCTTAAAAGCCTTGATACGCGCCTCTTTTGAGCTCTCTATGAAAATCATTTTTTACGATAGCCTTGATAAAGCAGTATTGCGAGGAGGAGTATGGCTTTTATCGAGTTCAACTCGGTCGTCAAATCCTATCCCTCTGGTCGCTCAATCATCAAAGCTTTGGATCAGGCCTCATTCACAGCCGATCAGGGGAAGTTGACGATTATTTTGGGCGCATCCGGGGCGGGAAAAACGACCGCGCTCAATATTCTAGGGGGTATGGATACCGCCACCTCTGGTCAGGTATCTGTGGGCGACCGGCAGATAACCAACCTGGTCCATCATGAACTGATCGACTACAGACGCAACGACATCGGCTTCGTTTTCCAGTTCTATAACTTGGTTCCCAGCTTGACAGCTCTTGAAAATGTTGAATTGGCATCACAGATCTGCACTGACCACTTTGATCCGGTTCAAACCTTGGAAGACGTTGGCTTGAAAGACCGTATGGACAACTTTCCATCACAGCTGTCAGGCGGTGAGCAGCAGAGGGTGGCCATTGCACGAGCGATCGCCAAAAGACCAAAAATCCTCTTGTGCGACGAACCTACAGGCGCCCTCGACTTTACAACCGGGCGTGAAGTCTTGAATCTTCTGCAAACCATATGCCGCCAACAGTCAATGACGGTATTGATCATCACTCACAACTCGGCTCTGGCACCAATGGCTGATAATTTAATCCGTTTCCATTCGGGAAAGGTCATCAGCCAGGAAGTCAACGACCACCCCACTCCGGTTGAGGAGATCGAATGGTAAGGGTCAAGACAGCTCCTGGGCAAGACAGCCATGCTCGCTTTCCCGTCGCTTTTGTCAAAGATATGCTGCGCTCTTGGCTCCACAGCTGGAAGCGCTTCCTGGCCATCGGTCTGATCTCTGCTCTGGGCGTGGCCGTCCTGACGGGCATTTGGGCAGGTTGCCAGGACATGTATCAGGCAGCCGACCGCTTCTATAAGGCCCAGGGGCTCTACGACGTGCAGGTGGTCTCCTCCTCCGGCCTCACTGACGACGACTTGCAGGCTCTCAGGCGGCTGTCCGATGTCAGCAAGGCCCAGGCGGAAGAATTCCAGAAAGCTCAAACAACGGTAAACGGCAGCAAGAAAGAGTTGACTCTGGTCCGTCTGCACTCCCACGGTCTGAACCAACCCTATCTTCAGGCAGGACGGTTGCCTCAGTCCAAGAATGAGGTGGCGGTCACGCAAAAATTCCTGACTGACAGTCATCTGCGGCTGGGTGGTCACATCCAACTTGAGGACGATCACGATGCCAGTCAGACTGCTGATAACACCTCTGAACTAACAATCATCGGCACCGTTCTTGATCCACAGGATCTGGTCAATCCCCGAGGTCGGCGGGCAGGAGGGTTCCGCAGAACCACAACCTCCGATTACCGCCTCTTCCTGCCCAACAAAGCACCTGCCGACTCAGGGAGCCAACAGCAGAAGCCAGTCTATGCGGCCATTTCACTGCGCATGCAGGGCAGCGAGCAGATGGACACCTTCAGGGACGACTACGAAGACGCGGTCAATCGTATGACCGACCGGATAGCGCGTAAGGTCCAGCCCGACAGGCAAGAGGCCCGTCATCAAGAGCTGGTCGACAATGTCAAACTGCAACTCGAACAAGCAAGGCGGACTGGGCAATTCCCGCAGGCGGCTGAAGCTGTTTCAGGCGACCAGACCATACCAAAGACAGCAGGTGGAGCGACAACGGATCCTGCCACCTTGGTGCCACCTGTGCGCTGGTATCTCAACAGTCGCGCAACCAGCGGATCATATTCTGATTTCAAGTCCGACATCGATTCCATCCAATCTCTGGGCCGAGCTTTCCCTGTAATCTTTTTAACGGTTGCCGTGCTCATGAGCCTGACTGCCATGACTCGCATGGTCGAAGAGGAGCGTGGACTGATTGGTACCTACCTGGCCTTGGGCTACGGACGCATACCCGTTGCCCTGCGGTACCTCTTGTTCGCCCTTCTGGCCTGTCTGATTGGCGGCGGTTTAGGGAATTTGGCAGGTTTCATCGGCATCCCGGCCTTCCTGCTGACGATTCTGCGCGATCTGTATGTCGTGCCCGGCACTCGTTTGGCTTACGACTGGGCTTATAGTTCGTTTGGAGTGGCCCTGTTCGCTGTGGGTGTGCTTCTGGCAACTGCAGTGGCTTGCGCCAACGAAATGAGACAGACGCCGGCGCAACTGATGCTGCCCAAGGCCCCCAAAGCTGGCGCACGCATCTTCCTGGAGAAGATTGGGCCCCTCTGGAGGCGCATGTCCTTCCTCAACAAGGTCACGGCCCGCAATCTGTTCAGATTCAAGGGGCGGATGATCATGACCGTTGGCGGGGTGGCCGGCTGCACGGCCCTGATTTTGTGCGGCTTGGCCATCAGTGACACGGTTGATTCCCTGGGGCCCAGACAGTTCCATAACGTTTACCGTTATAATCTGCTGGCCGTCAGCTCGCAGAACAATCTGACCCCGCTGCGTCAGCTGCTGCAGAAGGACGGCCGCACACGCTCGATAATGCCGATTCGTGTGGAGTCGAGTCGAATGACTGCTGAATTGCCTCATTCGCATCGGCAGAAGTCCGAGGCGATTCAACTGGTAGTGGTTCCGAAAGACCAGGAGCCATCTTTTTCCAAAATGGTCAATTTACGTTCAACAGATCGAAGGGCTCAAACCCTCCATCTGAGCAATGCGGGTCCGATTGTGTCCCAATCGGCTGCTCATTCCCTAGGCCTGTCCGCCGGATCGGCCATCCGCTTACTCGACAAGGATATGAACGCGGTGCAAACGCGGGTCGCTGCTGTCTCCCGCAGTCTAATCGGTTCTGACGTCTATCTGACAGCGGACTGTTATCAGCGTCTGTTTGATAAAACCAGCCAGGGCGGTAGCACAGCCATGAATGCAGTCTATGCCCTATTGACCGGCTCTCGCGACCAGCAGGTCTCTTACGTCAACCGTCTTAGCCGAAACCAGGAGGTAGCCTCGGCCGTCAGCACCGTCGACATGGAGCGATCCATGAACTTTGATCTGATGTACGCGGTGGTCATTCTGATCGTGGCGCTGGCTGGCGGTCTGGCTCTGGCTGTCCTATTCACCCTGTCCTCAACCAACGTATCCGAACGCACCAGGGAGATAGCCACTCTCAAAGTCCTGGGGTTCCATGACCGAGAGGTTCACACCTATATCAACAAGGAGATGCTGATTCTGACACTGATAGGCATTCTTCTAGGCCTGCCGCTGGGCCGGTATGTCGCCGGACTGCTGACTTCCGCCCTGAATATGCCATCCCTCTATTTCGATGTTCAGATCAAGCCGGTTTCCTGCCTGATTGCAGCTGCAGCCACAATGGTATTCGCCCTTGTGGTTCAGTTCTTTACCAACCCTACCTTGGACCGTATCGACCCTGTCTCAGCGCTGAAAAGCGTGGAATGAGCCTGCGCTATGCATAAGCCTTATTCGCCTATGGCGCCTTGCAGAATAGCTATGGGCGAGCGTCTCAATGCAGGCCGCGCCGTCAGCATGGTCGCCAGCGACCCGACGACGATGATCGGCAACCCGCAGATAAGGAAAAACTGCCAAGGAAAAACTACGGACAGACTGTGTATAAGGGGCCAGTAGACCATAGCTGTGCTTAGTCCGACCAGTCCGGTGCCGCCTGCTGCGATGATAATGCCTGTAGTCATCACGATGGTGCCGTCCAATGTGGATATAGCAGTAAGCTGCTGCGGTTTTGCCCCAGCGATTGACAGGAGCGCCAGATCGAGGTCACGATCCCGAGCGGCGATAGCGAATCCCGCGATCACGCCGACCAGGGCGACAAGCAATGCTGCCCAGAAACCATAGAGCAACTCCAAGGTTCCACCTGATGTGGCATTCGCTATTCCCGGTACCTTGTTCATGGCGACGGTACTGGTGCCTCCGGCAGCCAACAGACCGCCGACCAGAAACATACAGGCAGTCAGAGCTATAACTGTTGAGCCGAATGTCGTGTCTCGACTCCTGACCACAGCCTGTGAACGCGCTATCCGCCAGACGGCAGACGATGACGGCACCAGAGCAGTCCAGAGTTGAGTGGCCCTGCCTATAACCGGCCCACCAGCGCGAGCCAAGGCTATCAGAAGCAAGAGAATGGCGAAAAGCGGTCCACTTCCAACGGCACTTATGACCGCCTGGACTTGCTTAGGATCCAAGGGCCCAGAGCCGCTGTGCGAAAGATAGGCAAAGACAGGCAACGGCAACAGCAGCAAGGCCAGCCCAAGAAAAAGGGATACAAGACCACGTCCATGTCGGGGCCGGTCAATCGATTCGCTCTCCTCAGCACGGCGCACCACCCGGATAGGTGTCATCTTTCCCAAATCCCGCAATGTCCGGATGGTCGCCAAGACGGCCGTGGCCAATCCCACCGCAAGACCGGTCGAGGCAGACCTGGGAAAACCGCGCCAGGTAAAAGCAAAATGTACCGGCATTCGCATCCCGGTGGAATACCAATCGAGGATCCTTCCAGCCAGCGCAGGTGAAAGAGCCACGGCAACAAGGGAGGCCGGCAGAACCAGAATGATCACCTGCAAAAGTGTAAGTAGCAGGATCTGCTTAGGCGTAGCTCCCAGCAGCGAGAGAAGGGCCAGGCCCTGCCGACGTTGGCGAATTGATGCCTGCAGGGTCTGCTTGATCACCAAGCAGCCGAGCACAATGACCGTGAGGAAGACCAGACTCAGGGCCGAAGCCAAGCTCTTGGCAGGATCCCTGGTCTTGACCGACAGACCCTGGTAATAGCTGTTGACTCCCATACTCACACTCATGGCGCAGAGCAGGGTTTGGGTAACCGCAAGAACGATAAAGACGCCAGCCCAGATGCCTCTATTGGCCTTCAGGTCACGCAAGGCCCAAGTCATGTTTCATTCACCTGCCACATCCTCGTGCGTACATTCTGCTATCCACCTCTATGTATATGAATAGCCGATCTGCGCGGAAGATAACATCCGGCAAACCCCTGATTCGCCCCTGAATCAACCCCGATTCCTTCTCGCAATGGACCGTCGACCACTCCCCTGCTTAGTCCGCCTTCAGAGTCGCCTCCCGTGCTACTCTGATACCCAGAATCTAATGCAGGTTCCCGGACGATGGTCAAGTACCCGGACAGCGACAAGACTTGCCGAAAGGGAACCATGTCCTCGTGGATCGTACTCATACTCGCTGGCATCTGTGAATCGGTCTGGGCCACCGCCCTGGGCAAGTCTCAGGGTTTTACCAAAATCGTCCCTGACATCGTTTTTATTGTGGGACTGATTCTCAGCATGATGGGTCTGGCCTTTGCCATGCGCAGCATCCCTACCAGCACGGCCTACGCGGTCTGGGTAGGCATCGGAGCTGCCTTGACTGTCCTATACGCCATGGCTACGGGCTCGGAGCCTGTTTCGCTGGCTCGCATTCTGCTCATCATTAGCTTGGTCGCCTGCGTGGTCGGGCTCAAGATCGTCAATTAAGAATTGACGCCCAACAAAGCAGATACACCTCAGCAACAAATAAAATCAAGAGTACTGGAATCGCCATCATGACCACAACGATACGGCAATGCACATCAGATGATGCCAGGCTGATACGTTCCTTGGGCATGACCACCTTCCGCGACACCTTCGCCGCCGACAACAGCCAAGAGAACATGGAAGACTACCTCCGGCACTCCTTCTCACCCGAACTGGTCAAGTCGCAACTGTCCGAACCTGATTTCGTTTTTCTGCTGGCCAGCGTGGACGGCACGCCCGCAGCCTACATGCAGCTCAACACCGGGAAGGCCCAAACAGAGCAGTTCGGCGACACATCCATGGAGATCGAGCGGCTATATGTTCTATCTGACTTCAAGCACCGCGGGTTGGGCACCCTGCTGGTCAATCAAGCCTTCAAACGTGCCAGGACTCAGAATTTGAGCAAAATCTGGCTGGGCGTATGGGAACACAATGAGCCCGCCCAACGTTTCTACCAAGCCATGGGCTTCAAACGGACCGGGGAACACACCTTCACCTTGGGCGAGGAACTACAGACCGACTGGATCATGACCGCAGCAGTCAGTTGAAGGATACGTCTGTACAACCAAACAACGCCAGCGAATCTGAGACAATCCAAAGGAAACCATGACTGGCCAGAATCCGCCCATCAGCGGAGTAAGTAGGTAATTCCTCATGACATCCTCCGTGCACACCGATAAGGGTTGCGTCGAAGAGGCAGCCCGTCATATTTCCTTGGTAACACAGGCACCGCGGACTTCGACCTGAAGCTACGCATCGTAAGAGTTGAAGGGACAGCCATCGACTGGACCGTTGACAGGAACCAGCCCTGCTACGACTACATTGAGGTGGGCGTCTTTCATGCCAGTCTTCAAACGGTTCTCCGACCTGACACCAACCAGGTACCGGTCCAGCTTTTCCCTGCGACACTACAACAACGTCTGAAGTATTTAGACTGAAAGCATGAGAATCGTCATACAGCGGGTCAGCCATGCCCGGGTCGATGTGGTCGACGAGCAAGGGCAGCCAGATCCTGATTTTAAACCCCAAAGCATTGGCAAGGGACTCTTGCTGCTGGTGGCCGTCCAGGATGGCGACGGAGCTGACCAGGTCAACTATGCCGTCCGCAAGCTGACCCGGATGCGCATCTTCCCCGACGAGGAAGGCCGGATGAACCGGTCGGTCCTGGACTGCGGCGGATCCATCCTCTCCATCTCCCAGTTCACTCTTTACGCGGATCTGCGGCGCGGCAATCGACCCAGTTTCATGGCTGCGGGCGAACCCCAACACGCTCAAAGCGTCTGGCAAAATCTGAACCAGGCACTGGCCGCGACCGGTGTGCCAGTTGCCGTCGGACAATTCGGCGCCCACATGCGGGTGGATATGGTCAACGACGGCCCGGTGACCATCCTGCTGGACACTGACAGGTTGATGAAGACGGCAGCTCCTGCAGCGACTATTTGACGATTGGCCGCAGGGGCGCCGACACATCCAGCTGATGCTTGTCGCCGATCTTGGATGGATCGTTGATGATCTTGTCGACCACGGCCTGCTTGAGCTTCAGGTCGGAGCCGTCGCCCCAAATGATGACATGTTTGCCCTGGTCCAGCTCGGTGGTGATGGAGTCCTGGGTTTCCGCAGTCACCTTGGTCACCGAATGACGCATGGCCTCAGGCATGGTCGACAGAATCCGCAGAGTCTGTCTGACCGCCTGATCCTGCTGGGCACGCTTCACGGTGGCCACCTGGATGACCGGCACCCCGTGCACCGGTTTGGACACGGTGTTGAGCACCCTCCCCTGTCTGTCTACGGCCGTCAGTTTGTCCTGCGCATCCTTGAAGACCGCAGTGGGCTCCTGGGCATCGAAGGTCACCTCCAGACCGTGCGGAAAACTCTTGCGGACCTCGGCATCGGTCACCCCGGCCATGCCGCTGATCTCCTCCTCGACGCCATTGGTGGAAATCAGCAGCAGCGAGCGATCTCCTTGATGGGCCACGATTGAGGCCACCCGATCGTTGGACACCCAGGCATTGCCGCCGCTGACACTGACCTTGTCGGCCTGCAGGCGGAAGACCGGCGAGAGAAAGAGCAACCATGCCAGTCCTGCTATCAGAGCCATGACCAGGAGGACGACACCTGTCCGGATCAGGACCAGTCTGCGGCTGACCTTCTTCTTCTCGCGCACCCGGGCCTGAAAGTCCAGAACCTTGGGCCGGACGAAGATCCCCAGCCCCTGATCCTCCTGGTCGGTGCCTATCCTGCCAGAGACGGGCCGGTCCGGCGGTATGGTCCGGGCATCGACGAATCCTTCACCCGAACTCGCCGAACGTGTGGTCGCGGATTTGCGCACCGCAGACTTGGAGGCCGAGGCGCTACTGCCTTGTACCAGAGAGCGGGAGGATGAATAGGCGGATCTGACGCTACGTGTCCTCGATCCGCCCGTATTCCTGGAACGATTCGGGCGACCATTGAAACGCTTTGATCCCTTGAGACGTTTGGAGCGCTTGAGACGCCTACCCTCGCCGCCTGTTTTGTCGATCTTGGACCGGCTGGCCTGCGCTGAAACATCGGAGGCGGTCGACCTGGCTGATCTGGCGGTCCTGCCAGTCCGCGGTTCCTCTCCTGAAGACTTGGTACGCCCAGACCGGGCTGTCCGAGCAGCTTTGGCTGCCCGGACGGCCTTGGTCCTGGAAGAAGCTCCGCCGGAGGCGCTGCGACCCTTGCCGGTCCTCACTGCTCGTCCCGTTCAGCCAGCTTGTCGAGAATGACCGGTCCCATGGCAGTGACATCGCCGGCGCCTACGGTCAGGATCACATCCCCCGACTCCGCCCGTTCCGCCAGGTCCAGAGCGGCCTGATGCATGTCCGGGCAAGCCCGGAAGACGGTTCCGGTCGACCTCTTCCCGGAATCCTGGGACTCCCGGTTCGATGCCTTGCGGGCGGCTGCGGGGATGGTCCCGGCATCCACGCCCGGAAAATCTCTGGCCAACTCGCGGGCGGGGAAAATGTCGGTGACGGTCACATCATCCGCCAGGGACAGAGCAGCCGCGAACCGGTCGGCGAAGATGGCGGTTCGCGAATACAGGTGGGGCTGGAAGAGCACCCTGATGGTCCGACCCGGATAACGCCGTCTGGCGGCGGTCAGCAGGGCGGCGATCTCCGTAGGATGATGGGCGTAATCGTCCACTACGGTGACCCCATGCTGGATTCCGCGGATCTCGAAGCGTCGAGAGGCCCCACGGAAGTCTGCGGCAGAAGCGGCGGCCGTATCGGGATCCATACCCAGCAGGATGGCGGCGATGATTGCCGCGGCGGCATTGCGGGCGTTGTGGATGCCGGGAATCGCCAAATCCACCTGCAGTTCGAGCGTCTTTCCGATCTTCAACCCTGCCGCCTGGAGCACCTGCGCGGGGAGGGCCAGACGGCAATGCTCACGACCGCTACCGCTGCTTTCGGACTCGGACTCGATGCGGACCAGACCCAGAACCCCAGGCAGGGAGTCAGTATCCAGCTGGGGATCCGAAGCATAGACGATGATCTTGGCCTGGCAGTTCCCCTGCAACCGCCGCAACACCTCCAGGGCGCCCTGGTCGTCTCCGCAGACCACCAGAAAGCGGCGGGCATGCCGGGCATGTTCCACAAAGGCCTGGTGGAAGGCATCAGCCGTACCGTAGTGGTCCAGATGGTCGGGCTCCACGTTGGTGATGATGGCGACGTCAGGAGTGTACTTGCCAAAGCTGCCGTCGGACTCGTCCGCCTCGGCCACCAGTACCCGTCCGGCACCCACATGCCCTCCGTCCATGGGCCCCTGGCCGCTCTGAAGGCTGCCGCCGATGGCGTAGCTGGGATCAGCCAGATCCCCTTGCCCCCCCTTGGCCAGCAGGTGGGCCAAGAGTGCGCTGGTGGTGGTCTTGCCATGAGCGCCAGCCACGGTGACCGAAATCCTGGAAGCCATAAGCAAATTCAGAATGTCACTGCGATGGACCAGCCGGGCGCCGACCTCACGAGCTGCCACAATCTCGGGATTGTCGGGCTTGATGGCACTGGACCAGACCACAGTGCGGGCCCCGGCCACGTTGCTGGCATCCTGACCGATGGCGACCTGAATTCCCAGCTGACGCAGGCGGCGGGTCTTGTCCCCCTCGGCGCGGTCGGAGCCCGAGACCTGTACCCCTTCCTGGTGGAGCATCTCAGCCAGCACGCTCATCCCAGCCCCGCCGATGCCTATGAAGTGTGTGGGCCCAAGATCCTTGGAGTCGTGTACTCCGGCCTGGGCCAGGGCAGGCAGGCAGGGATCCAGAACCGGCAGGGACCTGTCGCCATTGCCCTGCCGACCGGGCACAGTATTCAATCCAATCTTGGGCACAGTAGTTGCATCTCCTCAAACAGTTCAGGACCATTCAGGACTATCGTCCGTCGCCTGCCTCCATTATGCCCGATTAGACCCTCCTTGAGTCCTTGCGGGCTAGGTGATGGTCGGCCATGGTCAGAATCTGCTCAGCCATCACCTGGGCAGCGTCGCGAATCCCGTACCCCCAGGCCCGGCGGCGCATGTCAGCCAGCCTATCCTTATCAGCCATAAGAGCAGGGACGTGCTCGGCCATCCATTTGGCGTCCAGTGCCGCATCATCGACCATGAGCCCTCCCCCGGCCTGAACGACTGGCTGGGCGTTGAACCGCTGCTCTCCATTGCCGATGGGCAAGGGCACGTAGACGGCCGGCACGCCCAGTGCGGCCAGCTCGCTGACAGAGCCGGCGCCAGCCCTGCAGACCACCAGATCGGCGCAGGCGAAGGCCAGGTCGATCCGCTCCAAGTATTCGGCCATATGGTAGTCCCCCTGGCCCTGGTGGGCCGGGTCCAGATCGTTAATGGCTGCATCGCCCAGATCATCCGCCACCTGCTCTCTGACTTGGTCGGCCTTGCCACGGCCCGTCAGATGGATGACCTGGGTTTGATCCAATAGCTGCCGGGCCGCGCCAGCCACCGCCTTGTTCAGGCTGAGCGCGCCAAGGGATCCCCCGGTGACCAAGAGGATCGGCCTATCGGGATCCAGACCCAAGGACTGTGCAGACTCCCGGCGAGCGCCCGAGGGATCAGCCTCCATCCGCATGGCCAGCCGGGCGATGGCTGGCCGCAAGGGCAGACCCACGCGGCGCACGGGCACTCCGGCCCGGGCCCGGATGCCGGTATCCTCATAGGCCGTACCTACGAAATCAGCCCAGCGAGCGCCCAGTTTGTTGGCCATGCCCGCCCGGGCGTTCTGCTCGTGGACGACGATGGGCAGACCCAGGTTCCGTGCGGCCCTGTAGGCCGGTGCCGAAGCATAGCCGCCAAAGCCGACCACTATGTCGGCCGACCGATCCTGCAAATACCCTCGGACCCGCCGCACCTCATGCCGCCAACGCCGGGGGAAGGCGAGGGCGGCCTTACTGGGACGACGAGGGAAGGGTACCTTCTCAATCAGGTCCAGGGGCAGTCCAGCGGCCGGTACCAGGTCGTGCTCCAGCCCGACGGCAGTGCCAATCACGCTGACAGAAGCCTGGGGGCAGCGCTTTCGAATGGCCGCAGCCACGCTGAGCAGGGGGTTGACATGCCCTGCCGTCCCCCCTCCGGCCAGCACCAGATGGGGACCAGCGCCTTTTCCGGCATGCTCATGGTCGTCTCCAGGCATCGCGCTCTCGGTCCTCGTCGCTGTCGTCATCCGCGAATCCGCTTCCTTTCCGCCATATCCATTCCATATCTCAGGACCCGTCCGTGGCCGCCTTCACGTCCGGCTGGGTCCGAATCATCTGCAGGGCCACCCCGGCCGAAGCCAGGCAGGAGATCAGTGCGGTCCCTCCAGCCGACACGAAGGGCAGAGGCAGCCCGATCACCGGCAGCAGGCCCAGAACCACGCAGATGTTGATCAGGGCTTGGCCTACCAGCCACACTTCCAGGCAGATCAGCACCATACCCGCATACCGGTTCCTGGTGGTCAGGGCGATCCTCAGCATGCACCAGCCCATGACCACGAAGACCAGAATAAGCATGGCTGCCCCTACGAAGCCCAGCTCCTCGCCGATGACAGCGAAGATGAAGTCATTGTGCGCCTCGGGCAGGTAGTTCCACTTCTCCCTGGAGTTGCCCAGACCGACCCCGGTCAGACCTCCCGAAGCCATGGCGTATAGTCCGTGTATGGACTGGTAGCAGACACCCTGAATGTCTTCCGCCGAGCACTTGCCGTAGGCGGCCATGATCCGCTGTGTCCGGTTGCTGTTGCCATAGACCGAAAAGCCGATGACCGCCGCCATCCCCAGGACCGCCAGGCTGAGCAACCATCGCAGGGGGAAGCCTGATACCAGGAAGGCCACGAAGCCGATGATGACGATGATCATGGCCGTTCCCAGGTCCTTGCCCAGCATGATGAACATGAAGCTGATCAGAAAGCCGAAGGCCGGCTTGGCATAGGCCTTGGCCAGGCTCTTCAAATCGGAATCCTTGCCAGCCTGCCGCTGGGCTTCGATCAGGGCCTGTGGCAGCCACAGGCACAGGGCAAGTTTGAGCAGCTCGGCCGGTTGCATGGAGACGCCCCCCACCGAGATCCATCCCTCGTTGCCGTTGGCGGAGCGCCCCAGCGGGGTGCGGGTCAACAGCTGGATGCCCTGGCTGACAACCAGAAACCAGGTGCTCCAGCTCCGGTAGTGATCAATGCTGATCCTCACGGCCAGAAGGGCCAGCAAGAGCCCCAACACTGCGTATATGGCCTGGCGAATGACCTGGCTCCAGGGTGAGCTACCCTGGGCCACCAGATCCACAGCCGAAGAGGAGAATACCATCATCAGACCGAAGACCGTGGTGGCGACGACTGCGGCCAGAAAACCGTAGTAGCACCAGAGCGGGTTGAGAATGGCCCGCCAGCCTCGGTAGTCCCCCTTGCCGCCAGCCCCCTGGGAGGGGGCCTTGTTGGAATCAGTGTCGCGCTTCATGCTCGTGGACCCATTGTGTTGCCTGCTTGGCAAACTGATCGCCCCGGTCGGCATAAGAGACGAATTGATCCATGGAAGCGCAGGCGGGGGCCAGCAGAACCACCTGGCCGGGCTGTGCATAGGAGCCAGCCGCACGAACGGCCCGGGCCATGACCTGATCACCGGCACCTGGATCGATCAGGGTAACCGGCAGATCGGGCGCCTGATCCTTGATGGCTTGGGCCATGGGCTGCTGGTCCTGGCCGATGACCACTGCTGCGGCCAACTTGGACCTGCGGGATCTGACCAGATCGTCGAAACGGGCACCCTTGGCCAGTCCGCCGGCCAGCCAGACCACCTGGCCGTCATGGTAGCTGGCCAGGGAGGCCTCGGCGGCATGGGCGTTGGTGGCCTTGGAATCGTCTACAAAACGGATGGCCTGCGAACCCTGGCCCAGGGTGGCCACGGTGCTGATTCTGTGGTCGCCGGGCGTGAAAGCACGCATGGCCTCGATGGCCGCATCGACCTTGGCTCCAGCACCCAGTGCCAGGGCCAGTGCACAGAGAGCGTCAGCCAGCAGATGAGGATAGACCGTGCCGTCAGGCTCACACAGATCCGTCAGATCGGCCACCCGGACCAGCCGGATGCCATGCTCAAGGTCCTGACCGGTCAATCCGCTGCGGTCCACGACCCATCCATCTTCCACACCCAGCTGCCCAACCTCGGGCCGCCTAAGGGTGAATCCCACCAGTTGGCAGCCGGAGGCCGGCTGAGCCTGTCTGGCCAGGTCGGAGACCCGGGAGTCATCGACGTTGTAGACCAGGGCTTTGCGCACACCACGGTAGATGCGCGCCTTATCGGCTGCATAGGCCTCGAAGCCCCCATGCCAGTCCAGGTGGTCGTCGGCCAGATTGGTGATGGCCGCACACTCCAGGGTCGGTGAGAAGGTGAAGTGCAGCTGGAAGGAACTGAGCTCCACGCAGAGTATGTCATTGTCGGGGTCCAGGACGGCTGTGGAGACGGCCTTGCCGATGTTGCCCACCGCAGGGGCTGTGAATCCGCTGGCCTGCATCATGGTGGAGACCATCCTGGTGGTCGAGGTCTTGCCGTTGGTACCGGTGATCCCGATCCATGGGGCCGGCTGTCCGGTCCGTTCTGAGGGCACCCGCAACATCCAGGCCATCTCCACCTCGCTGACCACGGGAATGCCCCGACCTTGTGCCTCAAGGATAAATGGAGTGCGCGGATTGAAGACAGGAGAAGCCATGACCAGATCCACCCGGGTCCAGTCCACCTGGTCGAAGTCATGAAGATCGGCCTGCGGGGCACGCTGGTCCACAGTTGTCACCCCGGCCGCCCGGCCCCGCAGGGCTGCGGCCACGCTCCGTCCGGAAATACCCAGCCCGGCGACCAGTACGCGCTTCTGGCTCAAGTCAATATCCATGAACACCTCATTCCGCTAGCTCTGGCATCTGCTTGGCATGATACCGGCTGCCGAAGTCCGGTACCGTGAATGGACGCACTCAGATGGGCAAACCGGAGCGGACTACCCAGTCTGCATAGAAGCAGACCAGGGCCAGCAGGACGAAGATCAGGTCGACCATCCAGAACCGGACGACCACCTTGGACTCCTGCCAGCCCATCAGCTCGAAGTGGTGGTGGATGGGCGCCATCTTGAAGACCCGCTTGTGGGTGAGCTTGAAGTAACCCACCTGGATGACATCGGATGCCGCCTCTCCCACAAAAAGCCCGCCTAGAATGACCGCCAGCAGCTCGGTATGGGTAGCGATGGACAGGGCTGCGAAGAGCCCGCCCAGAGCCAGGGATCCGGTGTCTCCCATGAAGATGGAGGCCGGATTGGTGTTGTACCAGAGGAAGCCGAAGCAGGCCACAGCCGCGCAGCAAGCGATGATGGCCAGGTCCAGGGGGTCGGAGACCGCGTAGGCATGACCAGGATGGCCGCCGCCCTTCAAGTGGTAGCTCTCCCAGAAGGCGATGATTGTGTAACCCACGAAGGCAATCATGGAGGAGCCCGAAGCCAGCCCGTCCAGGCCGTCAGTCAGGTTGACCGCATTGCTCCAGGCCGTCATCAGCAGATTGACCCAGATGATGAACAAGACCACGGACAGGACGCTGCCCGCCATTCGGAAGTCGATGATGGGCTGCTCCACGAAGGATATGCCTGCCTGCGCGCTGGGGTAACCGTTCTTGGTGGGCACCTTCAGGGCCAGCACCGCATATATGGTGGCCAGAATGAACTGGCCGATGAACTTGGCCCTGACCGACAGGCCCAGGTTCTGCTTCTTGCGCACCTTGGCGAAGTCGTCGATGAAGCCCAGGAGGCCCATGGAGAGCATGGCGAACAGAACCAGCATGGCCGACAGGGACACGGACTCCCCCCGCGACAAGTAACGGTAGAGCGCCGAAGCTGCCCAGCCCAGCAGAATAGCCAGGTTGATGACCAGCCCGCCCATGGTCGGGGTGCCGCGCTTTACCAGGTGGGACTTGGGCCCGTCCTGGCGGATGTACTGGCCGTAGTGCAGGCGGTGAACCAGCCGTATCAGCAGGGGGGTCCCCGCCAGCGTCACCACCAGGGCGACCAGGATTCCGATGATGAGGGCAATCACAGTGTGTACTCCAACTCTTGGATTCTGTCCTTGAATATTAGACCCCGCTGCGGGGATGCCGGTAGATTCATAGCTCAGCCCTGCCACCGGTCGGCCAGATCGGACAGACCGGACATGTGTGAGCCCTTGAGCAGGACGAGATGCTGCCGGTCCGAATGCTCGGCGCATAGGCGGCGTACCATTTGATCGGCCTGATCGGCATCCTGGGCGAAGAGGACCCGCATGGACCCGGATTGATCCTCGCTCGGATCGGATGGGCCACCGGCACCACGGACCAGGGCTTGGACCAGACCGTCCATCTGCTGATCCCGGCAGCCCACCGCGACCAATGCATCAATGCCCTGACGACGGCAGTAGGTGCCTATCTCCTGGTGCAACTGCTTCCCTCGATCGCCCAGCTCAAGCATGGCCCCCAGGACGGCTATCCGATAGAGCGGGCCATCGGATCCCCTCCAGGCGGCCAGGGCGTCCAGACCGGCCCGCACGGAGTCGGGATTGGCGTTGAAGGAATCATCAATCAGGGTGAAGGAGGCATCCGGCAGCTGGACCGAAGATACGGCCATTCGATGCGGGCTGATCCGCTGCTGTCGACCCAGCTCGTCGGCGATACGATCTGCGTCCAGACCCAAGGCGTGGGCTACCGTGGCGGCGGCCAGGGCATTCATGACATTGTGCCGTCCCGGGATGCCCAGACGCAGCCGAACTGGTTGATGGCCACGCAGGCGCAGCTCAAAGGCCGACCTGTCCAGGCTGTCGCTATCCAGATAGCGAGCCGAACCGTCCAAATCGCGGTCCCTTCCACCGTCCTCACCGGCCATGCCAAATCGCAGGACAGGCCCAGAGGCCAGATCGGCCATGGCCGCCACCCGGGAATCGTCTGCATTGAGCACGGCGGTCCCGCCCGGCACCAGGCCTTGCACGATCTCGCTCTTGGCCTTGGCGATGCGCTCCACGGAACCGAATTCGCCCAGGTGGGCCACCCCCACCTTGAGGACCAGAGCCATGTCAGGGGGAACCATTCGGGTCAGGCTTGCTATCTCGCCCACGTGATTGGCACCCATCTCCGCCACCAGGTAGCGGGTGTCCGGCCCGACCTCCAAGGCAGTCAGAGGAAGACCGATCTCATTGTTGAAAGACCCGACCGGAGCCACCACAGGACCCAGCAGGGCCAGCAGGGAGGCCAGCAGATCCTTGGTCGTGGTCTTGCCGACAGAGCCGGTGATGCCGATGACCGTGAAAGGGTCTGAGGCCTTGCGCCGACGGTCTATGTTGGCCCGCGCCAACAGCCCCAGGGCAGCAACCGTATCGTCCACAAGAATCTGCGGCAGGTCAGCACCCGGAACGAAGCGGTCGACCAAGGCCGCGCGGCAGCCCTGGGCCCCCAGGCCGGGAACATAGTCATGCCCGTCCACGTGCTCGCCCTTGATTGCTACGAAGAGCCCATCTGCGCCCGCCTGCCGGGAGTCGGTCACCACCCGCATGCGCACGGACCGCCGATCGGGTTCGCGACCAGGACCGGCCTCGACCAGCCGACCGTGCACATATCCGACGACCTCTTCCAGGGTCATGGGCATGGACCCGGCCCCTACAGACTGACTCATCCTCACCTCTCAGGACATTTCACGGGAGACGCGCAGGGCGCTCCTGATGTTGTTGCGTTTGACGCCGGCGGCCATGGTCATGGCGATGCACAGGGACAGATCGTCGCTTTCTGCGTCTGCGGGCAGGGACTGGCGGGCCAGTCCGTCTGATTCCTCGTTGCGCCGGGCCACGATGGTATGCCCGCCCAGGTTGAACCCATATCGGCGGGCCTTGGAAATCAGCCGCAAGTGTCGCATATCGCGGGTAGAGCCCTCCTGGGCGCCCAGGGCCACCACATCCAGGTCCACCGCCTGCAGGGCATCCTTGGCCAGGGTCTGTTCATCCACGGAGATGACTACAGCGGCCGCCCCGTCCTCCAGCGTAATGGACAGACTGCGCTGCACATCGAACATGCTCAGGGGATATTCGAGGTCCAACCGGCGATCCAGCGAATACGAGCCCTTGGCACTGAGAATGCCGACGGGATTGCCCAGCACGTGCAGGAAGTCGGCCAGGAGATCCACCTGGTCCTGCACCTGGGAACCGACCAAGGCGAAAACAGCCAGGGCTCCAGAAGGATCACCGGCGGCGTTGGCCAGCAACTGGCCCATCTGCCAGGGGTGCATGGTGCCGAAGAGCAGGGGTATGCGGGCTCGTCCCACCTCTTGGCGAGCCGAAGTCGGCAGCAGGGCTGCATAGGCCCCACGGCGCTCGGCCTCCTCGATCATGCCCTGGTCCACCTGCTGGTCTGCAGGCACGTACAGGCTGCCGGGGCGCACTGAGGGCAGGTCGTCCACCAATGAGGTCACCGTGACTGGCTCAGCGAAGTCAGGGACCAGGGTCAACCCGTAGCGCCCCTTGAGCTGACCCAGGGTCAACCGTCGGGAGATTGATTCACTCAGCGCACTCATGCTGCAATCTCTCCTTCGTCCGGGAACGCCATGATGCCTGCCGGTATCACCATGTTACCGGGATAGCATCGGTCCTCGGCGGCGAAGCGGGGACCTGGTATTTCTGCATAAGGAATTCACCGATCTGGGCAAAGATGGGTCCGGCGGTCATACTGCCGAAAACGCCATCGCTGCTGTGGGGGTTCTTCAGCGCCACAGTGACCACAAAATGGGGGTCGTCGGCGGGCAGGATGCCCACCCAGTCGCTGATGATGCCGCTCAGGTTGCCCGAGCTGTCGGCCACCTCGGCGGTTCCGGTCTTGGAAGCCACCCGATAGCCTTCCACCTTGGCTGTGTTCTGGTACTTCTCGGCCACCGACTCCATGCCGTTCATGACCGCAGTCGCCACCTTTTCGTCCACGACCCTGACCTGATTGGCCTTGACGGCGCCTTGGCCGCGGATGATTGTCTGGTCGGAACGGACTCCCTTGTTAGCCAGGGTGGCGACGGCATTGGTCAGCTGGACAGCGTTGGTGGCGTAGCCCTGTCCGAACAGAACCGTGTTGCGGGTGCGCCGGTCCCAGGTCTGAGGCGTGGTCAGCAGGCCCTTGGACTCCCCTGGCAGACCCAGGGCCGAGGCCTGGCCGATGCCGAAGCGGGTCAGATACTCGTAACGCTTCTGATCAGAGTACTGATCCGCGGCCATGATCATGCCCACATTGGAGGAGTTCTGCAGAATGCCGGCAAGAGTCCAGTGCTCGGCGGGGTGGTAGAAGGCGTCCTTGTACTGCTGGTTGTCCACGGTGATATGGTCGGGCACGGTGAAGCGGTCGCTCATGGCGTGGAGCTGCTCCTGGAGCATGCCTGCGGCAGAGATGGTCTTGCCTATGGAGCCGGGCTCGAAGGTCTCCGCCACCGCCCTTGAGGAGTTGACCTTGGCCTGGTCGCTACCAGCCTGGTAATCATCGGTGTCGGCCAGGGCCACGATCTCGTTGGTGCGGGTGTCCTGAACCACAGCCAGGCCCCAGTCCGCCTGATAGCGCTGGCAACCTGACTTGAGGGCCTGACGGACGTACCAGAGCACGTCCTGGTCAATGGTCAGGGTGACGTCCTTGCCGTTGACCGGATTGCGCTGACGGGTCATGGTTCCTGGAATCTCCTGGCCCAGCATTCCCTGCTGATAGACCGTATAGCCGTCAGTGCCGGTCAGCCGCTTGTTCTCCATCTGCTCGATCCCGGCCACGCCCTTACCGCTGTCGTCGATGCCCCCGATCAGGGCCCCCATCAGATCCGCGTGCGGATAGGTGCGTTCACTGCTCAGTTCGGCCGTGATGATCCCCTGCAGCCCCAGCTTGTCGATAGCGCGCTTGACCTCGGGAGTCACCCCTTTGGCCAGGACCACATATCTGCCAGGGACGCTGAGCTTGCCTCCCAGCTCCATGGCGTTCATCCCCAGGGCCGGCGCCAGGAGGCGGGCCACGCCGGCAGCACCGTCGGCGCCCACCGGGTGGCCCTTGATGCTGTGGCAGTCGCTGCCTGTGCGCTTGGTGCAGTTGACAGGTATGAAGGAAGCGGCCGCCTCGGGGTCGCCGATGATGTTGTACCGCTCCAGGCTCTGGGCCAGCACCCGGCCATTGACATCCAGGATGCGGCCGCGCTGGGCCTTGATGGTGTGCGGCACGGTGCGACCCGCCGCAGCGGCCTGGGCCATGGACCTTCCGTCGAAGAGCTGGATATAGGCCAATTTGCCCAGGGCCAGCGCGGCCACCAGGACCAGGATCAGGCCAACGGACAACGAACGCTTGCAGAAGGACAGGCGCCAGGAGCGCTTGGCTCCCTTCCCGCTCATGGATGCACCGCCTTGTCCTGGGCGTTCTCAGGTGGCTTATAGCCCTGCAGATCGATGGAGTTCAGACCCTGCTGGGGCTGCATGCCCAACTGCTGGGCCTTGTCCGGCAGAGAGGCCTGGAGCTGGTCGAGCTTGTTCTGGTCGTCCTGGACGTCCTGGTTGAGGTTGCTGATCTCACGCTGGATTCGGGTGGCCTCGAAGGAATCCTGGACCATCTGGGTGCGCAGCATCAGGGAGCCGAACATGCAGGCGGCAAGAAAAACCACGGAGGTCATGATCCGTAGCAGAGGATTGCCGCGGGTCCGCGTCCAGCCGATCAGACGCTGGGCCCCCTCAGCCACTGGGCCTCGTTCCGGCCGGCGCGCCTTGCCTGCCTTGCCCGTGCCCTTGATCAGACTCAGCTCAGGCCTGGTGGGCATCTCCTGGATGCGAGGATGTCCCTTGCCCGGAGTGGCCTTGGAACGGACTGAACGTGCTGGCATGGTCATGACCGGCGCCTCGATTCCGGACCATGGCCGACATGGCGGTGGCGACCATCTGAACTCTCACCATGCGCCTCGGCCTGAAGCCGACGACGACGCTCCTCAGGGATGGCTCCTGTCTTCTCCACGGCCCGCAGGCGCACTGAGGCGGACCTGGGGTTGCGCTCCCGCTCGGCCGGGTCGGCTTTGATGGCCCCATGAGTCAGGTCCGACAGATAGGGGCGGGCCTGATCGGGTACCACCGGCATACCCGACGGCAGGTCCACGTGCAGCCCAGGCGCCATGAAGCGCTTGACCATGCGATCCTCCAGGGAGTGATAGGACTCCACAACCAGACGCCCCCCCTGGGCCAAGCGAAGAACGGCCTGGGGCAGGGTGCGCCTGAGACGGTCCAGCTCACCGTTGACCTCGATGCGCAGGGCCTGGAAGACCCTCTTGGCCGGATTGCCGGGGGGACGATGGCCACGCGGCACAACCCTGTCGACCAGACGGTCCAGCTGGGCCGAGGTGGTCAGCGGCTGCTGCTGCCTGGCCTCAACGATGGCCCGAGCGATGCGTCCTGCATAGCGTTCCTCCCCGTACCGGGAAAAGATGTGGGCCAACTGATCCTGGTCATACTCGGCCAGGACCTGTGCGGCCGTCAGCTCCTGGCTGGTGTCCATGCGCATGTCCAACGGAGCGTCCTGCCGGTAGGTGAACCCCCTGTCGCGCTGGTCGATCTGCAAGGAGGACAGCCCCAAATCCATGAAGACCAGATCAACCTGGCCTACACCCAGCACATCCAGCTGCTGATCCAGCTGGTCAAAGGGGGCATGTACCGGTGTGAAGCGGTCGGCCAGACCCTCGTCTCGCATCCGACCAACGGCCAGATCAAGGGCCTGGCGATCCCTGTCGATGCCAATAAGACGGGCCTCAGGGCAGGACTTGAGGAAGGCGGTGGCGTGACCGGCCAGGCCCAGCGTGCAATCCACAGCCACGGCCCCAGGGTGCCCCAAGGCGGGCCGGGCCAGCGCAAGGCAGCGTTCCAGCAGGACGGGACGATGGACCATGCCCCTGTCCACGGCCTCCTGATCGGGTGGATTGCGATATTCCATGAGGGCCTCCATCAGCAATCCACCGCCGGAAGAACATCGTCGGCAATATCGGCGTAACCCTGCTCCTTGCTATCCAGGTAGGCGGACCAGGAATCCTGATCCCATATCTCAGCACGGGTGCCCACGCCGATGACCACGACAGGGCCGGTCAGCCGTGCATAGGAGCGGAGCATAGGCGGAACCAGGATGCGCCCCTGCTTGTCTGGAACCTGGTCGACGGCGCCGGACAGAAATACCCTCAGGTAGTCCCTGGCTGACTTGTCACCCATGGAGGTGTGTTGGATGCGCACGGCCATCCGCCGAAATTCCTCGGTGGGCAGCAGGCTGACGCAGCGCTCCTGGCCGCGGGCCATGACCAGGCCCTGACCCAGCTGGGCGCGGAACTTGGCCGGCAGAGCCAGGCGGCCCTTGGAATCCATCTTGGGCGTATAAGTGCCCAGAAGCATGGGCGGCAGGGAAGGCGGGGCGGCATCTGCGTCGTATGTATCGGCCATGCCCCACCTCCAATGCCAGTTTGGTAACTGTGGGACGACCCCATCGGGTAGCGTCCCCTGCGCAACGCTCCCCACTTTACCCCACTTATCCCCATTACTCACCACCATGACACCACTACAGGCCCAAACTCAACCATTCGCCTCGGCAAAAGGTCCGCCTCGGCGTTTCGCCACCCGGCAAAGAAGGCGCGACCAAGTGTCTGCAAGGCCGGAAAAGTAGAGGTCGAGCGGTATATTGGATCATCCGATTTTTGAACATTGGACAGAACGGACACACATGTCGAGCTATTCCTCACAGCTGCATGAAGAGCAGGCGGCGGTGGACAGGGCCTACGGCCGTCTGGACGAGCTGCGGACGCAGGCCAGAACCAGACTGGACGCAGTCCGGGCCGCCGGCTCCCACGGATCCCCCACCCAGCGCACTGAGCGGGATTCCTTCGCCAACATGTATGAGGACCGGCTCACCCAACTGCGGGCTGTGGAGGACCGTCTGGTCTTCGGCCGGCTGGATACGGCCCAGGGCGGCCGACGATACATAGGACGACTGGGCCTGCTTGACAGCAACCACGAGCCCATCCTGACCGACTGGCGGGCCGAGGCCGCACGCCCCTTCTACGAGGCCACGCCGGCGGATCACGGCGACATCGTCATGCGTCGGCACATCACCCTCAACTTTCGCCAGGTCACCGGCATCGAGGATGAGGTTCTGGACCTGTCGGCCCCCGAGGTGGACAAGGCGGCCCAGGGCGGCACACTGGCCGGCGAGGGCGCGCTCATGGCGTCCCTGTCCAGCCGCCGGACCGGCCAGATGACCGACATCGTGGCCACCATCCAGGCCGAACAGGACCGAATCATCCGATCCCCCATGACCCGCCCGTTGGTGGTCCAGGGCGGTCCAGGCACCGGCAAGACGGCCGTGGCCCTGCACCGTGCGGCCTATCTGCTCTACACCCATCGGCGCCGACTGGAGAGTGCAGGCGTGCTGATCGTCGGGCCCAGCAACGCCTTCCTGCACTACATCGACCAGGTCCTGCCCTCCCTGGGCGAGACCGGAGTGCTCAGCCGCACCATGGGGGACCTCATCCCCGGCATCAGCACCGAACGCCGGGAGGACCCGCACATAGCCCGGCTCAAGGGGGACATCCGCATGGCCGAGGCCGTAGCCAACGCCGTCGCCGCCAGGGAGCGGGTGCCTGCCTCCCTGCCCACGGTCAAGGTGGATGGGGTTGCCGTCCCCATGCTGGCAGTCGACCTGGAACAGGCCCTGGTCGATGCCCGCCGCAGCCACCAGCCCCACAACAAGGCCAGGAACACCTTCGTGCGCTCGGCCCTGAACGCCATGACCGCCCGTTACGCCGAGGGAGTGGATTACGAGCCCGGAGCTGAGGAACTAGCCCGTGTCACCTCCCTGCTGCGGCTGAACGACCAGGTGCGGAGGACACTCAACCTGGCCTGGCTGCCCATGAACCCCCGCTGGCTGGTCAACGACCTCTGGTCCAGGCCGGACCGTCTGCGCCGGTTCGCCCCCTGGCTGACCCCTGAACAGATTGACCTGCTGACCCGGCAGGACGGCGCCGAACTGACCGTATCCGACATCCCCATCCTGGACGAGGCCATGGAACTGCTGGGCCCCGACCCCCGTCAGGCGGATCGAGACCAGGCTGAAAAGGCCCGCCGCGATGAGGAACGCCGGTTCGCCAGCGACACCCTGGCTCAGAACGGCATCGGAACGGGCATCGTGACCTCGCAGATGCTGCTGGATTCCATCAACGGCCAGGACGATACCCAGGCAGCTGCCCAGGCGGCCGCCGACCGCGAATGGGTCTACGGGCACATCGTGGTCGATGAGGCCCAGGAACTGACGGCCATGGACTGGAGGATGCTGGTCCGGCGCTGCCCCTCCCGTTCCTTTACCATTGTCGGGGACGTAGCCCAGACAGCGGCCCTGGGCGGCACCCGATCCTGGGCCTCCACCATGGATAAGCTTTTCGGCCCGGACGGGTGGGACCTGCGGCAGCTGACCATCGACTATCGCAACCCTCGTCAGGTATCCAACCTAGCCTCATCCTTCGCAGCCTCCGAGGGTCTTGAGGTTTCAACACTCAAGGCCGTGCGCGAGGTGGAAGGATCGGTCAGCCACCTAAGGGCAGAGGATCGGGCCAGCCTGCTGGACCAACTGCCCGACTTGGTGAGCAAATTGGCGGAACGTCATCTGGGCAAAGACGGTACCGGACGCCTGGCCATCATCGTTCCCGGCGCTCTGGAAGCCGAGGTCAGCTCGCGGCTGCATATTGATGAGGCTCAGGAGCATCAGATCACAGTCACAACCACCGGTCACACCAAGGGCCTGGAGTTCGACGCCGTGGTTCTGGTTGAGCCTGGGGCCATTCAGGATGAAGCCCCCTCCAGGCTGAGCGCGGCGGCCGACCTCTATGTGGCCATGACGCGACCGACCCAGGAGCTGGTCATCGCCCAGACTTCCGAGGATCAGAGGCTGCTGGACCTGGGATGACCTGCCTGGATGCCTGGCCTGTATCGTGCCTGGAACCCCCATTCAATTCGTTCTAAGCCGGTTACAGGCCAGCCCCGTCACGCATTGACGGAGCTCGCTTGCCTGTTGCAGTGTGGTTCTGTTGCAGTCAGAATGACCGATGCCGGAATAGCTGACTTCAGGACTGTGCAGTAGCAGACTGCTCTTCAGCCGACTGGTCTTCGGCGCGCAGGGTGTCGATGGCCTGCTGGAAGTCCTCCAGGTTGCTGAAGTTGCGGTAGACCGAGGCGAAGCGCAGATATGCCACCTCGTCCAATTCCCTGAGGGGTTTCAGGATGGCCCTGCCGACCTCTTCCGAATCAACTTGAGCCAGACCGCGTGAACGCAGATCCTCTTCAACCTGCTGGCCTAGGAGCTTCAGGTCATTCTCATCGATGGGCCTGCCCTGGCAGGCCTTCCTCACGCCAGAGATGACCTTGTCGCGGTTGAAGGGTTCGGCATTGCCTGAGCGTTTCATGACCAGGAGAATTGAGGTCTCCACCGTGGTGAACCGACGCGAGCATTGCGGGCACTCACGGCGGCGTCTGATGGCATGGCCGTCGTCGCTGATTCGCGTATCCACAACCTTGGTATCGGGATTCTGGCAGAAAGGACAGTGCATATTCAATATCATAGCGCCAAAGAACCTCAAGACCCACGTATACCGGGCCTATTAGCGTATAACCCTGGACAAACTCCTTGAATTCCGCTAGTACCTGCATCCAGACGACAAGTCATCGAAGCCCCGTCTTTAATCCCCTCCCCCGGATCGAAAGTCGCTGCATCAATCGTCGCCGGGAATCAGAATTCGGTCGCCAACGCGCAGATTGGGAGAGGACATGTTATTGATCTGCATGATACGATCTACGTTTTTAGCGACATCCTCCCCTTGCGGGGTGATTGAGGCCGCATAGGACCAGACATTGTCGCCCGGACGAACTGTTCTTGTGATGACCTCCTGCGGCCCCGGAGCGGAACTGGCCGGCCGAGCCATCCATCCGAACCCAGACAGGGTCAGAGCGCCGACGGCTAGGAAAACCCCGAATCTGCGCACGATGACACCCAGAAAACCCTGATTGGGCGGACAGGCCTTGACAGCTCCACGAAGACGGGCCGTGAAGGACGAGAACACAGAGCTCACAGACGCCAGGCAGGTCGAAAACAGGTTCAACGGCGCAGACATGCGGGAACTGGCATAGGTAGGAACAACCATCGCACACCTCTTTCGAACATTTGTTCTATCGAACAGATGTTCTCATTCTGACACCGCGATGGTCATTTGGCAAGGCTGATTCGAACATTTGTTTGATTTTTCACTTCAGGCAGGTTAGACTGGGTTCAGTTTCCCAGGAAAGGAGCCTATCGTGAGTACCATCCCCTTTACAGGGTCCACGGCCACGAGCTCCCTTAACCAGTCCACTGTCGCTGATAAAGCCGACTCGCAGGAAACCGCCTCAACCTCAGCCAAGTACAAAGCGAGGGAAAACTCCGCCGGCACTGAGAGCCCGAATCATGGCTCCAGGCCCAGGCTGACCGATCGCCAGGCCAGGGTGTTGGAGGCTATCAAGCGACACCTATCAGAGCGCGGATTTCTGCCCTCCTACAGGGAGATCGGCAGAGACGCGGGACTGCGCAGCACTTCTTCCGTCAAGCACCAGCTTCAGGTCCTGCAGGATCTGGGCTATATTCGTCTGACTGCCAACAAAGGACGCGCCATAGAGCTGGTCCAGGACCAGCCTGAGCCGACTGCGGGAACCGCCAGGATTGTGCCCTTCCCTGACGTACAGACCGACGAGGCCATCATGCAGTCCCGCGACGTGCCACTGGTGGGCAGAATCGCCGCCGGTCAACCCATTCTGGCAGAACAGCATGTGGACGATGTCATGCGCCTGCCCGAGCGTCTGACTGGATCCGGCGAGCTCTTCATGCTCGAGGTACATGGGGATTCCATGGTCGATGCCGCCATCTGCGACGGGGACTTTGTGGTCGTCCGCCGCCAGCAGGAGGCTGAGAACGGAGATATCGTCGCGGCCCTGCTGGACGATGGGGCCACGGTAAAGACCTTCCGCCGCGAGGACGGTCACGTTTGGCTGATTCCGCACAACCCTGCCTACTCCCCCATTGATGGCACCCACGCCGTCATCATGGGCAAGGTGGTCACCGTCCTGCGCAAAGTCTGAAGGCTACATGTCCAAATGCTCGCCGCTGCTGTCCCGGTGCCCCTGCGGTTCTATCTGAAAGGTCGTGTGTTCGACCGAGATAGGGAAATGATCGCGCAGACAGCTTTGCATGCTGGTCAGAATTCGTTCGTTTTCGACGGCCGAGGTGCTCTGACGCACAATCACGTGTGCCGTCAGCTGCGGCAGACCAGTGGAGACGCTGTTGGCATGCAGGTCATGAACCTCAAGTACGCCGGGCACACCCTCCAGATGCTTCCTGACCTTGGCCATGTCGAGGTCCGCCGGTGTCTCCTCAAGAAGTACAGAGATGCTGCTGGCCAGCAGTTTGATCGCGCGGGGAATCATCAGCAGGGCAATCAGGCCTCCCGCCACGGCATCGAACCCGGCCCAGCCTGTGACCATCATGACCACGGCTGATACCAGGACCGCCACCGATCCCAATGCGTCATTGACCACTTCGAGAAAAGCGGCACGCATGTTCAGGTTGTCCTTATGGCCGGAGGCCAGGACCAGGATGGACCCAACATTGGCAGCCAGGCCCAAGATGCCGAAGAAGAGCAGCAGCCCCTGCTGATGGACTTGGTCCCGTCCGGGCGACCAGAGCCGCATGACTGCTTTCACAATGGCGTAGATGCCTATAGCCAGCAGTACCAGAGCCCCGCCTGCCGCCGTGATGACCTCCAGACGGGACCAGCCCCAGGTTCGCCGGTTTGTGGGGCGGCGCTCCATCAACACCGCAGTGACCGTGGAGGCGATTAGTACAGCCATGTCGGTCATCATGTGCCCGGCATCGACCAGCAGGGCCAGGCTGCGGGTGACCAAGGCGCCAACGACTTCGGCCACGAAGACCGACCCCGTCAGAGCCAAAGTCGTCAGCAACTGTCGACGATGGGCGGATCCGCCACCCTGGATACCACTTTCATGAGCGCTCATGCATACCCCGATTCATCAGTCACCAAGGTATGTCACCGGGGGCTGCGAGGCAAGGGTTTTCCGTGAAATACTCAGAAGCCGAACTTGCTTGCCGTCTCTTTCAAGGTCTCGGCGGAACGCTTCAGAGCAGCCAGCTCGCCGTCGCTCAGCGGGGTGTTGATGTGGGTGTTGACCCCCTCGCGGTTGAGCACGCTGGGCACCGACATGCACACGTCGGAGATGCCATGGAAGTCCTCCAGGAGGGAGCTGACCGGCAGGATCCGGTCGGTGCCGTTCAGGATGGACTCGATGATGTCCACGCCGGACATGGCGATGGCGAAGTTGGTCGCCCCCTTGCCCTCGATGATCTGATAGGCAGCGTTCTTCACCTCCTGGTGTATCTCCTCGCGCTTGGCCGCGTCCAGGGGCTCATGGCCGGGCAGCTCCATCCAGTCGCACATGGGCACGCCGCCGATGGTGGCCGAGCTCCAGAGCGGGACCTCGGAGTCCCCGTGCTCGCCGGCGATGTATGCATGGACGTTCTTGACATTGACTCCGGTCTGCTGGCCGATCAGGTAGCGCAGACGGGCGGAGTCCAGGTTGGTGCCCGAACCGAACATCTGGTTGACCGGCAGTCCGGACAGCTCCAGGGAGACTCGGGTGACGATGTCGACGGGGTTGGTAATCAGCAGGAAGATGGCATTGGGGGCCACCTCGACCATCTGCGGGATGATGGACTTCATCATGTTGATGGTGGCACCGGCCAGGTCAAGCCGAGTCTGCCCCGGCTTCTGCCTGGCTCCGGCCGTGATGACCACCATGTCGGCGTCGGCGCAGATCTGCGGATCGTCCGAGCCATCGATGGTGACCGTGGGATAGAAGCTGGATCCGTGCTGCATGTCGCGGACCTCGGCCTCAACACGCTGGGCGTTGATATCCTCAAGAACGATCTCTCGAGCCACGCCGCGCTGGGCCGCCGAAAAGGCCAGAGTCGACCCCACGGCTCCAGCTCCCACGATTGCTAGCTTGGTTGGCTTGATTGATGATTCCGCCATATTCTATGGACCTCTCTTATCGGAACCCGCGAAACGGGTTTGCCGCTGACAACATACGTAGTCTACCCAGCATAGGTGACCTGGTGCGCATCTGCCCTTAAGAGTTCAGCCCGGCCGATGGCGTGTCACCCGCTGAAGCCTGCAAGGGCTTCTGGTCAATGGCCTGGTCAAGCACGGCGGCCGCCAGCCGGTCGTCCACATCAGCGCTCAGCGCAACCCCGTCGGCCCGATATTCCAATGACTCCACCCGTCCCATCTGCCGTACCTGCTCCAGCAGGGAGCCACTGGTGTAGGGCAGTATGGCCTGGACATGCACGGCGGGAGCGGGCAGCAGCTCCTCCACCCGCTTGCGCAGGGACTCCAAACCCTGACCCTGCTTGGCCGAAACCAGGAAGGCTTCAGGCTCAAGGTTGGCAAGCCGCTGCCGGGCATTCTTATCGATCAGATCCACCTTGTTGAAGACCAGCAGGCGGGGAATGGACTCGGCGCCGGGGATGTCTGCCAGCACGGCGTCCACAGCCCTGATCTGCCCGAAGGGATCGGGGTGGGAGCCATCCACCACATGGAGAATCAGATCGGACTGCCCCACCTCCTCCAGGGTGGATTTGAAGGCCTCCACCAGCTGAGTGGGCAGGCGGCGGACGAACCCGACCGTGTCCACATAGACGTAGAGCCGACCATCTGCCGCCTTGGTCCGCCTGACCGCCGTGTCCAGGGTCGCGAAGAGGGCGTTCTCCACCAATTCTTCGGATCCGGTCAGCCGGTTGGTCAGCGAGGACTTGCCGGCGTTGGTGTACCCCACCACGGCCACGGCCGGGAGCTGGTAGCGCCGCCGGGACCCACGCTTGACCTGGCGCGAGGGAGCCATCTGGGCTATCTGGCGCTTCAGCCGGGAAATCCGCCGCCTGATGACCCGACGGTCGGTCTCGATCTTGGTCTCACCCGGGCCGCGGGAGCCTATGCCGCCAGCCTGTCCTGCAGCCTGACCACCAGCCTGTCGGGAGAGCGACCCGCCCCAGCCGCGCAGCCTGGGCAGCATGTACTCCAGTTGGGCCAGCTCCACCTGTGCCTTGCCCTCGCGGCTGGTGGCGTGTTGGGCGAAGATGTCCAGAATCAGGGCCGTCCTGTCGACCACCTTGACCTTGGTGACATCCTCAAGCGCACGTCGCTGGGAGGGATGCAGGTCGTCATCGGTAATGATGGTGTCGGCGCCCAGCCGGGCCACGACATCTGCCAGCTCCTGCGCCTTGCCCGAACCCAGGTAGGTGGCTGGATCCGGCTTGACCCGTTGTTGAAGCAGCCCATCCAAGACCTCAGCCCCGGCGGTCCGTGCCAGGGCGGCCAGCTCTCGCAGGGACTCCTCGGCCTGGCCGACCGTGGTCCTCGAACCCGACCAGACACCAACCAGGACCACCCGCTCCAGACGGACCTTGCGGTACTCCACCTCGGTCACGTCCTGGAGCTCACCCAGCCCCTCGACATGGCGGAAGGCATTGCGCCGGCTGCGCTCCTCCCACTCCTGGTCCTGCCCGGCCCGCCCTTGACTGCCGGTCAGTACCTCGGACTTGTGAGAGAGCGGGTCCTGATGGGCATCGTCAACTGCTGAACCATGCTCTTGAGTTGGTTGTTCTTGGGTCAAAGGCACCTCTGCATTGATCTATGGACTGGGGAACGAATCCGGTATAGGCGGAATCATGACACAGTCTTTATTATCATCTTCTTAGCAGACATCAGCGGGTGCCCGAGGGACGGGCAGACTTCAAAGACGGACGGGATGGACATGACGCACAGGGACCATGGCAGCAGCCGGGGGCAATCCTCCAGGACCGGGATGGACGGAGGCGAACAGTACTTTGTAGCCCGTCCGGCCTCCCCCGACCACCGGCGGACCATCCAGGTCGAACTGGCCGGCCGCACCTGCCAGGTGGAGGTCTCCCACGGGGTTTTCTCATCGGGCAGGCTTGATCTGGGCACATCGGTCCTGCTCAAACGTGTTCCCCAGCCACCGGCAGAAGGCGACTTTCTGGACCTGGGCTGCGGATGGGGTCCCATCGCCCTGAGCATGGCCATGCAATCGCCCAAGGCCAACGTCTACGCTGTGGATACCAACCTGCGGGCCCTGGATCTGACTGCCCGGAACGCCAAATCCCAGGGCCTTGACAGGGTGCGCACGCTGGCCCCGGAGCAGGTGCCGGACGATCTGCGCTATGACCTGATCTGGTCAAATCCGCCCATCCGGGTAGGCAAGTCGGCACTGCACGACCTGCTGATGACCTACTTGCCCAGGTTGAAGTCCCAGGGCCGGGCCTACCTGGTGGTCCAGCGCAACCTGGGCGCTGACTCCTTGATTCCCTGGCTGGCTGAGGCTCTTGGCTCCGGCTGGACGGCAGAGAAGTATGCCTCGGCCAAGGGCTACCGGATCATCGAGGTGGGCCGGGCATGAGGTTCGATTATCCCGCCGAGCTCCCCATCAGCGCGGCCAAGGAGGACATCGTCCATGCCGTGCAGTCCTCCCAGGTGGTCATCGTCTCAGGCCAGACCGGCTCGGGCAAGACCACCCAGATTCCCAAGATCCTTTTGGAGATGGGCCGGGGCGACCACGGCCATCAGATCGTGCATACCCAGCCCAGGAGGATCGCCGCCAGAACCGTGGCCGAACGCATCGCCTCGGAGACGGGCACCCGATTGGGTGATCAGATCGGCTACCAGGTGCGTTTCACCGACAAGTCCAGCCGAAGCACCCGCCTGCGGGTGGTCACCGACGGGATCCTTCTGGCACAGATTCAGGGCGATCCCCAGCTGCGGGCCTACGACACCATCATCATCGACGAGGCCCACGAGCGCAGCCTGAACATCGACTTTCTGCTGGGGTATCTGACCGCCTTGCTGCCCAGACGGCCCGATCTGAAACTGATCATCACCTCGGCCACCATCGATTCGGTCAAGTTCCGCGACCACTTCGCCAAGGCCCTGCACACCCAGGTGCCCGTGCTGGAGGTCTCCGGCCGTACCTATCCGGTCCAGACCCTCTACGAGCCCGCCGGATCGGCACCGGCCCTGATGCGGCACGTCCCCGGGTTCGACTCCGAGGATGGACAGGACAGAGAGGATCCGGACATCCCCAAGGCAGTGGCCCGGGCCTGCGCCGAGCTGGTCATCCATTCCACCCATGTGGACGGCCCCAGGGACATCCTGGTCTTCGCTGCCGGCGAGCGCGACATCCGCGAGTACGAGACCGCCCTGCGCCGCCACTTCGGCCCGCGAACCTCCGACATGCGCCGCGCGGACGCCCTGGAGATCATCCCGCTCTTCGCCCGCCTGTCGGCCAAGGAGCAGCACCGGGTCTTCGAACGCCACGGGCATCAGCGCATCGTCATCGCCACCAACGTGGCCGAAACCTCCCTGACGGTTCCAGGTATCCGTTACGTGGTGGACCCGGGACTGGCCAGGATCAGCCGCTACTCCAAGTCGGCCAAGGTCCAGCGCCTGCCCATCGAGCCCATATCCCAGGCCTCGGCCGATCAGCGTGCGGGCCGTTGCGGACGTGTGGCCGACGGCATCGCCATCCGCCTCTATGCGAAAGACGACTATGACACCCGTCCCAAGTTCACCGACCCGGAGATCCTGCGCACCTCCCTGGGTTCGGTCATCCTGCACATGCTCTCGGTGGGCGTGGCCCATACGGCCGAGGACGTCACTGACTTCGGCTTCATCGATCCGCCCGACACACGTGCAGTCAGCGACGGCCTGCGGGAGCTGACCGAGCTGCAGGCCATCTCCCGCCAGCAGGGCCTCATCCGGCTGACCAATCTGGGACGACGGCTGGCCAGAATCCCCATCGACATCCGTCTGGGCAGAATGATTCTGCAGGCCGGTCAGGATGCCACCCCGGACACCCTGGCCGCCGTTCTGGTGGTCGTGGCCTTCCTCTCCCTGCAGGACCCTCGCGAGCGCCCGGAGGAGAAACGCGAGGAGGCCGATCGAATACATGCCCGTTACGAGGACCCCTCCAGCGACTTCCTGACGGCCCTGAACATCTGGAACCGCTTCTTCCCGCAGGACAAGGAGCCCTCCAACAGTGCCCTGCGCAAGGCCTGCAAACAGGAGTACATGGGCTTCCTGCGTATGCGACAGTGGCATGACCTCTACCGGCAGCTGGCTCAGATGTGTCGGGGCCTACACATGAAGGTGGGCTCCCCTGTCCCCGTCAAGGGACCGGATCAGGCTCTGCTGGCCTTGCCTATTGGGCAGCAGGCGGCCCAAGCCCTGGTCTGCTCCTGGGACGATCAAGGCATCCACCGGTCCATGCTGGCCGGCCTGCTCTCCAGTCTGGGAATGCAGGTGGTCCACGAACCCAAGGCCTCCGATTTCGCCGGCCTGCATGGCGCGGCACGGGCCAAGGCCATGAAGCGGGCGCGCCGGCAGGCCAAGAACGACTACCAGGGGGCGCGTGGCACGCACTTCGCCATCTTCCCCGGCTCTGCGCTCTCCAAGTCCAATCCGCCCTGGATCATGGCCGCCGAGCTGGTGGAAACCTCCCGGCTCTGGGCTCGCTGCTGCGCAGCCATCGACCCCGCCTGGGCCGAACCCCTGGCCAAATCCCTGACCAGAACCACTTATGCCGAACCTCACTGGTCGGCCTCCCGTGGTGCCGCGGTGGCAACCTCCAAGGTCCTGCTCTACGGCCTGCCCATCGTGCGCGACAGGACGGTCCAGTGGGCCCGGATCAACCCCGCCCAGGCCCGGGACATGCTGATACGCCAGGGCCTGGTCCAGGGCGAGGTGCGCGAGCGCTTCCCGCATGACGGCTTCATCCAGGCCAACCGGCAGGTGCTCAGCGAGGCCGGCGAGCGGACCAGCAGGACCCGCCAGATTACTGGCACCGTCACCGAGGAGGACCTCTACGATTTCTACCAGGAGCGCATTCCCCAGGAAGCCACATCCCTGGCCGCGCTGGGCTCTTGGTGGCGGAAGCACCACGATGCGGACCCACATCTGCTGGACTTCGACCCCGACAAGGTGGAGCGTCTGAACGACCAGTCCGCCTCCTACCGACCCGGGGACTACCCCGACCACTGGCACACCCTGGGCATCGACGGACGGCCCATGGATCTGCCCCTGACCTATCGTTATCAGCCGGGAGAGCCAGACGACGGCATCACGGTCCACATCCCACTGCACTGCCTGAACCAGCTGACACCTGGGCAGTTCAGCTGGACCGTGCCGGGCCTCCTGGACGACCTGATCACAGCCACCATCAAGTCCCTGCCCAAGGCACTGAGGGTCCAGTTCGTCCCCGCCCCTGACGCCGCCCGGACAATCCGCGCTTGGATAGACGGCCACTATCCCCTGCTGCCCGGCGCCGACCCTGCGTCGGCGGACCGGGCCACCTACGGGTCAGCGGACCGGCCTGCGGACGAAGATGGCAGCAATGCCGGAGCCATTCCCGCCGGGGGCTGGCCGGACTTCGAGCAGGCCTTCACCGCCGCAGCCATAGACACGGTCGGAGCCCAACTGCACCCGGAAGTCTTCACCCAGGCCAGGCTGGAACGGCTGCCCGACTACCTGAGGCCCACCTTCCAGGTGGAGGAGGATCGACGCCAGGGCCACGGCAGTGGCCACAAGGGCCGGAGCCACCCCAAGGTCCTGGGCCGGTCCAAGTCCCTGACCGACCTGCAGCGCGACCTGGCCGGACAGGCCCGGCAGTCGGCCCGGTCCCGGGTGGACTCGCAGGCCAGCAAGGCCGCCCGACAGGGCCAGGTGGTCAAAAGCGCCGACCTGCTCCATCAGTCCGGCGCCACCACCAAACCGCGCGAGGAACTGATCTGGCAGGCTGCCTTGGACAAGCTCCATCTGCCTGCCCAGAGGATCTCCTCGCGTTGGCTCAGCCGAGAGGCCCTGATGCTGGCCTCAGCCCCCTACCCGGACACCTCCGCCCTGGCCGAGGACCTGCAGATGGCCACTGTAAAGCGCCTGATCCCCCACACCGAAGCCATCACCGACGACCGGACCCTGCAGGAGGCTGTAGCCGGCGTCAGCCAGGTCTACGAGGACACCGTGTATCAGGTGGCCAAGGATGTTGTCGCTATTCTGGAGACTTCGGCCCAGGTGGACAAGGCCGTGTCTGGCCCGGCCGATCTTCCCCTGCTCTCGGTTCTGCAGTGGATACGCCAGCATTCGGCCAATCTTGTGGCCAAGGGCTTCATCGGCGCCGACCCGCCGTATGCCCTCCCCCGCCTGCGCACATATCTGAAGGCGGACCTGATGCGGCTGAACAAGGCCCGCAGGGACAAGGACCGTGACGTACGATGGGCATGGCAGGCGCAGACCGCCCAGGATCTGGTGGACCAGGCGGCCAAGACGGCCCTGGCTCTGCCCGCCGGTCCCGGACGAGACCAGGCCATGGACCGGGCACAAAGGGGACGTTGGATGATGGAGGAGTACTTCGTCTCCATCTGGGCCCAGGAGCTGGGGACGGCCATCCCTGTCAGCCTGCAAAGAATCAGGAAGGCGCTGGAAGGAAAACCATGAGCACAAGTCCATCGGGACGAAGACGCAGGGGCGGCAACAAACGCGAACGGATGACCCTTCGCCGCGCGCAGACCCTGGGGGCCGCCCTGATGGCCATAGTCCTGGTGGTCGCCCTGTGCATCCTGGCCGTCCGCTTCGTCTCATACCGGCTGATGGTCGGCCGCGTCATCCGCTACCAGGAGCAGCTCTCCCAGGAGTATGTCTTCAATCCAGGCAGGATCATCACCGATCACCGCTTCCATGACACCGTGGACATGAACGCCGACGATGTTCAGGCCTTCTTGGACCAGAAGGGGGCGTCCTGCAACGGATCCACTTGTCTGCGCAACCTGCGGATGGACGTCCCCGACCGCCCCGGTGACGATCTATGTGATGCCTACAAGGGCGGCAAGGGGCAGAGCGCGGCCCAGATCATTGACGGGGCCGCTCGCTCCTGTGGGATAAGTCAGAAAATCCTCCTGACCATGCTGCAAAAGGAGCAGCATCTGGTAGCCACCGACCAGCCCGCCACCCAGGTCCAGCTAAAGTCCGCCATGGGCCTTTCCTGCCCTGATGGTGCAGATTGCGACGCCCGCTACGCCGGTTTCTTCAACCAGGTCTACGGGGCCGCCCATCGATTCCGCTACTACCAGGCGCACCGGGATCAGTACGCTTACAAGACCAAGGCCCTGAACGATGTTCGCTTCAGCCCCGATGCCTCCTGCGGCAGCGGTAAGGTCTACATCGAGAACGATGCCACTGCCCTGCTCTACATCTATACGCCCTACCAGCCCAACGAGGCAGCGCTGCGGGCAGGCGACGGCGAGGGCAATCGCTGCTCAAGCTATGGCAACCGCAACTTCGTCATCATCTACAACAGCTGGTTCGGCCGATCAGACCAGTAAGCCCCGGGTTCAAAGCCTGGGCAGGTAGTAGGCCAGCTCGTAGGGGGTGACCTGACGACTGTACCCGGCCCACTCCCTGTGCTTGTTGCGCAGGAAGTACTCGAAGGTCTGCTCGCCCAGCACCTGGGCCACGAAGTCCGACTTTTCCATGACCTTGAGCGCCGCATCCAGGCTGTCAGGCAGGGGCTCGATGCCCATGGCCTGCCGCTCGGCGTCGGTCAGCTCCCAGACGTCGTCGCTGGTGGGCTCGCCCAGGGTCATCTTCTGCTCGATCCCGTCCAGGCCCGCAGCCAGCAGCACCGAGTAGGCCAGGTAGGGGTTGGCCCCCGGATCCAGCCCGCGGAACTCCATCCTGGCCGAGTTGCCCTTACCGGGCTTGTACTGGGGTATGCGCAGAAGAGCGGACCGGTTGTTGTGCCCCCAGCAGACGTAGCTGGGCGCCTCGGCCCCACCCCAGAGACGCTTGTAGGAGTTGACGTACTGGTCGGTCACCGCGCAGATCTCGGCCGCATGTGCCAGTATGCCGGCGGCGAACTGCCGGGCCGTCTGGGACATGTTGAACTCCTGGCCCACCTCGTAGAAGGCGTTGGTGTCCCCTTCGAACAGGCTCAGATGGGTGTGCATGCCCGATCCCGGCTGGTCGGTGAAGGGCTTGGGCATGAAGCTGGCATAGATTCCACGCTCCAGTGAGATCTCCTTGACCACGGTCCGGAAGGTCATGATGTTGTCGGAGGTGGTCAGGGCATCGGCATAGCGCAGGTCGATCTCGTTCTGTCCAGGCCCGGCCTCGTGGTGGGAGTACTCCACCGAGATGCCCATCTGCTCCAGCATGTTGACGCAGGCCCGGCGGAAGTCCATCCCCGGGCTGCGGGGCACGTGGTCGAAGTAGCCGCCCTCGTCGATGGGGGTCGGGACCTGGGACCAGTCGTCCTGGTTCTCAAACAGATAGAACTCGATCTCCGGATGGGTATAGAAGATGAAGCCCTTCTCCTTGGCCTTGGCCAAGGCCCTCTTGAGCACATGCCGGGGATCGCCGCTGCTGGGCTCGCCGTCCGGGGTGAGCACGTCGCAGAAGATCCGTGCTGTGCCCTGAGGTCCGCCCCTCCAGGGAAGAATCTGGAAGGTGGACGGGTCGGGCTTGACGATCATATCGTCCTCGGAGACCCTGGTCATGCCCTCGATGGCCGAGCCGTCGAAGCCCAGCCCCTCCTCGAAGGCGACCTCCAACTCGGTGGGCGCTATGGCCACCGATTTCAGGGTGCCCAAGACGTCGGTGAACCAGAGACGAATGAACCGGACATCGCGCTCCTCGACAGTGCGCAGCGCGAACTCCTCTTGCTTATCCATAGAGCTTATGCTCCCATTCCTATATTTCGCAGACTTGCTTGTAGCGTTAACAATGCCCCGAGACCAGGTCCAGCGCCTGCTCCAGGGTGAAGGCCCCCTCATAGAGGGACTTGCCCAGGATGGCGCTGTCCACGCCCCGATCGGCCAGATCCAGGATCCGGCTCAGGTCATCCAGGCTGGATATACCTCCCGAGGCGGTCACCCTGGCCGGAGTCCGGGCAGCCACCTGTCCCAGCAGATTCAGGTTGGGACCGGTCATCATCCCGTCGCGTGTCACATCGGTGACCACATACCGGCTGCAACCGTCCCGGTCCAGCCGATCCATGGCCTCGAAAAGATCCCCGCCCTGTCTGGTCCAGCCCCGGGCGGCCAGGGTGTGTCCGCGCACATCCAGACCCACGCAAACCCTCTGCCCGTAGCGATTCAGGACCCGGCTTGTCCATTCCGGGTTTTCCAGGGCCGCCGTACCGATGTTGACCCGGGTGGCACCGGCATCCAGGGCCGCCTCCAGACTGGCGTCGTCGCGGATACCGCCACTGAGCTCCACCTTGACGCGATCCCCCAGCTCGTTGACCAGGGCGGCCAGCTTGTCGCGGTTGTCGCCCGTGCCGAAGGCCGCATCCAGATCGACCAGGTGGAGCCACTCGGCACCCTGGTCGACCCAGGCCTTGGCTGCATCGGCAGGTTCCCCGTAGACTTTCTCGGAGCCGGAGACCCCTTGCTTCAGGCGGACCGCCTTTCCGTCGCGGACATCGACAGCGGGTAGGAGCGTCAGCATCTCATTCACCTTTCTCGCAGGGGCGTCCGGAAGCCCCGGGAAGGGTCCGCACCCAATTGGTCAGCAACCGTGCGCCGGCCTGGCCGGACTTTTCAGGATGGAACTGGGTGGCGCTCAAGGGACCGCACTCATAGGCCGCCACGAACCTGCTGCGTCCATAGGTGGCCCAGGTAACCAGCGGTTCACCGAAGGAGGTGCCCTGTGAGGTCTTGTCAGATGCTGGTTGGACTGACCCTGGCCGCGTTTCACCCTCTCGGTTGAACACCGATACCCGCAGGGACAGATCGGGCTGTGCCACGCTGGCCCGGTCATCTCCCTGCGCCGCCATGGCGGCATAGGAGTGGACGAAGTAGAAGCGTTGGTCCTGGACCCCTGCCAACAGTTGTGTTCCCTGAGGCGCCTGGACATGGTCCCAGCCCATATGGGGCACCACATCGGCATCCAGCTCGGTCACCCGCCCGGGGATCAGGCCCAGACCGGGCTCGCTGCGACCGTCCTCGTCCCCGAACTGGAACATGATCTGAAGACCTATGCAGACCCCAAGAACCGGCAGGCCCTGGGCCAGGCGATCCAGGATGATGCGGTCTCCGCCGACAGCCCGCAACCCCGCCATGCAGGCCCCGTAGGCCCCCACGCCGGGAATGACCAGGCCGTCGGCCTTCATGGCCAGGTCCGGGTCGGCGCTGATTCGCGCATCAACCCCAAGCTGGGAGAGGGCATGCACCATGGATCTGACATTGCCGAACCCATAGTCAAGCACCTGTATCCTGGTCATGTTCCTCCTAGCCAAGCCGTTTGCTTGTTCGATTACTCGACACGACCCTCGCGAGTCGATCCGCCGGCCCCGAACCTGGTATGCGAGGCGATGATGCCCATGGCCTTCTCGCGGTTGTACTCCCCCGAGTCGAAGATTAAGGCCCCATCCTGGCGCAGCCTGTCCACCGTAGTGGTCCCGATCATCAGGTCCTCCACAAAGTCGGCGGTGGCGGCGAAGAGGATGGGCGGGGCAAGCGTCTGCCCCGACTGCCCACTGATCCAAAGGGTCACTTCGAGTTTGTCGGCCCGGTTGACCGCCAGAATGGCACTGAGCCCGGATACGACCGTAGTCAGATCGCGAATGGCTGCCTCAGGGCCGTCCCCGTCCAGATTTCTAAGGACGGCCACGGCACCCTCACGGGCCTGGATGCAATAGGCAGATATATCAGATATCTGGCAGAAGGCCGCCAGAAGCTCTGCCGAAGCCAGGCGAGTCACCATGACTGCGGCCTTGGCCCTGTTGCCGATCAGGCCTTCAAGCTCCTGATCGAAGTCTGCCGCAACGCCATCAGCCTCGTCCGGTTCCACCGACGAATGGTCAGCGGGCTCGGAATTCAGCCCAGCCTCGTCATCCACGCTCGATCCGGAGTGCTCAGACAGCTGATCCGCTTGGTCCTGGCCCTCATTGAACTCGGCCTCAAAGCTGGCCAGGGCCCGCTCGACCTCCTCCTCGCTCAGATGATGGCCGAAATCCGGCAGATCCTGATCCCTACTGTCATTGTTGTCGTATTCATCAGCGCTCATAGCGACCCCTTGGTGCTGGGGATGCCCTTGACCCTGGGATCAGGCTCCACTGCGAAGCGCAGAGCCCGGGCCAGGGCCTTGAATTCAGCCTCGGCGATGTGGTGCGGATCCCTGCCCGACAGGAGGGTCAGGTGCAGGCAGATGCCGGCATGCATGGCGATGGACTCCATGACGTGCCTGACCAAGGAACCGGTGAAGTGCCCGCCGATCATGGCGTACTGGAACCCCTCAGGCTCACCGGTGCAGACCGCATAGGGCCTGCCCGAAATGTCGACCACGGCTCTGGCCAGGGCCTCGTCCAGGGGAACGGTGGCGTCGGCGAAGCGCTTGATGCCCCGCTTGTCCCCCAGGGCCTGGGCCAGGGCCTCGCCAAAGACGATGGCCACGTCCTCGACCGTGTGATGGACGTCGATCTGGGTGTCCCCGCTGGCCTTGATGGTCAGGTCAATCAGGGAATGCCTGCCCAGGGCCGTCATCATATGGTCATAGAAGGGCACCGAGGTGTCGATGTCGGTCACCCCGGTGCCATCCAGATCCAGACTCAGGCTCACCTTGGACTCACTGGTCTGGCGGGTGATGGTGGCTGTTCTGCCTGCCATTGCTGCTCCTCCGCTTTCTGCCGCGCACTCCAGTAAGCACTGTGTCTTCTGCGCAGCGTCTAGACCACCAGCATAGCCGTCCCGCTGGTCTGCATCCTGCTAGAACCGCTTGAGGACATGGACCAGGGTTTGGCGGAATCGCTCCATCTCCGAGTCCGTGCCCATGCAGACCCTCAGGTAGCCTTGGGGACCCACGGCCCGGATCAGCACCCCTTCATCCTTCATGGCCTCGAAGACGGCATCCCGGTCGGGGAAGGTCCCGAAGAGGATGAAGTTGGAGGCCGAGGGGACCACGGTCAGGGGCCGGCCGTGGAACTTCTGCCCAGCCAGCCACTCGGCGGTTTCCCGACGGGTCTGGCGAAGCTTATCGACCCGAGCCAGTTGGAGGTCCGTGTGCTCCAAGGCAGCCAGGGCCGCAGCCTGGGTCAGGGCACTCAGATGGTAGGGCAGCCGGACGATGCGGACCGCGTCTACTATTCCCTGGGATGCAGCCAGGTAACCCACCCTGGCGCCGGCGAAGGCGAAGGCCTTGGACATGGTCCTGCTGACTGCCAGGTGGTCGTACTGACCGATCAGGCTGACCGCCGAGGGCGTGCCCGGGTCCCGAAACTCGATGTAGGCCTCATCCACGACCACGATGGGCCGGGCGGACGGGTCCGCGCCCGTCACAGGGACCTGAGAGCAGACCTTCAGGAGCCTGGTCAGCTGATTCATAGGCAGGGGCGTCCCTGTGGGATTGTTGGGACTGGTCACCAGGACCATGGCGGGCCCCAGCTCCTTGATGCGCTGGATGGTTTTATCCATGTCCAGGCTGAAATCGGGCAACCGGTGGGCCAGCTCCCAGTCGGTGAAGGTGTCCCGGGCATACTCGGGATACATGGAATAGGTGGGGTCGCAGCCCAAGGCGATCCTACCCGGCCCGCCGAAGGCCTGGAAGAGCTGGAGCATGATCTCATTGGATCCGTTGGCCGCCCAGATCCACTCGGGTGGGAGCGAGGTACCAGACTCCCTCTTCAGGTAGACAGCAAGAGCCCGCCGCAGGTCCTCATGTTCCCTGTCCGGATAGCGGTTGAGGCCGGGGGCCGCCTGGCGGACACGCTGGCAGATGGCATCGACCACCTCCTGGTCCAGGGGGTAGGGATTTTCATTGACGTTCAGGCAGACCGGGACATCCAGCTGGGGGGCGCCATAGGGTTCTTCACCCACCAGGTCGGTACGGAGCGGAAGATCTGCTGGTATGGCACTCACAGCAAACCGGCCTTCTCCTCGTTGGCTTCCAGGTCGGCCTTGTCGTAGGGGTCGTCCAGGAACCGGCTCAGGATGCACTCGCCATGGGCGGGCAGATCCTCGGATACGGCGAAATCGTTGATCTTGGCTGCGATGGGCTTAAGCCCTTCCTTGCCATATTCGATGACTTCGACAGGCTTCATGAAGGTGTGGACGCCCAGGGCCACGTCGAACCGGGCTGTGCCGCCGGTAGGCAGGACGTGGTTTGACCCGGACATGTAGTCGCCCAGGGGTACAGGAGAGTAAGGACCGCGGAAGATGGCGCCAGCGTTTCGAATCCGGTCGATGACGGCATCGGGATCGGCCGTCTGAACCTCAAGATGCTCGGCGGCATAGGCATTGGCCACGTCGATGGACTGGTCGATCCCGTCGGTCAGAATGATTCCCGACTGATTGCCGCCCAGGGATGTGCGCACCCGGTCGGCATGCTCGGTCCGAGGCACCCTGCGCCCCAGGGCCTCCTGAACGCCCTTGGCCAGTTCCGGGCTGTCGGTGATCAGCACCGAGCCTGCCAGCTCGTCATGCTCGGCCTGTCCGATCAGGTCTGCCGCCACCCAGTCGGGGTTGGCCTGCCCGTCGGCAAGAATGGCGATTTCCGTGGGTCCGGCCACGGCGTCAATTCCCACCATGCCGGAGACCATCTGCTTGGCTGTCGCCACAAAAATGTTGCCAGGGCCCGTGATCTTGTCGACCGGGTCACAGAGAATCTCCCCGTCCTGGGGCTCGGATCCCCTGGCCCCGTATGCGAACATGGCCACGGCCTGGGCGCCGCCCACGGCATAGACCTCGTCCACTCCCAGGATGGCGCAGGTGGCCAGGATGATGGCCGCCGGCAGACCCCGAGGGTCGTCGGATGCGGGCGGAGTGGCCACGGCCAGGGAATCGACGCCGGCAATCTGGGCGGGCACCGCGTTCATGATGACCGAGGAAGGATACAGGGCCTTGCCTCCCGGCACGTAGAGGCCTACGCGCTCGATCGGAATCCACCGCTCGCTGACCCTGGCACCGGGTGCCAGGTCGGTGGCCATGGGCTTGGGCACCTGTGTGGTGCAAACCTTGCGGATGCGGGTAACGGACTCCTCTATGGCTGCCCTGACCTTGGGATCCAGCTGCTCCAGGGCCTCCTGCATGGCCGATGCCGGAACCCTCAGATCATGAGGACGCACATGGTCGAACTTCTCCTCCAGGTCGCGCAGGGCCGCCGCCCCATGTTCACGCACCTGGTCCAGTATGGGCTGCACCTGGGCGCTGGCCTCCCGGGTACCCATATCGGCTCGGGGCATGGCGGCGAGGAGTTGGGCGCGGGACATGGTTTTCCCGCGCAGATCCATGGTTCTCATCATGAGCTTTGACATACTTCGATGGTAGTGAACTTTTGTGACGCCAAAGCCAGCGACTTACCACCGTCCCAAATGGTGAGATGGTTCCGGGCGCGTCCTAGGCCGACGGCAGGCAGGAGGGGCCGAAGACCGACTTGATCTCGGCCATCATGGAGGTGTCGTGCCTGGTGCGGAATCCGTCGCCAAAGGTCAGCAGACACACGTTCCCGCGGTCGTCGGTGACGGCCAAACGGACCTGGCAGTAGCCGGGGTGGGACTTGAGTATCCGGGCCAGCCGCTCCATGTGCCCCCTATCCAGGGCCTGCCTGGGCAGGGTGATGGTCAGTGGCCGCTCGTCCGCCGACTCCAGGACAGGCACCTCCATATCGTTGACGCGGATGTTGGTGACCTCGTCCCGCAGCTCGACCACTCCCCTCACCCGGATGACCGAGTCCAGGACCAGGTCGTCGGCGTGGGCGTCGTAGACCTTGCCGAAGAACATGCACTGGATGGAGCTCTCCAGGTCCTCGATGGTGACGATGGCCCAGGGATTGCCCTTCTTGGAGACCCGGCGGTCCACGGCGGTGACCAGTCCCGCCAGGGTCACAGCCTTGCCGTCCATACCCTTGGACCGGTTGAGCAGCTGGGCGATGGACATGTCGCGCATGCCGGCCAGAACCGAGGTCATGCCGCTCAGTGGATGGTCGGACACATACAGGCCCAGCATCTGCCGCTCGAAGTTGAGTTTGGTAGACTTGTCCCACTCGTCGATGTCGGGCACGGTCACCTGGGCATCGCCCAAGGCATCCTGCTGGGGTTCATCGTCATCGGCGTCGGCGAAGAGGTCGAACTGGCCCTCGGCCTGCTTGCGTTTGATGGGCATGACCTGGTCGACTGCCTCGTCGTGGATCTGGAAGAGGGCCCTCCGGTTGGGGTCGATGCCGTCGAAGGCACCACCCTTGATCAGGGATTCCACGGTTCGCTTGTTGAGCACCTCCATAGGCACCCTCTTGACGAAGTCCATGAAGTTGACGTACTTACCCCGGGGCCCCTGGCGCTCCTTGATGATGTCCGCCACCACCTTGTCGCCCACATTGCGAATGGCTCCCAGGCCGAAGCGGACCACGTCGCCGACAGCGGAGTACTCGGCAACGGACTCGTTGATGTCAGGCGCCAGGATGCGGATGCCCATCCTCCTGGCCTCGCCCAGATAGAGGGCTGTCTTGTCCTTGTTGGTCCGCTCGTTCTGCAGCAGGGCGGCCATGAACTCCACTGGATAGTGGGTCTTGAGATAAGCGGTCCAATATGCGATCAGAGCATAGGCCGCGGAGTGCGCCTTGTTGAAGGCGTAGCCGGAGAAGGGCACCAGGACATCCCAGACCGCCCGGGCCGCCTCCTGGGAGTAGCCGTGCTCCTTCATACCCTCGAAGAAGGGAACCTGCTCCTTGGCCAGGACGTCAGGCTTCTTCTTGCCCATGGCCCTTCGCAGCACATCGGCTCGACCCAGGGAGTAGCCGGCCAGAATTCGGGCTGCGGACTGGACCTGCTCCTGGTAGACGATCAGGCCGTAGGTCTCATCGAGCACGCCCGCCAGGGGCTTGGCCACCTCCGGATGGATGGGCTCGATCTTCTGCAGCCCGTTCTTGCGCTTGGCATAGTTGATGTGCGAGTTCATATCCATGGGCCCCGGCCTGTAGAGGGCGATCAGGGCGGAGATGTCGTTGAAGTTATCGGGCTTGAGCATGCGCAGCAGGGATCGCATGCCGTCACCATCGAGCTGGAAGACGCCCAGGGTGTCGCCCCGGGACAGCAGCTGGTAGGTCTCCTTGTCGTCCAGGGGGACCTTCTCGATGCTGATGGGCTCCTTGCCGTTGCGCTTGATATTGGTGACCGTGTCCCTGATGACCGTGAGGTTGGACAGCCCCAGGAAGTCCATCTTGACCAGCCCCAGGGTTTCGCAGGTGTGGTACTCGAAGGTCGTGGTCACTGTGCCGTCGGTGCGCTCCATCAAGGGCGAGGTATTGGTGATGGGGTTGGAGGCCATGATGGTGGCGCAGGCGTGCACACCGGTCTGGCGGATGATGCCCTCGATGCCCTTGGCCTCCTCGGTGATCCGCTTGACATCCGGGTTGGACTCGTACAGGTCGCGGAACTCCTTGGCCTCCGGATAGCGCTTGGACTGGGGATCGAAGATCTCCTTGAGGCTCATGTCCTTGCCGTTGACCGTAGGCGGCAGGGCCTTGGTCACCTGGTCGCCCACGGAGTACTCGTAGTCCATGATCCTGGCGGAGTCCTTGAGGGCCTGCTTGGTCTTGATGGTGCCATAGGTCACGCACTGGGCTACCTTGTCTGAACCGTACTTGCGGCCCACGTAGTCCAGGACCTTCATGCGCCCCTCCGGGTCGAAGTCCACGTCGATATCGGGCAGGGAGACGCGCTCGGGGTTGAGGAAGCGTTCGAAGATCAGGCCGTGCTTGAGCGGGTCCAGCTCGGTGATGCCCATGGCATAGGCCACCATGGATCCTGCCGCCGATCCACGGCCCGGCCCCACCATGATCCCGTGGTTCTTGGCCCAGTTGATGTAATCGGCCACCACCAAAAAGTATCCGGTGAACTGCATCTGGCAGATGACCCCGCACTCGTAGTCGGCCTGGTGGGAGACCTCCTCGGGCACCCCGTCCGGGTAGCGGTTCTTCAGCCCCTCGTCCACCTTCTTCAGGAAGAGGGAGGTCTCGTCCCAACCCTCCGGGCAGTCGAACCGGGGCATGAAGGCCCCGTCCTCATGGTCGTCGAACATGACGTTGCATCGTTCCGCGATCTCCAGGGTGTTGTCGCAGGCTTCGGGGAACTCCTTGAAAATCTCGCGCATCTCCTGGGCGGAGCGGATGTAGTAGCCGCTACCGTCGAACTTGAAGCGACCGGGGTCGGTCAGTCGGGATCCCGAGTTGATGCAGAGCAGGGCATCCTGGGCCGAGGCGTCCTCCTTGCGCACATAGTGCGAGTCGTTGGTGGCCACCAGGGGGGCATCCAGACGATGGGCGATCTCCAGCAAATCCTTGGTCACCCGATGCTCGATCTCCAGCCCGTGGTCCATCAGCTCCACGTAGTAGTTCTCCTTGCCGAAGATGTCCTGGAACTCCCCGGCGGCCCGCAGGGCTTCATCGAACTGGCCCAGCCTCAGCCTTGTCTGGACGATGCCCGAGGGACAGCCGGTGGTGGCGATGACCCCCTTGTGGTAGGTGGACAGCAGATCCTTGTCCATGCGGGGCCACTTGCCGACCAGGCCCTCCAGGTTGGCCACCGAGGAGGCCTTGATCAGGTTGACCAGGCCCGTGTCGTCGCTGGCCCAAAGGGTCATGTGGGTGATGAAGCCGCCGCCGGAGACATCGTCGGAACGCTGCTCGTCGGTTCCCCAGTGGACCCGGCTCTTGTCCTGGCGGGCCGTCTCTGGGGTCACGTAGGCCTCGATGCCGATGATGGGCTTGATGTCGGCATCCACGGCCGTGCGCCAAAGCTCATAGGCCCCGTGCATGTTGCCGTGGTCGGTAATGGCCACGGCAGGCTGCCCCAGCCGTCCCACCTCGGCAACCAGGTCGGGGATCCTGCTGGCCCCGTCCAGGGTGGAATAGTGGGTGTGGGTGTGAAGGTGAACGAAGTCTGACCGGGTTGAGGACATATCTCCAACTTACCCAGGCCCCTGGCCGAATCGCTGGAGTCCGCTAGCTGCGTATACCAGTGGCGCTCTGACGCTCGATCTGCAGGGATCTGCGCAGATCAGCGGGGTAGGAGGAGACCACCTTGGTCCAGATCTTGGTTCGGGGATGGCGGAATTCCAGCCGCATGGCGTGCAACCACTGCCGCTTCAGGCCCAGCCTGTCCGCCAGGTCGGGGTTGGCCCCATACATGTGATCGCCCACCAGGGGATGGCCTATGGAGGAGAAGTGCACGCGTATCTGATGGGTGCGCCCGGTCTCCAGATTGACGCTGACCAGTGTGGCCGATCCGAAGCGTTCCAGCACATCCCAGTGGGTGATGGCCTCCTTGCCTGCAGGCGTGACCGTGAAGCGGAAGTCCGAGACCCGGGCCCGGCCGATGGGGGCTTCGATGGTGGCCTTGTCCTCGGTCAGATTGCCCTGGACCAGGGCGTGGTAGATCTTGACCACCTCATGCCGGGCGAACTGCCGGCGCATCTCCTTGTAGGCCAGGTCGGACTTGCAGACCAGCATGAGGCCGCTGGTGCCCGCGTCCAGTCGGGAGACTATGCCCTGACGGCCCTGGGCCCCCATGGAGGTGATGTGGGTGCCCCGCTGCAGGAGGCTGCCCAGAACGGTTGGGCCGGTCCAGCCTATGGAGGGATGTGCCGCCACCCCTACTGGCTTGTCGACGATGACCACGTCCTCATCCTCGTAGACCACAGGCATGTCCTCGGCCACCGGCTCCACCTGTCTGGCTTGCTCAGGCTCGTCCAGCTCAATCAGATCGCCGCTCATCAGGGTGGTGGCCTTGTTCACACGACGGCCCATGATCCGCACATGGCCCTGGGCCACCAGATCGCTGGCCTTGGCCCTGGACAGGCCCAGCATCTTGGACAGGGCCATGTCCAGGCGCCGACCCACCAGGGCATCCGGCGCAGGAAGAAGCCGGGTCACTTGGCTGCTCCCCCATGTTCTTGTATCGTGGACTGTTCAGTAAACCTCACATTGCAGACGAGGAGCACCACTACGGCCACGCCTGCCAAGGTCAGATAGACGTCGGCCACATTGCCCACTGACCAGCCGTAGTCCAGAAAGTCGACCACGGCTCCATCGAGGAAGCGCGAAGCATAGGCCACTCGGTCGATCAGATTGCCTGCCGCCCCGGAGAAGGCCAGGGAAAGAACCAAAGTCCAGGCCATGGAGGTGGTGCGCAGAGCCAGAACAATGATGAGCAGACAGGCTGCCAGGGCAATCAGGGATATGACCCAGGTACTCCCGGACCCCAATCCAAGCGAGGCCCCGGGGTTGCGTACCAGTCGCAGTCCACGCAGTGGCCCGGGCAGAGCCACCCTGACACCGCTGCCCAGCCGAGCCAGGGCCAGGGCCTTGGTCACCTGGTCCAGGGCGATGGCCACTGCCGCCAGAGCGACGAAGACGGCCACGCGCCCGCGCAGCCGTCTCATAAATGTGTTCTTCGTCATTACCTTATGGAATCAGTGGGCCTGTTCGGACTTCTTTTCCATGGACTGGTAATTGCTGGTGTCCGAAATCTGGTTGATCAGCTGGTTGAGGAACTCGGTCAGCTTGCTCCGGTAGCCCGCCTCGAACTGCTTGAGTCCCTGGATGTTCTCCTCAAGAACCTTGGACTGATCCATGAGCTTGTTCTTGACATCGGCGGCATAACGATCCGCGCTGTCACGGGTGTTCTTGTCGTACTCCTGCGCCCGGGTCTGCACCTGGGTCTCGTACTCATCAGCCTGGTTGTGCTGGCGCTTGGAATAGGCGTCGGCATCGGAACGGGTCTTGACGGAGTACTCGTCGGCCTGGGAGCGTACGCGCTGTGAGTAGCCATCAGCCTCGGAGTGCACGCGCTTGGAGTACTCGTCCACCTCGGCGCGGGTCCTCTTGGAGTAGTCCTCCGCCTTCTTGACGATGTCGTCATGCTGGGCGTGTCCCTCGGCCACCAGCTGGGAAGCGTTGGCCTTGCCCTTGTCTACGTACTGGTCGTGCAGCTGCATGGCCAGAGTGAGCATGGCAGTGGCCCTCTCGGGCTCGCTGCTCGCCTCGGCACCGGCCCCCGCGATCCGCTGCAGACTGCCCGTTTCGGTGGAGGGCTCGGCCTTGGAGACCTGCTCACGCAGCTGCTCCTCGCGCTTGCGGGACTCCTCCAGCTGCTTGTTCAGCTGCTCGGTGCGCTGCTGCTGTTCCTGAGAGACCTTCTGTGCCTGGGTAATCTGCTGGCGGGCCGTGGCCATGCTCTGTTGTGAGGCATTGAGCTGGTTGGTCAGCGCCTGGACCTGCTGGCGGGCCTGGTCGCGCTCCTTTTGCATGGCCGTCAATTGGTTGGTCAGCGCCTGGGTGTTGTTGCCCGCAGCGGCCTGGGCGGTTAGCTGGTCAATCTGCGAGTTCAGCTGCTCGACCTGACGCTTGAGCTGGTCGTTCTGGGAGGCCAGGGTCTTGACCTGACTCTGGGACTCTGCCAGAAGTCGCTTGGTCTGGGCATCCACGGCCGGTTGCTGGGCCGCAGCCGATCCCTGGGCCTGCTTCAGGTCCCGATTCTCCGTCTGCAGGGATTCCACCTGAGCCGTCAAGTCGGAAATCTTTGAGTTCAGTGAGGCCACATCGGTACCCAGGGACTGGGTGGAAGCGGCGTTGCCTTGCATGGCCTGCTTGCCCAGGGCCTCAACCGTATCGGTGACCTGATCCAGGAAGTCGTCGACCTCGTCGACGTCGTAGCCTTCCTTAAACCGCACTGTCTGGAAGGTATGCTCCCTTATGTCATTAGGCGTCAATAGAGCCATATGTTTCTCCACCTCGCTTCAGGCCAACCAGCCCGATTGTGTTCTCTTACTGCATGCTAGCACGGAGTCTGCCGTATCCGCGGTCTTGTCTCTACCCCAGGAGCACCTGGATAATGATCAGGGCGGCGTAGAGGACCATGAAGGAGACGTCGAGCTGAATCCTGCCCATGGGCAGGGGCGGGATGTACCGGCGCAGCCAGCGCAGGGGCGGTTCAGTCAGGGCATAGATCACCCGAATGAGCGAGGCCACGAAGCCACGGGGGTACCAGCGGGGCGACAGAACCAAGACCCAGTCCAGGATCATCCGCACGAAGAGGATGAGCAGGTAGGTCTCAATGCAGATGTCTATCAGGTATCGAAGAAAAGGAACAAGCATGCGTCTTTAGGCTCCTGCGGACACGGCTGCCAGGGCGTCGGTCACTGGGCGAAAAGCCCCTTGGCCGAGGAGCCCGACTCGGGCTCCTCCACCTTGATGTTGACCTGGGCAGGGCTGAGCAGGAAGACCCTGGGGGTGACCCGTTCGATGGACCCACGTACCCCGAAGACCACGCCGGCGGAAAAATCGACGATCCTGTATGCAACCGACTCGGACACGCCAGTCAGGTTGAGAACCACCGGCACCCCGTCTCGCAGGGCCCGGCCGACCATCTGGGCATCCTCATAGGACTTGGGATGGATGGTGGTGATGCGGTTGATCCGGCTCTGGAAGGGCGTGGACTCGGTCTCTTGGCTGCTGGACGTGGATTGCGGAGCCATGGGAGTCACAGAGTGATCGGTGTCAAAGCCATCTCGGGCCTCGTCATCGTCGGCCAGGTCCTCGTCATCGTCGTCCACGACGTCCGACATGCCGAAAAAGGACATTGCGTTCTTCATCAATCCTGCCATACCTGCTCCTTCGCCTGATTACCGCAGAAAGTCAGGGATATCCAGATATCCCGGGTCGGAGGTGCCGTCGTCGCCGGAGGCGGGGGGCACTACATCATGTTCGGAGGTCTCATCGGACTCCGACTCCGCCTGAGCGGACGGGTTCGTCAGCGGCTGCTGGGGCTCCTGGATCGGAGTGGCCACCGTCGGAGCGGTAGTCGAGTCCGCTGCAGGGGCTGGAGTCTCGTCCTTCTTTGGGGTGGGATCGAATCCTGCTGCGATGACCGTAACCCGCACTTCGTCCCCGTAAGCGTCGTCCAAGGCCAGTCCCCAGATGATCTGCGCCTCGGGATGGATGGCATCCTGAACCAGCTGGGCGGCGGCGGAGGCCTCCTGCATGCTCAGGTCTGTGGGGCCGGCCACGTTGATCAGGGCTCCATGGGCACCCTCGATGCTCTCCTCCAGGAGCGGAGAGGAGATGGCGATTTCGGCGGCCTGGGTGGCTCGATCCTCGCCCCTGGCTGCGCCGATGCCGAAGAGGGCGGTCCCGGCATCCTTCAGGATGGCAGTGACATCGGAGAAGTCCACATGAATGTAGGAGTTCATGGTAATCAGATCGGTGATGCCCTGAACGCCGGCCAACAGGGCCGTGTCGGCGGTCTTGAAGGCATCCATGACCGAGACCGTGCGATCAGAGAGATCCAGAAGCCGGTCATTAGGGATAACGATAAGGGCATCGACCTCCTTGCGCAGGTTCTCGATGCCCGATTCGGCGGAGGCGGATCGCCTGGGCCCCTCAAAAGTGAACGGCCGGGTGACCACGGCGATGGTGAGTGCGCCTTGCTGACGGGCCGAGCGCGCCACTAGCGGGCTGGCACCGGTACCTGTGCCGCCACCCTCCCCTGCAGTGACGAAGACCATATCGGCGCCCTTGAGAACCTCTTCAATGTCGGACTGATGGTCCTGGGCGGCCTTGGCACCCTTCTCCGGATCGGCTCCGGCTCCCAGGCCGCGGCTGTTGGCATCAGAAAGGGAGATCTTCACATCGGCTTCTGAGCGCAGGAGATCCTTGGCATCGGTATTGATGGCCACAAATTCGACATTCTGCAGACCCTCGGCGATCATGCGATTGACAGCATTGCCACCGGCTCCACCAACACCAACAACCTTGATGTTGGTCTTGTCATTGAAATTGTCATTCTGGGCAATCTCGCTCACAGTATGCTCCCGTCACTCACGTTACGCTTAACTCTAGCGCAGGTCATATACGCCAACACGCATTTGCCCACAGGCGTTCCGACCCTCCCTGACGGCCGTGGGCCCAGGGCCCGGGAGGTCAGAGCCAACCGCCCTGGCCTCCAAGAACCTCCACGCCGTTCTGTCCGTATTCTAAACCCTGATTCTAGACCCGGATGCGCATGGTTGGTGACGGGATCATTTCCGGCTTCAGTAGGAGGCATCCATGGGGTCGTTACCGAAGAGCGTCTCGCGCTCCTGATGTGTGGTGGTCCGCGAATCCAGCCAGCCATAGGGCAGGCGGACCTTCTTGGCATACCGTACCCGACCCCGGGGCTTGCCGGCCACGGCCCGCGGATATGGCATGTCCTGGTCAAGGTCGGCGATGCAGTGGTCCAGCTCCTCCAGGCTCTCGCAGGACATGAAATCGCGGCGCACCTGGCCGCCCACGGCGAAGCCCTTGAGATACCAGGCCACATGCTTGCGCATATCGTGGATGGCCATGCGCTCGTCGCCGTCGTAGAACTCGACCAGGAGCCGGGCATGGCGGGCCATGATGGCACCCACCTGGCCCAGAGTGGGCTCCTGCCGTTCCGGCGAGCCGGCCAGGGCCGCGGCGATGTCGGCAAAGAGCCAGGGACGGCCCTGGCAGCCCCGACCGATGGCCACGCCTGCGCAGCCGGTCTGGGCGAACATGTCCAAGGCATCCTCGGCGGTCCAGATGTCGCCATTGCCGAAGACGGGGATGTCCACGGCCTGAACCAGCTCGGCGATACGGTCCCAGTCGGCATGGCCGCCGTAGTACTCAGCCGTGGTCCTGGCATGCAGGGTGATGGCGGCACACCCCTCCTCCTGGGCGATGTGGGCCGCCTCCAGGAAGGTCTCGTGCTGATGGTCGATGCCCACACGGATCTTTGCGGTGACGGGGATTCCGGCAGGCGAACAGACGGCGACCACCCGATGGACCAGTTCGGAGAAGAGGTCGGTCTTCCAGGGCAGGGCGGATCCGCCGCCATGTCTGGTGACCTTGGGAACCGGGCAGCCGAAGTTCATGTCGATATGATCGACCCAGCCCGCATCAACCACCATCCGGGTGGCCTGCTCCATGATCTGAGGGTCCACACCGTACAGCTGCAGGGAACGCACCTTCTCCTTGGGTGCGAAGCGGCAGAGCCGGAAGGCCTTGGGGTTGCGCGCCACCAGGGCTCGGGCCGTCACCATCTCCCCAACATACAGTCCGTCTGGTCCATACTCACGGCAGAGCAGGCGGAAAGGCCAGTTGGTCACGCCAGCCATGGGCGAAAGCATGACCGGTACGGGCACGGTTATCGGGCCCAACTGCACCGGAGCAACCTTCGGGGTCAAGCGATCAGTCTCAGTACCGGCCACCGGCCTCGGCCACCTTGATGGGTTCGCTCTCGTCCGTGCCCGGCTCGCTGGCCAGATCCGTGTAACCGTCGGCGGCGCGCGCGCCGGTCAGGTCGGACGGGCCCATGGGGTAACGCACCCGCTGCTCGCCGACGACCCGGCGCACATAGTCCTCCACCTGGTCCAGGGCCACCCGGTCCTGCTGCATGGAGTCGCGGTTGCGGATGGTAACCGCCTTGTCGTCCAAGGTATCAAAGTCCACGGTGATGCACAGGGGCGTACCGATTTCGTCCTGACGACGGTAGCGGCGGCCGATGGCCCCGGACTCGTCGTAGTCCACCATCCACTCGTTCTGGCGAAGGTCCGCGGCCAGGTCGTGGGCGACCCGCCGCAGATCGGGCTTCTTGGACAGGGGCAGGACGGCAGCCTTGACCGGAGCCAGCCTTGGGTCCAGACGCAGCACGGTGCGCCGGTCGACCCCGCCCTTGGTGTTGGGGGCCTCGTCCACGTCATAGGCATCCACCAGGAAGGCCATCAGCGAGCGCGTCAGACCGGCGGCAGGCTCGATCACGTAGGGGATGTAGCGTTCCCCGCTGGCCTGGTCGAAGTAGCTCAGATCCTCACCCGAGTGTTCGGCATGGGCCTTGAGGTCGTAATCGGTGCGGTTGGCCACGCCCTCCAGCTCGCCCCACTCGGAACCCTGGAAGCCGAACCGGTACTCGATGTCCACGGTCCGCTTGGAATAGTGGGCCAGCTTCTCCTTGGGGTGCTCGTAGTGTCGCAGGTTCTCGGGCTTGACGCCCAGGTCCACGTACCAACGGGTCCTGGCGTCGATCCAATACTGATGCCATTCCTCATCGGTGCCGGGGTGGACGAAGAACTCCATCTCCATCTGCTCGAACTCGCGGGTACGGAAGATGAAATTGCCTGGCGTTATCTCGTTGCGGAAGCTCTTGCCCATGTTGGCGATGCCGAAGGGGGGCTTGGAGCGGGAGGAGGCCATGACCGACTTGAAGTCCACGAAGATGCCCTGGGCGGTCTCGGGACGCAGGTAGTGCAGGCTCTTCTCGTCCTGGACGGGTCCCAGGTGGGTCTGCAGCATCATATTGAAGTCGCGCGGCTCGGTCCACTGACCCTTGGTGCCGCAGTCCGGGCAGGGGATGTCCTTGAGGCCGTTTTCCGGATCATGGCCGTGCTTCTCGACGTAGGCCTCCTCCAGGGTGTCGGCCCGGTGCCGCTTGTGGCAGTTCAGGCACTCGATCAGGGGGTCGTTGAATACGGAGACATGGCCTGAGGCCTCCCAGACAGCCGTGGGCAGGATGACCGAGGTGTCCACGCCGACCACGTCGTCGCGGGTGACCACCATGGTCCGCCACCACTCACGCTTAATGTTGTCTTTGAGGGCCACGCCCAGGGGACCATAATCCCAGGCCGAGCGCGTCCCGCCGTAGATCTCCCCTGCGGGAAAAACGAACCCTCGGCGCTTGGCCAGGGAGATGACCTCATCCAGTTTCGATACTGCCACTGATCACACCTTCTGCTCGGGAGCCCCTGCCGGGGCATACGACCTGATGACCGGACTCCAGCATACCTTCGGCGGGTGACCTGCTGTCAGCGCAGAGGCCTACCATCGAGGCATGAGCGGGAGGCCGCGCAGGTGACCGCTGGGGACACCGGGCATCCTGCCTACGAACACCAATCGATGCGGAAAGGTTCCCGATATGCCCGACATGAATGACCCATCCTATCTAAACACCGTAGCCGAAGTCACTATTGCACCTTCTGGTCAGGGTGAGGAACTGTCCACCTATGTGGCCCAGGTCATCAAGGTCATCAGGGATTCGGGACTGCCCAACCAGACCAACGCCATGAGCACCGTTGTCGAGGGGGATCTGCATCGGGTCATGGAGGTCGTGGAAGAGGCTACACGGGTCCTGGCCGAGCAGGGGTATCGGACCGGGGTCAGTCTCAGGCTGGACATCCGTCCCGGCAAGCGGGATCAGATCCACGAGAAGGTGGAGCGGGTCAACCGGATCCTGGGCGGGGAGAACCGCTGAAAGCCCACTCTCACTGAAGATCGGCCGGGCTGAAATCGCCTGAGTAGGTTAAGGTGTGCCCATGATCACGATGAAGCAGATCGCCGAGCGCACAGGCGTATCCGTCTCCACGGTCTCACTGGTGCTCAACGGCCGCGACAAGGGCAGGGTCAAGTCGGAAACCGCCCGAAAGGTGCGCAGCACAGCCAAGACCCTGGGCTACCGGCCCAATCCCATGGCAAGGTCACTGCGTACCAGCAAGACCGGCATGCTGGGCTTCATCAGCGAAGAGGTAGCCACCACACCATATGCAGGCGCCATCATTCAGGGCGCGCAGGATGCGGCAGCCGAGCGCGGATATGTGCTTCTCACCGTCTCCACAGATGGAAGCGTCCGGGAATCCGAACAGATCCAGGCTTTGAAGCGCTATGGGGTGGACGGCTTCCTCTTCGCCAAGATGTACAACCAGAATGTCGACCTGCCCCAGGATCTGCGCTCCTGCCCTACCGTGGTGGTCAACGCGGTAGAGCGGGCAGACCGTTGCCCCAGCATCGCCCCCGACGAGTTTCTGGTCGGCTACGATGCCACCCGCCATCTGATCGAATCAGGCTGCCGCCGAGTGGCCTATCTGGGCACCACACAGGATCTGCCCGCGCAGGAAGACAGAATGCGAGGGTATCAGGCCGCCCTCAAGGAAGCCGGGTTACCTGCAAGTCAGGCCTTGATCCGACTGGTGGGCTTCAACCAGGAGGCCATGGACCAGGTAGATGATCTGATGGACGACCAGCACCCCGATGGCGTCTTCTGCTTCAATGATTCGCGTTCTTTCTACCTCTACCAGGCCGCCGCCGCCCGCCATCTAATCATCGGCAAGGATCTGAACCTGGTAGGCGTGGACAACCACCAGGTCGTAGCCGAAACCACGGCACCCCCCTTGACCACTGTCGAACTGCCCCACTACGAGATGGGCTTCTGGGCAGTGCGGCGACTGCTGGCACAAATCAACCCCCGTCGCATTGCTCTGCCACTGCCCAAAACCCGTGCCGTCCTGCCGCCGCTCGATCAAGCTGGCGGGGTGCGCATCCACTGCGCTCTGATCCGCAAGGGTTCCACCCGCCTCGATGCAGCCTCGGACCCGAACCCGGCCAACCGCTAAGCCAGAATCACACTTCCCTCACCCCTCTCACCGTCGCAAGATGGTGAACCAAGGTCGCATACTGGCGGGCTTCGCACCAATCTACAATCGGTCAGCATCCCCGGCTGGTTGCTTATCGTGCACAGGTTCACACAGCAATTGTCAATCGTTTGACGTAAATCGATTGACGGTCTACTATACCTACCAGGATTCGCTCTGCACACAGTAAGTGCATCGGACCTTAAGGCACTGCGGAGAAGCGGTGCGTGACAAGGAGAGAGGGGCAACATGGCCGCCAAATCATCAGCATGGAGGAATCCATCATATTTGGAATCCTCCACCGGAATATTCTTCTTCTTCTGCGCCTGGGGCATCTGGTGGTCCTTCTACTCGCCCTGGCTGACCAACGGCCTCGGTATGACCAACGCCCAGGTCGGCAACATCTACTCCATCAACTCCTTGGGCACACTGATAATAATGTTTGTCTACGGGGTCATCCAGGACGAGCTGGGGGTAAAGCGTAGGCTCGCCATCTTCATCGCGGCCATTGCGGCGTTGGTCGGACCTTTCGTGCAGTTCGTCTACGCCCCCCTCATGCATTCCAACCTGATCCTGGGCGCGGTACTCGGTTCAGTCGTTCTATCCGCAGGTTTCATGTCGGGTTGCTCCCTGATCGAGGCCATCACCGAGCGGTACAGCCGTAAATTCGGATTCGAATACGGTCAGTCCCGCGCCTGGGGTTCCTTCGGCTACGCCATTGTGGCTCTGATTGCCGGGTTTACTTTCAACGTCAACCCGATGATCAACTTCTGGCTGGGATCCGCCTTCGGCGCTTGCATGCTCCTGGTCTACGCCTTCTGGATCCCCAATGAGCAGCGCGAGGAAATCAAGCGGGAGTCCACCCCCGAGGGCGAAAAGTCCCAGCCCTCCCTGCGCGACATGATCCACGTCCTGGGCATGCCCGCCCTGTGGCTCCTGATCGTCTTCGTGGTCTTCACCAACACCTTCTACACCGTCTTCGACCAACAGATGTTCCCCAACTACTATGCCAGTCTCTTCCCCACCCCGGAACAGGGCCACGAGGTCTATGGCATCCTCAACTCCTTCCAAGTGTTTCTGGAATCGGCCATGATGGGCGTGGTTCCGGTCATCATGCGCAAGATCGGCGTGCGCAACTCCCTCTTGTTGGGGGCTACGGTCATGTTCGCCAGGATTGGCCTGTGCGGTTTCTTCCACGACCCGGTCATGGTCTCCATCGTCAAGCTCTTCCACTCCATCGAGGTCCCGCTCTTCAGCCTGCCGGCCTTCCGCTACTTCACCCTGCACTTCAACCCCAAGCTGTCCGCCACCCTTTACATGGTGGGCTTCCAGATCGCCTCCCAGGTCGGCCAGGTGGCCATGTCCACCCCGCTGGGCATCCTCCACGACCGGGTCGGCGATCGGATCACCTTCTACACCATCTCATTGGTGGTGCTGATCGCCCTGATCTACGGCATCTTCGTGCTCAAGCGCGACGACCAACAGGTTGACGGCGATCCTTTCATCAGGGACTCTCAAAAAAACGCCGTAACCCAGGGCTGATCCCCACATCAGCCATCATCAGCACCCATCCAACCGGAAAGGATTCAAGGATGAACCAGCCAACAAACAAGGAGAATGCCGATATGAGCGCTCAGCTGGACAAGGCCCAGAAGAGCATCGATCGGCTCTTCGCCACCCGCAATGACCGCTGGTATCCCCAGTGCCACATAGCATCCAAAGCCGGATGGATCAACGACCCCAATGGCCTGAGCTACTACAAGGGTCGCTATCATGCCTATTTCCAGCTCAACCCCTATGGGAGCGAGTGGGGAAACATGCACTGGGGGCATGTGTCCAGCGCCGACCTGGTCACCTGGAGGCGCGAGCCCCTGGCCATGGCGCCCACCCTGGAGGTCGAGAAGGACGGGGTTTTCTCCGGATCGGCCGTGGTGGGCGACGACGGCCGCCTGACCATCTACTACACCGGTCACCGCTGGCGCAATGGGGTCAACGAAGATGACGGCAATCTTCAGGAGCAGTGCATGGCTGTCTCCTCAGACGGCATCCACTTCGAAAAGAAGGGGGTCGTAGTCCCCTGCCCCGACGACAAGATCCTGCACTTCCGCGATCCCAAGGTGTGGAAGATGGGCGGGCTCTGGTACATGGTCTTCGGGGTCAGCACACCTGCCCATCGGGGCGAGATCTGGATGTATACCTCCAATGACATGGAGCACTGGAACTTTGACCGGGCGATTTACCGGCACCCCGACCCTGAGGTCTTCATGCTGGAGTGCCCCGACATGTTCCCCTTGGAGGACAAGTGGGTGATCTGCTATTCGGCAATGGGCCTGAAGCCCCACGGATTCGAAGCTCGCAACCACAACAATGCCGGCTACGTGATCGGCAGCTGGCAGCCCGGCGGCGACTTCCATCAGGAGACAGAGTTCCACCTCTGGGATGACGGCCATAACTTCTATGCCCCTCAGACCTTCCAGGCCCCTGACGGCCGTCGGCTGGTCTTCGGATGGATGAGCCCCTTCACCGAGCCCATCCCCATGCAGGAGGATGGCTGGTGCGGCCAGTTCACGGTGCCCCGCGAGGTCACCCTGGCCGGCGATCACCTGCGCTGCCTACCGGTGCGTGAGTTCTCCAGCCTGGACCAGGACCGGCAGGACTTCGGTGCCATCGAACTGGAGGTCAACGGCAGCCGGGATCTGGTGGAGGATGCGCAGACCGCCGACATCAATCTTGAGATCGATCTGAACAAGTCCCAGGCCGAACGCATCGGTCTGGAGATCCACAGGACGCAATCCGGCGACCATACACTGGTCTGCTATGACGACCAGCTGGGCCGCGTGGTGCTTGACCGCCACTGCAACACCTACGGGGACCGAGGTTACCGTACGGCTCCCGTCGACCAGTCCTCGGGCAAGCTCAAGCTGCGCATCATCGTAGACCGGGGCTCGATCGAGGTCGTCGTCAACGACGGCCTGGAGATCATGTCCTCCTACTCCTTCCCCGCCGAAGGGCCGCGCGGCATCCGCCTGATTGCCGAATCCGGCGAAGGCAAGGCCCTGATAGATTCCCTCTCCATCGCCAGGCTGGGCACCATCTGGGAGCAGCCGGATCGCTGATCTCACTCCCATAGCCGGCATAGAAGAGGCCCGCCCCCTGAAATCACCCAGAGGGCGGGCCTTTTGTCTTGCAACTCGGCAGTCAAGGCTTGGCCCCAGACCATTGATCTTCGGGACCGGAAGCCATTGCTCAGGCCGATCGGGCTTTGGCTTTACCTGCCAACCTTGACCAGCAGAGCCATCAGTCCGGAGGCGATGGCCGCCGCACCCATGAAGAGGAAGGCTCCAACAAAGGAACCGCCGGCGGCCTTGACCAGGTAGCCGATGATCATGGGGGCCAGGAATCCGCCCAAGGTGCCGCCGGTATTGATGATGCCAATGGCGGATCCGATGATGTGCGGGTCCATGATCTTGTGTGGCCAGGTGAAGATGCCGGTGAAGGCCACCACGGAGACGCAGGATACCAGGATCAGCAGCAGGAGGGAGAGCCAGATGTTGCGCGAGAAAACGAAGCATACGACCAGGACGGCACTGATCAGTCCGGCACCCAGGATGGCCACCTTCTCCCTGCCCAGGAAGAGCTTGGAGAGCAACTGACCGGCATAGATGGTGGCTACGGTCGTGAATACCGCATTGACCGCCAGCAGGATGCCGGCCTGACCGATTGAAAGCCCGAAGGTTTTTTTGATGAAGGTAGGCATCCAGGAGATATTGCCGTACAGGAGGATGTTGAGCAGAAGCATGGCCACGAAAAGGACCAGCACGTTCCTATTCTTCAGCACCTCGAGGAACCCTGCACCCTTGACTCCGGGCTTCTGGTCAACCTCGGGCTGGCGGGGCTTGGAGGGCACGAAGATCAGGATGCAGACAAATGCCAGCAGATAGAGGGTGCCCAGCACTGTGTATGCCAGGTGCCAGTTGATGGCGACCAGGTTGGCTCCCAGGACGAAGGCCAGAATGCCGCCAATGCCCGAGGTCGACAGGATCAGCGACTGTACGAAGGTGCGCCGTTCCTGCGGGAAGTTCTCCGCAATCGACTTGGAACAGGAGGGCGGGTAGCCGCCGTGGCCCATGCCGGCGAAGAACCGGACGATGATGAAGAAGACCAGACCATTGGCCAGGCCGAACAGATAGCTGAACAGACCGATGATGATCATGGAGGCCATCAGCACACGCTTGGCCCCAAGTCGGTCGGCCAGCCAACCGCTGGGAATCTGCATGAGCGAGTAGCCCAGGAAGAAGGCCGACATGATGATGCCTGTCTGCCCCGAGTCGAGGTGGAACTGCTCGGAGATGGGGATGATGGCGGTCGAGATCATGTTCTTGTCCATGTACACGATCGAGTAACCGGCCATCAGGGAGAAGATCAGCGTTCCGCTCGCCGTTTTTGAGGATTGTTTGATTGCCATTGGTCTGTCATCCTTCAGTCGAAGCCAACCGCCGCCGGGCGAAGTGATCCGCAGGGATCACAGGGCCCGGCGGCAGCCGAACAGTAGGTCAGTGGGGCATCACATCGTCAGGGATGACGACCTTGTACTCCTGGCCGGCGAATGTCTTGTCGAAGTCCTCCTTGGCGGCCTTGACCAGGTCCGGGTCGGTAAAGGCATCATAAGCAGTCAGGGCCAGGGTCTTGCCCGCAGCCAGCAGACCCTTGTGGGCCACCGAGGACTTGCCGTTGGCCGCCCACTGCCAAGAATGAGCCGAGGTACCCTGGGGCTCGAAGCCGCCGCTGAACTGGGCGGTGGGCGTCTGCCAGCTGACATCGCCGACATCGGTGGATCCCGATGCCGTATCGGTGAAAACCAGCGGATACTTCTTCAGAGCCATGGTGGACTCGGCCATCTTCCTGACTTCCTCATCCGGAAGATCAGGGAAGGCAGCCTTGGTGCGGCCGAGCACCCGCTGCTTGCCGGCATCGGGGACCGTGTCGGTGTAGCGGCGTTCGTAGTCCAGCTCCTGCTGGTCCAGCGGCAGAGGGCCGACGAGGTCCAGGTTCCTGTCTATGGCCTCGGTCAGCGGATGGTTGGGGATGAAGTTGTAGCAGGCCGCATCGAACTCCTCCTTGACCTGGGTCTCGGTCATCAGGGCCGCACCCTGGGCGATCTTCTCCACCCGCTTGAACAGATCCTGGGCCTGATCCATCCTGGGGGCGCGCACGAAGTAGTAGAGCCGGGCATGGGACTGCACCACGTTGGCAGATTCACCGCCTGCGTCGATAAAGGCATAGTGCACGCGGGCCTCATCGATCATGTGTTCGCGCAGGAACTGCACGCCCACGTTCATCAGCTCAGCGGCATCCAGGGCGCTCCGGCCCAGTTCGGGAGCCGCAGCCGCATGCGCCGGCACGCCGGTGAAGTCGAAGTAGGCCTGCAGGACCGCCAGGCTGGAGGAACCCCAAGCCTGGGTCACATCCGAGGGATGCCAGGACAGGGCCAGGTCCAGCCCGTCGAAGACACCATCCCTGGCCATGAAGGCCTTGCCGTAGCCCGACTCCTCAGCCGGGCAGCCGAAGACCTTGATGGTCCCCTTGAGACCCTTTTCCTCCATGAAAGTCTTAATGCCCACTCCTGCCGCTACGGCAGCCATGCCCAGAATGTTGTGGCCGCAGCCTTGTCCATTGCCACCTTCGACCAATGGCTTGTGCTCGCCCAGATCAGCCACCTGGCTGAGGCCTCCGAGGGCGTCGTATTCGCCGGTGATACCTATCACCGGACGGCCCGAGCCCCAGGTCGCCACGTAGGCATAGTCCATATGGCCCACGCCCTTCTCGATGTCAAAGCCCTCCTGCTCCAACACCTTGTAGTGCTGCTGGACCGACTCCTTGACGGCAAACCTGGTCTCGGGGGTACCCCAAATATGGTCGGCGGCCTCGATGAACTCCTGTGACTTATCTTCGATGATCTGCATGATGCGCTGCTTGTCGTCCACGCCTGTCACTCCCTTGCTTCGTTTGCTGCCTTGATTTCCACAGCGGATATGGATTGCTCCGCTGCGATAAGACACAGACTACCTTTCAGGGGCATTTCGAGAGTGTTCAGACATGTAAATTTGGACGACTATGGCTAACTTCACATAATGGGAGGTCCTGTTTTCTCAGTCATTCTCCGCGCCGCCGAAGCGCCTGTCCCTGTGGATGTAATCGTCGATGGCCCGCCAGAGCACCTCGCGCCCGCAGTCGGGGAAGAGTTCGGGAACAAAGGCCAGCTCCGCATATGCCGCCTGCCAGGGCAGGAAGTTGGAGGTACGCTGCTCCCCCGAGGTGCGCAAGACCAGGTCGCAGTCCGGTATGTCGGGGTTGTAGAGGTGCTGGGCGATCATCTTTTCGGTCACCTTGGAGCCCTTGATCTGCCCGGCCGCCACCTCCCTGGCGATGTCAGTGGCTGCATCGGCCAACTCAGCCCTGCCCCCGTAGTTGATGCAGAAGATCACATCGATCCTGTTGTTGTGCCGGGTGCGCTCCATGGCCTCCTCCAGCTCATCGATGACCGACTTCCAGAGACGGGGCCGACGGCCCGCCCAGCGCACCCGCACTCCCCAGTCATCCATCTGGGCCACTCGACGGTGGATGATGTCCCGGGAGAAGCCCATCAAGAAATGCACCTCGGCCGGTGAGCGCTTCCAATTCTCCGTGGAGAAGGTGTACAGGCTCAGGTATCGGACCCCGGCCTCAATGGCCCCGGCTATGGTGTCGAAGACCACCGGCTCGGCAGCCCGGTGACCCTGGGTGCGCTCCATGCCCCTCTGCTTGGCCCAGCGGCCGTTGCCGTCCATAATCACACCCAGGTGCCGTGGAACTGAACCCTTGGGGAACTGCGGAATACGCGCAGGATCGGAGAAGGGGGCTGCAGGCACATCAAGTGAGGTATAGTCGACGGGGTCAAAGCTCATGCTTCAAGAATCTAATAGCCTCAGGGCCCTGATGGGCCGCTCCAGGTAATATTCGCCCCATTTCTCGACAAGACCATCGCAGAGGGGGGTTGAGCCCTTGCCGTCCAGCCTGGACCAGTCCCCGCTGCTCAGAGCCCTGAAGCGGTCCAGGGTGGCGGGATCCACCGCCACGGCATCAGTAGTCCTATCCCGACTGCAGACCACCCCACCGCCGGGCACCGAAAAGTGGGTCAGCTGATCGGTCCGGCCGCAGACGATGCAGGAATCCAGCCGGGGCCGCCAGCCAGCCAGTGCCAGGGAACGCAGCAGGTAGGAGGCGCCGATGTCACGGGGTCCATGCCGGTGACCAGCCAGGCTGGCCAGGGCGGAGACCAGCAGACGGTACTGCTCCGGGGCCGGCTCGTGCTCACCCACCACCAGCTTGTCAGCAGTCTCAAGCATGACGCCCCCGTTGGCGTAGAGGTCATAGTCGGCGCATATGGCATCCGCATAGGGGGCTATGCAGACGGCCTGGGATACGATGTCAAGGTTGCGTCCACGGGAGATGAGCAGATCGTCACGCATGAAGGGCTCCAGCCGCGCACCGAAGCGGGACTTGGTCCGTCGCACCCCCTTGGCCACGGCCCTGACCTTGCCGTGCCCCTTGGTCAGAATGGTGACGATCCGGTCGGCCTCGCCCAATTTGACCGTTCTGAGGACCAGGCCCTCGTCACGATAGATGGCCACGGCGGTCCCGTCCTTTCACTGGTAGATGAACAGGCCCCAGAAGGCGAAGATCAGCAGGACTCCGAACATGGCCAGGGTGGTGACGGTGAAGAGGGCAACGCCAAAGCGGGTGGAGGCCAGAACAGGCCTGGGATCCATGTTGCGCATCTGCTGGCGCAGGCTGGGGCCGCCGGCCTTGCTTGTGCGGACCTGATCGGGAAGCCGGTCCAATCCCCTCAGGGAGGCCACTTCGACCATGCGGGCGAAGGTGCGCGACCAGGCCCAGATGACCAGGGCGCAGACCACCTGGATGACCGGCCAGCTCCAGTAACTGACCCCGGCCTGGTCGGGCACGCCGCCCCAACCCAGGCGTACCACGGCCATGATGACCTGACCCAGGCCGGCTCCGAAAAGGACCAGGGTGGCCAGGGTGGTGCCGGTGATGGTGACCAAGGTGCCGCCGAAGCCATGGCTGAAGCCCAGAACCGGGTCCTTGCGCCTGCGCAGACGGGACAATTTCATCAGACCTGCCACGACTGCCATGACCAGGGCCGCCAGCAAAAGAACCAGGGTAAGCAGGTGCAGGACCAACATATAGACGGTCAGCGAGCGCCGCCCCCGCAGGTCAGTAGGCACGGCGATGGACTGGTGGATTGTGGCCCCTCCCACGCTGGGGCTGGTCTGATGCAGTCCATGGGCCTGACCCACCGCCCAGTCGATCATGTCCCGTTGATAGTGGTCGGCCAGGGGCGTGCCGGTCCGGGCCTCATCCCCCAGCCGCAGCACATGATTGGAGACCGGGTAGGAACGCACCGTGACGTTCTCGTTGCCTGAGGCGTGCGCCTTCGACAGCACACTCTGCACCCCCTCCACCTGTGCGGTCATCACGTCCTTGGCCCCGTAGGCCAGCAGGGTGGGGATGGCGTAGGTGTAGCGGTCCGTGGGTTCGATGTCCAGATTGTTCAGGCCCAAAAGAGCGGCATCAGTGCTGAAGAGCCGACGGACCACCGACTGGTAGCCCTGGTTGGCCCCGGCAATGGCGAAGTCCTGGGCCACGAAGAAGCCCATGGCGTGCCGCGGGGAATAGACCATGGGGCTCAGCAGGATCTGGAAGGCGATCCGGTGGTCCATGGTCAGCAGCATGGCGGCGATCCAAGTGCTCTCGCTGGTGGCATAGATGCCCACTTTGGAGGCATCCACATCATCCCGGTCTCGCAGCAGATTGGCAACCCGCTCATAGGCCCTGGCGGAGGCTGGATAGTCCCTGTCGGCATCCGTGGTGGACCAGACCGGCTTGTCCAGCACGGCGGTGACGAAACCTGCGGAGGCCAGGGATCGGGCCACGTCCCCGAAGGAGTTGTCGCAGGTGCCGTAACCGGCGCCGTGCATGAAAACCACAGCCGGGCGATGGCCTGAAGCCCCCTTGGGAGAGCGAATTAGAATTCTGATGCGTTGGTGCTCGCCCGTGGCGGGCCTTTCCACGCTCAGTTCCTGGTGGCGGGATTCGACCTGATACTGCCCCATGGCATCCCTGGCAAGGCCGGCAGGCCAATCGAAGGTGACCGCGGTGTCCGGAGTCAGGGTGGGGAAATTCTGATCCACTGGTTCGTATTTCCAGGGGACGGCGGTCAAGTGTGAGACGGATACCAGCAGACCCATGAGGATGACGAAGATGGGCAGACTGGTCATCAGCCGCCTGACTCTGCTCCACCGACTTGCGGGGAGGGAACGCTCAACCTCTTGGGACACGACGGCCATTGTATCCGGTGGCGAGGATGGTGCTTACGCGCTCAGCTGGCACGGCCGGTGACCGGAACCACCATGGGCCCTACCTCCGGCAGGGTTTCACCCTGAACCGCCGCCTTGGCATCCATCTGTGCGGCGATTTCCTTGGCCCGTTCCAGCAGGGTGGGGACAATCTGGTCCTCTGGCACGGTCTGCACCACCTTGCCCTTGATGATGATCTGCCCCTTGCCGTTGCCCGAAGCCACACCCAGGTCGGCCTCCCTGGCCTCACCTGGTCCGTTGACGATGCAGCCCATGACGGCAACCCGGATGGGGGCGGTGATGTCCTTGAGCCCCTCGGTGACTTCCTTGGCCAGCTCGATCACGTCCACCTGGGCCCTGCCGCAGGATGGGCAGGAAATGATGTCGAAGTGGCGCTGGCGCAACCCCAGATATTCCAGAATCTTGCAGCCCACCTTGACCTCTTCCACAGGCGGCGCAGACAGGGAGACACGGATGGTGTCGCCGATGCCTTCAGCCAGCAGTGCGCCGAAGGCCAGGCAGGACTTGATGGTCCCCTGCCAGGAGGGCCCGGCTTCGGTCACACCCAGGTGCAGGGGCCAGTCGCCCTTGGAGGCCAGGAGCCTGTAGGTCTGGACAGTGGTGACGGGATCGTGGTGCTTGACGGAGATCTTGAAGTCGTGGAAGCCCACGTCCTCGAACATGTGGGCCTCTTTCAAGGCAGAGGCGACCAGGGCCTCGGGAGTGGGGCCGCCGTAGCGGGCGTAGATGTCCTTGTCCAGGCTGCCGGCGTTGACCCCGATGCGCAGGGAGATGCCTGCATCCGTAGCTGCCTTGCAGATCTCGGGACCGACCTGGTCGAACTTGCGGATGTTGCCCGGATTGACCCTGACGGCTGCGCAACCCGCGTCGATGGCCTGAAAAACGTACTTGCTCTGGAAGTGGATGTCGGCGATGACCGGGATGGGCGACTTCTTCGCAATGATGGGGAGCGCGTCGGCATCGTCCTGGCTGGGCACGGCCACCCGTACGATGTCGCAGCCGGCGGCAGCCAGCTCAGCGATTTGTTGCAAGGTGGCATTGATGTCAGCGGTGACCGTGTTGGTCATGGACTGCACCGAAATTGGGGCGCCCCCGCCGACCGGCACAGGCCCCACCATGATCCGACGGGAGCGGCGGCGAGGATGCAGCGGGGTCTGGCTGATGGCCTGCTCACCTGTCTTGCGGAACCCTTGGGAGGATGTTGACTGTTCGGTCTTGGGAATGCTACTCACGCTGTCATGTCTATCAAAGCATCGGCCCTTTGGCGCGCCTCATGCTCGACTTGCTCCATTACCTCCACGGATGTGAATGTTCCCGGAAGATGCGTTTCCATGGCATCCATGACCGAATGGATGGTTTTGACGATGTTCAGGTAGGGCAGCCGGTGATTCAGGAAGGCCCTGACCGCCTGCTCGTTGGCGGCGTTGAAGACCGCAGTCATGGGCTCGCAGCCTCCCAGAGCCCGCCTGGCCAGATTGACCGCCGGGAAAGCCTCGTCATCCAAGGGCTCAAAAGTCCAGGTGCTGGCCTTGGACCAGTCACAGGCCGCAGCCACGTTGTCCAGACGGGCGGGCGCCGACAGGCCCAGGGCGATGGGCAGACGCATATCCGGAGGCGAGGCCTGGCTTATGGTGGCACCGTCCTGGAATTGGACCATGGAGTGGACCACGGACTGAGGGTGGACCACCACGGTGATCCGTTCGGGCTCGATCCGGAAGAGTCGACTGGCCTCGATGACCTCCAGACCCTTGTTGACCATGGTGGAGGAGTTGATGGTGACCACCGGGCCCATGGACCAGGTCGGATGGTTCAGGGCCTGTTCAGGGGTTACCTCGCGCATGGCCTGGCGGCTCCAGCCCCGGAAGGGACCTCCTGAGGCGGTGACCACCAGACGGGCCACCTCTCCATGCTGCCCCGAACGCAGGGACTGCCAGATGGCCGAATGTTCCGAGTCGACAGGGTTGATCTGACCCGGCCGTATCTCGGCGTCGAAGAGCAGATGGCCGCCGGCTACCACGGACTCCTTGTTGGCCAGAGCCAGTTGGGATCCAGCCTGCAAAGCTGCAATGGATGGACGCAGACCAACTGATCCGGTGATGCCATTGAGAACAAGGTCACTGCCGGAACCGGCCAGTGCCTGAACCGCCTCCATGCCTGCCTCTACCTGGATGCCGGTCAATCCCAGGGCCTCGAGAGCCCGCTGCAGGGCCGGAACCTGAGCCTTGTCGGCCAGAGCCAGACGCTTCACGCCAAAATCGCGGGCCTGGCGGGCCAGGAGCTCGACATGCGCGCCGCCAGCGGCCAATCCAGTCACCTGGAAGCGATCCCTGTGACGACTGATCAGATCCAGGGCCTGAGTGCCGATGGATCCTGTGGATCCCAGGATGACCAGACTGCGAGACCGGTCGGCATCATCCCTGGGCGACCATTCCGCCAAGGTGCGCTCACGTCCGACCGACAGACCGCCCTGCCTGCCTTCACTCATCACTGCCAGATGACTCATCGACCGCCTTTATCCTGCTCCCCCTCGTCACCGAAGGCTGGAAAAGAAATATCGGGAATGTCCAGATCCATCTTGGGCAGATCCTGGTTGAGCAGGGAGGCCAGGTAGGAATCCGGGTCCTTGTCCTGCTTACTCCCCTGAGTGTTTTGTGAATACCGGGGCTTGGCCCAGTCAGGCGTATCCGTGCTGCTTCCGGCTGTTTCGGCCCAGGGACGTTCACGGGTCCCAGACGCTGCTGGTGCCGGTTGCTCATAGCTGCCCAAGGGTCCGCCTGCGCCCAGATGTCCGTCAACGAAGGGTGAGGAGATGATCGAGGTGGATCCCGGCGTAGACGAACTGTCAGCGTCAGCACCCGTCGCCGAGTCAGACACCGGTGATCCCGGCCTTGTGGAGGGGACGAATGCAGCCCCTGCCGAAGTAGGCGGGGTCGAGGCTGCAGGTGCCGAAGGGGTCGGCTGGGATACCGCTGGCTCGGGAGTTTGTGGTGCCGGGGAAGACGATGAAGAAGGGGCCGCCGAGTTGAAAGGCACGGGTTTCGCAGACGACGCAGGCGCCGTTGATTCTGCAGTAGGAGCCGCAGGAGTGTAGCTGGTCGGCGCAGAGGCCGTCGCTGCGGACTCAGGCGGCGCGGAAGCAGGCATGACCGATTCCTGTTGACCGGAGACAGCGGGATTGGCCGGGGCAGCAGCGGATCCACGGCCGACACCGACCGAGGAGATGGACTTGGCTGGAGAAGAGATGGGAGATGCCGCCGCCGATGATGCTTGGGCTGCCTCAGTGCCCCCCTGTTCAAGCCGCTGGTTGACCGCCGAAGCCAGAGCACCCAGAGAACTGTTAGGTTGCGCCGTCGGCGCCGTGGGTGTCGTCTGCGTGGCGGCTGTCGGAGCCTCGAAGATGGCCCGCTCTGCCTGGTGCAGCTGAGCGAAATCGTCCTGACTGCCCTGGTCGCTCGCATGAGCGGAGGCATTCGGGATGCTCCAGGCGGGTGCCTGGCTCTGTCCGATCAGCGGCTGAACGCCCGAAGTTGAAGACTCCTGCACCGACAGCTGCGACGGCGCAGGAACAGCAGCCGGGGCCGCTGCATTAGCGCTTGCCCTCTTGGCCCTCTCGCTGACCCTGGCAAAGGACTCCAGCTGCTCCAGGAGCTCGACGGCCTTGGCCAGGAAGAAGTCCACCTGGCGCTCGTCATAACCCTTGGGCCCCCGCCGCTGGGTGAAGATGACGTTGGAGACGCGGTCTGCCGTGATGTCGGTGTTCTTCGACTTGCCCGAGCCCGTCTTCCGTCCCTCGTGCAGGTTGAGCTGGTCAGAGGTCTTGTTGAGAACCTGCTCGATCAGCCGCTCCACCTGCTTGCAGTCGTATGAGGGCATGCCGGGATCCCCGCGCTTGAAGACACTGCCCGAGGGCCTGCCGGCATGAGTGGTCAGCTCCGATTGCAGACTGACCATCCTGGTCGTCCAGCCATCCACGCCCACCCGGGCTATCTCCAAGCTGGTCTGTCTGTCGGAAATCACCCGCTCCAAGCGCGAGAGGGCAGCATCCACCTGGGTGATGATGTAGCCGTTCTTGCACAGGTCGAAGGAGGCGTTGGCTATCTCCTCCTGGGTCAGATCGGGGTCCTGGCTCTCATAGAGAGAGTGAGCCCGCTCCAGGAAGGCGTCCACCTGCTTGGTGTCATATCCCCACTTGCGCTTGCCAGAGCGCGCAATGGTCGCCTCGGTTCCACGGGCATCAGGCTTAGCTGACATCAGGCATCGACCTCCTGACCTTTCTTGCCAACGATCGTCGTGCATCGATTCTACGTGAGCGCTAAGACGCGACTTTGGGCACGCCCCCCTAAAACCCCTGTGGTCCCGCCCGGACTCGAACCGGGGACATCCACCGTGTAAAGGTGGCGCTCTAACCAACTGAGCCACGGGACCAGCACACTACCTTAGCAGAAGACACGGTGACAAGGCCGCATGGTGCGGCTATAATCCACTAGGAATTCGCGGCCATTGTCCGCAAAAGCAGAGAAACACACCATATAAGGGGGAGTTTGGATTGTCACAGACAGTCGATACAGGCAGTGGCAGGAAGACCAATCGCACCCTGGTGACGGTGGCGGTCTTCATTGCCACCTTCATGACGGCCATCGAGGGGACCATCGTCTCCACCGCCATGCCCACCATCATCGGGGACCTGCATGGGCTGTCCATCATGAACTGGGTCTACTCCATCTATCTGCTCATGACGGCGGTCACCACGCCTATCTACGGCAAGCTTTCAGACCGCTTTGGCCGCAAGCCGTTGCTGACCATCGGCCTGCTGGTCTTCGTGATCGGATCCACCCTGTGCGCCCTCTCCCAGTCCATGCCCCAGCTGATAGGCGCCCGTTTTCTGCAGGGCCTGGGGGCAGGCGCCATCCAGCCGCTGACCTACACGGTTCTTGCCGACATCTATCCTCTGGACAAGCGGGCGGGCATGATCGGCCTGAACGGCTCGGCCTGGGGCATCGCATCCATCATCGCCCCCCTGCTGGGAGGTTTCATCGTCCAGCAGATAAGCTGGCACTGGGTCTTCGCCATCAACGTGCCCATCGGTCTGCTGGTCATCATCATGATCCAGCTCTTCCTGAGCGAGCATATCCAGGCGCGTAAAACCCGCGTTGACTACATCGGCATCGGGCTGCTCAGCATCTGCCTGATCTGCCTGATGCTCTGCCTGCAAAGCCTGGGATCGGCGGGCGATACGCGGCTCACCCTGATCCTGGCTGCGGCCACCGTGGTCACTTTTGCCCTGCTTCTTCATGTGGAGGGCCGGCAGGAGGATCCCATCCTGCCCCTGAGGCTCTTCCGCATCAGGACCTTCGTCATCCAGAACATCTGCATGCTGCTGGTGGCCGGATTCCTCATGGGCTTCGACACCTACATGCCCATCTGGATGCAGTCTGTGCTGGGGATGAACCCCTCGTTGGGCGGCTTTGTGGTCACCCCCTCCTCCATTCTTTGGCTCCTTGGCGCCTATCTTGCCGGACCGCTGACCATGCACCACCCGCCGCACCGGGCCACCAACATCGGCCTGGCCTTCATCCTGACGGCCTGCATCTGCTACATAGCCGTCCCCCAGGCCACCGCCTACTGGGTCTTCCTGGTCATCTCTGCCGTGGTCGGCTTCGGCTTCGGCCTGACCATCACCACCTCGACCATCACCGCCCAGAGCGTGGTACCGGCCGGCGATGTGGGTGCCTCGACCAGCTTCAACACGCTGGCCCGTTCCCTTGGACAGACCCTGATGGTCTCCATCTTCGGCATCGTCATGAACACGGTCATCGCACGCGAGGTGCCTCAGCATAAGGGACTGACCGAGGACATGATGAACAGCATGATCAACCCGGCCACAGCAGGAAGCATCCCTTCACGCCTGCTGGGACCGGCCCGCACCATCGTCTTCGACGGCCTGCATTGGATCTTCCTGGTGGGTCTGGTCATCCTGATTATGGCCTTGGTGGCCAACCTCTGCGACATCCGCTCGCGCACCCTGCTGGCCGAATATCAGAACAAGGCCGAGACGGCGGCTCCTGCCATTGCTGACAGGGGCGAGCGGTAAAGGTCGCCCGCCAGACGAATTCCTCCGGGATTGTCCATGAATGACAGGGAGGTGGTGGGCATCGGGTGATTCCGATGCCCACCACCTCCTTCATCGGCTCTTATGCGATATGTCTAGCCGCCGTAAACGCCGGTAGAGCCCAAAGTCTTACTTGCCCTTGCCGAAAGCCCGCAGCTGGGTGGCATTCCAATCCTTGCTGACGGTGGTGGGCATCAGGGCGTTCATCCCAGCGGTCTTGGCCGCGTTGGAGACGACCCCAGGCGCCGATGTACCCGGTCTTCCGGGCTTGGGGGTCAGCACCCAGAACGGTGCACCCTTGTTGACCATGGCCGAGGCATCCATGATGGTATCTGCCAGATCGTCCTCGGCATCGCCGTCCCGCCACCAGATGATGACCCCATCCACGGCTTGGTCATAGTCCTCGTCCACCAGCTCTTCGCCGGTCAGATCCTCGATCCTGGTCCGGATTCCGTCGTCGACATCGTCGTCCCACATCCATTCCTGGACGATATCTCCGGGATGAAAACCGAACTCTTCCGCTGTATAGGTTGTAGTCTCAGCCACGGCTTCAGCATAACAAGACTGCCGGAATTCACCAATTGGGCCGGCCTTGTCTTATCTGCCTTTGGTGGCTGTGCAGCGGGGCAGCCCCTCCCCCTGGCCATGGCCGATGGCCACCAGGGCCTTGTAAGCCTCGTCCAAGGTGGACACCCGCACGTCGCGCAGCCCCTGTGGCACATGGCCTGTCACCTGTGAGCAGTTGGCCGCCGGGGCCAGGAACCAGGTGGCGCCGTCCCGCCTGGCGCCCAACATCTTCAGCTGGATGCCGCCGATGGCCCCGACCCGTCCCTTCTGATCCATGGTGCCGGTTCCGGCGATGGTCAGACCTCCGGTCTCCTGTTCGGGTGTGATCTTGTCGATGGCCCCCAGGGTGTACATAAGCCCGGCCGAGGGACCGCCGATGTCGGCCACCCTCATGCTGAACTGCAGGCCTGAAACGTCATATCCTCGGGCCTTGAGGAAGGCCAGAGCCTGGGCCGATGCGGCCTGCTGGGAGCCATGCATATCTCCCTGTTCCTGACGCTTGTACTCCTCAACGCTCTGTCCGGGAGGGACCACAGCCTCCTGGGGAAGAACCGTGGCGTGGGGGTCGGCCCAGCCCACCAGGGCATCCAGGTTGGAAGCCGGGTAGCCGGGGATTCCGCGGGCATTGACCGTGGTCATCAGCAGGCGGCCCCTGTCATGGTGGACCTGGCCGCCCTTCACCTTGATGACCGGTGAGCCTTTTGAACTTCCCAGCACATCCTGGGTGGGGCCGGGCGTCTCGATGGTATAAGGCGAGGGAAGGAAAAGCACCAAGATAGCCAGAATGACCAGAAGACCGCCGACCAGCATTTTGCGGGTGGGTCCGCCAAGCGTCCCGATTTGCCTTTCGGGTGCGCCTGTGGCGCAGTGATCCGATTTCCCGTGCGGAAGTGTCATAGCTCCAATATTATGGTTGATGAAGACGATAATCCCGGCAGGCGCCAACCTTGACGGCGAACGACCTGCCTTGGCGAGGACTGGAAACAAAGCAATGGACGAGAATGCAATCCACCAATGGCTCATCGAGTGCTTCGGCCCGGTGCAGGGCGAGCTGGCCTGGAGTCAGTTCTCGCAGCTGCCTGAGTCCATCCGCTCCCAGATGGCGGCCCAGGGAGCCGATCAGCTGCCCAAACCCGCCGAGGTTCAGGCCCTGATTCAGGCCTTCACTGCTGGAGGGCTGAACACCCCGGCCGACATGAAAGCCCAAGCCGACCAGGGGCCCATAAACGTTACACTGGCCAAGAACATCGCCCTGGGGCGCACCAGGGTCGACCAGTCCGATACCACAGTCACAGCCGAGGACAGCGACCGGGTGGCCCGGGTCATGAGCGAGGCCAACCTCTGGCTGGATACCGTCTGCGCCTTTGACCCCGCCCCAGGCCAAACCGAAGCCCTGACCCGTGCCGGATGGATCGAGGGCAGCATCGACGCCTGGGTTCAGTTCGCCTCGCCGGTTGCCCAGGCGGTCAGCGAGGCGCTGACCTCCGTCATAAGCCAGCGCTTCCAGGGCTTCGACCAGGGCGAGATTTCGGGGATGTTCGCCGGACCTGTGCCCATCCCCCTGCCCGATAATCTCAAGGATCCGACTACGCTGATGAGACTGCTGGGGAACACCTCATTCGCCATGCAGCTGGGGCAGGCCGCCGGCGAGCTGGCCAAGGAAGTCCGAGGAGGATTCGACCAGGGCATCCCGCTGCTGAAGAACCCCGCCGGAGCCCTTATCCCACAGAACATCAAGGCTTATGCCAAATCCCTGGAGCTGGATCTGGACGAAGTCACCCGTTACATGGCCCTCAAGGAAGCCGCCCACGCCCGGCTCTACGCCGCCGTCCCATGGCTGATGCCGCGCTTCGAGGCCCTGATCGGCAAGTATGCCCGAGGTGTCTCCATCGATCTGGACGCTGTGGAGGATCAGTTGCGCGATGCTGAGCAAATCAACCCCGAATCCATCGCCGGTGCCATCAATCTCAGCAACGTCGGCATCGAGGACACCCCTGAGCAGAAGGAGGCCCTGCACAGCCTGGGCGACCTGCTGGCCCTGGTGGACGGCTGGGTGGATTGTGTGGTCTGGAACGCCGGCATGGCCCACCTGCCCCATCTGGAGCAGCTGCGGGAAATGACCCGACGCGAGCGCGCCGTGGGAGGGCCGGCCGAACAGACCTTCGAGTCCCTGCTGGGCCTGCATCTTCATCCCAAGCGGTTGCGCGAGGCTGCCGATCTCTGGGAGCGCATCACCGCCGACGAGGGGGTACAGGGCCGTGACGACCACTGGTCCCATCCTGATCTGCTGCCTTCCCTGCCCATCAAGGAGGAAGACGACGAGGGTGGAGCACCGATCTCTGCAGAGGGGCAATCCGAGCAGAAGGCCGACACTCCCACCACCTCGGTGGATTGGGATGCCGAGCTGGACAAACTGCTGAATGACGAGGAGAAGGAGCCCTCTACCGATCCGACCGCCCCTGCAGACTCCGACGGTTCCAATGACCAGGAGCATTCAGACCACGAGACTCCCGGCAATCAGATGAGCGCTGGCACGGATTCCCAGGACACCGACGACGGCCACCCGGATCGGAACGACTCAGACAGTGGCGATTCAGGCAAGAACCAAGCCTGAATCGCACTCCCTCTCCACTACGATGCGAAGGCCGAGGCGATGGCACTCAGCGGTGAATGAATCGGCTGGGGGTGCGTCGGACGAAAGCGCTGCCATCCTTGTGCTCCGCATAGGAGAGGTGGAGTGTGTCCTCGGCCCGGGTCACCCCTACGTACATGAGACGGCGCTCCTCCTCCAGGACATCCCCTTCCGGCGGTGAACCAAAGGGAATCAGCCCCTCGGCACAGCCCACGATGAAGACATGGGTGAACTCCAACCCCTTGGCGGCGTGAATGGTGGAGATCGTGACCCTACCCTGGCCCATACCGCCCTCCAGCTGCTCCAGCACCTCCTGCTTGCTCAGATTGACCGACTGGTTCTGCCAGCCAGACTCCGTGCGTACCCGGTAACCAATTCCACGTTCGTGCAGGGCACGGCAGACCAGGGTCTGCTGGGCATTGATCCGCGTCAGGATTGCAAACTGGCCGGGCCGGGCCCCCTTCCTGATCATGGAGGATATACGGGAGGCCACGGCCCCGGCCTCATCGCCATCGTCCTCGTAACGGGTCATTGCAACCCTGCTGCCCTCCGGACGGGCCGAGGTCAGCTTCAGATAGTCATCACGCACCGGCGAGCGCGCCAGAATGCCGTTGGCGTAATGGACCACCCTTCCCGTGGACCGGTAGTCGGTGGACAAGTCCAGATCAGCCTTGATGCCCGGGAATTCCTGGGGGAAGTTCAGCAAGTAGTAGGAGGTGGCCCCAGCAAAAGAGTAGATGGTCTGGGCCGGGTCACCCACCACGCACAGGTTCTGCCTGCCGTTGAGCCAGAGCTTGAGCAGCCGGTGCTGCAGGGGCGAGACATCCTGGTACTCGTCCACGGTCAGCCAGTCGATTCGGTCTCTGATGTCTGCAGCAGCCTGGCCACCTTCTTCCAATATGTGACAGACCAGCAGAAGAATGTCGTTGAAGTCCATCTGATTATGAGCGGCCTTGGATCTCTCGAAGACCGTGTACAGATCGGCCATCCGATCAGCCTCCAGACCGGCCGGTGGCAGGCGGTGACTGGCTGAGCAGACCCGTACGTAGTCCTGGGGGGCAATCAGCCCTACCTTGGCCCAGTTGATCTCCGCAGTCAGGTCCCTGACCTGCCCCGGGTCGGCCTCCTGCGCGCAGACCCGCTGGTAGGCGGAGGACACCAGGGGACCCACATCCTCAATCAAATCGGGAGGGTAGGTCTCGCTGACCTGGGGCCAGACCCGCCTGAGCTGATGCAGGGCCGCCGAATGAAAGGTCGCCGCCTGCAGGGAGGCCGACACGCCAAGCTTGGTCAGTCGATCGCGCATCTCGGCTGCAGCACGGACCGAAAAAGTCACTGCCAGGGTTCTGGATGGCTCCCAGCTGCCGCTGGCGCAGGCATAGGCCATCCGCCGGGTGATGGTCCTGGTCTTGCCAGCCCCGGCCCCAGCGACAATCCGCACAGGCCCGTCAAGCACGGTAGCAGCCTGCCGCTGGGCGGGATCCAGACCCTCCAGCAATCGTTCCTCATCCTCATGCACAACTCCATTGTGTCAAAGGGCGGTACCGGAACCGACAGCGGCGTGCCCATGTGGTCAAGTGGGCAACCCGATCCACAGCAGTCCTTGTATTATCCTTGGGAATGTGAGTGAACGAACGAAGCTGACCCTGGCCGCCCTGGCGTCGGCCGCCATGCCCGAGGTGCCCATGACCGGCGCACGGGACTGTGACCAGCTCAGCAGCCTGGACCGTGCACAGGGCGTGGACTGTGCCGTGGTCCAGGACGCGACCGGCAACGTCTACGATGTCTGGGCCACCAGCTCGGAGGCCGGCAAGCGCCGTCTGGCCGCTCGGGTCAAGGCGGCTCAGGCCCTGGCCGATGCCAAGGAGATGGCGGCCATGGGCTTCCGGGTCGAGCGCATCCTGGCCTATCAGCCCGGCGAGAGGGCCGACAGTCCGACCGGCACCACAGCTGTTGCCGTCATGACCCACTGCCCGGGCAGAATCCGTCCCCTCCACCTGCTGACCCTGAACGAATGCACCGCCGCAGGCACCGCCATCGGCGCCATCCATCGGGTACGCCCTGATTTTCTGAAAACCCACGGCTATCCGGCCTTCTCCACTGCCCAGATTGCGGCCCAACTGCGCGGATGGATCAAACGGCTGCGCATGGACGGCCACGTGCCCAAGGAAATCACCGATTCCTGGGCCTCCATCGTGGCGACCGACGGACTCTGGTCCTTTGAAACCTGCACCGTGCACGGAGGCTTCTCCGACGGCGATCTACTCTATTCAGGCTCCGGACTCAGCGGGGTCTACGGATGGCAGGACATGCAGGTCAACGATCCTGCCCGCGACCTGGCCTGGATCTTCGCCAAGCTGGACGGGTCCCGCCGCAACGCCGTCATTGCAGCCTACGGCAGGATGATGGGGGCCCGGCTGGACGACCTGATTATGCTCCGGGCCAATCTCTGGCTGCAGATGGAGCAGGTGGGCGAGTTCATCACCGCCCTGGATCATGCGGACAACGAGCGGATCATCCAATTCAAGGCACAGGTGGAACGTCTGGCCCAGCAGCTGGGCGACCACGAGCAGAACCGGCGCGCCCGTCGCCAGCAGCAGGCACCCAGTCCGTCACCCGCTGGCGCACCCTCCACCATCACTGTGGGCACTCTGCTGGGCGATGATAAAGCTGAGGACCCCTCCGCAGCCAAGGTACATGAGAATCAGGCGCCAGAGCCGGACCCCGCCTCGACAGAAACCTCGGATGAAAGCTCGGCCACCATCGCCATCAGCAGGGTGGAAATGGCTGACCTGGCTCTGGCCCAGACCGCCATGGACCACTCCGAGGCCGTGAATAAGCCCATCGGACAAGACCGGACCACAGACCTTGACAGCGATGACAAGTCCAAGCCCCCAGCTGTTGCTCCTATTGCCCAGGAGGAGGAATCAGGTCTGAGCGATCACTTCCGCGGCATCGGCCACCCAGCCACCAGCGACGAGGATGCAAATGGCGAAGCGAATCCGAAGGCTACAACAAGCGGCTCATCCGTAGGCCTGTCCGGAGACGGTCAGCCTTCGGCTGCTTCCCAGCCGCATGATGCCTCGTCAGCTCAGGCTCTTGCGAGCGATCAGGCAGAGACCATCGTCCTTCCCAGAAAGCCCCTGCCTGAGCAGACCCCCACGCTCACTGCAGACGGACAGGCATCGGCATCACCGCCGGAAACCGGCTCTCCCCAGGAGGAGCATCAGGGAGACGCTTAGAGCGTAATCACCGAGGTCAGCGATAATGAGACCGGAAGATCCGTGGACCGGCAGGTCTGGGCATCGGAGAAAAACCTTGGAGGTAGCAATGGATATCGAATTCGGCATCAAGAACGTGGCCCGCACCGTTAACTTCACCACCAACGACAAGGCGGACGAGGTGGCTGCCCACATCGCTCAGGCCCTGAACGAGGGCGGACCCATCGATCTGGTAGACGACAAGGGTCGGCACATCATTGTTCCCAAGGAGTCCCTGGGCTATGCAGTGATTGGCTCAGACACGACCCATCCGGTCGGTTTCGGAGTCCTGGGAGGCGCCTCCGACTGAGGCTGTGATCGCCTGATGGGGGCGGTCGGGTCCTTGTGGTCCGACCGCCCCCGTTTCGTTCCGCTAACCCGCCCAGGCCACCGGGCGGCTCCCCCGGGCCCTGTCTACGATTCGGGCCACAACCTCATCAGTGGTGCTGTTCTCCCCCATGCGATTGGGTTTGCCTTGGCCGTGCCAGTCCGATCCTCCGGTCACCAGCAACCCCCAGCGTTGGGCCAGAGCCAGCAACCGTCGACGCTGATCGGGCGGATTGTCCCGGTGCCAGACCTCCAGGCCGCCAAGCCCCTCCCTGGCCAGCGCAGCGATCTGCTGGTCGGAGAGCAGAACGGGGTTGCGACTGACCGCACCGGGGTGTGCGATGACCAGGACGCCGCCTGCATGGTTGACCGCTGCCAGCACCTGGTGGGCGGTCGGCGAGGGCGTAGGCAGGTAGTAGGCGCTTCTGGATGAACATACCCCGGCGAAAGCCTGGCTCCGGTCGGCATAGACACCGGCCTTGACCAGGGCATCGGCGATATGCGGACGGCCCACCGTGGTCTTCGAACCCTCCTTGACCTGGTCCAGCACATCCTGCCAGGTGATCGGATAATCCTTGGAGATCCGCTCGACCATGGTCCTGGTTCTGCTCAGCCTGGCCTCCCTGGTCCTGACGAAGAGCCCGGCGATGACCGGATCCTCGGGATCGTAAAGGTAGGCCAGCATGTGAACCGATACATGCCCATCCTGCGCGGTGATTTCGGTGCCCGGCAGCAGGGGCATCGCCAGGTCATGGGCCGCCTGACGAGCCTGGTCCCAGCCCGCATTGGTGTCATGGTCGGTGATGGCCAGACCTTCCAGACCCAACTGCTGTGCCTGCTCAACCATCCCCCTGGGCGTCACGGTGCCGTCGGAGAACACGGTGTGGCAGTGCAGATCCCAGCCGGAAACCGTGGCAGTATCCTCATGCGTCATGCCTCCATCCTAAACTCGTGAACGCGTTCACGTCTCAGAGAACCTTCTTGACCATCGAGGTGATGGACCCCATGAGCGAACCGACATCGTCAGCCCCACTCCAGCAGGGGGCCGGATCCTTCTACAGCTATCTGATTGCTGCCCTGGCCTCTCTCGCAACGCTCTACGCCAGCCTGGTCCTGTCAGCGGAAACGCTCCAGCTGGCACGTCACCCCCAGGGCCAGCTCAGCTGTGACATCAACTCGGTGGTCTCCTGCTCCGCCGTTGCCCAGTCCCCCCAGGCCGAGCTGATTCGCTTGGGCACGCTGCCGGTCCCCAACGCCTTTCTGGGACTGATGGCCGAGTCCGTCTTCCTGACGCTGGCGGTAGTGGGCCTGTGCAGGATCAAGATGCCCACGCTGCTGGCAGCGGGAACCTGGCTGGCCTCGCTTGCTGCGCTGGCCTATGCACTCTGGCTGTTCACCCAGTCACTCTTCGTCATCCACGCCCTCTGCCCCTGGTGCCTGGTCATGACCTTCGCCACCAGCCTGCAATTCATGGCCTTCAGCCACGCCACGGTCATCCAGCAGGGTCTGCCGCACAAGCGGCCAGGATGGCTGCAGACGTACTACCAGCGGCACTTCGACCTGATGGTCGACCTGATCTGGCTGGTAGCCTTGGCAACCATCGTCCTGGCTGTGGAAGGATCCGCCCTCTTCGGCTGATCAGCAGCCGGGAACATGCTCCAGGGTCAGACGGGCCACCATTCTGGCCGGTCCTGTCAGCCATGCATCCTGCGAATCCACGTCCACCTTCAGACAGCCTCCACCTACCTGAATGATCCAGTGATCGACACCGGTCAAAGCTCGAAGCAGCACGCCGCTGGCGCACAGACCGGTCCCGCAGGACAAGGTCTCGCCCACTCCACGCTCATAGACCCTCATGGTGGCCCGACCGCTGCCATTGTCGGCATCCAGGGCATCCAGACGTAGGAATTCCACATTCTGCCCCTCAGCCAGCCCGGGCCTGACCTGCGGGGGAGCCGACAGGTCCAGATCGGCCAGGTCAGGCAGATCAGCTCTGGCTAACAGGTCGGTCACGGTTCCGGGCAGCACCCCAGCCTCCAATTCGGCAGCGGCTGAGGCCAGAACAACTGCATGGGGATTGCCCATATCCACCATGGTGCCGGGAGCCGAGCCGCCTAAAGCACCGCCGTCGACCAGCTGTTGCCCCACCGGGCCCAAACGCCATGCCCCGACCTTGACCTTGAACACATGATCGCCATCGCACTTCATCGGACTGCACGAGACGATCCGCTTGACCCCGGCTCTGGTCCCCAGCAGGAAGGAGGAGCCCTCCATGGTCGGCGTCAGCCCCTGCTTCTGGGCGAAGAGGGTGACGGCCCGCGTCCCGTTGCCGCACATCTGAGCCAAGGAACCGTCCGCGTTGCGGTAGTCCATGAACCACTGACAGCCGAAGCGGTCGCAGGCATCCACCTGCTCCTGGTTCAGGTCGCTGACATCGGCCGGGTGGGTCAGCCGGATCACCCCGTCGGCTCCGACCCCGAAATGCCGGTCGCACAGCCATCGCACCTGATCGGCCGTAGGTTCCAAATCCCCCCGGGGATCGGCGTAGACCACGAAATCGTTGCCGGTGGCTTGCATTTTGTAAACAGTCCGGGGAATACTCATGCTTGTAGCGTACGGCCCTTCGGCGACAGACTAGGCTGGTTCTTCGGCTGCGAAAGGAGCGGATCACATGGCATCAGATGCACCGATCGGGATCTTCGACTCCGGGCTGGGCGGTCTGAGCGTCACCGCAGCCATCCAGAACCTGCTGCCCCAAGAAAATCTGCTCTACTTCGGCGATTCCGCCTATGCCCCCTACGGCACCAAGGAGCCGGAACAGATCGCCCAGCGCTGCCAGGTCATCGGCGACCGGTTCATGGACCAGGGCGTCAAGGCCATGGTCATCGCCTGCAACACCGCCACCAGCGTCTGCGTGGATGAGATGCGCCGACGTTACCCGGTCCCGGTCATCGGCATGGAGCCGGCCCTGAAACTGGCTTGTACACGAGGCGGGGGCCAACCCCAGCGGGTTTTGGTCACCGCCACCCCGCTGACCTTGAAGGAGGCCAAGTTCTCGCGTCTGATGGCTCGGTTCTCCGGCAGGCACACCATCCTCACCCAGCCCTGCCCGGACCTGGTGACCATTGTGGAGTCCGACAGACTGAACGACCAGGCACTGGTCGATGCCACCCTGCACCGTTACCTGGACCCCTATGATCTGCAGACCCTGGATGCCCTGGTCCTGGGCTGCACCCACTTCGTCTTCTTCCGTCAATCCATCGCCCGTATCTGCCCGCCGGAGCTTGCGCTGATCGACGGCAACCCTGGGACGGCCCGCCATCTCAAGGATCTGCTGGTCCAAGCCGATGCCCTCAACCAGGGCCCCGGCCCGGGCAGGGTACAGATCGCCAACTCCGATTCCTCGCCGGCCATGCTGGATCTGTCCAAGCGGCTGCTGGCCTCCTGCCGGACCTGAACGGCTTGTCCAACGTCCGCGCATAAGCTGTCATCAAGCGCGGAATCTGTCTGGAATCGAGGTGCTCATGGCACGCAAAGGAACAGCCGTCATTGACGTAGGCGGCGGCTACCGGTCCATCTTCGGCGCCGGCGTCTTCGACCGCTGCATGGAACAGGGGATCACCTTCGATCACTGCTACGGAGTCTCGGCCGGCAGCGCCAATCTGGCTTCGTTCCTGTCGGGCCAGCTCAGACGCTGCTACCGCTTCTACACTGTCTACTCCTCCCGCAAGGAGTACGCGAGCGTGAGCAACTTCCTGACCAAGCACACCTTCGTCGACCTGGACTACGTCTACGGCAAACTGTCGGCCCATGACGGGGAATGCCCGCTGGATTACCAGGCGCTGAAGGCCAACCCGGCCCTGTTCACCGTAGTGGCCTGCAAGGCCACCGATGGATCCACCGTCTACTTTGACAAGTCAGACCTGGCCCAGGACAACTATGACATCCTCAAGGCCTCATCCACAGTGCCTGTGGCCAATAAGCCCTATATGATCAATGGCGTGCCCTATCTGGACGGCGGCATCGCCGACCCTGTCCCGGTCCGCAAAGCCATGGATGAGGGCTATGAACGCATTGTCCTGGTACTGACCCGCCAGAGGGATATTCTGCGAGAGCAGAAGAAGGATGTCCTGCCCGCCCGAATCCTGGCCAGAACCTATCCGGCGGCCGGCGAGCGCCTGATGGAGCGCTACCGCACCTACAACGACGAGGTGGCCCTGGCCAAACAGGCCGAAAAGGAGGGTCGGGTCCTCATCCTGGCCCCGGACAGCCTGTGCGGACTGACCACCCTGAGCAAGTCGCTCAAGGGACTCAACGCCATGTACGACAAAGGTTATCGGGCCGCCGAGGCCATAGCCGACTTCCTGGAAAGCTGAACAACTCCCCGCAGGTTCTGCCTTGCGGGGAGTTGTTCCTTTTCACTGGATCTTACAGAACCGGCGTACCGGTCCCGCCCTCTGTGCCCGCACTCCTGCGGCCGTGGCGGGGATCCGCGCTGCCCTGGGTGCTTTGTGCGGTCATCAGCGCTGCGGTCATCTGATTGAAGAGCTCGTTGTATCCACCGGGGGTTGACGCAGGCAGGACCAGGGTCTTGGCATTGCCGGATTCGGCCAGCGAGCGCATCACATCCAGATACTGGTTGAAGAGCACCACATTGTTGACGGCGTCGATATCCATGCCCACTGCCCGCAGGCTGTTGATCTGGTCCACAATGCCGTTGGCGATCTCACGCCGGTAGTTGGCCTGGCCCTCGCCCTGCATCCTGGTCTTCTCGGCATCGGCCCTGGCCTGGGTCTCTATCTCGATCCGACGGGCCTCGGCACGCTCCTTGGTGGCCTCCTTCTCGCGCTGGGCCGCATTGATGGAGTCCATGGTCTGCTTGACCTGGGTGGAGGGGTCGATGGCGGTGACCAGGGTCTTGATGACCGAGAACCCAAAGCGCTGCATCTCCTTCCCCACAGTCTTCTGCACGTCTGAGGCGATGTCGTCCTTGCGGGCGAAGGCGTCATCCAGGCTCAGGGCGGGAATGGCCGACCTGAGGGCATCCTCCATGTAGGAGCGTAGTTGGCCCGCCGGGTCGACCAGCTCGTAGTATGCCGTAGACACGTTGGCCGCCTCCACACGGAACTGTGCGGAGACCTCCACAGTGACGAAGACGTTGTCCTTGGTCTTGGTCTCCAGCTTGACGTTCAACTGGTTGACCCGCAGGTTGGTCTTGGCGGCGATCCGATCCACCAGGGGGATCTTGGCGTGGATGCCTGCCAGCGCCACCCGATGGTATTTGCCGAAGCGCTCGATGACGTCCGCCTGCTGCTGGGGCACCACGAAGATCCCCAGGAGGAAGATGATCAGCGCCAGGACCAGCACGGCGATCACAATGGCGATGCCCAGATGCATGAGTGTTCTCCTTCGAGCTTAAAACCCTTGGGGCCGGACCTGAAAACCGCACCATTCCGGCCTTTCCTCTCATCACCATACATGATGGACTCGTCTGAATAATCGGATCGGGCGCTCAAGCCGTAATAGACTCGGCTTTACGAGCCTTCAACCCGAAAGGATGAATATGGCAAAACTACGCGGCATCGACGCCGAAATCTTCCCCCTGGTGCTGGGCGGCAACACCTTCGGATGGACCAGCGACGAATCCGAATCTGACCGGGTCCTGGACGCCTACACGGAAGCCGGGGGCAACCTGATCGATACAGCTGACGTCTATTCAGCATGGGCCCCCGGCCACTCCGGCGGTGAGTCCGAGATCGTCATGGGCCGCTGGCTGTCCAAGAACGGCAACCGCGACAAGGTCCTGGTGGCCACCAAGGTCAGCCAGCACCCCCAGTACTCCGGCCTGTCAGCCAGGAACATCGAGGCCGCCGCCGACGCCTCCCTGCTCAGGCTGGGCCTGGATGTGATCGACCTCTACTACGCCCACTTCGACGACAGCTCCACCCCATTGGAGGAGACTGCGGCAGCCTTCGACAAACTGGTCAAGGAGGGCAAGGTCCGGGCCATTGGAGTGTCCAACTACACCCCGGACCGGATTCGTGAATGGTTCAGCATTGCACGCAAGGAGGGCTTGACCCTGCCGGTGGCCCTGGAGCCCCAGTACAACCTGGTTTACCGCAAGGACTATGAGAATGGCCTCATGCAGGTTGCCAAGGACGAGGATCTGGCGGTCTTCCCCTACTTCTCGCTGGCCTCGGGCTTCCTGACGGGCAAGTACCGGACCCTGGACGACCTCAAGGGCAAGAAGCGCGAGGGCATGGTCAAGGACTTCTTCACCCAGGAGGGACTGGATGTGGTCGCCGCCATGGACGGCATCGCCAAGGCCCACGGGGTCGAACTGGCCACCGTAGCCCTGGCCTGGCTCAACCATAGGCCTGGGATTACAGCCCCTATCGCTTCCGCACGCACCCCCGAGCAGCTGCCGGCCCTTCTGGCCGCTGCCCATCTGAAACTGAGCGACCAAGATATGCAGACCTTGGACCAGGTCAGCGACAAGGTCAAAGGCTGATCAGCAGCCGGTACTCCATCGCGGTTGCCGGCAGCATGGCCAAGCGTGGTGCAGACGAGCACCGAGCCAGGCAGAGCTTATAGCAAAGGGCTTCCATCCGATACAGGATGGAAGCCCTTTGTATGCAACGATGATCAGGCCTTGACCAGGTCCACCTGCGGCTGGTCGAGATTGCCTGCATTGACGGTCAGGTTGGTGGCCAGGGTCTCGCGAGCGATCAGGTCGCTGAACTGCTGGGCCTTGGGGGCATCCTCAGCAGGCAGAGTCAGGGTCAACCGGATCCGGTCGGCGATGTCCAGACCAGCGGTCTTCCGGGCATCCTGAACCTGGCGGATCAGATCGCGGGCATAGCCCTCGGCCAAGAGGTCGTCGTCCAGCTGGGTGTCGAGGATGACGAAACCCCCAGTGGGGAGAGCTGCGGAGGCCGACCTGTCGGCCTGGGAGCCATCCTCCTGTTCGATCCTGTTGTCCAACTCGTATTCACCGGGTTCCAGGGCTACCGGTCCATCGGGGGTAGTGACGACCACATGACCGTCCTGCTCTGACCAGTCACCCTGCTTGGAGGCCCGGATGACGAACTGGACCTGCTTGCCCAACCGGGGTCCGGCCGCACGGGCATTGACCTTGAGATTGTGGATGATTCGCAGACCATGCTGGCCGGCCTGATCCAGGGTGCAGAACTCCACATCCTTGATGTTGAGCTCGGACTTGAGCACGTCCACGTAGGGGCGGGCGGCATCAGGGTCACGGACCACAACGGTCAACCGGGACAGGGGCTGGCGGACGCGGATCTGCTCGGCCTTGCGCAGGGCCAGGGTGGCCGAAACCACCTCGCGAACCTTCTCCATGGCGGCTACCAGAGCAGGATCGTCACGCAGGACCTGTCCCAGCTGGGTCTCCTGCCCGGTGGCCTCGTCGGCCAGGAAGGGCCAGTCGGCCAGATGTACCGACTCACCGCCGGTCAGCCCTCGCCAGATCTGCTCGGCTTCCATGGGCGCCAGAGGGGCCAGAACACGGGAGAAAGCCTCCAGGACTGTGTAGAGGGTGTCGAAAGCCTGGTGATCCTCGCCCCAGAAGCGGTCGCGGTTGTTGCGGATGTACCAATTCGTCAGCACATCGATGAAGTCGGTCACCGCATCGCAGGCCTCGGAGATGGCGAAGTCGTCCAGGGCCTTCTGCACTGACTGGATCAGCCGACGGGTGCGTGCCAGCAGGAAACGGTCCATCTCCGGCAGGTCGACCACACGGTCCGGCGTCAGCGCCTGGGCCTGGTAGCCGGCGCCCTTGTTGGCCGCGTTGGCGTAGAGCGTGTAGAAGTAATAGGAGCTCCAGACCGGCAGCATGACCTGACGGACCGTGTCGCGAATGCCATCGGCGGTGACGACCAGGTTGCCGCCGCGCAGGATGGAAGAGCTCATCAGGAACCAGCGCATAGCATCGGATCCGTACTTGTCGAAGACCTCGTTCACATCCGGATAGTTGCGCAAGTGTTTGCTCATCTTCTGGCCGTCGGAGCCCAGGACGATGCCATGGCAGATCACATTCTTGAAGGCCGGCCGGTCGAAGAGGGCCGTGGACATGATGTGCATGGTATAGAACCAACCGCGGGTCTGGCCAATGTACTCCACCACGAAATCGCAGGGATCCCTGTCCTCGAAATACTGCTTGTTCTCGAAGGGGTAGTGGAACTGGGCGAAGGGCATGGAACCCGACTCGAACCAGCAGTCCAGCACATCGGTGATTCTGTGCATGGTGGACTTGCCGGTCGGGTCGTCGGGGTTGGGCCTGGTCAGCTGGTCGATCCAGGGCCGATGCATGTTGATCTGCCCCTTGTCATCGGTCGGGTAACGGCCGAAGTCCTGCTTGAGCTCATCCAGGGACCCATAGACATCCACCCGAGGGTACTTGGGATCGTCCGAGACCCAGACCGGTATGGGCGAGCCCCAGAACCTGTTGCGGGAGATGGACCAGTCGCGGGCGTTGGCCAGCCATTTGCCGAACTGGCCGTCCTTGACATTCTCGGGGATCCAGTTGATCTGCTGGTTGAGTTCCAGCAGGCGGTCCTTGATCTTGGTCACGGAGACGAACCAGCTGGAGACCGGCTTGTAGATCAGTGGGGTGCCGCAACGCCAGCAGTGTGGGTAGGAGTGAACGTAGCTTTTCTCCTGGAAGAGGAGAGCGCGGTGCTCGGCCGGGATCTGTGCCAGGGGGCCGTCGCCTGCACGCAGGTTGCGGACGATCGGCATGTTGGCATCGAAGGCCTGCATGCCCTGGTAATCGGGGCACTGCTCGGTGAAGACAGCACCGGCATCGAGGACGTCCACGCTGCGGATGCCCTTGGCATTCAGGGTGTTCATATCGTCTTCGCCATAGGGAGCCTGGTGGACCAGGCCGGTGCCCTCCACGGTGTCGACGTAGTCGGCCGTGTAAATGGTATAGGCATTGGGACCGGGGGTGCCGCCCTCGGATTCGGCCTGCTCTCCGGCGAAGTAGGGAAAGACCGGCCAATACCGCCAGCCCTCCATCTGTGACCCCTTGAGGGTGCGGACCACCTGGTAGTCCTCCCCCAGCTGCTTGGCGTAATCGCCCAGACGGGCCGTGGCGATGTAGAAGCGCTTGCCGGCAAATGGTCCGGACACCGGACTGACCTCCGAGTACTCGATATCAGCGCCGACAACGATGGCAAGGTTGGTGGGCACGGTCCAGGGAGTAGTGGTCCAGAAGACCGCATAGGCATCCTCGTCCCTGAGCTTGACGGCCACGGAGACGGTGGTGTCCTGCCGGTCCTGGTAGACATCGGCATCCATGCGCAGCTCGTGGTTGGACAGCGGCGTCTGGTCCTTCCAGCAGTAGGGCAGCACCCGGTAGCCCTCGTAGGCCAGGCCCTTTTCATAGAGTGTCTTGAAGGCCCACATGACCGACTCCATATAAGAGACATTCAGGGTTTTGTAGCCATGGTCGAAGTCCACCCAGCGAGCCTGACGGTGGACGTAGTCCTTCCACTCGCTGGTGTACTTGAGCACCGAGGCGCGACAGGCGTCATTGAACTTCTCGATGCCCATCTGCTCGATCTGATCCACGCTGTCGATGCCGAGCTCGCGCTGGGCCTCCAGCTCGGCGGGCAGACCGTGGGTGTCCCAGCCGAAGACCCTGTTGACCTTGTGGCCCTTCATGGTCTGATAGCGGGGAATGACATCCTTGACGTAGCCGGTCAGCAGGTGCCCGTAGTGGGGCAGGCCGTTGGCGAAGGGCGGGCCGTCGAAGAAGACGAACTCGTTGTCGGCGTGATCACCGGACGGGCGACGATCCACCGACTTGTTGAAGGTGTCGTCATGATCCCAGTAGTCCAGCACGGACTCCTCCATGTGGGGGAAGGAGGGATTGGGCGTCACCTTGGCCAGAGCCGGGTCCACCACCGCCTTGGGATAGACTTCGCCATCCCGACTTGTCGCATCTGAGGTATCAGTGGTCTGATTCACCGTTCACGCTCCTCGCTGGTCGTTCATATCGCCATGTCGAGGACGAGGGACCCATGGGGCCCACCGCGGTACCACCTCGCTTGCCCGGCCAATGACCCGCGCCGGACCGCTTGATCTGGGCTATGCGGGCCCACCCGTCGGTTCTACTGAGGACCGCCGCAGGCGATCCTGTTCTTCCGAGGGCTCCCCGCTGATGACGGATCAAGGCCCATTGGTGACCAGATTATACCATCCTCAGGAAACCGGTCTCGCCCGTTCGCATAACGAAACAGTCGTCAGGACTGGAAAAGATCGGGATGGCGCGGATCGCCCGGCAGATCTTCAAGGGTGTCCTCGGCGCCCAGCGCCTGCCGCCAGAAGTCCAGGGAACGACCATAGGGGCTGGCCTTGCCGCCGCGAACCTGCAGGTCGGCCTTGGCTGCAAGCACATCCTCCTCGCTCACCCCGTCCAAGAGCGTGGCAAGTCCGGCGAATCGATCCGAGTCGTAGAAGATGCCACCGACGACCTCAAGAAGTCGGCTGGCACGTTTCATGGGCAGTGAATCCCAGTGCCTGAGCTCGATGTAATTCTTCAGGCGGACGTCATTGAAGTGCGTGGTCAAAATGTGCGCTATCTCGGCATCGTTGAGCCGCCGATCCGGATAGATCTCCCCGGCGTTTTCATGCCAGGCTATGAAGACCTGCTGTCCCTGCGGCCCCTCCACCTCCGGGGTGTGGGAGACATCGGCCACCATGAGCGGAGTGGAGAGCATGTCCACGGCATAGTCCTCCCAGCCGTAGCCATCCTCGAACAGTCCAGGAATCAGACCCGTGCGCTGGGTGTCGAGCCAATCCCAGATCCGCTGACGCCTCAGGGGCATGCGGTTGGGCTTCCCCTCAAAGATTGGAGTGTTGCGGAAGAAGTAGGCCAGGATAGGCCCGATGGCCGTGCCCAGACGAATCTTGCCGATGGCATCGTCCTCGTCCTGGTAGTCGATGCTGATCTGGGTCGAGGCGGTGCTGCGCATCATCATGGGCCCGCACTGGCCGATGCGACCCAAGTAGGTGTTCATGACCGCATAGCGTTCCTTGGGGTTGACGCCCACATCCGCGTATGACCCGGCCGGACGGTACCCGTACTCGACCAACCGGAACCCCAGCTGCTCGGCGATGGGGTCGACCTCGGCACGGAAGCGACGGTAGAGGTCTTCGAATTCTCGACTGTCCCGCACCACACCCAGGGAGCACTCCACCTGGCTCCCGGGCTCCAGTGAGACCACGCAGCCCTGACGACTCAGTCCTACCAGGTGACCGTCCTCCCGATATTCCTTATCGCCGTCGTAGCAAGGCTCCAAGGCCGATAGCAGGGCCTCGATGCCCTGCTCCCCCTCATAGGGAACCGGGGCATCGGACCCGTCGTTGCGGACCGGCAGATGCTCGATCTCAATACCGAAACGCCACTGGGAACGTGGTTTGGATCCTCGTCTAAAGTAGTCGACCAGGCTGTCCACATGCCGCGGATTTGGAACCGTCAACAGGTGCGCATACCCAGCGCCTACGCTTTTCCTCATGCTGTCATGGTAGGAGCGGTCGAGGGCCCTGGGCAACCAACACGCGAGGAGTTCCGCTATCGGATGGTGGTCAGTCCACGGTCACCGTCACGGCCTGCAGGTCCTCCCTGCGCGAGGAGGATCCCACCAGCACCTGGAACTGACCAGGCTCGACCCTGCGGTTGCAGTCGGCATCGACCAGGATCCACTCGGACACCGGTAGATCGAAGACCACCTTCCGGGTCTGCCCTGGATCCAGCTGAATCCTTTGGAAGGCCTTGAGCTCGCGGTCAGCCCAGCTGACTGAGGTCACCAGGTCGCTGATATAGGCCTGGACCACCTCGGTGCCTGGCCGCTTGCCGGTGTTGGTCAGGTCTACAGTCACCTTGACCGTATCCTCGGGTCCAACGGTATCCGGTCCATCGACCTGTGGCTTTCCGTAGGCAAAGGTGGTGTAGCCCATACCCTGACCGAAGGCGAAGGCCGGATCCTGCGTCAGATCTGCATAGCGGTCTCCATGCTGGCCCCGGATCTGGTTGTAGTAGACCGGCAGCTGCCCGGCATGCCTGGGGAAGGTGATGGGCAGTCTGCCTGTGGGTTCAACCTTGCCGGTGAGTATCCTGGCCAGGGCACGACCGCCCTGCATGCCCGGGTCGGGCTGCCAGATCAGAGCCCTGGCCGACTGTGCGGACGGGGGCAGGATCAGCGGCTTGGAGGACATGAGCACGATGACCATGGGCTTGCCCGTCTGCGCCAGGGCATCCAGCAGATCGCGCTGAGGACCGTAGAGTTCCAGTGTGGCAGTCGAACGGCCCTCGCCCACCAGCTGGACCACGTCGCCGACCACGGCAACTACCAGGTCGCTCTGTCCGGCCAGGTCCAGAGCCCTGTCGAAACGGGCCTGATCGATTTTTGCCGGGGCCGCCACCTTGGGCCTGGGCTGGCCGTCGGGGAAGAGCTTGCCCGACGGGTCGTCAACCAGACGGAGCACGTCGACGCCCTGCTCGCAGCTGAGCTGCCAGTTTTCCGGCAACTCCTGGCGCAGACCGTCGGCCACGGTCGAGATCATCTCCCGCGGCTGGTCCTTGATCCAGTCGCACTGACCCGAGCCGCCGGCCCAGTCCCCAAGCTGGTTCTGGGCATCATCGATCAGCGGACCCACCAAGGCGATGCTATGTGCTGAATCATCACCAGGACGGCCATCTGCACCCACCCCACCGAACAGGGGTAGGATGCCGTCGTTCTTCAAAAGAACCGCCGACTCCTGGGCCACCTGAAGATTGAGCTCCTGGTGCTCCGGTGAATCGATGACCGCCTTCTGGGCCTCTGGGTTGGGCAGCCGCGGATCCTCGAAAAGTCCCATGCGGAATTTCAGAGCCAGGATGTGCTTGACCGCCCGGTCAAGGTCCTCCTCGTGCAGAAGCCCGGCATCCAGTGCATCCAAGGCTCCCTGGTAGAAGCCGGGCGTGGTCATGATCAGGTCGTTGCCTGCCTTGACGGCGGCCGCAGCAGCCCTGGTGTAGTCGGGCTGCACCTTCTGCTCCCAGACCATCCGGCCCACGTTGTCCCAGTCGGTGATCAGAGTGCCCTGGTATCCCCACTCCCCTCGAAGCACGTCGTTGAGCAGCCAGTTGTTGATGGTGACCGGAACCCCGTCGATGGACTCGTAGCCCAGCATGAAGGTGGCCACGCCCTCCTTGGCCAGGCGCTCGAAAGGCGGCAGGAACCAGGAGAGCAGCTTGCGGTGCGAAAGGTCGGCCTCGGAGGCATCACGCCCACCCTGGGTCTCTGAGTAGCCGGCGAAGTGCTTGGCCGTGGCCAGCACAGCATCCTTGGGAAGGGTTCCGGTCATGGCTGATCCGCCCTGGTAGCCGCGCACCATGGCCGAGGCCATCTCGCCGATCAGGAAGGGATCCTCACCGAAGGTTTCATCCACCCGGCCCCAGCGGGTGTCCCTGGCTATGCAAAGCACCGGAGAGAAGGTCCAGTGGACGCCTGTTGTGGCGACCTCCTGGGCTGTGGCCCTCCCCATCCGCTGAATCAGTCCAGGGTCGAAAGAGGCTGCCATGCCCAACTGCTCGGGGAAAATGGTGGCCCCTCGGAAGAAGGAATGGCCATGGATGCAGTCGTCGCCGATCAGCAGGGGAATGCCCAGACGGGTGCGGTGGACCGCTTTGTCAGCATTGATCATGTTCTTCGGCGAGACATGCAGCAGGGACCCGGCGTGCTGATCCACCACCTCCTTGTCGACCCCCTGGCGGGCATCCACCTGCATCATCTGGCCCACCTTCTCCTCGCGGGTCATCCGGCCCAGCAGGTCGGCCACTCGCTCATCCACACTCAGGTCGGGATCGCGGTAGGGCAGGTCCTCCGTCAACTTTCTTGATGCCATCTGGGCACCTTCCTTTCTTACTGAGCACTGATCCGCTCATATTGGCGTCCGGTCGGACTGAAACCGGTCAGACTGAAACCGGTCTATTGAACGATGACCGCCAGATCCCAGGGTCCAATGGTCATGGACTGGCCCTGATCCACATGCGCTTGAGGATCAGCCTGCCCGTCAGCCACCAGCAGATGCCCCCCGTAGGGCGTGTCCAGCCTGACCTCCTTGGATGAATAATTGAGCAGGTAAGCGACCCGCTCTCCCCGGGCGTTGATGCCCTCCCGCACGGTGACCAGGCCAGCCAGGTCCCGGGCAGGACCGCTCAAGCTAGCCGCATCCGCCGCATCCGAAAGCAGCATCCGCATGCCCTGGGCCGAGGGCAGGGTGCCGATCCACTCCGCGATCCCGTTGCCGTAATCATGACGGGTCACAGCCGCATACCGTCCCCAGACCGGATGCTCATAGGAGGCCAGGACCTGAGTGCCGGGGCGCGGATTCAGCAGCTCAATCAGCCCCTGGCAGGCAGGTTCGGCCTGGTCGGCCCCACGCAGATCCAGGCTCAGATCCTTGCCAGGACGGGTGAACTGGTTATAGTCGATGCCGAACACGTCGGTCAGCAGGTGCGGAGCCTTGTCATGCCAGACCTTGAGGTTCTCGTCCGCCACAAAGGAGCGCAGCGTGGCCACCAGGTGACCTCCCTGACGGACATAATCGGCCAGTGCCTTCAGCGTATCCTCATTGGTGCTGTACAAGGCGGGAACCACGACCATGGCATAGTGGCCCAGCCGGGACTGGTCGGCCTTGTCGCTGATGAAATCACACTCGATGTTGAGCTCGAAGAGGGCATCGTAGACCCGTCTGACCACATCGTTGTAGGAGATCTGCCCCTGCTGACGGGGGAAGCCGGTTTCCAGGGAGAACCAGTCCAGGGCGGTCAGGGAATCGTTGCCCACCATGATGGCGACCTTGTTGCGCTTTTGGAGGTTGATCAGACGCTCCCCCACATCCTTCTGCGCTATCTGCCTGCCGAACCGGCCGGCCTCCTCATAGGAGGGGTTGGGTTCCATATCCTGCGAAAGCAGCCCCTTCCAGTAGGTCTCAAAAGAGTTGTGGATGGAATGCCAGTGCCAGTACATGACCCCGTCAGCCCCCGAGGCCAGATGGCTGTATGCCTGCAGCCGCAACTGCCCTGGGTAGGGCAGCCAGCCGTTCTGCCCCTGGGCCTCGGTTTCCAGAACCAGGTAGTTGGCGCCACCCTTCAGACTGCGGGTCATGTCCCCGCCGAAGGCAATCTCCTTGCCGGTCAGGTCGTCCTCGGTGGGATGGTAGATGTCCACACCGGCCACGTCCAGGCATCCGGCCGCTTCGAAATGATCGACGGCTGGCTGAACACCGTATGACCAGCCAGGACCCCAATCGAAATCGAAGTTGTGGGTGACGAACTGGTCCTCGCGGGCATATTCGCGCACAATGCCAGCCTGCCAGGCCAGGTAGCGGCTGACCTGGCTTCGACGGAAGCGGTCGAAAGCCGAACCCAGCGATGCATTGATGGTCCCGGTCAGATCGGGAAAGTCCTCCCAGGAGTCGATCCTGTTTGACCAGTAGTCCAGGCCAAAGGCCGCATTGAGACGGTCCAGATCATCATCAAAGCGCCGCCGCAGATCCTTGACGAAGAGGCGCTGCATGTCAGGCGATACGCAGTCGTAGTACTTGGTCTCGTTGTCGACCTGGTAGCCGATCACCCGGGGGTTGTCGGCCACATGGCTTATCAGCCTACGTATGACGCGCTCGCCATAGTACCGGTAGGAAGGATTGACGATGTCCATGATCTGGCGGGCGCCATACCGGTTGTGGCCCTTGGGGGTGTCCGCCAGGACATCCGGATGCATGGCGACCAGCCAGGAGGGGACGGCATAGGTGGGGGTGCCCACGATGACCTGAATGCCGAAGCGTTCAGCAGCATCCAGCACACGGTCCACATGGCTGAAGTCGAATACGCCAGGCTGGGGCTCCAGAGTGCTCCAGGTGGATTCGGCGATACGAATGGTGTTGATGCCAGCGGACTTCATCATGGACATATCCTTGTCCACCCGCTCATAGGGCATGTATTCGTCGTAGTAGGCACAGCCGAAGATGAGCCTGTCTGGCAGGCGCGTGATGCCCTGCGAAACCGAATGGTCCTTGGTTCGGACTGCATTGTCTGTCATGATGAACTCCAATCTCGATCTACAGGTCTACATTCATAGGACGAAGGTGTTGAAGGATCGCGGCTCCAAGGTTGCCTGGAAACCTTGGCTCCTTTCGCTATCCCCTCCCGGCCCGGAGAAGGAGAAGGGCATGGCGCGATCCAGGGCGTTCTGGACCACGACAACAACCGATCCATCCGGATTTTCGAAGGCTGTGGCCATGGAGCTGAAATGACCGCGAGTATCCAGCAGCCGAGCGCCCGGGCGTACATAGTGCGAGTAGTGGCGCATGACGTAGTACTCGGGATTCCGACTGACCCGGCCGGTGGTGGTGTCGATGGAGAAGAGGGAGTTCTGCCGCCAGCCCCATGTGGATATGCCTTGGCCCAGGACCATGTTCCAGTAGGTGTAGCAGGTGGCTCCGGCCCGCAGATAACGGTTGACCAGCGAGAAGATATATTCGGCGTACTCCCAGGTGTTGCCGCCCATGCCACATTCGGACTCGGTCTGCTCCAACTCAACCTCAGGCCAGGACTGATGGGTGCGCTCGATGTCATGCTGGCCGGCCCACTGGTAACCGATGCCGGCAATGTACCTGCGGCAGTCCTCGTCGAAGAGGATGTTGTCCACGTACCGGTTGTAGTTCTCCAGGATCATGCCTTCGGGTCCGAATTTCATATCCTCGGGACCATTGAGGGTCCCCAGGAAGATGGCCGTATCCGGTGCCTCTTTGGCGAAGAGGGGCCCCAGATAATCACGGATGAAGATGCGCATGTCCTCGCTGGACCAGAGGCAGGAGGGGAACTTCTGGTCCGCGAAGACCTCGTTCTGCACATGCAGCTGGTCGATGTGGATGCCACGACGGTCATACTCGCGCACATATTCCAGAAGGTAGCGGGCATATGCAGTGAGATTGCGCTCGCTCATGTCGATCCGCCCGAAATTGTAGACCTTGGGCCGTTTCATCCAGGTGGGCGGACTCCAGGGGCTGGCGAACAGTCCCATGTTCGGCTGATACTTCTGAGCCTGGCGGATATACGGAATCAGGGTCCGCTCGTCGTGGTCGACGCTGAAATGCTCCAGGTCATAATCGCCGTCGGTCTCGTCGTAGCTGTACCAACCCGCGGCGAAGTCGTTGGCACCCACCGGCGTCCTGTTGAAGGTCAGATTCAGCTCGTCCGGACTGAAGAGCTCACGGATGACCCCCTCACGTTTCTCCTCCCCCAGCTCCTGCAAGGGCAGCCACCCCAACTCATTGAAGCAGCCGCCAAACCCTCGCAGAGCCTGCAATTCGGCACCGGTGCATTCCAGATCGGTTGACGCCTCCAGGTCGGAGACAGCCAAGTGCTGCTCCTGCATGGCCTGCCGCCGAGTGGTTGCAACCCAAATCGGTCCTGTATTCCTATTCATGGATCTTCTGCTCCTTTGCATAGTTTTCCTGTATGCCCGCATAGGCCGGGATCACTTGACGTTTCTGATCATCAGGATAAAGACGCATCCCAACAGTGCGAAAACGATAGCAGTCGGGAAGGCCGCCGCATAACCCCAGTTCAGCGTGATGAAGGACATGACCAGAGGACCGGCCATCTGCCCCAGCGTGGTGGCCAGGTTCAGAATGCCTAGATCCTTGCCGGCCTCCTCCTTGCTGGGCAGGACATCGACGTTGAGCGCCTGGTCGACGGACGAATAGACCCCGTAACCGAACCCGGCGATGCCGGCATACAGATACATGCCCATGACCGTGGGGCTGATCCAGGGCATGGCGATGCCGATGGCGAAGAGGACGGAGGCGACGACCACCGGCACCTTGCGCCGTCCGATCAGGTCGGAGACAGGCCCGGAGACCAACGAACCCAGCAGGGAAACCACCATGGTGATGACGGACATGACCGAAATGGTGGCGGCAGCCTGGGTTACGGTTTGACCCACATACTTTTCGATGATGTAGAGCTGATAAGCGGAGATCATCTGATAGCTCAGCAACATGCAGAGCCTTCCTGCGAAGGCCTTATAGAAGTCATGGGCCCCATGGAAGCGCGGTGGCTGGAAAGACTTGAGGACATCCATGAGGGTGCCCTCGTCCTTGGGCAGGTAAGCAGCCGAGCCTTCCTTGGGCATGATCAGAATGGCCACGACACCACCCAGGAACATGAGTACGCCGGCGAGAACAAAGCCGGTGAACATATGAGTCACCAGGGCCGCGCCAATCAGGGAGCCGATGGGCGAACCGATGGTAGAGCCTGCCCCATAGAAAGCGGACAGGGTTCCGCGCACACCGGATGGCACGCGGTCGGACAGAATGGCCACCATAGGGGCGATCATGCAGTTCAGACCGAACATGCAGAGGCAGTAGACGATGGTCAGCAGGACCGGGTTGGTGGTCATACCGGTCAGGAACAGGGTTACGCCGCCCAGGACTGCACCGCCCAGGACCCATGGGGTTCGACGTCCGTAGCGGGAGCGGCTGCGATCGGAAAAGTTGCCAAAGAGCAGGTTGGAGACCAACGAAGCCACAGCCGTACAGGCATTGACTATGCCCATCAGCGCCTCGGGCGCGATGCCCGGGACCTGCTTGAGGTGCTCGGGAAGCAGCACGATACTGACGATGCCCAGGCCTGACATCCACAGAATGCCGAAGGCCAGGAAGCTTGCCCCAAACCGAAACAGGGTCTTTTTTGGAACCGGTTTGCCCGTCTCGGGCGATAGGAGCGGATCCCGCTGGGCTGCAGCAAGGGCGGCCTTATGCGCCTGCAGAAGTTCAGAATCTTTTGATGCCGGGGTTGTTGAGTCGCTCATGGTGTCGACCTCTTTCAACTAGTCTTCTCTGACACATCCAATGTTTGGCAGCCAACCATATCTACCATCCATTAGATAATCATATATCTAGCAGTTATTCGATAGCTTTGTCAAATCATTGACTCGATGCAAATCAGCCAGTACCCAGTGCTTGTTTCCCCTTTACCAGTAAGGGACGAAACCTTATTGGGCCATACATCCGACGCTTTTATGAATTTGTCCCATGTACCATGGATATCAAAAGATCAGCAGCACCCAGGCGCTCAAAAATAGTGAGAAGGAGCCGCAAGACCAGACAATGGCGAGTCGAACCAGAAAATCACCAGAGGTGAGGCGGGCTGAAATCACAGAAGCCGCCGCCCACCTCATCAGCCAGCATGGGTACAACGGCATATCGCTCAAAGACGTCGCCGACATGGTGGGGATGTCCCAGCCGGGGGTCCTCCATTATGTCGGCAGCAAGGAAGGCCTGCTCTCCCTCCTGGTCACCGATATCTATGACGTCAATGGCACCCCGGAGGAATTCGTGCAGACAGGCCTGCCCGGGTCCGACCCCGATCATCCGCATCTTCCTGCCTATTTTGACTATCTGGTCGCCCACAACGCAAGCCAGCCTGAACTCACTCAGCTATATACGGTCCTGGAAGCCGAGGCCATCTCCACCAACCACCCTTTGCATGACTATTTTCTCCGCAGGCCTTCAGAAGTCTGGGAACACTATTCCAAATTCCCCTGGCTGCTTCCTGATGGCATAGAGTGGGCGACAGACATGCAGGGCAAGGTGAGAATGAGCCTGGAAGTCATGGACGGCATACAGATACGGTTGCTGCGTGAGCCGAGAATCGACTACGTCCGAGAGTGGGACCGGTTCAAGGCGCTGATCTTCCCCTCTCCGCTCTGGGATGGATATTGCTGATCAAATCAGACACATCAACAGTTCAACATTCAAAACCACGCCCACCGGAGTTAAACCAGCAATCGGATGCCGGAAACCGCCTGCAGAGGAATCAAGGGAGTCAGCCCTCAATCAACCCGCCTAATCCATCCTGAAGGGCCGGGCATCATAAGGCGGCTGAAACCGGCGATCCTTCCAGAAGTATTCATAATCGTGCTCGTCGATGGGACGGACGACCTTGCAGGGGTGGCCGTAGGCGACCACGTCGGAGGTGATGTCCTTGGTGACCAGGGAGCCTGCCCCGATGACCGTATTGTCGCCGATGGTCACTCCCGGCATGATGATGGCACCTGCTCCGATCCATACATTCCTACCGATGCTGACCGGAACCGTGAACTGGGGCGTTCCATAGGAACGTATATCGGGGCGAATGGCGTGCCCGGTGGTCACGATGGTGACATTGGGGCCGAACATGGTGTGGTCGCCTATGTCAATGCGTCCATCGTCGACCAGAACCAGGTTGAAGTTGGCATAGCATTTGCTCCCCCAGTAGGTGTTGCAGGCCCAGTTTGCCCGCACCGGTCCCTCAATCCAGCTGCCTTGGCCGAATGAACCGAACATCCGCCTGCAGAGGTCCTGCTTTTTCTCCACCTGAGTAGGACGGCAGGCGTTGAATTCGAAGACCAGATCCTGCTGAGCGTCCTGGACCTGCTTCATTTCAGGCGTATCGGCAATATAGATCTGGTCGGTGTCCAGCAGAGCCTTGATCTCTTTGCGGCTGGTCATGGGAAACCCCCTCTTTCCTTGATCCTCGTGGTTCAGCAATTCCGAGGCCGGCGCGTTGGCTCCGGACACCGGCCTCGGCCTGGCGGCTACAGGCTCTCCAGAACCCTCTCCTCGTCCTGGACGGGTGCTGCCTGCCCCGCATCCAGACCGGTCGATTCCGCTGCTTGGAATCCGGCGCCAATCTTACGGTCCTGGCCGGGCTTTTGCTGGTCGCCCGGCTTCTTGGCGGCGGCGATCATCAGCTTGATCCTGTTGAGCTGGTTGGCCTCCGAGGCGCCGGGATCGTAGTCGATCGAGACGATGTTGGCCTCAGGGTAGGTCCTGCGGATCTTGCCGAACATGCCACGTCCAGTCACATGGTTGGGCAGGCAGGCGAAGGGCTGTGCGCAGACTATGTTGGGGGCGCCGGACTGAATCAGCTCGATGATCTCGCCGGTCAGGAGCCATCCCTCTCCTGCTTGAACACCCAGGGAGGTGACCGATGCGGCCTTGTCCCTCAATTCGCTGATGTGGGCGGGAATGTCGAACTTTCCATGGGAGGCCTTGAAGCCGGCGATCATGGGGGCACGATAGACATCCGCAGCCTTGAGGACGATCTTCTTGACACCCACCTGGCCGCCGGTGCCCAGCATCTCCTCGTTCCATTCGGCGTTGGAGATGCCGTTGACCATGAAGTCGCAGACACCGGGGAGCACAGCCTCGCAGCCCTGGCTCTCAATCAGGTCGACCACGTGGTTGTTGGCATCGGGATGGTACTTGACCAGGATCTCCCCGACAACGCCGACCCTGGGCTTGCGGGGAATATTGCGCAGCGGAAGCTGGTCGAAGGCACGGATCATCCGCTTCATCAGGGTGCCATAGGGCAGATAGCCGTGGCCATAGACCTTCTTAGCGGTCTTGGAGTACCCGTGGTGCTCGATGGTCTCCTTGCAGATCGTGTCCCAGAGCTTGTAGAGCCTGTTGGCCGAGCCAGGCTCCTGCTCGTAGGGACGGACCCTGAGCAGGCACTCGATCATGGCATCGCCCAGGTAGAAGGCCTTGACGGCGCGGTGCAGCAAGGCTGGGGTTACCTGAAGACCTGGGTTGGCCCGGAATCCCTGGACGCTCAGCGTAATGATCGGGACGTAGCCATAGCCCGCATCAGCCATGGCCTTGCGCAGAAGGCCATAGTAGTTGGTGGCCCTGCACATGCCGCCGGTCTGGGTGACGATGACCGCGCACTTGTGTGGGTCGAACCGGCCGGACAGGAAGGCGTTGACCAGCTGCCCCACCACGATGATGGCCGGGAAGCAGGCATCGTTGTTGACGTACTTTACCCCGGTGTTGATGTCTTCGGCCGTGGCATGCTTCAGGAGCTCGAAGTGATAGTCCGCGCTGGAGAAGACCGCCTCCAGGAGGGAGAAATGCACGGGGGACATCTGCGGCGCTACCACTGTGAATTTGTGCCCCATCTCCTTGGTGAAGCGATGCTCAGTGGCGTACTTGGACAGGGTCGGCTTGGCAGCGGCCCCGCTGAGCTGGTCATCCTTGCCCTGATTGTCGGCTTCCTGCCGCTTTTGCTGCGATGCCATGGTCTCCCGGATGGGCCTGATGCCCATGGGATGGAGGCCTATCAGACCCTGATCGCTCTTGTCGTGCAGAGCCACGAACCGGGCCAGAGCCACAATGTCAGCCTTGCGCTGGGATAGGTTGATCTTCTGAGCGTTGGTGGACCGGAACCCATCGGATTTCGGCTTGTCAGACGCATCTGCATCCACTGCTTCAATATGGCTGGCAAGGTCTTGCAAATCCTGAGAGTCGGATGAATCCTGCGCCTGTACTTGCCCCTTGACGGGGGCTTCCTTTTGATCTTCGCTGCCCTCCTGGGCCAGATCCCGCTGGTGGCGTTCGTCCATGGCGGCCTTCAGCGAGCGCAGACGGATCTTGGCTGCACCCAGGTTGGAGACCTCGTCGATCTTCAGCTGCGTGTAGACATCACCCTTGTCGGCCAGAATCTCCTGGACCTGGTCGGTCGTGATGGCATCCACGCCGCATCCGAAGCTGACCAGCTGGACCAGCTGCAGGTCGGGATACTCGGAGACGAACCTGGCGGCGGAATAGAGCCTGGAGTGGTAGGCCCACTGGTCGGTCACCCTCAGAGGCATCTTCTGATGGTCGTCACCGAAGCCCGGCACGGTCTTGCGGAACTTGGCGGCCGTGGGATTGTTGGAGGCCAGGGCACGCTCCCCCGCTGCCGGAATGATGTAGTCGCTCAGCTTGGGCAGGTCGCGCACGTTCAGCTCGCAGATGGAGTCCTCGGAGAGCACGGCCATACCCAGGGAGCAGATGGTCTCGGGAATGCCGTGGTTGACCTCGGGATCCACATGGTAGGGTCGTCCGGACAGAACCACGCCCTTGACTCCGTACTCCTGCATGTAGGCCAGGGCACGAAGCCCCTCCTGGCGGACATCCTCCTTGAACCGGGCATCCTCACGGTAGGCCTCCTGGACGGCCGTCCGGGCCTCATCCTCGCTCACATTGGCCCAGTCGAAGACCTTGACGATCCGCTCGACCATCTTCTCCTTGTTGGAGAGGTTGAAGTAGGGCCGCATGAAGCGGACGCCGTTCTCCTTGAGCTCGGCCATGTTGGCCTCGATCACCACCGGGTAATTGGCCACGATGGGGCAGTTGTAATGGTTGTCCGTATCGGGAACCAGCTCCTGCTCATAGGTGACGCAGGGGTAGAAGATGGTCTTGATGCCCTTGTCGACCAGGGAGTGGATGTGCCCGTGAACCAGCTTGGCCGGGTAGCAGATGTTCTCGGAGGCGATGGATTCCATACCACTTTCGAAGAGCTCATGGTTGGAACGCCCGGAGATCATGACCCGGAAGCCCAGAGAGGTCAGTAGGGTGAACCAGAAGGGGTAGTCCTCGTACATGTTGAGCACACGTGGAATGCCGATATCGCCCCTGGTGGCCTTGTCCGGGGTCAGACGGCGGTAGGCGAAGGCCCGCTTGTACTTGAAATCGTAGAGGTTTGGCCTGTCGGAGCGCTGCCGATTCTTGTCTCCACCACGCTCGCAGCGGTTCCCGGTCACATAGCGGCCGCCGTCCTCGAATTCGGTGATGGTCAGCTTGCAGTGGTTCTGGCAGAGCTTGCAGACATCGTGGGTGGTGGTCATGGAGAGGTTGTCCAGATCATCCCCTGCCAGGATGGAGCTGACCACATGGCCGTCTTCCACCCTCAGATCGGGTAGAGTCGTCTTGAACCCCCGGTCATTCTTGGAGGCAATCTTGTTGACGGCGGCCGGTGACAACTTTGGCTTGGTGGAAGCCGGGACCGAATTGGGAGTGGTGGGCGTGCCGCCCACGGACTTCGCCCCGTCGACCACGTTCAGTGAAGGGTGGGCCATGTTGGAGTTGGCTGCAGTAAGATCCTCGACCTCTTCATTCTGCGGGCAGTGCATGCGGGCCGTCAGCGCGGCACCGTAGGCCCCCATGAGCCCGGCGATGTTGGGCCTGGTCACCTTGCGACCGGTCAGGAGTTCAAAGGCCCGCAGAACGGCATCGTTGAGGAAGGTGCCTCCCTGGACCACGACCACCGGCCCCAGGGCATTGGCATCACGCAGCTTGATGACCTTGTAGAGGGCGTTCCTGACCACCGAATAGCATAGCCCGGCGGCGATGTCCTCGGGGGAGGCGCCCTCCTTCTGAGCCTGCTTGACCGAGGAGTTCATGAAGACCGTGCAACGGGAGCCCAGATCGGTCGGGGCCTCGGAGGCCAACGCCTGCCTGGTGAACTCCTGGATGCTGATGCCCATGGACTGGGCGAAGGTCTGCAGGAAGGACCCACAGCCTGCCGAGCAGGCCTCGTTGACGCAGATCGAATCGATGACCCCGTCGTTGACGGCGATGTACTTCATATCCTGTCCGCCGATGTCGATGACCGAGGTGACCCCGGGGCTGATCTCCTCGGCGGCCCGGTAATGGGCCATGGTCTCGACCACACCCTCGTCAACGTGCAAGCCTGCCTTGACCAGACCCTCACCATAGCCGGTAGCGCAGGCACGGGCGATGTAGGCGCCCTCGGGCAGGGACTTCCTGACTTCCTTGACGATGTTGGCGGCTGCGATCAGAGGGCTGTCCTTATGCACCCCGTAGGTGGACCAGACGATGGTCTTGTCGTCGTTGACCAGCACGGCCTTGATGGTGGTGCTGCCCGCATCGATGCCCAGGAAGTGCGGCCCCTTGGCCCCGGACAAGTCTCCGGTGGGGATGATCTGAGCCCCATGACGGTCATTGAACTCCTTACGCTCCTCCTCGTTCAGGAAAAGCGGACGGATGGTTCTGGCCGTCGAGGGCATGTTCTCCAGGCCCTTCAGGGCGGAGAGGACGCCCTCCAAGGAAGTCAGATCAAAGTGCATGTCTTGATCTTGGCGGGCATCCTTGGCGGTTTCCGTTGCGGGAACCTTTTTCTCGCCGTCGACCAATGTGGTTGTGCGGCCATCCTGCATGGCATCCTGAAGAGCCATCTTGTCCAGGTTCGAAGCCTTCTCGGACCGCGCCCGGTCGACCTCCTCCTGGTCCAGTCCCCAAGCCGGGCCGAAGGGATCGTTGACATCAGACTCAGGCGAGTAGTCGGTCTTGACCTGCGCAGCACTGTCCTGATCGTCCTGGTTGTGGCGGCCAGCCATGATGGCGGCGCCATAGGCCACATAGAGGTGCGCGTTCTCAGGGATGATGTAGCGACTGACCCTGTCCTGGAGGATCCGCTTAAAAGCCTCCCTGAGCTCGCTCATGAAGAAGAGGGGCCCGCCCAAGAAGATCACGTTGCCGCGGATGGGGCGTCCGCAGGCCAGACCGGAAATGGTCTGTGTGGCAACGGCATTGAAGATGGATGCAGCCAGATCCTCCTTGGCGGCTCCGTCGTTGATCAGAGGCTGGAGGTCGGATTTGGCGAAGACCCCGCAACGTGAAGCGATGGGATAAATGGTCTTGTACTTGGAAGCCATATCGTTCAGGCCTGAAGCATCGGTGTTGAGCAGGGTCGCCATCTGATCGATGAAGGCTCCGGTTCCGCCAGCGCAGGATCCATTCATCCGCTGCTCCGGAGTGGGCTTCAGATAGGTGATCTTGGCATCCTCGCCGCCCAGCTCGATGATCACATCCCCCTCGGGATAGGTGGCGTTGATGGCCTCGGTCTCGGCAATGACCTCCTGAGCGAACTCAGCCTGAAGCTGGCTGGCCAGTTCCAGCCCACCCGAGCCGGTGATCACCAGGCTGATGGGATTGCCGGCCAGACCGACCCTGGACAGTGAAAGCTTGATGTCGGTGACCAGTTCCGCCACGCACTGCCGCACATTGGCGTGATGACGGCGATAGTCGCTGAAAAGCGCCTGATCCAGCCTGTCCCCTGTGCCAAGAACCACGGCCTTGACTGTGGTGGAACCGATGTCCAAACCCACACGCAGGAGATCCCGCGGTCCTGTGCCCTTAAATCGACCCGCTATGTCGACGCCATCAGACATGAAACAACCTCAATCCGTGAGACCGCCGCATGATGGGTTCAAAAAGCAGACACCACATCATATCCGGCTTACTCTATTTATGCTACCGCCGGAACGTAAACAACTTCTGCGATATCAGGGAATCAAGACTGTCTCCTTTGACACAGCCGCCGGCAAAACCGCCTCTGTTGCAGGCAAGCCGCAGACCAGGGCAAGTGCATCAAGGCCTTGGTTGCAACCCTTGTCCTCCAACTTTCACCTCAGTCCCAACCTCCTAGCTGGCGGGAGAAAGGCCGCTGTGCCCTCGGCGAAATCGGCTCAGGAGCAGCCGGCAGAGGGCCTGTAGGGAATTTGCAGAGCATATGGAATTGTCCCCGTATTGAGAGACCCTGAAAGGACGTTTCCTTCGCTGACCAACCCGAATACCATCCTGTACAGGCTATGCCAGATGAGTTGGTCGGGCTGGCGGAACCGATGGTCAGGAGGCATCAGGTGCGAGCATACATGGGTTCGAACATGCAGGGGTCGATGGGCGCACCGGCTGGCTCAGCCTCGTCCGGACTGGCCCCCAAACCCTTGGACCAGCTGCCCCGACTGGCACGGGATACCACCGAGGAAGACCCCTGGCCGGTCAGCGTGCTCAGCCAGAAGTACCACGACGCGGTGGCCCGCTGGCCGGGAGCCTGGGTGGAGGGTCAGATAGTGGAGATCAACACCCGCCGGACCGGTTCAGCATATTTGACCCTGCGCGACAACTTCGAGGACATCTCCATCAACGTCATGGGATTCCGGGCCTTCGCCACCCAGGCCAGGGAATTCCGCCAGGGCGACCGGGTGGTGGTACACGGGCGACCCGACCTGTGGATCAAACAGACCCGTCTGAGCTTCATGGCCGACCGGATCAAGCGTGTGGGCACCGGCGACCTCAAGGAGCAGATCGACCAGCTCAGGCGCAAGCTCAAGGGCGAGGGCCTCTTTGATGCGGAAAACAAGGTTCCCCTGCCCGAATTCCCCCGGCGCATCGGCCTGATCTGCGCGCCCAAGGCCAGAGCCGAAGGGGATGTGATCACCAACGCCCGTCTGCGCTGGCCCACCATCGAATTCTCCGTTGTACATGCCCACGTCCAGGGACCTCAATGCCCGCCCGAGGTGGTCGAGGCCATCCAGAAGCTGGATGCCGATCCTGCTGTTGATGTGATCATCGTGGCCAGGGGCGGCGGCAGCTTCGAGGATCTGCTTGGATTCTCCGACGAGTCCGTGGTCCGGGCCACGGCGGCCTGTGTCACCCCCATTGTTTCGGCCATCGGCCACGAAGACGACTGGACCCTGATTGATCTGGCGGCGGATCTGCGCGCCTCCACTCCTACCGACGCAGCCAAGCGGGTGGTGCCCGACCTGGTCGAGCAGGAGGGAATCATCCAGGAGGCCCGGATGCGTATAAATGCGCGTATCGAAAATATGGTCGAAGGCGAGACACGTTTGATTGAGGGATATGCCAATCGTCCCAGCCTGACCAAGCCGCAGACCATGCTGGACAAGCCCCAGCGGCTGGTCGACGAGTCTTTGGTCCGCCTGGACATCGCCCTTCGGCGGATTGTGGACGACGCCTCCCTGACCGTGGAAAAGCTCCAATCCTCGCTTACCGCCCTCTCTCCCCAGTCCACGCTGGACCGCGGATATGCGGTCGTGCAGGCCTTGGACGGGAAGGTGGTCGTCAGCCCCCAGCAGGTTCGGGTCGATCAGAATCTGACCCTGACTGTCAAAGAGGGCCGGATCGAGACCAAGGTCGTCAGCGGGCAGTGACCAATCCCACGTGGTCAGCCACATATAATCATTCGCGATGATCATCTGCGTCATCTGCAATTTGATAACGCGCCAAATAAGAATCAGACAAAAAGAGGAGCAGGCATGAGCGACACCAATGAGGAGCAGACCAAGGAACAGCCAGTACTAGCTTCGGCCCTAAGCCAGAAGGAACGCGAGACCATCGCCAAACTGCCTTATGAGCAAGCCCGCGATCAGCTGATCCAGGCGGTTCAGGCGCTGGAGGCCGGCGGGCTGGATCTGGATGCGTCCATGCGGCAGTGGGAGATTGGCGAGGCTTTGGCCAAGCGCGCCCAGGAACTCCTCGGTCAGGTGAGGGCCAAGCTCGATGCCGCCCAGCAGGAGCAGGCCAGCGCCGGGGCCCAGGCCGGAACACAATCCAACTTGGATGCCTGAAGTCCCCTACCCCACCATCACCGTGGCCAGCAGGGCCGCATGATCCGACCCCGAGATCGGTATCGTCTGCAGCCGATTGGCCCTGATGTCACGGTCCACCACAACATGATCGATGGCCACCAACCTGGGTAATGGGGCTCGGTTGGCCGGCCAGGTCATGCTCATGCCATGCCCGGCCTGACGGGCCCCATCGCTGAATCGCTCCCCCAGCATGTCTCGAAAAACGGCATGATCATAGGTGGCATTGAAGTCGCCCATCAGCACGTATCGAGTGTGCTCGTGTTTCCGCAGCTTCCCCAGGTCGGACACGCTGCGTCGCCATGCATTCCAACTGCCCGGTTGCGGCGAGGTGGTATGGACCGAGACGAATCTGACACTGGTCTGGCCCCTGCCGAAGTCGATGCTGGCCGCCGGCATCATGGAGGAGCGAGAGCCCACGTCGTCCCTTGAAGGCGACTGCATCGGGGCGGCCGTCCAAAGACCGTTGCCGTATTCCTTCGAAGATGTGGAAAGCTGCTCGTGTGGCAGGTAGCGGTCGATGCCTGCCTTGTGCAGACGGTCCACAAAATCGTTGCTGACCTCCTGCAGAGCCAGCACCTCCACCCGGTTGTCGCTGACAGTCTTGACCACCTGATCGGCATCGGCCTGACCCTTGTAGACGTTCAGCGTCATGACCCGGGCCACATCGTCGTACCGGTCGGGATGCTCGAGGGCCATGAGCTGATCAGCCTGCCCGTTGAGCTCGGATCCTTCCTGATAGAAGGGATACTGCCAGTAGACATTCAAAGCCAAGGCGGCGATAAGCACCAAAGCTGTGAACCATCTTGAAGCCATCAGGGCCAGGATCAGGGCCAGCAGACCCAAGAGGATGAACCAGGGCGTCAGAGCGGCCAAATCCGGCAGGTATGGTATCGACGACAGCCATTCCGGGCAAGCACGCGCCGCTAGAGCCAACAAACTGGCCAACGCCAGCAGCCTGGCCGTCCACCCAAAGACATGCTTCACCAGGAAGGACTGTCTGAATTTCGCCATGGTCTCCTCCAGCAAATCATCGCCGACCCGGTCCCCTTCCGAGGAATGCACAATCAGCTCGGCCGTTGAGCAATTGTAAACCATGACCGTATAGCGAGCCGGTATAGGAGGCTGACTTCCCCAAGAAGAGCACGGTACCAAGGCCTTCCCTCGGTCTGCACACCAGCGACCTGTCCAAGTCTCACTTCGTGGTACAGTAGTTTCCGTTGCCCCGGTAGCTCAGGGGATAGAGCACTTCTCTCCTAAAGAAGGTGTCGTGCGTTCGAATCGCATCCGGGGCACCCTGTATTTGCCAACGAAGTTGATATTCAGCGCTTTTTGGGTGGCTTTTCTTATGCAACGAAATGTGTTCAAGAAAGACAGACCAATCATAGAACGACAACCGACAACAAATAACATAGCAAATATACTACTGTGGGATAATTGAGATAAAATTAACTCAGCGGAAACAGGAGCTAGCAGGATTCTTTACATTGGCGGTGTAAACTAGACATCATTTTTTCTTTTCAAATCAGATCCACGGCTTGATCTCTACGAACCGCTGCCGATCATCGTCCGACGGTCGCATGAATAGTCTTTTCTCACCTCCCGATCGGCCAAGTCAAGTCTGAATCTTGAGTAAGAACGATGAACGAAAGCCATCTTCAGTTGGCAATCAGCTTTTCAGGGTGAAGAATGCCATTCCAGTATTGCTATGCCAAACGGCTTAATCTTGCTGAAAAAAAAAGAAATACACATACGTCTTTCCTGAATCACTTTCGAGCTTAACATGGTACGCGCTACGTATTGTTTTTTGAACTAAGCAACAAATGCTATCAGAGTTAGTACGTTCAGGCCATATTCCATGTGACGGAATGCTCATCCACACAAGATCACATTCATCGCGCGGCGCACTTGCATCTGTCGCCATAGATAATTCAAACTATTAAATTTATATCTTTCTAAATGAAATTAGTCAACTCGTATGCACAACCCTAAAAAAGAAGATACTCATCCGTCTACTCTAAACCGAGTAGAGACTATACTTGTTTTGAAAATTGATTCCTTAATATTTGCTAGCACGAAAAACGACTCCGATACCTAAAAACTACTGAAACCACCCGAGCAAGCAAAACAGTCAACAAAAGGATCTGAAAGTTACTTGGCACCTCATTATGGCCACTTGCTCATACACGCTTTCCACCGCAATCTATTTTGGCTAGCTTCTTTAAGTTCAAAGTAATTCTTGTCGGCTATTCTCCACTAATCCCCAAGACTTGTGGTCAATTCATAACGCTTTGCAAAGAAATTTTGGACATAGCTGGTAACTTTTTCAAAATCTGCTGGCATGTTCGAAAGCCTTTGAACTAGCTACAAGTAACTTAACAACGAATTAAACGATGTATTGAAATTAACATTTCGTATGATTTCCGCAGAATGCAGGGAACCAGAGCCGGTTATTCTTTAGGAAAAATCATAATCCGAAATATAACATTGACGATCTGCCGCAATCTACAAATGCCTTTCGAATCACTAATTGTGCCCATTATGCCTGTAACAAATAACTCAAGGTGAGCTGTGAAGACAATTCCTTCATTACCCGACGTTTTCAGCTCCTTGAGCATGTCTAAAAATGGTTGAAATTACAGAAAGAGACTTCTCCTTAGCTTACTTTTATATATGAAAGATAAAACATCAATCGTTATGGCACATAACGCATTGTAAAGTTCCTTTACCGGCATAGCCCTTTACGCTCTTTATTGTCTCAAGAAAACTCTGAACCCCATAAGCTATACTCCTATTGTCACCATTAAGAGGAAGATATATGGTTTCGTCCGTTTTGGCGGTTAACTTCGGGTACGGATTAGGTAGTACCCTTAATACAGAACTGAGACTCTCCCTCACTTTAGCCTTATTCTCGGGGCTATCAAGATTCGCATACATCGGAATAGCCTTTGCAAGCAGGTGGATGAAAGGCTCAAGAGCCTCATCAGAAGCGTCTTCAGAGGAGTTAACCTTCTCCTCAGATTTGTTGAAGAGATGCTCTGCAATCCAGTCTACAACTTCTAACTCGAGTTTCGCATCCTGCTTGGCCGCCTCTTTAACAGTGGATTCTAGGACTTCTTTATCCGCTTTCTCAAGATATTCTGGCAATTTAAGATACAATTCTGATTTAACTTCAGGCGATACCTGCGAATCGGCTATTACTGAAGGAATTTCGCTTGCTGGCATCCTGACTCCTTCCATTAGAGTTTTCCACTCTCTTATACAAGCCATACGAGCATTTTCACTATTAAGTATATTGAAATTATCAGCCGTCGAAGACAAAAGACCATTTTTCATGAGTTCAGCAAACATATCACTATCACGATCCATCAGCTTACCGGCATCGAGAGCATCAGATGGCAGATTTAAGCCCTGTACGAGTTGAATTTTCTTCGGAAAGTCAAAACCTGACGCATCAGAATTCAAAATCATCGCAGCCAATAAGGCCAAATGCTTATCATCAAGGTCATTGTTCTCCAAGTCTCTCACGGAAAGGGGCATATATTCCATCAAGTGATCAAAAAGTACCTTGTCTCCTACAGAAGCCTCGGAAGAAGCCTCGAAAGAAGCCTCGAAACCTGGATCCATTACACTCAAATAAACGAAAATATTGTTTGGTGTCGGTACAAATAGTCTATACTCCGCCATCGCATCGATCACATGTTGTGCAGGCTCACCCGTCCACTCCTCCTCAGTATTTGTGAAAATATCAGTTAAATCTGTAATGCGCTCATTTGGTTTAGATCTTTTTATTAAAGAATCGAGGTTATCGTATCTGCTATCATCATCGGGTCTTTTATTAAAAGTTTCAATAATTTCACGCACTATTTGAGCATATTCACTTTTATCACCATTTATAGTTACATTAGGATTGACTTTGCTCAAGTAGCAAGGCAAATAATCATTGCATAAAAGGTTGTATTCCTGCATATCTTGTTTACGAATCGCATTAAGAGAAAAGTCACATTGAGCACCGAAAATCGTTTCAAAATTTATTTGGTTTATTTTATAGTTATGTTGAGTCTTTATAGCATCCAACATATTGGGGCATAATGGACTTACATTTTTCAAAAATATCTTCGCGTTTTGATAATAATTAGCAATCAGCCTTGCTTGTTCTTTTGAAAGTTCAGGATTTTGCATACATTCTAATCTAGAATCGCAATTTTGAAGGTAGTCTTTGACAATTGCATCCCTACCTGCTCCATCTGCGGTTTCTACACGAAGATTGTTCAAAGCTACGCTTATATATTGTTCTCGCTCATTTTCCGATAACTCTTGAGAACCCACCAGAAAATCAAGTATTTTATCAGACTTTGCAGTCATAATGCCGATAATGTTATTACGATTCTCTCTGCTTACATCCCCATCACTCAAATATGCAACATAAAATTCTCGATCCCAATCATCATAGTCAGAAGGATCTCTTAGCATATTCTCTGCCTGTTCAGGATGCTGATTAAGCAGCCAATCGAGGAACTGAACATTATAGGCATCCCTGCTTTTCGTTATTTCCGGTCCGAAGTCTGTATATATGGCTTCACAGTCATCCTTTGTTAGCTTCCAATCCAAAGAACGCTCACCTTGTGCAAGGTTATGAATTTCGAAATTAACTCCGTTATTCGAAAGCCACTGACGATTACGAGACGCTGCGTACAGCTGATAATCGTCTGAAATGTAGCCCTCCGCTATGAGATCGCTACCTACAGTGTGCCCATAACTATCCTGGACAAACTCGTCAAGAGTACATTCTGATTTATCGGAAGAGGGAAGAGCCTTCCATTCGTTCTCATTCATTACCGTTTGAATATTGGCATGAGCCGTTTTGCGAAGTACAAGATTCAGTTGGTCGATCTCCGCCTGCTCTACTATAGCTAAGTTATCTATCCAATTCTCGTCATCTACTGCATTGGCAAAAAGATCATATAAATAACTAGACTTAACTCTTATACCGTCCGATAAAACAAGCTCTACCTCTTCATTCTTCTTATAACTGTCAGCTAGATAACGCCAGAAGTCGATGGAATCCAATTGCTTTTCGTTCTCGCATCTATACTGGCCTACTGTAAGAGGGAATGGCCCCTTAGAATAGATGTCACCAATGGCTAATAGCTTTAATATATTTTTTAGAATACTCCCCAGTCTTCTAGTTCTCTCTGTGGACCTATTACTATCAGCTAATTGCTTTTTTAATGCTTCGCTTCTGTGTAAAGTATTGCTTCTAACTTGTTCAACAATCTGAAGTTTAAATCTGTAAATATCGTCTAAGCGGCTCGTTCCCAAACGTAGCTTTTCAAAATCTCGTGGATACATATTTTTGTACGCCACCATAGCTAAAACACGGTTCACATCAAGGGAAGATTGTCCACGGGGCTCTTGCTTTCCAGGCATAAGTTTGGATCTGAAAATTAGAAACTCATTGTGAATGTTTTTTATAAGGCGCATGTCTGTTACGTGCCTTGCTAACAGACGAATGAGTCGTCTATCAATTCCTTCATCCTTAAATTCGCTACTAATCCAACCCTTCGCAGCTGTAGGCGACATGAACGGAACCATAGGAATAATCAAATCAAAGAACTTTGTTCTGTTGGCTCTCTCGAGATTTTCACTCCTCACGTAAGAGCCATCCTCTGAATTTATCGATTCCGATACATCGTTTTCGCCAAAGGTGTCGAAGATGCTGTCTCGTACCGCGTAGACAAAGCAAATCGACCTACCCTCATTAGCAGGGTCTTGATTGAGAATGGTATTAAGTTCTTTGAGGTCTTCAAATATACGAGTATTATCAAACCGATCTATATCCTCAAATATAACAACTCTCTTCTTTGACGAGCTAAAGAAGTATGTAATCTCGTCTAAATATTTATCAAAATAAGTCTCACTATCGTCTCCATCTAGTGATAATGAAGCAGAGCCTGCAGTCAAAGATTTCAACCGTATACGACCCTGTACGGTAGAGGGTATAAAAACAAAACAAGCGAGAATAAAGAAAACCAACAACGCCAAGACAATAATATTAGAAGTCCCGAACTGCTGATTAGGCGAGAAAAACGATCTGATTCTCCCTGTCCATCCAAGACCCGTACACAATAGAAACATCAAGAAACCGAGAATGATGCTGTACAAACAACGTCTTGCAGGCTTGATATTGCGCAACCTGCGAAAATGCGAAATAGTGCTACTTTCCTGATATAAAAGCTGCTTGACTATCTCTTTCTCAATTAAATCAGTCTGATCTGAACCGCTGTGTCCATTATCAGACGAGTCATCACCCTGTCCATTCAAGGAAGACAAAGAGATGAATAGACAGTTACTATTACCCTTATCATCTTGAAATCTTGAATCATTCTTAAACGCGCAAAGAACGCTACTTTTGCCGGTTCCGTATCCTCCTGATAAGGCAATATTACGCACTTTTGAGAAAGCGGAGCTTTTTGTAGAAGTCTTGTCCGATTCCAAAGCATCACAAAGAATCTTGGATAGCAGGTTATAAATCCCGCTATGCCTTACTTCGTCATACTGTTCCGTCAAAGGTTCCAAAACTTCGTTAGCTGGATAGCCTTCAGACTGACCCTTCATCTCACACATAAATACATTATACAGAACTATTTTAGTCGAATCTACTTAGACTAAGTCCAACCATTCTAAATATACAGGCAGCTTAAATCGCCACTAACCCCTCTCCCATGAACATCAGATCTCACAAATGAATGCAGAAGTATTAGTGCACAACCTCCTTGACGTAAAGTACCAGTATTGAGCTTTTTTCTCAGATGCTGCCAGAACCCTGCTTGAATCTGCGATACTGCATGGGTGTCATTCCTGTGCGCTTCTTGAAAGAGGCACACAGTGAGGATTCGGATGTGAAACCGCACTGCTGACAAATCTGTCGTATGGACATCCCTGTGTTTACCAGCAAATACTGCACAGCATGGATACGGGAATCCACCAGATAAGCATGGGGCGTGAGGCCGGTTTCCTGCTTAAACAAACGAATAAAGTGATACTCGCTGAGAAAGACCCGCTTGGCCAGCTCGGAGACGGTGAGCGGCTCGTACAAGTGGGAGGACACATAAGCGATCGTGTCTTCAACCACCTCCTCCTGCTTTCGCTTGAAGGAGCGCGGCTGCTCATCAGCAAACTCGGTGAGCAGGTCGGTGATGTATTTGGACATCCTAGCTTCCGAATAGCCGTTTTCCGCCGTCATCCAGGAGGTAATGGTACGCATCCGCTCCAAGGCGTAGGTCTCGGAGGAGAGCATGAAGACATTGCCCAGCTTCCTGATGATGTAGTCGTAGTAGGGCCGGGCCATAACGCCGTCGAAATGAAGCCATTGGGCCGTCGTCGGGACATCGGTACCGTAGGCATGGCATGCGTAGCAGTTGACCAACGCAAACCGGCCCTCCTCAGCCACGAACGAACCTTCAGGCAGATTCAGCGTCAGTCTGCCGCTATCGATATGAATAATCAGATAGCTGTCAAAGGATCGTCGCTCCAGCCTATAGCCGGATTCATAGGAGAATTTGCCCACCCGCAGCGGATAGAAAAATGTTGTTCGCGCAATAGCCGAAGGGGTGTGAATCAAAAAGTCAGAAGTATTGGCATCGATGCCGTGCTCGGCAGGCTTCGCCACGATGCACCCTCCTTTCCGCACAAACCACTTCCCCCACGAATCACGACGGCCGCTCCTGACGACCTCCAAACGAACTCAGGACCATTAAGAAAGCAAACGGCAGCTCCAACCTTGCACATGAAACCACGAGATAAGGCATAAATCAGTTATAGGCATCGTCCTTGCCGATACAGCAATGCGTTACCGCATACTCAAACAATACAAGGCAACGTCAGCATTTCTATTACTTTATAGAATCAGTGTACGTTGAAGCCCTGCTGCTCACCATATTCTTCAGGTGCTTCTGCCAGGCATCCACACCCTGCTTCAGACTGTCTTCTTGTCGGTTTAGGCAGAACCGACATCGTCGGCAAATACGGTCCGAGCGTAGACTTCGAAGGGTAGCTTGGCCTGACCTGGGATCACATCGTTTGCCGCCTTGCACCGGCCTGATGACGGCCGCTGAATTACCGATCATTTGGATGACAGCTCTAAATACAGCGTGGCTTGTAAAAGCCTGCTGATGCTCAAATAAGGAGCAATAATCATCGAGACTCAAAACTGAAGACGAATTGAACTTGACCTCGGTCCACAAAAGATCCTGTGTCCGATAGAATTTCGCAAATACGAGGAAGAAACGCAGAGCCTCAGGAGATTGCATCGACGACCTATATACGCAGGCTTGTCCATACTTGGGAGATTATTCATTAGGTAGCTAACAATCTAACCGAAGAGGGCCTTTGAGCGAAGACTATGGCAAGCGGATCAAACGGGCAACCAACCTCATGTTACGATCCATGGATGTCTATGCGGCCCAGTACGGGCTGACCGGCACTCTAATGTCCATCATCGACTACCTTGGAGAGTCCCAGGACCACACCCAGCGGGACATTGAGATGGAATTCGACATTCGCCCGTCCACAACGACAAAAATTTTGCAGCGAATGGAGGCCGGTGGACTGGTCGCCGCCAAACGCGACCCCAGGGACGGCCGCCAACGCATCATTGCCCCGACAGCCAAGGCCCGTGGCCTGCAGACAGCGGTTCGGTCCTACATAGACGACCAACAAACAGCCATGGAGCGCCGGTTCGATCAGCATGATCTGGCTGCCTTTGACCGCGTGTTGGCCTATTTCATCGCCTTGAATTCCGATGATTCCTCCCAGTCCGGAAAGGAATCTCGCTCATGAGCGCAACCCAAGCCACGCAAGCACAAAGCACAGCAATCCCCACAGGGTCATCGGCGCGGTTGTAGCCACTGGCATCATGTCCTTCTGCGGCGTGATTGTGGAGACGGCCATGTACATCACATTCCCGGCCCTCATGAGCCATTTCGGTATCGGGACCTCCAGCGTGCAATGGATGACCACCCTCTACCTGCTGGTCGTCGCCTCCATCACCCCGCTCTCAGCGGCCCTCAAACGCCGATTCCGCAGCCGGACCCTCTTTCTGTGCGCCAACCTGCTCTTCCTGGCAGGCCTGGTCATCGACGCGCTGGCTCCGGTCTTCCCCCTCCTGCTGCTGGGCAGGGCCATACAGGGTCTGGGCACCAGCATCGCCCTCCCCTGATGTTCAACATCATCCTTCAGGAGGTTCCGACAAAGCGCATCGGCACCATGATGGGCGTGGGCACCCTGATCACGACCATCGGACCGGCCGTCGGCCCGACCTTCGGCGGACTGATAGCGACCACCATCGGATGGCGTTACGTCTTCATCATCCTGATCCCCGTATTGCTGATGTCACTGGTGACCGGCCTGGCATGCATACCCTCGGTTCCGGTGGCGGCAGATGGTAACCAGGCCGGACTGGAGCCACTTGACATATTCCTTATGGTCCTGGGCTTTGCAGGTCTTATCTTCGGCATCAGCAACGCCTCGGCAGGATGGCTCTCCTGGAGATTCGGCGGTGCGCTGGTCCTGGGGCTTATCGCCCTGGCAGCGTTCACCCTTCGCGCCCGGCATCAGACCCAACCGATCATCGACGTGCGCTTGTTCACGGACACCCGCTTCTCCCTGCATGTCGGCGCTTATATCCTCTTTGAGATCTGCGCCCTGGCCCTCTCTTTCATCCTGCCCAACCACCTGCAGCTGGTTGATGGTTGCACCTCGCTGCAGGCCGGACTAGTGGTGCTGCCGGGCGCGGCAATCGGAGCTGTTCTAGCCCCGCTCTCCGGCAGGCTCTACGATCAGCTTGGCCCACGAATTCCCATCATCAGCGGCAGCTGTGTCGCCCTGATCGGTCTTCTGGGATTTGCCCTGACGGCCCGTCGGCTGACAGCCTTGACCATCCTGATTCTCTATATTTTCTTCATGCTGGGCATCGGGCTGAGTTTCGGCAACATCATGACCAACGGCCTGCACCGGTTGAGCCAGGAGCAACAGGCCGACGGCAACGCCATCTTCAACACCGTCCAGCAGTTCGCCGCAGCCATCGGCAGCAGCATGGCGGCCACCATCGTCGCAGCAGGTCAGGCAGCAGTCACAGACCGACGGCTTGGCACCATCAACGGCTCACAGCATGCCCTGACCCTGTTATTGATTGTCGGCGCCCTGGAGGTTCTGCTGATCCTGTCCGCCCTGCACCGTTCTCAGAAACCGCAGCGCGTTTGAGAGACGGCGACCTTCAGTCCACGTCCAGGAAAACCCTTATCTCGTTTTCGCCACGGTTGGACCAAACGAAATAACAAAATGAGGAATCAAAGTGGTCACGGTTGACAGGTGACGAACAGGTTGCCATTGGCGGTAAAACGGAGCAGCATCAGCCAACTCTGCAGACTCTCGCCAGGCAGGCACCCCGCAGTCTGACCATGCTGCGGCTGACTGCGGAGGCGCCCAGATCATGGATCGGCCTGTCGAAGGCAATGGAGGCATTATTGGCGACTCGAACACTTCCATCTCCGCCGCCAGCATCGAACACACCACTGAGGGCGCCGACGACAACAGGGACAGCATCCGAGGCCCGCTCAACACCAGGAATGAGCTGCACGAACACGATCCGACCGGCTACGACCTGCGGCGGACATCTATCCGTATACTGCCCTACCTCTGAAACACCAATCCGGTCAACCTTGACTACAGCGGGCATATGAACCAGCTGCCCTAAACGCGAAAATCAACAAGACAGGAGGTGAGAATTACATGTATGCATTGACTATCGCCAACATGCTGATCAACTATCGTCGGTCACACCTGCATCTGACCAATATAAAAATCAACAAGTTGGTTTACTTCGCACTGGTTGAATGCCTCCGAAGACATGGGCATAGGCTGTTCAATGACCCTATATAAGCATGGGATTACGGTCCCGCGGAACCGAGCGTTTATACAGCATTCAAAAAGTATGGTTCAGATCGAATCACTGCCCCAGCCATATCGAGGACAACAATCAAGCCAATTCCTTAGCGGACCTCCAAGACACAAAGGATGTGGTTCAAAAGGTTGTCGATTTATACGGACCATTGGCAGCTTTCGAACTTGTGGACTATTCACATCGCAACGGTTCAGCTTGGAAAGCGGTGTATGAGCCCTGCAAGAACAACGAAATCACTGAAAAAGCCATACGCAGCTGTCACGATAGCATCGGTCATCCTGGTTTGCGGAGGACCTTGGCCGGTGGTGTTCGTGCAGTGGATGAGCGATTCCACAATGCGCTGAAACTGTTGAAGGACTCATGAAGAATGAGAAGTTGGTTGCAAAGAACAAACCAGCAGAATATTTGATTTGCACAAGCTGGAAATACTGCAAACTGGAGGTTTTGGTAAAACTGATATTCGGGGCAAACAGAAACAACACCTAGTAGTTGAGAGCAAATTGCTGACTCCGGTTTACATAGTCTTCTGTATTTGCTTTCTTCTGCATCTGCTTTGGCATCGGCCCTGCTGTGCAATATGAATTCACTGACATTTTCAATCAGGTAAGCAGGTTGGCAGAAATGCTGGCAAAAGACCATATTTTCGGTGATGGCAACAAAAGAACTGCCCTGCAAGCTCCACTTTCTTTTCTCTTCAAAATGGGTATCGAATTGGGTGTTGACGATTCAGACAAGCCGAAGCGCAATGGCATGTATTGCTGGATACAAGAAATGGCCAGAGGGTAGAAGAAATTCACTGAGCTTGCCGCACAACCCAGGAATGCAGGCAGACTCATATAAATTTTCTAGCCGCTGTTTCTGTATTGGTAAATGGCCGGTAAGACAACGTTGTGGCAATGGCACACCTTCAAAGACTTCCCCAAAGCAGAGCACAATTCTTGTTGTGTTTCAGGCCTACTGAGGTTAGAGACCGCGCTCGTGATGCCAACCCGATTGGCAGGCGGAATAACGGCCAACCAGGTAAATATGGCCAGCATTCGACCACTGCAGATACCGATCGGCAAATATTTGTATATCTTAAATAAAGAGTTAAACTCGATTGAACTAATAACCGCTCTTCTGGGTTATGAAACTTAAATCTAATCAACAGCGTCGTGAACTCGCCCCCCACCTACCTAAGGAGAACTGATGAAGAAGACAAAGGCTTTTGAACAGACGGACTTTGATCCGGCAGAGGCGCATCAGCGGGATCCCCAGGGACACATGGGACGGCTCACGGCATTGTCGGCCCCGTTCCGTAGCGGGGCAAGAACGGCTGGGGCTATCTGGAAGAAACAAATAATTGCCGTCGTAGCAGTATTGATGAGTGTGGCCCTGTTCTCGGGCTGCCAGGGATCGAACCGTTCAGAGCCGTCCGTGGAACAGGTCTCCAATTATCTTTCATCTTTGACCAAATACGACGTTTCTGGTGACGGCACCGTCAAAACCATCTCTGCGGACAAATCGGGAACCCTGTATGTACTTGCAAAACGGGCTGACCTTAAGCAGACAGAGGCCGCGCAGTGCAAGGTGAATGGACAAGCCATGCAGCACTCTTCTTCAAACTTGAATTATCCAGCAGGCGACGGGCAGAACTTCTTCCCCTTTGCGAAAATCGACATTAGGCAGGGCAATCCGCACAAGCTCACATGCGACCAGCCCAATGGTGTCAAATTGATCGCATTGCTCGATCCCCACGTTCGAAGCTTGCCAAAGCAGGCCGCATAATTCCTGTTATGGCCTTTCCACACTGAAACGGCGAGTCAATTCCTGCGTTAATTGCTCGACTCCTATCAGTAAGTGCCTCCATAAATAACGAATCGTCTTTCGCCCGGTCTTTTCTGATACATAGGCCGATCGGTTTGCTTCAACCAGGCCTTCCCGGATTGCAGCTTTTAGTAGAAAGCAGAGAGGATCTGAAGAACCAGTCAAGTGTAAAGAATCCTTACCTACAACATTTGCACCTAAGCCGGGCCACATCGCATTCTCCGGCCAATGCAGTAAAGAATGGTTGAAATCCTACTGCGAAAAAACACGCTGGCGACTCAGCATCTACGTGGCCCAGGCGGCCACGGCCACCGCCCTGCACGCCCAGCCGGAGCCCGGGCGCAGGAGCCTTCCGGCCCAGCGTCCGATCTTTCCTGGTGTCATCATTGATGTTTCCCTTCCACTACTATGAAGGGGACGGCCTCATGGCCGCCCACAAGTAACGCCAGCGGGATAGGAGACCTGCCAAGCAACCGGTCCCGCTGGCAAATTCTTCAATTTTCTAATCAGTCAACCGATGCCACAAGATCCATCTGGATTGCAACCATGATTTCCAATCGGCTTGTGATTCTGCATCCACTGGTTCCAATCAAAGCCTCCGCCGCTGCCGCCGCCTTGCGCAGCTGCTGGAGCGGGCGCGGATCCGCCCCATCTACTCAAAACAGCGGCGGATTCAATCTTCAGGACTACCCCAACCTGTGGAACCAGTTGCAGCATTACCACGAAGGGCCAGCCATCGACAACCAGGGGAACTGCATCGCCGATTGTTATGGATGGACAGGTTCTAATTAGGCTTTTACGGAACCAGCGAGGGTCTGTTAATACAACGGAGTCGCTGTACTCAGACCCCTCAACCTTGGCCTGAACATAGCCATTTATAAAACGACTCCGGTCTTGATTCTGAAGCCGGAGTCAAAAAATCCCAAGTACTGCTATGAATTGGTCAGCATCTGACTCGGTCTTGACAGATGACTAAATCAAGTACTTTCACACGTATCAGCGATAAGTGCCCAAATAACCCTCTGAGGCCCATCAACACCACCTGGGCAGACCACTCTTCAATACTGTTATTTTAAAATTACTTATTAATCTTCATCCGTTTATCTCACTCACTCATCACTTCTACGCTCACGACGGTGTAACTCCTGGGCTGACTTCAGTCAGAATCGTATGACCTCACTAGCCTGCCGAATAGATTCTTCAGAGCTTTCAAATCCCCCATGTCCGTTCGGGACTCCAGCAGGGCGCCCTGACTCTGAGACATTCGTATGTAAGTCAAGACGAAACCGGGATTTACAAGGCATTCGTCCTCGTAGCTGCACCTACGGGAGCAATCTGGACCACGTCTTGTGTTTGAAGACCTTGATAAAGACTGGTCCAATTTGGTCAATAGCCGTTCTGAGGTATATGACATCTATGACATCAGTGTCATAACGTTTCTGTAGTGATTTGTAAGGAATCAGTACTTCATTGCTCCTTGGTTAGGTTTCACATGAAAAACCAGGTTTGTTATTTTTATCATCATGTCGTCCTATCTTCTCGTCCAATCCACGACTCAACCGCAGCAACCTTAACCCGATGTGTGCTTGGTGCACTTTAAAGAGAAGAAGATGCACATGTTGTTATCCCCCAGTGATCAGCGCACAACTTCCTGCTTCTCTATTGTCGTCGTCGGCTGCTTGTTCATCGCCGTTGTTGCCGGCGATCATCAAAGGAGCCGTTAGGTCATAACCCTCCTGGCATCTTGTTTCGGCAAGACCACCTTCATGAATCAGGACCTTACATTCATTCGTTGATACTTAGAGTCATTAAAAGTGGTAACGGTCTGAAAAAAATGTCGATGTTGCTTTAATCCTCTCCAACAGGAAAGCAGTTGTATCTTCAGGCCTCCTGGCCATCCCCCAAAATGACACCAATCCGGCATGCAGGCTTTCATGATCGTTCTTTCATTGTTCCCTCTAAAAACCCGGATCCTCCATCAACCAGCTCAAGGGCGGGGGCTGCCTGTGATGTGTTATTCCAAGACTAATGCCAAATCTGTTATCTGTTGAATGCCGGCAACACAAAATGCCGTCCTTAGCGTTTGATCCAACATACTAGGTGATGTTCAATGATTATAAAAATAGGGGGAAGCAACAACAACGAAGCAGAATCCAAGCACCAATTCACATGAGACAATTCCATCAGGTTCAGTCAAATAAACCGCATCTAGACTGTCGATCAGATAAAAAGCAATCCAACAATCAGAAATCGCCGTGTATAGGCATCTGCTTCGACTCCCTATAACAGAAACGGCGCAGTTCAAACAAAGCAGGTTACTCATACTGTATTTCCAATTCAAATGGCTTGGACTTTAGCCAATTACTTGGCATAAACAGAGATGCGTTCACCGACGTGTCTGCCCGACTCGGCTTCATCCACCACGGCAATTGCATAATCGGCATAGCTGATGAAACTCTCCCCTTCAGCATTCGCAATCAATTCTTGACCTGCCAACCCGTATGAACCGGTGCGTTTTCCATCGGCCTGGAAATCAGCGGCAGGACTGATGTAGGTCCACTTGACATCGGAACGGTTGCGCAGGCTTTCAAGCGCCTTGCTATGGGCGGCCGAGACCGGCTTGTAGTCATCCGAAAAATCAGGAGTATCTTTAAGCGCCAAGGTGTGCTCCTTATTAACAAACAAGCTACCGGCACCCCCTACCACAATCAATCTGATACCGGTTCCTGACAGTATGTCAGCAAGATGCTTGGCTGCATCCGGAATGACATGCAGAGTCTCCGATGTCCATGTGCCGACGGCATCCACAATTACATCGAAGTCAGCCAGATCCGCCGTGGTCAAATCAAATAGGTCCTTAACGATGGCGTGTGGGGCTGCCGACTTATTTTCATTTCGTACCACAGCGGTTACTTCGTCTCCACGCGACAAGGCTTCCTTGACGACAAGTTGGCCTTCTTTACCGTTTGCCGCGACTACTGCAATCTTCATAATGGTTCCCTCCATATTCGTTACGGACTAATTCTGTTTTCTGCTGTCATGATGTACCTTATGGTCATACAGAATAAAAAAGAAGTAGGCATAAATATGTTCTATAGTTACTTTTTGGGAACTTTTGCTGATTTCCCTGCATTCTTCTGATTGGAGCTTAGATGGAGCGCGAGTTACCGACGTGTCCAGTGGAGACCACTTTGCTGATGATCTCCGATAAGTGGAAGGCACTGATCCTGCGCGATTTGCTGAACGGAACCATGCGATTTGGCGAACTGCGCCGTTCCGTTGGCAATGTCTCGCAGAAGGTACTGACCTCGAACCTGCGCCAAATGGAGCGTGATGGCCTTGTGCACCGCAAAGTATATGCGGAGGTACCTCCTCGGGTGGAATATTCCTTGACAGAAACAGGCAAGAGCCTGAGACCGGTCATCAACGCTATGCGAGATTGGGGCGTTAGTTATCAAGCAATCCATGGCAGTCAAGAGCATCCTGCATCTTGAGTCGAAATAGTTCAACCCGGCAATTCAAAGAAGCATCTCGCAGATGGCTGGTCGGCAAAGCAATCCCGACCACGACGAACGACGCCCGACCATCACCAAGACCGCTAATGCAATAAAAGAAAGCAAACAAAAGAAAGCAAACACAACCATTTGCGACATACACCCCGACTAATCAGCATGCAAAAGCGGATAAGCCAGGGCTCCGCACCCGGATAGGGATGCGAGTGGCTGTCTGGTCGTCATCTGTTCCATCAGAGGGGCCAAAAGTAACGCCAAAGTGGCTCATAGTTTGCACACCGATTTAGTTTGCACACCGATTGTCAAATAGCAGCTTTACGTTTGCCGCTATTGGAGCTCGCTATGGACAGCATCGGCTGGGCAGGCATGCTCGGGCCCGATTGGCCATATACCTACGAAGACAACCGACATATACGAACAACGCCAGAATCCTTCTTTGGATCCTCCGGGCTTCTCTCTGTGAGAGCTGTAACAGCCCAAAGCTACATCAAGTAAGCCGCCGGGCCAGTGGTGCAGCTCCATAATCACTGCCAACTTGAAGCCACGCATTACTTTATAGATAGAAAAAGAAAGTCATACACAATATGATTGGCAGCATTTTTTCTTCTGTTATTTTTACTTCGCTTTCACATCTGTGGTAAAATTGTATTAAGTGGTCGTTGTTATTTTCGGCGCGCGACTCGCCGAATGTTGGGGATAATTGACAATGCGGCTGCGATTCCTGGGGAAAGGGATATACCTATGTCTCGTCAACGCTCGAACATATTGGTTCGACCGGCCTTGTTGGTCAGTCTCCTGCTGGCCATTATCCTGCCCACAAGCCTCCTGGTCTGCACCTATGCCACGGCAGACAACGCCGCAACCGAGTCAAGCGTGGCCGACGCGGTCGCACCGACCACACATGCAAATAGCAGGGGGGGGGGGGGGGGTCGTCAGACCCCTCTAGTAGCTGAGCAAGAGTCCAGTGATGCTCCTGACATCGCCGCCCAGCCAACCGGAACAGCAAACACTCCTACAGCAACAACTCCTACTTCTTCTACTTCACCGTCTCCCCTTACCACATCCTCTCCACTGAATCCCACACAGCAGACCCCCTCCCTCTCTCCCACGCCTGACAAGACCAGCAGCCCAGGCGACACCGACATCGCTAGTCTGCAAGCACGCGCCTCCATAACGCACACCGTCACCTTCAGCAATCCCCAAGGCACCGACACGACACAAACAGTAACTGACGGGGGGTGTGTGAAACGTCCAGCGGATCCAACCCGAAACGGCTACCTGTTCGACGGATGGTTCATTGGTGATACACCAGTAGCCTACAATTTCAGCAAACCAGTCATCAACGATCTGAAACTCACCGCCCATTGGAGCAAGGATTGGAGCATGAGCCCCGTGCATGGACCGGCCGCTGGTGGCACGAGAGTCACCCTAACCCCGCCTGGGCCGCGCGGAATCCGCTTCAGCCAGGTCAGCGCCGGAAGAGGACACACCCTTGCAGTCGCCTCGGACGGCAACATCTACGCTTGGGGAAGCAACGATTATGGCCAGCTCGGGGACGGAACCACCACCGAACGTCATGAGCCGATCCAAGTAAAGAAACCTCAAAACGTATCCCAGGATTTCACCTGGATCCAGGCTTCAGCCGGGTACATGTTCTCCTTTGGCCTGGGGTCGGACGGCAAACTCTACAGCTGGGGAAGCAATCTACACGGATACCTGGGAGACGGCACCACTAACGATCGACACACTCCCGGCCCAGTGGCTCTACCACCGAATGTGCCAACCGGATTCACCTGGAAGCAGGTCGCAGCAGGCAGCCTGCACGCTCTCGGTTTGGGATCCGACGGCAAGCTCTACAGCTGGGGCAACAACCTATACGGATACCTGGGAGACGGCACTACTAACGATCGTTACACTCCCGTCCCTGTAATCACGCCACCAAATGTGTCTGCCGGTTTTACTTGGAAGCAAATAAGCTGCTGGGGCTGGCATTCCCTGGCATTGGGATCAGATAACTGGCTCTACTCCTGGGGCTACAACCTAGGCAACGAGCTAGGCACCGGAACACCAACAGAAAAGGAACTCATCCCTGTGCGTGTAGCTGCACCGCAAAATACAGCTTCCGGATTTACTTGGGTACAGTCCAAAATGGGTGACTATTACTCTCTCGCTATCGGATCTGATGGCAACATATATGGGTGGGCATATGGCGGAAGCGGCAATATCGGCAACGGTGCCACTAATGATAAGCCTAGTCCGACCCAGGCCTTCAAACCCAATGGAGCTCTCCCAGGATTCGTCTGGAATCAGATCAGCAATCTATCTTTTGCATCCCTGGCTATAGGTTCTGACGGTAATCTCTATTCCTGGGGAGGCAACGCAAACGGTCAGCTTGGCGACAACACCACTACCCAGCGAAACACCCCTGTCAAAGTTGCAGCGCCGCCCAATACGACTTCCGGACTGACCTGGCTACAGGTAAGCGCCGGATGGGACAACACATCGTTCGGTCTGGCTTCGGATGGCAACCTGTACTCCTGGGGCAACAACACCAACGGTCAGCTGGGCGACAACACCACCAACGAACGACACATCCCTGGACGAGTGAACATGCCCGGTACTACCACAGTCACTGCGGTCAGCTTCGGTGGAACGGCGGGCACGAACATAACCAAGAACGCTAACGGCACATGGAGTGTCACCACGCCTGCGCATGCGCGAGGAAAAGTGGACACAGCCGTCTCATGGACTTTGAACGGCCAGCAGCCGGACGCCCAGCTGGCCTACAGATACCTGGACTCCTACACCGTTGCCTTCACCAGTGCGGATAGCTCCTGCCCGACACCCTCGGGCATGCCTCTAAGCCAGACCGTCACCGAAAGCAGACAGGCCAAACGCCCCTCCCCCGATCCGAAGGCAAACGGCTGCCTGTTCGACGGATGGTTCACCAAAGACGCCGGCAACGACTCCAAAATCGCCTACGACTTCAGCCAGCCCGTCACCGGCAACATCACCCTGGCCGCCCACTGGACCAGAACGGACACGCGCTGGGCCCTGAACCCCGACAAGGGCAACGTGCTCGGCGGCCAGCATGTGACCATCACACCGCCCACCATCAACCGGGGCATCCGCTTCAACCAGGTCAGCGCCGGAGGCCACCAGGCCACCAGCACCAGCAGCTTCTCCATCGGCGTCGCCAGCGACGGAAACGCCTACGCATGGGGCAACAACAAATACGGGCAACTTGCTCAGAAACCGGCCGACGTCAGCATGCAAAAAACTCCTATCAGAATCCCCCTGCCCGACGGCGCGGATTCCAACTTTACCTACACGCAAATTACAGCCGGTGACTCGCACGTCCTGGCCATCGGATCCAACGGCATCCTCTACAGCTGGGGACGCAACGACCACGGGCAGCTGGGTGACGGCACCACCACGGACCGGTACAATCCCCAGCCCGTCAAGGACACCGGCGGTCAGCCTTTCAAAGCAGTCCAGGTCAGCGCGGGCGTGGCAGACTCGGCCGCCATCGATTCTGAAAACCGCGTCTACACCTGGGGCAGCGAAAGCACTGGCAAGGGCCAGACGCCCGCGTACAGCACGACCCGGAAGAACCCCACTCCAGCCGCTGACCCGGACAATCCGGGACAGACCTTGCATGCGGTCCAGGTCAGCCTCAACTGGAGCTTCGTCATGGCCCTGGATGCTGATGGCAACGTGTACACCTGGGGATACAACACGAACGGCCAGCTCGGCAACGGCACCAGCGACAGCACCAGCTACGCATCCAACCCGGCCCGACTGCCCAACCAGTCCTTCCAGGCCACCCAAATCAGCGCAGGAAGCTGGCATGCCTTGGCCATCGATACGGACGGAAACACCTGGGCCTGGGGATACAACGGGTACGGCCAGTTGGGCGACGGCAGTACCAGCGACAAATACAAGCCCCAAACCGTGCAGAACCCCACTAATACCAGCCAAAGCCTTAAAGCCGCCCAGATCAGCGCGGGTGTGAACCACTCCCTTGTCGTCGACCGGGACGGCAGCCTCTGGGCATGGGGTTGGAACAGCAACGGGCAGCTGGGCATCGGCAACACCGTCAATCAGACCAAGCCGGCGACCATCAAGGACCCCGCCAACGAGGCCCAGACATTCAAGGCTGTTCGGAGCAGCGCTGGACAACTCCATTCACTGGCCATCAGGCAGGACGGCAACCTCTGGGCCTGGGGAGACAACCAATACGGGCAGTTGGGCAATAATCAAACGGCAGCCAAGAGCACGACCCCCATGCCGGTTGCATTCGATCCGACGCCTTTGGTTCTTACAGACGTCAGGTTCGGCGGCATCGCCGGGACCAGCCTGTACCGGAACGCCGATGGCACCTGGAGCATTACCAACCCGCCCCACGAAGCAGGGCCCGTCGACGTGGCCGTCGACTGGACCATAGACAAAGCCGCGCAGACGACCGCCCACCTGGGCTACACCTACGAGGGCATCCTGACCAGGGCCGGCAGCACCGGCCTCCTGGTCCTGCTCGCCGCAGGACTGCTCGCCGCCGAAGGCGCCGCAGCAGCGGCCTCCCACCAGCGAGAAACCAGCAGCCGCCGGCACTGAGCTCTTTGCCCGAGTAAGCGGGGTGACTCTGCAAAACCCCAAGATCGCAGAGTCACCCCATTTCTTTAATTTGCTGCTTTGATCCCAAGCTGGAGCTTCCTCGCAAGCAGGGCCATCATTCTTCTGTCCTTCTGTCATAGGCCAGCTACTGTATACGCCAGCTATTGCCATCGCCCACCAGGTCCCTGAAGGCTGGCATCTGCGGAATCGCTACCAGGATAACGGCCAACCGGAGGCACAGCAGCAAGGACAGGATCGTGTCCCGCTCACGCTTGAAATCCCCCGAATCTTCTTCATTGAAGAGCAATTATCGGATTCCCAACACTGCTAAGGAAAAGCATAGTTCTTCCAGGACGGTCCGAGGCGTATATCCCCGCCTCGCCACGCCAGAATCCCGCTGCCCACGAAAAGCATGATGAAACTTGGTTGTTAACAATGTTATTATAGTTAACGTTGTTAAACAAAATCGTCAGGAGGTATACCTTGCAACCCGCAAAAAACGATTCGGGGGAATATGCCCTGTCCTGTTGCCAGGTGCGTAAATCATTCGGGAGCAGGCAGGTGCTCAAGGGTGTGGATCTTCAGGTCAGGCGCGGCAGCATCTTGGGTCTGCTGGGTAGGAATGGAGCAGGCAAGTCAACCCTGATCTCGGCCTTGACCGGGCTGGGCGAGCCGGACTCAGGCCACATCTCAGTAGAGGGGCGCAACCCTTATCGAACCCCCTCGCGCATCTTCGGCCGGGTCATCGGACTTGCTCCCCAGGACCTGGGCATCTATCCCCATCTCAGTGTCCGAGACAACCTACGCGGCATGGCCGGCCTGCAGGGACTGAGCACCAAGCAGGGCAGCAGAAGGGCCGACGAACTGATAGAGCTCATGGGATTGGGATCCCAGTCAGGAACAGCAGCCGAGAATCTATCGGGAGGGCAGAAACGACGCCTTCACACTGCCATGGCCATGGTCCACAATCCCCCGGTGCTCTTCCTGGACGAGCCCACTGTTGGGGCGGATGTGGAGGCCCGCTCCAGAATACTGGACATGGTCAAGGCCATGGGCCGACAGGGCACCACCATCATCTACACCACCCACTACCTCAAAGAATTGGAAGAGATGGGCGCGGACCTGGCCTTCCTGATCGACGGGCGGATCCAGGTCCGGGGCTCCCTGCAGGAGGTACTCCATAAATATGCCCGGGCATCCCTGCGTATCTCATTCGTCGGCCCTGCCCCAGGCCAGGTCCCGGGATGGCGGACGGCAGACGGCTTCCTGGAGCCCGATCACCCGGTGTCCAGCCCAGATCAGGAGTTGGCCTGCCTCTTGCAGGAGCCGGTCATGAAAAGTGCCCGTCTGGCATCAATCACCATCGTCCAGCCTGACATCGAGTCGGCCTACATGACCGTCATGGGCACATCCTCAAGCGACCCTGCCGGGTCACGAGCATGGGAAGACAGGTGAGCGCCGTGCATTTCAACGGATATTTAGCAACATTCCGCCTCAATTTCAAAATCGAGCTGCGAAGCATCTGGCTGCAGGCGGTCATCGTGGCCATTCCACTGATCATCATCCCCTTCATGCTGCCCTCCTACCGGGACTCGCTGAGGGCCCAGGGGCATCTGGGCGCCAATGGATCCGAGCAGGCGCTTCCTGGGTTCGCCATCCTTTTCGCCATGTTTTCCCTGCAGCTGGTCCTCCAACTCTTCTTCCAGGAGCATGAATGGCATACCTGGGACAGAATGCGGGTGTCGGCAGTATCCCTCTTCGACCTGGTCATGGCCAAACTGAGCGTGTCCTTCATGGTGCAGGTGGTCCAGGTCGCTGTCGTCATGCTGATCGGGACGGCGCTCTACCACTATCGGCCCAATGGATCAGTCCTGGCCCTGGCTGCGGTCTGCCTGCTCATTTCGATTGTGCTGACCCTCTTCGGCCTGCTGCTCTACATCTTCTCGTCCTCGCAAAACATGGCCATGTCCTTCAACAACATTCTTGGCATGCTCCTGGCTGGCATGGGCGGAGCCCTCAGTCCTGTCTCCGGATTCCCGGACTGGGCACAGAAGCTGGCCAAGGGCAGCCCCGTCTACTGGGCCATGGATGCCATAGGAAAAATCAATTTCGACCATGCCGGAATGGCGGATGTATGGCCTGACCTGCGTATCCTGCTGGCCTTCCTGCTCGCCCTGGCTCTCCTGGCAACGGTACTATTCAAGAGAGGAGTACAGCGGAAGGAGTGAGGAAGCATGGCTGACCCACCCAAGGCACCCGTCAAGACGACGCTCAACCGAGACTACATTCTGCGCTCTGCCCTATATTTCGTCGACGAGCACGGACTGGAGGCCCTGAACATCCGCGCCTTGGGCAAGCAAATGGGGGTGTCAGGACCAGCCATCTACCGCCATGTACCCAGCAAGGCCGCCCTGCTTGATGGAATCGTCGAGCTCATCTGGCAGTCAGCCACCGACCTGAACTCCATACCCCAGGACATGGGATGGCGGCAAGCGCTTGAAGATGTCATGCTTCAGGTTCACCGGACGCTGCTTTCGCATCCCCGGGCGCTCCCGCTCATGGCCACGCATCCCATCAACACCGACCAGTCCTTCCACATGGTCAGCACCTGGTTGAAGCAGCTGACAACCCATGGGCTCAAGGTCGATTCCGACACCATCCACCTGCTCAACAGCCTGGCCGGACTGACCCTGGGCAGTGCCATCGCCCAGGCCTCTCCCCCTGTCGGCGGTGCGGGCGGCCAGACCAATACGGATCTGGCCAAAAGACTGGCCGAGGATACCCAAGGATTCGATGATCTGAAAACACTCTTCGCTTCTACGGACGACGGAATCAGCGCCCTCATGGAGACCAGCTACCGCAAGGGCCTGCACGCCCTGATCGCCGGTTGGCCCGCCTGATCAGTGGCCAATGGATCGTTCCCTGCCACGTACCCATAACACGCACTCATAAACTTCATGTTCTACTCAGAATTACTTCCCCGACATTCCACCTGAGAGAACCTTATCGGCACGTAGTATAGTTGAAAGACGCAAGGCTTCCTGCTTGTACCCTCGCACAGAGGGATGGGGATATACGCTACGTCATGGAAGCCTCCAAGGGTATTTCAACCGGTAGGGGCCGGTGGGTCAGCCTTTGGGGAAGGGGATTATGCTTAATAGGTGTCAGCATCAGCACATGTCGATCAGACCAGCCGCGGCCATCAGTCTTCTGCTATCTTTCGTCCTGCCTCTAGGCCTCCTCGCCGGCACCAGCGCCGATGCCAGCACCACCGCCAGCGAGCCTGCTGTGGCCGGCGCGAGCGCGCCGGCCACAGCAGGAGGCACCGGGGGGGGGGGGGTCGTCAGACCCCTCGCGTAGCTAAGCAAAATTCCGGCATTTCCCCCAGTAAGGCAACGCCGACAACCGTACCTTCGATGCCCCAGCCACCACTGGCCACACCATCGCCTTTACACACATCGTCGCCCCTGGAGCCAATTCAACCTACAGCATCCGCCGCGCCAAGCACGAACGTCGAAAATCCCCAGACCCGCTCAGCCACTCAGCACACCATCAGGTTCACTGATACAGAGGGCGGGACCACCACACCTGATCAGACCGTCGATGAAGGCGCCCAAGCGCAGAGGCCTGCCGACCCAGCCCGACCCGACTATTCGTTTGATGGCTGGTTCATCAGCGGCACATTGACCGCCTACGACTTCAGCCAGCCCGTCACCGGCGACATGACTCTGGAAGCCCGTTGGACCAAAAACGGTGATGTCTGGGACCTATCACCCGCTCAAGGCCCCACAGCTGGCAACACTCTTATCACCCTTACTGCACCTCCTGCCCGGACCATCCGCTTCAGCCAGTTCAGTGCAGGATACCAGTACTCCGTGGCGGTGGGATCAGACGGCAGCATCTACCACTGGGGAGAAATGTATGGCTCCGACTACAACTGGCAACCCAGCAGGGAGGACACGCCAGCCGGACTTCGCTTCATCCAGGTCAGCGCAGGTTACGATCACTCCCTGGCCCTTGATTCAGAAGGGAACCTGTACAGCTGGGGCAGCAGCAGTTATGGTCAGCTTGGGCGTGGCACCGGCACCACACCAGCCGATACTCCGGGAAAGGTGGATGCCCCTGCAGGAGTTCGTTTCACCCAGGTCAGCGCAGGAAAGTACCACTCAGAAGCATTAGCCTCGGACGGCAGCATCTACAGCTGGGGATACAACAGCGACGGCGAACTGGGACGCGGGACCATCACCACGCCGAGCACCAGGCCAGGCAAAGTGGACACCCCGACAGGAATCCGTTTCACCCAGATCACCTCTGGATATGACTACTGCATGGCTTTCGACACTGATGGAAACTTATACAGCTGGGGAGGCAATGGCCATGGTCAGCTGGGCCGCGACGCCAGCACTACACCGACCGGCAGTCCAGGGAAAGTGGATACGCCTGCTGCCGGAGTCCGCTACACACAAGTAATCGCCAAAGGCATGCACTGCCTGGCCTTGGATTCGAATGGGGTGCTCTACAGCTGGGGATACAACAATTTCAGCCAGCTGGGACGATACACCGGCAGCACAAGGATCAACCCGCGAGGCAAGGTCAACGTACCTACAAAGACACACATAATCCAGATCAGCGCGGGAGACTGGAATGGCTTCGCCTTGGACGACAAAGGGATCCTATATACGTGGGGAAACAACAGCCACGCACAACTAGCAAGGCCATATTGGAATGCGACAGATCCCCAACCAACTAAAATCGACCCGCCAGCGAAGAACGTCAACTACACCCAGGTTATCGGAGGCGGCGATCATGCTGTGGCAATCGGCTCCGACGGCAACCTCTACAGCTGGGGACGCAACTCCAATGGCCAACTGGGACGAGACACTAAGAAACGGGATTCTTATCAGCCAGGTACGATTCCCCTGACCAACCATGCCGCAATCACCAGCGTCAAATTCGGCGGGACACCAGGCACAGGGCTAGCTGCCAACGCGGACGGCACCTGGAGCGTCACCACTCCGCCGCACAGCAAGGGATGGGTGAATGTCACCATCACTTGGAGCATGAACGGACCTCAGCCGGACGCATATCTGTCCTACACATACACCGGGCCCAAATACAACGTCGGATTCACATCCACAGACGCTGCCTGTCCAACGCCTTCGGACATGCCAGGAGACCAGTCCGTCACAGAGGGCGGTCAGGCCAAGCGCCCCTATCCAGATCCAAAAGCAGACGGTTGTCTGTTTGATGGCTGGTTCCTCAAGGATGCCGAAGGTAATTCCAATGTGGCTTATGACTTCAGCCAGCCGGTCACCGCGGACATCACGCTGGTCGCGCACTGGAGCCCTGCCAACACTGGCGGTTGGTCGATCAACCCGGTCAAGGGCAGCTCGATGGGCGGCCAGCAGGTGACCATCACGCCGCCCAAGATAAGCCGAAGCATCCGCTTCAGCCAGGTCAGCGCCGGCGGCTACCAGGCCGGGGACTTCCACGGATTCTCCGTGGGCGTGGCCAGCGACGGGAACGCCTACGCCTGGGGCAGCAACCAGCACGGCCAGCTTGGCCAGGGCACCGCCAACAGCACCACGCAGAAAGCGCCGGTCAAGGTTCCCCTGCCCGACGGCGTGGCCGCCGGCTTTACCTACACGCAGGCCGCGGCAGGCGGCTACCACGTGCTGGCTGTCGGCAGCGACGGCATCGTCTACAGCTGGGGGGCCAACGACCACGGGCAACTGGGCGACGGCACCACCACCAGCCATTCCAAGCCGCAGCCCATGCCTGACCCATCTGACAAAAGCCAGCCCTTCAAAGCCGTCCAGGTGAGCGCCGGCGCCTACGACTCGGCCGCCATCGACCAGCAGGGGCGCGTCTACACCTGGGGCAGTGAAAACAACAACTACACCGCATACAGCACGTCCAAACTGGCGCCGACCCTGGCCAAGGACCCCAGGGGCTCAGGCCTGGGACTGCACGCGGCCCAGGTCAGCCTCGGCTGGAGCTTCATCATGGCCAAGGACACGGACGGCAGCCTCTACACCTGGGGATACGACAACTACGGGCAGCTCGGCAACGGAGCGGCCACAGGAGAATACAGCACCACATACGCCGCCGACCCGGCACCCGTGCCCGACCCTGCGAACACCAGCAGGACCTTCAAAGCCTCGCAGATCAGCGCAGGCGCCAACCACGCCCTGGCCATCAGCCAGGACGGCGCTACCTGGGCATGGGGATACGACGACCACGGGCAGCTCGGCGACGGGACGACAACCAGCCGGCCCTCCCCCAGGCAGGTGTCAAGTCCCACAGGCTCCAGCCAAGGATTGCAGGCAGCATGGATCAGCGCCGGCGTGCATCACTCTCTGGCCATCGACCAGAACGGCGCATCCTGGGCATGGGGATGGAACACCGACGGCCAGCTCGGCACCAACACCACCAACGACCAGCTAACACCTACGCGCCTATCACCGCCCGCCGGCCAAGGCAAGGCCGGCAGCGGGCTCTCAGCAGCACGCGCCAGCGCAGGACGAAACCACTCCCTGGCCATCGGTCAGGATGGCAACGCCTACGCCTGGGGCGACAACACATACAGCCAACTCGGCAACGGGAGCACAACACAGAGCAGCTCTCCGGCTCTGGTGGCCTTCAACCCGGTCCTGCTGATCACCGGCGTCAGCTTCGACCAGACGGGCGTGGACACCCTGCAACAGAACTCTGACAGATCCGTCACCCTGACCACCCCCGCCCACAATCCAGGACAGGCTGATGTCATCGTCGACTGGACCCTGGGCGGGATCGTCCAGCCCCAGGCGCATCTGGCCTACACCTACGAAGGCATGCTCCCCCACGCCGGTAGCAATGGCACCATGATCCTCCTGCTTGCCGCTGGACTGCTCGCCGCGGCCGGCGCCGTCGCGGCCGGACGCCACCGGCGGGAGGCACGCAGCCTGCAAGCCTGAAGACTTCACACGAGTAAGCAGCCAGACCATACCCCAAGGTGGCCCGGCCAAACAGGGTGGCCCCGCGCTCCCCCAACACAACGGAGCCACCCATTTTCTCTTTTGCTTCCGCTCGGCCGGAAGAATCAATAAGCCAGACAGAAGAACCAGATAGAACAAAACTCCTCAGGCGGTACAAGATCAATCTCCCTGAACTTGCCAGAACCTCGATGAAGCTTTGAATAGGCATGTCCACCAGAGTGATAAAGTTGTTGCAGATGAGGCCGGGATTGTGCCCGGCGCGCGGCGGGGGATCCGGACTGGGGAGTTCCGGGCATGTAGCCGCAGTTCCTGGGGAAGGGGATCATGCTTATCATGCGTCAGCATCAGCACACGTCTATCGGACCGGCTATGGCCATCAGCACACTGCTGGCTGTCATCCTGCCTCTAGGCCTGCTTGCTGGCACCAGCGCCGATGCCAGCACTGAGACCAGCGAGCCTGCTGTGTCCGGCGCGAGTGCGCCTGCCACAGCAGGAGGCACCGGGGGGGGGTCGTCAGACCCCTCGCGTAGCTAAGCAAAATTCCGGCATTTCCTCCAGCAAGGCAACGCTTCCAACTCCAACCACACCCCTATCTACACCATCACCCCTAGCTACATCCTCCCCGCTCAACACAACGCAGCTGCCGTCACCCACCATCCCAGAGCCTAATAAAAGAATCGCTGCCGATGAACATGTAAACGGCCGATCACAACCACGCTCATCCGCTCAACATACCGTCACCTTCAACGACCCTGAACAGCAAACCAGCACAGAACAAAAAATCACGGATGGAAATCGTGTAAGCCGACCTGCAAATCCCTCAAGAATCGGCTATATATTCGTCGGATGGCACATAGGTGATACGCCCGTGGCCTACGATTTCAGTCAGCCGGTCACCAGCGACATCACCCTGACAGCTCACTGGACAAAAGGCTCCAGTACCTGGAGCATTGATCCCGTCCATGGACCAGCGAGCGGCAACACCAAGGTCACTCTTACCCCACCCGTCATACCTAATATTCGGTTCAGTCAATTCAGCGCCGGAGATAATTTTGCCGTGGCCTTGGGATCAGACGGCAACCTGTACAGCTGGGGATTCAACCAGGAAGGCCAGCTGGGACGTATAGCCAGCAGTAGCCTATACGATCCAAATCCCACACCAGGTAAAGTTGACAAACCCGCAAACGTATCATCCGACTTCACCTGGGTTCAGGTCAGCGCAGGAGACACTTTTGCCCTGGCTCTCGGTTCGGATGGCATTCTCTATAGTTGGGGTTCCAACGAATTCCGTCAGCTTGGGCGGGACGGGGTTTTCAATGTCTTCGGCGGTGATCGGACGCCGAGGCCTGTAGACAAGCAGGAGACCATCAAATTCACCCGCATCAAGGCAGCAGCAAACCACGCTATGGCATTTGATTCCCTTGGAAATCTCTACAGCTGGGGATGGAACGAGTATGGGCAACTGGGTCATGATGGGGGAACTCAAGAAGTCAAAGAACCAACCAAAGTCGACAAACCTGCAAACGCTTCATCCAATTTCACTTGGATTGAGGCAAGCGGAGGGTTCTACGATACAGTGGCAATCGGTTCAGACGGCAACCTCTACAGCTGGGGAAACAACGACTTCGATCAACTGGGCCGCGACACTACCGATGCGACGAACAATCCCATTCCCGGCAAAATCGACAAACCTGCAGGTGTTCCCAGCGACTTCACGTGGCTCCAGACAGGATCAGCCCATTACAATTCCATGGCCCTTGGCTCAGATGGGAACATTTACACCTGGGGATCGGATGAGCAAGAAATTATGCTGGGACGCGATCTGAGCCTCAAAGTCGCCAACCGTCCAGCAGCCGTCTATAAACCCGCCAACGTCAATTACATTGACTGCATGACGACTGACTACCACTCCATAGGGGTCGGCTCAGACGGGAACCTCTACAGCTGGGGAACCGACGGTGACGGCGAGCTTGGGCAAGCTACACCAGTAAACGGCCCGGGAATTGTGTCCAAGCCTGACAGCAATCAGGATGACTTCACCTGGAAGCAGGCCAGCATAAACAATGGCTACACGATGGGGCTCGGCTCAGACGGCAACCTGTATACCTGGGGCTTCAACTATTACGGTGAACTCGGACACGGAGCCGTCAACGACGAAGAGCGCGGAGTGGTGTCGGCACTCGGCACACCCAACCTCACTGGCATGAAGTTCGACGAAACAACCATTACAGATCTGTCGAAGAACACGAATGAGGACACCTGGAGCGCCACTGCCCCGCCACATGCAAAGGGGAAGGCGGACGTGACTGTTCAATGGACCATAAATGGGGCGTCACAGCCGGATGTGCATTTGACCTATCGGTACGACGGACCAAAATACACCGTCTCCTTCAGCAACGAAGACAACTCCTGCCCGGCATCTTCCGACATGCCCCAAAACCAGTCCGTCACTGAGGGAGAGCAGGCCATGCGCCCGTACCCCGATCCGAAGGCGGGCAGCTGCCTGTTTGATGGTTGGTTCATCAAAGATGCCGATGGCGATTCCAAGGTCGCCTATGACTTCAGCCAGCCGGTCACCGCGGACATCACGCTGGTCGCCCACTGGAGCCCCGCCGACAACGGCAAATGGTCGATCAACCCGATCAAGGGCAGCTCGATGGGCGGCCAGCAGGTAACCATCACGCCACCCAAGACCAGCCGGGGCATCCGCTTCAACCAGATCAGCGCCGGCGGCTCCCAAAACAGGGAGATGCGCGGCTTCTCAGTAGGCGTGGCCAGCGACGGGAACGCCTACGCTTGGGGCAACAACAGGTACGGACAACTGGGCACCGGCGACAATAAACAGCAGGACAAACCAATCGAGATTTTCAAGCCGGAGGGCGTGAAGAAAGACTTCACCTACACGCAGATTTCGGCAGGGGGCGCGCACGCCCTAGCCATCGGCTCCGACGGCATCCTCTACAGCTGGGGGCATAACGATTTCGGCCAGCTAGGCAACGGCAGCACGGACACAAACATCCACGCCAAGCCGGTAGCCGTCATCAATCCCAGCACGGGCCAACCATTCCAGGCCACCCAGGTCAGCGCCGGAGCCTGCGACTCGGTCGCCATCGATACTGCGGGCAAGGTCTACAGCTGGGGAAGCGAAACTACGACCCTGGGCGACAATGTCAACACCGTAAACTCCGATGCCAAACCGAAGCCCACTGTGGTCGCCGACCCGAGTAGCAACGACCAGGTTTTGCATGCAGTCCAAGTCAGCGCCAACTGGAGCTTCATCATGGCCTTGAACGCGGATGGCGACATATACGCATGGGGATACAACAACTGGGGGCAGTTCGGCAACGGGTCATCAACCCACAGCACTTGGACCGCTTACTCCTCCATCCCCACGCTGGTGCTCGATCCCACGGACACCAGCAAAGGACTGCACGCCACCAGGATCAGCGCAGGCGCGTGGCACGCCTTGGCCATAGGCCAGGACGGCACGGTCTGGGCATGGGGAATGGACAACAACGGCCAGCTCGGCTTCAGTACCGACTATCAGTCGTTGCCCAAGCAGGTGCCCAATGTCAAAGCCCAGCAGGTCAGCGCAAGCACATGGAATTCCTTGGCCATTAGCCAGGATGGCACAGCCTGGGGATGGGGCAACAATGCCAACGGCCAGCTGGGCGACGGCACCACCAGCAAACGGACCACACCTCGGCCCGTCTCACCTCCGAAAGGTCAGAGCAGCGCCGACACCGGATTCGCGTCCGTGCGGATCAGCGCGGGATGGAGCCATTCCGTAGCGATCGGCCAGGACGGCAAGGCCTACGCCTGGGGCGACAACCGCTACAGCCAGCTTGGATCCGAACAAAGCATGACGCAGAGCCGCACGCCGACTCTGGTGGCATTCAACCCGGTGCTGATGATCACCGGTGTCAGATTTGACCAGACGGCCGTAGACACCCTGCAACAGAACTCTGACGGCTCTGTTTCCCTGGCCACGCCCGCCCACAATCCAGGGCAGGCTGATGTAATCGTGGATTGGACCCTGGGCGGAACCAGCCAGCCCCAGACACATCTGACCTACACCTACGAAGGCATGCTGCCCAACGCCGGCAGCGGCGGGACCATAATCCTGCTGGCCGCAGGACTGCTCGCAGCAGCTGGTGCCGCAGCCGCCGGACGCCACCGGCAGGAGACCCGCAGACTGCAAGCCTGAAGACTTCACACGAGTAAGCAGCCGGACCATACCCCAAGATGGCCCGGCCAAACAGGGTGGCCCCGCAGTCCCCCAACACAGCGGAGCCACCCACCCCCTCTTCACCTCATTCCCCTGTCGCATCAAGCCCAGCAGCAAAAACAACGCAATGTAGACACCCACAAGGCAGCAGCTGGCACCGGCAATCCCGCCGAATTCCAGTCCCGCAGTCAATGTGTGTAGAGCGTGGTAGCATGATGAGATAGAAGCCGGGACCGTTCCCGGCATGCAGCTCGTTTTCTTGGGATTTTTATTAACGGGCCGTTGATTTTGAGGAAGGGGATCGCACCCATCATGCGTCATTGTCGGAAAAAGCAGATTCGGTCATCCACTGTTGCTGGCCTTCTGCTCGCGATTATCCTGCCTACCAGCCTTCTGACTGGCCTTGCTGCCACTGCCGAGCCAGTCACGGACGATTCCAGTGCAGCCAGCGCGAGCGCGCAGACTGCTCTGGAAGGCACCGGGGGGGGGGGGGTCGACCGACCGCTCGGGTAGATAAGCAAAACCCCGGCACTTCCTCCAGCACCATAATCTCGCAGAGCCCGTCAACAAAACCCGCGACACCTTCTTCGCCTACAGCAACCCCAAACACCTCAACAACCCCATCAACGCCTTCCACTGCCCCAGACACATCGGAATCGCCGTCGGCTACTACCGCACCCCAGAATCCCACCAAGCCGACTCCCTCTTCCGACTCCTCCCCTGCTCCTACGGCCACCCCATCTGACAGTGATTCCAATAATGCTGACAAGGCAAACGAAAGCAACGGAAACTCGGTCCAGCCACGCTTGGCCACAACATACACAGTAACTTTTGACAGCACAATAGGTTCGTCAACACAAAAGTCAACGCTCAGCCGTGGAAGCAGGGTGGTACGTCCCCCAGACCCCTACTGCAAAGGCTATTCCTTTGTCGGCTGGTTCATTGGGGATGTCGCTTATGACTTTACCCAGCCCGTCACCGAAAACCTCACGCTGACAGCCCGCTGGGTCAAGGGTCTCAATTCCTGGAGTCTTAGCCCCAGCCATGGTCCTGTCACCGGCAACACGACAGCCACCCTGACCCCGCCGGCCATAGGGGATATTCGCTTCAGCCAGTTCAGCGCAGGAAAAGACTTTTCGATAGCCATCGACTCGGTCGGAGTGCTATACAGCTGGGGCAACAACAGCGAGGGGCAGTTGGGACGCATACCAAGCGCCAGCGAACCTGCCGATCGGCCTGGACGAGTTGACGTTCCAGGTGGCACCCGCTTCATCCAGGTCAGCGCAGGAGACGAATTTGTTGTGGCCATCGATATCAGTAACCATCTATACAGCTGGGGAAGCAATGAAAAAGGCCAGTCAGGACTTGGACCCATCCACTCATCAAGTCCCGTGCCAAATCAGGTGGTCCCATCTGTAAATTCCTCCAAAAGTTTTGTTCAGGTCAGTGCAGGATCAAACTATGTGCTGGCCGCATGCTCGGACGGAACTTTGTACAGCTGGGGAGACAACAGCAACGGCCAGTTGGGACGCGAAACCGACGAACTCCATGGTGACTCGTCGATTTATGGGCACGCGTATCCGAACCCAATACCGCTTCCAAAAGGCGTAAAGTTCACCCAGGTGACCGCAGGCGGCAATGCCTCCCTTGCACTCGCATCCGACGGCAGCGTCTACAGCTGGGGAGACAACAGCTACGGCCAGCTGGGACGCACACCCACCGCCAGCGAACCGGCCAATCAGCCATACAAGATGAATACTGCGGACGGTTTGAGCTTCACCCAGGTCAGCGCAGGATACCGCCACACACTGGCTGTTGATTCAGATGGCAATGCATACAACTGGGGGTATGGCAGCACCAGCCAGCCCAGCAAGGTAGCCCTGCCTGACGGCATCAGAACAAGGCAGGTCGGCGCGGGATACGACTACTCTCTGGCGACTGGTTCCGACGGCAACATCTACAGCTGGGGAGACAACAGCAGCGGCCAGCTGGGACGAGATACGGGTGGTGAAACCACAAACCAGCCGGACAAAGCGAACATGCCCGACGACATCACCTATACTCAATTCAGTGCGGGTTACAGGCACATCCTGGCTATGTGCTCGGACGGCTACCTCTACGACTGGGGAGACGACAGCAGCGGCCAGCTGGGTGCCGGGAACACCAGCAGTGTGCCAGTTACCACACCAAACAAGGCCGACTTCCCACAAGCATTCAAATTCATCAGCGCCAAGCTGGATGGAACCCCGATTACCGACTTGACCAAGAACCAGAACGGCACCTTGAGTTTCCGCACCCCAGCGCACGAAAAGGGCCGGGTGGACTTAACAGTCGCATGGATCAGGAACGGCCATCAGCCCGATGCACACCTGCCCTACAAGTATGATGGTTCCACGTACACAGTCACTTTCGACAGCGCAGGCGGTACACCAACACCAGATGCCCAGCGGGTCATGGATGACGATCAGGCCTTCCGCCCCGACAAGGATCCGGCCAAGGACGGCTATCTGTTCGACGGCTGGTTCCTCAAAGACTCCAAGGGCGACTCCAATATAGCCTACGACTTCAATCAGCCCGTCACCGGCGACATCACCTTGGTCGCCCACTTCAGTCCCGTCTCGCACTGGAACATCGACAAGAAGGAAGGACCGCAAACCGGCGGCCAGAGCGTCAAACTCACCCCGCCGCAAGGCCCACGTGGAATCCGCTTCTCTTGGATCCAAGCGGGACAGGATTTTTCCCTGGCTCTCGGTTCAGACGGCAACCTTTACAGTTGGGGAACAAATTATAATTACCAACTTGGACACACCCCCTCAGATAAGCCTGTCGTGGTGGAAACTCCCGCCGGAGTCCGCTATACCCAGGCCGCTGCAGGACAAAAGTTCGCCTTGGCCCTTGGCTCAGACGGCTATGTATATACCTGGGGAAGCAACGATTGTGAACAGCTGGGACGCAACACCTTCACCAACAATCGCAATCCCCCAGACAAAGTGGCACCGCCTGCGGGAATCCACTACACTCGAGCCTACGCGGGCGATAGCTTCGCCTTGGCATTAGGCTCCGATGGCAACCTCTACGCCTGGGGAGACGATAGGGAAGGCGCACTAGGGCAAGGCAGGTCAGAATTAAAGAGCAGAGACCCTCTTAGAGTCGCTGCACCCGAAGGCATCACATTCACCCAGGTTTTCACAGGTCCATTCAGCAAGCATGTCCTCGCCCTGGGCTCGGACGGCAACCTCTACAGCTGGGGATACAACAATTCGTTCCAACTGGGCCGCCAACGTAGTACGACAACTGACCTATATGACCCTCTGCCCTACAAAGTAAAGGCCCCAACCGGCGTCACATTTACACAAGCCAGCACGGGCCTGAACTTCTCGCTGGCTCTCGGCTCCGACAATAATCTCTACAGTTGGGGAGGCAACAACAAAGATCAGTTGGGAAACACGGAACTGATTTCTGCGACCCCTTCCAGGGTCGTCATGCCGTCAGGTGTTCATTTCACCCGGTTTGTGGCGGGAAGTTACTTTGCCCTCGCCACAGGATCGGACGGCAACCTCTACAGTTGGGGATACAACGATTGCGGACAACTTGGACGCACCACCAGCGGCAAATCCGACTATCTGCCCACCAAAGTGGACGCTCCAGCCGGCATCACCCTCATCCAGCCTCAGGCAGGAGGCAATCACTCTTCAGCCATAGGATCGGACGGCAACACCTACAGCTGGGGAAAGAACGACCAAGGTATGCTGGGACGCGACATCAGCGGTGACCATGATCCGACTCCAGGCAAGATCATTTTCCCTGGAGTCGGCATTCCCAAACTCGTTCAGTTCGGCAACACGAGCGGAATTTATCCGACAGCCAACAATGACGGCACTTGGAATGTGACTACGCCGCCTTACACACCAGGGCCGGTTACGGTAACCATCAACTGGACGCTGAACGGGGTTACGCAACTCCCTGACACCAGCAACACCTACCTGTACACCTCCATCAGCGTCCTGCCTCGGGCCGGCGGCACCGGCATATTCCTGCCCCTCACCGTTGGTCTGCTCATCATCATGGCAACCATGGCAGCGCGACACCTGAGAAAGGCCGGAAGCCTGAATCAGTAGACTTCGCACGAGTAAGCAGGCCCGGATTACGTCTATCCCCAAATTATGACGATCCTGGCCCTACAGGGTGGCCCCGCAATCCCCCAACACAGCGGAGCCACCCTTCTTTATTCAACCGGGTGTTGCATTCACCCGGGTGTTGCTTTCACTCTTGCCCGTCCGCGCATGATAGACTGCAATACAGCTGTCGGGATGGTCCCCGGCACACGTCTCGTGAAGCGACTTGGGGATTTTCATCATCGAGCCACCTGTTTGGGGAAAGGGGTTCGCAGCCATCATGCACCATAGGGATGCTTCTGCCCGGCCATGCATTGCCGCGAGCCTTCTGCTTGCCATCATCCTGCCCGCATGTCTGATCATGGGCAGCCTCGCCACAGCCGACACCGACACCAACACCGACACAAGCCAGCCAACGCTGCAGACCACGCCGACGACACCCCGGTCCCCATTGACACCAACACCCTCGCCACTGAACACCACACCCTCGCCACTGAACACCACACCCGAACACGATCAAACACCTGACAGCCGCCCCCAGGCACGCTCAACAAGGCACACCGTCACCTTCGACAGCGCCGACGGCAGTAGCATCGACCCTCAAAACGTCGATGACGGCGCACTGGCCAGCCGGCCCGCCAAGGACCCGACCCGGGACGGCTACCTGTTCGACGGCTGGTTCACCGGCAATCTTGCCTACGACTTCACCCAACCCGTCACTGCAGACCTCACCCTGACCGCCCACTGGACCAAGGGAACCAGTGCCTGGAGCCTCTCCCCCACCTCCGGGTCAGCCGCCGGAGGCGACAAGATCACCTTGGTCCCACCCGCCAAACCCGGCGTACGATTCAGCCACATCAGCTCGGGTCTATGGCATACCTTGGCGATGGGCTCGGACGGCAACCTCTACAGCTGGGGACAAAACAAAGCAAGTCTGGGACGCGACACCAATGAGATACCAGCCACCGCACCGAGCAAGGCGCCAGAAGGCACCCCAGGCCTGGTCACCCCGCCGACCGGCGTCCACTTCACCCAGACCAGCGCAGGAATGAGCCTTTCCCTGGCCATGGGCTCGGACGGCAACCTCTACAGCTGGGGACTAAACGACAACGGGCAGCTGGGACGCAGCACCACCATCACGCCAGCTGACAGACCGGGCCTGGTCACCCCGCCGACCGGCGTCCACTTCACCCAGTTCACCGCCGGATACTCGCAATCCCTGGCCATCGGCTCGGACGGCAACCTCTACAGCTGGGGAGACAACAGCCGAGGCCAGTTGGGACGCGACACGGGATCAGCGACCTACGACGCCACGCCAGGCAGAGTGTCAATGCCGACAGGCATCACCTGCACCCAGATCAGCGGGGGAACCTTCTATTCCATGGCTCTTGGCTCGGACGGCAACATTTACAGCTGGGGAGACAACACTCAGGGCGAACTCGGACGCAACACCGACAGCGAAAATCCAGGAACCCTGCCGAACAAAGTGATCCTGCCGAAAGGCGTTACGAAATACACCGCGATTGCCGCACAGGGATGGTGTTCTCTGGCCATGGGCTCAGACGGCAACCTCTACAGCTGGGGTTACAACAGCTACGGCCAGATGGGACGAGATACCGACACGCCAACACAAAACATCGATCCAGGCAAAGTGACGCTGCCCCCAGGCGTCACGAGATTCACCCAGTTCGGCGCAGGAAACCAACACACCCTGGCCGTAGGCTCGGACGGCAACCTCTACAGCTGGGGAAGCAACAAATTCGGCCAGCTGGGACGCGACGCCAACAGCTTGAGAAATGCCACACCGGGCAAAGTATCCCTGCAGGCAGGCATCAGCTGCATCCAGATCAACGCAGAAAATACCTCCTCCCTGATCCTAGGCTCGGACGGCAACCTCTACAGCTGGGGAGACAACAGCCGAAGCCAGTTGGGACGCACGACCACTGGTCATTCTGACGCCGACCCCGGCACAGTCACATTCCCCGAGGATCCCAGACCCGTCAGCGTCAGCTTCGGCGGGACGCCCGGCACCAACCTCATCGCCGAGTCGAACGGCACCTGGAGCGTCACCACGCCCCAGCATGCAGCAGGCAAGACCGATGTCACCATCATCTGGGGCATGAACGGCCAGCAGCCCGACACCCACCTGACCTACCGATACATGAACGCCTACCATGTCACTTTCTCTTCCGACAGTGACTCCCCTACAGCACCCTCGGGCATGCCCGGACCCCAGTCCGTCACCGAAGGCAGGCAGGCCACACGCCCGATCGCAGACCCGACCAAAGACGGCTGCCTGTTCGACGGCTGGTTCCTCAAGAACTCAAAAGGCGAATCCAAGGTGGCTTATGACTTCAGCCAGCCCGTCACCAGCAGCATTACCCTGGTCGCCCATTGGAGCCCTGCAGACATCGGCAGCTGGGCGATCAGCCCGAATAATGGCGATGCCCAAGGCGGCCAGCAGGTGACCATCACCCCGCCCAAAACCAGCCGGGGCATCCGCTTCAACCAGATAAGCGCCAGCGATAATTTTGCCGGTTTTTCTATAGGGGTGACCAGCGATGGGAATGCCTACGCCTGGGGCGGCAACGACTACGGGCAGCTGGGCCAGGATCCGAGTACGACGGCCACACAGTACGCGCCGACCAAGGTCCCCCTGCCTGACGGCGCAGCTACCGGGTTCACCTACACGCAGGTCGCCGCAGGCGGAACCCACGTGCTGGCCATCGGCTCCGACCAGACCGTCTACAGCTGGGGACAAAATCAATATGGCCAGCTTGGCGACGGCAGCAGGCAAGACCACTCCAAGCCACAGCCCGTCAAGGGCCCAGACGGACAACCCTTCAAGGCCACCCAGGTGACCGCCGGCTTCACCGATTCGGCAGCCATCGACCTGAATGGGCGCGTCTACGTCTGGGGCAGCGAAACCAAGGACCAGGACACCTATAGCGCGCCCAAACTGACACCGGCCCTGGCCAAGGATCCCAGCGGCTCCGACAAGGGGCTGAAGGCGGTCCAGGTAAGCGCAAGATACAGCTTCCTCATGGCCCTGGACGCCGACGGCAACGTATACACCTGGGGATACAACAACCACGGACAGTTCGGCAACGGCCAAAGCACAGGAAAATACAGCACCGCATATGCTACCGACCCAGCCCCCGTGCCCGATCCCAAGAACGCCAGCAAGACCTTTAAGGCCAGGATGATCAGCAGCGGTGAAGTCCACGCACTGGCCATCGGTCAGGACGGCACAGCTTGGGCATGGGGAATGAACGCGGATGGCCAGATCGGCGATGGCACGCTGACCGACCGGTCCACACCCACGCAGGTAAAAAACCCTGCCGATGCCAGCCAGGGATTCCAGGCCGCACAAATCATCGCCGGAGCCACATATTCGCTGGCTATCGACCAGAGCGGCACAGCCTGGGGATGGGGAGAAAACACCTTTGATCAGTTGGGCAGCAACCAGGGCACCTCCGAGCTGCTCGTCCCCTCACAAGTGTCACTCCCCGCAGGCCAGGACAACGCAGGCAAGGGGTTCGCGGTCGCGCGGATCAGCGCAGGATCGGCTTGTTCCCTGGCCATCGGTCAGGACGGCAACCTCTACAGTTGGGGATACGACTTCCGTGGGCAACTCGGCACGGGCAGCAACAACGGCACGAAGATCATTACGCCGACGCTGGTGGCGCTATATCCGCCGCCGCTGATTACCGGCGTCAGGTTCGACCAGACACCCGCCGGCAGCCTGCAGCAGAACGCGGACGGGTCGGTCACCCTGACCACGCCAGCCCACAATCCGGGACTGTCTGACGTGATCGTGGACTGGTCCCTGGGTCCCGCCAACCAGACCCCGACCCACCTCAGCTATACCTTCAAAGGCATTCTGCCCCTCACAGGCAACACGGGGGTACTCCTCCTGCTCGCCTCAGGCCTGCTTGCCGCCGCCGGCGCCCTGGCAGCCGGACGCCACAGGCATGAATTCACTTCGCTCGAGTAAACGGCCGGGCCGCATCCCAAGAACGGCCCGGCCATGATGGGTGGCTCCGCACCCCCCAACATCAGGGAGCCACCCATTTTCATTTTTACCTCTGCGCCTAGAGGAAAATATCGGCGTCCCAACTTGACATAATATTTTTTACTCGTTTTATCCGAGTGTTGCTCCCCTCCAGACCCGAACCTGCATGCTAGCGTTCTTTCTAGCTACCGGGAACGTGCCCGGCATGCGACCGATGAAAAAACTTGGGGTTTTCATCATCGGATTGCCTTACCTTGGGAAAGGGGTTTGTAGCGATCATGTGCCATCCGGACGTGTCTTCCCGGTCAGCCATTGTTGTAGACATTTTGAAAGTTATTGTCATTCTTCCAGCCAGCATGATTTTCGGCGGGCTCACTGCGGCCGACGCCATCGCGAAACCGATCGGCCCGGCCCAGCCGACCAGACTGGAAGAAACCGCAGCAGACCAGAAAACAGACGCATCCGTCGGTACCGCAGCCAGCCGTGCTCAGTCAGGTTCAACTTCGTACCAGGTCGTCTTCAACAGCGCAGACGGCAGCAGCATCGACTCCCAGAACGTCAAGGACGGTGCTTTGGCCAGCCGTCCCGAACAAGACCCGACCAGGGACGGCTACCTGTTCGACGGCTGGTTCGCCAAAGACGCCAAGGGCGACTCCAAGGTGGCCTACGACTTCACCCAGCCCGTCACCACGGATCTCACCCTGACCGCCCACTGGACCAAGGGCACCAGCGCCTGGAGCCTCTCCCCCGCATCCGGGAAGACCAGAGGATACGCCAAAATCACCCTGACCCCGCCCACCAAACCAGACATACGCTTCAGCCACATCATCCCGGCAAAAGAAGAAGGTTCCCAGGCCATCGCCTCGGACGGCAACCTCTACCGGTGGGGAGACAACAACTACAAATTGGAGACTCCTGAAGACGAAAAGCGCACGCCAAGCCTGGTCAACCCGCCGACCGGCGTCCACTTCACCCAGGTCAGCACAGGCTACTCCCATTTCCTGGCCATCGGTTCAGACGGCAATCTCTACAGCTGGGGGCACAATGCCGACGGAGAACTGGGACGCGAAACTGTCAGCACAACACCAAAAGACAACCCCCAGATAGACAATCAGCCGAAGCTGGTCACTCCACCGGCCGGCGTCCACTTCACCCAAGCATGTGCAGGCAAATGGCATTCCCTTGCACTGGGATCGGACGGCAACCTCTACAGCTGGGGAGAAAACAAGTACGGCGAACTTGGACGTGACACGGGTTCTGCCATATACGACGTCAAGCCAGGCAAGGTGAACTTGCCGAAGGGCATCACAAAAATCACTCAAATCAGCGCAGGAACCTTCTACTCCATGGCTCTTGACTCGGACGGTGACCTTTACAGCTGGGGCGACAACACTTATGACGAGCTGGGACGCTACGCCGGCGGATATCCCTTCCGTGACCGTTCACCGCGCAAGATGATCATGCCAGCAGGCGTCAAGAAATTCACTTGGATCAAGGCTGGAGAGTGGACATCCCTGGCCACCAGCTCAGACGGCAGTCTCTACAGCTGGGGATGGAACGAATATGGCCAGCTAGGACGCAACACCGCCCCGGCGAGGCAAGACCGCACGCCGCGCAAAGTGACCATGCCGGCAGGCGTCACGAAATTCACCCAGGTCAGCACAGAACACAGACATTCCCTGGCTTTGGGTTCGGATGGCAACCTCTACAGCTGGGGACTAAACGATTGCGAACAGCTGGGCCGCGACACCGGGTCAGCCAAATACGACGTCAAGCCGGGCAAAGTGCCTACACCAGCAGGTGCCGCACAATTCACCGAGGTCAGCGCCGGCTATTCCCACTCCCTAGCCATTGGCTCCGACGGTAACCTGTACAGCTGGGGCCAAAACAAGTATGGCGAACTGGGACGCCCCACCAGCGGCAAGTACGACAGGAGCCCCGGCATGGTCGCATTCCCCGAGGATCCCAAGCCCGTTAACGTGAGTTTCGGCGGGGCACCCGGAACCAACCTCGACCCCAACTCGGACGGCACCTGGAGCGTCACCACGCCCCAACATGACCGTGGCAGAGTTGATGTAGTCATCACCTGGAAGATGAACGGTGAGCGTCCAGATGCGCATCTGTCCTACAGATACCTGGACAATTACCTGATCATTTTCGACCCCGACGGTGGCAATGGGTTCGGTTTCCAAATCGTGACCGAGGGAAACCGACTGAAACCCCCCGCCAAGGATCCAACCAAGAATAAACACCTGTTCGACGGCTGGTTCGTCGGCAACATAGCCTATGACTTCAGCAGGCCGGTCACCGGCACGGCGACTCTGACCGCCCACTGGAGCAGTGCCGACAGCAACAGGTGGAAGCTCGACAAGGACAACGGGCCTGAGACCGGTGGCCAAACCGTCACGCTGACCCCGCCACCGGAACGCGGTATCCGGCTCAGCCAAGCCGATGCAGGAGACCTCCATTCCGCTGCCGTGGGCTCCGACGGCAGCCTCTACACCTGGGGGGACAACGACAGCCATGGGCAGCTGGGCCGCGACACCGCCGGCAAGCAGGACAGCCACCCGAGCAAGGCGGATACCCCTGCAGGCGTCAACTTCATCCATGTCAGCGCGGGCTACGGATTTTCCGTGGCCCTGGGCTCCGACGGAAGCCTCTACAGCTGGGGAGACAACGCCCACGGCGAGCTCGGGCGCACAGTCACCAGCGGCACCCCAGCCAACAGACCCAACAAGGTTGAGACCCCGGCAGGCATCACCTTCGTCCAGGCGAGCGCAGGAGGATCTCATGCCGTGGCTCTGGGCTCGGACGGCAACATCTACACCTGGGGTGACAGCGGCACCGGCCGGCTGGGACGTACCGTCACCAGCGGCTCCCCCGCTGACAAACCCGACAAGGCTGACACCCCGGCAGATGTTACTTTCACCAGTGTCAGTGCAGGCCAGGGCCACACGGTGGCCGTGGACACACAAGGCGAGATATACACCTGGGGAGACAACACCCACGGCGAGCTCGGGCGCAACACCACCAGCACTCCGGCAGACAAGCCCGGCAGAGCCGACACCCCGGCAGGCGTCACCTTCACCCAGGCCAGCGCAGGCGGAAGCCACTCCGTGGCCGTGAGCGACGACGGCAGCCTCTACACCTGGGGCAATGCCGCCAACGGACGCCTGGGCCGCGACGCCAACAGCACTCCGGCAGACAAGCCCGGCAGAGCCGACGCCCCGGCTGGCGTCACCTTCACCCAGGCCAGCGCAGGAGGCAAGCATTCCATCGCCTTGGGTTCCGATGGCAGCCTGTACACCTGGGGCGACAGCGGCAAAACCTCGGCAGGCAGGCCCAACAAGGTGGATACCCCGGCAGGGATCACCTTCACCCAGGCCAGCGCAGATGCATCGTACTGCCTGGCCCTGGGATCTGACGGCAACCTCTACAGCTGGGGGGACAACGCCAAGGGCCAGCTGGGCCGCGACACCGGCGACACCTGGTCCGCCAGTCCAGCCAAGGACAACTTCCCCGAACTAGGCATCCCCACGCATGTCCTGTTCGACAATGTTGAAGCCTCCGACCTGACCAGGAACCCCGATGGCACCTGGACGGTTGCCACGCCGGCGCATATGCCCGGCATATCAACCGTCACCATCGAATGGAGGCTGAGCGGAGCAGACCAGACCCCCGACACCAGCAACACGTATCGATACAACTCCATCAGCGTGTTGCCTAGGGCCGGCGGAGGCGGCCTGGTCCCCCTGCTGATCGCCGGGCTGCTCGCTTTCGCATGCGCCGCAGCAGCCAGGCGCCACCGGCTGGAAACCCTCAGCCGACAACAATAAAGACTTCCCTCGTGTAAGCAGGTCCGGGTTATCACTATCCCCAAACACAGGCCCGGACCACACGGGTGGCCCCAACTCCCCCAACGCAACGGGGCCACCCATATTCTTCCGCCAGACAGCTTTGGCATCGCATGGCGGCATTGCCGGAATGGACAATATGTGTAGCGCTACAATTATCATCAGCAATGCCGCCGACTCCGCCATCGCAGGCCTGTCCGAACGGCACCGCAAGGAGGAGCCATGACCGACGCGCGCCATCAATCCCAGTCCATGCAGAACCGTCCCGGGTCGGATGCCCACTTCAACCCATCGCAGGTCCGTCTGACCCCCGGCAGCATCTACGCCGATGCACAGCAGGCCGGCGCGGACTATCTGCTGAGCCTGGATCCCGATCGCCTTCTGGCCCCCTACCAGCGCGAGGCAGGCCTAACCGCCACAGCGGATCCATACCCCAACTGGGAATCCATGGGTCTGGACGGCCACATCGGCGGCCACTACCTGTCCGGACTTGCGGCCTACTGGCAGAGTCTGCAAACCTGGCCCTTCCTGGAGCGCGCCACCCGCATGCTGACCGGCCTGCTCGAGTGCCAGGAGGCCTCGGGCGACGGCTTCCTGGGCGGCATGCCTCACAGCGCCGAGCTCTTCCGGAACCTGCGGGAGGGTCACGTTCAGGCCCAGTCCTTCGATCTGCTGGGCGCCTGGGTGCCCCTCTACAACCTGCACAAGCTCTTCGCCGGCCTGCTGGATTGCTGGCAGTCCTTCCAAACCAAGGCCGCCTCCGAAATGGCCCGCGTCATGGTCCTGCGCCTGGCCGACTGGTGGTGCGACCTGGCGGACAATATCGACGAACAGGATTTCCAAACCATGCTGACCTGCGAGTACGGGGGCCTGAACGAGGCCTTCGCCCGCCTCTATCAGCTGACCGGAAAGGACCGCTATCTCCACCAGGCCCGTCGCCTGACCGACCGCCCCTTCTTCGAACCGCTGGCCGCAGGCAAGGACCAGCTGACCGGCCTGCACGCCAATACGCAAATACCCAAGGTCCTGGGCTACGAGCGTCTAGCCGAGGTCACCGGAGACGAGACCTTCCGCACAGCCGTGGACACCTTCTGGCATGGGGTGGTGGACAAGCGCACGGTCTCCATCGGGGCCCACTCCATCTCCGAGCATTTCAATCCGCCGGACGACTTCTCGGCCATGGTCACCTCCCGCGAGGGCCTGGAGACCTGCAACAGCTACAACATGGCCAAGCTGGCCCTGCGCCTCTACGACCGCACCGGACAGGCCCGCTATCTGGACTTCTATGAGCGGGTCCTGGTCAACCATCTGGTCTCCACAGTGGGCATCCGCGAGCATGGCTTCGTCTACTTCACCCCCATGCGACCCCGGCACTATAGGGTCTATTCCAGCACCCAGCGCTCCTTCTGGTGCTGTGTGGGCACCGGCCTGGAAAACCACGCCCGCTACGGTGCCATGATTTTCGAGCGCCGGCCCGGAAAGAAATCCAGCCAGGAATCCGAGTCCCTGGCGGTCAACCTCTTCATCCCCGCCAGCCTGGACTGGTTCCAGCGCGGACTACAGGTCAGCCTGGCCTACGCTCCCGGCCCTGGAGCCACCAACCTGGGCCGTCTGGATCTGGAGGCCAGCGACAAGAGTCAGCAGACCTTGGACCTCAACATACGCCATCCCTGGTGGCTGAAGGGCGCCGAGTACCGGATCGCGCAAGGCCAGGCGGACATGACCGTCGAGCCAGCGACGTCCGGTTCGGATGGCAGCCCCCGCTTCGACCACCTGCATCTGACCTGGACCGGCCAAGTGAGCCTGGAGCTGAGCCACCAGGTTCGGGTGACCGCCGAGCCCCTGCCGGACGGTTCGGACTGGGTCAGCCTGCTGCGCGGTGTCAAGGTCATGGCCGCCCGCAGCGACGATACCGACCTGATTGGCCTGAAGGCTGACGACTCCCGTGCCGGGCACATCGCCTCCGGCCCCCTGCGTCCGCTGGGCGATCTGCCCGTGCTCCAGGGAGCGCCCCAGGACTTCCTGCTGCCCCACCCCCAGGATGATGGCGCCATAGAGGTGGCCGTCTCCAGACCCAAGACCGGAAAACAAGGGTGGACCGATTCACGCCTGCTGCTGGTCCCCTTCACCTCCATCGAGGCCTCCCGATATTCGGTCTACCTGCCCTGGGCGCAGGATGGCGATACGGACCGCGTTCACCGGGCCCTGGAAGAGACCGATGCACAGGAGCAGGCCCACGAGCTGCAGGTCTGCGACCGGGTGGACTGCGGGTCCCAGCAGTCCGAAATCGACCACGAGTATCAGGGCAGGAATGACCGGCAGGAGCTGATTGAGGGAATCAACACCCGTCACGCCCTGGCTGGGGGCTGCTTCTCATACCGTCTGCGAGATGCCACCGGCGGAGCGACAATGCTGGAGGTGACCATGCGGGACCAGGACAGCGCCGCACCCTACTCCTTACGGACGGAAGGCCTGGAATTGGGCGAGCCCGTAAGAAGCCAGGAAAACGGCAGAATACTGGACCACTACCCCCTGACCGGTCGTGGATTGGACGCCCTGCCCGACCGGGCCGTCAGGGTACAGGTCCAAGCCGGAGACGAAGGTCCCACCCCTGACCTGCTGACACTGGCGCTGATTCGCGGTTGACGAGTTCAAGACTGGGCTGTGCTACCAGCCTCCACCAGCGTGAAGGGAAGGTGCACCTGCTCAGGCTGATGTCTGCCGGGTGGATCCTTCATCCGAGCCATGAGCAGTCGCAGGCACTCGGCCGCCACCCGGTCCGTATCTACGCGGATGGTCGATAGTGAGGGTGTGAGGAAGCGGGACACTTCCAGCCCATCGAAACCAATCAGGGCCACCTGCTCGGGTACTCGCACCCCATGTTCCCCCAGCGCGTGCAGAGCCCCGATGGCCACCACATCCGTCAGGGCGAAGACCCCGTCAAAATTCCTGCGACGAGCCAGCAGTACGGCCATGGATTGATCCGCGCTGCCCTGTTCCCAGTCGCAGTCGACCACATCTTCAGGTCCTAGGCGAATTCCATGGACTTGTGCTGCCTGCATGGCCCCCAAGAGCCGCTGGTCTTGCCCTAGGCTGGACTGAGCCAGTTGGTCTGGGGCTTTGTAGGAAGCTCCAAGAACCAGAATCCGCCGGTAACCATGGTCTATCAGATGCTCCACTGCCGCCTGGGCACCCTTGCGGTTAGGACTGCGCACGGTGTCCACGGACCGGTCCAGTTGAGGACCGTCGAAAACCACCAAGGGATAGCGCCGATTGAGCGCGGCAATAGAGTCAGCAGACAGGGCCGGCGCAGACAGGATGGTCCCTTCGCAGAATTGTGTGGCGATGTCTGCCACCATGGATGACTCGTAGCCGGCCATCTGCCTGGTCTGCTGGATCAGTGTCTGATACCCCATGCTGACGGCCTGATCTGATACCGCCGCCGCCAAGGCCGCCGAGAAGGGCGAACGATCCAGTTCCACAGTGGAGAAGCCGATGATTCCGGACCTGCCCGAGCTGAGCCGCCGGGCCGCCAGATTGGGCCGGTACTCCAGACGTTTCGCTGCCTCCAACACTCGACGCGCCGTGGCGGGCTTGACCGAGGATTTGCCCCGTAGGGCATTGGATGCCGTCATCCTCGACACCCCGGCCTCGCCGGCCACATCATCCAAAGTCGTCACTATAGCCGTCGCTTCCCTCGCGCCTGATTCGTCAGCCCATTCTATCGCCGGGCAGAAGATGGCTTCAGGGGAGGGAAATACGGGTTGCGGTACGATATTTGCTCGCTTTGTCTTCAGTGAGGCAGTAAACAGGAGCACTGTGCTGGCACGGAGCCCGAAGCAGGCTTGACCTATATGGATCCGATATCACAAACGGCGTCGTGTGTTCTTGTTTTTTCAGGTAGCATGATGAATGTAGTGGTGTTGGGGAGTTGGCTGGGTTTCGATATGGCTTGTACGGCTGGCGCTGGGGCGGCTTGAGGACTGGGGAACTGGACGGCTTCCTGACGGATGGAACGTTGTAAGCAGGGATTCATCGGCACCTTCCTGGGGATGTTCGAAGCGGCTGTGTCCGGTGTGGGCGAAAGGTTGTCGGCTTATGCATCAGGGTACCCGTCTGCGTCGCGCCTCGGCGACGACGATCCTCCTGCTGGGCCTGCTGGCAGGCCTGGGCGCCGCGACCGCCGACGCGGACGCTCCCCCATCCATCAAGGGGGGCCGCCAGACCCCCCACACAGCTGGACAAACCCCCGGCATCCCCACCGGCAGCGCAGCCAGCACCCCACTGCCCTCGCCCTCGCCCTCGCCAATACAAACCACCACACCATTAAGCCCAAGAACAAGCCCAGGAACCCCATCATCGACGACGGGAACACCCGACAACACAGGATCTGCTTCAGCCAAGCCATCCGATACCGCTGATCAAACTTCGCATGTGGTGCGCTTCGACCCGGATAACGCGAGCACGCCTACCCAATCAACTGTGGAAACCGGCACCCTCGCATCCCCTCCACGGCAGAACCCTGTGCGTGGGGGCTTCCGGTTCGACGGGTGGACATACAACGGCCAGCCCTATGACTTCCGGACCCCCATCCTGCAGGACACGACCCTGAAAGCCCAATGGGCCAAGGCCACGGACTGGACGCTGAGCCCGGACCACGGGCCCGCCACCGGCACCCGGCTGACCATCAAGCCACCCAGCCCGCAGGAGCCCTGCTATGTCAACGTCCAAGCCGCAGGAGAGCAGATCCTCGGCCTGACCGGGGACGGCCGCATCCACACCTGGACACAGGACCACACACCCAAGCAGGTGCCCGCCCCCGCCCAGGCCGCCGCCGGGTTCCGTTACCTGCAAGGCCGCAGCAGGCAGCCGCCGGCAGGCCGCACTCGGATCCGACCAGCGGATCTACACCTGGGACAGCAGACAAGCGGCACCCACGCTCCTCGACACCGGCAAGAACACCCGGTTCACCAGCATCAGCATCAACGACGACCGGCTCCTGGCCGTGGACCGGCAGGGACAAATCCACGCCTACCAGGCCAGCGATGCCGATAGCCGGAATCCGAAACCGAAACCCGCCGAACAGGAAACAACCAGCCTGCCCGGACAGGCGCAAGCCGTCCTTGCCGTCGCCTCCGCCAGCCGGACCCTCATCGTGGACGCGAACGGGCAAGCCTGGACCTGGGACACAAGCAACACACGCAACATCAAGCCCGAACGCATCAGGCAGGACCCGGGCATGCGCACCGTCCAGGCGCAGGCCCTCAACCAGGGGTTCCTCCTCCTGGACGAGGACGGGCAGGCCTATCACCTGGCCTATGGCAAGAGCAGCCCCACAGCCGTCAGTCTGCCCAACAGCGAGCAGATCGGCAGAATCAACAGCGGCGAAGAACAGACCATGATCGTTGACAAAGACGGCCACATCTGGGCTTGGAAGCCGGGAAGCAAGCCCATCCGGGCGGACGATGGGAGCAGGCAGTACATGCAGGCCGCAAGCACCGGCAGCAGGGTCACCGCCGTCGACCGGCAGGGTGGAATATATAGGCAGGGCCAGCCCGGCAAGCCCGTCAGGCCCGACACCATCTCCGAGTCAACCCTGGAAACAGCCAGCATGGACGGCCAGCCGCTCACGCTTGCCAGGAACAACGGCTCATGGCAGACGGACATGCCCGCCCGCAAGCCCGGACCAGCCATCATCACCATCACCGGCAAAGAAGACAACCGGCCCTTCACCAGAAGCCTTACGTACACGGTCGACCAGCCGCTGACGCGGGACGTCGAACCACGATCCACATTTACGGTCCGATTCGACACGGGCGGAGGAGACCCCGGACCAGCAGACCAGCATTTCCCCGCCCCGTACGGCAGGGTGAAGCGGCCCTCCCCCGATCCGGCGCGCGAATGCTTCCTGTTCGACGGGTGGTTCATCAGGCAGGCCGCCTACGATTTCAGCAGGCCCGTCACCGACAACCTCACCCTCACCGCCAAATGGACCAGCAAAAACCCCAACACCTCCTGGAGAATCAACCCAGACCGGGGCAGCCAGCTGGGCAACGAGGCCACCACCATCACCCCGCCGGACAGCACCAGCGGCATCAAATTCAACCAGATCAGCGGAGGAAAAGACTATACCTATGGTTTTTCCTTGGCGGTGGGCAGCGACGGGAACGCCTACGCCTGGGGAAGCAACCAGTACGGGCAGCTCGGCGACGGGACGACCGCCGACCGGGCTACGCCGGTCATGGTGAAAAAGCCTGCAGGCGTGCCGACCGACTTCACTTATGTACAGGTCGCTGCAGGCGGCTACCACTCGCTGGCCATCGGCAGCGACGGATACACGTACGCCTGGGGATTAAACTGGGCTGGCCAGCTCGGCAATAACACCAGCGGTGGCTATATGACTGTTCCTGTGCGGGTGTGCGATCCCAACAGCCCCTACGATGCGAGCAAAGGACTGAAAGCCATGCAGGTCAGCGCCGGACACGATTATTCTCTGGCTATTGGTAGTAATGGATACCAATATGGTTGGGGATGGAACGGTCTAGGCCAGCTCGGCAGCATCATCAACACCAACACAAGCAACCCGAATCCTATCCCCATGCAGGTGCTGCTCGATCCCAATGATGCAAGCACAGGACTGAAAACCATGCAAATCAGCGCCGGAGACTCGCATTCGCTGGCGATTGATCAGGATGGAAGCGTCTGGGCATGGGGGTTCAACTATCATGGCGAAATCGGCAACAGCATCAACAACAGCATGGAAAACAAGGCGAATCCTATTCCCATGCAGGTGCTGCTCGATCCCAATGATGCAAGCACAGGACTGAAGGCCAAACAAGTGAGTGCGGGGGGCAATCATTCGCTGGCGATTGACGAGAACACAAATATCTGGGCATGGGGGTTCAACCATAACGGTGAACTCGGCAACAGCATCAACAAGGGCACCATCGACCCGAATCCTATCCCCAGACAGGTGCTGCTTAATCCCAATGATGCAAGCACAGGGCTGAAAGCCAAACAAGTCATCGGCGGAGGCAATCATTCACTGGCGATTGACGAGAACGGAAACATCTGGACATGGGGAAGCAACGAATATGGTCAGCTCGGCAACGGCAGCATCGGCAGTTGGACTTCGAATCCTACCCCCAAACAGATGATGCTCGAACCCAATAATGCAAGCACAGGACTGAAAGCCATGCAGATTAGCAGTGGATACTATCACTCCTTTGCAGTCGACGCGAACGGACGTGCACTGGCATGGAGTAGAAACAATACTGGCCAGCTTGGAAATCCTGAGGCAGGAAATCCGAGCCCAACCCCGGTGCCGGTGGTGTTCAACCTGTCTCCGGTAATCAACGGCGTTACCTTCGATACCAGCCCCGCCACGGATCTGACCCCTGTCAGCAACAGCAACAGCGTCACTGTGCTCACGCCCGAACACCTGCCTGGCCCGGTCACGGTCAGCGTCGCCTACACGATGGGCGGTGCAGGACGCACCCTGACCGACACCTCCCTGACTTACACATACCTGCCTGCAGGAGTGCTTCCCCGCGCCGGAGGGGAGGGCATCCTGCTCGCCCTGGCCACCGGCATGACCGGCATGGGAGGGGTCCTGGCATCACGCCAACACCGGCGGGAAACACACCAACTGTCACATGCTTCGCACGAGCAAGACAGACCGGGTGGCGGATCAATCTTCCCGCCCCGGCTTACAGGGGGCGCACGGAGGCAAGTGTCACTGAAGGCTCAATCCCCCAGTGAGCCGACACCCCCTTGCGCCCCCACCACACATATGTTTACTTCTTCCAGACCGGCATCGGCATCATGTACACGGCCATAAAACAGGCTGGTTCGGGATTGCCAAATCAGACTCGATTCTGAGCGTCTCCCGACTCCCATCTGCTGACGTACAACCGGCAGACCCCTACAATCTGCGGGCCAGATTAGCTCATGTCCAGCCACAGGACAGCAAATCCAGGACGCCTATTTCCACATATCAGACTACGGTTTCTTCACCTGCACCATCCTTGACGACTCGAGATACCGACCACCAGTCAAACCAAGTCAGGCCTGACCACACGGCATTCCGCGCCTTGACCGCCCGTATCAGACCCGCCAAAATCCAACGATAACCCAGCAGGACTGCCATAACCTACCCCGCGCCGGTCTGGCCAGCACTCGCCTGGTCGGCGCTTGCGCCATCCCTGCACCCTAGGAACACTGATTAACGAAGCAATACTTATATGTATATGCTGTTTACCTTTGTCGGTCAGGCGATTAGCTATATCCTATGAATACGGTTAGGCATAGTGACCAATCGAGCCTTGGTTAACAGTTCGATACATTTCTCATGAATTGCTCCGCGCGTGTTTCTTTTTCCAGTAGCATAATAAGTGCAATGTTGTTGGGGAGTTGATTGGTTTTCAATGTGGTCTGAATGGCTCCCTGACGGATAAGGCGTTGTAAGCAGGGGTCATCGGCACGTTTGGGGATGTCGGAAACGGTCGTGTCCGGTGTTGACGAGGGGGTTTCGGCTTATGCATCTGGTTACCCGTCTACGTCGCGCGTCAGCGACAATGATCCTCCTGCTGGGCCTGCTGGCAGGCCTGGGCATTACATCCGCCAACGCGAACGACACCGCGTCCGCCGGCCCTGCGGACGCTTCTGTGCCCATCAAGGTGGAGGGAGGTAGTCAGACCCCCCGCAAAGCTGAGCAAACCCCCGCCATTACCCCCGGCAGTGCAACCAGCACCCCCCTGCCTTCCTCCTCGCCACTGGAAACCACATCACCACTGACCCCCACGACATCGAGCCCAGCCACCTCGTCATCGCCGACGAACGATACAGACAGCGCAGACCCCACTTCAAACGAGCCATCCGATACCAGTGAGCAAGCTACACACGCGGTGCGCTTCGACCAAACCGACGGCAGCAAGCCTACACAATCAACTGTGAAAACCGGAACTCTGGCTGTCCCTCCGGAACATAATCCTGTACGTGCAGGCTTCCTATTCGACGGATGGACCCACGACGGCCAGCCTTTCGACTTCCAGACCCCTATCCTCCAGGACACGACCCTGAAAGCCAAGTGGACACAAATAACAGATTGGACGCTGAGCCCGGACCACGGGCCCGCCACCGGAGCACAGCTGACCATCAGCCCGCCAGACAGGCAGGAGCCTCAGTTCGTCAGCATCCAAACTTCAGGAGACCAGATAGTCGGCCTGACCGGCGACGGACGCATCTTCACATGGACGCAGGACAGCACGCCAACACAGGTTTCCTCCCCCATCCAGGCTCCCGACAGGTTCCACTACCTGCAAGCCGCAGCCAACGACCAATGGCAGGCGGCACTCGGATCCGACCAGCACATCTACACTTGGAACAGCCAACAGGCCACGCCCACCATCCTTGACACCGGCCAAAACACCCAATTCACCAGCATCAGCATGAACGGCGACCGGCTGCTGGCCGTGGACCGGCAGGGACAGGTCCACGCTTTCCGAACCAGCCAGGCCAATAGCCAAAATCCGAACTCAAAGCCCATCGAACATGAAACAACCAGCCTGCCCGGGCAGGCGCAGGCCGTTCTTGCAGCCGCCACGGCCAGCCGGATCCTCACCCTGGACGCGGACGGGCAGGCATGGGCCTGGGACACGAACAAGGTTGGAAGAGCCAAGCCCGAGCGCATTGAGCAAGACCCGGGCTTGCGCATCGTCCAAACCCAACCCTTCAACAAAGGGGCCCTCCTCTTGGGCGCAGGCGGGCAGGCCTATTACCTGGCCGACAACACCACCAAGCTCGTAGCCACCGGCCTGCCAGAACAGCTGAAAGCCAGCCGGATAACCGGCAACGACAGCCAGGCCATCATCACAGACAAGGACGGCAAGGTCTGGGCCTGGGAGCCCGGCGAAACACCCATCCGTGCCGACAACGGGAAGCAGGCCTACACGCAGGCCGCCGCTACGGGCGGCAGAATCACCGCCGTGGACAGGCAAGGCAACGTATACCAGTGGAGCCTGGACAAGCAAGGCCGGCCCAGCAAGCCGGCGAGAATCAACACCACCCAGGCGCCCGCCCTGGAATCAGCCAGCATGGACGAACAAAAATTGACTCTCAGCAAGAAAGACGGCTCCTGGCAGACGGCGGTGCCCGAACACCAGCCTGGACCAGCCGCCATCACGATCGCCGGTAGGCAGGACGGCCAGCCCTTCACCAGAAGACTCGACTACACAGTCGCCCAGACACTATTTAGGGACTTCCGGCAGGCATCCGTCTACACAGTCGGCTTCGACTCAGATGGCGGAAGCCTGAAGCCGGACCCACAGCAGGTGTCCTACCCGCTCGGAAGGGTGCAGCGTCCCACACCCGACCCGGTGCGCGAAGGCTATCAGTTCGACGGATGGTTCAGAGACAACATCGCCTACGACTTCAGCAAGCCCGTCACCCAGAATTTCACCCTCACCGCCCACTGGACCGTCAAAGACCCAAACAACGTTTGGAGGATCAACCCCAACAAGGGCAGCCAGCTGGGCAGGCAGCAGACCACCATCACCCCGCCCGCCAACAGCCAGGACATCAGGTTCAACCAGATCAGCAGCTCAAAAAGCGACGGAGTGGCGACTTCATTCTCTTCGACGGTCGGCAGCGACGGGAACGCCTACGCCTGGGGTTACAACAGTTCCGGCCAGATTGGCGACGGGACGAGATCACAGCGGAATTCACCGACACCAGTGAAGAAGCCCGATCGCACAACATATCCGGACCGGCCGGCGGATTTCACCTACGTGCAGGTCACCGTCGGAGGCAAGCATTCGCTGGCCATAGGCAGCGACGGATACGTGTACGCCTGGGGAGACAACGACTACGGTCAGCTCGGCAACCGCACCACCGGCGGATATTCGGCCGTCCCCGTGCGCGTATTCAATCCCGCCACACGTTCCAACGTGAACACGGGGCTGAAGGCCATACAGGTCAGCGCCGGAAACGGGGTTTCGCTGGCCATCGACACGGACGGGAACACCTGGGCATGGGGACGCAACGACTATGGCCAGCTCGGCAACGGCACCACCAGCAATTCCAGCCTTCCCGTACGCACACAATACCCCGCGAGCGCGGGCACGGTGCAGGCCGTACAGCTGAGTACCGGGTATTATCACACCGTGGCCATCGACACGAATGGGAACACCTGGGCATGGGGACGCAACATCGAAGGCCAGCTCGGCAACGGCACCGGAAGCTATTCGAGTGTTCCCGTACGCGTGCAATACCCCGCGAGCGCGGGCACAGTGACAGCCGTACAGGTCAGCGCCGGCGGCTATCATTCGGTGGCGATCGACACAAAAGGAAACACTTGGGGATGGGGAGGAGACTGGTTTGGACAGCTCGGCAACGGCACCAACGTTAACAGCGTGACCGTACCCGTACGCGTGCAATACCCCACGAGTGCGGGCACGGTGACAGCCATACAGGTCAGCACGGGAACCTGGCATTCGCTGGCGATCGACACGAACGGGAACACCTGGGCATGGGGACGCAACTACAATAGCCAGCTCGGCGACAACACCACGAGCGATCGGTATACCCCGGTGAAAGTGCTTGCTTCTGCACAGTCCACGAGCTCGGCCGGCCCCTGGCTAAATGTCGTGCAGGTCAGCGCCGGACGCTTACATTCCCTGGCCGTCGACAAGGAAGGGCACGCCAGGGCATGGGGACAAAACTCCTCCGGCGAGCTCGGCAACACCGACATCCCCACAGGAGACTCCCCCAGTGCCAGACGCATGGCCCCTGTGTCGGTGATGTTCCCCCTGCAGCCGGTGATCACAGCCGCCAGGTTCGACACCAGCCCCGCCACCAACCTGACCCATGTCATCAACAGCAACAGCGTCACCGTGCTGACACCTGCGCACCTACCTGGCCCGGTCAGGGTCAGCGTCGACTACACGATAGGCGGAGTAGGGAACACCCTGACCGACACATCCCTCACCTACACGTACACGCCTGCCGGCGTGCTCCCCCAGGCCGGAGAGGAGGGCATCCTGCTCGCTCTGGCCACCAGCATGACCGGCATGGGCGGTGTCCTGGCTTCACGCCGCCATAGGAGAGAAACACACCAACTGTTGCACACTTCGCACCAGTAAGACCGGCCGGACGGCGTATCAATCCCCACGCCCCCGGCCCAACTAGGCGGGAGCAGGGTGGAAAAGTGCCATCTAAGGCTCAACCCCCAGGGAGCCGACACCCCTCCCGCGCCCCCACCATCCATATACTTGCTTCTGCAAAACCGGCATAGGCATGATACGAGCAGCCACGCAGCGGGCCAGTTCGAGACAGCCAAATGAGCCTGGGCTCCGACCGTCTCCCGGCTCCCGCCGGCTCGAGAACGTGCTGATGTCAACTGGCGGACCCACAAACAGTTCGGGTCGGATTAACCCATGCCCAGCCACAGGACAGCTAAACCTAGGCCACATATTTCTTTACAAGAGACATCGAATGCTTCGCCCCCCCCCCATCCTTGGCGACTAGAGCACACCGGCCACCAGTTGCGCATGCCTGGCCCGGCCCTGCGGCAGTCCGCGCCTCGACAACTTGTAGCTGACACATCGAATCCTACGGTAACCCAGCAGGACTGATCCAGTCGGAAACTGTCAAAGACCTTGAGTGGATAGCATCGATAAACTGCCACGCAAGGCCTTGGATGCCGCCATCCGCGGCTCCCCGACCTCACACCGGCAATCTCCGTCCAGAGCCGTCACCACCCCGCCGCTTCCCCCGCAACTGACCTGCCGAACCAATCCACTCCTGGACAGACAGAGAGCTTGGGAATCGGAGCACCAGGTAACGAAGCGATACCCACCTGCTGTCTCTTTTGCAAAAGAGGCGATTAACCAGGGATACGCTCAGGCATGGGGATCAAACAAGTCCTGGACTATATTTCGAAGCAATTATTGTGAGTTACACCATGTGCGGTGCTTTTTCGGGTAGCATGACAATGTTGTAGGGCAATTGGTTGGGTTTCAATGTGGCTTGAGGGGTCACTTCCTGACGGATAGGACACTATAAGCAGGGGTCATCGGCACACTCTCGGGGTTGTTGGATGTAGACGTGTCCGATGTGGGCGAAAGGTTTTCGGCTTATGCATCTGGGTGCCGGTCTACGGCGTATCTCGACGATGATGATCGTCCTGCTCAGCTTGCATGCGGGCCCTGCAGCGGCATCCACCGACGCGGACGGTGACGCACCCCCCACTCTCCCCAGCAGCGCCACCAGCACTCAAGTTCCCTCGTCATCGTCCCTGAAAACCGCATCACTGCTAACCCCTGCAACAACTTCAGATGCCCCATCAACGTCGACGAGCATTCCGGACAGCACAGAATCGGCTACTTCAGCCAAGCCATCCGATAAGACGGACAGTCAAGCCATGCATACTGTGCGCTTCGACCCGGCCGATGGAAGCACACCCACCCAGGCGACCGTGAAAACCGGGACTCTCGCCGCTCCCCCGCAAGAGAACCCTCAGCGCCCCGGCTTCCGGTTCGACGGATGGACACTTGACGGCCAGCCCTTCGACTTCCAAACTCCCATCCTCCAGGACACGACACTGGCCGCAAAATGGACCAAACCCACGGACTGGACGTTGAGCCCGGACCACGGACCCGCCACCGGCGCCCGCTTGGCCATCAACCCGCCCGACAGGCAGGAACCCTACTACATCAGACTCCAAACTGCAGGCGAGCAGACTGTCGGACTGACCGGTGACGGCCGCATCTACACATGGACGCAAAACAACATACCTGAACAGGTACCTTTTCCCATCCAAGCCGACGACGGGTTCCATTACCTGCAGGCCGCAGCCGGCAGCCTATCGCAGGCAGCGTTGGGATCCGACCAGCACATCTACACCTGGACCAACCAACAGCCCAAGCCCGTGATTCTCCACCCCAGCACGAACATCCAGTTCACCAGCATCAGCATGAACGGCGGCCGGCTCATCGCGGTGGACCAACAGGGCCGCGTCCACGCTTTCCAAGATGACCAAGACGAGAGCCGGAATCCGACTCCAAAACTCGCCGAACAGGCTACAACCAGCCTGCCCGAACAGGCGCAAGCCGTCCTCGCCGTCGCATCTGGCAGCCGAACTCTGGCACTGGACTCCGACAGACAAGGCTGGATATGGGATACGACCAACAATGAAGAAACCAAACCCATAAGCATCAAACAAGACCCCGGAATCCGCATCATCCAGGCCCAAGCCCTCAGCAAAGGGTTCCTCCTCCTGGACGCGGACGGGCAGGCCTATTACCAGGCCGGCAACACGGCCAGCATGACCCCAGTCAGTCTGCCGGACGGCGTGCAGACCAGCAGGATCGCCGCAAACGGGGATCAGACCATGATTACCGGCAAGGACGGCCACGTCTGGGCCTGGAAGCCCGGCAAGACGCCCACCCGCGCAGACAACGGAAAGCAGCGTTACATGCAAGCGGTCCGCATCGGTAGCAGAATCACCGCCGTGAACAGGCAGGGCAGCCTATACCAGTGGAACCTGGACGATCAGGGCCAGCTAAGCAAACCAGACAGATTCAACACCACACAGGCGCCCACCCTGGAATCAGCCAGTATGGACGGCCAGCCGCTTACACTCACCAAGAACAACAACTCCTGGCAGGCGGACACACCCGCCCGCCAGCCAGGGCAGACCACTATTCTCATCGTTGGCAGGCAGGACAGCCAGCCCTTCACCAGAAGCCTCAACTACACGGTCGACCAGACCCTGACCAGAGACGGCCAACTGGACTCCACATACACGGTCCATTTCAACACGGGCGAAGGAGGCCCGACCCCCCAGGACCAGAGCATCCAGCCAGTCTACGGCAGGATCCATCGGCCTACCCCCGACCCGACGCGCGCAGGCTACCAGTTTGACGGATGGTTTATCGGGCAGGTCGCCTACGACTTCAGCAGTGCTGTCAGCAAGGACCTGACCCTGACCGCCCACTGGACACCCACCAAACAGAACAACCAGTGGAGCATCAGCCCCGACAAGGGCAGCCAGCTGGGCAAGGAAACCACCACCATCACCCCGCCAACCAACACCAGCCGGGGCATCAGGTTCAGCCAGGCCAGTGGCGGAGGATACCTCTTCGCTGATCAGACGGGGTATTCGCTTGCTGTGGGCAGCGACGGGAACGCCTACGCCTGGGGCAACAACAAGTTCGGCCAGCTCGGCATCGGTACGACCGCCCGGCAGAACACACCCGTCCCGGTGCCGAAGCCTGCAGACGCACCCACGGATTTCACCTACGTGCAGGTCGTTGCCGGAGGCTATCATTCGCTGGCCATCGGCAGCGACGGGTACGTGTACGCCTGGGGGCTCAACGACCACGGGCAGATCGGCAACAACACCACATCCAATTCGTCGCTACCTGTGCGCGTGCACGGGCCAAACAACTCCGGTGAAGGCCTGAAAGCCATCCAGGTAACCGGCGGAGCCTGGAACTCCATGGCGCTAGGCGCCGACGGCACCGTATACACCTGGGGCAGCATATCCAAAGGATACGATCGTAACGGCTCAAGCCAGCAAACCTTCCCCGCTGCAGTCAAAGACTCATCGGATGCCAGCGGCGTCTTCCACGCCGTACAGATCAGCACCGGCTGGTCCTTCGACATGGCCATCGGCCAGGACGGTTACGTGTACGTCTGGGGCTACAACACCAACGGCCAGTTCGGCAACAACACAAATAACGGGACCAGTGCCAACATCTTCAACCCGACGCCCGGCCGCGTGTTCGCCTCCAGCAAGTCCACGGCTGCAGCGGGCCCCTGGCTGAAGGCGGTGCAGGTGAGCGCTGGATACTGGTATGCGCTGGCCATTGACACGGACGGGAACACCTGGGCATGGGGACAAAATACGTATGGTTCACTCGGCAATGGCACCAGCAACGGAGAATACGATGCAAATCCTGTCCCCGTGCGTGTAAAATACCCGGTAACTGCAGGCCCTGTGACAGCCAAGCAGGTGAACGCTGGAGGTTATTATGCGCTCGCCATTGACACGGACGGGAACACCTGGGCATGGGGGCGCAACGATTTTGGCCAGCTCGGCGACAACACCACCAGCAATCGGTATACCCCGGTAAAGGTGTTTGCCTCCGCGCAGTCCACGAGCTCGGCCGGACCCTGGATGAACACCGTGCAAATAAGTGCGAGATGGCAGCATTCACTGGCGATTGGCACGAACGGATACGCCAAGGCATGGGGAGACAACCAGTACGGTCAGCTCGGCAATCCCAATGCAGGAAGCCGGAGTCTTGCTCCCGTTCTGGTAGCGTTCAACCTGCAGCCGGTGATCACCAGCGTCACCTTCGACACCAGCCCCGGCACAAATCTGATTCGCGGCGATGGCAGCAGCGCCAGCGTGACCACGCCTGCACACCTGCCGGGCACGGTTACAGTCAGCGTCAAATACACGCTGGGCGGCGCAGGAAACACCCAGACCGACACCTCCCTCAGATACACGTACCTGCCCGCAGCGCCTACAGTCGTGCTTCCCAGTACCGGCGGGGCAGGCATCCTGCTCACCCTGGTCACAGGAGTCGTGAGTATGGGCAGTGTGCTGGCCTACCATCACCACAGGAGGAAACAGCATCGGCTGTCGCAAACTTAGCATGAGTAAGACCAGCCAGGGGCGGGTCAATCTCTCGGCCCTGGCTTACCGGGGGCGCACGGAGGCAATCGTCATACAAGGCTCAATCCCAAGTGAGCCGACACGCCTCCCGCGCCCCTCCCACCACACTTAATGCTTACTTCTGCCGGATCGGCATCATGCAGGCAGCCTCGCAACAGGCCGGTCGGGACAGCCAACTTAGTCAGAATTCCGACCATCTCCCGGACCCCATGCACTGGCGGTCAATGGCAGGCACAATCTTGGAGATTGAGATACTGGCAACAGTACGATGTCTGCTCACTTTTTCATCAGTGAGGCAGTAAACAGGAGCACTGCGCCGGCACGGAGCCCGAAGCAGGCTTGACCTATATGGATCCGATATCACAAACGGCGTCGTGTGTACTAGTTTTTTCAGGTAGCATGATGAATGTAGTGGTGTTGGGGAGTTGGCTGGGTTTCGATGCGGATTAAAGAGTCGCTTCCTGACGGATGGGACGTTGCTAGGCAGGGATTCATCGGCACCTTCCTGGGGATGTTCGAAGCGGCTGTGTCCGGTGTGGGCGAAAGGTTGTCGGCTTATGCATCAGGGTACCCGTCTGCGTCGCGCCTCGGCGACGACGATCCTCCTGCTGGGCCTGCTGGCAGGCCTGGGCGCCGCGACCGCCGACGCGGACGCTCCCCCATCCATCAAGGGGGGCCGCCAGACCCCCCACACAGCTGGACAAACCCCCGGCATCCCCACCGGCAGCGCAGCCAGCACCCCACTGCCCTCGCCCTCGCCAATACAAACCACCACACCATTAGGTTCCGCAACACCGAGTCCAAGCACTCCATCATCGACGACAATCAATAAAGACGGCACAGACCTCGCTCCGGCCAAATCAGCCGAAAAGACAGATACTCAAACTTCCCTTACGGTGCGCTTCGACCCGGCCGACGGAGGCACGCCCACACGGGCGAGCGTGGAAACCGGCACCCTAGCATCCCCTCCGCAACACAACCCTGTGCGTGGGGGCTTCCGGTTCGACGGGTGGACGCTTGACGGCCAGCCCTACGACTTCCGGACCCCCGTCCTCCAGGACACGACCCTGACTGCAAAATGGACCAAGGTCACGGACTGGCGGCTGAGCCCGGAGCACGGGCCCGCCACCGGCACCCGGCTGACCATCAGCCCGCCCAGCCCGCAGGAACCCTGTTACACGAGCATCCAGGCCGCAGGCAGCCAGACTGTGGGCCTGACCGGGGACGGCCGCATCCACACCTGGACACAGGACAGCATTCCCGAACAGGTGCCCGCCCCCGCCCGGGCCGCCGCCGGGTTCCGTTACCTGCAGGCCGCGGCAGGCAGCCGCCGGCAGGCCGCACTCGGATCCGACCAGCGGATCTACACCTGGGACAGCAGACAAGCGGCACCCACGCTCCTCGACACCGGCAAGAACACCCGGTTCACCAGCATCAGCATCAACGATAATCGGCTCCTGGCCGTGGACCGTCAAGGCCGGGTCCACGCCTACCAGGCCAACGATGCCGACAGCCGGAATCCGAATCCGAAATTCACACAACAGGCCACGACCGGCCTGCCCGAACCGGCGCAGGCCGTCACCGCCGCCGCCTCCGACAGCCGGATCCTCATCGTGGATTCGGACGGGCAGGCCTGGACCCGGAACGCGAACAACACGGTAAAAGCCAAGCCCGAACCCATCAGGCAGGAACCGGGCACGCGCATCATCCAGGCCCAGGCCCTCAACCAGGGATTCCTCCTCCTGGACACTGACGGGCAGGCCTATTTCCTGGCCGACAGCACAACCAGCACCACAGTTTTAAGCCTGCCAGGACAGCTGAAAGCCAGCAAAATCACCGGCAACGACAGCCAGGCCATCATCACGGACAAGAACGGCAAGGTCTGGGCCTGGAAGCCCGGCCAGACACCCATGCGCGCCGACAACGGGAACCAGCCATACACGCAGGCCGCCGCTACGGGCGGCAGAATCACCGCCATCAGCAGACAGGGCGGCATGTTCACGTGGAGCCTGGACGGGCAGGGCCTGCCCGGCCAGCCAGCCAGACTCAGCACCACCACAACACCCATCCTTGAAACAGCCAGCATGGACGGCCAGCCACTGACACCCGACAAGACCGGCGACGCCTGGCAGACGGAGGTTCCCGCACGCCAACCCGGACAAGCCACCATTGTTATCACCGGCAAACAAGACGGCCAGCTTTTCACCAGAAGCCTCACCTACACGGTCGACCAGCCCCTGTTAAGAGACACGAGACCGGCCTCCACCCACACGGTCACCTTCGACACGGCAGGAGGGAGCCCGACACCCGGCCCCCAGCAGGTCGCCTATCCCTACGGCAGGGTCCAACGACCCTCCCCCGACCCGGTGCGCGAAGGCTACCAGTTCGACGGATGGTTCATCAACAAAGTCGCCTACGACTTCGGCAAACCCGTCACCGACAACCTCACCCTCACCGCCAAATGGACCAGCAAAACCCCCAACACCTCCTGGAGAATCAACCCCGACAAGGGTGGCCAACTCGGCCACGAAACCACCACCATCACCCCACCAGACAGCACCAGCGGCATCAGATTCAACCAGATCAGCTCCGGCGGATACGTTATGAATGATCTGATGGGGTTTTCGCTGGCTGTGGGCAGCGACGGGAACGCCTACGCCTGGGGATACAACGGCTTTGGCCAAATCGGCGACGGGACGACCACCAACCGGGCTACGCCGGTCATGGTGAAAAAGCCTGCAGGAGCGCCGACCGACTTCACTTATGTGCAGGTCGCTGCAGGCGGCTACCACTCGCTGGCCATCGGCAGCGACGGATACACGTACGCCTGGGGGAATAACGATTTCGGCCAGCTCGGCAACAACACCACAGGGAATTCGTCAGTCCCTGTGCGCGTATACAGCCCAAACGGCTCCGGTACAGGTCTAAAAGCAATCCAGGTCTCCACCGGAATGCGAAGCTCCATGGCGCTGGGTGCCGACGGAACCGTGTACACCTGGGGAAGCTTATCCGCAGGCAACGGTCAATACACAAGCCAGCAGACCGTCCCCGCCGCGGTCATGGACCCTGCTGATGCGAGCGGGGTCTTTCATGCCCTGCAGATAGGCACTCAATGGTCTTTTAATCTCGCCATCGGCCAGGACCATTACGTGTACGCCTGGGGCTACAACAACTACGGCCAGCTCGGCAACAATACGAGCGACGGGCTTAATACCAATACCGCGCACCCAACACCCAAGCGTGTATTCAGTTCCAGCCAATCCACGGCTGCTGCGGGCCCCTGGCTGAAAGCGACCAAGGTGAGCGCCGGCGGCTGGCATGCGCTGGCCATCGATGAAGACGGGAACACCTGGGCATGGGGGCGCAACATCGCTGGTCAGCTCGGCAATGGCAGCAACAGCGGCGATGACCCGAATCCTATTCCCCAAAAGGTGCGATACCCGACGGATGCGGGCACAGTGACAGCCATACAGATCAGCGGCGGAGACAGTCACACGTTGGCTATCGACACAAACGGAAACGCCTGGGCATGGGGAATCAGCAACTACAATCAGATTGGCGACAACGCCGGGTACAACCGGTATTCTCCTGTAAGGGTGTTCGCCTCCGCGCAATCCACTAGCTCAGCCGGCCCCTGGCTGAAAGCCGCGCAAGTAAGTGCCGGCTACTTTCATTCTTCGGCAATCGATACGGACGGATATGCCAGAGCATGGGGAGACAACCGATATGGCGCAATCGGCAATCCCGACGCAGGAAGCCCGAGCCCGGCTCCCATGCCGGTGATGTTCAACCTGTCTCCGGTGATCAGCGGCGTTACCTTCGATACCAGCCCCGGCACGGATCTGACCCCTGTCAGCAACAGCAACAGCGTCACTGTGCTCACGCCCGAACACCTGCCTGGCCCGGTCACGGTCAGCGTCGCCTACACGATGGGCGGTGCAGGACGCACCCTGACCGACACCTCTTTGACATACACATACCTGCCTGCAGGCGTGCTTCCCCGCGCCGGAGGGGAGGGCATCCTGCTCGCCCTGGTCACCGGCATGACCGGCATGGGAGGGGTCCTGGCATCACGCCAACACAGGAGAGAACAACACAAGTTGTCAAACATTTCTCACGAGTAAGACAAGCCGGGTGGCGGATCAATCTTCCCGCCCCGGCTTACAGGGGGCGCACGGAGGCAAGTGTCACTGAAGGCTCATCCCCCAAGGGAGCCGACACTCCTCTCGCGCCCCCACCACATTTATCATTCAATCGCCCGACAGCAATAGTGAAAACAGCTGCTTTTACCGCGCGCGGCCAGTCGGTTATCTTGCATCAGGAACAAAACCCTAGGGCCGGTCTACTCCTGGCTGGCAAGCTTGAAATAGATGGTTTTCAGTCTTAATCAGAGGCAGGTTGCTGCAGTCGGCGACCCCAAGACACTGAAGCGGTCCAAACTAGGTCTGCCTTACAGTCTTCTATCGCCGAACAAATGCTGAACTTCACAATGGAAATGAGAATCAATAGAACGATACTTATACGCCGTTTTCAGTAGTGATGCAATTACTCAGAAATACAAAACCGATTACCACATGGTCGTCTATGGCGAGATCACCCATCACGATCCGTATCGTGTGTTATCTGTGGGCTAGGTGGTATGGTGAAAAGCGGGGAATGTCGAGAAGACGACTGGCTTTTGTCGTGGCTTGTGCAGTTTGCTGCAGAGGCTGGTATTGAGCTATGGACGGCTTTCCGACATGAAGAACTTTGAATAGGCAAGCGGCGTTTGTTCCGCTTGGTGTTTGTGAAGGGGTTTTGGTTTCATGCATCTGGTTTCCCGTCTGCGTCGCGCGTTGGCGATGACGACCGTCCTGCTGGGCCTGCTGGCAGGCCTGGGCGTCGCATCCGCCCAGGCGGACGCTCCCATACTCACCGGGGGGGGGGTCGTCAGACCCCTCGCGTAGCTGAGCAAACCCCCGCCACTGTCCCCGGCAACGCATCAAATATTCCACTTTCCTCGCCATCGCCGATACAAGCCACCCCACCGTTGAGCCCAGCAACGCCAAGCCCGCACACCCCGTCACCGCAGACGAACACACATGAGGGCACAGGCTCCGCTCCGGCCAAGTCAGCAGGGAAGACGGCTGATCGCGCCACGCACACGGTGCGTTTCGACCCCGCCGACGGCAGCAAGCCCACACAGGAGACCGTGAAGACCGGCACCCTCGCCACTCCCCCGCAGCAGAACCCTCAACGTGATGGCTTCCGGTTCGACGGATGGACGCTTGACGGCCAGCCCTACGACTTCCAGGATCCGATCCTGCAGGACACGACCCTGAAAGCCCAGTGGACCAAAACCACGGACTGGACGCTGAGCCCGGACCACGGACCCGCCTCCGGCACCAGGCTGACCATCAGCCCGCCCGACAGGCAGGAGCCCTACTACACGAGCATCCGCACGGCAGGAGACCAAACCGTCGGCGTGACCGGCGACGGCCGCATAAACACATGGACACAGGACCACACACCCGTGCAGGTTCCCTTCCCGGCCCAGGCTCCCGACGGGTTCCGTTACCTGCAGGCCGCGGCAGGCAGCCGCCGGCAGGCGGCACTCGGATCCGACCAGCGGATCTACACCTGGGACAGCCGACAGCCCGCGCCCACGCTCCTCGACACCGGCCAGGACACCCGGTTCACCAGCATCAGCATCAACAATGACCTGCTCCTGGCCGTGGACCGGCAGGGACAGGTCCACGCCTATCAGGCCGGTCAGGCCGACAGCCAAAACCCGAACCCGAAACCCGCAGCACAGGAAACAATCAGCCTGCCCGAACCGGGGCAGGCAGTTCTTGCCGTCGCCTCGGGCAGCCGGATCCTGGCACTGGATTCGGACGGGCAAGCCTGGGCATGGACCGCAAGCAACACCGGCAACGTCGAGCCCGAACGCATCAAGCAGGACCCGGGCATGCGTATCGTCCAAGCTCAATCCCTCAATCAAGGGTCTCTCCTCCTAAGCGAGGACGGGCAAATCTACTACCTGGTTGACAGCACAACAAAACCGACAACCGTCAGCCTGCCAGAGGGCATAAAAGCAAGCAGGATCAGCACCGACAAGAATCAGGCCATCATCACCGACAAGGAGGGCCACGTCTGGTTCTGGAAGATAGCCGGAACTCCCATCCGTGTGGACAACAGCAACCAGACATACACGCAGGCCGTCCTTGCAGGTGACAGGATTACCGCCGTCAGCAGGCAAGGCAGCATGTTCGCATGGAGCCTGGACGGGCAGGGCCGGCCCGGCCAGCCAGCCAGACTCAGCACCACCAAAACACCCATCCTTGAAACAGCCAACATAGACGGCCAGCCGCTGACACTCAACAAGAGCAACGATGCCTGGCAGACGGATATGCCCGCCCACACGCCAGGAGAGGCCACCATTGTTATCACCGGCAAACAAGACAACCAGCCCTTCACCAGGAGCCTTACGTACACGGTCGACCAGCCTCTGACCAGAGACATCCGACAGGACTCCACATATACGGTCAGCTTCGACACAGCCGGAGGAAGCCAGGCGCCCCAACCCCAACAGGTTCCCTACCCGTACGGGCGAGTGCAGCGGCCCTACCCAGACCCGACGCGCGAAGGCTACCAGTTCGACGGATGGTTCACCGGCAACACCGCCTACGACTTCAGCAAACCCGTCACAAAAAACATCACCCTCACCGCCCGCTGGACCAGCAAAAAACCCAGGACAACATGGACCATAAACCCCGACAAGGGCAGCCAGTTCGGCAACGAAACCACCACCATCACCCCACCAGACAGCACAAGCGGCGTTAAATTCAACCAAATTAGTAATTCAATTGGATCTGTCGCCATGCAAAATAGCGTTTCCTTGGCTGTAGGCAGTGACGGTAACGCGTACGCATGGGGAGACAACAGGTCTGGCCAGCTCGGCAACGGGACGACCACCCAGCAGAACACGCCGGTCCAGGTGAAAAAGCCAGCAGGCGTGTCGGCTGACTTCACCTATGTACAGGTCAGCGCCGGATACTGGCATTCACTGGCCTTGGGCAGCGACGGATACGTATACGCCTGGGGAGACAATACATATGCCCAGCTCGGCAACAACACCAGCGGCGACTATTCAACTGTTCCCGTGCGTGTCTGTGATCCTTCTACACATTCCAACGTAAATACGGGACTGAAGGCCATACAGGTTGACGCCGGAGGCGAGCATTCACTGGCAATCGACAAGGAAGGTAATGTCTGGGCATGGGGCCGCAACGGGAACGGTCAGCTCGGCAACGGCACCAGCAGCAGCTACTCGAGTGCTCCCGTACGCGTGTGCGATCCAGAACATCCTACGGATGCAAGCAAAGGGCTGGTGGCAATAAAAGTAGCTGGCGGAGGAGCTCACTCATTAGCGATTGACAGGGACGGGGATACCTGGGCTTGGGGATTCAACAGTTACGGCCAGCTTGGCAACAATGTCACGAGCGGCTTCGAAGGTGCGAATCCTGTTCCTGTGCGCGTGCGCGACCCGAACAATCCCGACGATACAAGCAAAAACTTAAAAAGCGTTCAAATCAGCGCCGGTTTTGAACATTCCATTGCTATCGATGCCCAAGGGAACACCTGGTCATGGGGATGGAATTATTGGGGCGAGCTCGGACAGAATACGACGAATCAGGATATTCTTTCCCCCGCTCGAGTATACAATCCCGACAATCCCAGTATCCCTTTCAAAGCCAGCCAAGTCAGTGCGGGATACGACACTTCCCTAGCCGTTGACATCAATGGAATTGCATGGTCGTGGGGACGAAACACTTATGGCCAACTTGGCTATACTAATTATGACGATTCTCGAGGCCACAACCAGCCAGCAAAGGTGCGAAATCCTGCATCCCCAAATAACACCGATCTAAGCCTTGACAGCACTCTCGTCAGTGCTGGAAACTGGCATTCCCTGGCTATCGGCAAGGATGGATACACATATGGATGGGGATATAACAAGTATGGTCAACTCGGCAACAACAGCAACAAAGATGCCTATGTCCCGATGTTGGTGGAGTTTAACCTGGCTCCGGTGATCAGCGCAGCCAGGTTCGACACCAGCCCTGGCACACACCTGACTCCTGTCAGCAACAGCAACAGCGTCACCGTACTCACCCCTGCACACGTGCCGGGCCCGGTCACGGTCAGCGTGAACTACACGATGGGCGGCGCAGGACAGACTTTGACCGACACCTCTCTCAGATACACGTACCTCCCTGCGAGCGTTCTCCCACGGGCCGGAGGGGAGGGCATCCTGCTCGCCCTGGCCACCGGCATGACCGGCATGAGTGCGATGCTGGCCTCACGCCGCCACCGGAGGGAACAACACAATCTATTGCACGCTTCGCACGAGTAAGAAAGGCCTGGGGCGCATATCAATTTCCCCGCCCCAGGCCAGAACAGGGGGAGCAGGGAGGCCAGTGCCACTTAAGGCTCAAACCCCAAGAGAGCCGACACCCCTCCCGCGCCCCCACCACACTTCCGAAAGCGGAACAAGGCAGAGCATCAGGCAATAGGGCTTACAACCCCACTCAGCCTGGCCGCTGGTCATTTTTTCTTCCTCCTCCCTCCTCATAATTTTGCGAGCCGCCGCCTGTGTCCAATCATCGGGGTCATTGCCGCCGAGCACTCGGACATGGCTTGTGTGTGTTGCTTGCTAATCCGGTGGTATGGTGAAAAGCGGGGAATGTCGAGAAGACGGTTGGCTTCCGCCACGGTTCCTGCAATCCGATACAGGGCTGGCGTTGACAGGCAGCACAGCTTTCCGACAGTAGAACTTTGAATAGGCAAGCGGCGTTTGCTCCGCTTGGTGTTTGGTGAAGGGGTTTTGGTTTCATGCATCTGGTTTCCCGTCTGCGTCGCATCCTGGCGATGATGATCGTCCTGCTGGGCCTGCTGGCTGGCCTGGGCGTCGCGTCCGCCCAGGCGGACGCTCCTGTACTCACCGGGGGGGGGGTCGTCAGACCCCTCGCGTAGCTAAGCAAAACTCCGGCATTCTCCCCAGCAACGCAACCAGCACGCCACCGCCCACACCATCACCGATACAAGCCACCACACCATTAAGCCCGACAGCAAGCCCAAACACCCCGTCATCGACGACGGGAACACCCGACAGCGCAGACTCCGCTACGGCCAAATCAACCAAAAAGGCGGATGATCAACCTTCGCACACGGTGCGCTTCGACCCGGCCGACGGCAGCACACCCACCCAGGCGAGCGTGAAGACCGGCACCCTCGCCACTCCCCCGATACAGAATCCTGTACGTGATGACTTCCGGTTCGACGGATGGACTCATGACGGCCAACCCTTCGACTTCAGGACCCCTATCCTCCAGGACACGACCCTGAAAGCCAAGTGGGCCAAAGCCACGGACTGGACGCTGAGCCCCGACCATGGGCCCGCCACAGGCGCCCGGCTGACCATCAGCCCGCCCAGCCCGCAGAAGCCTTACTATGCCAACGTCCAAGCCGCCGGAGAGCAGATCCTCGGCCTGACCGGCGACGGCCGCATCCACACCTGGACACAGGAGGGCGCACCCGTGCAGGTGCCCTCCCCAGCCCAGGCCGCCGACGGATTCCGCTACCTGCAGGCCGCGGCAGGCAGCCGATGGCAGGCCGCTTTGGGATCCGACCAGCACATATACACCTGGACCAGCCAACAGCCTGCGCCCATCATCCTCGACACCGTCAGCAACAGCCAATTCACCAGCATCAGCACCAACGATGACCTGCTGCTGGCCGTGGACCGTCAAGGCCGGATCCACGCCTTCCGAACCGGTCTGACAGGTAGCCAGGATCTGAACCCGAAACCCGCCGAACAAGCCGCGACCGGCCTGCCCGGGCAGACGCAGGCCGTCACCGCAGTCGCCTCCGACAGCCGGATCCTCGCCCTGGACGCGGACGGGCAGGCCTGGACCTGGGAGACGAGCAACACCGGGAAAGCCAAGCCAGAACGCATCAGACAAGACACGAAAATTCGCATTATCCAAGCCCAAAGCATCAAAAAAGGATTCCTCCTGCTGGACGCGGACGGGCAGGCCCACTACCTTGCCGATAGCACCACCAGTCTCACAGCTGTCGGCCTTCCGGAAGACATGAGAGCCAGCCGGATCAGCGCCAACGACAGCCAGGCCGTCATCACCGGCACGAACGGCCAGGTCTGGGCATGGCAGCCCGGCAAGGCACCCATGCGCGCGGACAACGGGAACCAACACTACATGCAGGCCGCCGAAGCCGACAGCAGGATTATGGCCTTGGACAGGCAGGGCAGCATGTTCACGTGGAGCCTGGACCATCAGAGCAATCCGGGCAAAACAGCCAGAGTCGACACCTCCACTGCATCTACCCTGGAATCTGCCAGCATGGACGGCCAGCCGCTCAAACTCAGCGAGAAGGATGAATCCTGGCAGGTGGACATACCCGTCCGCAAACCTGGGCCAGCCGCCATCACACTCGCCGGCAGGCAGGACGGCCGGCCCTTCACCAGAAGCCTCAACTACACGGTCGACCAGCCGCTGACCAGAGATACCGAAACAGAAACGGGCCACACCGTCCACTTCAACACAGACGGAGGAAGCCCCGAACCCGAAGACCAGACTGTTCCTAACCCATACGGCAGAGTCCAACGGCCTTCACCCAACCCGGAACGAAAAGGCTACCAGTTCGACGGATGGTTCATAGGCGAAGTCGCCTACGACTTCAGCAAGCCTGTCACCAGGGACCTCACCCTCACCGCCCACTGGACACCCACCAAACAGAACAACCAGTGGAGCGTCAGCCCCGACAAGGGCAACCAGCTGGGCAACGAGACCACGACCATCACCCCGCCAGACACCAGCCGAGGCATCAGGTTCAGCCAAATCAGCGGGTCAAACGACTTAACTTATGGTTTTTCTTTGGCTGTGGGCAGCGACGGGAACGCCTACGCATGGGGCAGCAACAGCTATGGTCGGCTCGGCGACGGGACGGCCGCTCAAAGGACAACTCCGGTCCTGGTGAAGAAACCTGACCGCAAGACATATCCGGACCTGCCAGAGGATTTCACCTACGTGCAGGTCAGCGCTGGACACTATCATTCGCTAGCCTTGGGCAGCGACGGATACGTGTACGCCTGGGGATACAACAGCTCTGGCCAGCTCGGCAACAACAGCAGCAGCTCTTCGTATGTTCCGGTGCGCGTGCGCGACCCCGCCAGCCCCAACGATGCGAGCAAAGGACTAAAAGCCATACAAGTCAGCGCTGGAGACTACCACTCACTAGCCTTGGGCAGCGACGGATACGCCTACGCCTGGGGAGATGGCAGTTACGGCAAGCTCGGCAACAACAGCAGAAGCTCTTCGTATGTTCCGGTGCGCGTGCGCGACCCCGCCAGCCCCAACGATGCGAGCAAAGGACTAAAAGCCACACAAGTCAGCGCCGGACAAAATCATTCCCTTGCCGTGGGCAGCGACGGATACGCCTACGCCTGGGGAGATGGCAGTTACGGCAAGCTTGGCAATTACAGCACCAGCTCTTCGTCCGTTCCTGTGCGCGTGCGCGACCCCGCCAGCCCCACTGACACGAGCAAAGGACTGAAAGCCACACAAATCAGCGCCGGATACGGGCATTCGCTGGCCGTGGGCAGCGACGGATACGCCTACGCATGGGGATTAAACGACTATTATCATCAGCTCGGCAACAACAGCTCTAGTAATTCGTCTGTTCCTGTGCGCGTGCGCGACCCCGCCAGCCCCACTGACACGAGCAAAGGACTGAAAGCCACACAAGTCAGCGCCGGACAAGAGCATTCGCTGGCGGTCGACAAGGACGGCAACGCCTACGCATGGGGAGACAACGATAATGGCCAGCTTGGCATCAAGGGCAGCGGCAGTCCCTACCCCTACCCCATGAAGGTGCTCTCCTCCGTGCAGTCCACCAGCGCGGCCGGACCCTGGATGCGCGCCGTGCAAATAACCGCCGGAGACCATCATTCGCTGGCCATCGGCACGGACGGGAACACCAAGGCATGGGGCAGCAACAGTGACGGTCGGCTCGGCGACGGCACCACCAACACCAAATGGGCTCCTGTGCCGGTGGCGTTCAACCTGCAGCCGGTGATCAGTGCAGTCAGGTTCGACACCAGTGCCGGCACGAACCTGACCCATGTCAGCAACAGCAACAGCGTCACCGTGACCACGCCCGCTCATCAGCCGGGCCCGGTCAAGGTCAGCGTCGACTACACGATGGGCGGAGTAGGAAGCACCCTGACGGACAAGTCCCTGACCTACACGTACACACCCCTGGGCGTGCTCCCCCAAGCCGGCGGGGAGGGTATTCTGCTGGCTCTGGCCACCGGCATGACCGGCATGGGCGGGGTCCTGGCCTCACGCCGCCACCGGAGGGAAACGCACCGACTGCTTCACGCTTCGCACGAGTAAGACCGGCCGGGTGGCGTATTAATCCCCCGCCTCCGGCCAGAACAGGGGGAGCAGGGAGGCCTGTGTCAGTCAAGGCTCACACCCCAAGAGAGCCGACACCCCTCCCGCGCCCCCACCACACAATCGGTCGACCGCCCGAACGCAACAGAGGAAACAGCTCTTCTTGCCGCGCTCGAACGGTCGACTACAACCGCTTACTGTTGGTCAGCAGTCGTGGCGTAGATGGTCTTCTTGCAGGCCAAATACACGACCAGGCCCAGTAGGGAGACGGCAGCCCCGATCAGCAACAGGTTGCTGTAGTTGGCGGCCGGGCCAGTGGCGCCCATGATGCTGAAGCCCTCCAGGCTGGGCTTGCCCATCAGGCCGCCGATGATGGCAATACCGATGGAGCCTGTCACGTTCATGACCAGATCGTTCATGCCCACGCCGCGGCCCGACTGGTCCTGGGGCAGGGTATCAAGCACGGTGGAGACGATGGGCGAATACATCAGTCCGACCCCGGCATAGTAGACGCAGGCGGTCAGCGTCAGGGCCAGCAGGCCGGAATTGACCACCAGAGCGGATCCTGCGAAACCAAGGGTCATCAGGCAGGCGGCGATGATGATGGCGGGCTTGCGGCCAATCCTGTCCACGATGGCTCCCGAGGTGGTGCCCAGCACGGCGGCCACCAGGAAGGCCCAGACAACATGCAGGGAGACCGTGGTGGTCGACACCTTGTAGACGTCACGCCCGATGGCGTTGAAGATGGGAGACATGCAGTAGTTCATGAAGTAGAAGATCAGGATCAGACCGATGCCCATCAGCCAGCGCTTGTTGCGGAAGAAGTCCGGGGTGATGAAGGGGCTCCGGGCCCGGCTGATGTACAGGGCGAAGATCAGGTAGCAGACAGCCGAGGCCGCCAGCAGCCACCAGGCCGTGTAAGAGAAGAAGAGGGTCAGCAGGGCCGTGGCCAGTCCGAAGATGACGAAACCCAGCCAGTCCACCTTCTCGCCGTTGCCGCCGCCGGTGGGCAGGCTCTTGAGCAGGATGGGCAGGAAGATGATGGTGACCGCGGGAATCAGGAAGAGGTACTGCCAGGCTATGGAGCTGAGCAGGCCTGCGGCGAAGATGCCGATGGCTGCAGACACCTGGTAGCCTGCCGTGAAGATGCCGAAGAAGATCACCTTCAGTGAGGGCTTGAGGTACTTGGTGGCCACGACCAGGTAGGCCGATCCAGCCACCTGCTCGCCGGCGGTCTGGAGTAGCCGGGCCGCGATCACATTCCAGATGTTGGGGGCCATGATCGTGTTGGCCACGTATCCGTACACGGACCCGATGAACAGTATGCACAGGCCGAAGGTGACCAGCTTGCGCAGGGATACGAAGTCGCCCAGGGACCCGTAGATGAAGCAGACGATGCCCAGGACGATGCTGGGCAGGGCCGTGATCAGCGATGCCTGGTCGGGAGCGCCGGCATCCTTGCCGACCTGCTGGAAGACCAGGTTGAAGCCCTGCAGGCACAGGGTGCCCAGGACGAAGGTGATCAGCAGCAGGATCAGCGATCGTACTGCTGTCGAATCCTCGGTGGATTGCTTTTCGGACATGATGTCTTCAGTTCTCCTTCTCTTGCGTGAACTTGCCGGGGATGGCGGACCTCAGTCGGCCTGGGAGGCCAGCCTGGTGATGCGGGTCATGAACTCGTCCAGGAAGCGGGGCACGTCCACGCCGACAGCCACGCGCGTGGTCTTGTTGGGGTCGTTGAGCCGCTGCTCGTCCCCGATGGTGCGCCCGCGGGTGGCGCCTTCGGTCTCCACCTTCATGTTCATGGGCAGGGTGGTGACCAGGGTCGGATCCACGGCCACGCCCACGGCCAGCGGATCGTGCAGGCCGCAACCACCCAGGTGGGGCGAGGTGGTCTCATAGGCCTTGATGTAGAAGTCGGTCATGTCCGCCAGGAAGTTGCCTGCCGCAGTGCCCAGCTGCCGCCAGCGGGCGGTCTCCTTGTAGGTCAGCAGGGTCTGCAGGGTCACGTCCAGGCCGACCATGGTCACAGGCGCGCCGGAGCGGAAGAGCACATCGGCCGCATCCGGATCCTGGGAGATGTTGGCCTCCTGCCATGCGTCCACATTGCCCGGCACGGTCAGGGCCCCGCCCATGAGCACGATGGAGCCGATGCGCTGGGCGATCTCAGGCTCCTTGGCCAGGGCGGCGGCGATGTTGGTCATGGGGCCGGTGGGCACGTAGACCAGGTCCTTGCCGTAGGCGTTGACCGCGTCGATGATGAAGTCCACGGCCGACTCCGTCTCAGCCTTGCGGTCCGAGTCGGGGATGGCCACATCGCCGATTCCGTTCTCTCCGTGGATGAAGGCGGAGACGGGCAGCACCTCGAAGGAGTCCGCCTTGGAGGCGTGGGACAGACCCGGGTAGACCTTGACCTCGGGGTGACCCAGCAGGTCGGTGATGGCCAGGTCGTTGCGGATGCCCTGCTCCAGCAGCACGTTGCCATAGGTTCCCGTTATGCCGATCAGCTCAACTTCGGGGCTGCCCAGGGCATAGGAGATAGCCAGAGTGTCATCGACACCAGTGTCCAGATCGAGAATCAGCTTACGCATACAATGTTTCCTTTCATTGCCATGGCTGTATGGAACCATGGCCGTATGCATCCACGATGTCCTTGTGGTGGATGCTTGTTTATCATATGCGAAATTGAGCAGTTTCGCTGCCAATGACAGACGCAAGTCGTGGACAATATCCTCAGATTTTCATGTCACCGGATTACTGGACCCAGATAGCGAATCCAGCAGCCGGTTTTCCGGCTGATTCCCTGTCCACAATGGCGAGCCGGATCGACGGACCACTCCCCAGATGCCTATGATTACTCTGATTCTGCCCGGATGATCTGGCGAAAGGGGAACACATGGTTGCGACTCAAGGACGGCGGCACAATCTGCAACTGATGACCGCCCTGGGCGTGTTGGCCGGCGGCCTCTACGGCTACACCCTGACCGTCATCTCCGGGGCGCTGGTCGGCATGAACCTAGGCTCCGGCTCGGGCGGACATCTGACGGCCGGGGAACAGGGCATGGTTACATCCGCTTTGCTGATAGGTGCCGCGCTGGGATCCTACCTGGCAGGCAAGTTCAATGACCGCTTCGGTCCCAAGCACATCATCCTGGCCGGCGCCCTGCTGGCCATCCCCGGAGCCCTGCTGAGCGCCCTGGCCCCCAGTCTGGCCCTGCTGGGACTGGGAAGATTGATCATCGGGGCTGGCATCGGCATGACCTCCACCATTGTGCCCATCTACCTGGCCGATATGGTCGGCACCGCGGAACGCGGGAGGGTGGTTTCGGTCAACTCGGTCATGATTGTGGTCTGGCAGCTTCTGGCGGTCAGCGTCAACGCCATCATGGACCGGATGGGTGCCGACTGGCGGACCATGCTCTGGGCTCTGGTGCCTCCGGCCATCCTGCTGGCCCTGCTGGCCTGCTTCCTGCATGACAGCCCTGCCCATCTGATCCGCCGTGGCCAATCGGACCAGGCAGAGACCTTCCTGGAGTCCACCCGCGACCAGGCAGAGGCCCGGGTGACCATGCAGGAGCTATCGCAGCCGGCGAGCGCGAAGACCGCCAGCTTCAAGGCCCCCTGGCTCCGGCGGGTGCTGATCGTAGGCATCGGCGTGGCCATGATCAACCAGCTGACCGGACTGAACATCGTCAACTACTACGCGCCGACCATCTTCACCGACACCCTGGGCTTCGACACCTCCCTGTCCATGGTCGCCACCGTGCCCGTCATCCTGGTCTCCGCCATAGCGGCCATCATCGGAGGGCTGGGACTGATCGACCGCTTCGATCGCCGTGTCATTCTGGCTGTGGGACTTGCAGGCACCATCGTCTTCCTTGCCGCCATCGGGGTCTGCTACCGGTTCGTCGGTGCTCCCGGCAGCGGGTCACGCACGGCCGCCTGGATCATGATCGGCATGATGATGATCTACGTGATCTTCGTCCAGGGTCTGGTGGCCCCGGTCACCTGGCTGCTCCTGTCCGAGATCTTCCCCCAGCAGGTCAAGAGCCGCGGCATGGGATACGCCAACGTGGCCATGAACCTGACCAACTTCGGGCTCTCCCTGGTCTTCCCCACCCTCCTGGCACGGCTGGGTGGCACCGGCACCTACCTGCTCTTCGCCCTGATCAATGTGTGCGCCCTGGTGTTCGCCTGGGTCATGGTGCCCGAAACCCGAGGCAAGAGCCTGGCCCAGATCGAGCAGGAGGCCCGGTCCCGGGCATGAAATCAGGCATAAAAAGAGGGCGGAACCGGTCGTCGGCCCGCCCTTGTGGAATCCGATACCTCAGATTCCGATACCTCAGATGTTGAAGACCTGCTTGGCCAGCTTGGCGATGGTGTCGCCGCCCAGCTGTGCGACATCATTCTTGCACTGGTTGATCCTGCCGAAGAGCTGGTCAGCGTCGTTGTACGACAGGGGCTGCCCGATCTCCTTGGACAGATCAACCAGCTGGTCGATGGTCTCCAGGTTGCTCAGCTTCTCTACCAAGGTCTTCTCGTCCATGAATCACTCCTCTGTAAGCGGCGGTGCAGACACCGGGGGCCTTGCGCCATCGATGCCCACCTTTCTCCTCCCATCATAGCCAGTGACCGGATGAACCGGGCGCGATGAAAGGCTCATATCAGGTCGTAGGAGAAATCGTGAATCCGGTCCAGGGCCTGACGGCTCTCCTCCAGCCAGGTCATGGCCACAGGATAGACGTGTCCCAAGGACTGCAGGCGGTTGGGCCTCAGGTCATGCAGCTCGAAATCACGGCCCCTCCTGCACAGAATCTCGGCCAGCCTGAGCGCTTCGCCCTGCAGGAAGTCGTCGGCGCTGGTGTTCAGAAAGACCGGCGGCAGGTGGACCATGTCGACCATGGTCGTCAGGTCGGCCACCTGATCGCCCCCAGCCTGCACGAAGCCTCCAAAGAAGGATGGGGCAACCATGGATAGGTCATCGGTGGGCGAACCAGTTGGATGGAAGTCATCCAGATTCACCGATAAGTAAGGAGTCAGGTCAAAAAGCCCTGAGACCAAGGCAGCGCCACGGGGCCGCAGCCCGGCAGGTTTCAGCCCCAGCCTCTGCGCGAATTGGTCATCGGACTCCACTGCCAGCGTATAGAGGGCCAGGGTGCCTCCAGCCGAGTCTCCCGTCAGAAAGATGCGGTCGGGCGAAACCGGATACTCGTCCAGGTGGGTCTTGATCCAGGTCAGGGCCGTCAGCACGTCACCCAGCTGGCCCATGAAGTCCGTGCTGGGAATCAGCCGGTAGTTGACCGAGAAGACCGCAAAGCCGCGCTTGGCCAGGTGGGTGCAGAAGTTTCGGTTGAGCTCCTTGTAGCCGTACATGAACCCGCCGCCGTGGATGTCGATGTAGACAGGGATGACCCTGCCGTTGCGCAGCCGGGCATCATGAGGCAGGTAAAGGTCCAGCTTGTGGGCGCGCAGGCCATCATCCACATATGCGATGTCGTTCAGGCAGTCCACCCCCTCCGGCACCTGCCAATGACGGGAGCGGGGAGCGTCCACGCGCCCGAAGGTCAGCCTGGAGCCCAGAACGACCCGGACCATATCCGGACTGCAGCCATCCAGGTCCCCGTCGACTTCGGTCCATCCCTCCAGAAGTTCGCGTTCCTCGTCGGTTACAGTCATCTCTGCATCGTTGCTCATCATTCAGCCCTCATTACTCCAACCCGCACAGCTCCTCGCATCCGGTCCTGTGGGTTTACAGCCAATATACAATGCCGGCAAACGGACACTCTTGCCCCTGGTCGCGCTCCTGCCGGTAAAATGACGGAAACAGCGACAGAAAGGCCAAGGATGACAATCGCAAGCTACGAAGGCATATCCGCGCTCTCCCTGGGTCTGCCGCCCACCACCGCCATTCCAGCAGCCAAGGGCGAACTGCCCATTAGGGCCTTCACCACGCGACCGCCCGTCTCCTCACGACTGCGCCAGCACTTCTCCACCAGCGTCGGCAAAATCGTCATGCTGGCCCTGCTGCGGCCCGGTAGCATCCCTGTGACGGATGGCGCGCACTGCCACGAGGTGCTGGTCATGGCAGTCGGGCTGAAGACCCCCGATGTGCCGGAGGACGTGCTGGAACACATCGCCGCCATGCGCTCCTCAGGCATGGTCTTCATCACCATCCACCAGGGTGAAGAGGGCCTCGTCTGCACGCCGGCCGTCCGCCGGGCCCTGCCCACCAAGGCTGGTCATGAGACCAGGCATACGCTCCACCTGGGCAGGCCCCGCCCTGTTGATCAGACCAGCCTAACCCTGGTCGGCGATGATATGGACCAGCTCTGGGACAGCCTCTGCGCCCAGGTGACCCTGGATCAGACTGACGGCACGAATCTGGACAACCGACTCGCCGTCCGCGAGCGCATCGACCTGCTCAAGGCCCAGGAGGCCAAGCTGACCGGAGACCACGGCCGGGCCAAAACCACCCAGGACCGCAACACAGCCTTCGCCAAGCTCCAGAAGGTCCGCGCCGAACTGAAACAGCTTTCCGCCGATAACTAAACAACCGATGTTTAAGCGGCAGAGGTTTAGGCAGCAGAGCCGAGCCATGCCTAGTCTGGCAAAGCTCCAGCTCAGACTTGCCCATGCAGATCACAAACCTCATCCAAGTCATGGTCATGCTTGGACCCATGCTGACATCGATTGTCAACATCCCCATGACCGTTGCAATCTCCACAAGCCTTATCCTGGGCAGCAGCTTCCTCACCAAGCCCATCAGCATGACCCTGGGCGAGCCTGGTAGGCCTGACCATGACCCCGGGTGGCCATGCTGGTCTGTTTGGTCTTCTGAAGGGACGAGTCAGGAAAGGTCACACCTATGAAAATCATCATCGCACCCGACTCCTTCAAGGGCAGCCTGACCGCCAAGGAGGCCGCAGAGGCCATCGAACGGGGATTGCGACGCAGCCCGCTCAAGGCCGAAATGGTCCTGGTGCCCATGGCCGACGGTGGCGAGGGCACGGTCCAGTCCCTGGTCGATGCAACCGAAGGCCACATGATCCAGACCCAGGTCACCGGACCCCTGGGCCAGACCGTGAACGCCAGCTACGGCATCCTGGGCGACGGACGGACAGCCGCCATCGAGATGGCTGCGGCCAGCGGCATCCAGTTCGTCAACGAACAGACCCGGGACCCGCTGGTCACCACCACCTATGGCACAGGCGAGCTGATCAGCCAGGCCCTGGACCAGGGCGCACAGGAGATCATCGTCGGCCTGGGCGGATCGGCCACCAACGACGGCGGCGCCGGCATGGCCCAGGCCCTGGGTGCCCGGCTCCTGGACGCTGACGGAAATGATCTGACACAGGGTGGAGCGGCGCTGGCCCGGCTGGATCGGATCGACGTCTCCGGGCTGGATCCCCGGCTGGCTCGCACCCGCATTCGTCTGGCCTCGGACGTGACCAACCCTCTGACCGGCCCTGAAGGAGCCTCGGCCGTCTTCGGACCGCAAAAAGGGTCGGACCCATCCATGGTGGCCACCCTGGATGCGGCCCTGGCCCACTATGCAGCCGTCATTCGCAGGGATCTGCATCGGGAGGTGGAGACCAAGCCGGGTGCTGGGGCCGCCGGTGGTCTGGGTGCAGGATTCCTGGCCTTCACTCCGGCCGTCATGGCCTCGGGGGTCAACATCGTCGTGGAGACCACCCGTCTCAAGGAGCTGGCCCGCGGCGCCGACCTCTGCTTCACCGGCGAGGGCGGCATCGACTTCCAGACCGGTTTCGGCAAGACCCCCATGGGCACAGCCCAGGCCGTCAAGGAGTCCTCCCCCGGCTGCAAGGTCATCGCCCTGGCGGGCAACCTTGGAGCCGGGACCGAAGAGCTTTACAAGGTGGGCATCGACGCCATCTTCAGCATCAGCCCCGGGGCCGTCAGCCTTGAGGATGCCATGGCCAAGGCCGCCTACAACCTCGCCGCAGTGGCCGAGAACATCGGCAGGCTCCTGGCCTGATCAGGCTCTGGGATTGCCAAAACGACAAAGGGGCTCCGGATGCCTTGCGCGCCCGGAGCCCCTTGTCATCAGAACCCCTATAAGAACCCTGTTTGGCATGACCTTCAGCAGTCATACCGAACAGTGGAAGTCATCAGTCGAATTCGGTGATGACCGAACGGATGACCTCGCCGTTGACCAGCTGCTTGTAGGCTTCGTCGATCTGGCTCAGCTTGATGTGCTGGCTGACGATATCGTGCATGTTCAACCTGCCGTCCACAGCGAAGTCGGCGTACATGGGGATGTCGTGCTTGATGTTGGTGGAGCCCATCCACACGCCCTTGAAGCCGCGCTGGTGGACCAGCAGGTCGGCCGGGTTGATCTCCAAGGAGACCGTGGCATCAGGCTTGGTAAGACCGATCGGGTAGGCGGTGCCGCCCACGCCCAGCATGTCCCAGGCCTGCTTCATGGTGACGGGCAGACCGATGGCCTCGAAGGCCTTGTCCACGCCGCCGTCAGTCAGCTCGCGCACCTTGGCCACAGGGTCCTCGTTCTTGGAGTTGACGACGTCGGTGGCGCCGAACTTGCGGGCGAACTCCAGCTTGTTGTCCAGCAGGTCGATGGCGATGATCCGCTTGGCGCCGCAAATCCGGGCTCCCGAAATGATGTTCAGGCCGATACCACCGGTGCCGATGACAGCCACGGTGTCGCCGGGACGCACATGGGCGGTGTTGATTGCCGCTCCGGCTCCGGTGATTGTGGCGCAGCCGATGCAGGCGGCCTCATCCCACTTGACCTGGTTGTTGACCACAGCCAGCTGGTTCTCGTGAATCAGGGCCTTCTCGGCGAAGCCGCCGGTGCCGAAGGCCTGGGTTATGGGCCGGCCGTCGGGGAAGGACAGACGGGGCTTCTCGCCCGCGCCGCGCACGCACTCCTGCTGCTGAGTGCAGGACTGGGGCTGGCCCTTGAGGCAGTTGGCGCAGTGTCCACAGACCTGCTCCAGGGAGGCCACCACGTGGTCGCCCACCTTGATGCCGGACACCTCGGGGCCCACGGCCTCGACGATGCCCGAAATCTCATGGCCGATCACAGCCGGGAAGGGGAAGAACTTGTCGTCATCCTCGACCAGATGCAGATCCGAATGGCACAGACCCGAGGCCTGCACATCCACCAGGACCTCCGCGCCAATGGGGTCGTCAATGATGATCTCCTCGGGCTGGGCAAAGCCCTTGCCGATGCCGTAGGCAATCGACGCCTTGATCTTCTGAGGCATAAACCATCTCCTAATCACAATGCCGCCACCGGCATCATGCCAGGCAGGGCAAAAAACAACGTTGAATATTCCGCTGTGGCCACGGCCATCCTCAATGTATACACCGCTGCCGCAGACCACCTTCATGGTAGCAGGAAAGAAGGGTCAATCAGCATTTAGACTGGCCCGGAAAAAGGCCTCCGGCGTTTCCTCGACGGGGCCTCCAAGCATCCATAGAATGGGCTTCATGTGTGGACGATTTGCGGCTGACCTGGACTACTCCAACCTGGCCCAACGCTACGGTGCCCGACAGGCTCCGGGACTGCCCAAGCCCTCCTGGAACATCAGCCCCGGGTCTGTCATCGCTTTGGTGGCCCAAGACCGTCATGGGCAGCGGCATCTGCATCCGGCCCGCTGGAATTTGGTCCCTTCCTGGTCGGAAAGCGATCAAATGGCCTACCCCACCCATAACGCCCGAGTGGAGAGCGCTCTGACCAAGCGAACCTACGCGGACTCGGCCAGGAGTCAGAGGGCCATCATTCCGGCCAGCGGCTACTACGAGTGGACACCCGACCACCAGCCCTACTACTTCCAGGCTCCCGACGGCCACACACTGAACATCGCCGGGCTCTACTCCTGGTGGCGTGCCAGACCTGGCCAACCCTGGCTGCTGACAGCCACCATCCTGACGACGCAAGCCACGCCAGAGGCCGCCCGGGTGCACGACCGGATGCCCCTGCTGATCACCGATGAGAACCTGGACTCCTGGCTGGACCCAGGCATGGAGGGCAAGGCAATCCTGCCCAAGGCTGTGGAGTCCGGCCGTCGTGCCTCAGAAGCATTGACCATGCACCCGGTGGCACCCTTGAGGGGGGACGGTCCGGAGCTAACAGAAGCCATGGCCCTGGACCAGAGGGTCAAGAGAATTTAGGGGTTCACTGGATTCAGATGGTGAAGCCCAGCTCCCGCGCCGCTTCGGTGGGAACCGGGTCGTAGGCCCAGTACTCGCTCAGGTTGTCGTCGGAGGACAGGCTGCGAATCTCAGCCTTGTCGATGTATACCTCGCCCGACAGATGGTCGGTCTCATGCTGGAAGATGCGGGCCGGCCAGCCGTGCATGTGCTGGCAGTGCTTGCGCCCGGAACGGTCCTCCCAGCTGGCGGTGATGTCCAGCCAGCGCCGCCGAACCGCCTGGAATCCTTCCAGGGACAGGCATCCCTCGTAGAAGGCCGCAGTCTCCTGCCCGATAGGCTCATAGGAGGGGTTGATGATGACCCTGAAGGGCAGCTCGTCAATCTGGCGCGGATCGTCCTCGTCGTCGCGGACATGGTCCTCGATGACCGCGATGGCCAGGCCCAGGCCCACCTGAGGTGCCGCCAGCCCCACGCCCGGAGCCTCAAGCATGGTGGCCCGCATGGCCTTGAGCAGCCTGTTCAGAGTCTTGGCTGCCAGCTGACCCTGGTAGGGCTGGGCCTGTTGACGCAGAACGGGCTCACCCATCTGCACGATGGGCAGGAGCTCTTCTTTGCCGGCCTCGGCCAGCATGGACTCCACCCGGTTGTTGAGGTCGGCGTCGAAGGCCGCCTTTCTGCCGAACATGGATGATTCCGCCTTTCCTGGGTCGTTGGTTCAGATGGCCAGCTCGTCGGCCACGACCGAGGCCAGCCGCTGGCATACCTGGTCAGCCTGCTCCTGGGTGGCAGCCTCGACCATGACCCTGACCAGGGGCTCGGTGCCCGATGGCCGCAGCAGGACCCGGCCCGTGCTGCCCAGCATCCGCTCCTCCGCCTCGACTGCATCCTGGACCTTGGCGTTGGTGCGGGCCGCGTTCTTGTCCACACCTGAGACGTTGATCAGCTGCTGGGGCAGCTGGGGGAAGTCGGCGGCCAGTTCCTTGAGGCTCCTGCCCGAGCGCACGACCTCCTTGGCCAGGGTCAGGGCCGTCAGGGTCCCGTCTCCGGTGGTGGCGAACTCGCGGTTGATGACGTGCCCCGACTGTTCGCCGCCCAGGGTGTAGCCGCCGCGCAGCATCTCCTCAAGGACGTAGCGGTCGCCTACAGCCGTCTGGACGGTGACGATGCCCATCTGCTTCAGGGCCAACTTGAGTCCCAGGTTGCTCATGACCGTGACCACCAGCGTGTCGTTGGCCAGCTTGCCCTCGCGCTGCTTGGCGCGGGCCAGGATGCCCATGATCTGATCGCCGTTGACCATGTTTCCCTCTTCGTCCACGGCCAGACAACGGTCGGCATCCCCGTCGAAGGCCACGCCCATCACCGCATCCGAGGCCTTGACCATGGCCTGCAGCTGCTCGGGGTGGGTGGAGCCGGCGTGCTTGTTGATGTTGTAGCCGTCAGGAGAGGCGTTGATGACCACTACATCCGCTCCGGCCCGGCGCAGGGCCTCGGGGGCTACCACCGAGGTTGCACCGTTGGCGCAGTCGGCCACGATCCTCAGACCGTCCAGAGGCTTGGGCTGGGTCTTGTCGGGGGCGACAGGGGCCACGGCCTCCACCAGGTGGTCGATGTACATATTAGTGGCGGTCACCGTGTCATGGGAGACGCGGCCCACGCCCTCACCCACCGGGCGCTCCCAGTCCTGGCCCAGGACCGCTTCGATGTCGTCCTCCTTGGAATCCTGGAGCTTGAACCCGCCCCGGGCGAAGAACTTGATGCCGTTGTCTGGCATCGGGTTGTGGGAGGCGGAGATGACCGCCCCCATCTCCACGTTGAGCACGCTGGTCAGGTAGGCGATGCCCGGAGTGGGAATGATGCCCACGTCGATCACGTCGAAGCCGCCCGAAGACATGCCGGCGGCCAGGGCCGAGGCCAGGAAGTCCCCGGAGACCCGGGTGTCGCGGCCGATCAGGGCACGTCGACGGCCCGCGGACCGATCCGCTCCACGACCCAGGACACGGACCGCCGCATCGCCCAGATCCAGGGCCAGCTGTGCAGTCAGGTCTCTATTGGCTAAACCGCGTACACCATCGGTACCGAATAATCTGGGCATTGCTCTCCTCCGAACGTACCATCCTGCATGCAGGCGACAGATTCATTATGGCCCCGCCCCTGACCCGTCGCCACAAGGGCCGGGGCGGAAAGAGCGCTCAGCGCAGGCGCTCGTTGTATTCGCGGACCTTGAGGATGCGCCTGGAGGACTCCACGTTCTGGATGATCATCCCGCGCAGGGCCTTGGGGGCCTCGGCGTGGTCGGCCAGCCAGGCGTCGCCCGCCTTGACCAGGGCGGCCGGGTCGGCCTTGGTCGGGTAGAGTCCGCCTGCCGACAGCGGGTTGAGCAGGGTCTCCGCGATGTGGAAGGTCTTCTGGGTCCAGACCTGGTCCACAGCAGCAAAGAAACGGTCCACATAGGGTGTGAAGAGATCCTGGTCCCCCGAGCCGGAGAAACCGTCGGCCAGGGCCTCGATCTGCGAGTTGGTCAGGTCCTCGTTGTGCAGGGCCTGACCCCAGGCCCAGGCCTTGGCTTCGGCAGTCGGGCGGGCGGCACGGGCGCCCATGGCGAACTCGCGGTTCTCCGTGGTGTCTTTCGCGGCCAGCTCCCGGTCGATCTCCCCGTCAGCCAGCAGGTCGTGGGCGGACAGGGCATGGATGATCAGCCAGCGGGTGTTGTTGTCGATGGTCAGCCCCTCCAGCTTCAGATCGCCGCTCAGCAGACCCCGGGCGTGATCCTCGAAGTCGGCGTCATCCCCGTAACCCAGGTAGGCGCGGACAAGCTGGAACTGCTCGTCCGAACCGGGCTGGGCCTTCATGGCCAGATCCCAGAGCGTGCTGGCCACCAGCTGCAACATGGGCTGGCGGCGACGGGATGCGGTGAAGTGATGGGCGGCCTTGGAGATCTGAGACAGAGCGTAGCGGAAGGTGGTGGACTGGTGCTCGGTGGCCAGAGCCTTCAGGCTCAGGCTGATGAAGCGCTCAGCAGGGAACTGCGCATCCCGGGTCATGTCCCAAAGGCTGAGCCAGACCACGGCACGGGCCAGACGGTCCTCGATCCGGTACAGGTTCTGCGTGGCATACTCCAGGGAGTCCTGATCCAGACGCAGCTTGGCGTAGGTCAGGTCGTCGTCATTGATCAGAATCAGGGCCGGACGCTTCTTGCCAACGACCTGGGGCACTTCGGCTCCCTGGCCTTCCAGATCCAGTTCGAACCGGTCCGTGCGCACCACCTTGCCGGACTTGTCCTCATCATAGAGGCCCACCGCCAGGCGATGCGGACGCAGGACGGGATGCTCCTCGGGGGCGGTCTGGTCAATACGCATGGCGGTGATGGTCCCACGCTCGTCGGTCTGCACCTGGCTGGTCAGCGTGGTGATGCCGGCCTCCTCTAGCCAGAGCCGTGACCAGTTGCCCAGGTCGCGGCCGCTGGTCTTCTCCAGCTCGGTCAGCAGATCCTTCAGGGTGGCGTTGCCGTGGGCATGAGCCGTCAGATAGTTGTGGATGCCCTGGAAGAAGCGCTCACGGCCCACATAGGCCACCAGCTGCTTCAAGACGGAACCCCCCTTGGCATAGGTGATGCCGTCAAAGTTGACCTCGGTGTCATGCAGGTCGCGGATGGGGGCCACCACGGGGTGGGTGGTGGGCAGCTGGTCCTCGGTGAGGGCCCAGCTCTTCTCGCCGGAGCAGAAGGTGGCCCAGTCGTCGGTCCACTCGGTGGCCTCGGCGGTGGCCAGGGTCGACATGAACTCGGCGAAGGACTCGTTCAGCCACAGGTCGTTCCACCACTTCATGGTCACCAGGTCGCCGAACCACATGTGGGCCAGCTCATGCAGGACGGTCTCCACACGGCGGTTGATCTGGGCCCCGGTGGCCTTGGACTCGAAGACGTAGGAGTCGCGGAAGGTGACCAGGCCGATGTTCTCCATGGCGCCCGCATTGTATTCGGGCACGAAGATCTGGTCGTACTTGGCCCAGGGGAAGGGCAGATCCCAGGTCCTGGCATAGAAGGCGAAGCCCTTCTTGGTCACGTCGAAGAGGTATTCGGCGTCCCCGTCCAGGGAATCCTTCAGCGCCTGACGGCAGTACAGGCCCATGGGGATGGTCCGTCCATCCTCGTTCCGGTATTCGCTGGTCCATTTGGCATAGGGGCCGGCGGCGAAGGCGGTCAGGTAGGAGCTCATGACCGGGGTTGTCTGGAAGACCCAGCGGGTCACGCCCTCGGTGCGGCCGCCCTCCAGGGTCCCCTGGGCGGTGCGGCTGTCCAGGTCCTGATGGGAGGCGGGAGGCATGTTGGACAGGACCGTCCAGGATGCCGGAGCGTCCACGGTGAAATCGAAGACGGCCTTGATATCCGGCTGGTCGAAGACGGCATAGACGCGGCGGGCATCGGGCACCTCGAACTGGGAGTAGAGGTAGACGTTGCCATCCGAGGGGTCCACGCTGCGATGCAGACCCTCGCCTGTGCGCGAATAACGGCAGAGGGCCTCCACCCGCAGCTGGTTGTGCTCGCGCAGGTCGTTAAGCTCAATCCGGTCATCCCGGAAGGTCAGGGCCGGGTCCAGACGCCGGCCGTTGAGTTCGATCAGGCTGACCTGGTCGGCGATCAGATCCACAAAGGTGGACTCCCCCGGCCGGGCATCAAAGTCAATCAGGGCCGAGGAGGGGAAGGTGGCAGGCCCCTTGGTCAGGTCCAGATTGACCTTGTAGCTGACATTGGATACGACGACGGCTCGCTCTTCGGCTTCCACACGAGTCAGATTGGCTCCGGGCATGAATTTCCTTTCGCGCATGGATGCCGGTGCCCCCACCGGCATCGGCATAGGTCCTGTATGGATATGGCATGTCAAGTCTAATGCCGGCACACGCCGACGAGCCAAAAGGACGATTCCCCTCTTTTCTGACGGCGCAGTCCGGACGGGAATAGTCGGGCCTCCAGGCGGTTGTTCATGGTCGTTGCCTTGTGAGTCTGGCAGAAAGGAAGCGTCATGCAGGTCCGGACCGGGTTTACCACACAGCAGCTCAACATGCTCTGCCAGTACTCCTACGGGATCGGTCGAGGGGATGTCAAGACCAGGCCGGGCCTGCACTGGTTCGAGGATCCGACTCTGGGCAGCTACTGGGTGCTGCGCTCACGCTACTGCCCCGAAAACGGCTTCGAGGGGATGATCGCCGCCCGGAACATGGGTGACGGTCCGGACTATGCCCACTTGATCGTGGTCTATGCAGGCACCAACCTGCGCGACGACCCCCGCCACGATATCCATGCCGCGCTGACCTGCTTCCTGCCACCGCTGAATGGGGAACCAGGGCAGACGCAGCAGGCGGGCATCCTGGCCGAGCAGGCGCTTGACCTGGCCCGGCACAAGGCGGGAACCGAACGCGGGGTCCTCTTTACCGGACATAGCCTGGGTGGAGGCCTGGCCCTGATCCAGGCAGCGGAGCAGGATCTGCCCGCCAGGGTCTTCTGCGCCGCCGACCCCTGGCGGGTGCTGGACCAGGAGCAGCGTCAGCGGGTGGCCCGCCACTACGGGGACGGCAAGTTCCTGGACTACCGTCTGGGCAACGACAGGGTAACCGGAACCGCCAACCGTCTGCTGAGCGGACAGGCCGACCGCAGCGCCTGTGTGGTCTGGTGCGGCAAGGGACCCAGCAGGTTCGGACATTGGCTGGGCGACTTTGACTTCGACCAGGGCGGCGAGGTTCTGGCCGAAACTCCCATCAACATGGCCACATATCCACGGTAATATGGGAATCGGGCGGTCTCCAATGAGGGAGCGTCACCTGCCCGCAGGGATGTCATGTTGGGTGTTCAACTTCGTCCATGCAGGGCCTACACGCATATCAGAGAGGATATACGATATGAAAGCATTGATGTACTACGGCAAGGAAGATGTACGTCTGGAGGACGTGCCCGAGCCTGAGCTCAAGCCGGGAACCATCAAGATCCATCCCGCCTTCACCGGCATCTGCGGCTCCGATGTTCATCTTTACTACGATGGAGCAGTCAACGGGGGCGGAAATTCGCCCGACCACCCCCATCCCCTGACGGGAGAGACCCTGCCGGTGGTCTTCGGCCATGAGATCTCGGGTACCGTCGAGGCGATCGCCGATGATGTGCACACGGATATGAAGGTGGGCGACTCGGTGGTCGTCGAGGCCGAAATCGCATGTGGCGAATGCCCGGCCTGCAAGGCCGGCAACTACAATGACTGCGACAAGCTGGCCGGCATCGGCATCAACGGAGGGGGCGGCGGACTGAGCGAGCATATCGTGGTTCCGGCGGAGCATGTCTTCCCCGTGGGCGACATCCCCCTGGATCAGGCTGCCATGATCGAGCCCTTCGCCGTGGCCCATCACGCCATCCGTGCCATGGAACCCCAAGAAGGCCAGACCGCAGTGGTCGGAGGCGCCGGGCCGGTGGGATTGCTCATCGGCACCATTCTGCGCGCAAAGGGAGTCCGGGTGATCATGTCCGAACTCTCCTCAGCCCGTAAGGAGAAGGCCCTTCAGTCGCATTCGGCCGACATCGTGGTCGATCCCAGCAAAGAGGACCTGGCGGAGAGGGTCCGCCAGGAAACCGACGAAGCCGGGGCTGACCTGGCCTTCGATGCAGCAGGGGCAGAGCCTGTCGACCACCAGCTTCTGGAGGCCTTGAAGGCCACCGGCGGACTCATGGTCGTGGCCCTTCATGGCAAGCCCATCACGCTGAACCTGACCAAGGAGCTGGGCTTCGGAGAGAAGTTCATCCGCGGCACCATGGGATACGCGAACGATCATGCCGATGCCATCAAGCTCATCCATGACCGGAACATCGACCTGTCCACCTTCATCACCGACAGGATCAAGGTCGAGGACATCGTGGACAAGGGCTTCCGCCAGCTGCGTGAGGACGCGGAAAACCATGTCAAGATCATCGTGAGCATGTAACCGCTACTGTCTACTGATAACACTGAAGGCTCCGGCCGTCCATCTGGGCGACCGGAGCCTTCGGTATCAGTATGCGGGCAGTGGAGGTCAGTCCTGCGGCTGCACGTCGGTGGCGATGTCGGCCACCACGGGCACGATCATGGGCCGACGGTGCAGCTTGCGGGAGATCCAACCGCCCAGGGTGCGGCGCATCATCTGCTGAAGCTGGTAGGTGCCGGTGGTCCCCTTGGACATGGCATCCTCAAGCTGATCGACTATCTGGGCATTGATGGACTTGAACTCGCTCTCGTCCTCGGCCACGGCGTTCAGGTAGAGCTTGGGGCCGGAGACGACCTTGCTGGTCTCGGTGTCGACCACGGCGAAGGCGGAGACGAAGCCCTCGGTGCCCAGAATCCGGCGCTCCTCCAGCTCGTCGTCGGTCAGCTGGCCCACGGAGTCGCCGTCCACATAGACGTATCCGCAGGGCACGGACCCGACCACAGCGGCCTGGCCATGGTAGAGGTCCACCACGTCGCCGTCCTCGGCCAGGACCACATTCTGCGGATCCACGCCGGTCTTGACGGCAATCAGACCGTTGGCCACCAGGTGCCGGTTCTCGCCGTGTATGGGCATGGCGCACTTGGGCTGCACGATGTTGTAGAAGTGCAGCAGCTCGCCCTCGTCGGAGTGGCCGGAGACGTGGATGGCCGCGTTGTCGCGGTTGACCACCTTGGCGCCCAGACGCACCAGCTTGTTGATGACCTTGTAGACCTCATGCTCGTTGCCGGGAATCAGCGAGCTGGCCAGGATGACCGTGTCGAACTCGTTGATGGTGATGTCGCGGTGGGTCCCGTCGGCGATGCGGCCCAGAGCCGCCATGGGCTCGCCCTGGGATCCGGTGCACATGTAGACGATCTTCTCGTCCGGAATGCTGTGGGCGTCCTTGAGGTCGACCACGGTGTCCTCAGGCAGGTGCAGGTAGCCCAGGTCGGAGGCGATGGACATGTTGCGGACCATGGACCGGCCGGCGAAGACCACCTTGCGGCCGAACTTGTGGGCGGCGTCGACCACCTGCTGCACCCGGTGGACGTGGCTGGAGAAGGAGGCCACGATGATCTTGCGCTGGGCCTCGGCGAAGGCCTTGTCCAGGGCGGGGGCGATGGAGATCTCGGGCTTGACGAAGCCGGGGACCTCGGCGTTGGTGGAATCGACCATGAGCAGATCCACGCCGGACTCCCCCAGTTTGGCGAACTCGCGCAGGTCGGTCAGGCGGTGATCCAGGGGCAGCGGGTCGATCTTCATGTCACCTGTGTCGATGATGTGGCCTGCCGGGGTGCGCACGGAGACGGCCAGGGCGTCAGGAATGGAGTGGGTGACTGCCACGAATTCCAGGTTGAATGGGCCTACCTTGAGCTTGTCGCGGCCCTTGACCTCAACCTCGGTGGGCTTGAGATGGTGCTCCTCACACTTGGCATCGACGAATCCGAGGGTCAGCTTGGAGCCGATCAGGGGGATGTCCGGGCGCAGCTTGAGCAGGTAGGGCACGCCGCCGATATGATCCTCATGCCCGTGGGTCAGAACCAGGGCATCCACCTGGTCCAGCTTGTCCTTGATGTAGCTGAAGTCAGGCAGGATCAAATCCACGCCCGGCTGTTCCTCCTCGGGGAAGAGCACGCCGCAGTCGATCAGCAGGATGTGGCCGTTGTACTCGATCACATTCATGTTGCGGCCAATCTCGCCCAGGCCACCCAGGGGGACGATACGCATGGAACCCTTGCGATACTTGGGGGGCGCCACCAGATGCTGCTCGGTCTGGGTGCCCTTGCCGCGGGCGATGGCGCCGTTGCGGCGGCTACGGGATTCGCCCCGGGACCTGCCTGACCCCTGCTTGTTATTCTTGGAGGAGGACCGACGATTTCTGCTCTTGCCGGTCGTGTTTGATTCTTCTTGTTTTCTTGCCATACTCACTTGTGTTTCTATCATCTGTGCCCCTGCCTATACAGGGGCGACGTTGCTTTCAGGACTGATTCAGATCAGCCCGGCAGCCTTCATGCCCTTGCGGGCAAGAGCCACCTGGTCCTCATCGGGACCCAGATTGGGCAGCCTCATGGCGGTCTGGTCCAGTCTGCCGGCCGCCTTCAGAGCGGCCTTGGCCATGACGGCCTGCTGCCCCCGGCCGTTCAGAGCCTGGACCAGCGGGTCCAGACGCACGGCCAGATCCCTTGCGCCGTCCAGGTCGCCAGCATCGAAGTCGTCAGCCAGACGCTTCATGGGTCCGGATGCCACATGGGCAATGACCGAGATGACGCCGACCGCGCCCAAGGCCAGGAAGGGCAGATAGAGTCCGTCATCGCCTGAGTACCAGGTCAGGCCGGTCTCCTGGCGTTTGCGGGGCATGGAGGCCAAGTCGCCCGTGGCATCCTTGACGGCGATGATCGCATCCAACTCGCCCAGGCGCCGGTAGGTATCCAGCTCGACGTGCAGTCCGGTCCGTCCGGGCACATCGTAAAGAATGATCGGTCGCTGAGCCGACTGGCATACAGAGCGGAAGTGGGCCACCACCCCATCCTGGGAGGGGCGTGAATAGTAGGGCATGACCACCAGCAAGGCATCGGCCCCGGCCTCCTGGGTCATCTCCACCATGCGTACCGTGTGCGCCGTGTCGTTGGATCCCGCTCCGGAGATGACGGGCACATCGACGGCATCCTTGACGGCCCTTACCAGGTTGACCTTCTCCTCCATGTGGGTGACGGGAGACTCGCCTGTTGTGCCGTTGACCAGGATGCCGTCGGCCCCATCGGCCACCAGGGTGCGGGCCAGATTGGCGGCAGCCCCATAATCCACGGATCCGTCCTTATTCATAGGCGTGATCATGGCGGGGATCACCCGTCCGAAGGGTGCAGGAGGAAGCAGATGGGTAACGGTCTCGATCATATCTTCACGCTACTTGCAGATGGGGACGCTCTTGCGGATATCAGAACAGGTAGTGGTCCAGGCCCACGGTCAGTCCTGGAATGCTTCCAGCACGGCGCACGGCCAGGAGGACTCCGGGCATGAAGGAGACGCGCTCGAAGCTGTCTGCGCGGATGGTCAGCTGCTCGCCGGGGTTACCCATGAGGATCTCCTCGTGTGCGTTCAGTCCCCGCAGCCGAACGGCATGGACATGGACACCGTCAACCACCCGGCCCCTGGAAGCATCAGGCTGCCGGGTTGCGTCGGGCATGGGACCCATGCCAGCCTGGCGGCGGGCTTCGGCAATGGCGGAAGCGGTCCCCAGAGCCGTGCCGGAAGGAGCGTCGACCTTGTCGGGATGGTGCATCTCGATCACCTCGGCCGACTCGAAGTAGCGGGCCGCCATGGCTGCGAACCGGTCGGCCAGCACTGCGGAGATGGCGAAGTTGGGAGCGATGAAGACGCTGAGCCCGGGATGCCCGTCCAAGGCCTGCCTGACCTGGTCCAGACGCCCCTTGGTCCAGCCGGTGGTGCCGATGACGGAGTGGACCCCCTGCCCTATCAGGGTCAAGGTATTGTCCAGGACTGCATCGGGGCTGGTGAAGTCGACCGCCACATCCGTGTTGCTCGGATTGATCGCCGCCGGATCGTCATCCGGGCCCAACAGCATGGCCGTCTGCACATCCTGCGCGTCATTCAGAGCACGCACCACCTCGGTTCCCATGCGTCCGCCTGCACCCAGCACCGATACGCGAATCATCGGCTGCCTCCTTCTTCACCGTTCATTTCACTCAGCATTTTCGGTCTTTTCCACGACCATACCCCTCCCGCGGCTCCTGGCCCAGCCCAGCAGTGCAAGGGGGATAGCGCAGCAGGTGACCACCGCCGGAATGGTCATGCCGCCGTGAGGCCCGAACTGATCCAGGGCGACCCCGGCCAGGGTGGATCCCAGGGAGGTGCCGATGGAGCCGCCGGTGGACAGCCAGGAGAGCCCCTCGGTGAGGGCCCGGGCATCCACGTTCTCGCGCACAATCAGGTTGCCGGTGGCAAAGATGGGCGAGACGCACAGGCCGGTCAGCACCTCGGCCAGACCCAGCAGGACCAGATTGTCCATGACCAGGCGGAAGACCACGTAGCCCAGGGTCAGCAACACCAGGAAGGTCGTCAGATAGCGCCAACGGGATCCTTTGAGCCTGACGGAGCCGAAGATCAGCGCCCCGCACAGGGAGCCCAGGGCGAACAGGGCCAGCTGCAGGCCCACCGCCCCCTCGCGACCCATGGACTTGGTCAGGGCGGTCACCGAGACGTCAACAGCGGAAAAGCTCATGTTGAAGACGACGAAGATCACCACCAGCAGGAAGATTCCCGGATAGACCAGGGCCGAGCGGGAGCCCTGGTGGCCGTCAGTTTCGCTTGGCAGAACGTCCCCATGGGCATCCACCGGGGAATGATCCGCCGCAGACTGGCTGACGGCCTCCATGCGGACGACGGCCGGGGGCTCGGTGGAACGCATGGCGAAGAAGGTCAGTCCGCCGACCAGCAGGGCCAGGGCAGGCAGGTAGAGCTGGGAGACCGGGCTGACCGAGGTGGCCAGGTAGGCGGAGAGGATGGGCCCCAGGATGAAGACGCACTCGTCCAGCCCCGACTCCAGGGCATAGGCGGTGTTGAGCAGATTGGTCTTGTCGTCGCGCAGCACCCAGGCCCAGCGGGTACGCACCAGGGCTCCGAAGGCGAACTGGGTCAGGCCCATCAGGGCCGCCAGAACAAAGAGCACACCCAGGGGAACCCGGCGCATGGCTCCCACGGCGAATCCCAGGATGGCCAGAGCCTGCACAATCAGGGCGATCACCCCGACCCGACGCTGGCCGAACCGATCGAACAGGCGGGCGTAGAAGGGGGTGACCAGGGCCGCGCTGAGCGTGTAGACGGCACTCATCAGCCCGGCCGAGGTCCAGTTGTCATAGATGTGGTTCAAGGCCAGTACGATGCCCAGACCCATCATGCCCAGGGGCAGACGGGCCAGAACCGCCGACAGGCAGAAGCCGGCGGCACCCGGGTAGGTGAACAGGCGCAGGAAGGGGGATTTAGCGGCCGCCATGATCACCGTCCTTGCCCAGCAGGTCGCTCACACGGCTGGCGTAGATGAAGATGTCGTCAATCCCTTCGAAGAACTGCGGGTCGTCGGAAGGGTCGCGCCCTGCGAAGGCCGCATGGTCCCGCCCCTTGAGTTCGGCCAGCCGCTCCATGCCCTGATGGTCGTAGAAGCCCACGTCGCAGGAGGAGTCCGTATGCAGGTAGAAGCGCTCGATGCCCGCCTGGTCCAGATGCTCCAGGGTGTCCCGCCATAGGGCGCCACCCACGCCGCGTCCCCGGGCACGGCTGGAGACCAGGAAGAGTCTCAGTTCAGCCTGAGGCGGGACGGCCAGACCGCACTGCTCCTCCAGCCTGACCTCGGTCAGCTGCCACTGGCGGGCCCGGTCCAGGGTCTGGGCGCCCAGCGCCGTGGCGGACAGCTGCTGGTCCACCTGCTCCAGCTCCTCTTCGGCCTGGGGAAAGCAAGGTTCGCCACGCCCCTCGGCCAGCAGGGTCACCCCCAGGAAGTCCTGCCCATCGACAGCTATCCGAGCCCTGGTGGCACCCACCAGATAGTGCAGGATGAAATGGGCTGCGCTCAGACGGGACACACCCCCCTCGGGATCCTCCTGCACCTTCCAGGTGGCATCAAAGGTCCCCACCAGGTCGGGCATATCCGCCCAGACCATGGGTCTTATTTCCACGCTCACCCTCCTCCGGGAGGCCTGGTCGTGACTACTGGACGTTGTCATCTGTCTCATTGCTCCATTCGGGCGTGCCCGGCCCCACGACGGCCCTGGGCCGTCCGCCGATCGCCTGCTGTTCATGATTGCTGATGCGCGGCACCCATCGCCCTTATCCGGCGGGGTCTGCCGCAGACTCAGTCCTCGTCCGACTGCTCGGGGATGCCCTCGGCCAGCGATGCGAGAATTTCTTCTTCAGTCCTGGCACGGGCCCTGATGAGTCGATCCTGGGGCCGGTCTTCGCTTACATAATAAAGGCAGGCGTCGATGGTCGACAGGCCGATACCCTCCAAGCGTGACAGGAGCAGTCGGTAGAAGTCCAGCTGGACCAGACGGCGGTTGGTCGAATCCTCTCCACGGGGTCGGGATCCGGTCTTCCAGTCCACGATGGTGTAGTGCAAATCCGGGCGATCCGGGTCAAGCCCGCCTGCGAAGACCGCATCCAGCTTGCCCTTGACTATGCGCCCGGCCAGCACCGCCACGATGGGCCGTTCCACCCAGACGGGGGTGCGCTGGGCCCACTCGGACTCAGCCAGCCGTTGCTCCCAGGTCAGCAGACGGGCCTGCACGGGATCGGCCTGGGAATCCATGGACTCCCGCTCACGGTCAAGCCCGGCCAGCATGCGGGCCCGCTCAGCCATGGCCCCGGGGCCCAGCGGACCATCGAGCAGATTCGGTGCTTCCGCCTGATCGGGCAGATCCACCAGTCCTTGAGGGGCGGAGATTTCAGGCAGGATGAAGCGCCTGGCCCAGTCATGGAAGCGGGTGCCCGCCTCGGCCTGCGGGGAGGCTACCTGTGGTATGGGTCTGACCAGCCCCTGCCAGTAATCCCTCTCCATCTTGGGATCACCCCCTGCCGAACCGGCCTGGATGGCGGTGACGCTGCTGGCCCCGTGCCCCAGGATCCGACGGCCGGTGCGCCGCAACAGATCCAAGTCCGTGAGCAGCTGGTCGTTGGCGACCCCCAGACGGCCCGTGCTGACCTGCAGGACGCGGACCGCATTGGCGTAAAGTCCGTCATCGCCCTCCTCATCAATTACGGGGTCACCTGGTTTCCCGGCACGCACCCAGGAGGCCGAGCGATTCAGGGCTTCACGGGTCCGCGCACTCAGAACCGGGGGCCAGAGCGCCTGGTCACGCTCACCGTCTCGGGCGGCGACCTGATCCACCTCTTCCAGGGCCTGATCGACAACGGCCTGACGGTAGGACTGGGCGTTCTCGCCGACAAAAAGCCCCAAGGGCGGCGTTGGTTCGCCCTCCTGTGCATCCTCTGCCTGCTCCAGCTTGACCGCCTCGGGTTCTTCCTGGAAGAGCTCCACCAGTTCGGTCCAGAAGTTAGAGGCCTTATCCGGATCCGGAGCCGACGTGTTCAGGGCCGCAGACTCCGCCTGGGAATCCTGGCTGAAGGTCAGCAGCAGGTCATGCCGGGCCCTGGTAGCCGCCACATAGATCAGCCGTCGCTCGTCGTCCAGCAGCCGACGACCGTACTGTTCGCGCTGAGAGGGGGCGATGGCATCGGCCCGGACCGGCTGGGCCTGGTCGTCCAGCCCGCTCTCCCGAGACAGGCCCGTGGCCTCCTCCTCCAGGCTTGCCATATCCATCCGACCCAGCAGATCCTCAGGGTCAGCTCCCAGGGGGGCGTCGTGGGGAAAGCGGGGCAGGATCATGGCATCAGCCCGCACGGGCACCGGCACGGACTCCGGATCGACCAGCCAGGTACGGGCCGTGCAGTTGTACTGGTAGACCGGGCCATCCGGGGATTGGACCACCGGCTGGTCCAAGGCGGGCTTGACCGTGAGCCGGTCACCCTGGCTGCTGGGGAAGGCTCCCCGTTTCAGCCCGACCACCGCCACGGCATCCCACTCCAGACCCTTGGCCTGGTGGACGGTCATCAGGGCCACGTCAGCCTGTCGGTCGTCCCCGTCAGTGGGCATTTCGGGACTCTGATCCAGTGAGGACAGCCAGGAGACGAACCCGCGCAGACTGGGCCCAATGCCCTGGGGCAACTCGGACAGGTAGACATCCACCTGGTCCAGCAGGGCCTGAATGCCTGCCTTGGCCTGGCTGGGCTCCAAAGGACGTTCAGGATCGGCCAGGGAACGGGCCAGCACCAGGTCCACATCCAGGTTCAGGGCACGGATGGCGGCGATGACCACCTGGCGCAGGGGGGCAGAGGACTCGGCCTGGACCTGGCAGATGACCCGGGCGGCCTCGGCGGCCAGGACCCGTCCCCTGGCGGATAGGCCGGAGCTCTTCAAGAGGTCTGGTAGGTCGTCGCGCAGAAGCAGGTCCACCAGGAAGACATCGTTGGGAACCTGGTCACGGTAACGGTGCAAATCCTCACGACGGCGGCGCGGATCAGAGTCGGACTCGACCAGGCCCGCCCGGACCAGGGCCCGGTACTGGCTGTCCTCATTGACCTTGGCCGCCAGGGAGGCCAGAGCGCTCAGGTCGGCCGCGTCCATGCCGAACCGGGCCGAGGCCAGCAGACGCATCAGGGAATCGCTGTCGGTGTGGTCGCAGACTAGAGAGAGCAGAGCCCGCAGATCCATGACCTCGGGCCGGTCAAAGAGGGAGGAGTAGCCGACGACCTGGCAGCTCAGCCCTGCAGCCTCCATGGCCTCTCGGTACCTGGGCAGAGCCGCCTTGGAACGGAAGAGAACAGCCACGTGCGGCGCATCGCCTTGATTGCCATAGAGCTCGCGCGCCCTGAGGGCGAATCTGACCACGCCATCGATCTCCTGGCCACCGGTGGCGTAGCCCAAGAGGCCCACGGTACCCGGGTCGGCGTCCTCACGTGGACGGAGTTTGGCCACATCCACCTCGCGCAGTTCTGCTTCGGACCGGCTCTCCTGGCCCCGATGGCGTAGGGGGACGGTCAACTGGTTGGCGGCCTTGAGCACCCAGCCGGAGTTGCGGAAGGTGCGCGACAGGGTCAGCGGATCCTGGTCCTGCGAGCGCCCAAAGGCGGTCACTCCAGACAGAGGACCGCCGCCGAAGTCGGGTCGGTCGGCCAACATGCCGAACTGGGCCTGGAAGGTGCGGAAGGCCCCGGGACTGGCCCCGCGCCAGGCATAGATGGACTGGAAGGGGTCGCCCACGGCGGTCACGGCCGACCTGCCAGGAGCCTGATCCTCGCTCCCCTGATCCTCCTGCCGATTGTGCGGATGGAAGATAGCCGCCAGAAGCAGGGCCTGGGTGGTGGAGGTATCCTGGTATTCGTCCAGAAAAACGTGGCTGTAGCGGCGTCGCAGCTGGGCGCTGATGGAGGGGAAACGCTCGACCAGCTGGAAGGCGGCCAGGGTGAAGTCGCCGAACTCGGCCATGTTGGCCCGGCGCTTGGCACGCTGGTAGTCCTGGACCAGGGTCAGCAGCTTTTCCCGCGTCAGAACCGCCCGTCGCATGGCATCCACCCGGTAGATGCGAATGCTCCGTCGCGTGTCTTGGAAGTCCTTGATTTTGCCCTGATAGTGCTCGTCGGTCTCCTTCTTGCTTCGCTTGGGCGGCGTCTGGCTGACTCGGGGCTCGGTGGCCGGCACAGGCTGGTCACCGATGAGCTGGTCCGCACGATCCACAAAGACGCGGTCCCAAGCGCGAATCCGATCCACAGCCTGGTCGAAATCAGGGCAGTCACTGCTGATCATGGAGGTGGTCACCGCCCCGGTCAGCCCCAGGACGCGGTTGACAGTGGTCGAGAAGGTCGCGGAGCCCAAGTCGCCGGAGTCGCCATCCTGTGCCGAGGCACCAGCAGGAAAGATCAGATCCAGATGGTCGGCGACCACCTGTGAGGCCAACTGGTAGGCCCCTGCCGAACTGAGGGGACGGGTGTCCTGATCCATGCCCACCAGCAGGCCGTACTGGCGCACGATGGACTGGAAGAAGGCGTCATAGGTGGAAACAGTCGGCTTGAGGAAGTTGCGTTCGGGGTCCACGCCCGAGGTACCTCTGCCCTGGTCGCGTCGGATGACCGCCGACCCCACCCTGGACTGGAGCTCGGAGGCGGCCTTGCGGGTGAAAGTCAGCCCCAGAATCTGCTCTGAGGGCACTCCCCGACGGATCAGGGCGATGATCCGGCTGGTCATGGTCATGGTCTTGCCCGAGCCGGCTCCGGCCACCACCAGAAGATCCTCATTGACATCCGCATCGACAATGGCGGACTGTTCGGCAGTCTGCTTCATTCCTGATCCTCCAGTAGATTGGGCGCCACCAGTTGCCATGCCTGACATTCCTGGCCACTGCCTGCCCGATGGCAACGGGCAGGGTCGAAGACCGCGTCATCCCGGCCAGCCGCCAGCTTGACCCCGGCAGCGAAGAAGACCCGGGCTATCATGGTCAGCCCCCATACGGCCTGGGAGGAGACTCTGGCCGCTTGGACCATGCTCCACAGATCCGCATCCACCCCAGGCGGCACCTGATCAGGCAGATCCGCAGGCTCGGCCTTGGACTTGAGCGGAGCGGGCATGCCGGTTCTGGGCTGGGCGATGGTCACCAGTCTGCTGCGCTCGAACAGTGGCGGCTGGTAGGCCATCTCCTCCCGGCGCAGCCCCGTATGAGCATCCTTGGGCGGGGCCTGCAGCTGCAGGAGTAGTGACTGGCTCAGCTTCATCCCCTCTGTCCTCTCCAAATCGGGGGCCTGGGGCAGACTCCATGCCGCCCCCACCTCCGGGCTGCTGCCGGACGTGGGCGGGAAGGCCAGGCCCAGCTGATAGCAGACCAGCTGCAGGTCGTTGAAGAGCTGCCCCTGGGTATAGGGGACTCTGCCGGTCTTGTAGTCCACCAGCCGCAGACGGATGCCCTCGGGCAGGGACCTGACCTCCAGACGGTCGATGCGACCGGTCAGCCTGACCGTCGTCCTGGCATCCAGGGCTGCGGGGAAACCGTCGACCAGGCCGGACATCAGGGCGAAGAGCCCATCAGTATCCAAGGGCCTGTCTGGGAAGGTGGCCCGCCAAAGGGGGACCAGGTCCTCCACGGACAGGCTGACATCGAAGGAGCGCTCGCTCTGCACACCCAGCAGGTCACCGACCGGGACCGGGTTCCTGCCCTCCAGGCCGTATTCGGAATCCGAGGAGCGGACGAAATAAGAGGCCAGGTTGTCCAGGATGGACTCCACCCGGCTGCTGCGGCCGCGCTGATCATAGAGCTCGTCCGGGTCCCGCAGGCGCTGTTCCTGGGGGGCCAGCTCCTTGTAGATATCAAGGAGCGCATCACGAACCTGCTGCTGACGGGCGTCCGGATCGCCCTTGCCTGGACGGTCCAGACCCTGGGCTGTGCCCTCGCTGGCGACCTTGTGAATCAGCGAGCCGAACTCCGTGGGCACCCTGGAGGGAGATGGGCCGGAGAACTGATCTCCCAGAGCCCATTCCAGGGGGCAGTTCCAGATGGCATCAACCGCTGAGGGCGAGAGAAGGACCACCTGGCGGTCGGATCGTTGTCCATGGCGATGATCATGGCGTTGGTCACGATCTTGGGGGCGACCCGCCTGCGTGGCTTGCCTGGCGGAAGTATGTAATGAACGAGGGGCACGGCCTCTTCCGGTGATCGATGCGACACCTCCGGCAGCGGTCACGGCCCTTGACCCGGCGACCTGTTCACGCGAAACCACGTCATCCGGGGCATGCTGGTCCGAGGCCGGCTCAACTGCGGACTGCTCGTCTGGGACATGTTGATCCAATGCCGGCTCATCTGCACCCTCTTGGTCATAGAGGAAGGGCCAATGCCTGGGATCGGCAGAATCCTGGCCCTGGTCGGCCAGCAGCCGCAGGGTTTGCACAGCATCGTCCACTCGGTCACGGTCGACCTGGTCCTGCGGGAGCAAGGCCTGTATACCCAGGATGGACCGGGCGGCCGCCGTCAGGCCCCTGGCAGATACCTCCAGCCCTCCGTAGCGCTCACTACCGCCCGAGCCAGCGCCGACCGTACTGAAGGCGGCCTGGCTCATATCGGCAATGCGTGGATAGCGTTCGGGCAGGTAGCCGTAGAGAAAGTCCGAAGGAACCAGGTCATCGTTCCAGACCGCGCTGATGCGCACCTGGGTCCGGGCCCGGGTCAGCGCCTCCAGAAAACCCTTCTTCTCAGCGTAGAGGATGGAACGCAGTGCTGGATCGTGGCTGAGCGTGTCCGCCAGGGGGTCACCGATGCGGTCGTGCAGGACCAGGTCAGCCAGCTCCTCTGCTCCGAACATGGTGTCTCGGGGAATCAGATTGGGCCAGACCCCGTCCTGGACGGCGGGCAGCCAGACCAGGGGCCAGTCGGTGGCCAGGGCGGCAGCGCCAGCGGGCGTGGTCAGCGTGACGGCATGCTCAATGGGCCCGATCCGTGCCAGGGAGTCGGCCTCGATCTGCATGGTGCGCACCTGGTCCATGAAGGCCTCGACCGTTGGGAAGCGACGAGAACCAGCCGCGTACTGGAAGAGCCGCATGAGCGCGTCCAGACGGTCGTTGACCTCCTCCCCCTCCTGGGTGGCCATCAGAGCCTTCTGCTGCCAGTCGTCGGCCAGGTTCAGACTCCGCCAGGCCTCCCAGAGCACATATTGGGGCTGATGGTCCTCCAGTGCGCTGATGCGGGTGGCGGTCAGGCGCAGAACCTGCAGGGCCTTGTCCAGGACTTGAACGTCAGGATCCTCCCGGCGACCCCCCGCGATGGCGGTCATGGCCTCCAGGACGATCCCCGAGGATCGCCCATCCGGGTCCAGAACCAATAGTGTCTCCAAGGCCTGAACAGACAGAATGGCTGGACGTTGCGCATCCCGGTCCCCCAGATCCACCGGCTGATCGGGGGCCGAGGCAGTGAAGAAGGAATCAGACCCGTCCCCTGGCTTGGAGGAATCGTGCCTGGTCAGCAGGGAGTCGTCGACGCTGATGCCGGATGAACGGTCCCGCTTGGCCCGCCGCTCGGCCAGATCCTCGACCCAGGTCTGCCAGGCCTGTCCCAGGAGCGGCAGGTCGTCCAAGGAGCCGGATGAGTCCGGCTCGCTCCCCTGCTGGCCGGACAGGGGAGCCAATGCGGCCATGGTCTCCATGATGGATTCCAGCCGTTCCATCCTGACGGGACGCTCTGCACGAGCGGCAGTGGCGGGAACCCGGAAGAGGGGGCTGGCCATCAGCGTGCGCAGGCGCGAACGGATCCAGGCGGCCACCTGGACCGAATCATCCGGATCGCTTCCGGCGTTGTCGGAATCCAGTACCGATTGGGCCAGCTCGACCAGGGCGAAAAGACCCTGGATGGCAGGCTCCTGGCTGAGAGGACGGGTCACCGAGGAGAAGCGCACCGGCACGCCCTGAACGCGCAACTTGCGGCCCAATGCGCGCAGTGTCATGTTGTCGTGGGCGATGACGGCCATGTCGTTCCAGTCACGTTCTTCGGCCAGGAACTCATGCTTGATCTGCCAAACCAGGTCGTCGTCCTCCTGGTCGGGGGTGTGGAAGAGCCTGGTCTGCACACTGCCGTCGCGGATCAGGCTGTCGCCGGCGGCCAAGGGGGCCACCGGTCCGGCACCGGGCCAGGCGGGCAGCTTGCCGGGTCTGTCGGGCAGAGGGGTGTCATTCTCCTCAATCCCGGTGATGCCCAGGCTGACCCTGGCAGCCAGCAGATCGGCGTAGGAACCCGGAACCGCCGTATCGGGACCCTGACCGTCCTCAATGTGCTCTGTGGGTGCTTCCGGAACCACCATCCTCCGAGGTTTCAGGGTCACTTCGGCAGCGCCCAGACAGGCGAAGTCCGGGGCAAGAAGGGGGGCCGCAGCGTCTGGCACGGGCTTGGACAGGGCCGTCAGGCGATTGACCAGAAATTCCGGGTAGGAACCGCGGAAGGACTGTACCGACTGGTCCGGATTGCCCACCAGAAGAAGTCGGCAACCGGCCCGGTTCAAACCCTGCAGCAGGTCCATACCGGCCAGGGTGATGTCCTGCCAGTCGTCCAAAACCAGCAGGTCGGGCAGATCCTCATCAGCCAGCCCGTCCAGGCTGCGTGAGGCTTCGACCATGAGCATGGAGGGGTCCAGACGGAATTCGTCCGGGTAGCTCTTGGTGATGCTCTGGCGGTATTCATCCTCCAGGGCGAAGGCCAGCCGCCACTGCAGGCCCAGCCGGTCGCGGCGGTCGGGGTCCATGGGCTGGACGGCCAGGGCATCCAGAAGCCGGTCCCGGTCCCCTTTGTCCAGGCCCAATTCCGTCATGCGGGCGAACATGTCCCGCAGCTGGGCGATGAACCTGTCGGCGACCCCTACGACCCGTCCCTGACCGTCGCCGACCAGGACGGACGACCAGCCCGCCCCGTTTCGGAAGTAACGTTCCAGGAGTCGGCAAACCGTGCAGTCGTCCCCGGCCTGGACATGCTGCAGGTGGACAGTCATGACCTGCCTGAGCAGGGCGTCCTCCTCGGCGCCGTTGAGCAGTCTGGGCAGGAGCGGATCGTGGCCTCCCTGGGCCAGTCGGGACCGCGTCAGCAGACGGAAGGCCAGGGCCTGCAGGGTCCCCACAGGTCGGGTGCGGTCGGACCTGCCCCGCCTTAGAATGACCTGGCGGCTGACCTGGTCGGCTGCGGTACGACCGGATACAGCCATACTGGCGCCGTCACCGAACCGCTCCATGCCTGCCAGCAGGGCCCGGGTGGCCAGCCTGGTCTTGCCGCTGCGGGGAGGACCAGCCACCACCAGGGCCCGGGAGGGCCGACCCTCCGCGTTCTGGAGCCGATCGCCGATAAGGGCGAGGACCGGTTCCATGGCCTCTTGCGAATCCACCGGTGGCTGCTTGCTCATAGTTACAAGAATAGGGTCCGGCATGGTCCATCTGCAGGCCACGGAACTCGCTGGTCGGTGACCGTCCACAAGAGGTTCAATGGATGCCTGATCGGCAACGACGTGCTGTTATCGTGGATAGAAGTTCTCAGGCAGTCCCAGGAGGTGATGTCCCTTGCAGCAGAATGGTCCCCAGGCCCAGCGCCCGGGTACGGTTCCAACCATGGACCAGGCCCCGGCGCTGCCCGGGCTGCGGCTCATGCGCCCCCTGGATCTTGGAGGCACAGCCGCCGTCTACCTGTATGAGCAGGAGGGGCTCAACCGACCTGTGGCAGTCAAGGTGGCACTCCAAGGCAGCATGGACCGACAGACCCATCAGCTCTTTCTGCGGGAGGCCAAGAACCTGGCCAGGCTTTCCACCCACCCCTGCATCCTGAGCATCCACCAGGCCCTTGTCAGCGATGACGGACGGGATTGCCTGGTACTCGAATACGCCCCGGGCGGCAGCTGCAAGACCATCATGCTCAAGGGGGGCATGGACCAGGAAGGCGTGCTGGACCTGGGAGTGCGCATGGCCTCGGCCCTCTGCTGCGCCCATGAACGCGGAATCCTGCACCGGGACGTCAAACCCAGCAACTTTCTCATCACGGACCAGGGCCTGCCCGTCCTGGCCGACTTCGGCATCTCCTCGGGCATCTATGGAAGCGAACGGGCCGGCGGACTTTCCATACCCTGGGCGGCCCCAGAGGTCCTGGCAAACCGCTCGGGAGGATCCGAGGCCAGCGACATCTACTCCCTGGGTGCCTCGCTCTTCGGCATGCTGGCCGGCCGCTCCCCCTACGAGTACACCTATCAGGCCCGGAATGAGGATCACCTGGTCCAGCTGATTCTGACAGCGGAAACCCCGGTTCTGCACATGGGCGAAGCTTCTCCTATGCTGTCCGCCGCCCTGGGGAAAGCCATGGCCCATGACCGGGATGATCGCTACTACTCGGCGCTGGAGTTCGGTCGCGCACTTCAGGAGGTCCAGCAGGAGCTCTACGGCCATGCAACGCCCTTCATCGGCGAGGGAATCGACCCCTATCCGAAGGCATATGCGGGCCCACATGCCCGTATCGCAGTCATCGCAGGCCGGGAAGAATGCAAGGAGTCCGGCCGCCCCTGGACCGGGGCACGGGCCAGCTCCCAACCGCGTCTGCGCCCAGACAGTGAGGCGGTCACTGACCATGAAGGCAGCCAGGCCAGGCATTTCCCCGGCGGCAGCCGCCGTTTGATCCTTCTAGGACTGATCCTCGCCATCGTCCTGGTCCTGGCCCTGGCCTGGGCCCTGGTTGTCGGCCTGCCGAACGGTTCCGAACGAGGCTCACGGCCGACCACGGGTTCCTCCCAGGTCCAATCCCAACAGGTGCAGTCCCCGGACCCGACGGATTCGAGCGACCCCCAGGCTTTGCAGGAGGGTCCGGTTCCCTCGCCCACCCAGGGCCAAGGCCACTACCAGGGCACCGCGGCCGTGTTCACCTGGGTCAATCCCGATCCCAAACCGGCAGACAGCTACGTTTGGCATCCCCTGGACCAGGGCGGCACCGGAGATCGTGGCCGCAGCGTGCAGACCCGACAGCCGACCGCCCGCATCGACAGTCCGCAGGGAGGCCAGACCTGCATCAGCGTCACCCTGGTGCGGGCCGACCGGAGCATGTCCCAGGAGCCCACCATTATCTGCGCTGTTCAGTGAACACTCGGTGGAGGCATTTTCACATTCGACCACCCCGACTTTCACAGACCGCCAAGACCTGGCGAACCAGCTAAAATCGGTCGTCAGAGAGAGCATCGACGGCGGTCCGGACTCATTAAGAGACAAAGGCATAGGTCAGGCATCATGGCCTGTGCTGCAGGACAGGAAAGGAACCCAGGGGATTATGGACTTGCAGGGACTGTTCCTGCGGATGCGCCAGGCCGGGCCGCGTCTCCGGCATACTCTGGCCGTCCGCACCAAGAGCCCTGCCGCCATCCTGGCCGTCACGCTGACGGCGCTGGTCCTGCTCATCCTGGGCGCCCTGTTCATGCATGGGGTGGACCGCCGTGCTGTTCAGGTGGACGACGGCAGCATCTGGATCAGCTCTCAGAACGAGCGCAAAGTGGCCCGGTTCAAGCCCGACATCGGCGAGGCTGACGTGGCCCTGTCGACGGGCACCGACCACTTCGACCTGGCTCAGAGTGGATACGCGGTCATCCTGGGCCGTGAGGGAGGCATGGCGCCCATAGCGGCATCCACCGCCACCCTGGGGGACACCACCCGGTCGGATGCCAGTATCCAGCGAATGGTCAACGGACCCACCCTGGTCCTCTTCCAGGCACGGACCGGCAAGATCTGGGTGGGTCAGGCGACTTCTCCGGCAGATATGGACCCGCAACGCCGAGACCCTGTACTGGCCCTGGGCTCCGGGGCCGCGGTCACTGTGGACGCCTCCGGAGCTGTTTACGCCTACCGGCCCTCGGACGGGGTCGTGCTGAGGATCGACGGACCGGACTCCCGGGCCCACCGTGAGCTGGACTCCCTGACGGGCCACGCTCCCGTCCGAGCCACAGCATTCAGCGTCATTGGCGGAAGACCCGTCCTCCTGGCGGGCGATCGGCTTTACTGGCCCCAAGGATCCACCCGGATACCACACCGGGGAGACCTGCAGCTCCAGTCCACTCCAGTGGATATGGACCGCCAGGGACCCTGGGTGGGCCTGACCGATCAGGAAAGCGTCCACATTGTCAATCTGGATCATCCACAGAATCAGGTTGAGAACATACACACCGGCGGCAGCGGCCAACCCGCCCAGCCGGTCTCCTCGGGCGGGTGCCTTTGGACGGCCTGGGCCTCCTCGGGACGGAATTTTCTGCGGCTATGCGCGACGGGGACGGCCGTGCCCCAGGTCCGGTCACCCCAGCCCCGTCCCACCACTCTGGAGACCATCAGCCCCACCTCGAACCTGGTCTTCCGGGCCAACCACCGGAGGGTAATCCTCAACGACGTGCTGACTGGCGACGTTTGGAACCCCCAATCCTCCACCAAGGTGATCCGGCCGCAGTGGCGGACCATGGAGGTCAAACACACAGATAAAACCGATCAACGCCAGGACTCGGCCGACAATCGCCAGCGGTTCACGGCCACCTGTCGATCAGGATCCCAGCCCATCCAGGCCGAGGACGACAGTCTGGGCATTCGGGCCGGTTCCAGGGCCCTACTGGACCCTCTGCGCAACGATCGCCAGACCGACTGCTCGGTTCTGCGAATCGAGGATGCGCGCAGCTCACAGGGGAATCTGCGCCTGACTCCGGTCATGAACGGCCGCTACCTGCAGGTGGATGCCAGCGACGCACCTGCCGGCCGGGCCCGAATCAACTACTCCATCACCGATGGACGGGGACAGGTCTCCTCGGCTGGCATCGACCTCAACATCGCCCCGGCCAAGATGGACCGAGGCGACCAGGCACCGGTCCAGAGCGATACGCCTCCCGAATATGAGGTGGAGCAGGGCGCTACGACCACCGTCAACGCCTTGGCCGGCTTCGAAGATCCCGACGGGGACCCGCTGACCCTGGTCGGCGCCGAACCGGTCAACTCCGATCGGATATCCTTGTCCACCAGGGCTGACGGGCAGCTGACCATGAGCGCTGGGTCGGCCACCTCCGGTCGGCTGGCTGTCAAAGTCACCGTTTCGGACGGAGTCATGAGCGGTCAGGGACTCATATACTTCACCGTCAGACCCGTCAACACCCTGGCCCCTCTGGTCGATCCGGTCATTCGCCAGGCCACCCCCGGCCGAGAGGTCAGCGTGGACCTGAGCAGGAGTGTACACGCCAATGCCGCTCAACCCCTTCGCCTGGTCCGGGTCGACAAGACTGACGGAATCCAGGTGGAGGTCAACTCCGAGAGTCTTTCCTTCACCGCCACCGCCGCCAACCCGGGCACCTATTATGTGCCCTACCAGGTGGCCCAGGGTGACCAGGAGGCCCAGGGGCTGGTCAGACTGGAGGCACAACGCGATCAGGGTGGATCCGCGCCGCCGGTTCCCGTCAACGACGTGGCCCTGCTGGGGGCCGACCAGACCGCCATCGTCGATCCGCTCGACAACGACCTGGATCCCATGGGCGGAGTGCTGGCCCTGACCGATGTACACGTGGATCCGGAATCAGGCATCAAGGTCGGCATCGTGGACCACCGCAGGGTCTACCTGTCAGCCAGAAAAATCCCCACACACCCGCTGAGCATTGCCTACACGGTCGCCAACGCCGAGGGCAGCGCTCAGGGGACCATCGTCCTGCAGCCCCCCTCCTTGAGGAGGGCAGCCTCGGCGCCCAAGGCCCCGAATCTGACCGTGGGGGTCCGCTCATCGGGCCTGGTCACGGTTGCGGTCATGGACAAGGTCACCAACGCTGACGGAACCAGCGTCGCCTTGGACCAGCAGCTGGCTACGGATCAACGGACTTTTGCGGGCCTGGCCTTCGTATCCGGGGACACAGTCAGGTATCAGGCCAGCGAGCGCACCGGGGACTTCCCGGCCACCTATACGGTCAGGGACGATCTGGGCAACGCAGCCTCAGGCACGATCACCTTCCGGGTGCATGTCTCCGACCCCGCGAGCAAACCAGCACCCACCCCCAAGGACCTGCGGGCCCAGGTGGCTGCCGGGACCAAGGTGCGCATCCCTGTCCCGCTGACCGGCATCGACCCGGACGGAGACTGCGACACCCTGTCCGGCTTGGGCAACCAGGCGCCCAGACTGGGCAGGATTGTCAAAGCCGGGGCCGACTACCTGATCTATGAGGCCTATCCCGACTCGCACGGCACCGACGAGTTCACCTACGCCGTGGAGGACTGGGTGGGGCAGCGTGCCCAGGCGCGCGTCCGCATCGGTGTCTTTCCCGACTCGTCGGTGACCGGGGTCTTCGCCAGGGACGACAAGGTCAGGCTGCGCCCTGGGACCGTGGCCGATGTGCCGGTTTTGCTCAACGACATCGCTGGGGATGACGACCCCCTGAGTCTGGACCCCCACCTGGAGCGCCAGGGCCTGGACCAGGCTAGCGTGGAGGACGGCATGATCCGGCTGACTGCCCCCTCACAGCCAGGAACCTCCTATCTGGTCTATCAGGCGCGCAACCGGGCAGGTCTGAGTGACCAGGCCACCCTGACCGTGGTTTCTGACCCCCAGGCCCCCATCCAGCCACCCATAGCCCAGGATTACCAGGTGGCTCCCGAGGACACGGTGGACAAGCGCAGCGTGGAAGTCAATCTGGCCGACTCCATCAACAATCCATCCGGCACCCTCGATGACCTGCGCCTTGGGATTCACCCCGGGGCAAGGGCCCACGCCAGGACCGTAGGCGAGGCCGGCTCCACCAAGCTGGTCATCGACCTGACCGACCAGGCCAGAGCCGTACCCTACACCGTCACCAACACCCGGTTCAAGATCACTTCAATGGCCTTTGTGAAGGTCCCTGCCTATGGGGTATTTCCCCCTGTCCTGAGACCTCGGGCTCCGGCCCTTAAAGTGCGGGCTGGGCAGAGCATCACCATCGACATCGCCGATCAGGTCAGGGTGGGTGCGGGCAAGACCGCACGGATCGCCTCGCGCCAGTCCGTATCGGCCACCAAGTCCGACGGATCCGACCCCTATGTGGACGAGCACACCCTGAAGTTCACCGCCGCCAAGGACTATGCTGGGCCAGCCTCACTGACCTTTGCCGTCCGTGACGGGGATCCAGGCGGCCAGGCCATCGTCAACGAGTCTGTGCTGACCTTGCCCATCACCGTGGTAGGCGGCAGAGCATCCCCGCCGGTCCTTTCGGCACCGGTCATCGATTTGGTGGCCGGAGAGCCGGCACAGACCATCTCCCTATCCGCTATGACCCGTTGGCCCCAGGGAAGCGACCCGGCCGACAGCACCTTCTCCTCCGGGAACCCTGAAGGGCCAATCCATGCCAAACTGAGTCCTCAGGGCCAGCTGAACGTGGCCGCCGACAAGACCGCGATACCCGGCACCAAGGCCACCCTACCGGTCAACATCACCAGTCCATCCGGCGATGTGCATACGGTCCTGGCCTTCCGCATAGTCGCCACCACCCGACCGCTGGCTTCGGTCCCCTCACGTCAGGTGGGGCTCAAGGCAGGACAGAGTCTGGAGCTGGATCTGTTCGACGGTGCCCTCAACCCCTTCCCCGACACCCCGCTGCGCCTGGTCGGCCTGGTCAGCGACGACACCTCACGATTGACAGCCACCAACCTGGGCGACGGAAAAATCGCCATCAGGGCCGATCGCGACATCGGCGCCTCCACCAACACCATTCTGGCCACGGTCGAAGATGGCAGCCGTGATCCGGGACGCCGGGTCAGTGCCACCATCACCGTGGGCATCATCGACCGCCCACAGGCCCCCAGAATGCTGGCGGGTGCCGCCCAGGCAGGTGACGGAACGGTTCTCCTGGCCTGGGAGCCGGGTGCAGTCAACGGCAGTCCGGTGGACGAGTACCGGGTCTCCTACACATCGTCAGCGGGCTCGGGACAACGCTCCTGCGGCAATGCCGTCACCTGCCGGATCGACGGGCTGGCCAACGGCCATGACTACTCCTTCACCGTCCAAGCCCACAACCAAGTCGGCTGGTCCCCCGCATCCTCGCCGGCGGCAGCCAGACCGGACGTACTCCCCGGAAGCGTGCAGGCTTTGACCGTGGACGGCGGCACCAAGGAAACCCTGACCGTCACCTGGCGCCCACCAGAGAATCATGGCTCACCCATCCAGAGCTATACGGTCCACGGCGAGGGTTCCGGATGCGGTTCGTCACGATGGCGGTCGGCCACCGCCACCAAGGCGGTCTTCGATGTGGGCCATGACGAAGCAGGAGGCGCCTGCACAGTGAGCGTGACCCCAGCCAATATGGCCGGATCAGGACCTGTGGCCTCAGCCTCTGGATCTACCTGGTCGCATCCGGATCCGCCTGTATTCCAGACTCTGGAGTACCTGGGCAAGGACCAGGTCAAGCTGGTTTTGAACCCCGGATCCGAACACGGCCGGCCCTGCGCAGACATCCGGGTGAGCATCGATGGCCTCGACCCCGACGAGGCCTCCTGGACCCTGGCCTGCAACCAGCCGGAGTTGAGTCGGATCATCACCCTGCCCGCCGGATCAGCCAAGCCGGGCGCCACGCTGAACTTCCGGGCTGTCGCCAGCATCCGTGGCGTGGGTTCCGAAGGCGATTCGCCCGCCGCCACCAAGGAGCTGACCCTGCCCAAGGAGGACGACAAGCCAAGCGACAAGAACCCGTCTGGGGATCCCTCAGCAGACAAGGATGAATGACCATGGATGAACGAAACGCACAGGAGCCCATCCAGCAGGACGGCACCATCCCGAATGACGCGACCAGGAGGGGTACCCCCAAGGCCGCGCGCGAGGCGAGCGGCGAAAGCCGACGAATCCCTGCCGACCGATTGGACGTACTGAAGCGACAGCGCCAGGCCCTCATGGCAGGTTTGGGCCAGCAGGAATCCACTCCGGCAGTGAACGACGACCGGACCCGGCCCGGTCGTATCCCCGCGGCTGCCGAACAAGGAAGAACTCAGGAATCGGGGACGGAATCCCTCCCATCGGACCGCACCATGGCGGAAGACGGGACCATCCCCGTCCGCCAACCGGTCCATGACCTGTTCCCACAATCCTCTTCATCTTCTGCCAGACCTGACCTCGTCGATGTCACCGATCAGTCCCGTCACCCCCAGCCGGAACGAACCTCGGCCCCCAGATACGAAGTCCGGACCGGAGAACCTGCAGATGCGAAAAAGACCAGACGGAACCGGCGGTCTTCCACCGAAGCAGAAGAACAGGCAGCAGGGGCCAGGCAGCAGAGACGATCGAGCCAGACCACAGGCAGCAGCCAGGCCGCCATGGATGTGTCGACCTTCGCCAACCTCTTCCGCTCCATCGTCGACAATGTCGGCCAGGCAGTGCTGGGCAAGGAGGAAACCATTGCCCTCTGCGTCACCGCCCTGATTGCAGGGGGCCATGTGCTCCTGGAGGACAATCCGGGCACCGGCAAGACCCAGCTGTCGCGGGCACTGGCAGCCTCCATTGCCGTGGACTGCAAGCGAATCCAGTTCACCCCCGACCTGCTGCCCTCCGATCTGCTGGGCGTGACCTTCTACGACCAGTCTCAAGGACGATTCACCTTCCGACCCGGACCGGTCTTCGCCTCCCTGGTTCTGGCTGACGAGATCAACAGGGCCTCCCCCAAGACCCAATCAGCCCTCTTGGAGGTCATGGAGGAGGGCCGGATAACCGTGGATGGCCGCACCTACCGCCTTCCCCGGCCATTCATGGTCATGGCCACCCAGAATCCCATCGAGCAGCTGGGCACCTATGCCCTGCCCGAGGCTCAGATGGACCGCTTTCTGATCCGCACCTCACTTGGGGCACCGGGACACGATGCCAGCATGCGCATCCTTCGAGAGGCTAATATCCATGACAGGGCCGGCCTGGTCGACCCGGTGGTCGACGCCACCCAGGTGGAGGCCATGGCCACCTGCGCATCCAAAGTCTTCTGCGATTCCTCCATCATGGAATATGTCATCCACATCATCGAAGCCACACGGCACAGCCCTGCCATCCGGGTCGGCTCCTCCATCAGAGGCGGACTGGCTCTAGTGCGCTGCTCCAGGATTCGGGCCTGCGCCCAAGGCCGCGACTACGTGATTCCCGACGATGTCAAGGACCTGGTCGACCCCATCCTGGCCCACCGGCTGATTCTGACCGCCCAGAGCAGGCTGGCGGACATGGATGAACACCAGGCGCTGGCCGAAGCACTGGCCAAGGTCCCCGTCCCCACAGGGGAGCAGTGAGCCATGACCGCCTTCGCCAGACGACCTGCCCAGGAAGCAAGACCGGCCTCTTCGACAGGAGCCAGACAGGACCTGCGAGCCCAGGCCGCTGACCTTTGGCAGTCGGTCACTGCCCTGGGCTGGGCTATGGCCTTGGCGGCGCTCATTTGTGCACTGGCCTTCGTCCCGACTGGATGGCGTGAACTGCTTGCGGGCGTTCTGCTGGGCGCAGGCATGCTGCTGCTGGGGCTCCTGATGAGCCTGGGCAACCTGTCCTGTAGCGCTGAAACTCGTCTGGACCAGGGACATCTGGAGGTAGGCGGTCAGGCTGAACTGGTCCTGGTTCTGACCAATCCGGGCAGCCACCCCACCCGTCACGGCCGAATCGGCCTGGCTCTATGCCAAGGAACCGTCATGGCGCCATTGCCGGCCCTGGCTCCCGGCCAGAGTCACCAGATCCGTTTGAAACTGGAAGCCCGATCTCGTGGCGTGATTGACCTGGGCCCGGTGACCATGGAGGCCGGGGATCCGCTGGGACTCATCCGCCGTCGCCGGATTCTGGCTGATGCCCGAAAACTCTATATCCATCCCCGCACGGTTTCCCTGCCGCACCTTGAAGCCGGACTTGAACGCGACCTGGAGGGGGATCCTGGTCCCGGCATTGTAGACGACGACCTGGAATTCCATGCTCTGCGCCCCTATGCTCCGGGCGATGATATGAAGCGGGTCCACTGGTTGTCCACTGCCCGGGCCGGCACCCTGATGGTCCGCCAGTATGAGCCCACCCTGCGCACCAGGACTGAACTGATCCTGGACGGCCAGGCCGCCTCCTACCGGAACGCAGATGAGTTTGAACTGGCAGTTGAAATCTATGCCTCCTTGGGCTGCCGATGCCTGCTTGATGGCCGTCGGCTGCGAGCGCTGGCCCCGGAACCCGACAATTCCGGTGCCCATGGAACCACCCTGCCCACGGAGGATCCGCGTAGCTTTCTGGACACCTGCAGTGCCATCCACCCACGCCAAGACGACTACGATTTACTTGACCGGACTGATGCTTGCGAACAGATCAGTCTGACCATTCTGGTAACCGGTTCGCTGGGCGACCGCCAACCCTCAGCGCTGATGGGCGAATCGGCTCAGAGCGCCTCCCCGGTCATGCTGCTGGCTGCCGACCTGGATGCTCATCCAAGCCTGCAGACCCAGCCAGGCCTGGTCAACGCCGTTTTGGGTAGTATTCGGGACCTCCCCTTCCTCTTGGAAAACCAGCCATGAGCACATCATCCGCATCATGGATGGAGCAGGTCCAGAGGGAGCCGATTCGTCTGATCGGCAGGGCAGGCCTGCAATCCACTGTCGGCCCGACAAGGCGCCGCTCCCCCGTCATTCTGGTCGCCGAACTGGCCGCACTCAATCTGCTGGCCGGACTGCAGCTGTTGCCGGTCTACGGCAGTCTGCCCTTCTGGCTGACAGTGGGAGCCACAGCCTGCCTGGCCGGACTGCTAATCGCCATGCTCCCCCACCGTGGTATTGCAACAGCTTTCCTGCAGCCTCTGCTGCTGATTGCGGCTCAATTCCTGCTGGGTCCCATCTTTGCTCTGAACGGGACCACCCTGGCACACCTCCTGCCCACCTGGGCAACCCTGACACAAGGGTGGTCCGCTACCTTCGGCGCTTTCAAGACCCTGGCAGCCATCGACCCGCCCCTTGGCCAGGAAGCCGGCGGACTGATGGCCCTGTGGACGCTGATGCTCTGGACCTGCTATCTGGCGGTGCTGCTGGCCCGCCATGGCCTGGGCCGCAATCCGGGACGGCCGGCACACCCAGTGGCCGTCCTGGCAGCCACCCTGCCCATCCTGGCCACCATGGCTGTGTCAGCAGCCCTAGGGACCAGCAGAGGCCTCTATCCGGCATTGACGGGCGGCATCCTCTGGCTGCTCCTGCTTATTTGGAGCGCAAGTGGACTGGGGCTGCTGCGTCTGCAAGGACTCGCATCCACTCTTCTGACCCTGGTCCTGGCGGCCGGAATGATTTTCTCCGCTGTCATCCTGCCCGCCCCGACCCGGCTGGTCATCCGCGACCATTATCAGCCCACAATGGACCCCTACCAGTTCACCAGCCCCTTGAGTGATTACCGTGCCTATATCAAACGGCACCGCGACGATACCCTGGTCACGGTACGCAACCTGCCCGCCGGCACGCCGGTCCGGATGGCAGTCATGGACCGCTATGACGGCAAGGTCTGGAATCTGTCCGACTCCTCAGGCGCCGGAGCCGCCGACTATCGGCGCATCGGCGCCCAGATCCGCACAGAGAGGCAGCAGGAGAAGACCAAAGACGGCAAACAAACCGGACAGCCTTTTACCGCAACCTTTCTGATTCGGGAGGGATTCGACCACGCCTGGCTACCCTCCGCTGGACAGGTCGATGGAATCGATACGAATCCGGGTCTGCAACGGAATGACCTCTACTTCAACAAGGCTACGGACACTGCTTTGACCGATCAGCCCCTACAGGCAGGAGCCAGCTATACGGTGCACGGCGTGGCCGAAGACCGACCCCCAACCCGTCGCATCGCGGACAGCGATCCGGGAGATGCGCAGGTGCCTCCCCTGTCGGATGCCCCCGAGAGCCTGCCCAAGGCGGCTGCCTCCATGACCTCCATGCAGGCGCGCGGCGGCACCAGAGCACTGGCCATCGAGGAACGGCTGCACAAGGAGGGATGGTTCTCCCATGGTCTGGCCGGCGACTATCCCTCGCCCTCCGGCCATGGCGACTATCGAATCAATCAGCTCCTGCAGGGCCAGGCCATGGTGGGCGACAGCGAGCAATACGCCTCGGCCATGGCCCTACTGGCCAGGCAGATGGGTCTGCCATCCCGGGTGGTCCTGGGATTCCTGCCCAAGAACCATGACGGTTCCATCAGTCGGTCACGAACCAGGACCGAGTCGGATGGGAGTACCCGAATCGACTTCACGGGACGTGATGCCCAGGCCTGGGTGGAGGTCAATCTGAAGGGACTCGGATGGATCCCCTTCTACCCCACACCACCGGAGACCAGGACCCCGGACAGGTCCCTTGACTCCACTCCGCCCGATCCACGCACTCTCGTCCGCCAGCCACCGCCTCCGCTGGTCGATCCTCCCCGCGACGACCGGATCACCCAGGGTCGAACCACAGTCGGCGGGCAGGAAGCATCCCGGCGGTCTTCACCCTCATTCTGGAAACAGCACGGACCCCTGATAGCCAAAACAGCACTCTGGACCATGCCGATCTGGCTGCCGGCTCTCCTGATTCTGCTCCTGCTAGCCGTCAAAGCCTGGCTGCGCAGACGGGCACGGTCGACAGGTGACCCGAAGACACGCATCCGCGCCGGCTGGCGACAGATCGGTGACCTGAGCAGGCAGACTGGCCTGTCCCTGGACGGCACCCGTAGCGAACAGGCGAATCTGATCGCCCGGACCCTGCTGACCGACCCTCCAGGGTCCCCGTCGGCCGGACTGCGCGGGGATCTGGAACGACTGCGCAGTATGGCCGATCAGGCCTCTTTCGACCGGCGCCCCTCCGATGAGCAGGAAGCCGAAGACTGCTGGCTGTTGGTGGACAAGCTTCAATCCGCCATCCTGGCATCCCTGCCACGAACCCGCCGCTGGCGCACCCTGCTTTCCCCCAGGCACCTGCACTGACCCGCCCATCACCACGGGATCCGCCATGACGCCTCTTTCCTGCCCAGACAGTGGCATTGCAGCGAAGAGAGCATGTTCTGCAATCGAGCTTCAATAATCAGGACCCCACCAACCCACTGATCCAGGGTTCACACACAAAATTATGGACAACTTGCTGCGCCCATGGACCACGGGCGTGGACACGGTCGGCAGACAGTCGTTGTCTACCGCTGTCTGCCGGTAACCTGAACCGCAGGAAAAACAAGATGAGGGCCAGGGCGATCGTTAAGATCGCGCTGGCCCTCAACCTTTATCACAGCAGCCGAATCCGCTCGGGCCGGATAATCCGGCCCGAGCGGACCTGCAGCTACCGGCCGTGCGGGCACTCACTGGTTGGAGTGCTGATCCTCCGAAGAGGAGAAGGTGGCCGAACCAGGCTGCTGGGACGGCTTCTGATCGGAGCCACTGCCATCGGCTGCATCCGAGGATCCCGCGCCCGTGGCAGCCGTCTGATCGCCGGCCGCAGCTGACGGATCCTGCACGTTGGGGGTGTCCAGATGGCTCTGGCCGCCCTGGTCGTTGAGGAAGTCGTCCGGGTTGAAGTCGTCGCCCAGCTTCAGGTCCCCGAAGTCGATGTTGGAGAAGTCCACATCGTTCAGGTCGGCGTCGCTCAGATCCACGTCGCCGCCGCCCAGACCGAAGTTGGGATAGATGGTGTCGCGGATGGCCTTGTCGGGCTCAACGGTGGCGTTGCGGTACCTGGCCAGGCCGGTGCCGGCCGGGATCAGCTTGCCGATGATCACGTTCTCCTTGAGGCCCTTCAGGTCGTCGACCTTCTGGTTCAGGGCGGCCTCGGTGAGCACGCGGGTCGTCTCCTGGAAGGAGGCGGCCGACAGCCAGGAGTCGGTGGCCAGGGAGGCCTTGGTGATGCCCATGAGCTCAGGACGTCCCGCGGCCGGCTTGCCACCGGCCTTGACGGCCTTCATGTTGGCGGCTTTGAACTTGGCCTGGTCGACCAGCTCGCCGGGCAGCAGGTCGGTGTCGCCCGAATCGATGACCGTGACGCGGCGGAGCATCTGGTGGACGATGACTTCGATGTGCTTGTCGTGGATGTCCACGCCCTGGGAGCGGTAGACCGTGTGCACCTCGTTGACGATGTTCACCTGGGCGGCGCGCGGGCCGAGGATGCGCAGGATCTTCTTGGGATCCACGGAGCCCTCGATCAGCTGGGTGCCGGCCTCGACGTGCTGTCCGTCCTTGACCATCATGGGCGCACGGCGGGTGACCGGGTAGGTCAGCGCCTCCACAGAAGTGTCGTCCGGGGTCAGGGTCACCTGACGACCGCGATCGGTGTCCTCCACCTTGACGGTGCCGGGGAACTCCGCGATGGGAGCCTCGCCCTTGGGGGTACGGGCCTCGAAGAGCTCGGTGACACGGGGAAGACCCTGGGTGATGTCGGAGGCCGAAGCCACGCCGCCGGAGTGGAAGGAACGCAGCGTCAGCTGGGTGCCAGGCTCGCCGATGGACTGGGCGGCCACAATGCCCACGGCCTCACCCACATCCACCAGCTTGTTGGTGGCCAGGGACCAGCCGTAGCACTTGGCGCAAACCCCGCGGGTGGACTCGCAGGTCAGGACCGAGCGGGCCTTGACCTCCTCCACGCCGTGGGCGACCATGTCGCGAAGCACGTCCATGGACAGGGCGTCACCGCGCTTGTAGAGCACGGTCTTGCCGTCCTTGGGGTCGATGACGTCGGCGGCCAGGAGCCTGGAGTAGGGTCCGCCGTCGGCGGCCTTGACCAGGACCAGGTTGCCCTGCTCGTCGCGTTCGGCCACCTTCATTGTCAGACCGCGCATGGTGCCGCAGTCCTCCTCGCGCACGATCACATCCTGGGAGACGTCGACCAGACGACGGGTCAGGTAGCCCGACTCGGCGGTGCGCAGTGCGGTGTCGGCCAGACCCTTGCGGGCGCCGTGCTGGGAGATGAAGTACTCCAGCACCGACAGGCCGTCGTGGTAGTTGGACTTGACCGGTCGAGGGATGATCTCGCCCTTGGGGTTGGCCACCAGGCCTCGCATACCGGCGATCTGGCGAATCTGCATCCAGTTGCCTCGCGCCCCGGACTGAACCATGATGTTCACGTTGTTGTCCGGAGTGAAGTGCTCCTGCATGGCGTCAGCCACCTTGTCGGTGCACTCGGTCCACAGGTTGATCAGCTCCTGACGGCGCTCCTCGTCGGTCAGCAGACCCATGTCGTACTGGGAGTTGACCTTGGCGGCCTGCCCCTGGTACTCGTTGACGATCTCGCTGCGCTCGGGCGGCACCACGATGTCGGAGAAGGCCATGGTCACGCCGGACCACTGGGCCCGGGTGAAGCCCAGATCCTTCAAGGCATCCAGGGTGGCCGCGACCTGGGCGGTCGAGTACCGGGTGGCGATGTCGTCCACGATGCCGGACAGCTTGCCCTTGGGCACCTGCTCGTTGATGAAGGGGTAGTCCACAGGCAGCGTCCGGTTGAACAGGACCCGCCCGTAGTTGGTGGCGAAGAGCCTGGAGCCGTCCTTGAAGACCTCCTCCTTGACCACGTCGGGGCTGCCGGGCTCGGGGTCGACGACCTTGAGGTCGCCTGGCTCCCAGTTCTTGGGCATGACGAAGTCGGCGGGCACCCGAAGCAGGATCTTGGCCTGCATGTCGATCTCACCCAGGTCCAGGGCCATCCGGGCCTCGGCCAGGCTGGAGAAGATCCGGCCCTGGCCCTTGGCGCCGTCAACCACGGTGGTCAGGTAGTACAGACCCAGAATCATGTCCTGGGAGGGCATGGTTACCGTGTGGCCGTCGGCGGGCTTGAGGATGTTGTCGGAGGCCAGCATGAGCGAGCGGGCCTCAGCCTGGGCCTCTGCCGACAGGGGCAGGTGGACCGCCATCTGGTCGCCGTCGAAGTCGGCGTTGAAGGCCGCGCAGGCCAGCGGGGGCAGGTGGATGGCCTTGCCCTCGACCAGGATGGGCTCGAAGGCCTGGATGCCCAGACGGTGCAGCGTAGGCGCACGGTTGAGCAGGACGGGATGCTCGGAGATGACCTCCTCCAGCACGCCCCAGACCTCGGGGTCGCCGCGGTCGACCAGCCTCTTGGCGCTCTTCATGTTCTGCGCGTAGTTGAGGTCCACCAGCCGCTTGATGACGAAGGGCTTGAAGAGCTCCAGGGCCATGGGCTTGGGCAGGCCGCACTGGTGCATGCGCAGGGAGGGCCCGACCACGATCACGGAACGGCCGGAGTAGTCCACACGCTTGCCCAGCAGGTTCTGACGGAAGCGGCCCTGCTTGCCCTTGAGCATATCCGCCAAGGACTTCAGGGGGCGGTTGGAGGCTCCGGTAACGGGGCGACCACGGCGGCCGTTGTCGAAGAGGGAGTCCACGGCCTCCTGGAGCATGCGCTTCTCGTTGTTGAGCATGATCTCGGGGGCGCCCAGCTCGATCAGGCGCTTGAGCCTGTTGTTGCGGTTGATGACGCGCCGATAGAGGTCGTTCAGGTCGGAGGTGGCGAAGCGGCCGCCGTCCAGCTGCACCATGGGGCGCAGGTCGGGCGGGATGACCGGGACGACGTCCAGGACCATGGCCTCGGGCTTGTTGCCGGTGTTCAGGAAGGCGGAGACCACCTTGAGCCGCTTGAGGGCACGGGCCTTGCGCTGGCCGGAGCCGGTGTCGATCTCGTGACGGAGCTCCTTGGCGGCACCCTCCAGGTCGAAGTCCTGCAGGCGCTTCTTGATGGCCTCGGCGCCCATGCAGCCCTCGAAGTAGTCACCGTAGCGGTCCTGCATCTCCCGCCACAGATCCACGTCACCCTCCATGTCGCCGGGCTTCAGGGTCTTGAAGCGGTCGAAGACGGCGGTGATCCTCTGAATCTGGTCATCGTAGCGCTTGCGGATGGCGGTCATGTCCCGCTCGGCCCCGTTGCGCAGACGTGCCTTCATGGAACCCTTGACCTCGTCGGTCTTCTCCAGCTCGGCCAGGTCCTCTTCCAGCTTCTTGGCGCGCTTGTCGATCTCCAGGTCGCGCTTTTTCTCCAGCTGGTTGATCTCGTTGTCGAACTCGTCCTGCAGGTCGGGCAGGTCCTTGTGGCGCTGCTCCTCATCCACCTTGGTGACCATGTAGGCCGCGAAGTAGATGACCTTCTCCAGGTCCTTGGGCGCGATGTCCAGCAGGTATCCCAGCCGGGAGGGCACGCCCTTGAAGAACCAGATGTGGGTAACGGGGGCGGCCAGCTCGATGTGGCCCATACGCTCGCGGCGGACGCGGGAGCGGGTGACCTCCACGCCGCAGCGCTCGCAGACGATCCCCTTGAAGCGCACGCGCTTGTACTTGCCGCAGGCGCATTCCCAGTCACGGGTGGGTCCGAAGATCTGCTCGCCGAACAGGCCGTCCTTCTCGGGCTTCAAGGTACGGTAGTTGATGGTTTCGGGTTTCTTGACCTCGCCATAGCTCCAGCCGCGGATGTCGTCGGCCGTGGCCAGTCCGATTCTCAGTTTGTCAAATGCATTGACGTCCAGCACTCTGTGTCCTGTCTCTGATCTTGTAACTGCTCTGAAGTTTGCCTCTTGGCGGGATGCCCGTCAGGCGGGCATCCCTGTGACTGGTGGTTCAGCGGTACTCCGGCTCGGGAGCGGACTGGTCGGCCTTGGCGGAAGCGTCCGGGCGGGCGCCGATGTTGAAGCCCAGGTCGTCGGAGGCGGCGCTCGGGTCGTCGTCCTCATCCTTCATCTCGATCACGTTGCCTTCCGCGTTGAGCACCTCCACGTTCAAGGAGAGCGACTGCATCTCCTTGAGCAGCACCTTGAAGGATTCGGGGATGCCGGCCGCCGGCAGGTTCTCCCCGCGCACGATGGCTCCGTAGGCCCGGACGCGGCCGTCCACGTCGTCGGACTTGGTTGTCATCATCTCGTGCAGGGTGTAGGCGGCGCCGTAGGCCTCCAGGGCCCAGACCTCCATCTCGCCGAAGCGCTGGCCGCCGAACTGGGCCTTGCCGCCCAGGGGCTGCTGGGTGATCATGGAGTAGGGGCCGGTGGACCGGGCATGGATCTTGTCGTCCACCAGGTGGTGGAGCTTGAGCATGTACATGTAGCCCACGGAGATGGGCTTGGTGAAAGGCTCGCCGGTGCGGCCGTCGTAGAGCACGGCCTTGCCGTCGTCGCCCACCAGGCGCTCGCCGTCACGGTTGGGCAGGGTGGTCTTGAGCAGACCGTTCAAGGCATCCTCACGCACACCGTCGAAGACCGGGGTGGCCACTGCGGTGCCGGGCTCGGCCTTCTCTGCACCTGCCGGGATGTGCTTCTTCCACTCGGCCTCCAGGTCGGGATCCAGGCTGATGTCCCAGCCGGAGTGGGCGATCCACCCCAGGTGGAGCTCCAGGACCTGGCCCAGGTTCATACGGGAGGGCACGCCCAGGGGGTTGAGCATGATGTCGATGGGGGTGCCATCGGCCATGAAAGGCATATCCTCCTCGGGCAGAATCCTCGAGATGACGCCCTTGTTGCCGTGACGGCCGGAGAGCTTGTCGCCCTGGGTGATCTTGCGGTGTTGGGCGATGTAGACCCGAATCATCCGGTTGACGCCGTTGGGCAGCTCGTCGCCGTCCTCCTCGGCATCCTCGCGGGTGACCTCCTTGACCTCGATGACCGTGCCGGTCTCGCCGTGGGGCACCCGCAGGCTGGTGTCGCGCACCTCGCGGCTCTTCTCGCCGAAGATGGCCCGCAGGAGCCGCTCCTCGGGGGTCAGCTCGGTCTCGCCCTTGGGGGTGACCTTGCCGACCAGGATGTCCCCGGCCTCGACCTCGGCGCCGATGCGGATGATGCCGCGCTCGTCCAGGTTGGCCACCGCATCCTCACCCACGTTGGGCAGGTCACGGGTGATCTCCTCGGCGCCCAGCTTGGTCTCCCGGGCGTCGGTCTCGTACTCCTCGATGTGGATGGAGCTCAGGGTGTCGTCCTGGACCAGCCGCTGGGAGATGATGACGGCGTCCTCGTAGTTGTAGCCGTTCCAGGGCATGAAGGCCACCAGGACGTTCTTGCCCAGGGCCATCTCGCCCTTCTGGGTGGCTGGGCCGTCAGCCAGGACAGTACCGGCCTCGACCCGCTCCCCGTCCTTGATCAGGGGAACCTGGTTGTAGCAGGTGGTCTGGTTGGACCGCTGGAACTTGGCCAGCTTGTAGGAGGACTGGGTGCCGTCGTCATTCATGACGCGGATGATGTCGGCGGAGACGTAGGTGACCACGCCCGGCTTCTCGGCCAGGATGACATCGCCCGAGTCGATTGCGGAACGCCACTCGGAGCCCGTGCCCACCAGGGGACGCTCGGACTTGACCAGGGGGACGGCCTGACGCTGCATGTTGGTGCCCATCAGTGCTCGGTGGCCCTCGTCGTGCTCCAGGAACGGAATCAGGGAGGCACCTACCGAAACCATCTGCCGGGGGGAGACATCCATCAGGTCCACCTGGGAGACGGGCACATCCTTGGCCTCGGCCTCGGCGTCACGCACCAGGGCCTCGTCCTCGACGAAGTGTCCGGTCTCGTCGATCTCCTGGTTGGCCTGGGCGATGGTGTGCTCGGACTCCTGGTCGGCGGTCATGTAGACCACGTCGTCGGTCACCTGGCCATCAATGACCTTGCGGTAGGGGGTCTCGATGAAGCCGAAGGGGTTGACCCGGGCGAAGGTGGCCAGGGAGCCGATCAGGCCGATGTTGGGGCCTTCAGGGGACTCGATGGGGCACATGCGTCCGTAGTGGGAGGGGTGCACGTCGCGCACCTCCATGGAGGCACGGTCGCGGGACAGACCGCCGGGGCCCAGGGCCGAGAGACGGCGCTTGTTGGTCACGCCGGCCAGCGGGTTGTTCTGATCCATGAACTGGCTCAGCTGGGAGGTTCCGAAGAACTCCTTGATGGTGGCGTTGACCGGGCGGATGTTGATCAGGGACTGCGGGGTGATGGCCTCGGCATCCTGGGTGGTCATCCTCTCGCGGACCACACGCTCCATACGGCTCAGACCGGTGCGCAGCTGGTTCTGGATCAGCTCGCCCACCTGGCGGATGCGACGGTTGCCGAAGTGGTCTATGTCGTCCACGTCCACCCGTAGCTCGATGTCCTGGCCGTCGCGGCGGCCGGGGAAGGTCTGCCCGCCGGCATGCAGGGTCACCAGGTACTTCAGGGTGGCGATGATGTCCTCGGGGTGCAGGCTGCGGTCGTTGAAGTCGGCCTCAAGACCCAGCTTGCGGTTGATCTTGTAGCGGCCGACCCGGGCAAGGTCGTAGCGCTTCGTGTTGAAATAGAAGGAATCCAGCAGGTTGCGGCCGGCCTCGGGAGAGGCGGTGTCCGCAGGCCGGATCTTGCGGTAGAGGTCGGTCAGGGCCTCGTCCTGGGTCTCGATGGTCTCCTTCTCCAGGGCGTCCAGCACCAGCGGGTAACCCTTGAAGGCCTTGCGGATCTGCGGCTTGGTCATTCCGATGGCCATGAGGAAGACGATGGCGGACTGCTTGCGCTTGCGGTCCACGCGCACGCCCAGCACATCGCGCTTGTCGATCTCGAACTCCAGCCAGGCACCACGGCTGGGGATGATCTTGGCCCCGAAGACCTCCTTGTCGGAGTTGCGGTCCTGGGTGCGGTCGAAGTAGACGCCGGGAGAGCGGACCAGCTGGGAGACGATGACGCGCTCCGAGCCGCCGATGATGAAGGTGCCGTGGGGGGTCTGCAGCGGGAAGTCGCCCATGAAGACGGTCTGGGACTTGATCTCGCCGGTGTCCCCGTTCTCGAACTCGGCGTTCACGTACAGGGGGGCGGAGTAGGTGTAGTCCTTCTCCTTGCACTCCTGAACCGTGTGCCGGGGCTCCTCGAAGTAGGGATCCGAGAAGGTCAGGCTCATGGTCTGGGCGAAGTTCTCAATGGGCGAGATCTCCTGGAAGACCTCATCCAGGCCGGAGACGGGAGCCACGGTATGGGTCCCGTTGACCTGATCCTCTTCGACCCTCTTCTTCCAGCGGTCATTGCCGACCAGCCAGTCGAAGCTATCGGTCTGCACGCCCAGGAGGTAGGGTACCTCGATGGGTTCACGGATGGATCCGAAATTGACACGATCGGTGGCCTTGTGCAGTTTGATGTCGTGTTCGTCAGCGCGTGCCTGCGTGGCGGTGGTACTACTTACAGCTTTATTGGCAGCCAAAATGGACGTTCCTTATCGCTCGCCGTACTCGATCATTCCTGTTACCCCAGGGAGATGCTGAATGGCCGCCATATGCCTATTCGCGGGCACCTCCTCGATGATGCATGCCCGCTATATGACACACCTCATGCAAAGACAAAACTATAGCAGACAAGAACCCTAAACACAATCGGCGTGTCGTCTTGGAAAAGCTGCTATTGAACCATGACGGGCACTTGCTGGGAGACTACGTGCGAATCGGCCTTGAGCACCAGCTTGGCCTGATAGGAGCCGGCCTTGACCCAAGGCAGCTCCTGGTCGGGCTGGCAGCTCTCCTGGTTCCTGTCGGCATGCCAGGTGATGGTCTGCACATCCTTGTCGCCGGTGGCCATGAGCAGGGTGCGCGCCCCCACCGGGCAGGCATCGGAGCGCCAGACGGTATCCTGGCCGCTGGTGATGACCAGCACCCGGCCTCCGTCGGAACCGTCCACCAGGCATGAGCCCGTTCCCTTGTGCCGGATGGTCGCTGTGAAGTCGATGGATCCGCCGACCTCAGTGCTGGGATCGGGCGCAGCCAGCTCCAGCGCCAGGTCCCCTTTGCCACAGTCAGGGGCTCCTGAGGAACGCTTCCTGCCGGCATCCTTCTTCTGATCTTTGCCCTGCCTGTCCTTGTCTTTGGATTTCGTCTTTGCGGACTGCTGGGCGCTGGTAGAGGCACCCTGGCCCCCATCGCCTCCGCGCAGGGCTCTGATGCCGGCCCCCACGCCCCAGACCAGGCCAGCACAGACCAGCAGGAAAAGCACCGCCAGCAGGGCGGCCGCGATCCTCCGGCGACGGTACATCCGCCGTTTCTTCTCGCTCATGCGTCGCTTGGCCATACTTCTCCAGTCTAATCGCCAGGGCGGCCTTCACTGCGGCAGACTCAGGCTGCCGTCCTGGCCGATCTCCAGAAGACCGTCCTCGTCCAGGGAGGCGACGCACCGATCAAGTCGGATTTCGTCGTCGCACAGGGGTTTCAGGTCCTTCCTGGCGACAGGTGCGCCCGAAGCCCGCCGCAGGGCCTGAAGAATTGCACCGCGGACCTGCCGGTCGGTGCCTGCGAAACGCTGCCGGGGCCTGGTCCTGCCCGCGCCTAGACCTGGCAGCCCAGCCTTGAGAAAGCGGCAATGGCCGGCCAGGGGGCAGATGTCGCAGGCCGGCTTGCGAGCTATGCAGACCGTGGCGCCCAGCTCCATGACAGCCTGGTTCCATCGTGCCGAGGGCGGCTCCCGCCAGGCTGCCGACCGAACCTGCGGATCAGCCAGCCCCAAACGGTCACTATCTTCCTGAGCACCGCTGTCCTGGGCGTCGACAGTTTCGGTTCCCTCGTCCTCGGGCAGGACCTGCCAGGCCAGCTGGCGCTCCTCACGGCTGGCAGCGCCCCCGGTGGATTCGCGCCCCAGGAACACCCTGGACAGCACCCTGCGGATGTTGGTGTCGATGACGGCAATCCTCTCGCCGTAGGCAAAGCTCATGACAGCGCTGGCCGTGTAGTCGCCGATGCCGGGCAGGGCCACCAGCTGGTCGTAATCCCGGGGCAGCCGGTCTGCATACTGGCCGGCCACCTGCTGCGCACACTCCTGCAGGCGCAGGGCTCGGCGCGGGTAGCCCAGCCGGCCCCAGGCCGTGATGACCTCGGCCTTGGGTGCGCCAGCCAGGGAGGCCGCATCCGGCCATACCTTCATCCAGGCCGTCCAGTAGGGCACCACCCGGCTCATCTGGGTCTGTTGGCTCATGACCTCGGAGACCAGTACCCCCCAGGGCGTGGTTCGTCCAAAGCGCCAGGGCAGGTCGCGGGCATATCGGCTCCACCAGTCGAACAGCCGCAGGCGGATGGGCTCAATCTCCACCAAGGCCGCTTCCGTGTTCTCCATGGTCACACCGCCCTTCGCCATCCGATTCCGTCTCATTCAACCGCCGTATTTTGCCCGATGGTGCCGACCGACACTGCCTCACCTGTCGTTTGGCGACGGTAGGTTGGCCTCATGAACAGGCAGGAGCAGGAGCAGTCAGGCGACCCGTCGAAGGCTGTCGAAAGCATGTACGAGTACGGATACCGCAAATCGAACTATGGTCCCGATGAGCTGGTCACCGACGCCCACGGCAATCCCATCTCCGTGGTGGACGCCATGATGAAGGCCGATCAGGCCAGTCGGGTGAAGACCTCCACACCCCACCTGTGCTACTACTCGCCACGAATCCCCGGCAACACCGGCTCGGCCATCCGCCTGTGCGCCGTGACCGGCACCATCCTGCACCTGATAGAGCCCCTGGGCTTCAACCTCAAAGACACCAAGCTGCGCCGGGCCGGCCTGGACTACCACGACATGGCCCATGTGGTCCTGCACCCGGACTTCGACGACCTTGTTCGCTCCATGCCCGGCAGCCGGATCATCGCCTTCACCGCCCACGCCGACAAACTCTATACCGAGGTCAGCTACCGGCCCGACGACATCCTCCTGTTCGGACCCGAGCCCGGCGACATCCCCGACCCCATGGAGATCATGGCCGGCCCTCACGTGGCCGAACAGGTCAGGCTGCCCATGCGGCCCAGTCTGCGCAGCCTGAACCTGACCAACTGCGCCTCCATCGCCATCTACGAGGCCTGGCGGCAGCGGGGATTCCAAGGCGGTCGCTGAACACCGCGAGCGCGCTCAATTCTTGAAACTGTGAATGGGCGCCGGGATATGTCCGCCTCGGTTGACGAAGTCGGCACAGGAGCGGGTATTGACAGGCACGACCGGCCCACCACCCATGAGCCCGCCGAACTCGGCCCACTCACCCACCTGCTTGCCAATGACAGGAATGACCCTGACTGCGGTGGTCTTCTGATTGATCATGCCGATGGCCGCCTCGTCGGCGATAAGGCCGGAGATGGATTCCGCGGAAGTGTCCCCGGGGATGGGAATCATATCCAGCCCCACCGAACAGACGCAGGTCATGGCCTCAAGCTTCTCCAGGGTCAGACTCCCCTCTTGTGCAGCCTGGATCATGGCGGCGTCCTCGGACACGGGAATGAAGGCCCCGGACAGCCCGCCCACCGAGCTGGAAGCCATGATGCCGCCCTTCTTGACCTGATCGTTGAGGATGGCCAGGGCCGCTGTGGTCCCGGGTGCGCCCACCTGCTCCAGGCCCATGGTCTGCAGGACTTCGCCCACCGAGTCCCCCACCGCTGGGGTGGGGGCCAGGGACAGGTCGATGATCCCGAAGGGCACGTCCAGGCGACGGCTGGCCTCCTGGGCCACCAGCTGCCCCACCCGGGTGATCTTGAAGGCCGTCCTCTTGATGGTCTCGCAGAGCTGCCCGAAGTCCGCTCCCCTTGCTGATTCCAAGGCGGTCTTGACCACGCCGGGACCGGAGACCCCCACGTTGATGACGGCCGATCCCTGGCTGACCCCATGGAAACCACCGGCCATGAAAGGGTTGTCGTCCGGAGCGTTGCAGAAGACCACCAGCTTGGTGCAGCCGGAGCTGTCCGAGTCGGCGGTGCTCTCGGCAGTGGCCTTGACGACCCGTCCCATCAGAGCTACGGCATCCATGTCGATACCGGTCCTGGTGGAGCCCACGTTGACGCTGGCGCAGACCCGTTCCGTCTGGCTCAGGGCCCTGGGCAGTGACTTGATCAGCAGCCGTTCGGCCGGGGTCATGCCCTTGCCGACCAGGGCCGAATAGCCACCAATCAGGTTGACACCGACCTCCTGGACCGAACGGTCCAGGACCTTGGCCACGGCTACATAGTCTTCCACGGAATGGCAGGCTCCGGCGGCCACCAGTGAGATAGGGGTGACGGTGATGCGCTTGTTGACGATGGGAATGCCGTACTCGCGGGCGATGGAGTCCCCAGTGGACACCAGGTCGCCGGCCAGGGAGACGATCTTGCGATGGATGTTCCGACAGAGCATGTCCACATCCCCGCTCACACAATCCAGCAGGCTGATGCCCATGGTGATGGTGCGCACGTCCAGGCGCTCCCGGTCGATCATGTCGTTGGTCTCCAGGACCTCGTCGCGTGTGATCATGGCCGCCTCCTTAGACCCGGTGCATCCTGGTGAAGATCTCCTCGCGCTGACAGCGGATGGAGACTCCGATATCCTCTCCCAGGGATTCCATCCGCTGGCTCAGTGCATCGAAATCATCCCGGCAGGCGGTGCAGTCAACAATCATCATCATGGTGAAGAAGCCGTCCAGAATGGTCTGCGAAATATCCAGCACATTGACACCCTGCTGGGAGAGGTCTGTGCAGACCTTGCCGATGATGCCTATGGCATCCTTGCCCACCACCGTAATGATCGCCTTGTCCATGGCCGTCCTCCTCATCCACCTCGCCCTTGACCGGAGCCCGCGAAAACCGGGACCCCGCTCCCCCAGCTTAGAGGAGCGCCGGGAGAAGCGGGGTCGCAGGGGCCTGCAGACTGACTCAGGATTCGCGGGTGGCCGCCGAGGAGGGCAGGGCGACCAGGGCCCTGGGGGCCTTGAATCCCTTGGAGGCGAACCGTTCGGCGATGTCACGGGCAAGACCGGAGCCCTTGCCGGCATCAGCCAGGGCGATGATGGATCCGCCGAACCCGCCGCCGGTCATACGAGCTCCGTAGGCCCCACCCTGACGTGCTGTGTCCACGGCCTCGTCCAGCTCCGGGCAGGTGACCTCGTAGTCATCCCTCAGGGAGTCATGGGAGGCGTTGATCAGGCGGCCGGCCAGGACGTAATCGCCCCTGCCGAAAGCCTGGATGAAGCGGTCCACCCGTCCTATCTCGCTGATGACATGGCGGACCCGCCGACGCATGGTCTCATCGGGCAGTTGCTCAAGCAGCGCAGCCAGGGCGGATGGCGGATCAGCGGCGCCATTGACCTGGTCTGCCGCCTGGCGCAGGTTGGCCACCCCCAGCAAATGCACAGCCTGCTCGCAGGTGGCCCGCCGCTGATCGTATTGGCCATCGTTGAGCTGGTGCTGGGCCCTGGTGTCGACGACCAGCAGCTCCAGGCCCGCAGCCCGCAGGTCAAAGGGAACCTGGCGCACGTTGCTCATGGCATCCAGCTCCGGGCGGCAGTCCAGCCGCAGGGCGCAGCCGGATCGACACCGCATGGCGGCGCTCTGATCCATGCCGCCGGTGGATGCGCCGGCCATATCGTTCTCAGCCGTGATGGCGGCCTGAATCAGCCTGACCCGGCCACCCTCGTCGCCGCCCAGACCCAGACCGAACAGGTCATCCAGGGCCAGGGCCACTGCACAGGTCATGGCGGCCGAGGAGCTCAACCCGGACCCCACGGGCACACAGGAGGCCAGGGCCAGGTCGAACCCTCGAACCTGGGGGAAGCCATCCCGCCGCAGAGCCCAAGCCACGCCGACCGGATAGGCCGCCCAGCCGCTCACCCCACGGGCCTGAAGCCCATCCAGGTCAGCCTGGACCGGGTTCTCCGGATCCATGGTGGAGACCAGACGCACCCGACTGTCCGTCCTGGGACTGGCGGCCACATAGGTGCGAGTGGGCAGGGCGATGGGCAGGCAGAGCCCGGCGTTGTAATCCGTATGCTCGCCAATCAGATTGACCCGGCCGGGGGCACTCCAGACGCCCTGGGGGTCCCCGCCATAGACCTTCCGGAAGAGCTCTCGGGCCTTGGTGGCCCCTTGGCCGTCAGCACCCTGGGTCCAGGGCTGTATGAATTCCACTGTCCTCGTCATTGATTCTCTCCATTCTCCAGGTCCAGGGGTCCCAGCTGGCGGAATCGGTCAGCGATGCGCTCAGGGGTGGTGTCAGACACCCATGCAGCCATGCCTGACTCGGACCCTGCAAGATACTTGATTTTGTCCACGGCACGACGGAAGGAGAAGAACTGCAGGTTGAGCCGGTAGTCCTCCCGCCGCGAATCGTGCAGCGGGGCCTGATGCCAGGCGGCGATGTAGGGCAGATCCATTCCCTTGCCGTCGCCCTTGTCGAAGAAGGCGTTGCCCCGCTTGAGCAGGGTGGAATACATGACGGCCAGATCCCAGCGCTCCTGGTCGTTGAGCTGGTCCAGGCTCAGGATCCCGTCGCGCACGGGGGCCATGTGGACCTCCAGGGGCCAGCGGGCGGCGGCGGGCACATAGGCCACCCAGGTGGCGTTGCGGAAGACTATGCGTCGACCGGAGTCCAGCTCAGCCTTGAGGATGTCCGCCAGGAGGTTGCCGCCGGTGCGTTCGCGGTAGGCGGCGCACTGCTTCAGCTCCTGCTCCAGCCGGGGGGCGATGAAGGGGTAGCAGTAGATCTGACCGTGGGGGTGGGCCAGGGAGACGCCGATCTCCTGGCCATGGTTCTCGAAGGGGAAGATCTGTTCGATGCCCTCCATGGTCGAAATCTCAGCAGTGCGGAAGGCCCAGGCCTCAACCACCGTCCGCAGACGGGAGACCGGCAGATCGGCAGGCAATGCGTGCTCATCAGGGTCGAAGCAGACCACCTCGCAGCGTCCGTTGGCCTCGCGCACCGGCCATAGGGGGTTGCCGTCCACCAGTGAAGGCTGGTCGACCGCCTGCGTATCGGGCACCTGCATCATGGAGGGGAAACGGTTCTCGAAGACCGCCACGTTGTAGTCCACATCGGGGATCTCCCCATCCTGGTAGGGGTCTCCGGGCTTTCTGGCGGCCAGGGGGTTGCCCTTGGCGGTGGCCTGCGGACCGGCGGTGATGGGCCGGTTCATCCGAGCCGTGGCCATGGGGATCCAGTCTCCGGTCAGAGGATCACGGCGCATCTGCGGCGGCTGGAAGGGCACCGTCCTGCCCTCCTGATCCTGATGGGGGGCGAACCGGTCGGTCAGCGGACGAGGGTCATCCAGACGCCTGGTCTTGCGGCCGGAGACATACTCAGGATCGTCATCCAAGTAGAAGAACCGGCGCCCGTCGGCCAGCCGGGTGGGGGTGATACGGATATGCTCCCTGGCGTAGTCGCCGGGAACATACCGCTGGGGGATATACTGCTCTGACTTCATGCTGCTCCTTCATCGTCCGTGATGATTGACAATCCATGGCAACCTGCTATGACAACCTGCGCACCCTTGAACAACTGGCTGATCATTGAGCCTGGACCGCTTCCCCGGCACCCGCCTTGGCTTCGGGTCCGTCGGAGTCCCCGTCTTGAGCCTGGCCTTCCTCGGGGTTGACCGGCACCAAAACCAGCCGCTTGACCAGGGACCGGGTGGCCTCCGCCGACTCCTGGTCCAGCTGGTCGTCGGTGATGACGGTGTCCACCTGGTCGAATGAGGCAAACAGGGACAGGGAGGTGCAGCTCCACTTGGTATGGTCGGTCAGGATGATGGTCCGGTCGGCAATGTCCATCAGCGCCATATCCGTGGCCGCCTCCAGGGAGTTGGGCATCAGGAAGCCACGCGGTATGGAGACCGAGTGGGTCCCCAGAAAGACCGTATTGACCCGCAGGGAGGCGATGACCTTATCCGCAATGGGGCCGACCAGGGAGTTGGACCGGGTGATGACGCCGCCGGTGACGATGACCTCCACGTCCTTGCTCTCCATGGCCTGGACCAGCTCGGCCACGGGGATGGAATTGGTCAGCAGGGTCACGCCGGCGCACTGACGGCTCTCCAGAAGGTGCTGGGCGAAGACGTAGGCCGTGGTCCCGCCCCCGATGGCGATGACGTCGCCCGGGGAGACATAGTCGATGGCGCGCCGGGCGATGGTGTCCTTGAGACCCATGTCCATCTGTGACTTGACCGAGAAGAGCGGCTCGGCCAGTAGCGAGCTCGTCGTGACGGCCCCTCCATGGACTCTCTTGAGCAGGCCCTTGTCCGCCAGGTCGGCAATGTCACGGCGGATGGTCATGGCGGAGACGCCCAGCTCCTTGGAAAGGGCGGTAATGCGGACTGCGCCACGAGTACGCAACCGGTTCAATATCAGGTGTTGGCGTTGTGACGATATCATTCGAACATTATCGCACACATTCGCCCAAATTGGCAAGCCGGCCATCGGACAGTGGTCGCTGTTCCAAAGCGGGGGCGAAAAATCGACATCCCTGCCATGCTTGGACCATTCTTCCATACACCTGAAGCCTGCCGGAGCTCCTACGGAAATCCAATCACCAAGGCGTAATTTGTTCTGTAAAATCCCAATAAGGACCTTTGGGGTCGCTCATAAAAACGAACACAAAGGGGATGCAATGTCAGTTTCGACGAATCAACCGTTCAAGTCCCCACAGAGTCACTTGCGCCATGGCCTCCAGAACGATCCCAGCATCCATCTTCGAGCTACCACGAACTCGCTCCACGAAGACTATAGGCACTTCGACTACGCTAACGCCCATGGCCTGGACCCGACGCAGCATATCCACCTGGAAGACGTAGCCGCTGGATCGGACCCTTCCCAGATCGATCCGCCTCAGCACGTCCGCTCGATAGACCCGCAGGCCGGCAGTCATGTCCCTTACTGAGGATCCCAATACGGTGCGGGCATACCAGGATCCCGCACGCGAGATCAGGTTCCGATACCAGGGCCAATGCTTTGTGCGGCCTCCGCGCACCCGGCGCGAACCGATGACCAGACCCGGATGCGCCTCACCTTGGGCCACCGCCAGCATCCTGGCCAGATCCTGGGGCCGATGGGAGCCGTCCATATCCATCTCGCAGATCAGGTCATAGCCATGCTCCAGCGACCAACGGAACCCCTGCACGTAGGCTGGACCCAGCCCACGGCGGGCATGGCGATGGATGACATGCACGCGAGGATTGCTCCTGGCCATATCCTCGGCCTTGGCGCCGGTGCCGTCCGGCGAGTTGTCGTCGACGACCAGGACATCGACTTCCGGGCAGCAGGCCAACAGCTGTGGAAGGGTCACCACGATATTGTCAGCCTCTTGATACGTAGGCGTGACCACAATGGTCCCTGCTCCCCCACCAACAACGTCCATGGCCGCTCTCAGCGTACGATGCCGTAGGCCCCACGCCGGTATGGCTCAGGGTAGGGGGTCTGCTGAGCGGACAGCCCCAGTTTGTAGGCGGCCCTGAGCGGCCAGTAGGGGTCGCGCAGGCTGGCTCGCCCGATCTCCACCGCATCGGCCAGGCCCTTGCGCACAATCCGGTCGGCCTGCCTGGGCTTGGTGATCAGCCCCACCGCCGTAGTGGGAATCAGCGCCTGGCTGCGCACCTGATAGGAGAAGGGCACCTGATAGTTGGGAGCGGCGGGAATCTTCACGCCGGGCACCAGACCCCCGGTGGAGACGTCGATCAGGTCCACCCCGTGCAGCTTGAGCACCTTGGCAGTGTGGATGGTCTCGTCCAGACCCCACCCGCCGGTGGCCCAGTCGGTGGCGGACATGCGCACCAGCAGGGGCATGCCCGAGGGAATGACCTCGCGCACGGCATCGGTCACCTGGATCAGCAGGTGCATCCTGCCGGACAGATCGCCACCGTATTCATCGTCGCGTCGGTTGACCAGGGGATCGAGGAATTCTGAGAGCAGGTAGCCATGGGCAGCATGCAGCTCCACTCCCAGGAAGCCGGCCCGAACGGCTCGCATGGCAGCGGAACGGAAGTCAGCCACAATGGAGGTTATCTGAGCCCGGGAGAGCTGGACCGGCACAGCCATCCTCCCAAAGGCGATGGGGCTGGGGCCCACAGGTTGCCAGCCGCCCTCGGCCACAGGCACGGTGGCATTGATGTAGCCCATGGAGGAGCATCCGGAGGAACCCTTGCGCCCCGAGTGGTTGAGCTGGACGATGGGCACTGCCCCGGCGGCCTTGACATCCCGAACGATGCCCTGCCAGGCCCTGGCCTGCTCGTCGTTCCACAGTCCCACATCACAGGGTGAGATACGTCCCTGGGGATTGACGGCCGTGGCCTCCCCGATGACGACTCCGAAGCCGCCCAAGGCCCGAGACACATAGTGCTGATAGTGGAAGTTGGTAGGAATCCCGTCGTGCCGCAGGGCCGAATAGGTGTCCATGGGGGGCATCCAGATCCTGTTGCGGATATGCTGGTCGCGAAGTTCCATGGGCTGGAAGAGTGCAGGCAGGGCCGTCTCCCGCCTTTTTCCCGATTTTGACAACCTGGACTTTTTGGCTCTTTTGCCCTTCTTGCCCCTCTTGGATGATTTGATCGGCTTGACGGCATTGCCGGTTTTCTTCTTTCCGTCGGCCTGATCGGTCCCAGCGGACCAGATCGGTTTGGACACATCCAACCTGCCAGAACCGCTGACCGGCCCCGGCATTGCCTGATCGTCGTTGACCCGGCCGTCGGCCCGAGGGGCCTTGTCATCCAGCTCTGAATATTCCTGGACCATCAGTTCCTGCCTCTCCCGGCGGGCGGCCGCAACCCTCGTGGTCCGCCCGTTGACGAATCCCTAATGGCCTCCATTGTAGGCACAGGCCCTGGTCCTCCGGCGAATCCACAGTCTGGGATCGGTCCGGACCGGTCTCCTGGTTGCCTTGTTACTCCCTTTGGCTGTGACTATAGGTCTGCTGCTGTCCGCCCGAGGACTGTTGCCGGGACTGCTGAGATGGCTGAGACTGCTGGACCCCACCTGTGAAGCGGGGATCGGGATTGCCGTAGGAGTTGTCCGGCTGGATATTGGCTGCGGCCAGGTAGGTGTTCATGAAGTCCTTCCAGGCCGGGGCGGCGATGGATACGCCGTCCCAGATGTGGAAGGACCGTCCGTTGATGGTCTTGTTGTTGAAGGAGACCTGACCTTCCGCATTGCCCACGGTGACGAAGGCGGCCACCTGGGGGACGAATCCGCCGGTCAGCATGTACTTGTCCTCATGGGTGCCCGTCTTGGCGAAGGTCTTACGGCCCCCGTCCAGCTGGGCCACGGACGCCACGCCTCCGGGCTGGACCACGCCCTGGTTCATGGCATAGGCGGTGGTCTCGGCGATGCCCGGGTCTATGGCCTGATGACAGTTGGCCTTGGGCACCTTGATGGATCGATTGTTCTTGTCGACCACCTTGGTCATGGCGATGGGGCTGCAGGCCACGCCCTTGGCGGCGATGGTGGCGAAGACATTGGCCATGGTCAGGGGGGAAGCCTGGACCGCTCCGATGACCATAGGCGGCTGGAAGGTGTTGTCCGAGTGGATGTCCATCTGGTCCTTGGGTGAATTGTGGTAGCCCATTTCCTTGGCCGTGTCCGCTATGCTGCACAGGCCAATCTGCTGGGCCATGGAGGCCTGGACGGTGTTGTGCGAGCGGATCAGGCCCTGCAGGGGGGTCTCCGGCGAGACGGTGCCGCCGCTTGCATTCTCCACATGCCAGTTGCCAGTGCCGAACCCGTAAGAGGTGCCGTCAGTCTCAGTGCAGGCGAATGTGGCCTGTGGGTAGTTGGTGGATGTGCGCAAGGGCTGGTTGATGGATTTGCCGGCCTTCATCCAGGCCACCAGATTGATAGGCTTCCAGGAGGAGCCCACGGGGAACCCCCAGCCGCCGCCGTCCTGCTGATCCACTGCATAATTGATTGCCGTGCGGGTGCCGCCGCCGGAGTTCTGGGTGGCGTCGTAAATGCGGTTGATGCCGAAGCCCAGGACCTCGCCGGTGCCCGGGCGAATGGCCGCCATCGTGACCTCGAACCCGGTCGGATCATCCACGGGGATGGTGTCCCGGGCCGCCTTCATGGCTGCGGCGTTGGCGTTGACATCCATTGTGGTGTAGATATCCAGACCACCCTCCTTGAGGAGCTTGTTGCGCTCCCCCTGGCTCTTGCCGAACTCCTTGGAGTTGAGGATTTGCTTGGTCACGTAGTCACAAAAGAAAGCCGCGTCCCCAGCCGCCTGGCAGCCGGCGTCCGCGGACTGCACATGCAGCATCTGATCCAGCGGCTTGGCCTTGTACTCGTCATACTGGCGCTGGCTGATGTAGTTTTCCTGCCTCATCAGATCCAGGACGATGTCCCGCTGCTCCTGGGAGGCCTTGAGATTGACTGTGGGGTCGAAGCGGGCGGGATTCTTGGTCACAGCGGCGATGGTGGCGGCCTCGCCCGGGTCAAGGTCCTTGGCCGACTTGCTGAAGTAGCGCCTGGCTGCCGATTCAACCCCGTAGACGTTCGTGCCGAACTGGGCGATATTCAAATATCCTTGAAGAATCTCGGCCTTGGAGTACTTCTTCTCCATCTGCACCGCAATCAGCATCTCCCGCATCTTGCGGGCTATGGTCTCCTCCTGAGCATGATACGCGGCGATGGGGTCGTTGTTCTCCTCGGCCTGGCTCATGAGCACGTTCTTGACATACTGCTGGGTCAGGGAGGAGCCGCCCTGGGTGTCGCCCTGCTTGATGTAGGTCTGGATGAAGGCCCTGAGCACACCCTGGGTGTCCACGCCGGCATGCTCGAAGAAACGACGGTCCTCGCGTGCCACCACGGCTTTCTGCATGTAGTCGGAAACGTCCTTGATGGGCACCACGATCCTGTTTTGCACATAGAAGGTGGCGATGACCGTATGCCCGTCGGAGGCGTAGAGGCGGGACTGCTGGGGCAGATCGTTGACGTTGAAATCGATATTGTCCGTCTTCAGGGCAGGCATCAGATTCCTGGAGGCGGCGTTGATGCCGAAGACAGCGGGAGACAGGAAACCAGAGACGACCACGCCACCTGCGACGCAGAAGATGAGGTAAGCCAGCAGCAGCGTGAAGAAGCGCCTGACCGACATGGATTTCTTTTGTTCGGGCATGGTCTCCATCCTAGGCCGTCGGCTCTACCGGGTAGCGGCGTTCACATGCGCGAGCGTCGAATCAGCGGTCCAGGCTGGAAGATGATGATGGTGCGGCCCTTGCGAGAGATCCATCCCCGGTTTGAGAAGTCCATCAGGGCCTTGTTGACGGTCTCCCGTGAGGCGCCGACCAGCTGGGCCAGCTCCTCCTGAGTCAGATCGTAAGGGACCATCAGCCCCTGCTCGAAGGGTTCGCCGAAGCGTGTGGCCAGATCCAGCAGGGTCTTGGCCAGGCGGGCCGGCACATCCAGGAAGACCAGGTCGGAGATGCGCTCGTTGTCGGTCCGCAGACGGTGGGCCAGCACCTGAAGCATGTCCACGGCAACCTTGGGATGCTGGTTGAGCCAGTCGAAGAGGGTATCGTGGTCCAGAGCCGCCACCTTGGTCTTGTTGACCATGACCACGGCCGAGGCTGTACGCGGCCCACCGGAGGGGTCAAAAACGGGGATCTCGCCCAGGATCTCCCCGCGCCCGTGGATGCTGAGCAGCTGGATGCGGCGGTCGGGCGACTGGCGGACCAGCTTGACCCGTCCCTCCTCCAACAGATACATACGGTGGTCGGTATCCCCCTGTCGAAAGACCGTGGACCCCTTGGCGTATGTGGTCTCGTGCATGGTGTCCAAAAGCTGGTCGGCGTCCTGCCTGGGCACTTGTTTGAATAGGGCGGTCTGCCTGAGGGCGTTCCCGTCATCGGGAATCTCATTGGGCTTGTGAACCGCCATACTCCGCACTCCTTTTCGCCATGTCTGGCGGGTCTGCACCGACTCACGCATGGTTGATGACCTCACGCCGGGTTCGACGCGACTGAGCACGATTATACCCACACACATCAACCCCCTTTCCCGGTCAGGCGATCTGGGCGGTCCACCCCCCGCGGCCGTAGCGCTGCCGGGCCAGGGTTCGGGCCCGCTGCTCGACCTCGGGCGCTGGACTGGATATGCGCAGGTCCTCCACCAGGGAGGGCAGAGTGTCCAGAAGGGCGTCGATCAGGGATTGACGGGACAGACTGGTCTGCCTGTCGATGGGGTCCACCCGGCTTCTGACCGAGGTCACGGCCTTGTCATGGAACTTCTCCGGGTCCACATTGAGCACCTGGGCCATCAGCTCGGCATCCACCGAATAGGAAAGCGTGGTGTGGTGGAGCAGCCCGCCCGGTCCGCGAGCTCCTGAAGGCAGTCTGCGCTGGGCGGCGCCCCCCATCTTGCCCCGTGGGGAGGCGATGTCATTCATGCCCTGCCAACCGGCCTGAATCCCTTGCATACGCAAACCACGGACCAGCCAATAGTCGCAGATCCGATAGGAGTCGATCAGGTCGGCTCCTTTGACGAAGTCCAAGGGCAGATAGAGGGAATAGGTAATGGCCCGGTCCGGCTGAATGACCATGGTGCCACCGCCGGTGCAGCGGCGAACCAGAGTAAAGCCCAGACTGCGTGCCCGCTCGACGTGGACCTCTCGGCTCAGGGACTGGAAACGCCCCAGAATCACAGCCGGTGCAGACCAATTCCAGATGCGCAGGGTAGGCGGCAACCGGCCCTGGGCCACAGCGTCATTGAGAGCCTGGTCCATGGCCATCTGCATGACCGGCTGACGTGGACCGTCCCTGATCAGGTCCAGCTTGAGGCCAGACCAACGTCGGAGGCATTCGACCTCGTCCGGCTGCGACTGCCTGGAAAATGTCCGGTCAGGCGCTGACGACGGTTGATCGGACTCCCCTTGTCTTTGGATGACCATCTCAGCCGGCAGGGCACGTTCCAGCGCGGTCACCAGGGTCCATGGGGACACACCGACTACCCGCTGGCCATCCCCCTCCGCCATGACCCTGTCCAGCCTTTCCAGGGCCAGATCAGGATCCAGGGGCAACGGAAGGTCGCAGATTGCGGATTCCAGTCGGGATACTGCCCCATGCTCTCCCTCTGACTCCTGAGAAGCTGTCGGGGCTGGCTCCGTGAAGAAATCGCCGTCAACCTTGCAGGAGGCTATGGCCGGACGGGAGTCGGACCCCTGGCCCAGGGTCAGGGTTACGGCCGCCAGTTTGCCGCCCATCTGCTTGCCGACACCGCGCAGGCGGGCCGGATTCAATCCGTCAGCTCCCATCCGCGAACATCACGATGCCAGAAGGAACCGGTTGAAGATGTCAGAATCAGGATGCCTTCGATCAGCCCCCAGATCACGGCTATGGTCGGCCCAATGAAGAAGAAAGGGAAGCCGATCAGGGTGAGCATGAGCTGAGCCACGCCACGGCCGGTCCTACCCAGGTAGAAGTTGCCAACGCCGAAGCAGCCCAGGAAGATGCTGAGCAGACCGGCTGCCAGCTTGCTGTGCGGGGTGGGTGATATGGGATAGGGGCCTCTGCCGTTTGGCATGGCTCCGGGGTACCCGCCCTGGGGCATGACCGGGTAGGGCCAGGGCATGGAGGTCTGCGGCGGATACTGCCCTCCGGGATACTGATTGCCGGGATACTGGCCGGATGGGTATTGATTGCCCGGGTACCCGCTCGGTGGGTATTGGCCAGACGGATACTGGCCGGATGGGTATTGGCCGGGATAGCCCGGTCCCGGCTGATAGGGCCTTTGTGGATTCTGACCGCCTGCATATTGTCCGCCGGAATACTGAGCAGGATATTGTTGACCGGCTGGATACCCGGCGGTCGGGTACTGATTAGGCCGATAAGGCCCTGGCTGATAGGCCCCAGGATATTGGCCGCCGTTCTGAGGGACGAACGGGTATCCGGCATTGGCCCTCTGCCCCGTAGGATATCCGCCGTGGGAATACTGACCGGCGGGATACGGATTCTGATTCCCGACGCCGGCATCATGACCAGCAGGACAGCCCGGAGCCTGCCGTTGACCGTCAGCTGCTCCGACAGGAGCATCCCCACCGGCAGGATCCCGATGCGCGGGCGGTACCTGCGGGGATGGGGATGGGCCGAAACCAGGATTCCCTGTCGGCGTATTGCTGGACTGCCGGTCGTCCGGCTGAGGGGCATCATCCATAGTCATAGCCTCCAGTCTAGCCTCCATCCGTTCCGATCACAGACGGGCCAGAATATCCCTGCCGATCTGCGCGGTGCTTCTTTGGGTGGAGCCGGAGCGCTCGATGTCGTCCTCCACGGCCCGTTCGATGCTGGCTGCCTCATCCTCGAAGCCCAGATGATCCAGGAGCATCCCCGCCGAGAGAATGGCCGCCGTGGGGTTTGCGATTCCCTTGCCGGCTATATCAGGAGCGGAGCCGTGGATGGGTTCGAACATGGATGGGTAGGTGCCCGAGGCGTTGATGCAGCCGGAGGCCGAGTATCCCACGCCTCCGACCACAGCCCCCGCTTCATCCGTGAGGATGTCACCGAAAAGGTTGTCGGTCACGATCACATCGAAACGGCTGGGCTCGGTCACAAGGAATATGGTGGAGGCATCGATATGCAGGTACTCGCGCTCCACGTCGGGATACTCCTGGCCCACCTGGTCGACCAGTCGCTGCCACATGTCTCCCGCATTGGTCAGCACGTTCTTCTTATGGACCAGGGTCAGGCGACGGCGACGCTTCATGGCCAGCTGGAAGGCATAGCGGATGACCCGTTCCGCCCCGTAAGCCGTGTTGATGGAGACCTCGGTGGCCACCTCCTGGGGAGTGCCCCGACGAATTGAGCCGCCGGCCCCGGCATAGAGCCCCTCGGTGCCCTCCCGCACGACCACGAAGTCGATGTCGCCCGGATTGGCCAGTGGCGACACCACGCCCTTGTAGAGCTTGGAAGGCCGTAGATTGACATACTGGTCCAGCTCGAAACGCATTTTGAGCAGCAGTCCCCGCTCCAGGATGCCGGCCTTGATGCGTGGATCGCCGATGGCCCCAAGAAGGATGGCATCCTGCTGCTTGAGCCGGTCCAAATCCTCGTCGGGCAGAACGGCTCCATCACGCAGGTAGCGCTCAGCGCCCAGGTCGAAGTCCTCGTATCGTATGTCAGCCTTGCCTCGGGTAACCTTCTCCAGGACGGCCTGAGCCTGGGGAACAATCTCCTTGCCGATGCCGTCACCGGCAATGACCGCAATGTGATATGTTTTCTGCTTGCTATTTGTCATACCACGAGCATAACGAGCCAGCCAAGCCCCCTTCCCGACCCCGACCGAATCCCGGACAGGACCGAATCAGCGGCTTTCGGGGACCATGATGGACAGGCACCAGGCGTTCTCGAAGGCCAGCTCCTCCCACTGCCGGTAACGGCCGCTGATGCCCCCGTGGCCTGCCTGGACCTCGATTCTGATCAGCGCATCGGCCCCCACCTGTGGCTCCTGCAGCCTGGCCACCCACTTGAGCGGCTCAACGTAGAGCACGCGGGTGTCGTTCATGGATGTGGTCACCAGGATGGCAGGGAAATGGTCGCCGCCGAAGAGCCGGCGCCGACGATCAGCATCAGGAACGTTCTCATAGGGCGAGTAGGAGCGCATATACCGGTAGACCTGCTGGTCATGCAGGGGGTCTCCCCACTCGTCCCATTCGGTCACGGTCAGCGGCAGGTCCGGATCCAGGATGCTGGTCAGCGCGTCCACAAAGGGCACATCCGCCTCTATGCCGGCATAGAGCTGGGGAGCCATATTGGCCACGGCACCCATCAACAGCCCGCCGGCCGACCCGCCGTTGGCCACCGTATGACGGGGATCCGCCCAGCCCTGGGCCTGCAGTGCGGCAGTCACGTCGATAAAGTCCAGGAAAGTGTTGACCTTGTGCAGCCGACGGCCCTGCTCGTACCAGGCGCGGCCCATCTCCCCACCGCCGCGCACATGGGGGACCGCATAGAGCACGCCTCGGTCCAACAGGCTGAGCCGGCCGGTGGAGAAGCCGGGGTCCTGGCTGATCTCATAGGCGCCGTACCCGGTGATGAACATGGGCGCAGGCCTGTCCGGATCCTGGTCCGGCCAGGGACGGCGTTCGGGATGATCAGGTGCCTGGATGACCGTGTCATCGGGCCCGGTCCTGCCAGAGGCATCCAGCCCAGGATGCATCCCCCGCCGCCAGACCAGCGAGACCGGTACCAGAGCCCCATCCCTGACGCGAACCAGAATCCGACGCTCGGAGTAACGCTCGGGTTTAAAGTCGCCTAAAACCCGAGCCCGCTTAAGCAGCCGATCCACACCCCGGACCGGATCCAGCTCCCGCAACTCAGCCGGGGTTCCATAGCTGCCCCGGATGTAGCGCAGCCCGGGAGCCTGGTAGGAGGGGTTGTCCGTGGGGCCGATGCTGTAGAGACGATCAATGCCGTTCCTGCCCTGGTCGGGCAGGACCTCACGGAAGCGCCAGGGCCGGCCCGCCCGCAGATCCTCCAACGCCTGGTCCTTGCCGATGACGGCCATGTGGGGCAGACTGTCGGCCCGGTAGGTCAGGACCACGAAGCTGCGGTGGATGCCCAGCCCCTCGATGCCCAGTCCGCGAGCGCCCTGGAGGATGGCCGGATTGCCCGGGTCCTGATAGGGCTTCTCGGGCGGCAGGGAGGACAGGTCTCCGGAGCGCTCGCAGCCATATGGACTGCCCTGGGCCAGCCGCACCCCTTCTCCCAGCTGAAATGGCGGATGGTGGCTACGCAGATCGATCAGGTCCACCTCGAAGTTGGGGTTGTTCACATTGTGGTAGACCACGGCCACCGGCAGGTCCTGTCCCGCCGGACCTGCATTTTCAAACCGGGCCAGGCTGATGTCGTACTCGACCCCCTCCTTGCGGGGGATTAAGGGTACAAACTCCCCCTGCGGATCCTTCAGGTCCAGCATGAGCACCTCGCTGGTGGTCTTGGACCCGGTGGCAATCAGCATGGCGGATTCGTCGTAACTCAGGCCCAGCCCCACCCAGAAGCGCTCATCGGCCTCCTGGTAGACCATGACATCCTGATCGGCCGAAGTGCCCACCTTATGCCTCCAGACCGTGTCCGGACGCCAGGCCTTGTCCAGGCCGGTGTAGAAGACCCAGTGGCCGTCGGGAGTCAGCACTGCCCCGGAGGAGACCTGGTCGATCCGATCAGGCAGGTCTCGGCTCTCGGCCAAATCCCGGATGCGCAGGTCGTAGCGTTCATTGCCCTTGGTGTCCAGTCCATAGAGCATCCACCGGCCGTCGACGCTCAGGTCCAGGCACCCCAGGGAGAAAAAGTCATGCCCCTTGGCCTCGGCGTTGGCATCGAAGATGACCTCCTCACCCGGCATGGATCCAGGCGCCGCATCAGCCTGGACGGCGGGGGGATCCCAATCATCCTGGTCGCGCACCGGCAGGCGGCACTGCACCCCATACTCCTGGCCCTTGAGCGTCCGGGAAAAGTACCAGTAGCCGTGCATCCGGGTGGGCACCGACATGTCGGTCTGCTGTACCCGGTCGGTGAACTCCTTGAGCAGGGTGGCCCGCAAACCCTCCTGACCGGCAAGCCGTTCCTGGCAGTATCGGTTCTGATCACGCACATAGGCCTTGGTGGCCGGATCCTCCCGGTTGCGCATCCACTCGTATGGATCCTCGAAGTGATCCCCATGGAAGCATCGATCAGAGGGACGGCGTTGTGCACGTGGAGGAACGGGATTGACGGCCGAAAAACTCATGGGGCGATTATATTCGGGCACAACGACGCAGGTAAGGCAGCAGGGTTCGCATCAAATTGGCACCTGTGGTCCCGTAAAAGACCGGCACCTCCGTCACTGGCATCGGCTGGGTGGCAGTGCGTTTGACCAAGGTTCCCAGCCCGGTCTCCTGGGGGCTCAGCTGACGGATTCCGATTGCCAGAACCCGGCCCGGATATTGCCGTACCACCTGGGCGAAGGTGGAGGGGTCGCTCTGCCCGTCGTCGCCCATGAGCACGAAGCGCATCTTGGGAAAGTCGGCCATGAGCTGGTGGATGAACTCCATCTTGTGCTGCACGATGGAAGGCACGAAGGTCTTGGGCCGGGGATCCAGATCCCGTAGCAGCAGGGGGCCGGCCGGAAATCCGTGGTCATGGATGAAGCCGCGTATGGATCCCTCCACATTCCAAGGAGAGGCCGACAGGTAGAAGAAAGGCATCCGGGGGTCCAGATCGCGGATGCGGTTGTAAAGCACGGCCATGCCCGGCACCGAAGACCGGCGGTGCGGGTCTGACAGGAGCAGGTTCCAGGCAGCCTTCCAATGATTGGGCACCTGGCTGATCATGATGGTGTCGTCCACGTCGGATATGACGCCGACAGGAGTCTGACCGGGCACGATGTATAAAGGCGCGTCCACTGGCCGGCGGCCCCGAACCTGGTAGGAGACCCGGTGCACGCCTGGGGTCAGCCGATGTTCGGCCACCAGATCAAGGTAGCCTGATCGGTCGGAAAAGACCGCATCCGCACTCAGGCTGCGGCTTGGATCGACGGCATCGTAGACCGAGGAATCGCCTACCTGAACCCTCCCGATGGCCGTGCTGTCGATGGCCAGCCTGACCCTGGTTCTGGGCGCAGGTACAGTCAGCAGGCCGCGGATGCCACGTATTGCCGGATCCTCACGTCTGCGGCCGTCAGTCAGAATGGTACGGCAAATCAAACGGGAGTATGACTCGGTACCGTAGCCCACATAGGGTTGAACGTCGGCCGACCAGCCCAGGCGCCCGGTCATATTGATGGACAGGCCCACCCACAAGTCGAAGGCACCGGTAATCAGACGCCGTAGCAGACGCACCGGAGCCGGTCTGCTCTCGATGCCCTCCCCGGGCGCGGCTGAATCGAAAGTCGTGCTGACCGACCGGACCCGCAGAGATCCTTCATTGCGTCCGGATCGCTTGGTCATAACCGGACCGTCAGTTCAGGCTCTTCAGCAGCTGACCGTACTCCTCGGCGCTCATCAAATCGGGCTCATCGTCCTCCAGGTCGATCTTGGCTATCCAGCCTTCCCCGTAGGGATCGGAGTTGATGACCTCCGGGTCGTCCGAGGCCGCCCTATTGACGTAGGCGATGGTACCCGCCACCGGGCAGACCACCGGCTCGACAGCCTTGGAGGACTCCAGCTCGATGACCTCATCCCCGGCATCGACGTGGGTGCCGGTCTCGGGCAGGTCCAGAAAAACCAGGTCTCCCAGCTGGTCCGCCGCATACTCGGTCACGCCCATGGGCGCCGGGGACTGACTGGGGTCAATCCAGACATGATCCTGGGAATACCGCAGGTGTTCGGGCACATCCAGACGGGAAGTTCCATCACTGTGTTCATCGCTCATGGTTCCAGCCTACTCGGCCGTCTGCCGCGGCAGGCGCTCCTAGCGGGCCGGACCCGACGGAACCTGCCCCTCAACCTTGACCATGGTCCCGACCGGGGCGTTGTCAAAGATCCACTTGGCGTCCTGCTCATACATGTTGATGCAGCCGTGGGATCCGTAGTTGCTGGGGTCTCCCTTGGCGATGCCGACAGAGTTCCAATTGGCCGTGTGGAAGCCCTCATCGCCGTTGTAGTAGGAGACCCATGTGATATTGGGCAAGACGTAGCCATCCCCGCGCATGGTCTGGACCGTGTGGCGAAGATAGATGAAGAAGGTGCCGGTGTCGGACCATCTGTCGTCACGGGGCTTGCCTGAGCATATGGGGAAGGTCTTGACCGGGGTGGTGCCGTGGTAGGCGGTGGCAGTCTGGTCACTGAGGTTGACCCGAATCCAGGTGTCGCCGTCGGGCACGTCGTAGCGGGCCACCCGTGTCTGCTCCTTGTGGGGCGTAATCTCGGCTTTCACCTGGACCGGGCTCGTGTCGCCCTCTTGCAGGGCTTTGATGACCAGATCTGTCGTTGCGGACACATCCGTGACCCGGACACCGTCCACTCCCTTGGTGGTCTCGGCCACCACATCGCCCTTGGTGTTCTTGACGTTGACGGCGGTGACCATATCCCGGTTCAGCTGTCGGGCCAGCTCCTGATCCAGATACTGCTTGATGGCTTGCCGATCGAAGCCTAGCTCCATGGTCCCCTTTTGCAGATCGGTGACTGGCTTGACCCAGGTAGCCACGGTGGCGGCCGGGACCGTCATAAGGTCATCGTCGGCACCCTTGATGACCAAGTCCTTGGCCAGTCGCTGGTTGGCTTGAGAGGCCACTTTATCGGCGGTGTCCAGGCTGATGGGCATGGTCACGTCCTTGTAGACCACCCCTACGGCCAGACGCCTGCCAGGCTTGTCTATCAAGGAGGAGACGGCATCCTGCACGCGATCCAGCTCAGGCGCCTTGCCGCCGCGACCCTCCTGGGCCCGGAAAGCATGTGCGCCTTGGTCGAAGACGATGGTCGAGGGAACGGATCGGTCCTGACTGGGGACGAAACGTTCAGTCAGATACTTGTCCATGGCCTGCTGATCCCGCTCGGCCACCAGCGGCACAGCCTCGCCGTGGAAAGGGTTCAGCCGGGAGATGCCTGCGGAGCCCTTGGCGTCCATGATCCTGGTGACCGTGGCATCCGAATCCACGCTTACACCCAGGTCCTTCAGCCCCGCCCGGGCGGATGTGCCTTCACCCTTGATCTCCACCTGGGAGTCACGTACCTGCCGATCGACGATCTGACTGACCTGATCCTTGGTCCGACCCATCATGACCTGTCCTCCCAGGGTTACACCGGGGGCCACCCGATCGCGGAAGAAGGCACGGGCGCCGAACCAGCAACCCACCAGAATCAGCACAACCAAAAGGAGCAGAGCCAGGATGGTACGTCCCCGATGACCGCTCGAAGGAGCCTTGTGGCTGGCACCTGCGCCGAAAGCCCGCTCTGCTTCTCCGTCAGCGAACAGGTCCACAGGATCGGGCCCGTTGCCCATCGTCGGCGGCAAGGACACTGTTTCAGCCTGGTCGACATCAGAGATACGAGGCTCTTCTTGCTCCTCCATAGCCACAACACACCTTTCGCTGCTGTCAATTCCTTGAAATATCTTACGACGAGACCAGGTCCGGGGTCGCGGCGCCACCCCGATGAATCAGAGCTCGCTGCCGTACCACTGCTCAATCATGTACCTGGCCACACTGGCCGCCTGGGGTATGTGCAACCGGCCAGCAGCCAGAGCGGTCCCGAATTCCTCCCGTGTGAACCAGTTGGCATCATCGGTCTCCTGACCATCCACCCGGATGTCCGTATTCAGGGATCTGGCTCTGAAGGCCACCATCAGAGAGGAGGGGAAAGGCCAGGGCTGTGAGCCCAGGTACCGCATCTCCCCCAGGTTCAGGCCCACCTCTTCCAAGGTCTCCCGCCGGACTGCATGCTCCAGATTCTCGCCAGCCTCCACGAATCCGGCAGTGACCGAACGAAAGCCAGGAGGCCACTTCTGGTTGTGCTGGAGCAGAAGCCGATCGCGGCCGTCCACCACGGCCATGATTACTGCGGGCTCAATGCGGGGAAAGAGCGTGTGTCTGTCCCCCGATGCAACCCCTTGGCAGATCTGGGCCCATCCGGCCTGACAGGGATGGACCGGTGCGCCACAGCGGGGGCAGAAGGCCTGGCGTCCATGCCATCGTGACAGGGCGACCGCGCAAGTCGCCAGGCCTACCTGACGCGGACGACCATGAGGGGCATACTCACGCAGGGCAAGCCAGTCAAAGCGCTGATCAGCGGCCTGAGCCAGGTCACGAAGGGGATCCTGAGCAGCCCGACCGGCGCAGGCAAGATCCAGATCCATGGCCAGCCAGGCCTGTCGGTCGACCGTCCCCATGTAGTAGCAGGGCGGCTCAGACTGGTCTGTCGAGCCTGCCAGAGGACCTCGCAAGTATGCAGCGGGCAAGGTGGCCAGACGGATGCTGGCCCCAGTGCGACCAGCCAAGGCCCCCTTGCCTCTGGGCACGGCCACCTTCTCGCCCCGCACCAGGATGACCCCCGTGCCGTCCTGGTCCAGCAGATGGTCAATCAGCCCGGGCTGCTGCCGAGACACCGTGTCGTAGTCCACATCCCCCTGGGCCAGGGGAAGGAAGGGCAGAGGCCCGGTAAGCGCCAGCGGGGAGAAGACCGTATCGGGATCGCTCATGACTGCCTCCCCACGCGACCGACCAGGTCCAGCAGGGCCGCGGCCACCTGATCCGGATGCTCGACGGCGCTGAAGTGGCCGCAGTCGTCGATGGCGGCAAAAGTAACGTCGGTTCCGGCCTGACGCATGGTCTGGGCCAGCGGCTCCATGGTGCTTGGGGGGCTGGATGGGTCGCAGCGGCCGCTGACCAGGGCCACGGGCACCATGATGCGGCCGGCCAGATCGCTCTGATCCGGACGGCCTGCAGCCATCCGCTCCCGCCAGGCAATGCCCCTGGGATCTTGGGACTGTATCCATTCGGTCATGGTCTGCACGAAAGCGGGTGAACGCTTGACCGTGGAATCACCTTCCTGGGGTCTGGCAAAGTGCATGACCGGATCAAGCCTCCCTTCTTCCTCGCAGGTTCGGGCGATTTGCAAGCGGTTGGCCCGGGATGCCGGTCGGTCAGCCATCATGGTGGTGTCGCACAGGGCCAGCCCGGCCACCATCCGCGGGTAAAGCCTGGCTATGGCCTCGACCAGGTAGCCTCCCATGGAAAGCCCGACCCAAATGGCCTTCTGCGCACCCGTGGCGACGATCATGTCCACAAAGGCTCGAGCCATGGCATCCAGCGCACCAGGCAGGGCGCCGTCAGAATCTGCAGGACCGCAGGAAGCCGGCTCGGGCAGGGGGCAATCGCCGGCTCCGGGCATATCCGGAGCATAGACAGGGAAGGGGGTCATGCCCGCGCGATCAGCCTGGTCAATCAGCGAGGCCGCACACCGATCCCACATGCGGTGATCCACAGGAAAAGCATGGACCAGGACCAGCGGCAGCCCCTCCCCATGACGGTATACGGTATTGGCAATGGTCATGCCCGCCTCCAAGAATTCGCGGCTCACAGTGCACCAGCCCAGGTCAGGGCGCTCATCAGCACCTTGCCGTGCCCGCCGGGCATCTGGCTCATGAAGGACTCCAGCATATCGCCCTTGGGATCGATCCACTCCACGTCCAGGGTCTCGTCCTGGGGTTTGCAGTCCCCGGCCACCGGCACCAGGTAGCACAGAGCGATGGCATGCTGGCGCGGATCGTAGTACTCCGAGACCCCCGGCGTCGGGAAGAACTCGGCCACGGTGAAGGGCTGGGGGCTTGCAGGCAGCATGGGCAGGGCCAGCTGGCCCAGATCCTTGGCGATGTTTCTGGCCAGAGCCTCCCTGATGGTCTCGTGGTAAAGGATCCGTCCGGTGATCAGGGTGCGCTCGATATTGCCCTGGTCATCCACGCGCAGAAGGGTTCCCACCTGGGTGACGGCGCTCATGTCATCCACGCGAACCGGTACCACCTCCACATAGGGCATGGGCAGGCAGCGCCGGGCACGGTCGATGGCATCACGATCCAGCCATCCGGGGGGATTCGAGCCCGAAAAACCCCGGTTGAAGTCCTCTGGGGTGATGTGTGAGAAGGCGCCACGGTCGCGATCGGCATCGAAGTCGTCATCATCGGGAATCTCGTCGTTCAGCACTGGCATGGCTCCATTATCCGTACCAGTCTTGACCGCCCACGTGACCCCGGCGGACATCTCCACCCAGAGCATATTCGGGCGCTTTCTCCAGCCTTGATGGAATGCTGATGATTGAAAGCGGTTGCTAAGCACGGGAGCTTCCCGCGCGACAGTCAAACGACTTCAAGGAGCGTTATCATGGCCACCACGACTATTACTTCGGAAAACTTCGAGCAAACCATCAAGGACAACGACCTGGTGCTGATTGACTTCTGGGCCACCTGGTGCGGACCCTGCAAGGCCTTCGGCCCCATCTTCGAGAAGGCTTCGCAGGCCAACACCGACATCGTCTTCGGCAAGGTGGACATCGACCAGAACCAGGATCTGGCCGCGGCCGCCGACATCCAGGCGGTGCCCACGCTGATGATCACCAAGCAGGGCCAGATTATCTTCAAGCAGGCCGGTGCTCTCAGGTCTTCGGACCTGGACGACCTGATCGATCAGGCCCGCAAGGCTGATTTGTCAACCCCGGCACAGGCCTGAGTAGGTCAAGTTGGCTCCACGGCTGATTTGCACTAAAGTAGTGATGTGTTTGTCCAGTGACCCTTTCGGAGCTACCGGAAGCATGCGGTCGATAGGAAGCGTTACGTCGACTGATCACTGAGGATCTGTCGGTCCAACAGAGGAGAGTAATGGCGAACCACCGTAGAGGACGGATGAGTGCGGTCAAGGCTCTGACCAGGCGTCAGTGGCTGCGGTTGGCTGCCGGTGTCACTGTTCTCGGCATGGTCGTTGGCGCAGGCTTCGTCTCGCGCGACTTCTACACATCCACTGAAAGCTCAGCCAATTCAGGCGTAACGTCCTATTCCGCCACCCAGGATCGGGACACGGTATCCCGTGGCAGCACCAGGCAGGCCATCCGCAACGGAGCGGGCGGCGCTAACGCGAACACCTCCTACGTGAATGTACAGATCAACGGGAAGAACAAGGTGGTCCTGGGCACAGGCTTCACCGATGTCAAATCCGTTCTGGAGGCCGGGGACATCACCCTGCAGCCGGGGGACCAGATCAACCCGTCCCTTACCACTCGCGTCAATGAAAAGACCGTCATCCGCATCGACCGAGCTGACGCCCAGGTCAAGACGGAAGAGTCGCCCATTCCCTTCAACACCATTGAAGAGAAGACCAGCTCCCTTCCGGCAGGAACCACCAAGGTCAAGACGGAGGGCCAGAACGGCGTCATGGAGACCACCAGCCTGGTCACTGCAGCCGGCAACAAGAACCTGACCAGCAATATCTTCGCCTCATTCGTCAAGACGGTTCCCGTCGACAAGGTGGTGCTGGTGGGCACCGGCGGTGGCACACCTGCGCAGGTCGGCTCGACCACCACTACAGTCCCTGTGGGCGAAGCCCAAAGCATCGCCCACGGTCTGGTAACCTCCCGCGGCTGGGGAGAAGACCAGTTCACCTGCCTGGTTCAGCTGTGGAATAAGGAGTCGGGCTGGCGAACCAATGCATCCAACCCATCGGGTGCCTATGGCATTCCTCAGGCATTGCCTGGCAGCAAGATGGCCTCGGCCGGTCCCAACTGGCAGACCGATGCTCATACCCAGATTGTTTGGGGACTGGGCTATATCCAGGGCCGTTACGGGAACCCATGCGGTGCATGGGCCCAATCCCAAGCGACCAATTGGTACTGATTGGTTTCCATACAACTCAATCGGGAACTTCCGGCAGGCCGGTTCGGCTTGCCGGAAGTTCTTTTTTGCCTAAGATGCAATCAGTTGATCACCTGCCTACAATTCGATGGTCAAGGCAGGGGCAAAGCCTGAATGAAACCCCAGTATTTCAGGGCCGTGATAGACTAATTGCGGTTGAACGTCATGCAAGCTGGTCTTGGGGATTGAGTCGGGGATGCAGGTGCCACGTTGCATGCGCTGTTGCTTTCGAAGGAGACCGTATGCAATCGTCACCTAGGAGTCGTGCATGCTGCATAGCTTCTCTTGCAGCTATTGTCGCATCAGTGCTCGTATTGGCAAATCTCTCGGGAATCGACCTGGCACAAGCGGATGCCACTGCATCCCCAACAGCATCGCAAAGCGTAGAAAATCAGGGGGGGGGGGGGTCTGATTCCGGGCATATCTGGCTCAACTCAAACTCCCTCTAATACCCCCACGCCGACAGTGGCCCAAAAGCCAGATTCCCCTATCCAAACAACACCCTCCCCTGCTTTTCCATCCCCCACTGCACTGACCTCAGCAAACTCTGCCCCTTCCACCCGATCGACAAGCTCCTGCCCCAATAATCAATGTTCGGTCACCTTTGACACAACCCAGGCTGACACAGCGACCCCTGCCACTCAGACCATGCCATCGGGAGGTCTGGCGAAACGCCCGGCCGATCCCACCCGGCACGGATACTTCTTCGACGGCTGGTTCATCGGCCAAGTAGCCTACGACTTCAACCAGCCCGTCACCAGCAATCTGAAACTGAGCGCAAAATGGACAGCTGGAGACGGCCATTGGTACCTTTCACCTGCACACGGAACCGCATTGGGAGGCACCACAGTGACTCTGACTCCCCCAGCGACCCGTGGTATCAAATTCTCTCAGATTACTTCAGGAGCAACCCATTCCTTGGCTCTTGGGTCGGATGGAAGTCTTTATGCCTGGGGTGATAACAGTTCAGGGCAAGTGGGCGACAACAGCACCACTTTGCGGCAAACTCCAGTGAAAACAAACAAACCAGCCAATGCATCAGACCAATTCACTTTCACTACCATTGCCGCCGGCGACCATTCATCTCTTGCTATCGGTTCTGACGGCAACCTCTACGCTTGGGGAAACAATACCCGTGGACAACTTGGTGATGGAACTACCGAAAACAAGTTGACTTCCGTCAAGGTTCCGAAACCTGCCGGTGTCTCAAATGAATTCACTTGGACCCAAGTAAGCACCCGATGGGATCACACCCTGGCATTGGGCTCAAATCACAATCTCTACGCCTGGGGATGGAACGGGTACGGCCAGCTCGGTAACACCAGCGTCCCTACAGGCAGCGATAATCCAGCTGCATACAGTAGCAAACCTGTACTTGTCAGCACGCCAGCCGGAGTCACTTTCACTCAGTTAAGTGCTGGACGGTATCATTCTCTGGCCCTAGGCTCAGATAAGCAATTGTACGCCTGGGGTTTAAACACCAGCGGCCGCTTGGGTGACGGGACTGACATTCAGCGATTTACTCCTGTTCCGGTCCGTCAACCCGCCGGCGTTACCTTTTCCCAGTTCAGCGCAGGAGATACATCTTGTTTCGCAATCAGCACGAATGGGGATCTTTACGCCTGGGGATGGAACGGGTACGGACGGCTAGGAGATGGCAGCAATGCTGAAGACAGAAGGACGCCCACTCTCATATCCCCGCCCGACGGGGCATCGGCAGGATTCACCTGGGCTCGAGTCATGGTAAGAGACGATCACGTCCTGGCCATTGGCTCGGACGGCAATCTCTACTCCTGGGGGCTTAACGAATACGGCCAACTAGGGATCAAAGATATAAACACCGACGGTTCGTACATCAGTAGACCGCACATTGTCGATCAATCAACTTCCTCAACTGCCCAAAAATTCACTTGGACTCAGATCAATGCAGGATGGAGAGAATCATCTGCATTAGGATCGGATGGAAACCTGTACACCTGGGGATGGAACAACGGCGGACAGCTAGGCGATCCAACCGTTCCTATAGGCACGGATAATAGCCAGGCAATGAGGCTGACACCAAGCTTGGCTGCTTTCCCGCTTTCGCCAGATGTTACTGCGGTCAAATTCGACCGAACACTGGGCCGCGATCTCAAAAGAGCAGGTACAAACTGGCAGGTGGCGACGCCAGCTCATAGGAAAGGTCAAATAAAAGCGGCCATTACCTGGAATCTCTATGGTCCGCAACCCGATGAGATCCTGGATTACACCTATGACCCGCCCATTTATGTCGTCACTTTCGACAAGGCCGACGGCAGCCAGCCCACCAGTCAGTCAGTCATCGAGGACCAGACGGCTTCCAGACCGGATCAAGACCCGACCCGACCGGGCTTTTTATTCGACGGCTGGTTCAACGGCGATGTAGCCTACGACTTTTCTTCCCCCGTCAAGGGTCCCACGAAACTGACAGCCCACTGGACGGCCGGCGCCGGGCAATGGACCATATCCCCCAACCAGGGCCCCGACAGCGGTCAGACCAAGGTGACCCTGGTTCCACCTGCAGCGCGAGGCATTAGGTTCAGTCAGGTCAGCGCCGGCGATGATCATTCATTGGCTCTGGGGTCGGATGGAAACGTCTATTCTTGGGGTGCCAACAAATACGGGCAGTTGGGCGATGGGACCGCAACGGACCGCTTGACCCCGGTTCAGATTCCCAAACCGACAGGCGTGAACCGATTCACACAGGTCAGCGCAGGAACAGGTTTCTCCTTGGCCTTGGATGGTCAGGGCCACGTCTGGGCTTGGGGACTCAACAGCTCCGGACAGCTGGGCAGCAATGCCGTTGCCACCAATGGCTCATCTGCATACAGCTCCAGCCCGATTCGTGTGCAAGCCCCGAGCGGGATGACGGCAACAAACTTCACTCTCACTGGCATCAGTGCAGGAATCACTCATGTCCTCGCCGTAGACGGGCAGGGCAGAGCCTGGGGCTGGGGGTCCAATGAGTTCGGCAAACTGGGCGTTCCTTCAAGCACTGTGGCGACGACAGGGATTACCACCAGACCCGTCCAGGTCGCAACCCCGCAAGGCGAAACGACGGGATTCCACTATGCACAGGTCAGTGCGGGCGGCTCACATTCCCTGGCGACTGACACCCAAGGCCGTGCCTGGGGCTGGGGATCGAACCAGAACGGTGCCCTGGGTAATACGAGTGATGTGGCGCTTAATGGCTACACCACCACACCTGTTCAAGCCAAGCCGGGCACCAATCCATCAGGCGGTTTCAATCCTGCGCAGATCATTGCAGGCAGCGGCCACTCCTTAGCCCTTGATGATCTGGGACGCATATGGTCCTGGGGCGGGAACAGCAATGGGGAGCTCGGCCTGGGCGACACCACCACGAGGACTGCTCCGTCCATGGTAGCCATGCCTGCAAATGTCAGCACGTTCACTCAGTTGACAGGCAGCAGGGTCAGCGGTAATTCACTGGCACTGGACCAGAACGGAAACATCTGGGGTTGGGGTCAAAACTCATCAGGCATGTTGGGGACCGGAGGCACAGGCAGTCTGAACAGGCCAACCAAGATGAGCAATCCATCAGGCATTGACCACTTCGTCAAGGTTTGCGCCGGCACTGGGCACACCTTGGCCGTAGCCTCCGACGGCAGCACATTGGGGTGGGGAGACAACAGCCAAGGAAGGCTGGGGAACAATGCGACAGAGACGGTCTATTCGCCTGTCAGCGTGCTCTTCCCCTTCAGGCTCGGCACCCCGTCCACAGTGCAATTCGGAGGCGTCAGCGGAACCAGCCTAAGCTCCACAGGTCAACAGGACGGCGCCTGGACCGTGCTGACGCCAAACCATCAGGCCGGTGACACGACTGTCAGCATCGTCTGGACTCTCAACGGGGCTCCACAACCCAACGATGAAACCAATACCTTCCGTTTCATCCATTATGGCGTCCTCCCTCTGACCGGAGAGGCAGGCATCTTAGCCACCATCATGGTCGGCTCACTAGCCACAGTCGGTGGCCTGGCAGCCAGACGGCAACGTCTTGAAACGCAAAGCATGCAAGGCGGAAAAGCAGCCGCTCGGCACAAGCACTGACGGTCACGTACGAGCAGGGCCCCGCCACCTATGTAGTGGCGGGGCCCTGTTGTGGTCTCTGTGCCTGATTTGCTCTATACACACCCTCAAACAGTCAGATCAATCTGACAACAGCGTGACTATTACCGGCACAGCTGAGCAATAATCCAGACGTATGCTGCTTGTGGATGGCTTGTGTTTGCCGAATCCTGCTAAAGCACAGCCTGAAGCACGAAGTCCAGAATGAAGAGAGCCGAAACCCCCCAGATGATGGGGTGGACCTCCTTGCCCTTGCGCTTGCAGACCATGGTCAGGCTGTAGGTGATGAAGCCGGCGGCCACACCGTAGGAGATCGAGTAGGCAAAGCCCATGAAGATAGCCGTGAAGAAGGCCGGAATGGCCTCAGACAGCTCGCCCCACTCAATCTCGGCGAAGGAGCTCATCATCATGCAGCCCACAATGACCAAAACAGGCGCAGTGGCCGCCGAGGGCACAGCGGAGATCAACGGAGCGAAGACGGCGCTAAGCGCGAAGCATATGGCGATGACCACCGAGGTCAGACCAGTCCGGCCACCAGCTGCGATGCCCGCTGCGGATTCCACATAAGTAGTGGTGTTGGAAGTGCCGAAGAGCGCTCCGATGGAGGTTGCCGTAGCGTCGGCGAACAGGGCCTTGTCCATCTTGGAACTGAAGCCGCGGCCGTTCTCCAGAGCCTGCTCATCCTCGGCGGAGAAGATGCCTGAACGCCGGCCGGTGCCCACAAAGGTGCCGATGGTGTCGAAGGTGTCCGACAGGGAGAAGGCGAAGATGGTCACCAGAACCACTGGCAGCTTGGCCGGATCGGAGAAGAGGGCAGGGAACCCATCCTGAGTGAAAATGGCCAGGAAAGTCTGCGGAAGCTGCGACCAGGCCTGGCCCAGATCGACCGACTTGGCCATGTTGGTGACCCCCATGGGGATACCCAGCAACGTAACCACGATGATGGCTATGACGAAGGCTCCCTTGTTGATGAAAGCCAAGTGGCCCTTGAACTTGAAGATCAAGAGGAAGATGGTCAGTAACAGACCGATGACGAAGAGGATGACACCGGGGGTGTTGAAGGTTGTCAGCCCAGGGTTGGCACCAGCCGCCGAGGTCTTGTCGGGAGCGAACTTGATGATGCCCACATTGAGCAGACCCACATAGGCGATGAAGACGCCGATGCCGCCGCCGATGGCATGCTGGAGCAGGGGCGGAATTGCCTGAATGATCATCTTGCGCAGCTTGGTGGCTGTGACCAGGATGTTGATCAGGCCGCACAGGAAGACCATGCACATGGTCTGTTGCCAGGTGAAGCCCAATCCCTTGACCACGGTGAAGGTGAAGAAGGCATTCAGCCCGACTCCTGGCGCCACGCCGTAGGGCACGTTGGCCACCAGCCCCATGATCAGGGTACCGATGATCGCAGCAATCAAAGTGGCGAGAAAGACGGCACCCCAGGGCATGCCCGCCGTGGAAAGCACCGAGGGATTGACCACGATGATGTAGGCCATGGCGAAGAAGGTGGTGATGCCTGCTACCACTTCCGTAGAGACTGTGGTATTATTATCCGAAAGCCGAAATAGCTTATGCATATTCGATTCCTTATTGTCTTATTTGGCGATGAGACAAGAGAAGAATATCACGAGCTCTCGGCTTTTTCTGTTACAAGTTCCCCTATTGAGCTCCAATACCGCTGCAGAACTTTCCGCTCACCTATAATCGGCATACCGGCACGGCCCTGAAGCCGTCCCACATGGGGATGAGTTCAAGGACAGGGCGTTTTCGAGGAGGGGTACATGGCCAGGAACAATCATTGGGACCAGGACGATCAGAAGCAGTATCAGCACGTCCATGACAGCGAAGTCGAGCGTGGACAGGATGAACGCGCTGCTGAGCGTATTGCAGCAGCCACAGTAAACAAGCAGCGCACCCGCGAGGGCCGCACCCTGCGCCAGGAGCAGGAGCGCAACGACCAGGACAAAGACAGTAAGAAGGACTGAATCCTCAGAGGCTGCCGAGCAGCAGGTGCGTCAAAACCATGAGCACGGCGCCAATCAGCGCAGTCAGGGCCAGGGTAAATCCCGCCAGACGGGCGTTGCCGAGAACCTTGTCGGTGAACATGGTGGCGAAAACCGCCGTCGGAGCCAGGCAGCACAGGGCAACCGCCTGACGGACCAGAGGCCCGAAGGGCAGCAGATACCAGGCTGCTGCGGCGAACAGGATGCCGAAAGGCAGTCGCCAGGCCAGAATCTGCAGTACGGCCTTGACATCATCATGACCGCCGGGCAACTCCATGAGCATGCCGACCATAAGCATGGAGCAGAAGGCATTGGCCACTGAAAAGGGTCTGGTTATCTGTGCTGACCATCCGGGCAGTGAGGCCCCGGTCAGCATGAAGACCACCATGACCATGTAGGTGTCGAAGGAGGGCGAGCTCAGAAAGCCCTTGGTTATGGAGATGGCTGTGGCCTTGCGATGGAGTTTGCGGGCATCGGGGTCATCCAACCTGACCGGCTCCCCCGCGTCAGGATCCAAGGACTGGCCCGGTCGAATATGCAGGAGCCCCTGGGTCATGACATTGGTTCCTGCGGAGACCATGACCGAGTTGCCGATGTCGAACATGGCTGCGGGCACCAGGGCCGCCGTGCCAAGCAGCGACTGGAGCATGGGGAAGCAAAAACATCCGATGTTGAAACCCGATCCGTTGAGCATAAGAAAAGCCCGCTGAGCCGTGGGACGATGCCTGCTGGTCAGGAAAATTGCCAGGGGCGGAATCAGCGAGGCCACAAAAGCAAAGGCCGAGACCAAAAGCATGCTGGGATCGTGGGGGTTGGTGGCGAAGGAATAAATTATGGCTCCGGGCAGTACCAGGTCGAACACAATGGTCTGCAGTACCCGGTAGTCCAAGGGACGGAAGAGGCCAAGGCGCTTGAACAGGTAACCCACCAGGATGATGCCCAAGAGGGTGGCCGGTTCCAGCAGTACTCCCATGCCGTCACTCCTTCCGCGGATACCGGAACCATGATACCTGACGGACGGGTGCGCAGACCGGTTCCGTCTCAGCCGAAGCGGCCGGAGATGTAGCGCTCAGTGTCCTGCTCATGCGGATTGGAGAAGATGGTGGTGGTGTCGTCCATCTCCACCAGGTGGCCAGGCTGACCCACGGCCTTGAGATTGAAGAACGCTGTATAGTCCGATACCCTGGCGGCCTGCTGCATGTTATGGGTGACGATGACGATGGTGTAGTCCCGCTTAAGCTCGTTGATCAGATCCTCCACAGCCAGGGTGGAAATGGGGTCCAGCGCCGAGCAGGGTTCGTCCATGAGCAGGACCTGGGGGTGCACGGCCACGGCACGGGCAATGCAGAGCCGCTGCTGCTGACCGCCTGAGAGCCCAATGCCCGGCTTGTCCAAGCGATCCTTGACCTCATTCCAAAGGTTGGCTCCGCGCAGGGCCCACTCCACCAGATCGTCGGCGTCCGACTTGGCGATATGCTTCTTGTTCAGTCGTATGCCAGCCAGGACGTTCTCCCGGATGGACATGGTCGGGAAGGGGTTGGCCCTCTGGAAGACCATGCCCACGTCCCGTCGCACCTCGACCGGATCCACATCCGGCCCGTAAAGGTCACGCCCCTCCAAGAGCACCTGCCCGCTCACATGCGCCCCCGGAGTGATCTCGTGCATGCGATCCAGGGTGCGTAGGACCGTGGACTTGCCACAACCGGAAGGGCCGATGAAGGCGGTGACCTTGTTGGCCTGGATGCGCATGTTCACGTCCTGGACGGCCAGGAAGTCGCCGTAGTAGACGTTGAGGTGGTTGATGTCTATGCGTTGGCCCATGTTCCGGCCTCCGTTTCTCTCATGGCGGCGATCAACGGGTCCGCCCAACTGCAAAGATGCGCGAGACCAGCCGTCCCAGCAGGTTGAGCAGCAGGACGATAAGGATCAGCACCAGGGCCGCAGCCCAGGCCCGCTGCATGTGGATGTCTGTCAGGCACCCCGGGTCAGCACCTGGCCCGCAGACGGCCAGCCCTTGGGAATACTCGTTGTAGACGAAGACCGGCAGGGTGGTCATCCTCCCCGAGAAGAGGTTGGGGTTGGTCGTTGCGATGAAGCCCGAGGCTATCAGCAGGGGTGCCGTCTCCCCGATCACCCGTGCCACAGCCAGGATGGTGCCCGAGACGATGCCAGGCAGGGCCGTGCGCAGAACGATGCTGGTGATGGTCCGTTGCTTGGTCACCCCCAGGGCATAGGCCGCCTCTCGTAGGTCGTTGGGAACCACGGCCAACATATCCTCGGAGGTCTTGACCACCGTGGGCAGCATGAGCAGGGAGAGGGCCACCGAACCGGCCAGACCGTTGACGGTGCCCGGTCCGACCACCAAGGCGAACATGGAGAATGCGAAGAGGCCGGCCACGATGGAGGGGATCCCGCTCATAACGTCCACCATGAGACTGATGGCCTTGGCCAGGCGGCCTCCATGGGCGTACTCGACCAGGTAGACCGCGCACATGACACCCAACGGAATGGATATGACCATGGATCCAAAGGTGATCTCCAGGGTTCCGATTACCGCATGCAGGATGCCGCCGTAGCCTCCGGTCGGTGTGGGGTTGCCCCCTACCACTCCGCTCATGTTGTGAGTGAGGAAGTCCGGTGTCAGCCGCTGCACCCCCTTGGACAGGCTGACCCAGAGCACCGAGACCAGCGGGATCAGGGCGACCAGGAAGGAGAGCCCGATCAGGACGGTCATCAGCAGGTCCTTGCGCTTGCGCGCCCGGATGGAAGATCTGGTTGGTCTGAAGCGATCGAAATCGATAACTGGACCGCGATCAGTTCGGCTTGCCATCATGCACCCGCCTTTGCTGTGATCCTGCGCGCCAGATAGTTGACAATAAAAGTGATGATGAAGAGGACCAGACCGGTGGCCACCAGGAGGGCCACGCCCTGGGAGTCCGCCTCGGGGAACTGGGCGGCGATGTTGGCGGCGATTGTTTGGCTTTTTGAAGCCTGCAGCAACCGCAGGGAGTAGCTGAAGCCTGGCGAGAGGATCATCAGCACCGCCATGGTCTCGCCCAGGGCGCGCCCCAGCCCCAGCATGGAGGCCGAGATAATGCCCGAGCGGCCGAAGGGCAGAACCGCAAGCCGAATCATCTCCCACTTGGTGGCGCCCAGAGCCAAGGCGGCCTCCTGCTGCAATCGAGGGGCCTGGATCAGGATGTCACGGGTGACCGAGGTGATGATTGGCAGAATCATGACCGCCAACACCAGGGCCACCGTGGCCACGGATCGGGCCGGGGCTGCAACGGGTCCGGAAAAGAGCGGAATCCAGCCCAAATGAACAGACAGCCAGCGCCAGAAGCCGGTGATGTTGGGAACCAGGACCAGAGCCCCCCAGAGGCCGTAGATCACCGAGGGCACGGCAGCCAGCAGGTCGATTACCGTGCTGAGCAGCGTGGACAGGCGGGCGGGGGCATAGTAGCCAATGAAGAGGGCGATGCCCAGGGATACGGGGAAGGCCAAGAGCAGGGCCAGGCCGGCAATCAGAATGGTGCCGAAAACCAGCGGTCCCACGTAGCCCAGGAAGTTGCTCGCCCGTCCGCCGCTCAGGGAGAGGATGGCCTGGGTTCGGGAATCCGGGTCCCCGGTGAAAGCCGGAAAGGCCCGCAGGATCAGAAAGAGGGTGACCGCAGCCAGGGCCAACAAGATCAGAATGCCCGCACCAGTGGCGCAGGCCTTGAAGATCCGATCCACCCGCTTGGCCTTGTTCAGAGTGGCGGTCTGGTCCGATTTGTCACTCATGACTTCCCTCCGATGGTCTCCACCGAAGCCATGGCCTGGCTACGCAGCCCCTCCCCCAACTCGGCGCTGCCCGCGTTGGCTGCAGCCATGCGTTGGCCCTGCTCGCTCAGCAGATAGGTCAGCCAGGCCTTGGCGAACCGGGCCTTGGATCCGTCCCGATCATCTCGGTAGGCGGTGCAGACCACGTCGTAGGAGACCAGGACGATGGGATAGGTGTGCTCCCGGCTGGTGCGGTGATCCACAGTCAGAACCACCCGGCCAGGCTGACTGGCCTGTGGATCCCGCTGGGCCGCATCCAGCAGGTTGGCCACGTTCTTGGCTGTAGGCGGCTGCCAGGTCTTCCCCACCTGGACGGCCACGGTGCCCAGCCCAGTGGTCTGGGCCGCGTCCGCATAGCCGAAGGTGCCCGTCGCCTGGTTCATGGTCATGACCACTCCGGCAGTGCCCTTGGCGCCCTGCCCCAGGTCATTGGGCCAATTTTCGCCCACTGGATAAGGCCAGGCGGATCCGGCCGTGTCGTGCAGATAGGAGAGGAAACTTTTCGTGGTGCCCGACTTGTCCGAACGATGAATCACGGTGATGTCCAGGTCGGGCAGATCGGCTTCCGGATTGAGGGCTGCGATGCGCGAATCCCGCCAGTTGGTGACCTTTCCGGAGAAGATCATGGCGATCAGAGCCGGGTCCATCCGCAGATGGCCGCTTGAACCCTTGGGCCACAGATCAGGCAGATTGTAGGCCACAGCAATCGGAGTGGCATAGACAGGCAAGTCAAAGGCTGTACCGGAACCGCAGACTTTGCGCGAGCGCTCAAGCTGGTCGGCGGTCAGCGGCGCATCGGTGCCGGCCCAGATGGTCGAACCAGACAGGAAAGCATTGACTCCAGCACCAGAACCTGCCGGATCATAGGAGATTCGCGCCCCTGGATGCTGCTTGCGAAAACCGGCTATCCAGGCCTCGTCGGCGCTCTGCTGGGAGGATGCGCCAGATCCGGCGAACTCGCCCTGGAATAGGGCCTGATCTGCAGTATTGCCTGTTCCGCCGCCATCGGCGGGGACATTGTCTCCGCAGGCCGCCAGGGAAATCATCATTGCCAGGGACATGAGGAGGGCCGTGAATCTTCCACGACCATGACCATGTGCGTGCATGCTACCTACCTTGACCGCCGTTTCATTTCAAACGTCCGTCCTTATCAGCCCGTGTTGGACCTTCCCGTATTCACATTAGCGAAGCCCGCCTCACACAGCATACTGGAAACGCTGACCGCCGGACAAGCTCCTCACATCCGCGTCAGCCATGTGGAAAAACCCGATCACAATCCACAGCCGGGTATATTATAAGGTCATTGTCAGACGCTTAGCTCTCTTGTTCTTTTCTTAGTGTCACCGGTATCGGTATGCCCTGATTTGCTTTCTAGGACGGCACCGCAGGGAGTGGTATGCGCAGCGAAAACCGAACTCAGAGGAAGTGGTGGTTGCATGAGGAAGCAGGAGCTCGCCAAGCAAGGGCGGACCCTCAGCAAGGATGGAGCCTTCGTCAACGGAAAGCTCACCCATGAAGCCTTCCTGTCGCTGGCCATCCTGACCGTCATCACTTTCCTGGGCAACTTCACCCAGCTACAGCTGGCTTCGGCCCTGCCCACCATAGTGGACGAGTTCCACATCACCCTGACCACCGGCCAGTGGCTGACCTCGGTATTCCAGCTGGTCATGGGCGTCATGGTGCCGCTGACCGGCTTTCTGACCAAGCGTTTCTCCACCAGGCAGATCGTCATCACCTCCATGGCCGTCTTCACCCTGGGTTCTCTGTTGAGCTGGCAGTCGCAGACCTTCGCCCTGGTCCTGCTGGGCCGCATCCTCGAGGCCATAGGCACGGGAACCATGTGGCCCGTCCTGCAAATCACCGTCTTCTCCATATACCCTCTTGCCAAGCGCGGCATGGCCATGGGCACCGTAGGTCTGGCCATGAGTGTGGCCCCGGCCATCGGCCCCACCCTGGGCGGCTGGCAGACCGACGCCAACGGCTGGCGTTCCATCTTCCTGACGCTGAGCATCTGCGGGGCTGTGGCGCTGCTCCTGTCCATCTTCGGCCTGCGCAACTTCGGCCAACGCGACACCAGTGTCAAGGCGGACTTCTTTTCGGTGGCCCTGTCCATCTTCGGGTTCGGCGGGCTCATGTTCGGCTTCACCAACATCGAGAACTTCCCCATCACCTCCATCATGACCTGGCCATTCATGCTGGTCGGACTGATCGGGATCATCTGGTTCGTTCTTCGCCAGCTTCACCATGACAAGCCCCTGCTGGACCTGCATGTGCTGCGGATCAGGAACTTCACTGTGGGCACCATCATCGCCTCCATGTCCTTCTTCGCCTTCAGCTCGGTCACCGTCATCCTGCCCATGTACATCCAGACGGATCGCGGCTTCTCGGCCACCATGAGCGGCCTGGTCATGCTGCCAGGAGCCATCGGCACCGCCATCGCCCAGTTCTTCGGAGGCAGGCTGCTGGACCGCTGGGGAGCCCGTCCTGTAGCCATGACCGGCTGCTCGGTCCTGCTGCTGGGCACCATCGCCATGAGCATGATCGGTGCCAACACCTGGATCGGCCTGGTCTCCATCTGTCAGTTCATCCGCCAGATCGGCATGGGCTTCACACTGATGCCCTTGACCACCTGGTCCCTGAACAACCTGGCTCCCAAGGATGTTTCCGCCGGTTCTGCCGTCACCAACACGGCCCGGCAGATCGCCGGCGCTGTCGGCGCACCCATCCTGGTCATCCTCATGGAGTCCATCACCGCCCTGCGCCACAACGCCTTGGGCGGAGGCCACTCCACCCAGATCGCAGCTAACATCTTCGGCGTGCAGTGGGCCCTGCGCATTTCGGCACTGATCTGCCTGGGCATGGTCCTGCTGGTCTACTTCGGCGTTCGCGGAAACGGCGCTGGCTCCGGCCGCCAGATGACCCGCATGCTTCTGCGCCACATGCACATCATCCACACCGACGCGCCTGCCGTCACCGCCTCCACTGCAGACTCCAAGACCCAGGACTGATGATCACCGGAGAGTCTTTCTCCGGTACCTGCTGGATTTGACCGGATTCATCGCAAGGTGCAGGATCGACAGACCGGTAAATACAAGACATCAATTGAAGGATGTCAGTTGTCAGTCAACGCTTTCGACGGAAGCGTCGATCTCCTGTAGGCTCGCAATCAGCGATCCTGTGGAAGGGGCTGGCCTGGGCAGGTATGCAGAACGGCCAGCATGGCCTGCTTTTCCGAACTGGTGACGCTCAGGGAGTACTTGTCCTTGACTCCTATCTGACGGGCCACATAGGAGCACTGATAGTCCTTGTTCTCGGGCAGCCAGTAGTCAGCCGAGGCACTCCCCTTGGCCTGGTTGGCGGGGCCGTCCACGGCGAGAAGATTGTAGGGGTCGTTGCCAAAGCGGTAGCGACGGGCCGTGTCCCACTCGCTGGCTCCTGACCGCCAGGCATTCTCCAGGGCGACCACATGGTCAATCTGTACGGCCGAGCTGGTCTTGGGGCCTCTGACGAATTCGATGGTCCGTCCGGTATATGGGTCCTGCAGACGGCCACTGGCCACCTTGCACCCGCCGGGGGTAGTGGTTCGCAGGTCGGTCAGGTCACGGGTCAGCACATCCTCGCGCACATTGCAGCCGTTGCCGTCCTCATCGGTCTCTTTGAAGCCGAAAGCATCGCGCCGGTACTGGCGGCCGGGGCGTGCGTGATCATCCACCGTCAGATTCTGCAGGGTCTGAGCCGCATCGCCGGTCGCCGTGTATCGGCCGGTCAGCCGTCCGACTCCACCATTGACCCTTGGCAATATCAGGCCGATGGTGATGCCCAGGACCACAGCCACTACCAGAAGGATCAGCACCCGTTCCGTGAGCGATTCGCGACGGAAGCGGGCCGGGGCGGGATTCCTCCATGCCGAACCATACCGGCTGCGGCCGCGATACCGATATCTTCTGCGTCTCGGACCGGTCATCTACCGCCGATACCTCCTATGTCGACTGCATGCATGAATCATCCATCATAGCGGTCAGGCGTAGGCATAGGTCATCGGATCGTGTCCTGCGCGCACCGGGGAGTCCATGGCATCGATGGCGGCATGCTCCTCAGCGGTCAGTGTGAAACCGAACAGGTCCAGGTTCTCCGCCTGCCTTTCCCGGTGGACAGACTTGGGGATGATGATGGTCCCGTTTTCAATGTGCCAGCGCAACACTACCTGGGCCGGCGTTACCCTGTGGGCCTGGGCGATTTGCTCCAGCCTTCCGCCACCGGCTGTCAGGTCTGCGCCACGTGCCAATGGCGAGTATGCCTCGACGGCTATGCCATGCTCCTTGCAGAAAGCTGTCACCGTGCGCTGCTGCCAGCTGGGGTGCAGCTCTATCTGATCCACTACAGGGTATTCCCCCGTCTCCCGGTGCAGCCGTTCCAGATGTTCTGGCAGGAAGTTGCAGACCCCAAGGGTTTTCACCACCCCCTCATCGCGCAACCGATGGAATGCTCGCCAAACCTGGTCGGCCCGCCAATCGAATGGAGTGGGCCAATGGATCATATACATGTCTACATAGTCAGTGCCCAGCAGGGCCAACTGGCGGTCGAAGGCCCGCAGAACGCTGTCATACCCCTGCTCGGAGTCACGCAGTTTGGTGGTCAGCCAAAGGTTGGCACGCTTAGAACCATCCTGGCAACCGAAGGCCTTGAGGCCACGGCCCACACCTCCTTCATTACGGTAGCCCGCCGCCGTATCGATGTGGCGATAACCCAGTTCCAGGGCAGAACGCACTACTCCAGCGGTTTGATCATCGTCGATCCTGAGCACACCCAGGCCAACCTGCGGAATGCGATTGCCGTCAGACAATAAGATGTCAGGAACTGCTGTCATGGTCCACACCTTCCCAGGATGCAGCCCAGCAGTCTGCCGGGCCATACTCGCTCCATTCTAGAGCCAGACAAAAGCCCGGTTACCACAGAACAGGCGCATGTGGTCAAACCCGCTCCCTTGTGCACGGGCTTAGAATTCGCTGATGCCGAAGAAGTACAACACGTGGGTATCGAACCAGCGGTAGCCAAGATCGAATACGGGCAGCAAGCTGATCCTCATCATCATGCCGACCGTGCCCCAGGCGAAGAAGAGGCCGAGTACAGCCAACAGCCACATAAGGGCGCTGCAGATTCGCCGCGTTCTGATCAACCGGCGGCGTCGAGTGGCTTCTGACCGGGTCTCCTGGTCATGGCTGACCATGATTGTGGCCAGCGGCTCGCCCATAGTCCCCGGTCCTGTCGCCCGAGACTCCAGATGCTCCATCTGCTCCAGTTCGTGACGGCAGTTGCGCCGGCGACGTGAGAGCAGGTACCAGCCCACTAGACAGATCAAAAACAGGGCCAGAAGCACCCAGACCATGTAAATGGGCGCCCCCTCAGGCTGGGTGGGTGGCACGTCATCGCCGATATAGTGCCCACGCACAATCAGGCGGTGGGAGTTGACTCCATAGGGATAGCAGGTCAGCAGGGTCACATAGTTGGAATTCTGGATTGGCTGCAGTGCGCTGACATCGGTAGGCAAGATGACCTTAATCTGGTCCACCTTGTAGCTCATATGCCGTTTGAGTACTCGAATCTGAAAGACATCACCCTTGCGCAGCTGGGTCAGATTGTCAAAAAGCATGTAGCCGACTTCGCCTGTGTGCCCGGTGATGACGGAGTGAATAGTCCGGTTGTCTGTAGGCACGTGGGTTGTGGCGATATGCCCTGTGCCGTCCTTGAGTACCTCATCGCTGGTACCGTGCCGGACGGGCAGCTTGACATGGATCTTGGGGATCTCCACATAGGCCATCATGCCCTTGCCATCTACATTGAGAATTTTGTAGTAGCGCCCCAGTGGTTCCTGGACTTCCTTGTACTTGAAGGGGTCCCTCAGTGTGGGCTTGCCCAATTCCTCATCGTACTTCTTGGCATCTCGCCACATGGCTCTGCGCTGTGCAGGCGAGAGTGCATCCACGATCTGATCGTAGTTGTCCACTGCGGCGGAATCCTTGGAATAGTTCACGTAGGCTGACAACAGCGGATAGAGGAAAATTGCCAGGCCTATCAGGAAGGCCAAGGTCTCTAGGAGCCCGAACCCTCGTCCCGACTTGCTGGCCTTGCCACCGTTCTTGGCCTGCTTGGATGCAGTCGCAGCTGCCTGACCAGCTTTGCCTTGTTGACTTTTATCCTGGAAATGATTTCCTGAAACTACAATTATCGGAGCTGACGTTGTAGCTTGGCCTGGAACAGACACTGAAGCTTCTATTGAATCTGAATCATCCGATTCTGAGCCTCCGCGATCCTTAGGTGTAGCCGAAGGCGGATAAGAAGGTGGTACATCGGAACTAGGAGCATAGGCAGGCGGCATTTCCTCTTGCTCAGTAGCCTTTTCCGACGAGGATGGCCCAGCAGTCATGTACGCATACGCAACATCATCGTTGCCGGTGGCTTGAGATGGTGTCATAGTAGCTGGGTCAGTGTCCTGGTCCATCTATAGCCCTCCTTGTGCTCCGCTTCAAATAGTCCAGTTATACGTCTTGGCATACAAAGGCCGGCGGCACCTGTACGATGCCGCCGGCCTTAATACACCTTCACAGATGCCTTTGACGCCAGTTGATGGCATCACACCGACATGGCTATGAGTATGCCTAGCGCTCATCTCTGTTCCAGGATCGCGCGACTACCGCCAAGTAGAGACCCATCATGACCAGAATCGTAAGCAAAATGACAGGCGCTACCATGGATACACCAGTAGCTGCAAGCTTTCCTGATCCTGGTCGCACGACTGGCACGACCTGAGACACATCCTGAGGCACGTCTTGAGGTACATCCACAAGCTTGGGACTTATAGTCACATCATAAAGCGGATGGACCTCACCCTGCTCACGGTAGAGCGGCAACTGCACGACCACAGGATCGGCTTTCACCTTTGCATTGTTGGGTGTGGCTACCATAGTGACCAGCCAGTATGAGGCGTTGAAGTAGTCGCCATCAAAAACAGCCGGACTTCCGCCTGTCAGGCTGGGTGCCTCTAAATCGAGGTGAGCTCCTGTAAGCCAAACACCTTGTGATTTGGCTTCTGATGAGTTGGTTATAGTGCCTTCTTGATCAGAGACACCATAGTATTCAGCGGGTTGCGTCTTGTCCTTGAAAGCATCTGGGTTGGCTGCCACCTCATTACTGATGGCCGCTTGTGCCTTATCAGCGCCAGGATTATGGTCTAATGCCTCCACCCGGCTCTTCAGAGTACCTGCATCCAATCTTAGGGCACGAAAGACGTACCCAGCCCCAGCCGATACAGGAGAACTCGGTAGGATGTCTTTCTGATCTCCTTGACCTGAAGGTCCTCTCTTGAGTTGCACCGTCAGGGTCGGGTTGACCGTCGCCGCCTCTGCCGCCGGCGTCATATCGAAAACGGAAAGGCCTAAGCAGGCCAAGACCGCAATCAGACAGGGCAAGACCCGGTGGGTGAGGCATTTCGGCAAGGCAATTCCCTTCATAAACCTTCCCTTCCAAGGCCGCCTTTCGACGACGTGGTTGCGTCGGATTCGCTAATCCAAATGAAACCGAACCAGTGTCCCGACATGTGCGAACCGAAGAATATCTCAACGATCCGTATGAAAATGGCGGACGATCCACGGAGGAACCGTCCGCCATCGGGTCACCTCACATGATTCTTGATGTGACCGTGATCATCAGGCCCGGGCGGCGTTATTGCGCCGATTGCGGGCATAGAGAGCACCACCCATGATCAGTGCGCCGACAACAAGCAGCAGCAGGATGCCACGACCACCGGTTAGAGGCAAGGCCAATGGTGAATCGCTGTCAGTTGTCTTATAGTGAGCCAAATACCTGACGACAGCATCGTGGTTGAATACCATCTTGTTGCCTTCCGGCATTTCACCCACAGGAGCTTCGAACTTACCAAAGTTCAACTGCTGATAATCTGGCGTAAGAGTTGCATTACGACCATACTTCTCAACAATCTGAGCCTCAGTTAAACCTGTATCCCCATAAGTAATCTTTTCGAAGGGGATACCAGGATTGCGCCAATCCGTCGGAGTCTTGGTCTCAACCAACATCCAGTTTACACTCTGTACAGTCTTATCAGCTGCTCTTCCTGCCCCAGTTCCAAAGATGGGCAGGGCCGCAAAGGATACCAGACCTTTCTTATTAGCCGTAGCCTTGTAAACCTGGACACCTGCTGGAGCGTCACCTTCAGCATAGAACTTACCATCCGAAGCCAGATACTTGTCGATAGAATCAGCGTTCTGAACCAGACGATACTCAGTGCCCGGCAATGCTGCATAATTGGTCTTCTTATTCTGAACAGAACCAAAAGCGATTACAGCATTAGTCACATTTGTATGATCTTGTTCAGGATCCTTCGGCGTACCATCGCTGTTCGTGTTCTCGCTGTAGTCTGATGCGGCATCGTTAACCACACCACCGGTACCTGTGGAATCACCGTTGCCAGTCACCAATGCATCATAGGTGACCTCCAGCTCCATAACCGATGTTCCGATACCCTGAGCTTTCGCAGCACCGGAAGCGGTAAAGAAGTCAAAATACCAGTAAGTCACGTCACTCGTGGGAGCATCCGCAAACATCTTCTGTGTAGGATCGTTCAGACGAGCGGGATTCTCATTAGTAGCAGTGACATTCTTAGTGAAATCATCACCAACGGCTAAATCCACCGCCTTTCCGGCACTAGGCCGAATAACAGCCTTGACGGTGTTTGGATCACCCTTCAGCGAGCTTGACATACGATCGGCGAGCCGTACATCCTTGCCCTCACCCTTCAGCTCCGAGACGTCGAGCTTACCATCATTCTTCTTGGGAGTGGCATCTTTGTAGAGCTTCTGAGACAGCTTGTAAGTAATCGTATCACCGGCAACCGCCGTTGTTTGAGTCTTAACGTTGCCGTCAGCGCCCTTTATGCTTTGCACAGTCTTAGCGAAAGATTGCGTATTGACATTCTTTGGATACAGGTGAAGGTGGTAGATAAAACCACGAGTCTGGTTTGAATCCGATCCATTAGTTGCATAGGGCAGACCAAAGAAAGAGTTTGCAGCAGTCTTGTACTTGTTCTGATCAATCCCATGCTTGTTATTGGTATCGAAAGCTGGTGAATTAGCGGTATTCTCGATCAGAACATAGTAATGGTTGGGACCTGCCGGGAAAGCTGCTTCCGTCGCAGTCGGCTTCCCGTTCTCATCGCTTTGGTACCACGTACTAATGACACCATGACCATCGGTGATACCGGCAAAATTCTTGCTGGAATCGGTGTACTTGGCATCCCAAGTGTTTGGGTCGTTTGCATCGATATCAGCTAGGTTCTTACCTGATTTCGGCACAACCTCTTTAACATTAAACAGGATGCCCTGGGCAGGAGTGAGATCATGGTTGCCGTTCAACGTGTCGGCATCTTTAGCTGAGCCGGTGGGCGCATACCCATCAGCCAGAGACAGATACTTGGTGACCGTTAACTGAGGCACCTTGGTAGCGTCCAGGGCACCGGGCACAAAGTTATCTTCACTAGTGAATCCATAGTTTTCATCGGCAGAAGCCTGGGTGGCTGGCAAAACGACCATGCCCGCCAGGAGCGTCGCTCCGGCAACCGCCAAGCCTAAAAGCTTAGGGAGCCTTATCCCTTCATTATCTCGTTGCATGTGCATGCACGCATTCCCTTCTTTGTTAATAGGCACAGGATGGCCAGGCACATCTTCGCCTCCCCAACCGATCACTTCCCCGACTCAGGGGGGTGGGCAATATGTCAACTTTGGGACATGCCACTGTTCCCATTGCCTAATCATCACTGTACCGACAAAGTAGGGACAACGCAAACCGACAAGCCGAACATGCAAAAGCCCCGCCACTTATACAGTGGCAGGGCCTTGTTATCTTTCCTGGAACAGGCGATCAGTGCCTGTTATCCAGCCGATGGTAGAGTTCGGCTGCACGCAGGTCGGCCTCGAAACGCCGAGGTTCGGTGTTCTCGTCTATGACGGCCAGTTCCACGCCAGCCATGCGGGCGAAGTCCTCCCAGGCCTCACGACCCACGGTGGTGGTCATGCAGGTATGGTGGGCCGCGCCGGCGCGCAACCAGCATTCAGCCGAGACCTTGAGCGATGGCCGGGGCTTCCAGAGAGCGCGTGCCACAGGCAGCTTGGCCAGGGACCCGCCGGGCTCGACCACATCCACCACATTCATGACCAGGCGGAAACGCTCGCGTACATCCGCCAGGGAGACGACCACAGCATCACTGCAGGGGGTGGCCGTGAAGACCAGACGCACCGGGTCCTCCCTGTCGCCGATGGACAGGGGGTGGATCTCCAGGCGGGGCCGTCCCTCGGTCAGCAGCGTGGGCGAGACCTCCAGCATGTGGGCGCCCATGATCTCCTCATGGCCTGGCACGAAGTTGTAGGAGTAGTCCTCCATGAGCGAGCAGCCGCCCTTGAGCCCATAGCCCATGACGTTGCCGATCCGGATCAGAACCGAGGTCTTCCAGTCACCCTCTGCCGAGAATCCGTACCCGTCAGCCATCAGCCGCTGGGCTCCCACGCCGGGCAGCTGACGCAGGCCTCCCAGATCCTGGAAGTTGTCAACGGCGGCAGTGGCGCCCACCTCTTCCATCATGGCCCGCATGCCGAGCTCCTCGCGGGCGGCCACCACAAGGGAGTCGTACCGGGAGTCCAGAAGTTCGGGAGCCACCTCATAGCTGCGCTTGTAGTCCTCTATCAGATCCTTGACCTGGTCGTCGGTGACGGCGTTCACATGGTCCACCAGTTCGTTGACCGGCCAGGTGTTGACGGAGACGCCGAAGACCCTCTCGGCCTCGGTCTTGTCGCCCTCGGTGACGGCGACGTCGCGCATGTTGTCGCCCCAGCGGCAGACCTTCATGTTGTTGGCGGCATCCCAACCGGCGCAGGCGCGCGCCCAGACGCCGATCTTGTCGGCAACCTCGGGGTCGGCGTAGTGGCCGACCACGATCTTGCGCGGGATTCCCAGCCTGGTCAGGATGTAGCCGAACTCACGGTCGCCATGGGCCGACTGGTTCAGGTTCATGAAGTCCATGTCGATGGTGTCCCAGGGGATCTCCACATGATGCTGGGTGTTCAGTTGCAGGAGAGGCTTGCGCAGCTTCTCCAGACCCCTGATCCACATCTTGGCCGGACTGAAGGTGTGCATCCAGGCCACCACGCCGATGCAGGCCGGGTTCGACGAGGCATCGACCATGAAGTTCAGGATGGAATCCGAATCCTTCAGCGTGGGCTTCAAGACCAGCTTGACCGGGATCCTACCCGAGTCGTTGAGCGACTGGGCGATGTCCGCCGCCTGGACGCCCACCTGGCGCAGGGTCTCCTCGCCGTAGAGGTCCTGCGAACCAACGGCGAACCAAAGCTCCTTGCCCTCGAAGGGATTTTTCATGCTCATACTTGCTCCTTTGCTTATGCTTTACGGCTCAGTGCTGGCCGTAGACGTGCTGGTACCGGTCGTTGAGCTTGGCTATATCGGCCGGATCAATGGGCTTGGGCGTACCAATCTGCTCAGCCGCCCAGACCGTGTGGGCCACCTCCTCGGTCATGGCCGCCGCCTTGACGGCAGCCTCGGCATCGGCCCCCACGGTGAAGGGCCCATGGTTGCGCATGAGCACGGCCGGGCAGCCCGGATGATCCTTTAAGGTATCGACCACGCCCTTGCCGATGGCCTCGGAGCCAATCAGCTCGAAGGGACCCACCGGCACGGGCCCGCCAAACTCGTCGCCCATCATGGTCAGCACGCAGGGAATGTCCCTGCCGGTGGCCGCCCAGGCGGTGGCATAGGTGGAGTGGGTGTGGACCACGCCATAGACCTCGGGCATGTGCCGGTAGATATAAGCGTGGGATAGTGTGTCCGAAGAGGGAGCCTCAGTACCATCCACCACATTGCCATCCAGATCGGTGACCACCATGGATCCCGGGGTCAGATGCTCATAGCGCACCCCCGAGGGCTTGATGACCATCAGATCAGCGGAGCGCAAACGCTGCGAGACGTTGCCCGCCGTCCAAACCACCAGATTCCACCTGGTCAGCTGCGCATGCAGGGTGGCCACCTGCTCGCGCACCAGTTTCACCTCATCGCGCACCTCGGGCGAATAATCAGCCAAGGACACCATCAGCAACTCCTTTTCCCGGCCCGATCACGCTGATCCGGCCGCTTGACGTTTTCAGCTCTCGTCCTCATCCCTGCAGGGGGATGGTCTTCACAGCCGCCTGCTCGATGGGCAGACCCTTGGTGAAGCGGTCGAAGAAGGTTCTGAAGCCCTTCACGTCGGCCGGGTCCGGCTGTTCTGTTGTAGACTGAACGCCCGCGAATACATTGGCATCCAGATAGTCGGCCAGGGTCTGGTCGGCATGACCCAGGTAGTCGGCCAGCACGGCCATCCCCCAGGCACCTCCTTCCACAGCGGTGGACATGACCTTGATGGGGGCATTGAAGGCGGCGGCCAGGATCCGCTGGGCCACCTTGGGGGTGGCGAAGATGCCGCCGTGGCCGACCATGGTATCCACCTGGACATGCTCCTGGCGGGTCATCACATCCATGCCGATAGTGACCGGCGAGAAGGCCGAGAAGAGCTGGGCGCGCATGAAGTTGGCCAGGGTCATCCGTCCCTCGGGGCCACGGGCGAAGACGGGCCGGCCCTCCTCCAGGCCAGCCAGGAACTCCCCGGAATAGAAGCAGTAGTTGATCAGCCCGCCTGCATCCTTGTCTCCAAGGAGCGCTTGGTTGAACAGGGTGGCGTAGAGCGCATCACCCTTGAGATCCAGACCGGCGGCCTTGGCGAAGTCCCCGAACAGCCCCACCCAGGCGTTCAGATCCGAGGTGAAGTTGTTGGCATGGCTCATGCCGGCCGGATCCCCAGCCGGTGTGGTGACCGGATCCACCTCGGGGTGGAAGTCACGCAGGGGATGCTCCAGAACCACCATGGCGAAGATGGACGTGCCTGCAGACACGTTGCCGGTGCGGGGACGAACCGCGTTGGTCGCCACCATGCCGGTTCCCGCGTCGCCCTCGGGCGGGGCCATGGGCACGCCCGGCTGCAGCCGACCACTGGGATCGAGCAGGGCGGCACCTTCTGCGGTCAGTGCCCCCGCATCGCTGCCGGCGGTCAATGGCTCGGGCAGCAGGTCGTGGATGTCCCAGGGCTGGGCCTGGACCCGGGGCAACCGGGAGAAGATGTCCAGCAGGCCCTGGTCGAACTCCTTGCGGGAGGAGTCGATGGGGAACATGCCCGAGGCATCGCCGATGCCGATGACCTTGCGGCCGGAAAGCCTCCAGTGCATGTAGCCTGCCAGGGTGGTGATGTAGGCCACCTTGCGCACATGCTCTTCGTCGTTCAGGATGGCCTGGTAGAGGTGGGCGATGGACCAGCGCTCGGGAATATTGATCTTGAAGACCCGCGAAAGCTCCTCGTGTGCCTGGCGGGTGTTGGTGTTGCGCCAGGTGCGGAAGGGCACCAGCAGCTGGCCATCCTTGTCGAAGGCCAGGTAGCCGTGCATCATGGCCGAGACCCCCATGGCGCCGATTTTGGTCAGCGTCACCCCGTACCGGCGACGGACGTCCTCGGCCATGGCCGCATAGGCCGCCTGCAGACCCTGGTGGATCTGGTCCATGGAGTAGGTCCAGAGGCCGTCCTCCAGCCGGTTCTCCCACTCGACGTCCCCGGTGGCCAGCGTCCGGTAGTCATGGTCGATCAGTACTGCCTTGATGCGGGTGGAGCCGAATTCGATGCCCAGACTGGTCGTGCCCTCCTTTAGTTCGCTTACGATGACGCCTTGTTCGCCAACAACCATGTCCGCTCCTTTGCCTGATATGTTAACGCTCACATAGTCTGGTTACGATTGTAACTGAGACCCGAGCATCAGGCAAGCCCGCGGGATGCGGGCCGACGGTGGTCAGAGGCGCTTGACTGCGTAGCCCAGGGACCGACGCTGAATCACATCCGCCTGGATCAGCCCCACACCGTGATGGGTGACCGGGAATTCCACCGGCTGCCCCTGGTGAAGAAGGGCCAGGACCTGCCGCATGGTAGCCACCCCCAGATCCTCAAAGCGGGGACGAACCGTGGCCAGCGGCGGAAACATGTTGTCTACCGTGGGAACGTCGTCGAAGCCCACCAGACTGATGTCACCGGGAATGCGGATGCCGTGCTCCTGCAGGGACCGGGCCACACCCACGGCCTGGTTGTCGTTGGCCGTGACCACGGCTGAGGGCAGGGAGGTGCCGCTCATCCCCCGCTGATCAATCAGGTGGTTCATCAGCGTGTAGGACTCCCCAGCCTCCCAGCTGCGGGCGTGGACCACAGCCGTTCGTATGCGGCAGCGGGCGCAGGCCACCTTCCAGGAAGCCAGTCGGGTGGCGGCGTCCCGCCATTGCGCAGGACCGGCCATATAGAGCACCCGTCTATGGCCCCGGGAGACCAGCAGCCGGGCCAGCCGCTGCACTGCACCCCACTGATCGATTCCGGTCAGGGCAATCCGGCCATCGCCACGGCGGCGGCTCAGGGCCTCTTCGACGCTGGTGATGCCATGCGTCGAGGTGACGATGACCCGGGGCTGGCTCACCTCAACCTGGCAGGCAGCCCGGAACATGGTGTCGGTGGGCGTCAGAAAGATGAAGGCATCCACATTCTGCTCCAAGAAGGTGCCGCAGAGCTCCTGGAATCCGGCAAGCGTGCAGGCTGACTCGTCCACCATCATGACCGACATGAACAGACCATGGGAACGGGCCACGGTCTCGATGGCCGTAATCGATGAGACAGGACCGAAGAGACTGACACCGCCAGCCACCAGCCCAATGGTCCGGCTGCGGCTGGATGCCAGGGCCCGCGCAGAGTTGCTGGGTCGATAACCCAGCTTCCTGATGGCCTGCTGGACCTTGATTCGGGTAGCGGGAGAAACGTCCTTGGAATTGTTGATGACCCTGGACACAGTCTGATGGGAGACCCCGGCCAGCCGGGCAACCTCGAACATGGAGGGGCGCTTGGAGCGTGACCTGCCCCCGTTGCCTGCGGGCATGTGACCTTCTTCCGATAGCCGTGTCGACCGTTCCGATATTAGCCCCTGCAGGGACCGGACGAGGGCAAATGCCAGCTGACCCGGTGCAGACGGCTGGGCCCCAGACGGCGAATGGCCTCCAGGTGTGCAGGTGACCCATAGCCCTTGTTGTGCTCCCACTGGTATGGGGCCAGGGCGGGATCGGAGGCGGCCAGGCGGACCATAAGCCGGTCACGGGTGACCTTTGCGATGACCGCTGCGCAGGCCACACTGGCACAGTGGGCATCGCCCTTGACCTGGGTGGACACCTTGGGCAGAACCGGAAGGTCGGGGGCGTCAAAACTGTCGGCTGCCGGGGTGATGTAGTCATTGGGGCCGTCAAGGATGGCAGCCAGGCGGCGGCCAGGCCCCAGGTTCATCCCATGCTCCAAATCGGCCAGCGCACGCAGGGCGGCAATGCCCAGGGCATGGACGATGCCCCACTGATCGATCTCATGATTGGAGCAGGCTCCCACCGCCCAGCCGGCAGCCCAGTCCTCCAGGTCACGATACATGGCCAGCCGACGCGCGGGGGTCAGCATCTTGGAATCCGCCACCCCGTCAGGGACTTTCAAATGGGGCAGGTCGGCCGACCTGACCGCCACCACGCCGACCATGGCCGGCCCCGCCAAGGCTCCCCTGCCGACCTCGTCCAGGCCCAGCACATACTCAGCTCCCTGGTCAGCCAAGGCAACCTCGGTGGCCAGGGTCGGCAGAATCCGTCTCACAGCCGGTTCAGTCCTGCGTCGGCTCGGGCACGGAGTCGAAGACCTTGTGCTGGTTGTTGAGCAGCTTCCAGCTGCCCACCGGGTAATAGGTCAGCAGTGCGGTGCCCTTGATGTTGTCCATGGGGACCAGGCCATTGTGACCGTCGTCCTTGTGCAGGCGGGAATCCGCGGAGTTGGAACGGTTGTCGCCCATGACGAAGACGTACCCAGGATCCACCTTGACCTTGAAGGCAAAGGAGCTGGGCTCCACTCCTGGGCGCAGGTAGGAGCTCTCGTCCAGGGCGACGCCGTTGACGGTGACCGGGGCGCCATGACCCTTGCAGGCCACCGTGTCGCCGGGCATGCCAATCAGGCGTTTGACCAGGTGATTGCCACGGAAGCTGGGCCCGGACTCTTCACCCAGCCAGTTGGCAGGGTCAGTGAAGACCACCACATCCCCTCGGCGGGGGGTCACCATGGATCTGGTCAGCCGGTGAGTGGTCAGGATTCTGTCCCCAATGCCAAGGGTGTTCTCCATGGAGCCGGAGGGGATGACATAGATGCTGAACAAAAATATGCGCAGGATGGCAACGAAGGCCAAGAGGGTAACCAGCTCGAACAGAAACTCGGGCAGGAAACCGCGTTCACCCAGCCGCGGGTGACTGCCCTTGGTGGAGCCGCGTCCATCGGGACGGTCCAAGGCATGACGGGGCGGCACTGGGGCTGAGGTGGCTCGTATGCCGTCGGGGTACGGGATTCCCGACGGGGTCGCTTCCTCATCCCGAAAGGCCATATCCACTCCTTGTCATCCACCGGAACCCGCACGCAAACAGGTTCCGCATGCCTCATAGCGTACACACCCAAGCATGGAAAAACCCGGGATAATTGCTTCCCGGGTGTTAGCGGCCAGGCCTGGGCTGGGTCGCCCTGGCCGAAACCTACTTGTTGGAATCGGCCTTGTTGTCGCGACGCTCGACAATGCGGGCGGCCTTGCCGTGCAGACCACGCAGGTAGTAGAGCTTGGCGCGGCGGACACGGCCGTGGCGCAGTACCTTGATGGAGTCAATCTGAGGAGAGTGCAGAGGGAAGCGACGCTCGACGCCCACGCCGAAGCTGACCTTGCGCACCAGGATGGTCTCGCGCACGCCGGAGCCCTGACGGGCGATCACCACGCCAGTGAAAGCCTGGATACGGGAATTGTTGCCCTCAGTGATGTTGACGTTGACCTCGACGGTATCGCCGGGGCGGAAGTCGGGGATCTGCTCCGCAGGCTTCATGTGACTTGCGTCAAATTCCTGAATCGCGTTCATGCTGTTCCTCCATGGCCGCCGCACATCGACCCATGACATGGATCGCAACCACCAAAGGAGGCGATCCTGGACGGAACCCGACGGTCTGCCGTCGGGGGTGCCGATCCGCCGGAGCATCCGGCTGGACCTGAAAGGAAGGGAGCCCATGCGGCAGCCGCCCTTCCGGCGAACAACTATTCAATAATATACCACGAGCCGGACCTGCAAGGGCCCGGCTGGATATCAGCGGCGGTGGGCCCTGTAGAAGGCAATCAGGGACTTTGTGGACTGATCCTGCTCAGCCAGCGCCTGATCGTCCCGGGAGATGGCTGGGGTGATCTCGCGAGCCAGCTTCTTGCCCAGCTCAACGCCCCACTGGTCGAAGGAATCAATGCCCCAGACAGTGCCCTCGGTCAGCGTAATGTGCTCGTAGAGGGCGATCAGCTCGCCCAGAGCGGCTGGAGTCAGCGCGTCACCGAAGATGGAGGTTGTGGGCCGGTTGCCGGTGAAGACACGGGCAGGGACGATGGCCTCCGGAGTGCCCTCGGCGCGGACCTCGTCGGCGGTCTTGCCAAAGGCCAACGCCTTGGTTTGGGCCAGGAAGTTGGCCAGGAAGAGTTCATGCACGTCCTGGTCGCCGTCCTTGGCAGGGTTGGGGGTGTTGGCGAAGGCTATGAAGTCGGCGGGGATCAGACGGGTGCCCTGGTGGATCAGCTGGTAGAATGCGTGCTGGCCGTTGGTGCCGGGCTCCCCCCAGAAGATTTCGCCGGTCAGGCTGGTCACTGGCGTGCCGTCCCAACGCACGGACTTGCCGTTGGACTCCATGGTCAGCTGCTGCAGGTAGGCCGGGAAACGGTGCAGATACTGGTCATAGGGCAGCACGGCGTGCGAGTGGGCGCCGAAGAAGTTGACATACCAGACGTTGAGCAGGCCCATCAGGGCCACCACGTTCCGATCCAGAGGAGTGGCGCGGAAGTAGCGATCAACGGTGTTGAAACCCTTGAGGAACTCCTCGAAGCGCTCGGGGCCGATGGTGATGGCCAGGGAGGTGCCCACGGCGGAATCCACCGAGTACCGGCCGCCGACCCAGTTCCAGAAGCCGAAGACGTTGTCCGGATCGATGCCGAAGTCGCGCACCTTGTCCAGGGCGGTCGAGACGGCGATGAAGTGCCGGCGGATGGCCTCGGCCGAAAGGTCCTCGCCGTCCTTGGACAGCAGGCCACGCTCGCCCAGGCTCTTGAGGAGCCAGGCGCGGGCCTGGCGGGCGTTGGTCAGGGTCTCCAGGGTGGTGAAGGTCTTGGAGACGATGATGAAGAGTGTGGTCTCCGGATCCAGATCGCGCGTCTTCTCGGCCAGGTCGTTGGGGTCGATGTTGGAGATGTAGCGGGCGCTGATGCCGGCATCCGCATAAGGCTTCAGGGCCTCATAGGCCATGACCGGGCCAAGGTCGGAGCCGCCGATGCCGATGTTGACCACAGTGGTGATCCGCTTGCCGGTCAGACCGGTCCAGCTGCCCGAACGGACCTGGTCGGCAAAGGCATAGATGCGCTTGAGTGTGTCGCGGACGTCGCCCACCACATCCTGGCCGTCCACCATCAGACGGCCGCGGTCCTCCTCGGGGCGGCGCAGCGCTGTGTGCAGGACGGCCCTGTCTTCGGTGTTGTTGATGTGCTCGCCGTTGAACATGGCCTCGATCCGCTCCTCAAGGCCGACCTCGCGGCCCAGCTGGGCCAGCAGGGACAGGGTCTCGGGCTGAATCAGGTTCTTGGACAGATCGATATAGAGATCGCCCAGCTCGAAGCTGAGCTTTTCGGTGCGCTGCGGGTCCTTGGCGAACCATGCGCGCAGATCGATCCCCTGGCGCTGTATGTCGTCGAAGTGCTGGTGCAAGGCCGCCCAGGCCTTGGTGCTGGTAGCGTCCACTGGAGGATTGATGGCCATGGTTGTTCGGGTCCTTTCATGAGGTGATGCCCGGTCTACCGAGCACCCGGTTCTGTACCCCAAACTACTCACAAAAGCAGACAGAAGACAACAAAATCAGTCAATCTTCTGAGCACAGCCGAATCACTCTCAGAGTATGTCGTCACAGCCGTACTGGGCCAGCTTGGCCACCATGTCCTTGACTTCCTGACTGCGGGCCCGGGGGGCCACCAGGAGCGCGTCGGGAGTGTCGACGACGATCATGTCATCCACACCGAGAAGGGCGACCGTGCGTTCGGAGCCTGGCACGACCATGTCTCCAGCGGAATCCAGATACATGACCCGGTCGGCATCCCCAAGAATCTTGATGTTGCGCCTGTTGGAGGACGGCAGCAGACCCGCCACTGAATTGAAGTCGCCGATGTCATCCCAATCGAAACCCCCGGGAACAACCGCCACGCCGCCAGCCGCCGATAGGGGCTCGGCCACGGCATAGTCGAAGGCGATCTTCTCGATGCCCGGCCAATGCTCCTCCATAGCCTGGCTACGAGCCTGCCCACCCTGATCCCAGACCTGGGCGATGGCCATGACGGCGGCGTGGAGCTCCGGCTTGTAACGACGCAGACAATCCAGAAGCACCTGCGCCTGCATGACGAACATGCCGGCATTCCAGCGATACTCTCCTGTTGACAGGTAGGCCTGTGCCGTAGAGGCATCCGGCTTCTCGACGAATTCGCTGACCAAGCGGGCATCAGGGGCCCCGGGAATGCGATCGGCCAGGGAGGGGCCTTGGTGGATGTAGCCGAAGGCGGTGGAGGGACGGGAGGCGGCGATGCCGATGGTGGTCACATAACCGGCTCGAGCAGCTGCCACCGCCTGCCCCACTGAGGCCGCAAACGCTTTGTCGTCTCGGATGACGTGATCGGCGGCGAAGGAGCCTACGATGATTTCCCCGCCGTGCCGCTGGGCCAGCACAGCAGTCGCCAGGGCAATGGCCGCCGTGGAATCGCGAGGAACCGGCTCGGCGAAGAGCGCGTCCTCAGCCAGATCAGGAAGCTGCTGACGCACCTGATCCACATGCCGCTGGCCAGTGGAGACGACCACATGATCGGTCCCGCAGATGCCAGCCAGCCGGTCAAAGGTGCCCTGGATCATTGTTCTGCCTGACCCCAACAGATCGTAGAGGAACTTGGGCCGGTCCTGGCGGCTCAATGGCCAGAGCCGGGTGCCCACGCCACCGGCCGGAATGACGGCATAGAAATCATTGAGATCCATGCCCTCCATTGTGTCAAGAAGCTTGTACACCCTTGGCCCGAAGTGCAAGGCGTTTTTATCGCGCGCATCCAGTATGATGTAGCATGTTGTCTTCTTCCGGCAGGTCCGGACGGGAGGCGAAGGCCACTTTAGCTCAGTTGGCAGAGCGTCTCACTCGTAATGAGAAGGTCGACAGTTCGATTCTGTCAAGTGGCTCTTTCACCAGCTGCCCTTTCAACGGCAGGGCATGTCGTACGCGCGAGTGGCGTAATGGTAGCCGCGCAGGATTTAGGTTCCTGTGTCTTCGGACGTGTGGGTTCGAGTCCCATCTCGCGCACAGGTATTAAGAACAGGGCCCGCAAGAACAGGCCCTGTCTGATGCTGCCGTGGTCAGTGCCGGCTTTCCTGCTTGTTTCTCAGACAGGCCACAAAGCCGACCAAGCCCAACGCCATAAGCGACAGGATCCTGAGCACCGAAAGCGGCCATCCACCGGTCAGAGGCAAAGCCGAGTTGGAAGGACGGAACTCCAGCTCATGCGACACCGGGGCCGACTGGTTCCCGCCCTGGAACCTGCCTTGGGCATCAGGGCCCTCGGCATCGTCGGAAAGTACCTGAGCTGTAAACTCACCCTGGTTGACACCCTCAGGCGGAGTCGCCTGCCATGAACCCTGATCCCCCACAATGACATCGGTGCTGTTGTTGCCATTTCCAGGCCAGGTTATCCGGACAGCGGTCCCCTTGGTCTCGGGAACCTTCCTGTCCCCGTCCACGTACTTGTAGGCTTTGCCAGCCACCTGGAAGACGTCGTACCGCTCCAAGACCAGTGTGGTGGACGTCATGTCGACCTTGCGCTCGATGGATGCCGGATTCGATCGGAGGTTCATCGGGTTGATCATCTCAACCTGGAAGGTATAGGTCTGCGTCTCGTCGCTGCCGTTGTAGCCAGCGAACTTGTCAGCAGGAATATCCAGCGACCAGGACCAGGTGGAAGCCGCCGTCTTGGTCAAGCCCAGCATAAGACCTGTCGCGGAATCCGCGACGGAAGACACAGTGCTGACCGCCGCATCCCTCTGGAAGGTGTTGGCCGAGGTGGTCACCAGGGGCGTCCAGTCCGAGTCAGCATTCTGCTTCATGGAAACAGCCATCCTGGAATCCGTCATCCCCAGCCCTCCCGAGGACCAGGCCGTATACACAGGCGACACCTCACCCTTGAATGTGACCACCGAATCCGCCGGGAGACTCCCGTTTACCGTGTGGGGCACGGTGACCGAGAACTTGCTCGTATCCGGGACGTTCTCGCCTGAGACGAAATAAGCCGTGCCGATATTCGAGAAGAAGGAGGTCAGGCCGAACCCGGAGATAGACTCAGTTACCCAGGCATGGTACCGTCGGTAGCCGCTGTACTTGTTGCCCGGATCCGGGGACGGATACAGCTTGTTCGTGTCCTGTATCCGCCAGGAACCCCCCTGCTTGCTACCGGTGTCGACCTCACACACGGTCTCGCCCAGCCTGAATCCCCATGTATCCGAGCCTTTGACCAGGTCATCGCCATTCGTGCCCTGCCCCTCCACAATCGGATTGGTGGGATCCTCGCCGTAGAGAACGACCTTGTTGGGACGCGCAGGATCCTTGGAAGGCATGCACTCGCCGCTGATTACCGGATCAAGCTTGGTCGTATACACGCTCCCAGAAGCATCCAAGTCGGCATCCGCATCATTCTCGATCTTGGTGATTGTCGGATCATCAGGACGAGGCACATCATACTTATAAAAGGCACTGTTAATCGTCCAGCCCGCAGAGATATTCGTATCCTTCTCCACGGTGGACATACCATCGTTTATCCCGACAAGACCAGCGCTCTTGGGGTTGTACACTTCAGGACTGACGGTACAAGCGCTGCCGTCCCGATTGGTGGTGACAGGCCAGGTGACCATCTTGAAGTAACCGTCAAGATCCTGCTTCTCCTTGGCCTCCTTGAAATCAATCCCGCCATCATCCTTCTGAGCAGGCATAGGATTGCCATCCTTGTCAGTTGCAAAAAGCACGTTGGGGTTGTCGAGATATTGAGGATCCTTCGGACTCACGTTGAAAGCGGAATACTTACTGACTTGGGCCGCCTTGCTGGTCGTGGTAGTCGCCGTATTGGGAGACGGCTGCTGGCCTGTCACCAGGACCGGCTCAGGGGTCAGCTCATCAACAGGCACCCACTCGCTATCCTTCAGAGCCACCCACTGGTAATAATACGAATTGGTCTCAGAACATATGCCATCAGGATTGTCATTTGTACTGCCACGCGGATTCAGCCAGTACACAAAGAACGACCGTGCCGGAGCTGTGCCCGGAGCAGTGCCGGCGATTGGCCCAGTAGCATTGCTCTTATAGTCAGGAAAACCGTAGTCGGTTACCATGCCCCAATTAGCCTGATTGTTTTGGTAGAGATTTGGATTGTAGTCCCAACCGACCCAGGAATACGGGCCACTGCACTTCATATCCTCTTTGCTGTCCAAGCAGTAACCCATATACACTTTCATCTGTTTATCCTGGGACATGCTCGCTGTGATATTTGAATATCTATCCTGAGCCTGTAAATCACTCATGGAAGCCGGATCAAAATTTTTGCAGTTATCGGTAGTCCAGGACCAGGAAGAATTGCCGCAAGACAGGGCGGCATTCTGGTCACCAACGATGGCAAAGACATTCAAGGGCTCAGGGTGACCGCCAACCGCAAATTTTGCGGGATCTGGAGACTTATCCTTAATGTTCATATCACCCTCAATGGATATGGTCAGGTAGTCATACAAACCAGAATTGATGATCTTGTGAACGGTGAAGAACTCATCCTGATTCCTGGCCCAGGCTAGGGCGCCATCATAAGCGTTGGCATTTTTATTGCTGTCTACGTAATCATCCGGGGTAATAGTGTTCATATACCGCACGCGTCTGTAATAGTCAGGATTTTCAGAACCAACAAACTGATATATGAAAGACAAATTGCATTGTGACGGATTTTTGGTATCAGTCCCACCAACACCGACGCAATCCGGCTTAAATTCATTGTGCTTCACGCGCAGGATGAAGTCCATGCGCAGCTCATCCTGGTAGGCATCGATCCTGTCGTTGAAGGCCATCATCCTATAGAGCAGGGGTTTTCTGCTGGCCGTTTCGTCCTGTTTATCGACGGCATTGGCCCGATTGGCCGAAAGGGCGCTCAGCCCCAACGGAACAACCATGGCCAGAGTCGCCAGAAGGGTTACCAGAACGGCGATGATCGGACGGCTCGCATGCTGCGAACCCTTGGCGATCCGTTCTTGCAAACGCTTCAATACAATACCCCCAAATCAAGTTACAATTATGCTTAAGAGCGGCTAAACTTTGCTCTTTTAATCTGTCCCCAATTGCTTCGACTCTATCATAGAGATAAAAAAATAGCATCTTCGCTTTTTCCATACATGCTCCACGAGCACTGGAATTGCAACCATTAGCCGGGATTCCGATAGGGTGTGTCACGACCGGTATTGCGCAACAGTTTATGGTCTTCATCTGGCTGGTCTGGGTTGGAGGTGGAGGCCACTTTGTCATGGAAAGGTCGACAGTTCGTTTCTGTCAAGCGACTCTTCCACCAGTGGGCTTCAGACGTATGGGCACGAGTCCAATCTCATTCACAGGAAACACAAGCAGGGCCTGCCCTCACCCCCAAATTCCTTGGAGATGAGCACAGACCCTGCCTTATGCCCGACGGAGAATCAGTATCGGCTCTCCTGCCTGTTCCTCAGGCAGGCCACAAAGCCGGCCAGACCCAGTATCAGCATCAACAGGATCTTGAGCACGGAAAGCGGCCATCCTCCAGCGAAGGGTAGGGCAGAATTAGACGGCCGGAATTCCAGTGCGTGTGACACCGCTGCTGACTCGTTCCCTCCCTTGAAGTTGCCACTTTGAGGATCAGTGCTTTCGGCATCATCGGAGGCAACCTGAGCAGTGAATGGCCCCTGGTTGATGCCCTCAGGAGGAACCGCCTGCCATGAACCCTGATCCCCCACGACAACATCGGTACTGCTATTGCCGGGCCAGGTTATATGGACCAGGGTGCCCCTGGTCTCAGGAACCCTCGTGTTGCCATCCACATACTTATACGCTTTACCCGCCACCTGGAAGACGTCATACCGCTCCAAAGCCAACGTAGTCGGCGTCATATCGACCTTCCGTTCGATGGACGCCGGATCCGAGGGGACATTCAGAGGGTTGATCATCCTGACCCGGAAGGCATAGGTCTGCGTCTCGTCGCTGCCGTTGTAGCCGGTGAACCTACCGGCAGGTATGGTCAAGGTCCAGGACCAGGTGGAAGCCGCCGTCTTGACGACCTTGAGCACAGAGCCCGATGTGGGGTCAGTGACGGAAGGCGACGTGGTATTGACCGCCGCATCCCTCTGGAAGGTGTTGGCCGGAGTGGTCACCAGACTGGTCCAGTCCGAGGCGGCATTCTGCTTCATGGAAATGGCCATCCTGGAATCAGTCATCCCCAGCCCTCCCGAGGACCAGGCCGTATATATAGGTGAAACCGAGCCCTGGAAGGTGACGACCGAGTTTGCCGGTAGAATCCCGTTTTTCGTATGGGGGACTGTGACAGAGAGCTTGCCGTCCGGAGCATTTTCGTTGGAGACGAAATAGGCTGTGCCTATATTCGAGAAGAAGGAGGTCAAGCCGAACCCGGAGGCGGACTCAGTCACCCAGGCATGATAGCGCCTGTAACCGTTGTACTTGTTGCCGGGATCCGGCGACGGATACTGTTTATTGGTGTCCTGTATCTGCCAGGAGCCTCCCTGCTTGCTCTTGGGATCGACCTTGCATACGGTCTCTCCCAGCTTGAACCCCCAGGAGTCCGAGCTTTTCACCAGATCGTCACTGCTCTTGCTCTGCCCCTCTTTGAAGGGATTGCCGGGATCCTCTCCGAACAAGGTAACCGTGTTGGGATGTGTGTCATCTTTGGAGGGAGTGCACTCACCGCTGACCACCGGATCAAGCTTGCCGGTATAGACGCTTCCCGAGGCATTCAAGGAGCCATCAGCATTATTCTGGATATTGGTGATGGTCGGATCGTCGGGACGAGGCACATCATACTTATAGAATGCAGTATCGATAGTCCAGCCTGCATCCAGATTCGTATTTTTCTGGGCTGTAGACATATCGTCTGTTATCCCAACAAGACTATCCTGTTGCGGGTCGTATATTTTAGTGGTGACTTCGGGAGTGCTTGCCGTCGGCTTGCACTGGGTGCCATCGTCATTAGTAGTGACAGGCCAAGTAACTAGTTTGAAATAACCGTCGAGCTGCTGATACTCCTGAGCTTTCTTGAAATCGATTGAACCGTCAGGTAGCTGGGCGGGCATGCGGCTTCCATTCTTATCAGTTGCAAATAATTCGTTCGAATTGCCCGGACTTGTCGGCAGATTGTAAGCCGTATTGTCATTGACCTGATATTGAAGACCCCAGGAACTGGTCAAGCCGTTTACTGCTGGCTTCTGACCAGTTACTAGCACCGGTTTAGGCGTCAGCGCATCGACAGGCACCCATTGGCTATTCTTCTGCGCCACCCATTGGTAGTAATAGGAGTTGGTCGTGGAACATATTCCACCAGCGCTGTTATTTCCACGCAAATTGAACCAGTATACAAAGAAGGACTTGGGGGGCGCCACTCCTGGAACCGGCTTATCTCCTATGGGGAATCCATAATCCGTCACCATGCCCCAATTGGCCTGGTGACCGCCATAAAGAGGGGGATTACCGTCCCAGCCAACCCACGAGCCGGGTCCGCTGCACTTAGGATGGGGACTATCACCTAGGCAGGTGCCCATATACAGCTTGATGCCCTTGCCCTGGTCTGCAGTGATATTTGCAACCCTGTCTTGGACGTTACTGCTGATAGTGCTGGGATCGAAGGTGCAGTCATTCGTAGTGTAGTCCCATGGAGAAGTCCATGGAGAACTTCCACACGACAGCGTATTGTTTTGCTGACCAACGATTGCGTAGACGTTCAAAGGTTCCGGATAACCGCCGGTGACATAATATTTCGGATCCTTGGAAGTATCCATATAGGACAAATCACCCTCTATGGATACAGCGAGGAAGTCATATAAACCAGAGTTGATTACTTTATGAACCGTAAAGAACTCGGCCTCGTTTTCCGCCCATTGCTCAGCACCGCCAGTAGGGTCGTTAGGGTTTGTCGAAATAGTATTCAGATACCGTATCCTGCGATAGTGAGACGGATTTTGCGCTCCTTCAAACTGATATGCGAAAGACAAATTGCAGTTTACTGAATCATAAGGAGAAGTATCACGCATCGGTACGCATTGCGGATTGAAATCGTTGTGTCTCACGCGCAGGATAAAGTCCATCCGCAGCTCATCCTGGTATGAATCAATCTTGTCATTGTAGGCCAACATCTTATAGAGCAGAGGCTTCCTGCTGGCCGTCCCGCCCTGCCCATCGATGGCATTGGCCTGATTGGCCGAAAGCGCACTCAGCCCTAGCGGAACAACCATGGCCAGCGTCGCCAAAAGGGTTATCAAAACAGCCACTATAGGGCGATCCACATGCCGTGGACCCTTATTGCCCCGTTCTTGCAATCGGTTCAACACGTTACCCCCCACACCTCAATGCAACCATCTCCAGAATCAGATGGACTGCACGCTTGATTGGTCCCCGGTGCAGGCCACGAACCCCTGGAGCACAAGTGCTACATCCTCATTTACGGCATCTTCCTTTCCCCTTACATGCTTTAAGAGTACCGAGGCTGAAAGCGTGATCTGGGATTCAGATAGGGCGTTTCGCGGCCGTCCACCATCTTGACTAAGGACTGTCTGCATGGGTAATGAGGTCGGTTGGGCAACGGCAGGACTCCACCCATCCTCTCAACTTCGTGGGGTGGGGGTCCTGTCTTATGTCCTGGCTCAGTGCCGGCTTTCCTGCCTGTTTCTCAGGCAGGCCACGAAGCCGACCAGGCCCAACGCCATCAGCAGCATCATCTTGAGCACCGAAAGCGGCCATCCACCGGTCAGAGGCAAAGCCGAGTTGGAAGGACGGAACTCCAGCTCATGCGACACCGAGGCCGACTGGTTCCCGCCCTGGAACCGGCCCTGCGCATCAGGACCCTCGGCATCATCCGAAAGCACCTGAGCAGAGAACTCACCCTGATTGATGCCCTCAGGCGGGGTCGCCTGCCACGAACCTTCGTCCCCCACAACGACATCCGTGCCGCTGCCGCCGGGCCAGGTTATATGGACCAGGGTGCCTTTGGTCTCGGGAACCTTCCTGTCCCCGTCCACATACTTATAGGCTTTGCCTGCCACCTGGAAGACGTCGTACCGTTCCAGGACCAGCGTGGTGGGCGTCATGTCGACCTTCCGCTCGATGGACGCCGGGGCCGAACGGATGTTCACCGGATTGACCATTTCAACGCGGAAATCATACATCTGTGTCTCGTCACTGCCGTTGTAACTGCTGAATTTGTCAGCAGGGATGTTCAGCGTCCAGGACCAGGTGGAAGCTGCTATCTTGGTCAGGCCCAGCGTGAGGCCCGTCGCGGAATCTTTGACGGAAGACGCGGTGCCGGCCGCTACGTCCCGTAGGAAGGTGTTGGCCGGAGTAGTAGCCAAGGGCGTCCAGTCCGAGACGGTCTTCTGCTTCATCGAAACAGTCATCCTTGAATCCGTCATCCCTAGTGCTCCCGAGGACCAGGCCGTATATACAGGAGACGCTTCACCCTTGAACACGACGACCGAGTCCGCCGGCAGACTCCCGTTGACCGTATGGGGCACCGTCACCGAGAACTTGCTCGCATCCGGGACGTTCTCCCCCGAGACGAAATAAGCCGTGCCGATATTCGAGAAGTAGGAGGTCAGGCCGAATCCGGAGATAGACTCAATCACCCAGGCATGGTACCGCCTGTAGCCGCTGTACTTGTTGCCGGGGTCCGGCGACGGATATTGCTTGTTGGTGTCCTGTATCTGCCAGGAACCCCCCTGCTTGCTCTTGGGATCGACCTTGCACTCAACTTCACCCAACCAGAACCCCCACGTGTCCGCGGCTTTCACCAGGTCATCGCCATTCGCGCCCTGCCCCTCCGCAATCGGATTGGCAGGATCCTCCCCGTAGAGAACAACCTTGTTGGGGCGCGCAGGATCCTTGGAAGGCGTGCACTCGCCACTGACCACCGGATCAAGCTTCGACGTATACACACTGCCCGAAGCATCCAAAGCGCTGTCGGCGTCATTTTCGATCTTCGTAATCGTTGGATCATCGGGGCGAGGCACATCATACTTATAGAAGGCACTGTTGATCGTCCAGCCCGCTGAAATATTTCGTTCTATATCTGAGCTGTTCATGCCGTCACGTATTCCGACGAGGCCCTTCTGATCAGGGTTGTACACTTCAGGACTTACGGTGCAAGCGCTGCCATCCCGGTTCGTGGTGACAGGCCAGGTGACCATCTTGAAATAGCCATCAAGATCCTGCTTTGCCTTGGCCTCCTTGAAATCAATCCCGCCGTCAGCCTTCTGGGCAGGCATGGGATTGCCATCCTTGTCAGTGGCAAACATCTCATTGGGATTATCCGGCTGTTTAGGCAAGTTGAAGGCGGAATACTTACTGACTTGGGCCGCCTTGCTGGTCGTGGTAGTCGCCGTATTGGGAGACGGCTGCTGGCCTGTCACCAGAACCGGCTCAGGGGTCAGCTCATCAACTGGCACCCACTCGCTATCCTTCAGAGCCACCCACTGGTAATAATACGAATTGGTCTCAGAACAGATGCCATCGGGATTAGCTCTAGTACTGCCGCGCACATTGAGCCAGTACACGAAGAACGACCGTGCCGGAGCTGTGCCCGGAGCAGTGCCGGCGATGGCCCCAGTAGCAGTGCTCTTGTAGTCAGGAAAACCGTAGTCGGTCACCATGCCCCAGTTGGCCTGATTGCCTCCATAGAGATTTGGGTTGCTGTTCCAACCAACCCAGGAATACGGGCCGCTGCACTGAAGATCAGCACCCGTGCCCAGGCATTCTTGCATATACAGGGTGAAGTTTTTGCCGTTGGCCGTTAAGGCTGAGGTAATGTTGGATACCCTGTCCGGCGCATTGATCATGGTGTCAGGGTTAAAATTGCGACAATTATCGATTCCGGTGCTCCAGCTCCATGGACTACCGGGACGAAGGCAGGATAGTGCGTCGTCCTGTTTGCCAACAACCGCGTAGATATTCACCGGCTCGCTGGCCCCACCAGGTTGGTAATATGACGCATCGGCAGAATTCTTAAGAGCCAGATCACCTTCAATGGAAACGGTCAGATAATCATATAAACCAGAATTGATTATCGTGTGCACGGTGAAATACTCATCTTTATTTTGCGCCCACTTGTAGGCTCCGGACCAGGGCTGATCCGAGGATGATGCTGAGGCTATGGTGTTCAGATACTTTATTCTGCGATAAAAGGAAGTGTCATCTGACCCCTTGTACTGATAGACAAAGGCCAGATTGCAATTGCCCTTGGTATCGGCACCAGAAGTGGCGTCGGCACAAGAAGGGTCAAACTCGTTGTGTTTTACCCGCAGGATGAAGTCCATGCGCAGCTCATCCTGATAGGAATCAAGCTTGTTGTTGTAACCCAACATCCTATAGAGTTTGGGCTTTCTGCTGGCCGTTTCGTCCTGCCCATCAATGGCGTTGGCCTGATTGGCCGAAAGTGCGCTCAGCCCCAACGGAACAACCATGGCCAGCGTCGCCAGAAGGGTTACCAGAACGGCAATTATCGGACGGTTCACACCTTGTGAACCCTTAGCGCCCCGTTCTTGCAAACGCTTCAATACAATACCCCCAAACCACAATGAAATCATGCTCCAGAACAAATCAAGTCTGCTTTTGACCTACCCCCAATTAAGGCAACTGCACATAGAGCACAACAATGCATATAAATTGTTCTTTGCCTTTTCAAGGCTACAGAAATGAAGGGCAAAATCTGGGATTCAAATCGGGTGTTTTGCGGCGGTTCAAGTTCTCGACCATGCAGGACCAGCACCCAGCTGGTAAGAAGCAATATGTTGTCTTCTTCGGGTCGTTCCGGATTGGGGGCGAATACTGCCTTGGCAGCAGCAGCACAGGAAAGAAAAACAGGGCCTGTCTTCATCTGCCAAATTGCTTGCAGATGGGCACGGGCCCTGTCGTATGCTGGGGGGGTCAGTGCCGGCTTTCCTGCCTGTTCCTCAGACAGGCCACAAAGCCGACCAGACCCAATGCCATCAGCAGCAGGATCTTGAGCACCGAAAGCGGCCAGCCGCCGGTCAGCGGCAAAGCCGAGTTGGAAGGACGGAACTCCAACGCATGCGACACCGAAGCCGACTGATTGCCGCCCTGGAACCCGCCCTTGGGGTCAGCACCCTCGGCATCATCGGAAAGCACCTGAGCAGTGAACTCCCCCTGATTGACGCCCTCTGGAGGAACCGCCTGCCACAAGCCCTGATCACCAACAGTCACATCCGTGCCAGTATTGTCAGGCCAGATCACATGCACCACGGTCCCCTTGGTCTCTGGAACCTTCGTGTCACCGTTTACATACTTGTATGCCTTGCCCGCTACTTGGAAGACATCGTACCGCTCCAAGGTCAGCGTGGTCGGTGTGATGTCGACCTTCCGCTCGATGGACGCCGGGCCCGAACCAATGTTCATCGGGTTGATCATCTCAACCTGAAAGTCATACATCTGAGTCTCATCGCCGCCGTTGTAACCGCTGAATTTGTCGGCAGGGATGTTCAGCGACCACGACCAATTGGAATCCGCCGTCTTGGTCAAGCTAAGCGTGAGGCCCGTCGTGGAATCCGTGACAGCTGACGGAGTATTGACCGCCGCATCCCTCTGGAAGGTGTTGGCCGGAGTAGTCAGCAGGCTGGTCCAGTCCGAGGCAGTGTTCTGCTTCATAGAAATAGCCATCTTCGAATCAGTCATCCCCAGCTTCCCCGACGACCAGGCCGTATACACAGGAGATGCCACACCCTTGAACGTGACCGCCGAACCCGCCGGCAGACTCCCGTTGACCGTATGAGGCACCGTCACCGAGAACTTGCTCGCATCCGGCACGTTCTCCCCCGAGACGAAATAAGCCGTGCCGATATTCGAGAAGAACGAGGTCAAGCCGAAACCAGACGTGGACTCGATCTCCCAGGCGTGATAGCGCCTGTACCCGTCATACTTGTTGCCTGGGTCCGGCGATGGGTATTGCTTGTTGGTGTCCTGTATCTGCCAGGACCCTCCCTGCCTGCTCTTGGGATCGACCTTGCACTCAACTTCACCAAGCTTGAACCCCCACGTGTCCGCGGTCTTCACCAAGTCCCCGCCGTTCTGGCTCTGCTCGTCACTGATTGGATTGGCGTGATCCTCCCCGTAGAGAACAACCTTGTTGGGATGCGCGGCATCCTTGGAAGGCGTGCACTCGCCACTGACCACCGGATCAAGCTTCGATGTATACACGCTCCCCGAAGCATCCAAGCTACCATCTGCATCATTCTGGATGTTGGTGATTGTCGGATCCTTAGGGCGAGGCACATCATACTTGTAAAAAGCACTGTTAATCGTCCAACCAGCAGACAGGTTTCGTTCTATATCCGAGCTGTTCATGCCGTCACGTATTCCGACAAGACCTTTCCGCTCAGGGTTGTACACCTCAGGGCTGACGGTACAAGCGCTGCCATCCCGGTTCGTGGTGACAGGCCAGGTGACCATCTTGAAATAGCCGTCAAGACCCTGCTTTGCCTTTGCCTCCTTGAAATTAATGGAGCCATCAGCCTTCTGGGCAGGCATAGGCTGGCCGTTCTTGTCAGTGGCAAACATCTCATTGGGATTATCCGGCTGTTTGGGCAAGTTGAAAGCCGAATACCTACTAGCTTGGACTTCCGCGCCTACCGTGGTAGTCAACGAATTGGGAGACGGCTGCTGGCCTGTCACCAGTACCGGCTCGGGAGTCAGCTCATCAACAGGCACCCACTCGCTATCCTTCAGAGCCACCCACTGGTAATAATACGAATTGGTCTCAGAACAGATGCCATCAGGGTTATAGATAGTGCTGCCACGCACATTCAGCCAGTACGCGAAGAAAGAGCGGGGCGGAGCTACGCCCGGATCAGAACCCGGCATTTTCCCAAGAGTAAGGCTATTGTAATCAGGAAAACCGTAGTCGGTCACCATGCCCCAGTTGGCCTGATTGTTTCCGTAGAGATTCGGATTGCTGTCCCAACCAACCCAGGAATACGGGCCGCTGCACTGAAGATCAGCACCCGTGCCCTGGCATGTCTGCATATACAGGGTGAAGTTCTTGCCGTTGGCCGTTAAAGTTGAGGTAATGTTGGATACCCTATCCGGCGCATTAATCATGGTGTCAGGGTTAAAAGTGGCACAGTCATTGATTCCTGCGACCCAATTCCATGAACTACCAGGAACAAGGCAGGATAGTGCCCCTTTCTGCTGTCCAACAACCGCGTAGATATTCACCGGCTCATTGGCCCCACCAGGCTTATAATATGACGCATCGGCAGAATTCTTAAGAGCCAGATCACCCTCAATTGAAATGGTCAGATAATCATATAAACCGGAATTGATTATCGTGTGCACAGTGAAGTACTCATCTCGATTTTGTGCCCATTTGTAGGCTCCGGACCAGGGCTGATCCGAGGATGACGCTGAAGCTATGGTGTTCAGATACTTTATCCTGCGATAATATGCTGGATATTCTGAGCCCTTGTACTGATAGGCAAAGGCCAGATTGCAACTGCCCCTGGTATCGGCACCACCGGTGCTATTGGCGCAGGAAGGGTCGAACTCGTTGTGTTTTACCCGCAGGATGAAGTCCATGCGCAGCTCATCCTGGTAGGCATCAATCTTGTTGTTGTATCCCAACATCCTATAGAGCAGCGGCTTCCTGCTGGCCGTCTCGTCCTGCCCATCAATGGCATTGGCCTGACCAGCCGAAAGCGCGCTCAGCCCAAGCGGAACAACCATAGCCAACGTCGCCAAAAGGGTTACCAGAACGACAATGATCGAACGGCTTACGTGCTGGAAACCCTTGTTGTTCTGTTCTTGCAAACGCCTCAATACAATACCCCCCAAACCACAATGAAATCATGCTCCAGAACAGATAGAACAGATCAACCCCGCTTTTGACTTATCCCCAATTAAGACAACTGCACATAGAGCACAACAATGCGTCTTCATTTTTTCATTACGGCTTTAAAGAGTACAGAGATAGAAGGCACAATCTGGGATTCAGATAGGGTGTTTTGCGGCTGTCCAAGGTCTTGACCCCGACAGGCCCAGCAACCAGTTGGCGAGAAGCAATAAGTCGCCTTCTACGGAGGGCACGCAGCCGGCGCGAATGACGTAACTGCAGCGACACAGCAATAAAGAAGACAGGGCCCGCGCTCATCTTCATGGAATTGGAAAGATGAGTGCGGGCCCTGTCTTATGCCGCGAGGCTCAGTGCCGGCTTTCCTGCCTGTTCCTCAGACAGGCCACAAAGCCGACCAGACCCAATGCCATCAGCAGCAGGATCTTGAGCACCGAAAGCGGCCAGCCGCCGGTCAGAGGCAAAGCCGAATTGGAAGGACGGAACTCCAGCGCATGCGACACCGGAGCCGACTGGTTCCCGCCCTGGAACCCGCCCTGCGCGTCAGCACCCTCGGCATCGTCGGAGAGCACCTGAGCAGAGAACTCCCCCTGGTTGATCCCCTCAGGAGGAACCGCCTGCCACAGGCCATGGTCCCCCACAACGACATCGGTGCTGCTATTGCCCTTGCCGGGCCAGGTTATATGCACCACGGTCCCCTTGGTCTCGGGAACCTTCGTATCCCCATCCACATACTTGTAGGCTTTGCCCGCCACCTGGAAGACGTCGTACCGCTCCAAGGTCAGCGTGGTCGGTGTGATGTCGACCTTCCGCTCGATGGAAGCCGGATCCGAATGAATGTTCATCGGGTTGACCATCTCAACCTGGAAGGTATAGGTCTGCGTCTCGTCACTGCCGTTGTAGCCGGTGAACCTGCCGGCAGGTATGTTCAGCGTCCAGGACCAGGTGGAAGCCCCCGTCTTGGTCAGGCCCAGCGTGAGACCCGTCGCGGAATCCGTGACGGAAGACGTGGTGCCAACCGCCGCATCCCTCTGGAAAGTGTTGGCCGGAGTAGTTACCAAGCTGGTCCAGTCCGAGGCAGTGTTCTGCTTCATGGAAATGGCCATCTTGGAATCAGTCATCCCCAGCTTCCCCGACGACCAGGCCGTATACACAGGCGACACCTCACCCTTGAACGTGACCACCGAGCCTGCCGGCAGGCTCCCGTTGACCGTATGGGGCACCGCCACCGAGAACTTGGCCGCATCCGGCACGTTCTCGCCCGAGACGAAATAAGCCGTGCCAACATTCGAGAAGTAGGAGGTCAGGCCGAACCCTGACGTGGACTCAACCACCCAGGCGTGATAGCGCCTGTAGCTGTTGTACTTATTGCCGGGATCCGGCGACGGATACTGCTTATTGGTGTCCTGTATGCGCCAGGACCCTCCCTGCTTGCTGCCAGTGTCGGTCTCGCAAACAGCTTCCCCCAGCCTGAACCCCCACGTGTCCGAGCTTTTCACCAGGTCATCGCCATTTGTGCCCTGACCATCCGCAATCGGATTGGTGGGATCCTCTCCATACAGGACAACCGTATTAGGATGCTTGTCATCCTTGGAAGGCGTGCACTCACCGCTGATTACCGGGTCAAGCTTGGTCGTATACACGCTTCCAGAAGCATCCAAGCCGGCATCCGCATCATTCTCGATCTTCGTGATCGTCGGATCATCAGGACGCGGCACATTATACTTATAAAAAGCAGTATCAATCGTCCAACCCGCAGAGAGATTCGTATCCTTTTGCGCGGCGGACATGTTATCGTCAATCCCCACAAGACCAGCGCTCTTGGGGCTGTACACCTCAGGGCTGACGGCTGTACATTCCGTGCCATCGGAATTCCTGGTGTCAGGCCAGGTCACCAGCTTGAAATAGCCGTCAAGACCCTGCTTCTCCTTGGCCTCCTTGAAATCAATCCCGCCATCAGCCTTCTGAGCAGGCATAGGATTGCCATCCTTATCAGTCGCAAAAAGCACATTGGTGGTATTCGCATACTTTGGGTCGGTCGGATTAACGTTATAAGCGCCATTGGTATTGACCATGCCCTGCAGTCCGTAGGTGGTAGTCAAAGTGTTGGGACTCGGCTGCTGGCCTGTCACCAGGACCGGCTCAGGAGTCAGTTCCTTAACAGGCACCCACTGGCTGTCCTTAAGAGCCACCCACTGATAGTAATAGGAACTGGTCTCAGAACATATGCCATTGGTTTTGTTGCCTGGACCACGCAAGTTCATCCAATACACGAAGAAAGACCGTGCCGGGGCCGTGCCCGGGGCTGTGGCATTTATATTTCCAACCGTACCATCGCTATAAGCCGGAAAACCATAATCGGTCACCATACCCCAATTAGCCTGATGGTTTCGATAGAGATATGGGTTGCTGTCCCACCCAACCCAGGAATATGGGCCGCTGCATTGCAGGTCGTCTCCTCCGCTACCCAAGCAGTCACCCATATACACTTTCATCTGTTTATCCTTCGATAAACTCGCGGTGATATTTGAATATCTATCCTGCAAGTTGCTCATGGAGGCTGGATCGAAAGTTGAGCAGGTTTCGGTACCCCATGCCCACGAAGAACTACCGCAAGACAGGATGGTATTCTGATCACCAACGATAGCAAAGACATTCAAGGGCTCAGGGTGACCACCAGCCACGAACTTTGCGGGATCTTTAGACTTATCCGCAATGTTCATGTCGCCTTCGATGGATATGGTCAAGTAGTCGTATAAACCCGAATTGATTATCTTATGAACAGTAAAGCGCTGCAGATGATTATCAGCCCACGCTGTAGCTCCATCATATGCATACCCAGTTTTGTTATTTTCAAGATAATCATCTGGAGTTATAGTGTTTATATACTTTACACGATGATAATCTGCAGGGTTATCAGAACCAACATACTGATATACAAAAGATAAATTGCACTTTGACTTACCACCGGTGTCTGCCTTACCAAGGTCGACACAATCCGGCTTGAACTCGTTGTGTTTCACGCGCAGGATGAAGTCCATGCGCAGCTCATCCTGATAGGTATCGATCCTGTCGTTGAAGGCCATCATTCTATAGAGCAGAGGCTTCCTGCTCGCCGTCTCGTCCTGTCCATCAACGGCATTGGCCTGGCTGGCCGACAGAGCACTCAGCCCAAGCGGAACAACCATGGCTAGTGTCGCCAGAAGGGTTACCAAAACGGCGATGATCGAACGGTTCACGTGCAGCGATCCCTTATTGTTCCGTTCTTGCAATCGCTTCAATACGAAACCCCCAAATCCCGATGGAATCATCTGCTAGAACAGATCAGCTCTGTTTTTAAGTTGTCCCCAATACCGCCGACTGTATCATAGAGATAAAAAAATCGCACCTTCGCGTTTCCTTGCATACTTCAAGTGTAACCGGTGCTCAGAGCATAATTGTCGACGCTTCACGACCATTCGCCGTACGGAATCTATAAGGATTTATCAGCCTTTAATGTGACCGTCGCCCAGCACCCAGCTGACGAGAATCGGCATGATGGACGCCAAGGCCTTGCCCCTGTGCGAAATGGCATTCTTTTCATCCGAGGTCATTTCCGCCGAGGTCAGCGGATGCCGGTCGCTAGCACGCCGAGGCTGATCACGGGGCACGAAGATCGGGTCGTAGCCGAACCCATTGTCCCCTCGTGCCTGGCGGATGATGCTTCCAGGCATCTCGCCGACCCTGGTCACTTGACGTCCCCGGACGGCGTACCCCGGCACATCCGGAACTACCAGGGCGGCAGCACAGACAAACCGCCCTCCTCTGTGGTCGTCGGGAATGTCGTTCAGCTGGTTCAGCAAGAGCTCCAAGTTGGCCTGGTCGTCGCCATGGCGGCCACTCCACCGTGCCGAAAGGATTCCCGGGGCAGCGCCCATCACATCAACGACCAGCCCCGAGTCGTCCGCCAGCGCGGGCAGACCTGACTCCCGAGCGGCCTGCCCAGCCTTGAGAAGTGCATTCTCCTGAAAAGTGGTGCCCGTCTCTACCGGATCGGACAGACCCAGTTGCCCCGCCGAAACCAGCTCGATCCTCTGACCCTCATCGGCCAGGAAACCGTCGAGTATGCGACGAAGCTCACCTAGTTTGCCCTCGTTGTGCGTGGCCACAACCACCTTTCTGGCCTGCCCCATACCGGTCCTCCTCGCTGAAATACCTGTTCCGGACGTCAGTCGGATGCCAGAGCCTTGCGCTGAGCGGCCTGAAGCTCCTTGTTCCCCTTGGTTGCCAGGTCCAGCAAGATGCCAAGCTCCTGACGATTGAAGGGACGATGCTCCGCCGTTCCCTGTATCTCTATGAAATCGCCGGAGCCGGTCATGGACACGTTCATATCGGTCATGGCCCTGCTGTCCTCCAGATAGGGAAGGTCAAGCATGGGCTTGCCATCAATGATGCCCACCGAGACGGCCGAGACGCAATCCTTGGTCACCTTGTCGGCGCTACGGATGTGATGGTGGTCCTGGGCCCATCTGAGGGCATCGACCATGGCAACGTAAGCACCGGTGACCGAGGCTGTACGGGTGCCACCATCGGCCTGAAGCACATCGCAGTCAAGCTGAATCTGATTCTCACCCAGGGCCTTCATATCCACCACACCACGCAGGCAACGGCCTATCAGCCGACTGATCTCCTGGGTGCGGCCACCGACCTTTCCCCGGACCGATTCACGTGCAGTCCTGTCACTGGTGGCCCTGGGAAGCATGGCGTACTCAGCCGTGACCCAGCCCAGCCCGGAGTCCTTGCGCCACCGAGGCAGTGTCGGCGTGAAGGAGGCCGTGCACATGACCCGGGTCTTGCCGCACTCGATCAGCACCGATCCCTCGGGAGCCTCCGTCCAATGCCTGGTGATGACGACCGGCCGCAACTCATCAGCCGCCCTGCCGTCAGGCCGCAGCACGGCACCCTCCTGGAGCATGTCCTTGATAGCAACCATCAGTGATGATCCTTTCCCGTTCCGCCCAGGCTCCCCTGGTCTGGTCCCCATTATTCCGTCAGCCGTCTACCGATCAATGGTCAGCGGTGTCTTGGCCGGCAGGATGCGATCGATCAGGAAGATCACCAGTGACAGGGCGAAGAAGACGACCAGGTACTCAGCCAGGTTGACCGTCAGCTGGGCCCATCCCAGGTGTCCGAGGTCCAAGAAGGCATAGGGGTAGGGATTACCGCCCGGCTCCGGTCCCGAATGGGGCCAGATGGCGGCCCTGATCAGCACGAAAGCTACGTAGAAGGGGAAATAGATCAGCCAGGTCAGCACGTTGTGCCAGCGGAAACGACGATGAGGGTCGAACAGGAGGAAGTCCACCGATGCCAGGATGGGGCTGATGACGTGAATCATCCATGTGGTCCTGATGCCCAGGACCAGCTTGTAGTCAGTGCTGTTCAGCCCCAGAACCAGGATGGCCACCAGCCCGGTGATGACGATGTAAAGCGTCAGACAGCCTTTGAGCCAGGCGGGAGGCTGAATGCCCTTGAGCAGGGTGGCGGCTCCGGCCCAGAGCATGACCAGACCCAGGGCGATATTGGTCTGGAAGGTAAAATAGACCCACTTGTTGCCGATTCCCAGCAGCCAGGCCTCGTAGGTGCCGCCCAGGCAGAAAAAGGCGATCAGCAATCGGTAGATGCCCACGACGAATCTCATGCGGACCAGCTTAGCCCGACCTTGGGAGGGCAGGGCGAGCCAAGTGCTCAGAGGATTAGACTGGGTGCCAACCAAGGGCCTTTCCACCCACAAAGGGGAAGATATGAACGCTGAAAACAATAGTAAGGACACCGGAACCTCCACGGCTCTGATGACCGATATGTATGAATACACCATGCTGGATGCCGCCCTGCAGGACGGCACGGCCGGACGCCAATCCGTCTTCGAGGTCTACACCCGGCACCTGCCGGCAGGGCGCCGCTACGGAGTTGTAGCAGGCACCGGACGGATTCTGGACGCGCTGGCGGATTTCCACCCCAGCGAGGACGAGCTGCGCTTTCTGTCCGACCGTCACATTGTCAGCCAGACCACCATCGACTGGCTGGAGCACTTCCGCTTCACCGGAACCATCCGCGGCTACGGGGAGGGCGAGATATTCTTCCCCGACTCCCCCATTCTGCAGGTCGAAGGCAGTTTCGGCGAGTGCACACTGCTGGAGACCCTGATCCTGTCCATACTCAACTACGACTCGGCTGTGGCCTCGGCCGCCTCCCGAATGGTCACCGCAGCCAAGGGCCGGCCCTGCATGGACATGGGCGCGCGCCGAGCCAACGAATATGCGGCCGTGGCAGCGGCCAGAGCGGCCATAGTCGGCGGATTCCAGGGGACCTCGAACCTGCTGGCGGCCAAGCGATACGGCTTCAAGGCCATCGGAACCGCAGCCCACTCATTCACCCTCCTGCATGACAATGAACGCGAGGCTTTCCAAGGTCAGATTCAGGCACTGGGCAAGGGGACCACCCTGCTGACCGACACCTACTCCATCGAGGAGGCCGTCAGGACAGCAGTCGAGGTGGCCGGACCGGAGCTGGGCGGGGTTCGCATCGACTCCGGAGACCTGGGCTCGCTGGCACAGCAGGTCCGCGCCCAGCTGGACTCCCTGGGAGCCACCAAGGCCACCATCACCGTCACCAATGATCTGGACGAGTACGCCATCGCCTCCCTGCAGGATGCCCCGGTGGACTCCTATGGGGTGGGCACCATGCTGGTCACCGGTTCGGGAGCCCCCACCTGCGCCATGGTCTACAAGCTGACCGAGCGCGAGAACTCCGACGGGGTCATGCAGGCTGTGGCCAAAAAGTCGGTGGGCAAGGCCTCGGTGCCGGGACGCAAGTTGGCCTACCGCTCCTACCACAACGGGGTGGCTGATGCCGAGCACGTCGTCTCTGGAGCCGAACAGGCTCTGGCAGCCTATACGCCTGAGGAGGGCTGGCGGGATCTGCTGGTCACCTATGTGGACCATGGCCAAAGCAGGCCAGAGTTCCAGGGTGGGCAGGCGGTCCTTGATGCCCGGGAGCATCGGGCCAAGGCCCTTGAGGAGATGCCCATCAACGCCCTGAGCCTGATGAAGGGCGAGCCGGTCCTGCCTACCCTGGTCAGGAGCATCTGATGAGCGCGAAAGGCGAAACCTACCAGCCCGACCCGAGCCGGTACGATTCCACGACCTACCGGCCCTGCGGCGACAGCGGCCTGAAACTGCCACCCATCTGCCTGGGCTGCTGGCACAACTTCGGTGACACCACGCCCCTGGATCGTATGCAGGAGCTATGCACGACGGCCTTCGACCACGGCATAACCCACTTTGACCTGGCCGACAACTACGGCCCTGAACCGGGCGCCGCCGAGCGCAACATGGGGATCATCCTGCGGCGGTGCTTCAGCCACCACCGCCAGGAGCTGGTCATCTCCACCAAGGCCGGATATGAAATGTGGCCTGGCCCTTACGGAAACCTCGGCTCACGCAAGCATCTGCTGTCCGGACTGGACCAGAGCCTGAAACGGCTGGGACTTGACTATGTGGACATCTTCTACCACCACCGCCCCGACCCGGACACGCCTCTTGAAGAGACCATGGGCGCCATGGCACAGGCGGTCACCAGCGGCAAGGCCCTCTACCTGGGACTGTCCAACTATGACGGGCCGACCATGGCACGGGCCTCGGCCATCCTGACCGAGATGCACGTCCCCTTCGTCATCAACCAGAACCGCTATTCCATCTTCGACAGAACCATCGAGGACAACGGTCTCAAACAGGCAGTGATGAAAGAAAGAAAGGGACTGATCACCTTCAGCCCGCTGGCCCAGGGGCTGCTGACCGATCGCTACCTGCACGGGATTCCCGAGGACAGTCGGATTCGTGCCGACGGTCGCTTCCTCAAGGAGTCCGCCCTGACCCCACAGCGGCTGAAGCAGATCCAGGCTCTGAACGACCTGGCCCACCAACGCGGCCAGAGTCTGGCAGAGATGGCACTGGCCTGGCTGCTCAGGGATCCTACTGTCACCTCGGTGCTCATCGGCGCCTCCAAGCCCGAGCAGATCCTGGACAATCTCCAAGCCGTCCAGTCGGCCGATTTCAGCCAGGAAGAACTGGAGATGATCGACCGAATCGCCTTGGACAAGCAGTCCTGAAGCAGCCTGGACCGTTCAGTAGCGCTCAGTGGCTGCCGCCGGTCATCTGCTCGTAGATGCGCTTGCAGTCCGGGCAGACCGGATACTGGGAGGGGTCATGCTTGGGCACCCAGACCTTGCCGCAGAGGGCCACGACCGGTCGGCCGGTCAGCTTGGACTCGGCGATGCGCTCACGGGAGACGTAGTGGGCGAACCGGTCGGCATCGCCCTGATCGTTCAGCCGGGTTTTCTCGGCGGTCTCGGTGTCCGGGCGGTCCAGCACGGCCGTGCCAGTGCCCTGGTCGGGGTTCTGCTCCCGCTCCGGATCCTCCATGCGAATGCTCTTGCTTGCAGTCATGACACCATGGTACGGCGGCGAGCTACACGTTCGCTCCCTATGACGCGCTACGCTGAGAATCATGACTATCGCTGTATGCCCTGGCTCATACGATCCGGTCACCTCCGGCCACATGGATGTGATCGAACGTTGCGCCTGCTTCTTCGAGACGGTCCACGTGGTTGTGGCCGTCAACGCCGCCAAGACCCCCATGTTCAGCGAACAGAAGCGGGTGGCCATGATCCGCCAAGCCCTGGACGAGGACGGATACCCGAACATCACCGTAGCCTCCACAGATGGCCTGATCACCGACTACTGCAGTAAGGTGGGCGCCTCGGTCATCGTCAAGGGGCTGCGGCAGAACGGGGATTATGAGGCCGAGCTGGGCATGGCCCTGGTCAATCGCAAGCTGTCCGGGGTGGAAACACTCTTCCTGCCAGCCGATCCGGTGAGGGAGCACATCTCCAGCACCATCGTCAAGGACGTGGCCAGACACGGAGGGGACATCACCGGCATGGTCCCCAACAGCGTCGTGGACGCACTGATGGGCACACTGCACAGGGACACACCGCACACGGAAAAGAGCCAATGATGAACGAGCAGACCCAGGAAAGGGACGATGGCGAGCCTATCGACGACTCGACCAAAGCGAGCGCTCCCAGGTCCGCAGTCGACATGAAGGACCTGCCCGACCTGCAGGAGGATAGAAGCGAGAACGGGAATCCTCGATCGGAATTCACCACCGTCTATGACATCATCGATCGGATCCAGGCCATGCTGGATGAGGCCAAGGCCCCCATTTTCAGTCCGGGACTGGTCAAGGTGGACCGAGACGAGCTGGCCGACGACCTCAACGAGCTCAAGAAAATGCTGCCAGTGCAGCTGGAGCGGGCCTCGGCGCTCATGAGGGAGGCGGAACGTCGGCTGAATACGGCTCAGACCCAGGCCAACGCCACCATATCCGACGCCCAGAGTCGGGCCGCAGATATCGTGAAGGAGGCCGGCGAGCAGGCACGCTTCCTGGCCGGCCAGGAGAATGTAGTAGCCATAGCCCGACAGAAGGCCCAGACCATCATCGACACAGCCCAGTCCCAGGCGGACCGTCTCGTCCAAGGGGCCGATGGATATGCCGCCCAGGTCATGGGCGAGCTTGACACCCAGCTGGGCAAGATGAGTCAGGATGTCCGCGCCGGCCTGGAGGTTCTCCACCAGCGTGAGCAGGAGGCGGCGCGTAGCATGAACGCGTCAGTCTCAGACCAGGGAAAGGACACACAGGGATGAGCAGACCGGAAGATTCCCCCTGGGGGGTTTCAGTGGCCCAGGTGTCGACGCGGGCAGGGCAGAGCACCCGGGTGGACCGTGATTTTCCAGCCCCGGAGGGCATCGGCGACCAGGTGGTGGGCATCCCGGCAGGAACATCCGTGCATGTGGAGGGCGACATCGACTCCCTGGTGGATGGACTCTTATTGCAGGCCCACATCAGCGTACCCCTGAAAACCGAATGCACCCGCTGCCTGAGGCCCGTCAATACCATCATCCAGGACGATCCGGTGGCCTTCTTCCCCTACAAGGATCCCGAACCGGAGCCGACCCATGGCAAGGAGGAGATCCTGGCGGAACAGGAGGAGGGCAGCGGCCAGACTTATCCTCTGGTCAGCGGCGGCGCCTTCATGGATCTGGAGGCCCTGCTGCGTGACACACTTGTTGAGGCCCTCCCCCTGCAGCCCCTGTGCCGACCCGACTGCCGGGGCCTATGCCCCCAGTGCGGCATGGATCTGAACGACCATCCCGATCACCACCACGAGATAATGGACGACCGGTGGGCGGCCCTGGAGGGACTCAAGCAGCGTCTGGAGCAGGAGGAGAACCCCGGCAACGACGGCCAGACTGGCGAATGACCGGAGGTTGCGGTAAACTGCTCTACGCTTAAGCTCGAAGTATTCGATCGAAACAGAGGACAATATGGCACTGCCAAAGTACAAGACCTCGCGCGCCAACACCCATTCCCGGCGCGCCAACTGGAAGACCCAGGCCGCCGCTACGGTTACCTGCCCCAACTGCGGAGCTCCCGCGCTGCCGCATATGGCATGCCCCAGCTGCGGCATGTACCGCGGGCGAGTCTACCGCGACGCCATTCGCTCGCAGTTCAGCAAGTGAGCCGATCGGCGATCAGTACACAATGAAAGAACCCCGGCCATCGACGGGTGGCAGGGGTTTTTCCATATCATCAGATGAAAAGGCCAAGGAAGCGAGAATGGCCATGCAGGCAGGGCACTCCAGGAAGGATCAGGAAGACCATATGCAGCAGGAGGAACAGGAGCAGGTAGATCCCGACAACCAGGCGGCTGAGGAGCTCTTCCAGGCCCTGGGCGGCAGAATCAGCCCGGGGCTGTTGGTACACGCACTGACCCATCGCTCCTTCGCCCATGAGCACCCAGGCATGCCCAACAACGAACGGCTGGAGTTCCTGGGCGATGCGGTTCTGGAGCTGGTGGCCACCGAGACCCTATACAAGGTTCATCCGGACATGACCGAGGGCCAGCTGGCCAAAATGCGGGCCAAGGCGGTCTCCGAGGAGGCCCTGTCGACCATCGCCCGGGAGAAGCTGCACCTGGGGCAATATATTCTTCTGGGCCGGGGAGAGAGCGAGAACGGCGGAGCCGACAAGGACTCCATACTCTGCGACACCGTCGAATCACTGATCGGGTCGGTCTTCGTGGAGCACGGCATCGAGGGGGCCAGGACCACAGTCCACACCCTTCTTGACGACACCCTGGCCGAGGTGGCCACCGAGGGACCAGCACTGGATTGGAAGACCTCGATTACCGTCAAGGCCCACAAGTTGGGTTTGGGTGAGCCCCGGTACACCATGGCGGTCTCCGGGCCGGAATACGCCCAGGTCTTCACAGCCGAGCTGCGATTGGAAGACGGCGGGACCGTGATCGGCAAGGGCCGGGCCAGCAGCAAGCGGAAGGCCCAGCTGGCTGCGGCCGCCCAGGGGTGGAAGCGGCTGGACGACCAGGATCTGCTTAAGACCCTTCGCACCGAGCAATCATCATGAGTCTCCAGCCGGAATTCCGGCATACGGTACTGCCGCCACACCCCGACCAGACCCCTGTTTAGACTATGGGCATAACCCGGAGGCACGCCGTCACGAGCAGCAAAGGTGCCTCCTCCTGATCGGGATTCGTCCGCCCACCCCGCCGACGCTCCGACAGGTTCGTATTTCGACATGCACGGCCGCAGGTCGGCGCGCAGTCTGGAGGTCGAGAGGAAACATGAGTCTGCCGACACCTCTGCAAGCGTTCAGCTCGGTACCCAAGAACTGGGACCATGACGACAAGGATGTCCCCGCCCAGGGCGAGCCCATGACGGGAGCCCAAGCGCTGATTCGGTCCCTGGAGGATCTGGGGGTCACCCAGGTATTCGGCGTTCCAGGAGGGGCCATTCTGCCTACCTACGATGCCATTGACGAAAAGGCGCGCTTTAACTTCACCTTGGTTCGCCACGAACAGGCCGCCGGACACGCCGCCGAGGGCTACGCCGTCTCCACAGGCAAGGTGGGAGTCTGCCTGGTGACTTCTGGACCCGGAGCCACCAATATGGTCACCCCCATAGCCGACGCCATGATGGACTCGGTTCCCCTGGTGGTGGTGACCGGCCAGGTGGGCGTGGACTCCATCGGCACCGACGCCTTCCAGGAGGCTGACATCGTGGGCATCACCTACCCGGTGGCCAAGCACTCCTATCTGGTGACCAAGGCCCAGGACATCCCCCGGGTCATGACCGAGGCCTACCACATCGCCCGCTCGGGAAGGCCCGGCCCGGTAGTAGTGGATCTGAGCAAGACGGCTCAGAATGGCAAAATGCTCTACTCCTGGCCCCAGGAGATGATCCTGCCCGGCTATAACCCGGTGACGCGGGCCCATGGGCACGTCCTGGACGATGCCGCCCGACTCCTGGTCCAGTCACACAGACCTGTCCTCTATGTGGGTGGCGGCGCAGTCCGGTCAGACGCCCGTCGGCAGGTCCAGGAGCTCGTTCGAGCTACGGGTGCCCCCATGGTCACCACCCTGCCCGCGCGAGGCATCGTGCCCGACTCCGACCCAGCAGTTCTGGGAATGCCCGGAATGCACGGCACGGTGGCCGCCAATGGAGCTATCCAGCACTCTGATCTGCTGGTGGCTGTGGGCACACGCTTCGACGACCGGGTGACCGGCAGCCTGGAGGACTTCGCCCCGGTGGCCAGGGTCATTCATATAGACATAGACCCGGCCGAGATCGGCAAGAACCGGCAGGCGGATGTACCCATCGTCGGGGATGTGGGCCAGGTACTGGACGATCTGATCCCGGCACTCAAAGCGGCCCAACGCACCTGGGGCAAGCCCGATCTCAAACCTTGGTGGCGGCTGATCGACGGATGGCGGCACGACTACCCCACCACCTTTGAGCCCAGCCCGGACGGCACCCTGGCCCCCCAGTGGGTGGTTCAGACCCTGAGCAACAAGGCCGATCCGAATACCATCTGGGTATCGGGCGTAGGCCAGCACCAGATGTGGGCCAGCCAGTTCATCGACTTCGAACGCACCCGCTCCTGGGTCTCCTCCTGCGGATTGGGGACCATGGGCTATGGTCTGCCCGCCGCCATCGGCACGGCAATCGGCACCAGGGAACAGGAAGATCCACGGCCCGTCTGGCTGATCGACGGGGATGGCTCCTTCCAGATGACCTCCGAGGAGCTGGCCACGGCCGGGCAGACGGGGCTGCCCATTCGCATCGCCATACTCAACAACTCGGTCTACGGCATGGTCCGTCAGTGGCAGACCCTCTTCTACGGCAGCCACTACTCCCAGACCAACCTGGAGGACGGCGGCGCAAAGCCCACAGACGGCAACGGCATCCCCGACTTCGTCAAGCTCGCCGAGGCCTATGGCTGCCTGGGACTGCGGGCCTTTACCCAGGAGCAAGCCCTGGAGGCCATCGATAAGGCCAACGCAGTGACTGATCGACCGGTTCTGATCGACTTCCGCGTCTGGAAGGATGCCATGGTATGGCCCATGGTCCCGGCAGGCGCCTCCAATGACACCATCATCTATAAGCCTGGCGTGCAACCTCTGGCCGGCATCCGTCCGGAGCAGGAGCAGACCGAGCCGCATGAGCAGACCGGAGCCGATCGAGCAGCCATGGCCAGCGACGCCGCTGGTCGTATAAACAAGTAGGAAAGGGGCACCACATGGCCAATTATCCAGCATCCAAGCCCGGTTCCGAACGGCACACCCTTTCCGTCCTGGTCGAAAACCGCCCCGGCGTCCTGGCCAGGGTGGCCGGCCTGTTCGCCCGGCGCGCTTTCAACATCAACTCACTGTCAGTCTCGTCCACTGAACGGGACGACATCTCCCGGATCACGGTCACAGCAGACGTGGAGGCCGTCCCCCTGGAGCAGATCATCAAGCAGCTCAACAAGCTCCTGCATGTGCTCAAGATCGTCGAGCTCAAAGGCGATGAGGCCGTGGAACGCGAACTGGTCATGATCAAGGTCAAAGCCAACGAGCGCAACCGTTCCGACGTGTTGGAGATTGTCAAGCTCTTCCGCGTACGAGTGGTCGACGTCCACCCCGAGTCCCTGACCATCGAGGCCACCGGGGCCGAGGGCAAATTGGAAGCCCTTTTGCGGCTGCTGCGACCCTTCGGCATCATTGAGCTGGTCCGTTCGGGCGCTGTAGCCGTAACCCGGGGACCCCGGGCCCTAAGCGAGAAGGTGCTGGGCTCCCAGATCACCGGCCGCTGATTGGTCCTGTAATCCTGGAAGGTGGTGCGCGTGACTGACGATGAAACGGCGGGAATGAGCCGGGCCGGCCGGGCCGAATGGGAACGGATGGTATCCGGTCAGGTCTACCAGGACACCCATCCCGACATCGATCGCCAAAGGGAACGGGCGGAAAACCTCTTTCTGGCATACAACAGGACCGGCCCCGGGCAGAAGCAGGAACGCCGACGGATTCTGGAAAACCTGCTCGGCCAGGTGGGGCAGGATGTCGTCATCAACCCGGACTTCAGATGCGAGGTCGGCTGCAACATACGAATCGGCAGCCAGACTCTGATCAATTACGGAGCCGTCATGCTGGACAACGCTCCGATCACCATAGGTAGGAACGTGTGGATAGGCCCCGGCGCGGGACTCTTTTGCACCAACCATGCCTTGGACTATGAGGAACGGAAGGCTGGCGCCTGCCAGGCCCGACCCATCGAAATCTGTCAGGGTGCCTGGCTGGGAGGTCACGTGGTCGTCCTAGGCGGCGTGCGGATTGGCCGTGGAGCCGTCATCGGGGCAGGGTCTGTCGTCACCCATGACATACCTGATCAGGTAGTTGCAGTCGGCAACCCATGCACTGTTCTACGGCCTATCACCGATGCGGACAACACCGGTTACCTGGACAGAATTCATCAGCGTGACCAGGAGAACGCCCAGGACCAATAACTTCCCCCCCCCCTGAAAAGCCCACAGCTCATTCCATCCAAGGCTGGCGGTAGATTGGGGAATCATGCCCATCTATGATCTCGGTCTGGAACACGTCGCTCTGTCATTCGCCACCAAAACCGTCTTTACGGATGTGACTCAGGGCATCTTCGAGGGTGATCGGATCGGCATCGTGGGCCGAAACGGCGACGGCAAGTCCACCCTGCTGCACCTGCTGAAAGGCACCCAGGAACCGGATCAGGGCCGGGTGACCATGCGCAATGGACTCACCTTCGGCATGCTGGACCAGCGCGATCCCCTGAAGGACGAAGACACGGTCCGCAAGGCGGCCTTGGAGAATCGACAAGACTATGAATGGGCTGCCGACCCCAGATCCCGCGAGATCGTCGAGTCCCTTCTGGGCGGCATGGAACTGGAGGCCACGGTGGGCACCCTGTCAGGCGGTCAGCGCCGCAGGGTGGATCTGGCACGGCTGCTGCTCCGGGATTGGGACATCCTGGCCCTGGATGAGCCGACCAACCATCTGGACCTGCTCACCATCCACTGGCTGGCCGAGCACCTGAAGAACCGCTGGGCCAAGAATTCCGGAGCACTCCTGCTGGTCACCCACGACCGCTGGTTCCTGGACGAGGTCTGCACCTCCATGTGGGAGGTGCATGACGGAACCATCGACCCCTTCGAAGGCGGCTACAGCGCCTACATGCTCCAGCGCGTCGAGCGCGAGCGCCAGGCGGATCTGGCCGAGACCAAGCGCCGGAACCTGGCCCGCAAGGAACTGGCCTGGCTGACCCGAGGCGCCCGGGCCCGCTCGACCAAGCAGAAGTTCCATGTCAAGGCCGCGCAGGAGCTGATCGCCGACGTGCCACCCATGCGCAACAGCCTGGAACTCAAGCGAATGGCCACCTCCCGCCTGGGCAAACAGGTGGTGGACCTGGTCGACGTGACCAAGATCTATCCAGGGGCCGACTCCGATGTCGATGGGAACGAGAACGACCGGGTCCCCTCCCCTCATGCCGAACGCCCTCTGATGGGATCAGTGACCGTGGCCGCTGATCCCGACAAGGCAGGTGAGGACGGCAAGGACCGTCCGGGCACTGCGGCAGCCGGCACCCTCACCATCAGCGGGCACAAGGTCCTGGACGACGTGACCTGGCTGATCGGCCCCGGCGACCGATTCGGCATCGTAGGCGCCAACGGAGCGGGCAAGTCCACCCTGCTCGGTCTGATCGACGGCAGTGTGGCTCCCACGGCAGGACACGTCAAGGTCGGCAAGACGGTCCGCTTTGCGGTGCTGACCCAGCGGCTGGATGAACTGGAGAAACTTGGCCGCTATAGAATCAAGGAGGTCCTCAGCCGTTACAAGCCCACCTATCTGGTGGAGGGCAAGGAGGTGTCCCCGAGCCAGTTGATGGAGCGCCTGGGCTTTGAAAGCTCCCAGCTGATGACCAGGATCAGCGACCTGTCTGGCGGACAGAAGCGCCGCATGCAGCTCTTGCTTATCCTGCTGGACGAGCCGAACGTGTTGATCATGGACGAGCCAGGCAACGACCTGGATACTGACATGCTGGCCGTCATGGAGGACATGCTGGACTCATGGCCCGGCACACTGATCGTGGTCTCCCACGATCGCTACCTGTTGGAGAGGGTGACCGACCAGCAGTTCGCGCTGATCAACGGCAAGGTGGTTCATCTGCCCGGCGGTGTCCAGGACTACCTGGATATGGTCGAGTCTGCCGACCGGGAGGCTGCGGATGCACCAGCCGGGACATCAGCCAAGGAGGCTGGGGATCCCAATCAGGCCAAGGCCGAACGAGTTGCCAGACGGAATCTGAGCAAGCAGGCCTCCGCCATCGAACGCAAGCTGGCCAAGCTGTCCGATCAGCGCAAGGAACTTGAACGGCAGATGGCTGAGCACGACCCCGGCGACTATCAGGGTCTCAACGAGCTAAACAGCAAGCTCAAGGATCTGACCGGGCAGTCGGACCAGCTGGAGGAGGAGTGGCTGACCATCGGGGAGGAGCTGGAGTAGTCTCAGGCGGTAGCCAGCTGAGCGGCCTGGGTCGAGCACCGGGCTGCAAAGGCGGAGAAGATTGCGTCGGCCAGAGGTTGCATCTGCGGCATCCCTTTGATAAATTCGTCGCGCATTTTAGCGATTTTGGACTTCTTCATCGTGCCGACCATGCTCGGCACATGCATCCACTCCTCGAAGATGGGCGCCGTCACCTCTAGGTGGAACTGCAGACCCAGGGCTGACCCAAGCCGAAAAGCCTGAACCTTGGTTGCCTGGGAGCGGGCCAGTAGCTTGGCCCCCGGCGGCAGGGTGACCTGGTCGGCATGCCAGTGCAGCACATCCGTGTTCTTGCTCCACATGGCCACGTCGTCGTCCTGCCCCACCCAGCGGATGGGCCCCATGCCATATTCGGGATCCTGGTCCTTCATCAGGGTGCCTCCCAGGGCCTGCGCCAGAATCTGATGACCCAGGCAGATCCCCAGAATGGGCTTGTTGGCAGCCATCGCCGCCTTGGCCAGCTTGGTCTCCACCTTGAGTCCGGGGTGATGCGCATAATCGTCAGCCGACATGGGCCCGCCCATGATGACCAGCCCCGCCAATTCACGTGAGCGCGGCAACTCGGGCTTCTTCTCATCCACGATATTGGTGATCTCGGTGTCCAGCCCGCACTCCTGAAGATTGTCGAGAATGCGACCCGGCTTCTCCCAATCCACATGCTGAAGCACCAGCACCCTAGGTTTCGCCATGATTCCATTCTTGCACACATGCCGTCGGACCGGGTCTGCGGGCTCGGCATTTCCCCTTGGACGGTCAGTAAGCCTTGGTAGGCTCAAGGATATGGATACGAGTTCGCAACCGCATGATTCCAAGGCTTCAGTCAGCCTGGCCGCAGCTGGTCTACGTCTGTATGACACTGCTGATCACCAGGTGACCCCCTTCAGCCCCATTGAACCGGGCAAGGTCGGCATCTACGTGTGCGGAGCCACGGTGCAGAGCTCGCCCCACATTGGCCATATCAGGACTACCTTGGCCTTCGACGTGATCCGACGCTGGCTGCTCAGGCTGGGATACCAGGTGACCCTGATCCGGAACGTGACCGACATCGACGACAAGATCCTGGCCAAGGCGGCGGCCAACGGCCAGCGCTGGTGGGAGCGGGCTTACATCTACGAGCGCGAATTCACCCATGCATACGAGACCATGGGAGTCCTGCCACCTACTTACGAGCCCAGGGCCACCGGGCACATCCCCGAGATGATCGACCTGATCCAGCGCATCATCGACCACGGCCACGCCTATGTGGTGCCCGACGAGCAGGGCCGACCATCAGGCAACGTCTACTTCGACGTGGCCTCCTGGCCTGAGTATGGTGCCCTGACCCACCAGCAGACCGGTACCCAGCCCGCCGACGAACAGGCCGCCGCCAACGACCAGCTGGGACCCAGCATCGACACCGATGGGCAGAATACCGATGCCGAGGAGGAGCCAGGCAAGCGTGACCCCCGTGACTTCGCACTTTGGAAGGCACCCAAGCCCACCGATCCGCCCACGGCCCGCTGGCAAACCCCCTTCGGCACAGGTCGGCCAGGCTGGCATCTGGAATGCTCGGCCATGAGCCACCGCTATCTGGGCGCGGATTTCGACATCCACGGAGGCGGCCTTGATCTCCGATTCCCCCATCACGAGAACGAGATGGCCCAGTCGCACGCGGCTGGCTGGGGATTCGCCCATCGATGGATGCACACGGCCTGGGTGACCCAGAAGGGCGAGAAGATGAGCAAGTCCCTGGGCAACGGGCTGTCCGTGGACCAGGTGCTGTCCCAGCACCCAGCCTGGGTGGTGCGCTACGCTCTGGTCTCGGTGCAGTACCGGTCCATGCTGGAATGGTCAGACCAATCCTTGCAGGAGGCCGAAGGCGCCTACGAGCGCATCAGCAACTTTGTGGACCGGGCCGGCCGGATCCTGGGAGCACAGCCCGAGCGTGACCGCGTGACTGGACTGGACGCGGACGATCTGCCGGAAGACTTTGTGCAGGCCATGAATGACGACATCAACGTCTCTGGTGGCCTGGCTGCCCTCTATGCGCTGATTCGTCAAGCCAACGCGACCATGGATTCGGACCCGGCTGCCCTGGATCGGAAGTGGCTGGCTAATGCCCTGCTCCAGGTCAGAGCCATGCTGGATGTCTTCGGACTTGATCCACTTGATCCCCACTGGGCAGGAGCCGCAGCCGTCAGTGACAATCGGGCCATGAACACCTTGGATGCCTTGGTAGGCCAGCAGTTGCGGGAACGCGATCAGGCGCGTAAAGATCATGACTTCACCCGGGCCGATGCCATCCGGGACCAGCTGACGGCGGCCGGCGTGACCGTGGCTGACACACCCGCTGGCAGCACCTGGGACCTGAGCCGCTAACCCATGTCCGACATACGCGACGTTGCCAGGAAGGCCGGTGTTTCGGTCAGCACAGTCTCTTATGCCTTCTCCGGCAAGCGTCCCGTCTCTCCGGGAACCTACCAGCGGATCATGCAGGCCGCCTATGAACTGGACTACGCCCCGGATGCCGGCGCCCGGATGCTGCGGGCCAAGCGCAATCAGATCGTCGCTCTGAGCGCCCCGCTCCGACCCGGTCAGAACCGGGCTTCCTACGCGGACTACTTCATCGAGATGGCCAGCTGCGAGCATGCCCGTGGCTATGACTCCCTATTGCTGACTGCCGAGAATGGCGCTGAAGACATCCGGCGGGTCACCCGCAGCAATCTGGCCGACGGCGTGGTTCTGATGGATCTGGTGGACGATGACATCCGCGCCACCCAGGCCGCCTCGTATGGACGCCCCTGCGTGGCACTGGGGTTGCCTCGGCAGCACACAGCATGTGCCTGTGTGGATCTGGACTTCGACCTGATGGGTCGTATGGCGGTGGAAGCCATGGCCAGAGCGGGACGCAAACGCCTGCTCTTTCTGGAGGATCTGGAGGGCGAGTACCGGCGCGGTTCCGGCTTCCGCCTCATCCTGCTACGCAGTCTCAAGACCTGGGCCAGCCGTCTGGGCATAGATCTGCAACTTGAACCGGGACCTACCGGCAGCGATCTGGCATACACCCAGCAGGTGCTGAACATCATCCATCACGGCCGCATTGATGGCCTGATCGGCCAGATCCGCCCCTCCCTGCTGGACACCGTGGTGGTCCGCATGCGCTCAGACGGTATAAGCATTCCCGATGACGTGGCTGTTCTGTCCTGCGCCGCAGGCAAGACCAGCCCCACTCTTGAGCTTCAAGGCATCTCTGAGATGCCACTTACCCCCCGCTCGCTGTGTGCCAAGGCTGCGGATCTGCTGACCCAGGCTGTGGAGGAGGGGGCTTCCCTGGCTGGACGAGTCCTACTGGAGCGCCCCACGCTGATTGATCGAGCCTCCATCAGCCGACAGTAGCAGGATGCCGCCTGAGCCAATCACCGGGGCCGACGGTCCCGCTCCCCTGTCTCCAGCACGTTTCGCGGGAAGGGCTGATGGGGCTCCTGCTGGTACCAGTAAGCCACACTGGCCAAGTCATCCTGACGTTCGAAGTAGCCCTGTTCGTCAACGCCTATCTGCTGCAAGGTCACCTTGATATCGCTGCTGAAAATAATCGGGTCGGGGATGTGCCAACGGTAGAACCCCCTGGTCACCGGGGTGTCGGCATCCCAGTACTGGGATTCGCGGTTGTCCAACTGCCTGGAGTGGAAGGGAAATCCCATGTAGGCCCCGCTGTAGGTGACCTCGCGCATCCTGCCATCCGGGTCCTGCCCGGCAAAGCTCCAGGCACCGCCGAAGTAGTCCTCGCTTCCCGTGGAGCACCAGGTGGGATAGTCCTTGTCTCCGTCCAGGTAGACCTTGACCTCGCCTTCTCCCCACCAGCGGCTCTCCAGAGCGGTCAGAGCCAGATAGGTGCCCACGTATGAGCCCCGGCCATGCACCCCATCCAGGATCACATAGTCCTGGCCAAGTTCGGTGACCCGCTGACGGCGCCACTGGGCATGGAAGGTCATGACCTCCTCGGGCAGCTCGTCCTTCTCCACATAGTCGATCTGGTAGAAGAAGGCCTCAATGGGTTCGTTGTGCCGGTTGCGCAGGACAATCCGGGCCCCGTCATGGAAGGGCATGGGCCAATAGCAGTTGAGGCCCCGGCGCGGGTAGACGGCCACAGGCACGGACTCCACCCTGCAGGCCTGGGCGTGACCGCAGCAGAAGAAGTCGCCCAAGGGCACGCAAACCGAGGGTGTCTGCTCGCCATCCCAGTAGCATTCCAGGATCAGATTGCGCAGGACGTTGGGCCCGGTGGGCGAGGTGGCATCGGTCACGGTCATCCAGATATGACGTATCTCGCCCGCGCCGGACAGATCGGCCAGGACCATATCCTGCCCGGGAGGAATGTTCCTGAGGCAAGGGGTCCCCTTTCTGGACGGACCGAGATTGCTGGCCGTCATGGCTGCACTGCCCTTGCCTCCCCGAGGATTCTCGGCGTTGATGCAGCGGGTGCGGTCTGCGGATGGGCGCGTCAGCGCCTCAAGACCGTTGGTGATGTTCGGCATGGTCATACCCATGGTTGTGATTGCCTTTCATATTCGGGCCGCCCGCTCCCCCTCCTCTGCCTTCTTGCAGCAGGCGGCCATGTTCAGTGTACTTGTGCAGCGGCGATTACTTGACAGCGCCCGCCACTATTCCTTGCGAGAGCTTCCTCTGGAAGAAGATGAAGAAGATGATGGTGGGAATGATGCTGAGCAGGGAGGCGGAGGCCAGGTCGGTGGCGGCCATGGTGTGCTGCCCCTGCATGGTTGCCAGAGCCAGCGGGATGGTCTGCGTCTTCTCGCTCATCAGGAAAGCCATGGGGATCATGTACTCGTTCCAGGTCCAGATGAAGAAGAAGACAAAGAGGACGCTGATGGTCGACCAGGACACCGGCAGTACAATCTTGCGAAGAATCTGCCAGCGCGAGGCCCCGTCGACGGTGGCCGCCTCCAGGATGGCCTGGGGGAAGGTCCCGTAGACCGAGGAGAGCAGGTAGGTGCCGTAGGCGCTCTGGATGATGGTGAAGATGATGATGATGGACCACTGGGAGTTATAGAAGCCCATCCACTTGAACATGACATAGAGCGGGTAGAGCAGGGCCTCTTGGGGAACCATGTTGGCCAGCATGATGAACAGGAGGATGACCGTGTTGCCCTTGACCCTGCCGATGCCTAGGGCGAAGGAGTTGAGGACCGAAAGCAGGACCCCGACCACGGCCACCACCAGGGAGATCAGTAGGGAGTTGCCCAGCTTGAGCGGAAAATTGCTCTTGTTCCAGAAGGAGATGATGCCATCCATGCTGAAGTGGGCGGGCACCGACAGGGGGCCCGTGGCGTTGTAGTCAGCCGTGGTCTTGAAGGCATTCAGGACCAGGATCAGCAGTGGGAAGAGCATGATCACAGCTCCCGCGATGAGCAGGATCAGACCGGCCCAGTTCCCCCAGGTGCGGATTCTACGGGCATGCCGGGAGGACACCCGGGCGTCGGCTTGCAGTGTAGCTTGATTATTCATGATGTGCTTCCTTGCCTTCCTCAGGCGATGCTCTTTTGCACGCGCTTCTGCACGATGGTGAAGACGATGGAGAAGATGACGATGACCACGGTCAGGGATGTCGAGATGGCGGCGCCGTAGCCCACCTGCTGCACCTGGAAGAACTGGTTGTAGGAGTAGTAGGAGGGGACCATGGTGGAGGTGCCGGGCCCGCCCTTGGTCAGCAGATAGACCGGAGCGAAGGTCTTCAGGGCGCCGATGGTGGAGGTGAGGATGACCACCAGCAGCTCGGGAATGATGGAGGGCAGGGTAATGACGCGGAACTTCTGCCACCAGTTGGCCCCGTCCAGGCTGGCCGCCTCGTAGAGCTCGGGATCCACCCGCTGCAGTCCGGACATGAAGATGACGATGGGATAGCCCAGCTGGATCCAGATCAGGATAACCATGAGGACGGGCAGGGCTGTGGTGGTCGAACCCAGCCAGTTATGGGCCAGGCCACCCAGGCCGATCTTGGTCAGCAGGTCGTTGACCGCACCGTCTTCAGGCCGGAAGATCCAGCCCATGATGATGGTGGCCACGGCCACAGGCAGGACCTGGGGCAGGTAATAGAGGGCCCGCAGGGTCGAAGAGGTGTGGGGGCCGAACTTCTTCTGGATCACATCGGTCAGGGCCGAGGAGATCAGCAGACCCAGAACCGTGGGAATAATGACGATGGCCACGATGATCCAGAGGGTGTGCCCGAAGGAGACCCAGAAGGTCGAGTCGCCCATGAGTCGTCGCCAGTTGCGCAGACCCACCCATTTGGTCGGCCCCACCCCCCTCCAGCGGGTGAAGCTCAGGTAGATGTTCCAGAAGATGGGCACGATGACGATGGCCACGATGCCTATCAGACCGGGAATCAGATAAGGGACGAACCGCGAGGGCGCACTGCCCGGTATGCGGGACTGCGCCTTCTTCCTGCTATGTGTGTCAGACATGCTTGTACTCTCCTTGGCGGATTGACGCAACTCAGTCGTCATCCAGATCGAGCTGGGCGACGCCGTCGTCGTAGTTCTTATGCAGGGTGTCCAGAACCTGGTCGGGGCTCTTGGTGCCGTTGACCAGCTCCTGGAAGGCGGCCGGCATGGCGTCGGTCAGGTTGGGCGCAGGGTAGTCGGGGTAGTAGCTCATCCGGCTGGCGTCCGAGGCTTTGGTGTATTCGTTGACCAGGTCACGGCTCTTGGGGTTGGTGATGGCGTCCGTATCAGCCGCCACTGGCACGCCGCCCTTGTTGCCGATGTAGTTCTGAACCTCCTTGGACAGGACCACATTGATATAACGGGCTGCGGCATCCTTGCGCCGGGACTTCTGCGGAATGACCAGCAGGTTGCCCGCACAACCCTCGACCATCCTGGCCCCTGGGAAGATTGATGCAGTCCAGTCGAAGGCCTTCACCTGCTCCATGAAGCGTGTCTGGTTCCAGGTGCCGGTCTGATAGATGGGATAGGTCCCCTTGATGAAGGCCGTGGTCGTGTCTTCGGCCTTCATACCGGTGGCGTTCTTGGAGATGTATCCCTTGTCGATCCAGTCGCGGATGGTGTTGGTGGCGAAGGTCAGCGGCTTGCTGCGCCAGTTGACTGGATGCTTGTAGAGCTGCCAGTCATCGACGAATCGGGCATCGGCCTTGGTCATGGCCAGCTGCCACCAGAGCCACAGCACCCCGTATTCCTGGGCATCGGCCGCTATGGGCGTGACCCCATGACTCTTGAAGGCCTTGAGGGCTGCCACGAACTGGTCAAAGGTTTGCGGGATGGGGATCTTGTACTTGGCGAAGAGGTCCTTGTTGTAGTAGACGCGCTGCATCTCCGCGTAGGAGGAAACCCCGTACCAGGTATCCCCGTCCATGACGCCGCGCTTGTCGTACTTGCCCACTGCTGCTGCCTGGCCGCGCACCTTCTTGTCCCAGCCGTACTTCTGCACATAGGGCTTCAGGTCGGTCAGCAGCTGCAGGGTGGACAGGACCCCAGCCGAGCCGTTGCCGCGATTGGACTCCATGACGTCCGGAGCGTCGTCCGAGTTGAGGAACTGGCTGCCATTCTGGGCGATCTGCGTGAAAGACTTGACCTCGAAGTCCACCTTGATGCCCGTCTGCCGGGTAAAGATATCGGCAGCCTTCAGCCAGCCCCGGGCCTGTCCGCTGCTGGGCTCTTCGTAGTACCAGATCTTGATGCTGGACGGATGGGCTTCCTGGGGAGCATCGCCCCCCGATCCGCAGGCCGCCAGCGGCAGGATCGACATGGCCAAGGCCAAGGCCGCTCCGATCCCTCTTCTGATCTTCATGATGGCTCCTAACTTCCTTGCATCCTTGCATCCATCTACCGCGATTCAACGTGTCGAAAGGTTTCGACTTCGGGCGGATTGCAGGGCACTGACCATCTCCGTCGATGCACTCGAGATGTCGAATCGTTTCGATTTAGTATAGAAGCTTGTCATGGGTCATGTCAAGAGAACACAATATAAGGCTCATGTCTTCTCTTATCAAGCCTCACAAACTCTCTCACTCCCCGAGCAATAATCCCCACGCCCATGTTCAGTCATTATTGCCGAGCTACTCACACCAAAAGCAGTACAGCCGTTTGCCCAGCAGTATCGAATTTTCCGCAACTGCCTACGGTTGGTCGGCTCAGGGCACAGGCCTTGCTGAAACCAGGGCCAATCTCCCGGCTGACAGGTAGACTTGGGACATTATGGCAGCATTTTCATCTTTGACCGATCGGCTCTCCCAGGCCTTCACCCATCTGCGTTCCAAGGGGAAACTGACCGAGGCCGACATCGACGGCACAATCCGTGAGATCCGGCGCGCCCTTCTGGATGCTGATGTCTCCCTGGACGTGGTGCGCTCCTTTACCGGACGCATCCGGGAACGCGCCCTGGGCGAGGAGGTCTCCAAGGCTCTGAACCCGGCCCAGCAGGTGGTCTCCATCGTCTACGACGAACTGACCAGCATCCTGGGCGCAGGAGTGGATCGACCACTCAATTTCGCCAAGAACCCGCCCACAGTCATCATGCTGGCCGGGCTGCAGGGTGCAGGCAAGACCACGCTGGCCGGCAAGCTGGGCTACTGGCTCAAGGATGCCGGCCATACCCCCCTGCTTGTGGCTGCCGACCTCCAGCGGCCCAACGCGGTCACCCAGCTCCAGGTAGTCGGTGAACGCGCCGAAGTGCCGGTATACGCACCCGAGCCAGGCGTGCAGACCAGCGGATCCGAGCTGGCGGCCCCAGGACAGGTCACGGGCGATCCGGTCAAGGTGGCAGCCGATTCGATCAAGGTGGCCAAGGACAAGCTCTACGACGTGGTCATCATTGATACGGCCGGACGGCTGGGCGTGGATCAGGAGCTGATGGAACAGGCCCGCAATATCCGCGACGCCGTCCATCCGGACGAGATCCTCTTCGTCATCGATGCCATGATCGGTCAGGACGCGGTCGCCACAGCCAAGGCCTTCGACCAGGGCGTGGACTTCACCGGCGTGGTCCTGTCCAAGCTAGACGGCGACGCCCGCGGCGGCGCGGCCCTGTCGGTGGCTTCAGTGACAGGCAAGCCCATTCTCTTCGACTCCAACGGCGAGGGCCTCAAGGACTTCGAGGTCTTCCACCCTGACCGGATGGCCTCCAGGATTCTCGACATGGGTGACATCCTTACCCTGATCGAGCAGGCCCAGCGCCAGTTCGATGAGGAGGAGGCCCGCAAGGCCGCCGGTAAGATGTCCGAGGGCAGCTTCGGCCTGGACGACTTTCTGGAGCAGCTTCAGCAGGTTCGCAAGCTGGGCTCCTTCAAGAGCATCCTGGGCATGATCCCGGGCATGGCCCAGCACCGCAAAGAACTTGAGCAGTTCGATGAAAAAGAGGTGGACCGGACCCAGGCCATCATCCAGTCGATGACTCCCCAGGAACGGCGCGACCCCAGCATAATCGACGGATCACGACGGGCACGGATCGCCTATGGCGCCGGCACGACGGTATCGGCTGTCAACGGCCTGCTGCAGCGGTTCGAGCAGGCGGCCAAGATGATGAAGCGGATGACCAATGGTAGCCGCTCGATCCCCGGCATGGGCGGCACGGGCGCTGGCGGCGGCAGGAAGGGCAAAAAGGGCAAGAAAGGCCGCAAGGGTTCCCGCTCAGGCAATCCCATGAAGCGGGAGGCCGAAGAGAAGGCTCTGCGCGAACGCCTGTCCGGTAAGGGTAAATCCTCCGGCGGTTCGGCCTTCGCCAAGCGCCCCGAGACTCCGCAGATGCCTGAAGGCCTGCCGGACCTGCCCCCCAACCTCGGCGGCGGACTGGGCGGTCTCTTCGGCGGCCGCTAACCGCCTCCCTCCTACAGGAGACAACGGCACGTGAACACCCTTCTCTGGATTCCCCTGGGGCTCATCGCCTTGTGGATGGCCCTGCGCTTCCTGCCTGCCGGAGCTGACCGGCACCGCCCCCTGATAGAGCTGATCGCCCTGATTGACCTGCTGACCGCTCCCCTGTTGGTCATACTGATATGGACGGTCTTTGCACGCACCTGGCCCCAATGCCTGCTGGCGCTGATAGAACTCACTCTGGTCAGCTGTCAGCGCCTGCGCTACCGGCTACCTCCAGCAGACCGGACAAGTCAATCATCTTCTGGCCATGGACTCAGCGTCATGACTCTGAACTGCCGCTTCGGCCGGGCCGATCCTGAAGAAGTCGTGCGTTGCGTGCAGGCCTATGGAATTGAAGTGCTGGCCCTGCAGGAGGTAGAGGGAAGGCTGCTGGAATCACTCCGGAATGCAGGTCTGAATCGGTTCTTGCCCTATCTGACGGAAGGGGTTGCAAGCCCTGAAGACAACGGTGGCCGCAACGTTATTTTCTCGGCCCATCAACCCATCAAAGCCTCCCCGTCGGCCTTGGACCTTCCGGCGGCTGCCGTACCCCTGATCGAGCTCAAGACCAGCTCTGGACCGATTCGAGTGGCCAGCGTCCATCCCAAATCGCCCCAACGAGGTGCCAGACAGTGGGGCAAGGGTATCGCTGCGCTAACCAAACTGACCCATCCGCCCGTACCAACCATCGTCATGGGCGATTGCAACGCCACCCTGCAGCATCCGACCTTCCGGGCCATGCTGGCCAAATCCGGACTGCATGACGCTTCTTTGCGACTGAAAGCCGGCAGCCATCCGACTTTCCCCTCCGCAAGCGCGTTCCCCCCGTTGATCGAAATCGACCATATTCTTGCGGACGGCGACCTGGTCCCGCAATCCATGCACGCCCTCCGGATTCCAGGCAGCGACCACCGAGCTCTGGTGGCCCAATTTACTCTGCCGCGTCGGCTCTGAACACCACACAGGTTCACCACCCGCCATATCCCCGGGTTGAGGTATACTTTTGCTGTTATTCATGTCCGGAGGAGCCCTCTCATTCCGACGGTCGTGAGGAACACGCCAGGAGCGCCACCATGCCCCACATGGAGACGCCGCCGGGCACACCAAGTACCAAGGAGAGCCGTTTTGGCAACCAGAATTCGTCTGAAGAGAATGGGCAAGAAGTTCTACCCCTTCTACCGCGTGGTCGTGGTCGATTCCCGCAAGAAGCGCGATGGCAAGGTCATTGAGGAGATCGGCACCTACGATCCCAACACCCAGCCCTCTTCAATCAAGATCGACTCCGAGCGCGCCCAATACTGGCTGGGTGTGGGCGCTCAGCCCAGCGACCCTGTCTTCAACCTTCTGAAGATCACCGGCGACTGGCAGAAGTTCAAGGATCTGCCCGGCAAGGAAGGCACTCTTAAGGTGCCTCAGGCCGAGGCCGATGCCCAGGCCCGCATCGAGCAGGCGCAGAACGAAGCTCAGAAGCTCAAGGCCGCCAAGTCCGAGGCTGATGCCAAGGCCAAGGCGGAGAAGGAAGCCTCCAAGGCCGATGAGCCCGCAGATGCCACCCAGGCCGAGCAGGCAGCTGAGTAAGGCACATTCACTTAAGGATTGGAAGGACCGGCTATCATGCTTGCACAGGCCGTTGAGCACCTGATCAGGAACATCGTGGACTTTCCCGATGACGTGTCGGTCAAGTCGCACGAAAACTCTCGCGGAGAGTTGTTACGGGTGCGGGTCAACCCCGAGGACATCGGCCGCGTGATCGGCAGGGGCGGCAGGACCGCCAACGCCATACGCACCGTAATCCAGGCGCTGGCCGACCACAAGGTGCGCGTCGACATCATGGACGTGCGCCGGTGAGCCCCAGCCGGTCCACCAATCACGACCCGCAGGGTCCGGACCCTCAGCAACGAAGGTTGCTGAGGGTCTGCCGTATCGGCCGCGCCCAAGGACTCAAGGGCGAGGTCAACGTATATGCCTACACCGACGAGCCCGAGCGGCGCTTCGCCCCCGGCTCCCGGTTGCAGACCAAGGACGAACAGGTTTTCACAGTCGTCTCCTCCCGCCGCTTCAAACAGCGTTGGATCATCCTCTTCAAAGGAGTGGAAGACAGGAACGCCTCCGAAGCACTGAACGGCCTCGAACTATATGTCCAGGCTGATCCAGCCGAGGAGCTGGCGCAGGAGGATGCCTGGTATCCCGAGGATCTGATTGGACTTGAGGTTCGCATGGCCCCGGGCAACTCTCTGGGTGAACCATCCGGACGAGTGGTCGGCCAAGTCAGCGACGTGCTGGACGGTGTAGCCCAGCAGCAGCTGCAGATCCGCATGACCACCAAAGAGAGCGACGAGGAGGCGAAAGGGCTGATACCTTTCGTCGAAGCCTTGGTGCCCCGGGTTGACATTGAGAACGGGTATGTGGCCATCGATCCGCCTGGGGGACTTCTGCCCGGACTGGACTGAACCCATCTTTTAGCAAAACCGTAAGTGGGGAGTCAGCGTCCATCTTCGAGCGGCTGACTCCCCACTTACGGGAAATGCGCCTGCCTAAGCAGGAAATCTTGTTGAGCTACATGTCTTCGACCACCAGATAGGTCATATCCAGGGGGCCATGCACGCCCACCACAATCACCATCTCGATGTCGCCTGTGTTGGAGGGGCCGGTGATGAAGTTGATGTTGGAGGTCTTGAGCTCGCCTGAGACCAGGGCCGGATCATAGTAGTCCATGGCCTGCCGGGTTCGGGGTAGGATCTTGGACTTGCGAATGATGCTCAGATAGTGCACCGGCAGGAAGTGGAAGGCACGACCCTGACCCGGGGTGGTAGCCACGGTGATGGTGCCTGACTCAGCCAGCAGGAAGTCTGCAAAGGCGATGGCCGTACCTGATTCGTCGGCGGTCTTGATATTCTCCTCGCGGCTGGCCCCCGGCTTCCAGAAAGTGGCAGGCGGGTTCAGGCCATCCCTCCACTCCTCCAGTCCGAAGTCTGCGAACAAGTCGGAAGTGGGCAGCATCACATGGTCGCTGTCGTCCTTGCGTGAATCGATGAACTCATTCAGGGCAGTGGGAAGCTCAGCCTTGGTGCAGGTGCGGAAGTCCACATGGACAGCCTCGCTGCTCTTCCGCGCGATCTCCAGCAGCTCATCCTGGGTGTGGCCAGACAGGGTGGTCTCCGGTAAATCGTTGACCGGCACCAGAGGATGATCTTTGAGCTGGTGTCGGGGCCGTCCGCTCTTCTTGGCCAGATAGTCCAGGAATACCTCACGATCTGTCATGCCTGCTGCTCCTTCTTGTGATGAGCGAACCAACTGCGGAAGTTCTGCCCGTGCTTGGGCGGATCCGGCAGATCACGCACCTTGGTCCATCCGCCGAAGACGAAGGGCATCCATTCCACATGCCGGTCGCTGGCAAAGAGGTTCTTGGCCGTCTCCGGCTGCTTCTTGGATATGGGCGTCAGCATGGTGTGATCCAGCCCCAGGGCAGTGCGGAAGAGCGAGGAGTGGCCTGTTCCCAGACCCATGACCCTCATGACCGTGTCGTCAATCAGATTGGCCTTGGACTGGTCGTCCATCATGATCCGCCTGTGCTCAATCATGAGCTGGTGCAGGGGAATCTTGACCGGACAGGTGGCCGTGCATGCTGCGCACAGACTGCAGGCGTAGGGCAGGTCTCCGAAGTCGTCGTAGCCACCGTCCAGCACCGGCGAGAGCACCGAACCCACCGGACCCGGATAGATGGATCCGTAGCCGTGACCGCCGATGTGCCGGTAAATGGGGCAGACATTCAGGCAGGAGGCGCAACGGATGCACTGGAGGATGGGCTCGAAGACCGTTCCCAGGGCGTTTGAGCGCCCGTTGTCCAGAATGACCACATAGACATCGTCCGGTCCGTCCGACTCCTGGCCGGTGCGTGGCGCAGTGTAGGTCAGGTAGGATGTCAGCTTCTGGCCGACAGCGGACCGGGCCAGCATGTTGTCCATGGTCTCGGCCTCCTTCATGGTCGGCACCAGGCGCTCCATGCCCATGACCACAACCTGGGTCTTGGGGATGCACATAGCCAGGTCGGCGTTGCCCTCGTTGGTCACCAGGTTGATCATGCCCGTGTCAGCCACGGCGAAGTTGCAACCGGTGATGCCCATGTCAGCCTCGAGGAAGTGCTTACGCAGAACCTTGCGGGAGAACCGAGCCATGTGCTGAGGGTCGTTGTCGCCCTTGTAACCCAGCTTCTTCTCGAAAACCTGACGAACCTGCTCGCGGTTCTTGTGCAGGGCAGGGAAGACCAGATGTGTGGGCTGATCCCAGTCATCCTCCTCCAGGATGAACTCGGCCAGGTCGGTCTCAAGCACCTCCAGACCGGGCACAGTCATCAGCGTGGGGTCCAGGTTGATCTCGCTGGTCACCATGGACTTGCTCTTGACGACGTGCTTGGCCTTCTTTTCGATGGCGATCTGCTTGATGTACTGGGCAGCCTCATCGTCGGTCTGAGCGAAGAAGACATGGCCGCCGCGCTTCTCCACGTTATCGGCGAACTCCTCCAGGTAGTCAGGCAGATAACGGATGACGTGCTGTCGAATCTGCTCTCCAAGGTCGCGCCATTGTTCCCAGTTGCCCAGTTCCTGACGGGCGGCCTCCCGCTTGACCCACTGCGCATCCTGAGCCTTGGCAACGGCCTGTTGGGCGAATTTATCCTGTTCGGACTCTTTGACCCTGGTCAGGAAGGGAGCCTTGCTGGTCCTCAGATATTGCGCAGCCTTCTTGCCATTGACCAAGCTGCTCATACCAGAGCCCCCTCTTTCTTGGCAGCCCTGTCGGAGCCCACGGCCCCATCGCCAGCAGAGCGGCCTTCCACATACTTGACGCGACTCATGTCCACGTTGTGATTGAGCACCTCGGCCAGGTGCATGATGGTGATCTTCTCGCCACGCCGGTTGAAACGACCGCCGATGTTCATCAGGCAGCCCGGATCGCAGGAGATGAGGACGCTGGCCTTGGTGCTGAGCACGTCGTTTACCTTCTCATCGACCATCTGCTTGGAGATCTCGGGCTCCTTCATGGAGAACATGCCGCCGAATCCGCAGCAGTTCTCGATGTGGGGCAGGGGGACCATGGTCAGTCCCTTGACATGGTCCAGCAGAACGAAGGGGCTGGTCCGCTCCCCCAGCAGCCGGGTCATGTGGCATGAGCGGTGGTAGGTGGCCACAGCGTCGAGTTCGGCGCCGGCATCCAGCACACCCAGCACCCGGTAGAGGAACTGCGAGAACTCATAGGTCTTGTCAGCCATGGTCTGGGCCTTGGCTGCATAGACCGGGTCGGCCCGCAAATGGAAGGGCAGCTCCTTGAGCATATTCACGCAGGAGCCTGCCGGACCCACGATGTAGTCGGCATCCACGCTCAGCAGGGCATCGACCTCGTTGCGCATGACCTGCATGCTCTCCTTGACATACCCGCTGTTGAAGGTAGGCTGGGCGCAGCAGATCTGCTCCTTGGGTAGATAGGTGTCACAGCCGAACCGCTCCAGCACCTCCACCATGGCCTTCCCCACGTTCGGAAACATGAGGTCCACCACGCAGGTGGAGAATATCACTACTTTCATTACCGCACCTCTCTACAACCTTGTACCCCAGGTCCGAATCATCTCCGGATCGCGGAGAAACCCAACATCACTTGAACCCCTAATCCTTCCAGGGCATCGCTGCCTTGCGACCGACCCGCCCACGCGGACACCGATGTGCAATCCTGAAAGGACCCATCATTATCATGGTCTCGACCTGGAATTCGCACCCTAGGGAATCGCCCGCCCTCAGCTTTTGAACGTGTGAGATTTACCACATCTATGCTACCACTGCGGTCTGGGAATCTTTGGCATGTCAAGGATGGTAGGTGATTGGCCGATTCGCTACAGTGGAGTCAGACCCTGCGCGGCCATTCTCGTGAAAGGGGCAATCGGCGCATGTCCAACCACCTGCAACTCCTCCTGCTCTATGCACCCGCCATCATCTTCGGTCTGCTCTTCCTCTGGGACCTGCACAAGGAACCACGACAGTTCCGCAATGCCATCTGGTTCCTGCTCCTGCTGCTGACCCTGGGCGGAGCGCTCCTTCTGCAGTTCGGGATGCGCTGGCTGATCCTGCCCCTGGTCATCCTTCTCATCGCCGCCCCCCTGCTGGTGATCTGCTTCCTGCTGGCCAACACGGTCATTGTCATCCGACACGAGGGGGTCTCCCTGACCACTCTGTTGCCCGGACTGCTGGCACTGGCCGTGGTGGCCTACATGATTCTTTCTCCCCTCCTGGCTGGGTTTGGCGCCCCTTCATGGCTGCAGAAGCTGGCCGGGCTGATCGACTTGGAAGCCACCTGGTTCTTCTTCTCCTTCCTGGCCTTGCTGCTCTATTCCAACTTTTACAGGATGCTGCCCCGCAAGCGTCACTACGATTACATCATCATTCACGGAGCAGGCCTGCGCGGCGAAGAGCCCACGCCTCTGCTCCGGGGACGACTGGACAAGGCTGTAGACCTCTGGAAACGACAGGGACGAAACGGGCGCTTCGTAGTCTCCGGCGGGCAAGGTCCCGACGAGGTCATCAGCGAGGCCAGGGCCATGGCTCAATATTTGCGCAACTCCTGTGGGGTGCCAGCCGAGGCCATCATCATGGAGGACAGGTCGACCACAACCCTGGAGAATCTGCGCTACTCCAAGCAGATTCTGGATAACCGCTACGAGATGGGCACCGGACCAGAGCATTACCGGGTGGCCCTGGTCACCAGCGACTACCACGTCTTCCGAGCCAGCGAATACGCCAGCAAGGTCGGACTGAATGCCGATGGAATCGGCTCGCACACCAAAGGCTACTACTGGCCGACTGCCTTCATCCGGGAGTTCGTGGCCATCACCCGCATGCACTGGTGGCCCTACCTGGTCCTTGCACTAGGCTGGGCCGCCTGGGTCGGCATCTCACTGCTGAATTAACACCAACGGCTTTCCAGAACGAATCAGAGGTCATGCAAACTGAACCCCGCCCCCATCCTGACTGGCCAGGCTACGCTCCAGGAACCAGGCCACCAGGAGGATGCCCAGGACGATGAGAAAGACGAAGACGAAGGCCCAGACAGCTCCGAACTGGAAGGCCTGAACGCCTGCATGAATCCCCCTGGCCTTGGGCATGCCAGTGATGATGGCAGCCAGGACGCCAGTCGAGGCGGCGCCTGAATACTGCTGAAGGGTGTTGAAGAGCGCATTGCCGTCGGGCACCAGTTTCGCCGGGATATGCTGCAGTCCGACCGTGAGCAGGTTGTTGAAGACGCAAGCCTGACCGACCATGTAGCAGGCGTAGAGAAGAATCATCAGCGGGACGGACAAGTGCCGGCTGAGGATCAGGAAGCCTAAGGCCGAGAGGAAGAAGGCAGCGCTTCCCACGGCCAGCAGTCCACGCAGGCCATGGCCATCCAGATAGCCGCCTGTGATGGGCTGGCAGAGGGCGGAGAGCAGACTTCCCGGCAGCAGAAGCAGGCCAGCCACGGTGGAGGTCTGCCCCAGGACCGACTGGGCCATGTTGGGCAGGATGAATGTCAGGCCAATCTGAACGAACTGGACCAGGAAGTAGAGAATCAGGGCAAGGGTGAAAGTACGGTTCCGAAAGACTGCGATGTTGATCAGCCTGGTGCGCTGATGCGCAAGGGTCCAGACCCCTGCAGCCAGGGCCAGAACACCGATGAACAAGGACAGCCAGGTGACAGGACCATGAACATCCAAGGTGCTCAGCCCCAGGGTCAGCCCGGTCAGAAATATACCCATGAGAAGGAACTGGAGCCAGGCGAAAGGACCGACATGGGCGCTCTCCTTATCAACTGAGATAAGTGCTATGACCCCGAAGAACAGTTCAATGGGCAACACAATCAGAAAGATGGCCCGCCAGGATAAGGCCTGGATAACGGCTCCGCCAAAGGTCGGGCCCAGGGATGGCGCCAGGGCCACCGCCATGCCGGCGCTGCCTACGAAGCGACCCTGGATGTGAAGAGGAACCTTTTTCATGATCAGGGAAAACACCAGAGGAAGGGCGATACCGGTGCTGATGCCCTGCAGGAGGCGCCCAGCCATAAGGACAGGGAAGCATGGGGCGAAGATGCACATCAGGTCGCTGCCCAGGAATATTCCCACGCTGGCCAGAATCAATGCGCGGGTCGTGAATGAATGTTCCAGCCAGGCGGCGGCCAGAACCGTCAAGGCCACCACCAGCAGATAGCCGGTAGTCAGCCATTGGACTGTGCCCAGTCCTGTTTTGAAGTACTGCGTCATCTCCGGAAAAGTGACGTTGAGCGAGGTCTCCAAAAGGACCCCGCAGAAGGCGAGCCCGGCAGTGCCGGTAATCAGCAGTTTTGTTCTCTTATCAACATAGTCGACCATGGACCGTCCGCTCCTAACGCATCAGACTGTTCGCATAGCCATCTCCACGGATCCGTACGGCATGGCATCATCCGATGCCACTCTCATTGCTGTTTGCGCAACGGTTATAGCTCTCTGGCTGCGTTGATGACATCTTCCAAGGTGGCGCCGGGCTGACAACCGCATGCCGCGAAGAGCCGGTTCACCTCCATAACCTTTGAAGACCCAGCTAGTGTAGCACCCGCAGGGGTACCAATCCGCGCTCACTCTGTACCTGAACAGGCTTGGGTAGAGTTGGTGACATCGAGATTTGCTGTTAACGCTGATGTGTTTCCTGCAACTCACGTTCAACATCGATCAGGCCAGGCTATCCCTCCGTTGGTTTTTTAACTTTGCCACGACTTCGATGATCCTGGACAAGTCTAGCCCTCGCTGTTCCGGTCATACTTTCCTGTTCTGTCAACAAAGAAACCACTGAGCTTCTTTTTTGACTTGACATTACCGGCATGTAAGTCATTTCCGAATATCTTGCTGACGAATATGGCCTTTATGGAGATGCTTCTATAGCCGCTTTGCCTATCTCATGATCGTCCAGCTCGCCGCCTTTTCCGTCAGCCTGTTGTCACACCAATCGTTCGCCAGTTCGAAGGGAACACCAAGGAATCCCTCAATCCCATCCCTGGGCACCGTGGAACGACCAGTGTCGTCCAGTCCGCCGAACGCACGGCCGAGCATTTGAGCAAGACGTACCGGATGCTCCGCCTTGACCTCCACGGGCTCATGCTTTATCCAATGACGCTGCGCCATGCGAACGTACAGGGATTTGTATTTGTCGCCATCGATCAGACCCAGATCGGAGGCTCTGCGCACCGCCGCACCAACGGAAATTCCCCATCCGGACTTTACGTACAGATAGTCTTCCAGCATCATGCTCGGGCTGATGACCGCTCGCGCGTCGGACTCAGGAAAAAGGAATTCGCCAGCAAACTCATTAGCCTCCCTCTCCATCAAGGACACATCCTTGGGGCGGCGATACCGGTGCAGAACCAGATGCCCTAGCTCATGAGCAATAGTGAATCTGAGCCGGTCACCAGGCTTGTTTTCGGGAAAATAGCCTATAAGGGCCTTGTTTGGGTAAGTAACTCCATCACTGACGGAATCAGCCACCTTCGTTGTCAGCGGTGCAATGATCACTCCTTTACGTTCCACGCTTCGGATCATGTTGCGCACTGCTCCCGTGGAAGGCAGACCCAGTATCGCGCGCGTGTTTGCCGCAATGCGGCGGACTCCTTGTTCCTGCGGGTCAAAGGTCGGTGCAATCTCATCAAGCCAGGAGGCAGTCTTATCTGGCACATTTGACATCGAACTGACCCTGGAGACCGTGTTCGCCAACATCTCGAACTCCGCGCAGATGCGATTGCTGAGATTCCTGGTGATTGTTTTCTTGCGACGAAAGGCGAGGCGATTCCAGTCAAGACCTGGATCGCGCAGCATGAAGAAAGACAGAGGAAGGCTGGTTGCGTAGGCTATCTTTTCGACGCTCGATTCCGTAAGATGAGCGGTCGGACTGCCAACCAGCATGCCGATGTAGGTCGGGGTCATGCCAGAACGCTCGGCAAGCTCTTTTTTGGTCCAACCCCGATACTTCCGTGCAAGCTCAATGCGCGTGGGGTTGAAGTCATTCATCGGACCGTCTCTTCCCTTTCTTCTTCGACAATTGTATTTGAGCGTGGGACCAACAGCTCATTTTCCTCGCCATCACCGTTAAACGCCATACCCTTGAGACCTTCACCCATCTGAAGAACCATGAGGGCAATGCAGGGAGCGCCCTTAGGAAACCGGCCGGTTCCAGTAGGCTGGTAGGCAGAACAATGGAAAATGCCATTTGCTTCGGTCCAAACCAGGACGATTTCCGAGTCGCTCAGTGGCTTCTTGCCGGAAAGCTCCTGGTCGAGCATAGCTGGTTGCACCCATGCCTCCCTACGCCGTAAGTTCGGACCGGCGGGAGGAACACTTCCCTCGAATTTGAACTTCTTGAGGAATCGAAGCCTGAGGCCTGAGCCGGTATTGCGCAGATGAAGGCAGGAAGTGGACTTCGTAAGTTGCCAGCCGTCGATTGGCTCGTCTGCAATTTCTGCGCGGAGCGTCGCGTTGAAGTTGTCCGCATAGAGCTTCGGATACTTAGCCCGAGGAGTGCCAAGTGTGCTCATGGCCGACAGCGAACGAAGCCTAGCCTGCGGCAACAATGTTGGAAGGGCATCATTGATTGGCGTGAGGTTCTGACGAATGAGCTCAAGTTTTTCCAAGGAGTCTCCTTAAAACGCGCGTTCATGTTTGATATTTTGAGCATTGTTTTATTTTACTATTTGAGTTTGAGTTTACTACCGCAAAATTAATCTATCAAGTCAGAATAAATGCAGATTTGCCTTGTCTTTTCACCGTCAACGTTGTCATGAATCTTCATGACGACAAATACCAGGAGACGATATAGACCACTGAGCTGACCATCTCCGAACAGTTGCTGCACAGCAGCCATCAATCTGACAGACTCGTTGGAAACGAATTTCGCCATCGTGGTGAACCTTTAGGCGAACTTAAAATGTGCCACTCCGCGCTCGATTCCAACCCAAACAAGCTTGGGTAGAGTTGGTGACATGCAAATCGATATCGTCTCCGTCTTCCCCGAGTATTTTGACGTAACTGGACTCAGCCTGCTAGGCAAAGCGCAGGAGAAAGGCCTGGTAACCATACGCGCCCACAACCTGCGCAACTGGACCCATGACGTGCACCACTCCGTGGACGATACGCCGGTGGGCGGTGGAGCTGGCATGGTCATGAAACCTGAAGTCTGGGGCCAGTGCCTGGACGATCTGCTGGACATGCCAGACGGGTCGGCTCTGCAACCACCCACCATGGATCAGACAACCGACACTGCCGATACCGAAGAAGAAAAAGAGGCAATGAAGAGTTCCGGAGGCAAAAGCTACGGCATAGCATCCGAGGCAGATCCATCTGCAGACAGCCACGAGGCTGGTGTGGCCAGACCAGTTCTGATCTTCCCCAACCCATCCGCTCCTCTGTTTACCCAGGCCGATGCGACCGAGCTGTCTCGGACGGAGAGGCTGATATTCGGCTGCGGCCGTTACGAAGGGTATGACGCACGCATCCCCGACTACTACCGGAATCAGGGAATCGACGTTCGTGAGTACTCCATTGGCGACTACGTACTCAATGGGGGCGAGGTGGCCGTTTCGGTCATGCTGGAGGCCATTACACGTCTCCTGCCCGGTTTCATGGGCAATCCCGAATCCATCGTGCAGGAGTCCTACACCGGGGATGAGCCGCTGCTGGAATATCGCCAGTACACACGCCCCACCACCTGGCGTGGCATGGCTGTGCCCGAGATACTGACCAGCGGCGACCACAGAAAGGTGGACAGGTTCCGGCGCGACGAGGCCATCAGGAGAACCAGTCGAATCCGTCCCGACCTGATTGCCCGATTGGACTGCTCCACTCTCGATAAGCACGACCGCCGTCTCTTGGAAGACCTGGGCTGGGGCACAGGGAAAACCCATCCGAGACCTCTGGACCAGCCGTCAAATTGATTGGCCGTCAAATTTGCAGGGCTAATCAGCGGGCCATCAGATAGTAGACTGCTGTCTCCCCATAGCTGCGAGCCTGATCAATGGCCCATCCTTCAGGAGCCGTGGGCGCCGGGGTGCGTGTCGATCGCTCCAGAACGATCATGCCTCCGTCGTCCACCATTTTCCGGGCAGTCAGACCGGTCATAATGCTCTGGCAGTCATCCGTCGACAAATCATAAGGCGGGTCCATGAAGACCAGGTCGAAGCAAGCTTCGGACAGACCAGCATCCTCATGACCTGAGGAGAGTGGACGGACAAAGCGCTCGGCACGGTTTCTGCTGACGCGAATGTCCATGGCTGAATCCCAAGCCGGGTGATGGCGCAGCTCTGCAGCTGAACGTGACAGCAGCCCAGCGACACGGCCAGAAGACTCCACAGACACCAAGCTCTGGGCACCACGGGATAGGGCTTCGAATCCCAAGGCACCTGTGCCGGCGAACAGGTCCAGGACCCGAGCACCGGACAGCAAGTCTTCGGACTCCAGATGGGAGAATATGGCCTCCTTGGTCCGATCGGTGGTAGGCCGGGTGCCCTTGAGGGCAGCGGGAATGGGGAATCCCTTGAATCGGCCGGCGATGATGTGCATATGGTCCGTTGTCCTTTCAGCTGGAGACCAGGAAACCTTCGTTGCCCCTCATGAAGTCCAGAACGGCGCCAGCCAGCTCGGGCTGCCCGGCCAGGGTAGGGTCTGACTCCAGGAGTTGACCGGCCTGGATGCGTGCACGTGAGATCATGGGCGCATCGGTGACCACACGCAGAAGCTTCAGCGAGGAATGACCGCCGGATTGGGCATCGCCCAGCACATCGCCGGCTCCCCTGATGCGAATGTCCTCCTCGGCGATTTTGGCCCCATCGGTGGTGTCGCGAATGACCTCAAGCCGCTCGGCAGCCGGGGAATCCGCAGGGGCACGTGAGATCAGGAAGGCCCAAGAATCAGTGCCGCCGCGCCCCACCCTGCCGCGCAGCTGATGAAGCTGGGAGAGTCCGAACCGATCGGCATCGAAGATGACAATGCAGGAGGCTTGGGGCACATCCACCCCCACCTCCACCACAGTGGTGGCCACCAGCAAGGGCGTGCGACCCGAGGCAAAGTCGGCCATGACGGCGTTCTTGGTGGCATCGTCGTCTCGCCCGGTCAGCGTGGCCATGGCGATGCCCTGGAACTGCGGCAGGGCGGCCAGTCGCTGACTCATTTCAGCCACCGAATGCAGTGGCGGACGCTGGCCGTCACCTTGGCCCTCCTCAACCAGCAGTTCAGGCTGGGAGCCAGACCCACCGGATTGACCGGGGCGGTCTGAGGAGGCCGAAGGGTCGTCTTCATCATCAATACGGGCACAGATCACGTAGGCCCTCTCCCCAGCCTCGATCCGTCGACGCAGGTGCAGGAACATGGCACCCATGGTCGATCCGTCAGACTCGGCGATGACGTGCGTGCGGACTGGCTTGCGGTTGCTGGGCAGCTCGGTCAGGGTGGAGATGTCAAGATCACCGAACCAGGTCATGGCGGCTGTACGCGGGATGGGCGTAGCGGTCATGATCAGGAGGTGGGGAACTCGCTCGGATTTGCGACGTAGCTCCTCGCGCTGCTCAACCCCGAAACGATGCTGCTCGTCTATAACGGTCAGGGCCAGGTTGGGAGCCTGGAAGGTCTTGGAGAAGGCCGCATGGGTGGCGATGACGATGCAGGGACGGCCCGAGGCCGAAACAGCCAGGGCGGAGCGGCGCTGGGCCAGTCTCATGCCGCCGGTCAGCAGTACCAGAGGCAGGACCAGCTGATCCGTCATACGGATCATGGTGACGTTGTCCACAGGCGTATGGCGGCCCGCTACGGCAGTGGCGGTCACATCGGTGCCCATGGCCTTGAGCATGGCGCCGATGGAAGCATAGTGCTGCTCGGCCAGCACCTGGGTAGGAGCCACCAAGACAGCCTGATGGCCAGCCTGGACCGCCTGAAGCATGGCCGCCAGAGCCACCACGGTCTTGCCGGAGCCAACCTCGCCCTGCAGAAGTCGCTGCATGGGCTGATCCTTGGCCATGTCGACGCCAATATCGTCAATGACCTGACGCTGGCCATCGGTCAGTTGGAATGGCAGGGAGTCGATGAAACGGGCGGGCAGGGTGTCCGGACGGTCGGCACCCGAATTCGCGCATGGGTAGGTGGGCTGCTCTTGGGTCTGGCAACGGGTCTGCAGAAGCGCCGTCTGCGAAACGAAGGCCTCCTCATAGCGCAGAGTCTTGCGCGCCGCAGCGAAGTCGTCAGGGCTGTCGGGGGCATGCATACCCAAGAGGGCACGGGCACGATGCATCAGCCCTTGGTCGACACGGACCTGCTCGGGCAACACATCAGGTATGGCCTGGCCCAGCGCTTCTGGATCGATGCGGACATCGGCACTGGGCCGCCCCTCTTCGGCAGCTCCGACTGCAGGGACAGAGCCAGATGCATCATCGGCATGTGCCAGCAGACGCAGAACACCCAGAATGACATCGTGAATATGGTCCGAGGAGATCCGCGAGCTGGCGTGATAGACCGGTCGCGGGCGACGGACGCGCTCAAGAGCCTCGTCAAGGCTGGCCGCATCGGGCCGAGATGCGTCCGCAGAAACCTCCTGATCGGCATTAGCAACAACCAAGGTCTCAGGATGGGTGAACTGGAGCTGGTCCATGTAGACACCGGGCTCACCGGCCACGACCAGATCCGCCCCTACCTGCAGCCGACGGACCATCCAGTCCATATAGGGCTTCTTATGAGAGAAGAAGACCAGCCTGACCGCAAGCGGAGTGCCGCCCCGACCGCTGACGAAGGCAGCATCGTCCACCATCACGTCCAGCCGAAAACCCCGGTGACCGCTCAGTGGCACCAGACGCACCTGATCAACCCGGGCGGCGAAGGCACAGGGCTCACCCAGCCGAATGCCGGCAATAGTGGTGACCTGCATGGGATCGGTGATGCGGAAAGGATAGTAGGTCAGCGCATCCCCCACCGTGACCACACCCAGAGCCTTGAGAGCACTCACCCGACGCCTGTTGGCCACCAGCGAGGCCACGGTGCTGTGCAGACCAACACGAGCCACTGCCGACATACCCGATTACCTCCCGCAAGCACCGACCAACATCCCTCAGGATGACAAGAACCCCCGGAGCTTATGCCCCCGGGGGTCCAAACACGACCGACGAACCGCACTCAGGCGGCGATGCGCTGCACCTTGCCGGCCTTGAGGCACTTGACGCAGACACGCAGACGCACGTTCTGACCATCAACGGTGGTGTGCACCGACTGCAGGTTGGGGCGGAAGATGCGCTTGTTCCGGATATGCGAATGAGAAACACTGTAACCGGTCTGCGGGCCCTTGCCGCACACCGCGCAACGAGCTGCCATGATGACTTCCTTTACGTTGTTTTCCAAGTCGTCCCAGGTGTTCTTGTCCGCAACACAAGGCTACGGATGAACACACAACTTTATTAGACTACTACATTCCATTAGGTAAGGCAAATTAAAGGTCTCAGGCACGCGGAGGCTTGCGGAAGATGCCAATCAGTGATTGGAGCACTCCGCAGAACACTCCGCCGATGATCCAGATGGCCCAGAATGGGATCCGCCAACCGAAGAGGTTGTCATAATTGCCCGAGAAGAGCATGGTCAGGGCCACCAGCGTGCAAAGGCCCATGATGGTTCCGCTGATGGCATTGCTTACCCGGTGCTCGTAACGATAGGTATCCCAGCGACCGTCATCGACGGAATCAACCTGTCTGTTGTAGGCTCGCAGATTCATCATCCTATGGCTTGTTCCGGCGTGGATCAGCAGGAAGATCCCCAGAGCCAGAAGAAGGAAGAAGACAAACCCTCTGACCTGATTGGACCAGCCCCAGATCAGGTATCCGGCAGAGTTGATACCCACATCCAGGAGCACGACAGCCAGACCGCAGACCAGCTCCCAGGTAGTCTGCCTATAAACTCGCGAGCGCTCCTCATCGGTATAGAAATCCGCCACATAGGGATGCCTGCGGCGAAAGTCCTTCCTTGTGGAAACCGCCGGTATGAGACAGGCCAGACCCAGGACGATGCCGATCATCAGAGCAAGAAAGGCCAGACCATTCTGTGCGTCGGTCGGCTGGCTGACTCCGGCGAAAAGACCACCGAAAGCCAGTCCCAGCATGATAAGGGCAATTCCGAAAGCCATCCGAAGACTGTAGACATTGCTGAAGGAGGCATAGCCGGTCACGTCTTCCATAGCAGACGGGACAGGCGGCATAGTCGCATGAATTGGCGGAGTCGTCTGGGTGGCATCCTGATGGTCTGGTTTGGACGTATGCTGCCCGGAACCCGGATGCCGAACATCGCCCAGGACCAGGTCATCAAGGGTGCAGCCGAAGAGGTCACAGATGGCCAGGAGCTTGTCCATCTCAGGATATGCCTTGTCCGACTCCCACTTGGACACCGCCTGACGGGACACCCCCACCAGCATGGCCAGCTGCTCCTGAGTCATATTGCGCTGCGAACGCAGATACTGCACGTTGGTTCTGAAACTCATAATGTTCTTTCTCCCGATCGGCAGAATGCCGATTCAACCAGCAACGAGACCATGATGAAACGTGCAGGGCTCCGACCGCCACCAGCTTTGGGTTGCATCCGGCCAAAGACACCGATATTTGCCGTCAACCGACGGTTGCATCCTTGCAATTTCAAGGGACTAAGCAATCACTGAATCCCTGTCATCCTGATGACGACCCGCCCATCATTCCCCCTTCCGGCAAGAGATGCGACTCCTCTACGTACACGATACATACTCTTCAGGAGGGAATGGGAACCCTGCTGATTCCACCCTGAATCGTCCCCGATTCGACCCTGAAAACACCCTGACAGGAACTCTCGCCATGGTCTTATAGAGGTAGAGGCCGGATAGGAAACGACCGAAAGGAAGGCAATGATGCAGCATCGGATGGTTAAGGATCCATACGCACAGACCCCACTTATTCTGAACAAGATCTGCTATGACTATGGAAGGCGGCAGAAGCAGGGCGCCCGGGTATTGGACGAAATCAGTCTGGAATGTCAGGCTGGGACCTGGACGGCCATCATGGGTCCTTCAGGCGCCGGCAAATCGACCCTTCTCTATTGCGCCGCGGGACTGCTCCAAGTCAGGCAGGGCAGTGTGGCCATCGCCGGTGAGGACCTGACGCGAATGAAAGAGTGGGAGCTGACCCGGCTCCGGCGCGATCATATCGGCTTCGTTTTCCAGGACTATAACTTGGTGAACGCCTTCACCTGCCTGCAGAACACCATGCTGTCCAGCCTCTTCGGCGGCAGGAAAATCTCCGCCCAAGCGGCCCTGTCTGCCCTGTCGAACGTCGGCCTGGAGGGGTATGCCAACACCTATCCGGCCGACATGAGTGGTGGCCAGCAGCAGCGCGTTGCCATCGCCCGGTCCCTGGCTGCCAGCCCGGAAATCATCATGGCCGACGAACCTACCGGCGCCCTGGACACCCATAGCTCGCGGGAGGTTATGGACCTCTTCGATCTGGCCGTCCGCAGCGGCCAGACCATCCTCATGGTGACCCACGACCCCAACGTCGCCGCCCGGGCCCACCGCGTCATCTTCCTCCAGGACGGACGCATTCAGGCAGCATGCCCGGGCGGAGACCCACAGACCATAGCCCAGCAGCTGGCCAGCATGGATGCTGTCCCAAACGAGGAGGCCTTCAGCCCTCCTCTGGCAGTTCCATCCGATCAGCCTCGGTGATGGTACGAATTACCCGGCAGGGCACACCCACAGCCAGGGAGTCAGGGGCAATGTCATGGGTGACCACGGATCCGGCACCGATGACCGCACCATCGCCGATGGTCACTCCCCCGGCCACAGTCACGTTTGACGCCAGCCAGCAGTTGGATCCGATAGTGATCGGAGCCGCCAACTCGTAGTCGTAGAGGGAGCCATCCTCATGGCGCCTCAGGTTCCGTTCCTGCCACCGCAGGGGATGCAGGGGGGTGGCCAGGGTGACATTGGGGCCGATCATCACATCGTCGCCAATCTGCACAGGGCAGGTATCCAGGACAGTGAAGTTGAAATTGGCGAAGATGCGCGAGCCAAGCTTGGTGAAGCATCCATAGTCGAAATAGATAGGCCCCATAAAGTCAACATCCTGACCATGTTCGGGCACCAGCTCGTCCAAAAGCCGGTTACGCAGGTCCCGCTCCTGCTCAGAAGATGCGTTGAAAAGACGGCAAAGTTCGTGGGCCTTGACCCGCAGCTGGCCCAGTTCGGGATCCGAGGCATCATAGAGCTCGCCAGCAAGCATCCGCTCCCTCTGCGAGCGCCAAGCACCTTTACCGGCTCCGCCAACAACACCTGTCAGTTTTGAGTCCTTGTCCATGGCCATCCAATCGTTCCCGCGTCACTTCAATGTCACTTCTGCAAGTTTGCACTGCTTGCAGATTCCCCACCCATATAATCGTCTGGGTCAGACAGCAGACAGCCGCACGTACCGGTCGTCATCCTGTTGCGGATATCCGTTCACGCCAAGGGTCAAACTTGGTAGATTGGAGGCAGCGGAGGACCCTGGCGAGGAGGAAGCATGCGGTATGAGGTGAACAAGGCCATTCCCGAGGATGCCAAGGCCATCCGTAAGGCCGTATTCGTAGAGGAGCAAGGCTTTCACAACGAGTTCGATCGAACCGACGATGCCAGCCTCCATATTGTGGCCTATGACGGGGATGAACCCGTCGGGGTATGCCGGATCTTTCCCGACCGTGGCAAGACATGGACCCTTGGTCGGTTGGCGGTGCTGAAGCCTTACCGCGGTCAGCACCTGGGCGCCTATTTGGTAGCCAAGGCTGAGGAAACCGCTCGGACTCACGGGGCCGACCGGCTCACGCTCCATGCCCAGGAACGGGTGGAGGGCTTTTATAAGTCCTTGGGGTATAGGGACATGGGCATTCACGACCAGGACGAGGGATGCCCGCATATGTGGATGGACAAACCCCTAACAGTCGGCACCGGAAACAAGGCAGAGGACCAGGCCTCATGAATCTGACCGTCAATTTTACCAGCGAAGTTCCTGCACTAGCCAGCACAAGCATCACAAGCGCCAATCAGGACAAGGATCCCATGGGCAGGTCGGAACAGGCCATCTCCAGCTTCAGCGATGCCATCATCTACTGGTTCCGCCAGAATTTCGGAAAGATCATTCTTCTGATCGTCGTGGCTGTCTGCGCTGCCTTGATTTCCAAGATTGTGGCGGCGGCCATGCGGCGTGCCCTGGAACGGACCAACCTGCCCAGTGCTTCCATCTTCGTCAACATCGTCCGCGCCCTGATCTGGATCTTCGCTGCTGCCACAGTCCTGCAACCCGTCTTCGGGATCAACCCATCCACAGTGGTCGCCGCCCTGGGCGTCAGCGGCCTGGCGCTCTCCTTCGGATTGAAGGATACAATTGCCAACATCGTCGGCGGCTTCGGACTGATGGTCAGCAAGGTGGTCCAGCCCGGCGACATCATCACCATCCAGGGCACCACCGGAACCGTCCGCGACGTGACTTGGCGCCATACCATCGTCATCGACAGGACCGGCAACCAACTGCTGATCCCCAACTCCATCCTCAACACCACGGCGCTCGAGAAAATCACCGAGGCCGGCGAGGCTGCCGCCACGGTTCCCTTCACCCTGCGAGGGAATGCCGATATAGCCAAGTCCTCCCACTCCATTGCACAGGCGGTGGCCCAGGCAACCAAGGGCATGGCCATGCAATCCAACCCGCCCATTGTCCAGCTCCAGGGCTTCACCCCTTATGGCATCAAGGGCCAAGTGGTCATGTTCGCCAAGCAGGGTGTCATCGCCGCCGATATGCAGGATGCCGCCACCCGCGCACTGGCCGGCCAGGACTACCTGGTTCAGGAGGCCGAGCTCCAGACAAAAGACATTGAACATTAACCGGATGATCTTCTCCTCCTGCGGGAGAAGTGCAAAAGCGGCATCTCTCCCTCTCCCAAGATGCCTAAACTACGGAAGAGACTCCAGCGTCAGGCTGATACACCCTCAATCAGATCAGTAATCAGATCGGTGTATGTGATCCCCGTTGCCTCCCAGGCCTTGGCATACATGGAGATGGGCGTAAAGCCAGGCATGGTGTTGATCTCGTTGACAATGACCCTGCCCTCGGGTGTCACAAAGCAGTCGACACGGCTCAGACCGACACCGTCCACGGTTTTGAAGGCTTTGGAAGCCAGGTCGCGAACCTTCTGAAGAGTTTCCTCCGGCAGGTTCGCAGGAACCTCCACGTGGGATGCGGAGGAGTCCACATACTTGCTGTCGAAGTCGTAGAAGGCCTCGTCCTGATCAGCCTTATCCAGCACCACCTCGCCAGGCCAGGCTGTACGGGGCTCTCTGTCCCTGCTCGAGGCGAGCACAGCGCATTCAATCTCCCGCCCTTCAATGCCCTCCTCTATAAGGACCCGCCAGTCATGCTTCGCGGCCTCGGCGACCGCAGCAACCAGGACTTCGACTTGAGGCTCTTCCACCTTGACCACACCAAAGCTGGATCCTGCACGGGAAGGCTTGACGAAGAGCGGGTAATGGAGCCCTGCCTTCTCCACAGCGGCCAGTAGGTCGGCTCCGGATTGCTGTTGACGGGAGTCTATGGTGATACCGGGAGCCACGGGTATGTCGGCTTGGCTGAGCAGGATCTTGGTGTAGTGCTTGTCCATACAGGCAGCAGAAGCGAAGACACCACATCCGACGTAGGGCAGACCCATCATTTCAAGCAGACCCTGCAGGGTGCCGTCCTCGCCGTAGGGGCCGTGCAATACTGGAAAAACAGCGTCAACATGCCCCAAAGGCTCCAAGGAACCCGCCGTCCTCGAAGGTTCGGCTCCAGAGACCAGGTCGGCATGGTAGCCGATCAGAAACCCATCCCTGCCACGGGCCATGTCGAGAATGACCGGACGGCTGCCTTCGGTTATCTGCACGGTTGGCAGACTGGCATCGCTTAGACCCCACTGCCTGGGATCCTGGCCGCCGATGGTCCATCGGCCGTCCTTGGTGATGCCAATCGGGATGGGCTCGTATCGGTCGGCATCAATGGCATTGAGCACGCCGGCAGCCGACACGCAGGATATGGAATGTTCGTCGGCACGCCCACCATAGAGCACCACAACACGTTTCCTGACCATCATCCCTCGGCTTTCCTCATCCTGGACATGAATTCCAACCTCATGCACATGCCCGGGCAGATACATCACTCAAGACAGCAGAATATCCCTTTGACGGGCGGCAGAGACTGGTCAGGGGCGCTCATCCACAAGCTTGGCACGAACACAGGCCTGATGGAGCTGACGCAGGCACCAGACGAGACAGACATACTGTCTGACTCGGGAAACCGTTCATTGCCGAGCAAAAGGTTGATAGCGCCCGCTTCACAGTCTTCGCACACCTATAGCCTTCAGAATTTTCCGACTGTCGCCAGACTCACTCTGTAGTAATCTGTCCGCCGAACAGCTCGTCAATCATCCCCCGGCAGCTCAGACCCTGATCCAGTACATGGCTCATGGCCGTAGCCAGCGGGGTCGCCACCTGGTAGCGCTTACCCAGGGCGACGACAGCATCGGTGGTAGGCACGCCCTCAGCAACACCCTTGCTGACGCGAGTGGCTTCCTCAATACTTTTGCCCTGACCCAAGTTAAAGCCAAAAGTGTAGTTCCTGCTCAGGGACGATCCACAGGTGGCCACCAGGTCGCCTACCCCGGCAAGACCGGCGAAGGTTTTGGACTTGGCCCCGCAGGCCTCCCCCAGGGCGGTGAGCTCAGCCAGCCCCCTGGCTTGGATCATGGCAGCCGTGTTCTCCCCGAATCCCGCCCCCCGTGACATCCCAACAGCCAGTGCAGTGACGTTCTTCAACGACCCGCACATTTCCAGGCCGATCACATCGTCCGAGACGAAGGCCTTGAAATAGTCGGTCGTACAGGCACGGGCCACTCTCATGGCGGCATCTGGATTAGCGCTGGCGACCACTGTGGCGCTCGGCTCGCGGGCGGCCACCTCCTTGCTCAGGTTGGGGCCTGAGACGGCTGCGAACCTGGTTGAATCCAAATCCAGCGTCTGGCAGACCACCTGGTCCATCCGCCTGTCCGTACCCCGTTCAATCCCCTTCATCAGAGAAACAGCAATGGCATCATGACCCAGCAGACCCTTGAATTCAGTCAAAGCCTCACATGCATGCTGAGCGGCAATGGCCACGACAACGATTTCAGCCCCCGAGACGGCCTTGGACCGATCACCCTCAGCGATGATGGTATCGGGCAGCTTCTCCACAGTCGGTAGGCGGCGGGTATTCGAATGCTTACTGTTGATTTCGTCCACGACATCCAGATCGATGTCCCACATGACCACCTGATTGCCTGCGTCGGCCAATACCTGGGCAAAAGCGGTCCCCCATGCGCCTGCTCCCAATACCGCGATCTTCGTCATCATTCTCCTTTGCATAATGCCGTGCGCACGGGAACGCCGACTAGCAGCCTCATTCTTATCTCTACCATCCTATGACACCGCCGCCAGGCAGGGGGAATTGGAGGTGCGTTCCGGCCTTATTGCTCGCTTCTGGGCCGACGAGTCATGGTCACATAATCGAAGTATCCAGCCGCCGGGGGCTCCTCGCCACGAATCTCAGCCATGACCTCCTCCATCCGGTTTCGCAGGCGGACACAGAGGGCATGCACGGACTGCTTGGGTGGTTCCGCACCCCATTGATCCATGTCTTCCAGTAGGTCGGAATAGTCAAGGAGCCTGTCATAGCACATGACCACGTTCTTCCGCGGCCAGGGCCACTTGTGATTGATCGAAGCCGCCCCCCAGGTGATGCTGGGGTACAGAGGAACCATGCGACCCAGCTGCCGCGAGGCCTCTAAGGCGATGAATCCGACCCCGGGCTTGAGCGACATGGGCCACTTCAAAGGGTCACGGGTCACAGTCCCTTCAGGCCAGATGGTCAAAGGCCTGCCCGAGGTAATGATGCTGATCGACTCCTCCTCAATCGACCTGGCCTTACCGGACTTGCGCTCCACCGGCTGCATGCCGACCATGCGGAACCAGCTGCCGATCAGGGGCCAATGGGCCATCTCGGCCTTTGCCATATAGCGGGGACGACGACCTTGGTGAAAAAGGGCCATCATAGGAATGAAAACGTCGAACTGGGTCACGTGGGTGGCGGCAGTGATGAAGGGGCCGGTCTGCGGCACCCGCTCCAGCCCCCAGGCATAGACCCGGCAGGAGTCTCGCACCACCTGGGAGACCCCCCATAGCAAACGGGTGGTTCCCACCGGATGCTGACCGTCTATCTCGTCTAGGTCCGGCGTGCGGTGACCAGTGGGATAATAGCGAGTCGGATCCACCAACCTGTGCCTCTGAGCCAGCAGGGCCACCTGCTGATCGGGCAGGGCTGGCACAGCGGACCGAGGGGAGGGTTTACCTTTGGAAGCCATCTATACCTGCCGGATCAGTCGATCTGCGCGTCCAGGGCCAGTAGCTTGTCGCGGAAGTCCTCGTAGCCGCGGTCAATCAGGGAGATGCCGTGAACGTTGGAGGGGCCGGATGCCGTCAGCGCGGCAATCAGGTGGCTGAAGCCGCCACGCAGGTCGGGCACATCGATGTCCTGGCCGGTCAACGGGGTGGGGCCGAAGATGACTGCCGAGTGGTTGAAGTTGCGCTGCTGGAAGCGGCAGGGCAGAGATCCCAGGCACTCCTTATAGAGTTGGATGGTGGCACCCATCTGAATCAGCGGCTCGGTGAAGCCGAAACGATTCTCGTAGACGGTCTCATGAACGATGGAAAGACCCTTGGCCTGGGTCAGGGCCACCACCAGGGGCTGCTGCCAATCAGTCATGAACCCGGGGTGCACGTCGGTCTCGATGGCCACGGGGCGCAGGTCGCCACCCGGATGCCAGAAGCGGATGCCGTCGTCGCGCACATCAAACTGGCCGCCGATCTTGCGGAAGACGTTCAGGTAGGTCATCATGTCAGGCTGGTGGGCGCCCTTGACCATGATGTCGCCATGGGTAGCCAGGGCGGCGGAGGCCCAGGAGGCGGCTTCGATTCGGTCGGGCAGGGAGGTATGGGTGAAGCCCTTCAGGGAGGGCACACCCTCGATGCGGATGGTTCGATCCACGTCCACGGAAATCTGCGCGCCCATCTTCTGCAGAACCGCCACCAGGTCCATAATCTCGGGCTCAGTAGCCGCCCCTGACAGCTCAGTACGCCCCTCAGCCAGGACAGCCGCCAGCAGGGTCTGCTCCGTCGCACCCACCGAGGGGTAGGGCAGGTGAATCTTGGCTCCATGCAACCCGTCTGGCGCTGTGATGTGGATGCCGGCCTCATGCTCCTTGTCGACATTGGCCCCCAGTTTGCGCAGGGTCTCCAGATGGAAGTCAATGGGCCTGCTGCCGATGCGGCAGCCGCCAAGCACGGGAATGAAAGCCTCTCCCATCCGATGCAGAAGCGGCCCGGAGAAGAGGATGGGTATGCGGGAAGAGCCCGACAGGGTGTCCACATCGGCCACGTCGGCCAGCTCCACATGGCTGGCATCAATGGTGACTACGCCCTCCTGTGGACGGACATCCACCTTGACACCATGCAGCCTCAGCAGGTCGGAGACCACCTGGACGTCGCGGATTTCAGGCACGTTCTTGAGCACTGATACACCAGGAGCCAGCAGGGCGGCAACCATGGCCTTGCTGACGAAGTTCTTGGCCCCACGGACCTGTATGGTGCCATGCAGGGGCCTGCCGCCCACCACATGCAGTACATCATCCTGTGTATTCACCTTGGGCATTTATCGGCTTCTTTCTCGTATCCGCTCAGAGCCGGGCTTTGGCACAACATCGGCCCTTATTGCAAGTCTGCCACAGGGGGTGTGGGGACACCGTGAATTGTCGCCTCGGGCATAGAGCGTCCACCCAGTCAGATGCTGATCAGGCGCCTGCTGAAACGAAGGGGGTCAGCATCGTGAAGCCCATGATCAGCAGGAACATGACGAAGAATGGGCAAGCCCAGGCACCATAGACGTTCGAATACGTGCGGTTTTCCTGCAGAAACGCGATAATCCGATGGCGGTCCAGGTAGAGGACCAGCACGGCTGCCAGCATGCCTACCAGCATCATGAGCACGTTGACGTAGGAGGACATGTTGTCGCTCATAAACCCGAGCAGGAGTTGCAGCCCGTCGCTGACGACCAGATTGTTGAACACGTGCAGGGCCATGGACCAGAAGATGGAGTATTCGCAGGCCAGATAGCCCAGGAGCAGACCCATGATGAAAGCAAAGAACCCCTGGCCCAGATCGCCGTGGAAGAAGCCGAACATGACAGCGGAGGTGACGATGGCGAAGACATGGCCGTAAGGCTTCAGCGCGTGCAGGATGGCACCTCTGAAGACCAGCTCCTCGATGACGGGGGCCAGCAGGCTGACGTAAATGAACATGGGTATGGTACCCGAGGCCTGCTGAATCTGCTCAGTCGTGGTCCAGGACTGCTGCACTCCCAACTGCGCCGTGGTCCAGTCCATGCCTGACTGATACCAGCCGGCCAGGGTCTGCCCTGTCAGCGTCAGCGCAAAGCACCCCAGCAAAACCTGCCAGGTCATGGGATGCAGATCAGTGTGGAATATGCCCATAGGGCCGGAATCGCAGATCTGCCGACGCCGAGTGAAGACCAGGAAACAGAGGCCTGTGCAGGCGGAGATCAGATTGATGATGCCCGCATACTCCTTGTCGACATGGCTAATCACATATATAAAACCCGAGTGGGCAGGCACTGGATCGAAAACGGCATTCCACTCCATCTGAGCCAGAACACCGAACAGAAGGCCGACGCTGTTGGTGATAAGCAGGTAGACCAACAGCAGGGCGGCCTGACGGTTGAGCATTCCCCTGGCCGCACTCATCCATGCGCGATCCGCCGCACCTCGTCTGGGCTTATGAGTCTGCCCAGTCCCTGGCGCGTCGGCCGCAGTCGCTGTCTGCCCCATGTCACCATGCCCTTTCATGATCCTCTGCAGGTTTGGCCATCCGGCATTGTCCTCCAGCTTGTCCAAGTCTACGCCACCACCGGCAGACCCAATGCGTTATGCGCTAGAGCAGACCGGGTACGAACTTGAAGACTGTCAGCAGCAGGCAGAGCAGCAAATAGAGCAGGAACCAGGGCTGCCTCCAGGAAACGTATGTTCCCCTAGGGGCCCGATAACGCCGTCGGTAGTCCAAAAGACTGGCGCGGTGCAGGAAGAACATGACCAACCCAGCCAGGACCAAGACCAGTGCCACTGCCAAAATCGACAGACGAGCAGTTCTCGGGGCGCTCATCAGATAACGGTTGGGCAGGCCGCTGAAGAGCAGATCGCCGACCACGCGGGCCCCGATGGCCCAGATCAGACCATACTCCAGGGAGCAGTAGCCCAGAGCCAGCCCCAGCAGGAAGATCCAAAGCCCAGAGACCGGATCACACTGGAGCAGGGCGCAGAGCAGGGATGCGGTCAGGATGGCAAAGACCCGGCCATACCGACGCAACCCGTTGAGAATGACGCCACGGAAAACCAGCTCCTCAGCCAGAGGAACCACCAGAAGAGCGTACAGGGCCATCGTCGGCGAGGAAGCGCCGGTGACCAGCAGGCTGCGCGAGGCCAGGGAGGGGATGTGCAGAAGCAGGCAGAAGTGGTTGAAGAACTTGTTCAGTTCATGAACCATCCCCTGGCCAAGCAGGAGCACCGCTACAAGAGCCAGCAGAGCCGCCAGCGTCATTCTTCTGTCTGTTCGCCAGTGGACAGCGTCCCGCCCTCGCTGATCCTTACCTCGAATAACGCTCCACTCTGAGATGCAGGCATATGTCAACGCCAGCAGAACCGACAGGAGGGTTATTCCATCGGACAGGAAGGCGATGGATCTGGGATCCTTGACCTGCTCCATGATGACTGGCAGGATCATCCCCGAACCGACCATGAGCACCAGAACCGATATGGCCAGATAGACAAAAGCGAAGGCAGCCTGGCCATTGACGGCGTGGAGTACCCCCGAACTGGCTGTGTAGGTGGTGGACTTTTGCGCAGCGGGCTTAGCCGTCTGCGACTGAGCCTGGGGCTGGGCCTGAGCCGCAATTGCAGCAGATGGCGTGACAGCGTCAAGTTCACTTGGAGCAACAATCGACTGCGAATTGGCCGGTACCGGTCGGCTTGCTCCTGCGCCGGGTCCTTCCGAAGCATTGGAAACGACCCTGGGCGCTGCCGCCTCCACTGAAGTACGGGTACGGTTTTGAGCAGAACGCCGCTTGGACGACCGACGGGCTCCGTCGCTCCCTTCCTGACCTCTGGCGAAAAGACCGAGATGAAGGCCACCAACACGTTTGCGAGGACCACGCGAAGAACGTGTCGGTTTGGTTGCGTTCTTCGCGGCGTCCCCAGTCTCGGCGGACTCGGTCTTGGCGGCCACGGCAGCTGCAGCAGCCTCTGCAGCCTTGGCGGCAAGGGCCACAGAAGCGCCTGGAGAGGATACGGATGTGGGCGAAGAGGCAAACTGGACGACCGACTGCGTCCCTGGAGATGCGTTCACAGCCTCTGAAGATTTAGAGGGGGCAGTCTGAACGGCAATGCCTTCTTGGCCGGTCTGCAAGGGCTGACCGACATGATCTTTCTGCGCGAGCGCCGTCCCTTGTCCGCCAATAGCCTTTGACGAAACGACGCGACCACCGGTGCCGTCACCGGCGACTGCAGCAGACTGGGCAACTACACGTGGAGTCGAACAGACCCGACGCCCCTGATGATCGGCTTCGCTGGCCACAGTTTGCGACACAGCATTGCTCTGCCCTGGAGCCGATGAACCAGTTACCGAGGAATCCCGGTCGACATCTGAATGACTGACAACAACCGGTCGGTCGGCGAATACCACGGGGTTTGCTGACGTATGAACAGAGGTTGTAGGCGCAGAGACCCCCGGATTCGGTTTCGCAGACATCGAATCCTCATAGCCGGAAGCCGAAGATGCCCCAGCCTTGGCCACTGTCTTGGTTCCGACTGGTTCAACTGCAGAAGCAGCAGGAACAGAAGCTTTGGAAGACTTCTGCTCAATCTTGGAAGGTGCCGGAACGGTGGAATCGACAGCCTTTACAGAGGATGCGGAAACAGATGTGGTCTTGGCTATGGAAGCTGCGGATTTGCCTGCGCGGGCCCCTGCGGACGGCTTACGACGCTTGCGCATATTCCAAGAGAAGACCGGACCATTGTCCACCTCAGGCTTGGTCCAGGACCAGACAACTTTGGCCGCAGGCTGCTTCGGCTGTGACGAGATCTCTGCGGCCTTGGAATCCTCCAGCTCTCGGCGAGCCACCACGCGCCGCGGGGATGGCTCCTGGCCGGAATCCTTTCCAGTATGCCCGTCAGATGGCAGGTCTGCCGGAGGAAATGTGGGGACTTCCGGTTGATTGGCCACAGTGACCGAGGTCAAAAAATCATAGGATCCGGGAAGCACGGAGGGTCGTTCACCGACTGGCCTGGCACCCTTGCCGCCAGATCCGTCATCATTCAGCAGCGCAGTCTTCCTATGGGCTATTCGTCCCGGATAGGCCAAGCCATCATCCACGGCCTCCCCCGGCAAGCTCAAAGGCGGCAGGTCGATGGACCCTTCCTCATAATCCCAGTGGCGTGCGTAGTCCTTGCTGGCACTGTGGCTTGCAGTCATGAGGGCGATAGAGGAGCGCGACACTTTCCAGCGCCCCTGATCGCTTTGGGCATCGGCAGACTCGCTGCCGCTGTCGCGATCCTCATCATCCCTCATCCGTCGATGATCCTTCCCCTTCATGCACTACCGTACGACCGTCAAGGGCGTCCAGCGACACGAACCTTTCCCCGCGTTCATATCATGACACTACATATCCGAGTCTAGCCCGACCCCGCCCTTCCTCGACAGAATCCCGACAATGAGCCGGCACATCGACTGCCCGGTCAGGCCAGCCCTGGTACGAATTCGCTCAGGGCCATCAGCAGGCATGCCAGGCAGAAGAGCAGGAACCAGGGCGCCCTCCATGAAGCGTAGATCCCCTTGGGAGCGCGATTGCCGCGGCAGTAATCACGGAGAGTCCTGATCTTGAACAGCAGCCCGACGACACCGATCAACAGCACCAGGATCATAAGCAGGCCTAGGCCGATGCGAACCACCTCGGGTGCCAGGGGCATGTACTTGGCCAGCAGACCTGAAGAGAAGGCATTGTTGAGCATGTGCACCAGCAGGGACCAGACCAGCCCATATTCCATGGCCAGATAGCCCAGAACCAGGCCGGAAATGAAACCAAACAGACCCTGGACCAAGGAGCCATGCATGAAGCCGAAAAGCAGGGAAGAGGTAATGATGGCGAAGACTCGACCAAAGCGGCGCAGGCCGTTCATGATGACACCACGAAAGACCAACTCCTCGGCAAAGGGTCCCAGAAGAATGCCATAGAAGAGCATGATCGGCGTTTCCAGGCCGCCGCCATCGTCAGGTGCGGTCGGCGGATGCAGCCCTGTGCCGGACAGGATAGCGCTCAGTCCAGAGTTAGCCGCACTGGCCACCAACTGACTGAGGAAGAAGCAGGCCAGGGCGATAATCAACGCCAGCAGGCTGAATCGGCGCGCAGTAACCCAACGCACCTGGTCCTGGCCATGCCGTTCACGACCTACGATGACCGGCCATTGACTGATCAAGGCAAACAGCAGGGCCAGCACTACGGCGATAACCACTGTCCAGTCCGACAAAGGACCGTTGAGCTGCGCCTTGGACGCATGTGGGAAGAGGGCGGGCAGAACCACCTTGCCTCCCAATAGACCTGCCAGGGTCTCGATGGCCACATAGATGAAAGCAAAAGCACTAAGGGCATTCACTGCCCGTCGAACGCCCCAGTCGTGCACATCGCCGCTGCTGTGCCTCATGATAACCGCCCCTCTTTGCTCGCCAACCGATCACAGTCGGCCAATGACTGTCATTTCCATGGTAAGCGAAAAAGGAGCGGAGGACTCTCATATGAGGGCGCACGGCCCGTCGGTCAGATGATGCCGCGGTCAGCCAGGGGCCCAGGCCAGTCGATTTGGCCCTCTCTGGCTGAAGTGACCGGCTCTTCGGGCATGTGCTGAGCCGGTAGGGTACGCGGCTTGAAGGGGAAGCGCTCAGCCCGCATGCGCTCATAGGCACGGATGTCATCCTCGTGCTGCAAGGTCAGATCGATGTCGTCGTAGCCGTTCATGAGCCGCCATCGCACGTAGTCGTCTACCTGGAAGGGCAGGGTCACATCCGCGCAGGTGACCGTGCGAGCGCCCAGATCCACGGTCATCTCGGTGCCGGGGTCCTCCTCCAGGAGCTTCCAGAGCAACTCCACTGATTCCTGGGGCATGATGGCGGCCAGGACCCCGTTCTTGGCGGTGTTCCCATAGAAGATGTCAGCGAAACGGGGGGCGATGACCACCCGAAAGCCGTAGTCCCGCAGTGCCCAGACCGCGTGCTCGCGCGAGGATCCGATGCCGAAGTCCGGCCCGGCCACCAGGACGCGGGCACCTGAATATTCGGGTCGGTTGAGCACGAAATTCGGATCCCTTCGCCAGGCGTAGAAGAGCGCATCCTCGAAGCCGGTCTTCTTCACCCGCTTCAGGAATACGGCGGGGATGATCTGATCGGTGTCGACGTTGGAGCGGCGCAAGGGCACCCCGACCCCGGTTACAACGGAAAGTGGCTCCATGATGACCTCCTGACTGCTGGATGGCGATGACGATGACGAATGCTCGATAGGCCTACAGATCGGCCGGGGAGCAAATGGTCCCTCTTATGGCGGTGGCTGCAGCCACCTCGGGCGAGGCCAGATGCGTCCTGCCGCCTTTGCCCTGACGACCCTGGAAGTTGCGGTTGGATGTGGAAATGGAACGCTCACCCGGCACCAGTTGGTCGGGGTTCATTCCCAGGCACATGGAGCAGCCGGCGTTGCGCCATTCGGCTCCAAAGTCCTCGAAGATACGGTCCAACCCCTCCTTTTCGGCCTGAATGCGAACTCGCGAAGAGGCCGGAACCACCAGGACGCGATGCAGGTTCTTGGCCTTGTGGTGCCCCTTCATGATGGCCGCTGCTGCGCGCAGATCCTCGATGCGCCCGTTGGTGCAGGAGCCGATGAAGACGGTGTCCACGGCGATGTCCCGGATGGGCATCCCCGGCCTCAGACCCATGTAGTCGATGGCCTCCTGGGCCGCCTGGCGCTTGGCCGGGTCGGCGATCTTTTCTGGCACAGGCACATCAGCACCTATGGGCAGACCCTGTCCGGGGTTGGTGCCCCAGGTCACGTAAGGGGTCAGCTGGTCGGCATCCAGGATGACCTCCTTGTCGAAGACTGCATCCGAATCGGTGGGGAGGGTTCGCCAGTACTCCAGGGCCTGATTCCACATGGCTCCCTTGGGGGCGTGCGGCCGGCCCTCCAAGTAGGCGAAGGTGGTCTCATCCGGCGCGATCATCCCGGCCCTCGCCCCGGCCTCGATGGACATGTTGCAGATGGTCATGCGCGCGTCCATGGACATGCGTCGAATGGCGTCGCCCCGGTACTCCAGAACGTGCCCTTGACCGCCACCCGTGCCGATCTTGGCAATGACGGCCAGGATGACGTCCTTGGCGCCCACGCCGGGCTTGAGCTGACCGCAGACGGTGATGGCCATGGTTTTGAAAGGCTTCAGGCTCAGGGTCTGGGTGGCCAGAACATGCTCCACCTCGGAGGTGCCGATACCGAAAGCAAGGGCCCCGAAAGCCCCGTGGGTCGAGGTATGCGAATCACCGCAGACGATGGTCATGCCGGGCTGGGTCAATCCCAGGACGGGTGCAAAAGCATGGACAATGCCCTGATCCGCGTCCCCCAATGGATGCAGACGGACTCCGAACTCGCGGCAGTTGCGCTCCAGGGTGGAGATCTGCAGAGCCGAGACCTTGTCTGCGATGGGCCGATCGATGTCGATGGTAGGGGTGTTGTGGTCCTCAGTGGCGATGACCTGGTCCAGGTGACGGATCTTCCGGCCTGCCAGGCGCAGACCCTCGAAGGCCTGTGGACTGGTCACCTCGTGCATGAGCTGCAGATCGATGTAAATCAGATCGGGTTCGCCTCCCTGGCCCTTTCTGACCAAATGATCGGTCCAGACCTTTTCCGCCATTGTGCGTCCCATATCGCCTCCTGAAAGCCTACGACCGGCCGGGGCGCCAACCTCATCGGCACCCCGCCGGCCTCTTACCACCGAGTATGGAACTGCCCAACCGTTATGAACTTTTGCATTTCATATACTGAGATGGCATAATTCAACCATGGACACGCTTTCTATGAACGACGACGACAGATACCCCTCCGCAAATGATCCGAACATGCATCAGGAGGAGATTCATTCGGGCGTCGGCGTTCTGGACAAGACGGTGCGAATTCTGGACACCCTGGAGACCGGACCCATGACCTTGGGACAGCTGGTCAACGCAACCGGGTTGGCTCGCCCCACCGCCCACCGACTGGCCATCGCCTTGGAGCGCCACCGCTTCGTTCTGCGGGACGTGCATGGCCGCTTCGTTCTGGGATCCCGCTTCGCCGAACTGGCCGCTGCCGCCGGCGAGGATCGTCTGCTGACCGCATCGGGACCCATTCTGCATACACTGCTCAACCGTTCGGGCGAATCGGCCCAGATCTTCCGCCGCCAAGGTGAGGTCCGGGTCTGCATCGCCGCGGTGGAACGCGCCTCCGGCCTGCGCGACTCCATCCCCGTAGGCGCCCTGCTGTCCATGGAGGCCGGGTCGGCGGCACAGATCCTGCTGGCCTGGGAGGAACCCGAACGCCTCCATCAGGGTCTGCGACACGCCAAGTTCAACGCAGCAACCTTGGCCACGGTCCGTAAACGCGGCTGGGCAGAGTCCATCAATGAGCGGGAAGAGGGGGTCTGTTCCATCTCGGCTCCCATCCGCAACGGATCCGGGCAGGTCATGGCCGCCATTTCCATCTCCGGGCCGGTCAACCGTATGTCCACCACACCTGGAAGACGTTACGCCCCCCTGGTCATGGCCGCTGGTAAATATCTGACCGAAGCCCTGCTACGAGCCTCATCCCCTACCCGTCGTAGGGCCTGAGGGCATTCCTGGCCCTTATCGCCATCCTTACCGCCGTCGGGTGGAGCCCCAGGAGGCGATCAGCCCTGCCAGGGCCGTCAGACCACCAGCCAAGAACCCAGGCCGACGCAAGAGGTTGACTGCATCCCCAGTAGAGGTAGGCACATGGCTCATGGCGAAGGTGTAGACCTTGTGGGATCCGGGCCGCCCCACCAACTGCCCGAACTCCAAAAGTTGGGTGCGAGGATGATGGGGATGGCGGATGTCGAATTCGAAGAGCCGTGCCGCCCGCTTGCCGGGCACCGGACCGTAGGAGCCGAATCCGCATGTGGGCGTAGCCCCCAGAGTCAGTTCACCGCTGCGCCCGACGAAGCCATTGCGGTGGTCATGCCCAGCGAAGAGGGCGAAATAGCCCCGGTTCCGGGTAAGCAGGTCATACTCGCCGCTGTCCTCGTCCGGACAGGAGACTCCTTCGCCCAAGTAGGAGCCCGGGCAGGTGCGCGACTCGTCCAGAATGTAGCAGCGGGAGTCGAAACTCCGGTAGCCCTGGACCGCATAGGCTGTGGTGGCCGGCACCGGCTTGAGCAGATCATAGAACTGGGGAATGGGCATGTGCTGGAAGACTATGGATCGGTTGCCCAGAAGGTCAGGAGCAGCCGCCAGGAAATCCAGGGCCTGGGCCGAAGGTGAGCCGTAACCGCCTGCACGGGCATAGTCACCAGAGTCCACCAGAACCAGGCCCATGACCACCCCGTGACCGTCGCAATCCGCCACAGGCAACGCGAAGGTGCCCGGAGCGCAGACGAAGGCCGTCTGGGAGGGCAGGGCCGATCCGATCAGCGCATGGACCCGATCAGGGTGGGCGACCGTAGCCTCCGGGTTCAGGCAACCGGGCACCTCCCGATAGATGGCATCCATTTGATCCGTGTCCAGACCGCACTGGAAATCGTGGTTACCATAAGTGACGACGAAAGGAATCCCGCGCTCAACCAGTGGGCCTGTGATCAGGCCAACAGTTCTGCGAACCAGGTCCTCGGTGTGTTTGATGTTCTGCCGACGTACATGCTCGGCATCCCTGTCGTCCGCCTGATGCTCCGATTCCCTGCGACTCAGCTCCCTGCGGTCAGCAGCAGATTGGCCATCCTGAATCTTGGAGGAGCGCTTCAGGGAGGCTCCCCCAAGTCCCAGGGCGCCGCCCATGCTCAGACCAGCCGAGTAGATGCCATCCAGGGGGGTGCTCCAACGCCTTTTACGGAAGGTGCGCTCATAGGCCGTGTCGTAACCGGCCACCTGGTTGCCCGAGAAGACCACCAGATCAGGCTTTGCTGCATCACAGGCCGCGGCTATCAGTCTGATTGTGTCCGAAGAGACCTTAGGCCCCTCCTGGACGTCGGCCAGCTGCAAAAGTCTGAACTTGCCCGAGTAGTGGAACTGAAGCCGCCCCAGCCGAGCCGAAACGGACAGCGGTCGATCATGCTCTCCCTCGCCGCCTTGTGGGGAAACCCGATCCGCGTTGTAATGCTGACTCATACATCTAGCCTACTTCACCGGCCTTCGCCTCTGGGCCTATCTATGCAGCCCCCTTACGAATCGGATTCAGGCTTCAGGATCATCACAGTACGACAACACTTTGATGTGAGCTTGACCACAGTGATTACGGCGATAGTCAGGACTGGGGCGACAATCTTCAGGCCTGGCCCCGGTCTTGGTATATTGGATACGTTGCGGTTCTTAACGAGATAGAGGGAGCGTACCTCCATGGCAGAAGGACAAGAGCTCCTGTTGCGCAAGGATCTTGAGCGGGTTGTCAACCGTCTGCACCAGGAACGTACCCATGTGGCTCCCTATCAGGAGGATTACCGTCGACTGCTGGATAACCACGGCAAGATGATTCGCGCCGCCATGGTGATCCTCTTTGCCCGGGCCGGCTCACGAAACAAAGGGCGCCTGGACGATACCGTCATCACCGGCGCCGCCGCCATCGAGATGCTTCATCTGGCCACCCTGGTCCACGACGACGTTCTGGACGATGCCCCCATACGCCGCAACAAGCCCACGGTCCACACCATCCGGGGCAACAAGGCCGCCATCTATCTAGGAGACCTGATCCTTTCACGCTATATGGAGATTATGGCCTCCATCGCCCCTGACACAGCCTTTATCCGCGAGCAAGCCGGCACGGTCTGTGAGATCGTGGGTGGCGAGCTCTACCAGGAGTCAGACCGTCACCACACCCATATAACCATTGACGATTACGACCGGGCCATCTCGGGCAAGACCGCAGCACTCTTCCGACTGGCCTGCCTGACTGGAATCCGCCTTGATGGCCAGCCAACTGACACGGGCCTGGAACGTACCGCCAGAGACTTCGGCAGCAATCTGGGCATGGCCTTCCAGATCATCGATGACATCAACGATTTCGATCTGGATCGCGACACCGGCAAGCCCAAGCTGGAGGATATTCGCGACGGAATCTACACTCTGCCGGTTCTGCTGGGGTTCCAAAAGGATGAGAACTTCAGAACCCTAGTCCAGCAGGACGATCCCGACCAGGTGGTCGACTACTTCAGATCCCATCCCCAACTGATGGAGAGCAGTCGGCAAACCGCCAGGGACTATCTGCAACAGGCTGCGGACAGCCTTGAGGGTTCTCCAGTGGACAAAGGGGTGCGAGACTTGTTGCAGAGGATTACAGCCAAGCTGGCCGCCCAGGTCTGAACGAATCGGTGCAACAGAACCAAAGCAACAAAACCAAAATGAGTGAAGCCAGCCTGGTATCAGCTCTATGCCGAACATGCATAACCTCTGTCGCATCATGTTCGCCATTGCTCTCTGTTCTGATCTGAATCTCACAGCCGCTCGCCACTGATGGCAAACCTTTAAGACAGCAAATCCCCCGTTCCGAACCATACGGTCCGAAGCGGGGGATTTGCCGAAGGGGAAGGAAAGGTTTGAGGTCAGACGACCATCAGGCCAAGGCTACTCGAGCCGGTGCTCCATGCACCGTGGCAGGCTGCGGCCCATTGCCGTCATCCGGCTTGTAGAAGGGTCCCTGGTGCAGGGTTCTCCTGGTGTAGAAGACCATAACTCCGCCCAGAACCAGGAAGAGAAGGAAGTAGACGATGCAGGTGAAGAGCAGGTTCGGCACCGTGCTGGTGGGCGAAACTCCATCGGCAATGGTCTGATAACCGTAAACCAGCCAGGGATAGCGACCAAGCTCAGTCACCAACCAGCCACTGGTTGTCGCAGCGAAGGGAGCAAAGGTAAAAATACCCATAATCCAGAGCTTCCAACGCGAGGTGAACAGTGTGTTCTTCTTCTTACGTGTGAACCAGAGCACCAATGCGGATATCAGGGCAAAGGCAAACCCGATTCCGACCATCAGACGGAAGACCCAGAATAGGGTGGTAACCGGCACGTAGTAGTTCATGTCCTTGCCATACTTGGCGTCATACTTCTCGTGCAGCTCCTTATTGACGGTGTTCATGCCCTTGACGGCACCTGTCTTCTTGCCGTAAGCCAGCTGCGACATGGCTCCGGGAATCTCGACGGACCCCTCGATCTTGTGGTCCTTCTCATTGATCAGAGCCACAGCATTCCAGGGGGCGGGATCACCGGTGTCTTCATAGATGGCCTCGGTGGCAGCCAGCTTCATAGGCTGATCGGTCACGATGTACTTGCCCTGTAAATCACCGTAGGTGATCACGCAGATGGAACCGATAAGACCGAGCAGGGCGGCCAGACGAATGGACTTGGTGAACAGGTTGACCTTGGCCTGCTTCTCGGAGTCGGCCTCGACAGCAGCCACGGCCTGATCCTTGTTCCCCATGTGCATTCTCAGCAGGCTGAAGGCGCTGCAACCCATGACCACAAAGGCCCCTGTGCAGACGGCGGCAAAGAAGACGTGGGGGAACTCGATCCACAGCTGGGGATTGGACATGACATCACCGAAGCTGCGCAACCGCACATGACCAGTGGCCTGGTTGATCTCGAAACCAACCGGGTGCTGCATGAAGCTGTTGGCAGCCAGAATCCAGATGGCCGACATGGAGGAACCCAGGAAGGTCAGCCAGATGAAGACCACATGCACGGCCGGCTTGAACCTATTCCAGGTGAACATCCACACGCCGATGAAAGTGGACTCCAGGAAGAAGGCCAGCAGGGCCTCGATGGCCAGGGGGGCACCGAAGATGTCACCCATGAACCTGGAGTAATTGGACCAGTTCATGCCGAACTGGAACTCCTGGATGATGCCCGTGACCACGCCGACCGCGAAGGAGAGCAGGAAGATCTTGGACCAGAACATGGTCATCTTCTTGTAGACATCCTTCTTGGTCACCACATAGGTGGTCTCCATGATGGCGACCGCCAGGGCCAGACCGATGGTCATAGGGACATAGAAGAAGTGGAATATCGTCGTCATGGCGAACTGGAATCTAGACAATCCCAATACAGTGAACATCGTTCCTCCCAATCTCTGCAGGGTTCGTCGGGCGCGGGTACACGGGTCGAATCCGGACGGATTCAGATATGACCAGGCTTATGCCCACGAGAACCTTTCAGCTCTCCCCGACTTCGCGACCTGGTCGCTTCCACGGGCTCCGGTTTCCATACCGTCCAGTCCATGAACCGACGGCGCACGGTGACCGGTCGAGAAGCCATCCGACAAGATCGGCGACCCGACAACCGTGCAAAATTCATTGCTCGGGAAACAGCCTGATGGTCATTCAACAGGGTTCCGTCCATCTGAATCTGACTGCTTCTTTAAGTATATCCCTTGACCGGCACCATTGTCCACGTCCGAAACATCCATGCGATAAAGTTCACGGAAACGGGCGTTCTCATGGTACAAATCAACAGGTCGACCCTGCATGGCTATATGACCATCCTGCATAAAGATGACCTGGTCGGCCTCCTCCAGCCCCTGGAGGTGGTGGGTCACCCAAAGAAGGGTGCGATCCTGGCTGACCTTGAAGATCATGGCCATGAGCCGCCGCTCGGTTATGGGATCCAGACCGATGGTTGGTTCGTCCAGAAGAATGATCGGCGTGCGCTTGAGCACAATCCTGGCCAGGGCCAGACGCTGGCGCTGCCCGCCTGAAAGACGGCCGCCAGCCTCATCCACCGGCGTGTCGATTCCCTGGGGCATGTCATCTACGACCTGATCCAGCTGTACAGCCTTCAGAGCCTGGCGAACCTGATCATCATCGGCCTGGGGAGCGCCCAGACGCACGTTGGAGGCGATGGTGGTGTTGAAGAGGAAGGCCTGCTGGTTCAGGTAGCCAAAGAGCTCAGGACGCTGATCCTGCAAGGCATCGACCGGTATTCCATTGATCAGGATGCGGCCACTGGTGGGGCGCAGATCGCCTAGAAGCAGCTGAAGAACCGTTGTCTTGCCCTCTCCGCTGGGACCGAGCAGGGCCACGCGCTGCCCACCTTCGATTCGCAGGCTGAAGTCGTCCAGCAGCAGAGGGTCATCAGGACCATAGGAGAAGCTGACATGGTCGAAGACGATTGACTTGATCGGCCCCTCCAGCCTGGTCTGGGCGCTCGGCTCAATTCGCCGGGACTCGACACGCTCGGTCAGATCATTCAGGTGGTCCAGCGAGTCTGTGTAAAGGGGAACCTCGGCCACGGCCTGGGAGACCACGATGAAGCAGTCGACCAGAGGGAAAACCGCCAGGACCACGGCTGCCGCGAAGTCAGCTATGGAGGTGGAGCTGGTCATGCGCAGATCCGCCCCAACAATCAGAGCCACCACCATAAGAGCGAAAATCATCTGGATGCCGCAGTTGCGCCAGCGTTCGAACCGTTTCTGCTCTTTGCGGCCGGTGGCGATGTCGTTGAAATCACCGGACGCCGTGTCCACGAAGCGCCGCCGACGGCGGGTGATCACCCAATCCCCCAGGCCCATGTAGCTCTCGGTCACTGCCGTGTACTGGTCCTGCCGCCGTGCCTTCTCCATGTCGTAACGCCCGTCTGAATAAGCCAGCGAGACCAGCGGGACCAGAATCAGGATCAGGGCGAAAAGCAGGAAGAGCAGGAGCGAGGTCAGCCAGGAGAAGACGCCTACAGCTATGGTGACCACCACCCACATCATGTAGGCCACGACCGTGGGGAAGATGGTGCGCAGGTAGAAGTTCTCCAAGTGATCCAGGTCATCCGAGAGCATACCCAGGACCGTGCCTGTTCGCTCATGCTCGTTCAGGAAGGCCGCGTCCTGCGAGAGGGTGCGGTAGAGCTGAACCCGCAGCTTGGAAACCACTCGGAGCACCCAGTCATGGCTCTTGATGCGCTCCAGGTACTTGAATGTGGGCCGTCCGATGCCGAAGGCCCTGGTCAGGACCACCGGTACGTATACGGCGAAGATGTTGAAGGGGTGGCGGGCAGACCTGCTGATCAGGAAGCCCGAGGTGAACATCAGCCCGGCCGCGCACACAAAGGTGATGGTTCCCAGGAAGAAGATCAGAGCAAGCAGCCCCTTGTTCTGACGCAGGTAGGGCCAGAACCAATGGTCCCGGTGCCAGATATGCATGTAGCCCGACAGTCCGCGGCCGCGGCGGGAGGCCTTAGGCGATCCCATGCCGTCTCTTCCGGCGGTTTCAGTCCTGCTGGTAGTCGGCAATCTGGTTCCCTCCCATCTCATCGATCAGCGCGTCCAAGGGTCCGCCTTGTCCAATCAGCTCATGCGGATCGCCCTGGGCCACAATTCGTCCATGCTCCAGCATGATCACCCAGTCCATGTTGGCCAGCCAGTGCAGCCGGTGGGTGGCAAGGACGACCAGGTGCCCGTCCATGATGGGCAGCAGGGTCTGCTTCAGGTCGTATTCGGTCTCGATGTCCAGGTGGGCTGTGGGCTCGTCAAAGAACAGAATCTCGCGTGAGGGGTCAAGGATCCCCCTGGCCAGGGCAATTCGCTGGGCCTGGCCGCCGCTGATGCCTCGGTTGCCCTCTCCAATCCGCGTATCCAGACCATCAGACAATGTTTGCAGCCAGTCGGTCAATCCGGCTCGGTCGGCTGCACGGGCCACGGCGGCATCGTCTGCATCCTGCTTGTAGAAGCGGATGTTGTCGGCCACTGTGCCGTGGAAGATGAAGGGGTTCTGCGGAATGTAGCTGATGTGCCGCTGCCAGGCAGCCACGTTGCAATGCTCCAGCTGATGACCATCCAGGTCGATGGCGCCTGCCTTGGGCTGGTCAAAGCCGGCCAGCAGATCCATCAACGTGGACTTGCCGGCTCCAGAACGACCGACAATGGCCACCTTGGAAAAACCGCTCAGGTTGAAGTCCAGGCCGCTCAGTGCCAGAGGCTGTTCCTGCGAATCCACAGCTGCCTCGTCTCCAGTTCCCTGCGATGCCGTGGAACCGACTTCAGCCGAGGTCGCTTCCCCATTACCGTCATGAACCTTGGAAGACTTGCGCTTGCTGCCCTTCTTGCCGGACTTTTGGCTCTCGGACTTGGCCATGGCATCCATCTGCGCCCCGGCTGAAGCATTGCTCTCTACCGGCTTGGGACCAGGATAGGAGAAGTCGATTCCCTTCAGACGCAGGTGGCTGTCTTCCTTCCACCCGGACCAGTCCAGTTCCTCCAAGCGCTTGGGCTCCGGTTGGTCCAGCATATCCGCGATGTCATCCAAGGCGTTCTTTCCGTTCAGCGTGGCGTGGAAATCATCTCCGAACTGGCGGATGGGCATGAAGTACTCAGGGGCCAGAATCAGGGCCAAAAGGGCTGGAAAGAGCTCCACCTTGGCATTGATCAGATTGTTGCCCAAGAAAACGGCCATGATGGCGATTGCCAAGGTGGCAAAGAAGTCCAAAGCAAAGGTGGAGGTCATGGCGACCCGGATAACGCTCATGGTCCTCTTGCGGAAACGATCCGAGACCGAATAGATCTCGTCCTCGTACTCCTTGTCTATGCCCAACATTTTCAGGGTCGGCAGACCCAGGACCGTATCCATGAACCTGGTGTTGAGCTTGCGGAACTGAGCGTACTGCCGACTGGAACGATCCCTGGCTGCCAGGCCCAGGATGACCATGAAGAAGATAAGCAGAGGCAACATGAGCAGGAGGATGAGCCCGGAACCTGCATCCTGGGTCCAGACCACGACCAAGACAATCAATGGGATGAAGATGAGATCCATCATCTTTGGCAGGACCGTCAGCACGTAAGTACGCACCTGGTCAAGCCCATCCACCAGCATGGTGACGGCCGAGCCCGTGCCACGCCGGGCCAGAGCCGACGGCCCCAGCGAGAAGACCTTGTCCTGAATACGGGGCCGAAGTTCGGCTACGATGGCGTCGGCACGGTCAGTGGCAAAACGATCCTTGGCCACATCGCAGAGCTGTCGACAGGTGTAGGCTGCCAAAAAAATCAGCACCGGCACCACCAGCACCTTGAGGTTCTGAAGGTGCCAAATGCGCACCAGAGCCAAAGTCAACCCATAGGCCTGAACCACCACACCTATTCCCTGAACCAGGGACAGGGCAGCCAGCAGGCCCAAGGTGGACCGGACTCCGTCGAAACGGAAGAGATTCTTGTCAATCAATGCATTACCCTCCGGATGCGCTCCGGTCCTGCCAGCACTGCCCCCCTGCCTCCTTTGGCTCTCAGACGGTCTCAGCCACGGTGGCCGAAGGAGCCACAGGTGAGGTCAGATGAGCTCCATCGGTGTCCAGCCGCTTGCGCTGGATGAAGTAGCTCCAGATGAAGTAGGCCAGCATGATAGGCAGGAAGATGCAAAGCACAATAGTCATGATCTTCATGGTCAGCGGCGAGGCCGAGGCATCCTGGATCAGCAGGTTGTGTGCCGGATCGTCAGCGATCATCACCCGCGGGAAGAGCCCGTTGAAGATAAAGGCGATGATGGCCATAAGGGTGATGCCCGAGCAGGTGAAGGCGTAGCCGCCGTGCTTCTTGAAGACGGCAACGTGGCCTCCGATCACTGATGCCAGGATGATGACGGTAATCAGCCAGGTGGACAGGGGACGTGCCTTGTAGAAGTCGGTGTTGAAGATGGCCAGGAGCACGAAGACGACCAGGGCCGGATAGGCAATCCAGTAGGCCTTCTCGCTGACGTTGAGCATCCGGCGGGAATCCATGGCACCCAACTTCAGGCTCAGGAAGTGCAGGCCATGAACAAAGCTGAAGAAGACTACAGCAATGCCGCCGACTACAGAGAGCCAGTTGAACACGTCGAAGAACCCGGGCCAGGCATCGCCGTTCTTATCCATAGGGATGCCCTGGATCAGGCTGGTCAGCATCATACCCAGGAAGAATGGCGCGAAAAGCGAACCGATGAAGTTGGCCCACTGCCAGACACCACGCTCGCGGCTAGTCAGCGCATGGGAGGCGAACTCGAATGAGACGCCACGCAGAATCAGGGAGACCAGCACCAGGAAGAGCAGGAGGTAATACCCCGAGAAAAGGGAGGCGTACCAGAGCGGGAAAGCAGCAAACATCGCACCGCCGGCTGTAATCAGCCAGACCTCGTTGCCATCCCAGTGGGGGCCGATAGCCCTCATGAAGGTGGCGCGCTCATCACCGTCACGGGCCACGAACCTGGTGGCCATGCCAACGCCGAAGTCGAACCCTTCAAGCAGAAGGAATCCCGCAAAAAGCAGGCCGATGACAAAGAACCATAAACCTTGTAGAAAACTCATGCTAATGCCACTCTCCTCTCGCTCCTGCCGATCCGCGCACTGGCACGGGAATCTCCGCCATCCGGACGGAAGCGACAATGAGCCGCTGTTTCCGTCGGAATGAGGAGGAGCAGGAGGTAGTCAATGATGTCGATGGACGCAGGGCCGATGGCCATCGTCGCCCAGAACGATCCAATCCGAGACTGGGACGGGACGAACATGCGCCGCTTCCTCATGACCTGAATCATGTTCGTCCTCTTCTCCCTCGTCGTCTAGCCCTTTACGTCCCTTGAGACGCTGGTTCAGTTGCTCTCCAACATGGTACGCACGTCAGCCAATTCCAGGACCGACCGCTCGTTCACGATCCACTTCAGGACCGAGACCACCTTGCCCTTGAGCTTCAGCGTGCCCATACGGTCGATTTCGGCAACCCCGGCGTGGGGACCGAGAGAGCACACGGTCCCCAGGCTTCGGAAGGTGAACCGTTGGGGCTCCTGCCCCCGCATTCTGGCGAGGACATTCGCGGCCGCGGTATCAGCCTGGGCCATCGAAATCTGTGCAGTGGTTGGGTAGAGCCGACCCGATTGGGGGTCGGGAACGGCACTGACATCACCCACCAGGAACTCCTCTGGATGCTGCTCCACCGACAGGTCATCCCTGACCACTACACGGTTACGTTTCTGATTATACCCGGAATCGGCAATAACGTGGCTCCCACGCACACCCGTTGTCCAAATGATCGTATGGGCCTTGAACTCCTGGTCATTGGAGACCACGGCATCCTGCTTGACCTCGGTGATGGGAGTCGAGGTGTGGAAGTTGACCCCCCGCTTGCGCAGGTAATCCACAGCCCAGTCGACCAGATCCTGGCTGAACATGGGCAGAATCTTGGGCGATGCCTCTATGCAGTCCACCTTGACCTGATCCATGGGGAAGCCCAGGCGCTTCGAGAGCTGAGGCAGCCGGTAGACCAGCTCGCCCAGATACTCGATGCTGGTGAAGCCCGCGCCACAGACCACGATGCTCAAATCCAGCGGATCATGGCTGGTCTGATAGCGAGCCAGCGTCTGCTCCAATTTCTTGCGGGCCGCCAAGGCAGTGTCCACGTCGACAAGGGGCCATCCATATTCATCGGCCCCCTTGATGCCAAAGGTCTCGGACTCAAAGCCCAGGGCGTTGACCAGGTAGTCGTAGGACAGAGGATCGTGATGCTCCAGGCTGACCTTGCGGTTGTCCTGATCGATGCCGACCACCTTGTCGACAATCAGCTCCACCGAATCAGGCAGGGACTTGCGCAGGTCGAAGACCACGTCCGCCGGTTCCTTGGTTCCCGCCGCCACCTGGTGCAGCTGGGTGGACTCGTAGTGGTACTCGTTCTGATTGACCAGGACTATATGGGCATCAGTCTTTGCATGAGCCAGCTTCTTGACCACGCGAAGACCCGCATAACCAGCTCCCAACACCATGATTGTCGTCATAATCACACACCTTTACCGAAAAAATCGTACAATGATTCATATACCGGGTGATGTTGCCCGATCAGCCGATGATTGGGTTCATCACTCAAGCTTCTATGCTCAAAGTATCAGATTCCATCATCGGAAACTCTGACATAGCAGTTTGCCAGGCCTCCTCTTTTTGTTTGCTTGCTCACACCGTGAGTAACTCTCGTGGATACCACTGGCCGCCGCTTTGCAAACCAGAGGCATTCCTAGAATCCATGGTAATGCTTAAATAAGAAGAGCGGAACACCGTGTCGGTGCTCCGCTCCCTGGGACTCTATGTCTCTACTGCTGGGGTACCTGGACTCGAACCAAGAATGGATGAACCAGAATCACCTGTGTTGCCAATTACACCATACCCCAATTGGCTGTGCGACAATCGCTTGGACGGTTGCCACATGTCGTACCCCCGACCGGATTTGGACCGGTGTTGGCGCCGTGAGAGGGCGTAGTCCTAGACCGCTAGACGACGGGGGCTTCACTTTTCGCCGCGTACGAACCCGGTTCAACAGGTCAGTAGCACAACAAAAAAGAAATATACCCGCTCATAGGTTTTGGCGCAAGTTGGCCAACCTTCGGAGTGTTGTGCTCTTGCCTAGGATCTCCAGGGACTCAAACAGGGGCGGCGATACCCGCCTTCCCGAGACCGCCACCCTGATTGGGCCGAAGGCCAGACGGGGCTTATAGCCGCCCTCATCCACCAGCGCTTGAGTGAGAAGGTCGTGCAGGTGATCGGCCTTCCAATCCTGCTCGGACACATTCTGCAGGGCGGCAGTGGCCAAATCCAGAACCTGTCCGGCCGAATCCTTGAGCTGTTTACGGGCATCCGGTTCAGGCTCGAGGTACTCCTCCTGGCTGAGCAGACTGCCTACCATCCCGGACACTTCCTCCAGCAGACGTACGCGAGGCTGGACCAGGGGGGCGGCAGCACTCAGAATCCGCTGCTCCCGATCGCTCAGGTCCTGCCAGCGCACGGCACTCACCAGCCCGTCACGCTTGAGGTAGGGCAGGGACCGGTTCAAGAAGTCCTGTGGCTCCAGCATGCGGATGTGCTCGGCGTTGATGGCCACGGCCTTGTCGATGTCGAAGTGCGCCGGATTGGCTTTGACGTCGCGGATGTCGAAGTGCTCAACCATCTCCTCCATGGAGAAGACATCCCGGTCTGGGCCGATGGACCAGCCCAGAAGAGCCAGATAGTTGAGCAGGCCTTCAGGAATGAAGCCGTGCTCCCGGTGCAGGAAGAGGTTGGACTCAGGGTCGCGCTTGGACAGTTTCTTCTTGCCCTGGCCCATGACATAGGGCAGGTGTCCGAACAGAGGCATAGCCCGGGCTATGCCCAGCTTCATCAGGTATCGGTAGAGGACGATCTGCCGGGGGGTGGAGCTGAGCAGATCCTCGCCGCGCAGGACCACATTGATGTGCATCAGGGCATCATCGACCGGGTTGGTCAGAGTATAAAGGGGATCGCCGTTGGGGCGCACAATCACGTAGTCGGGCACGGACCCGGCCTTGAACTCGATATGCCCGCGAATCAGGTCGTCGAAGGCGATGTCTTCGTCGGGCATGCGAATGCGCAGGGCGGGACGGCGGCCCTGATCGCGGAAGGCCTGACGCTGCTCGTCGCTCAGGTCGCGATCGTAGCCGTCATAGCCAAAAGCGGCCGGGCGACCGGCGGCCAGGTTGCGCTCCCTGATCTCCTCAGCGGTGGAGTAGGACTCATAGGCATAACCGGCATCAAGCAGCTGCCGGGCCACATCGCGGTAAATGTCGCCACGCTCGGACTGTCGATAGGGGCCATCCGGGCCGCCGACCTCCACGCCCTCATCCCAGTCCAACCCCAGCCACTTGAGGGCCTCCAGGATCTGCTTGTAGCTCTCCTCGCTGTCGCGCTGGGCATCGGTGTCTTCGATGCGGAAGACGAAGGTGCCATGCGAGTGCCGGGCCTGGGCCCAGTTGAAGAGTGCTGTTCGAACCATGCCTACATGCGGGGTGCCAGTCGGCGAAGGGCAGAAGCGGACCCTAAGATCCTTAGGCAGGTCGGGTTTGGCGTCGTGATCATGCTCATCAGTCATGACACCCATTGTGCCCCGGCAAGGCGACGTAGGACAATACAGAGCCGGAACTGGTATCAGCCCCGCTGCTGCTCCTGCTGCCGGCCCTTGCTGTAGGTCTCCGGAATGAACCTGGTCTGGTCATGCAGCTTGGGCCAGATGACCACCCGGCCCTGCTCCAAGGAACGCGGCACGTCTATGATCCGCTGGTTGTCCGAGCCCCGGAACTGGAGCAGGCTGTTCTTCCGATTCTCCAAGTAGCGTCCGTCCACCAGCACATCAAGATAGGAGATCAGCTGAGCCTTGTCCGGGGTCTCCCCCGGCCGGTTCAGCTCCTCCCAGGTGTAGCCGGTCCAGCACCAGATATCCTTCTCATGGCCGAACTCACGCCTGATCCGCTCAGAAAGGCCGAGCAGCATGGGAGTGTTGAGCAGAGGCTCACCACCCAGGTAGGTAATGCCCTGCACATAGGACAGCGACAGATCCTTGACGATGCGGTCCTCAAGCTGCTGGGTATAGGGGTGTCCGGCGCCGAAGTCCCAGATGGATGCGTTGTAGCACCCCTGGCAGCGGAAGGGGCAGCCGCTGACGTAGAGGGAGCAGCGGATCCCCTCGCCGTCGGTCATGACCAGACGCTTGTAGTCCGCCACGATTCCCCGACTGAGCCGACGACCGTCCCACTGGCCGGCCTTGGGATTGTTGGTCAGCGCGGAGGGAACCCCTGGACCGCGCCCCTGCTCATCAGCGGCGAAGTCACGGTGGCCGCCTGTCTTTCTCATGGCTCCCTGTTTGTCCGTCATCTGATCCTCCTCATGACAATGGCGGGCCGCAAACTACCCGGCCCGCCATTAACTGCGCCTTGTCAGAGCCTATTCGGCCTTGTCGTCGAACCACTCCTTGGTGGATCCATCCTTGAGGACCACGTGGCCGGTCTCGCCCTCCATATGCTTGACGCGGTGGGCAATCTCCTCGTGCCTGCCGTGGACCATGGGCCGCTGGACGGGGTTGCCAAGATAACCGCAGGTGCGCTTGGTCACGTTGCACTTATCAGGATCGTCGTTGCCGCACTCGGGGCACTTGAAACCCTCCTCGGTGGGCTCGAAGTCACCCTCGTAGCCGCAGACGAAACAGTGGTCGATGGGGGTGTTGGTGCCCAAGTATCCGATGCCGATGTCGTAGGCGTAATCCCAGACCGCCTCCAGGGCCTTGGGATTCTGCTGCATGGAGGGGAACTCGCAGTAGTTGATGAACCCACCGGAGGCCAGGTAGGGGAAGTCCCGCTCGTAGCTGAGCTTCTCCATGGGCGTGGGTCGCAGCCAGACCGGGTAGTGGAAGCTGTTGGTGTAGAAGTCGTGGTCGGTGACTCCGTCGACTACGCCGAACTTCTCCTTGTCCATCCGGGCGAAGCGGTCAGTCAGCGACTCAGCTGGAGTGGAGTAGACCGAATAGTGGTATCCCTCAGCCTTCTCCCACTGCTTGCAGAGCTGATTCATCCGGCGAACGATGCTCAGGGCGAACTCCTTACCATCCGGATCCCAGGAGTGGTCCTTCATCCAGTCCTTGCCGTAGAAGACGCTGGTGGCCTCGTAAAGGCCGATGTAGCCCAGCGAAACGGTAGAGCGGCTGTTGCGGAAGAGGGTGTCCACACTGTCGGTCGGCTTCAACCTGCCGAAGGCGCCGTACTGGTAGAGGGTGGGTGCGTTGATGGGCGTAGCCTGCTTGCAGCGCATGATGCGGAACTGCAGGGCGTGGTGGGCCACCTCCATGCGCTGGTCGAAGATCTTCCAGAAGCGATCCTTGTCGCCTCGGGACTCCAGAGCAATGCGGGGAATGTTGACGGTGACGACACCCAGGTTCATGCGGCCGTCCTCTTCATCCTCGCCCGTCTCAGGGTTGGTCCAGGCCTGCAGGAAGGAGCGGCAGCCCATGGGGGCCTTGAAAGAACCGGTGATCTTGACCAGGTTCTCGTAGAAGACCACGTCAGGGTACATGCGCTTGGTCGAGCACTCCAGAGCCAGCTGCTTCATGTCGTAGTTGGGATCGCCCTCGTCCGCGTTGAGGCCGTGCTTGATGGTGAAGACCAGCTTGGGGAAGATGGCGGTGTGACGGTCCTTGCCCAGTCCGCGGATACGAATCAGGAAGATGGCCCGCTGAATCTCACGGGCGAACCAGGATGTGCCCAGGCCGAAGCCCACGGTGACGAAGGGGGTCTGCCCGTTGGAGACACGGTTGGAGTTGATCTGGTACTCCATGGTCTGCATGGCATCGTAGATGTTCTTGCGGGTCAGGATCTTGGCATAGACCTGACGCAACCGGACAATCTGCGGAGCGTCCAGATCGAAGGGGGCGTCCTCGCCGATAGGGGCACGATCATCCAGGTGGAGCCAGTCGGCCTCCCGGGCCTTGAGGCCGCGGACGACATCCTTGGCCACGTCGATGGGCTCCTCGTCCGGTAGGACGGCCTCAGCCATGGAATAGTTCTTCTTGTAGTCCAGACGCGCGTACCTGTCCAGCATCTCGTCGCAACGATTGACGGTCTGGCCACCGTACTGGGATCCGGCGATGTCCTTGATGATCTGGGTGATCTGCGTGGCGGCCGTACCGATGGACTTGGGCGAGTCCATCATGGCATTGCCCAGCTCAAAACCGTGGGCCAGCATATCACCGAAGTCGGGCAGGGAGCAGTTGGTCTCGGCCGTAAAGGGCGAGTAGTCCGCGTCGTGGAAGTGGATGTCGCCCTTCATATGAGCGTTGGAGACATCCTTGGGCAGCATGGCGAAGGCCGAGGCCTTGGAGACCGCGCCAGCCAGCAGGTCGCGCTGAGTTGCGTATACGTTGGCGTCCTTGTTGGCGTTCTCGCGCACCAGAGTCTCGTCCTTGCTGGTCAGGCGGTGAACGGCCTCGTTGACATCGGTGGCCTTGGCACGCTGAATGTCACGGTCTAAACGGTATGAGGTATAGGCGCGCGCAATCTCATAAAGATGGGCATTGACCAGGGCATGCTCGACCAATGTCTGGATGTCCTCGATCTTGACCGGGTTGGTGTAGCGATCGGTGATCTCGGACTGAACGGTCAGGGCCATACCCCGGATCTGCTGACGATCCTCGGGGCTGACCTCGTGTTTGACATCCTTGAAGGCGGCTTCGATGGCATTCATGATGTTGACGGGATCAAAATCGACGATCCGGCCGTCGCGCTTCTCGACCAGAATGCCATCGACAGCATCGCGATCCGAAATGCCACGCTCCTTCACGCTATCGGTCATGACCTCAGTATCCATCGTCGCTCCTCATACGGTTCATGCGGTTACTCATGTGCGGTTACTTTGGCGTTCCCAAATTCCGTACTGGGAACGGCGAATCACATGGATGTCATTCTTAATGACAAGACTCACTCTATCACGTCGTGACCACCATATGTAGTGCCCGAGAATGATTCGTTTCCCACATCTAGTAATTCCCAGGTTTTGTGACCTGAGTCACAAAGAGCGGGGTCTGGACAAGGGCGGCAAATGGCCGAAAGGCCGGTAGAGGTCATTTACAGGAAGGAGGCAACCAGCCGACACGCACATATTTTGTCGAGACCCGACCCCTGCATCAGGCGGGAACCGGCCTAAGTCAGCAGACCCCGTGGCACGAAAAGGGTTTGGGTGCGCAGCCGGCGATCCACGCTCATGCCCTCCGGAGCCTGTCTCCCCGGCTCAAGCATGGACAGGAGCATGTCAACGCCCTGCCGGCCCATGCGATCCACCTGCTGGGAGATGACCGAAACCTGGGGACTGACCAGCTGAAAGACCTCCAGGTCATCGAAGGAGACCAGAGGCACACGCGAACGCTGGTCGCTGTCCCACTCCACGGCGACGGCCTTGATGGCATCGGCCGAGTAGCCGAAGATGACCGCATCCACCCCTTGACCGAGCAGGCGGCGCATGGTCGCAGCCGCCCGGGGACGGTCCTCGAATCCTTGGCGGACCACCAACCCCGTCAGCCCCTGACGGGCATCCACGCCGGACAGAAAAGCCTGCTCACGCTCGCGGAAGGTATAGGAGCGGCTCTCCGGGCCCGGGACAAAGGCCACTCGCCTGCATCCCCTGGCTGCCAGAGCGTCCAAGGCCGCCTCCAGGCCGGGCACAGGGTCGGAATCCACCAGAGGGACACCGGGCAGGGTCCGGTCGGGACGGTCCACGAAGACCACAGGGAATTCCCTTGCCAGCATGGTGCGCAGCATGGGCGACGTTGGCCCGTCAGGAACAACCAGGACACCGTCCATATGCCGGGACAGAAGGGTGCGGTAATAGTCCTCCTGCCTGCTGGCCCGGCAAGAGGACACGCCGATCAAGGGCGCATAGCCTGCCGAATAGAGCTGGTCCTGGACGGCGTAGACGAGCTCGGAAAAATAAGGGTTGCGGATGTCGGGGACCAGCAGGCCTACGGCATGCGAGCGCGAGGATCGCATGGAACGGGCTCGGCTGTCGGGGATATATCCCAGCTCCATGGCCGCCCTGCGGACTCTGTCCTTGGTGGGCGGGGAGATGCGCCCCTTGTCGTTGAGCGCCTGGGAGACCGTGGATACGGACATGCCCGCCTGCTTGGCCACATCACTGATGGTCACCGACATGGGAACCCTCCGTCGAACCCTACCGAAATCGGTTGTCTTGCTCCGGACGAGACCGACAGCGGTCGGCCCGCACGGACCTCTCGTGAGTCTCCAGTATAAGGGCAAATGATGCAACCTTTCATCACGGCGAGGCAGGACCGGCTGGGTTGGACTAGAGTGGTCTTGTTCGCGCGGCTGGTGGCAGCAGCCGTAGCACACATCGCAGAATTCCATCGGTCAAGACCGTACCGGATCGTCGCGCGGGCTCCTCACCTTCCCGTAGCGGCCCCGATGCGGATGGGCACCAGGGGTGCCGGAGAGGCAAGGTGACAGTGATGAGCATGTCGGAGAACAGCGGCTTCAGGAGAATTCCCGGCCACAAACTGATTGTACGGGCGATCGCCCTGACAGCAGCGTTCTGTATGGCAGCTACGAGCGCAGCCTGCGGGACCAAGGGGGCAGACGACAAGGCCGATGATGGCTCCAAGCTCTCCTTCATGCTGGACTGGACGCCCAACACCAATCATGTGGGCATCTACGTGGCCCGGCACCTGGGTTACTTCGACAAGGCCGGCCTGAAGCTTACCATCCTGCCGACGGCTCAGGCAGGGGCAGAGACCTCCGTTCAGAACGGGGTCGCCGACGTCGGCTTCTCCAAGCTGAGCAACCTGGCCACCTTCAACTCCCAGGGATCTGACCTGCGGCAGGTCTTCAACATAGGCCAGCATTCCGTGGCGCGCTGGTGCTCGCTGGCCTCGCGCACCGACATCCAGACCCCCAAGGACTTCGACGGCAAGACCTTCGTCAGCTTCGGCTCGGCCGAACAGACGGCCGTGGTCAAGCAGATGATCCGCTATGCAGGCGGCAAGGGCGACTTCAAGCGGGTGACCAGCGGCACCAACACCTTCGCCACACTGACCAGCGGCAAGGGCGACTTCGCCGGTTTCTACGCCAACTGGGAGGGCGTGGAGAGCGAACTCAAGGGTCCGGCACTGCACTGCTTCACCCAGGCCGACTGGGGAGTTCCCGGCAACCCCGACCAGCTGGGCTTCGTGGTCAAGAATTCCTGGCTGCAGCAGGCCGGCCACCGTCGCGCCCTGACGGCATTCGTCAAGGCCTGCCTGAAGGGATACAACTACGCCCTGAGCCATCCCGACCAGGCGGCGGACATCCTGGTCAAGGAGACCAAGGGATCGGCCATCGACCCGACCCTGGCCAAGCGCTCCATGGAGAGCATCGTCAAGGAGGGATACTGGGTTGACAGTCCAGATCAAAGAAGCATTACCGGACTGATCAACGTCAAGGATGCCCAGGACTATCTGGACTTCCAGTTCAAAGCGGGCACCTATCGGGACGCCAAGAAGGGCGACCCCAACAAGGCTCCTCAGGCCACGGACTTGTGGACCGATCGCTACGTTCGGGAAGCAGCCGATCGATGAGTGTGCGGAAGCAGAGCAGAACCCGGGCGCTGCCTCCGACTCTCACCCTCTTGGCGCTGTTGATCATCTGGGAACTTACCGCCCGCCTGGGCGGAGTCAGCGAACAGGTTCTTCCAGCGCCCAGTCGAATCCTAGTTGCAACGGTGCAGTCCCGTGAGGACCTGCTGCCCGCTACCGCCATCACCGCCCTTGAGGGCCTGCTGGGCTTCGTCCTGGCCTCAGTCCTGGGAATAGTGGTCGGCCTGGCCCTCTATAGCTGGCGAACCCTGCACGATGCCCTCTACCCACTGATCGCCGGCGCCCAGATGATTCCTCTCATCACCATCGCTCCCCTGTTTGTGATCTGGTTCGGGTTCGAACCCCTGGGCAAGGTGGTCATCGTGGCCGTCTTCGCCCTCTTTCCCGTAGTGGTCCAAACCTACCGGGGACTCAAGTCCGTGCCCCGCTTCTATCAGGACGTGGCGCTGAACTGCGGGGCAACCCGGACCTGGACCCTCTGGCACGTCAAGCTGAGGGTTGCCGCTGGGCAGATCTTCGGCGGTCTGCGCATCAGCGCCGCCTATGTCTTCGCCACCGCGGCCACCTCGGAGTATCTGGGCGCCAGGAACGGCCTGGGCATATGGCTGCAGTCAGCCTTCAACTCCTTCAGAACCCCGCTGATCTTCTCGGCCACCCTTGTCATCATCCTGCTGACCGCCCTCCTGCTGGGCCTGATCACCTTGACCGAGCGGCTACTTCTGGGCGATGCCGGCGACGACCATATGGTCAATCCGGACGACGAGTGAAGAGTCTTGCAACAGCAATCACATACCGAATCCGACAGATCGGTTCAAGTAAATGTGACGAGTCCCCGATCCCCTGAGCTATCCATGACCGGCAAGCAGAAGAGCAGGCCTGCCATAATAGGGATGAAGTCAGATCCGGAATAATCAACGGAAGATGAGAGGGACGATACCATGAGCCATTCAGACGATACGAACAGTGGGAACCAGGCCCCCAATGACCAGGGTTCAGCTGATCAGGGTCCGGGCTACGGCTGGCCCCGGAACAATCCCGCAGACGGATCCGGCTCAGGACCCACAGCCTACCCGAACCAGCCCCAACCAGGACAATCCGGCTATGCGCCGGCAGCTTCGGATCAGAGCAACATCTACCATCCGATCGAGGAAACGCAAAGACCTGCCGACGATTACCGCCGGGAACAGCCATATCAAGGGCAGCCATACGGTCAACAGCCACAGGCTCAACAGTCAGGCTACAACCAGCAACAACCCTATGGTCAACAGTCCAATGAACAGCAGTACTACGGACAGCAGCAGGCACCCTACGGTCAAGTTCCGAATCCCGGCCAGGCCAATGGCCAGCCCAATGGTACGACCCCGCCGTCTGGCTATGCATCGGACAACTCTTATCAATCGCCTGAAGGTTGGTCGCAGGCAGGCTACCAATCGGGATATCAGGCAGGGTACCAGCCCGGACCTCAGGTCCCTCAGTATCCGGCCTATCCCTATGCGGATGCCGGTTTCAACGGCGAGCCTCCGCTGAACGCACCCTGGTACGGCATTGACTTCGTAAACGCCTGCAAGCGTTTCTTCGTCAAATATTCCGTCTTTTCCGGGAGGGCCTCCCGCGGGGAATTCTGGTGGGTTTTTCTAATGATCTTCCTCATCGACTTTGCGATTTCGATCATCACCTCAGGATCCGTCTTTGTGGGACGAATCCTATCCTTCCTGGTCGCCCTTGGACTTTTCATACCGAATCTGGCCGTGGGCATACGGCGACTTCACGACACCAACATGTCCGGATTCTGGATACTCCTGCCCTTCGTAAGCGAGCTGGTGGGTGGCATCCCTCTGGTCTTCGCCATCGTGGCTATCATCGACGGGCATCCAGGGTCCTCGCTCTCCCTGCTTGGCTTGGGCGCATTGATCATGATCGCCGGAGCAGTCGCCGGGATCATTCTGCTGGCCCGACCCAGCGATCCACGAGGAGCCCGTTTCGATCGCTGAATCCACCCTGCCCTTCGCCTTGACCGATGCCAAGGCGAAGGGCGGAAGGTCTTAAAGCTCCACAGGAGGCTTGTTGGGATCCTCGGGCACATGGGCGAACTTGGCCTGCAGGGCTTCGCGGCTCTTACGCTCGTCGTCCTCCTTGGCCTTGCGCTTGGCCTCCTCGGGGTCCCAGAGCACCTCTTGACGATGGTGATCCCATTCAGCGCCCACAAGAGGGGCCAGCAGGTCGGCGAAAGCCTGGGGATCATCCAGCACCTTCAGGGCACGGACTACATCCTCGTCAGACAGGAAGGCCCGGGGAATGCCCAGTCGCTCGTTGAGCTCATTGACATAGACCAGGACCGGCGCGGCGGCTGCAGCATGGTCAGGGTCAGCGCCTGCGCGTTGAAGCAAGTCCCGGCATATCTCCAGACTCGTAGCCAGGGCCTGGGCCACCCCCTCCTTGTTCTGAGGAGATTCGGGAGATTTGTTCCGATCGTCCAGGGACTGCTCAGCCTTGGCCGCACCCGCAACCACATCCTGCCGCCGAGCCTGGTCCCAGCCGCTGCCCAAGGTTTCAGCCAAATCCGCAAGCATCCGGGACTGGTCGTCCTGCGCCTGTGAAGCCGCCTCGATGGCATCGTTGGCCGCCATGAGCGCATCCACTAAATCCTGGGGACGACCGGGGATATCCTCAGCGCCCTCATAGACATATTCAGCGTCGGGGATGGTCACATCCTCACCCGTCATCAGCTGTGCCAGCACCATGCTGATGCGCACCTGCAGGTCCTCCGCGTATTTGGCGTCGTTGGCCAGATGCTCGGCACTCGTCAAGGGCCAGAGGTCGACCAGCCTGGCCCCCTGTTCAGCTGCCTCGGCCACAGTGGGCCGTCCGGCTATTGCCTCCGCGCCCGCCTGTACATGCACCATGATCATCACACTCCTTCATCGGGTTCTCGGACAGTCATCCACGACAGTATCCCCAGCTATCCTAGGCCGCTCAAGCGGTCTTTACACGCCTGCCGCCGGGTTCGCGTAGGCGATTCCCAGCAATTTGCCGGTTTCACAGTCCAGGGTAATGGAGGTCACCGAAGCCAAGGCAGTGGCTCTAAGGAGCATATTGTGCTCGGGATGGCCGGTCTCCAAGAGATGACGATACGACCAGATAGGCGATTCATGCGAGACGGCGAGAACCTGTGCGTCAGGATGGCTGCGGACCACCTGCCGGGCGAAATCCCCCACTCGCCGGGCGATCTGCCGATAGGACTCCCCCCAGCTGGGACGGCGCAGATCCAGAATCAGCCGCAGGTTGGAGGGTCTCCAGAGGGCCCCCTGCCCGTGCCCGACGTGCTTGCCGCGGAATTCATTGCCAGCCTCGATCAGACGACGGTCGTAGATAGGCTCCAACGGTTTCAATCCGTGCCGGACACGAGCGGGATTGATCTGCTCAAGCAGGATGTCCGTGGTCTCCCTGGTCCTGTCCAGTGGTGAGGAATAGACGGCTTCCAGATTGCGCATGCCGGGAGCCTCGGCCATAAAGCGGGCTGTCGCATCTACCATGGCCCTGCCTCTGTCAGACAGATGGAATCCCGGCAATCGCTCATAGAGAATATGATCGGGATTATCAACCTGGCCATGACGGACGAAATGAATGGTCGTCGCAGGCACGACCCACCTCCCAAGCTCCCCGACGGGCCCCTTAAGTGACCATGGCGGGGGGTAGAATTATCACTATCCGAATGGCACCGATCAGGCGCCAATATGGTTACCACTGTAGCAGTCCCCCCAGCATCCCCACTTCCTTTTCGTGCGTCTAGAAGGTCTTGTGGAAAACATGCTTCGGGACCGTGAAAACACCCAGGGAAAGCGAGACGAACAGCCCATGCCACGGCAACTGAAGGCGGCTCTGGTCGAAGCCGGTCACAGAGTCTTCGGAGGATACTCAGCGCTTCTGCGACTGCCTCATACGGCGCGGTTCGCAGTCGGATCGGTCATTGCCTCCATGCCCTTCCCCATGGTGGGCATGACCATCACCATCTCGGTGCAGCATTACTACGGCAGTTATTCCCTGGCCGGAGCCCTGACCGCCATCCAAGCCGTGGCCCTGGCCCTGGTCAGCCCCATGCTGGGCAAGTTGGTTGACAAGTTCGGCCAGCGACAGGTCTCCATCCCCACGGTTCTGGTCTGGATTGTGGCCGCCACGGTCCTGATCACAGCCATCACCGCCCACGCTCCCACCTGGGTGCTCTATTTGGTCACTCCCTTCATGGCAGCCATTCCGCCCTGGGGCGCCATGAGCCGCAGCCGGTGGACACATCTGCTGCGAGGCGACCACCGGGCCACCAACCAGGCCCTGTCCCTGTCAGGCGTCTTCGACGAGGCCATGTGGGTGATCGGTAATCCACTGGCTTCCATACTGGCGGTCATTTCAGGCGTGTTGGCTTTCTCCTTCACCGGGATCTGCGTGCTGGTCGGAGCCTTTATGTTTCTCTCCTGCCGGGAAACCGAGCCGCCCTCGCAGACGGACATGGCCCGCGCCCAAGGGATCACCCGCAAGGAGTACCGGGAGCGGCAGGCTCAGCAGGTGTCTCATCTGCGGGCACAGGAGGGCAGGAACGACCGCAGCAGCGCCTTCTGGAGCGCCGGCATGATTGCCGTCTGCGCCACCTGGTTCGGTCTGGGAGCCTTCCAGAGCGCAGCATCCATCTCCATCATCGCCTTCGCCACCGAGCAGGGGATGAAGCAGATGACCGGGTTCGTCTTCGCCTGCTTCTCCTTCAGCTCCCTGGTCGGTGCCCTGCTGTACGGGGCCAAAAACTGGACCATCCCCCTCTGGAAGCGTTTCTACTTCTGCCTGCTGGTGGTCAACCTGGGCATCGGAACCTTCATGTTCGCCAGAAATCTCTGGACCATCATGGTCATCTATCTGATCATCGGCGTCTGCCAGGCACCCACTTGGATCAATGGCAACCAGCTCATGCTCCACCTGGTGCCACCCATCCGCTTCACCGAAGGCATGGCCTGGCTGAGCGCCATGAATTCAATCGGGTCTTCGGCCGGTTCGGCTGTGGCCGGGCAGTTCATCGACCGCTACGGATCCCAGGGCGGATTCGGTGTAGTCACTACCCTGGCTCTGGCCTCGCTGGCCATCGCTTTTGTAGGCTTCCGTCAGATCCGCAACAGCACCGAGGAGCCCATTCTGACCGAGCTGCCCGCCTGAGGGCGTAACGTAAGGCTTTTGCACACAAGCGGCTCCTGGTACCCTGACAGCACAGGAGGAATGATTGAATGGGCTACCGTGCGTAGATTAATCGGACAGCTGCTCAAGTTCGGCATCGTGGGCGTCATCGCCTTTCTGATTGACATCGGCATCATGAACCTGCTGATCATGGGGCCACACCTGAACAATGTCCTGGCAGGAGCTATTTCCTTCCTGATCTCTCTGGTCTTCAACTATCTGGCCAGCATGCGTTACGTCTTCAAGCATCGGGAGGACATGGCCCGGTGGATGGAGATGACGGTCTTCCTGGTCTCCTCGGTCATCGGTCTGGGAATCAACGAGGTGATTCTATGGTTGGGTACCGCCATGCTGCCATCGGATGCCATCACCACCATGCACGCCCGCTATCTGCTCTACTCAAATATCGCCAAAATCACGGCCACCGTGGTAGTGGCCATCTGGAACTTCCTGATCCGCAAGTGGCTGCTGGACGCACCCGCGCCCGACAAACCTGTCAACACGCGTTCGGTGGCCCATCGTCTAGGAGCCTGGTCCCTGCGTCATCGTCCCTTCGGCTGGCGCTGAGCTCGTTCCACCCGGTCGAGGCTACTATGGGACGGGAATAGTCAGCCATCCGTCAGGCGGATCGAATCATTCTGATTGGTCATGCCTGACGGACAGGAAAGGAAGCATCATGCCCGTTATCCACACTCATGTGAGCACACCCATCACCGCCGAACAGCGCGAGCGGATCAAGACCGCCTATGGCAAGGCCATCACCGCCGTCCCCGGCAAGTCCGAGGGCTGGCTCATGTGCCCCTTCGAGTCGGACATGCCCATCTACTTCGGTGGTGACGACAGCAAGCCCGCAGCCTATGTGGAGGTCAACGTCTTCGGCAGTGACGTGCCCAAGTCCGCCTGGGAAAATCTGACCAAGACCATCATGGACGCGCTGGAATCGGAGCTGTCCATTCCTAAGGACCGTACCTACATCCGTTACACGGCCACTACTGACTGGGGCTGGAACGGCGGCAATTTCTAAATTGAATAATCCGCTGTAATACATAAGAAGGCCTTCCCGCGCATAATCTGCTGCGGGAAGGCCTTCTGCTTAAGCCCTGATCCCTATTTCAAAAGGATCGCTATGTGATGATCGGGGTCGGCGAGTTGGAAACCAACACCGACCCCAGGTTTGCTACTCTGCGACGACCTTGACCGTGAAAGCGGCCGAGATCTCAGGATGCAGGGCTACGGTGGCCGGGAACTCGCCGGTGGCCTTGATGGTCTCCACGGAGATGGCGCGGGGATTCACATCGGCCAGGGGGCGAAGAGCCTGGGCGATGGCATCGTTGGAAATGCCGCCGAAGAGCTTGCCCGAATCGGACACCTTGGCAGCGATCTCGACGGTCTGCCCATCAATGGCGGCCTTAGCAGCCACGGCATCCTCACGGGTGGCCATGGACTTGGCGCGACGGGCCCGCTGCAGGGACTCGATCTGCGCAGCAGCGCCCTTGGACCAGGCGAAAGCCAGGCCCTGAGGAATCAGAAAGTTGCGCGCATAACCAGGCTTGACGGCGACAACGTCGCCCTTGTGGCCCAGATCGGTCACGGTATCGGTCAGAATAACCTTGGTTTCCTTTGCCATAATCCGGACCTCCCTCAGCGACCGTTGGTGGCGTAAGGCAGCAGGGCCATCTCGCGGGCGTTCTTGATCGCCTTGGAAATCTCACGCTGCTCCTGGACGGTGACGCCAGTGATACGGCGGGAACGAATCTTGCCACGGTCGGAGATGAACTTGCGCAGCAGAGCCACGTCCTTGTAATCGATGGTATGAATCTTGGCGGCCCTCAGAGGATTTGGCTTCTTCTTGAAGGGCTTGACCGGCGGTTGCGGCCTTTTACGTGACATTGGTACTCCTTAAATGAATGATGACGCTATGAAACTTCAGAATTCGGGTTCGTCCCCGGAACCACCGAACTCGCCGGTGGACCCGAAGGATCCGAAGGAATCGCCGGATCCGGTCGATGACCATGGATCCTGAGCGGGAGCCTGTTGGTTCTGCGCTGGCTGCTGACGACCCATGGGGGCCGATGCCGCGCCGGCGCCACCCTGGTAGGATGCCCCACCCTGGTAGCCGCCGTTGTTGGAGCCGGCGAAGCCACCACGGGATCCACCGCCACCAGTGTTGGCGTTCCTGGTGACCTGGGCAGTATTCCGTGTCAGTGCGGGTCCAATCTCGTCCAAACGCAGCTCCACGACCGTGCGGTTGTTGCCCTCACGATCCTGATAGGAGCGCTGCACCAGACGACCCTGGGCAATCACCCTCATGCCCTTGGTCAGGCTGGCCTGAATGTTGGAGGCCATGGGACTGTATGTGGAGTCCCAGGCCGAGCAACGCATGAAGAGCGAGTCGCCGTCCTCCCACTGCCCCGAGTTCCTGTTGAACTGCCTGGGCGTGGACGCGATGGTCAGGTTGGCCACCGTGCCTCCGTTGGAGGTCGTACGCACCTCCGGATCCGCAGTGAGATTACCCACCACGGTGATGTATGTATCTCCCGCCATGTCACGACCTTTCCTCGGAATGAGGACTTGGGAATGGGCCTGCTGGGGCGAATCCCGCACCCTTGGACCTTCGACGCGGGGCGTGAATGTCAGCCGACGCTTCGACGTCCTTTTGTTATTTGCTTACTTGTCATCCTTGCGAAGAATCTTGGTGCGGATGACGGACTCGTTCAGGTTGAGCACACGATCAAGCTCAGCGCTGGCGGAAGGCTCGCAGGTGTACTCGACCACCACATAGTTGCCTTCCCTGTGCTTGTCAATCTCATAGGCCAGCTTGCGACGGCCCCAGACGTCGATGTTGTCGACGGAGCCGCCTTCCTTGGTGACCACCTCGAGATACTGGTCGGTCAGCTTCTTCAGCGAGCGCTCATCCATGGCCGGATCGGCAATGAACATCAATTCATACTTATGCGCAGACATCACCCACCTCCTTTGGACTTACAGGTCACGGACCTTCCGTGACAGGAGGGTGTATTGCACGCCACCAGTGGCAGAACAATCCTCTGACCACGACGGTAACCCGGCTAGTTTACATCCAGGGGTGGTACAGCCACAAATATCAGTGTCCCTGTTCCCGATAGCGGGCCTCGACCGCCTGCTTGTCATCCGCCCACCACCTGCGGTGACGACGATACCAGTCGATCGTCTCTGCCAGACCCTGCTCGAAATCTCGGTGCAGAGGCTGCCAATCGAGCTCCCGCCGTATCTTTCCGGCATCGATGGCATACCTACGATCACCTCCAGGGCGGTCTGCCACCAAATCGAATTCGTCTGGCCGGCGCCCCATGAGGCGCAGAATCATCCTGAGCACCTCCATGTTGCTCAACTCGCCATCCGCGCCGATAAGGTAGGTCGATCCAGGCGCTCCATGGACCAGGATGCTCCAAATGGCCCGGCAATCATCCTCCACGTGAATCCAATCCCGGATCGCTCGACCATGCCCATAAATCCGCGGACGGATTCCTGACAGGATGTTGGTGATCTGCCGTGGAATGAACTTCTCGATGTGCTGATAGGGGCCGTAGTTATTGGAGCAGTTGGAGATGGTGACCCGGGTCCCATAGGTGCGACACCAAGCTCGCGCCAGATGGTCAGCCCCAGCCTTGGTGGCCGAATATGGGCTCGATGGCCGGTAGGGGCTGGTCTCAGTGAAGCGGTCCGGATCATCGAAGTCGAGATCGCCGAAAACCTCGTCAGTGGACACCTGATGGAAGCGCAGGTCGTGGCGACGGGCCGCCTCCAGCAGAACATAGGTGCCATAGAGATTGGTCCTGATAAAGGGCGCCGGATCCTGGATGGAATTGTCATTGTGCGATTCGGCTGCGAAATTGACGATGGCATCAACACGAAACCGGCGGATGGCACGATCCACGGATTCGGCATCGCAGATATCGGCATGGACCATGTCGATCCGATCGGGAATAAGGCCATGGAGGTTGTCCATCTTGGCTGCATAGGTGAGCAGATCGTACACCACGATGTGCGTGTCGGGATGCCGGGACAGCACATAGCGCACAAAATTCGTGCCGATGAATCCGGCACCCCCCGTCACCATCAGGCATGAGGGACCGCTTGATTCACAGCCGCCGACTCTGTCCGCATGACGTTCAAACTTCTTACCCTCGCTCATCACCAAGTACCCGTTCCCACTCGTCTGAGAGCAACGCATAGATGTATCAATCTGTGGCCTATACTGCCAAGTCACAGGAACTCTCACGTGCTACGGTGACGGAATTACCATTATTCTCTGCATTAATCCTACCGAGATCGATCATACATTCGGCTCACTGCACATGGGAACCTTATGAATAAAACAAATGTTTTCCAATATTTTTCAAATTCGTACTGCTCGTCTCAATGTAGAGGTCGGCAATGAGCGAGTTCGAAGCCGATGACACTGCCAGACATGCCAAACCAGACCCGGGTCAGCTCGTGCCCACTGATAAATCCTTCACACATTCATGGAACCTTGCACATCCACACCACGAAACCATAATGACGGCATTCTCACTGAAGCTCTGGCATAGAGGCCAAAGGTATAGAGGTCAGCAGGAACCATAAGCAATCAGACAATGTACGCAACCCTATACGTCGGCAATCAGGATTAGAGAGCAGACCTTATCAGAAGTATCCATGCTTGCTCGGCCCATATCAGCCTATAAATTCCTGACTTTTGAGAAAGAGGCACACATGACAATCAGCTATAGGGATTCCCCGCCCAGCACTTTGATTTGCAGACCGCGATCGCTCAGCATCGCATAGTCCCTATTCCGCTTGTCACGAATGGCAAAGACACACGAATTTTCATCGCTAGTAAATGCGATCATCTGCGTCGGAGCATCTTTATCCGTCTGTCCGGAATCATTGACGCGCAAGGAAACGACAAGACGGAACTCGCCATTGTTGAAAATGTTCAATGGCATCGAGCAATGCACTATTCGATGACCACAACCTTTCAAAGGAATGGAACCTGTGTCATAGGCAATACCGCCGCGTCGGGTGTCGTGCATGGCAATAGCCATATAGAGATGGTCATATTGTGCACATTCGTATTCCACATCGAAGCGGAGGATATCTGAACTCTTGCAGACCGACGATGATACCGGGTAGGAACGCAGGGTGGGGACCTGGGCGCTAAGACCAGTTGGATACTCGTTCTCACCCAACTTATCATTATCGGATTGTTGGTCCGTATTCTTAAGATTCTCCAAGGTGTATCGATTGGCTACATCATCCTTGTCGCCATTGATCACCACATGGCCATCTTTGATCAGGATTGCCCTGTCGCAGTACTTCTTCACGGCGCCCATGTCATGGGTGACGAGGATGACCGTCTTGCTGGGATCCTTCTTGACTTCGGTGAAGTAATCATCGCATTTACGCTGGAAGGCCTCATCGCCGACCGCCAGGACCTCGTCCAGGATCAGTATGTCGCCTTGGGCCTTGATGGCAACGGAAAAAGCCAGACGCACCTGCATGCCGCTGGAGTAGTTCTTCAGTTTCTGATCCATGAACTCGCCCAGCTCAGCGAAATCCACGATGTCATCGTACATGTCATCGACCTCGCTGCGGGTGAATCCCAGCAGCGCTCCGTTCAAGTAGACGTTCTCGCGACCAGTCAGCTCCGGGTTGAAGCCCACGCCCAATTCGATAAAGGGCACCAGTTTGCCTGTATAAGAGATATGGCCGCGCTCAGGATAGTAGATGCCCGAAATCAGCTTGAGCAGGGTTGACTTGCCGCTGCCATTGCGTCCGACAATTCCGAAAAAGTCGCCCCGGCGCACCTGGAAGGACACGTCCTGCAGCACCTGCTGCTCCTTGTATCCCTTGATTCCTCGGGTCCAGTTGATAAAGGCCTGTTTGAGTCCTGTGGCTTGTTCGGTAGGCAGCCGGAAGACCTTGTCCACATGCTCCACTGACAGGACCACGGGCCGATCGTCTTTTTTCTGACGGATTGCTTCCCCAGCCTTGCTCATCACATCACCTCGGCGAATTTGTGATTGTACTTACGGAATACGCATACACCCAGCACCACCATGATCACGGTGAGCAGGATGGGGATCATGGTTATGTATGGATTGCCGACCTGATTCCACACAGTCGGAGTGGTTTCCGGAGCGATGAACGAATGCCGGATATCCTGGATGGATTGCGCAATGGGGTTGAGCAGGAGCAGCTTGGCTACGACGGGGCCCCACCAATGGTGGATTCCCGACACCGCTGTCAGAGGATAGATGACAGGAATGGAATAGAAGATCACCTGTTGCAAAACGTCCCAGATATGCGACACATCACGGAAGTAGACGTACATGGTAGCCATGATCAGCGTGAAGCCCAAAGCCAGAATATACAGCTGGAATACGCTAATGGGCAGCAACAGAACCCTCCAAGTGAAATGCACCCGGCAGAAGATGGCAAAGATGAGAACCACGATCAGGTTGATGCCGTAACTGATCAGCGCCCCCATGGTGGCCGACACGACCACAATGTAATTGGGGAAATGCACCTTACGCAGGAGGTCGCCACGATCCACAATAGAACGCAGGCCTATGGAAGTTGACTCGTTGAAGAACTGCCAGGAGCTGATGCCCAGAAGCAGCACGACGGGATAGGTCGGCGTGCCATCGGTCATCCTGAGGAATTTGGCGAAGACCAGATACATGACCACGAAGAGCATCAAGGGCTGCAGGACCGACCAGGCCACGCCAAGGAAGGATCCCTGATACCTGAGCTTGAAATCGGTCTTGACAAGTTCACGCAGGATAACCAACGAATAGTGGTATCGCTGGCGTAATCTATCTACGATGCTTCTCACAAACGTACAGACTACCAAACAGCCGTGAAAGATATCCTTCCATCTCTGCATCCTCACAAATAACAACGGCTTGTTGACACTTTTCAGTCACTGCTTCAGGTAGGCACCAAGCATTATCCTGTGACATATTCATGTCAGCTCGATGGGAGATCATAGTGATGTCTCAACCGGATAAGGTAACAGGCCGATCAGCCCGCAACCTCAATATCGAACTCCTGCGCATATTGGCAATGCTGCTGGTCGTCTATTGCCATATGATCATCCACGTTGATTTCACCAATGGCACCTCACGCATCGTGTTACCCATGTTTCCAGGATGGAAATCCGCGATCAGCTTCACCATCGTACAGTACGGTCAGGTTGGCGTTTCAATCTTCTTCATGATCTCAGGATACTTCCTTGTTAAGAAGCAGTTTTCATGGCGGCGAATTTTCTCGACCTGGTTCCAGATGTTTCTCTACGCAGCTCTATGCCTAGTAATTGCAATCATTGCCAAGCAATTCCGACCCCTGCCCTTTGGCACCAATGAGCTGCTATCTGGTTCCCAGACCCTGGATACAGTCCTATGGAGTTTATTCCCATTTTTGTACAACAGCTACTGGTTTATAGATGCGTATATTCTCATGCTGCTTCTTAGCCCATTCATCAATACTGTATATGCGCACATGTCCCGGAAGCAGATTCTTGCGCTGATCGCTCTTCTCATGTTCATCGGTACATGGCCCCTGTTTTTCGGCAGAGCCAATCACTGGAACAACGTAGTATATGCCGTTCTGGGATACATCATCGGCGCTTATATCCAGACCTACCGAGATTCGTTGCAAGCCATATCAAATGGTGCGCTGGCCATCTGCACGGTCTTATGCACAGCACTCATGCTGGGGTTCAATCATTTTGTCTTGTCGGAATCATACTGGGCACAGAGACTGACCTGGACGGCACAAATCCATGAGGGCCTGCAAATACTGCCTATCTGCATTGCATTTTGCCTTTTTGTGGCAGCCTGTCGGCTTCCGCAGCTCCGCCTCCCGCACAGATGGAGCACTTTCCTACTGCAGGTTTCAGCAGGGACCTTCGGTGTCTACCTCCTGCATGAGAACACATTCGGTTTCCGATTTATCTGGGGTGTCGTCGCCTCTTGGCTACCAAACATATCAGGCAAAATAAGCCTAATCCTGATTTTCGTAATCACTGGCCTGTTGACTTTTGCAGTTCTTGATGCAATAGCCATGCTCGTTGACCGAATGCTTGCCTACCCTTTGCGGAATCTCGTCATTGGCAAGGTTCAACGAATTCAAGGACCTGACCATAAGAGCTGATAGGTCATCTTTTAGCTGGTGCTGCCTGCTCAAGATGCAACTCATGACGTTCCACTTCGACGAATGGCACTGCAATCGTCAGCGCAAACATGAAAAGGAAACAGAGCGAATATCTGGAACTACTCGCAGCCAATAGCAACAGACTGCACCAGTTCACAACGCTGGGAATTAGATACAGCATGTTCCGGTACCGTTTGTTCGCCACAACAAGCGCCATAGCCATCAGAGGCAGCCATACCGTATATAAAGCTTCACTGCCCAGGAAGGAGAATGGGGGTAGCTTATTCAAAGCATCATTTAATGGAATGCCGATCTTTTCCTGCGTATAACTGGGCTTGCATTCAGAGTACCCCGGAAGTATCTTATAGCCACCGGCCTCCCACCAACCACAACGCACAGGACCGCTGTAATAATAGGTATCCCCAAAAACAAATGAATCTACCAAGTACGGTACTGCGGCAATGTAATCCTTGGGGTACTGGAAGAAAAGCCGGACCCAAGTCTTGATAAATTGCATCCTGTCTTCAGAGCTCGAATTTATCTTGTACCCATAATGCTTGGCGTAATCGGCTGAGCTGTCCCTCCATTGCGGCTCCATACGTTTAATGTCCACAACTTTATCGATTGCCTGTCGGTCAGATTCGGACAATTCATCTTTATGGACCATTGCTACTTTCGATAGCTGCTGAATAGGAACAGAAAGAGCCTCTTGAGGCCCTCCAGGTGCGATGTCCAAGGCAGGAAGGACCACCATCGGCACAAATCCCATCACCAGCACAGCTGGAACTAACATAGACAGAAACAAGGAAATGATTTGTTTTCTTAGAAAAATAATTAGCAGCAAGAGCGACAGGGTTGTGACGTAAATACCAGTTTTTTTAGTTAGTCCAGAAAGCACGCCCAGCACTATCAGGCACGTCACCAGTTTCCAACCGATTGCTTGATGATTGCCGCATCGATAGAGAGCTTCAAAAAAAGCGACAAGCCACAACAAAAAGATTGGAATCCAGGTCGAGTCCTTGACAATCGTACTCATATACATGGGGAAGGCCGGCAAAAAAGCCGCTAGACACCAGCAGATGCAGACACAGGAGTCCGGAAGATTAGTGCGCTTTCTAAGCCAGATGAAAGACACCACAAGAGCAAATGCGGTTGCAATACTTTGCAGCACAATCAGAATGCAAAAGCCGAGAATCTCATGGCCAAGCCACAATCCAAGCTCATCAAAAAACCCATACAAGTAGGTATCCGCAAAAGGATGATGATCCTGTCCCGCATACCCTGGCAATTCAACCATCATTATGGGATCCCAGACATGATCGGTACGAAACTGGATCAATTGGACCATAGTGTCAAGGCCAAGTTTCGCGGGCCCCTGGATTATTAGCATTGGTGTCCAACAAAGGACCATGGCAACAGTGGCTAAAACCAAATGACCAGATGCACCATCAAATAGTCGGGCCCCTCTTCCCCAGATACTGTCGTGCCCTGGAGTAGTAATGGCATCCCCATCCTCGGGTTTTCCGGATTCACCTAAATCAGCCGCCTTGTGCATTAACCAACAAATGCCGACAGCAAGTGCGGAACCTATAGACAACACTTGAACAAGTGCCACCAACCAAAAAATAGGTTCTTGCCATCGAGGTACACCGCCCAAATAGTTTGGATAGGAGTTAAAAGGCGTGATTGCCTGCTTCATTAGCCGAGGGAGAACAACAGTGAAAGCCAAAAAGCAGGCAACGATGGAAGCCGTTAGACGATTCCGCCTTTCTGCTTTTTCAAATTCAGGATAAAGTTTGTAAAATAAAAACCCTATTCCCACGGCAAGTGCGGCAGAACCCACCTGGCCAACCTGGGCAATGGAGTCTAAGCCTAGTGCCGCCAGATTGCCGAAATTATCGAAAGCCGAAGAATCCACGTTCCTAAACGTCAGGGATTGGGCCGCAAGGATTCCAATGCCCACAGACAAAAGACATCGCGTTTTGCCGAATCGCGCTCTTTCCTCCACCAAAGCCATGTAAATCCCCTCTGGACCGCTTATAGTTGCGGATAATCAATCGAAGGGTTGAACCGTATTGCTTCGACCATCTTCTTGTACATTTGACAACGCAACTTCTTATCAACTCCCCCAGAGCGCATGGCATACCTAACCTGGGCGCAGAAGAGCAAATAATGCACCAGACTCTTGTGATGCAATCTATAAGATCCCTGATTGCGAATACCATAGGCGAATTTCCAGGCATTCTTCTCATTGATCATCGAGAAATTGACTCCCTTGTTCTCGCCCATATCGTGCACCACTACGCTATCGAGAACCTGAACTCCGGGGCAGTCTCCACTGATGCGCCGTGTATATTCGGCATCGTCAAACCAGATGAAGTACTCCTTGTAGGGCAGACCGTAAGCCTCCATGACCCAACGTGGTATGAGTACCGATACAAAAGATGCCTGATTGATCAGCACAAGATCCCTAAGCCCCATAGCTCGGAGCCTGCCCCAATCCCAGGTTGGCTCAGGATTGTTCATTTCCGAGATGGTTCCGTCAATATATTTGATCAAGGAGCACGCAAAGGGAATATCTGGGCTGAAGGCCGTAGCGGCACGCTCATATCCCTGAAGCAATTTCTCCAAGGCATCCGGGGCGGGATAGCCATCGTCATCGAAAATCCAGACGTAATCCGCACCCATTCGGTATCCCTCGCGCATACCCGCAGAGAAACCACCAGCCCCACCGACATTTTCCGCCAGAGTGACAATACGAAGTTCTGTCCTGCCCTCTAGCGGAAATGAATTCTTATATTCATCCAAGTAATCCGCTGTCCCGTCCGTCGAAGCATTGTCTACGATGATCAGGGCCTTGGGCAGAAGGGTCTGCGCCTCCAAGGAGGCAAGTACCTTCTTCAATTTCGCAAGACGGTTGAAAGTGACAACAACGGCGGCCACATTCTGCTGGTTAACTGGAGTATTTATCACTTTGCCCATTCTCCCAACATTCGCGTGAAGAAGGAGTCAGCTGATTCCTTCCTCGAAAACTCCTGGAGCCTTTCCAGCTCAACCTCCCACAACCGCCTGCGGTCCTCTTCACTATCATCCATCCGTCGCAAGGATCGATCAGCCTGCCTGACCAGCTCCAGCGATTGTCGTGGCAACAGCCCCTGAGATGGAACCAAGGTCGACTGTGAGCCGACATCGGCGCTCAACACAGGCATACCCTGACTGATGGCCTCAATGGTCGTAAGGGTAATGCCTTCGTTAATCGAAGTAACGAGCAGGGCATCTGCCCAATCATAAGTTTCGGAAACCGGCCGAGAGACATCACGGCGTTCTACGGCATTATCCAGGCCGTACTTCTTCAGAAGCTTGGACACTTCCGAATCCATATCGCCACTGCCGTGCATGATGAATCGGAAACAGCCGGGATGATGACGTTCTAGTGTTCTGGCAACGTTGATAAAAGCCTCAGGTCGCTTCTGCCTGGTCATTCTCCCTACGAAGGCCACGTGGAAGACATCACGCTGCACCCGATCCTTATACCTCGGATGCATTTGGTCGGCGGTTAGACCGACCAAAGGTGCCATGACCACTTTTTCCTCTGCTATTCCATGACGATTTACCAACCAATTTTGCAACTGGGGTGAAATGACATGGTGCAAATCAATATATGGGTCGCGGCTCACGCTTTGGTTCGGGTACCCACCCCGATCGTGGTATTCAAGAATATGCAGAGAATCAACAATGAACGTACTCGGATAATACCGCTTAATCCACCAGAGACGGTCGTACATCCACTGATTGTGATGAATCATAACTCCGCGAATATTGTATTGCTCAAACAATGCCCTGAGCAGCGGTACGTCGCCAATACTTTCTTGTGCCGGAAAAGTTAGATTAATGACGAGGGCATCATCCAAGTCCTTACTTACAATCCAAGGTTGATGACTGTCATTATTGGTAATGACGATAGGCAAGAACCCTGCCTTACGGGCAAGAGCCACTGTTTCCATGGCCCAACGCTCAGCTCCTCCGGGCTGTAGCCAATGCATGGCTATGATTACAGCTTTGGGAGCCGAAGAATCCGGTTGGCTTGGTTCAACAGGCTGATAGGGGTGATGTATGGCCTTATGAGCGAACAACTCGTTAATTGATTCAGGATGATATACCCTAATATCTTTATAGCTCGCCTTTTCACGAATCTTCCTGAGCAGTTCACGTATTTGATCGAACAGCAGAGGGAAATGGAACTCACAGTAATTGTAAATCTGGTTTCGCATAGGCAGTCGGGATGATAGATGCCGACTCTTGACCGTCATATCTGTAGCATCGTCCGGAGTCAAAAGTATGTAGCGCTCATTCCAGTCGACTATCTGATGATGCAGGTCAAAGTAATGAGGCGTGAAGGCCGTCTTGGGTTTGGATACTGACCTGGCTTTGAACTCAATCATTGGTTTAAGACCAGCATCCTTGGTCAGCGAACCATTCAGGGTCGAGGTATCGGTTAAGCGGGGATACTGCCAGTCCTCACCCATGTAGATCCGATAGAGGAGTTCTCGGTTGGGCTGCATCAATGAATGGTAGTTGACTGCGGAAATAATCAAACGACACTGCCGTTTGCTCAAGCCATTAAGTTGCTTCCAGATATCAGGTCCGGTTTCAAATAGCTTCTGCATGTGGTTAATAGTAACTTGAGCGTGGTACGCAGTTCTGATATGTAACTCGCTATTACCCATAAGTTTCATAATCCCAAGAAATACTCACACCAAACTTCGCTATATGTTATTTATCCAATAAAGTCGCTACAGTCATGCGCTCATCATGCTGTATCGCAGAAAATTACAGGCAGATCCAACTCATGAAGGACCCCTGAAATATCTCCAGCAATAACCCGATGGCTATTTACTCGCATAGCGCACAGACAGCACGAGGCCGACCTCAGTGAACAGTAACGCTGTTCAGTACGACAAATCACCGAGTGGTTCTTTGCTCAGTCAAGACTGACCTGAATCAGTGCGGCCTCTTCTTTGGACAGCACTAGGAAGTCCCCCGAAGTCGAGCTGGTTGTGGAAGGCATATCCATCAGACTTATGGCTAATTCATCATCAGCCTGCCGACTTTCCACCCACACCAGACAGCCAGGTCCTATATGGTAATTGCCGAGCGTGCGCAGTATTCGTGAATCCTCATCGCTGACTCGTTGCACACGTACCTTCGAACCGGAGGATACTTCTGAAAGGGGCCTTGTAGTCGTGGGCATAGGGGGGAGATTCCCTGCGGCCGAGGGTATGAGATCACCATGTGGATCAGCTGTGGGGTGTCCCAGATAGTCGTCAATGCGGTCGATCATTTTATCGGAGACGGCGTGCTCAAGGCTGTCAGCCTCCTCATGCACCTCATCCCAGCCGTAACCGAGGACCTGCACCAGGAAGGTCTCCAGCAGTCTGTGGCGCCGAACCATGGTGACCGCATAGCGGCGACCGGTCTTAGTCAGCTCCACCTTGCCGTAAGGCCTGTGAGTGACCAGACCGGCATCGACCAGACGGCCCAGAGCACCGGATACCGTCGACTGCTTCATGCCCGTCCTATCGGCCACCGCAGTGGGTTGGACGGGGCCCTGATCCCACTCCTGAAGATCCCAGATGACCTTGAGATAATCCTGGGCGCTGGAAGACAGTTCGGCAATTCCCATGTTGCACAGTCTATAGCACAGCTCCTCAGCACGACCCGCAGGTAACCCCTGCAGGCATATTTCGACATTGTCACGAATAACCTCTGGTAATCTTCATCGAGCGCCATTAGACTTCGAAGGGTCGAAGTCTATAACCAGCCACACGACCGCCATGGTCCAGAATCAAGGAAGGTGACATGCCGAACACTCAGACCCGACCCGCCTCAGGGTCCGCCAGTCCAGCCGGATCCGAAGTCAGGACTCCGCCATCCAGTCGGCAGCGCCAATCCCACCCCATCATCGAGACGGCCAATGGGCGTTCCCTGGAGGAAATCAACGCCACGGTCTCCGTCCCCAACTCGACATCCTCTTTCTGGAAAAACCTGGCAGCTTTCTCCGGCCCTGGCGCTCTGGTAGCAGTCGGTTACATGGACCCGGGCAACTGGATCACATCCATCGGCGGCGGCGCCCAGTATGGCTACCTACTCATGAGCGTCATCCTCATCTCCAGCCTGATCGCCATGATGCTGCAGTACATGTCGGCCAAGCTGGGAATCGTGACCGGTCTGGATCTGGCGCAGGCCACCCGCCAGCACACCAGCCGTCGGCTCAGCTTCGCCCTCTGGATCTGTACGGAGCTGGCTGTGATGGCCACCGACATCGCGGAGGTGATCGGCGGGGCCATCGCCCTGAAACTTCTCTTCGGCATTCCGCTGATCCTAGGCGTAACGCTGACCGTCCTGGATGTGCTCATCCTCCTGCTGCTGACCAAGATCGGCTTCAGACGCATCGAGGCCATCGTGGCCACACTGATCCTGGTCATCATGGCGGTCTTTCTCTACGAGGTCTTCCTGGCAAGACCCGACCTGCCCGCGGTCTTCCGCGGCTTCATCCCCGACAAGGCCATCCTGGGCAACGGCCAGCTGACCATGGCTCTGGGCATCGTGGGCGCCACGGTCATGCCCCACAACCTCTACCTGCACTCATCCATCGTCCAGACCCGCGACTTCGACCGAAGCGATGACCGTCAGGTTGCCAACGCGGTCCGCTTCGCCACCTGGGATTCCAACATCCAGCTGTCCGCCGCCTTCGTGGTCAACTGCCTGCTACTGGTGCTGGGTGCGGCCATGTTCTTCGGACATGGCGAGGGGCTGGATACCTTCACGGCCCTCTACAACGCCCTTGGCGACAAGACCATCGCCGGTCCGGTCGCCTCCGGTCTGCTCTCCACCCTCTTCGCAGTAGCCCTGCTGGCCTCGGGCCAGAACTCGACCATCACCGGCACCTTGACCGGGCAGATCGTCATGGAGGGTTTCATCCGCATGAGGATCCCCCTCTGGCTGCGCAGGCTGGTCACCCGTGTGATCTCCATCATCCCCGTACTGATCTGCACCATCGCCTTCGGCGGCAAGGAGTCCGCCCTGGATAGCCTGCTGGTTTACTCCCAGGTCTTCCTGTGCGTGGCCCTGCCCATATCCATGATCCCCTTGGTCTGGTTCACCTCCTCCAAGAAGATCATGGGCAAGTACGCCAACCCTCGATGGATGGTCTTCCTGGCCTGGATTGTCGTAGCCGTCCTGACCGGGCTCAACCTCCAACTGGTCATCCAGGATGTGGGCGAACTGATACAGATGCTCTGAGCGCCAGTGTTCTGATGAGAGCCGCCGCCATTTGCCGAATGAATGAGGCAGTGCCGGCGGCTTTCCTATAATTCTGTCTGCATCAGACCCATCACCCTTAGGGTTCATAAAGCACTGGCTTGATTAGTGAGATATCTGACTCTCGCTCAGCGCGCATATCCACCAACTCCCTTGCCTGTCAGATACGGTGGATGATAGCAGGATTTTATCAAGGGTCTTGCTATCAGCGATCGAGCGGTTAACCAGGAGTAAGGTCCCGGACCTGGCCCGCATGGGACCGTCAATCGCAACAATCAAAGATGTAAGAGGAATCGAGCAGACATGAACGACAAACTCACCACCAACGAAGGGCAGCCCTGGGCAGACAACAACCATAGCCAGACGGCGGGGACCCGCGGGCCCATCCTCATGCAGGACTACCAGCTCCTCGAAAAGCTGGCCCACTTCAACCGCGAGCGCATCCCAGAGCGCGTAGTACACGCCAAGGGGGCTGGAGCCAAGGGAAGTTTCACCTTGACCAAGGACATGAGCGCTTACACCAAGGCCGACGTATTCAACGGAGCCGGCAAGACCACGCCCATCCTGTTGCGCTTCTCCCAGGTGGCCGGTGAATCCGGCTATCCCGACACCCTGCGCGACGTCCGCGGCTTCGCCTTGCGCTTCTACACGCAGGAGGGCAACTATGACGTAGTGGGCAACAACACCCCAGTATTCTTCGTCAACGACCCCCTGAAGTTCCCCGACTTCATCCACTCGCAGAAGCGCGACCCGGCCACCCACCTGCGCAGCCAGGAGATGCAGTGGGACTTCTGGTCGCACTCACCAGAGTCTGTGCATCAGGTGACCTACCTGATGGGCGACAGGGGCAACCCGGCCAGCTATCGGAACATGAACGGCTACGGAAGCCACACCTTCAAGTGGGTCAATGCCAAGGGCGAGCAGTTCTGGGTCAAGTACCACTTCCTGAGCGAGCAGGGCGTAAAGAACATGACCGATGAGACCGCCGCCAAGGTCGCCTCCGAGGACACGGACTTCCTCCTACACGATCTCTACGATGCCATCGACCGGGGCGACTACCCGAAGTGGAAGGTCTGCATACAGATCCTGCCCTACCAGGAGGGCCTGGACTATAAGGACGATATCTTCGACGTGACCAAGGTGGTCTCCAAGAAGGACTATCCGCGCATTGAAATAGGCGAGTTCGTGCTGGACACCAACCCGACCAACTATTTTGACGATGTGGAGGAGGCGGCCTTCTCCCCCGCCAACTTCGTTCCCGGCATCGAGCCCTCGCCCGACAAGCTGCTGCAGGGCCGCCTGTTCGGATACAAGGACGCAGAGCGTTACCGTCTGGGCGCCAACTACGAACAGCTGCCTATCAACCGACCGGTCAACGAGGTCCACAACTACGAGCGGGATGGGTTCATGTCCCAGGGGCAGGACGGATCAGTCAACTACGAGCCCAACAGCAAGGGCGGCCCCGTGGAGGATAACGATGCCCGTATGCACGGCGATGCCGTCCAGGGGCAAACCGAGTACTCCCGCCCCTATGACAAGGACTACTACTCCGCGGCCGGCCGTCTCTACAGGCTGATGAGCCCGGAGGAGAAGGACCGCCTGATCCAGACCATCAAGAACAACCTGGGATCCGTTGATGACCAGGAAATCCAGGTTCTTGAGACCAGGCAGTTCTACCAGGCCGACCCTGACTACGGCCAGCGGGTGGCCGAGGCCCTTGGCCTTTCCATGGATCAGATCAAGTAGAACATCAGCAGGGCGGGAACTGCTGGCGACACGTCTGGACTGGCCTGCAATCCCCGCCCTGTGTTACTATTTCCTAGTTGCCTTGATAAGGGTCACGTAGGCTACGGCCCCGTTCATTGCAGCCCTGGAGGATTCGCCTAGTGGTCTATGGCGCACGCTTGGAAAGCGTGTTGGGTTCACGCCCTCACGAGTTCGAATCTCGTATCCTCCGCCAGCGGAGTCTTGGACAGTGGCCCAAGACTCTTTTTGTATGCGCAATATCGGCATCACCATCCTTTGCGCTGTCTATCCTGTTCCTTTCCACTATGTCTGGTCTTAGCAAGTCGTTTACTATAGTGAGCTAGGCGGTCTTGTTACGATAAGGCGCCTGATCACCTAAGTACTTGGCAAGACAGGGATGTCTGGAGGCGACAAGACGCTGCGAGCAGAGCGAGACAAAGAAAGTTCAAGGCCATGCCGTTGAAGACTTACGGCAAATGTGAGAGAGGATACGCTCAGCCCCGTCACCAGCTACAAGTTGGCACCCATAGATCTTTGCGACGGGTGATCTTACTTAAGCGAATCACCGGTCGTTTCCTGGACAGGCTGATAGGCGCCTCTTCTGGTCTGAGCGCTGAGTGCGTCCACAGCAGACTGAAAGTTATACGATCTGCAAATGTAATGATCGGCATCATATCAATTTCCATTTCGTACATCTATATAAGCGTCATACCTTTTTAAGTATCAAATTATGACCGATGCCTGTATCCCTGCTCGTTGGCATCATGAGCCAATCGATGTCAGCAACGGTCCCTGCTTTGAAAGCGAAAAGACACCTTTCTCACTCAGTCGCAGTTCTATTCGGTTTAAGAAAGAGCGAGCCGCATAGGCCGATCAGGGCTATGACTGCAAGGAAGATGAAGGCCCATTGGTAGCCCTGGTCGAGAGCCTGGGCTGTCGTGGCTCCACTGAGACTGCCACGCTGGGCACCGATGGTTACGATCATCATAGCGGCGGCCGTACCGAGCGAACCGCCCACCTGACGGACAGTCGAGGCAGCCGCGTTGCCATGAGCCGTAAGTTCCGTCGGCAGAGCGTTGATGCCCTCGGTGAAAGTAGTCATCATGACCAGTGCCACTCCTGCCAGGCGCAGAGCATAACAGGAGGCGATAACGATAAGACTGGTAGCGGTGCCGAACCATATCATCGGCAAGGTTCCGGCCAACAGCACCGCATACCCCAAAAGGGAAATCTTCCTCGCCCCGATTCTTTGGTAGATCATCCCGGAGAGAGGGTTGAATATGCCCATGACAATGGCTCCCGGCAACATGACCAGACCAGAGATGAGCGCGCTTGACCCGCGCGTATTCTGCAAGTAAAGAGGAAGGACCAGCTCCACCCCGACCATGGCGACGTTACTCAGGGTGCTCAGCAGGCTGGTCAGATTGAAGGTGAAGTTCGTGAAGACACGCAAATTCACCAGCGGAGACTCCAGAAGCAGCTGACGCCGACAGAACAGGGCCACCACCAGCAAGCCGGCCAGAAGCAATCCGAGGTCAAGCACTGAGGCACCGCCCGCCTCCCCAATGGCGGACAGGGCATGAAGAATGAGCCCGAAACCTAGGCAGGAATATACCACGGAAGGCACGTCCAGCCGGGTTCTCACCTGGCGGTTGACCGTATAGACCAGGAAAAACGACGCCACCAGGATCGCGGCGCTCAAGGCAGCAAGCAGCACAAACAAGGCCCTCCAGGACCAGTGCTCCAAAACAAACCCCGAGAGCGTGGGGCCAACCGTGGGACCCAAGGCCACCACCAGACCCACCACGCCCAGGGCCACACCGCGCCTATCCGGCGGGAAAAGCAGCAGTACCACATTCTGAATGAAAGGCATCAACGATCCAGCGGCCACAGCCTGAATGATTCTGCCCGCCAACAGCAGCGGGAAATGCCCTTCGGAGAAGACACAGACCAGGGAGCCCGTCAGGAAAATAGCCATCATGGCCATGAAGGTGTGCTTGGACCGGAAGTTAGAAAACACCCAAGCCGATACAGGTATCATCAGCCCCACCACCAGCAGATAGGAGGTGCTCAGCCACTGTGCGGTGGATTGGGACACATGGAATTCCGCCATAATGGTAGGCAGAGCATTGTTAAGGAAAGTCTCCGCCATCAAGGCCAGGAAGGCCCCTGCCAAAAGCGTGCCCATCATCGCAGTACGACTTCCCCTAGCCCCGCCTTTGCTGCCTTTCCCCTTGCCGCCATCCTTATTCATACCGCATCCTCCCCGTCCTTCACCGGCTCGGTCCAAAGCCTGCATGCTCCGACTAAAAACAGATCAGGATTCCATATTTCTAATGATCCGTTCCAGGTAGCCGACCAGCTGTCTGCTCTCCCGCTCATCGAACCCTTTCAAGGCAAGCTTGCCCGTGGCCTCTAATACATGCCGGATCTCTACCTGGTGGGCGTTCAGCTCCTTGCGCGCATGTCCGGTAAGCTCAAGAACCATCTGACGTCGGTCATCAGTCTGTGGCTTTGCCGTCAGCCATCCTGCCTTGACCAGCCGTTTGACAACTCCCCGAACCGTGGGATGGCTCAAACGGAACCTGTCGCCCACAGTCTTCTGTGTCACCTCCAGGCCCTCATGCTCAAACAGGTAATAAACCATGACAAATTGGGGACCAGTCAGATTGGGAAAGATGCTCCGCACACACTCATTCATGTGCTTTTCCAGCAGAGTGTTGGCTATTTTGACCAGTCCCTCTGGCCGCTTCTCCGAGAGCTCCAAAAGTTACCGCCTCCCTAAAATGTAGCGTGCTACATTATTAACAAAGAAAGCCTGGCTGTCAAATCAAAGAACTACAAAACCTATCCAACAACGTTCGTAATACAGGAGACGAGGGGATGCTCGAGCCAAAGAAGAGCCATAGCTCAGCCTCTCCGACCGGTGGACATGCTGGCTTACCTGGCATTGAGGTGTCAGTATCGTCGTTCTGCATAACCGACCGACTAAGCAAAACTGATAGGGCGATAAGTTGACACTCCGTCCCACCACCCCCTGTCAACAAATCACGAGCCTTGAGTCCCATAGCCCCTCTTTGCCTTAGAGCGACCGATACAAAGAACCGCTAACCCGCCTCAAGGGATCCACCCGGCAAACACACGCCTACTCTCATGCAAGAAGCTCTTTCGAGCAGCAATGGAGGCATGGAAGAGCGTCCTTTGCACAGAAAGGTCCGATTAAGCGTTCCATGAAATATCCTGCGCTATTTCAACAAAACACAGCGAATATCGAACCTCCTGAGACCCGACTTCATCGGTCCGATACAGTCAGACAATACCGAAGCCAGAGCGTAGCTGCCTATCTGGGAGATAGATAGTTTCCAATATGATATAGTTTCTATAATGAAATCAAATAAGCCGTCCTCCCTCTACGATGCTCTCATGTATCTGCAGTGCGAATTCGTGGCGGAGCGCAACAGGGTCAACCCGGGAAACATAACCTGGCAACAGTTCGACATCCTCACCGTTCTGCGCACCGGAGCGTCCATGCCCTCACAGATCGGCCGAAGGCTCGGCATGAGCCGATCCAAGGTCTCCAAGAACCTTAGTACGCTGCGCAATCTCGGATATATCAGGCAGACGCCCGATACTCGTGACCGGCGAGAGCTGGAGACCAGCCTGACTCAGGATGGCCGAGACATGCTCAACATCATTGATCAACAGCATAAGACCCTCGAGGAAGATGCCCGACAGGTCTGGTCCGAAGACGAGCAGGAAGAGTTCGTTGCTCTTGCCAACAGGCTCATCACCAAGCTGCGCAAGGAGCGAGTCGCCCAATGAGGACCGAGTGCATTCTTATTGATCGAGCTTCCACGCACAACCTCAAGCAGGTCTCGCTGTCCATACCCAAACGGGCCATCACCGTGGTCACCGGCCTGTCGGGTTCAGGAAAGTCGTCTCTCGTGTTTTCCACTCTTGCTGCCGAATCACAGCGCATGATCAACCGCAGCTATAGCACCTACATTCAGCAACTCCTGCCCAAGTATGAACCTGCGGAAGTCGCGCGTATCGACAACCTGCCCTTCTCCATTGCCATAACCCAAAAGCAGCTCTCGGGCAATGCTCGCTCAACCGTAGGCACCTACACTGATATCTACACTGCCCTGCGCCTGCTGTTCTCCCGTATGGCCCAGCCCTTCATCGGGTACTCCATGGCGTATTCCTTCAACAATCCTGCGGGAATGTGCCCGACCTGCCAGGGGCTGGGAACTGTGCGCAGTCTGGTGCTTGATCGCCTGCTCAATATGGATCTTTCGCTGAACCAGGGAGCCATCGACTTTCCCACCTTCCAGCCGGACGGCTGGAGACTGACCAGGTATACGGATTCAGGCTACTTTGACAACGATCTGCCCCTGCGGGAGTGGACGAGCGGCGACCTTGACCTTCTGCTCTATGGCAAGAAGCAGAAACCGGCACACACTAGTCCCAACTGGCACAAGACGGCCATGTATGAGGGGTTGGTGCCCCGGATCACCAAGACCTTCATCAACCAAAACGGCGACAAGTACCAGCATGAGCTGGAGCAGATTACGCGAATCACCCAGTGCCCCGACTGCCAAGGGGCCAGAGTCAACGCCAGGGTGCGCTCGGCCAAGATTGACGGACTGAACATAGCTGACTGCTCAGCCATGAGCGTGGCAGACCTGCAGGAATGGCTCGGGAAGATTCATGACGATCAAGCTGAGACCATTCTGCAGGACCTAATGCGCAAGATAGCCAACCTGATAACGGTTGGTCTGGGCTACCTGAGCCTACAGCGTGGCACCTCTACGCTTTCCGGAGGAGAGGGACAGCGTCTGAAAATCGCCAATTGCCTGAACAGCTCTTTGAATGATGTTCTCTGCATCTTTGACGAACCGAGCGTTGGCTTGCATCCCCATGACCTGACTGGGATCAAGAAAATCTTTGAGGGCTTACGGGACAAGGGCAATACGGTGGTGATCGTGGATCATGACCCCGAGCTCATCGCCATTGCGGACCATATCGTCGACATGGGGCCAGGGGCAGGCAGTGAAGGCGGACGGATCGTCTTTGAAGGGAACTATCAGTCTCTGCTGAGAAGCGGCACAGCAACTGGCAGAGCCCTGGCAGATCCAGGCGTGGTAAATGAACCATCGGTGCCTTTGCATGGCTTCTATACAATAGACAAGGTCACTGCCCACAACGTCAGAGAAGTCCACGCCAAGATACCCCGGCAAATGCTTACTGTGGTGACCGGAGTGGCCGGCTCAGGTAAGAGCACGCTGATCAGGGAAGGCTTCATGGCTCAGCATGATGCCATACTCCTGGACCAGAAGCCGATCAAGGCCAGCGGACGCTCCAACCTGTTGACTTACTTGGGTGTCTTCGACCCGCTTCGCAAGGCCTTTGCCAAGGCCACGGGCAAGTCCGCTTCGCTCTTCTCGTTCAACGCTGCCGGAGCCTGTCCGGTCTGCAAGGGCAAGGGGGTTGTCACCCTGGATATTGCCTACTTGGGCGACACCAGCACTGTCTGCGAAAGCTGCCGCGGAACCAGGTATTCAACACAGGCTCTGTCTGCCAGATATCGCGGCCTCAGCATCGCTCAGGCGCTGAAATTGACTGCCAGCGAGGCCGTGAATCGATATCGTGAGGTGCTGGGCCCAGCCATGATAGCCCTGGAAGATGTCGGGCTGTCTTATCTATCCCTTGGGCAGGCTCTCGATACACTCTCGGGCGGTGAGTTGCAACGTCTCAAGCTGGCCAAGCTGCTCAAAGACGGAATTCATGAGACCCTGATTTTGGATGAGCCTACCAGCGGCCTGCATGAATCCAACATCCTGCAGCAGATTGCCCTCTTGCACAAACTCATCACCAATAAAAATCTGACTGTTGTCGCCATAGAGCATAACCTGCGCTTCATCGGTCAGGCCGACTGGGTGATCGACATGGGCCCAGGAGCCGGAAGCGCGGGTGGCAAGGTCTTGTTTGAAGGAACTCCGCTTGCACTGATGCGCCGCAATGACACTCCTACGGCCCAAGCCATGAATACCTATTTCGGCTTTATCAAGGATGCCGCGGTGCAACCATAGGCTGCTGCATTCAAATCAGCAAGAGTTCAGCAATCTTGCAGACGGCGCTTCTGCCTGCCCTGCTGATCGAAATTATCATCGTCCAGCCAGGTCTCCAATCGCTCTTTCACGGCCGGCCATTCACTATCCAATATGGAAAACCAATCCGTATCACGAGTTCGGCCCTTGTAGACCATATCGTTTCTGAACCGGCCTTCAGCCTTGAACCCCAGCCTCAGCGCAGCCGCCCGTGAGGGTGCGTTGAGGCTGTCACACTTCCACTCGTATCGTCGATAGCCCAAGTCCTCGAAGACATGCCGGGCCATCAGATACTGAGCCTCGGTGGCCTGTCTGCTTTTCTGCAACTCCCTGGTATAGATGACATGGCCCATCTCGACGCTTCCCATGTCCGCCCGAATCCGCATCAAGGCATACATGCCCAACAGATCCGACGAATCATCAAGCTTCACCGGCTCCTGTAAATCCGAATTCTTCCCACGCGCAGGCTGGCCAACACAAAGATCGGATGCGGACGGCTTACGCAGAATAGCAAAGAAGAGTGGATCCCAGCTTGCCGTCATGGAAGCAAAACCCAAGTCGAACGAGGCCCTATCAAGATAGAGGTCATGGCTACTGTAGGTCATGATGGACTCGTCGCAATCCGGGCCAAAAATCCGCTCGTAGAAGGCATCGCCTTGGTTCGCATCCAAGGGCGTCACCAGAACCGTCCTGCCTATCAACTTGGCAGGCTCCGGCATCATAGCCCCCGCGAACGAGACCACATCACCGATGGGCTGTTCGAACTCATTGATTCTCATATCCGCATCTCCTCCTCTGGGATGATGCTTGGCTCCGCCTTCGTTGTAAAGAGACAGGACAAAAGAATCACCTGTCATAACTGCACATAATCCTTGCATTCAGGATACCAAGCAAACACCCTGGAAATCCGCATAGGTACAACCACAAACGGCCACATTCAATCCTCTTTGCTGCCTTCCTGGTCATCCTGAGCACACGATGCAGATTCTCAGGCATATTTATCCACATGGGCAGAAGCCGAAGAACTGACGGCTCCGCGAGAATTAGACTGATGCATAAGAGGAATGCTCGCCGAGCTTCAACCGGTATTCCCCCTGCCTACCGTCAGCATCGACCAAGGGAGTGATCATCATGTCCAAGGCTTTGATTGTCGTGGATGTTCAACCGACCTTCTGCGAAGGAGGTGAGCTGGGAGTCGAGGGAGGCAATGCCACAGCCAGCAAAATCGCTGACTATGTCCACGACCATGCCGGGGACTACGCCTACATGGCCACCACCCAGGATTGGCACATCGAACCTGGATCTCATTGGTCCGACCATCCTGATTTTGTGGACACCTGGCCCAAGCACGGCGTGGCTGGCTCACCTGGTGCGGAGCTTCATCCCAGGATTCGGGAGCTGGACATCGTCCACCACTTCAAAAAAGGCCAGTATTCAGCCGCTTACTCCGGATTTGAGGGCATCGAGGACAACACTGATCGGATCCAGAGCAGGGAGGAGTTCGCTGCGGCCAAATCATCAGGCGTCACCCTGGCCGACGCCCTGGCGCAAGCTGGCGTCGACCAGGTGGACGTAGTCGGCATCGCCGAATCCCACTGCGTCAAGGAGACGGCCTTGGATGCTGCAAAAATTGGCTACCAGGTCACGGTCTTCGAGGATCTGACCGTCCCTGTCAGTGAGGATCAGGGCGTCGAGGCTCGAAAGGCCATGGCCCAAGCAGGCATTCATCTTCTTTCCTCCAATGGCGACTAAGGCAGTGGCAGAGGAATTCACCAGGGCTGAATGGTAGGGCCTACGGTGAATTCCGATACATTGGTATCCTCAGGCTGATCGATGGCAAAGGCCACCACCTGGGCCACCCGTTCGGGATCGATCTGGTAGCTGTCGTAGGTCTTATTCATATCAGCCAGAGTCTGTTTGTCCGTGATGGTGTCCAGCAACTCGGTTCGAATGGCCGCCGGGTAAATGGTAGAGGTACGAATATGGGTGCCTTCTTGGGCGGACTCCATCCTGAGCACCTCCATCAGGTCGCGCAGACCCCACTTGGTTGCCCCATAGACCGCTCCACCCGGATAGGCTTTGAGTCCAGCCACCGAAGAGGTGGCGATGAACTGCCCGTGATGCTGCCCGACGAATTCCGGCAGGGCCGCAGCAATGCCGTATAGTGCGCCTTTCAGGTTGACATCAATGGTTCGATCCCACTCGTCCACATGCAGAGCCGACAGAGGCGAGTTAGGCATGAGGCCAGCGTTGAGGAATACCACGTCCACACCGCCGAACTGCTTCTTGGCGAAAGCCACGAAGTCCTCATTGGCCTGTCGATTCGTCACATCCAAAGCCATGGAGACTGCCTGGCCACCCGCCTGAACGATGTCGTTGACAATCGTATCCAGCCGATCCTTGCGGCGAGCGCCCAGCACCAACCTGGCCCCTCGCTGCGCCAAGAGCCTCGCCGTGGCCTCCCCGATGCCGGACGAAGCTCCGGTGATCAGCACTGTCTTATTCGCAACTGTCATAGTTCCACCTTTCCCCGATCTTCGGTCGGCCTGATGGTACAACCTCGAGTCGCTGGAAGTGCAAGTCTTAACTACAACCAGACCCACATCCACAACCATGATCAAATACGAGGTAGGGGCTGAGCCTTTTGACAAGGAAAGATCAGTCCGGACCACGCCAGCATGGGCACATGTAGAATCGACGCAGTAATCCATGAAGAAAGGCGGCGGCACTGCCATGAGCGTAAGGAGCCAGAGTCACACTCCGTTTTCCCTCCTGATGGCTGTCTATGCCGGGGACACGCCCTCCTTCGTTGCCCGCGCATTGAAATCCGACACCATCGAACAAACCCTCATGCCCAATCAGGTCGTCATTGTGCGCGACGGTCCATTGAGCAGAGAACTGGCTCAGCTGATTGATCAATATCCGGCTCAGCTGAAGGCACAGTTGCTCCATGCCAATAGAGCCGAGGAATTGCCCGAGTTCACGATCGTGCGGCTGCCGACCAACAAAGGACTTGCCCACGCACTGAATTTCGGGTTGAAGGCCTGCAAGTACGAACTGGTGGCCCGGGCGGACAGCGACGACATCTCCCGGCCATCAAGATTCAGCGTTCTCATCCCCCTGCTGGCCTCATCGGGTCTAGACGCCTTGGGTAGCGCCATCCAGGAGTTTTCAAACGACGAGCACACCCCCGGCCGGATCCGCTATCTGCCGAGCGGAGGATTCGAACTTCGAACATACGCCACCCTGCATTCCCCACTGCATCACCCCAGTGTGGCCTTTCGCAAGACCAGCGTGTGCAGGGTTGGCGGTTATCCGGAGGGATCCGGGCGCTTTGAGGATTACCGTCTTTGGGAAACCATGCTGGTCGCCGGCGAGCATATCGGAAACATCAAGAAACCCCTGGTCCTCTATCGATCTGATACGGCTATGTATCACCGCAGAGGCGGCATGCGCATGTTTCGTGACGAGCTGCATCTACAAAAGGATTTTCTGCATGACGGCTTCATCAACCCTATACAATATGTCAGAAACATCCTCATCCGCGCCTGCTACCGTCTGCTGCCCGACCAAGTCCGCAGTTGTCTGTACGCCATCATGACCACCCTGCTCAACCGGTTCCATGGGAAGTCGGTGAATGACAGCAGAAAGAAGTGACTCATGCAATCAACCCTGATGACCTGGCAACAATCCTGGCCACTGTTGCTGTTCATCATCGCAGCCCTGTATCTGCCTGGCTGCCTGCTGGTGACAGCACTGGGCAGCCGCAAACCCATCTTCGTGACGGCACTTGGCCCTGTGGTCTCCATCGCACTCGCGGGCATCGATGGCGTGCTCTTCCAGCTCTTCGGCATATCCTGGAACTGGCGATCTTACGGGCTTTCGGCCATGGCACTCATTGCCATCATTCTTCTGGCGCGTAAGCTCTTCAATCATTTTCGTAATCCTGATGGAGCTGGCCGAGAATCCTCGACTCTGGCAAGCAATGACGGAAAAACCAAACTTCGATTGAAGCCCTTCCTTCCCGCAGTCATCGGCACAGCAATAGCCGCCTGCAACATCGGCATCAGGCTGATGCATGCCGCGCCTTCGCCGGATCAGGTCACGCAAAATTACGACTCGGTCTTCCACTACAACATTGTGGCACGAATTGTGCTCACCGGTCAGGCTTCATCCCTGCACGCTCTTCCGCCCATCAGGGAAATATACCCCATCGCTTTTCAGGAATTCGCTGCCATGGGAGCAATGGCCTATAGGCCCGCCACAGCAGTCAGCGCAGTCACCTGCACCTGGCTGGTCTTCGCCGCTCTGATCTGGCCGGTCTCCATGCTCTTTCTGGTCAGAACCCTGCTGGGTAGACATGCCTGGAGCGATCTGCTCACACCGGTACTCGCCTCATGCTGCGCGGGCTTCCCCTTCCTCCTGCTGGATTGGGGCACCTTATATTCCATGTTCGCCGGCCAGGTCATACTGCCCGTCTTCGTCGCGCTTACCTGGTCCTGGTGTATAGACGGGTGGCGGGAAAGCCGCCAATCCGTAGTCGGCCTTGTCTGGATTCTCCTCAGCGTCGTCGCCGTTTCCTTCTGCCATTTCAGAGTCATGATGACCGGTGCTCTTCTTGTGCTGCCAGTGATTCTGTCTTGGCTGATCAGGGCAGGGAGGCAGCTGGCCCAAACCAACAAGCATCGTTTCCATGTGGCCGCCGGTGTATTGACTGCAGGCTTCCTGGTCCTGCTGGCTATAGGCCTGAAGATCTTCCATAATCTGTACCTGCAGGGTCCTGCCCGGAAAATATCGGATCATCTCAACGGCGGCCCGGCACAGCCTACGGAAGACCTGCCATCCGCCATAGTGCGCTTCCTGTTGGGACAGCCCATCGATTCAGGCAACCGTCGACTACCGGTATACTGGCCCCTGGCTCTGGCCCTGATCCTGGCCCTGATTGTGCTTTGTCTGCACCACAGCAGAAAGGACATGCTCCTAGTGTCATCCTTCCTGCTGCTGGGCCTGGTCTTCGTCGCCTGCGCGGGCACCCATGCCGATTGGGCCAAGATCCTTACAGCCTTGTGGTACAAGGATCAACGCCGCCTCTTCTCCGCCTGGCCTGTAGTAGCCATCCCCATCATGGGCATGGCCTTGGAACATGGCATCGAGGCCTTGAAAAGGTATACGCCGCAGGCCGAGAAGATGATATCGATGCCAATTATGATGTTGGCAGCCACGGTAGCCGTGCTGATCTGCACTTTGAATCCGCAGTTGGACTCCATGGAGAAGACTTTAGGCTCAACATATACTTTCGCAGCCAACAATGCCGATGCTCCGATGCTGTCAACTGACGAATTCCTGCTGATGAAGAGAATGGGCCGCCATGTATCAGATCGCGAGCAAGTCCTGTCCGATCCATGGAATGGCAGCGGATACATGCTGGCTATTGGCGGCACCACACCCTTCTACGCCCACTTGTACATGAATTGGGACCATGACCATGCCTACCTGGCCACAAACTTCGAACACATAGACTCAGACCCGCAGGTGTGCAGGATCCTGACCGCTCATCACATTGACTGGTATGCGGATATGGGCGGACCATACGTTGCCAACGATCCCCAGCATCAGATCTTCAATGGACTCCAACCCGTTCCGCAAGCCCTTCAACTGGTTGACAGCCAAGGCCGGGCGAAGCTCTACCGGATCACCGCCTGCCGTCCCTGATCGGCACGGTCGATCAGTGCCTGAACCTCGGGTTCCCGGGCAAACAGATCATGGTTGCTGCTAGGGCGTGTAGCCAGGCCGGCTTTAAATCCACGAGACAAGCAATGCAAGATCTGCCGCCGATCATGCGCCCTGACAAAGGTAAGAAGCCACCGTCTGCCAGTAGCAACGAGCAGTGCCAGAAATTCAATCGTTGTGAAATTGCCCCTGCTGAATCGGAACATCCATATCTTGTTGCGCACCTCATAGAAGAAGCGAGAACCCGGGTCGGCATCGCTGGAGCCGAAGACCTTGGTTTTATGCCATACCCGACTGGCAGGAACGTAATAGCCGATACCCGTTTTCAGCAGTCTGGAAGTATATTCGAAGTCATCATTCCAAAGGAAAAAGGCGGCACGCGGCAGAGTTCCTGCAGCTTGGATGGCCCTGACATTCACCAGGCAGGAGACGAAAGACAAGGAGCGGACCTGGTAAGCATGAGCGCTGACCCGCAACTGTGGCCTGCCGTTCCTGATCGGCAGACGTCGACGGGGCTTGTTCATCCCATGCACCCGGCCGTCGACCCAGACAGCCTCAGAGCCCAAAAGGGCCGGCCAAGAGCCATTGTCGGTATGAGCCTCGGAAGCAGCATCCAGCAAACCAGACAGAGCATCAGGCTGCGGCACCACATCGTCATCCATCAGCCACAGGTAAGCTTCACACCGGGGAGGAATATTCGCCAGGGCCGCCGCCATGCCAGCTACGAATCCCCCCGCACCGCCCATATTGTGATGCAAACGGACCAAGTCAGGTTTCGAGGGGTGCGACAAAACCACATCCACCGGTCCGTCCTCGCTGGCATTGTCTACGACAAGGACTTGATCAGGCTTGCGGGACTGGCTGCTTATGCCATCCAGGCACTCCTTAAGGAGTTTGGAGCGGTTGTAGGAGACAACAACAGCGACGACAAAAAACCTCATAGTCTGCATTGTAACGATAGGTGAGGGTCAAATATTGAACTACAATTAGTTCTTAAATTCCCCATAGTGGACATTCAAAGCAGACAAACCGCAGAACAATGGGAGCATACAAACCAAGCAGCAGTTAGCCAGTCCCGATTCCGCGAGAGGAAGGTCGCAGTCATGTCGACCACACCGACACAGCCATCATCACGAAAACAGGCTGTTTACCCGTACTTGATCGTGCTGTCGGGCATCGTCTTCACGGCCATCCCGGTATCGCTGGTCTGCAGTTGCGCAGGTATCTTCTTCACGCCTGTCAGCAGCTACTTCCATGTTCCCAAGGCCGCATTCACCGGATATTTCAGCATATTCAGCATCACCATGGTCGCCTTCCTGCCGGTGGCCGGATGGCTGATGCACCGCTACGATCTGCGCATCGTACTGACGGCAAGCACCGTCCTGGCTGGACTGGGCTGCCTGGGTATGTCCCGATCATCCGCCATGTGGCAGTTCTATCTATGCGGAGTGGTTCTGGGAATCGGCATGCCGGCCGTCCTCTATCTGTCAGTGCCAACACTCATCAACGCCTGGTTCCGCAAGCGGGTCGGGTTCTTCATCGGCCTGTGCATGGCCTTCACCGGCATAGGCGGCGTGATCTTCAACCAGATAGGCACCATGATCATCAGATCCGCCCCTGATGGATGGAGGCGGGGATATCTGGTTTTCGCTATTCTCATCCTGGTGGTCACCCTGCCCTTCACCATTTTCGTCATTCGCAGCACACCCGAACAGATGGGTCTGCATCCCTACGGCGCCGACCAGGAGCCTGATGCAGCTGAGACGGCCACCAATAGTGCAGGCACCGGGAGCAAAGACCAAAAGAGTCCTGAGCCTGCAGCGTCAACCGTAGGCATGACTGCCTCCCAGGCCTTGCGCTCCCCTGCCTTCTGGGCGCTGGCGCTCTTCTGCGGTCTGATCACCATGAATCAGACCATTTACCAGTTCCTGCCCTCCTACGCGGCATCCCTGCCATCCATGGCAGCCTACACGGGACTGATCGCCTCCTCCTGCATGGCCGGCCAGGCCATCGGCAAGATCATCCTGGGCATGGTCAACGACGGCAGCATCGTAGGCGGTCTCTGTCTGGGCATCGGCGGCGGCATTCTCGGCGTCTGCCTCATGGTCGCCTTCCCCGGATTGCCCGTGCTCCTCCTGCTGGGAGCCTTTGCCTTCGGCCTTGTCTACGCCTGCACTACTGTGCAGACACCAATCCTGGTTACAGCGGTCTTCGGCTCGCGCGACTACACCAACATCTATGCACGTATCCAGATGGTTGGGTCCCTAGCCTCGGCCTTCGCAGCTCTCTTCTGGGGCGCCATCGCTGACCAGCCCCACGGCTACATCATCATGTTCGGTCTGAGCATCCTGATCATGGTTGTGGCCTTGTTCCTAGGCATTATCCCCCTGAAAGGTACGCGCAAGTTGACCGATCAGATCGCCTGACCTGGCCCTGCAACTGACAGCCTTCACAATCATTTCGCTTTCCGTCATGCGTCGACAGGAGGCGGCAAACCGTCGCTACTACTATCTTGGTCATGTCAGCGCGATGGGGCCATCGCGAGCCGCGGAGAAACCAGGGCCGGACGGCAAGGGCCGAGTACCTGTCACCATCACCGACCTCGGTCTTGACCGACCTGTGGATCATGAACTCTACCGTCATCTGCTCGACGTCTAAGCGCAACACAGTCAGCAGAACAGACACGCTGCTTCAGCGGGGAATATATTGTGACCCCCCGCGGAACCGTCGGCACCTCATGGACAACTTCGAAACGTTGGTGGGACCAGGGTCATACATACGTCGGTCATCAGCGTGGGCATGCCATCCCATAGGATGGAATACGACAGCACATCTCTATAAAGGAGTGGACATGACTGATCGACTACAAGGTAAGGTAGCCATTATCACCGGAGGAACCGGCGGCATGGGCGTGGGCATAGCCGAATGCTTCGTCCGCGAGGGAGCCAAGGTGGCCCTTACCGACATCAAGGAGAGCGATGCTTCACGCAGCTTCATGCAGGAGCACCCCGGGCAGGTCGTTTTCCACACCTTGGACGTGACGGACGAGGACCAGTGGGTCTCCACCATCGACACCGTTGAAAAGGAGCTGGGCCAACTGACCACCGTGGTCAACAATGCCGGCATAGGCGGCAGCGGGGCCACCATGGACCAGGAGAGCTACGAGGACTGGAAAAAGGTCATCGCCATCAATCTCAACGGAACATTCCTTGGCACCAAGCATGGCATGCGGGTCATGAAGGGTCGCGGTGGATCCGTTATCAACATCTCCTCCATCGAGGGCTTCGTAGGCCTGAGCGGAGCCGGAGCTTATAACGCCAGCAAGGGCGGTACCAGGCTACTGACCAAGTCCGCCGCCCTGGATTCCGCCAACAACAATTACGGTGTTCGCATTAACTCGGTCCATCCCGGATTCATCAAGACCCCTCTGATTAGCCAGAGCCTTGAGGACAGGATGAGCAAGTTGACGCCTCTGGGCCATATCGGAGAGCCCCAGGACATCGGAGAAATCTGCGTCTATCTGGCCAGCGACGAATCCAAGTTCGCGCTGGGTGCCGAATTTGTTGTGGACGGTGGATTCATCGCCCAGTAAGGAATTCCAGTAAGGAATTGCCGGAACCCCTCCCTCTGCCAGTCCGCTTACAGTGATGCAAGCGGCTAGGCTGAAGGAGGGGTTCGTCTATGACCCCAACGAGGGGGTCGTCATGCGATTGTGGCATCAGGATCTGATCCCGTTGCTTCCCAGACAGCAGCTGCTGGGCCAGCATCGGGAGATCACTGCACTGCGGGGCCTGGGGTGGGGTCGACGGCATGCCACCGTTGACTACGTCTTCCACCACTGCCCATACAAGCTCTTTCAATTTCATCTTCTGGTCATGGCAACGATGCGCGAGCGCGGCTATCATCCTGATCCCGCCTGGTATGACCCGCTCTACCGTGGCAGACATTGCCCTCCCTATGAGGATCTGGTTGTAGAGCCGTTGACGGACCCCATCTACCCCGAGCATGATGCATCCTATCTGCAGGAGTGCTTGGAGAATCTGGCAGGGAAAGGCATCCATCTGACTATCTGACCATCACCCTATAGACAGCATAGGATCACGTATAACATCGATGGACGATTATGCTTAGGACCATTTTGCAGATATTTAGGGGGCGCCCGTGCCCATCATCAACGTCATCAATCTCATATATTGATAAAATAGCCCCGTAAATAGTAAGGTGCCTTTGAACAACTTACTTGATGATGGTCTTTCTGATACGTATTCCTACAGAGTGAAACAGGAATGCATTACTGGCAGGGTTGACACTGAGCTTTCTCCTTGCGCTTTCTATGCTGCTTTGCATCCGTCCGGAACCCTTGCGACCCATCATTTCACAGGATTCTGATTATTCGACGCTGAGTGAGGCAAATAGACGTCCCAACGGCATTATTACTGAGATACTTGCAGACCCTTTGGGCGGTGGCTGATAGGGTTGATATATTGAACGAGTTTGGTGACACAGATCGTTTCGGGCTCATGATACCGATCGGATATTCCGGAGTCGAGCGCGACCCGGAACAGGCATACACATCTTATGCCATAACGTTAGTTTTAGATGAGCCAAGTATCCCCATATTTTTCGATGATGTCGGTGTAAAAGACCAGCAACAGCGAATACCTACGCCAACAGCTTGCCCGTGCATGATGCAATTGACCCAAGATGATCGATTTGCATTGGATCGTCTGCGTGAACGTACTCATCAGCAGGATCAAATCATCACATCATTTCAGTCGCAAATAGCCAACCAGTGTACCGCGATAAAACTCATTGAGACTCGATCTGAGGAACAGTCAGAGCATCGGTCGGCATCGAGTACATCGCTGTGGCATAGTATCGTCTGCTAGAATATCCCCAGCAAGTTTACTGATGCCGATTTCCCAAAATGCAAAATCAGATGCTCCACTTTTAACCAATAGCATGTCTTATCCTCGATGAGATAGCTTTAAGATACACGACAGTGGCGTTGGGTGTTGTATCTATAAATCAGTCCCAAGCTATATAACCAGGAGGGTCTGAATGTACGGACTTGAACTTTTACAGGGTACCTATCAAGAAGCCGTAAATGTTTTTTTGACCAAATACGGAGGGGCGGCAGACGATTACTTTTCCGAGAAGTCTTATGCACGATTCAAAGCCGGGGGAATTAAAGCACCTACCAAGAGAAAGATTTCCCGCACCTCTGAGGGTTTGTATTGTCATCACATCGACGAAGACAAGATGATTATGATGGCCTCGCCGGAATTTATCAGGTATATGGACATTCCCTTTGATTACCAGCGCAAGAACCGGCTTGTATACTGCAATCTCATCGAGCACGGGATACTTCATCTGCTTATTGCTTCTGAGACCTATGGCAGAGGATACGAATTAGGTTGTCTGCCAGGTGTCGGTGGCTATGTGAACTTCATACGCCCGAACCTTATTCAGTGGCTCATCGATGGGGTGGAACCCAAGCTTCCTTGGCAGATAACATGTCGTAACGCGATATTTATGAACAAACATGCTGCTAAGAAAATGATCAAGCAAATGGACAGGTTTCTTTTTGACCGTTATCCGTCTGTGACCAAGAAAGATCTAAAGGAAGGCTATAAAGCTTTCCAATACTGATGATGGCCTCTTGTAAGAAGTCACCCCAATTGCTAGTTGAGAACGTACTAAAGTGTAAAGATATATCATTAATTCCATCACAGCCTTAGCCACATTTGTAGCTATTCCTGCGACCATCGCGTACTCCGCCTGACAGATGAAGATGACCTTTGCAAGGGACGACGAACGGCGCAATTACAACCTCTACTAGACTTGCTCAAACAAGCTTCACGAGTTGATGTTTGGGAGTCCAAGACTGCTCGGAACGACAATCAGAAGCAAGGGGCAGATGAATACCTGATCATCACCAACCACAGCGAAGGCACCATTCGCCAAGTCTCAATCCTAGTCCATGAGGATTTGTTGAAGCATTCCCGTTTACAAACCATCAATCTCCAGCACAATAAAGCCAACTATTACCGGTGGCCTGGATTCGGCCATCATCACGCCTGGCGGACATTGCCAACAGCGGATTGGATAATCTCGATGGATCCAGATTCACGATTTACCTGGAGCCTGCCTACCATCTGCCCTGGGAACATCTTTGAATCCCCACGCTTTTTAGACAAAAACGATCCTCAGGACCGGTGCCGACTGAATGCAGTAGCCATAAAATTCACTGACGTGTACGGCAATATTTGGGAACGGTTGTTTGAATCCGAGTATCTGCCCAAAGACCATGCTGCCGGTCTCCATCTCTTGTATTCGCCCGACGACCGGCTGGCGGAGTTTTGCAAACCGAAGGGCGTCATTCCCGAGTGAGCCTGGACACCGTGGGCACCAAGAGGGTAACCGCCGCCAGCAAGAACGCCAAGGGCAGCAGAGCAGGCCTGACACCGGTATGGTCGGCCAAAAATCCAATAGCCGGAGGAATGATCCAGGAGACCCCGTAGTAGGCAGTGGAGATTACCGAAGCACGCTGGGCCGCCACGGCTGGATCCCTGGTTGCCAAAGTGGTGACAATGGGCACGCCCAGAGCGGCTCCGACACCCCAGATCCCAGTGCCCACAAGACTAAACACAAAAGAGGGCGAAAGAGCATAGACCAGGATGCCCAGAGCCGAGACCAGGAGGGTCAGGACCAACGAGCGCATATTCCCCAGTCGTTCAATCAGATGCGTACCCAGCAACCTTGAGACAATCATGGTTGCAGCGAAGATCGTGGGAGCAAGACCGGCTTGAGACTCAGGGACACCGAAGGCATCGACCAGGCCGATTCCGCTCCAGTCATTGACGGCACCCTCACTGGCCTCCAAGGCCACGTTGATCAGGGCAAGCATGAGAACCAGTGCATCGCCCCAAGCAGCCAACTGCTTGCCCAAGGAGGATGATTGCTCCGACCCCGCCTGCTGATCCGAACGTTCGTCGTCAGCGCCGCCCTTGTAATCCCCTAGAGGCTGAGCCGGGCAGAGCAGGACGCAGGCGACCACCAGAGCCAGGCTGATCAAAGCATTGACAGCCAGGTGCACGCCTATGGCCACACCCCGATGAGACAGGAGCGAGCCCAGCCCCAGGGCAAGAAACATGCCCAGACTGTACGAAGCATGGAAGCGCGGCATTATAGACCGAGAGGAGAAGCGCTCCACTGCCCCGGCCTCGACCGTGTTGACCGTTCCCCAGAGGCTAATCCCAGCCGAGTTAAAGAGCAACCCCAAAACCACCCCAGGCACTGATCGCAGAGTGACAGCCAAGGCCGCGATTACCATGCCCAGGCACCAGGTGGAGGCCGCCAGCAGCATGGCCCGCCGCACGCCCAGCCGATCAGTCAACACTCCTGAGACCAGCATGCCGACCAGAGCGCCGCAGCCGCCCAGGATGGTCATCAGAGCCAGGCCCGAAGGCTGCAGACCAAGGCTGGCCTTGACTGTTGGCAGTCGAGAAATCCAGGCCGAAGTACCGATGCCCATGATGATGAAGAACCCGTAGACAGCCAACCGCTCTCGTATTCCGTGACCCGGAAAATCAGCAGGCGAGAGCTCATGATGATCCCGTTCACTCATGCAGACCTCCCTGTTATGTCCATAGTCGGCCCTTTACTCCGGAGGCGCATATTAACAGCGGAATTATAACCAATGACTTTGTATACTGTTCTATAAAACTAGTATCGAATGACTCGAGAACCATCGTAGACAGTCGACCGGATGACCTGAAGGGGATGCCCGGACCGACGCCCTAGGCGGTCGTCGGCGCTCAAAAGGAGAAACGTGGCAAAGGGTAATTTGAGTGGAAAAGTCCTGGCCGGCCTGATGGCTATGGCCATGTTGATACCCACCATGGCCATAGCCGATGGTGGGCAGACAGCTGATGCCCAGACCACCGCCTCCACATCAACATCTGCAACGACACATGCACAACAGGCGACTGGGACAAACCAGGTGTCATCCACGTAGACCAAAACCTCGACTCCACAGTTAGACACTGCCACGTCCGGGGCAGCGCAAACCACTCAGAAGTCGAAGTCGACCCCCCCCCCCGAACCAGGCCGCGCCCATACAACCCAGCAGAAGGCCGACCTCCAAATCGGCAATCAAGGAGATGCTGGACACCGACGACGCCGTGGTCACCACACTATCCCAGGCATCCCGCTCCACCGGCACGGCTCCTTTCGACAAAGACAACAGCCCCGGCGACGACCACGATGCAGACAATGACATAGTGCGCACTTTCGATAAGGTGTCCTACACCTACTCTTTTGCCGTAAATACCCGCAGCGAGACAACCAGTTATCGCCGAGGCCGAATAGGCTTCCAATTCAAACTGAACCAGCCTGAGGACCAGGTCACCTTTGATGTGAATTCCATGGGCTGGGTGGACACTACGCCAGAATACCGGCCAAAGCAAACTACAGAGACCATCGACGGTCATCCGACACAGGTGCTTACCGTTTACAGGCTACTCACCGCCCCACAGAATTTGCCTACCGTTATTCCGGGATCCTCCAGCGTCACTCTGGTCCTCCGGGTCCGAAGCATGCCCAATGGCAGCAAATTCGCCCCCGAGGTCCAAGCCTGGGGCGCTCCGAATACCACCACCAAGACCGATCCTGCTTCAGCCACATCCGATCAGGTCACCGTGTCGGCCAAGCTCAATCTGAACCTGCGAATCACTGGCGGAACCAATGAGGGCTCCGGCAACCAAATATTCGACTTCAACACCCCAGCCGCCAGCAATTACCCCAACCATGAGCTGGGTAAGCGCAAGGGGATCATCAGCAAGTTCAACTGGGCCGTTGACATGCGTTGGCCCGATCGAACCAAGGGTCTCAAGGGTCTTGAGGTTCCCATTGGCCCCATAACCTTTTCCCTGTCACTGAGCAATTTGTGGCAGACCGCTGGAGGAGATGCCTATCCGAAGATAGAGGATCTGCAACCCTACTTCTGGGACATCGGCACCATCGACGGCGACTTCAACAACAGCGGGCGCGACACCGGCGATCAGGGCTGGAGACCCACTCTCAGCAACTATGGCTATGCCCGATCCACGGGTGGCACGGCTGGGAAGGACCGAGTCCAAGGCAATGGTCATTACACCGTGGCTGAACAGCGCAACAGCCAGGGCCTCAGGCTGGACCTGACTTTGAAGGACTATGAAACCAACGACCCCTTCCCCTATCTGGGACACACCTACGCACTAGACGCCAAGTGCACGACTGCCCTGGCCTCGACTGACTGCACGCGACAGGAAGTGGCCGAAATCTCCACTGGTTACCTATATGTCTTCAACCCCTCCACTGTCGGCGACAAGGACGTGGCCAACTACTATGGACAGACCGGTCTCAGCTTGCAGAGCAAGGTCGACGAGGGCAACCTGGGTGCGAAATCGCTATCAAACCAGTCTTTACCCTCTGCCACCGGCCCCAAGGACACGTCAAACCAACCCGACCAGTCCGATGACATGTGGCACAACGTCATCTTCGCGCTAGGCTCCAACACATCAAAGGCAGGCATCAGCAACATCATTCAGTACAGTTGCATGACGGCTCCTAACTATTTTGATGACGGGGTGGACTGCGGGTGGTGGAATGCTCCTGACAACCTACGGGGGACCGACTCAGCAGTCGCAGGGACCAAAGTGCGGGTAACGGCCGGTTTTAACTTCAAAACCAGCAAGGCCGATCTGCCTCTGCTGGGAATGTCCTTGGTCAAGATCGACCCAAAGGTCGTTAGACTACCGGACCCCGCAGGTCTGGATATTCCCTGGGTCAATGGCATCTGGCAGAACGGCAAATACGATAAATACGAGTCAACGAGCGATCAAAACCCGTCACAGGAACTGGTCATGTACACCACCAAACCCGACGGAAAGGACTGGAAAAACGACACTGAGCAAGCCAATGCCGACATAGAGGATCTGAACTTTTATAGCACGCAGAAGGATGCAAAGGAGCATGGCACGGTTGTAGGCATGCTGCTGGGCGGGCACACCGCCGCGCCCTCCAAGTTTGCCGAAGAGAATTCCCGATTCGGCTTCGGCGGATTTGTGATCAATGCCCTCCCCGACGCCAAAGTAGGTTCTGTAGCCCAGCTGACATCAGTTTCGCGCACCTTCACCCGCAGCCAATTAGCAGCTATGGCCGGGCTGAGCCCCGAGAACTCCAGCGATCAGGAATGGGAAGACTGGGCCAAGCAACAGAACCCCTACGAGCTGGCCAAAATCAAATCTCCCGTCTTAGCTACATCCGCCGGAGGCTATACCAAGGCCAGCTATGACCAAATAAACGGTTACCTGGGCGGAGACACCGGCGGCAATGAGCACGGGGACAGCCTCTATGTAGCCGGCGAAACCAACACCATCTCCAACGCCGTAGCACAAACAAGCACCAATTCCAAACCCAAAGAATACTTTGACATAGACAACGATCAACGGTTCGTTGACTGGCGGCTAACCATCAACACCGGCACTTCAGCTTCGCAAGCCAACAAGGGCGCCAGAACCGAACTCTACATCACCGACAAACTACCGGCAAAGCTCCACTACATCCCCGGCAGCGCCCGATTGGGCGGCACATATACGGAAGCCACGCCTGAGATGGGCCACATAGAGGGCGGAACCGCCTGTGAGCCATCAGTGAGCACGGACCCCGTAACCGGAATCACCACTCTGTCCTGGACACTGACCAACATCCCTGTGGACGGCAACAACCGCGTCATCCACTTCTCCACCTCCCTGGGTGACCTGCCTGACCCCAGCAAAGACATCGGCTCCAACGAAGACTTGACGACCTCTGCCACAGTTCAGTCAAAACAGAATATGTCCCAGCCCAACACATACTTGAAGACTGCCGATTCCTTCACCATCCACGCCTGGCGAACCAACACAACCAGCCTTTCCACCTCGGCCGTACAGGATACTAATGAAGCCGGTGCACCAATCGGCTTCACCAACATGCTGAGCAGCACCTCAGGCAGTGGCAAACAGCATCACTATGCCATCGACATCATGCCGTACAAACAGACAAGCGGCAAACCCGACTTCCACGGGGAACCCACTTTTGCCGATATGAACGTAAAAGCTTCGGCGGGGGCTAGTCTGAGCGGAATCACCATCCGCTACACCACAGATTCTCGATGGCGGGTGAATGACACGAGTTCCATACAATCCCAGGATTACCTCTCTTGGGACGAGGCTGACTTCAACACAACAAGTGGCGAAGTGAAAATGCCTGAAAACGTGGTCGCCTGGGCTTTCATCATCGATGGGCAGCCCAACCAATTCCGCTATGACATTACTTTCCATATAAATCCCGGAAACAACTCCTCCGGCGACCTCTATCGGAATCGCTGGGGCAATGCACTGAACCAAATGCCTGTCCAGGCCATGGTTGTTCAACGTTCCATCAGTGGTATCGTATGGTACGACGTCAATGGGGACGGCACACGCTCTTCGGACGATATTCTGCTTAAAGATGTCAAAGTGACCCTGCTCGACGATACTGACGACAAGCCCGCCAAGTCGGTCGTCACCCCACATGATGATCTGAGCACAAAATCTGATTCCCAGGGCAAGTACGAACTGACCAATATACCGGCAGGGAAATTCCACCTGCGCTTCGACCCCGCTCCGAACACGAACTGGACCCACCTGACTACAACAATCCAAAAGGCCGGCGGAGCCAGCCCGAGCGAAAACTCATCAGCCAGCGACATACTGGAGGGCGGGACCATGAAAGGTGCCGTCATCAACGATATTGAGTTCCAGAAGGCCGAGGATATGGTGGACACGGCCAGCCAATCCTTGGATTTCAACAACTGCGGCCTGACAGGAACAATGGGCACCAATGAAGTGTCTGCCGGAGTCAAAGTACAGATCCAAGGCAGGAACTGGCTTAACTCAGACTCCTTCACACTGGCTGTCGACCCCCTGCGTGGCGCACCGTCCGCAGCGTTGCCCGGCCAAATCACCATAGACGCCGACAACCAAAATACCCAGGTGCCTGTCAACGTGTCTGCTCTGCCCGACGATGGCAGCTACGAGTATCGTATACACCAGGAAACCGGCTCCATTCCTGGTCTGACGTATGATCAGAGCACTGCAACCCTGACCATCACTTTGACAACCGATGCAGCTCAGTTACACCGTGCCGCCAAGACGCAGTGGACTGACAGCAAGGGCAGCAAGATAGACACGGCGGTCTTCACCAACACCTACCGGGCCCGGCCCGCCACGGTGAGCATCACCGCCGTCAAGCACCTGGACGGCCGGGGCCTGAAGGCCGGGGAGTTCTCCTTCCGCCTGTGGGACAAGGACAAGGGGAAGCTGGACGAGGCATCCAACGACGCCCAGGGGAAAATCGCCTTCAAGCCCCTGATCCTGGATAGGGCCGGCGAGTACACGTACTCCGTGAACGAGGTCCAAGGCAGCCTGCCCGGCATCGCCTACGACACGAACGAAGCCAAGATCACCGTCCACGTCACCGACGACCAGCAAGGCCAGCTCCAAGCCGCCATCGACGGCAACAACCCCACCTTCACCAACACCTACCGGGCCCGGCCTGATAAGCCTGATAAGCCAGATAACCCCGACGACCCTGGCAACTCCGGAGAACATAACAAGCTGAATCAACCGGTAGAACCGAGCAAGCCGGGCGAATCGAATAATGCGCCCAACAAAACAGATCAGACTAGTTCCAATAGCCAAAAACCGGCACCAGGAAACCAGTCTTCTAGTGACCAAGCGAAATCTTCTACGAATTCACAGGCCCTAGCCGCCTCCGGCGCAGACATAGTCATGCCTGTAGCACTGACTGTCGGCACTGCCGTACTAGGCCTGGCACTGATGTGCCTGTTGCGGCATCGCAGGGATCAGGATACTGACCTGGGCTGATCGTTCCCTGCATGAGAACACAGCTGGGCCTCTTCTTCACTGATGACAGGCGCCTATGGCGAACCTCACGGTTCCCTGCCCCTATCTGCAGACGAAATTTGGTATTCTTGCAAGTGGAAGGAATCTTGCATCCAGAGGTCACCGTCGACGATGGACGGTCACCTGAACGGTCATGGCCCTGCACGGTCATGACGTCGATTGTCACACGTGCAGGCCGTCACACAGAAAGGTCAGTCATGGTAGACGATACAGTCATTGTTGTTGATACTTCCATGTTCGGAAAAGATGCCGCCGCGAAGACCGCCAAGGCCAACGAGGTCGCCCGCAAGTACGGTATCAGCGACGAGGCCCTCAAGAAGGTCGAGGATTACAAGAATCAGTTGAGCTACCACCAGGCATGGGACCTGCCTTTCCTGGGCTACGTGGACGAGGACGGCTATGGATATGCCTACGTACCCAACAAGGCTGTCGCAGCTGATGGCTGGGATGCGCATAAGGCCTTCCTGGACCTGCCTGATGATGCCCAGACAGCCTTCGCCATCCGCATGCTCTTCACCCATCGCGACGTCGACCGCCACGGTGCAGAGATGTTCCTTCACCACGGCCGCGGGCTGACAGTCCGCTTCCAGGAGCCCACCTCAGCCAGCTACTGAGCTCGAGCTACCTAACTAACTCGACCCCCGGTTCTGTCGTAATAACCCCCTGACAGGGCCAGGGGCTTTTCCATGTCGACAATCAAGGCAGAAGCCCCATCCAGGCAGGAGCTAGCACACCGATGCAGGCTCCGACGATCGGCCCGACAAAGGGTATCCAGGCGTAGCTCCAGTCCGCATCCTTCTTGCCGGACATGGGCAGAAGGCAGTAAGCCAATCGGGCGGAAAAGTCACGTGCAGGATTCATGGCCGCACCAGAAACCCCTCCCAGGGCCATAACCAGAACCGTGATGACCAGGGCCACGCCCAGCGGCCCGACTTGCGTAGGAGTCCCACCATTGAGGAAAACCCAGGAAACCAGGATGGCCGTGCCGATGGCCTCCGATGTCAGATTCCAGAAATTCGAACGTATGGCCGGCTTGGTGCAGAAAATCATGAGTTTGGTATCTGTATCGGTCGAAAGTTCGAAATGCTTGCGAGTGCCCAGGTAGCCCAGACAGGAACCTAAGAAAGCCCCAAGGAACTGGGCGGAAATGAAGATGGCCACATTGGCCATGGTGACCGGAATGCCACCCTTGCCCATTGCCAGGCCGTTCAGGGTTGCTTGTGGGTCAATCCAGTGACCGACCACCCTGGCCAGGGTCACCGCCGGATTCAGATGGCCGCCCGTTCTCCACCCCGCATATACGCCTACATAGACAGCAAGACCCCAGCCCAACGACGCGTTGATCCAGTCGGCTCGATAGGCCCCTGTCTTGGGGAGCGACCTACTGGCGGCAACCATGACCGCGATGGCCATCATAAGGGCGGTGCCCATGAACTCCGAGCAGAACATCTGCACACCGCTGATCATGCTCTCTCCTTTAGCTCCCTGTAATCAAAGGAGCTGAAAGTGGCCAGGCTCCCATAACCCGAATAATCAACCGCTGCCAAGCCGACAAAACCACCGGTGAAGTAACCGTCAATCTGCTTATACACATGGTCGTCCGAAAGGACTGCCGCATCCAGGATAACCGGAACCGTGGCCCAGTGACGACCATCGAATGAGTATTGATAGGAGTAGGACGAGGTGCGGACTTTGGTTTTGAACCAGACATGAGCGCCCGTAGGCACAGGAATTGCTTCATCCTTGAGGTATGAGACGTAACGATTTCCATCAGATTGGGCGACCTCAATCACCCGCGTGCTACGCCTTTCATCCCAGGTGACAAATATCCAACTGAAATTTGCGTCGCTGTAATAGTTGGTCAACCCCGCCATAGCCTGATAGGACCTCGGTTCAAAATCCATCCGCACCTGAGCGTCGAAGTCGAAGGCCTGCCAGCGTCTGGCCACCAGAGACAAGTCAAAAAGATTATGCAGCGACCCCTGGCCCCTCAAGCGGAGGGAGCCTGCACCCACTGAGCCCATTTTTTCATTGAAGGGCACCCGTAATGTACACCAATCCGGACCAAGCGTATCCGATTCGAAATCATCATGCTGATGGCCCTCCTCGTGCTCTTGCGAAGACACTGGGGCATCTTTGGGAGCCTCCACATACCGACTGCCTCCGTGGCCTCCCTTGATGTGAGGCCATCCGTCCTCGTCCCACTCCACCTTCTGGATGGATGTCTCGCGACCTAAGGTGCACCACCCTCGAGGATCCACTACCGATTCCTGGGGTCGGTGCCAGGGACGAGCGCACAACGATGCGTAATACCACTCTCCCATGGGGGTGTCCACCAGCGATCCATGCCCCTGCTTCTGCAGGTAGGACCGGGGGGTATCGAAATTGCTCAGGAAGGGTTCATCCCCCGGCATGGTTTCGAAAGAGTCAGCCTGAAGCGTCCGCGAACGTGAGACGGTCTCCTGATGAGAGAAAGTCGTGCCCCCCTCGGCCGCGAACAGGTAGTACCACCCATTGATCTTGTAAAGATGAGGGCCTTCAGACAACCTGACATCCGTTCCCCTCCATATGGTTCTGGATGTCTCAGGCAACAGCCGCATGTTGGATGTGTCGAATTCAGTCAGTGTTATTCCGTCGAAGTGATGATGATACTCACGATGATCCCAGGTCTGCTGAATCAGATACTTTCTGCCGTCATCGTCGTGGAAGAGGGATGCGTCGAATCCCACGTAGTTGATGGGCACTGGATCGGTCCAGGGTCCTTCTATGCGCTCGGCGCTGGTCAGATAGTTGGTGCCATCCTTGAAGGTGCCCGTGACGGTCTTGATATCCGAGAAGACCAGCCAAAACCGTCCATCGGAATAGGAGAGGTCAGGAGCCCAGACGCCGCCCGAGGAGGGGTCGCCACGCAGATTGACCATTCTCTCGGAATTCAGGATGCTGGTCACATATTGCCAATGGACCATGTCACGTGAAGAATGGACGCGTACGCCGGGAAACCACTCGAATGTGGAAGTGGCTATATAGTAGGTGTCCCCAACACGAATCATGGATGGATCAGGATGGAAGCCCCTTAACACCGGATTGTCAATGATCATCTGTATTTCCCCCTTATGCGTAAATCTTGCGGCCGAGCCTGTCGGGCACTCCGCTCATGCGATGGAAGTATGTGTTTATCTGATCGCGCCATTCGACTGCGTCGGCTTTCTGCGCCTGGAGTCTGTCTGCCACGTTCTCCCAGTCAGCCTGGGGAATCGAGCCCTTGACTTTCTTCCAAAGCGTTATATATCGCTCAACTTCCTTTACGCCTTCGAAATGGGAGCTGTAGATGTGCTGGATGAGCGTCTGCCCATCATGAAGCACATGGTCATAAGGCAGATGGTGAAAGAAGAGCAGCAGATCGTCCGGGGTTGTCTCCGCATGTTCGAACCGCTCCTCAAGAGCCTTATGATACTGGGCCGTAAAGCCTGTCCCGGTTGATTTCGTTCGGTCCACGCCGATTCCGTCTCGGTCAGCAAAATGATACGTGCCCCACCGGTCGTATTCATATCCGTTCACGTCCACGCCATAGTGCAAACCGGGCTTGACCATGAACCCTACACCCAGAGGAGCGGTGTAGTTCTTGAAGGTTTTGTTCGAAGTTAGCATGATCTCACTGACGGCCTCCCTTGCCGGGCCGCGCAAATCAGGAAAGGTGAGCGTCATCCATTCATCCAGAATGGAGCCAGCCGTGGCCTCGGGATCCCAGCACATACGACCGAACCCGTAAAGGTTAGCCTGAGCCAGGGTGTTTCCTGTCCAGTTGTCATCCATGCCCACATTGCTGACTCCTGCGAAACCCGTATGAGCGGAAACCAGGCACAGCTTCGGCACCACGGCCTTGACACGTGCATCAGTCTGTGGGGCACAGGTATCCCAATTGGTCATTGCCAGCCACTGCGGCAGAACATAGTTGACGTCAATCTGCTGACCAAGGTATTCAGCGGTGATTTGGAACTCGATCATAAGATTCGTACGGGTCATGCGACCTATCAAGGGGTTGACAGGCTCGCTGACCTGGAAATCGATGGGGCCGAATTTGACCTGGAGAACGACATTTTCGGCAAACAGCCCATCAAGACCAATGAAGTTCTCGTATGCGGATTTGGCCCTATCCAGGCTCCTATCCCTCCAGTCCTGATTGCAGTCGTAGACAAAGGCCCTCCATATGACAAGGCCACCGTGCCTGGACAGGGGTCGAGCCAGCATATTGGCCCCATCGACGTGGGTGCGCCCGTACCGCATGGGGCCCGGCTCTCCTTCAGCATCCGCTTTGACCAGGAAACCGCCAAAGGCGGGAATGCGCTCATATATATCATCGACTGTCTTTTCCCACCAAGCCGACACCTCATCATCAAGGGGGTCCGCCGTGGACAGACCTCCGACATCGATGGGCGAAGCGAAGCTCACCGACAGGAAGACCCGAATGCCGAATTGCCCGAAGATGCCCGCGAGCACTGCAACCCGGTCGAGGTATGGTTCGACAATCAGTTTCTTGGCCTGGCCTCGCACATTCACATTGTTCAAAGCTATGGCATTGATACCGATTGATGCCAGAAGACGTGCATAGGCGGTCACCCTTGCCAGATCACCTCGGAAGGGATCGTCCTGGTGCCGATCAGGAAAATTACGGAAATCAGCATGGCTATTAGAACCCAGAACGCCGAAAAAGATGGATTCGCCTGCGTACCCGCGCTCAACCGAACCATCCGTCTGATCCCAGTGGTCGATCATTCTCAATGCTTGATTCGGCACTGACTCAAAGTCATCGATCTGCTGCCCGCATGCCTTTCTGCGCACCCATCCGTAGAGGCCATAGAGGAGGGCCGTGGCCGTATTGCCTTCGATGCAGACACAATCCCCCTCTGTGTGGATGCGATAGGCCCCGTCCTGTTCCGCGGGTAAGGCAGCGGAATTCATTATGAAGACCAAATCCGCGCACTCCCGGTCAGCCGCTTGGCTAGCCCCGAAGAAATCAAGCAGTTCTCTATATATGCGCGTCGCGACAGGATCTTGAAAATCAAGACCCTCAATATAGAACCTGCGGGTGCCGACTATGGGTCTTATGACTTTTGGCGATAGCCACATGGGCTCAAACATGCTCATTCCTTCTTCGCTGCAGACTTGGCATAGTTGATAACGTAAATTTCGTTACTAGCTTCGTAATTTTATTATATACGTACCTTGTACAATGATTCCCAGACAGTGTCCTAGACGACACAAAAGAGTCCACTACCTTTCTATTAGACACAGGTGAGCAGTAATCTAGTAATTACTTAGAAAGTTTCGATGAATTCAATCGCACACTTACTCGGAAAGGCTCCCGAATCATGAGGAAAGTTGTGAAACTCGCTGACATTGCAAAAGAGGCCGGAGTCTCCACTGCCACTGTCTCCAAAGTCGTCAATGGACGATCCGATGTAGCCAAGACCACACGCGACCATATCGAGAAGCTGCTAGACTCGGCAGGATACAAGAAATCGCTGACCAAGACCGCCAACAGCAATTCGATTGAAGTCATTCTCGAACGAATCGATACCGTATGGTCCTTGGAGATCCTCCAAGGGGTGAGCGAAATGGCTCAGGAAAACGACCTGAGCGTCACTCTGACGATGGCCAAGACCGGTGACGAGAGCGACAATCATTCCTGGGTCTACGGGACTCTGGGACGGCGTCCAATTGGGGTTATCTTTGTGCTTCTGGAAGGCAACAAGAAGGAAAGACGCCTGCTCACATCCCGCAATATTCCTTTCGTCACAGTGGATGCACGAGGCGAAGTCGCACAGGACTCCATCACGCTCAGGGCGGACAATTGGACTGGTGGACTTTTGGGAACCAGACATCTAATCTCCCTGGGGCACACCCGGATCGGAATCATCACTGGTCCGAAAGACATGACCTGTTCCATGGCACGTTATGACGGATACTGCTCAGCCATGGCCAAGGCAGGCATTCCTGTGGATCCCGCCTTGAAGCGTTCAGGTCAATTCACCGAAAGCGACGGTCGCGCACAGGCCCTGTCCCTGCTCTCCATGGACAATAGGCCAACAGCCATCTTTGCTGGTGACGACCTTCAGGCCATGGGCATCTATGAAGCGGCCCGACAGTTGGACATCAGCATTCCAGGCGATTTGTCCGTAGTCGGATTCGACAACATCCGAACCTCGGAATACCTGGGTCCAGCCTTGACCACGGTTGAACAGCCGATTTCCGAGATGGCCCGTCATGCCGTTAAACTTATTCTGCAAATGAAGGATGGGCAAAAGGTGGAGAACGAAAACGTATTTCCCACCAAACTTATTGTCAGGAACAGCACGGCGCCAGCACGTGAAAACAAGGGGTGAAGCAACATCGCGGCATACCGCTCTGCTGCTCCCACCCTTGAATTCCAGCGGTTTTTATCAGGATGCGGTATCTACCGAATTCTGAATTTCGCTGATCAATTCATCTGCAGCCTTATCAGGCTTGGACTTATCAAAGACGACATCCTGAAGCTTGCGTAGGAAGGCGTTGGTAAACCCACTGGCTCCGTTAGGGGTCGGGTCTGGATTGGGACCAGAGATCTTGCTCATCTGATCCACAAACGCGAACAGCTGCTTATCAAGCGGATTCGCAACGCTGTCCAGTTCCTTGCGAATTTTCTTGTTGGAGGGGATGCCACGGTCCGTGCCAAACTCCTTGCCGGTTTCATCATCGTTGATCAGAAAGTCGATCAGCTTGGCAGATTCTGCGGGGTGCTTGGTCTTCGCCGACATCGACCAGTACATCCCCGGCTTCATGTAATAGTACTTCTTACTCGCCGACTTGTCAGCAGGCATGGGAACTATCTTGAAGTTTTCAGTTCCCAGTGCCTTTGCATACTGAGCCAGCTGGGATGAGAGGCCGCCTGATCCGAATGAGAGAGCCTGCTTGCCCTTGGCCATATCCGAATCCTGGAGGGTTCCGTTTACTGCAGAGAACTGCTCACTCCACCTGTCGGGACTGCCGGCAATGGGGTTCTTGCCATGGGTCCAGTCATAGGCTTTCTGCATGTAGTCTGACATCAGTTTCTTATCGATGGTGACCTTGTTGCCAGTGAACATTGTTCTCTTGCCATGTTGGCGCTGCCAAAGCTGGAAGTCATAGCCGCCGAAGGTAGGCTGGGTGCCCACATACTGACCATTGGACTTATCGACCACCTGCTGACAGACATCTTCATACTCCTTCCAGGTCCACTTCGAGGTGTCAGGAAGGGTGATGCCCAATTTCTCCAGTATGTCCATATTGACGATTACGCCAATCAAAGTGACGCTTGTTTCGGCTGCATACTGCTTTCCATCGATTTGTCCGGCTTTCTTGTTTTCCGCAGCCATGTTTCCCAGATCCAGGTATTTCGAAACCTTGGAAAGGTCATAGAGCGATCCTTGCGAGGCATAGGAGGAAAAATAACTTTCATCCATTTGCATCACGTCAGGAGCGTTATCCCCAGCCACCGAGGTTGCCAGCTTGTCCCAATATCCACCCCAATCGGAGTATTGCATATCTACGTGAATGTTGGGATTGGCCTGTTCGAATCGCTTCACTGCGGATTCGGTCAGCTTAACGCGAGCGTCGGAGCCCCACCAGTTCAGCGTGATAGAGACCTTCTCCCCTTTGGGGGCCAAAGTCGGGTCATCGCCGCCACCACTGGCGCTGACTGAACTACCACAGCCCGACAGAGCCATAACCACAGCAGAAGCGGCAGCAACGGCTGCGATCAGCGTACTTTTGTATTTCATTGCCATTCCTCCTTGAAAAGCAGACAGGGTTTCACACCCGTCTTCATAAAAACCAGCTCGAAGCGCGTATTCCGGACGATGCCTTCTCCAGCAGCAAATCCTGGGCTATGACCACTGGGTTGAGGCATCGTCTATTGAACTCCACCTCCTTTCATGCGGAAGTTCGTCCAACGATGACATACTGCCTGATGCCTTCAGAAGCGTTCCATACATGGACAAGAGCCAACGGACCCCAGGCAAGCAGGAGCAGGATGCAGAGCAGATCCGGAACGAGAAGGGCCGTGATCACGATCAGGCAAGGCCCCGCGAGGAGAACCAACATGTTCCGGGGCAGCCTGATCATGGTCAATAACAGGGAATCGCGGACCAGATTACGGTAATGCAAATCAGTCGCCCATATGAGTGGAAAAACATAAGTGGCAGCCATGCAGAACAAGACGAATATAAGGATGAATCCCATCATGGCTATATCGCCGCCAGGTCCTCCAGCCCGGGAACAGAAGACAATCCCCGTGAAAGCAACCACCTGAAAGGCCAGCAGCGTCCATCCTGCGCACATGACGCGCTTCCAATCTTGGATCATGGCCCTTGGAAAATCATGCCAGGGATTGCAGATCCGGCGTTGCATGAGCATATCGCAAACCCGGCACAGGGCTGAACAGGCCAAGGGTATGGTGATTATTGGCAGACAGGCGAGGGTGAAGACCAGGCTCGCCTGGATAAGCTGCCACGGCCTTGTTGCCATTACATGCACCAGCTGTCTTATACCTGTCAACGGCTGGGCATCTGAGCGCTTACCACCTCGCCACTTTGATGCGTCTTTGTACCGCAACATGCTCACGTCTACCTCCCTGCCCTCCGGACAGACCGCATTCCTCCACACTCGACACGGATATCGCTACTTGCCGCCGGTTGTTGCAATGCCCTCGACCAGATATCTTTGTCCGAAGCAGAAGACCAGGAAGAGCGGGACAATCGACAGGACGCTCATGGCAAACATGGGGCCATAGGATGACTGTGATTGGGCATCGATGAAAGTACGGAGAGCAATGGGGACCGTATAATACTGTGGTTTGGTCAGATAGATGAGCTGACTGAAGAAATCATTCCAGGTCCACATGAAGGTGAATACGGCAGTTGTCCCGATGGCCGGTTTCATCAATGGCAGAAGCACTTGGAAGAATATCCGCAGATGACCGGCTCCATCGATCTTCGCCGCTTCATCCAAATCCCGGGGTATGCCTCGTATGAATTGATAAAACAGAAAGACGAAGAACCCATCCATGGCCAGGAACTTGGGAAGGACCAGCGGCACGATCGTGTTGATCATGCCCAGGGAATTCCAAATGATGTACTGCGGAATCACAATGACATGGATTGGGACCATCAGCATGAGCAGCATAAAGCCGAACATGATATTCCTGAAGCTGAAATCCAATCGTGCAAAAGCATAGGCGGTCAGCGAACAGGTGATGATGTTGCCAATGATGGCAAAGATCACAATGATGAATGAATTGATGAAATACTTGCTGAACGGGTAGCTTAGCGCATTCCAGCCTTTGACATAGTTCGACCAGATTGGGTGGGTTACCAAGAGCCCCATATTCTTGAAAATCTCATTTTGCCCGCGCAGACTTGAAGCTATCATCCACAAGATTGGATAAAGCATGACAAGGGCAAAGACAAACATGAGAATCTGCTTGATAAGCTGCTTGAATATATCCGCGCTCCGATGACCAAAAACGGGAAGAGCAGCGGACGGAGAGCCTGTTTTCAAATTTTTGTGCGAATCAGTCATCGTAATACACCCAGTACTTTGAAAGAGCGAAATTGATCAGTGTAAATACAGCCACGATGAGCACCAGGATCCAAGCCATTGCGGAAGCATAACCCATCTTCAGCTGGCCAAAACCCTGTTGGTAGAGATACAGGGTGTAGAACAGCGTGGAGTCGGATGGTCCACCCGTGCCTCCGGAGACCACGAATGCTTGGGTGAAGGTCTGAAAACTATTGATGATGCTCATGACCAAGTTGAAGAAGACTATGGGCGACAGCATCGGCATGGTAATTGACCGGAACTGCCTCCACTTTCCCGCCCCATCGACACTCGCGGCCTCGTAGAGCTCCCGGGGAATCTGCCGTAATCCCGCCAGGAAGATCACCATGGCGGAACCGAATTGCCAGACATGCAAAGCCACCAAGGTCCAATTTGCAGTGGCGGGATTTCCTATCCAGGACTGAGTCATGTGAAGGCCGAACATATTCAGGAAATTGTTAAATAGTCCTTCCGAACCAAACACCATCTTCCATAGGACTGCTATGGCCACGGAACCGCCGAGCATTGAAGGCAAATAGAAGGCGGAGCGATAAAATGTCAACCCCTTCATTCCGCGATCCAAGATCACTGCGAGTGCCAGCGCAGCCAAAAGCTGTAGCGGCACAGACACAATGACATAGGTGAAGGTGACTCGTAGCGAATGCTGAAATCTTATATCCTTGAACAGGGTGGCAAAATTCTGCAGGCCCACAAATTTTGGACTGGTCAGCATGTTGTATTTGGTGAACGACAAGACAACGGAAGCGATCATTGGTATAAGCGACAAAAAGACAGCCCCGATGACCCATGGGGCCATAAAAGCACATGCTGCCTTATTGTCAGGATGCTTCCGCTTCTCCCTTTCCCTGTCCTTCACCAATGAAGCGAACTCAGCGGCATAGCTCACAGCCGTTCATCCCCTTTCACTGAATACATGTGTTGTCGAATTTCTTTCAACCCACCTCCAGCGCGTGGACCTACCATCATCCCTTGCCGTCCTTTCCTGGAAAGAGTGAGAACTGAACGAAGACCGATCATGGTCGTTCGACAACTCCGTCAGGTTCTTTGTTGCTCAGCAACCAAAGACAGTGTATCAGTTTTTAAGGAAAAAACCTAATCTTTTCATTATTCATATCTTAATTTTCGTACTACCTGATCGGATATTCCCCACCTAATAAATACCTGCCTAAAGGCTCATATGTATGGTTCTCAAAGATACAAAGTCTATAAGATAGCGATACTGGGACAGGTCACAATCCGCCTAAGGAAGCATTCGCATTTTTCACGGTTTTGTGTCACCTGCAATCTTCACCTCAGCAAGCATCAGAAGGGATTGATAGTATGTTTCTCGCTCGAATTAACGACAATTTCGACTAGTTTCCGCAATCTGATGAGAGATCCATTACCAAACAGGTCCATCAGGCAAAGACTGGCATACGCCGCCCCGAAATTCACCGGGAGGGGAGAATTTGATCCAGCGGGACTTCAAAGGGGGAAACCGGCAGACCATCCTCGCCGGCCAGAGGCAGACGAGGCGAGTGCGCCCAGGCGTATCGCACAAAGACCGGATTGCCCAGAGCCCGGTCCGAATCCAAAGGAATGAGAATCATGTCAGAAGAAGCGATGATTCCGCTTAAGGATTCAGATACTCCGCCAGATGAAGAATCGACCAGGTCAAACTTCAGCGGGCCGTTTGCAACCAGACCGGACCCGGCTTCAGCGAAATGGAGGACGATGCCCTCCTCCCTGCGCTCCGCGTGACTGATCCGCGGGCCCATTGCCGGATGGTCGGCACCATAGACAATGGACTGTGCCGCATAGGCCAATCGCTCCCCCACAGCTTTTTTGTTCAGCGGATGCAGATCGTTATCCTCGCCTAAGCCGCAGGAGACCACCATTGCAGTATGGTCAAGGACCAATGCCTTGCGCTGTTCATCACGCAGACGAGGCCATTGCTGACCTTCGATTTTCAGGTTTGGCAACTGCACATATATAAATGGAAGATCCGGCCGATGGAAAAGGCGTCGCCAATCCTGAATCAAACCAATTAATTTTCTGCCATACCCCTCTGACGAACGAGAAGCATTTGATTCGCCCTGATACCACAGAACGCCTGACATTTGCAAACCAGCCAGTGGCGCCACCATGGCATTGAAACACGCAGCCGGCATCCGCGTAGGATAGTGCTCGATTGGAGCCGGCGGCGCCCATAGACCCCTCCGACAGCGCCACGACCCAGAAGCATCCAAATCAATCTGCGCCTGATCCATATCGACGATTCTCAGGCAATGGCGCTTGCCCGGCGTCCACCCGCCCCCCTGATCGGTGTCAATGCGAAGCCGTACCGTTATCTGCATTTGAGCGCCCAAGTGTCCGACGGGATACAACCGAGGAGGATATCGATATCCAGTCTCACCCACTAATTGCCCATCAACATAGCACTGGTCCGAATCGACCAGAGTACCCAGATCCAGCACAGCGGGATGTCCTTGATACAAGGGCGGAACCTCCACCTTGCACCGCATCCATACAACTCCTGGACCCGCGAAGGCATCATGCAGGTACCATGCCTGGCTGAGTGCAAGAGGCTTCCAGTCCGAGTCATCATAGTCCCGCTCGTACCAATTGCCAGCCAGACCGCGATCGGCCTGATCCAGGCTACGCCGATATTTTTGAACAGCGTCATGCTCTGATTGTTGAAAGGCCGTAAGGCCGTCTTCGGAAGGAAAATCCATGGGATCCGCCTGAAGATACCCCAGGTTCTTCAACCGACAAGCGCTCATCCAGGACTCGATGGGCGTACCGCCAATGGCTATCTGAATCAAGCCGAGAGGCACATCCTGGCTTTTCCTGATCCTCCGGGCGAAGAAGTAGCCTACGCCGGACAAATTGGTGATATCGTCCAAACCGACGACCTGCCAGCGCCCCCCAGGCAAATCGATGGAGGGCTCACAGGGCGATGCAGATTCGCCAACCAGAAAGAACCGTATGCCATCGTCATTGGCCATATCGATTTCATCGTGATATTTGGTTTTTAATCGTCCCATCCAGAGCTGCATATTCGACTGGCCAGCCAGAATCCAGACATCCCCAAAGAGGACATCATCGATGACGATCTTCTCTTCACTAACCCCGGACTGTGTTCTTGAGGTCACATGGAGCGCATATGGGCCTCCAGCAGCATGCGCAGGCAGAACAATCCGCCAGCGACCGGAGCGGTCAGACAGAGCGCTCCCCTTCGAATGCGCAATGGATGCATCCACTCGGGTTCCGGGTCTGGACCATCCCCAAATCACAGAGGGAACATCACGCTGCAGCACCATTCCATTGCTGAACACCGACGACAAACGCATGGAGAACACCTCATCGTATGAAAGTCATCTTTCCTGCACCTGTATCTGGTATCCATCAACCTCACCATCAACGGCACAGAGTATGAAGCCATATACAATTTCAAGATTACCAACACCCAGTCCAAGCCGCTCAGCCCAGCAGTGCCAGGAGGTCTTTTCTGCTCAGTCTTGCCACGCTGGAAGCGCCGGTGGAGGCGGCCGAATCGACAAAGCGCGATGCCAGGTCGCTCTTACTGTGCTGCAGGTTGAGGATGCGTTCCTCGATGGTGTCCTTGGCCACGATCTGGTAGACGTTGACGTCCTGGGTCTGACCGATCCGGTGGGCGCGGTCGTTGGCCTGCTCCTGGGCTGCGGCGTTCCACCAGGGGTCCGCATGGACGACTACACAGGCTCCGGTCAGGTTGAGCCCAGTATTGCCGGCCTTCAGGGAGATCAGAAAAACCGGCGTGGCATCCCTATTGAACTGTTCCACCAGCTCCAGCCGACGCTTCTTGGATGTGGCGCCGGTGATCAGGTCGTAAGGCACGTCCAGCCGACGGAGCCGTTGTGCTATCAGGTCCAGGTAGGAGGTGAACTGGGAGAAGATCAGCATCTTACGCCCGGCATCCTGGCAGGAGACCACCAGATCCTCGATGGCATCCAGTTTGGCCGACTCGCCGCGCCGGTCCCGACCCTGATCCTGGTAGACCAGACGCGGATCGCAGCAAACCTCCCGCAGCCTGGTCAGCTGGGCCAGCACCTGGATTTTACCGACCTCGTACTCCTGATCCCTTTCCTTGTTGAGCGTGGCCCTCAGCTCCTGCTCCAGAGCCGCATAGAGTTTGCGCTGACGACCCTGCAGGGGCACGCTGATCACGTTTTCGATCTTCTCGGGCAGATCCGTCAGCACCTGTGACTTGAGCCGGCGCAGAATGAATGGTCCAACCAGGGCCTGGAGCCGGGACTGGGCATCCTGATCGCCGCTGAGTATGCGCATTTCGAAGCGGTCCCGGAACCGAGAGTAGGGACCCAGCATCCCCGGCATCAGGAAGTCGAAGATGCTCCAAAGCTCAGACAGCCGGTTCTCAATGGGCGTACCGGTCAGGGCGAACCGGTGCAAGCTGTCCAGAGCGCGTACGGCCCGGGCCGCCTTGGTGGCATGGTTCTTGATGTACTGGGCCTCGTCCAAGACCAAGGCATACCAGGGCAGCCGCCGATACCGGTCCAGGTCCTGCCTGAGCAGATCATATGAAGTTATCAGCAGATCGTAGGATCTGGCCTGATCCAGCAGAGTCTGACGCTGGCTGCGCCCTCCGGCCAGGACCGCCACCCGCAGATCCGGCGTAAAGCGGCGGCACTCGGCCTCCCAGTTGTAGACCAATGAGGCCGGACAGACGATCAGCGAGGGTCCCCGATCTCTGGCCTGATCCCGACGGGAGAGCAGGTAGGCCAGCATCTGTATGGTCTTGCCCAGGCCCATCTCGTCGGCCAGGATGCCGCCGAATCCGCGATCGCTCAGGGTACACAGCCAACGCAGCCCCTCGACCTGGTAGGGCCTGAGCTGTCCGCGCAGCCCGTCAGGGACCCTGAACCCCTGCGGGTCGGGCTTGCGCTCCTTCAGATAGTCGCGAAAGCTGGAATCGCGGTCCTGCTCGGGCACCAGCGCATCCAGGTAGCCGAGCTGGAAGTCAGGCACCCGGACCGGCCCCTTGGCCAGATCAGCCGGGTCGATGCCCAGATCCTGGGCCAGGGTGTCCACTGCCTCGGTATCCAGATCAGCCAACTCGACGAAGGCCCCATTGCGCAGACGATGGAAGCGCCGACGACGGCGATGGTCAGCCAAAATGGCGGCAGCCTCCTCAGGCCGTACCTCATCGGCGATGGGCGAAATCTCGACCAGTCCGGATCGCACCCGCACGCCCACGCGGATCTGTGGATGAGAGACGACGCTCAGTCCGTCGAAGGCCGGGGTGGAGAAGACCCGTCCCAGACCCTTGAGCACTGGCAGGCCCCGGGTCAGCAGGGTGTGGATAGCCTCCTCGTTCTCCTCGGGTATGCGCGCCAGTCCCTCCTCCATCAGAGGGAAATAGCGGCGGACCGTCTGCCTGGCCAAAGACTCGCTCTCCCGATCCCTGCCGGGTTCATCCTCCGAGGCAGGGTCGGTGCCTACAGACAGAAGACGGTCACCATAACGGGCTTTGAGATCGCAGCTGACCCCCTGCCGATCCCTGTCCAGGTAAAGCTCGATCCTACAGGGCGGCCGCCGCCGGGCATCCAACTCCTCGGGCAGACTGGCGGAGAGCCCGGATCCTTCCTGGGCACCCTGATCCAGGTCGGGCAGTACGGTCCGGGCAAAAAGATCCAGGTCGTCGGCATCCAGATGCAGATCCCGATCCTCGCCAGGGCGGCAGAGGGTCTCCAGCAGGTCCCGATGACGCATGAAACGCGCGCTGCAACGGTGGATGACTGGTCCCGAATCCAGCCCTAAACCGGGCTGAGAGGGGCGCACGATAACGAAGGAATGGGCCTGGCCTACGATGAAGCGCTCCACGGCCAGGGCATGAGTGATCCGGTAGCCTTCCGCCTCCTTGCTGACTGCGATGCCAGGGTCCGGGTCTCCGCCGACCACGGGGGCAGGCATGGTCTGCAGGAAGGAGTCCTCGGGAGGCGTGTAGTCCAGGGTGAGCCCGGAATCCACGAACAGATCGAGAATCTGCGCCACCTCGTCGTCGCTGAGCCGAATCCCCGCCAATCCTGCACGTGTAAGACGGCGGCGCATGCCCCCCTCCTGTTCGGCCAGGCTGCGACGGATGGCGCCGGCCCTTTCCAGAATGGTCAGCAGAGCCTGTGCCCGGTCATCAAAGGTGTCACGAGAATGGATGAAGGCCAGCCGCCGTCCGTAAGACATGAATTCGCCCTGGTTCACGGCACGCAACAGGGCCGGCAGGTCCTTGACCAGGTAGGCGACACCGTGGGAGGACAGGGTGATGTGCAGACGTACCTGCCACCCGCCGCGTTCACTGGTCAGATCGGGGATCAGCCCAACCGAGCCGATGGGCAGGTGACGACCGCCGACCGGACCGTTCTCCTGCTTGAGCAGGCTCAGCTGGCGGTCACGAAAGGCCTGCCGCCGCCGACCCTCCTGCCGGTGCATATAAGCCGCCAGGGGTCCGGAAGTCGACCGGGCGGACCGGGATCGACCCCGGTCACCGGCCCAGTCATCCGATCCTGCAAAGGCCTGGCTGGACTCGTTGTAGGCCATGATCAAGGCGACTACGTGCTTGCATGCAGGACCCTGGCGCCCGAAGGACCGGCAGGTGCAGGAGGAGTCGATGACCCGATGGGCCTGCTCGTCCAGCCGAGCCTGAACCATGCAGTCGCCATCCGGCTGATAGGTGGCGGGCACACGTCCCTTGAGGACGGTCAAAGCCCCCAGGTGCCGCAGGCGCAGGTCTGTAAAGCGGCGGTCATCCAGCAGTTGATGGGCACGAAAGTAGGCCTTGCCGCCCAATCGACGCAGAGCGGCGTCAGAGATGGTGTCCGGATCGCCGAAGATCCGTCCCTCCTCCTCGTCGCCCGGATCATAGAAACCATGGCCTCCCGAACCGCCGGCTCTTGACCCGTAGACCGTTGCATGCCAATCCACACGCACCCTCCTTATGGTCTCTGACGACCATTCCCGAGCATAACCTTTTCCGTCCCGAGGCGGCACGCCTTCGGCGAAGCGAGTAGACATGCCGGCTTACGAAAAAAGTGCCGCCTCCCTAAGATGGCGTGCTGTTTGTCTGAAGAAGGAGATCATTATCGTGCAAAACACGTCCACCTCTGCTTCCGTTCACCGGTCACGCCCGGCCGTCCCCCACCCCTGGCCGGCCATCGCCGCGCTGATGATCGGGGCCTTCGTGGGCATGCTGAGTGAAACCTCGCTCAATATCGCCCTGCCCAACCTGATGGAGAGTTTCCAAATCCCCGCTGCCACCGTGCAATGGCTGGTGACGGGGTACATGCTGGTCATCGGCATCGTCCTGCCCTTCTCCAGCCTGATCTCCAAGTGGTTCACCACCAGGCAGACCGTGATCTTCGGTCTGGTCGCTTTCCTGGCGGGCTCGGTGATCTCGGCCATGGCCCCCACCTTCCCCGTCCTTCTGACAGGACGGCTGATTCAAGGCATCGGCACCGGCCTGATCCTGCCGCTCATGTTCACCGTGGCCATGCTGATCTTCCCGCCGGCCCGTTTGGGCACGGTCATGGGCATGTGCGCCCTGGTCATCATGTTCGCTCCCGCCATCGGCCCGACCCTGACCGGAATCATCCTGGGCAAGCTGACCTGGCACTGGATCTTCTGGTTCTTCACCCCCTTCCTGGTTGTAGCCCTGATCTTCGCCGTCGGCTTCCTGAAGAATGTAGGGACCATCACCCACCAACGGCCCGACCTGGCCTCTATTCTGGAATCCATTGTCGGTTTCGGCGGACTGGTGGCAGGCGTCAGCCTGGCCAGCAGGTACGGCTGGCTTTCCCCGGTCACCCTGATCATTCTGGTTGTGGCCCTGGCTGCCCTGGTCCTCTATATTCGTCGTCAGCTGGACCTGGAGCACCCGGTGCTCAACCTGCGCATCTTCTCCATCCCAGCCTTCCGCTACGGCGCCACCCTGGTCATGCTGGACTTCGCAGTCATCCTCTCCTCCATGTATCTGCTGCCCCAGTTCCTGCAGCGGGGACTGCTCCTGCCCGTAGCCATGACCGGCATCCTCATGCTGCCCGGTGGCGCCATCAACGCTCTGGTCTCAGCCTTCGCCGGCCGGCTCTATGACGGCTTTGGAGCCCGGATGCCCGTCCGCTGCGGATTCATCGTCGCTCTGCTTGGAACCGTCATCCTACTGTTCACCGGCCCCCACACCCCTGTAGCCCTGGTGGTGGCAGCCCACATCATCCTCATGATCGGCTGCCCCCTGGCCATGTCACCAGCCCAGACCTACGCGCTCAACTCTCTGAGCGGCCCGCAGTCCGGCGATGGAAGCACCATCATCAACACCATGCAACAGATCGTAGGAGCCGTGGCCACGGCCATCACCACCTCCCTGCTGGCCATGGGTGAAGGGCGGGCAGCCGGAGCTGATAAAGCACAGGCCTTCACCAGGGGCACCCACTACGGATTGATCTTCACCCTGGTGCTGATTCTGGCTGCTCTGGCCGTCTCCCTGAAGGTGCGCAACTTCTCCCACGCCGAGCAGCCAGAGACCGAACAGGACATTCAGCAAGCTCCAAGTTCGCACCGCTAGCTTGGGAACGTCCTTGGTTAGACTGGAGGACGGCGACCGGACTCAAGGCCCGCCAGCGCGGGCCGCCCGGTCATCCCTGGAACGCTATCAGGAAGGGTGTCATGTTCGTTCTCAAGAACGCCTGGTTCACCATCAGGCGGCATGCGGCGCGGAGCCTGGTCATGGTTCTGGTCTGCCTGGTCGTGGCGGCATCGGCCACGACGGCGGCCACCGTGCTCCAGGCTGACACCAGGGCACGTACCACAGACTACGAATCCCAACAGGTGGATGCCGTTATCAGCCCGCGCAAGGGAACCAAGGCCTCTCCCCTGGGCTGGAACGAGTATTCCAAGTATGCCCAGCGCCTGCAGATGGATGGCATGCAGTACAAGGCCTACTTCCATGAGACCGCCGACATCAGCCCGGAGGGACTGCCCCAGTCAGGCACTTACTCCCTGGTGGGTGTTTCCGACAAGCAGGCCGAGCCCACCCTGCCTCACGGCCCCTTCGTACTGGACCAGGGCAAGGGGCTGGATTACGCTTCACAGAATGCCTCGGGCACCCAGACCGTGCTGATCTCCAAGCAGATGGCACAGTCCAACAAGCTCAAGGTGGGCGATACCCTGACCATCAAGGATCCCCGCCAGCAGGATCAACAGGTCGAGCTGACCGTCTCGGGCATCTATCATTACCGAAAGGCCGCCGACCAGGCAGCCAACCGTGCCATCTACACGGCCTATCCCACTTTTGCCATGCTGGGGTTGGATACGGCCAGCAAACCCGGTGATCCTGGCCATGAGCTGCTGGTGGCCTTCGTCCTGGATTCGCCGAGCACCTACCAAAAGTTCATCAAGGAGCTACGCAAGGACGGGCTCAAAGCCTCGCAGTACGACATCGACTCCCCCGGCCTGAAGGACTACCAGCGTCGGATGGAGCCGGTCCACCAGGCTGCCGACCAGGCGCGAACCACCATCATCCTGGTCTGCCTGCTGGGCGGGCTGATTCTGCTGGGCTGCCTGATCCTCATGCTGCGCGGCCGTGCCAACGAAATCGGCATGGCTGTTACCATCGGAGTCCACAAAGCCCGGCTGGGCTGGCAGTTCGCCCTGGAGACCCTCTTGCTCACCCTGCCCGGACTGGCACTGGGCCTGGCTCTGGGCGCCCTGATCAGTCGGCCGCTGGGCCGGTTGCTCTTCCGACTGGGGAACCTGGCCAGCATGCCTGATGCTGGTCTGATCTGGAAGATGACCCTGATTGGCCTGGCCGCCTGCCTGGTTCTAGCGCTGGCCGCAGCCGCCCGGGTAGCGGCCTTCAGAACCGCCCAGCTATACACCAACGACCTGGAGGACGAGGCATGAGCGAAAAGACATCGGACCAGCAACCTAACAAAGAGTCCCAGGAAAAGGCTGCGACCATGACCGCTGACCAGGCAAAGACTGAAAAGACTGATCGGAAGCAGGCCGATCAGAAGCAAGCTGCTCAGACAAGGGCCGAAACCAATCAAAAAGCCGACGAGAACACCGGCGCCGAACCTCTGCCCGAATCCGAGCAAGAAGCAGCCACCCTGACAGACGAAAAGTCCGAGGAGGGTGATTCTTCGGAAGAAGATGTCTCGCTGGCTGCCTTCAAAGTGGTCATCGAGCATGAAGATGCCGAAGATCCTGATGGCGACCAGGAAGAGGACCCGCTGTTGGAGACCGGTGACCAACGGGTGCTGGTTCCTGGCGGCTACCCGGTGCTTTCCCTGAAGCACGTGGATTACACGCGCAAGGTCCAGGGTCGCCCCGAACAGATTCTGGACGATGTCAATCTGGATTTCCAGCGCCGCCGCATCTACTCAGTGGAGACCACCTCGCCTTCCGGACGGGCCGCACTGATGGCTCTGATAACCGGTCTGCGAGCCCCCACGCAGGGCAGCGTGCTCTTCCGAGGCACGGACCTGCGCCAGTTGCTGGCCTCCGACTATCGCGGCCACCAGATCGGGGCCATCTTTGACACCGATGCCTTGAGGCACGACCTGACCGCCGTGCAGAACCTTGTCTACACCATGGATGCCAGCGGGCGCACCTTCCTGGGACCCAAGGACAATCTGGCCCGTCACCTGCTGGACGAGGTGGGCTTCCCGGAGCGTCTGCAGGACAAGACGACCGCTGATTTGGGCCACCTGGACTTCCGTCTGGCCTCCGTGGCCCGTGCCCTGTGCTGCGAGTGCGATGTGCTCATCGCCGACGAACCCACCGAGGGGCTTGAGCCGGGTGACTGGGACACCCTGCTGGCCACCCTGAAACGGGTCTCCCGCCGTCATGACTGCACCGTGATCATCCTGACCTCGGGCGGTTCGGACACTGTAGACGAGGGCACCTACGACGACCGGTTCATCGTCGATTGAGCCCCAACCTTCCGGGCCGGGGACGGACGGCACTGCACTGATTTGTTCGGTCATCACCCATGAGGAGTGGATACCCCGGGTCGTGGCCGAGCAAATCAATTTGTGCAGCAAGGGCCCACGCCCGCAACAAGGGGTCATTCTGCATCATCACCATGGATTCGGACCCATTCAGGAAGTCGGCGTCAAGGAAGCCATATGGATCACCCCAGGGCTGCTGATCGCCCAGAACGTCTGGCTGGCCTCCCATGGCCGTCCTTCCTGGGTCCTGTCATCCCCACCGACCTTGTGGCTGGATGAGCTGGATCAATCCCTGACCGGACGCAGGATTCTGACCGTGACGGCCGAAACCATCCTGAGCTGGCACCGACTGCCATCGGGCTTGGGACAGCGCCCCTGGTCGCAACTGGCTGCCGGACGGGTATCGGGCCTTCCTGCAGCCCGACGAACCCTTGCAGACCTGCAGCATGACCTACGAACGGCACCTGCGCAATCGCTGATTCGCATCCAGACCCACTTGCCGGATATTCATGAGGAGTGGCGGGTCATCATCGACAAGGACCGGATTGCGGCCTCCAGCGGATACTGTCTGCATGAGGGTGAAAATTCTCGGACCATCACCACGGTCTTTGACGGTGCCGTCTTCAACCCCAGGCATCGAAGAATCGCCGAGGACTGCGCCCTCCAGGCAACCGAGGGTCAATCTCCTGCTCCGATCAGCGTGGATCTGGCCTTCCTCCGTGGATCGGATCGGCCTCTCGTTCTGGAAGGAAACCCGGTCTGGTGCGCAGCCCCTTACGCTTACGGATCGCAGGGGATGATCTCTTTCCTGAAAGCCGTTGCGGCATGCCGGACCAATCCAGTCGACCCTTATCAACCAGACCCGTGGATGCTGCGGGAATTCGGCGGTCGCTTCCGCAGTTCCTGGGGTCCGGTACAGCCGAATCAGACGATGGTCATGCCATAGTGATTGGCCAGGGGTTGCAGGTCCGGCACCCCATACCGGGCCACCAGTTGCCTCCACCGGGCCAGATTGTCGGGACCATACTTGGCCGTGCGCTTGGCGGCAGTGGGCTCGGAGACAAAGATAGGCGGCTGGTGCTTGCTGTGGAACTTGTCCGCATACATGACCACCTCCTGCTCAGGATTGACCGGCAGGTAGTCGTCCGGGGGCAGGTTCAGATGCTCCTCCTCCACCTGGCGACGGGTCAGCCCCACCCCGGTATGGTTGCGGGCGAACTGGGCCACCGACTCGTCCACTCCAGCACCCAGCAGCAGGCGGTAGCCCTCTAACCCGTGCTCGATGTACCGATCGCCCTGGAAGGTCAGGGGCCGACCCTGGGAGCCGTCATCCTTGAGGATCCGATAGGTGCCGATGTCGTGCAACAGGGCGCCTATGCGTACCAGATCACGATCCAGGGGCCGCTCGGGCAGAACCCCTTCAGGGTCATCACCACGCAACAGGCGTTCGTTGACCTGATCGGCCATACGCACCGCTAGGGCGGCGACGATCTGGCAGTGGGTGTGTATCAGTTCATAGGCGGCTTGGGAGGGCGCGTACTGACGGTGCAGGTCCTCGGCCATGGGAACATTGGGAATCATACGGACCATTCTAGGGATTCCATCCGTAAATGTGACCTTTGCGACGCTTATGCACACTTCAGCGGATATTCAGCCCTGCCCTTCTACTGCCGACAGTAGACTGGGAGCCACGGTATTTCACGAGGAGCACTATGGACACTTCACCACTTGCGCGCTCCGCCGACCAGCCCACTCCCCCCGACGAGGGCGGCGGCCGACAGGCGCCTTGGCACAATCCCCTGCTGGACCCGCGCGATCTGCGCATGCCGCGCATCGCAGGACCCAGCTCACTGGTCATTTTCGGCGTCACCGGCGATTTGGCCAAGAAAAAGCTATTGCCGGCCGTCTATGACCTGGCCAACCGGGGGCTGTTGCCGGCCAGCTTCGGACTGATCGGCTTCGGACGGCGCGACTGGAGCGACCAACAGTTCGTCGCCTTTGCGGAGGAGAACGTCCGCGCCCACTGCCGCACCCCCTTCAACGAGTCCACCTGGCGACATCTGAGCCAGGGCATGCGCTTCGTCAAGGGCAGCTTCGACGATGCCGAGGCCTTCCGCAACCTGTCGGCCACCGTCTCGGAGCTGGACCGGGTCCGGGGCACCCGTGGCAACCATGCCTTCTACATGTCGGTGCCACCCAAGGCCTTTCCCCAGGTTGCCCGTCAGTTGGCGGAGTCAGGGCTCTCCCACTCCACCGAAGGGGCCTGGCGCCGCGTCATCATCGAGAAACCTTTCGGCCACGACCTGGCCTCGGCCAAGGAGCTCGACCGCGTGGTCTCCGAGGTCTTCGAGCCGGATTCGGTCTTCCGCATCGACCACTACCTGGGCAAGGAGACCGTGCAGAACATCCTGGCCCTGCGCTTTGCCAACATGATGTTCGAGCCGGTCTGGAACTCCAACTACGTCTCCCACGTGCAGATCACCATGGCCGAGGACATGGGCATCGGCGGCAGGGCCGGCTACTACGACGGAATCGGAGCAGCCCGGGATGTGATCCAGAACCACCTCCTCCAGCTGATGGCCCTGACAGCCATGGAGGAGCCGGTTTCCTTCTCGGCGTCGGATCTGACGGCTGAAAAAACCAAGATTCTTTCCGCTGTCCATCTTCCCAAGGATCTGGCGGCCCACACCGCCCGAGGCCAGTACACGGCCGGCTGGCAGGGGTCCCAGCATGTGGTCGGCTACCTGGACGAGGACGGGATCGACCCCTCCTCCACCACCGAAACCTACGCGGCCATCAGGCTGGATGTGGACACCCGCCGCTGGGCCGGCGTCCCCTTCTACCTGCGCACAGGCAAGCGCCTGGGCAAGCGGGTCAGCGAAATCGCCATCGTCTTCAAGCGTGCCCCCCACCTGCCCTTCGAGGCCACGGCCACCCGGGAACTGGGCGCCAACGCCGTGGTCATCCGCGTACAGCCCGATGAAGGCGTGACCCTGCGTTTCGGGGCCAAGACCCCTGGCTCGGCCATGGAGGTTCGCGACGTCAACATGGACTTCTCCTACGGGCGTTCCTTCACCGAAGCCTCACCGGAGGCCTATGAGCGGCTGATCCTGGACGTGCTCCTGGGAGACCCGCCCCTCTTCCCCACCACCGAGGAGGTCAATCTGTCCTGGAAGATTCTGGACCCCATCGAGGAGTTCTGGGCCGGACAGGGCCAACCCCAGCCCTACCGCGCCGGCACCTGGGGTCCGCGGGAGGCAGATCTGATGCTAGCCCGCGACGGATACCACTGGAGGATGCCATGATCGTCAGACTGAACAACACCACTACCTCCGCCATCGCCCGGGAGATTGACGAGCTCCACGTGGAGCGGGGAGAGGCCGCCCAGGGACGGGTGCTGACCCTGGTCATCATCACCGAGCAGGCCCATCTGGAGACGGCCCTGGAAACCGTGAACGCAGCAAGCCGGGAACACCCCTGCCGGGTCATCGCCATGGTGACCGACGCCGAAGACCACCAGGCCGAGCAGGAAGCGGACCAGAGGTTCGCTGCAGCACAGTCCTCTGAAGACTGCGTCTCCTACAAGAACACCGACCATAACGGCGAGCGCACACTGGATGCCGAGATTCGCTTCGGTTCGGATGCCGGCGCCGGCGAGGTGGTGGTCCTGCGGCCAGTGGCGGCTCTGCTGGATCATTCCGATGCCCTGGTCATCCCCCTCCTGGTGCCGGATGCACCTCTGGTGGTCTGGTGGCCCACCAATCCACCCGTGGATCCCTCGCAGGACCCCATCGGGACCATGGCCGCCGGCAGAATCACCGACGCCATGGAGGCCGACGATCGCCAGGCCGCCTTCGCCCGGCTGCTGGCCCATTCGCGCGCCCAGGACGTGGATCTGTCCTGGACCAGAATCACCATCTGGCGGGCACAGCTGACATCCATGGTGCAGCAGCCGCCCCATCTGCCCATCCGTTCGGTTAGGGTGACCGGCCAGGCCCACTACCTGCCATTGGAGCTTTTGGCCTCCTGGCTGGCACTGAAACTTAAGGTGCCGGTCACCGTTGAGCGTGACCCGCAGGCCCGGGCCGTCACCGGTGTCTACTTCGAACGTCCTGACGGAGTCATGAGCATGGAGCGCCACAATGACGATCAGGCCCGAATCAACCAGCCCAATCAGGCCTCACAGACCATCTCCATGCCCCTGCGCACCGCTGTGGACTGTATGAGCGAGGAACTGGGCCGGTTGGATCCTGACGAGGTCTATCAGGAGGTCATCCACACCGGCTGGGGAATGGTCGACCACCAGTAGGCCCCGGCAGCGACTGAATTCATATGCAAACACAGGGGTGTAGGCTGAGGCCAGCATCACCTGCATGCGAGGAGGATCAGATGACCGATCGTCGTACCGTGACCTATGCCACAACCAAGCTGCTCAACCAAGCTACAGCAGCCCGCATCCTGCTGGAGTTGGGAGACCTTCTGGCCCGTCAGGATCGGGCAGACCTGGCGCTGACCGGTGGGCGAGATGCGGCGGATGTCTATGCCCTGATGGGTGCTGATCCCTTGAGCCGGAGTGTGGATTGGAGCCGGGTCCACCTCTGGTGGAGCGATGAGCGGTTCGTGGGCCTGGAGGACCCGGACCGCAACGACGAACAGGCACGGCGGGCCTGGTATGGTTCGCTGATTGACCAGGGGCTGCTGCCGCAGGCCAATGTGCATTCCATGCCCGTGGACACCCGCAGCCCATCCCAGGTAGAGGCCGCCGACCAGGAGGAGAACGAACGGGCTCTGACCCAGGCTGCAGCCACGTATCAGCAGGAGATCATCGACCAGCTGGGCCCTGAGGGCCGGATGGATCTGGCCGTCTTTGGCGTGGGCCCCGACGGCCACTATGCCTCCCTCTTCCCCGACCGCCCTGAAGTCAGGTTGCAGGACGACGCTCTGCTGGTGACGGGTGTCAGCAACTCCCCCAAGCTGCCCCCGCTCAGGGTCACCATGACCACGCCGTTTATCCGCCGAACCCCAAAAGTGTGGCTCTTCACCTCAACTGCCGAAAAGGCCTCGGCCGTCGCTGCCGCCCTGGGAACCACAGACAATCCCCATGTCCCCTCCTCTTATGCCAGGGGCACCCTGGAGACCCTGTGGCTCCTGGACGCTGATGCCGCCTCGAAACTGAACTGAGCCTTCTGCACCAAGAGCCTCCACGGATCTCAGGACTCCGAAGATTCCTTACCCGCAGCACGGACGGAATCTTCGGAGTCCTTTCTCGTCATTTGCTCGACAGCCCGATCGGATTCGTCGACGATCCACTCCATGGCATGCCGTGCCCCCTCTGCATCGCCCCGACGTATCAGCGCAGCCACGTCGCCGTGCAGCCGCAGAGCCTTCTCATCGGCCTTCCTGGGCATAAGTTCATGCCGGGTCCGCCCGGACAGCACTGAGGCAATCACATCGCCCAGCGCCGCGAACATAGCGTTGCCCGATGCCTCAAGCAGGGTTCGATGGAAGGTTTCGTCAGCCCGAAGATAATCCGGACCGTCGGCCCGGTCAGCGTTGGCCACCATATCAATAGCGGCCCGCGTCAGCTTCGCCCATTGATCCTGATCAGCATGGCCGGCCGCCAGCTGGGCAGCCATGGGCTCCACGCATGCCCTGAGCTCGGACAGCTCATGCAGGGTCCGCCCCCGGTCGGGTCCGCGCAGCCTCCACTCGATCACCTGTGGATCATAAATATTCCAGTGTTGACAAGGATTGACTGTGGCACCGACCTTGCGCTTGACAGTGACCAGACCCATGGCCTCAAGAACACTGGTAACCTCCCGAGTCACTGTGCGCGAAGGCCTCTGGCTATCCAGATCCGGGGAGGGCAGCCTGTCGCCCGGTGCGATAGTGCCATCGACGATGGCCGCCCCCCACTGGTCCAGCAGCCGGTCATGCAGGGTGCCTTCTATAGCCGTTTCGTCATCAGGCTTGCTCGCGCTTTCCACGGATTCCACTCTAGCAATCGGTCCCGTATTCAGAGCGATCAGACGATTCAGCAAACAAGTAGAGGCTCAACCCTGCTTTCAGCATGCCATCTTCCAATCCGTCCCAGATTCGTGTAGGATATTGTTTGTTAAGGCATACTTAATTTCACTCTGTTGATATTAAGTAATGCAAAAAAAAAGAGCCGGAAAGCTGATAATGCCGAATGGTTCGCACCCTCAGAGAAGAGGTAGCCATGCTTTTAGCGTCGCAGCCGACAGCCGACGGGTACCTAACCCTGGCGGCGAGTCAGGCCGTTTCCCTGAACACCACCCAATTGGGCATCAGCTTGGTGCTCAGCCTGGTGGTGCTCATTTTCCTGGTCACTGTCGTCAAACTCCATCCCTTTGTCTCCCTGCTGGGTGCCGCCCTGGTGGTCGGCATCGGTTCCGGCTACGGTCCCATGGCCACCCTGACCAGCTTCACTGGCGAGTTCGGCTCCACCATGGGCTCCGTGGGCATTCTGATCGGCCTGGGAGCAATGATCGGCAAGGTCCTCATGGACACTGGAGCCACTGACCAGGTGGTCAACACCCTGGTCGCCAAGTCCAAGCCCGCAACCATCCCCTGGATCATGGCCCTGATCGGCGCCCTGATCGGCCTGCCCATGTTCTTCGAGGTTGGCCTGGTCATTCTGGTCCCGGTCATCATTCTGGTGGCCCGCCGCACCAAGCTTCCCCTGATGCGTGTGGCCATCCCCACCCTGGCAGGCCTGTCCATCATGCACGCCTGTGTGCCTCCTCACCCTGGTCCCCTGGCCGCCCTGAGCCAGTTCAAGCAGACCGGCAACGTAGGCCTGACCATGATGTTCGGCATCCCCTTCGCCCTGATCACCCTGGTCGTCGTGGGCCCGGCCTTCTCCCGACTGGCCTCCCGCTGGGTGCCCATCGAAGCCCCGGCTGACTTCGTGGCCAAGAGCGAACAGGCGGGCAAGGAAGAGACCCGTCTGCCATCCTTCGGCCTCTCGGTCTGCTGCATCCTACTGCCAGCAGTCCTCATGCTGCTGACCTCCATCTTCGAGATTGCCATTCCCGGCTTCATGGACCGCACGGACGGCCTGGCACAGACCATCAACTTCATCGGCAACCCGGTCATGGCCCTGGCCATAGCGCTGATTGTCTCCATGCTGGTCCTCAAGGCAGCCTCGGGAATCTCCTGGAAGACCGTCAATGACTCCCTGGGAGCCTCGCTTCCCGCCGTGGCAGGCATCCTGCTGATTGTGGGCGCAGGCGGCGGCTTCAAGGGCGTTCTGGTCTCCACCGGCATCGGCAAAATCATCGGTACCTTTGTAGAGAACTCCAATATCTCCATTTTCCTTCTGGGTTGGGTCATCGCCGTCTTCGTGCGCATCGCCACAGGCTCGGCCACCGTCTCCATCCTGACCACGGCCGGCATCCTCAGCAACGCCATGACCATGATGCATGCAGGCTCCATGGCCACTACCCTCCTGGTCATCGTCATCGGCGCTGGGTCCATCTTCCTCTCCCACCTCAATGACGCGGGCTTCTGGCTGATCAAGGAGTACTTCGGCCTGAGTGTCGGCGAGACCCTGAAGACCTGGTCGGTTCTTGAATGCCTGCTGTCGGTAGTGGTCCTGGTCCTGGTCATGGTCGCCAGCATCTTTGTGCCCATCACTGCCTGAGCGTCATTGTCAAATCACTTTTCAGAAAGGTTACACATGGTCGACACAACGTTGAAGAACTCCGACGCGCTGAGCGCAGAAGAACACCCTGAGCCGCAGGTGCCCTCAGCAGTGGACAACACGGTTCCCCCGGACTACTTCCAAGGCCGCACCCCCATTCTGGTCATCATGGGGGTCGCCGGCTGCGGCAAGACCACCATGAACGAGCACCTGGGCAACAAGCTGGGTTGGGACATGGCCGAGGCCGACGATTTCCACCCGCAGGCCAACATCGACAAGATGGCTCGCGGCATCCCCCTGAACGACGAGGACCGATGGCCCTGGCTGGACAGTATCCATGATTGGATCAAGGACCACATGCGGCGAGGAGTGCCCGGAATGGTCACTTGTTCGGCCCTGAAGCGGATCTATCGTGAACGGTTGCGGATGCCGGGGGTAGTCTTCATTCACCTGAGCGGGGACTACGACTCCATCATGGAACGGCTCTCCAAGCGGAAGGGCCACTTCATGAAGCCGCAGATGCTCCGCTCCCAGTTCGATGACCTGGAACCCCTGGGACCGGACGAAGTCCACCTGACCATCGACGTGGGTCTGCGCATGTCTCCTGAGATCGAGGCCGAAGAGGTCATCGACACCCTAGGCCTTCAGAGCTACGTCAAGGCGCACACCGCCCAGGTTCAGGCCGAGCGTGCCCGGCAGGCAGCCCGCCAGTAGCACCGACGATTCGGCCCGACCGCGGCCGAGAACCAACCGCCGCGGTCAACTTCACACTGTTGCAGTCAAGGAGAGGAACTGACACTATGAAGATTGGCATGATTGGCCTGGGACGCATGGGCAAGAACATGGCAGACCGCCTACGTACCGGCGGCCACCAGGTGATCGGCTACGACATCGCTCCGAACTCGGGCAGGGATGTCAGCAGCCTTGGGGCCCTGATCCAGGCGCTGGAGGCCCCCAGGGTGATCTGGGTCATGGTCCCGGCCGGCAAGCCCATCGAGTCCACACTTGATCAGCTGGGCGAGCTGATGGAACGTGGCGACCTGGTCGTGGATGGCGGCAACACCCGCTTCACCCAGGACCAGGAGCACGCCCAAGCCCTGTCCGCCAAGGGTATAGGCCTGGTGGACGTGGGCACCTCCAACGGCATCTGGGGCAAGGAGAAGGGGTACGCCCTGATGGTCGGCGGATCTGACCAGGACGTGGCCCGGATCCAGCCCATTCTTGACACCCTGAAGCCCGAGGGCGACTACGGCCTGGTCCACGCTGGAGGAACCGGCGCGGGCCACTATGCCAAGATGGTCCACAACGGCATCGAGTACGGGATGATGCAGGCCCTGGCCGAGGGGTATGCGGTCCTGGAGGCCTGCAACCTGATCAAGGAGCCAGGCGAAGTGGTGGAGTCCTGGCGCAAGGGCTCGGTCATCCAGTCCTGGCTGCTGGACCTGCTGGCCCAGGCCCTGAAGGAGGATCCGCACCTGAGCGGGATCGCCGGCGAGGCCGATGAGACCGGTGAGACCAAGTGGATGATTGCGGACGCCCTGGGGCTGGGGGTGCCCACACCGGCCATCACCTCGGCCCTCTACGCCCGTCAGTCCTCCAAGATCGAGGATCCCATGACCATGAAGGTGGTCTCCGCTCTGCGCAGCGCCTTCGGCGGCCACCCCATCGTCAGGGAGTGACCTGGTCCCGGGCCGGGTACCAGTAGGATCCCACCTGCGGACGGACCTGGACCATGGCACCGTCATCAGCGAAATCCAAGGGGGCAAAGACGATTTCGCGATGGCAGCCGTCGCCCTGAACGTCCCTGGCGAACCTGTGGTAGGCCACAATCCAATCATCCCGGCCCGGCACGCATGTGATGCAGTGGTGCCCCGTGGCCAGGATCCCCTTGGCACGATCCGCCTGGATCAGAACCTCGGGCGTGGTCCAGGGCCCGTCTAGCGATGGCGCGCTGGACCAGCGGATCCGGTAGTTCGGATCCCTGGTGTCGTTCTCCGACCAGGAGGCATAGTAGGTATCTCCCCGTCGGAAAACAGTGATGGCTTCGCGGAAATTGTCGGGTACGGCGGAGCGCACCGAGCCGTCTTCCAAGCGCAGGCCGTCCGAGCTCAGCCGCGCCATGTAGGCACGGCCATTGCCCCAGAGCAGATAGGGTACATCGTCGTCATCCACAAAGACCGAGGGATCAATGGGCACGCAGTCATAGTCCCCTCGGGCGATGAATGGCTCCTGGGCCACCCGGAAGGGGCCGGTTGGGCCGGGAGCGACAGCTTGGCCGATTTGCCCGTCTGCCACAAAATACAGGATGCAGCGCCCCTGGCGCACCAGCAGACAGGGAGCCCAGGCACCTTGCCTCCCATGCCACCAGGGGACCTGGTCCAGGTCCAAGATCTTTCGGCGGGTCCAGTGGCACAGATCCCCGGATTCATAGACGTAGAAGGCGTGCGAGGACCAATCAGCTAGACCGTCCTCGGTACAATAGAGGTACCAGCGGTCCCCGATCATGACCAGATCCGGGTCCGCACAGTAGCGATGCAAAGGGTTGCTCGCCAATCCCGTCCCCTTCGGCCCTTGATGTGCGCTTGCGAATTCCTCCATGGACTATGACTCCGATCCTTCATGAGTGCGGCGGCCGGAACCTCCGACCGCCGCCATTGACTACGACCTTTCGACTGGCCGCCTTACCCCTTGACCGCTCCGGCAACCAGCCCGGAAACGATCCACTTCTGGCAGAAGATGAAGAAGATGAAGACCGGAATCAGGGCCAGGACCGTAATGGTCATGAAGCTGGGCCAATCAGTCGTGAACTGGCCGACTGCGTTGTAGACCTGCAGGACGATGGTGCGCAGGTTGGAGCTGCTGATGAAAACGTTGGCCGTCATGAAGTCGTTCCAGGTCGACATGGTCTGGAAGACCACCACCGTAGTCAGGATGGGCCTGATCAGTGGCAGCACGATGCTCCAGAAGATCCTCAAGGGGCCGGCACCGTCGATCCTGGCGGCCTCGATGAGCTCGAAGGGCAGGGACTGCATGTAGCCCACGATCAGGAAGTAGCAGAAGACCGCCCCGCCCAGGTACATGACGATCAGACCCAGGAGCGTGTTGACAAGCCCCACGCTGGACTCCATCCGGTAGAGGGGAATCAGAGTGGACTGGGCGGGAATGACGAAGGCAATCATGAGGATCACCCCGATGACCGAGGTGAAGATCGACTTGCGCATGATCATCCCGTAGGCAGCCAAAGCTCCGATCAGCACCTGGAAGAGGACACCGAAAAAGGTGACGATCAGGGTGTTGACCAGGCTGCGGACGATGGGCACCGTGGCGAAGGCCCGCGTGTAATTGCGCAACGTCCACTGCTTGGGCAGGCCCAGGGGATTGGTGGCCATGTCGGGGACGGTCTTGAAGGTGTTGATCAGGATGTACCAGAGGGGCACAGCGCAGATCAGGGCGATAATCAGCACCACTACGCTCCTGACCACCGAACGCCGCCGCTCCCGCTGGCTCAGTGTCAGAGTCGAGCTCTTGCTGCTGCTCATTGGAACCTCCTCGAAATCAGACTGGCGGCACCCATCTGAGCGAAGACCACGAGGGCCGTAGCCAAGGTGAACAAAACCGCCAGGGCCGAGCCCAACCCGTACTGGGACTGGCCGATGCCCTGCTGGATGATGGACTGGGTCACCGTATAGGTGGAGTACCCGGGGCCGCCCTTGGTCATGGTGTAGGGCAGATCGTAAACCTTGAGGCCACCTGACATGAGGAGGAAACTTGAGGTGACGATGCCCGGAATCAGCTGGGGCAGGGTGATGTGGACGAACTGCTGGCGGCTGCTGGCCCCGTCCACTGTGGCCTGCTCATAGAGGTCTCCGGGAATGGACTGCAGGAAAGCCAGGTAGAGGGTGGCATGCCAGCCGATCTGTGCCCAGACGGCGATGAAGATGACGCAGCACCGGGCCAGGGTCGAGTTGGACAGCCAGGGCACCGGCGCCAGGCCGAAGACACCCAGGATGGTGTTGAAGACGCCCGACTTCATAGGCGAAAAAATGTACTTCCAGACCATGCCCATGATTGCCAACGATGGCACACTGAAGAAGAAGAACAGTGAGCGTGCGAAGTTGCGGCCCCAGAACTTCCGGTTCAGGGTGACGGCCAAGGGGATGGCGAAGACGGTCACCAGGACCGTCTGGGCCACAGCGTACAGAATGGTGAACACCAGGCCCTGTATGGTCGAGGAGTCAGTGAACACGCTACGGTAGTTCTCCCAGCCCACATAATGCATGTTCATGCTGTAGCCGTTGAAGTCGGTCATCGAGTAGATGATGGTCTGCACCAAGGGCACTGCAAAGAGAATTATGAAAACAGCCAGGATGGGCAGGAGGAACCAAAACGATGTGAGATCTTCCCGCAGCCCTTGGATACGCTTGCGATGAGCATATTCACGTTCCCGCCGATCATCCATACTCAAACTATCAGCCGTGGCACGCACCACTGGCATTTCATCATCAAGGACCATAAGTCACCCATTTCGGACCAACTGTTTCAACTTTCACCAACTCGGATTTCATTTCACTGAAGCCATTTTGTCGTCGATGGCCTTGGCCCACTGATCCACTGAAATAGAACCCTGCACCAGCTGCTGCGTCTCCGACTGCCGGACCGTAGTCAGCACATCGGGCTTGGCATAGAAATTCATGACCAAGAAGTAGCGACCTGTCTTGACGTTCTTCTCGTACACGGTCTGGTATTCTTTTTTAACCGTGGACTTGAAACCCTCGACAGTAACGGCATCACCGTTTTTCGCCCTTTCCTTGAGCGCCCAGTCCCCTTCCAGGAAAGTCAGGAACTTACGAGCTGCCTTGAGTTTGCTACCTGTCAGCTTGGAGTAGATGGCAAAGGCAGGCGAGGGAGATCCTTGCGCGTAGTTTATCTGCCCCTTGGCAAGCATGGGCATTGGGGCCATGCCCCACTTGATGTCAGATTCAGAGAAAGAAGGAATATCCCATGGACCGGTGCAAATCATTGCCACCTGTCCATTGACGAACTGTGTCTTCATGTCATCCCCGCTGATGCCCACAGTATCTCTGGTGACCAAGTCTTCATCGTAGAGTTTCATCCACGCCTTGACAGCCTCCTTCTGGTCTGCGCCCGGGGTTTGAGGACGCTTGTCGATCAGTGAAGTGACGTCAACGTTGTTTTGAGCAAATTCGGAGCCCAGAAAAGCATCAGGGATTCGGCTGGGACCATCAGCGATTGTCTCCAAGAATGGGGTGATCTGGGCTTTCTTGAGCTTTTCGCAGAGCTTGAGGAAATCATCCCAGTTGTCGGGAACACTCTTAGCGCCGACTTTGGCCAGGAGCTCCTTGTTGTAGATGATGCCCGACGCCCAGGAGGAAAGGGACATGCCGTAGACTTTCTTGTCGTGGCTGACGAAATCCTTGTTGGCCTGCGATATGTTTTTCATGAAAGGCTCATCTGTCAGATCACGTACATACCCGTTCTTGATCAGATCAGCTTTGTTCTCGGAAGTGATAATGAACACGTCAGGAGCCTGATTACCCACAAGTCTGGTCTGCAGGGTCTGAATATACTCCGGGGTCGGCGGCGAGTAGCTGAAATCAACCTTGATATCAGGATTCTCTTTCTCGAACTCGTCAATATACGGTCTCATAGTCTGCTCATTGCTCCATGACAGGAAAGACAGCTTGGTCTTGCCGGCATTGGATTCACCTCCTCCACCACAGGCTCCCATCGCCGCCACCATGGCACCGGTCAGGGCCGCAACTGTCACTTGCTTCAGTGCTTTGCTCAGCTTCATGATTCCTCCTTGTAATCAATCTTCTGTAATCCTTGTGGTATTCAACTCCGAAACCAGCATTTTTGACACGATTCAATTCCACTACACAAAGATATATCATTTGAATTGAATCGTGTCAAATCATGAATGTACTACTATTGCAATATGGCATAACACGGTGCACTTTTATGCGTTGAGATAGATGTGAAACCGGAAATACTGGAATGGTGCGCAACATGGTAACAATGAGTGACGTAGCCAGGGAGGCCGATGTGTCGCGAGCCACTGCCTCATATGCCCTCAGAGGCGATAGCCGTATCACGAAAAAAACCAGGTCGAAGGTCATAGCCGCAGCGAAGAAACTCAATTATTCTGCCAATCTTTCAGCCAGAAGCCTTCGGTCCGGAAGAAATGGGGTTGTCGGGGTTGCAATCTTCGAACTGGACAAGTCCTACCCCTCCCAGATGAGTGCCGCAATCTCCAAGGAAATCAACGCACACGGAATGCAAGCCATCATCCAACAGACCACAAACTCCAGAGAGGACGAGGTTTCTATTCTGCAGCGGGTCACCAGCCAACTCTGCGATGGAACCATATTCAGCCCAGGCAATGTCTCAAACGAGGAGATGAAAGCCTTGATCCACGGCAAGCCGATAGTCTTGCTTGATGATCACTCGGCCCATCCCATCTTCGATAGTGTCGAGACCGCCGGCCGGGAAGGCGCAAGGACGGCCATAACCCATCTGCTCGCCCAGGGATGCCGACACATTGGAGTGGTAGGAGCAGACATTTCCGTTCTCGAAAAACCCTCCATGAAAAACTCCGTTGCAGCCAGAAGATTGATCGGTTGTCAGGAAGCCTTTGAAGCTAGCGGCAGGATGCTGTCTCCGGATGCATTCATAGGATTAAGCCCCTGGGACGAAAATGCCTCCAGGTCCTTGGCCCATAACCTGGCCGATCAGGGCGACTTCCCCTTCGATGGGGTGTTCTGCTTGACGGATTCGATAGCTCTGGGCATGATTCGGGGACTGTATGATTGCGGAATCTCCGTTCCGAGAGATGTGGCAGTCATTGGCTTCGATGGCATCAACGAAGGCGCTTCCTATATTCCTTCCTTAACGACAATCAGCACGGATCGAGAGGATCTGGCCCGCAAGGCGGTCTCCATTCTGCTGCATGATCTCAACCATCCCGACAGACAATCCAAGCCCAGGAGAGAAACAGCCAAGTTCAACCTGGAAGTGCGCGAATCCACCATGCTTGGCCGGTAAGAGTCCGAAAAGCACACACTCCACGCATACCCACCGCAACACGGATGCTCCCCTGGTTCTCCGAAGAGAGCCAGGGGAGCATCCGAAGCCAGAGCGTTGCCTGAGCCGAGGCATTAACCTATGATTGGCAATTGCTCATGACGAGATCAATCCACAGGAAATGCCGACATTCTGCTACTCAGTCCTGCTTGATTTCTGACTTGTCCTCGGCCCAGAGGGTGTGGAAGACACCCGGCTGATCCACGCGCCCATAGGTGTGGGCGCCGAAGAGGTCGCGCTGCCCCTGGATCAGGGCGGCGGGGAGCCGATCGGAACGCAGTCCGTCGTAGTAGGACAGGGAGCTGGCGAAGACGGGGATGGGGATGCCGGCCTGGGTGGCGCTGGCCACGACACGCCGCCATGAATCCTGGGCCTGCTCGACCGCCTGCTTGAAGAAGGGGTCGAAGAGCAGGGAGCCCGGTTCACGGCCAGAGGCGTAGGCATCAGAGATCCGGTTCAGGAACTTGGCCCGGATGATGCAGCCGCCGCGCCAGATGCGGGCGATGGCGCCCATGTCCAGCTTCCAGCCATAGACCCGGGCTCCCTCCTGCATCTCGTTGAATCCCTGGGCGTAAGCCACGATCTTGGAAGCATAGAGGGCCTGGCGAATGTCCTCGATGAAGGACTTGCGGGCCTCGGGGTCGGCAGCCAGATCGGCCATGACGGCCTTGGGCTGCGGACCCTTCAGTCCCTCCTGTGCAGCCTGGCTGCGCAGCTCAGGCGAAGAGGAAAGTCCCCGGGCGAAGACGGCCTCACCAATGCCGGTCACGGGCACAGCAAGATCCAGTGCGGTCTGCACAGTCCAGGTACCGGTGCCCTTCATGCCGGCCTGATCGGTGACGATGTCGATGAAGGGCTTGCCGGTGGCGGCATCGGTGTGGTGCAGCACCTCGGCGGTGATCTGCACCAGATAGGAGTTCAGATCGCCCTGGTTCCACTCCTCGAAGACCTGGGCGATGGCCTCGGGCTCCATGCCCAGACCGCGACGCATCAGGTCATAGGACTCGGCGATCACCTGCATATCGGAGTACTCGATGCCGTTGTGGACCATCTTGACGAAGTGACCCGCACCGTCTGTGCCGATGTGGGTAACGCAGGGTTCGCCGTCGACCTTGGCGGCGATGGACTCCAGGATGGGTCCGAGGGTCTTCCAGGACTCATCGGTTCCACCGGGCATCATGGAGGGCCCCAGGAGTGCGCCCTGCTCGCCGCCGGAGACACCGCAGCCAACAAAGTGCAATCCACGGGCGCGGATGGCCTTCTCCCGGCGGATGGTGTCCTTGAAGTAGGCATTGCCGGCGTCGACGATGATGTCCCCCGGCTCCATCAGGTCGGCCAGGTCGTTGATCATCTGGTCGGTGGGATCACCGGCCTTGACCATGATGATGGCGGTGCGGGGTTTGGTCAACGAGGCCACGAACTCCTGCAACGTCTTGGCCGGGACAAACCGCCCCTCCTGGCCATGATCATTGATCAGGGTCTCGGTGCGCGAATAGTGACGGTTGTAAACCGCTACGGTATTGCCGTGCCGTGCCAGATTCCTGGACAGGCTGGCGCCCATGGCGGCCAGACCCACGACTCCGATATTGGCTTGAGCTTGTGTCATCACATCACCTTTCGACGGTAGCCCGGAAAGGCCGGGCACCAGGTTCCATGCCGTCAATTCTATGGCCCGGACCCGATTTGGGCCAGGATCCATAGGGTGAGATTCCACTCACTCAGTCCTTGTGATGCTTGCCGCCCTTGATTTTGCGGGAGGGCAGGACCACTCGCGTCAGCTTGGGAACCGCCCTGGTGGAAACGAACAGGGGCTGCACCTCCACGATGGGGTTGTAGGGAGCCAGACCGAACCACTTGATCGGCGAGCCCGCCACCTTGCGGATGGCATACTTGACCTTCAGCGAGAAGGCACCGCGGGAGTCGATCTTCGACTCGGGCATCAGAGCCTTGTGGACCAGCACGTAGGTGACTGTGCCGATCTGCGGATCCTCGTCCACCTTGGGGTAGATGGATGGCTGCTTGGGCAGTTCGCCGCTGTCGATCAGCTCATGCATGATCTGGTGCAGGTAGGTGGCCACATTCTGGTCAACCTTGAAGCCCAGCCTCATGCGCACACGGAAGAGGTAGTTGGTGCCGAAATTCTCCACCGAATACTTGCGGGTGTAGGGAGCATCCGTGGTCTGGACCGAGACCGCCCACCAGGCGCGAGCCCGTTTGGGCCGGTTGGCGAAGATGGAGAAGAAGATATCGGTGTCCAGCCGCCGCATCTCCGCGTCCGAGGTCAGATAGACCAGATTGTCCGCGTAATAGGGGACGCGGAAGTCGTTGTGGAGCATCTCCAGGGCGGGCAGACACTCCTTTGCCGTCATATGCCGACGCTGCGAGCGCTCCACCTTGGTGCCCACATCCCAGGTGTACATGATGTAGAGGATGGCCGCGGTCAGCAGCATGGTGAACCAGCCGCCGTGCATGAACTTTGCCATGGAGGCCATGAAGAAGAGGATCTGGATGGCCAGGAAGACAGCAGCGAAGAGCAGGGAGAGCGCACGCTTGCCATCGTGCCAGATATAGTCGGCCAGCAGAACGGTGGTGGTGATCATGGTCACCGTCAGGGCCAATCCGTAGGCGGCAGAAATGTGCTCGGAATCCTTGAAGATGGCCAGCACCGTCAGCGTGGCCGCACACAGGACCCAGTTGATGGTTGGGATATAGAGCTGGCCACGGGTCCGCGCCGGGTAGCGCACCTGCAGGTGCGGCATCCAGTTGAGGCCGGTGGCCTCCGAGACCATGGTGAATGCACCCGTTATCAGGGCCTGCGAGGCGATGACACCGGCCGTCACCGACAGGAGGACAGCCACGTAACGCACGGTGGTGGGCATCATCTGGAAGAAGGGGTTGAGCCCGTCCACACCCTGCAGGGCCTTATTGTCGCTGTTGCGCAGGATCCAGGCCCCCTGGCCGAAGTAGTTGAAGACCAGGGCGACGTTGATAAAGGGCCATGTGGCATAGATGTTGCCCCGACCCACGTGACCCATGTCGGAATAGAGAGCCTCGGCTCCCGTGGTGGACAGGAAGACCGTGCCCATGATGGTCAGACCCACCGGGTTCTGCGGGCTGAAGAGGAAGCGAATCCCGTAGACCGGATTCAGGGCCTCGAAGATGGACCAGTCGTTGCCTATGCAGTAGATGCCGATCAGGGCCAGGAATGCGAACCAGACCATGACCACGCTTCCGAAGACCTTGCCGATCCGCTCCGTTCCGCGCGACTGGACCGCAAACAGAATCAGGATGATCACTAAGGTGATGACCATGGTCAGGTTTCCGTTTTCGCGGAAGATCGGAGTCAGGACTGGGATGGTCTTCAGGCCTTCGACTGCCGAGGATATGGAGACGGCCGGAGTCAGCACCGAGTCAGCCAGGAAGGCTGCACCGCCGACCATGGCAGGAATGGCCAGCCATTTGCCGTAGTGCCGGACCAGGGTGTACAGGGCGAAGATGCCACCCTCGCCCTTGTTGTCGATGCGCATGGCCACCAGAACGTATTTGACCGTGGTGATCAGCGTGATGGACCAGAAGACCAGGGAGAGCATGCCCAGCACTGCAGCCCTGTCCACACGGGCCATGCCGCCCTGCCCGGCCACGAAGGCCTGCATGGTGTACAGGGGCGAGGTGCCGATGTCGCCGTAGACCACACCCAGGGCCACGATGCACATGCCCAGGCTGATCCTGTCAGGCGAGGACTGCACCCGTCGCCACCAGCGGCCCAGAGGGCCCTTTGGCGGGGTGCGGCGACGCTGGGCCGCACGCTGGGCCTCGCGCCGGACCCGCTTGAGCTCGTTCTCCTCCTCGCGGGTGCGGGATTTGGCCGAGATCTTTGGGGCCTTGGTAAAGCTCTCCGGGGGAAGTATCGACTCCTTCGTCAGCCGACCCTTACGGGAGGCCGCCGTCGACTTCGCCGCTTTTTCGCCGGATAACCGGGGTGGTTCGTCAGCGCCCCTGCCATCATCCTGAGCCGCCAACTCATGCCGCTCATCCGCCATAGAGCCCTCCATCGGCCAATGCCTTCACTCATCTACTTCCGGGTGCCGTATGTTGCTGTTCGCGCACACGTGCGACGACAACCGTAGCACTCTCCCCCCACACTCGGCAGGGGCGATTCAGACCGCGACACACCATTAGCTTAATACCGCCTGGCAGCGTCCGTCGGACATCCCTCACAAGCCATAAACCCGGCGCGTGGTGGCCGCCGTCGCTTTGGCCACTTGGGCCAGGGGGCAACCCAAGGCATCGGCCATGGCTCGGAGGGTATAAGGAATCATGTATGGGGAGTTGGTGCGTCCCCTGTAGGGCATAGGACTCAGGTAGGGTGCATCGGTCTCCACCATGATGTGGTCCATGCCGACCACGGACAGGGCCTGGCGGATTCCCTCGTTGCCCTTGTAGGAGACCGTCCCGGAAAAACTCAGATACCAGCCGTGCTCTGCGACCACCTGAGCCATCTGCGCATCACCCGAATAGGAGTGGAAGATTGTGCGCTCGGGAGCGCCGTCCTCCAATAGGGTCTCGATGACCTGCCGATGGGCGTCGCGGTCGTGGATCTGCATGGGCAGACCCAGCTCCTTGGCCAGGGCAATGTGGTCGCGGAAGGCCTGCCGCTGGATCTGTTCGGCCCCCTGACCGGTTCGGAAGAGGTCCATGCCCGTCTCACCGATGGCCACCACCTGGTCGGGATACGCGCGAGCCAGTCGCGAAACCTCCCCAAGCGCCTGCTCGAAGGAAGCTTCATGCCAGGGCTGATACTTCAGTGGCAGTCCGTCCGGTCCCGGCACCCCTCGATGACCATGCAGAACGGCCTCATTGGGATGAATGGCCAGAGCTGCGTGAACCACCCCGGGATGGGCCAGGGCCAGGTCCACAGCCGTCTGCAGGTTAGGCAGCTCGCAGCCCACGTCGATGGTCCCGACCACGCCCACGGCCCTAGCCCTTTCCAGCTGCTGGTCGACCGTGCGGACGGGGACCGGATCCTGCCCGCGCTCCCTGGCCTGCCGGTCCATCTCCTGGGCGAAAGGAACAACAGAGGCCATGTGGGTGTGATCGTCGATGACTCCAATGCCTTCGGGCAGGGGCTCCGGGTCGGGAGCCCAGCTGCGGTCGCGATGATGCCTGCTCATGGTCCACAGTCTAGAGTCCCGCGCGACCCAAACCACGACCCGTCCGGGTGGGTGGCGCCGACAAAGGGAACGCCGGCAGCTAAAATCACCCATGGCGGCCCTCGAACGGCAGGAACGGAAGAGCGAAGAAGCATCCGCCGTCCGTCCGCCAGTCCCCCGCCGCCGCGGTACCGTTGTCGTAAGCAGGAAAGGTGGATTATGTCTATGGATTGGCAGCCCTCTTTCGAGGCGACCAGCGCCTACCTCTTCGTCCACTTCACCGGCCATGAACAGGCCGAGACGGACGAGCAGCTCTACTTCGCCCTCAGCCGCGACGGCCTGCACTGGCATGACCTGCGGGCCCAGGGAGACCCGGTGCTGACCTGGAGCGAAGGCGAGGGCGGCGTACGCGACCCCTATGTCGTCCGTGGACCAGACGGCCTCTTCCACATCATCGCCACCGACCTATCCGTCTACCACAGGGGCGGCTGGCAGGAGGGCAGGGCCACCGTAAACGGATCCACCGGCCTGGTCATCTGGGATTCGCCTGACCTGGCCCACTGGGGTAGACCCCGCCTGGTTGATGTGGCCTCGGCCATTCCCAAGGCCGGCATGGCCTGGGCGCCGGAGGCCTGTTGGGATGCCGACAGGAAGCAATGGATAGTCTTCTGGGCCACGGCTGCCGCCGACAGCACCGAGGACCCGGCCGCGGCCGACCTGGTCAACGAGCTGGGCGACGGCATCAACATGTATTACGCCACCAGCGCTGACCTGATCACCTTCTCACGTCCAGTCAAGTGGATCGACCGCAGCAACGGAATCATCGACACAACCATGCTCAAGGCGCCCGACAGCTGGTGGTACCGAGCCTCCAAGGATGACCAGATCACCCTGGAACGCACCCGTAACCCTTATGCGGTAACCCATGAGCTGGTCCGTACGGACGACGACCAGGCCTGGTCCTACCTATCCAATCTGACCGACATCTTCGGCCAAGGACGCTACTCCTCGCATTATCTGGAGGGACCCGAGCTCTTCCTCTACAACGATACGGATGCCGCCGTACCCGACGGTCGGACCATGCCCTTCGGCCTGATCTGCGACCAGTTCGCCGAGGGCCGAGGCTACCTGCCCTTCCGCTCGGCGGATTTGTCATCCCGACGGCAGCAGGACTGGACCTTGGTCAACGACATGAACTTCGGCCGACTGACCAAGCGCCACGGCTCCATTATGCCCATCACCGAGAGCGAGTATCGGATTTTGAAGCGGACTCTGACCCGCTGACTCGCTTCTTTGCAGGTTCGTACATATACAGCTCCATACCAGTCAGCCTTGCCCACATGAGGGTAAAGGCAATCCTCCTCTCCATCTATATGCCTCTGCATGTCATGGAGTCCGATGTCCGGCAGCGCAGCACCCGGTGTCTGTCCATAATCCGCTCCGGAGAGATCATTCCTCCCGGCGCCCCACTGGCAGAGCACAGCCCAGGTCGCGCCAGTGGACGAAGTCCTCGGTGGCGTAGCAGCAGATTCACCCGAATTGGCTGCCTGCGGAGACGGGATTGAACCGGAGCCCGCTCCGTCCCCACCCTGACCATCGTGGCCTTGGATTTCACTTTTCACTGAAATGGCGCAGAGGCCATCTTCATGATGCTGGATCATGTCCGTCAGCAGGAAAGACAGGAAGATTCGGGCCGAACCCCTCGCGCAGTGATTGTGGGCTACCATCTGTTGGAGCGGGAATTCGCCCTGGGAATTCATACCACAAACACGCTTCAAAGGGATCCGGGAACTCAGTCGAAATCCATATAGTCAACGAAGGCCCGGACGTAGGTTATGGTGTCTGCCACCTTGCTCAGCCCTAGGATGGCATGATCGGGCAGACCAGGCACCTGCCGCCAGCGCGATGAGCGGGAGAGATCCAGACCCATGGCACGGGACGGATTCGATACCTGTCGGCCATTGGAATCCACCAGAACACCCTGGCCAGCCAACCGACGCAGGTCGTCGCCCTTCAATCCTTGCGAGGGCTTGGCCACCAGCCCGCGCTTGCATAGAGTCGGAAAGATGCCCACGGGGGCGATCACCATGTTGATCTGGCCTGCGCTGACCCGGGTCAGGGCCTTGGCCGAATCGTCGTAGCCTTGGCCGTTCAGCGTCATGGTCGCCTCCATGTCCACCAGCCGACCATCTTTGATTCCCCGGTCGCGCATGAATCCCTGTTTGAGCCGGTCGAACCCCTCCTCATGGGCGCTCATATTGAAGCCTTGCACTGAAATAAGCGGGTCCGGCGGCCTGGTCAGCCTGGTGACGACCAGGCTGACCACAAGGGCCAGCACCAGACCAGCGGCCAGAATACCAGGAAGGAAGTGCTGGGCGAAGTAGGGCCAACGCTTATCCGGCGGCAATTGCCTCAAGATGGTCCATTTGGACTGTCCGGCGTGAGGATCCGCCGATGCCAGAACCCCTAGGGCATCCTCCTGCTCGGAGCTCAGCCCATATTGATCGTCCTGACGCTCATCCATGCCTGACCTCCCCGTCCGCGACGTTCACCAGCCCAGTCTAAATCCAGAACGAACAAGGGGCCGACGGAGGTCGCTCATCCCCCGTCGGCCCCTTGGGCGCCAGGCAGAAAGTTCCATCCTCAAGGGACCCTGTATCTGGTGCCGATGATGTCGGCCTCGTCGGTCACTTGATGCCCGTCATGGCGATACCCTGTACGAAGCTCTTCTGAATGAAGAAGAAGATGATCAGCAGGGGCAGCGCCGAGATCAGGGCGCCTGCCATGACCACGCCATAGGGTGTGACCGAGGAGCCATGCCCGGTCAGCATGGCCAGACCGGCGGTGATGGTCCTGGTTTCCGGGCGGCTGGTCATGATCAATGGCCAGAGCAGATCGTTCCAGTTGCCCATGAAGTTGAACATGGTCACCACCAGCACCGAGGATTTGGCGTTGGGCAGGATGATCTGCCAGAAGATGCGGAACTCGCCGGCGCCGTCGATGCGGGCCGCGTTGTCCAGATCCTTGGGCAGGGAGATGAAGAACTGACGCATCAGGAAGATGCCGCCCACATCAGCCAGCCTGGGGATGATGATGCCCCAGTAGGAGTTGACCAGCCCCATGCTTGCCAGCAGCTTGTACACCGGGATCAGCAGGGCCATGCCGGGGATCATCATGGTGGCAATCAGGATTCCCAGCAGGAAGCCGCGCCCCTTGAAGTCGATCCTGGAGAGCCCATAGGCAGCCAGGGAGTCGAAGAAGACCGAGAAGACCGTCACGGCTCCGGCGAAGATCACCGTGTTCATCAACTGTCTGCCTATAGGCATCCGCTGGAAGAGCGAGGTGTAGTTGTCCAGGGTGAATGAGGAAGGAATCACCTTGGGCGGCCAGGTCTGGGTCAGCTTGTTGGGTGTGAAGGAGGTGATGAGCACGATCAACAGCGGGAAGATGATGATCACCGTCATCAGGATCAGCAGGAAGTAGGTCAGAACCCTGGCCACCATGTGTCGGGCATGAGCCCTCTTGAGCAGCTTATCGTGCTCGATTGCGGTAGGAGTCGACTGGCTCATCCGATTTCCTCCTTCTCATGCTTGTTGTTCCAGACCAGCTGGATAATGCCGATGATCAGCGTCATGATCAGCAGGACATAGGACAGGGCCGATGCGTAGCCCATCTTGCCGTTGCCGAAGGCCTCGGTGTAGATGCGGTAGACGATGGTCTCCGTGGCGCGGTCGGGGCCTCCGGAGGTCAGAATGAAGACCTGGTCGAAGACCTGGAAGGATCCGATCAGTCCGAAGATGACCACATAGTTGAAGGTGGGCATCAACCCGGGCAGTGTGATGTGCAGGAAACGCTGCCAGGCGTTGGCCCCATCCAGCGAGGCCGCCTCGTACAGGTCCGGGTTGATCCCCTGCAGACCGGCCAGGAAGATGACCATGAAATAGCCGAAGTTCTTCCATACGGTGATGAAGATGATGGTGGCCAGGGCCGTGGACTTGGTTCCCAGCAGATCCATGTGCTGGATGCCGAAGAGCACCTTGCCCCAGTAGGGTATCAGACCCAGGGAGGGCGAGAGGAGGAAGCTCCAGGCGATGGACGCCACAGTCAGCGAAATGATGTAGGGCATGAACAGGCAGGTGCGGAAGAAGCCGACCCCCTTGATGTCCTTGCGGTTGAGCAACAGGGCGAAGGCCAGGGCCACGATGACCACCAGCGGCGCGTAGACGACCGCGTAGATGACCGTGTTGCGGAAGTCGGTCCAGAAGTCCGCGTTGGTGAAAAGCTCGGCGTAGTTGTGCAGACCGACAAAGATGCCCTTGCGGTTGATGCGGTCTGTAGTCAGCGAGGTGAAGAAGGTCTTGATGGTCGGGTAAAAGACGAAGACCGACAGGACGATCAGGGCCGGGGCTATGAAGCTCAGCCCGATGCGGATATTGCGCCTTGAAAGGGTTTTCTTGTTGTCCTTGATGACCGCGTCGGCGCCCTGCGCGGGTGGGATCCCAGTGGTAGTGGACATAAGTACTCCAAAGTGCCGCCCGGACGCCGGGCCCGGGCGACGGTCAGCCATGAGGGGACCGGCCGGCGGCACTACTGGCCGCCAAACCGGTTCCTCAGGGGTGGATGGTCAATCAGTCCTCAGCCTTGTACTCGTCCAGATACTTCTGGATCTTGTTGGAGGCTTTGGACAGCGAGGCGGAAATGTCATCGTCGGTACGAGCGGTGTTCTGGGTCACCGAATCCAGGGTGGCCGAGATATCCCCGAAACCGCCCTTGAGGCCGGCAATGCCAATGTAGGAGTTGTCCGTGTTCTCGGAGACCTTGGCGATCAGGGGGCGCTTGGAGAGCTCTTCGGTGGTCACGGTCTTGTTGTTCGGCGGATAGGCGGAGCCCAGGGACCACATGACCTGGTTGTCATGGTTGTTGTAGTACTTGAAGAAAGCGTAGATGCCCTTCTTCTTGGCCTCGTCCTTGACCTGTGAGGTAACCCACCAATACAGGCCGGTGCAACCGGTGTTGGAGCCCTTCTTACCATCGGGGTAGACATAGGTGCCGTCTCCGTTGGGTACGGGGAACAGATCGTGCTTGATGCCCTTGTCGGTGGCTGCCTGGTCCTCCCAGGGACCGACGATTACCATGGCCGACTGGCCGGACTCAAAGGACTCGCGCGCAGCGGTGTCATCCATGCCGCTCTTGGAGTAACCGCCCTTGTAGAACTCGCGCATCTTCTGCAGGAAGGCCTTGTTCTGCTCGGAGTTGATGGTGACCTTGCCTTTGGTGTCGTAAAGACCGGTGCCGTTGCCCTTCATGAAGGCCGCCCATCCGGAGTCGGACAGGGCCATGCCGTACTGGGAACCATCACCCTTGGTCAGCTTCTTGGCCACATCCAGGAGCTGATCCCAGGTCTTGGGATAGTCCTGCTCGGTCAGGCCAGCGGCCTTCCACATATCGGTGTTGTACCAGACGGTGGTGGGCGCGTAGCCCATGGGGACCGCACACTGCTGCTTCTTGCCGTCAATGGTGAACTCGGTCTGCTTGGTGACGTTGGGCAGGTAGTTCTTGGTCTCGTTGGAGGGATCGTCATAGAAGTCCTGCACGCACTGGAAGGTGCCGTCGATGGACCAGCCCTGGCCGTTGTCGGCACCGGTGGTGACGAAGTCGGGGCCGTCACCCGAGGTGACCTTGGTGACCATGGTCTCGCCGATGGTGCTCCAGGGCTGGAGCTGGGCATCGATGTGGTACTGCTTCTGGGACTTGTTGAAGTTCTCAACGATCTTCTTCAAAGTCTTGCCATCAGCCTCGGAGAATCCGTGCCACATGACGATGTTGGTGACGCCGTCCTTGCCCTTGGCATCCTTGCCTCCACTGCCGGAACCGCAGGCCGAGAGCCCTACGGTGCTGAGCGTGGCGAGCGCGATTGCGGCTACCGCAGCCTTTCTGATTGCCTTCATTGTCTCTGTCCTTTCGACATCAAGCAACGGTTACAAAGGAACCGATGGCGGCCGGAACAGCCATGTCCTGCCCATCTGGTCCAATGGCTTGCATCGCTTGGTCACGCTCCCAGATACGTGAACGTAGCCCACGCCTTTGTAAACCGACATCTTTCTAACGTTGCAAATTATATAATACTCGCTTCTCCAACGATGTACAAGCGTGTCGGGCATGGCCCGGCAATGCCGCTCAATGACTACCGTCGGGAGGCAGGATCTGACGACTTGTCGGGGTCCACCGATCGTCAGGCAAAGGCCGCCCGAAGTCCGGGCCATGGTCGGTCCAAGTGACCAGCCCCACCCTGGCATGACGGTTGGGATCAAAGAGGGGATCCCCCTCGATCTGGGTGTAGTTGCGGGCATGGTAGACAATCAGATCCTGGCTGCCGTCCTCGCTGACTGTGAAGCAGTTGTGGCCGGGCCCGTACTGATGGTTCTCCTCTGCCGTTTTGAAGACGGGATGGTCACTCTTGATCCAGGAGGCCGGATCCAGCAGGTCGGCCTCCTCACGGGCGGTCAGCATGCCCACCGCATAAGGGACCCCGGTGCCCGATGCCGAGTAGGTCAGGTAGATCATACCCTGGTGAAGCAGGACAGCCGGCCCCTCGTTGACCTTGAAATCAATGCATTCCCAGTCGTATTCGGGCTTGGAGAGCAGGACGGGATCGGTGGCCAGGGTCCAGGGGTTGGCCATGCGGGCGATGTAGAGATTGGAATTGCCCTCGATGGCCGGATCCTTCTGGGCCCAAATCAGGTACTGGCTGCCCCCGATCACCGCTGTAGTGGCATCCAGGGAGAAGGAATCGATCGGGGTGTGGATCTGCCCCTTCTCGGTCCACTCGCCATCCATGGGATCTTCGCCGGTATTCTCCAGTACGTACATGCGGTGGGTGGGCAGATCAGCAGAACCGAAGTCCTGCTCGGCTGCCGCGAAGTAGATGTACCAGGCCCCGTTGATCCGGTGGAGTTCAGGTGCCCAGATGTACTTGCTCATGGGGCCGGACTCGTGCTTGCGCCAGATGGTGTGCTCAGGTGCGGCCTGCAGATCGTTCAGCCTGGCGGCGGCACGCAGGATGATCCTGTCATAGGCCGGGTAGGAGGCGGTGAAATAGTAGAGGCCCTTGTGCCTGATGACCCAAGGATCGGCCCTCTGGAGTACCAGGGGATTGTGGTATGCGCTCATCATGTGTTCCTATCACGAAGACGAAGGTACTGGTCTGTACGACCAATATACAACGTTGAATATCATTGGACGGCTCACCATCCGCCGGGGCGATCGAAGGCGAAGGCGGAGGGCGGCTTCGGCAGCGTCCGTTCGGGTTCAGCCCCGGGCTCGGCGAATTGCAGTGAAGACCAGTGCTCCCAGACCCAATAGGGCCGCAGATGCGGCCGCAACGGGAGCCGACAGGGCCGATCCAGTCGAGGGCAGGCGACCGGCCTTGCCTTCCTTGCCGGACCGGCCTGCGGGTTCACGAGTGGAGTTCGAGGCGGGAACAGTCGCATGACCGTTGCCACTGTCGACTTCCTCCTGAACCTTGGCATCGGTCAGGGGACGCGAACCCCAGATGGCCGCGGCGCCTGCCGTCTTGGAGACATCGGCACCGGCATCGGTGAAGACATCGCCGCCCAGCCCTGAGAAGAAGACGACCGGATGGCCTTGCTCATCAAGCTGTCTGCCCAGTCTGGCCCGATAGAGACCATGCAACAGAGTGCCCGGATCCGCCGAGTCCACCTTGATGGTCAGATCGCCGCCGGTCGCCGTCCAGGAGCCCTGCACCTGGCCGCCCAGCCGACCGTCGGCCAGCAGACTCACTGACACCGACCGGTAGATGGCCGGACTGGACAAGCCAGATCCCGCATAGTAGTGGACAGGGTCATGAACCACCACCTGGTAGTCGCCGACCACCTGGCTGGAGGAGACCCTGCCCACCGAATCCCGGTATTCGAAGGGCGTCATGACCAACCAGCCGTCAAGGGTCTGCACCATCTGCTTGACCCGGACCTGGTGCTCTTCAAGATTGCCCTCAGCGCGCACGAAGCGAGTGTGGTAGACGTTGAAGACGCGATCTTCGTCAATCAAAAGTGCGTTGCCACCCTGGGAGGTCAGCACCTGGTCCTGTCCGGGCTGGGCGAGGGAGGAGTCGATCCGCAGACCCCGGTTGGCATCCAGATCATTCATTTCACGCTCGTAGACGGCCGGCTTGCCATTCTGATCCAGGTAGGGGCCGGTGATGGAACGGGAGCGGAATTCCCGCATCTGATAGCCCACGGTCTGCCCCAGTCCGCCGTAAGAAAGCATCAGATACCACCAGTCGCCCTGATGGACCAGGGCGGTTCCTTCGCCTGAGTTGCCGAAGCCGCCGGCGAGTTTGTGCCCGTAGTAGGCGTCGGACTGGTTGGCCTGGGTGGGGTAGGTGGTGGAATAGTCGCGCAGCCCGGTCTTGGGATCCAGGCGGATCATCCAGATGCCGCCGAACCAGGAGCCGAAGCTCATCCACAGGCCCCCCTGCCCGTCATCCTTGACACAGGCGTCAATCGCATTGATGCCGGTATCCGTGAGGCTGGCATATCGCGACAGATCGGCATTGGGGCCCAGCACCTTGGGAACGTCGGTCGCCGCCACGTTGGACTTCTGGAAACCGGAGTAGACCACCGGGCCCACCAGGCTCCAGTCCCCCTCGATGTCGTCGGCGGTCAGCAGGACGATGACCGACTTCTGGAAGGGGAATCCTCCCCCGTTCAGGCTCAGGTACATGCACCACTTCTTCATGGTGGCGTTGTAGTAGACCTCGGGCGCCCACATGTTGCCGGTCACGTCCGGATTGGAGGACTGCTTGGGCCATGCCTTCCAGATGGGATCCAGAATGCGCTGGTAATCCTGGCTCAGATTGTTGGTGAAGGGCTCCCAATGCTTGAGGTCGGTGCTACGGGCCCAGGCCCGGTGGGAGCCGAAGATGTAGTAGCGCCCACCGGCCTTGACCACGGAAGGGTCATGCACGGGGACGCGCGAGTAGGCATTCTGACCGTCCTTGGAGGTGCCCCTGACAATAAGCCGATAGTCCTGCTGGATGGCCTCAGCGTCCAGGGAGGGCCCCGAGGCCTTGCTCGCCTGCAGCCGGGCCGTCAGCGTAACGGGGACATCCCGCTTGCCGCGGACCACATGGGCCCTGCCGGTGGCTGCATCGACACTGACTGTTCCGGAAGCCGAAGAGGTCCACACCACTGAGGCAACAGTAGTTGAGACCGGCAGGTTGAAATCACCGTCCACAGCGGCTGGGACCGCCAGCGATGTGGCCTGCTGGTCAATCAGCTCGCCCAGGTCCTCCGAGGGCAGCGTGGCAGCGATCTGATCGGCATCCAGGGCCTGCGGGTAGACGGCGAATGACTGTACTGCGCCATGGAAGAGCGCGTCGCCTATGCCAGGGTATCGGGACTGGCCGATTACGTTGTGATGGTGGTCGCCAAAGGCTGCTGGATTGACCGTGGCCTTGCCCTCAGCCACCTGCAGACCGTTGATATAGAGCCGGACCATGTTGTCCTTGCCATCGATGGTGGCCGTCAGCGTGGAGAAGCGGTTGTCGGGCAGGTCCTTGGATGCCGGCAGATAGGTCTCACCCTGGCCGTTGGCCTTGGAAGTGATGGAGGTGTACAGGGAGGTGTGGGTGGAGGCGGTCCAGGAGCCGACAGCCCGCTGGCCGGTCCCCCCTAGTGACCAGAGATAGGTCCAGGGGCCTGAGGCATTGAATCGGTCGTTGCGCACGCGGATGGACACCGTGGCGCTGGCGTGTCCGCTCAGTATGCCATCAGGAAGCTTGACATAGGTGGATCCATCGAGCAGGAGCGCATCGTCGGCCTTGACCGCCCCGGCCGGCCGACCATCGGCGTCCAGGATGCGGGCCGGGCCAAAGGATGAGCCTGAGACGGTATTTTTTGCCTCCCTGGCTTCTGGGGCAAGAGCTGAAAAATCATAGCCAAGCAGGGGCTGCGGCTGACTGGTCGGCATCGTGGCTGTGGCTCCGCCGCCGGCTTGGGACTGATCCGCCCAGGCTGGAGATGCAACTGTACCGCCCGCCAGTATCATGCCCATGCCCACGAGGGCCGCCGCTGCAACCCCTCCTCGGCTTCGTCGTCCCGCGTCTGATGACGATTGATGACGCATGCTCACACCTTTCCATATCGGCATCGAAGCGACCGCGCTCCGACCGGCAGGCCTCCATGGTCCGCCGATGCTGCCTCAAATTATTTATCCGAAATCTTCTTCAGTATATTACAACGTTAGAAATCAAGAAACCCAGAGAACCCGAAAAAGAACGTCAGCACTCAGACGGCGATTTCGTTTCCGGGCAAGGCACGGGTTGATTTACGGACCACCAGCGAGGAGGACACCTTCCGGAAGACGTGCTGGCCTTCCTTGGTGTTCAGCGGACGCACCCCATTGATTCTGTCCTTGAGGACCCGGACGGAGAGCCTTGCCACGGCCTTGAGCCCGGGCGAGATGCTGGTCAGCGAAGGCGACAGATACTGGGAATCGTCCGAATTGTCGAAGCCGATGACCGAGATGTCGTCCGGCACCGACATACCGTGCATTTGTATGGAATGCAGAACCCCTGCCGCCAGCATGTCATTCAGGGCCACCACCCCGTCGGGGACGATGCCTTGGTCCAGCAGGGAGTTCATGGCATTGACCCCGTCGATACGGTGCCACATGCGCGATGGGGCTACCAACCGGGGATCGTAGTCCAGGCCTGCCTCCTCCAGACCCTGCCTGTACCCCTCCAGGCGAAGAGCGGCCGACCCCAGCTTTTCGCCGGGGTGGGTGCCGATGACCGCCACACGACGGCAGCCGGTATTGATCAGATAGGCGGTGGCGTGCTTGGCACCCTCCACATTCTCCGTGGCCACATGATCAAATTGATCGCTGAAGATCCGCTCCCCCACGACCACCAGGGGGTAGTCCACCCGCAGCTGGTCCAGGTCTTCCATGCCCAGCTCCAGTGGGCTGTAGATGAGGCCGTCGATCATGGACCGCTGGGAGCCGTGCAGGGACTCAATTTCACCCTCACGTGAGTAGAGGGTGGGCTCCACCAGCACCCTCATGCCCAGTTTCTTGGCCTCCTCGATGACCAGGGAAGAGAGCTGAGCGAAGTAGGGCATGGTCAGATCAGGTATGGCCAGGGAGATCATTCCCGTGTAGCCCAGCCTCAGATTTCTGGCCGGTACGTTGACCCGGTAGCCCAGCTCCTCTATGGCCTTATTGACCCTGCCCCTGGTGGCCTCGGAGACGAATTCGTAATCATTGACCACGTTGGAAACGGTTTTGACCGACACTCCTGCAGCCTGGGCCACATCCTTCATGGTCGGGGTGGAACCACGTCCGGTGCCGGGGGAAGCGGCTAAACTCATAAGACCCTGACCTCCAAGGTTACCGTGGCGCGGGTGGGGTCGAGCTCCTCACCCGTTTGCATATCCAATACGGGCATCCCCTCAGCAGACCAATGTACCCGCCGTACCTGACTGTCGCGGCCGAGGTAGCGGTCCTGGTCATGCTCGGCATTATGGAAGACGTAGATCATGGTGCCGTCCTCGTCCTGGGACCACATGCCGTGGCCGGTGCCCAGCTGCCAGTGACCATTGTACTTCCCGGACTTCTGCAATGGGTAGTCCAGTTTCTTCCACACACCGGGATCGCATAGATCGGCGCCGACTCCGGCCGGTGCAGTTACCAGTCCAGTGGTGTAGTCGATGCCCACCAGGGAGCCGGAATAGATCAGGAAGATCCGGCCGTCATGAACCACGGCGTTGGGCCCTTCGGCAATCATGTTATCCCATGCGAACTCGGGGACGATGATCTGGCGCGGCGTGCTGGTCAGACGGTCGGGGCGGGCCGGGTCGAAGGCGGCGATCCAGACCGAACCCAGCTGCTGCCAGGCGTAATACCAGCGGCCGGTATCATGCAGGACCGTCATGTCCAGGCTGATGCGCTGGATGGGGTTGAGAGGGGTGCCTTCAGCCCGCAGGATGGGTCGGGGCCTGTCCCAGTTCTCAGGCCGGCGAGGGTCCAGATCCCGGCCCTGGTCGTCGCGGCGCAACTGCATGATGTGGCAGCAGCCCGTCCACATGTCCGGCTTTCCGGCCCGATCATTGGCGGTCCCGTCCGGGTTGGTCTGCGGACCATCGAAGCAAGGCATGAAGAGAATGGAGAGCCTGCCGCCAATCAGGTGAATCTCCGGAGCCCAGAAGCAGCCGGTCATGACCCGGCCCTCGCTGTTGCGATCGCCCCTGCGCAGCAGGTCCACTTCCTTTTCATGGCCCCCGGCCTGATCGCTCAGACCCTCGATCATGTCAGCAACCCGCAGGGGCATGTGCGTGTGCCCGTTCAAGGGGTCGACACAATTGCCATCCGCATCCTCGGTGGCGATGAACATGAACAGGCGCTGGCCCCTCCAGGACCAGCGGAAAATGGAGGGATCGGCACGCTGCCGGGCGAAGGGTACAGGGTAGGCCGTCTGCCGGACCCGTCCGCCGATCAGCCTGGTCGCTCCAGGATTCAGACGACCCTGCGCCAGGTCACCGGCCAGACGATCCAACTGGCCCTGGTCCCAGTCCACCCCGCGCAAGGCGGTGGACCCGTCGCTGTAGAGGAGCCGCGCCTGGGCCTGCCGGACCGACTCCAGGCCGTCGCCCCGACGGACCTGAACCGGATCCACCTTCACGCCCGTATTGTAGATGCGGCCGAAGCGTTCCAGCAGGCCACGCTCGCAATCGGCGCTGACCGACACGACGTTGCCAGCCAGAATGCCCTTCATGCCGCAGTCCTCCTCCAGGGCGCGCCGCCGATCCAGGGGCAGGGGGTCGCCCTGGGCCAGGGGAGCGTCATCCTCCAGGACCTTCATGCCGGTCACTGTGCCCATCCGCGTCGGGTCATCCGCCGTGGCCGTGCACAGCCGCCCGCGGTCGTCGTCCCAGTAAAGCCGGCAGCCCTGGCCATCGTCCAGAAGCCGCGCCCTGGGCCGGTGGACACCATGAGCGCCCAGGATATGGACCTGCGGCAGTCGTCTATAGGTCAACAGATCCGGCGAAAGAGCCATCAGGAAGGAGTCAGCCTGGGAGCCGTCCGGCTGACCGCCCCTGGCCACCCTGGTGGCCAGAATGACGAAGGTACCGTCTCGCAGAGGCAGCAGGAACGGGTCGATCAGACTCTTAAGGATCAGATCCTGCCCTGGTACCACCGCAAGTTCCTGGGCCGCCTGCGATGCCTGGTGAGCGTCCAGTCCAGGATTGTGTTCGCCCTCTTGCGGTGCCTCCTCGCCTGGCAGGGCGGCCCCGGCCGTGCAGGCCCCGCGGGCACTATCCGGCACTGCCTTGGTGGGTACAGCCGCAGCGAAGAAGATGCCATAGTCGCCGTTCAGGGGTTCCCAATGGCCATTCGCCCGCGAGCGCAGCGCCAGGTGCATGCTCAGGGCGATATCCTCGTTGTTGGCCTCCTGCCGATCAGTGGGATGCCGGGTGTAGCACATGAGTGCAACCCCATTCCCGAAATCTCGTCCACCGTCCAGAGCATCCTCACCCATGACGATTCCTTCCATCCGGCTTGCCGGCTTCAACGCCGACGACTATCGTTTCTAACGATAGAAATTATACATGGAGATCAGTCCCCGACGCCCGACGCCCGCATGGATGAGGCCGGGTTGTTCGCTCATTCGAACCGAGCCGCAAGGTCGGCCATACGCCGCGGGTCGTCATCGATGTCGATCGGACTGCCTCCACGGAAAGCGAGGAACCATGAGAAGACCCAAACGCACCGGACGGGCCATGAAGGCCCTGACTGCCCTGACGGCGGGTCTGGCGGTGCTGCTGACAGGAGCGCTGGGCGCCTGCTCTAACCAGCAGCCATCGGCCAGCGGCACAAATGCCGCCACCCAGGAGCCCAAGCGCGTCTCGGTCCACGACCCCTCCGTGGTTCGCTCAGGCAAGAACTACTACGTCTTCGGCTCGCATCGGGCCTATGCCCGCAGCACCGACCTGGTCAACTGGACCCCCTTCACCAACAATCTGAGCCGCGATTACAAGAAGATCTTTGCACAGATATGGAAGGACTGGCCCAAGCAGTCCTCCAATCCGGATGTGACCGGCAACATGTGGGCGCCCGACGTCTATTACAACGCCACCATGAAGAAGTGGTGCATGTACCTGAGCCTGAACGGGGCAGAGCATCGTTCGGTCATCGTCCTGCTGACCGCCGACCGGGTGGACGGCGATTGGACTTATGTGGGACCAGTGGTCTACTCCGGCTTCACCCGGGCCAATTACATGAACACCGACGTTCCCAAGGTGCTGGGCTCTGACCCGAAGCTGGACCGCTACCAGTCCTACACGGATACGGGTATCAATGCGATTGACGCCTGTGTCAAGGATGACGGGCAGGGGGGCCTGTGGATGAGCTTCGGCTCCTGGTTCGGCGGCATCTGGATGATCCGCCTGGATCCCAAGACCGGGCTGCGCGACTATTCCACCACCTACCCCACCCAGGCCAACCAGTCCGACGCCTACTACGGGCACAAACTCGCCGGCGGCTTCGGCAACTCAGGCGAAGGATCGGCGCTGCTGCACACCAACGGCCACTGGTACCTCTTCCTCTCCTATGGCAAGCTGGTGCAGACCGGCGGCTACCAGATGCGGATGTTCCGCTCGGACTCCATTACCGGCCCCTACCTGGATCAGCAGGGCAACCCGGCCATCGCCACCAGCGGCGAGGCCGACAACTGGACCAGCAAGACAGGCATCCGCCTGATGGGTTCCTACCAGTGGAGCGGGGACAAGAAGAGCGACATCGAGGTTTCCCAGGGTGGGAACACGGCCCTGCATGACAAGGACGGCCGGGACTACGTGGTCTACCACACCAGATTCTCCGACCGCAAGGAGGAGCATCAGATCCGGGTCCGGCAGCTGATGCCCACAGCAGACGGGTGGCTGGTGGCTGCCCCCTATGAGTATCTGGGCACCAAGGCCGGCGGCCCCGCCAAGGACGAGGCCGGCACCTATGAGCTGGTGGAGCATGATCCGACCATCTTCTTCAAGGGGCCGCGCAAGGTGACCGACACTCACAGCACCCGATACCGGGGCGTGGTCAAGGCCGTGGACATCCGACTGGAGCCCGGCGGCCAGGTGACCGGAGCGCGACAGGGCCACTGGCAGGTCGACGACCAGGGACGGCTGTCCATGGACCTCAAGGAGGAGGACGGGACCGTGACCTACCAGGGGGTCTTCGCCCGGCTACCCAGGGACAAGGATCACCGGACGGTCATGACCTTCAGCGCCCTGGGCGACAACGTCTGCATCTGGGGTTCCAAGCGCTGAGCAGTCTCAGCGGGGATCCAGCGCCACCCAGACCACGCCGTGTGCGGGCACAAGGGCCACCAGCTCCCGATCGACACCCTGTCCTTCCAGGCTGATCTGGGCAGGCTCGGTGGTTCGGTCCCGCCACAAATCGACCGGGGTCCAGGTCCCGTCCGCCTTATCCAGTCCCACCAGGGAGGACAGGGCCGTCCTGATCCGCCGGGGGCGATCCCCGGTCCAGAAGACAGCCGCATAGACCCCGTCGGCATGGGCCGAGGGGGTTCCGTCAGCCCAGTCGCTGGCCAGAGCCCTCCAGACGATCTCCTCGCCTAAGACCTTCTTGTCTTGGCCGTCCCCGCCCTCGACCGGCTCCCGGATGATCTCACCGTTGTCGGCCGAGCCGGCGGTAACCTCCTGCAGGACCGGGTTGTCCAGCAGCGACAGAGTGGCCTCATCGCTGCTGGGAAGGTCGCCGCCCACCATAAGCGGCGAACGCCCCATGGCCCATAAGGTCAGCATGGTGCGCTGCTCGTCGGCTGTCAGAAGGCTGGACCGGTCCCCGCCCCGCTCGGCCCGCAGGCCGATATGCCCCAGGGGCAGCATGTCCGCATCAGCCCAGTGACCTGTGCGCTGCAGGGGAGCCCAGCGGGCCAGACGGGCGAACTGGGCATAAAGATCCTGCCAACGATCCCAGAGATCGTCCGAAATCCGCCAGAGCTGAGCATGATCCTGGAGGAAACCAAGGTGGGTGGTGGGCACCCGGGTGCCCGGGGACAGAGAGAGGGTCATGGAATGCCCATGGGCCTGCTCGGCCTTGCGGATGGCCCGGGCATAGGCGTCGATTTCACGGTCCATGAAGGGGGCCTGCATATCGTCCACTTTCAGGTAGTCCACTCCCCAACGGGCAAACTGGTCAACCTGGGCGTCGTACCAGGCCTGGGCTCCCAGATGGGACTGGTCCAGGCCGTAATTGTCGGGGTTCCAGGCACAGACGTGGGTGGTGTCAGCCACCTGGGCGGCTGTATAAGAGGTGCCGAGGACGGGCAGGTTCCGCTCGACCGCCAGCCTGGGGATACCCCGCATGACGTGGATGCCGAAGCGCAACCCCAGATCGTGGATTCGAGCGGCCAGAGGGGCAAACCCCTGACCCTCGGCCGCCGATGGGAACCGGACCGGATCCGGCAGCTGCCGGCCGTAGTCGTCCAGGACCAGAGGCGCCTTGGCATTGTAGCCATGGGCCCTGGCGGTCGGGTCGTACCAGGCGATGTCTATGACAACCGTATCCCAGCCCACCGGAAGCAACCTATCGCGCATGACCTGTGCGTTGTCCAGCACCTCCTGCTCAGTGACGGTGGTCCCGTAGCTGTCCCAGCTATTCCACCCCATAGGTGGTCTCCAGGCCTTGTCCATATCTTGCTCCTTTCCCAGTTCTTTTACTTCAGTTCTGCTGCGCCAGAGGGCGCAGACGTTCGTATTCCTGCCGGGTCAGGGACAGGACTCCGCCGTGCTTGGTATGGGGGCGCAGATGAAAGTCCTGCTCCCGGGCATAGTCGAACCCGGTGTCCGGATTGTCGCTGACCATGGGCCTGTAGCCCACTGAAGGAATCACATCCACCAGCAGATACCAACGGTTACGGGCATGGTCGGCATAGAGGGCCGGACCCTCTACACCCGAGGGGTTGCCATCGGCGCACCAGCCGGCGCCGATTCGCTCCTGGATGGTGGTCCACCGGGCCTGTGGCAGCCACCATCTAGGATTGTCGGTGCTGTCCAGCCAGATGCCCCTGCCAAAGCCGTTGTCCTTGGTGGCCCGGTAGGTGCGCAGGCCGCCCCCAGGCAGAGGGCACTGGACCATGGTGGTGTCGATGGCATTACGACCGGTATCGATAAGGACTCCCCCATAGCGGAAATGCTCCTGGCTGAAGTCGGTGGTCGAGCCCCAGAGCACCCGGTCGTAGGCCGACGGGTCGGCATGGTCGGGATCATCCCGGTCAAAGAGCTTGGATGACCAGTAGAGGACGAAGGCCCCCTGTCCCGGTCCCTCATAGTCGGGCACCCATAGGCACTCCGGCGCCCAGGCCATGCCCAGCGGGACCCTGCTGCCGTCCTGCTGCAAGGACACATCCAAGGGCCAGGGACCTGACCAATGGATCAGGTCGTCAGTGGACCAGATCATCAGCTTGGTGCTGCCATGGCGGGACCAGTGCTCCCAACCACTACCCTGCGACTGATCGCCGCCGAACACCCGCAGATCGGTGGCCATGACATAGATCCGGCCGTTGCGCGGGTCACGCACCATGTAGGGATCCCGCAGACCGGTGGTGCCCAGGTTCGAGGTCAGCAGCGGCCTGCCCCCGTACAGCGGATCCCACTTCAGAGGGTCGTCACCCCGGGACAGGTCGAAGTAGAGGCGCTCGGCATACCCCTGGGGGTCTTCGATGAAGTGCACCATCAGATACCCGTAGGGGTCGGCTCCTTCGACGTTTTTATGAACCGTATTGCTCAAGGTCTGCTCCTTTGCCCTGGCTGCCGATCCTGTCGGCTTTGACTTGTCGCTACTGATTTTATAACGATGTAATTCTGCTAGCTAGAGACCAGAACCAACGCATAGGTCAGCCTGCTATTGAGCAGAGGCAGCCGAATCCTGCTGAACCTGGTTATCCTGTCCTGCATCATCGCCAGGCTGTGCCGATTGCGCCTAATCGCCGTTGGCTGTGCGGATCATGGCGTACTGGGACTCGTGCAGCCGATAGTAGGCGCCCCTCTTGTCCAGGAGCTCCTGATGGGTGCCGTGCTCCACAATCTGCCCGTGATCGATATAGAAGATCTGCTCCGCATTCTCGATGGTGGACAGCCGGTGGGCGATGACGAAGGAGGTCCGCCCCTTGAGCAGATGGGCCAGTCCTGCCTGGAGGGCCTCCTCGGTGCGGGTGTCGATGCTGCTGGTCGCCTCGTCCAGGATCAGGATGCGGGGGTCGGCCAGCAGGACCCTGGCAAAGGCGATCAACTGCCGCTGACCGGCGGAGAGGGTGGATCCGCGCTCCTCGACCTTGGTATCGTAGCCGTCGGGCAGCTCCATGATGAACTCGTGGGCATGGACGGCCTTGGCGGCCTCTTCGATCTGCTGGTCGGTCGCATCCAGGCGGCCGTAACGGATGTTCTCGCGCACGTTGCCGGTGAAGATGAAAGTGTCCTGAAGCATGACCCCCATCTGCCGGCGCAGGGAGGACAGGGTCACGTCGCGCACGTCATGCCCGTCCACGCAGACGCTGCCCTCGGTCACGTCGTAGAAGCGCGAGAGAAGGTTGACGATGGTGGTCTTGCCGGCGCCCGTGGGCCCTACCAGGGCGACCGTGCTGCCTGCCGGCACATGGAAGTCCACCAGGTTGAGGATGCTGCGGCCTCCGGGCTCATACTTGAAGACCACGTCGTTGAAGTCCACCCTGCCCTTGATCGGTGGCAACTCTATGGCCCCGGGGCGGTCCTCGATCTCCGGGTGGACGTCCAGGGTCTCGAAGATGCGCTCCAGGTAGGCCGAGCAGGTAATCAGCTGGTTGTAGAAGTTGCCGATGTTGATGATGGGGTTCCAGAAGTTGTTGGCATAGCCGATGAAAGCGATCAACATGCCCGTGGTCACCTGCACGCCACCCAGGCCGGTGATCCCCAGATAGTAGATCAGTGCGATGGTGATGGTGGAGATGTTCTGCACTCCTGGCCACATCAGGTACTGGATGTGCACGGCCCGCATCCAGGCGCTGCGAACCTGGCCCTGCTGCTCCTGGAAGGTCTGGAACTGCTCGCGCTCCCTGACGAAGGTCTGCGTGGTCTTGACCCCTGCGATGGACTCATGGATGTAGGCGTTCAGATTGCTCTGCTTGTTGGACAGACGCTGGAAGGCCCGCCGCTGGAAGCGCTGGAGGACCAGCACGTAAAGCACCAGCAGGGGCATGAGGACCAGGGACCAGAGGGTCAGCCTCCAGTCGATGACGAACATGACCACCAGGGTCAGCAGGAAGGTGAAGATGTCCGCAATGACGTTGATCAGACCCGAGCTCAGGGTATCCGAGAGGGTGTTGACGTAGTTGACCACCCGAATCAGAATCTTGCCGTGGGGCCGGGAGTCGAAGTAGGAGAAGGGCAGGGTCTGGATGTGGGTGAAGAGGTCCCTGCGCATGTCCTTGAGCATGAGCTGGCCCACCTGGGTGATGGCCACGGTCCGGTAGCGCAGGAGGAGCTCATAGACCACGATTGCCAGCAGGAAGACCGCGCCCAGCGCGAAGAGCCGGACCGGATCCTTGGAAGGGATGACCGTGTCGATCATGGTCTTGGTCATGTAGGGAATGGCCACGGCGATGGCACTCATGGACAGGACCGCCGCCAGGATGATCACCCCCTGGCGCAGGTAGGGCTTCAGATAGGCCCCTATGCGCTTGATGTCACCGAAATCGATCTGCTCTTCCAGGTCCTCGTCCTCGCGGAAGGTGTTCCTGCGAGCGGTGCCAGCCGAACGTTGCTCTTGCTGCTTCATCGTCTCACCTTGTCAAACCTGCTGATGTGTCAGAATCCTACCGACTGTCCGGATTGCAGCCCCAACTGCTTGCGGTATATCCGGTAGTAGCGGCCGTGGGCGTGGACCAGATCCTCATGGGACCCGCGTTCCACGATCCTGCCGTGGTCCAGGACCAGGATCAGGTCGGAATCCTTGATGGAGGAGATCCTGTGGGCGATGGTGACCATGGTCCTGGTGCCCTCCATCTCCTGCAGATGCCGCTGGATGGTGGCCTCGGTCTCCATGTCGACGGCCGATGTGGTGTCGTCCATGATCAGGATAGCCGGGTCGTCAGCCAGGGCCCGTGCCAGGCTGAGCCGTTGCTTCTGTCCACCCGACAGGCCAACCCCGCGCTCGCCCACCACGGTGTCATAGCCCTCGGGCATCCGGTTGATGAATGAGTCAGCGCCGGCCATGGAGGCCATGGTCCTGACGTACTGCTCGTCGTCGCGGTGAGCTCCGAAGGCGATGTTGTCGCCGATGGTGTCCGAGAAGAGGAAGGTGTCCTGTGCCACGATGTTGACCTGCCGCCGCAGCAGGTCCAAGGGCCACTGCCTGGCGTCGATTCCATCGATGAGCACATGGCCCACGGTGGGGTCGTAGAAGCGGGCCACCAGGCTGACCAGGGTGGACTTGCCCGATCCGGTCTCCCCCAGTATGCCCAGCCGGGTGCCGGCCGCCACATGGAAGTCGATGTCCTTGAGGATGGGGGTCTCCGGGTCGTCAGGGAAGGCGAAGCTGACATGGTCGAAACGGATGTCCCCGCGAATCCTGACCGGGTCACCGGTCTGTTCGCCGTTGACCTTGGCGCGGACCTTGGCCGCCTGGACCACACCGGCCTGGGCGTTCTTGCGCTCGACGATCCTGGGCTCGGCCGTCAGCAGCCGACGGATCTTGACACAGGAGGCGTTGAAACGCTCCACATCGTTGATAAGCCAGCCGGACTGGCGCACCGGGCCGTCAATCATCCACAGGAAGCTGTTGAAGGAGACCAGGGCACCCAGGGTCATCTGCTGACGGATGACCAACCAGCCGCCCAGAATCAGGGTAATCAGCTGGAGCATGTAGGAGCAGCCGTCCAGCCAGGGCATATAGGTGCGGCTGTTGCGGGCGGAGTCCATGTTGCGCTGCATATAGTCATCGTTATGCCGATCGAACTTCTCGGTCTCATAGGGCTCGCGGACGAAGGCCTTGACTACCCGGTTGCCCTCGATGTTCTCTTCGACCATGGAATTAAGGGATGCCAGCGAGTTGCGGATGGCATAGAAGAGCGGGTGGGCGTGCTTGGAAAGCTGCCAGGTGAAGTAGAAGAGGAACGGCGTCACGGCCAGCAGGGCCAGGGCCAGCCGCCATTCGATGGTGAACATGACAGCCAAGGACCCGGCGAAGAGGCAGACGGCATCCAGGATGTTGTAGGAGACCCAGGAGACGAAGTGGCGGATGGCATCGGTGTCCGAGGTCATCCGGCTCATGATGTCGCCATTGCGGGTGTGGTTGAAGTAGGTGAAGTCCATGTCGTGGAGCTTCTCGTACTCGTCGCTGACCAGTCGATAGATGGTGTTCTGACCGAAACGCTCCATGAACATCTGATAGCCGTAGCGGCAGACGCTGCGCCCTAGGGTGACGGCTATCATGGCGAAACAAAGCCTGGGCAGCCGGTCCTCGTGCCCCTGGCCAATGACCTGATCCACGATCATGCCCGCCAAAATGGGCATAAGCATGACCAGGACCTTATCCCCCGTAAAGAGCAGGAGGGCGGCGGCTATTCTACCGGCGTCCGGCCTGCAGTAGGGGAGAATCCATCGAAGGTTGTTGCTGTGCTGATTCTTCGCAGAATCGACATACATTGGAGGACACCCTCACGTTCCCTGTTGAACTTCTCTGATCTGGTCTCTTCTCATTGCCGTGACCGTCCGGGAGAGTGACTGACCGATGATGACGCCCGGCTATGTTCCCCGCCTCTGCAACGCCGCGCATGTCCGCCCTGGATTCGTCAAGCGTTGCCTATTTTATTGGAGCCCGGAGCAGATGCAACCCCGGATTCCGGGCGTGTCTAAGCCCGGAATCCGTAGGTCATATATGGCGGGGATGCCCCTGAACCAGAAGGTCCAGCTCCGGTCCTGACAAGCGCTTCAGATCGACACCGTCTGTCGTTACAGCAACCTGGAACCTGGTGCCCCGCACCTCCAGCTCATAGGTCAGCGAGCGCCAAGAAGAAGGCAGGCGGGGATTAATGCTCAGCGCGGTCCCACCGGTGTCGCGCAGGCCTCCAAAACCACAGACCAGGCTGGACCAGACGCCTCCGCAGGCGGCCAGGTGGATGCCATCGGTCGTATTGGCATGCAGGTCGTCCACGTCCGTGAACAAGGACCGACGGAAGTACTGCATGGCCAGCTGATCATGCCCCACCTCGGCGGCGAGGATGGACTGGGAGGCTGCAGACAGGGTCGAATCCCCGGTGGTCAGCGAATCGTAGTAGTCGAAGTCAGCCAGCTTCTGCTCCGGGGTGAACCAGGAGCTGAGCAGGTAGAGGGCCATGACCACGTCGGTCTGCTTGAGCACCTTGTGCCGGTAAATGACCAGCGGATGGTAGTGCAGCAGCAGGGGCCTGGCCGTGAACTGGCCGAAGTGCCAGCGGGGGCGTTGCATGAACTGGGCATCCTGGGCATGGACACCCTCCTGATCGTCGAAGGGGACGAACATGGCCTCGGCCGCACGAGACCACGTGTCGGTCTCAGCGTCGTCGAAGTGCAGCCTTTCACGGATGGCGCCAATCAGGTCGGAGTGCTTCTCGAGCAGGTGCCGGTAGGCCTTGTAAGCAGCCAGAAGGTTGAACCGGGCCATCTGATTGGTGTAGAGATTGTCGTCGACCAGGACCGTGTATTCGTCAGGGCCGGTCACACAGTGGATGTGAAAACGGCCGTCCTCCTTGTAACCCCCCAGACTCATCCAGAGACGGGCCGTCTCAACCAGGATGTCGATGCCCTCGGCCTGCAGGAAGTCTTCATCGCCGGTGACCTGCACATACTGGGCCACCGCGTAGGCGATGTCGGCATCGATATGGTATTGGGCCGTGCCCGTAGGGAAGTAGGCGGAGGCCTCCTCGCCATCGATGGTCCTCCATGGGAAGAGGGCGCCGTTCAGGTTGAGCGCGCAGGCCCTGCGCCTGGCGGCAGGCAGCATCAGGTAGCGGTAGTGGAGGACGGCTCTTGCCCGAGCAGGCGCCGAATAGATCAGGAAGGGGAGAATGTAGATCTCGGTGTCCCAGAAGTAGTGGCCGCTGTAGCCGGACCCGCTCAGACCCTTGGCGCCCACACCGTTCTCGATCTGGGCCGTGGACTGGGCCAGCTGGAAGAGTTCCCAGCGCACCATTTGCTGGGTACGACCGCCATCATCGGCCTGGATGCGGATATCCTGCCGCTCCCAGAACCGATCCAGCCATTCCCGTTGGCGCTGCTCCAGCTCATCCAGAGAGAGGGTGCTGACCTCCTCCAACCGATCACGGCAGTCCTCGACCAGATTCCTGGTCCCCTCGCCCCGGGTCTGGACGACCAGACCGTTGCCGCTGGTACCAGCCGGAAGAATGGGGTGGCTGCGGTAGACAGCGTAACGGACCAGACGGGTGGAACCGCCCTTGGGCACATCCATACGCCAGCCGGATCCCTCGACAGGTCGGCCGTCCCTGAACTGACGGACGCCCAGGGCCAGACTGAGCCGTGAATTATTGCAGCGAAAGACCCTGCAATCCGCACTCAGCTCACCGTAGACCGCATTGTCCAGCACCTCGTGAATTCCACAGCCGTCCACAAAGGTCGACTTGCGGGGGTCGCTGGAATTGACATGTCGGGGGTTGTCGGCGTTGACCGGCCCCTCGACCACCACAGCCATGTCCCGGTCGGGTGACTCAACAGTCAGCGTGCAAACGGTCAGGCTGCGGTCATAGAGGCAGACCATGCGGGTGAGCACGGTCTTCAGATGGATGCCATGGCCCAGATCATACAGATTGGCGGTGGTCGCGATTCCGGTTCGGAAGTCCAGACGCTGAGTGGTCTTCTCCGGTCGACCCAAGGGCAACCCCTCCACCTTGAGGGTGAAATCCGAAGCGTCGGGCACTCCCTGAATCAGCTGGCCAACCTTGGCATATCCGTAGGCGCTTTCGGGATGGGCTATCCGGAAGGTGTCATGGAAACCGCTCAGGAAGGTGCCGTTGCCCAGGCACCGCTCCCCGCCGCCTTCGCCCCTGACACCGACGGAGCCGTTGGTGACCGAGAAGACTGTGGCACTGACCGCATCAGGCCGACCGACCTCGCTGAGCCCCCACTCCTCCACAGGGAAGCGATCCTCATCCAGACTGGGGTCTTCCCCCTGCCCACGCTCGCTGGCATCGTCGTCGATCAGCTCGATCAACTGATCCACCACCAGGTCCGCACCCGCCTTGAGCAGCTGCTCGCGGCCGGCGCCTCTGTTTACGCCCACGACCAGTCCGAACCTGCCCGCGTGACCCGCGGCCACGCCAGAGAGGGCGTCCTCGACCACAACGGCATCCTCATTGCGCAGGCCCAGCACCTTGGCCGCATAGGCGTAGGTATCCGGGGCAGGCTTGCCCTGAAGACCCATCTCGTCCTTGAGATTGCCGTCCACCACAGTGTCGAAGTATCCGGCGATTCCAGCAGCCTGGAGGACTTCGGCCGTGTTGCGCGAACTGGACACCACAGCCAGACGTTTCTTGTCAGCGCGCAGGTGCCGAAGCAGATCCACTGTGTCCGGGTAGGGATCGATGCCCTTCTGCTTCAGCATCCGCTCAAAGGTCACATTCTTGCGATTGCCGTAGCCGCAGACGGTGTCCAGCTGCGGATCGTCATTGGGGCTGCCCCAGTCCAATTCGATACCCCTGCTGCGCAGCAGGGCGTCGACACCGTCATAGCGGGGCCGGCCATCCACGTAAGCGTAGTAGTCCTGCTCCGTATAGGCCGGGACGTTCCCGGGCAGGACCTGATCGAACAATGCCTTCCAGGCGGCCTTGTGCAGGATGGTCGTGGGCACCAGCACCCCGTCCAAGTCGAAAAGCACACAGGCGAATTGGGCAACTTTCATGGTTTCTCATCCTATGAGTCTTCCATGACGAAAGAACCCGGCGGTTCTGAGAACCGCCGGGCGAGAAGAGAGAGAAGAAGGGGTTCAGTTATCGGGGCCGCATGACCCCCATCGGCCAGTACCTCAACCGACAGAACAAATATAACCAGCGCTACCTTGGAGGAAGTGCCCGAAAACCTCAAAGTTCTCTGTGAATCACGGATGTCGTCCCAGGCGTGTCGACTGTCACTTACCCTGATCGCCCAGCTTGGCCTGCTCAGCCTCGAACCGGGCGCGCTCCTTGGCTTTGCGGCGGTCAAGCTGCTCCTGGAAGCGGTCCAGCTCTTCCTGCACGGCCTCCTTGGGAATGCGGGGGAAGATAGGTGTGGGTCGATCGATCGGCGTGCCGCCCCTGAGAGGCTCGCGCGCCCAAGGATGGACCGTCTCCCCCAGCCGGTAGTCGCCGGTGATGATGGGATAGTGGAAGTCGGATCGATCCAGGTCGTCAACCTCCTCGACACGGGGCAGGGGCGAGAAGGTGCCCTTGCCGCCCATGGTCTCCCAGACCTGCTGAGAGGCATGGGGCAGGAAGGGGGCCAACATCGTGTTGGCATCCAGTACGGCCTGGGCGGCAGTATGCAGAACGGCAGCCAGTCGATTCTGGTCATCCTTAATTTTCCAGGGCTCCTGGGCAGAGATGTACTTGTTGATGTCACCCACCAGAGCCATGGCCTCGACCAGGGCGGCCTTCTGACGATGGTGCTCGATCAAGGATCCTACAGTATCGAAGGCCTGCAGGCTGCGATCCAGCAGGGCACCATCCTCCTCGGTCAGCCAGGATTGCTCGACGGCGGGGATACTGCCGAAGTCCTTGTTGAGCAGGTTGGCCACGCGATTGACCAGGTTGCCCCAGGAGGCGGCCAGCTCCTCGTTGTTGTGCCGGACGAACTCCGCCCAGGTAAAGTCCGAGTCCGAGGTCTCTGGTCCGGCGATGGAAATGTAGTAGCGGACTGCATCGACCGGATAGCGTGCCAGGATGTCCTTCACATAGATGACGATGCCCCTGGACGAGCTGAACTTCTTGCCCTCCATGGTCATGAACTCGCTGGCCACCACCTGCTCAGGCAGGTTGAGCTCGCCGTAGGCTCCCGGCTGCCCGCCCTTGGAGCCCTGGCCGTTGTATGCAAGAATCTCCGAGGGCCAGATCTGCGAGTGGAAGGTGATGTTGTCCTTGCCCATGAAGTAGTAGCCCAGGGCTTTGGGGTCGTTCCACCACTTGCGCCAGGCCTCGGAATCGCCCTGACGGCGGGCCCATTCGATGGATGCCGACAGGTAGCCGATGACGGCATCGAACCAGACATAGAGCTTCTTGTTGGGGTCGTCGACCCAGCCGTCCACAGGCACGGGAATGCCCCAGTCGATGTCGCGCGTGATGGCCCTGGGCTTGACCTCCTTGAACAGCCCCAAGGAGAAGTTGAGCACGTTGCTGCGCCAGCCCCTGCGGGTCTTCAGCCAAGCCAGGTTGGCCTCGGCCAGAGCGGGAAGATCCAGGAAGAAGTGCTTGGACTCCTCAAACCGTGGCGTCTCCCCATTGATCTTGGATACGGGGTTGATCAGCTCGTCCGGATCCAGCTCGTTGCCGCAGTTGTCACATTGGTCGCCGCGAGCGCCATCGGCGCCACAGATGGGGCAGGTCCCCTCGATATAGCGGTCCGGCAGGGTTCGGCCGGTGGAAGGCGAGATAGCCACCTTCTGCTGGCCCTCATAGATGTAACCATTGGCCCGGCACTGGCGGAATAGCTCCTGGACCACTTTCTCATGATTGCCGGTCGTGGTCCTGGTGAAAAGGTCATAGCTGAGCCCCAGATCACACAAATCCTTGACAATGACCCGGTTGTAGCGATCGGCGATCTCCTGGGGGCCCACTCCTTCGGCATCGGCCTCCACAAGAATGGGAGTGCCGTGCTCGTCAGTCCCCGAAACCATAAGGACATCATTGCCCTTCATGCGTTCGTAGCGTGCATAGACGTCCGAGGGGACGCCGAACCCAGCGACGTGGCCGATGTGACGGGGCCCATTCGCGTAGGGCCAGGCGACGGAAACAAGGATATGACTCATACCAGCAAGATTATCGACTCAGGCCTACAATCCCCCTGCTCGTCCACAGGACTGCAGCTGAGCAAGGAAATTATCCACAAGTACACAAATTTTGGCCCTCCCTCAGGCAAACCCGGGCACAACCATTTACAGTCGAACCATGAATCGAGAACACGCGCTCGGGGGAGCGACGTGGACGCCTACCAGTGCCCTTGGCGCCAGCCGCCCCCCTAGAGCTACTACCAAGCCGCCAAGTCGACCACTACAAGCCGGGGCAGCGCCGACACACACCCGCGGCCGTCCGACTACTCCCCAATTGGCGGCCCCAGCCCCTGAACCCGAACCGCTGCCCAGTCTGATCCGAACTGAGGATCTGCCCGGTCCGCTCAGTCTTAGCCTGCTGGTGAATGAAGGAATCGTCACCTGTCTGGACCAATCCTGCTGCTACCTGAACGAACAGGCGGAGGGACTCTACGGTCGCGCCTCCATCGTCACGCCCATGGTCCCATACGGTGCAGCGGCATGCGGCGGGCTGGCGCTCTGGATATGGATCAACGGCCAATTCCCCGATACGCTGGACATCATCTCCAACTCCCACTTCCGCACTCCGGTTCACGGCAGGCCTCTGCGACCCCACCAGCGCCAGCTGGATGCCCGTTACCTGATGAAGCTTGGGAAGCTCTGGGTGACTTCGCCGCTCTGGACGGCCTGTGATCTGGCCTGCGATTCTTCGGGCCAATGCAACGGGGAGGAGACCATGGCGGTTTTGCAAGAGCTCATGGAGCGGTATCAGGTCAGCTGTGGATCCTGCGAGGAACTTCTATCCTCCAATCCGCGCTGGCCTGGCCACGCCCAAGGACTGGAGACCATAAGACGACTCAGGGCGATTCTATGAATCAGGAGATGAGGGGTGACCGACGCTGGCATGGCCATCTTCGACACCGGGAACGGAATCGGGGCCGTCGTGGATTCTCCGCCGCTGAACGCATGGCCCAACTCATGACCGCCCTCAGTAACCGGTCGCACCTCGCAGCAGAAGACAATTTGAGCCAAGACGAGCCTTATAGCCTGGAACCAATGGCCCAGGTGCACGCCCCACCGCCAGAGCCTCCCCTGGTGCCAACGGCCTTGATGGCCACAGACCCCGAGACCGATCCGAGTATCCTCTGGGCCATCGCCCGGGAAGAGCCCCGGCTGCGTCGATGGCTGGTAGCCAATCCCGCCGCCTCGCCAGCCTTGCTGGAGGCCGTCTCCCAGCTGGGTGGGCCTGGTGTACGCAGGGCACTGGAGGTACTGCTGGAAGAGGGGAAAGGGGATCAGTCCTCTTTATCCTCTTCAACGGCCAAGGCATAAATCCTTTTGCGATTGGGCAGGCTGCCATCGGCCAAGGGATGCTCGACAGCTATCCTGGCGATGGCCTCCTTGAGCCGCAGGCCCTCGGATCGGGCCAGATCACGAGCCAGGACTGCCAGCTGCCGGTCATCCATGGCATCCGGATCGTTGCGTCTGGCTTCCAGGGCGGAAGCGCCGGCCACGACCAGGACCATCTCGCCCCTGGGAGGATCCTCCTGAAGGGAGTGCACAATGTCGCCGATGGTGCCCCGCCGGATCTGCTCATGCTCCTTGGTCAACTCCCGGCAGAGGGCCATGAGCCGGTCGGGGCCGAAGACCTCCTGAAGGTCCTGCATAGCCTGATCAATGCGGTGGGGCGTTTCGTAGAAGACCATGGTCCGCTCCTCGCTGCGCAGGGTGCGCAGATGCCGCAGCCGTTCCTGGTGTCGGCGGGGAAGAAACCCCTCGTAACAGAAGCGGTCAGTGGGCAGACCGGAGAGAGCAAGGGCATCCAGCACGGCGCTGGGGCCGGGCGCACAGGTGACCGGTATGCCTCGTTCGATGGCCCGCCTGACGATGGCCATGCCCGGATCGTTGATGGTGGGCATGCCCGCATCCGAAACCACCAGCGCACAGGCTCCGTCGCGAACCTGGTCCAGGATGGGATCAGCCATTCGCCGCTCGTTGTGATCGTGATAAGCCAACACCCTGCCGCCTACGCGCACCCCCAACCGGTTGGCCAGATCATAGAGCCGCCGCGTGTCCTCCGCAGCCACCAGGTCCGCCGACTGCAGGAGCTCCACCAAGCGTGTCGAGGCATCGCCAACATTGCCTATTGGCGTGGCCGCCAGCACCACTGTTCCACGTGAAACACCCGACGAAATCGTCTCCTCATGACTTTCTCCGCCCGGTGTATGTCCATCGCTCCGGCCATTCATGCTGCTCATGCCTTTAGTATGGCCTAATCTAGGGGTGATGACATCTTTGGTAGGGCTTTCTTCGCAGCATCGCTCCTCCAGACACGGTAGGCACGCCGCCCACCGGTCCGGTCGCCCTGCCATGCTGTCCATCTTCAGCGGGCCCAAAGGTCAGCATACCAAGAGAGGGATCAACTGGATTCCCCGGCTCTCCCATCGGGAAAGCGGCTGGCTGGCCTGCATACTTATGGCGCTTCTGGGCGGGCTTCTGCGGTTTGTGCGGCTGGGTAGTCCTCGCGCCATTGTCTTCGACGAGACATATTACGTCAAAGACGCCTGGACCATGCTGATGACCGGCGAGCCACGCAACTGGCCGAAAACAGCCGGCCCGCTTGATCTTCCCATAGACCAGATCTTCGCCCAGGGACACACCAGCGGCTGGCTGCCCCAGGCCGAATACGTGGTCCACCCACCGGTAGGCAAGTGGTGCATCGCCCTTGGTCTCAAGCTCTTCGGTGGAGCCGGCAATCCTTTCGCCTGGCGAGTGGCCACTGCCTTGGCCGGCACCATCGCCATCCTGCTGCTATGCCGTGTCGCTCTGCGCCTCTTCCACAACCTGCCCATCGCCCTGACAGCCGGCTTCCTCATGGCCATCGACGGTCTGGGCATCGTCATGAGCCGTACCAGTCTGCTGGACAACTTCATCATGATCTTCGTCCTGGGAGCCTGGCTGTGCCTGATGGGCCATCGGGATTGGGCTCGGGCCAGGCTGCGACAATCCTGGGCCAAGGATCAGGCAGACTTCCGTCTGCACTACCGGGTGAAGGTCATTCAGTCACAGGGGCATCCAGGGCAGGAAAGCCGTGTCGAATTGCCCGTGGCCACTACCGGCCCCTTCATCGCCTGGTCCTGGTGGCGTACCGGCGCCGCCCTGCTGCTGGGGCTGGCCACCGGCACCAAGTGGTCAGGGGCCTACTTCTTCGCCGTCTTCGCCCTGATTTCAGTGCTCTGGGACGGATGGGAGCGCCATCAGGCAGGGTATGGATCCTGGCTGCAGAGTGCAGTGTTCAGGGACGGGCTGCCAGCGGCCTTGCTTATGATCCCCGTCTGGGCGGGAACCTATCTGGCCTCCTGGACGGGATGGTTCCTGCACGGCGATTCCTTCATGCACAATTGGGCGGCCCAGCACCCTGGCCAGGGTCTGACCTGGTTGCCTGAGGGGCTACGGTCCCTGGCTGAATACCACCGGCAGATGTGGCACTTCCACACCACCCTGCATACCCGCCACCCATACATGGCCAACCCCCTGACCTGGCCCCTGCAGATCAGGCCCACCAGCTTCTACTGGCAGAAGATCACGGGCTTCCCCGGCCTGTGCGGACTGGCCAAGGACTCCCCCTGCGTAGCCGCCGTCACCTCCCTGGGCAATCCCCTGACCTGGTGGCTGGGCAGCATCTGCGTGATTCTGGCCATCTTCATCGCCGTTGTGGTCAAGCACGGTGATTGGCGCATCTGGGGGGTGTTGGCAGGCTTGCTGGCCGGCTGGCTACCCTGGATGCAATACATGAACCGGACCACCTTCACCTTCTACTCCATCGTCATCCTGCCCTGGATGATCCTGGCAATCTGCTATGTGGCCAACTGGCTACGGCAGAACTCGGACAGCGTCCTCTACCGGCAGACCATGATCATGGGCCTGACCCTGCTGGGCCTGACCTCAGCTTTCTTCTACCCGCTATGGACCGCCATGCCCATCCCCTATGACTTCTGGCGCATGCACATGTGGCTGTCCAGCTGGATCTAAGACAAAGGCAAGGCGGGTCGGACAAGGATGCCCGACCCGCCTTGCAACAGCGTTTGGATACCGTCATACTCAGACAGCTCGATCGCTGATGATTTGCGCGTACCCCGGACCGCAATCCTTCCAGATCCGCTCCTGGGTTTCATAGTCGTCTGATCAGCCCAAAGCGTTTAGTTCAGACCAGAGCCCATTCGATGGATGCCGACAAATAGCCGATGACGGCATCGACCCAGCCGTCCACGGGTACGGGAATGCCCCAGTCGATGTCGCGCGTGATGACCCGCGGCTTGACCTCCTTGAACAGCCCCAGGGAGAAGTTGAGCACATTGCTGCGCCAGGCGCTGCGGGTCTTCAGCAAAGCCAGGTTGGCCCCGGTACTGGCGGAAGAGCTCCTGGATCACCTTCCCAAGATTGCCGGTCATGATCCGGGCGAAAAGGTCATAATTGAGTCCCAAATCGCACAGATGCTTGGCAACGACCCGATATAACGGTCAGCGTCCGAACGTTGGCAGGATTGAGGATCCTCCTACGATTCGGCCAAGGTAGCGGTGGACCTGGCAGGCCCATTCCAGTTGAGGCACTGACGGCCAGCGAAACGCCCGGGGAGGGGCCGAAGCCGGTCATGATCACTCCAGCAAAAACGCTGGCAGTCGGCCAATGGCGCAAGAGGGCAACCCACCGGGAGAAGGCAGAGCCCGGCGGGCAGCCCCCCTGTTCCGTGAATCCGACAGCCTTTTTTTTGGGGGGGGGGGGGGGGGGGGGGGGGGGAATGCCATGCATGCCCTCAGTCTGCATCGGATAGGTAGTGTCCAACCGGAGGGGAACCAGAGAAGAACCGGAGAATCCGGACTATTGACGGCCATAGACCCGTGTACAGAAACAGCCGAGCTTTGACGGATGGTCTGAGGCAGCCCTGAACTCAGACGGCGGTTTGTCGCCAACCCGGCCGCCTCATCGGCCCTCCCAGGGACCATATCGTGTAGTTGGTGGCCCCGGGGTCCGACGGACCCTGGAGACCCACCTTGAATCACTGGAGGGCCCCAGGGCACGTCTTCATCCGTCAGTTCTTGGAGTAGTACTGGTCGTAGGCTTTCTGCACCAACTTGATGTTCTGATCCAAATTGGCCTTTTTCAGGGTCTCCACATAGTTGTCCCAATCCTGGTCCACACCACCCTTGGTCACCCACTGGGCGAACTTGGTCATGGCGGTGTTCATCAGGGTCGTGTTGTTGTTCTGCATGGTGGTCTGGTCCTCGGAGGAATACTTGAGGGCACCCGGGATGACATCCAACTTGGGGTCCACATTGGCCAGAGCCGGCTCAAGAGGCTGCTCCTGGCCCTTGACCTCCTCGAGATCCGCCGGCAGCTCGATCTTGAGATTCGGACGTATCCAGTAGGGAGAGTCATCAGCCAGGGTCTCCGTCCACTTCCAGGTGGAGGGGTCCTTGGTGGAGTCAGCAGGCGGCAGGACCTTATAGGAGTCCGGCCCTGTCTTCTGCACATCCGTGCCCAGATCACCCCAGAGCATCTGCAGGGACATGTCCTGCCCGTAGAAGGCATTAGCCACCTTGATGGCGGTCTCCTTGTTCTTGCTCTTGGCCGAGACCACCAGCGCGAACTCGCTGTAGTCCAACCGGTCCCCCTGGGTGTCGTAGACCAACTCATCCGGGTTCTGATCGGCCTTGGCCTTCAGCTGGGGCATGGCCACATACTGACCGGCCAACTTGTCACCAAAGCGGTCGGAGGCCGTCCACCCCCAGGTGAAGCCGATCTTGGCCTTATCGCCCTGGCCGCGTGCGGTGGACTGGGACTTGGAGTAGTCGTGGGTGAAGGCGTCCTTGGCGATCAACCCCTCCCCCCAGAGCCTGTTGAGGTACTGGATCAGTTCCTTGTAACGGTCATCGGTCAGGAAGGACTTGACCTTGCCCTTGTCGGCATAGAAGCCCTGGCCGCCACCTACCGAGGTCACGATGCCCAGGCTCCCCAGCAGGAGGGTCGGCTGATAGTCACCGAAACCCCCGGTACCGGGAGACTGGAAGTCAAAGGGGATCTCGTCGGCCTGCCCGTTCCCATTGGGGTCCTTGGTCTTGAAGGCCTTGAGCACCTCCTCAAGCTCATCCCAGGTGGTCGGCACCTTCAGGCCCAGCGTGTCCAGCCACTGCTTGTTGATGTACATGTGGCTGACGGCCTTGGGCCAGATACCCTTCTTGACGGCGGGCAGGATGTAGATCTTCCCGTCCGGCATGGAGACCACCTGCTTGGCCGTGGGGTCGGTATTGAACATCTTCTTGACATTCGGCATCTTGTCCAGGTCCTGGCTCAGATCCTCGAAGAGCGTGCTATAAGTGGCTATGTCCGCCAGGTTGATCCCCTTGAGAATGAGGTCGGGCACATCGCCGGCCGCCAGCATGGCCTGCTTCTTCTGGTCCCAGTCCGAGCTCGCCTCCTGCCAATGGATTTCGCAGCCACACTCCTTCTCCAGCTGCTTGGGCCACTTCATCTCGGATATCTTCTTGGTCAGAGGGTGCTTGGCTACGGCTATCGTGATGATCGGCTGGCCCTGGGCATTGGTGGTGGGCTCCTTGGAACCGCCGCAACCGGCCAGCATCATCGACATGGCCATCGTCATGGCCCCTATGGCCACCAGACGGTTCCTGAACCTGTGTTTCCCGAACGAACTCATGATTCGCTTCTCCTTGTTCGACATTGAACTTCTCTGCTTACCCCGGGCCCATGCGCCGATCGCACCGGTCCAGGCGGTGTACTTAATGACGGATCCGTCACTCTCCTTTCGTTGCCATCTCGCCCTGTGCGCCCCGGCGCATCCGGACGGAAAAACCGTCGAGCCTGCCGTAGAACCAGACCGCCGACGACGACAGGAGGCAGGGCAGGGCAGGCCCGAAGACTACGGCCAGGCCGGGCCAGGACCAGCAGGCAAAGGCCATAAGGGCCAGACCGAAAGCCAGGACCACACTCATCCAGGGACGCGCCAGAACCATCTGGACCGACCTGACCAGAATCCAACCGACCCCCTGGTCGTAGAGGGCGAATAGGACCCAGGACAGGGCAGTGGCCAGAATCATGAAGACCATGAGGCAGAAGAGGATGCCGGAGACGAAAACCCCGACCCTGCCTGTCCGGTGAAAGTTGACGATCCAATAATCCCCCAGCAGGAGGGCCCAGATGGCCGCCTGTGCCCAGCCGAAAATGTTGGCCCCCCTGAGCTCCTTCTTCCACAGACGATGGAAGGTCCGCCAGGTCTGAGCGATCCCCCACTCCCTGTCCTCATCTGTCAGCCACCTTCTGAAAACCCCGCAGGTTGCGGCCAGGGAGGGGAAGAAGCCTAGTAGGACAAGCCCCATGATGGTGTGTGCCAGCAGGGCCAGGTTGGTGATGAAGGCCACCAGGACCAAGCGGGCCGCCTGCTCGTATCCGAGGGCGAATCTTTGCATGCTTTCTCCTTTTCCGGGTACAGCCATGGCTGTCCGGCCCATATCCGACCTGTCTTTGCTCCCCGTCAGTAGGACGGTCCGGTGCAGTCAGCCTTTGATCGCCCCAATCATGACCCCCTTGTTGAAGTACTTCTGTATGAAGGGGTAGATGACCAGGAGAGGGAGGGTGGAGACGATGATCACCCCGTATTTGATTTGGTCAGCGAACTCCTGCCCGTATCCGGCACCGGCCGTCGAGCCCGACCCCCCCTGGAAAGCCTGGTTGGACAGGAGGATGTCACGCAGGACAATCTGCAGGGGTTGCTTGTCGTAGGTGCGTATGTAGACCAAGCCGGTGAAGAAGTCATTCCAGTGCTGCACCAGGTAGTACAGGCCGATGACGGCGATGATGGCGGAACTCAGGGGGATGACGATCCGCGTAAAGTAGCGGAAGTACCCCACCCCGTCGATCTGAGCGGCATCGTGGAGGTCCTCGGGGATGGAACTCTCGAAGAAGGACCGGGCGATAATCAGGTTGTAGACATTCAGGGCCTGGGGAATGACGAAGACCGCCCAGGAGTCCAGGAGACCAAGCTGTTTGTAAAGGAGGTAGGTCGGGATCAGACCGCCGTTGACGAACATGGTAATCGTGAAGAAGAGCATGATCAGGCGGCGCCACTTGAACTCGGGCCGGGAGAGGGCGAAGGCCGCCGGCATGGTGACCACCAGGTTCAAGACGGTGCCTGCCACAGTGTAGATCAACGTATTCCGGTAGCCGTTCCAGATCCTGTCATCCCCGAGAATCTGCTGTAAGCCGTAGGCCGAAATGCCCTTGGGAATCCAGGTGACCTGGCCTGTGTTGACCAGGGTCTGATCAGAGACCGAAGCGATGATGATGAACCAGATTGGGTAGAGGATGGAGGCCACTATCAGCAGCAGGATGAGGACGATGATCAGGTCAGCCAGCCAGTCTCCCAGCGTCTTCCCCCCGATAAGCCGTCTGACCCTGCGGGCCCCGGAGCGTGCCATGTCTTGCGTGTTTTCCATTTTGTTGTCTTCCTCCCCTCAGAAGATGCCGGTGTGAGACACCCTCCTGGAGATCTGATTGGCGATGACCAGGAAGACGAAGTTGATGAGCATGTTGAACAGGCCGATGGCTGTGGAATACGAGAATTGATTCTGCAGGATGCCGATCTTGTAGGTGTAGGTCGATATGACCTCGGAGGCTGGCAGGTTCAGGGTGTTCTGCATAAGGAAGACCTTTTCGAAGCCTACGTTGAGCACACCGCCCATGTTCAGGATCAGGAGGACGCCGGCCGTGGGCATAATGGCGGGTATATCGATGTAACGAATAAGCTGAAAACGGCCTGCCCCGTCCATCTTGGCTGCCTCGTAGAGGGCCACGTCGACCGAACTGAGGGCGGCCAGGTAGATGATCGAGTTCCAGCCCATATGCTGCCAGACCTCGCTGATCCAGTAGATGGGCGTAAAGGTGCTGGGATTGCCCATGAAGTTGGCGTTGTCGATGTGGAGGAAGGCAAGGAAACGGGTGAGCAGACCCGTGGAGGGGGTAAGGAAGAGGTTGATCATGGCCACAATCACCACCGTAGATATGAAGTGCGGCATGTAGGTGATGGTCTGTACGAAGCTCTTGACCTTGGTGGAATGGATCTGGTTGATCAGGAGAGCCAGGATGATGGGGGCGATGAAGCCCATGACCAGAGTCCACAGACTGATCCTGATCGTGTTGACCATGAGGGGCTTGAACATGGGTGAGGCGAAGAACTGCTTGAAATATTGGAAACCCACCCAGTCGCCTCCGGTGAGGCCCTTGGTGAAATCATACTTCCTGAACGCCAGTTGAATGCCATACATGGGACCGTAGTTGAATATGGCCACGAACAGTATGGCAGGAAGCACCATGACCCATAAGGGCCAACAGCGCTTCAGGGAAGATTTATACCCCCCCCCCCCCCGCGAGAAAGAGTCTTATGTGCCTTGGCGGGTTTGGAGGAGGCGAGACGCGCGGTTTTACCGGAAGTCTTGGCCTGACGGTCGACTTCTACATCGGTTCCGTTCATGCTCAGCCCTTCTATGACTAGTATTGCTCCCATCCGGCTCAATCCTTGAACCTGAAGGAATCCACATTCGGCAACTGTGCCGTCATGACAAAGTTAGTTTATCTAACGTTGTAAAAAAAGTCAATTCAATCCTTGCCGCCTGTAGGTGTACATGGAAAGCGTCCGTCTGCGGAAAGCGACGAACCCGGTCACCACCAGGAGCATCTCCACTTAGGCGGGTCATCCTTCCTTGGATGGTGCCGGCCATCTGCTACAAGGCCGACTGGCTCGTGCGGATTGCAAGATGGACCACCTATCGATGCTGGCACGCGATCATCCCAGGCCTCATCGTGCTGGCCTCCCTCCTCTTCTTGTCCCTATGGATGACCTTTCAGGGTCCCTTACGGGTTCTGACAAATTGACACGTGACCGCCAAGCCAGATATGAGGGGTCCAGAAATCCGGAAACCAAACACATCAATCAGGCCGACGGGAAGAGTCACCCTCCTGCCGACCTGATTAAATGGTCAGGGTCGGCGGGCGGCCCACAGACCGATCGAGATCAGAGCCCTTTCAGACGGCATTGGCCTGCACAATCCGGCAATAGCGCCTTCCCGAATCCTTCCAGATCCGCTCCTGGGTGTCATAGTCGACCCTGATCAGCCCGAAGCGCTTGGTGTAGCCCAGTGCCCACTCAAAGTTGTCCAGCAGGGACCAGGCGAAGTAGCCGGTAACCCGGGCCCCTTCATGGATGGCCCGGGCCACGGCGCGCAGGTGCTCCTCCAGATAAGCCACTCGCTGAGGGTCGTGCACCCCTTTGCCTCCAGGGAAGGACGGATCCGAGCTGACCTGGTCCTCCCAGGCAGAGCCGTTCTCGGTGACCATGAGCTCCAGCTTCGGAAAACGCCCCGAGACCTCCATAAGTAGGTCGGTCAGCCCCTGAGGCTCCTGGTTCCAACCCATGGCGGTCAACGGCCCCCGGGGAGGCAGTGTTTCGACCATATCCTGTGCAGGCATGGGGTTGCGCTCGGAACTGACGCCGCTTCGACCCCGCACGTGGTTGGTCGAATAATAGTTGATGCCCAGCACGTCCAAAGGCTGATGAATTTGCTCCAGATCGCCATCACGGACGAAACTCCAGTCAGTGATACCCTCAGCGGCATCGTGGATACGCTGGTCATAGGTGCCGGCCAGCATGGGACCCAACCATACCTCATTGGCGAACAGGTCAGCCCGGGTTTTGGCTGCCAGATCCTCCGGATCGTCATTATCAGCCCGGTTGACCTGCAGGTTCAGGGTCACCGATATACGCGCCCTGTCACCCAGTTCGGCACGGATGGCCTGTGCTCCCAGCCCGTGGGCAAGATTCAGATGATGGACCGCCGCAAGGGCCTGCCCATAGTCGCAGATGCCTGGAGCGTGGCCGCCGTTGCCGTAGCCCAGATAGGCCGAGCACCAGGGTTCGTTGAGGGTCGTCCAGGTCTGCACCCGATCGCCCAGAGCCTTGGCCAGGACGGCCGCATAGTCGGCATATCGCTGGGCGGTGTCACGATTGGCCCAGCCTCCAACCTCCTGCAGGTACTGGGGCAGATCCCAGTGGTAGAGGGTGACCACAGGCTTGATGCCGTTGTCCAGCAGCATGTCCAGCACCCTCCGGTAGTGGTCCAGGCCAGCTTGGTTGATGGCACCGCCTGCCTGCGGCACAATCCGAGGCCAGGCCACAGACAGCCGGTAGGCCCCCACACCCATTTGCTTCATGAGTGCAATGTCCTCGGGGTAGCGGTGATACTGATCGCAGGCGATGTCGCCATTGGACCCATCAACTATTCTCCCCGGCTGCCTGCAGAAAACGTCCCAGATGGAGTCTCCTCTGCCGTCCTCATGCGCCGCCCCCTCTACCTGGAAGGATGCCGTTGCCGTGCCCCAAGTAAAGTCCTCAGGGAAGGCGAGCTGTTCGTCATTGACCATATGTCCACTCCTCAATCGCGTGAGCCTTCCTGCCTATCTTTGCACATGAGGACCGACGACAAGACCATGGTCGACAGCCCATAAGTCCGGCAACGATGGGTTGTGTTGTCCTCGCAAGAAATCAGACCGACGGGTACCGGGTGCCGGGACTGGCTTGTTAAAGTGTGTCTCGGTTCTGCAAATGCACACATCGACGGAATGGAACACGATTCATGGGGTTCGTCAACTGGCTCATCAACCTGCTCAAAGATCCGCGCAGCGCCATCGCGGGGTGGATTGCCATGGGACTGGTACCCACATATGCGTTCATCTTCCTGATCATCTTCATCGAGACCGGCGTGGTTTTCATGCCCTTCCTGCCAGGAGACTCCCTACTCTTCGCCGCCGGCGTCTTCGCCCATGACCCGTCCAGCGGGATGGCCTTGGATGTGCTCCTTCCCGTCGTCTGGCTGGCCCCCATCCTGGGCGACCAGAGCAACTACTTCATCGGACACTTCTTCGGCCGGGCCATCGTCCGTTCCGGCCGCGTGAAGTCACTGACCCCCGAACGAATCGCCAAGACCGAGGGGCTGATCGACAAGTGGGGACCCCTGGCCGTGGTCCTGGGACGCTTCCTTCCCTTCATCAGGACCTTCATGCCCTTCATATCGGGCATTTCCGGAATGCGCTGGAGGCGCTTCACCCCATTCAGCATCCTGGGCGGCCTGATATGGTCCACCCTCTTCACCCTCCTGGGCTATTTCTTCGGCGGCATCCCTGCAGTCCAGCAGCACTTCGAGCTGGTCATCATCCTGATTCTGGTCATTTCGGTCCTGCCCACGGTCATCGGTCTGCTCAAGGCCAGGTTCGGTCATAAAGCTCCCTCAGAAAAAACCAGCTCCACGGCGGACTGATGTCTGACCTGTGATATTTTGCGTTTGGCCAGGGCACACGCTAAAGTAAATTTCTGTTGTTCGGCTACGGTCGGGCAACGAATGGGGCTGTAGCTCAGTTGGTAGAGCGCTTCGTTCGCATCGAAGAGGTCGGGGTTTCGACTACCCTCAGCTCCACTCTCGCAAGAGATTCCGCTGTAGTAAATCTGCGTTCCACATATATTGACCTTGAGTCTGTGCAGTTCCTGCAGCAGATACTTGCCTAATTCACATCAAACCGACTCCCTTATTGAAAGGCGTGCATTTTCTGCCCTGCTAGGAATACAGATTGCAAGGATGACGATTTACCGATGCAAAGCCAAGCTCATACTCCCTGGGCTGCATAATCTGATGAGTCAAACGACCTCATGAACCACCAAGGGTGGGGAGGGGGGTAAATGCGCTTACGGCATCCAAACTGCGTGTCACGATTATTGCAACAGAAACACGCTTGGCCAGAAATCGCGGTTGCCCAATGACGAGTGGAACGTTTGCCGAATCAAGAGTTCCAATCGGCTCGTCCGCGAAGACAATCCTGGGCTGGAGGTGGAGTCACATGCACTACAGCGGCTCTCAGTTGTTGCCTTCCAGACAAATTCAGAACAAAGTCATGAATACAATCAGCAAGTAATTAGCAAGGCCCAACAGCTGCAAAATAAATCCGGCTCGCCTCACATCAATGCCCAAACCAGCAAACTGGGCAGAAATAAGAACATTCTCGAGCACAGTCATCGTCAACACAGGATTCAGGACCAGGCGAAAGTTGGTCCGACCGCTTACTTGAGATGATATCCATCGCCAGGCCGACGAGAGACGGCAAATCACCAACCACCGACGTTCCTTCATAGGGATACCCTTGAGGCCACAGCGGCTCAGGCCACAGACGAAATCGCCGTTGAGTCCTTCAACTTTCCGCTTTGTCTGTATCTTCACCGCAGGAGATCGGGCCAGATCCGGCCAATGAACGAGAATACTTGTCAAAGCGCGAATCGGCTGAATGAAGCTGGCTCAGGTGCAAGCGACCGGCGCTTGCGCTCACGTGAGATTCTGTCGCCAGGCTCCTCACGCCTAAAGATCAGGCTTACGGCTATCCCCATCAGCCTTCGGGCCTTCCTTCGCTATTTGTCAGACCTTGGCATAAATCCGCCGGCTTCCCCTAAGCACAGGCACGCGGGGTCCGCATACAAGAAAAGCGTAAATGGTTCTATTAAGTCACTGGGCAGGACATCGGGGATTCGCCCAAGATGACGCTCGGTCATCGTGGGCGAATCCCCGTTATCTTGGCACAGAACATACGATGCCGTCAGAAGCGATGATCCTCCAGATAGTCCCTGTCCAACTGAATGCCGTGTCCAGGACCAGTGGGAGGCACCCAGAAGCCATCCTCATCCACATGCCCCGAGGATTTGAAGATCCGCAGATCCGTCCAAGTGCCGCCATCCGTGACCTCGGAAGCATAGATGTTAGGAATGGTCGACAGGAGGCTGGCACTGAGCTCGAAGACGAAATGCGGCGTCATGGGCAGATTGTGGGCCCTGGCCGCTGCAGCAATATCCAGGTAGCCGGTGATACCGCCCACGCGGCCCAGATCCGCCTGGACATAGTCGCAGGAACCTTGCTCAAAATACTGATTGAACTGATTGAGGTTGTATATGTTCTCGCCCATGGCCAGCGGGGTATTGACCCTTTCACGTAGAATCCTATGCCCCAGAATATCGTCTGAAGGCAACGGCTCCTCGATCCAAAGCAAATCCAGATCATCGAACTTTTTGAAGGCACGCAAGGCGGCCGGCAAATCCCATCCTTGGTTGGCATCCACCGCCAGGGGGAAGCCTGGCACAGCCTCCTGGATGACCTTCAGGCGCTCTACATCCTCTTCGATGTCGGGTTTGCCCACCTTGACCTTGGCGGCGATGAATCCCTTGGCCTTCCAACGCTTGACCTGATCCACAATCTCATCCGCCGATAGATTCAGATTGATGCCGGACCCATAGAGCGGGACACGATCGCGCACCTTGCCCAGCAGATCATATAGAGAGACGTCAAGGGACTTGGCGAGCAGATCCCAATAGGCGATATCCAAAGCGGACAGGGCGTGGGTGGTTACACCGGCCCCACCTACATCGTGAATGTACTTCCACGAGCGCAGCCAAAGCGCGCGAGGGGATACGGGCAGGCCAATCACATCGGGGATCATCTCCCTCACCAGAGCGGCGATGGTGGCCCCGCACCAGCCGGAGGTATGGCTGAACCCCGTGCCGGTGATCCCATTGTCTGCCGTGACATCAGCAACGACGACCTCTATGTTCTCGACATGGTGGATCTGGTCGCCCCATGGGCCTTCCGGCAACGGAACCCGGGCGGTCGTCAGTTCTATTTTCTTGATTTTCGGTACTTGGAACATGGTGATAATTCCTTTCTTATCGACGCCTTTTCATAGCGTCACATCGCATGTTGATCCAAACGCGCCTATCCTTTGCAGACAAAGCGTTCCAATCAGCGAATCAGTCTTTAGATCCGGTCGCCTTGGCTTCAGCCGACTGTATGGTCTCCGCATTGACCGCGTGACCGAAGGTCTCGGGCAGAATGAAGACTGCGGCCAGGAAGGCCACCACAGGACCGATAGCGATCAGCAGGGTGGCTTTAGGCACGCCCAGCCGGTCATAAAGGGTCGGGAACACCCAGAGGGTCAGGAAGGAGGCCAGCTTGACGAAGACATAGGCAATGCCTGAAGCGGCTCCTCTATAGGCCGGCTTGGCCACCAATGAGGCGATGGTCATTCCACTCTCCGAAGACCAGTAATGGCCCCAGAGCATGATGCCCGATCCGGTGATGATGATGGCCATACTGGTCCGGGTGATGCCGAAGACCATGACCAGAATGCCGATGGTCACCAGGCCGAAGCCCCATTCGCTCAATCCCTTATGCCCCAGTTTGGGCAGGGTAAGAGGTCCTACGAAAGCGGAGATGGAGGCCAGCAGGTAAACGGCGAACATGGCCATATTGTTTTGAACGAGGGTCGCTATGCCCAGGCCGGCCAGGATGGTAGGCAGATAGAAGGAGAACGAATAGTTCTCGAACGCCTGGACGAAGCAGGATATCCAGGCGAATATGGTGCTCCTGCGACTGAATCTGTCGCTGAAAAGGTCCGAGATGGCCTCACGCCAGGAGGGCTGGGGAATATGCATATCATGATCAGGCAAAACGTCAGCCAAAACATCCTTGCCATAGTATTCGTTGGCCACCTTCCGGGCCTTGACGAAATCACCATGCTCCACAAGCCAGACGGGGGTTTCGGGCAGGCCGGACCTGACCAGCAGAAGCAGGCCGGCAGGGATGGCGGGCACAGCCAGGACGAACCGCCAGGTCAGGTTGGCCGGCATCTTGCTCAGCTCAAAGGCGGTGACCAGCAGAATGGCGCATAAAATCCCCAAGGAGAACATGAACTGCCATCGGTTGCCCATGATCTCGCGCTTGCCTTTGGGCAGGATCTCCATCATATAGGTAAAGCCGTTGGCCACATCGGCCCCTACAGGCAGGCCGGCAAAGCAGCGGATGATTGCCAGAACCCACATGTTGGGCGAAAGCGCCTGAAGAACGGCACAGACCGCAAACATGCTCATGGAAGCCAAGAAGATGTTGCGACGCCCAAACCGGTCGGTCAGCCAGCCGCCCAGGATGGAACCGACGATGGCACCGAGCTGGGTGCCGGCTGCCGCGAATCCAAGCAGAAAGCTGCTGGGGTGGAAGACATCCTTGAGGTGGGTCATGATGAACGACATCGAGTAGATATCCCAGGATTCGATCAACAGAGCCGTCACCATGAGCCAACCGGCCCTCGAGGAGTGCTTGGCCTCCTGTCTGTCCAGAATGGCCTTGGCCCTGTCAAGGGTCTGGTAAATTGATAAATCCGTCATTGGACTCCTTTGTTCGCTCCGGCGCTCGGTCTGAGCCCATTGACTGTTCTCCTGCCCGATGCCAGAATCAGTGCTTCATTGCGTAACTGATATATTACTGATATATTAAAGGCGAAAGACAGCGGTGTCAATTTGGGCCGTCCAAGAGGCTTGGCGAAAGCTGACCGCAGAAGACGACCAACGGTGCACGAACACACCTGGAAAGGCGGATAAAGAATCATGCAAAAGCCTTGGGATGATTTGGATCGACGAGCCATCAACATGGCCAAGGTGCTGACGGCTGATGCGGTGGAGCGGGCCGGTAATGGACATCCGGGTTCGGCCATATCCTTGGCCCCAATCGTCTACGCCCTCTATCAGCGGTATTTGACGCATGACCCGACCGACCCGCATTGGCCCGGCCGCGACCGGTTCATCCTCTCCGGCGGCCATGCATCCCTGGCTCAATACACTCAGCTCTTCCTGGCCGGCTACGGCCTGACGCTGGATGATTTGAGAAACTACCGGTCCGGCGCCCACACACGGACTCCAGGCCACCCCGAGCTGGGTGTCACCCCTGGTCTGGAGATGACCACCGGTCCGCTGGGACAGGGGTTGGCTTCGGCCGTAGGCTTCGCATATGGCCAGCGCTATCAGCGCGGCCTGCTGGATCCTGATGCCCCCAGGGGTTCCTCTCCCTTTGATCATCGAATCTGGGCCATATGCGGAGAAGGCGATCTGGAGGAGGGCGTGAGCGCAGAGGCCTGCTCATTGGCCGGAGATCAGTCCTTGGACAATCTGACCGTCATCTATGACGCCAACCATATCCAGATTGAAGGCGACACCAGCATGGTCCTAGGCGAAGATGTATGCGCACGTATGCGCGCCTACGGCTGGTACACCGACTCCATCGATTTTGTCCAGCCGGACGGTAGCTACAAAGAAGACCTGTCTGCGCTGTCCCGCGCCCTGGATCAAGCAGGCGAAATCACCGATCGCCCCAAGTTCATCAAGGTCAACACCCTGATTGCTTGGCCGACCCCAGGTTTGACCAATGATGCCTCCACCCACGGCTCGCCTTTGGGCGCAAAGGCTCTGGCTGACCTGAAGAGCCTTCTTGGATTTGATCCCAATGAGGACTTCCCCATTGACGAGGAGGCTCTGGCGCACGCCCGACAGGCTGCGCAACGCGGGGTTCGAGCCCACGCTGATTGGGATCGACGCTATAGACAGTGGCGAAAGGACAATCCCAAGCGGGCCGCTCTCTACGACCGCATCCGTAGGCACGAGCCGCCTAAGGAGCTCGACAGCGCCATCGATGAACTTGAAAACGAGTTGCATGTGGGAGATTCCGTGCCGGCGCGACAGGCTTCAGGGCGCGTGCTCAACGCCATCGCCCCGATCATGCCTGAACTCTGGGGCGGATCCGCTGATCTGGGCAGCGCCTGCATGACTGATCTGGAAGGAGCGGACTCCTTCGCTCCCGCCGGTCGGGCCACTCGCCAGTTCCCAAAGGCCAATCCTTATGGCAGACAGATCCACTTCGGCGTCCGAGAATTCGCCATGGGGGCCATTACCAACGGCATCCTGTTGGACTCGGACACCAGGCCCTTTGGCAGCACCTTCTTCCAATTTGCCGACTATGAGCGGCCGGCGGTCCGGTTGGCCGCTCTGATGGACATTCCCAATATCTACATCTGGACCCACGATTCAATCGCCCTTGGGCAGGATGGCCCGACACACCAGCCAGTCGAGCATCTTGCTGCCATGAGGGCCATCCCCCGTCTGGCTGTTGTCCGCCCTGCCGATGAATTCGAAACGGCAGAAGCCTATCGACACATCTTCGAAAAAAGCGACACACATCCCACGGCCATAGTGCTCAGCAGACAACCGTTGCCCAACTTGGCTGCAACCGCAGCTCGAGCCCGCCAGGGCGTATCCCGTGGAGCATATATCCTCCAAGAGCCCGAGAACCGTTTGGACATGCTGATCATGGCATCAGGATCTGAGGTGCAGCTGGCTCTGGAGGCAGCCAACCGCCTGGCGATCGAAGGCATCGGCGCCCGCGTTGTCTCCGTGCCTTGCATGGAATGGTTCGAGCAACAGGACCAGGATTACCGCAGCTGGGTCATGCCGGAGGAGATACGAGCACGAGTAAGCGTCGAAGCCGGACTCGCCCTGTCCTGGCACCAGTATCTGGGAGACGCAGGCAAGGCTGTTTCAGTCGAGGACTTCGGACTTCAGGGAGACGGCGAAAGCAATCTCATAGACTACGGCATCACCGCTGACCATGTAGTGGATGCAGCACACGCGTCCCTGCTTAAGGTCGGACGGTGCGGAAGAAGATGCTATCAGCGGAAGTAATCGGCATGAACCCTGCTGGCCTGTAGATAGCTGATTCGCGAATTGTGCAGATGGGCGCGGATGGCCTCCACCGCGCCTTCCTCGTCACCATTGAGCGCTGCATCGATGATGGCTATATGCTCTTGGCAGGAAGCCTCGTCCCTCCCCTCCTGATAAGGCAGGAAAACACGGGTGCGCTGGCTCAATGCCAGCAGGGTGCTCATGAAGGCAAGCAGGTACTTGTTCCCTGCCTGCCTGGCGAAATACATGTGAAAAGTGTAATCGAAGTCATCCTGAATGGAGACCGGCTTGACTGATCCACGCTCCAGCCTGGTATTGGCGGCCGCACGGTAGCTCCGCAGGGTCTGGGCATCCAGATGAGCGAAGGCTTGATGCATGAGATAAGGCTCGACCAGCATCCTGCTATCGAGCATGTCGTTGAGGTCTTTAAGAGAAAGCTGGCTGACGATGATCCCCTTGCGCGGAAAAACCTGGACCAGACCCTCCTCAGCCAGCTTATTGATAGCCTCGCGTACAGGTGTGCGGCTGAATCCCAGTCGGGCCGACACAGCCTTTTCGTCAATCAGATCACCAGGTTTCATCTTGCAGAAGACGATCTGATCGCGCAGGTAATCGTAGGCCAACGTGCGCTTACTTACTGACATCGGATCCTCCTCTTTTCCCTGCTGGAGACCAGGCACGCCGTCAATACCGATTTTATGCCAACCGAGGCTTGGGAATCATGATTGCCGCTAAACGGATCAGCGCCGGGAAGCAGAGCGGAAAGGATTATCGTCACGGCGATGGTGGCGATGACCGCGGCGGAATCCCCGACGGTCTGCATCAAAACGGGAGCCGGCGCGACCGTTGCCGTGCCCATGATCATGACCATGGACACGCCCGCTACTGTCGGCATGACGATGGCCTCTGGTCCGGCCATCCAAGGGACCATCCTCACGATTGAATGCCGATCGGTCATCTGACCGCCTGGAACGGGAGGGCCGGCGATCCCGATCTCGACCTGCAGCCCGGGCCTGGCCGCCGCGATCAAAGCGCCTGTTTGCGCGGGAACGGCCCCGATGTCCGCTGCGGCCGCCACGCCCGCTACGAGCAGGGCGACCAGCGGAAGCCTGCGGCTGCTCGGTCTGCAAGGACCAGCCGTGTACCGGCTTGGCCACGGGTCCTACGAGCTCGGTAACCTCGGACGAATCGGCAGTCACCTGAACCGGCTTGGCATCGATATGGGCCATGCGCAGCATCCGTCTAGTGTCACGCCACTGGTCGGGAAGAACCAGGGTGACCACGTCCCCGGAACGACCGGCCCGGGCCGTGCGCCCTGACCGGTGAAGGAAGGACTTGGGATCGGCCGGTGGATCCACTTGGACCACAAGGTCTACGTCGCTGATATCCATACCGCGGGCGGCCACGTCGGTAGCCACCAGGACTTTCACCTCACCCCGGGAAAAAGCCTCCAGGTTGCGATCGCGCTGGTTTTGGGAAAGGTTGCCGTGCAGCTGTGCAGCCGGAATGCCGTTGTCGATCAGGTTCTTGGCCAGCTTCTTGGCCTGGAATTTGGTCCGGGTGAAGAGGATGCGCCGTCCTGTACCCGAGGCCAGCCTGCGCACCAGATCGTGCTTGGCTGCCTGGGTGGTGCGGAAGATGTGGTGGGTCATCAGATCCACATGCTGGGTAGCGGAATCCACCTCGTGAATCTTGGGGTCCTTGAGGAAACGCTTGACCACGGCATCCACACCGTGATCCAGGGTGGCCGAGAAGAGCATGCGCTGACCACCCGGACGAACCTGGGCCAGAATCCGCTCCACAGCTGGCAAGAAGCCCATGTCGGCCATCTCGTCGGCCTCGTCCAACACGGCGATCTCCACTTCCCCCAGACTGAGCTTGTGCTGGCGGAGCAGATCCTCCAAGCGACCCGGACAGGCCACCACAATCTTGGCCCCGCGCCGCAGGGCATCGACCTGACGACCCTGGCCAACCCCGCCGTAGACGGTGCAGGTCCGCATGCCGTAGGCCTGAGCCAGGGGGTTGAGAACCTCGTCGATCTGATTGGCCAGCTCGCGGGTGGGAGCCAGGACAAGACCGCGCGGGCGGGGCAGACTGTCTGAACCGGCGACACCACCGCGGCCATGGCGGGTCCGTCCTCCTTCGCAGGCAGCCAGTTGAGCCACCAGAGGGATGCTGAAAGCCAGGGTCTTGCCGGAACCGGTCCGGCCCCGTCCCAGAATGTCACGGCCAGCCAGGGCATCAGGCAGGGTATCCCGCTGGATGGGGAAGGCCCTGGTCTTGCCGTCCTTGCGCAGGACGCGAACCAAGGGCTCAGGCACCCCCAGCTGGTCAAAAGTCATAGGTTCTACGGCAGACTGGCCGGAATTGGACGAATTGGAATCGGGCATGGATGAAGCAGTCACAATGACCTTTCACAACAGGGAAAACGGTACTGTCGGTCGACAGTTCGCAGGCCGCGTGCAAAGCAGAGAATGACGAATTTCGCGCAAGCGGTTTCCCCGTACTCAAAGCATTCAGGCGACAATCAGCCGTCGCTCTTGGGCGAGCGGCCAACCTGTACACCATAGCACAGGCCCCGCACCCATTTCAGGAGCGTACGCTCCAGACGATCAACGATTTGGAATCAGTCGGATCGGCCTCGTCATGCGTCGTGTCCTGCCGCCAGAGCCTGGCCCTGCTGGACCGCCTGACCTCGACGACCCGGCCATCGGTGGCAGCGGCAAACATACTGGATCCCTGTGACTGATGGGAGCGGCGCAGCTGGCGCCTCAGCTGACGATTCTCCTCGGCCAGGGCCAGGATCCTGGTTACACCTGCCAGGTTGATGGACTCGTCCTGGCTCAGATGCTGGGCCTGGCCCAGCCGGTCCAGATCCCGCAGAGAGTAACGGCGCGCACCCCCCTCGGTACGTTCCGGCACAATCAGACCCAGCCGGTCGTATTGGCGCAGGGTCTGCGGATGGATGTTGGCCAACTGCCCGACCTGGCCGACGCTGAAGACCGGCAGCTCGATGTCCAAACCGGCATCGTCGGCAGCATCCAGGCTGATGTGTCCGGCCACCAGTCCGCGAGCGCAGGCCAGATAGATCCGCCTGGTCTCGGGATCCACCCTGACCATAATCATCACTCCTCTCCGCTCTTCGTTCCGACTTGATCCGGCATCCGGATCGTCATATCTTCATGCGCTCCCCGGCGATCTGCTCGTCGAAGTCGCCACTGGACTTGGCAAAGTCGCGCATGGCCTTCTTCTGGGCCATACCCAGCCGACCGGGCATGCGGATCTCTATCCGTCCCACCAGGTCGCCCTTGCCGCGCCGGTCCTGAACCCCCTTGCCGGCGATACGAATCTCGTCGCCGCTGGAGGAGCCAGCAGGAATCCTGAAGGTGACGACCTGGTCATCGATGTCCCGGGTCTGGACCTTGGCTCCCAGGGCCGCCTCGGATACCGTAACCGGCAGGGTCATGACCAAATCCTTGTCCTTCATGGTGAACCGGTGGCTGGGCTGGACGCTGATCTGCAGGTAGAGGTCGCCATTGGCGCCCCCGTCCCTGCCAGGCCGACCCTTGCCAGCCAGCCTGATCCGCTGACCGTTGCGAACCCCGGCGGGGATATGCGTCTTGAAACGCTTGCCACCCACGCTCAGGGAGACCGTAGCCCCCTTGACCGCCTGACGGAAGGACAGACCGATTTTCGAGTTGCGATCCTCGCCCTTGACGGGCCTGGGCCTCGCCTCCTGGTAAGCGGTCCGACCGCCACCGCCGGCACCCCCACCGAAGGAGGAGAAGATGTCAGCGAAGTCCGGCTGTCCGGAACCATCGCCGAAACGGATGCGGGTGCCTCCTGGCGCCCCGGCCCCGCCGAACATGGAGCCGAAGATGTCCGAGAATGCATCGGTGTTGAAACCACCCTGGCCGGAGCCGCCGGCGAACCGGGCTCCCCCCATGCCGAACTGGCGGATGGCATCATACTTCTGGCGCTGCTCCTTGTTGCTGAGCACGTCGTAGGCCTCGGAGATCTCCTTGAACTTCTCCTCAGCCTCCTTGGTCTTATTGAGATCGGGATGGTATTTGCGGGCAAGCTTGCGGTAGGCCTTGGTGATCTCCGCTTCGCTGGCGTCCTTGGAGACACCAAGGACCTTGTAATAGTCCTTGCTCAGCCATTCATTCTCAGCCATCCATGTCTCCTTTCCTCATAAGCTACGAATATATCGAATTGGAATCCGCCCTTTCGCGTGCGGCGGCGGGCGGGACCATAACCCACCCAGCCGCCGCATGCGAAGGCGTCGTTCAGCCTGCGGAAGGTCCGCAATCACCGTCCCTGCTACTGCCCGGGCGAGGTCACCACTACCCTGGCGGCCCGAATCACCCGGTCGCCGATCCGATAGCCTGCCTCGACGACCGTGTCAACGGTCTCTTTCTTGGCATCGGGGTCCGGCTTGTGCAGGATGGCCTCATGCTTGGTGGGGTCGAAGTCCTCGCCTTTTTCGCCGAACTTCTCGACACCGAACTTCTCGAAGGTCTTGTCGATCTTCTTGGCCACAGCCTGGAAGGAATCGTCCATCTGCCCGTGCTCCCTGATCCGGTCAATGTCATCGAGGGCCGGAAGAAGGGCGGTCAACACATCCACGATGCCATGCTGGCGGAAGATGTCCTGCTCCTTCTTGGCGCGGTTGCGGAAGTTGACGAACTCGGCCCGCTCGCGCTGGAGGGCCTCCAGGTAATCGGCGGCCTCCTTCTTGGCCTGGCCCAGAGGGGTCAGCCCCTCTGATCCCTTGTCGGCACCGTCTTCCTTGGCCGAGTCAGCATCGGTCTTGTCATCAGCATGAGCATCTGCTGACGACGCATCCTTGGCGGAGGAATCCGACGAGTGCTGGCCGGCCGCCCGGCCATCGTCTGCAGCGCTCTTGCCGGCATGACGGCCGCGGGCCGCTTCCTGATCGGGCGTAGAGGCGGCGTCAGAGGCCTTGGCCTCATTTCCGTCCGGTTTGCCGGCGGCGGCCGGGTCGCCCTTCAGCGGCCCGGCATCATCCTTGTCGAAGGCCGACATGTCACTCGCCGTCCTTCTTCTTGTCGTCGTCGTCCACGACCTCGGCATCCACCACGTCGTCATCGGCGGACGAGGAGGAGCCTGCACCCGAGGCAGCACCGGCGGCGCCTGCAGCGCCCTGGGCGCCTGCAGCATCCTCGGAGCCCTGCTGGGCGTAAAGGGCCTGGCCGATCTTCTGGGCAGAGGTCATCAGCTCGCTCTGGGCGTTCTTGATCTTGTCCATATCCTCGCCCTTCAGAGCCTCTTTCAGAGCGTTGACCTTGTCGGTGACCTCCTTGGCCACCTCGTCGGAGATCTTGTCCTTGTTGTCGTTGACCAGCTTCTCGGTCTGGTAGGCGGCGGACTCGGCGGCATTGCGGGTGTCGGCGTCCTCACGACGCTGCTTGTCCTCGGCCTCGTGGGCCTCGGCCTCCTTGACCATGCGGTCGATCTCGTCCTTGGGCAGAGCGGAGCCGCCTGTGATGGTCATGGACTGCTCCTTGCCGGTCCCCTTGTCCTTGGCGGAGACGTGCACGATGCCGTTGGCGTCGATGTCGAAAGTGACCTCGATCTGAGGAACGCCGCGCGGGGCCGGAGCGATGCCCGTCAGCTCGAAGGTCCCCAGAGGCTTGTTGTCACGGGCGAACTCACGCTCGCCCTGGTAGACCTGGATCAGCACGGAGGGCTGGTTGTCCTCGGCGGTCGAGAAGACCTCGGACCGCTTGGTGGGGATGGCGGTGTTGCGGTCGATCAGCTTGGTCATGATGCCGCCCTTGGTCTCAATTCCCAGGGAAAGCGGAGTCACGTCGATCAGCAGCACGTCCTTGCGGTCGCCCTTGATGACGCCGGACTGCACGGCAGCGCCGACAGCCACGACCTCATCGGGGTTGACGGTCTGGTTGGCTTCCTTGCCGCCGGTCAGTTCCTTGACCAGGTCCTTGACAGCAGGCATACGGGTGGAGCCGCCGACCAGCACCACGTGATCGATGTCCTGAACCGAAATGCCGGCATCGTGCAGCACGTTGTTAAAGGGCGTACGGCAACGGCCCAGCAGGTCGGAGGTCATCTCTTCGAAGTGGGCCCGAGTCAGGGTCTCGTCCAGGTGGACTGGAGTCCCGTCGGGGGTCATTGCCAGGTACTGCATGGAAATACTGGTGGACGAGGAGGAGCTCAGCTCCTTCTTGGCCTGCTCGGCGGCCTCCTTGAGCCGCTGCAGGGCGATCTTGTCCTTGGACAGATCCACGTTGTACTTGTTCTTGACCTCGCTGACCAGCCAGTCGATGATCTTCTGATCCCAGTCGTCGCCGCCCAGCTTGTTGTCGCCGTTGGTGGCCTGGACCTGGATGGTGGAGAAGCCGTCGTCGTCCTTGCCGATCTCCAGCAGGGAGACATCGAAGGTGCCGCCGCCCAGATCGAAGACCAGGATACGCTCATCCTCCTTGCCCTTCTCCAGACCGTAGGCCAGGGCCGCAGCGGTGGGCTCGTTGATGATGCGCAGGACGTTCAGACCGGCGATTTTGCCGGCATCCTTGGTGGCCTGGCGCTGAGCGTCGTTGAAGTATGCAGGGCAGGTGATGACCGCGTCAGTGACGGGTTCGCCCAGATAGGACTCGGCATCCCTCTTGAGCTTCATGAGGATCTGGGCCGAAATCTCCTGCGGGGTCCACTTCTTGCCGTCGATCTCGACGGACCAGTCGGTGCCCATGTGACGCTTGACCGAGCTGATGGTCCGGTCCACATTGGTGACGGCCTGACGCTTGGCCACTTCACCGACCAGAATCTCGCCGGACTTGCTGAATGCCACCACTGATGGCGTGGTACGCGCGCCCTCAGCGTTGACGATTACCGTGGGCTCGCCGCCCTCCAGGGTTGCAATGCAGGAATTGGTGGTTCCCAGATCGATACCAACTGCACGTGCCATACTCGTTACCTCCTGATGTAATTGAGGCGTGGGTTCTGGCCCCGCACCTCATCGTTCACGTTCTCCGCTCGCGCTTCGTTCGTGGTCCCGATGGCCGGCTCCCGTCGGCCCGGGCAAGCAGCCATCATGACCACTCCGAAACTTGAGCCTATATCACTCAACTTCTTCTGGCAAATATTATTCCCAACTGCGTGAACGATTCCTGCTTTAGTTTCAGATGGTCACTTTCTTATGCGACGTAGGAACGCATTGCATGATTTAAAATTGCGCTCTTAACCATGACCAAGCCTCCAGGCGCCACCAGAGCAAGCAAAAAAAGACCGCGTGGCATAACAGCCACCGAGGCGAATAGAAGTCCGAAAATGAGGCAGTCAAGCATTACAATTACTAAGGTATATGGCCATTTAGTTAGTCCGAAAATCAATGAATTCTTCAATGTTCCCACAACAGAGTTGGCAAATCTCGCCTGTAACCACCAAACCCACTCAAAGCTGATTACCCAAAAACAGGTAGCAATAAGCTGCGGAGCCAGTAGCGCCCATGAACGCACGACAATCCAGAGGACTATCAAAGCGGCGCCAGGAATACCAAGAATCAGCCACAGGATGGTTGCTTGTTTAAAGTTGCTTTTAAAGGCAGCGAAAAAATCTTGTGTCACATGTCCAATCCCCGCCAAAGACCTCCTGGCTGCATAATTCGCGGCGACCAGAGCAGAGCCTGCAGTAATCGCGGGCAACGATGCCACAATCATCAAGATAGTTATCCATACCGCATCAATAACCGTCGATAGTCCACGCATGAAGGCTGACTCTGGCGAAAGAATATGCATAATGTTCTTTTCGACGTCACCTAGGCATCAGCAGATTTGGATCAGGCTTTTCAACAACAGTCGGAAAAGGCAGATGCGGTTCTGTTTGATACCAATAAGCCACAGTGGCCACATCATCCTCCCGCTCGAACATTCCGCTCTCGCGGCCTCCTATCTGTTGCCATGTGACCCGTAAATCCTGATGGAAGATAATTGGGTCCATTAGGTGCCATCGATACATTCCCCGAACTACAGGACCTGAGTCATCCCAATAATCGCTGACTTCACCCCCAGAAGTCCGCGAATAGAATGGGTAGCCCATGAAGGCCCTGTTATAGGTCTGTTCATGCATGGCATATTTATTATTCTCCGATCGAAAACTCCAAGCACCACCGAAATAATCCTCCGCACCAGTACTGCACCAGGTAGGAAATTGGTTATCCCCATCGATGAAGAATTTAAACTCACCTTCGCCCCACCATCGTGATTGCAAAGCAGTAAGGGCCAAATAGGTACCCACATATATTCCGTCACCCGCTACGCCCTCAAGCACGGTGTAATCCTGCTGTCTAGTAGTGACAGGTTCCCGCCGCCATTGAGCGTGAAACCTCATCAACCCGTCAGGCAGTGCATCATTAAGTTCATAATCGATCTGATAAAAGACTGATTGCACATCCTCGTCGTGGTTGTTAACCAGCACGATTCTGGCCGCGCTGAACGGCATGGGGAAGTAACAATTAAATCCTCTCGTTGGGTTAACGCAGATAGGTAAGGAGTCCACCAGAGCACTCCGTCCATGTCCACAGCAGAAGAAATCACCCAGAGGAGAGACGACCGACGGTCTCTCTTCACCATCCCAATAGATTTTAATCAAGAGATTCCGAAGAACATACAAGCCCTGTGGCGAAGTGGCATCCGTGACAGTGAACCACATATGCTTGATGATCCCCGGCTCCTGAATATCTGCAATGGTAACTGTTTCGCCGCGGCGCAGAACTGGCAGACTGGGATGCCCTTTTCTGGTAAACCCTAAAGGACTGCTTGAATTTCCAGCTTCCCCTTTGCCCCCCTGAGGATTTTCCCCATTTATGCACCTCGTCACACCATATCTTGGCCTCAGCAGGCGATAAAGCAGGTCATTCTCGTTTGCTTGCACCATCAATTGCACCAATCGCTTTCTCATTCGTCCAAACTTATTGTCGGCTATTAATCGCTTATGAAATCGCGATAGTCATATCAACCCGTTTCCGCGGGCCCACTATCTGTTTCAAAACCACTGAAGAACTGTCGAACAGCCTGACCAGCTGAGCTTCCATCCTCCTGCTTGAACCATTGATTTTGACATCTTCAAGCATGGAATTTGCGGGCATGCAAAGTTGTAGACGAGCATGGATATCGCGGCCTGTGTTGTTTACTAGGCTAAGTTTTTCGCCGTCCACCACAAAATCCACTGTGCCGTCCAGGAAAGCGAAACCTGTGAGACTGGCCTTGCGCCAAGGCAGATACGGCGCAAAACTTACAGAACTGGTTTTCGCATCGGCTTGTATTCCGAGAATGTCATGGAGTATGAGACTCACGAATTCACCACCGCACCAGCCGCACTTTCCCAGACCTCGTTTTACTCGATTCGCATCCGGCTCGTCATGTTTAAATGGCCACCACCAAAACGACCCATCTAAATCGGTCGTCCTACGTATTGCCGCAAAGGCCTGCAGAAGATCCTTACGATTCCTTGTCCGTTTCAATAAACACAGGTGCCCAGGATATGAAACGCCATTGCTGCCGTCGAAATCCCAGAAATCAATGCCACCGGAGATGCGGGCATAATATGGATTCCCTACGCTATGAGCCCAATACATATGGTTGATGATGCGGCGATCATCACGTTTGGTAAAACCATAAACGCTTGCAAGAGCTAAATCACTTTCCTCAGCATCATGAATTGGCACCAGAGTGCCATCGACATATGCACCTTCCACGAACTGCTCACCCTGACCAAAGGACCCCACGCACAGCGTTTCAATGGTCTCCACTAGTTGTGAACGAATCGACGACAGCGTCTCGATCGTGCTGTTATCAAACAGGGCATGGAAATCTTCAATTAAGGCATCTGCAGCCCTCCATGCAAGCATATTGGATCCTGTATGAAAATCCCCGCGAGATAAGCCATCGGAAATAAAACGCGTGGCATATAATGATCCTCGAGCAGGCCGGTCGGCGATCATGCACCTTGCAAGTTGATGAAGATAATCGACAATCACCGAATCAGGCTGATCTACGAAGTCGTAGCCATAACGTCGACAAATCATCGAGAGGACAACTGCGCCCATGCAGGCGTTGCCCAAAGAGTGCCGATACGATGATTCACCTGCTTGGCCTTCATCAGTGGTACCCCACGGCTCGCCAGGAGCACTGGCAGCGCAAAGATATTTAGCACACTTATATGCCAACTGTGGATTCGTATCCACTAAGCCAATAGCCGTGTAGGAAAAATCCCTCATCCATACGTCGGGTTTCGGATTGACATTAGACCCCCAGAAAGAGCCTATGACCTCACCGTTTGCAAGCTGGAGGACACTCTGTCTTGCTAGTTCAGCCGCTCGAGTCAGCTCCTCACCAACCCAAGGCTCTTCTGGTACTTCTAACACTCCTTGTGAGCCCACGGACTCCAAGACTTTCCCAAGTGCGCAATCCATTTCCTCAAGAGTTACCACTGAAAGTGATGGAAGCACGCTGACGCCGAATCTGCAAATGCAGCCGATCTGTATCATCTGTCCGGCATCAATGCTCATCTGGCAGCTGCCATGGTTATCGGTATTACCTTCAGCAATCAGCGTTACGTCCGTTACCAAATCCGGCCACTTTGATTGACCTGATTCTTCGCAATCCAACTCAATACCCAACGTATGGGACGAATCACTCTGATTTCTCACCTCAGCCAGCAGGAAAACAGCACTCGCCTTTGTCTCATAGACAGCTGGCACGAATACCCGCAGCATCACCTCGACATCGCTCCGACAGAAGCAAAAAACAGGAACGACGCCTTTCTCGAAGCTCAGCGAAGGCTGTTGCAAAGGTCTACCGTCAATCGACATGCACAATCCGCAATGACCATCGAAGTATGCCAATTGTTTTTTAGTGTATACGCCTGGGGCATCAGAACCCCGCGCGTCCTGAGACCCCACACCGACTACTACACGACGAACGAATGCCGAACGATCTAGCGAAGCCAAAAGCCGATTATTGGAAACATCTACACAAAATGGGTAATCATTATATCGAGGTATCTCCTCCTCGGGCATATAGTCGTTTGGCCATTCCAATCCTGCTGCAGCATACAATGAAGACCGGTTACGGGCACCGCCTTTGGCATCATAGCCCATAGAGACTAACTGGCCCATTATTGGCTGTGAATCTCTTATTCCACTCGATTTCCTGCTGGTTACTTCACCCACAGCTCACCCCTTTACTGCTCCAGTAGTGATACCCTCAACGATGTATCGCTGGCAGAGCACATAAAATACGACGACCGGTATGATGGCCAAGACCAGGCAGCCCATCATGGCACCCAGATCGACAGCGCCATAGCCGCCTTTTAGATATTGCACGGCAATCGATATTGTTTTGTATTTTCTGATATCCAAAGTTAGATATGGCAGCAAAAAGTCATTCCAGATCCACATGGTTTCAAGAATGGCCACGCTCATGACAGTCGGCTTCATCATGGGCAGGATGATTCTGAAGAAAGTCTGTGGAACTGATGCACCGTCGATCATGGCCGATTCTTCGACTTCCATTGGCAACGATTTCACAGCTCCTGTAAAGATGAAGACTGCGAGACCGGCGCCGAAGCCCAGATAGATTACCCATAGACCCCAGGGTGTGTTCAATCTGAGCATGTCTGTGATTTTGGACAGTGGGAACATAATCATCTGAAAAGGTACGATCATATTGAACAGGAACAGCACATAGATGAGCTTTGCGAATTTGTTGTTAACGCGGACTATCCACCAGGCGCACATAGATGTGCATAACAGGACCAACAAAACGCTTCCCACGGTCAGAATAATGGTCCACCCGAAGCTGACCAAAAGATTCGTACGCTCAATGCCACGTCGATAGTTTTCCAGTCCTGCATAACTTTCAGCATTGGGCAAGCTGAAAGTTTCTGTGGAAATATATGCCTTTTTCTTAAAAGAGTTGATGATCACTAGGATCAACGGATAAATCCACAACAATGAGACCAGCGAAAAGAACACGGTCCACAAACGGCCGTGACGCAAGGTGCTTTCGCTCACAATGCCACCTCTTTCCTTGCAGAAAGGCGATTCTGAGCAATCGCCACAATCGCAACAATCACGAAGAATATGACAGCCTTGGCCTGTCCAACCCCTTGCATGCCAGCAGTTCCGTAGAAGGTTCGATAGATATTGAGCGTGATCAGCTCGGAATTATTGGATGGAGCACCATTTGTCAATGCGAGGTTCTGGTCGAATGTCTTGAATCCGTTGGTTATAGTCAAGAATGTGCACACCGTGATGCTGGGCATCATCAGGGGCAGAATCACGCGTCGCAATGTCTGACCTTGGCTGGCACCATCTACCTGCGCAGCTTCGATAACATCCCCTGGCAAAGCTTGCAACCCGGCGATATAGATAATCATCATGTAGCCAATTTGCTGCCAGCAGGTAAGTATCACCAGGCCCCAGAATCCATACGTCGCGGAGAAGGTGATAGACCGGTTCCAGAACGACAGCACGCCATTGAGCAGCAACTGCCAAATGTATCCCAGAATGATGCCGCCAATCAAATTAGGCATAAAGAAGATGCTGCGGAACAATGTCGACCCGCTGATTTTCTTGGTCAGCATATAGGCGATCATAAACCCGACAACGTTGATGATGACCGTAGTTACCACTGTAAATAGAACTGTAAGCACCAAAGAATGTATGAATTCCGGGTCACTAAAGACACCTGAATAATTACCAACACCAATCCATTCGGCATCGGTAATGGTAGTGAAGTTTGTGAAGCTTAAGTAGATGCCGAGAATGAAAGGTACTACAAACCCCACCATAAAAGCTACCAAGGTCGGTAAGGAGAACAACATCCACCATTTACGTATGGATTTGCCTATCATCGATATCATTATGTTGCTGACTTTCTGACATGTAACGGTCGTCCACTTTGCCCGGGGCAGCTTTTGAGGCGTCTCTCACGCCGAGGTGGGGGCAGATTCTTGCGTTTTGTACGCATCGAGGATCTGCCCCGTCGCGCGATGTTGTTTTCAGACAACCGCTTTCGTCTGCGATCGATTAGTGGAGTTTCGTGGCAGTCGGCAAGGCACCGGTTGTTTGCTTGACCAGCTTCCAGTCTTTCTGCCAACCATCAATGTAGCTGCGCTCGACATTGTTCCAATCCTTGGTGCCTTGGGTATACTCCAAGAGTGCGTTAGCCAGGTTGTCACCCCACTGAGTGCTGGGAAGATTGAAACTGCGAACCAGTGGCTTGCCTTGCTTCTCATAGGCCCGCGCGGACAAGGTCAGGACATTGTTGGGCTGGTATTTGTCGCTAAATGCCGAGAAAGGCACGGAGAAACTCATCTTATGAGAAAGAGTTTCCTTGCCCTCTTCGGAAGTGACCATCCACTTGATGAACTTCAAGGATGCTTCCTGATTGGCCTTGCTGGTTTTTTTGTTAATAGCCCATGAAGCATCATAAACAGACGCCGGTCCCATTTTTTCTTCGCCAGGAATACCCATCCAATAAGGAAGCATGCCCATATCCTCATCCGCTACCTTGTTATTGCGAATCAATGGATAGGCCCAGACCCCTTCAGGGAAGAAAGCAACCTGTCCCTGGGAGAATTCAGCGACACAATCGTCATAGGTCTTATTGCTGGCTGTCTTTGGATTCGACGGACTGCTGGCAACTTCAAGATCAAAAAGATCCTTGTAGTTCTTCAAATAAGTGCCCTTCAATTCAGGTTTGAAGGTGGTATTGGAGTCCTGATATTCGTAATAAAGCGGTATACGTGACATGTGGGATACGAACCTGTGCTCATCGGAAGCGTCTACCGACGGCGTAGTCACTGCACCTTGCAGGCCCAGATCGTCTTTGTGCTCCTGAATTGAGGTGATCACTTTCTTTAATGTCGAGTAATCCTTGATATCGTCGACACTTTTAACCACGGCGTAGGGTTTGGTCCCATATTCGTTGATGATCTTCTTGTTGTAGATGATGCCGTAATATTCGGCTGCGAAGGGGAAAGTGAAGGAATCGTTGCCGTCCTTCATGGAATACTCCTTGCCGTTCTTATCCAGAAGCTTATAGACATCAGTATCCTGAATGGGCAGCAGATACTTCTTAAATTTCGGGAAGTTATCCATGCCGATACTCAGAATGGTCGGCGCATCCTTCTTGGCTAATTCCGACTGTGTGGTCTGATCCAGTGTGTTGGTCGCTGCCGTGACGATATCAACCTTGATACCGGTCTTTTTTGTGAAATCCTTTGCCAGCTGATGGTACTGATCGGCAACTTCAGATTTGTGATTAAGAAAATAGACTCTTCCCTTATCGGAACTGGAAGCGGACGAACCGCCACCACAGCCCGCCAAACCTACGGCCAGCATGGCTACCGTGGTCATGACGGTCATACTTTTCACGATACCGCTGCGCATATTGCTCACGCTCCTTTGCGAATTCTCATGGACACTTGCAGTATGGCACCTATTGCAACCGTTGTCAAATATGAATAAAACTATCTATTCCTCAACCACAAAAGACTTCGTACTTTGCTGATATTGCAACAATTTTCTTCTACCTACAATAAAAACAACGTATGCATTAACTTCATGTATATTTCTAATTCATTGCTTTCAATGGCAATGATTCGAAGTTATTTTCATGTCCGAAAATCCTTTATTATCCTGCAGACTTTGGTAATTAGTGTCACATAGCGGACTTGATACTTGGCAACAATTCCATTGCAGGAAAGTCACTACAACTCTTAATTGCAATCGTTGTCATCTCTGTAGTATAGGTTATCTATATACCACCTGCAGAAAGAGGAGGCCATAGGCGGCAAATAGAAGTAGTACGGATCGGCATGTCTTTTCGAGCGATCCGATAGAAATATCCATCCAATAATCGTACAGGTTGGCAGTGCAGCCGGCATGAGCAATTAGACATATCGGTGGGGCCACTTACCTGTCGCCGCAGCACAATGTCACAGGAGGAGCATTATGCAGCAGATGCAGAAACGGGACGACTGGTGGAAACAAGCGGTCGTCTACCAAATTTATCCACGTAGCTTCAAAGATTCGAACCAGGACGGGATTGGAGACATCGCTGGAATTACCAGCAAAATAAGTTATCTGGATTACCTAGGAGTTGATGCCATCTGGCTTTCACCCTTCTATCCTTCTGAACTGGTTGACGGTGGCTATGATGTCATCGACTATCGAAACGTCGACCCGCGCCTAGGGACTATGGCGGATTTCGACACCATGACAGCAACGGCTCACTCGCATGGAATCAAAGTCATTGTCGACATCGTCCCCAACCATACATCTGATCGTCACCCATGGTTTCAGGAGGCCCTTGCCTCGCCAAAAGGGTCTGGGGCCCGTAACCGGTATATATTCCGTGACGGTAGAGGGCCTGACGGATCCATTCCTCCCACTGACTGGATATCCGAATTCGGCGGCTCTGCATGGAAGCGAGTAGAAGACGGTCAATGGTATCTGCATATATTCGCTTCCGAACAGCCCGACCTGAACTGGAAGAATACGGATGTCCGTGAAGATTTCAAGCACACGCTACGCTTCTGGTCCGATCATGGAACCGACGGGTTCCGTATCGATGTCGCACATGGGCTGGCCAAGGACGTGTTAAACAGGCCTCTGGAAGAGTTGAACCAATGGACCCTGCAAAACAAAGATAATCCGGATGGGAGCAATCCTCTCTGGGACCGTCCAGAAGTTCATGACATCTATCGTGAATGGAGAAAGGTATTTGACGAATATACTCCGGCTCGCTTTGCCGTTGGAGAAGCTTGGGTCGAGCCGGATCACCAATACCGTTACGCCTCCAAGAATGAATTGGGACAAGTATTCAATTTCGAATTTGCCAAGGCCAATTGGGATTCTTCAGAAATGCGAGATGCGATTGAGGACGGTCTGCAAACAGCCGAACGTTCCCACTCAACTGCCACATGGGTAATGAGCAACCATGATCTAGTCCGGCATGCCAGCCGTTATGCGTTGCCCCAGATTCACTCCCGAACACAGCATCAATTCGCTAAGGACTGGGTGCTGCGAAATGGCGAGTCCTATGAAGAAAACCGTGTACTAGGTACACAAAGAGCGAGGGCCGCTATTCTGCTTGAAATGGGCTTGCCCGGGTCTGTATATATTTATCAAGGGGAGGAATTGGGTCTCTTTGAGGTGGCTGACATTCCTTGGGAACGCCTAGAGGATCCGACAGCCGTACGTTCCAAAGGGGCCTTGAAAGAAAAAGGTCGTGACGGTTGCCGTGTCCCCCTGCCTTGGGATGACCATGACTCCCCAGAGCCAGCAGAATGGAATCATAAATTCGGGCAGAACGGAACCTTTGGGTTCTCCAAGCGCAAATCCAACCAATTCGTAAAGCCGCACCTGCCGCAGCCCTTGTGGTTCGCAAGCTTCTGCGTTAATCGCGAAGAGTCGGATCCATCCTCCATGTTGAATCTCTACAGGCAGGCCATATCTGAACGTGCACGGTTGTTGACAGAGATCCCCGATACATCTCTGAGCTGGCTGACGAACTACGACGACCCGAAGGTAATTGCCTACACCCGATCCTGCAGCAGCGGGAATAGTAAACTAGCCATCATCACCAATTTCGGCGAACACCCTATTCCCCTACCTACCGGTAGCGTAGTTCTTGCTTCAGTAAAAATCGCGGATAACCTTCTTCCTCAAGATGCCACTGCATGGATATTATTGGAGTAAACATCTACGACTGATTCCCGCATTTGAAGGAAAGGTCGACCTGCGAGCGCTGGGACAATGGAAAGGCGGAAACCTTGTGAATGCGACTATTCAGGATGTTGCCGCCTCGGCACATGTATCGGTTTCCACAGTCTCACGGGCTTTCAACAACCCTTCACTAGTATCCGATAAGACAAGAGCACGAGTGCTCGAAGCTGCACGCCAATTGAACTTCTCCATCATGAGATCAGCTACTGTACTGAAATCAGGACAGTCGTTGCGTATCGCGTTGCTAATCAGCAGCCCAATCCAATCCTGGTTCAATTCTTCAATTCTGGAGGGGTTGAACGCAATCTTCAATCCGGCTGGCTATGACATCGCCATACGTCGAATTCTGACCCTCCAAGAACGACAGGAATTCTTCCGCGATCTACCTATCAGACGCAACGCTGATGCAGTCATCGTAACTTCGTTTGACATAGACAAAGACGAAGTTGAACGACTTCATTCGGCGGATGTTCCTCTAATCGGCATCAATTCATCATTGTCGGAACTGTTCGACGCAGCGGTCAATATTGACGATGTGCAAGGAGGCATGCTGCTGGCACGCCATCTCATGTCCTTGGGGCATCGAAATATTGCCTTTATAATCACAGAGATGTATGCTTCAGTACTCCATTTCAGTGCGCAAAAGCGAGTTAATGCCTTTCTCGATACCTGCCGAGCCAACGGAGTAGAACCCACCATTATCAAGGTCGCAGACAGCCATGATCAGATAGATGATGCCTTAACGCAAATATTCAGCCTTACATCCCTTCCCACTGCGATAGCCTGCCAAGAGGATGGCATAGCCGTGCCCTTGATGTTCGAATTGCAGAAGAGCGGCATTGATGTACCAGCCTCGGTCTCGGTGACAGGTTTTGATGACAGCCTGTACGCTCATGAAGTCGGGTTGACTACGATCCATCAGGATCCCATACGACTTGGAAAAATCGCCGCCAGGAAAGCCTTGGACCTAATCGCTGGCAAGAAAATAACCAACCCTTGCGAAACAGTACCCGCCAAGCTAATTCTACGCAGTAGTACATCCCGTCCAAGGCATGAGGCCGAAAGCATCACATCTGGACGACAACCATAATGCACTATAGATTTCTGCCTGATCCGAATTATGTTATACCGTGCAGACTCAATTGGAATCATCAAAACCGCTAAAATAATCCAATATTCATCTTGATCAGACGTTCCACTGCCTGAGCACGCGTTCCCCCTGGTAGATGCCAAGAACACCATAATGCGCCGTGTTCATTCTAAGCAACTGGGCCTTGCTTGGGTCTAAGGCTAACCACTGCGTAGTCAGGATGCGCAGGATATGAGCATGCGCCACCAGGAGCACATGCTGCCCTGCACATACCTGCGGTTCAAGCCAATCAACTATCTCTCGCGCACGAGCAGCCACCTGATCCAGACTTTCACCGCGGGTCACGTGGACTGGGACACGGCTGCCCGAAGGGAGAACAACCACCCGATCCCCGGACAGTTCATCGATGCCCAAGGCCCGTGGGCCGTCGACCCACAGTTTCCAGTCGTGCCCTAGACTAGCCACCACATCTTGGGGACGGTGCCCTTCGGCCGGGCCATAATCCCACTCCACAATCTCATTCATCGTTGCCGAATCAGGAAAGCCTGCGAGCTCGGCTGTCTGCCTGGCACGTTGTAGGGGGCTGGAAAAAACACAACCAGCGTCAAATCCTTTGGGAAAGGCTTTGGCCAGCCTCCGGCCCGCCTCTCTGGCCTGTTCACGGCCTTGGTCAGTCAAAGGGATATCAGTACGTCCCGTATACTGTCCTGTCTGGCTCCAAAGAGTCTGACCATGCCGCAAAAGCACGGCGTAACCCTCACTTTCAGCCGAGGCATCATTGCCCACCGAATTGCTCACCGTATCCATGCATGGTATTTTAACCCCAGGCGTGTGGGATAATGGACCTATGACGGACTCAGGACGGGAACCTGGCAGAATGGCCGACCAAGTGGTCGGCATGCTTCATCAGGTGGATGACAAGGTGAATGACATGCGCAACTCGATTGAATCGGACCCGGAATCGCTGACAGATAAACTAATCAAGTTTGCGCTTCCCAGCATCGCTGCACTGCTGGCAGGCAAGCTCTTCCAGTCTTTTTGGAGTGGAATGGTACGCAAACGCAACGGAGGCGTTGACAACCCCAAAGAAGATCAGGAGAGCGCTACCGCCGGTCTCCTCTTCGGCGTTCTGTCAGCAGCCGTCACTGCCCTTGTCTCTGGTCTGTTCGAGCGGGGTTCCCAGGCTCTGATCAACCACCGCCACCAGCGCTGAAGACATAGGATGCTGACTGGCAGACAGGCTGAGCTGATAACGCTGATTGCGTGATTTTGACGACAAGGTCTTGCATTGCAAGGCGTTGACGGCCAGAATGTCAAAATGACCTTATCAAACGCACAGAAAACCCCGGCCACGAATCCGGCAGACAATCCCACCATACGGACCTTGCTAGAGCGGCGCTCCATCCGCGGATTCACCGACGAACCCGTTGATGATCAGACCGTCGCCCTGCTTGAGCAGGCGGCCCAGCACGCAGCGACCAGCCGGTACTTCCATGAATGGTCGGCCATCAGGATCACGGACCATAATGAAGCACTTGCCATCGCCGATATGGCTCATCAGCGCTATGTCGCCGAAGCCCCGTTGCTCTATATCTTCCTAGCCGACCAACGTCGCAATGCCGATCTGGTCCGACAATTCGCCGATGATCTGGATCCGGATACCACCCTGCTCAATTCTGGGTATGTCTTCCTGCAGTCCCAGAATGATGCGGTTCTGGCCCTGCACGCCATGGAGACCGCAGCCAACGCCCTGGGTCTGGGCGGAGTCATTCTGGGCAGCGTCATTAATGACACAAACAGATTGATTGATTTGCTGAAGCTACCCAAACTGGTCTATCCAGTGTTGGGTCTTGCCATTGGCCACCCGGCCCAGGATCCAGATCCCAAGCCCAGGATGCCTCGTCAGGCGCAAATCTTCACCAACACCTATCAGCGGGCCGACGATGATGCAGATATGAAGAATGCCTTGGCTGACTTCGACCAGACGGTAACCCGCTATTATCGCGACATCCGGCACATGGACGATCCCCATCGCTCATTCAGCGCCATGATGTCCGACAAGGTTCGCAACCCTGCCTCCGGCCATGAACCCATGCTGGATTCGATCCGCCGACAGGGCTTCGACCCAGCCTGTTAGATAACGAAATCCCTACCTGCCAACCAGGCAAACCGTAAGAGTCACCAGCCTGGTTCACCAGTCTTGGGTGAATAGACAAAGTTCAATCGGCCCTAAGCAGCAAGATCAGTGAAATCCAATCCTGCTGCTTGGGGCTGTCAAAATGCATGGGCTATAGAGGCAAGGGCTGCCTCACCTGCGACGGGGCTTGTACCCACGTTTGCGACTATGCGGTTTTGAAGCTCGCGAGACCGCCCTCATGCGCTGGTAGGAGCCCGGCTCATGGCTGGTCAGATGCCAGTTTCCGCAGTAGTCGCAACGGTAGACCCACAAAAGAACGTCGCGTTCGACCATGCTGCGGTCGGCGGCCTGCTGGGCCTTGACACGATCGTGATACATGATCTTGGACGTCGCAGCGCAACGTCGTGGGGTGAAATAATGCATGACAGCGTACGACTACCTTGAAACCGATCCAATTATTGTTCTGAGCATCTTAAGCGTTCACGGCACCCAAAGCCTGACCAGGCAGGCCCTGCCAAATGACGCAAGCAGATGATGCAAAATCAGACTGGCAGGGCGCAATCCTTCATAGCTCGAAGTGGTAAAACTGGGCAGAAACCGGGCAGACGAGTACATCGGCAGGCAGAGATCAGGGCAGGTCGTGACCGGCGCTCAGGTAGAGATCGTACCATTCCTGGGCAGTCAGATCCACATCTGCGCCAGCGGCCATCTGAGTGATCCGTTCTGGATTCATGGATCCCAGGAGAACCTGTATGCCAGCGGGATGCCGCAGAATCCAAGCCACCGCAATAGCGCTCTTGGCTACCCCATGCTGCTGGGCCAGTTTGTCCAGCTCGGCATTGAGTTCAGGATAGCGTGGATTGTCCAGGAAGACTCCGTCGAAGAATCCCGTCTGGAAGGGACTCCAGGCCTGAATGGTCATGGACTTTAGTCGCGAATAGGCCAAAAGACCACCATCATGGTCCAGGCTGGGATCATCACCCATATTGACGTGAATCTCCTGGTCGACCATGCCGGTGTGCCCCAGGCCGAACTGCAGCTGATTGACCTCCAGCCGCTGGCTTACTGCGCTCTGCAGTAAATCCACCTGCATAGGATTGACGTTGCTGACACCGAAGTGCCGTACTTTTCCGCTGGACTGCAACTCATTGAAAGCCTCAGCGAGATCATCCAAGTCGACCAGGGTGTCGGGGCGATGCAGGAGCACAAAGTCAACATGGTCAGTCTGCAGGTTGATCAGCTCCTGATCCAGGGTCTTCAGCAGGTGATCCTTGGAGAAGTCATAACGGGTAATCTTGTCGCTGTCTGGGTTACGGAAGATTCCAAACTTGGTCTGGATGCCCACGCTGTCACGATCTACACTCAAATCCTTCAAAGCCTGTCCCAAGGCTCGGCTGCTGGCCCCAGCATGGTAGCAATCTGCTGTGTCGAAGAAGTCCACGCCCGCATTCATAGCCGTCTCCACAATGGTCCGCGCTTCCTCGCGGCTCTTCTGATCGATCCGCATAACCCCCAAGGCCACACGGGAGGCCCGGAATCCTGACAGTCCTAAATTCATGTATCGCACAATATCCTCCTCGCAATTGACATCTAGAATCGAGTCTACCCGTCCCAGACGCCTCCAACCCTGTGCACTTACTCCAGCAGGTTGCTGCGCAGGGCATCTACCTGGTCTGACCCGAACCCTAGAGCCTTCTGGGCATAGGTGAAGACATCCCCGTAAGCCTCGAGCATGGTCTGTTGGGCATGGGCCAGGTATTCTTTCTTGACGCAGAGCGCAATCTGTAGTGCATCCAGTGAATCCTGGTCGAAGCCCTTGGCGCGGAATAGATCCAGCAATTGATTGTTAGCCTCGACCCGCTCCTCGTTGGTCTTCAGATAGTCCGCAAACACCTGGTCGTCGTCTACCTCCAACAGCCAGAGGACCAAAGCCGCGGCGAATCCGGTTCGATCCTTGCCGGCGAAGCAGTGGAAGAGCGTGGCACCCTGGGTGTTGCCCACGACGATGCGCAGGAAGCGCCCATACCCCTGCTGGGCCGCAGGATTCGTGACCAGGTCATGGTAGACATTCAGCATGTGGCCGTTGACCTGATCCGCCGAACCCAGCGATGCGAAATCGTCCAAACTGGCACTGTTGGTGCCGCTTTGCTCCAACAAATCGATGTTGGTGAAGGTTACGCCGTCAATCCGATCATCCGGGCTTTCCTGTATTTCGAAGGGCCTGCGGAAATCCACGACCTGGGTCACCTGATAACGGTTGACGAGCTCTTGTTTGGTCTCCTCGTCCAGGCCGACCAGCTGTCCTGACCTGATGAACTTGTAAGGACGCACCTGACGGCCGTGGATGGTCCGGGTGCCTCCCAGATCACGAAAATTGGTGATATTCATCAATGACCTCCTCGAGATCAGCCCTGCCTCCAAGCTAACCCCGCCTTCAGAAAGGACACGGGAACTCAGTGTGCCAGCGCGCAATCAACAGCAACAAGCATTGCAACCAAGGTACCATCCCCCATGCTGTGCAGACACGCCATAATCTGTCAACGGGAGGCTCTTCTGAGGAACTCGGTTGGGTTTCATTCACTGCTTTGCAGTGAGGGCCTGCCTGATGGGTGTGCTGCCACCGACGATGTTGTAAATCCTGTTCGCGGTCTGGGGGAGATCGACGCAGTCGGCCAGGCATTGTGCCACGTCGGGAATCGGTATGGGCCCGGGTCCGTCCGGCTCCACCTTGATGGTTCCTGTGCCTTCCTGCTCGGTGAGACTGCCTGGCTCGATGATGGTGTAGTCCAGCCCGGAGGTGATCAGGTACTGGTCGGCCATGTTCTTGGTCACGTAGTAGTCGGCCAGGGCGTCGATGGCTGGTTTGACCTGTGGCTGCTCCCAGCGCAGCCAGTCCGCTGCATACATGGCCCCCAGCATGATGTACCTGGTGATGCCGACCGCTTTAGCGGCCTCTATGGTCTTCATGGCTCCCAGTGCGTCGATCTGATTGATGTCCTTGCCACGTGAGCCTGCGGTGAAGACGATGACGTCCGCATTCGACTTGCGGAATGCATCGGTGACTTGGGAGAGCGGGTCATGCAGGTCCAGGGTCATGGGCTCCACCTGCCGGCCTGCTGGAATCTTCGAGGCTCCCCGAGCGCAGGCGACCACCTCGTGGCCCGCTTTGACCAGGTCCTCGCAGGTCGATGCGCCCACTCGGCCGGTGGCTCCTACAAGAATGATTCGTTTGCCCATGCTCATCCGCTTTCTTCGCATATGTGTTTGCGTATATGATTCGGCTACTTCTCATTCTAGATCTTGTGGGCATAAACGACAGGCGGTAAAACCGGCCTGAGCTTCCGCACCCGTGTCTGCAAATCTTCAATTGCAGACTGCTGGTGCGGAGCAGCCTCTCATTGCTCAGCCTGATTGTGGCCGCTCATTTCCCGTGAGGCTTTGTGCACGTATGCAACATTGCCCGACCTGGGTCTGAGAAGATATGGAAAAAGGGAGGTCTCTTCAGGTTTATCCTCCTGAAGAGACCTCCCTATGTAGGTGTATTAGCGGCGGTGTGCTACTCTCCCACACTCTTCCGGGTGCAGTACCATTGCCGTGCTGGGTCTTAGCTTCCGGGTTCGGAATGGGACCGGGCGTCTCCCCCAGGCCATGACCGCCGCGAATCTTCGGTTCTTCCAACCCCGTGTGGGGGGATGGGGTCTCCTGGCGGCTTGGGGACCGGATGGTGGACGCGTGTTCCGTGTGTTCGATCGCCTGTGGCCGTTCGTGTTCATTGCCGCAGGCAGGCTTCGCAGCAGGGGTTGATGCCGCCGCCCCTCCCGGGGGCGGGTGTTGTGTTGTCCTCGACCATTAGTGCCGGTCGGCTCCGCCCCTTGCGGGGTGTCCACGTCCGGTCTATCGACCATGTGTTCTGCATGGGGTCTTCAGAAGCCCGGAGGCTTCATGGAATCCTTATCTTGGAGGGGGCTTCCCGCTTAGATGCTTTCAGCGGTTATCCCATCCGAACGTAGCCAACCGGCCGTGCCGCTGGCGCGACAACCGGCATACCAGAGGTTCGTCCACCCAGGTCCTCTCGTACTATGGGCAGGGCTCCTCAAGATTCCAACGAGCGCAGAGGATAGAGACCAAACTGTCTCACGACGTTCTGAACCCAGCTCGCGTGCCGCTTTAATCGGCGAACGGCCGAACCCTTGGGACCTGCTCCAGCCCCAGGATGCGACGAGCCGACATCGAGGTGCCAAACCATCCCGTCGATATGGACTCTTGGGGATGATCAGCCTGTTATCCCCGGGGTACCTTTTATCCGTTGAGCGATGCCGCGTCCGTACGCCGGCACCGGATCACTATCTCCGACTTTCGTCCCTGCTCGACCCGTCGGTCTCGCAGTCAAGCTCCCTTGTGCGATTGCACTCGACACCCGATTGCCAACCGGGCTGAGGGAACCCTTGGGCGCCTCCGTTACTCTTTGGGAGGCAACCGCCCCAGTTAAACTACCCGCCAGGCACTGTCCCTGGCCGGGATGACCGGCCGAGGTTAGAGGCCAGATGAGGACAGAGCGGTATTTCACATTCCGGCTCCACGGATGCTGGCGCACCCGCTTCGAAGCCTCCCGCCTATGCTACACAGTCCGCACCTAACGCCAATACCAAGGTATAGTAAAGGTCCCGGGGTCTTTTCGTCCTTCTGCGCTTAACGAGCATCTTTACTCGTACTGCAATTTCGCCGAGCTCCTGGTCGAGACAGTGGGGAAGTCGTTACGCCATTCGTGCAGGTCGGAACTTACCCGACAAGGAATTTCGCTACCTTAGGATGGTTATAGTTACCACCGCCGTTTACCGGGGCTTGAATTCACCGCTGCCCCCCCCGAAGAGGGATGACGGATCCTCTTAACCTTCCGGCACCGGGCAGGCGTCAGTGCATATACAGCGACTTACGTCTTCGCATGCACCTGTGTTTTTGGTAAACAGTCGCTACCCCCTGGTCTGTGCCGCCCCCACCGGCTCCGCGCGCAAAGGCGCCTCACCGGCCGGGGCCTCCCTTATACCGAAGGCACGGGAGTGATTTGCCGAGTTCCTTGACCAGGATTCGCTCGATCGCTTTGGTATACTCTACCTGACCACCAGTGTCGGTTTGGGGTACGGGCGGCGCCACTCCTCACGCCGAAGCTTTTCTCGACGGAACGGCACACCGGATTCGGGGCACAAGACCCCCCATCATCACACCTCGCGCTCATGCCGGGCGGATTTGCCTGCCCGACGCGCCGCATGCTTGACCACGGATAACCACCACCGCGGCCCGGCTCCCGTTCCGTGTCACTCCCGCGCTACCCGCCACGCATCCACACGCCGGTCCCATGCCATCGGACGGTCCGAAGACCGCCACCCGACACAGGTAAGGGCATGCTTCCACGTCTTGGATTGGACGGCTTGACGCCGGTAGGAGAATATCGACTCCTTCATCCATTCGACTACGCCTGTCGGCCTCGCCTTAGGACCCGACTCACCCGGGGACGACGAACGTGGCCCCGGAACCCTTGGTCATCCAGCGGACGGGATTCTCACCCGCCTCTCGCTACTCATGTCTGCATTCTCACTTCCACGCGGTCCACGGCCGGCTCACGCCGCCGCTTCGCCCCACGCGGAACGCTCTCCTACCCAGCACAGCGAACTGCGCTGCCGCGTCTTCGGTGGCGTGCTTGAGCCCCGCTACATTATCGGCGCGGAACCACTAGACCAGTGAGCTGTTACGCACTCTTTCAAGGATGGCTGCTTCTGAGCCAACCTCCTGGCTGTCTATGCGACTCCACATCCTTTCCCACTTAGCACGCGCTTGGGGACCTTAGACGACGATCTGGGCTGTCTCCCTCTCGACGACGGAGCTTATCCCCCGCCGACTCACTGCCGCGATACACCTCACACGTATTCGGAGTTTGGCTGCTGTCGGTACCCGATACGGGCCCTCAAGCATCCAGTAGCTCTACCCCATGGAGGCACTCACGCGACGCTGCACCGAAATGCATTTCGGAGAGAACCAGCTATCACGGAATTTGATTGGCCTTTCACCCCTAGCCCCAGGTCATCGGCCCGGTTTTCAACCCAGGTCCGTTCGGTCCTCCACGCGGTCTTACCCGCGCTTCAACCTGCCCAGGGCTAGATCATCCCGCTTCGGGTCCAGGACACGCGACTGGAAACGCCCTTATCGGACTCGCTTTCGCTACGGCTGCCCCACACGGGTTAGCCTCGCCACGCACCACTGACTCGCAGACTCATTTTTCGATAGGCACGCCGTCACCCCGAAGGGCTCCGACGGATTGTAGGCACACGGTTTCAGAAACTCTTTCACTCCCCTCCCGGGGTGCTTTTCACCTTTCCCTCACGGTACTCGTACGCTATCGGTCAGACAGGAATATTCAGGCTTACCCCACGGTCGGGGCGGATTCACACGGGATTCCACGAGTCCCGCGCTACTTGGGAACAAGGACCGGCAGGCGGCGCGCCTTCGGCTACGGGGCCATCACCCTCTACGGCCGGGAATTCAATCCCGTTCGCCTCACACGCCGCTTTATCACTGCCGCCGGGCCCGTCGGAGCCCGGACGCCAAGTCCCACAACACCCATGCCGCAACCCCCGACGGGTATCACACGGCACCGGTTTGGCCATCATCCGCTTTCGCTCGCCACTACTCACGGAATATCCTTTCCTGCAGGTACTGAGATGTTTCACTTCCCTGCGTACCCCCCGCACGAATGCGGTGCCGGCCCATCACGGCCGGCGGGTTTCCCCATTCGGACACCCTCGGATCAAAGCCCTGTCGGCGGCTCCCCGAGGCCTATCGCGGCCCCACGCGTCCTTCATCGGTCCTGTCTGCCAAGGCATCCACCATGCGCCCTTGCCGACAACACGACCACAGGCCATGCCACGACAACAACAACTGCGAACTGCCAGACGACAAATCATCACACTAAACGATCACAAAACGATCGACCCGAACCCACTCACATGGGCCCGGACGAAACAATACAGCAGACAACCGGCCTCACAGCCGGCCATCCGCTCGCGTCCACTATCCAGTTCTCAAGCCACCAGCGCGCCGCCGGGACCCGCCACGGGGCAACACCCCATGAGGAACCCGACGGGCGACGGGAACACCACCCACAAGGGTGGCGGCCCGGGAACCCAACAGCGCATCCATGCCACAGCCTCAAGACCGTTCCACGCCAGCACGCCCACACCATCCGGCCGACCGGCCGGACCCGCAGGCACGACCCCCACGCATCACACGCGGGGGATTTCCAGAATCTCCGTAGAAAGGAGGTGATCCAGCCGCACCTTCCGGTACGGCTACCTTGTTACGACTTAGTCCCAATCGCGGACCTCACCTTAGACGGCTCCCCCCCTTGCGGGTTGGGCCACCGGCTTCGGGTGCTGCCCACTTTCATGACTTGACGGGCGGTGTGTACAAGGCCCGGGAACGCATTCACCGCGGCGTTGCTGATCCGCGATTACTAGCGACTCCGCCTTCACGGAGCCGGGTTGCAGGCTCCGATCCGAACTGAGACCGGTTTTCAGGGATCCGCTCCATGTCACCATGTCGCATCCCGTTGTACCGGCCATTGTAGCATGCGTGAAGCCCTGGACGTAAGGGGCATGATGATCTGACGTCATCCCCACCTTCCTCCGGGTTAACCCCGGCGGTCCCCCGTGAGTTCCCACCATAACGTGCTGGCAACACGAGGCGAGGGTTGCGCTCGTTGCGGGACTTGACCCAACATCTCACGACACGAGCTGACGACGACCATGCACCACCTGTGAACCGGCCCCGAAGGGAAGCCGCGTCTCCGCGGCCGTCCGGCACATGTCAAGCCCAGGTAAGGTTCTTCGCGTTGCATCGAATTAATCCGCATGCTCCGCCGCTTGTGCGGGCCCCCGTCAATTTCTTTGAGTTTTAGCCTTGCGGCCGTACTCCCCAGGCGGGATGCTTAACGCGTTAGCTCCGACACGGAACCCGTGGAACGGGCCCCACATCCAGCATCCACCGTTTACGGCGTGGACTACCAGGGTATCTAATCCTGTTCGCTCCCCACGCTTTCGCTCCTCAGCGTCAGTGACGGCCCAGAGACCTGCCTTCGCCATCGGTGTTCTTCCCGATATCTACACATTCCACCGTTACACCGGGAATTCCAGTCTCCCCTACCGCACTCCAGTCCGCCCGTACCCGGCGCCGATCCACCGTTAAGCGATGGACTTTCACACCAGACGCGACGAACCGCCTACGAGCCCTTTACGCCCAATAAATCCGGATAACGCTTGCACCCTACGTATTACCGCGGCTGCTGGCACGTAGTTAGCCGGTGCTTATTCGAAAGGTACACTCACTCTCGCTTGCTCCCAATCAAAAGCGGTTTACAACCCGAAGGCCGTCATCCCGCACGCGGCGTCGCTGCATCAGGCTTTCGCCCATTGTGCAATATTCCCCACTGCTGCCTCCCGTAGGAGTCTGGGCCGTATCTCAGTCCCAATGTGGCCGGTCGCCCTCTCAGGCCGGCTACCCGTCGAAGCCTTGGCAGGCCATCACCCCGCCAACAAGCTGATAGGACGCGACCCCATCCCATGCCGGTAAACCCTTTCCCACACCATCATGCGACGGTGCGGAGCATCCGGCATTACCACCCGTTTCCAGGAGCTATTCCGAAGCATGGGGCAGGTTGGTCACGCATTACTCACCCGTTCGCCACTCTCACCACCAAGCAAGCTTGGCGGATCCCGTTCGACTTGCATGTGTTAAGCACGCCGCCAGCGTTCATCCTGAGCCAGAATCAAACCCTCCACAAAAAACCATGAAGAAGGCCGAAACAGCCCACATCAATAATTGACGGGCCGGCTTCCATAAGGAGGAAACCAACCCACGAAAAACCCCGACACCCCTCACAACGCTCCCACGTACCCGACAACAGCCGGGCGGGCATCGGACTGGCAATCAAAAAGCTATAAGTAGCACAAACACGCTCTTGAGTTCTCAAACCACCACCACACCAACAAGCGTTCAGCTTCCTCCCGGAAGAAGAACCGCCGTGTTGAGCAGCAAGAGATAAACTTACCACGAGCCGGCCAAAACGCAACCCGGCCCCTCCGAAAAGACCCTCAAAACAAGCTATAACAAGCCCTCAGACGGCGTGTCGTTGCATGTCCCTTTTTAACTTTAGACGTCGCGAAGATTGGACTTCAGCGCACTGACACGGCTTCATGCACACATTTTATTCACAAAGTGACGATCGGGTCCCAGCGCCATTTGCGTGTCGGCTTAGTCCCTTCATAGTCCTTTTGAACTCTGCTCATAGTCGGCTGTATCCAATGCGGAGTTCACCTTCCGTTCTCGACCGCCAGTCATCCACAGCCTACGAATATGAATGTTGATATAGATGTATGTTCGCGCACTATGTTGGTCTGCGAGTCATGGATTCTGTTGACGGATGGTAAGACGGGTGTATGAGCACAACAATTGCAGTACTGACCGGGGCGGGAATCTCGACTTCCGCCGGCATACCGGATTTTCGCGGGCCTGACGGGGTTTGGACCAAGCATCCCGATCAGATGAACGTTTATGACTTGGATCTGTTCATGAGTGACCGGAAGCAGCGGGAGTATTCATGGCGGTGGCAGAAGGAGTCACCAGTATGGAAGGCCCAGCCCGGAGTAGCGCACAAGGCACTGGCTAGGCTGGAGCAGGCAGGCATGCTGAACCTGCTGGCTACGCAGAACTTCGATGCCCTCCACGAGAAAGCCGGCAACTCCGAGGATGTCATCATCAACCTTCACGGGACCATCGGCAGCTCCCATTGCATGAAGTGCGGTCAGGCATATCGGACGGCCGACATCATGGCCAAGCTCGATCAGGAACCCGATCCACACTGCCACAAGCCCATGCCCTACCAAGGCAACATGCCTTGCAACGGCATCATCAAGACTGATGTGGTCTATTTCGGTCAGGCCCTGCCCGAGGGAGCCATGGAAAAGAGCATGAGGCTGGCCAGCCAGGCCGATCAATTCTGGGTGATCGGCTCCACCTTGGAGGTGTATCCGGCGGCCTCACTGGTGCCGGTGGCAGCCCAAGCAGGTGTGCCAATCACCATCATGAACATGGGTTCAACCCAGTATGATTCTCTGGCAACCCGACTCATCCATGAACCTATCGAAGAAGCGTTGCCCAAACTCGTCGACAAAACTATTGCCGGACAGGAATGATTCGCTGACTGCTCCGCGCAATCGCTGGAACAGATCTGCGATCTGCAGATTTCTGATGGGCTCTGCAAGAACCTGCGGGGCCCGCTATGGCAATCCTTGCGCCGTCTTCCGTTTCACTACGGGCAGACTCCGCCTGTACCGGTCCCCTGTCAGCGTCGCTTTGGAACCCCGGCACCCCTATCACGCGGATACTCTGCATCAGGTAGCAAACCCCTGCCCCAGAAGAAGGAGAGCGAATCGACTCCGGAAGCCAAAGTCTTCCCGCCCGAGCAAAGCTATGATGCCCTGGACATGCCCTTATCAGCACCGCCGAGTACTGGGGCAAGATACCGATAGGGCCCATGAAATTCGAACAGGAATAACCGTGCTCCCCTGCCCCTCTGCTTCCAACTCACCCCCGTCCTCCTATCCATCCACCCATTCGCAGCACCGACAGAGTCGATTCTTTGCTCCAAAACACCCTAGCCACGCCACAATGATCAGCGGGCACCCCGCTGACTTCCAGCCATACATCCCATTGGAGCCTTTTCATGCCCGATAGCATACTTTTAGTAGAGCCATAAGCCTGAAGCACACTGTCCCAACAGAGCTCCGACGCTTCCGATATAGAATCTAGCCCTCAGATAGTCACCAAGTAGATTAAACGTGTAATAGTCGAGCTCAAACTCGCCTGAAAGACATGATCACAAGTCCGAATTCATCGGCAAAAGCACCGACGCCTCTCGCCTGCTGAAGAAACGACCGATTATCGCTTGACAAGTACTACAGTATTTGTCAATCGCATCACATTTTGCGATTGCATTTGATAAACGTATATCGACTAAGGGGTTGTTGATTATGGGTACTGTAACTAAGGAAAACGAAGAGTTAGTGGACGGAGTCTGTACCTTTATTTTGCGTTCCCGAAAGGGTGACGGTGGTTTAACTGTGTTGAATTATGGACATCCATATTCCCAGTCATTAACGTGGAAGTTATGATATGAAAAAGTTGCTGTCGCCGTCCGTAATGTTTTCGTTCATTCTTGCTTTGGTGATGGCTATCGTACTTGGTAGTAACTATTATGCACTGCCTGATGTAGTGCCAACGCACTGGAATGCTCTTGGGAAGGCTGATTCTTGGGGGGAAAAATATACCGTTCCGATTTTCCCTGCAGTCATTGTGTGTGCGGTGCTCATTGTTCTCATTGCTCGATCTGTACTCGTGATTAAACAAAGTGTTGGACGAGCGGTTGACTCTATTGATGTTTATCTTCCTGTGGCCACTGCCGTTTCAGGGTACGCTGCAATGGTGATACTTAGTAGTTCAATGGAGCATCAATCACCAGCTTTTAGAAATCCAGTGAATCAGTTTATTGTTGCTTTTTCGGTGCTTCTTGTACTGTCAGCCATCACAACAGTTCCATCAAAAAGGACTCTTCTGCAAGAACCCGGCAATGGAGATTGCCTTATGAAACTGTCAATTCGGACAGTAAAAATCATATGGGTTTCTGATCTTCTTTTTGTTGGAGTCGCAGGTCTTGTTGTCGCAGTATTGATATCGATGACTGGCTTCATAGCTCTCATGTTTGCCTTGATTGCCGTCTTCTTATTACTTATCGGTGTTGCAGCAGCGTTTGTCATATCCAACAATTAAAAATCGGATCCATTAGCAATAGTTTTCAAAAAAGAAAGCGAAATTCAATGGTAGCAGCACTTTGTGTATTGATGATGGTTTTGGCAATTTACTTTGTGTGGCTGTACCGAAAGGCGAAGCTGGGTAATTTACGCAGAAACGGGCAAGTCGGATTAAGGACTAAAGCCATAATGTCATCTGATGAAACCTGGGGATATATTCACTCCAAGTATTCTTGGTTGTTCCTATTGGAAGCCGTAATCATGGCATTGATGTCGATAGACTTGGCGTTTAGTTGTATTTTCACCAAGGGTGTCAGCGCATTTGATCCCACTTGTTTGGTCATACTTTGGGTGTTGCTGGTAATAATGCTTGGAGCAGCTGCCGTTATTGGAATTTATGCAAACAGTGATGCCAATAATCATAATAAGCGGGGATAGAGTTTCGGATATCTGAACCAGGCTATGTGTCGTAACAAGCAAAATAGTGGATTGATTCTGGCGTTCCGCCACTGATTACGATACGTAGCCTGGTTTATCTCTTATGTATCGTGAACGACCCAAAAACAGCCCACCAAACGTAACCACCCAAGCATCAGACCCACCAGCAATCACGAAACCACCATCATCAACACACCCCAAATGCACCAACCAGCGCAGACAGCAATCACGTCCAGATAAGCCACAATCAGACCAAATTCAAGAGATGGACCTTGAATGCAATTTGAGGGACTTTGAATGCAGCAAACCCTCTTAGCCCCACGCGCATTAAATCTAATCAGAGATCCCCTATATACCTATACTAGAAAACTTGAATTTTTGATTTTGATTTTGACGGTGGATGACTTCGCTTCGCGGTCATTGGAGAGACGCTCATCGAGAAGCTGCGCGAACAGATTAAGAGCGTGGCCGGAGAACTGCAATCGCTGCTGGACGAAACGAGGAGACATGGGCAAGAACCCGAACCAGAGCAACGAGGAGAACCTGAGCGCGCAACTGCGCGAGACGAGGCATTTACTCGAGGAGCTCGGGAACTACCAGGGCACGCAAATGCATCTCGCCACTAGCAGCCAGGTGAACCGCAAGGAGCAGTTGGAGGCGATAACCTCCACGACGGAACAGGCCAACCAGATGCTGTTGATCAGCTTGCAGCGATTAGAGGACTCAGGCGACAGGCAGAACGAAGCCTCAAGGAAGGTCATCCTCTCTGACTACAAGGCGTTCGAGGAAAGCGTGGAGCAAACGGCGAGCAGGAACGAAACACAGCTCAGAAAGATGAACGACGAGCAGCGGCACGTGAACGAGCAGCTCTTAAGCCTGCAGAGCAAGCAGAACAGCAGGCTCGACTCGCTCGCCCACGACGTCACACGACACCTCGACGAGGCCCTGGCCTCACTCGATAGACAGGCCAGCGAGCAGATCAGACGAATGGGCAACCGGCTCGACTGACATCAAATCCGCAACTGGCTGACCGCCACCATCCCCACCAGTGTCATCACCAGCGACATTCTCTACATGATTCCGCACTACATCCACTAAACATCCCATGCTCATGGTGTGAGTGTAACCAAGCAAACTGGTCTTTTATGTGTTGTTCGAATTCCGGCAGGGTATTGTTCCAGGAGTGGTGGCGTCATCGTACCAGTTCGGATTTCCACATCGGTGTCAGTGACATGAGAGCAGTCTCAATGTGCGAGAGGCCGGAATGAGTTAGCTGTGTTTATGGAGTAGAATAGTCAGCGGTAGAACGTTTTCGCCTCATATTTGCTTTCAAAGGAGAAGACTATGAGGAAGTTTGGGAAAGTTGTTGCTTCATGAATGGCAGCTCCTGCCTTGTCGGCCGGCATGTGTCTACTCTTTGTTTTGGGTGGGTGAGGTGATTTGCGAATTCACTGGATTCAACGGTTGACGGTTTGGGCTTCCTTGATTCTCACCATGGTGGTGACATTCGAGATGCTTATCACTATCGACCAGGAGCTTCCGGCAGGTACCGGTACCTCTTTCACCGTCGAGAGGGTTGATACCGCGACGAAGGCGGATGCTGTGCGTGCGATTGCTCAAGCATCAAGAAATTTAGGGATTAATGTCTTCAAAATCCAACCTTCATTTCGTGATTCAATGAAGTCTCGTGTTCTCGTGGCCTTTGTGGGTGACCAAGAGTCTTTTCAACGAAATGGAGGGTACGATTATCCTTCCTTTTCAACGCGTGACCAGTCAACGAAAGTAGTTTCTTTTGAAGAGATTACCACCCAGGACTTGCGCGGAAGCTATGCGACCAATGCGGATAGGTCACATATGGAACAGCTCGCCAAGGCTTTGTCACGTTCCCGGATAGTGGTTGACGAATCACAAAGCCTCTGGTCACGAGGCTTCTGGATAGCTGCGATGATATACGCGTTAGGGAGGGGTGGCCTTTGGGCGGGAGTCGCCATCATCGCCATCACATTGGTGGTTTCCACCGCGTATTCCCTGTCTAGGAACAGGAAGATACATGCGGTCAAGGCGATGCATGGTTATACCAGCGGAAGGATACTCGTCGGCGAGCTGGTTTCACTGCTCGCCACGCTCGCCGTGGGATTGATGACGATTACCCTGGTGGGATTACCTTTCCTCTGGCTTATCAATAACTTCCACCAGATTTGGCGACTCCTTCGAGCGCTGTTTGTCGCCGTGGCTGTATTGACGGCCTATCTTGTCTTCCTGGCGTTGGTTTTGGGTGGTGCCAGTACATTCCGCGATCGAATACCCGCTGTTCTGAACGGAGAGGGTAACGAACTTCGTGATGGCATCATCGCGGGTTTTGCCCAGTTCATGGTGGTGGCTGTTCTCTTTGGCACCATCAGCGGGTCTCTGAATAGGATCAGCGCGGTACAGAGCACCAGCCGGTCCTTGGCACAGTGGTCTCGCATCTCGGATCAATATGTCCTGAGGTTTTCAATCAACATCACACAGGAGGATATGCTCCGGGCAGCGTCTCCCCTGATGAAAGTGATCGAGGATCTTGACAGCAGAGGGAAGGCGATGCTGGTCGGGTATAATAAATTTGGCTCCGATTATTACGATGATCCTTACGAACCGGACGGATCCGATTCGATGATAGTGAGCCCGAACTATCTTGACAAACAACCCATTGCCGGACTTGATGGGAAACCGGTTAGAGTGGTTGGAAAAGATATCGGGGCTTTCACACTCCTGGTGCCTTCATCATATAAAGGGGACCCCGGAGCCTTGTTGAAGAAATATGCCGAATATTTCAAGACACAGTGCCAACTGGGTGTTACCCAGAAACAGAAACCATATTCCTGCAACCCTCACGGCGTCTTGGTCCGCACACGTTCGGACCAAGACATATCTCTCTTCTCGGGAACGCAGTTCATGCCTGCGGAAGATCAGCAGAAGCTGTCTTTGAAAGATCCAGTGGTAGCCGTCACATCCCCATCGTCAGGGTTGATCAGCCCCATGGTATACCTGTCATACACATCAAGCGATAGTGTATTGTTCTCTGATCCGGAACTCCTGCAAAGCAAGCTGGACCATTATGGAATCTCCGGATACTTCCAGGGTATTGACAACGCCAAAGACTCGGTGGCGTATACGTTGTCATTATCCAGGAACGAGCAACGCGGGGACATTATAGCCATATCGTTCGGTCTGGCCGCTGCCATGATGGCCATCCTTGTGTGCTCGGCCGCGTATTGCGCAAGACGACGCAGGCTCTCCTTCGTCCAATTCATCCATGGATACGGGTTTTTCAGAAGACATGGAGGCTTCCTTATCATGCAGAATACCGGGGTACTGCTGACCCTCATGGCAGTCGGCATGATCGGCTCGATGAACAAGGTTGCGGATCTGGTGGCTGGAACATTGCTCTTCGCCGGATCCAGCCTCATCATGGCCATTACCGTATCGGCATACGAATCAAGGTTCCGTGCCGACGACATCAAACGCCCGTGAATCCGCGGTGCGGAGGGAGATGCATATGACAGACGCAGGCATGCAGCCGACATTGAAAGTCGAAGGACTTACCAAGAGATTTGCAGAACACACCTTATGGTCGAGACTGTCCTTCGACGCTGGACCTGGTTCCATAATCGCAGTGAGCGGGCCGTCCGGTGCAGGCAAGACGACCCTGCTCAACTGCGTCGGCTTGTTGGAGGACTTCGATGAAGGATCGGTCACTTACAACGAAGGGACATTCCGTTCCGGTTACTTACACAAGAGCAGGAAGGGACAGCGAGTGTGTCTTCGCGAAAACATAGGATTTCTATTCCAGAACTATGGTCTTGTCGAACAGTGGAACGTATCGCGTAACCTGCAGATTCCCCTCAAAATGAAGAAGCGCGAGCATCGCAAGGAACGGGACGAACGAATCGACAGCGTACTTGACATCGTCGGGATGAATGGCTCACAGAAGAAAAAGATTTACACCCTATCGGGCGGGGAACAACAGAGAATCGCCCTCGCAAGGCTCCTGCTCAAACAGCCGAGTGTCATTCTTGCAGACGAGCCGACCTCTGCGCTGGATCAAGACAACGCTAACGTCGTAATACGTATACTGTGCGAACTTGCCCAACAAGGTGCCGCCGTCATCATCTCAACGCACAATGAAGAAATAAAGCAAATCTGTTCGTCGATTATCGAGATAGGCTGATATACCCACGTCCTCCAACCGCAGACCGTGACGACCCTGGGGAAGGGCATCACCCGCATCCGGCCGTACAGGGAGAAGGCCAGGCTGCTCATGGTGTGGATAAGCACCCAAGTCGGGCGCCAGAAGAAGCACAAGACCAGCCGCGTCATCATGCTTCCCTCCACAGGCCGGGGTACGGAATTCGCTCCAGAACCAAATGGGCTCGAACTATGCCGAAACACGAAACTTCGTCACTAGATTCAAACAGTCGCTGAAACATGTGGCCGCTCTCTGGAACGCGGCCCTGGCCGACGCCGGCGCAGAGGGAAGGCTCCACTACAGCATCAAGAAAGGGACTCCGCCTGTGATGAGACGCAAGGCAGCACAAGAATCGCCATAGATTGGACCTTTAAGAACCAGCAAGTCCCATCAGCCAAGCCCAGCAAAGGCGTCGACCATTCTGACTGTTCTCTCGGCGATGATCATTGTCCATCACTGTCCCCGAACATCGGATGCCAGGCACGGGCACCGGATCCAATCTTGACATAGTGCTCAGTAGTTCTGATGGACCTGGAAGCCTCGACTGCGCAAGGTGTCCAGAATCTGGGTGATGTGATCGGGGCCGTTGGTCTCCACGGTCACCTCCAAGAGCACGCCGTTGTCATAGTGGCCGGAGGATTTGAACTGATCGTGGTTGAGCTCGATCACATTGGCACGCAGATCGGCCAGGACCGTGGCCACCTTGACCAGCTGGCCGGGAACATCGGGTAACTCCACGCCGAACTGCATGATGCGTCCGCGGGAGATCATCCCCCGCTGGATGACCGCACCCATGGTGACCGTATCGATATTGCCACCCGAGATGATGGGGACGATCACATGCGGCCCGGGAGCCGACCGGAAGACATCGGACTGCAGATCCAACTGGCCCAAGGCCGCCAAGGAGACGGCGCCAGCTGCCTCGACCACCAGTTTGTGCTTCTCCAGCATGAATAGAATCATCTCGGAGATGTCGCTTTCGGTCACCTGGACCAGATCATCCATATAGCGGCTGAGCAGGGCATAGTTCAGATCGCCGGGACGTCTGACGGCTACGCCCTCGGCAGCCGTACGCATCTGATCCGCTGCGACCACATGACCAGCTGTCAGAGATTCACGCCAGGCCGGAGATCCGACCGGGGTGGCTCCGATGACTCTGACCTCAGGCTTGAAGGTCTTTACGGCGAGCGCCACGCCGGCGCCCAGCCCGCCCCCACCCAGGGGAACCACGATATCGGTGACATCGGGCACGTCCTGAAGAATCTCCATGGCGATGGTCCCCTGACCGCAGACGACCTCGTAGTCGTCAAAAGGCGGGACAAAGGTCATGCCGCGGTCACGTGCCAGCCCCAAGGCGTAATCAGAGCTTTCATCGAAGACCTCGCCCTGCAGGACAACCTCGGCACCATAGGCCCGAGTGGCATCGACCTTGAGGGGCGGAGTGATCCGGGGCATGACAATCGTGGCCTTCGCGCCACGGCTGCGTGCGGCAAAAGCCACCCCCTGGGCATGATTGCCGGCGGAGGCGGTGACGATGCCGCGGTCCAGCTCGTCCTGATCCAACGAGGCCACCTTGTTATAAGCTCCGCGAATCTTGAAGGATCCGGTCAGCTGCAGATTCTCCGGCTTGAGCAGAACGCGATGGCCAATCCGAGCACCCAGGTCATCGGATTGCTCGATAAGGGTGTGACGGGCCACACCTTCCAGACGTTGGGAGGCTTTGCGCAAATCAGCGGCATGATCGGCCTCAAGACAGGCAGTGATTGTTGAAGTATCCATGCTCCAAGTATGGTCGGCCGGGCCCGACCAATGGGGTCAGCCGTCAACATGGTGGACACCCAAACTTATCGAAAAACAAAAACATGTGGGTAATCAGACGTTTGGGCACCCGAAGACCGGACAATTATGAGAGCAAACCTGAAACAAGCAGACCGATAACCAAGCGTGCCACCAGCCCGCCCGTGAACTTGACGGACTTCACGAACAGTCACCGGTGATGGCTGGGGTCACCGGTGATGGCAGTGGTCGTCTGTCTTACTTGTCGTCTGTGAGCTGGGCGTGCGCCTCGTCGACCACGGTATGGTCGTCGCGGAAGTCGTGGGAGGCCACAGGCTCATTGGAGTCACGGGCCACACCGGCACCCAGGTCTGCCAGCAGCAGAGTGACCGCTGTCGGATCGTTGACCCGCAGCCGGGCCTTGGTCTGGCCGGGCCCGACCTTGATGGTCCAGCCCTTATCAGGCATGACGGCGAACATGGTCTCGTCCGTTTCATCGTCGCCCAGGGCCATCATGAAGTCGTAGTCGCCGCTGTTGACGAAGGGCAGGATGGCCTGGCCCTTGCTGGTGGCCACAGGGGTGACCTCGACGACCTTGGAGTTCTCCATGATCATCAACCCCAGGCCGACCACTACTCCGCGCAGGCGATGGAGCAGATCCTGACGCTCCTGGTCGGCCACCTGGGCATCGCTCATCCGGTAGTGCCAGGCCACCGCATCGGACTTGCTCTCCACAAAGGAGTTGGGGACCCTGGTGGCCGACTCATCCATGATGGGCCGGATCACCTTCTGCCAGGTATCGGAGTCGGGCAGGCCTTGCGCCCGCTGCCACTCGTCCGAGTCGCTGCCGGGCAGGTTGCGGTTCCAGGCGCCATGCTCGGCAATCAGCCCCACCGGCAGGTCACCGAACCAGTCCTGCATGATCTGATGGCTGCGGCCGGAGACCAGCAGGAAGTCCACATCGGGATTGCTTCCCACCTGGGTCAGCAGGCGGCGAAGGGCCTGGGTGGGCTTGGCCCGCTCAGGACGGCGAACCAGCGGGGTCAGCGTCCCGTCATAGTCGCACAGGACCAGACGACGATGGGCGCCGTCCCACTGACGAACGATGGCGTTGTGGTGATCCATACGCAGCCTCCTGTCTGTCATGCCCGGAGTGGACACCTGCCGCAGGGAGTCGAGGAACGAGGTGCACCAGTTGGCTGCAGTGCGCACCTTGAGTCGGGCCTGCATGCGGATGTTGCGCTGCCTGGACTCCTCGGGGGTGATTTCCAGGGCGTTGTGCAGGGCCTCGCAGACCATGTCGATATCGTAGGGATTGACGATGAAGGCATCGGTCAGCTCGTCGGCGGCCCCGCACATGTCCGACAGGACCAGGGTGCCGTCGCGTCCGTCATGGCAGGCCAGGTACTCCTTGGCCACGAGGTTCATCCCATCGCGCAGGGGGGTGACCAGGGCTACGTCGCCGGCCGTGTAGATGCCGCAGACAGGCTTGATGGACAGGGAGCGGGTGATGTAGTGGATGGGGGTCCAGGCCAGCAGGGAGTAGCGGCCGTTGATCTCCCCCACCAACTGGTCCACCTGGGCCTTGAGCCGCTGATAGGACTCGACGACCTCACGCGAGGGGGTAGCCAGCAGGTAGTAGGTGACATGGCCCACCCATTCAGGGTACTTGTCCAGCATGCGGCCGAAGGCCTGAAGCCGCTCGGGCAGACCCTTGGTGTAGTCCAGCCGGTCCACCGAAACGATGACCTTGTTGGAGCGGCTGCCCACCGAGGAAGCCGCCTGCTTGGCCAGCGTGGACTCGGGGATGTCCTTCTCCATGTAGTGGCTCCACCAGTTGGCGTCCGATGTGGCGGCTTCGTTGGCCGCCACGCCCTCGGCAGTCACCGAGGTGCGGTAGCGATGACGGGGGGACTTGCCGCAGGCCTCGTCGATTCCTCGACGCATGGCCCGGGCCAGGCCGGAGTGGGCGGTACGCCGGTAGAGGTTGTAGTCGATGCCGATGGGGAAGGCGTCGATGGCTGCTCGGTGGCCGTCAGGCATTTCGACCACGCCGTCCCGGTTGACCGGCAGTTCGGGCAACAGCCTGTGCAGCGAAGCCAGGAAGCTGGCGGAGAAGTCCACCGTATGGAAGCCGATCAGGTTGGCGCCCAGGACACCCTCCAGGATCTCGCGGCTCCATGGCAGGGAGCGGAAGATCTCGGCACTGGGGAAGGGCACGTGCAGGAACCAGCCGATGGAGGCATCGGGGTAACGTTCGCGCAACATCTTGGGCAGGAGCATCAGGTGGTAGTCCTGGACCCAGATGGTGTCGCCCTTGCGGATGAGCGGCTCCACCACCTGCGCGAAACGCATGTTGACTTTGCGGTACATCTCCCAGTCCTCCTGGCGGAAGACGGCCTCATGCGAGAAGTCATGGAAGAGCGGCCAGAGGGTGTTGTTGGAGAAGCCGGCGTAGTATCCATTCAGCTCCTCCTTGCTCAGGAAGATAGGAATGCACCGGCTCTCCCGGTAGGCCTGACGGATGCGGTCCAGCTCCTTTTCCGAGTACTTCTGAGGATCGATGCCGCTCCAGCCGATCCAGAGGCAGTCCTTATGGGAATGGTGGTAGGGGCCGATGGCCGTGGCCAGTCCCCCCACGTTCTGGCGCAAGGTGTAAGAGCCGTCCTCCTGTGCCTGCAAGGACATGGGCAAACGGTTGGAGACGATGATCAGACGAGACATGCAACCCGCTTTCTTTTCCCGTCCGCGCCGGAATCGTCGGGATTGACCACAGCGCGAACCCATCGCCCCGGGACCCGCGGACCCGACCGGTCCGCACAGGCCCATCAGGGCATCGCTGACTTCCACTCTAGCCGGGAAAACGTGCCGACGGCGGGGTTTTCCTCAGAGTCGGTAGACGAAGCCCTCCCAGGGGGAGAGACGGCCGGTCAGCAGGGAGCTGGCGGTTTGCTCCGGTCTGTAGGTGGATATGAGGATTCGATCGGGGTCCACCGCTCCGAGGGCCATGGAGGTGAATCCGGTTTGGTCCAGGCCCAGAAGTGCGGCGGTTTCAGGCGGCAGTGAGGCCGGGCGGCTGCTCAGATTGACCACAACCAGAAGGCGCTGACAGGGCAGGGCATCCAGAACGCTGGCAGCCTCGGGTCCCGACTTGGGCTCGGGCGCCTGGTCCAGGGAACGGGTGAATGAGTAAATCTGGTCCGCATCCGGATCCAGAAGGGTGAAGCCGCCGGCCGCCACGACCGGATTGGTATGACGCAGGCGGATCAGCTCCCGGTAGAAGGCCAGGACCGAATCCGGATTACGCTGCTCAGTCTTGGCGTTGACCTTGTCCCTATTGGGGTTGACGGCCAGCCAGGGCTCCTTGGGGGCGTATGGAGCCGTGAAGCCGGCGAACTTGGTGGAGTCCCACTGCATGGGGGTGCGGGCGTTGTCGCGGCTCATATAGGCCAGGGCGGCCATCATGGACTCCGGATCCTGCTCGTGCGCCTGATCGACCCGCTGATGGTAGAGGTTGATGGACTCCAGATCCTGGTACTGGTCGAGGCTGGTGAAGCCGGCATTGGTCATGCCCAGCTCCTCGCCCTGATAGATGTAGGGGGTCCCCCGGTGCATGTGCAGGAGGAGCCCCAGGGCCTTGGCCGAACGCGAGCGCAGCTCCTCACTGGAGGTGTCGCCCCAGCGGGAGACGATCCTGGGCTGGTCGTGGTTGTCGAAGTAGAGGCTGGCCCATCCGGCCTTGGCCACAGCCTGCTGCTGCTCGTCCATGGCAGCCTTGAGCCGGGGAACCCGGAAGGGACGGATGTCCCACTTGCTGTCCCCGGTGTCAACCTCGGTCTGGGTGAAGAGGAAGAGCATGTCCAGCTCGTGGTTGGCCGGGTCGGTGATCTGCCCGCTGCGGGCAGGCGCCAGACTGGGAGCCTCCCCCACGGTCAGGTAACCCTGCCGACCCTGGAAGACCTGGCTGCGCATCTCTTGGAGGAACTCATCCAGCCTGGGGCCGTCCACGCAGAAAGGCACCGAGGACGAGTACCCCTCAGGCCCCACGGGACCGTCAGTGATGGCCGATCCGTCCTCGCCGGGCAGGCGGCCCTCGGAGTCGACGGTCTTGGAGATCATGACGATCACATCCATGCGGAACCCGTCGATGCCCCGGTCCATCCACCAGTTCATCATGTCGAAGACGGCCTGCCGGACCTGGGGGTTCTCCCAGTTGAGGTCAGGCTGCTTCTTGGAGAACAGGTGCAGGTAGTATTCGCCGCGCTGTGGATCGTACTGCCAGGCGGAGCCCCCAAAGCAGGATCCCCATTGGTTGGGCTCTGCGCCCGGGGTGCCGGGTTCGTGGCCGGCCTTGGCGGGCCGCCACCAGTACCAGTCGGCGTGCGGGTCCTCCTTGTTGCGGGAGGCCTGGAACCAGGCGTGCTCATCCGAGGTGTGATTGACCACCAGGTCCATGACCACCTTGATCCCCCGCTTGTGGGCCTGGTCCAGAAGTTCGTCCATGTCGTCCATGGTGCCGAAGATGGGGTCGATGTCCTGGTAATCGGCGATGTCATAGCCGTTGTCGTCCTGGGGGGACTTGTAGACCGGACTGAGCCAGATTACGTCCACGCCCAGGTCGGCCAGGTAGTCCAGCCGCTGCGTGATGCCCGGCAGGTCACCGTAGCCATCGCCGTTGGTGTCCTGGAAGGACCGCGGATAAATTTGGTAGACCACAGCGTTGGCCCACCAGGGATTGGGGGTGGCTCCGTTGGTCCGTACCTGGTCGGGCAGCTGCATGCGTTCTTCCTGGGTCATGGTCCTCCTCACGAAGATTGGATTCCTGGGACTTCCTTGTTCTGTGACCTCTACTATAGGCTGACCAGAACTGCCTGTCCCGGCAGGGCTACTTGACAGCTCCTCTCATAACGCCGCTGATGACCCACTTCTGCGCGAACAGGTAGACGATCAGGATGGGCGCCAGGGCCATCAGGTAGCTGGAGAATGCCATCGGGTAGTTGGTGGCGAACTGGGAGCTGAAGACATACTGTGCCAGAGGGATGGTCTGGCTGGTCTGATCCGTCAAAACAATCAATGGCATGAGGAAATCGTTCCAGGCCCAAAGAGCCGTGGTGATGGCGATGGTCGCATTGATCGGCCCCATCAGCGGGAAGATGATGGTCCAGAATACCCTCCAGGTGCCTGCGCCATCCAGGCGGGCGGCCTCCTCAAGAGCTGTGGGGATGGATCGGATGAACCCGGTGGCAATGAAGAGGTTGGTGCCCAGGCCCAACACCACGTAGAGCAGGATCAGGCCGGGCACGTTGTCCAAGTGCCAGCTGCCGAACTGCTTGGCGATGGGAAGCATGACGACGGGGAAGGGGACGAACATGGCTGCGATGAAGAAGTAGTAGAGGAAGCGGAAGAAGCGCTTGTCCATATTCCTGGCCACGGCATAGGCCACGAAAGTGTTGGTCAGCAGGGTGAGTGCCACTGCGCAGACCGTGACGATGGCTGAATTCAGTGCAGCCTTGGGATAGTTGACCTTGTTCCAGGCATCGGCGAAATTGTGCCACTGCCAGGAAGAGGGCAGGCTGAAGGTTCCGGCCTCCGCAGGGGTCTTCAGAGCCGTGACCACGGTGAAGTAGAGCGGCACAAGAATCGTCAGGGAGAGGACAGCCACGGTGACCGTCAGCCACCAGTTGACCCTCTTGAGGCGCGATCCCGTAAATCCCCAATGCCGCCTTCCACTTATTTCTGTTGATTGTTCAGATGTCTGCGGGTGAATAAGTGCTGTCTGTGCCATCTCAGATCTTCTCCCCTCTTCTGGAAATGCCCAGCTGGATGAACGCGATCACAGCCAGGACGATGAAGAACATGACCGCGTTGGCTGTCTGGTAGGCGTACTCGCCTCCGGTAAGGCCGCCCTTGTAGATGAGGTAGGTGACTGTTTCGGTCTTGGAATCGGGCCCTCCTGCGGTCAGGGCCACCACCTGATCGAAGGTGTTGAAGGCATTCTTCAGAGTCAGCACCAGGTTGATGGTGAAGAATGGGCCAATCAAGGGGAAGGTGATCCTCCAGAATTTCTGCCACTCGTTGGCGCCATCAATGGATGCGGCCTCATAGACCTCCGAGTCGATGGTCTGCAGACCCGCCAGATAGATCAGGGTTGAATAAGCCACCGCCTGCCAGACCGATAGGAAGACAATGGGAATCCAGGCATAGTGCTCGCTGGTCAGCAGGGACTGGGAGAGCCAGCCGATGCCCAGGGCCTTGCCAAGAGCCGGCAGAGGCGTCATGAAGATGTATTTGAAGACATAGCCGATGACCAGAACCGAGAGCGTGTAGGGGATGAAATAGATGACCCGGAACCCGTTCTTGAAGGCGATCCTCCCATTCAGCGCCACCGAGATGAACAGGGCGATGAAGTTGACCAACAGGGTGATCAGAATGGCGATCAGCAGAGTGAACAGGTAAGCGTGGCCCACGCGACCGTCACGGAAGAGGGCGCCGTAATTCCTGAAACCGATCCACGAATAGCGCCCGTATCCCTGCGAATTCGTGAAGGAGTAGGCCACACCCTGGAGGAAGGGCACATAGAGGAAAAGCGCGAAGATCAGGGCCGCAGGGACCGCCATCCAGTAGAAGGCGCGGTCCACCTTGCGACTGGAGAACCTCGAAGGCCGTTTTCTGGCCTTGGCTGTTGCGTCGGCTGTATGGATGCCGACGACCTTGGATTGTGCCATGTCTGAATCCTGACCTTTCATCATTGGAAGTTCCTTGCCTGGACCTTGTCCCATTCGTTCTGCATGGAACCGATGAAGCCATCCACATCCCCTTTGGTGACCATGGTCTGTAGGTAGCCGCCGATGTTGATGGAAGAGGGGATGTAATGGTCGCAGAAGTCAGCCAGGCGGTTCTGTTGGAAGAAGGGAAGAACCCCGTTCAGGGCCGGATCGCCTGCCTCCACCTTTCTGGTCGGCGTAAAGGCAGTCTGGGCCTTTGCATAGGTGCGCAGCTGTCGGGGCTGCATCAGGTAGCGGATTAGCCTCATGGCCTCCTTGGGGTGCCTGGTGGTGGCGCCCATGGTCAGCATGACATCGTCGCCAGCCGTCAGTATCTGCCGGGAGGGGGAATCATTCGCAGGCATCTGGGCGAATCCGAGGTCCACATCCGGATCGATCATCCTGATTTGTGGTATGGCGTATGTTCCCAGGGGAAGGATCGCCACCTTGCCCTTGGCCATGTTTTGGGTGCCCTGCTGGTAGGTGACGCCCTTGTCGCCGGTGGAATGGCCGAAAAGCTCGACCTCGCGCCGAGCCGGCTGTGTCCACAGGGTCTTGAAATCGGTTTTCCCAGCCAAAAGCTCCCTGTACCTGCTCTCGGGGACCAGGGTTCCCGCCAGTGATGCCAAGGGGGCCTGGGCGGTCCAGGAATCGGAAAGGGTGCCCTGCACAGGTTCGATACCCTGGTCCTTGAACCTGTCCATGACGGCCGTGAACTCCGACCAGGTGCGGGGCGGATTGTCGGGATCGACCCCTGCCTTTCGCCAAAGCGTCTTGTTGTATATGTATCCGCTGGCATTGCCGGCAAAGGGCAGGCCATACAGGCGCTTGGCCGAAGGATCCTTGGTCTGGACCAGATTCCTGGCTATCGACACCATGCCCGGATTCAGATCCTTGACCAGGGGATCGTCAGTGAAATCATGGAAGACCCCGGAAGCCGCGAACATGCCGAAGCTGATATCGCCGTTGAAGGTGATGACATCGGGCACCCGGTTTTTGACCAGCCGAGTGCGCAGATCCGTCTGAGCGTCGGCCGAATTGTTGATATTCACCCTGATATCAGGATTCTCCTTCTCGAATTGTGCCACCATGGCCTTGAACTGGTCGGCGGCCTCGAATTTGAACTGGAAGAAGTCCAGAGTGACCAGGCCTGAATCTGCGGAACCGCAGCCAGCCATGGCCACGAGGGTCAACAGAGCCAGGAGTGAGGCGACTCCGTTGCGAACCCAGGCCGATATTCGACCAAGCCCGAATCCCTCCCTACTGCCGATATCCTTCATATTTGGCTCCTTTACCATCCGTATGGGCAACAATGACCTAGATGATTCTGCGGATCAGCATAGGGGACCGGGATATTTCATTCCCAGCTCCGGCGAGTTCCTTTCGTTAAGAAAGTAATTAAGATAGGCTGTTCGGTATAAGGGGTTTGTCCGCAATCAGGTCGGACCAGTTTTCCGCAAGGAGGCACCGTGGCCGACAGAGAAAACCAGAGATCAAACCAACACGAGGATGCTGACTGCTCAGGGGAAGCACGGCCATTCCCAGCCTGGTTCACGGCATCCAAATACACCCACCGCATCGCCGTCGAGATCCTCCAGCACGGCCCGATCTCCAGAGTGGCTCTGGCACGGCGATTCAACCTGACCCAGGGCGCTGTATCACGTATCACCAACGATCTGACCCATCTCGGGGTCATCAGGGAAGCCGGCACTCTACCGCAGGCAGACGAACCAGGAAGGCAGAATGGCCGCAAGCATAGTTCCAATAGCGTAGGCAGACCGCAGCAGGCCCTGCTCATCCGCCGGGAAGCCAAGACCTTCATCGGCATCAATCTTCACGGCGGCACCGCGTTGGCCACGGCGACGGACCTGGCCTGTCGACCGGTCGGCCGGTCTCACAGTCATCACATACGTCAACGCAGCCTAAGCCAGGTCGTGAGGATGCTGTCAAACCTTACGCAAGATTGCATGCGTGAGATCAACCAGACCGGATTGCCCAGCCCCTCAGGCCTTGCCATCTCCCTGGGCGGTCGGGCGGAGGGAGACAGGGTCGTCACCTACGCCCCATTCCTGCATTGGAGCGAACCCGTCGATCTTGCCACCCAGATGGAGAACACATGTGATCTGCCTTGTCTGGTCTTCAATGATCTCGACGCCCTGGCCCTGTACGAAGGATGGTTTGGCGAGGGCATCGGACTGGACCGCTTCGCTCTGATCACCATGGGATCCGGCATTGGCTATGCCTTGAGCGAGCACGGCATGCCCGTCTCCTCGCCGGATGAAGGGTTTGGGCTGATCGGCCATCAGCTGGTGGATCCGGATGGGCCGGTCTGCTATCTGGGCCATCGTGGCTGCGCCCAGTGCCTGACTACAGGCTCCCTGGCTGAGCAATACTCACATGCCATCGGGCAGGCCGCCAGCCTCGAGAAGTTGGTCAAGGACCTGGAGGAAGACATGCCGCAGGCGGAGACCCTGCTCAATCTGACCGGTTATCGGCTAGGGGTCCTGATCGCCCTGGTGGCCAACGTGGCCCTGCCTGACAAGGTCCTGGTGGGCGGGGAGACCTCCTATTTGATGAAGAGATGCATCGAATCCGTACGCAAGGGCACAGCCTCATTCCGCCACAGCCAGATGGTCGAGGTCCCTGTGAAGATCATCGACAGCGACTGGCTCCGCTGGGCACAAGCGCCGGCGGCCAGAGCAATCGCACGGTACCTGCAGGGTCCCGAAGGGGCTGATAAGCCCGAATGAACCGGGAAACGACTGGGCGGATTCAGATACGGCTCGCCTCAAAGATCACGGCCTCAGCGGGGTGAATGACCGGTGGCCGGATTCCCTGAGTGCCCAAGGCCGCACCCGGCAGGACCACGCCTTGGGGACACCACCAGGCCAGAGGGCTTTGCCCGTTGCCGATCCGATCCAGGTCACGGCAGATGTCCAAGGGCCTGATCCGGTAATCAGACTTGGAATCCAGGCCGGGAAGCGCTAAAGGCTGCGGGGGGTAATTGACCGAAGAGGTCAACTGGGTGAAGCGGTAGAGCGCCTGCGAGCCGTCAGCTGAGACCACCCCGTCCAAGCGAACTGCCGGGTCGGGTGCGTCGCCATGTACTACATGACCGGTGTGCAGCATATGCCGCCACTGCTTATACAGATCGATCCAGCGTCCCAGCTCGTCCAGCTGATCCTGGGGCACGGCAAGCAGGTTCCATTCCACGCCCATGTGGCCGAAGAAAGCCATGGCCGCACGCAGACCGAGCGAGGTGGCACGGCCGGTGGAATGGGCGGGGGAATCACCCACATGCTCACCCATCATCTCCGGCGGCACCAGCAGGGATGTGTACCGTTGGATGTCGGCCCGCTCGACCGGATCCACGCAGTCCGAGACCCAGACCCTGTCGGCATATTCCAATACGCCCAGATCGATGCGGGCGCCTCCGGAAGCGCAGGACTCGATCTCCAAACCGGGATGCCTGGTTTTCAGGTCGCGCATGATTCCATAGACCGCCTGGGTCTGCGCATGCACGGCAGGACGTCCCGATCGGGGAGAGCAGGCCTCGGTCGCATAGCGATTGTGGTCCCATTTGATGTAGTCGATGCCCATAAGCGCAATGAGCGAGTCCATGGCCTCGAACACATGGGCATAGGCATCGGGATTGGTTAGATCCATGACCTGCTGGTTGCGGCCTATGACGGGCAATCGGGAAGGCCCCGGGGACAGGACCCAGTCAGGATGATCCCGGAAGACGCCTGAGTCCGGACTGATCATTTCGGGTTCGAACCAGAGACCGAATTCCATCCCCAACTGATGTACCTTGGCAGCCAGGGCTTCCAGACTCTTAGGTCCTTCTGGCCATACCTGCCGATCTATGGACCAATCCCCCAGCCCGGACTCATCCGAACGCCTGCCCTGGAACCACCCGTCATCAACGACAAAGCGCTCCACACCTATACGGGCCGCCTGTTCGGCCAGGGCAGCCAGCTTGTCATAGGACTGATCGAAGTAGACCGCCTCCCAAGTATTTAGGGTGACAGGCCTGGGACGTGATGCAAAACCAGGATGCAGGGACCGTAGGAAAGCATGATACCTGTGGGCCGCCTGGTCCAGACCTTTGCCCCGGGAACCATACAGCCAAGGCGTGGAATACGCCGGCTGGCCGGAATGACCGTCAGCAGGAGGAAGCGTGATCTCCCCTGCCATCAGAATCTCGCCGCCGCCCAGCAATGCGGAAGCTGAAGGAATCCGCTCGGCGCTGAGCAGACCATTGCCGCTCCAACCCAGGTGGATTGCGTATACCTCATCATGCTCGAATCCGAACCCGGGTCGGCCCGCGCACATGAGCAGGGAGGAATCAAAATCCGGCCGACCCACCAGGCTTGGACGCTCCAGACGGCCTACGGTCAAGGGCTGGCGTTGTGGACTGCGCTCGCGCAGGTGGTGACCGGTGGTGGTCAGAATCTCGGTTGCCTCAGCCGGCAAGGGAAAAGCCAGCTCCAAGCCATTAACATCCAGATCTCTGGCCGTATCCAGGTTGAGCAGGTCTGCACGCTGTCTGACGAGACCGGACGAGAGCACTTGGCAATGCCAAGTCAGCCCCACGCCCTGGTCCCGGTCGCAGGCCTGAACCTTCAGCGTCGGAACTGCGGAGTCGTCAGGACAGACCTGGGCCGTGCCCAGATCGACTGATTCCACCTGGAAGCAGCAAAAGATCTCAACTCCGCCGCGGCAGATGCGCAGTCGGCGCTGTCCGGTCCAGGCCTCGGACTGGGTCGGGAGGATGCTGGGCCAGGCCGTCAGATCCAGGCCTCCTGAGACCCGCTGCGGCGCCAGAGCATCGTAGGTTCCCAGAAGGGCCTGCGGATCGGCCACCGGATCGCCCCAGTGAACTATTCGCGGCAGATCCTTCCCCGGGAAGAGGACAGCAAGGGACAGCCCGGACTGCTCCATGTAAACCAACCTGAGGGAAACCCCCAGATTCGATTTGCTCTGATAAGACCCCATCCTTGGGCCGCCGCGATGATCCTCCATGACACCTCCGCCATAAGCCCGACGGTGCCGTTTGCCGACACCGAATAATTAGGCTCCATGCTAGGGACCCGCGGCTAACTTGTCTGGAAGGGCGTGTTTTTCTTACTTGGGAAAGTAATTCACGGAAATCTACTCAGCGGCCGTTCGCATCACCCCTGGTCGGACTGCTCCTCATGGTGAACGCGGAAGGCCAGCTCGGCCAGGTGAACGCCGTGGGTCAGGAACTCCTGGGTCCGGCAGACGTAGTCATGCTCGCGGCCCAGGCGCGCCAGATAGCCGTTGATGTAGTCCACCTCGGTCGGGCGCCCCTTGGACATGTCCTGGTACATGGAGGGGTAATGAAGCGGATTGCCTATGCGGCTGACGTAGTCCACCTCGTCCAGGGTCTCCTGGCGGGTCTGAATCAGCTGCTTGCCGGCCCGCTCGCAGGCGTCGTAGGCCTCGTCGATCAGCTGGCGGGACATGTCCTTGGCACCCGGGTAGGAGATGAATTGGCCCATGGTGATCTGGTACATGGTGCAGATGGTGTTGACCACCGAATTGAAAATGATCTTGGCCAGGCAGGTGCCCTCGAAGTTCTCGGTCAGGATGGGGTTGAGGTTGGCGGCCTTGAAGTCCTCGGCCATCCGGCGCTCCAGGTCGGTGGTCTGCTCGGTCATGGCACACAGGTGCATGGAACCGCCCCCGGACTTGCCGATGAAGTCCACGTCGCCCGGCCCATTGAGGACCGTGCCGATCATGGCCGTGCCGCCGTAGATGCGCTCCTTGGGGAAGTACTTGAGCAGCTTGTCGAAGTGCCCCCAGCCATTCATGGCCGAGAAGACCACCTGATGGTCGCGGAAGAGCGGTGCGCAACGCTCCAGGACCCCCTCCAGCTGCATCTGCTTGAGCATGACGATCCAGACGTCGGGGTCGCCCTTGTAGTCCTCGGGGGTGTAAATGTTGACGGGCACCAAATGCCGATTCTCATGATCGCGGGAAACATAGACGCCTCCCTGGTCATGAACCTTGTCAATATTGGGCATCCAGGTATCCACGAAATCCACCTGCAGGCCGGCCTGCTCCTGCAGCAGCACGCCCAGCCGATAGCCCATGGCTCCGGCACCGATGACCGTATATCGCATCGAAACACACCCTCTTAATTCTCTCGAATAGACAACACACCTCCGGGGACCGGCCCGGGGGATACCAAGCAGTATGCCGAGACGGCAGAGGGGAACCAGGGCAAAGGTCGCATGGTGGACATAAGGACCGAAATATGCGTGGATTCCTGCACCTTAAAAGATCCCGCCACGTCTGATCGGGGCCCATCGGCACGTACGCGGACATCCTGCCTTCCCGACGAAAACGTCGACCTAGGCTGGAACCCATGCAGAAAGAGCAGAGAGGAGCCGGAAGAATGAACCGGCGGACCCTGGCCATCCTGGTCCTGGTAGGTGTGATCAGCGGATTCCTGTCGGGAATGTTCGGCATCGGCGGCGGATCGATCATCGTGCCAGCACTGGTATGGACCGGACTGCAGCAACGGCAGGCCTCAGCCACCTCGCTGGCATCCATGATTCCTATGTCGCTGGCCGGAGTGGCCTCCTACGCCCTGGGCGGGCATGTGGACTGGCTGGCGGCCTTGCTGCTGGCCGTGGGCACGGTCATTGGAGCGCAGATTGGCACCTGGCTGCTGGACCGGCTTCCTGAGGTGATACTCAGGTGGCTCTACGTGGGCTTTCTGATGGCAGTCATTGCCCAACAGCTGCTGTCCACGCCTTCCCGGGAGAGCAGCATCCAGCTGAGCCCGGCGGTGGCCTTGATCATTCTGTTGGTCGGCGTCCTGATTGGAACCCTGTCAGGGTTGCTGGGCGTAGGCGGCGGTGCCATCGCGGTCCCGGCCCTGGCCCTGCTGGGCGCCAGCGACCTGATCGCCAGGGGGACCTCCCTGCTGGCCATCCTGCCCAGTTCCTTGTCAGGAACATTCACCAACCTGCGGCACCACCTGGTCCATGCAGGTCAAGGGCTGCTTCTGGGAATTGTGGCTGCTCTGACCACGCCGGTGGGCACCTGGGCGGCCTCGGGGGTCAGCGCGCGAATGGGTGCCAATCTATTCGCCGCCTACCTCTGCCTGATTGTTTTGCGCTGCATCTGGGCGGCCCTCCAGGTCACCCCGGCCTTCCAGCGGTACAGAGCCAATCACAACCACCGCTGAAAACAGGGACTCAGTCCTGGCGGTGTTGGGCGAAGAAGTCGGCAAGAATACCGGCACACGCCTGTTCACACACACCGCCCAGCACCTCGACCTTCGTTCCGGTGTGCGGATCACGAGGGAGATCCCAGACCGATCCGCAGGCACCCATCTTGGGATCCCAGGCACCGAAGACCACCCTGCTGAAATGGCAGGCCATCAGGGCTCCAGCACACATAGGGCAGGGCTCCAGGGTGACGACCATGGTGCATCCTGCCAGATCCCAGCCCGCGTCGGATTTCCCGATGGCCTCCATCTCGGCGTGGGCCAGGGGGCGGCCCAGGGCCTGCCGCTGATTGAAGCCCCGGCCGATGACCCGGTCCGAGGCATCCAAGACCAGGGCACCCACGGGCACATCCCCCCGGTCTCCGGCTATGCCGGCCAGCCGCAGGGCCTCCCCCATGGGCGCCTTCCACCGTTCTCGCACGGATCCAGTCTGACAGTCCAGCCAGACAGGTCGATTCAGTTGATCATGCCTGCGATGCGGCGGCGCACGTGGTGCAGATGGCCCTTGGTCCGCCCCGACGTGTCGATGCCACGCTTGGCCAGGAAGGCACGGACCATCTTGTCGCCTTCGCTGAAGATCAGAACCGTCAGTCCAATCCCCAGGCAGATGAGCCACTGGCTTGCGCTCAAGGGGGCCATGCCCAGTACACCTGCAACCGGAGCCAGATACATGGCCCCCGCATGGATGCCCAGGGCCACGAACGAGGCCACCAGAAGGAAGATGTTGTCCAAGGGGTTGAGTTGGAAGATCAGCCTGTTCTCGGACCGGGCCGACATGGCGACGAAGAAGTTGAAGAGGACCAGCAGGGTCAGGGCGATGGTCCGGGCGTGGGCCAGATCCATTCCCGCGTGGATGTTCAAGCGGAAGAGGACCAGGATGCAGGTGGCCATCCAGAGCCCGCAGACGGCCAGTCGCGCCCAGAGCACCCGCGAGAGCAGGCCCTCTCCAGACGAACGCGGGGGCGACTCCAGTTCATCCCCGTTGCCTGGTTCGAATCCCAGGGCAATATCCTGGACACCGTTGGTAACGAAGTTGATCCAGAGCATCTGCAGGGGCAGGAAGAGCAGGGGCTCCTCGGAGATTACATTGACCCCCACGGCGATCATGGCGGCTGCAGCCGTGGACAGGAGGAAGTAGGCGGACCCGCGGATGGCCTTGAAGATGACCCTCCCCTGGCGCACGGCCTGGGTGATGGTGACGAAGTTGTCGTCGGTCAGAACCACGTCGCTGGCCTCCCGGGCCACGTCGGTGCCGGAACGGCCCATGGCGATGCCTACCGAAGCAGCTTTCAGGGCCGGGGCATCATTGACGCCGTCGCCGGTCACGGCCACCACATGGCCCTCATCCTGCAGGGCCTCCACAATGCGCAGCTTGTCCTGGGGGGAGACACGGGCGGCGATGGAGGTCTCACGCAGACGGGCCCGAAGGACCTCGTCACTCATCTCCAGCATCTCGCTGCCGGTCAGTGCCTGATCGGTGTGATCGAGACCAAGACGGCGGCCTATGGCGGCTGCGGTCACCGGGTGGTCGCCGGTGATCATGACCACACGGATGCCGGCCCCGGCGCAGTCGGCGATGGCCTCGCGCACGCCGGGACGAGGCGGGTCGAGCATGCCCTCAAGTCCCAGGAAGGTCAGGTCGTCGGGCCGACGGCGGGAGGCGGGATCCTGGTCGGAGGAAAGGACCCTGCTGGCCACGCCTATGACACGTAGCCCCTGGGAACCCATGGCCTCGTAGGACTTGTGGACGGCCTGGGTGTCCAGGGGGACGACTTGGCCATCCGGGTCCAGCATGGTTCGGCTCATGGCCATGACCGCGTCCGGGGCACCCTTGACGTATTGGGTCAGGGTGCCGTCCGGGCTGCGGCGGATGGTCATGGAGTGGAGCAGCTCCGGCTCATAGGGGGTCTCCATGACGATGGGAGCATCCAGGTCTTCAGTAGTCACGGCCCCGGTCTGGTCGGCCAGGCGGGCCATGGCCATATCGACCGCGTCGCCGCTGTATTCGATGCCGCCTTGTTCATTCGGCTGCCGGTGGGCCTCATTGGTCAGAGCCCCGGCCCGGGCAAGGGCGGCCAGACCGCGCATACGGTCGTCGTCGGACACGGTCGCTGCGCCCAGGTCCAGACCCTCAACTGGGACCGGCTGGCCGCCACCCAGGGTGAACTGTTCCACGGTCATGCGGTTCTGGGTCAGCGTGCCGGTCTTGTCCGAGCCGATGACGGTGATGGAACCCAGGGTTTCAACGGCCGGCAGAGAGCGGACGATGGCATGGTATTCGGCCATCCTTGAGACTCCCAAGGCCATGGCCACGGTCAGCACGATGGGCAGGGCCTCTGGCATGGAGGCCACCACCAGGGAGACTGCGGACAGGAAGGCCCCAGTAGCGTCGCCATTGAGGATGGCTCCGCCGATGAAGACGAAGATGGCCACAAGGATGACGGCAACGGCAATGCCCACCTCGGTGCGGTGGATTATCCGCTGCAGGGGTGTGCGACCCTTGGCCACATGGACCAGATCGTTGATTTCGCCCAGCTCGGTGTCGGAACCGGTGGCCACCACCAGACCTCGGCCACGGCCACTGGTGACCATGGTGCCTGAGAAGGCCATGCAGTGCCTGTCGCCCAGGGCTGCATCGCGGTCCACGGGGTCCGTATTCTTCTTGGCATCCTCGCTCTCGCCCGTCAGCATGGCCTCGTCGATGCGCAGGTGGAGGGCCTCGATCAGCCTCAGGTCGGCGGGGATGCGATCACCGCTCTCCAGGAGGACCAGGTCGCCGGGCACCAGCTGGTCGGCGTCAATCTGCTCCATCCGGCCCTGACGCACCACCCGTGTGGTGGGGGTGGACAGGGTGGTCAGGGCCTCCACGGCCTTGTCGGCCTTGGACTCCTGCACATAGCCGATGATGGCGTTGAGAAAAAGGACCAGGAAAATGGCCGCAGCATCCACATAGTGCTGCAGAAAAATGGTGATGATGCCGCAGAGCATCAGGACGGCGATCAGGGGGCCGGCGAATTGCTCCAGGAAGAGCTTCCAACGGGGTTTGGCCTTGGCCTCGGCCAGGCTGTTGGGCCCGAAGAGCTCCAGTCGGCGTGCGCTCTCCTGCGTATCCAAACCCTGGTCCCCGGTGTGCAGGGTCTCCAGCACAGCCGAGGTCTCCAGGCTATGCCAGTCGGTGTCGTCGAAGCGCATGTCGGTCCCTGCTGCCGCTGCGTTCTGATTCTTAATGTCTGTAGATGTCATGGATGATGTCATCGGTCAACCTGGCCTTTCCAAACCGGATCGGTCATTTGCCCCCGCATGCGACCCTCTGCAGTCTTTCTTGCAATCTTCCTTTTGGACCGGGGTATGTCCAAAAGCATCGGGGAAACAATAGCGTGTACGCAAGTCCCCGGGGTCAAGAGATGGGGCTCCATGGTCATCCGCCGCAAGCGGTGAACCTCTGGGAGGTTCGGAGCCTTCCCGGTCTTCATGAGTATACCGATTGAGCCGGTCTTTCATGCGATTACGAGGGGTCCCCGGGCCGGATTTTCACAAATGTTCGCCTATCGCGAGCACAGTCTGTCCACCATTTTGGCTTGAGGTGTCAACTTGGCGCACATTGTCCATTGATGCTGTTCCTGGATACCGTGATTCCGTATAATGGACTGTGCGACGTCGATCCTCATGCGACCCTGCACTCGGAGATTCCTTCATTGGTCGAACGAACCCTGCTAGTCGGGCCTGCGGCAGCCCGCCCGGGATTGCGTGGCGGAAAGGAAGCCCGTGGAAACATTCATCCTCATTCTGTGCATACTTGCTGCCGTCCTCGTCTCTTCCTTCATCTCCAGGTTCGTTCCCCGGATTTCCACCCCCCTGGTCCAGATCGTTCTGGGCGCAGTCATGGCCCTGCTGCCCATTTTCCCGCGGATGCGGCTGGATCCTCAGCTGTTCATGGTCCTTTTCATCGCGCCGCTGCTCTACTACGAGGCCCATACCATCAACAAGGTGGAGTTGCTCAAGGGGCTGCGATCATCCCTTTCCCTGGCCATTGGCCTGGCTGCTCTGACCATGCTCATGGTGGGCGTCATCCTGCATGCCGCCTGGCCCATGTTCCCCCTGGCTGCAGCCATGGCCCTAGGCGCAGCCCTGGGACCCACCGATGCCGTGGCCGTTTCGTCCCTGGGCGAGAGCGCCGACCTCACACCCGACGAACATTCAATCCTTGCCGGTGAATCGCTCTTCAACGATGCCACCGGCGTCATCGGCTTCCAGTTTGCCATCCTGGCAACCGTGACCGGCTCCTTCTCCCTGCCCCAGGCCCTGGGCGAGTTCTTCGTTGAGTTCGTGGGCGGCATCGGCTTCGGACTGATCATGGGCTTTGTAGTCAACTGGCTCTTCGAATCCGCCCGTCGCCTGGGCTGGGAAACCACCACCACCAGGATCCTGCTGGAGCTCTTCCTTCCCTTCCTGATATATATGGTCGGGCAGAACATTCTGCATGTGTCCGGAATCCTGGCCGTGGTCTCCACTGGACTGCTGGTCCGCTTCGACCACACCGGAGTGGGACCCAATACCTCCAAGGCCAACATCGTCTCGTCCAGCGTCTGGAAGGTGCTCTCCTTCAGCCTCAACGGTGCGGTCTTCGTCCTTCTGGGCATGTTGCTGCCGGCAGCCATGGGCACCAGCTGGCGAGACCGGCGGGTCAGCAACTGGGTGTTGGTGGCTACCATCACTGTGGTCTGCTTGACCGTGATCGTGTTGCGCTTTCTCTGGACGGCCAGCGTCCTGATCTTCACCAAGGACCATGAAACCGGCAGCAGACCACGGATCACATCCAAGCTCCTGAGGTCGGCAGCCGTCATGACTTTCGGCGGCCCCAAGGGAACCATCACCCTCTCCCTGGCTCTGACCATCCCCTATATGACCGACGATGGGTCAGCCTTCCCCATGCGCAGCGAGCTGATTTTCGTGGCCGCCGGGGTCATCATCGTCACCCTGGTGCTGGCCAACTTCGCCCTGCCGCTGCTGGCCCCCTCACAGAGCAGCGAGGTGCCGGCCCAACAGGTCGAAAAATCAATCAAGGTGCTCAGGGGCACGGTTCGGGAACTCTCCAGCAGGATCACCGACGAAAACCGGCTGGCCATCCAGCAGGTGATCAAGCAGTACAACCACCGCATCGCCAAACTCAAGTCACAGATCGGACAGTATTCGCCCAAGGATTTCCAGGACCTGCAGGTACAGACCATGGAGTGGGAGCAGGACTACATGGAGGAGCGGCTGAGCCGGATCGAAGAGGCCCAGGATCAGCTGGAAGAGCAGCTCAGAAGCGAAGATGACGTAGAACAGGCACCTGCATCAAGGCAGTCTGCCGCCGGGACCGAAACCGGGATCGAACCCAGTACTGAGGCCGAGACCGTAGCCGACAGGGATGCTGACGCCCAGCTGATCGACCGGCGCAGCGAGCGCGGAGACGACCAGGAGGAACTGCTGAATCTGCGCAGCCAGGAACAGGCAGCACGCAGAATCCTGTCCACCATATCCGGATCCCTCTTCCACCTGGACAGGGGCGGGGAACTTCGCTGGAGGGCCTATACTGCTCGCAGGCGCATCAAGGGCCTCTTGCACAGCCAGTTCCACCGCCTAAAGCACCTGACCCAGCCGATTGACAAGGACCAGGTCTTCATCGCCGGGCGCCACCTGCAGGCGGAGATGAACCACTTCCTGATCGAGAAGCTCTACTCCGAGCTGGGCAAGGGACGTTTCAAGACCGAGGACCTGCTGACCACCATCATCAACCACCAGATGATTGAATCCTCGGCGGAAGGAAAGACTGAATACGCGGGCATGCCTGCCATCAGGGATCAGTTGGAGGAGGCCAAGCGCGAGGGGTATGCCATCGAGCTGAGCCAGATTCAGGACATGGTCGAATCCGGGGAAATCTCACGCACGACAGCCAGGAAGATGCGCCGCAACGTCTACGTCATGCAGGTCGACGCAGATTCGGCCCTGTGACCCGGTCTACATAAGACCCGAGGTCACATCAATCTCGCCCAACCACTGGCGAAGGTCGTTCATCTCGCGCATGTCGACGGCATGTTCCATATGGTCGTACTCGGTGGTGTGCAGCCATACATGCTCGTCCAGCCAGGCGGCCAGGGCCCGGAATTCGTACTTGGGTACTGTGGTGTCATCCGAACCGAAGCCCAGGAAGACCGGCTTATTCAAACCAGCCAGACGCTCATCCGCCGGAGCGGTTCCCGGTACCAGGCCTGGGGCCAGGAATCCGGACAGACATATGGAGGCCCGATAGCGCTCAGGGTTGACCCGAAGCAGATGAACAGCCAGCATGGCTCCTTGGGAGAAGCCCATGGCCACCACAGGTCGATCCTCGGGGATGTTGGCTGACACCCAGGCGTCCACAGCCCGAGCCGCTGCGTAGCCATCCCGATCCAGGTCCTCCTGCTCAGGGCGCATGTCGTGAAACCAGGTGTAGCCCGGGCCGAACATGCCGCGCTCGCTGCCTGGCACCACCATGGGCGCCCGCAGGGATGCGTAGTCGTTGTAGGGGGCCGCATAACGCATCAAGTCGGCCATGTCCTCCTCGTTGGAGCCCCATCCGTGCATGAGTACAAAAATGGGCCGAGAAGGGTTGGCTGTGCCTTGCTTGCGGGACCAACGGACCTGCTCGACCTTGAGTTCCTGCCCAAAGCGCCCGGGCACTACCGTGGAGGGCCGACCCACTAATCCACTGTCATCCTTTTGTGCTTGATCCATATCTGCCACGATAGTCGACCGGTCCGGTCATTCAATCCCGGCCCATGAACGGCTCGACCTGGCCACCCCACTGGCCCTGCACTTCCGTCACCTGGGTCCTGCTGCCCACCACCATCCAGCGCTTGCCGGTCAGCACCCATAGATCCTGGGGCTGCAACCCACCTTCGTAGCGGGAGAGCAGGTCAGGCACGCGGGCGCGGATAGGCCCCTTGGCCAGGGTTGCCGCTGAATCGTTGTCGAAGACCACGTAGGCCATGGTCGTATCCGTGCAATACTGGGCTTGGGAGATGCCCACATACCCGCCCAGGCTGACATCATGCCAGCCGGAGGCACACTGGCCAACAGCCTTGTCGATACCGTCGGTCATGGCCTGGGGCGAGCCGATGGGCGCGTCGTCACGCGCAGGGGCCTTGATGATGCCCTTGGGGGAGGAGCTGGCAATAAGCAAGCCTGCCAAGGTCAAGAGCATTCCGCATATCAGAAGAATAATGCCCGCCGAACCTACCGATGGCCGGTTCGGGACTGGTCCGGAGTGACGGGCTATGACGACCAGAATCAAGGTCAAAAGGGCAAAGGCGACGGAGACACCCACCCAAGCCGAGATGCCCACCTGACCTATGACCCCCAGCCTGGAGGGTGCTATGGCGTGGGCCAGCAAGGCCGCGCCCGCCAGGGCCGAGACCAGCCCCGTAACCGCCGCAAACCGACTCCAAATGTTGGCATGGGCTATCTGAATGGGACGCTCATCAATATCCGGGCGAGGAGGGTAGGAGGCTGGCAGACCCTCGTCATACCCGCTGTCCGCCAGCCGCTGATCCAGCTGGTTGAATCCATCGGCCATCGACCTCGCCACCTTTCACGGTTGGTTTCAGTCTATGGGGGCGGACACATACAGACCAGCGACGGCGGCCAATGCTTCACCATCCCAACATCCTGCCGCGCTAATGGAAGGGGATAATTAGGCATAGTCGCTCATCGCCACGACCCACGGCCCCCGCACAAATCCGATGGCGGCGAAAGATCCCAAATTTCAATTGGACTTCAGCCCTTGATGTCTCGGGGATCCTTCTTGCCTATGGTGCGCTTGTCGCGTATTTTGTTGCCACCCTTGTTATGGATGTTGACTTCACCGCCGCCGGACCGGTCTGCAAAGACCTTGGCCTGCTTGGTGGCCTCCGCCTTGGTTGCGAAGGTGCGGGAGGCGCGTGAGGCTCCGGCCCGCTTGACTGTCCAGAGATCGCGATCCCCGTCGTATTGCACGTGATAATCAGCCATGATGGCCGTCCTTTCCATACTTCCCTGTACCCCCTCATCTTCCACTGCCTGACCTGGGGCACCGTGCTTCGACACTCCAAAATATATAAGGATTATGATTTTTTACTAGTGCATCTCTAATACAGCCACCGCGCCTATTCGCGATTACCTTAGCTGGCGGCATGCAACAATCCGAACAACATCTTTCATGCGCAATCTTGGCAATATTAAAAGCACACGGTCTTCGTCAACAGTGAGATACATATAGACTTTTACATGAGCGCGCCTGAAGAGTGAGAAGAAGATATATATAAACCATCTCCGATATGACCAAGCGAAGATAACTGCGCCAGACTTCTCAACTTTCTCGTAATTGCATCATTGTCTGCATCAATACTATGGGATAAGAGGTATAGACATTAAGTATTGTAGAAGCCCGCCCACGTTATCTTATAGAAACGCCGACTTCCAGGCCTTAGTGCTATCGTAAATTAGAATTCCTGCATAAGAACAACAGTCATTTCATGCTGTAAATACTTCTCAATGTAGCGTCTAAACTTGAAAGCATGGGTGCGGAAAAAGCAAAGATAGAGCGACAGACAAATAATACAACTGCTTACAGCTTGTCTTTGCAAAAGATACAAGATAGCATTCGATCTTTTTCAACTTACTATTCGAATAGTATCGATTTACCTAAAAATATATCTTCGTTATTTTCAAATAATTCCGATCTAATTAATAATCTCTTATCCTTTACTTCAACTAGCGACATGGCAAAATCACTAGTAAGAATAACCGATAGTCTTAGTCCCATTATTCAACGGATTCAGACCGCCACGGATTGGCAAAATTCTTTAACTCAGATATTTAGCAACATACAGCAAACACGATTGCCTGAGAATATTGGTACTATAACCAAATTAGCTGAGATGCTGGCTCAGATAGATTCAGTTGCATACATAAGATCATATCCATCTAATATTCAACGATCTGGAATCTTAGCCAAGAAAGGTAAGTTAATTGATCTAGAATTAAAAGAAGGAATAGCCTTATATTCTGTAATCAGAACAGAGCTTATTGATGAGCTAGCTATAGCTGGATCAACACACCACAGAAGAATAGTTCTTGCACATTCATTGAATTATATTATCGAAGACTGCAGAGGGGCAATCAAAAAATCAAAGAATAGGCAAGAAAGCGAGGAGGAAGAATCACTTATTCAACTACTCCAAGAAGCACTCGATGTCATTGCCGAAAAACATCTGGCTTCTGGGGAAGCTCTTTTAGCCGGAATATTATCCCATCTAATTGATCTACTAAAGAAACCCGAAAGCGAGTTGTATCGGAAATTAAAAAGTGCCAGAGAGACAGAAAATCCTAAAACGCTTGACAAAGTCACAAAGACGACGAGTATCAGCAGCATAATTGCAATTGCTCCCATACCCGCTGCTATGCAGGGTTACGCATACGGGAAAACACCCATACCAACCACATTTTCCCGTCATGCTATCGCTCACCATCCAAATAAACAACAATTCACGCCCGCAAACGCCGCACAAGGTCTTTTATTAATCACCTCACTGATGTCTTACATATTTGGCTGGGAGAGAGATAACTATGAAGCACATGTCATATGTTAAAACAATAATCTTACATTAAGAAACTTTACTTAACTATTTTAATGGCAGTATGCACCATCTCTGACAATAACCATTTATCTAAATATTTTAGCGATTGCGACCAATAAGGAAGAATTGCCAACACAATCTAGAAAAATCAACTTCAGACAACCTGCCATCCAGGACTGCAACGAGCTTTGAGATGTTTAGCGCCCCATTTGAATACAATCCTTGGGGTAGATGCCTTTTCAGGCAAGGTGGACGCGCCTCCGTTAACGTTGAGATTCTAGAGATTTTAACAGAGTACCGTTTGCGACCTAAGACGCGACTGTTTCGCCGACATGGAAGATAATGTGTTTAGGAGTCGTCGATAGTGCCCGGCTCTCTCCACTGAGGATGCTCGCAGTAGAGCGATATCAGTTCGCCGGTAGGGTACGGCTGTCTTTGAGTATGAAGGCAGGGCTGCATCATGTTGATAGCAGCTTAAAGTTAGTGCTCCATTAAATGGTCGGCGGTGGTCGCCAGCATAGTCACAAGTCGAGTTGGCGCACACCACGTCGTAGATTTCCTGCCAGACAGCGAATTTCGATAAAACTTCCTCACATCGGATGAAGCGGGCAAAAGTCTGGACATACGCCTCAATCAGATGTGGAAACACAAACAAGGCCACGCCATGATTCGTGCCGTCTTTTGCTATAGTCGCCCAACTTGCAGATCGCACGGTCAAACCTTTCACAGATGAGAAACTCTTCAGTGAAAACTGGCGGTCAAGTGGAACAAGATTGACGGGGAATGTGAGGAAGCGTCTGCATGTGGCTCTTCATACCTACAGATGCTGTAGCCTTGCGGCTATGGCATGCAGGGGACGGAAATCGGATAAAACAGGCGAGGATACGGAGAAGACCGACCTTCGCCGCATGATCCATGTACCCGCTCATGCCGACCTTGTCCTATGGCTTCTAGGCCTGGTTCTGTTACTGCCAATGAGCTGGGGCTGGTATAGCAGAACTCCCATTGAGTTCTTTATGGCATTCCCGTATGCCGTTGATTTTGCCTCGGACACTTGGGTGAACAGGATAATTGCGACCACTATTGTGGGGCTTGTCTGCTGGCTGATAAGCGGCATTGTCCATATAGTTGCCTTGTATAAACGGAAGTCGCGCAAAGCCCGGAAATGGTGGAACGTCGTCACAAAAATCCTGCTTGTTTTAGTGACGTTGATCGTCTTGCTGCATAGTCTGGCTGGGGTACTGTTCCTCTCGATAGACGTCAGCGATATTCCCCTGTGAGTAAAGGCTGATGCTGACGCTCGCTCACCGCCTATAAATCAATCAGCTTCATCAAATGGCTAACAATCTGGATTCGCAAGGAATGCAGCATACGCTCGAGCAAGGGTTTCGGCTCCATCATTAGCACGAGGCCGGTCAGCTCCAGATGCGCTCAAGAACTTATCTTTGCCAAAGTTGAAAACTTCCCAAAGCCACATGTCAATGCTGATGGCGATTTTCTAGAAAAGAGAGCGGGCGACGGGAATCGGACCCGCCTCTGAAGCTTGGGAAGCTTCCATTCTACCAATGAACTACGCCCGCAAATCCGGCTACCGGGGTCAGGCCTCGGCCAACCGCATGTGAGTCACCATAATAGCAGGTCTCGGCGATGTGCGCGAATCACCAATTCCAGTCGCAGTTGCGTGACAGGCCTTCAATCCACTTTCAGATAGTGCCATCAGGCTCGATCAGGTCGGCCACCACTGTGGAGCAGGCCCCGAGCAAGGCGGCATCCTCGCCCAAGGCCGAGCGGTCAACCACCAGGGGGCGTCGGAAATCAGCAGCCAGAGCTTCGTTCATGGTCTTCTCCATGGCGCTCAGGAAGATGCGGTTGACCACTCTGGAGTCGCCTAGGACAGCTACTCGAGGGATGTCCATAAGGCCTGCGGGAATAGTCAGAACGCGGCCCAGCAGTTCACCAGCTCGGCGCAAAATGCTGGCCAGATTGTCAGGGTCCCGATCTATTGCAGCAGTCAGCTTGGGAACGGTAATCAGCGATTCCAGGCAGCCGCGTTTGCCGCAGCGGCACTGAGGACCGGTGGGGTCCACCACCACATGGCCGATCTCGCCGGCCGCGCGATTGCAACCGGTCACCAGCTCGCCGGAAACCAGCAACCCTGCCCCAACCCCGTCGCCCAGATGGACCAGAAGCAGGTCGGACTGGCCCGAGCCAAACTGCTGCTCAGCCAGGACCTCATTGTTGGCATCGTTGTTGACAGTCACCTCCAGGCCTGTCTTCTCATGCAGATAGCCACGCAGGTCGGTCTGAACCCAGCCCAGGTTGGTGGCATCATCCACCACACCTTCAGCGCTGACAATGCCGGGACTGGATACGCCGATACCCATGATGGGGTGGGCTGCACGCTGCATCAAAGAATCGGCCAGCTCCCCCACCAAATCCAGGGGGACCTTGCCGTCAGCGGTCAGCGGGATCTCCTCACGCGCCGCCACCTGCCCGGTCAGGTTGAGCACCGCCCCCCTGAAGACGTAGGGCGTGGAAAGGTCCAGAGCCAGGATGCTGCGCCCATCGGGATTGATGCGCAGCAGCCGTCCCCGCTTGCCCGGCCCAGTGGATTTGCTATAACCCACTTCCATGAGCAGATGCTCGCCCAGCAGCTCGGCCACGATGTCTGATATGGCGACCCTGGTCAGCCCTGATGCGCGGGCCAGATCAGCCCTGGTCATACTGACATCGGGGTAGAGCAGCCTGAGCAGAATGGCTCGGTTGTGGTGCCGCACCGACTTGGGCAGCGCCTTGGACAGGTTACCGGTATTGCTGGTCATGATTCGCCTGACGATAGATAATGCGGGAACGGGGACCCGCCATGGGGATTGGGCCTTGAACCCCGTGATCATGCCCATCCATGCTTGCTACTTATATTGTAAACTTCCTTGCTCGGGCAGGTCCATACCTCGTCATTGCGGCACCAAAGGGGTTCGTTTTCAGGACTGCCCACTAGCATCGTGAGCAAGAAAACGGGTACAGCCAGTAAAAAGTTCAGTTTCCTAACAATTACGTGTTAGGCTGTAAACAGATACCAGAAACAGCTGCATCCCCCGCTGAGCAAAGGAGCGATCGCCATGACCACGACACCGAACCATTCGGGAGTCTCACCGTCCGCCATAAATCCCCGATACCTGCTGGGCAACGAGGCCAACCGCATCTTCATGGCCTCGCAGACCTATGGCTTCCTGGACTTCGGACGAGGGTTCCCTACCGAGCAGGGCGGTGCCGGCTGGCTCAATGACGACGGCAGCATCGACCCGGACCAGGGAATCCAGACCTGGATCACCTGCAGAATGACCCACGTCTACGCCATCGGCAGCCTCCTGGGATACCCGGGCGCATCAGAGCTGGTTCATCGTGGCGTCCAGGCCCTCCAAGGCAACCTGCACGACGACGAACATGGCGGCTGGTATCCCTCGGTCTCCTGGCAGGGCCAGCCCGAGAGCGGCAAGTCCTGCTACACCCACGCCTTCGTAGTCCTAGCCGCTTCCTCGTCCATGCTGGCGGGCGACCCCGATGGGCAGGACCTGCTGGACCAGGCACTGGAGATCTTCAACCGCTACTTCTGGGATGACGAGAAGGGCCTGGCCGTCGATACCTGGGACAGTGGCTTCACGCAGCTGGACTCCTACCGGGGGCTCAACGCCAACATGCACAGCACCGAGGCCTTCCTGGCCGTGGCCGATGCCACCGGCAAGGAGGACTACCGCGAGCGCGCCGGCCGCATCATCGACCAGGTCATCAGGTGGGCCGAGAACAACCAGTGGCGCATCCCCGAGCATTTCAACAGCGACTGGCAGGCCGACCTGAACTACAACCAGGACAACAAGGCCGACCAGTTCAAACCCTATGGAGCTACGCCGGGCCACGGAATCGAATGGGCCAGGCTGATCACCCAGTACGCCCTGGGCAGGTTCGATCAGGAGGCCGACCGTCGCCGCTATATCGAGGCAGCCGAGCACCTGTTCGCCAGGGCAGTGGAGGATGGCTGGGCCGTCGACGGGGCCGAGGGCCTGGTCTACACCACGGACTGGCAGGGCCACCCTGTAGTTCACGACCGCATGCACTGGACCCTGGCCGAGGCCCTGAACACCTCGTCCACCCTCTACGCAGCCACCGGCAAGACTACCTACGCTGACTGGTACGCCACCTTCTGCAGCTACGTAGACCACTACCTAATTGACCACCAGGGCGGGTCCTGGTGGCATCAGCTGGATGCCGACAACCATGTCATCGGCACGGTCTGGCCCGGCAAATCCGACCTCTACCACGCCTTCCAGTCCACACTAATCCCCTACAACGACCCGGCGGTCTCCATCGCCACGGCCGTCAAGAAGGCCTGTGGACAGGGACGGACGGACCAGGATCAGGCCCACTGAAATCCATGGCAGCATCGACCCCGCATCCCGAGGCGGATACAGATAGCGTCCAGGCTGGCCCGATCAGCCTGGGGATTGACATTGGCGGTACCAAGATCGAAGGCGTGGCCATGGATGGCGACAAGCACCTGCTGGCCAGCTTTCGAATCCCCACGCGCGAGGGAAACCAAGCGGTTTATGACGACACGGTGACGCTTATCCGCCACCTGCTGGATCAGTTGGGCCCGAACCAGGGTACGGCCACCGTGGGCCTAGGCATCCCGGGACGTGTGGATGCCAACCGGGGAATAGTGGATGACGCGGTCAACCTGGGCATCCGTCACATGGCTCTGGGTCCTGCCGTCGCCAGGGCGACTGGCCTACCTGTCCGCGTCGAGAACGATGTCAACATCGCTGCACTGGGAGCCGCATCGCAGGCCGATGACACACTGGTGGCCCCTGGAACCACACCCCACTCCGAGGCTGCCCGGGACCAGTCCCGACGCCCCGCATCAGAGCCTGGACGTGATGGGCCCAGGGCCCTTCCCGACCAAGACGACCACGTAGTGGCCTTCATCAACCTAGGCACCGGTCTGGCAGCGGGCATCATTCGAGAGGGTCGGATCGAACACGGAGCCAGCGGGGCAATCGGCGAAATTGGCCACATCTCAGTGGATGACCATCGGTTTCCCTGCAAGTGCGGCCAGTGTGGCTGCCTGGAGACCGTGGCCTCAGGTTCGGCAGCGGAAGCCCTTTGGCCGGGAATCGCCCACCCCATGCCTGACCTGATTGCCCAGGCAAGCCAAGGGAACCAGCACGCGCAGGAAGTCCAGGACATCATCGGCCATGGCATTGCCCTGGCCGTACAGATTGTGGCCCTGACCATCGATCCCGCAGTCATCATCCTGGGCGGCGGCATGAGCAAAATCGGCCAGCCGCTGCTGGATCTGGTCACCGAACATCTGAATAGAAGTGCAGCCTGCAGCCACTTCATCGCCTCGCTGAGTCTGTCAGACCGGCTGCGTCTGGCCCCAGCAGACCTGCCCATCGCAGCCATCGGCGCAGCCTTGGCAGGACGCATGGCCGCCGACAGTCGCCCATCTGACTTTATTGGAAAGGAAATCGCATCATGACCGAAATCATCATCGTCAAGTCCCAGGAGGAAGCCGGCAAAATCTATGCCCGCTACACAGCCGACCTGATCCGGCGCAAGCCTGACTGCGTGCTGGGTCTGGCCACGGGGTCCAGCCCCCTGGCGGCATACCAAGCGCTTGCCGATCTGGTCCGCAAGGAGAAGATCGACGTCTCCCAGGTGCGCGGCTTCGCCTTGGACGAGTACGCGGGGCTGGATCCGGCCCACCCGCAGTCCTACCGTTCCACCATCGACCGAACCGTTGTCAAGCCTCTGGGCCTGGATCCTGCCAAGGTAAGGGTGCCCAATGGAAACCTGGACACCATCAAGGACGCTGGCCGCGTGTACGACCAGGCAATCGAGGATGCCGGCGGCGTCGACCTGCAGATTCTGGGCATCGGCACCGATGGACACATCGGCTTCAACGAGCCCGGGTCCTCCCTGGCCTCGGGCACCCGCATCAAGACCCTTACCGAACAGACCCGCATCGACAACGCACGCTTCTTCGACAATGACATGGACCAGGTACCCACCCACTGCATCACCCAGGGAATCGGGACCATCCTCAAGGCACGCCAGCTGGTCCTCCTTGCCTTCGGTGCCGGGAAGGCAGAAGCCGTGGCCGAGAGCGTAGAGGGCGGCATATCATCCTTCTGCCCGGCCTCCGCCCTCCAGATGCACCCCCATGCCACCGTGATTGTGGACGAGGCCGCCGCCTCTCGCCTGCGCAACCGCGACTACTACAAGTGGGCATATGCCAACAAGCCTGACTGGCAGTCCATCTAGAAGGCAAACCAAACATGTCCAAGGAAGCATACGAGTCGGCGGGGCTCGCGGTTGAATCATCCCTCCACGGACCGGCCCATCCCCTTGTCCTGACTGGCGCAAGGCTGATAGACGCTCGAGGAATCAGGGAAAACAGCTGGATTTTGGCCCTGGATGGCAGGATTGAGCAGGTCGGGCAAGGCAGAGAGAGCCTGGAATCCGCCCTGAGGGCCGCTGGCCTGCCCAGCCTGCCGCCCTCCTTCCAGCCTGGATCAGATACCCATGACGTGAATGCGGACGGTGCTGAGTTCATCGATGCAGCCAGCTTCATCCTCACCCCCGGGTTCATCGACATCCACTCCCACGGCGGCTGGGTTCACTCATTTGACGACGGCGACGAGGCCATTCGCACAGCCAGGGCCTGCCATATGGTCCATGGAACAACCAGGCAGGTGCTCAGCCTGATCACCAATCCGGTCGACACGATGTGCACCAATCTGCGCTCAGTCAAGAGGGTCATGGACTCCAGGCCCGACGTGCTGGGCGCCCACTTGGAAGGGCCCTTCATCGCACTCTCCCGTAAGGGCGCGCACGATCCCAAGTGCCTGCGCGATCCTGAGCCAGCGGTTCTTGACAATCTCCTGGAGGCTGCCGACGGTTGCATACGCCAGGTGACCCTGGCCCCCGAGCGCGACCATGGCTACGAGGCCATATCCCGCCTGGCCGAGTCCGGTGTGGTGCCTGCGGTTGGCCATTGCGATGCCGACTATGACCAGACCCGCCGCGCATTCGATGCCGGCGCCCGTATACTCACTCATGTTTTCAACGCCATGAACGGCATCCACCACCGTCAGCCGGGCCCCATTCCAGCCGCCGTGGAGGACCGCCGGGTTACGGCCGAGCTGATCAACGACGGTTTCCATGTGCAGGACCCCTGCGTCGACCTGGCCTTCAGGCTCTTCCCCCATCGGATAGCCCTGGTCACCGACGCCATGGAGGCCACCGGCTGCGAGGACGGCGCCTACAAGCTGGGTTCCCTGGATGTAACAGTGAGGGGCGGCCACGCCCGTCTGACCTCCAACGGGGCCATCGCCGGCTCAACCCTGACCCTGGATGTGGCAGTCGGCAGAGCTGTCCAGGCCATCGGCCTGCCAGCCCCCCAGGCCGTGGAAGCCGCCACGCTGACACCTGCCCGAGCCCTGGGACTGGACCGCTCCAACCCGATCACCGGTGCTCCGCTGGGTCTGCTGGCACCCGGCTATGCGGCCGACCTCCTCCTCCTGAACCCGGCTGACTGGTCCGTCAAAACCGTGGTCTGTAACGGGCACAGGATTCAGCTTTGAATCGACCTCAGCGGCTCCTCCTACTCCGACCCGGACAGAAGGAGCCGCTCTATATCCTCTTGATCCATATGGGGATAGGAACCGCAAATCCTCCCATCCTGCATATACAGAATTCTGTCGGCCCTGGAAGCCACCCTGGCATCATGAGTAACCAGAAGGCTGGCCTTGAGTCCCGCACTCATGGCTGCTTGGATGGCATCAAGGGTGTCCTCACGGGCTCTGGGATCCAGATTGCCGGTGGGCTCATCCGCGAAGAGAACCTGCGCATCCATGATCATGGCCCGAGCGATGGCCACCCGCTGCTGTTGACCTCCTGACAGCTCGCCCACCTTTCGCCTCATTACACCGGTCGGCAGGTCCACACAGGCCAGAGCCCGACGTACAGCACCATCATCGGTGGCTGAACCATTCAAGGACCGCGGCAGGATGATATTCTCGGCGACCGTCAAAGAATCGACCAGCATGTAATCCTGAAAAATGAAGGCGAATTCGGTCCTGCGAAGCCTTGCCCGGCGAAAATCCGGCTGCCGAGCAATATCCCGATGCTCATACCAGATCTGACCTCGCAAGGGGGTCAGGATGCCGGCAAGCAGCTTGAGCACAGTGGACTTCCCGCATCCCGAGGGTCCAATCAGGGCCGTAATACAGCCATCTTGCAGTTCTATATTGACTGGCCCGATTTGAGGTGCCGGCCCATTCCTGTCATACGACTTTCCCAGCAGACGATGCCTGCGTCGTCCATTTTCCGAGTAGTCGTAGCAAACGGACCTGGCCCGCAAGACCGTACCGCCACCATCCGGGCCCACACCCTGGGCAGTTACCTGAGATTTTCTTGCATCCCATCCATCATGTCCTGTTTCCATACATCCCTCCTTCTCACGCCCAGCCTTCTTACACGCAATTTTCAAAACATCCGCTCACAACCGCCGAATGTAAGACTCCGTCTCATTTCATGGCGCTCTCACTTATTTCCAGTCCACCACAGGCTGCTTTGCTCATCCCTGACAGACCAGACGAACATAGGAAATCATGTGGGCGACCAGGGCCACCAGCCCCATCGCCAGGACCACCGCCAGAAGCAGACCCAGCTGCCCAGCGGGACAGTAAAAGGAGATACCTCCATAGAGTTCGACTGACTGCGGGTGAGAGCAGAGGTTGACAACCAGGAGCGAACCGGCGCAGGCCAGCAGGAAGGCCGGCAAGACTTCGCTCAGGTACCTTAACGTCCCACTGCATCCGTACCGCCAGACTCCCAAATCAAGAAGGACGGCCACGGCCCTGGTCCTACGCCTCTCCTCAACCATGGTGAAGATCAGCGACAGGACGCCCACGGCACATATGACCAAGACCGGGTAGACGATGACGGCCATTTCCTTCATCCCCTCCCCTCCGGTCTGTGAATAGATCTTGCCAGTCGGCAGATTCGCCACCCATGCTTCAGCCGTCTGGTCAACGACCCCTGTCGGCACCTCCCGGCCACCCACCTGTGACGAAACCAGAGCCAGGGGAGTGCGCCCGCCCCAACGTTCATATCCGGTCTTCCATGCATTTCGGGAGGTAGAAGTAGATAGATGCGAGGGGATGAAGTACTGACCCATTCCACCCGGCAGGTCAGCTATAGCCGCAATCCGACTCCGTCGAGCTGGTCCGTTCCCATCATCAATACAGACCGGCGCGCCGAGGGACATACCCGCACCCACCTCCGGACTGGAAGCCACCACCCCATCGAGCCCGTCCAATCCTGTACTATCCCGCGCAGGATGCAGGGCTGCCGACGGAAAAATCCGACTCAGATCGCCATCTATTTGAAGGCGTGAGGCACCACGATAGTAGGAGGCGGCCCGGCGTATTTGCCGGTCGCATCCCGCACCGTCCTTTGCCATAGGCACTACGGTGGCAGGAGCCAGAATAAGAGGATCAGTATCGCGCGACCGAACATAGGCAGCCCAATGATCCAGGGCCCCTCGGTCACTGCCGACCGGGCTGATCACAGACCCTCCTGCCAGAGCCGTGGTCAGAGAGGCGCGCGCATTGGCATCGCTGTATCCCAAGAAGCCGAAAAGTCCGCAGGCAACTGCAGTGGCGACGACCACCATCGTGAAGAGGGAGGCCGCCCTAGTGGTCTCCTGATTGCGCAAAGCCAAGGTGACCACAGGACCTTTTGGGTAACCCGCCATGATGACCCCCGCTGCTCGGTTCAATAGGGGTCTGCCCACTCTTATCAAGGCCCATGCCAAGAGAGGAATCAAAAAGATGCCCATACCGCCGGCGGCCGCTCCAGTCCCCTTTAGGTAGATCATCATGCAAGTCGCAAGGACCACCAGGAGCATGGCCGCAGTAGACAGGGCGCGGTGCCGTCTCCCGGAAGAGCGGGGCATGGACTGCAAATCGGGCCGAGCTCGGATGACCCTCACTGCAGCCAATATGGCGCCCAGACATTGGCACAAAACGGAAAGCAGGACCGTCATAAGAATGGAGGAGAGGTTTGGCAGAATGCCATGCTCCGGCAAAAGCATGTCCAGCCGTGCCATGGCAGGCCTTGCCAGAGGCTTCATCAGCTCGCCCAGAGCCACGCCAATGAGGCCTGAGAAGGCAGCCATGAGACCTTGGACGGCCAGTATCGAGCCCAGGAGCCGACAGGGGGAGGCGCCCAGCAGACGGATGCGCATGAGCCTGTCCCATTGAGCAGTGAAGGCATGGTCGCTGATGGTCTTGGAAACGGAAGCTGAAGACGTCAGAAAGATGGCTACCATGACTACCGGAGTGGTCGAATCGGCACCCTCTCCTCCCCGGACCATAGCCTCAAGAACCAGGAGAATCAAGGCCATGGGACAGGCTCCAGCCAGGATGTTCAGGATTTGCAGGCCGCGGTTTCCCCTCCACAAGGAATTCACCAGGCGGATGTACCCGATCCTAATACTCCGCCCCTCAGCCCCTTCCGTTCCGGGTCCTTTCCTTTCACTGCCTATTGCTGCCCATTGCATAGGGCCAAGCTATATCGACGGATAGTGGAGATGCTACCGACAGATGTCACCATCAGGAGGACAAATGTCACTGCGTCCGCTGCACTGCAGAAGTTACCTGCAAGAATCCGCGGTCAATGGAAGGGAGAGTATTACCCGGGTACCTCGGGAAGACTCCGCTGTCTCTGCCGGTCCTACCTGCAAGAAGCCGCCCAAGTCCTTTACCCTCTGCTCAAGGGAGGACAGGCCGAAGCCCGGCACAAACCGACCAGACCCTTTGCCAGGACCCACCCCGTCGTCCGTCACACACAGGCGAAGGGTTCTCGGTGCCAGATCAATAACAATCGAGGCGGAGGAGGCATGGGCGTGACGGACCACGTTGGTCAAAGTCTCCTGCAAGGCCCGGTAGATAAGGACCTTATTCTGCGATGACAGGCCCTCCAGGCTCCCATTCACCGTAGCGGTCACATGCAGACCTGTGGATTCAAAGGAGTCTGCCAGACCGACAATCGACTCCTTGGTCAGCTCCCCGCCAAAGGCAGCCGGGTTCAAAGCCCTGGCCTGCTGACGTACCTGAGCCAGTGCCTTCTTATCGATGTCTCCGGCCTTGATCACATGGGTGAGGGCCCGGTCGATGGATGAACCCTTGTGCAGGGTCCTTTGCGCCGCCTCAAGCTCCATGTGCATGGCCGATAGGTACTGACCAATCGAATCATGCATCTGCGAGGCCATCTCTGCCCGCTCCTTAGCTAGGGCCAGGCTCTCTATTGTGAGCGACTGCCTGGCGAGCTGCCGGTTCTTTTCAATGAGCAGACGGCTGGCCCGTGCGTAAAAGAGGAAAGCCACCGCGAAGAAGACGATCAGAGCCAGGTTCAGGACCGTATCGCCCCAGGAGTCCCGTCGCCATTCTCCCCTCCATGCCATATGCAGAATGTAGACCCCTATTTCCCCTCCTACTGCGACCCAGGTCCAGATCTCCGGAAAGGCGAAGAGAACATCCACAGTCACGATGGTGGTGAGAAACATCTGCGGCGGATTGTCGAAGAGAGTGGCTGCCAGACAAACCGCGATGAGAAGGCCCCCACAAATGAGGGCAGGAATACGTCGCCGAATCAGCCTATAACCCAGCCAGGCCGACACCATGACCGTCTGGAAGAGGAAGAAGTTGAGAGGATTGCCATATTTTGACCACAGGAAGGAGCAGCAGAACGAAGCGACCTCCACCAGGCCCACGTATGGGAGGGACCCTGGTTTCCGCTCCTGAGACGACTCAGTTTCTGACAGGCTCATGACCGCCTTGAGGTCATGGCCAACTCGGTGCGATTGCGCACGCCGGTTTTGTCGAAAATGCTGCTGACGCGGTTTCTGACCGTGCCCAGGGATAGGCAGAGATGATCGGCAATCTCCCTGTTGGTTAAACCAGCCACGATCATGTCGATGATCTGACGGTCAGTCCGATCGAAGTCGTCGGCTACGTCGACTCCTCCCGCTGCTTTGACAGGCTGCGACGGTTCGCCTTCCCTGCTGATGAGGTCCATCAGCCTACCCGACTCTGCAGTCCCGAGGACGCGTTCACCCCTATAGACCCTATGCACGGTGCCGATGATCTCCTCTGCATCGGCGTCTTTGAGCAGGTGCCCATATGCTCCAGCCTTGATGCTTCCCACAAGGTTCTCATCCTCGTCGAATGCCGTCAGTGCGATGCATCGGGCTTTCAGTCCTCTCTTACGCAAGATGTCGATGAGGCGAATCCCGTCAATGTCAGGCATACGGCAGTCAACCAGGGCCACATCGACATCTCTCAGGCGAGGGTGCTCCAGAAGCTCCCGGGCACTGGCTGCATCCGCGACAATGTTGATATCGTCCTCATCAGCCAGTATCGAGACCAGTCCTGCTCTGACCAGCTCCTGATCGTCGACGATGGCCAGATTGATGGTCTCCGTCATCCCAGGCATCATCTCCTATCGACAGGGACGCAAAACTGCTCGACCTCTCAGTACCCCACCTGGGCTCCACGCCCGGAATTCACCTGGGTCTGCCCCATCTCCTGGCTCATCTGCATCAGGCGGGCTATGCGTTCCTCGGTGGGCGGATGAGTGGAGAAGAGCCTGCTGAATCCCTTGACCGAGAAGGGGTTCTCGATCATCATGGCGGCGGCGCTCTGGGTGCCGGCGGTCTGAGGCATGGGCACGGCCTGGGATCCGTAGGATATTTTGTTCAGCGCCGATGCCAGAGCCGCCGGATCCCCGGTCAGCCGGCTGCCGTCCTCGTCGGCGTCATACTCTCGAGTACGGGAAATGGCCATCTGAATCAAGGAGGCGCCCAAGGGGGCCAGAATCGAGCTGATCAGCACGCCCAGGAGGCCAAAGAGGCCGGAATCATTATCCCTGTCCCGGCTGTCGCCGCCGAAATACATGAGGGAGTATCCCAGGTAAGTAATGACCGTGGCCATGGCCGAAGCCACGGCAGAGGTCAGGATGTCATGGTTGTAGACATGCATAAGCTCGTGGCCCAGCACCCCGCGAATCTCACGCTCGTTGAGGATGCGCAGAATCCCCTGGGTGCAGCAGACGGCGGCATGGCGCTCATTACGGCCTGTGGCGAAAGCGTTGGGCGAGTCAGTGGGGGCAATATAGATACGAGGCATGGGCTTACCGGCCCTCCCCGACAGCTCCCGGACAATCCGGTAAAGGTCGGGGGCCTCCTGCTCGCTGACCGGCCGGGCATGCATGGAGGCGATCGCCACCTTGTCGGAGAACCAGTAGGACCCGAAAGTGGTGGCCAGGCCTATAAGGATATAGATGCCCAGCGTCCCCTGGCGACCGCCAGTCAGCCACCAGATGAGCATGATAACGGCCCACATGAGGGCGAACAAAAGCGTCGTTTTAAGGCCGTTGAAATGTCCGTGAACCTTCAGCTTGCCATTCATGGGTTCCATGGTAGACAATACCGCTGAATTTTTGCTGAACGACCGCTGAAAAGATGGGGCTGCCGATGTCCCCCTCTTTGTTCAGAACAATACGATTGGATCTACGCTCTTCCTGTCACGAGGCTTAGGAACATATTGGGCCTTCTTCAACCTCCCGTTGGCATCGAAGAATCGCCGAAGATTCATGGTCTTCACCCCAAACTGGTCTGCGATGTTGGGAATCTTGGGCTCTTTCTTCATGTGCTGCCCCTGTTGCAGCGGAACTCGGGCCTCATCCGTCACAATGACCGCCCCTTCGACCTTGGCCACGGCAATCAGCCAGGGATCCGCCTTGCCCTCTGACTCCCAGTATTGGCGCGACCCTTCCGTATACTGCCCGCAGGTGACCAGATAATCCTGGATTTTCGCATAGACCTGTGCATACCTGTCGTCCTTATGGCTTATTTGGCGGCCTTTGAACACTGCACGCACCCAAAGAGCCAACATATCGGGATCAGCGGCCTGCTCATTGACCAGCTCGTCGTAGACAACATCCACCATGGCAATCACCCTGTCCTCAGTCAGCTTTTCCATCCATCGCCAGAAGGGGTGGAACTCCTTGTAGTCGAAAGGATGGTTGAGCCCGTAGGAGGCGATGAAGACGTTGGAATCGGGCAGGTAGAGAGTAGGGGTCATATCAGCTTCTTTTCACGAATCAAACCCTGATAAGACTGCGGAGAACGCACCCCCACCAGGTCGAAGCCCTCGGTCGGGGCCAATCTGCCCCCGTCCATGGCGGCATTGACCAGGCGGACGAAGCCGGTGTCGACCCTGGATGCGTTGGTCCTGTTGCCATTGCCATGGGGTTCCCGATCCTGATGGCGAGTTGCCTTGTCCTGAAGATGCCGATTCATTCGTGCCTGCAGTTCCTCAAGCGTATCCTCGCCAGTCAAGCCGAACTGATGGGCTTGTATGCCCATAGCCAAGGCGCTCAGGTGGAAGTCATCAGCTATGGACTCGGCGGCATCGGCAGGCTTTTGTCCCTCTTCCAACTGCTCTCGCCACACCTGCCGGAAGCGCTCATCGTCGATCACGGCCTTTACCACTGCCCGGTTTATAGCGCGCTCCGTGACCTTGCGATCCCCTTGGCCGCCAATGCCGTCGAAGAGCTCCTGAGTGCCCAGCAATACGTGCCCCACCTCATGAATCAAGGTGAAGATCATGCCGTCAAAGGAATCGTTTCTGTTGATGAACACCAGCGGAGCCATGTCGTCGATCAGCACGAACCCGCGGAATTCCTGAAGATCCAGCTTTCGAGAACTCATGGAGCCCACCTGGGAGTTGAGCATGATCATAATGCCTGCATTAGAGGCCCGTTCCTTGATCTGACGGAAGCGGTCACTGGAATTGCCGCCCTCCCAGGTAGAGCGCACATCCAGTCCTAGGGTGGAGCGAAGCGCATCAGCCAGGGCGTCGTCCTGCTCTGCATCCCCTACCGACCCGACCAGCGGGTTAGCATCCAAACCGGATTCGAGCAATTCATCCCTGGCCCATTCCTGTCTGAATCGCATCTGGTCGATAGTGTCCTGCAGATTTTTGCTGGGCTGCACAGACGTATTGCCTACGGTACGGTACCGGACCAGGGGCTCAAGGCGGTGCCGGGGCACGACCGACCTGACCAAGGCGCCGAAAGGCACATGCAGGGCCCTGCTGAGCTGCTCAACCTTGTTGAAGGATACGGACACGGGTTCCTTGGATTCCAACCAATCCGGCAACTGGCCAAGCCCCCGGCGCCGGGACAGGGCCACTGGATCGGCATCGCTCTCCTCAACGGCCCACTGGAGGGTGGCCGGATAGAGAGTCAGGTTAGCCATGTCACGCTCCTTCGATTCCGTGAGGGGCTCATACGACAATGATAGCTGTGCCAGATCTATTCGCCGCACTGTGAGCACCCAGTAGTGTGTACCAAGAAAACAGGGCCTGGATGAGGATTCATGAACCTCATCCAGGCCCTACCACCGACGGCCTATGGCCGATCGCCTACTCGCCGTGGGCGAGCTGGCGGAGCTGATCGGGGTCGATGACCTTGATGTGCTCGCGGCCGACCTTAGCCCCTTCGGCTCGCTCGTAGGCATCCACCCGTTTCCAGCCGGCGAAGTCGATGGGCTGGATGCCCTTGTCAGCCAGGAAGCGATCAATCGAATCGTCGTCCCGGTCCTTGGCGAAGCGGCCGCGAGACGGGCTGGCAGCCAAGTCATCCAGCATGTTGCCGATGGTCTCCAGGGCATCGGACTTGGTGGACCCGATCAGGCCCACGGGTCCCCGCTTGGCCCAGCCCGTGGCGTAGAGCCGGTCGATAGGTCGACCATCCTGCCCTTCGGGAGCAGTAGTCACGCGACCGTGGACGTTGGAAAGAGTGTAGCCGGAGAAGTCGTAAGGAATGCCGGGAACCTCGGCAGGCTTGTAGCCGATGGCATGGTAGACAGCCTGTACCGGATACTCCTCGTACTGGCTGGTCTCCTCCATGGTGCCCTCGGGCGTGACCTTGGTCTTCTCCACGCGAATTCCGGTGACCTTACCATCCTGGCCGATGATTGCGGCGGGCATCCGGTAGAAGTGCATATAGAAACGGCGGTCGGCGGGATTGCCTTCGAAGTCGACGCCACCGTCCTCAGCCATGTCCTCGGCCATCTCCCTGATGGTGAAGAGCTCCTCCAGCATCTGCCGGGTCAGCTTGTCGGCGCCGGCCCGATCGATGGTCTCCTGATCCAGGTCGAAGTCCTCCTCGTCGATGACGATTTGCACCCCGGGCAGCTTCTCCAGCTCACGCAGCTCCTGGACCGAGAACTTGGCCTGGGCCGGCCCGCGACGGATGAACATGTGCAGTTCGCGGGCCTGGTTGCCTTGAATCCCCTTGTAGACATTGTCGGGGATGTCCGTGCCCAGCAGGTCGTCGGCCCTGCGCATCAGGATTCTGGAGACATCCATGGCCACGTTCCCGCCTCCGATGACTGCCACCTGCTTGGCATCCAGGGGCCACTCCTGGTCAGCATCAGGATAGCCGTCATACCACTCGACGAAGTGAGCGGCCCCATGAACGCCATCAAGTTCGTGGCCGGCGATCTCCAGGGGGCGGTCGTCCACGGCGCCGGTGGCGAAGAGCACCACATCGTAGCGCTGAAGCAGATCATCCAAGTTGACGTCCTTGCCGAACTCCACATCCGCATAGAGGTGGATCTCGGGGTTGTCCAGGGTCTTCTCCAAGGCGCCGGCGATGTACTTGATGCTGGGATGGTCCGGGGCCACGCCGTAACGGACCAGGCCGAAGGGAACAGGCAACTTCTCGAACAGATCGATTCGGGCCCTGTCGCCCAGACCCAGGTCTGCGCCCTTCTCCCGAAGTTGCCGCAGCAGGATGTCAGAGGCGTAGACCCCTGCAGGCCCCGCGCCTATGACGGCCACGCGCAGGGGGGAGTCGGCCTCCTCGCCGCGGGCCGGTGCGGGCATGGTGGAATCGTTGACATTATTATCGCTCATGCTTGTCAGCCTAACGCAAAGCGACGGCCGGGAACAGAGCTAATTGGGCTCCATCCCCGGGACTTTCACCAAGCGTCGCGAATGGCCTCAGTCCCGGTCTATCAGCGCAGTCAGGGCCCAGAGGATTGAAACCACGTCGATGGCCTCTTGCGTAAAGGCGCCGACAACCACCGGAATCAGATCGAAGGCGGCACAGAGCATGCCCACCGTGGCCAGGGTCAGACCCAGCATGACCGCCTGGAGCATGACCCGCTTGGTCCTGCGTGCAATGGTGATTGACCTGGGCAGGCAGGCGATGTCGTCATTCATAATCACGGCCTGGGCGGACTCGGAGGCGGCCGTGGTGGTTCCGTCGGTGATGGCCATGCCCACGTCGGCCGCGGCCAGGACCGGGGCATCGTTGATCCCGTCCCCCACCATCAGGGTGATGGATTTGGTCACTGACTCCCCCAGGAATTTGGACAGCCAGATGTCCCAGATGGGCTGCCGGTTGGGCTCCTCCTTGGAGGCCTTGGCAATCAGATCGGCCTTGTCCTCGGGGAAGAGGCCGGCATGCACGTCGGTGATGCCCACCTGGTCGGCGATGATCCGGGCCGAGTCCTCCTTGTCGCCGGTGACCATGGATAGACGGGTGATGCCCAACTCCCGCAGCTGGGTGATGGTCCGGGCGGCATCCGACCTGGGCACGTCCTTCATGACGACCCTGGCGGCAAGGACCCCATCAATGGAAACATAGGAGGCCATCTCATCAGGCGCCAGGGGGCCGAATAAATCACTTGAATGCCCGTCGGCCACGAACTGGGCCCTGCCCACCTTGACCCGGTGACCATCGACCTGGCCCTGCACCCCGTTGCCGGAGTCCTCCTGAACCTCCCGCGCATGCAGATGGGTCTCGCCCTTGCCCTGTGCCCGCAGTCGCTCCTGGGCGGCGGCCCCGGCCTCAGCTATTCCGTTGGCCAGGATGTGGACCGAGTAGGACTCCACAGCACCCGCCATGGCCAGAATCCGGTCCGTATCGACCTTCTGCTTTTCACCGTATGGCAGGTCGATCTTGGCCACCTGAGGTCGTTTGACGGTCAGCGTGCCGGTTTTATCGAAGAAGATGTGCGATACCCGGCCCAGATTCTCGATTACGTCCTGGGTCTTGATCAGCAGCCCAGCCTTGGCCAGCCTCCCGGTCCCAGCCATGTAGGCCACAGGGGCGGCGATCAGCAGAGGACAGGGGGTGGCCAGGACCAGGACCTGTGCGAACCGGGTCGGCACGCCGGAGATGATCCAGGCCACGCAGGCGATGATGAAGGCCACCACGGTGAAGGGGACCGCCATCAGGTCGGCTGTTCTGACGACTGCAGCCCGGGAGTTCTGGGCGGAACGCACCAGGTTGAGGATTCGCTGGTACTGGGAGTCCCGCGCCAGTTGCCGGGCCCGCATCAGAAAGGTGCCCGAGCCGTTGACCGCCCCGGACATGACCTGGGCATCCTGGTAGAGTCTGCGGGGCATGGGCTCGCCATTGATGGTGGACATGTCCAAGGTGGCGGTGGGGCTGATCAGCTCGCCATCAACGGGCACGGTCTCGCCGGGCTTGACCACCAGGAGGTCGTTCAGACGGACCTTATCGACCGCCACCGTGCTCCAGTCGCTCTCCTTGGGAAGGGCATGCTCCCCCTCTGGCAGGTCTGCCTGGACCACATGGGCCACCTGGGGTGCGGCCTGGACCAGTACGGTCAGGTTGTTCTGCGCCTTGTTCCCGGCGTACTGCTCGATGGCATCGCCGGAGTAGAGCATGAGGACCACGGCCCAGCTGGCCCAGTACTGCCGGACGGCAAGGGTGGAGAGGATGGCGACCACAGCCAGGATGTCCACGCCCACGTGGCCCTGGCGCACGTCATCGATCATCCCCTTGAGGGTATCCACCAACGAGACGGCCACCAGCACGGCGACCAGCCATTGGGCAGCCTGACGATAGGGGTGCCAGAGCAGGCCCATGACCAGCCCACAGACCAGAACCACCCAAAGCATGGGGACCTTCTTGGCGAAACCCAGGACTCTTGACATAACCACTTCCCCGCTCCGGACTTGTCGACCTGACAGCCGTAGCCGGATCACGGCTCTCTTCTGCTCTTGACATTTCAAGCCTATACCGCGCCGGGGTCAGCGATGGACGGCGGTATGACAAGGGGCCGCACCTGTCATCTGACGGATGCGGCCCCTGGGTTCAGTCCCGGATCACTGCCCGAAGAAGAAGCGGAAGGGATCCATGGAGTCATCGTCGTCGCCCGAACCGCCCTGGCCAGAGTCACCGTCCTGACCACTGCCGTCCGAGTTCCTCCTGTTGGTCCTAGGCTTGCCCTGGACGGTCTGCTCCTCGCTGTCCAGTGTGGCGCTCAATTCGGCGGTCTTGCCGTCGCGCACCACGGTGATCTTGACCGAATCGCCGAAGGCGGCAGCCCGGACGAAGCCCAGCAGGGAGTAGTTGTTGTTGACCGCATGGCCGTTGAAAGCCACGATGGTGTCGCCCGTCTTGATGCCCGCCTTGTCGGCCGGTGAGCCGGAGACCACCTTGGTGACCTTGGCCCCGCCTCGGGTTACCCCATCGGCCTGGGCCGTGCTGCTCTGGATGGTGACACCCAAGGAGACATGCTTTGCCTTGCCGTCCTTGATGATTTCATCGGCAATCCGCTTGACCAGGTTGGACGGGATGGCGAACCCGATGCCGATGGATCCCGCCTCGGACTTGGAGGAGGCCATGGATGCGATGGAGGAGTTGATCCCGATGACCTCGCCAGCCGCGTTGAAGGTTGGACCGCCCGAGTTGCCGGGGTTGATTGCCGCATCCAGCTGAACCGCGTTGGTCACAATGGGGTTGTTGTTGCTCTCGTCCATGACCGAGACCGGGCGGTTCAGAGCCGAGACGATGCCGGTGGTGGCCGTGTTCTCGTAGCCCAAGGGATTGCCAATGGCCATGACATTCTCGCCCACAGCCAGCTTTTCGGAGTCGGCGAACTTCACAGGCTTCAGGTCGGAGGGCGCATGATCCAGGCTGAGGATGGCCAGATCGGCCGTGGTGTCGGTGCCGACCACCTTGGCCGTGTACATCTGCCCGTTGGAGAGGGTGACGTGAATCTCCTGGGCGCCATCGACTACGTGGTTGTTGGTGACCACATGGCCCTGGGTATCGAAGACCGCGCCCGATCCGGCCCCCACCCCGCTCTTGGTCTGCACCTGGATGGAGACCACAGACTCGGAGACCTGCTTGCTGATGGTCTGCCAGTCAGGAGCCTGCCCTCCCTGGACCTTGGCTGTGCCCTGGCCTGAGGAGTTGGAAGAGACCCCGCTGAGCGAGGAGGACGATGGCAGGGTGATCCATCCGTTGGACAGTGCCGCCCAACCCAGGCCCAACATGAGGGCAGCAGCCACTAGTGCAGCCACCACGGCGGTGAAGACGTACTTGCCCGTGCCGCTCATGTTGCTGCCGGCGTTGTTGACTGGACCAGGCCGGCCATTGGGGCCACCGGAGCCGAAGGGCACGAACGGTCCCTGACCGGAGGGCTGGCCACCCTGAGGGTTCTGGCCGGCATTCTGACGGGGCTGGCCACCCTGACCGAACTGGCCAGGCTGCCCGTATTGTCCGAAGAAACCCTGCTGAGGACTGGAACCATACCCCTGGTTATTGGGCTGCTGGTTCGGCTGCTGCTGACCCTGATCGTTGGCAGGCGGACGCGAGCCTGCTGGCGCGTAAGCTCCATACTCGGGCGCAGGCCGATAGTAAGGCTGTTGCTGCGTCGGCGCATCCTGCCCCGTGGTCGAGCCACTGGGAGCGGAGGCTGAAGTCCCGGTGCCGCTATCGCCATTCGACCCGTTTTCCGTAGTCGTAGGCAGGGCATCACCACCAGGCATGGCGATGGGGGTGGTGGGCCTCTGGTCCCAGGCCTGGGTCTGCTGGTCCCCTTCTTCTGTCGCAGGGACTTGAGCAGAGACGGTCTGGTCCGCGGAAGCTCCCGTCTCCTGCTCTTGATCGGCGGCCCCGCGCTCGATGTGGCTTGGCTGCCAGGACTGATCGTCATCGCCGCCCCTCCAAGGGTCGGCCTTGTGCTCTTCAGCCATTTCTGCTCCTTTGGATCGATGCCGCTGCCTGCTATTCGGTCACGCTTGTCAATCTACCCCGTCGCCCGCGGTTTTTGCTGTTTCCGGCTGACAGGCGAAGCGGGTCCTCGCATGCATTGCTTCCAAGTCTAGAGCCGAAATGCTGAATGTTGTCTGAACATTGGATGAAAGTCACATCGACTGTACGCAGGGCGGCAGCGGGACGGTTGGAAGTCTTGGATACAGTGGAGCCATGAGCCTGATCACCAACCCACTGGGAACCGCGCCGGGCCGACCCGGCGACCGTGCTGCATTCTCTTTCGAGACCCTGAACCGCCTCCCTGACAGCGCCGAAGGCCTGGGACACGATGGCCGCCGCTACGGCCGCACCGGCATCATCCACACTCCTCACGGAGACATCCACACCCCCGCATTCATCCCCGTGGCCACCCAGGCGGCCATGAAGGCCGTCCTGCCCGAGCAGATGCGGGAGCTGGGTGCCCAGGTCCTCCTGGCCAACGCCTTCCACCTGTTCGAACGTCCCGGTCCCGACATTCTGGACCAAGCAGGCGGCCTGGCCCGGTTCATGAACTGGGACGGCCCCACCTATACCGACTCGGGCGGCTTCCAGGTCCTCTCGCTGGGGGCTGGATTCAAGAAGACCCTGGCCATGGACGTGACCGGCATGAAATCGGACCAGGTGATCGCTGAAGGCAAGGAGCGCCTGGCCTTCGTGGACGAGGACGGAGTCACCTTCAAGTCTCCGCTCAACGGTGACCGTCACCGCTTCTCGGCCGAGATCTCCATGGGCATCCAGCACCGCATCGGCGCCGACATCATGTTCTCCTTCGACGAGCTGACCACACTGATGAACACCCGCACCTACCAGGAACAGTCGGTGGAGCGCACCTTCCGTTGGGCCAAACGCTGCGTGGAGGAGCACCAGAGGCTGACCCAGGCACGGACCGGCAAGCCCTACCAGGCCCTGTTCGGCGTGGTACAGGGGGCCAACTATGAGGACCTGCGCAGACGCGCCGCCCGCCAGATCGCCTCCCTGGACTTCGACGGCGTGGGCATCGGAGGCGCCATAGAGAAACGGCTGCTTGGGCAGACCTGCGCCTGGATCTGCGACGAAATGCCTGAATCCCGGCCCAGGCACGTGCTGGGCATCGCAGCCGTGGACGACATCTTTGCAGGCGTGGAGAACGGCGGGGATACCTTCGACTGCGTATCCCCGGCCCGCTGCGGCCGCAACGGGGCCGTCTTCACCCGTGACGGCCGCTGGAACATCAAGCGCGCCCAGTTCAAGACCGATTTCAGACCCATCGAAGAGGACTGCGACTGCTACACCTGCACCCACTACTCCCGGGCCTACATCGACCATCTCCTTCGCGCCCATGAGCTCAACGGCTACACGCTGGCCACCATCCACAACGAACGCTTCTTTGTGAGGCTGCTGGACGAAATCCGCCAGTCCATAGACGGCGGCTACTTTGACGAGTACAAGAAGGAGACCCTGGCCCGGTTCTACGCTCACGGATCCAAGGGCTGAGCCAACACGCCCTTATTGCGCCGCGCAGACAACCGTGCTAACCTTTTCAGTTGTCTGCGAACGTGGCGGAATGGTAGACGCGCTGTCTTCAGGTGGCAGTGAGCTGATGCTCGTGAGGGTTCAACTCCCTCCGTTCGCACTTGTAGATATAAATGAGGCGCCGGAATCTCCGGCGCCTCATTTATATTTTCTGACCTGTCTTTAGCCGTTCAGGCCAGCAGGGCAGCGATGCGGTCTTTGATTGGCCCATCCTGGGCGTTGGCCATGAAGTATTCCGCAAAGTGTTCGCCTGCTATGGTTTCCTTGACGAAATCAGGATCCAGCCTATCCAGCACTTCGGTGAGAGGGCGATAGACTTGAGCCTTGACCTTCTGCAGGATACCGGCATTGCAACGCTCCGGCACAGCCCGCTCCTTGGGATAGCCGCCCCCCATAGGCTCTGCGAAGAGCCGCTCGAAGATCAGCTCCAGATTGAGCTCACCGCCCCAGCCAAAACCCTTGGCGAAGGGAATCGACAGGGCGTTGCCTCCGTTGATCTGGCTGAACAGATAGGCGTCAGTGGGCTCCTCCGCCAGACCGCAGACAATCCCAGGGAAGCTGTTCAGGGCGGTCATGGCCCCTTGACCTGTGCCGCAGCCGGTGATTACGAAGTCGACTGCCCCAGCGTTGAGCAGAATGGATGCCAATAGCCCATTCTGCACATAGGTCAGCTGGCTCTCCCCCTGCTTGCCGTACATACCGTAGTTGAAAGTCTGATATCCCTTGCTGTCGCAGACCTTCTTCAAGGTCTCAAAAATAATCTGATTCTTGGCGGCCTGAGAATTTTCGTTGATTAATGCCACTTTCATGATCGTGCATTCTCCTTTGCTGATAGATTGTCAATATAGTGGGATTCTGGCACCGCAGTTCACTCCGGCTGCTTGCCGATATAAGCCAGGATGCCCCCATCCACATACAGCACCTGACCGTTGACGAAGTCGGATGCCGGGGAAGCCAGGAAGACTGCAGGCCCTTGTAGGTCTGCGGTCGAACCCCAGCGGGCAGCCGGGGTCTTGGAGATGATGAACCGATCGAATGGGTGCCGGGATCCATCAGGCTGGCGCTCGCGCAGGGGAGCCGTCTGTGGTGTGGCGATGTAGCCTGGGCCAATGGCATTGCACTGGATGTTGGCGTGCCCATACTCGGCGCAGATGTTTCGGGTCAGCATCTTCAAACCGCCCTTGGCTGCCGCATAGGCGGATACTGTTTCCCTTCCGAGCTCGCTCATCATGGAGCAGATGTTGATGATCTTCCCTGCGCCCTTGGCAATCATGCCCGGCAGCACAGCTTTGGAGACGATGAAGGGGCCATTCAGATCCACGTCCACCACCTTGCGGAAATCGGCGGCGCTCATGTCAAGCATGGGAATGCGCTTGATGACGCCTGCGTTATTGACCAGGATGTCTACGGTACCCACCTCCTTGCCGATGCGCTCCACCATGGCCGCCACAGCCTGCTCATCCGTGACATCGCAGACGTAGCCATGCACCGGAATCCCGGCTTCCCGATAAGCGGCCAATCCACGATCCACCGATTTGGGATTGGAGGCGTTGAAGACGATGGTGGCGCCTGCCTCATGCAAGGCCGAAGCAATGGCGAATCCAATGCCGTAGACGGCCCCGGTGACCAGCGCTACCTTACCTTTAAGTGAAAACTGGTCCATGGAAAACCCTGTCATGATAACCTCCTTACGAATTGGTCGGGGTCCAAGGCACCCAACCGTTTTCCTCTGCTCCGCGGACGCGAATATACGTCAATTCAATAATTGGCATATCTTTCCACTACGCGGGCGATGGCCGGCCCCTTGGTCTCCTCGAAGACCACAGCCGACATGGGCCTATAGGCCTTGACAAGATCCAGAACGGCGGGAACGTCCATAATCCCCTCGCCATTGTCGCAGGGTTGGACCTGTTCCTTGCCGGGTACGATTCGATAGTCCCGTACATGAACGGCCAGGATCCTGTCAGCAAAGGCATCAAACCCGGCCCGGGCCAAGTCCATTTGTTCCCCGGCATTGCCGGCAAAAATCAGGGAAGTCGGATCGAAGACCACGCCCAGGTAGGGCGAATCGATCTCATCCAGCAGCCGCCGAGTGCGCGCCACCGAACAGATGGGATGGTTGATGCCCGGCTCGATGCCGACCATGGTTCCCATACGCTCCCCGTAGGCCACAAGCCGTGATATGGATGCGCGGGCCTGCCGGTAGGCTTCCTCAGTGAAGTTGGCCTCGGTGCGACTTGTAGGCTCGGGAAGAACCGAACCTGTCTCGCTGGCCACCATCGGCGCGCCGAAGCAGCGCGCGAAGCGCAGATGCGCCTCGAATTGCCGCAGCAAGGCCTCCCGACGCACCGGGTCGGGATGGATCATGTTGATATAACACCCCAGTACAGCCACATCGACCCCGTGCGCCCCCAACTGACGACGACAGGTCTGACCAATGCCGGGATTGATTCGGTCCACCGAAGCCAGATCGGGGAACTGCCGAGCCAGAGACAGCTGGACCGCATGGACCCCATACCCCTCCAGTCGGGCGCCCAGGGATTCGAAGTCATCGACCCCGGGAACGTCATGCCCCCTCACTGCAACGGTAATCATCCTTGGGCTTCCTCCTCACCATCTCCGATTGATTGGTCAACTGTAATAGCAATGTCTGCAGGGTTTGACTTTGTTTCATGCTCTTGCCATACTCCGTTGCCAGCGAGCCGAAAGAACCAGATCTCCGGCGGTCGACCCCGAGTAAATCAATTTCTGGCCAGCCACTGCATCGTCGCCTCCCGGGTAGGTATAACATTCCCCGGGATCGTATGCCATGGGATGCTCAGACGGTCGACCCTGAATGCTCAGGCGCAAACAGGTGCGATCATCCTCGGCCCCGGCTACGATCTCCGCCGGCTGTGCCTCGGAAATCCTCCAAACTCCATTGCCATCGGCCCTGGCTCCGGCACGAATCCCCATCTGGTCCCCCTGCAGAGCCAACAGGCACGTATAGGTAGTGACGGGACCTTGAAAGCGGGCGCGCAGATTGAATCCATCCGGGTACATCTCGACTTCGATCCGCGTAGACAGAGTCAGATCGTCCCGTTGGCGCCGATCGAAGTCCATGCAGGCGAAGAACCTTCCTTCGTCGGTTAACCGGTATGCAGCATCGTTTCGGCAGAATCTCTGATCAAGCGGCTGGTAATAGCCGCTGGTACGCATATCGCGCATGACCCAGGCCAGCCTGTTGCCCTGCCTGACGCAGTGGCAGGGGCGCAACGGACCCAGGCCGAAGAACTCCGGGGATATTCTCAGTGTCTCCAGAGTCAGCCCAGGCGTTGAGAAATCGACAATCGTGGAGTTGTTGGCCAGCCCCGAGGCCACCCGACCAGTATCGGGAAAGTCCGATCCGGCATAAATGGAGGCTGTCATGCTCGATTGAGCCCATGAATCTCCGGACAGCAGGACCCTGGTCAGCCCGGACTGTTGATACTCCTGAACCCGATCATCGCGGTCCTCGGCCCCATCGACCTGGGGCAGAGGCCCAGCCAGGCGCGGATCCACCAGAAGCTCAGCCAGATGTCGAGCCGGATCAGCCAGACGGCGCCGGGAAAGCCACGAGGCCCAGCGAACCACCCGCGGGTCGCCCTTGACCACAGCCAACAGCCGGGCCTGCGAAAGGAAGGGCTCGGGGTCGAATGGCCGGTTCTGGTCCTGACGACGCGATTGAACGGTCTCCATCATTCCGTCTGGTCGCATCAGAGCAACCTGGGCGCGCAGGTTCCTCTCGACCAGGTCCAGGTATTGGGTATGTCCGGTCCTGCGCGACATGGCAATCAGACATGGGTTGGTCACATAGGCTGCGTAGTTGGGGCTGCGCTCCGAATAGAGACCATCGGGCTGAATATCGATGCCTTCGGCCAGCCAGGCCTCAGCACGGGAACGCAGTTCGCTCCCACCCAGGAAGAGGTTGAGCCCAACCAGGGCGCTGGCTATCTCCCATCGGTGGTTGGGAGTATGCACGCCCCCCTGCAACATGGCCGGGGCGGCACGGCGAGCTATCTCAAAGAGGGGTTCACGCACGGCCTGGATCACGGACTGGGGGCAGTCCTGGACCTGCATCAACTCCAAGGTCAGGCACAGATCATTGATGGTGAAGGCGCTATCGGGAGGAGAAACCAGATTATCCCCTCCAGAGAAGAGCCCCTCCTCCAACTGCAAGTCGGCCAAGTGCTCCAGCAGGGCCGGGAGCCTGTCGACCAAGTCCACCGTCTGATCGGAGGGGCATATGGCGGACACAGCAACCACGGCCTTGATCAGCTCCATCGTCGCACGGTGCGACAAACCAGCCAGCAAATCAGAATCCCTATCCAGAGCCTGCAAGCGTGTGCGAACGAATCGCAGCGAGCTACTGCTCAGGATTTGGGTGTAGGACATATCTGACATCACATAGGCCTTTCCTCCATGGAATGTCCGTCCGGACATGGCTCAGCCCTTGAAGGCTGCATCGACATCCGAACCAACGATGTACTTTTGGCAGAACATGAAAATCAGGACCAGCGGAATCATGGAGATGACAGATGCCGGCAGCAGGATGGCCCAGTCGATCTTCTCCGCACCAACCAGCGTCCGCAGTGCCACCTGCAGAGTGAACCGTTTAGAGTCATTGAGAATCAGCAATGGCCAGATATAGTCGTTCCAACGCCACTGGAAGGAGAAAATGGCCAGGGTCACAATGCAGGGCTTGGCGATGGGCAACATGATGCGCAGGAAGATCTGCAGTTCGGAGCATCCGTCCACACGGGCCGCCTGCATCATCTCATCAGGGACCGTCAGGTAGTACTGGCGGAACATGAAGATGCCGGTGGCGGTGATGATCGAGGGAACGATTATACCGGCCAGGGTGTTGTACAAGCCGATGTCGCGCACGACAATGAAGGAGGGCGACATTATGACCTCAGTGGGCAGCATGGTCGTCAGCAGTATGCCGATGAAGAAGAGCCTGGTCCACCAGTAGTCATATTTGGCCAGTGCATACCCGGTCATGGAGCTCACGATCACGGTCAGCACGGTGGTGATGATGGCAACTATTGCCGTATTGCCGAAGTAACGGGCGAAGTCGATCCTGCTCCAGGCCGCCGCGTAGCCCGCAGTGGTCCATCGGCGGGGAAGGAAGCTCATGGGCACGGCGAAAAGCTCATCCGGCCCCTTGAAGGAGGACAGAATCAGCCAGAATACCGGGAAGGCGAAGCAGATGACCAGGAACCACATCATTATGGTGGAGGGTGCGTCTGTCTTGACCCGTTGCCACCACGTTCTCACAGATACAGCATGCATATCTAGCGACCCCCTGTTTTCTTGTTCAGGCGCATCTGCAGCAGCGATACCGCAACCAGAATGACCAGCAGAACCATGGAGGCTGCCGAGGCGTAGCCGATGCGGGAGTTGGAGAAACCTGTCTCGTAGATGTACTGGACCACCAGTCGATTGGACGTGCCTGGTCCGCCCCCGTTCAGGGCCTGGACCATGGCGAACTCCTTGATGCCTCCGATAGTGCCCAACAGGACGACCATGAAGGTGGTCGGAGCGATGCCGGGCAATGTGATATGCACGAACTTCTGCCAGATGTTGGCCCCGTCCAGTGAGGCCGCCTCATAGAGGGAGGTCTGCACATTCTCCAGGGCGGTGATGAACAGCAGCATATTGAAAGCCATTCCGGCCCAGACGCCGGCAAGGATAAGCACCAGGAAGGAGAGGTTGGCATCGGTTGCCCAACGCATGGGGTGTCCGCCCAGCCCCTGGATGACCTGATTGACGATGCCGAAGCCCTCGCCGAACATCCATCGCCAGATCAGACCGGTGATGATGGGAGAGACCAGCCAGGGGATGAAGAAGAGGGTGCGGGCCAGGGTCCGGCCGACTGCCTTCCGATTGGTCACCAGAACCGCCGCCAGCAGGGACAGGCAGACGTTCAGAGGCACCGAGCACAGGATGTACTCAAAAGTGCGCAATAGTGAGGACCAGAAGTCATGGTCGGCCAGCAGCGTGGTGTAGTTGGACAGGCCCACCATCCGGTACTTGGACAGGCCCTTGTAGTTGGTGAAGGAATAAAAGAGTCCGATTGCTGCAGGCCAGATGAAGAAAATCACATAGAGCACCACAGCGGGCAGAATCAAAAACAAGGGCGCTGCCAGCGGCTTTTTCATTCTCCTGGGCGCTTTACCGCCCTCACCCGCTCTTCCATGGGACCTCACCATAGACCTCACCTCCATAGTCTTTGCCGAACCAGTGGATTCACTGTTTGTTGTCGACGGTGTAGGACTTGGTGAACAGGCGGTTCATATTAGCCACGGTCGTGTCTACATCCTGCTCGTCAGACAGGTACTTGATCGTCTCGTCCTTCATGGGGTCCTGGCTCGGCAGAACAGCGCCCTTCAGTGCAAGCTCCAGCTGGGTCATGACCTGGCGGGAAAGCACATCCTGATCGGATTCACGAATGATCTTCTGGTAGAGTTCCATGTCCTCGTTGTGGTTGGCATACTTAGGCGTGATGTCGTTGAGGGCGGGTAGATAGTTGCCCTGCTCGCAGAAGGCAGTGTAGTTCTTCTTGCTGTAGAACCAGTCGAGGAACTTTTTGCCCGCAGGACTCAGGGCGACCATGTAATTGGTTCCCACATTGGTGGCCTTGGTGGGCGAGGCAGGCATGATGACACTCTTCCAGGTGAACGAGGTGATGGATGTGTTGAAATCAGCGATCTGCCAGTTGCCCGAATAGTAGGCGGCCACCTGTCCCGACTTGAACAGAGCCGAGGGATCCTCATTGGAAGCCCAGACCGACTTGGGCATGATCTTGTCGTCATCGATGCTCTTGAGGAACTCAAGGGCCGTCTTGGCCTTGTCATCCAGACCCCAGGATCCATCCGCATGCTTGCGGACGCCCTTGGATCCGAACTGATAGAGGAAAGAGCGTTCACGGTGACTGGAGGCATCCATGACCAGGCCATACTTGGCTCCAGTAGCCGCTTGCACCTTTTTCAAGGCGGCTATGAATTCCTCCCAGGTCCAGGATCCGTCGGGATCCGGATAGGAGACACCAGCCTTGTCGAACAGCGAGGTATTGAGGAAGAGGCCCACAGCTGTCAAATCAGAGGCAATGGTGAGTATCTTGCCGTCCGGAGACTTGCGCAGAAGGCTTTTCATGGCATTATGATTATCGGCTATATTGGTCAGATCCTCCAACTGATCGGACCAAACGGGGTTGATCTGGGGGACACGCGCCACGTCGGGAAGGTCATCGGCCTTGGCGGCATTGGCGATTTTGGTGCCGAGATCCGCATAGGGCACCTCCATGATATTGACCTTGACCCCGGTGTCCTTGGTGTACTTCTGGGCCATGGTCTTGTAGGCGTTGTTCTGATCATCCGAATAGGTCAGGGTGATCTCCTTGGCATCTGCCCCAGAATTTCCCTTGGACCCGCCACCGCAAGCGGTCAGGGCGAAGATAGAGACCACCGCCACTCCCGCGGCTAGGAATCGGCGAATTATCCTTGGCATACGACACTCCTTTGTGAGTCCGATCTCACGTCCACGTGAGATATCAACTTGAGAATAATACTAGCATAGATAACGAAAGTCTGTGAACAAAATAGTGAAACTCCTGTTGGTTATTGTATTAATGCACTTTCGGAATCGCAATGAATCAGGCATCTCCACCTGTGAATCATCAGGAATATCTTAATCTGAACTACTATTTACTATCATTATAAGAATGAATGTCGGAAAGGCAAGCAGGCAATCGGTCTCTTTGCGGAAAGAAAGACCGACCACATCGATATGAGAGACAGGAAAAACATGGGCAGACGGACCGCAGGAGCGAACATGGCCCTCCATGGGAACAGAGATCGGGTTGTCACAACCAATAGGAGCGTTATTCTAGACACCCTATGCCATACCGATAGCCTTTCTCGGGCCCAAATCGCTGAGTTGACAGGGATCCCGCTGCCAACTGTCCACCGACTTTGCACCCAGCTTCGGAAGGAAGGCATTATCCAGGAGAGCGCGAAGAACCGCGATGGCCGAGGCCGGCCGGTTCGCCTGCTGCATCTGAATCCGAGCTTCCACGCCGTTCTGGTCGTCAATGTCAGAGGAACAGCCATTGATGGAGCCGTGGTCAGCCTGAATGACCGGATCCTGCACGAGGAGCACATGCCTCAACCGCCAGAGGACGATAAAGGGGGCACCGGTAGCCGCATACGCGCCATTACCGCCATGGCCCGGCTCCTGGATCGCTGGGCCGCAGATCGGTCCATTCCCTGCACCGGTATAGGCGTAGCCGTGCCCGGCATCGTCCAGAACGACGGCATGGTTACGGCCGCCAGTGAATTGGGCTGGAATGAAGTACCCCTGGGCGACATCCTGCGTACGGCCGACAAAGGCCCTGTTCTGATAGAAAACAACGCCAATGCCTATGCATATGGAGAAGTCCTGGCAGGAGCAGGGAAAAACCATAACCCGGTGGTCGGCTACACCATCCGCCATTTCGGCGTAGGTGCCGGCATTGTCGTGGACGGCTGCATCCTACGGGGGAGCCATGGCATGGCCGGCGAGATGGGCTACACGCTGACCAGTCGGGAATCGCTGGACAAGTACTACACATACGGCGGCGATCTGGAATGGCAGATCTCCCAGATCAGCGCCGTCGAGGACCAACCGAGCAAACGAAGCGAGGAAACCCTGATCGATTTGATCAGTCTGTCCATCGGGGATATCTGCCTGGTGGCCGACCCTGAAATCATCGTCCTGGACATCGCTCCAACCTTGCCAGGGCAGCGAATCCGGGAGGGCATCCGACGGCGCCTGATCGGACGCATCCCCCACATGCCGGATCTCGCAGCAACCCAGCTGGGCAGGAAAGCTCCCCTGATTGGCGTGGGAGAGCTGATCAGCCAGCAGGTCAGGACGGCGGCCTTCAATGTCTAGCATGGACAGCAGGCGGCAGGGGAATCCCCTACCTGTGGTCGGCGTGGACGTAGGCGGAACCAAGACCCGCATCGATACGCTTTTTTCAAGACATCGCCAAAGCCTGACCTTGGCTTCGGACTCATGGCGGAGGAACAGCGACACCGTACTTCCACACGATATGAGCCGACTGGCCGAGCTGGTACAGGCACAGGCGGCCAAACGCCGACCTGGGCCGGCTGTGCTATGTCTGGGGCTGCATGGGGCCGATACACCCCAGCAGCTGAACCTGGCCACGACGGCATTGACCGAACAACTGCCCGGATGGCGAATCCGCGTGGTCAACGACGCCGAGCTGCTGGGGCCGACGGCGGGCATCAGGCAGGCGTTGAATCTGGTGGTAGGCACCGGCATGGTCGTTGTCGGTCGGGATACCTCCGGCAATCTGGTGCGAGCCGACGGATACGGATACGGTTGGCTTCTGGGCGACTACGGCAGTGCCCCTGCCTTGGTCCGGGAAGCAGTCAGGGAAATACTGAACCGCGGCGTCGTCGCGGGAACGGAGGCAGTCATGGAAGATCCTCTGACACAGGATCTGCTGGAGCACTTCACCGTGCGGGACATCAACCAGTTAGCCCTGGCTTTCGGATCATCCGCAGACGAACAGGCCTGGGGGCGTCTGGCTCCGCTCTTTTTCCGGTCTCTGCAGAAAGGCTCGGCCATCGCCGACGAAATATTGGACCAGGCTGTGACCCGCATCGGCCTGGCCGTGAAAGCAGTCATTCATGCCGGGGCCTGCGGGCGCCAAGTGGTGGCTGCTGGCGGAGTCATCACCCACCAACCGATCATGGCCCACAGGCTGAGCGGGGTCCTTGCCTCATTGACAGGCGGCCCTGTCGGCCTCCGCCTGTTGGAGGACCCGCCCGTCACCGGAGCTCTGGCGCTGGCTTCAAAGCTACAGAGCGATACTGGTCAAACGACCTCAACAGATGAGACAATTATCATGCCGATTAACAAAAAGGGGACTGAATCATGAAACCATCATCACCAGCGCAGTACGCCCAGGCGGCCGTGGACACCATGCGGCGTAAATTCCCCAAAGGAAGCGATCTGCCGCCCCGTAATCACTTCCATTATCACCAAGGGGTCTTCCTGTCGGGCGTTTACCAGACATTTCTGCTCAATGGCCGTGAGGACGACATGGCCTATCTGCAGGAATGGGTGGATGCCAATGTTGACGAGCGCGGACACGTACTCAACCAAGACCAGATCTGCCTTGACGACATTCAACCGGGCATTCTGCTTTTCCCCTTGGAGGAGCGAACCGGGGATCCCCGATACCGGAATGCCCTGGACCAGCTGGCCGGAGAGCTGCGGCTCTACCCCAAAAACGACGAAGGCGGTTTCTGGCACCAGCAGCGGGCGGCTGGACAGATGTGGTTGGATGGCCTCTACATGGGCGGACCCTTCATGACGGAATACGGTCGCCGCTTTGGGGACCCGGCACTGATGGACGAGGCCATCAGGCAGGCCCTGCTCATGCAGAAGAAGACGCGCATACCCGAGACCGGGCTCTGGCGGCATGCCTACGATCCTTCTCGCCAAGCCCAGTGGGCGGATCCGAAGACTGGTCTCTCGCCTGAATACTGGGGTCGATCTGTCGGCTGGGTGCCCGTAGCCATTGTAGATGAGCTCGACCAGATTCCACAGGACCACCCGGGCCGCGAGGATCTGCGAAACCTGGTCCGCGACCTGCTGACCGCCGTCTGCCGCTATCAGGGCCCCGACGGCCGCTGGTGGCAGGTTCTCGACAAGGTCGGTCAGGAGGGCAACTGGCCTGAGAACTCTTGCACCTGTCTCTTCGTGGCCGCCATCTGCAAGGCCGTAGACCAAGGCATTCTGGACAAGGCCTACCTGGAAGCGGCCAACAAGGGGTATGAGGGGGTCATAAAGAGCCTTGAGCGGCAGGGAGATGACCTCCTCATCGGCGACATCTGTGTAGGAACCGGCCCCGGGAGCTATGAGGAATACTGCCGGCGACCCACCAGCATCAACGACATGCACGGGGTGGGCGCCTTCCTGCTCATGTGCGCAGGAATGGAACGCGTCAGGGCCTAGTCCCCTGACTGTTGTATCTCCTCGTCCGCTTCAATGTCCTGGTCGTCGAAGACCTTGCGGCCCTTGTAAAGATCCAGGTCAAGCTCGTTCTCGGTCCTGGCCACGATGACTGCCGTATTGGCTGCACCAGCCACGTTCACCAACGTGCGGCCCATATCAACCAGCTGGGAAATAGGCTGCATGATAGCGATGAATGGTACGGGCAGGCCAGCCGCCGTGAATAGGGAGGTGGCGGTGATTGTGGCTGTGCCGGGCACACCCACCGTCCCCACGGAAACCACCAAGGCAAAGACGATCAGGAGGGCGAAGCGCAAGGGAGAGTAAGGAATCCCCTGGGCGTTGATGGCGAAGACCGCCAGGAGAACGGGCCAGAGCCCGGCGCATCCGGGCATGCCCAGATTGGCTCCCAGACTAGCCACGAAGGAAGCCGTCTCTTCGGGAACGCCGGCAGAGCGCAGCTGACGGACTGTGACAGGAATGGTGCCGATGCTGCTCTCCGAGGTGAAGGCCACCACGCCCGCCGGCCAAAGGGAGCGGAAGAAGGGTAGAGGATTGACCCTACCGACCAGGGCCAGGATCAGGGGTTGGACCAGGAAGAGCTGAATGGCCAGACCCAGGTATGCCACCAAGAGAACTGCCAACAGGGGCAGAAGGCTCTTCAGGTTGCTACGACCGATGGCGGCTGCAATCAGGGACAGAACCGCATAGGGGGTGAAGCCAACCACGATTTGGGTGGCCTTTGACAGGACCACATTGCCGGCTTCCACGAAAGCCTTGAAGGGGGCCACGCTCTGTTCGCCGCGCGGTGTCGATGCGGCCTTGTTAAGAGAGACCGCCAAGAGGATGGCGAAGATCACTACGGGAATGACCTGGTTGTGAGCCCAATTGTCCGCCAGATTCGATGGGAAGAGACCGACCAGAGTATCGAGTACCCCTGGCACCTGGCGAGGTTTGGCCCCCTTGGGCAGGGCCTGGTTGAACCCCTTGCCGACCTGGAAAAGCAGCCCTAGAACCAGGGCAATCACGGCGGCTGTGAAGGTATTGACCAGGAGAAGAACAATGGTCTTCACACTGATGCTCTTCAACCGGCCAGACCCGCCGATACGGCTGATGCTGGCGATGATGCTGAAAAGCAGCAGCGGCACTACGAGGGCCGAGATGACCTCGGACCAGACGTTGCCGAATGCTCCTACATAGGCCGTGTGGCCGGAGAAGCCTACACCCACCAGGATTCCCAACACCGTCGCTATGATGACCCGCCAACTGAAGTTGACCTTGGTCTTCCTGCTCAGCAGGGCCAGCACTGCAAAGAGAATGACGACCACTATCAGGGCCGCCCAATCCCAACTCGTTTTCGACATTGCCTCTCCCCTTCAACCTCTCTTTCCCAGGACCGAACAGCCCGGGGTTGGGGTTCAATCTAACAGGAGAAAAGCGGAAGTCCAACCATTCCCGGAAGAATGCCTATACCCGTTGCTTATGGACTGCTATTCCCGGGCGGATTAGGCCTGGCTGACGGGGGGGGGGGGGCTAGGAGCGGACCAGGCGGGCGATGGCCTCGGAAGCCTCCTCCATCTTCTCGTCGGCCTCCTCGCCTCCTTTTTCGGCAGCCTCGCGGACGCAGTGGTTCATGTGGTCGTCCAGCAGGGTCAGGGCCACCGACTTCAGGGCGCTGGTCGAGGCGGCAATCTGGGTGAGGATGTCGATGCAGTAGGTGTCTGACTCTACCATCTGCTCAATGGCTCTGACCTGGCCCTCGACACGCCGGAGTCTGGTGATGGTCCGCTTTTTATCGTTGGCATATCCGGGCAAGATTCACTCCATTCCTGGTCAATGGCCTTCATGGAGGAGCCAGGACCGACCCGAATCCATGAAACCCATCTCGAAATTCACTATCAGTATACCCCTGGGGGGTATAGTGGGCCACATGAGCAACATCCTGGTCCTTATTGCAGCCCTGGCCATCACGGCGGGCATCATCTGGTACTTCTTCGCACCCAGAAAGGCCACCCAGGCCAAGGATGAGGGCGGCGTCCAGACCGTCCACATCACAGTCAAGGGCGGATACAGCCCTCAACTGATCCAGGTTCAGGCAGGACGGCCGGTCAAGCTGGTCTTCGACCGCCAGGAAAGCGGGGAATGCTCCTCTCACGTGGTCTTCAACGACTTCAACATCGACAAGACCCTGCCCGCTTTCCAGACCTCGACCATCCAGCTGACCCCGCCCAAGGCCGGCGACTACCCCTTTGCCTGCGGGATGAACATGCTCCACGGAATGCTCCGGGCCACCGATGGGCCGACGACCGGCAGTGCCGAGTCACAACCCGAACATTCGCAAGCCGAACCTGCCGAGGCCGCCAAATCCACCCAGACCACTGGCGGCAGCGACCAGGACGAGGCGGATCAAGAGCGCACGGCGGAAATCCACGACCTGACCAGGCGATTCATCATAGCCCTGGTCTTCACGCTCCCGGTCTTCATTCCGGCCATGTTCGGCATGTTCCTGCACATGCCCCACATTCTGATGAACCCCTGGGTCCAGCTGGTCCTGATCCTGCCGGTGATGTTCTATTCCGGCTGGCCCATCCACCGCACCGGGTGGCTGGCCCTGGCACACCGGGCCCCGGAGATGAACTCCCTGGTTGCCCTTGGCACTGCCACGGCCTTCCTCTACTCGCTGGTTGTCACCGTGGCCCCGCAACTCCTGCCTGAGGGAAGCCGCGAACCATATTACGAGGCCGTAGGCACCATCATCACCCTGATGATCCTCGGTCAGATCCTGGAGGCACGGGCCCGGCGCGGCACCGGCGATGCCATCCGCGCCCTTGTCGGTCTGAGGCCCAAGACCGCCACCGTGGTGAGGGCCGACCAAGACGGCAGGGAGACCACCCAAGAGATCGCTGTCGACGATGTAGCCGTAGGAGACGTGATTCAGGTCCATCCGGGCGAGAAGCTGCCAGTGGACGGCCAGGTCATATCCGGATCATCCTCAGTGGACGAATCCATGGTGACCGGCGAGCCCATGCCCGTCCTCAAGCAGGAGGGCGATTCCCTGGTCGGAGCCACCGTCAATGGCACAGGCTCCCTGCGCTACAGGGCCACCCAGGTAGGACAGGACACGGTTCTGGCCCAGATCATCCGGCTGGTCAAGACGGCCCAGACATCCAAGGCACCCATCCAGAAGCTGGCCGACCGGATATCGTCAATCTTCATCCCCGGGGTCATCCTGGTGGCGCTCTGGACCTTCGTAGCCTGGTGGATGTTCGGCCCCATGCCCCGCGGCGTATACGGAATCGTGGCGGCGGTCTCCGTCCTGGTCATTGCCTGCCCCTGTGCCCTGGGCCTTGCCACTCCCCTATCCGTGACGATCGGCACTGGACGCGGCGCACGTGCCGGCGTACTCTACCGGTCGGCGGAGGCTCTGCAGGGAGCACACGACGTCGATACCATCGTCCTTGACAAGACCGGCACCATCACCCAGGGCCGGCCTGAACTGGCCGATGCCCTGAGTGTGCAGGGGCTGGATGAAAACCTGCTGATCAGGGCGGCCGCGAGCGCTGAGAGCAATTCGGAACATCCCCTGGCCCAGGCCATCGTCCAGGCCGCCAAGGACCGCAACCTGGAACTGGTCCCGGCCAAGGACTTCGACTCGGTCACCGGCGCCGGCATCGATGCGACCTTCCCCTCAGGATCTTTCGAAGGGAGCAAGGGCACCTCGCACGTCCTTGTCGGCAACCGCAGGCTGCTCGAAGGCAAGGGAATCGACCTGGAGAACGAAACGGCGAACCAGGCAGGCGCGCAATCCCTCTTCGACACCGCCCGCAGCTGGGAGGATCAGGGCCGCACGACCATCTTTGTGGCCATCGACGGCAGGCTTGCCGGGGTCCTGGCAGTGACCGACCAGGTCAAGACCGGCTCCAAGCAGGCCATCCACGACATGAACGAGCGTGGCATCCAGACCATCATGTTGACCGGCGACAACCAGGGCACCGCCGAGCAGGTCGGGGGCCAGGTAGGGGTCACCCGGGTGGTGGCGCAAATTCATCCCGAGGACAAGGCGAGCATCGTCAAGGCCCTTCAGGCCCAAGGGCACAAGGTGGCCATGATCGGCGACGGCATCAACGATGCCCCGGCCCTGGCCCAGGCCGACCTGGGCATGGCCATCGGCACCGGAACGGACGTAGCCATCGAGTCCGCCGACGTGACCTTGGTCTCGGGCGACCTGAATGCAGCTGTCAAGGCCATCGACCTCTCTGCTGCGACCATGCGCAACATCCATCAGAACCTCTGGTTCGCTTTCGGGTACAACGGCCTGGGCATCCCCATCGCCGCCGGCGTGCTCTACCCCTTCATCGGACTCCTGCTCAACCCCATGATCGCCGGCGCGGCCATGGCCTTCTCCTCCCTGTCGGTGGTGCTCAACGCCAACCGGCTGCGGCATACGCCCATGAAGGCAAGGCCGGTCAAGGAGACCAGGGCAATCGACATGGATGCCCTGACCAGGAATCTCAGTATTTCCACCAACCAAGAACACAACCAAGAGAAAGGAAATGAGATGGGACTCTTCCACCATCATGACGACATGCAGCAGAATCAGACACAGGCAGACAAGGTCACCGACCCGGTCTGCGGCATGTCCATCGACCCCAGCACGGCCGCAGCCAAGCGCGACTACCAGGGCAAGACCTACTACTTCTGCTCGCAGAACTGCGTCGATACCTTCGATGCCGATCCGCAGAAGGTGCTCAACAAGTAGAACTGCGCGTTCTTCATCTGATTAGCGATCGTCAGCGAGCTGCCAGGGCTGGTCAAAAAAGTCGAAGATGCGCTCCAAGTATGGCCTCAGGACCTTGTCCGGCATCTGGTAGAGCTCGTGCATGCTGCCTGGGATGCGCACCAGCGTGGCCTGGCAGCCGCCCTGCTGGACCTGGTCGACAAAACGGTTCTGGGGCATCGGCAACACGAATCGGTCAGGCTGCGCCTGGAAAAGCAACAGAGGGGTCTCCACCCGACTGCACCGGTCGGGTCGCAGTATGGCCCGGCTCATCTCCAGGCTCTCCCTGACCCAGCCGAAAGTGGCGGCGCTGGTCTGGTAGTGCAGCTCCTTGGCCCGCAACTTATGGGCCCAGGACACCCGCGCCTGGCTGCCATTGGGGTACTTGCCCATGTCCAGCTCGGGACGGTATGGTCCGAATCCCGGGACCATGCTGCGAGAGCGGCCCATCATGCAGGCGGCGTTGGCTGCGGTCCACGCCACTGAGGGCATGAACCCGGTTCGCGGCGCAATCATTGGCGATGACAGGACCGCCTTGTCGATAAGCGAAGGAAAAGTCTCCAGCATCCGCGCAGCGACACCGCCGCCCATGGAGTGGGCATAGAGCACCATGGGCTTGTCCTGGGCATACTGCTGACCCACCTGGGAGCAGAAAGCGGCCAGGTCCGCCACATACCGATGCCAATGATCCACCCATATCAGACTGGGATCGTTTACGCCCCGGCCCGAGAACCCGTGTCCCCAGTGCTCGGGAATGCAAACAGAATACCCCTGCATCAGGAAATACCAGGCCATCTCCTGATACTTGTCGGCGAATTCAGAAAAACCGAAAGAGATGATTACGGCCCCGCGCACACGAGCCGATCCTGACTCCACCGCCCCCTGGCGGAAAAGCGTCCGGTCATAGCAGACGTAATGCAAGAGCCGGGATGGGTCTACGCCCCTGACATGGGCCTTGTCCAACAAGGTTCCCCCGTCCTCGCCGCCGTCATGGGAGATCATCCATCCGTCACTGCGACAGGAGGCCAGGTCAGGAAGGACACGCTCCTTCATGATTTGGTCGTAGCGGCGCTCCTCAACCAGTTGGACGCTCATGCTCTCACCCTATACCACCCTCTGCTGGGCTCGGCCCTACATGAGCCGGGTGCTCTCAAGGTTTCTGACGATCCAATCATTGAAGCGGATGACGGGCTTGCGCAAAACCAGCCCCAGCAGCAACGAAGGCACCAGGAAGAGGGCCAGGATGGCCATCTCACGCCAGAACTCCATGCCGTAGGCTCCGGCAACGGCCGACTGCATGGCCCCGATGGCGTGGACGAAGGGCAGGAAGGGATAAACCCCCTGGAAGAAGCCGGGCAGGGTCTCCATGGGGAAGGTGCCGCCCGAACCGGCCACCTGCATGACCAGGAGAATGACGGCGATGGCCTTGCCGATGTCCCCGAAGGAGACGACCAGGGTATAGATCAGATTCATGAAGACGAAGGAGGCGAAGACCGCAACCAGCACGAACATCAGCGGATGTACGCACTGGACTTTCAGGTAGAAGAGATCTCCCAGCGCGATCAGGCAGCCCTGGAGGATGGCCATCAGGGCGAAGACCGCGAATCTGCCGAAGTACTCCTGGTAGAGCTGAAGGCCAAAGCGGCGGGCGTTGCCCGGCGACTCCGGGCGGAAGGCTCCCCAGGAGCGGCGGCCGTCGGAGTCCTCATCCAGGTCATCGGCCCTCTTCCAGGCATCCTGCAGGGAGTCCAGGTGCAGGACGAAGGCCTTCTTCTTGTCGGACAGGGCCACCTTCATCATGGCAGCCAGAATGGTGGCACCCACCCAGATGGAGAGGATGGTGTAGAAGGGCGTCATGGCCGACCCGTAGTTCATTACGGGGAAGACCGCATGCCGATGGATGCCGACCGGCGAGGACAGAAGCACAGCCAGGGTTTCGGAATCCCCGCTCAGCAGGTTTTTGACCTCCTGCGTATCTTTGCCCTGCGAAGCCTGGGTCAGGTGTCCTCCCAGGTCGGTCAACCGCTTGGAGGCCTGGTCCAGACGCTGGGAGATTTCACCCAGCTGGTCCTTGGCCTGGCTGATGTCGTTGGTCATGGGTCCCGTCAGCCCGGAGGCGCCCTTGACGGTTCCATCCAGACCCATCAGCAGCCGGTCGGTCGAGGTGACCACGGTGTCCATGGAGGAAGCCAGGTCGTCCAGTCGTGGCTTCAGGTCATTGCGGTACTGGGTGCGAACCTGGTCGACCGAGGCGCGGGCCTGGGCAATCCTGTTCTTCAGGTCCTGGCGCTGACCGGCCAGCTTGTCCTTGCCCTCACTGGCTGTCTGGGAGGCTTGGCTGATCCGATCGGCCAGGTCGCGCTGGACCGCCTGGGCCGCGCGCATTCCGGCCTGGGCCTGATCGATGGCGGTCAGAAGAGCCTGGCGCTGGTCGGCTGTCAGATTGGCATCGGATTCCACAGTGCTGCGCAGATCCTCCAGGCTGGCGATCATCCCGTCGTAGTCGGCCGCCGAGTCTCTGATCCGTTCGCTCAAATCGTTCAGCTGGCTGCTGACGGCGTCGCTCTGCTGACCCACCTTGTCAAAAGCGTCGTCGATCTTGGAACCGATGGTGTCATAGGCGCCCGAGGCCTGGTCAAGGGCAGCGTCGACCGCCTGGGCCGACCCGGAGAGGGACCTGCCCAGATCCTTGGACCCCTTGGTGCCCTGGTTCAGGGCCTTCCTGGCATCGGCCATGGCGGAGTCGGACCGACCCAGAATCCTGCCGGTGGAGTCAATCATCTTTCCGGAGGAGTCCAGAAGGCCCGCATAGGCATTCACCTGGCTGGAGGCGGTGGTCAGCCGCTGTGACATCTGGTCAATATGGCCTGTCGTCCTGGCCAGATAATCCTGGACCTGGGGGCTCTGGGAGTATGTGAAGACCTGGCTGGCCAGGTCGATTCCCACCTGGCCCACGGTCTTGACGAAGGTCTTGTCAATGGTCGTGGCCACGGTGTCGGCCCCCTGCTCAGTGACATGGGGAGCGATGGCATTCTTCTTTTCGTTCAGGCAGTACTCAAGGTTGGCGTGCTTCACGTCCTGCGAGAAGAGGGTCATCATGTCCGCGCTGAAATCATTGGGGATGACGATGGCGGCGTAGTACTCACCTGAGCGCACCCCCTCCAGGGCCTGGTCACGGTTGACGAACCTCCAGTCCAGCTGGTCGTTGGCCCGCAGGGTGCTGGTGACCGTCTCCCCTACGTTGATCCTGACCGGAATCAGGTCGGACTTGTACCCCTTGTCGGTGTTGGCCACGGCCACCTTGATGGCCTTGGTGTTCTTGTAGGGGTCCCAACTGGCGGCGATGTTGAACCAGGCATAGAGGGCCGGGACGATGATCAGACCCATCAGGACGATGATGGCGATGACGTTGCTGGTGGCATCGGCCAGGTCCTTGCGCAGGATCCTCCAGATGTTCCTCATCGGCGATCACCATCCTCGGGAGCGCCCTCCCCATCACGATTCAGGACTGATTCGCGCACGGCCGTGGTCAGCCTGGTCATGGCCGAAGGCCCCTGCCTGCGCGTGCGAATCAGGGTGTGAAAGTCCATGCCGGGACGTTCGGCCAGGCCCAGCTGCTGCACATAGCTGTCACAAATGTATTCGACGATGATCAGGTAGGCATCGATCAGGACGATGGATGCGATGCAGGCGATCAGCATGACGATCTTGGCCTCGGTGCTGAACAGCAGGATGAGGAAGAGGACCGGCAGCAGAACCAGGGCCAGACCAGCCCGGATCAGTGTTGGATAGAGTGCCAGGAAGCGATGCGCCCGCCGCCTTATGACCGCACGGTAGTCGCCCTCGCCCAGGATGGAGCGGGCCAGGCTGCCCAAGCTCAGACGACGGTCAGCGGAATGGTTCTGCTCGGTCAGCATCAGGTCGGTGGCGCCGAGCCGCCGGTCGAAGAGGGCATTCAGGTTGAGCAGGTACCGCCGCACCACCAGTCCGATCAGCAGGGCCGCCGGCAGGTACCAGAAGATGTGGAGCATGTCCTGCCAATAGTGGTTGCCGTACATGCCGCCGATGGTCTCGCGCATGGCATTGATCCCGTAGGTGAAGGGCAGCCAGGGGTTCAGATTACGGAAGAAGTCAGGCATCATCTCAATGGGATACATGCCCGAGGAGCCGGGTATCTGCAGAATGACCAGGACCACGGCCAGGGCCTTGCCGATGTGCCTGAAGGAGGCGGCCAGGGCGTAGATGATGTTGATGTAGACGAAGGAGGCGAAGACCCCGGCCAGGACGAACAGGGCCGGCTGCTGGCATTGGATGCCCAGCATCAGGTCGCCCACTGTAGCGATCAGCGCCTGGAAGAAGCCGACGAAGACCAGCAGAAGCCAGCGGCCCAGGTAGGCCTGGGTGGCGGTGCACTTGCGGATGCCCTCCTTGTCGACCTCCAGCTTGTAGATGGCTATCAGGATGAACCCTCCCACCCAGAGGGCCAGATTGGTATAGAAGGGCGCCACGGATGACCCGTAGTTGCTGACCGGATAGACCGTGTGCGAGGCCAGCTCCACCGGCGAGGCCATGGCCTTCCCGAAGGATTCCGGACTCAACCCAAGGGTTTGGGACATCCGGTTCCAGGCGGCCGAGGATCCCAGGGCTGCCACATCGGTGCGAACCCCCTCCAGGTCGGACCTGACCGAGACCAGGGAGGCCCTGGTGGTGGTCAGGGTCGACTGGGCCTGACCAATGGTGGAATCCAGCTGATCCAGCAGGGCATCGGTCTGGGCGGCCGTGGTGGCCAGGCTGCTCAGGGCGCCCTGGAGCGAGCCATTGGAGGCATTGAGGTTGTCCAGCCCGGTAAGGAGGTTGGGCATGGTGGTCCCCGTCAGGCTCTGGCTGGCCGCAGTCAGGGCCTTGATGCCTGTGTCGCCGGTGTCGGTCATGGCCGAGCTCAGGTCTGATGCGGCCTGCCTGCCCGAATCCAGGGCCGTCGAGGAGTTCTTCTTGAAGGCATCCAGGGATGCTTTCTGCTGCTGGTTGGTCTTTTTCAGATCGTCGATCTGCCGCTGGATGCTCTGATATGCCGGATCCCCGGGATGCAGCCCGGAATGGTCCAGACCAGACTGGAGCCGGTTTACGGCCTTTCCGTTGGCATCGACCAGCTGACCAAGGCCGGAATTGACCCGGTCCACCTTGTCCTGGGTGGCGTTCAGATCGGCGGTGATTCCGCCCGCCACCGTATTCACATCAGTGACCGCACTGGACAGCCGTACCGACCCGTCCGCCAGGGCTTGGTTCAGGGCGGAAGAGAATCGAAGACTGTCGTCGCGGGTCCTGGCCATGTGATTCTGGGCCTTGCTCAAGGTGGTCTGGGTGGCCGATATCTGACTCTGCAGGTCCTTGATGTCGTTTCTGGAGCCGGCCACGGTCTGTCGGGCCTGAGCCATGGTGGAACCAATTCGGTCGAGCTGGCCGTCCGTCCGATCCAGCTGGTCGATGATGTCCCCCAGGTCGCCCACCACCTGGCTGCGGCTCTGCTCAGCCGCGCCCTGGGCATCGCCGGCGGTCTGCAGAACCTTCCCTGCCAGGGCATCGCTGACGGCCGAGACGAAGACGGTGTTGATCTCCTGGTCGATGGTGGATGCGCCGGTGTCGGTAACCTTGGGGGCGATGGCGTTTTTCTTCTCATTGACGTAATAGTTCAGAGCAGGCCTGCTCCCGGTTCCCTCAACGATGCCGACCAGGTCGGCGCTGAAATGTTCGGGGATGACAATGGCCGCATAGCACTGGCCCGAGTGGACCTCGTCAATGGCTCTCTGGTCATCATCCATGAACTTCCAGCCCAGGCTGTTGTTGCCGCGCAGCTCCTGGATGACCGATCTGCCGGCGTTGATCCTGCCGGTTTGCGCGGATTGCGCCCCTCGATCCATGCTGACGACGGCCACAGGAAGGTTCTTGACATTGCTGTAGGGGTCCCAGAGGGCCATGATGTTGAACCAGGCATAGAGGGAGGGCAGCACGGCCACCCCGATGGTCACAACCAAGGCCACGGGATTGCGCAGTATCCGCCAGAGATCTCGCCTGAAGATGGCCAACACGGTCTTCACCGCCAGGCACCTCCTTCTTGTCTGTCCGGGGGATTACGGCACTGGCCTGCTCCGCTCGGATTGGCTGCATCCTCCCGGGACTTACGTCCGGCCTGAGTATAGCCACCCTTCCTTACTGGCCCAGACCGGTCAGCTGACCGTGAATGCCCACTCAAGGCTGGAGGCGGTAGGGCAGACATGTGACCAGTGGTGGTTTCATCGTATATGAGCGAGGACGGAATCCTTCGGCATCACGCAAGACCGGCCCGTCAGGGCAACAAGGGCTTCCGACGACGGTTTATGCTTTAGCCACGAATAGACGCGAGACCGCCATCGACAGGGCCACAGCCAGGCCCATGGGCATGAAGGCCATGACCGGCAGGTGACAGACCTCCATCAACATGGCCATGGCCATGAGCGGGGCCTGCTGGGATGCTGCCAGCAGGGAGGCGGCGCCGATTACAGCGCACTGCCAAACCGGTAGGCCGGGCGCAAGACCTGCCAGCAAGAGACCCAGAACAGCGCCCATGGCGGATCCCAGGGCTATGGACGGCGTCAGGGTGCCACCGAAGGCCCCGGCACGGATGGTAGCTGTGGTCAGCAGAGCCTTGGCCAGCGCAAAGAGGGCCAAAAGGGCAAGTGACTGAGCCAGCTGGAGCCCTGAGAACCCGACAGGCAACCGCTGATCCATGCCCATCTGGGCCAGGGCCCGGCCGTTGCCCATGACCTGGGGGACAGCCAGAGCGACCAGACCGGTCAGCAGGGCAACCCCCGTCAGCTGCCAGATAGCCGCAGGACCATTGGTCCTATGGGCCTCCGCCCAGGAGGTCATCCGCCGGAATCCGGCCCCCAGCAGTCCCATGACCGGTCCGATCAAGAGGACCACTGCCATAAGCCATGGCCGGAAGGGCTCGGAGCCGACCTTATAGTATGGAGCGAACCCCTTGATAGAGCCGCCAACCAGGGTAGCCAGGGCTGACATGGCCAGATTGACCGTCACCACTTCGGCATCCACCCGCCGCAGCAACACCTCAATGCCGAAGAGGGCCCCAGTCAGAGGTGCAATGTAAATGCCGGCGAATCCCGCACCAGCTGCAGATGCCACCAGCAACGGACCGTCCTGATCACGCAGCCCCAGCCGTCGACCCATCCTGGTCCAGAGACCGCCCAGAAGGGCCCCTGCCTCGCGAGGGGCCACCTCCCTGCCTATGGAACCGCCGGCAGCCACAAAGAAAATCTGGGTGAGCACATGAACCACGGTCCGCCCCGGGGGCATGGGCGCACCCTCGACGGCCTGGCCAACCGAGGGAACCAGCCTGGTCCTCGTCCGCAGCCAGGCCCAGACCAGCCCAGCCACCAGTCCGGCAATGGTCACCGAGGCCAGCCTCCTGATCGGCGACACCACCTCAGCCGTGGGAGCCTCTGGAGTCTCAGCGAAACCCAACAGGCCGACCTGTGTCAACTCGAAGAACCTTGCCAGCAGGCCTGAGGAAAGTCCGACCAACAGGCCCAGGCAGAGCACCGAGACCGCCAGACCCCAGCTACGGGGAAGCCGGAGTCCGCGATTGGGCCCTGGAGTCTGGTCAGGCTTTCGTTGAATGTGCACAACCCCAATCTAGCGGAAGCAACCGCCAGCAGGGCGTCAGCGCAAGCAGCCTTTCTGTCAGTCCGTCTTGTTCTTGAGGGCCTCCCGCAGGAAGTCCCGCTGCAGAATAAGCAGGTTCTCGGCCACGGTCTCGTCGTTGGTCATGTGGGTGATGCCGGTCAGCGGCAGGACCGTATGAGGACGGCCGGCCGCCATCAGAGCACCGGAGAGCCTCAGGGTATTGGCCACGGAAACATTATCGTCCGCGAACCCATGGATCAGCATCAGCGGGCGGCGCAGCGAGGGGGCGTCATCAATGATTCCGTTACGGCGGTAGACGGCCGGGTCCAGACCCAGATAGCGCTCGGTGTAATGGGTGTCGTAAAGAGTCCAGTCCGTGGGCGGGGCGCCTGCACAGGCCGCATGGATCCGGTCGGGAGCCCGCAAAACGGATAGGGCCGACAGGAAGCCGCCATAGGACCAACCGATCATGGCCACATGCCCCAGGTCGGCCTCGGGAGCAAAGTCCGGCAGGGCCTCCAGAGCCTCAAGCTGGTCATCCAGAGTCACCTGGGCCATGTCCTCGAAGATGGCCCGATCCCAGGCGGGACCACGACCAGGTGTGCCCCGGCCGTCGGCGGTCAGGACCAGGAAGCCTTGATCAGCCCACCACTGGGACTCCCAGTAGTAGGACTGGTTGAAGACCACCTGCTGGGCACCTGGCCCGCCATAGGGCTTGAGCAGGACGGGCAGGCTGTCGGCGCTGGCGTAGGGACTGGATTCGGACGGCCTGACGATGGCTGCGAACAGCTCGTGCTGGCCGATGCGCACGAAGTCCACGTTGGGGGTGAACCCGGGATCGCTGCTGGTGTCGGCCAGGATGGCGCTCATGGCTCCCTGACTATTGATATGACCGGCATCCACAGCCCGGCGATCAGGACGGTCCTGATGCTCAGGCCGCACGGGTTCGCCGGTCTGTCTAGCGCTGCTGGCGGAGCGGGCTTCGCCCACCAGGCCCAGCCCTTCAGCGCCCAGGCGGTCCAAATCCCCGTCAGCCCCCAGGTAACAGTGGCGCACCTGTCCCTGCGCCGAAGCCATGGTCCGGCCACTGACCACGATGCCATGGCCGGCTCGCGAGGCAGTCCACACTCCGGGCAGACGGTTGAGCACATGAATGGAGCCGTCATAGCTCAGACGCATCAGGTCGAAGCTGCGGGGGTCAGTGGAGACAACCGCCAGCACATCGCGGTCCCCCACAGACAGCACCTGCCGAATCTGGCAGCCAGCCGGGGAGAATACCCTCCCGTCCAAACGTAGCCGCGTGGTGTCGGCTTCTGTATCGATGAAGGCATCCACCAGCCCGCCCTGGGGCTGGTAGGCCGGCAACCCGGGCACCAGGTCGATCCACTGATCGTTGTCATGCGTCTGCAGCGCCCTGGTGGCCACCTTGGGCGCCGCCTCGGGATCGAGCAGGGTCATATTCTGCCCTGGCTCCAAGCCCTGACGGACGTCCGGCACCTGCACATCCAGGATCCTGTCCTCGGTCTGTCGACGGTTCTGAACCAGCAGCAGGGGCCGATGCCCGTCCTGCCAGCGGACCACGGCAAGGTACTCGAAGGCCTGATGATCCCAATCCACCTCGCCCACCCAGGGGTCGGCGTCATCCTGGCCTAGGAGGACCAGGCTCAGCCCGACGCGGGCGTTGGCGGTCAGTGCCTGGGGATACCGCCGGGCGCGCGGCCCGACCTGGGGATTGGCCGGATCGCTGATGTACCAGATCGGCTCATCGGAGGAATCAGTGTGCTCGACCAGCAGGGCCCGGGAATCCGGCGACCACCAGAACCCCTGGTAGCGGTCCATCTCCTCGCCGGCCACGAATTCGGCCAGTCCCAGCCGCATCCGATCATCGGTGCCGGGGCGCAGGGACAGGACAGCCCGTTCACGATCCTGCCCGTCATCCTGCCCGATGGTGACCACCATCAGCCGGCCGCCAGTGGTATAGGCCACCATGGTGCCGTCCGGGCTTATGGCGGGATTGAGCACAGCCGAATCGCTGTCTTCCAAGCTCAGAGCACGTGTGGAGGCGGTGAGACCATCAGGGGCTATCAGCGAGAGCCAGAGCCGGCCGCCCAAGGCAAAGACCACCCGATCCCCTGCAGCATCCACGCTGTAATCGACAATGCCCTCGCCGCCTTCCCGCGAACGCTCCCTGCGAGCCAGCTCGGCGGCCGGCACCTGTTCCTGGTCCGCATCCTCCAGCAGGGCCCTGGGGTCGGCCAGGAGCACCTCATGGTGGCGACCTTCCTGGTCAAAGACGGACAGCCAGAGCCCGGTCACCAGATCTTCGGGTCCGTCGGAGCGCAGGAATACGGCCCGCGAACCGTCCCCCACCGCCATGGCCGACCGTGGCGCACCCAACGTAAACCGCAGGGTCCGGGCCTTGGCCCGCGGATATGCCTCCATCGCCCGATCCACCTCTTCGGCCATGCTCGCTCCTCGAATATCTCTGACATGATCCCCATGACCATGCGTCTGCCACGATGATAAGCGCCCAGGTGCCAAAGGGGAATTCGAATAGCTCAACTGCGATCTGCCGCTCTGCCTGCAACGGACGTTAATCGTTCTACATGAGAAACTTTTATCGTCGAATAAGGCATATTCCCGGACTACGACCGGCCGATGACCATTCCCTGCGGTAGAATTTTGGCGTGTTATCGCCAAAGATTGGTCGATGATGCCTGTTTCCCCGGAGTAGGGGGGGGGGGTGTCAAGGCAGGACACCTCATGAATGTATCTGGGGAGCAACTGACAACAGAGAAAACAGAGGTAACCGATGAACATCATGGTTCGTTTCAAACGCGCATGCGCAGTACTCGCTGCCGGCGCCGCCCTGGCAAGCGGCTTGGCATTGCTGCCTACCGTGGCCCAGGCTGTCGAGAGCAAGAATGTCCAGACCAAGGCCGCTGGCTACAAAATCACGTTCATTGACCCAAGCGTAGATATGGAACACCCCACCGAGGTGACTAAAACTACCGATGAAAACGGCAAGCTGAGCCCCGACCAAGTCCCCGAAGTTAAGGTGCCGAATTCATTGGTAGACACCATGAAAGGTGACGGCTGGAACTTCGAGTACGGAAGCCCGGAACCGGCAATCGACTTCGATACCTACGTTTTCACCGGAGACACCACACTCTATCCTCGCTACGCCGAGAAAACCCCCACCACCTACAACATTACTTTCATCAGTACGAATCCGGAAAATCCAAAAGATTCCTATTCGCAACTACTTGTAACCAATAGTAAACGCAGGCTTTCTGAAGACCCCAAGATCGTCGACTACGACGGTTACACTTTCGCCGGCTGGTATAACACCAATGGCTGGGGTCCTCTTGTCCCTGGCGCTCCCTACACCTCAGATACTACTTTCATAGCCAAGTATGACAAGGTGACCACTCCCACCCAGCCTGACCAGCCCAACCAGCCTGACCAGTCTGGTCAGACCGCTCCGGTTGACAACAACACCAAGCAGCCTGCCAAGGACAACAAGGCTCCCGCCAAGGATCCGGCTAAGCAGGACACCAAGAACAACAACACACTGGCCCAGACCGGCGCCGACGCCACGGCTCCTCTGGCCATCGCCGCTGGCCTCTGCCTGGCTGCCGGCATCACCCTGGGTCTGCGTCGCAAGCTGGCTCTGTGAGCCCGCAGGCTTCAGCCTGACCTATGATGATTGAAGCCCAAAGGCCCCTGGTCCATTGCGGCCACAGGGCCTTATCCATATCCGGCAGTCGCGGTCGTTCGAACCTGTTCATTGAAGAAATTGCAAGCATCCGACCGCCCATTACCCCCTTACGGCAGGGTCACGTACTATGAAAGGGTTATATGGAAAGGGATGACTATGAGCGTTCTCGATCGTTTCGAGAAGAGCGTGGAAGGCGCCGTTAACGGTGTCTTCTCGAAGTTCGGCTCCAAGGACCTACAGCCCGTCGACCTGTCGAGCGCCCTCGAGCGTGAGATAGACTCACAGGCCATGCCCGTCGGTCGCGACCGCACCGTGGCGCCCAACGAGTATCGATTCAGACTATCCACACCAGACTTCGACCGCATCGAGCAGTGGGGTTCGGAGGCTCTGGCCAACGAGCTGGCAGACAACCTGACCAAGTACGCCGAAAGCCAGCACTATGCCTTCGTCGGCCCGGTCGTGGTCATCTTCGAGGAGGACCTCAACCTGAACAAGGGCGACTTCCACCTGTCTGCCGAGTCGGTCCAGGGCAACGCGGCACCCGTCACCACACCCGAAGAGTCCAAGGACTGCCCGGTGTTGGAGATCAACGGTCGCCAGTACCTGCTGACCGCGCCCATCACCACCATCGGCCGTGGATCCTCCTGCGACATCGTCATCGACGACGCAGGCATCTCCCGTCGACACCTGCAGATCGAAATCACTGACAAGGGCGTGGTAGCCCGCGATCTGGGATCCACCAACGGAACCTATGTAGAGGGACATCAGGTTCCCGCAGCCACCCTGCTGGACGGCAATACCATCACCATCGGCCGTACCCGCATCCTTTACTGGGCATCGTCGCAGGAACAGGATTCGTAAGCCGCCCAGACCTTGAAGTAAGGTCGAATCATTATGCTGACTGAACTGACATTCGCCATCCTCAAATACGGATTCCTGGCTCTGTTATGGGTATTCGTATGGCTGGCCATCCGTTCACTCCGCAAAGACATCGAAACTTTCAGCCCCAAAACCTCTCATACCCGCCGACGTAGCGAACGCGCAGCCCAGGGCAAGCTGCCGGCGGCCGCCAGATCCGTACCCATCGCCCCAGTCAGCAAGACGGAGCCCGCAAACAACGAGCCTTCCCTGCTGGTGGTCATTGACGGACCTTTGGCCGGCTCCTCCACGCCGCTGTCCGGACGACCCATCACCCTGGGCCGCTCCTCCTCGAACACCCTGGTGCTGGACGATGAGTTCGTCTCCGGCCATCATGCGCGGGTCTACCAGGATCCCGCATCGGGCCGATGGGCCATCGAGGATCTGGGTTCCACCAACGGTACCGTCGTCTCGGGGCAGAAAATCACGGCACCGACAATCCTACCGGCGGAGGTTCCCGTGCGCATCGGAGCCACCACCTTCGAGTTGAGGTAGCCGCCCATGACCAGGAACGATGCGAGTAAAAAGCTGTTCCTCTACTCCACGGCGGTTTCAGACGTGGGGTACGTGCGCAGCAACAACCAGGATTCGGCCTTCGCCGGCGAGCGCCTGGTGGCCATGTGCGACGGCATGGGCGGCCACGCAGGCGGGGATACAGCCTCGACCATAGCCATCCGATCCCTGGCCCACATCGAACGCGACGACCGGGAACAGGACGTGCAATCCCTGGCCCGGATGATGGAGACTTCGGTCATCGCGGCCCATGACGCCATCGTGGGCAAGGCCAAGCGCGAACACCGCCTGTCAGGCATGGGCACCACGGTCACGGCCCTGGCTCTGGCCGACGACTCCTGGGTGCTGGCCCATATCGGGGACTCCCGAGGCTACCTGCTGCGGGAAGGCAAGTTGATCCGGATGACCCAGGACCACTCCTACGTGCAGCACCTGATCGACACCGGCCGCATCTCCCCGGCAGAAGCCCGCAACCACCCTCAGCGCAACGTGGTCATGCGGGTCCTGGGGGACTTCGACATCGACCCCCGTCCGGACATCTCCATCTCCAAGGCCTTGCCCGCAGACCGCTGGATGATCTGCTCGGACGGCCTCTGCGGCGTTCTGGAGGACTCGACCATCGCCGAAGTGCTGTCCTCTGTCTCGGACCAGGCAGAGTGCGCCCAGCAGCTGGTCACTTTCGCCCTGAAGGCCGGCAGCACCGACAACGTGACCGTGGTCATCGCCGATGCCACGCTGGCCCTGGACGCCGATGCCTTCGATCTGCCCCATCAGACCCCCTTGGTCGGTGGCGCAGCCAGCTCCAACCTGGAGGCCCTGGCCGACATTCTGGATGAGCCAGTAGCGGCCGCACCGCGCCTACGCGACGAGTCCCGGGAATCCCCCGCCAAGCGGGCCGCCGACCTGGCCCAGGACCGGGATGCCGGCAAGCAGGAGGACGAGGATGACGATGTCCGCACCGCCCAACCCTCGGCTGCACGCGAAGAGAGCGGCGAACGACATGTGCCCGACACCAGCGAGATCCCCGTCGTCCACAAGAAGGACGGCTCGGACTCTGCCGACCCCTACGACCCGGACGTGGCCGACGCCATCCACAAGGAGCACCTGGAGCAGCGCAAGCGTCAGCGCTCAAGGCACCGGCGGATTCGGCTGATCCTGGCCGGCATCATCACGCTGGTAATCCTTGCCCTGGCCGGAGGCACGGCGGCTGCCTACCGCTGGAGCCAGGAACAGTACTACCTGGGCACGGACCAGGGCCGAGTCGTCATCTACCAGGGCGTGCCCACCAAGGCCTTCGCCCTCTCGCTGTCCCACCCGGTGCAGACCACGGACATCGCCGTCAAGGGTCTGCCCCAGTCCTGGCGTGACCAGCTGGAAGAGGGCATCACCGTCTCCAGCATGGACGACGCCAAGGAGCACGCCCGTCTGATTCGCAAGGAGGCCGGCGACCTCAAACGCGAGCACGCCAAGGAGGCCAAGGACGAGTCCGACCAGACGTCGGCTTCTCCCTCAGCCTCGCCCTCACCGTCGGAAACCGATCAGGGCGGGCGGCAGAAGTCATGATCATCACCCGTCTGCGCCGCATAGGCCTTCTGCTCTTCTCCCTGCTGGTGGGGTTCATCTGCTTCTTCCAGATGTTCGCCCGTGTGGCGGGCCACTTCCCCAAGGATTATGCCGCCCTGTTGGCAGTCACAGCCGCCCTCTTCATCGCCCTCTGGGTCCTGCTGGAGATTTTTCAGCCTTACGGCAGCCAGGCCATCCTGCCCGGCATCGTCATCCTGAGTTCCCTGGGCATCACCCTGATCACCCGTATAGATCTGCGCAACGCCCAAATCGGCCAGCCCACACGGGTGGGCTTCACCCAGCTGATCTGGCTGTGTCTGGCCCTGGTCCTGTGTGGACTGCTGGTGGTGCTGCTCCGGGACTACAGGCTGTTGCGCCGCTTCTCCTATGTAAGCATGGTAGTGGGCCTGGTCCTGCTTCTTTCGCCCATGCTGCCAGGCATCGGCCGCGAGATCGGCGGTGCCCGCATCTGGATAGGCGTGGGGTCGCACACCCTGCAACCCGGCGAATTCGCCAAACTCTTCCTGGCTTTCTTCTTCGCCGCCTACCTATTCGACCACCGGGACCAGCTGGCCGTGGGCGGCAAGAAAGTCCTGGGCATGCGGATGCCCCGAATCAAGGACTTTGGCCCCATCATCATCGTCTGGCTTATTTCGCTGGCCGTCCTGGTCATCCAGCATGATCTGGGCACCTCGCTGATGTACTTCGCTATGTTCGTGTCCATGCTCTATGTGGCCACCGGCCGCACCAGCTGGATTGCCATCGGCTCGGTCTTCTTCGTCATCGGGGCTGTGGCGGCATCCATGATCTTCGCCCACGTGGGTGCCCGTGTGGACGCCTGGCTGCACCCCTTCAGCGATGCTGAGTTCAGCAAGGCCTTCGGAGGATCCGGCCAGCTGGTGCGCGGCATCTTCGGCCTGGCCGCCGGCGGGCTGACCGGCACCGGCCTGGGCCAGGGACGCCCCTGGATCACCCCCCTGGCCAACTCCGACTTCATCTATACATCGGTGGGCGAGGAGCTGGGGCTGAGCGGCCTGCTGGTGGTCCTGGCCCTCTACCTGGTCATCGTGGCCTCGGGCATGATCACGGCCATGAAGATCAAGGACGGCTTCGGCAAGCTTCTGGCCTCCGGTCTGGTCTTCACCATGGCCTTCCAGGTCTTCACGGTGGTGGGCGGCATCACCCTGGTCATTCCCCTGACCGGCCTGACCATGCCCTACATGGCGGCGGGTGGCTCCAGCCTGGTGGCCAACTGCATCCTGGCCGTCCTGCTGATCATCATCTCCAACGCGGCCAACAAGCCTGCGCCGGAGGTCAGCTCGGACACCTTCAAGTACGAGGCCTTGGCCGTGTTGCGCCAGCAGGAAACCAGCAAACGCGACGAACAGGACGACTCGGACTCCGAAGAGCCCCATGGTCATCATGCCGGGCCGATCGAGACAACCGAACAGGATGAGGAGACCGATCTGCCAGCCACCGGTCGCATCCCCGTCCGCCAAGTTCGAGGAAGTGGACAGTGAACAAGGCCCTGCGTCAACTCTTCAACGCCGTCATCGTCCTCTTCGTCATCCTGGGGCTTTCCAGTTCCATCATCATGGTGATCCGGGCGGGCAGCCTTAACTCGGACCCCCGCAATCTGCGCGCCCTCTACCACGAGTATGCGGCGCCCAGGGGGGCCATCCTGACATCGGACGGCGCCGTCATGGCCCAGTCCGACCCCATCAACGACTCCTTCCAGTACCAGCGGCACTACCACAAGGGACCCGTCTACGCGCCCATCACCGGCTATTACTCCATCACCAGCCCGGCAGACCGGGGAATCGAAGCTTCGCGCGACCGCCTGTTGAGCGGCCAATCGGACAGTCTTTGGATGGACCGGCTCAAGTCCCTCTTCACCGGCACACAGAACAAGGGCGCATCCATCGAGACCTCCATCAATCCCCAGATGCAGGAGGCCGCCTACGCCATGCTGGGCAACCTGTCCGGTTCGGTGGTGGCCATCGAGCCCTCCACAGGCCGCATCCTGACCATGGTCAGCACACCGAGCTACAACCCCGAAGACCTGACCGCCCACGACAGCGGCGATGCCTCCCAGGCCTACCAGAAGCTGGCCTCCCGTTCCGACAACCCCATGCTCAACCGGGCCACCTCGCAGCTGTATCCGCCCGGGTCCACCTTCAAGGTGGTTGTGGCCGCCGCCGCCCTGGAGTCCGGCCAGTATCACCCCGATAGCCAACTGCCGGCCGGGGCCTCATACACATTGCCCGGCACCAACTACAATCTGACCAACACCACTACAGCGGCCGGCGGGGTCAACGGGAAGATCAGCCTGGAGAATGCCCTGGCCTACTCATCCAACACGGCCTTCTCCCAGCTAGGGGTCGCCCTGGGCGGCAAGACGCTGGCAGCGCAGGCCCGCAAGTTCGGCTACGGCTCCACCATCACCCTGGACGGGACCACCTCCACAGGACGGCCCATGAAGGCCGTGGCCTCCAAATTCCCCGAGGACCAGTCCCAGGACCGGATCGCCCTAGCTTCCATCGGCCAGGGGGACACCCTATCCACCCCACTCCAGGCTGCCATGACGGTCGCCGCCGTGGCCAACGGCGGCAAGCTCATGCAACCGACCCTGGTGGACCGGGTGCGCTCCAGTGACCTCAGCGTCATCAGTGAGACAACGCCCTCGGTCTACTCACAGGCCTTCTCATCGGACACCGCCAAGGCCCTGACCACCATGATGGAGGCAGTAACCACCAAGAGCTACCCGGAGCTTGAGATTCCAGGAGTGCAGGTGGCCTCCAAGTCCGGCACAGCCCAGATCGGCACGGGCAATACGGCAAATGACGGGTGGATGGTAGGATTCGCTCCGGCCGACAAACCCAAGGTAGCCGTAGCCGTCGTGGTGCATGGAATCTCCTCCTATGGCATAGACATTGCCGGGCCAATCATGAAACGCATCATGCAGGAGGCTGCCAAGTGAAACTGGTACAAGGACAGCTCATCCATAGACGGTACCGTCTGGACCGTCGCCTGGCCCAAGGGGGCATGGGCGAAGTCTGGAAGGGCTATGACATCGAACTGGGACGAGTTGTGGCCATCAAGGCCCTGCGCGAGGATCTGACCAACGAGGAGTCCAAGCTGCTGCGGCTGCGGGCCGAGGCGCACAATTCCGCCAACCTGGCCCACCCCAACATCGCCGCCCTCTTCGAGTACTACGAGCACGACGGCATCGGATTCCTGATCATGGAATACGTGCCCAGCCAATCCCTGGCAGACATCTATCGGGACCGGGGCGCCCTGGACCCCATCGAGCTGCTGCCCATCCTGATACAGACGGCCCGAGGGCTCTACGTGGCCCACTCCCACGGGGTCATCCACCGGGACGTCAAGCCGGCCAACATCATGGTCTCCGACACCGGCGAGGTCAAGATCACCGATTTCGGGGTCTCCTACTCCACCAACCAGGGGCAGATCACCCAGGACGGCATGGTGGTGGGCACGGCCCAGTACATCTCGCCCGAGCAGGCCCAGGGCCTCCAGGCCACCCCCCAGTCCGACATCTACTCCCTGGGTGTGGTGGCCTACGAGGGGCTCTGCGGGCACCGGCCCTTCACCGGCGCCACCCCGGTGGACATCGCCGCAGCACACGTCAACGACCCTGTGCCGCCACTGCCCGACTCGGTGGACAACCAACTCATGAACTTCGTCATGTCCATGCTGGCCAAGGACCCGCGAGACCGCCCGGCAAATGCCCTGGTAGTCTCGCACACCCTGGCCAGGATCGAACAGCGGCTGCTGGACCAGCAGCTGGGCGAGACGGAGGTCATCGACCCGCGCGCGCCCATGCCTCGACGCATTATGAGCAGGCCACACGCGGCAAAAGACATCTTCAGGCCCTTCTGGGGGCACTATGGAGGAGGAAGCGCACAGCGCGGCCTTGAAGCGACGAACGGAGGGGATACCCTATGAGCATCACACTGCCGCCATCCCTAGCGGACGGACGCTACCGTCTGGGACAGCTGATCGGACGCGGTGGCATGGCCGAGGTCCACAAGGCTGTGGACACGCGTCTTGGAAGGACGGTCGCGGTCAAGATCATGCGTTCCGATCTGGCCAACGACGAGGTCTTCCTATCGCGGTTCCGGCGGGAGGCTCACTCGGTCGCCCTGCTCAACAACCCCAACATCGTCTCCATCTATGACTCGGGCGAGGAGATACTGACCGACGACCAGGGCAACCATGAGCGGGTGCCCTACCTGGTCATGGAGTACGTCAAGGGACAGACCCTGAGGTCCATCCTCAAGGAGAACGGTGCTCTGAGCCAGCGCGACAGCGAGCAGGTCATGCTGGGCATGCTGAGCGCTCTGGACTACTCCCACCACATGGGCGTCATCCACCGGGACATCAAGCCCGGCAACATCATGATCTCGGAGCAGGGCATCGTCAAGGTCATGGACTTCGGCATCGCCAGGGCCATGGACGATTCGGCCGCCACGATGACCCAGTCTCAGGGTGTGGTGGGCACGGCTCAGTACCTGAGCCCTGAACAGGCCCGCGGCGAGAGCGTGGACATGCGCTCCGACCTCTATTCGGCCGGCTGCGTCCTCTACGAGATGCTGACCGGGCGGCCGCCCTTCAACGGGGATTCGGCCGTGGCCATCGCCTACCAGCACGTCACCGAGGTGGCCACCCCACCCAGCACCATCGTGCCCGGCCTGCCGAAGATGTGGGATTCCATCTGCGCCAAGGCCATGGCCAAGGACCGCCAGAACCGGTACGCCACGGCCGCCGCCTTCAAGAGCGACATCCTGGCCTTCATGAACGGCGGAACCCCGGTAGCTGCCGCCTTCAACCCGCTGACCGACCTGGCCAATGTCAAGGCCCGCAAGGATGCCGAGCAGGGCACCGAAACGGCAACCCTGCCGCTGACCGAAGAGGAGACGGCAGCCACCCAGGCCTTCAACCCTGTTCAGGACCCGCTCAATCCGGCCGCCGCCACCGATGTAGCCACGGCTGAGCGCACGGCCACCAGGGCGGCCCAGAAGAAGTCCAAACGGCGCAAGCAGATCATCATCGGCGCCATCGTGACGGCTTTGGTCCTATTGCTTGCTGGATTGGGCGCGTGGAACGTCCTAAGCCGAAACCGTCATCCGATGGCCGAGGTACCCACCATCAACGCGCAGATGTCGCGGATCCTAGCCCGTGAGAAGGTCACCGCCGCAGGCTTCCAATACCAGGAGAAGGAAGACAACGACTCGGCCGAGCCCAAGGGGACCTTCACCAAGCAGAGCCCCAAGGGCGGAAGTATGGCTCCCAAGGGCTCCACAGTGACCGTCTGGTTCTCCTCCGGGCCCAAGGACTCGGCCATCCCCGATGTCAAGGGCAAGACCCAGCAGGAGGCCCGCAGAACCCTGGAGAAGGCCGGATTCAAGGTCTCTCCCGCTGCATCAGTGGAAGATAGCCAGGATGTACCCAAGGACCATGTGACCCGCACGGATCCCGCTGCAGGCCAAAGCGTGGCCAAGGGGACCAGCATCCTGATCTACATCTCCTCGGGTATGACCAAGGTGCCCGATCTGTCTGGCAAGACCAAGGACGACGCGACCAAGATTCTACAGAACCTGCACTTCAACATCACCATCCGCGAGCAGGCCTCCAACACAGTGGCCAAGGATATGGTGATCAGCACCGATCCGGCTGCCGGGTCCTCCATCCAGCAGGGAGCCATGATCACGGTCACCGTCAGCAACGGCATGCAGCTGAGCAACTACATCGGCATGACCCTGGGCGAGGCCAAACGCAACCTGGGCCAGGGGGTCAACATCACGGTCAACGGCCCCAATAACGACAACGCCGAGGTAACCGGCCAGGATCCCACCTCAGGTTCCTCCTTCGACAAGTCCAAGGACACCATCACCCTGACCACGGCCATCCGCATCCCGCCCTTCTCCCAGGGCGAGACCTTGGGCAGCTACCGGCAGAAGCTGACCAACAGCGGTGTCAGCGCCGACAGGGTGACCTCCATCGGCAAGGACACGGACAAGGTGACCGCAGTCAGTCCTGGGGCCGGCAGCAGGGTGGACGACAGCACCCCCATCACGGTGACCACCGTAAGCTCCAGCAACTGACCCTATGGCTCGGCGGCCAAAGTCTTGCCGCCGAGCCATATCGTTGGTCATATAGGACCGGTCAGAGTTAATACGGGGTGAACATAGCGGCATCTACCAGACTGTGGCCGCAGAAGAGTCTTGGGTAAACCTCGGGCAATTGCTTCTGGCGGTCGGCAATGTGCGACATCAATAAGCGGCGGGACCGCAGAATCACAGTGGATTCCGCGATCCCGCCGCTTTTCCATGCCGCCTAGGTCAGATGGTGGAGTAGTTGGACATCTGTCTGAGCATGGGCACGTTACTGGCCAGCCATGGGAAGCCCCATTCCATCAGGGCACAGGCCAGAGCCAACAGGAGCAGAATCAGCAGAAGCCAGCGGATCGGCGCTATACCGGACTGATGCCGCAGCAGCCAGCCGTAGAGGCTGATCATGGGCTGGGGCTTCTCGCCCTTGCGAATCTGCCGCAGCAAGGGGTAACGCCAGGCAGCCAGGGCCGCCAGGTAGATGATCAGATAGGCTGCTACCAAAACCATGAAGATCGGTTGCAGAGAACCCAGCTTGGCCACGACGGAGCCCTTGTCGTCCGCAAAGGCCACTTTGCCGCCTCGGTCACCCAAAAGCTCCTTGGGCACTCCGTCGGACACCTTGGCCCAGTAGCCGAATTCGCCCCAGCTTATCCAGCGGTGGGTGGCCGTGGTGTACTTGGGCTCACAGGTGGTCAGCGTGATCATGCGCCGATCAGGAGACTCGTTGGGCGAATAAGGGTTGGGAGCGATAACGCTGACCTCGTCGGCAGAGACGATCTTGTAGCGGGTGTAGTGGTAGACGTACCAGTAATCCTTGGTGCGCAAAACGATGGCATCGCCTACCCGTAGCTCATCCACATGACCCAGCGGCTCACCATAACCGGCACGGTGTCCGGCCAGGGCTACGTTGCCTATCTCGCCCGGCATCTGCGTATTGGGGTAGTGTCCCAGTCCCGCGTAAGCCAGCTCCCGGGGCGATGTGCCCTGAACCACGTTGCGCTCCCAATTCTGTCCAAAACGAGGAATGTAGGCCTGGGCCATCAGCTCACCCTCGGAGGCCTGCTTGGGCTGCACTGGTGGCGCCCCTTTCTGAGGCTTGGCTACCTTGCGGGAGTCACCGGATCCCGGGTTGCTCCAGGAGGTCGAGGCACGGGCCTCCAACTGCTGATGCTCGGACTGCACGCCGGTCCACCAGAGCTGCCAGACCACGTAAAGTGCGCAGACGACGGCCAGCGTAATCAGCAGCTCCCCTACGATTTCTGCAATGCCCACCAGCCAGGTTCGCCGCTTATCCGCCGGTTTATCGACCGACGTCCTGTCGTTCTCCGAGTCCTCTGTCGTCATTTACCGTGCCTTCTCATCTAGCGATGCGTACTGGAGTGGCTGCAGGACAGCCGTCGTCTCAGGGAATTTCAGATTGTCCGAAGACTCGACATCCCAACCCAGACCTACCGTATTCACGTACTCCTTGTAAATTCGGATGGATGGCGAAGCATTCAGGGACTTGGTCATCCGATCGACTGGTCCTATGGCTGAAATCTTATATGGCGGCGAGTACTTTCGGCCGTGCAGCAGCAACACATTGCCCACGCATCGCACAGCCGTGGTGGGCAGAACCCGCTGATCCTGGATCCTCATGGACTCGGCTCCCCCGGCCCAGAGCGCGTTGACCACGCTCTCCACGTCCTGCTGGTGGATGACGTAATCGTTGATGTTGGCCGTCGACCCGTCGGAACCAACCTTCTGTTGCCAGAGCGGGGAATCATCGAGGGTCACCGTCAGCCCCGGCCCCTGGACGGCCTTGAGCACCGTACCAGAGCCGGGGTCCTCGCGGGCCTGGTCCGAGCTGCCCTTGTCGTCGGTCAGGGTCTTCAGCGCGTTGATCTGCGAGCTCATATCATTGATGTCCTTGCGCAGCTCAGCAGCCTTGTTCTCGCGCTCCTCCACCAGCCCGGCCGTATCCGAGGTGACCGTGACCGTCCTGTTGACGCGGATGTTGGTGGTCAGCATGAACCCGACCAGGGCCAGCACCACAGCCACGGCCACTGTGCCGACCAGGGACCTGCGCGCACCGTGCCGTCCTGTCCGTCTGGTCATAGGCATACCCTCATCCTCGTCTGCGATAGTATTACGTTCGAGTCTAACCGCTACTATGGCTTAGTAGATCTACTGAAGGAGAATAACCTCATGGCAGAGCATCAACTCCATGATGACGAGGACGATGCGGTGGACGAGGCCAAGAAGACCGAGGCCGAGGACAAGACCGCTGACACTGGCGAGGATGCCGAGGACGAGGAGTACGGCCTGTCCATGGACAAGGTGGAGGCCGTGCTCAACCAGAGCGTTGACAAAAAGCACATGACTCCGCAGATGCGCCGCATCGTGCAGCGTCAGGAGGAGAACACCCGTCGCGTGGAGGACACCATCAAGAGCACCAAGGCCAATCCGCGCTGGTTCGTGCCCCTCTTCGTCACGCTGATGGTGGTGGGCCTGATCTGGATCGTGGTCTACTACATCTCCTCCGTCAGAGGCAGCGTCTTCCCCATCCCTGGCATTGGCAACTGGAACCTTGCCGTGGGCTTTGGCATTCTGCTGGTCGGCTTCCTCATGACCATGTGGTGGCACTGATCCAACAGCATTACTCTTCAGGAACCCCGCAACCGTCCAGGCATGGCTGTGGGGTTCTTTGTATGCCCATCCACACCTGAGCGTCAGGCATGTGTGGATTCAAGCCTCCAGCTCCACCTATTTCATCCACCGATTCGAAACTCAATCTAAAGTTATCCACAATCGCCCGAATTCCTCGTGGACGGCTTAAGGCACTCGTCCACAACCCTACTGCTGATTGAGTTCTGCATTCACTTATCCACTTTTTACAGGCATATATACACCAGTTCTGAATACTTATTCCCAGGTTATCCACAAGATTGTCAACAAATGTGGATAGATGACATCCATGTCATTTATCAATTACCGGACCCAAAACGAGGACGAAATAGTTGGCCGTCAACGGCAGGCAATCGACAGCGGGCAGATGCTGATTTTCAGCGCAAGGGGTTGAACATGTTGCAGCCCAGAGCCAGCAGAACCAGAGCCAGCAGGAAGATCAGCGTGGGCAACAGCCAGGAGAGCAGACCATGCACCCGGGAGCCAGGCCGGCCCACGTGCAGCAGGACCAGCATGAAGAGGCCGCCGACTATGAACCCGCCCACATGATCCTGCCAGGCGATGCCGGGCACGAACAGGGGCATGCAGAAGTTGATGGCCATCCAGACCACCATGGAAATGATGTCAATCCCCAGACGGCGGTAGACCACCAGAATGGCGGCGAAGAGCCCGAAGAGCGCGCCCGAAGCCCCGATGGCCGACGTGCCCCAGCCGTTGGGCGCCAGGACCGCATAGACCATCAGCCCCAGGTCTCCGCCCAGCCCGCTGATCATATAGAGGGCCAGGAAACGCCCATGACCTATCAGATTTTCCAGCACCGGCCCCACAACCCAGAGGGTGATCATGTTGAAGAGGATGTGCGAGACATTGGTGGCGTGCAGGAATATGTTGGTCACAAACATCCAGGGCTCATGAATGGCCGTAATCGGCACGAAGGCCCAATAACCCAACAAAAGCCGCTGGTAGCGAAGCGGAGCCAGCAGGTACAGGGCCATCTGGATGACCCAGGCCACTATGCAGATCAGGGTGATGGCTATGGTCACCACCGGAGCATGGTCACCCCAGTACCGCCGGATCCATCCCCGCGGCCCCCGACCGTTTCCTCCGCCTGTGAAACCGGTGCCCATGCCATTGACCATGAACCATACCTTACCTGACAGCCCAGCCCGGGGTGTGCGGTTTCCGTGCCGCAATGGCACCGATGCGCCCCACAGTTCGCCGCTTTCTACTAGGATGTTGACTAGGTCGGTCGAAGTGGGCAGGACCGACGAAAGTCGTCGAAAGGAGCCAAACATGGAGAATTCATCTTCAAACGGCTGGAAGTTCTTTGCACTGCTCTTCGGCACGCTGCTGGCCGGCGTTGTCGCTCTGTTCGTATACAAGCAGCAGAACCCGGATTATGATCCCTGGGAGGAGCCATGGGAGAACAGCTCATCGCCAGTCGACCTGGGCCTGGCCAAGGATGAGGAGGACAAGGGGTCCGAGGATCCCGAGACCCCTCTGCAAGCGGGCGCACAGGCCTGACCGTTCCGGTCGGGAAGGAATCCGACCCAGCGTCAGGGACGTGAGGGCAACGGATTCCTTTTTTCATGCCTGACTTCGGCCTAACCACAGTCTGTTGGACACGCCTGTTGGGGCGGCGCGTCACAATGGAGCCATGAGTGCCATACGGGAAGCAGACATGGAAGAGGGCCGCCGGGATTTTCTGACCTGGCGCGATGCAGCCAAGGAGGCCGCAAATAATCTGGGCCCGGAGGGCGACCGCCTGTCAGTGGCCCCACAAACGGATAGGCGTAGCAAGGCCATGGCGGTCCGCTATTCCTTGCACATGCTGGAGATCAAGGCCCCCGGCCCCGGTGTGGAGGTCAGGGTGGCCCCCTGGGGAGCCGTCAAGATTCTGGACGGTCCGGCATCCGACCCGCATAACCTGACCCCGCCCGACGTAATCGAGCTGGACCCGGATGTCTGGCTGCGGCTGGCCGCCGGCATCACCGACTGGAGCGAAGAAGCCGCCGCCGGGCATATCAGCGCCGTGGGCGAACGCGACGATCTGCACGAGCTGCTGCCGCTGGTATGACCAATAGCCGACTACCTCGGCGGTCGGCTACTTGTTCGCCGACCCCTTGGCTGCGGTCTTCTGGTCCTTATGGTGTTTGAGCGCGCTGGGCACGGGAATGGGTATGCGCTTGTGCGGCTTGGGCGTGGCTGGCATCTCCCCAGAGGTGGCTTTGGCAGCAGCCTCGGCGGCCCACCGGGCGTAATCATCCAGATCATCGTCCGGGGAATCCTCGGGAGCCTGGCCCCCCGATTTGCGCGAATCCGGCTTGGAGTACTCCTCTTCAACCATTTTGAAGGGATCTTTGCCCTTGGTTCCGGGTTCCTTGCTGCTGAGCTCTTTGGCCAGCTCGTCGTAATCCGTGTCCGTTGTCAGATATTTGAGCTTCCGGGCTATTTTCGTCTGCTTAGCCTTCTGACGTCCGCGGCCCATCCGACCCCCTTCGCCAGGTAACGTGCACTTAGGCAACTTGAATGTGAATTTGCATCATTTATGAGAGTACCACCTGAGCATCTTGTCGGCTCGGACTTTTACCATAAAAGCAATTCCCAGAAGGACATTCGGCACGACGACGAGGGTGGGACCATGCAGGAAGAAGTCACAGCGGCAGGCAATGAGATCAGCGACAGCTTCAGAGCCGCCAAGCATCGGTCCGACCAGGTGCTGGCCGAGCTGGACAAGAATCCGAGCCGCTACACCATGCTGACCGGCGACCGCCCGACCGGCAGGCTCCATCTGGGCCATTACTTCGGCTCCATCCGCGAGCGTGTCCAGATGCAGAACCGCGGCGTGCATACCAACATCGTCATCGCCGACTACCAGGTCATCACCGACCGGGACACCACGGAGCACATCCGCGACAACGTGCTCAACCTGGTGCTGGACTATCTGGCTGCGGGCATCGACCCCAAGAAGACCATGATCTTCACCCATTCGTCCACCCCCGCAGAGAACCAGCTGCTGCTGCCCTTCCTCTCCCTGGTGACCGAGGCCGAGCTCCACCGCAACCCCACAGTCAAGGCCGAGATGGAGGCCAGCGGCCACGCCCTGACCGGCCTGTTGCTGACCTACCCGGTCCACCAGGCCTGCGACATACTCTTCTGCAAGGCCAACGTGGTGCCCATCGGCAAGGACAACCTGCCGCATGTGGAGCTGACCCGGACCATCGCCCGCCGCTTCGACGAGCGCTACCCCGGCCAGGCCCCGGTCTTCCCCGAACCTGATGCCATCCTGTCCGACACCCCTGAGATCCCGGGCCTGGATGGCCGCAAGATGAGCAAGTCCTACGGCAACTCCATCATGCTGGGCGCCACCGCGGAGGAGACCGCCAAGCTGATTCGCAAGTCGCCCACCGACTCCGAGCGCAAAATCACCTTCGACCCTGTGAACCGCCCCCAGGTCTCGGCCCTGCTGACCACGGCCGGCCTGGTGACTGACCGGAAGCCCGAGGACATCGCTGAGGAGATCGGCAACGCCGGCTCGGGCGCCCTCAAGGCCTATGTAACCAAGTCGGTCAACGAGTTCCTGGCACCCCACCGCGAGCGCCGTGCCGAGCTGGCCAAGGACATGGACACTGTGCGCGACATCCTGGTCGAGGGCAACAAGCGCGCCAACCAGATAGCCGAGGAGACCCTTGATCAGGTCCGCTCGGCCATGGGCATGAGCTACTAAACGTCGTACCGCCAGGAACGGTCGGTCAGCACCCGGGCCGTGACCAGGCCTATGGGCAGGCAGATGATGACCATGAAGGCCCGGAAGGCCCAGTCCAGGGCGTTGAGTGTATTGAACTGCCCCAGGTAGAACATGGCCCTGTACATATACAGGCCGGGCACCATGATGACGATGGAGGGCACGGTCAGGCTGATTCTTGGGTAGCCCAGGTGGGGCGGCAGCAGGCCGTGACGGACCGAGGAGCGCCAGACAGTGGCCAGCATGCCGGCCAGGAAGGCGCCCAAAAAGGCGGCCATCTCCGGAGGGACATGAAGCAGGTCCTGCATCTCCAGACGCATGGTGTCGGTCAGGGCGCCAATGACAGCGGCCACCAGGGCCATGCGCTGGGGTGAGTTGAAGAGGACCGAGAAGCCCCAGACCCCGCAGAATGCTGCAATCATGCGAAACCCGGCCATCAGCCAGGGGCTCAGGTTCATCGGTTCAAAGCCCTGGGGATTGAGCATTACCATCCGCGCCACGGCCCAGCCTCCCAGTGTGGCCACCAGGATGATCGAAAAGGCGTAGGTGATGCGTTGCACCCCCGAAGGGAAGTCCAGCTTGGCGATGTCCAGGCCGCCGGTGACCAGGGGGAAGCCGGGAATGACGAAGAGGATGGCACCGATGTAAGCCGTGTCGTGCTTTAGGGCCACCGGGTCGAAGATACCCACCAGCCTCAGTGTGCCGACGCAGGCCAGGGCGGCGATGATGACCGCCACCCCGGTAGCGAAGAACTGGTTGATCCGCCTGCCCAGCATCTGACGGCGCACCCATTGGCCTATGCCAGCCCCGACGAAGGCTCCGGCCATGTCGTAGGGGCCACCGCCCAGCAGGAAGACGAAGGCCGCGCAGGCCACAGCCGAGGCGAAGCCCGAGAAGAGGGGCGAATAGAGGGGTTTGCGGCGCTCAATCAGGTCCAGGCGTTCATGCGCCTGCCGGACTGTGATGCCACCCGCTGCCTGCGGCTCTGGGTACGCGGACTTGTCAGAGGAGGCAGGCTTATCGGAAGATACAGCCTCTTTGAAAGACGTGGACCGGTCAGAAGACGCTGACTGTTCAGAAGACGCAGCGCTCTCGGAAGACCTGGCCTTCTCATGTGCTTCGCCTTGAGTTGACGCAGATTGTCCGGACGCAGGCCGCTCAGCCCCCGAATCGCTCCCTTGGCTGGTTGCACAAGATTCAGTGACTGCAGAACCAGCGGCACTCGAATCTGAATTCTCAATCGCGGCGGCAGCAGAAACGGAAGCAGCCTTGGAATCGTTGGAATCCCCCGGCCGAGGCGTGGAGCCTACGGTTCCCAGACCGGCGGCTGTCCTGGTGTCTATGGCCGCCGCATCGATCCGGCTCTGGCTGATCTCGTCCTCGTTGTGTACGGCAGTGGCCACCGCGTCCTTGAGCGCCTTGGCCGCATCCTGGTCCTGGGCCAGCACCTCTTTGACCGCCTTGCGAGCCGCTGCATAGACGTTCGGCTCGTCCAGGTTGTCCACCAGCTCCCTGGAGACCACCGACATGGCGTGGTAGGTCCCCGCCTGCCCGCACTTGACGCTGAGCCAGTCCGCGAAGTGTTCCAGGAGCCAGATCCGCTCGGTGTTGACCCCGGTGGTGGGCAGGTCCACCACCTCAGTGATCCGAGACACACCATCCGTGCAGGTGGCCTCGATGTCGGTCAGGTTCACGTCGGCCCGCACATGCACGCCCATGGGGTAGGCAATCCTGTGCATCATCTCGCGCACGCGGAAGCTTCCCGTGCCGGCCCCCAGCTCCAGCATGCCCACCCGCACAATCAGGCTGGTCTTGGCCGCTATGCAGGCCTCGACGATGGGCTTGTCGTAATCGCGTTCAATGTCCTCCATGTCCAGCGGAATGGAGTGGGTGTGGTACTTGCTGACCCGTCTGACCTCGGCTGCGGTCCTGCCGCGATAGCCGTCCTTGGAACTCCTGCTCTTGAATTTCACACCCACATTCATACTCCACCCGGGTCACGTGAGCTTGCACCGCCGCATGGGACCATGAAACGTATCCGACCCGGAAGCGTCCTAGAATGGGCGGCGAGCCATCGAACCGAAGGCTGTGGGCCTGCAACGCCGACCACCAATAACCGCGGAGGAGCCGTGGAATGGTCGAAGACCGGGCAACCTGCGATTCGACAAGGAGGACTGATGACAGATAGTAATCAGCAAATCACGGCTGCCGATGCGACCCTGGTCACATCCGGCACCGGGACCAAGGGGCCGGAGGAACGCAAGCTGCCTCAATCGTTGGATGAGGACATGGCCTTGTGCCTGCGGCTGCTCAGGGATGTGTTGGGGGAATTCGATCAACAGCTGCTCAAGCGGTTCGACTCCCTGCGCGAGGACGTGATGACGGCCAGCGCCGAGCACTTCAACCGCCACCCCTCGGACCCCGTGCCTGACGAGGACGGCCTGTCCAAGGCTGTGGCCCTGATCGACGACACCTCAGTCAAGGATTCCCAGTTGCTGGCCCGCGCCCTGACCACCTACTTCCATCTGGCCAACCTCTGCGAGGAGAACTACCGGGTGAAGGTCCTGCATGAGCGCGAGGGCAAGGTGGACCTGAAAGTCAAGGGCACCGACCCCATCAACGAGATGACCAGCGCCTACAGCCAGCTCCTTCAGGAGATGGGCCCGGCCAAGGCCTCGGAGCTGTTGGAGAAGCTGGAGTTCCACCCCGTCTTCACCGCCCACCCCACCGAGGCGCGGCGCAAGGCCGTGGAGGGCAAGATCCGGCGCATCGCCAACCTGCTGGCCGTCCGCCGCGGCCTGGGCGGCTCCGAGCTGGAGGAGAACGAGCGTCTGCTGCACAACGAGATCGACGCCCTCTTCCGCACCTCGCCCATCGCAGCCAAGAAGCCGACGCCCGTCGAAGAGGCCAACACCATTCTGGACATCTTCGACGCCACGCTCTTCGAGACCATTCCCAAGGTCTACCGCCGCTTCGACGACTGGATGCTGGGCAAGAAGGCCGGCATGGTCAAGCCCGTCTGCCCTGCCTTCTTCCACCCGGGCAGCTGGATCGGCTCCGACCGGGACGGCAACCCCAACGTGACAGCCAAGGTCTCGCGCAAGGTGGCGCGCAAGTTCTCCGACCACATGCTCGAGGCGCTGGTCAAGGCCACCACCACCGTGGGCCGCAATATGACCATGGAAGTGACCACCACTCCTCCCAGCTCCGAGCTGAGGAGCCTGTGGAGCCACCAGAAGGAGATGAGCGAGCGACTGACCGATAGGGCCACCACCATCTCGCACAACGAACTGCACCGTGCCGTGGTCCTGGTCATCGCCGACCGTCTGCAGGCCACCATCCAACGTGACGCCGACCTCATGTATGCGGACTGCGACGACTTCATCGCCGACCTGCGCGTGGTCCAGGACTCCCTGGCCAAGGCGGGGGCAGTTCGTCAGGCTTATGGCCCCCTGCAGGATCTGATCTGGCAGGCCCAGACCTTCGGCTTCCACATGGTGGAGATGGAGTTCCGCCAGCACTCCCTGGTCCATGCCCGCGCCTTGGAGGACATCCGCGAGCATGGCCTACACGGCGAGCGCGGCGAGCTGCAGCCCATGACCCACGAGGTGCTCGACACCTTCCGGGCCCTGGGAGCCATCCAGAAGCGCAACGGCCAGAAGGCCGCCCGCCGCTACATCATCTCCTTCACCAAGTCGGCGCAGAACGTCAAGGACGTCTACGAGCTCAACCGCCTGGCCTTCGAGCATGCCGAGGACGTGCCGGTCATCGACGTGATCCCCCTGTTCGAACAGCTGGAGGACCTGCAGAACTCGGTGGACGTGCTTGAGGAGATCATCAAGATTCCCGAGGTCCAGGCCCGGCTCAAGGAGACCGGCAACAAGATGGAGGTCATGCTGGGCTACTCCGACTCCTCCAAGGATGCCGGCCCTGTCTCGGCGACCCTGGCCCTGCACTCCGCCCAGGAGCGCATCGCCAAGTGGGCCGAGAGCCACAACATCGATCTGACCCTCTTCCACGGACGCGGCGGCGCCGTAGGCCGTGGCGGCGGCCCTGCCAACCGTGCCGTGCTGGCCCAGCCTGTGGGCTCCGTCAACTGCCGGTTCAAGCTGACCGAACAGGGCGAGGTCATCTTCGCCCGCTATGGCAACCCGGTCCTGGCCATCCGCCACATCGAGTCCGTGGCCGCGGCCACCCTGCTCCAGTCCGCGCCCAGCGTGGAGGAGCGCAACACCACCATGACCGAGAAGTACGCGGACATGGCCGACAAGCTGGACCAGGCCGCCCACGAGCGCTTCCTGGACCTGCTGCACACGCCGGACTTCGCCCCCTGGTTCTCCATCGTGACGCCCCTGAACGAGATCGGCCTGCTGCCCATCGGCTCCCGGCCCGCCAAGCGCGGCCTGGGAGCCAAGTCCCTGGACGATCTGCGGACCATACCCTGGGTCTTCTCCTGGGCGCAGGCCCGCATCAACCTGGCCGCCTGGTATGGCCTTGGCACCGCCTGCGAGAAGTTCGGCGACTTGGAGACCCTGCGTCAGGCCTACGAGGAATGGCCGCTCTTCAGCACCTTCATCGACAACATCGAGATGAGCCTGGCCAAGACCGACGAGCGCATCGCCAAGATGTACCTCTCCCTGGGCGACCGGGACGACCTGAGCCAGAAGGTGCTCTCGGAGATGGAACTGACCCGCAAGTGGGTCCTGCAGATCGTGGGTGACGAGTGGCCCCTGCAGCACCGCCACGTGCTGGGCCAGGCCATCCGGATCCGCTCTCCATATGTGGACGCCCTGTCGGTGACCCAGGTGCGCGCCCTGCGCACCCTGCGCCGTCGCAACGACAAGGAGGAGCTCAGCAAGAGTCAACAGGCCGACTTCATCTACCTGATCCTCTGCACCGTTTCGGGAGTCGCCGCCGGCCTGCAGAACACCGGCTGATTACCGCTTAGTAGTTTAAGAATGCGGCCCCGTTCTCTTGCAGATAGCAGGAGGCGGGGCCTCATTACATCCAGTCGTCTCTTGACACGAGTTTTGCGTTTTTTCGAGTAAAATGTTGAGTGTAGTGGTGTTGGGGAGTTGGCTGGGTTTCGATATGGCTTGTACGGCTGGCGCTGGGGCGGCTTGAGGACTGGGGAACTGGACGGCTTCCTGACGGATGGAACGTTGTAAGCAGGGATTCATCGGCACCTTCCTGGGGATGTTCGAAGTGGCTGTGTCCGGTGTGGGCGAAAGGTTGTCGGCTTATGCATCAGGGTACCCGTCTGCGTCGCGCCTCGGCGACGACGATCCTCCTGCTGGGCCTGCTGGCAGGCCTGGGCGCCGCGACCGCCGACGCGGACGCTCCCCCATCCATCGAGGAGGGCCGCCAGACCCCCCACACAGCTGGACAAACCCCCGGCAGCGCAGCCGGCACACCGCTGCCCTCGCCCTCGCCGCTGGAAACCGCCCCGCCCCTGAACCCCCAGGCATCAAACCCCGGCACCCCGTTAACGCCGAAGGACACCACCAACGGCGCAGACCCCTCTCCGGCCAAGCCATCCGACAAGACGGACGAGCAGGCCGCGCACACGGTGCGCTTCGACCCGGCCGACGGCAGCAAGCCAACACAGGCGAGCGTGAAGACCGGCACCCTCGCCACGCCCCCGCAACACAACCCTCAACGTGATGGCTTCAGGTTCGACGGATGGACACGTGACGGCCAGCCCTATGACTTCCAGACCCCCATCCTGAAGGACACCACCCTGACAGCCAAATGGACGAAGACCACGGACTGGAAGCTGAGCCCGGAGCACGGGCCCGCCACCGGCACCCGGCTGACCATCAGCCCGCCCGACAGGCAGGAACCCTACTACACGAGCATCCAAGCCGCAGGAGACCAGACTGTGGGCCTGACCGGGGACGGCCGCATCCACACCTGGACACAGGACCACACACCCGTGCAGGTGCCTTCCCCCACGCAGGCATCCGACGGGTTCCACTACCTGCAGGCCGCGGCAGGCGACCAATGGCAGGCGGCACTCGGATCCGACCAGCACATCTACACCTGGGACAGCCAACAATCAACGCCCACCATCCTCGACACCGGACAGGACACCCGGTTCACCAGCATCAGCCTGAACGGAGACCGGCTCCTGGCCGTGGACCGTAAAGGACAGGTCCACGCCTTCCAAGACAGCCAGAAAGACAGCCGGGACCCGAATCCGAAACTCCTGGAGCAGGCCACGACCATCCTGCCCGGGAAGGCGCAGGCCGTCACCGCCGCCGCCTCCGCCAGCCGGACCCTCATCGTGGACTCTGACGGGCAGGCCTGGACCTGGGAGACGAGCAGCCCCGGCGATGTCAAGCCCGAACCCGTCAGGCAGGACCCGGGCACGCGCACCGTCCAGGCGCAGGCCCTCAACCAGGGGTTCCTCCTCCTGGACGCGGACGGGCAGGCCTGGTACCTGGCCGACAGCACAACCAACCCGACAGCCGTCAGCCCGCCGGAGGGCATGAAAGCAAGCAGGATCACGGCAGACAAGAACCAGGCCATCATCACCGACTGGGAGGGCCGCGTCTGGGCATGGAAGCCCGGCGGAACCCCCGTCCGGGCGGACAACAGCAGCCAGCCATGCACGCAGGCCGTCCTTGCAGACGGCAGGATCACCGCCGTCAGCAGGCAGGGCGGCCTCCACCAGTGGAGCCTGGACGGGCAGGGCCGGCCCGGCCAGCCAGCCCGGCTCGACACCACCCAGGCGCCCACCCTGGAAACAGCCAGCATGGACGGCCAAGCATTGACACTCACCAGGAACAACGACGCCTGGCAGACGGACATACCCGCCCACACGCCAGGAGAGGCCACCATCACCATCACCGGCAGTCAGGACGGCCAGCCCTTCACCAGAAGCCTCAACTACACCGTCGACCAGCCGCTGACCAGAGACATCCGACAAGGCTCCACCCACACGGTCAGCTTCGACACAAACGGAGGAAGCCAGGCGCCCCAACCCCAACAGGTCCCCTACCCGTACGGGCGAGTGCAACGACCCACCCCCGACCCAGTGCTCGAAGGCCACCAGTTCGACGGATGGTTCATTAGCGACATCGCCTACGACTTCAGCAAGCCCGTCACCGACAACCTCACCCTCACCGCCAAATGGACACCAAGCACATGGACCATCAACCCCGACAAGGGCAGCCAGTTCGGCAACGAAACCACCACCATCACCCCACCCCCTGGCCAAGGCATCAAATTCAACCAGATCAGCGGCTCAAGAGATTTCGGAGACAGAGGGTTTACTTTGGCGGTCGGCAGTGACGGAAACGCTTACGCATGGGGAAGAAACAACTACGGCCAGCTCGGCGACGGGACACTCACACAGCGAAACAAACCCGTCATAGTGAAAAAGCCTGCAGGCGCGTCGGCGGATTTCACATACGTGCAGGTCAGCGCTGGGGATGAGCAGTCGTTGGCAGTGGGCAGCGACGGATACGTGTACGCATGGGGGAATAACGAATCGGGTCAGCTCGGCAACGGCAGTAGCGGCGGCTATTCGACCGTTCCCTTGCGCGTGATTGACCCTAACGATCCCCGCAGTGGGCTGACAGCTGTACAGGTGAGCGCCGGATACTATCATTCCTTGGCGATTGATGCGAGAGGGAACATCTGGGCATGGGGATTCAACCAGTTTGGCGAGCTCGGCAACGGCAACAACATCAACTCAGCAATCCCCACGCTAGCGCAATACCCCAGGGATGCAGGCACAGTGACAGCCATACAAGTCAGCGGAGGATTTCACCATACGGCGGCAATAGACACGAAGGGGAACACCTGGTCATGGGGATGGAACTGGTTCGGCCAGCTCGGCAACGGCAACAACATCGACTCAGCAATCCCTGTGCCAGTGCAATACCCCAGGGATGCAGGCACAGTGACAGCCATACAGGTGAGTGCCGGAGCCGATCATTCGTTGATAATAGACACAAAAGGAAACACCTGGGCATGGGGATGGAACCAACTGGGTGAGCTCGGCAACGGTTCCAGCAGCGCTGACGCGAATCCTGTTCCAGGAATGGTGAAATATCCCGAGAACGCGGGCACAGTGACAGCCATACAGGTGAGTGCCGGCGGCTATCACTCGCTGGCGATCGACAAGAACGGTAACGCCTGGGCGTGGGGAGGCAACGATAGCGGTGAGCTTGGTATCGGCACTACTAGCAAATCGGAGATTCCCGCGCTGGTACAGTACCCCAAGAATGCAGGCGCGGTGACAACCGTACAAGTGAGCGCTGGCGGCTATCACTCGCTGGGAATCGATAAAGAGGGAAAAACCTGGGCATGGGGATACAACCAGTTTGGTCAGCTCGGCAACGGCACTATCAGCAACTCATCGATTCCCACTCCGGTGGCGTTCAACCTGTCCCCGGTGATCAGCAGCGTTACGTTCGACACCAGCCCTGCCACGAATCTGAACTATATAAACGACAGCAGTGTCACGGTCTTGACACCTGAACACCTGCCGGGCCCGGTCACGGTCAGCGTGGGCTACACGCTGGGCGGCGAGGGAAGCACCCTGATTAACAAGTCCCTCACCTACACGTACCTGCCTGCAGGCGTGCTTCCCCGGGCTGGAGGGGAAGGCATCCTCCTCGCCTTCGCTACGGGCATGACCGGCATGGGCGGGGTTCTGGCTTCACGCCGCCACAGGAGGGAAGCACACCAACTGTTGCACGCTTCGCACGAGTAAGACAGGCCTGGGACGGATCAATCCCCCCGCCCGCGCCTGGAGGAGGCGGAAACACGGCCGGAACGGCCACGGGCATACAACCACAGCCAGCCCGGCCGCTGTTTACTCATTCCGTCAGCCGTGAGTTCCGCCGACATTGGATCAGGCTGTCATAGTCATTGCGCGATGATAGGGTTGTATCACTGTACAAAGACGCAGAAACGAATGACATGCACCGTCTGTTGGGGAGACAGTCGGCAGAGTTCTTGGGAGGCTCTGTAAATGTCATTATCGAATATTCCCCGCTGTGCTTCGCACGAGTAAGGCCGGATTCCCATCACTGCAATCCGGCGAACAGGCGGCTGTGCCCATCCCAACCGAGCACGGCCGCCATCTACTTCTAGACGGCGGAAAGATACCCGTCGTAGCGCTCGGGCATGTCCGCGAACTCCAGGCCAGCCGGCTCATACCAGGAGTATCGGCGAGCGCCGCCGTCGTCAGTCCAAATTTCAGGGCAGTCGTTGACCAGCCAGTCCGAGGGGATGGCATGGGCGCCGCCGGTCGAGGCCAGGGCCAAGGCCTGCCCGAGCTGGTCCTCCTGGTCGGCGGTCAGGCTGCCGGGGCGGGCCGAGAAGAAGAGCGGGGTGCCGGTCCTCGCCAGCAGGTTCATCCACTGGCGGTTGAGCTCCCAGTCGATTGAGTCGGATATGCCCACGCAGTCGGCGTCGGTGGCGTAGAAGCTCCCGTTCTGAGGCAGGCGGAAGGCCAGGGTGTTGACTCCGATCTGCCTGGTCCGCTCCCACTGCAGGCCGCTGGTGTCGTCGCCGGTCCGGTTGATCTGCATGAAGCCGACGCCCAGGTGGCCGACCACATTGCACCCCTGAACCAGCATCCCGGCCTTGGTAGCCTGCTCGAAAATGGCCCGGTAGAGCTGCTTGACCACCTGGGCGCTGGTCAGGCTCCGGTCGTAGAAGTGCCAGCCGTCCGGGCTGGGCCAGGGGTTCATCTGGAATCCCCACCTGCCCAGCAGGTCGAAGGTACTGAAATCATGCTTGACCAGCTGGTAGCCCCACTCCCCCAGCTGGGCGACGTCCTGGCGGATGTAGTCCAGGGCCTGCGGGTTCGAGGGGTCCAGGCATCCGTTGTGCGGGAGCCTGAACTGGTCGGCAATGGCCTCGTCCTCGTTGAGGAGCGGACGGTACCAGATGCCCGGTTTGATGCCCATGGCCTTGATCTGGTCGGCCAGGGCGCCCATGTCGCCGAACTTTTGGTTGCCACGCCGCCAGGGGCCGCCGTTGTAGTCCTCAAGCCGGTGGTGGTCCTGCCAGCCGTCATCCACAACCATGGTGGGGCGGTGGGCGTTGCCCTGGGTCAGGTCGGCCAGATACTCAGCATCGGCAAGAATCCGGGAACGGCTGGAGTCCCCGTAGGCGTAGTACCAGTTGTTGCTCCCGTAGACCGGCTCAGGGGGCATAAGGCCCTTGCGGCTGATCCGGGAGCAGAAGTCACTGGCCACAGCAAAGACCGGGGCGCCAGCCCGCTCCTGGAGCGGATATTGCAAGCAGATGATGGTGGCCGCTTCAAGCTCCCGACCGTCCAGCACCAGGCCACTGCCGCCGTTGCGCAGGTCCAGGAAGAGGGTGATGCCGGCCGTATCGACCTGCCAGAAGCAGAAAGCGTTGGCACCGGTGGCCACCCCGTACCCCTCGGCCTGCTCCTGACCCGCCGCCAGGAAGTACCAGGGCATGAACCGGTTGGCACGCATGGTCTGGAAACCCATGCGGCCGTAGCCACGCTCCCAGGCATCGCCCAGGTAGAGGTCGTCGGAGGACATGGGCCTGGTCCAGCGCAGCGCCAGGGACCGGATGGGGGTGGAGCCGGCGGTCAGGCTGACCGTCAGAGCGGATTCGCCCTTGAGGCTGACCCTCGCATCGGGGGCTGCGTGGAAAGGCCTGCCTGCGGGCGCTGTCTCCCTGTCGGCATCGGTGGTCAGCGTAATCCAGTCCGGCTCTCCCAGGCTAAGGCTGGTTGGGTTCATGATTCAGTGCTCCTTCATCCCCGTGGTGTGGCTGATAGCGGCGGGTCAGACCCGGACCAGGTCGATCAGGCGGATGGTTTCGGGCTGGCAGCGGGGTATGCGAACGCCCACGCGCTCCAGATAGGTGCCGGTGACCTCGGCGGTCCCCAGCGGGCCCGTCGGATCCAAAGGCTCAAGCGAAGCCCTGGGCTTGGCGGGGCCGGTCCAAGCCAGCCGGTACCGGGCCTTGGGATCCAGGCCGGGAATACGTAGATAAACACCACGATTATGCAGGGATTCGTCCAACTGGACATGGGCCAGGATGGCACGGCTGCGGTCGGGGGCCACTACACCATGGGCCAGAACCGAAGGGTCGGCCAGGTCCAGGCGGACCACGCGGCCGGAGTGGAGGAAGCCGCGGTTGGCCTTGTACCAGGTGACCCACTCCTTGAGCCGCTCCAAGTCCTCCTCGCTGGCCTGGCGGATGTCCCACTCGATGCCCATGGACCCGAAGACGGCCGTGGCCGCCCGGAAATCCAGGCTATAGGTTCTGCCGGTCTGCTGGGAGGAGGGCTGGGAGATATGGGCGCCGATGTACTCGGGGGCCACGGTCTGCTCGGTCCAGCGCTGGATCAGCTGCCTGCTCAGGGCATCGGTCATGTCGGAGTTCCAGAAGCGGCGGATCTTCTCGATCACGCCCAGATCGATGCGACCGCCGCCCGAGGCGCAGGACTCCCACTCGACCTTGGGGAAGCGAGCGCGGAGGATGTCCAGCAGGCGGTAGTAAGCCAGGGTCTGCTCATGGATGGCAGGCGCGCCACCGTGGGCCTGGGAACCAGCCTCAAGAAGGTCGCGGTTGTGATCCCACTTGACGTAGTCGATTTGGCAGGACCCCAGAACCTTGGTCATGGCCTCCAGCACATGGTTGAAGGCCTGAGGGTTGGTCAGGTCCAGGACCAGCTGGTTGCGCTGCAGCTCCGGGTTTCTGGAGGATGCCCTCATGACCCACTCAGGATGGTCACGGAAGGCATCCGAATTCGGATTGATCATCTCCGGCTCGAACCAGAGGCCGAACTGCATCCCCAGTTTGTGGACATAATCAACTAAAGGCTCCAGACCCTGGGGCCAGACCGCAGGGTCCACCCACCAGTCGCCCAGGCCAGCCGTGTCGTCCCGGCGCAGGTGGAACCAGCCGTCGTCCAGAACGAGGCGCTCCACCCCGATGTGGGCGGCGCGGTCGGCCAGGTCGCGCAGGGTGTCGAAGTTGTGGTTGAAGGTGATGGCCTCCCAGACATTCAGGATGACCGGCTGCTCGCGCGGATGCTCGGGCAGGGTGCGCTCCCAGGCGTGCAGGCTGTTCATGATCGGATCCATGCCATGGTCGGAGGCCATGACCACGATCCAGGGGGTGCTGTACTCCTGGCCCTGGCCCAAGACCACCTCGCCGGGCAGGAGGAGCTCGCCAGCGCTGATGCCTGCCGGGGTGGCGCTGTTCCGGTCCACCCGGAGCACCGTGTTCCCGCTCCAAGCCGGCTGGACGCAGAGCACCCTGCCGTGATGGAAGTTGAACCCTGGGGTGCCCACCATGACCACGGGGCCCTCGAATCCGGTGCGGCCCCAGCGGAACTCACGCACCCAGGCTCCGTCGGCCAGGTCATGGCGCTGGGGGCTGCGCTCACGCTCGTGCCTGCCGGCGAAGTCCAGAATCTGGGTCTGCTGGTCGTCCAAGGGCAGACGGACCTCCAGACCCTCCAACAGGAAAGGATCGGCGCCCAGATTGCGCAGGGTATGGCGAATCCGCAGGGAGCCGCCGGCCATTGCCTCCACCCTGGTCTCCAACCCAAGCTGGGCATCCTCATCGCGGGCCTTGATGGTCAGCGAGTCGGCGGTCTGCTCGGGCTTGCCCTCCACCAGGAATCGGGGCGACCAGGAACGGCCAGCCTGGATGCCCTCGGGGCCTTGGGCGATCCGATGCCCGGTCAGGCCCGGATGCAGGTAGGTGTTCTGCGCATGCTCCAGCAGCAAGGGCGAATGGGTCGAGGCCCAAGCGGGTGTCTGTTCCAAGCCATCCAGGTCGGGGCCTGCATAGAGCCCCCTGATGTCAGGAATATCGGCACCCGGCGTAATGGGCCCCAGGGCCATATAGGTGAGTGGCTGATCAGAATGGACCGGCTGTGGAAAGAGCATGAAAATTCCTTTGGTAACTACAGCACAAATGTGCAAAAACAACGATGCTTGATGAACCAGTGAGCCGCCCGCCCCACTGCAGTTGGGCGGCTCCTGATTGATAGACTACTTGACTGCTCCGGCCACCATCCCTGCAATGAAGTACTTTTGCAGGAACATGTAGGCGACCACCATGGGGGCTGCCGCAATCAGGGATGCCGCTGCGGCGACGCCCAGATTGTTGGTATTGGCCGAGAAGAAGGAGGCCACGCGAGGAGCGATGGTCTGGGCCGAGGGGTCGGTCAGGATGTAGCTGGACAGGGCGTAGTCGTTCCATACTGTCGAGCCGGTCATGATGATTACGGTCGCCGTCACCGGCTTGAGCATGGGCAGGACCAGGCGCATGAAGACCTGGAGTCGGTTGGCTCCGTCCAGCTCGCCGGCCTCGTCAATCGCCGGGGGTATGGCCTTGATGAAGGCCGTGTAGAGGAAGACCGACAGAGGCAGATTGGTGGCCGTCAGCACCGCGATGATGCCCCAGTAGTTGTTCACCCCGCCGATCTTCACCAGGAAGGAGTAGAGGGGGACCAGAATGCTCAGGGGCGGAATCATCATCATGGAGAGGATGAAGGCCGAGACCAGCTTGTTGAACCGGGTCAGGCGACGAGCCAGGGGGTAGGCCGCAGCCGCTCCAAGGATGCAGACCAGGGCCGTCGTCCCCACGGTCACCACCACGCTGTTGAGCACGGATTTGAGGATGCCGCCCTCATTGACGGCCTCGGACCAGTTGGACCATGCCATGTCGTGGGTGCGCATGCTCAGCGCCGAGCTCAGATCATCCGAGGGTTTGAGCGAGGTGGTGATCGCCAGGTAGAAGGGCAGGAGCTGGCAGAGGCAGACGATGACCAGGAAGAGGTAGATGGCCCAGCGCCCACGCTGGTATGACCGCTCGGCAGGGGTCATCGCATTCTTGTTCTTGCTAGCCATGTTAGGCCTCCCAATCCAGCTTGGCCAGCCCCTTGTTGACCAGCCAGGTCACGATGGCAATCAGGACGAAGAGGAAGACCCCGATGGCCGAGGCATACCCGGCCGCCTGATTGTCGAAGTAGATCGTGCCGATATAGGTCGAGATGGAGTTGGTGGCATACCCGGGGCCGCCGCCTGTCAGCACCTTGACCATGTCGTAGAGCTTCAGTCCTCCGATCAGGTTCAGCACCACGCTGGTCGTGAAGGCGGGCGACAGGAGCGGCAGGGTGATGTTCCAGAACTTCTTCCAGCCGGATGCCCCATCGACCTCGGCGGCCTCGACCACCTCCTGGTCCATGGTCTGCAGACCGGCCAGGTAGATGATCATGGAGACGCCGACGAACTGGATGGAGTTCACCAGCACGATGATGCAGACCGAGAACCCCGCATTGTTGAACCAGGCCACCTTGTGCAGACCCAGCGCCGTCATGACGGCGTTCAGAGCGCCCTGCTGGTACTGGAAGACGAAGTAGTACATGATGCCCATGATGACCGGGGCCACCAGGGCGGGCAGGTAGATGATGGCCCTGATCAGGGTGCGCCCCTTGATCTTGGCGTTCAGCAGCAGTGCCAGAGCCAAGCCCAGGATCTGCTGGAGCACTGTGCTGCCGATGCCGTAGATGAAGGTGTTGATGACCACCTGTTTGAAGTTGGTGTCAGTCAGCATCTGCTTGTAGTTGGCCAGCCCTACGAAGGATTTGGCGTCGTTGTACCCGTCCCAGTTGGTCAGGGAAAGCTCGATCCCCGACAGGAGCGGATAGATGATGAAGATCACCAGGAGGATGACGGCAGGAAGATAGAAGAGATTGATCGAGGCACCCCTGAAGCGGCGACGACGCGGGGAGGAACCCCTGCCGTGGCCAACGGATGCATTCCTGCCATCCCCATGTAACGGTGATTCGGATTGGGTGTCCTGCGAAGGAATCGCCCCTGAGCGACTATCTGTCATGACTCGACTCCTCTTGGTCGACTAATCAGGAAGACTTCTGGCCATACAGGCTGTTGAAGGAGGTCTTGACCTGATCTGCAGCGGCCTGTGCAGTCAGCTGACCGGTCAGCAGACCGTCGGTGGACTTGGCCAAGGTGTTGTACATGCCGTTGGGCAGGTACTTGCGGTCGAAGAAGGGGACCAGCTTGGTCTTCTTCTCGTTCACCCAGTAGTTGTAGGTCGGCTCGAACTGCCCCAGTGCGGACTTGACGCCGGTCAGGGCCGAATCGTTCATGCTCACGTCGACCAGCTTCTGCAGGTTTTCAGGCTCGGCCATGAAGTCGATGAACTTCAGCGCCGCGTCCTTGTTCTTGCTGGTCTTGGAGACGCCGAAGGTCAGGGTGTCCTCGCCGGTGGAGAAGTAGGGCTTGCCGACCTCGGCGGGAACCGGCATCATGCCCAGCTTGACGTTGGGGTTGTAGGACTGGATCAGCTGTGAGCTGCCGTTGGCGCGGAAGGAGAAGCCGACCTTGTCCTGGGCCATCAGCCTGGAGATGTCATCCTGGGAGGCAGAGGTGTAGTCCACATTGAACCAGCCGTCCTTGGCCCACTTGGCCACCCTGGTGGTGTACTTCTCGTAGACCGCGGTGTCGAACTTGCCCTTGGAGAGATCCTTGAGCTGGCTTTCGTCGTACATGCCCGGAAGCATGTAGTCGGCAAGGTCCCCGTTGGGGCCCGCGTCCTTGTTGGAGGAGATGAGCGGGGTGTATCCGGCGGCCTTCAGCTTCGTGCAGGCCTGTTCAAAGGCGTCCCAGGTGTCGATGGACTTGGGATCGATGCCGACCGCATCCAGGACCGTCTGGTTGTACATGATGCCCGACACCTGGATGTCGGCGGGCAGGGCGTAGAACTTGCCGTCCTTGGTCTTGAAGACATCGTTGCCTATCGGCTTGAGCCGCTTGGCCCAGGGCCTATTCTGCAGCGGCTCCAGGAAGTTGCCGTACCGGTCGCGCGACCAGCCGTGGGTGTTCCAGATGTCCGGAGGGTTGTGGCCCGCCAGACGAACCTTGATGTCGTTCTCGTTGTTGTTGGTGCCCGGAACCATCTTGATGGTGATGTCCGGATTCTTGGCCTCGAACTTCTTGCCCAGGCCCTGAAGAGCCTTGAGCTGGGGGGTTCCCGTAGACTGCATGGTCATGAATTCCACGGTCTTCTTGCCCCCGGAGGAGGAAGAGCCGCAGGCAGCCAATGAGGTTATTGCCATAGCGCAGCAGATGCCGACCGCCGCCACCGTCTTGATCCTATTCATCAACCACTCCTTCGTAGGTTGCTTCATTGCCGAACATGTTCCATGCGAACAGGAACTCATTCGTGTTTCTTAATATACACGAGTAGATTTATCTGTCAAATATCTGACGCCGATTGCCTGAACAGCTGCTTTTGAAGACAAGGGCTTTCGCAACGGCTGAAAATTTGGTGCCATTTCCCTTGATTTTCCGGCTATAGCCCGGCATGTGCGGACAGGTCAATGGCGATGTAGAACGGAGTTTGAAAACAATATCAATTCGAGTAGATTCTATATTCCGGGTAGCATGAATTGAGACTGGTGAATAGGCAGATGGGATCGAGCTCTGATGGCTGCAAACGATAAGAAACTCCGACAACGCAGAAGGGCCACACGCACGGATGTGGCCAAGCTGGCCAACGTCTCCACGGCGGTGGTCAGCTACGTCTTCAACAACGGGCCCAGGGCAGTGGCCCCGGACACATCCAAGCGGGTGCGCGAGGCGGCGAAGCTGCTGAACTACCACCCCAACCCCACGGCGCGTGCCTTGCGCACCGGGTATTCCAAGATGCTGGGCGTCATCGTGCCGGATTCGTCCAACCCCTTCAGCGCCGGCATCTACGACGAGCTGCAGACGGTGGCCATGCGGCGGGGGTACTCGGTCCTCTTCATGAACGTGCGTAGCGACCCCGAATTGGAGGAGCAGTCCATCAGGCAGCTGCTGGAGCGCAACGTCGATGCCATTTTCCTCTCATCCTCGCGCAGCTACACACAGCTGAGCATGGCTCATCTTGAGGAGAGCCGCTTCGTCTTCATGGACCAGCCCCACCGGGTGACCAATGCCAAGAGCGTGTCGACCGATTTCTTCCACTCTGGCCTGACCGCCACCCAACACCTGATCGAGCACCGGCACTGCAGCGTCGACATGCTCTTTGGCGGCTCCCCCGACGACCGGGGCGACGCCCGCATCCAAGGCTGGTACGCGGCCCACCAGAACGCCAACCTGCCCGCCGGCAGGATCCGCCAGGCCTTCTTCACACGCGAGGGCGGCTATCGCGCCACCTTGGATCTGATCGACAGCGGCAAGCCGCCCCAGGCCATTTTCGCCGGTTCCGACATGGAGGCCATGGGCGCTCTTCGAGCCCTGCATGAGCGCGGGCTGCGCATTCCCGAGGATGTGGCCATCGTCTCCTTCGACGGCACCGTCGACTCCCTCTACACCTGGCCTCAGCTGACCACCATGCAGCAGGACACTGCGAAAATCGCCGCCTGCGCCATCAATGCGGCCTTGGAGCCGGACCAGGTCCCCGACGTGCAGATCATCAAGGCGGATCTGGTCATCCGCCACTCCTGCGGCTGCTGATACAGCACATCGTGCAAACCGTGGATAATATCCATAGTTTTTCATCAATGCAGACCTACAACATATATCAGAGAAGGCGCTGACGTCACGCCACAAAGGCATTGACGCCAGCGCCTTCTCAGGCTCTATTCAGGCTCGGACCTAGGGGTCAGGCCCCGATCAGATCCAGCATTTCGGGAACGGACTTCTTGCCGAACTCCACGGTCTCCTGGCCATCTTTGCGGATCACGATGCAGGGGACGCTCATGACCTGGTACTGGTCCTTGAGCTCGGGGAAGTGGGCCAGGTCGTAGGCCTCGGCGCGCACCTTGCCGTTCTGGGCAGCCACCCGCTGGGCGGACAGGACCGTGGTCGGGCACATGGTGCAGGTCAGGGAGACCAGCATCATCACGTCCACCTGGTCCTTGATGGCATCGATACGGTCCGAGGTGGGCTGATCCACCTGCTGGCCGGGGCCCGCCGCATTGTAGAGGGCCAGGACAAAGGAGTTGAACTCGTGACCGCTGGGCACGCCATGGAAGGCCAACCCGGTCGGCTGGGACACGCCCTGATCGTCTACGCGGCAGATGCGCACGCTGGGCCGAGCATCGGGCAGGTCGCCGGCGGGATCGTAATCCTTGCCGTCCTCATCCGTGCGGGAGTCCACCCTGGAGGTCAGCTTGCCGTCGGAGAGCCCGACCAGCTCGTCCACGAAGGCCTCCAGCTCCTTGGAGACCTGGCTGCCGTCCAGATCCAGGGCCAGCTCCAGCTTTCCGGTCATCTTGCCGAAGACCATGTCCAGCTGCTTGCGAATGTCGGGCCCGAAGAAGCCGGAGGTCTTGGCCGGAGCCTGGTCGTGCTCCTGGGCCACAGGCGCGGGCGAGGTACCCGAGGCCAGTGCGGAGTTCTCGGCCTGACGCTCGGAGCGGGCGTAGGGGGAATCCTCGGGCCGCGGCGGCACCAGACCAGTCTTGTCCGACATGTTGGAGGCGTAGCGCTCCAGCTCCACGGCGGCTACAGCCCCATCGGAGGTGGCGGTGATGACCTGCCGCAGGTTCTTGACCCGCAGATCCCCAGCAGCGTAGATGCCCGGCACCGAGGTCTCCAGGTAGTCGTGGGTCAGCACGTAACCGTGGTCGTCCAGATCCACCACGCCCTTGAGCATGCCGGTCTGGGGCACGTAGCCGGCGAAGACGAAGACGCCGAAGGTGCCGCCGTCCTGGGGCTTCCAGGTGGTGGTCTGCCCGCTCTTCCGGTCCAGGATGGTAGCCTCGACCAGCCCGCCGGGGCCTGCGGAGACCCCTTTGAGCTCGGTGGAGTAGTGAATCTCGATCTTGTCGTTGTCCCGGGCCTCGTCAGCCACGGCGGCATCACAGGTGAAGTCCTCCTCGCGCACCAGCAGGGTCACCTTGGTGGCGTACTTGGTCAGGAAGACCGACTCCTCAGCGGCCGCGAACCCGCCGCCGACCACCAGGACCTCGCGCCCGGTGAAGAACTCGCCGTCGCAGGTGGCGCAGTAGGCCACACCGCGGCCCGCATACTCCTGCTCGCCCTGGAAACCGATCTTGCGGGGGCTGGCGCCGGTGGCGATCAGGATGCCGAAGGTGCGCAGGTCGCCCCGGGAGGTGTGGACCACCTTGATGTCGCCCTGGGCTTCGATGCCTGTGGCCTCGGCGCTCATGAACTCGGCTCCGAAGTTCTGGGCCTGCTGGCGCATGGTCTCGGTCAGCTTGCGGCCGTCGGTGCTGGCCACGCCCGGGTAGTTGACCACGTCGGCTGTAATGGTGATCTGACCGCCGAAGTCGTCCTTCTCCAGGATCAGGGTGCGATACCGCGCCCGAGCCAGGTAGAGTCCTGCGCTCAGGCCTGCAGGGCCGCCACCGATGATGACCACGTCATAAAGATTCTTGTCTTCCGTCATGAATGCCTCTTCCGAAGGAATGCACGGATGTGCTGTTTTGAATGCTGGTCGTAAATATAGAAAAGGGAACCCGCCCTGGTCGCTTCCGATCGGCGAGTTCCCGATGTTGGCAGCTGCGGATCAGAGCTGGCCGACCAGATCCAGGCTGGGCTCGATGGTGTCCTCGCCGGGCTCCCACTTGGCAGGGCAGACCTGATCGCCGTGCTCGTAGACGAACTGGGAGGCCTGGACGCGGCGCAGCAGCTCGTCGGCGTTGCGGCCCACGTTGGAGGAGATGACCTCGTAGGCCACGACCTTGCCTTCAGGAGTCAGAATGAAGTCGCCGCGCTCGGCCTTACCCTCGGCCTCGTTATAGGTCTGCAGATCCTTGGCCAGGGTTGCGGTCGGATCGGCCAGCATGGGATACTGGACCTTTGCGATCTTCTCATTGGCCTCGTGCCAGGCCTTGTGAACGAACTCGGTGTCGCAGGAGACGGAGTAGATCTCGCAGCCGATCTTCTTGAAGTCCTCGTACTTGCTGGCCAGATCCTCCAGCTCGGTGGGGCAGACGAAGCTGAAGTCCGCAGGGTAGAAGAAGAGCAGGGACCAGTGGCCCAGCAGATCCTTCTTGGAGACCGGGAAGGTCTTGTTATCCTGGTAGGCCTGCGTGGTGAACTCAGTCAATTCGTGCTGAAGTTGTGACATGAAAAAAATCCTTTCGGGAGCATTGGGAACGTCGGCCTGAAGCCGAACCTGTCTCCGTATTTCATGCTAGTCAGGAAGCGCTGCATGGGGAAGACGGAGGTTCGCCGCTGGGGTGTGACATAGGGCACATGGGGCGCCCATACCCTAGCATTAGAGGCATGGCATTATGGCTGAACATCCTGCTCATTCTCTTCTTTCTCCTGCTCGGATCCGTCTTCTCGGGGACTGAACTGGCGCTGGTCTCCCTGCGAGGCTCGCAGCTGGAGCAGATGGAGCAACAGGACGCGCGCGGCGCCCGGGTGGCCCGCATCGCCCGCGACCCCAACACCTTTCTTTCCGCCGTGCAGATCGGTGTGACGCTGACGGGCTTCCTGTCGGCATCCTTCGGCGCATCGTCCATCGCCCCCTACGTGGTGCCCGTCCTGACCGGGTGGGGCGTGCATGAGGGTCTGGCCGGCACCCTGACCACGGTGATTCTGACCCTGATCATCTCCTACTGCTCCATCGTCATCTCCGAGCTGGTGCCCAAGCGGATCGCCATGCAGCGCACCGAGGCCATCGCCAGGGCCGTTGTTCCGGCCATCGACGTCTTCACTACCCTGTGCAGGCCGCTGATCTGGCTTATCGGAAAGAACACCAACCTCATCGTGCGCATCCTGGGTTTCGACCCCCAGCAGACCGACACCGAGGTCAGCGACGACGAGCTGCGAATGCTGGTCTCCTCCAACACCAACCTGAGCAAGGACGAGCGGATGATCCTGGGCGACGTCTTCGATGCCTCCGAGACCAGCGTGGCCGAGGTCATGCGCCCCAGGGCCGACGTGGTCTTCATCGCCGGGGACATGCCCCTGCAGGAGGCGGTCGAATTCGTGCATGATGAGCCCTACTCGCGCTACCCGGTGACCGGACGCGACTTCGACGACGTGCTGGGCTTCGTCCACGTGCGCGACCTGATGGACGTGCGCAATCCCAATGCCAAGACCGTAGCCGACGTGACCAGGCCCGGCATTGCCCTGCCTGGCACCTCCAGGCTCCTGCCCAGCCTGGAGAAGCTGCGCAAGAAGGGCATCCACCTGGCCGTGGTCATCGACGAGTACGGGGGCACCGACGGCATCGTCACCCTGGAGGACATGACCGAGGAGCTGGTGGGCGACATCCGCGACGAGTACGACCTGCCCGAGGAGCAGAACCCTGCCCATCCCCAGGCAACCGCCTTCGTCAACGGGGTTGCCACGGTCGACGGCGGCATGACCATCGAGGACTTCGCGGACCTGACCGGAATCGAGCTGGAGGATGGCCCCTACGAGACCCTGGCCGGCTACTTCCTGGCCCAGACCGGGCGCATGGGGCAGGTGGGTGACGTAGTCCACTCCGACGACGGGTATGACATGGTGGTGACCAAGGTGGACGGGCGGCGCATCGAGACCATCGAGGTCAGACGGCGGCAGGAGGCCGAGGATCAGTCCGACGATGATGACGAGGCCGACGCGGATGGTAAGGATGAAGACGGGTCGAATTCCGAAGCAGGAGCGGACCGAGGATAACCGGACTGGATCTAATCTGAGGGAGACTGATTTGACCGAGAATAGCTTTGCCGGCTCTAACCCGACCGAGGTTGGTCGAAGCCAGGAAGGAAGACGACAATCCAAGGCGGGCCGAGACGATACTGCGACCAGAGCCTAGCTATCGTCTAACCGAATCCCTACTATCATCCAGCCAGTGCTGGGCTGGTAGTCAGCCGGTGACCGCTCTGACGCCAGTCAAGAAAAAATGACTATCAGCGTAGCCGATGGTCCGTGAATGATTTCACTGGTTGATTCCCGCAAAATCCAAGCGTTTCCTTGCTTTTTCCTCTAGTCTGGAGATACAAGGTCGGGCTGACCCGACCGAAGGCATAATTTCATATTTAAGGAGCGATTATGGCATTGAACTTTACCGTACCGGGACTCGACGAAGCGACCAGCGAGAAGGTCATCGCCATCCTGCAGAGCCGTCTGAGCCAGGAACAGGAGACTGCCCTGATCCTCAAGCACGCCCATTGGAACATGAAGGGCAAGGAATTCATCGGCATTCATGAGATGATGGACCCCGAGGTTGATTCGGTGCTGAACATGGCCGACGAGACCGCTGAGCGCATCGCCACCCTGGGCGGCTCCCCCGCCGGGCGCCCTGACGACATCATGAAGAACCGCGACTGGGATGGCATCACCATGACCGGCCGTCAGGATGCCCTGGACTACCTGAAGGCCCTGGACACCTACTACACCACCTTCATCAAGCGCGACCGCGAGGCCATCAAGGAGCTGGACGACCTGGACATTGTCAGCTCTAACATTCTGCAGGACCACGTGCAGGAGCTGGAGCACTTCCAGTGGTTCATGCGCAGCCACCTGTTCTGAGTTACTGAGTTACTCGGTTTCTGAGTTCTGAGAACTCATCGCCGCCCCCGATAGGCGGTAAACCAGCGGCCCTGCATCGTGAAAGGTGCGGGGCCGCTGGCATTTTCTCTGACCGAGATAGACTGTTGGACTTCAGGATAGAATTGGCACTTGGGAGACGGCCGGGCGCCGCCTCATGCCGGGAAGACTGGTCGGCCATGGAAGACCGAACTCTACCCGCCCGACCAGGAGCATCATGCCGCCCACGCCTGCATTCCCAGCATTCTCTGTCAATCCACGTCGTCAGGATTACGACGATTCGAATTCGCAACAGAATCTCAAACCTTTCCATCCCAGGCAGTCGGATTCCCGGTCATCAGACCCCCAACCGAATTCTGGACCGTCGGATTTCAAGTCATCGAATGCCCAACCATCAAATCCACAGCGTGGGCAGGGCGGATCTGACAGGGACCGGCACAACAGACATCATCCTTCAAACTTCTTCGCCGCTCTGTCATCGTTGGCTGAAAACGATCGGATCACCGGGCTATTCATGATGGCCTGCGCCCTGGCCGGGCTGATCCTGGCCAATCTTCCAGAGACCGGGCCGGGGCTGAACGCTCTTGCCGCTTGGATTCCTCTGGACCTGCCCGGTGGACTGAACCTGTCCCTCAAGGACTGGATACAGGACGGGCTGCTGACCATATTCTTCCTGACCATGGGTCTTGACCTGCGCCAGGAGGCTGCCACAGGCACTCTGCGCGACCACAGGCAGGTCCTGCTGCCCATGCTGGCCGCTCTGGGCGGTGTGGCCGTTCCGATCCTGATCTACTGCCTGTTCAACCTGGGCTCCCCTGCCGGGTTGCGCGGCTGGGCTGTCCCAACGGCCACCGACTTAGCCTTCTCCCTGGCGGCTCTGCAACTGCTCCTACCCAAGGCTGGGCCCGCCCTGCAGGCCTTTTTGATGACCCTGGCCATCTTCGACGATCTGATTGGTGTCCTGCTGATCGCCCTGGGCTACTCCAGCTTGGGACAACCGAGCTGGCTGCTTGCCTGCCTGGTCGGCCTAGTGGTCTGGGCCTCGCTGGTCCGAGCGGGGAGCCGTTCCTCACGGCTCTGGCGACCTTTGATGCCGCTGTTCCTGCTGGGTGCCCTTACCGGCGGACTGCTGGCCTGGTACGGCCTCTTCAAGGCTGGGATCCACCCGGTGTTGGCGGGAGTGGCGATGGGCCTATTGACCCCTGTCACCAGGTCACGCGAGGCTGAACCATCCGGAACAGAATCTACTGGGGCCAATCCAGCTGGAACCGAGACAACAGGGATTGGACGGAGCCACATCCAAGCATCATCGCCTGCCGAACAGTTGGATCGCCTGCTGACACCTTTGAGCGCCCTGGTGGTTCTACCCGTGTTCGCCTTCTTCTCGCTGTCCATCTCCCTGGATCAGCTGGGACCCGGACTGCTGACGGACCGGGTCTTTTGGGGCGCCACACTGGGACTGGCCTTGGGCAAGCCCCTAGGAATCATGACCATGGTGATCCTGGCAAGTCATCTGGGGCTGCGGCGGCCTGCCGGCTCCACGACCGGAAACATGATCGGTCTCTGCCAGCTCTGCGGAATCGGCTTCACCATGTCCTTCCTGATCGCCAATTTGGCCTTCGCCGAATCCCCACACCTAGAGTCAGCCTTGCTGGGTGTGCTGACGGGGTCGGTCCTGTCCGTGCTCGTCGTGGCCGTGGGCACTATCCCCGGTCGGCTGCGCTCCGCCAGGCGCACATAGGCTTAGTTGCCAAGACTCAACCTCTGCCAGACCCGGTCCCTGGCAGAATCAACCTGCCAAACTCGGTTTTGGACAGAATCAGTTTTTGACGGAATCGGTCCCTTACCAGGCTCAGCTGCGACGGTAGAGCTTGGTGTAGGAGCCCTCAGCGCGGGGGCGGACCACGATTTGGTCAATGTCCACAGTGTCGGGCTGCTCCAGGGCCCAGGTGACGCATCCCGCGATGTCCTCGGCGGTCAGCGGGTCGGGCACCCCGGCGTAGACCGCATCGGCCCGGTCGCTATCCCCACCGAACCGCTTCAGGGAGAACTCGTCGGTGTGGACCAGACCCGGGGCGATGTCGACCACGCGCACTGGCTCGCCAATCAGCTCCAGCCGCAGAATGCGGGCCATGACCCGTTCCGCCGCCTTGGAAGCGCAGTATCCGCCGCCGCCCTCGTAGGGCTCGATGCCTGCCGTCGAGGAGATGACCAGGACCGTGCCCTCCGACTCTTTCAGGGCCGGAAGCAGCTTCTGAATGACCCGCAGAGTGCCGATGACGTTCAGCTCGTACATGCCGCGCCAGTCGTCCAAACTAGAGGTTGCCACCGGATCCTTGCCGAAGGCCGCACCGGCACAGTTGACCAGAGCCTTGACCGGCCCGCCCTTGAGCACGGCATCGACGGCCGCCTGGGTGGAGGCCTCATCAGTCACGTCGCAGACCTCATAGGTGAAGCTCTGACCCAGCTGGTCAGCCAGAGCCTTGAGCTTGTCCTCGCGCCGGGCCAGGCCGACCACCTTCCAGCCCTTGTCAACTAAGGCCCGCACACTGGCCTGGCCGATGCCGCTGGAGGCGCCGGTCACCACGGCGCGCTTGATTGTCTTCTTGGATTCCGTCATCTCATCCGCTCCTTCATGATCGATTGCCCCGGATCGGCTCCACACACGTCTCCGGGTCACAGGGACCCTACCTAACTGCTGCAGGATCACCCCTCTTCCTCAACGCTAGCGCACCATCATGGGCTGCGGCAGTCTTCCTTTAGTCTTGGATGACAAATGTGGTGCATTACACCAGACTTGAGTAGGGCCAGAACGAATCAAAGGCAGATTTAGGTTGAGTCAGAACAGAGCAAAGTGAGATCGGGCTGAATCAGACCATATAGTCGGTCTAGATCGGGATAGACAAGACGATCAAAAACCGATTCAACTTCGCACCAGATGGCCTAGCGAGGGTTTGGTCACGAAATCTTCAGCACGGATGATGCCGCAGGTTCGTAATTTACAAGCTCCCCGTCCATAGGTTCAGGACTCATGAGGATTTTACGGCTCCGGAAGTCATGAGTCTAGAAGTCATGGATCTCGAAGTCATGACTTCAGACGTCTAAGCTTCGGAGGTCACAGAGCTAAATAGCGGTTGAGCCGACGACGGCGCTCAGCCCAGTCGGGCATATAACGATCCATCCGCGCGCGGAAGCCGGGCCCGTGACCATGCTCGTAGAGGTGGGTCAGCTCGTGAACCAACACATACTCCAATAGGTCAGAATCCAGCCAAGCCAGGTCGGTGTTGAGCCGGATGCTGCCAGTGGCGGGGGTGCAGGAGCCCCAGCGGGTTTTCATCTTCCGCAGACTGATGCGCTCAGGTCGACGGCCCACCACTGGGACCCAGCGATCCAGAAGGACGGGCAACCTCTCACGGAGAATCCTCTTTGCTTCGGCATCGGATCGGTCTGGCGACAGCAGACCATCAGCTCCAAGCTGGGCGTATACATCGCGTGAGCGGGCCAGACGCTCTCTAGTGGTTACGATCCAGCGGCGCTTGCCGTCGATAAAGGCACGAATCTGGTCATCGTCCAGCTTTAGAGGCGCCGTCACTTCCAGATGGCCGTCAGGCGGCTTGACCCGCAGATAGACGTTGGCGATCCGCTTCCTGATGACCAAAACCGTCTCACCACTGACCTCCAGCTGCTCCGACCGGACTGGTTCCGCACGCCGTTTCCGCCTCATGACCCCCATTCTTCCGCCAAGACGCGACGCGACGCCGCCGGGATTGACTTGAGGGGACACTATGGTAAGCTATCCATTTGTGTGATTCTTCGGTCACACGGCATGGGCCTGTAGCTCAGCTGGTTAGAGCGCATCCCTGATAAGGATGAGGTCGGAGGTTCAAGTCCTCCCAGGCCCACGCATTCTTGTGCGGTTGAAGTTCTTTACACATTCACGGGGCTATGGCGCAGCTGGTAGCGCATCTGCTTTGCAAGCAGAGGGTCGCCGGTTCGAATCCGGCTAGCTCCACAGGTAGATTATTTAGGTCTCTTGAAAATGCGTATCGACGTTGACTGTGGGCGGCTGGCAATGATGCCGCAAAGTGAGCAAGTCAGAAGCCGAAGCTCATGCGGCAAGATACGACTTCACTATTATCTCCGTGCCACTGAATGCATACCCACCCTCACCAAGCCGTTTTATAAAAATTTTCAGCGAAGCTACTTGTGGAAGCAGTTTTTGGTTCAATACAAGTTTCAACACCATCGCTTTATGTAAGAACCAGATATTTTAATAGGAATTAGGAATATTAGAAATCCTGATGGCCAATCAGATGATCACCTTCCCAATGAGCTTCTCCATCTGAACCATCGGTTGTGCCAACCCAAGCAGGGTGACGATTAACACTGCTGTCACCGTTGCCGCCCTTGGGGGCAGTTGTGTCGCCTCCTCCGGAGGGTGCACAATAGTTGCTGCCGCCGTTCTGGGATGGGGCTCGATAGCCGTTGCCGCCCCGGCGCGCAGTAGCGCCGTAACCGCTATCAACCATAGAGGGAGCGCTTGCAACAGCCTTGGCATCCGCCTGGGCTTTGGCTGAGACTGCGTCATTCACGGCCTTGACCTTGGCATCCAAATCGGCCTTGACGTCGGCGAAAGCCTTAAAGACAGACTTCTTGCCATTGAGGATATTCTTAGCTGAGTCCAAGTCCTTGGCCAGGTCGTTGCGCGTCTGGTCCCCGTCAGGCACTTTGCCATCAGAATCAGCCAGGGCCTTATACCCATTCCCAATAGCATCAGAGAGCAGCTTATGCGCTTGGGAAGTGGTGACAGCAAGCACATCCCTCTTAAGAATCTTCAATTTTGACTTCATCTTCGAAGTCCGGGCCTTCAGAGTTTCGGTAACTTTTTTCAATTCGCTTGTGGATGCATCCCCGGTCAAGTTGGTTTTCGCCACTGTCGTCATACCGGAGGCCGGCTTGACGGTCTGCATGCTCTTGGCCAGAATCTGGACTGTCTTAGCGTCACTGACCTGATTATCTGTAACCGCCGAAGCGGACTTAACCTCGTCAGATGCCAGATATTTGCGGTATTCGCCGTCCTGTGCCTCGTAGGACCTGACCACTGCCTTGTATGAGGCAAAGGCCCGATCATGCTCCTGCACGGAATGATGATGCCACTGTAAACCCCCGCTAGAAACGACAGCAACCACCAGCACCAAGGCAGCTATGATGATAAACCGACGCCTCGAACCGCTGCTCTTACCAGTACTATTTTTACCAGTACTATTCTCGGATTTCTCCACGATTGCCCCTCTGCCCTTCCCGCGAACCCACAGCTATTTGTCCGCAGGAACCCCTTGACCTGGCATAACCAGCCTTGCGCCAAACGCCTCGCAATGCCCATTCTAAACGACGAACCGCTCCAATTCTTAGAGCAATGCATCATCCAGCTGAGGTCGGGAAACAATATGAAGGCATTATTGCCCACCGCCGGACGACACCGTACAAACAGAAAGGAGTCTGCGATTACCCTAGTCGGGCAGATCAGCACCCAGTGGTGATATCGGGCTGCATTATGCACAGGTAGTGGTGCGCCCCGTCTATCTGTTCCTGAGTGTATTGAGGGGTCGTGGGCGCAGGGTTGACCGCTGGGACCTGAGGAGACGTGGACCCACCACCGTTCCCTGTACTGCCCTGCCGTCCGGCCCCGGGCTGGTTCTGAAAATTCCCAGACATGCTTCCCGACCACCTCGACTGGGGGTACAAACCGGATGATGCCGCACCGGGAGCCCGTGCACTTCCGGCCTGCGCCTGAGCAGAGCGTGCTCGCTCGTCCCGTTGCCGAGCGGCATCCTGATCCGCCTGGGCTTTGGCTGAGACTGCGTCATTCACGGCCTTGACCTTGGCATCCAGATCGGCCTTAGCATCAGAGAAAACCTTAAGAACCGACTGCTTATCATTGAGGACATCCTTAGCTGACTCCAACGCCTTGGTCAGATTGTTACGTGTCTGGTCCCCGTCAGGCACTTTGCCATCGGAATCGACCAGAATTTTATCTCCGTTCCCGATAGCATCAGAGAGCAGCTTTTGTGCTTGGGAAGTGGTGACAGCAAGCACGTCACCCTTGAGAGCCTTCAATTTCGATTTGAGCTTCGAGGTCTGAGCGTTCAGAGTATCGGCAGCTGTTTTCAATTCGCTAGTGGATGCATCCCCGGTCAAGTTGGTTTTCGCCCCTGTCGTCCTGCCGGGGGCTGGCTTGACAACCTGCACACCCTTGGCCAAGGCATGGACGGTCTTCGCGTCACTCACCTGGTCATCCGTAACCGTTGAGACGGCCTCTACCTCGTCAGATGCCAGATACCTGTGGTATTCACTTTCCTGAACCTTGTAGGTTTTGGCCGCTGCCCTATAAGAGGCAAAAGCCCGATTATGCTCCTGGACAGCAGTGCGATGCCACCACAGACCCCCGCCACAGATGACGGCAACCACCAGCACCAGGACCGCTACAATGCTGAGCCTGCGCCTCGAATTGTTGCTTTTACTATTCTCGGTTTTCTCCACGATTGCTCTTCTGCCCTTCCCATGGGCCCTCAGCCATTGTCGGCAGGGACCCCTTCATCCGACTCAAGCATAACCGAGCTTGCGCTAAATGCCCCGCTACGCTCATCATGTCATGTATACAAACATGACATCCTATTTGCATTGAGCTTATGGACAACACTGATTTGACCCGGAAGGACTATGCTCAAGAACTCGGCATCAACATCGCCAGAGCACGCACCGTCAAGGGATATTCCCAGAACAGGGCGGGGAACCAACGCAGGCCTCCCGTGCTTCACCTACTGGAAGCTTGAACGCGGGGAATCGAACCACGACACCCCTGCCAACCCCAGACTGAGCAGCATCCGCGCCTCGCCGAAACACTCGACGTCGAACTAGACGACCTACTGCCCAAACACACCCCAAGCCTCCGTCGCCGATAGCCTCAAAACATGTCAGGACAGTCCACAAAGCCTCAACGCCGATCAACCCCTAACCGCGCAAACAACGTGTCCCCAGTAAGAACCATTGCCATTACGAATATGACTGCACAAGCCATGTATCTGACTTGTGCCCACAACGAGAGCATAGAGAACTCGAATGAGATACTCGTCGACTTGATTCTCTTTTCGCAAAGATTCACGTTTGTTATTTTCCAGTTGGTTATGACGCACAACCACATCTATCACGCCGAAATGCGATTTGGGGTTCATTCTTTTAATTACTGATTCCACTGAATAAGGCCGATCACAATAACAGGAATGAAAACCCAATACACATAGCTTCTAACACAACTTGTCACCAGAAGAGTGCACAGAGATACAGCGACGCAAGGGATTCATTATCCAAATAGAATGCACTAAACAAGTAAGAGATCAGCTAAGTAACGACTTCGGGAAAACCGCGATTCCTTCAAACTGGTGACTGAGCAGGATTCACTTAACAGGAAAAGGCTGAGGGATAAAATGCAATCTTCCGCTTTGATGCGGCTTGTCTCTTTCAGCTTTAATGTATGCCGAGAACGCTCTAGAAATACGAATAATGCACGCAAGAGTATTCCTTAAGTGGATGCACTCCGAATTCCCCTGATAATACTGCTCATAATTCTTGCATATTCTTTGTTCTAGATCTGACATCAATTTTGCTGCTACGCGACGTATGGGCATACTGTTACAGATTGTAAGAAACATGCACAAGAAACTTGAATAGTCATAGACAAGTTGCGACTTCTTAATCGTACTTGGAATAGGTGCCGGGGGTTTATCCATCTGGAACAGATCGCACAAACACCCATCGACAAACTCAGTCTGAGGCACATGGCCCTGCTTGTTTGTTCTATCCACATCCAACAGTAACGGGGCACTATGCGATACCGCATTTCGCAATCTACGGAAGTTGCCAAAAAATTTTGTAGCATTGTCCCTCAGATGTGATGACTCCAGATACTTCATGTATGAATCAATTAGATCACCCAGATTGAAGCATTCCCATAGATTCCATATTTCAGGGTCAGGGAAATATTTGCGAACCATAGCATCTGAATAAGGAGAATATTTAAGCTTGATTCCTGTCTTGCCAGGCTTGCCATCGCGCTGATTTCGATAGCCAGTTTTTTCATCAAATACAAAGCAATCATGTGGATCAACCAGCTTTGCGATTCGTTTACCGTCAAGCTCAGAATTTGACATCAATAAATTATTGAATCGCACTTTCAAATCATGTTCCGCGTTTGCTACCAGATATTCCATTGCCATCCTGAGTTCATAGTCAATGACCGCCAAATCCTTGAGTACAGCGAAATCGAGATTCTTGTACTTCCCATCATGGTTCTTATTGAAATTAGAAGCATATCGCTTAATCCTAAACAGATAGGTGTTCGCAGATAGATATGCTTTAGCGGATTCCTCATTACAGATATCGAATACGACGCCATCGTTTTGCAAATTAGCAATTTGAGAATCGAGGCTTTTAGCCAAACACATGCGCTTTGAACTGTCCACATTGGCCCTCGCAGCTAAACTAATGGGGCATCCGCTTCGAAAAGCGCTGCCCCATTAGTGAAGAGCCGGCCAATGTGACCAACCCCCTTTTGACTTTGTAGTTACAATGCTAATTACATATAAGCATGTGTCAATTTATTTCGTGTTCTCTTTTATCCGCCAACAAGAAAAGCGCCACAACAGGCATTGCCCGGTTGTGGCGCTGATTAGCTATAGCAGGGAAAATGCTCTACGCTTCCTTCTCCTTATCCAGCTCGGCGAGCATGGTCTTCTGCTCATCCGGTGTCAGCTTGCGAATGCCGATTCCAGTATATCCCCAGATGGTGGCGAAAATCACACCGGTCCAGCAGAGGGTTGCCCAAGGCATATAAGAGAGCGTAGGTACGCCCAAGGTGGCCGCCATATAGGCGCCAGCGGCTGTCCAAGGCAGGATCGGCTCGAATATGGTGCCGGAATCCTCTATGCTTCGACCAAGATTGCAGGGATGCAGACCTCGGCGAATGTAGGCAGGCCTCAGCAGCTCGCCAGGCAGTAGGAGGGAGACCTGGCCGTTGCAGGTGGTGGATATGGTCAGGATGCCGGTCAGCAGGGTGACGACAATCAATGAGCCGGTGCTCTTGCTGATCTTGAGCAGGGATTCCACGATCTTGTTCAAAGCTCCGGAGGCCGAAAGCACCCCTGCGAAGGACAGGGCACAGAATGCAATCAGGAGGGTGCTCATCATGCTCTCCATACCGCCCCGGTTCAGCAGACTGGTGATGTCCTTGGCTGCGGGACCCAAGTTGAAGCCCCTGGGAAGCATAGAGGTGTCGAATCCGTTGACAATCGCGCTGAATGCGTTGGTGACGGAGAAGTGCTGGATGACGACGGCATTGAACATGGCGACCACCGACGAGAGCAGCATGACCGGGATGGTCGGCTTCTTCCATGCAGACCCGATCAGGATGATCAGGAGGGGTATAAGCAGCATGACCACGTTCCAGGTGAAGGCCTGCGAAAGCGTGTTATTCATCTCGGCAACCTTGTCAAAGCCGCTGCCACCTGTGGACTGGACACCACGGCCCGCCACAAACATGACTATCGCTGACACCAGCAAGGAGGGGAAGGTTGTCCACAACAGGTGCTTCATATGCGTGAACAGATTCACATGGGTGATGGCTGCAGCCAGGTTGGTATCTCCGGACAGAGGGGAAAGTTTATCCCCGAAATAGGCGCCACTGACCACTGCACCAGCGGCGATGGCAGGATTGATGCCTTCCATGCCCAGCGCCACTCCCATAAAGGCCACGCCAATGGTACCTGCTGAACCCCAGGAGGTTCCCGTGCAGACCGAAGTGATAGCCGTGACCAGCAGGGCCGTCAGATAGAGGTACTGGGGCGATACGATCTTGAGACCGAAGTAGACCATCATCGGAATGGTTCCGCCAATCATCCAGGACCCGATAAGCATGCCCACCACTATCAGAATCAGCAAAGCTGGCATGATCCCAGCAATCTTCTCGGCTATGGTGTTGAGCATCTCATCGTAACCGTGACCGAGCATGTAGGCAATGATTGCTGCTACCACGGCAGCCAGGATAAGCATCGGCTCAGCGGGAAGTTCCAGCCAGATGGCTCCAACCCCCATGAACATCGCCATAGCAATAATTGGGGTCAGCGCCAAGAGCAGTGAGGGGGAGCGCTGCTCCCTTTGTTTCTTTTCCTTCGTCATTGCAAGGTTACCTTTCCGTTGAAGTGCCAAGCGCCCGATTCATACGCGACAGGGCCTTGGTCAGAATCGGCGTAGTTGTTGCCAGGTTGATGCGCACAAAGCCGCTGCCACCCTGGCCGAAGTCAGTCCCCGGATCCAGCATCAGACCCTGTTTAGCCAGCCGCTTTTCGATTTCCTCATCCTCGAGTCCAAGCCCTCTCATATCTATCCAGGCCAGGTAGGTGCCTTCAGGTTCAATCAGCTTCACACCATCCATCCCGGCAACGCAGTCTCGCAAAAAATCAGTGTGCCTCTCAATCTCGGTCAGAAGCTCATCCAGCCAGTCTGCGCAATGGTCGTATCCCGCTTGAGTAGCAACTTGTGCAAAATAGCGGGGATTATGGCAGCCGGCATCATCAATGGCCTTCTCCACCTTGTGCCGTAGATCAGCGTCAGGAACGACGATATTGGCCGTTTCCAGCCCAGCGATGTTGAAGGTTTTGCCCGGAGAGGTAAAGGAGATGCCTCCAGCCGCTTCGGGCGACGAAATCAGATAAGGCTGAAATCGATATCCTGAATGGATCAGATCGGCATGGAACTCATCTGAGATGACCAGAACATTATGCTTGGCAGCAGCCTTGGCCACTTTGGCCAGTTCGTCACGGGTCCATACGCGACCAGTGGGGTTATGCGGATTGGTGATTACCAGCGCACTAGCTTGGTCAAGCAGGCCTCCAAGAGCATCAAAGTCGAATCGGTATTTTCCTTGTCCGTCCATCTTGAGCAGCCACGGAAGAACCTTGCACCCTGCAGCCTTAATCGCCGTTGGGGTGGGCGAGTATGCAGGATAAGGAACGATTACCGAACAGGCGGGCGGTAGAGCCTCCCTGAGTATGGCAGGCAAGGATTCCACCATTCTGCCTACCGGCACCAGACTGGCTGGACTAATCTGCCAACCATGGCGCCTTTTGAACCAGTCGCACACTGACTGTCTATATGAGGCGTCCAGGTAGGTGTAGCAGAAATCGCCCACCTGAGCACGCTTGACCACGGCCTGGACCAAAGGGTCCGGGGCTTTGAAATCCATGTCTGCCACCGACAGGGATATGGCATCGTCACCGCAGATGCGATGTGCGTCATCCCAGCGGATACTGTGTATTCTTCCCAGATCCTGGGTTGAAACGGGATGTAGAAGACCCATAATTACATCTATTCCCTTCTTTACAACTATGTTGGATTCTTGCCTTCATTGGCAATGTGATCCTCAGAGGCCACCATGACCTCGATAGTGCTTCCCCCGTTTATTGCTTTTTCTTATCTTTGACGGAGGTCGTCTCCTCTATTTCTTTGAGATAGTTGTAGACGGTGAACCGTGAAATCTGCAAGCGGTCGGCCAAGGTCTCAGCCGCATCTCGCAGGAAGAAAAAGCCCTGCTCTTTGGCTTGTCTTATCACCTCCTTTTTATGACTTTTTGTCATGAGTTCAACGGGCACACCCTGGCTGGCAACAGCACGATCAAGCACGATATTCGCCAAGTCGTCAAGGTTGTGGACGAAGACTTCACCCGCAGAATTCGCTTCAGCCGAGTCCGTTCCACGACTTATCTGCCCTGTCTCGAATCCAGTCTTTTTTCCGATGCCATACCGTTGGTTCTGATCCAAATCTTTATCAAAATCAACTTCCAACTCTGATTCAGAACTTGCATCGATACTGCCGTAGAGCATTTGTTGGCATATTTTCAGAAGCCCGGACCAGATTTCGACGCTACTGTTGATGCATAAGGCAGCGACCGGCTCCCCTTGGCTATCCTTGACGGCTATAGTGGCACAACGAATCCGACGCCCGTCAGGCAGAACAGAGCTGTAGTTGACCATGGTGCGCACCCGACCCTCAGCCAGCTGCTTAAGTAGAACATCGGTGGCCGGATCGCCAACCTTGCGACCAGTCAAACCTCCTGCAATAGCGACGATGGTGGTGGGTACCTGCGAAAGATCATGCACTACAACCTCGCAGTCCGGCATCAGCGAGGCCAGTGGCTCCACCAGTTGGGCCAAGGATTGGATTATCAGGGCACGCTCTGCGCTGTCCTGCGCCTTAAGGCTGCGTGCCGATTGTGCATCGTTGCTCATACATCATCTCTTTCGTGAAGTACCTGAAGATAGTATAACCATTTAATAAACATTTTGTTGAGTGATTCTATAAATTGTTTATTTATTTCTGTAATTTTTGTGAATTCACAATCTTGATGGGGAATGTTCATCTATTCAAACCCTTGAAAATCCAGCTGTTCAACCACGAAGCAGATAGTGTTGAGCACAAGGTGGTGGGACATCCATAATCTGCAGATAGGAAACCAAAGTAACCAACTAGACCCTTGATAGGAGCTTCAGGATATCGAAAAAGCGACGCTCTGCCGGGAATCCAACAAGCTCTAATTCCCAAAGTAAGTTGTCGAAGACTATCTACTCGACTGCTGGGGTCCATGCCAAGCTGACCTGAAAGCTGGCTTCCGCCTATTAATTAGTGAAGCAAGTCGGTAAAGCGATAACTGTACTGATAGACTTAGTTATCTCAACTCTACCGCAAGGAACCCTTTACTTTTCAGCTGTTCCAAGACTGCTGGGGTCCATGAACCAGGCTTGTAGAGGAAGCTGATAGATATACCACTACCCCGGATGAGAGCGGACACCTGGTTTACTGAACCTATTTTTCTCCGAACTAACTCCAACTACGCTCCCCATTTGCGGAGTCGGCAGAAAGAATCCACGCCTAGAATCTTTCATTAAATGTGCCATGCCGATTTGAATTGTTTCGACAGCAACATAGCTGCGAGCAACAATTCGAACCGGCACTATAAATTGCATCTCATTCTTTATGCAGATGCTCAGGCAGAGACTAGCCTTCCGTCCTGCAGCGTCAGCAGCCGGTCAGCTCGGGCAAGGACCGAGGGACGGTGAGAGACAATCAGACAGGTGCGGTCGCCCTTCCGCTCAATCAACCTGGTCAAGACCCGGCCTTCGAGGAGAGCATCCATATTGCTGGTTGGTTCATCCAAAAGCATGAATGGCGCCGAGCTCAAAAAGGCGCGAGCCAGAGCCACCCGCTGCCGCTGCCCCTCGGACAGGTCCGAGCCATTATCGGCAAGCAGATGATCCAGACCGTCGGGCAGCTGGTCAATCAGATCGTCCAGGCAGGCATCATGGGCCGCCTGCTCGATATCCGCCCTGCTGGCTTCGGGCCGAGCCAAGGCGATGTTGTCAGCCAAGGTGAGACTGAATATGTAGGTGTCCTGGCTCACCAGAGTCTGCTGAGCACGCAGATCGGCGGTGCGGATGGTCTCGATAGGCAGGCCAGAGACGGTCAGGTCCCCGCCGCTACGCTCCTGGAACCGCATCAGCAGATCAATCAAAGTGGACTTGCCAACCCCGTTGGCCCCCTGGATGCCAATCAGTTCGCCAGGCTTGATGGAAAGATCCAGACCCTCCAAAACCGAAGTCCGGTCGCTATGTTCACCCGAGTCAGTCTTGCCTGGATCGTCCTTACCCGTGTCAGTCTTGCCGGCGTAGGAAAAGGAAACTGCCCTGGCATTCTCTCCAGTGAACTCCGCCAAAGGATTCCCGTGATTGGATTCCACCTCACGTACAGGCGGCTCCTTGTCCAAAAGAGAGAAGACCCGCCGAGCAGCAGCCAGGGTAGGCTGCAGGCCGGCGCCTAGCCGGGCCACAGGTATCAGGGGGGCGAAGGAGGAGAGGAAACCGACCAGTCCAATCATCCCCCGGGCAGGATCCATCAACCCCTCAGAGCCAAGCCAGCAGGCCATCAGCGTGAAGGCTCCGGCGCAGATCAGAGTGACCACATTGGTGACCATGTCGTTGGTGATGGTCCGCCCAGAGGTGCGTCCCCTGGCATCCAGCATCTGGTCCGTAGCGACTCCCACCCGGCGACGGGTATTCCCCAGAGCGCCCAACCCTGCCAGCTCTGTGCGGCCCTGAAGGGTCTCCAGAAGCAGGGAGTGGAGGTTGGCTTGGGCCGTCCGCTCCCTCATAGCTCCCTTGAAGGTAGGCCTTGCGCTCAGGATGGGGATGAGCAGACCGACGATCAGATAGGAGACCAGGGCAGCCAGACCCATCCAGGGCGAGAGCCAAGTGAGCAGAGCCAGGTTGGCCAAGGAGGTCACCAGGGCGATGGCGATGGGCGAAAGCGTATGGGCGTAGAAAATCTCCAGCAGCTCGATGTCGTTGGTAATCACCGTCACCATGTCTCCGCGCGCCTGGTTTCGCAGGCCGGCCGGGGCCAGGGACCGCATCTTGTCGAAGACCGTCGTGCGGATGTCACGAAGCATGCTAAAGGCCATCTCATGGTTGTAGTACTGCTCCCCATAGGCCATAACCCCTCGGCTGAGAGCAGTCAGAACAGCCACCAGAGCCCAGACGACCCACTGGCCACTCAGCGGCGGCCAGTCGGTAACCAGACCGATCAGGGCCGCAGCGGCTGCCATCATGCTCCAGACCGCGAAGAGATGGCCCAAGCTACCGTAGAGGATGGCCTTGCCCTCCGTACCAGCCAGGGGCTTCATCAGCCGGGCCATGCGACGCATCATCGTCAGGTTGCTCGTCGTCTGTTGCATGTCGTCACTCCCCGTCCTCATACTGGGCCTGCTCCTTCCACTGGGCGGCAAATCCGCCCCCGGCATCCATCAGTTCACGGAAGCCACCACTCTCCACCAGACGACCCTCCTGCAGGAAGAGAATGGAATCGGTATTGCGGACCCCGGCCAGGCGGTGGGTGATGGTTAGAACCAGGGACTCCTTGCCCAGCGCATCCATCAGGGCTGCCAGTGTAGCGTCATGCTCGCGGTCCACGGCGCTGGTGGCCTCGTCGAAGATATAGACGGGAGAACGCCGCAGGAGCCCGCGGGCAATGGATAGGCGCTGGCGCTGCCCACCGGAGAGATTGCCTCCTTCAGGATCGATGTGAGCGTCCAGCCCGCCCTTGCTTTGGACAAGACCGGTCAGACCGACCTGATCCAGCGCGTCCAACAGCTCCCAATCCGAGTAGCCCAGTCCGGCCGGATCGAGATTCGACCTGATGATCCCGGTAAAGAGATGGTCGGTTCCCCGAACCACGGTCTGCAGGCCGACCAGGTCCTGGCGTGACAGGTCGCAGATCTGGCACCCGCCAATGGACAGTTCGCCGACATACCCCTGAAGGCGCCCGGACAGCAGGCCCGCCAAGGTGCTCTTGCCGGAACCCGAAGCGCCGACCAGACCCACATGCCCCTTGGCCGGCAGGTCGAACTTCAGATTGGTCAAGGCCTGGAATCCATCAGGATAGGTATAGGTCAGATTGCGAGCGCTGATGCCCGGCAAATCGTCGCCAGACATATCCGTCTGATCTGCCTGCTGCGAGCTCGATCGCGCCGAACCAGTATTCTGCCTCATCGCATTGGCAGAACCCGGTGCAAGTATTTGAACAGCACCCAAAACAGGTTTCGACGCAGATATCCGTGCAGGCATTTGGACAGCATCTGAAACAGGTTCTAAAGCAGATTCCGACGCAGGCTGCAAAGCAGGCTTCGAGGCGGATTCCGATTCAGACTCCCGAATTGCTTCCTCAGATGCTTCGAGACCCGCTTCCGGAGCCGCTTCCTCAGATGCTTCCGGAATCGTTGCCGGAACCTCTTCCGGCGCCACTTTCTTGCGTGACTCAGGAGTCGTCCCCGGAGCCGCCGACTTCTCGTCGCTCCCCTGCCGCGCTTGGAGAATATCGTCGATGGCCTTGCCCTGCTTGATGGCGACCATGCCGGAATGCATCATGTAGACCAGCTGGCGCTCAGGTGCAAAGAGCCGGACCCCAGCCAGGGCGACAACCAAACAGGACAGCACTCGAGAGGGCCCGTCCTGCCCAATCAGGACCGTGGCTGCCACCGCCAGAATGAGGCTGGTGTAGATGACCACGTCGGCCTTGATCAGCGAGCGCAGCTGCCCGCCAAGGACCCCCATGGTTATCCGGCGGAATCCCTCGGACTCCTCGGCCAGGTCGTCGGCCTGCCGCTGGTCTGCCCCGAAGATCTTCAAGGTGTTGAGTCCCCTCAGGGCATGCTCGAAGTGGACGCCGACCTTGTCATACTTGCGCAACTGGCCCAGCTGCACCTTGATGTTCTCGCCCATGGTGGGCTTGGATGCCAGGGGCAGAGACACCATGCCGATCACGACGATTGCCACAGCCAGGGGACTGACGGGCAGAAGGACGATCAGAGTCACGACCAGCATCAAGGCGGTCTGGACCAAGGCCGGAATGTAGGCCGTGAAGTAGGAGACGACCGACTTGACCCCCTCGGTCGAAAGCCTGGCCAGGGTCTGCGCCGGAACGCCCAGATCATCCTCCTGCCTGTTGGGGTCGAACACGGATAGGTACAGGGCCTGGGAGAGCGCCTTGCCCATCCCATCAGCCAGCCGGGCGCTGACGGACTTGGCGATCGCCTGAGTCAGGAACCGAACCAGGATCAGCCCGCCTATCAAGACCGCCAGAGGCCCGGGCCGATTAGGCACCCAGGCAAGGGCATGAGGAACAGCCAGGCCAAGGGAACGGCCCACGGCCGCGACGGCCACCGGCAGGAGGAGCACCTCCGCCAGCGCGCCGATCGTCTGCAGGAGGGCCAGCAGGAGGCTGGCGCCCATCCTGGCTCCCGGTAGATGAAGTAGTCGCTTGCTGATCATGCCTGTCCTCCGTGCCGCCTTTCTGATACGCCCCTCTCAGTGGACACTAACAAAATCTCTGCGCGCCAGGCAATACCCTGATTGTGAAGCACTGGCAAGAGACATAAAAAAATATCATTTACTTTCCCTCCCGGCCCTCCTAAACTTGACGGCACAACATGAAATCGGCGGATATGGCCTAGAGCCGAGCGACCGCCACCCAGATGGGAGCGATCCTTTATGAAAGCACTGAAGACAAAAGACCTGGTCAACGTCGGCATTTTCACGGCCCTCTACTTCGTCAGCATGGCGGTGGGCAACTTCATCACCGTCTTCCTGGCTGGCCTGGTCATGCCCGGTCTGTCCTCCCTCTTCATCCCCGCTGTGGTGGGGCTGGTCTCCGGCCCGGTCTACATGCTGATGATCCGCCGGGTGCCCAGGTTCGGGGCCATCACCATCGTCGGCGTCATCATGGGCCTCTTCCTGCTGGTCTTCGGTCACTTCGCCCTCTCCTTCATCCCCTACGCCTTCTGCGGCCTGCTGGCTGATCTGGTTCAGTCCTCGCTAAGGGAGAGCCGTCCCAACCTGGCCCGCTACCTGAGCTACGTCATCCTCACCTTCGGCTGCACCGGTCCCGTGCTTCCCCTTTGGTTCATGAAGGACGCCTACGTGGCCAGCCTGGTTCGTCGCGGCAAGAGCCAGGAGTACATCGACGGAGTCTTCGCGCCCATCACCGGAGCCACCTTCCTGGTCTGCATTCTGGCCACCCTGGTCGGCGCTCTGCTTGGAGCATGGATAGGCGCCCGGATCGTTGACCGGCATTTCAACCGGATTCCCGCCAAGCAATGACGCCCATTTCCATCTACACCAGATTCCTGCTGGTTATCTTCGCCAACGCCCTGATCTTTGTCACTCTGCCCACCCCCCTGGTTCTGGCCATCAACATCTACTTCTGCAGCTTCCAGGTCATCGTGGGCAGGATCAGGAAGGGCCAGGCCTGGCTTCTGGTCTGCCTGGTCTTCGCCCTGGGCGCCTCACTGGCCATGGTCTTCCCCGAGAATCTGCCGGGGCATTATCTGCTCTTCCTCTTCGTCGGCGTGGGCAGGATCCTCCCCCTGGTACTGGTGGCGGCCTTCATGATGGGCACCACCAAGGTTTCGGAGCTGGTCTACCTGCTGCGCAAGATCCACGCCCCCCAGTGGCTGGTCATCCCCGTCAGCGTCCTCTTCCGCTTCTTCCCGACCGTCAGACACGATTATGCCCAGATCAGACGGGCCATGAAGTTCAGGGGGATCGCGGTCACCACCGGCGACATGGTCCGGCACCCGATGCGAACCATGGAGTACATCTACGTCCCCCTGCTCAACAACGCCACCAATGTGGCCTCCGACCTGACCTCGGCTGCCCTGACCAGGGGGATTGGCGACCCCGGACCCAAGACCTCCATCCAACGGATTGCCTTCACCAGACTGGATGCGCTCATGTGTGCCCTGGGTCTGGTCCTTATGGGATGTGGAGCCTATGTTGCAATGTTCCAGGCTTAGCTTCACCTACGAGGGCGCCAGCCAGCCTTCCCTCCAGGAGGTCTCCTGCCGGATGGGCCAGGGACGGCTGACCGTGATCACCGGGCCGAGCGGTTGCGGCAAGACCACCCTGTCCAGGGTCATCAACGGCCTGATTCCCGAACTCTACGAGGGCAAGCTGGAGGGAGAGTGCCTGATCGAGGGCGAACCCACCACGGCCCGACCCATCTACCGTCTTTCGGAGCAGGTGGGGTCGGTCTTCCAGAATCCCAAGACCCAGTTCTTCACCACCGACGTCCGCAGCGAGCTGGCCTTCCCCCTGGAGAACACCGGGGTCCAGCCGGAAGCCATCCGTGAGCGCATAGACCAGGTGGCTGACCTCTTCAGCATCGCCCCGCTTATGGACCGGGACATCTTCTCCCTGTCCGGGGGCGAGAAGCAGATGATCGCCATCGCCTCCTCCTGCATGATGGACCCGGAGATTTTGGTCCTGGACGAGCCCTCCGGCAATCTGGACGTGGAAGCGGTGGCCAGCCTGGCGCAGATTCTGGGCCGCTTGAAGGACCGGGGCCTGACCATGGTCCTGATCGAGCACCGCCTCTACTACCTGGACGGCCTGGCCGACGACTTCCTGGTCATGGAGGACGGCAGGCTGGCGGAGCACCTGACTCCGGCCGCCATGAGGGGGCTGGATGGCCCAAGCCGCCAGGCCATGGGGCTGCGGGCCCTGAATCTGGACGCGACCGAGAATGCGAGCGCCCCAGCCAGGGTCACTACCGAGAAGACCCCCGACCTCTTGCGGGTCAGGAACCTAACCTATGCCTACCACCACGACCAGGATCCTGCCCTGGATGTGGACGACCTGACCCTGTCCAGCGACGACATCACCGGCATCATCGGCCGCAACGGTGCCGGCAAGAGCACCTTCGCCTCCGTCCTGACCGGACTGCTCAAGCCTGGCGACAGGTCGGAGATCAGCCTGAATGGGACGAAGCAGACCGTCAGGGAGCGCGTCGAGGACTCCTATATGGTCTTCCAGGATGTCAACTACCAGCTCTTCAGCGAGACCGTGGAGGGCGAAATGCTTCTTGGGGCCAGGCGGACCGACCTCTTCGAGGAAGTGGCACGAAAGCTGGACCTGGAGCGGCTCCTGGGCCGGCACCCCAACACCCTCTCCGGCGGGGAGAAGCAGCGGGTGGCCATCGCGGCCGCCATACTGTCTGGCAAGCGCCTGGTGGTTCTGGACGAACCCACCAGCGGCCTGGATCTGCTCCACATGAACCAGGTGACCGGGATGATCCGCTACATGCGCTCCCTGGGGGTCATGGTGATCGTCATCTCACACGACCAGGAGTTCCTGGCCCAGACCTGCCAGCGGTTCATCACCTTCCGCCAGGGCAGACCGGTCAGGGACAGCCGCAAACTGGGCAACCTCCTGCAAGCCCTCTGAACCTCCGAACCCTTGCAAGGTCGGCGAACATGACGCCTCCCGGCAGGCGGTTCTCCTGTGCTCCGGACCCCACAAACGTATACAGTAGTGGGGAAAAGAGCATCAGGAGGGCGTCCCTTGCGTCGGACGACCCCGCCGCACAGCCAGGGTTACGAGAGGGCATGATGGGCTATATCGACGTCATCGGAGAGACGAAACGGTATGTGACCGGCGAGACGACCATCGTGGCCAACAATGAGGTCACCTTCTCCATCGAGAAGGGCGAGCTGGTGGTCATCCTCGGCGCCTCGGGCGCGGGCAAGTCGACCGTGCTGAACATTCTGGGCGGTATGGACACCTGCAACGAGGGCCAGGTGATCGTGGACGGGAAGGATATCGCCGGCTACGACGCCCGGCAGCTGACCACCTACCGCCGCTACGACGTGGGATTCGTCTTCCAGTTCTACAACCTGGTGGCCAATCTGACCGCCAGGGAGAACGTAGAACTGGCCTCGGAGATCGTGGACGACGCCGCTGACCCGGTCCAGACCCTGGTCGACGTGGGCCTGGGCGACCGGATTGACAACTTCCCCGCCCAGCTTTCCGGTGGTGAGCAACAGCGGGTGGCCATCGCCCGGGCCGTGGCCAAGAACCCCAAGATCCTGCTCTGTGACGAACCCACCGGAGCCTTGGACTACCGGACCGGCAAGCAGGTGCTTCGCATCCTCCAAGACCAGTGCCGCAAGAATGGCGCTACCGTGGTCATCGTCACCCACAACGCGGCCATCGCCCCCATCGCCGACAGGGTCATCCGCATGCACGACGCCCGGGTCCAGGCCGTGCAGACCAATGACAGCCCCGAAGACATCGAAAACGTGGAGTGGTGAGGATGCAGCCCGTCAGGAAGGTGCTCTGGCACGACATCCGGGTCTCCCTGCGCAAGTCCCTGGGACGGTTCATCTCCATCGTCTGTCTGGTGGCGCTGGGCTCCTTCGCCCTGGTCGGACTGAGCGTAACCGGGCCGGACATGCGGCAGGCCGGCAACGCCTACCTGTCCAGCCACCATCTGGCCGATCTGATGGTCATCAGCAGCTACGGGCTGGATCAGGAGGACCGGGATGCCATCGACACCGCCCCGGGCAACTCGGGCATCGAATACGGGTATCTGAAGGATGTGGCGCTCAAGGGGACCGACAAGAGCCTGCGCATCTACTCCGCCCCCGACCGGATCTCCACCTACGAGCTGGTCGACGGATCCATGCCGGCCAGGCCTGACCAGGTGGCGGTCGACACGGCCCTGGCCGGGAGCCACCCCATTGGCAGCAGCATCCAGGTGGATGAGAAGGCCGACCAGCTGGGCAGGAAGGTCTTGAGGCACCACAAGCTGCGCGTGGTGGGCACGGTCAGGTCGACTGAGATCCTGAGCAAGGTCAACATGGGCCCTTCCACAGCCGGATCCGGTTCCCTGGACTCCTACGCTGTGACCACACCTAAAGCCTTCGAGTCGGACGAGTACATGATCGCCCGCCTGACTTTCAAGGACCTGGACCGGATCCGGGACCACTATTCCGACCAGTACATCCAGGCCTTGCAGACCCACAAGGACGACCTGAACAGGATTCTGTCAGGACGCCCCACCGCCAGACTGAACGCCATCAAGGCTCCTCTGCAGAAGCAGCTGGACCAGGGGCAGGATCAGGTGGACCAGTCCAGAAAGGAACTCGAAGGGAACAGGCAGCAGCTGGACCAGGCCAGGAAGGATCTGGACCAGGGTGCCCAGAGCATCCAGTCCGCCAAGAACCAACTGGCCGCCAGGACGGTGCAGGCCCAGGCGGCAATTGACCAGGGACAGCAGGAGGTGGATCTGAGGTCGGCCGAACTGGCCAGAAAGCAGAAACAGTACCAGTCCTCCGCCAGCCAGGTGGACCAGGGCAGGCAGCAGGCCGACCAGGGACAGCAGGCCATCGACCAGGGACAGGCCAAACTTGATGGTTCCCGCCAGCAGCTGGAGGGCGGCAAGGCCCAAGCCGACCAGGCTGTAGCCCAGGCCCAGGAAGCCCAGAAGCAATGCAGACAGGGCATAGCACAAGTCAGCGGCCTCATTCAGGCCATCGACGCCCAGCTGGCCGCCCCCGGGCTGACCCCCCAGCAGCAGGACGAGCTCAACCGCAGAAAGGCCGGACTCCAGGTCCAGCTGGCCGAGCTCAACCAGCAGTCACCGCAAATCGACGCACTGGTAGCCAAGGCCAAGGCGGGCCGCGATGCCTTCATGACCAACCAGTACACCCCCGGCATGTCCCAGATTGCGGCCAACCAGTACACCCTGGACGCAAAGCGCCAGGAACTGAGCCAAGCAAGAACCAAGGCGGAGGAGGGCGAGCGCCAGCTGGCCCAGGGTAAGGCCCAACTTGATCAGGGGTCCGCACAGCTGGCCCAGGGCAGGGCCAAGCTAGCCCAGGCCCGGCAGCAGCTGGCCAGCAGCCGTGCCTCAGCCCAGGGGCAGATCGACCAGGCCCAGGCCATCCTGGACCAGAAAACCGCGGAGTACCAGACCAAACTGGGCAAGTTCAACAGGGAGAGCCCGGACGCCCAGAAGAGGATCGACGACTCCCAGGAAAAGCTGAACAAGGCGGCCGACCAGCTGAGCCGACTGGAAAAGCCGGTCTACGCCCTGGACTCACGCCGTGAAGCGCCCGGCTCGGAGGGCTACAAGGTCTACGCCTCCGTATCGTTCATCGTGGACTCGCTGGCCAAGGTCTTCCCCTACTTCATGTACCTGGTGGCCGCCCTGGTCACCTTCACCACCATGACGCGATTTGTGGACGAGGAACGGATCAACGCCGGAACGCTCAAGGCCCTGGGCTACAGGGACCGGGATGTCATGGCCAAGTTCCTGGTCTATGGCGGAGCGGCTTCCGCCCTGGGCGCGCTTCTGGGTATCATCACCGGCCACACCCTGCTGCCCTGGATCGTCTACCAGGCCTATGCCCACGCCTTCGACATGCCGCCCATCCACTACGGCTTCCACCTGCCCATCACCCTCTTGGCCTGCCTGCTGGCCTTCCTGAGCGCCGTGGTTCCGGCCTTCCTGAGCGCCTGGCGGGAGCTGCGCGAGAAGCCGTCGGCGCTGCTCCTGCCAAAGCCGCCCAGCGCCGGTTCGAAGATCTTCCTGGAGCGCATCCCCCTGATATGGAACAGGCTCAACTTCACCCACAAGGTCACCGCCCGGAACATCTTCCGTTACAAGCAGCGGATGCTGATGACCATCTTCGGGGTTTGCGGGTCAGTGGCCCTGCTGATGGCGGGATTCGGCGTGCAGGGATCCATCTCGGCCATCAACGAGCACCAGTTCGGCCAAGTCATTCGCTACGACCTGATTGCCGCCGAGAACAGCCAGGCCACATCCGACCAGCGCCAATCCATCAAAAAACGACTGGAAAAGCCCGATGTGAGCCGCTCCCTGAACGTGCGTTACGAGGAGATGAGCAAGACGGCCGGCCACAACGCCGACAAGCAGTCCATCACCATGATCGCGCCGGCCAGCGCCGAGCACCTGGACGACTTCATCCGCATGGACACCCGGTCCGGGCACAAGCCCCTGAGCCTCAAGGGCGACGGCGTGATCCTCTCCGAGCGGATCGCCCAGCTGACAGGGACCAAGGCCGGCGACAGGATCACCCTGCAGGATTCAGGCGGCAGGGACAGGACCATGCGGGTGGAAGGCATCTGTGAGATGTACCTGGGGCACTTCGTCTTCATGAGCCCATCGGCCTACAGGACCGTCTTCCACCAGGACTTCTCGCCCAACGCCCATCTGGTCACCTTCAAGGACTCGAGCGCGGAGAACACCAGAAGGCAGGCCGCCTCCTTCATGCGGATCGACGGAATCCAGGGGGTGGTGCAGAACACGACCCTGATGAGCCAGATCGACACCGTGGTCAGGTCCCTGAACATGATCATGCAGGTGCTGATCATCGTGGCCACCCTGCTGGCCCTGGTCATCCTCTACAACCTGACCAACCTGAACGTGGAGGAACGGATCCGCGAGCTGAGCACCATCAAGGTGCTGGGCTTCTACGACCGCGAGGTGACCATGTACATCTACCGGGAGACCATCCTCCTTTCGGCCATCGGCGTCCTGGCCGGGTACGGGTTCGGGGCCTGGCTGCACCACTACATCATCACCACCGTCCCTCCGGACAACGTCCTCTTTGACCCCTCCATCAGCTGGGTGGCCTTCGTCGTGCCCCTGGTCATGATCACGGTCATCACGGCCGGCCTGGGCTGGATGGTCAACAACAAGCTCAAGCATGTGGATATGCTGGAGGCCCTCAAGTCGGTGGACTAGGCCATATCGGCATTTACCCATTCTGATGGCGTAAGCTGGCACTCCAAGAGTCCATAAGTCCATGTCATTAAAGCCATTGAGAATCCAGAAAGCGGAGGACGACGGTGCTGCAGATCGAACACATCTCCAAACAATACAAAACAGGGGACTTCGTCCAGCAGGCCTTGAATGATGTCAGCGTCAACCTGCGCGACAACGAGTTCGTGGCCATCCTGGGCCCCTCCGGCTCCGGCAAGACCACCCTGCTCAACATCATCGGCGGGCTGGACCGCTACGACAAGGGCGACCTGATCATCAACGGCACCTCCACCAGAAAGTACAAGGACCGTGACTGGGACTCCTACCGCAACCACACCGTGGGCTTCGTCTTCCAGAGCTACAACCTGATCCCCCACCAGAGCATCCTGTCCAACGTTGAGCTGGCCCTGACCATCTCAGGCGTGCATCGGCAGGAGCGGCGTGAGCGGGCCAGGAAGGCCCTTGAGCAGGTAGGGCTGGGCCAGCATGTGAACAAGCGGCCCAACCAGCTCTCGGGCGGGCAGATGCAACGGGTGGCCATCGCCAGGGCCCTGGTCAACAACCCCCGCATCCTCCTGGCAGACGAACCCACCGGAGCCTTGGACTCCGAGACCTCCATCCAGATCATGGACCTGCTCAAGGAGGTGGCCCAGGACCGGCTGGTGGTCATGGTCACCCACAACCCCGAGCTGGCCCACCAGTACGCCACCAGGATTGTGGAGCTGCACGACGGCTCCGTGATCAGCGACTCCGACCCCCTGCCCGACGACCAGGTGCCCATCCGCCGGGCCCGCCACCGCACCTTCGGCAAGGCCTCCATGGGGTTGCTGACTTCACTGTCGCTGAGCTTCAACAATCTTCGGACCAAGAAGGCCCGAACAGCCCTGACATCCTTCGCCGGATCCATCGGCATCATCGGCATCGCCCTGATCCTGTCCGTATCCACTGGGGTCAACCGCTACATCGACAGGGTGCAGCGGGAGACCATGACCTCCTACCCCATCACCATTCAGGAGCAGTCCTTTGACCTGAACAAGATAGTGGACTCCGCCCAGGAATCCCAGAAGGAGGCCAAGGCCCACAAGGATCTCAAGGCCATCCAGCCGGACGACTCCAGCATCAAGGGGGCCTCCAGCCTGACCAGCAGCATCACCCAGAACAACCTGACAGACTTCAAAAAATACTTGGACAATCCCAAGAGCGAAATCCATCAGTACGTGGGGTCCGTAGGCATCCAATACTCCTACGCCACCAAGTTCTCGGTCTTCGGACACGATCCGGACGGCAAGCTGGTCTCTGCGGACAAGGTGACCATGAGCGGGCAGAACGATGCCGGCTCCACCGCCAGCCAGATGGCCACGGCCAACACCGACAGCGACATGGGTGACATCCAGTCCATGCAGATGTCCTATCTGACCGGCAAGACCGAGAAGAACAAGGCTCCGGAGATCTTCGGCGAAATCATGCCGGGCGCCGATGCCAAGACCACCATCAGCAAGGTGGTGACCGACAACTACCAGGTGGTGAACGGCACCTGGCCCAAGGCCAAGGACCAGGTGGTCCTGGTGCTGGACAAGAACAACCAGATGCCCGTCACCAGCCTCTACAAGCTGGGCATCCTCCCCTCCAGCCAGTACACAGACATGATGAACAAACTCAACAGCGGCCAGGAGGTCAAGGTCGACACCAAGCCCATCGAATACGCCAAGGCCATGGACCAGAAGCTCTCCCTGGTGCCTGCTGCGAACCAGTATGCCAAGGGGACCGACGGCCACTACCACTACATCGGCGACAGCACCGACCAGATGTCCAAGGCCGCCGACCAGGGTCTGCAGCTGCATATCGTCGGCATTGTTCGTCCCAACCAGGGGGCCAAGGCCACGCCACTCAAGGTCGGCGTCGGGTATACCCGCCAGCTGACTGATTATCTGATCGACCAGGCCAAGACCAGCCCCATTGTCACCGACCAGGAGGCCGACCAGGGCCACAGCGTCCTCAACGGGATGGCCTTCGCCCCTGCCGACGATGCCGCCAAGGCCAACGACGCCAAGGCCTACATCGCATCCCTGGGCGTCAGCCAGAAGGCCAGCATGGCCCAGGAGATCATGAAGGGCTCGGCAGCCATTGCCGGCCAGGAGACCCAAGCCCAGGGCCGGGCCGGGGCCGCTGCAAGAGCCCAAGGTTCTGCGGGCATCCCCACGGGTGCCTCAGCCGAACAGCAGACGGCCCAGGCCTTCGACCAGTACATCGCCACCGCTCCCCAGGACGCCCTGGTCGCCATCTACAACCAGTACGTCTCCACCGGCACCTACGCGGACAACCTGAGCGACTTCGGCCTGATCTCCCGGGATGCCCCCTCCCGCATCAGCATCTACACGGACAGCTTCGAGAACAAAAATTCCGTAGGCGACTCCATCAAGCACTACAACGACAAGGCCGCAAAGAAGAACCGGATCGTCTATACCGACTACGTCGGCCTGATGATGAATTCGGTCACCACCATCATCAACGTCATCACCTACGTGCTGATAGCCTTCGTCGGGGTCTCGCTGGTGGTCTCCTCCATCATGATCGGCATCATCACCTACATATCGGTTCTGGAGCGGACCAAGGAGATCGGCATCCTGCGCGCCATGGGCGCCTCCAAGCGCAATGTCTCCAACGTCTTCAACGCCGAGACCGGCCTCATCGGTCTTCTGGCGGGCCTGCTGGGGGTGGGCATCACCCTGCTGCTGATCATTCCGGCCAACAGCATCATGCACCACTTCATGGGCACCACCGAGGTGAACGCGGCCCTGCCCGCCTCGGGTGGCGTGGCTCTGGTCATTCTGAGCGTGGTCCTGACCCTGATCGGCGGCCTGATCCCCTCACGCAAGGCGGCCAAGCAGGATCCTGCCACCGCCCTGCGCACCGAGTGATGCCGGCGACACTGGCAAAGTAGTGAATTCCCGCACAGTAGGGCCCTAAGGCCGGCCTTCCCCCGCTCGGGAATGCCATAATGAACCCCGTGAACGAGCAACCCAATCAAATGACAGATCAACAGAACAGACAGCCCCTCTTCCCCGGACGGGCCTTCATCAGCACCGTCCTGGACGTGGTCGAGAGCAAGAAGACCATGAGCGGCGCCCTGACCGGCAAGTACATGCAGCGGGCCACCATGGCCGGCCTCTTTGTGGGTATCTTCTTCACGGCCTTCTTCGTCATCATGGGTCAGGCCGGACAAAACCCCGCCGACCACGGCCTGATTCTGGCAGGTCGGGTCCTGGCGGCAACCACCTTCGGCTGGGCCCTGGTCCTGATCTACTACACCAACTCCGAGCTGCTGACCTCCAACATGATGGTGGTCACCATAGGCGCCTATCACAAGCGCCTGGGCTGGCTGGCCTCCCTGCGTATCCTGGTCCTCTGCCTTCTGGGCAACCTGGTCGGAGCCCTGATCGTGGCCGTCATCCTGCGATTCTCATCCATCGTCAGCGGTCCCACCCTGGACCAGATGCTGGCGGCCGCGACGACCAAGATCGGCTACGTCTCCGGCGGTCCCATGGGGTTCGCCGACCTCTTCGTGCGCGGCATCCTGTGCAACTTCTGCATCAACATCGCCATGCTCATGGTCTACAACGGCAAGCTTTCCAACGACTTCACCAAGTGCATCATCATGGTCGTGGCCGTCTTCGTCTTCGCCTTCTGCGGGTTCGAGCACTCGATAGCGGATTCGGCTCTCTTCCTCATCCTGGGCGTCTTCGGGCGGGTCAACGCCTGGAAGGCAATACTGGTGGTCCTGGTGGCCATGCTGGGCAACTATATAGGCGGCGGCATCCTGATCGGTCTGAACTTCGCCACCATGAACGACGAGCGCCACTTCAAGGCCTGACAGCCCTTCCCGCCTGCCGCCGTCCCTCGCTCATCGGAGACCACAGATGTGCTTACGAGCCTGAGCGAAGACACCTATCATGAAGAAACTCGACAGCCTATGTACAGGCAGAAGCGGAGGTTCATGATGAGCGAGAGCGAGACGACAGCCAACAAGTCCCTGGTGCAGGAGTTCTACGACCAGGTCTTCAGCCGGAGAGATACCAGCAACCTCGACAGGTTCATGCGGGACGACTACATCCAGCACAACCCCACCTGCGCCGACGGGAAGGCGGGCTTCCTGGAATTCATCAAGGGCTTCCTGGCCCTGGGCCCGCAAATCGGCATCATCAGACTGAACGGGGAGGACGACATGGTCTACGTCTTCTTCAAGTGCACGCTGAAGAACGGCCATGTCAACAAGGTTTGCGACATCTACCGGCTGCAGGACGGCCAGCTGGCTGAGCACTGGGACATCATCGAGCACAATGTGGAAGACGTTCAGTCCCGCAACGGCAACGGTCTCTTCTGACCCTTACCCCGTCCCTCGACCGACCAGGCTGGTTCTCTTGCCTACGAACCATATGGTTCGTAGGCAAGAGAACCAGAAGGTTTCAGCGAGCGCGAATGGCCTCTCTGACCGGCAGAACGCTCGCCGGCGAGACCGAAAGCTCGTCCAGGCCGTAATCCAGGAAGGTCGCCGTAAGATCCCTGTCGGCACCCAGCTCGCCGCAGATCCCGCACCAGATGCCAGCCTGGTGAGCGGCATCCACGGCCATGCGGATCATGCGCAGGACGGCAGGCGAATGCGGGTCGGCAAACTGTCCCAGGTTGGGGTTCTGCCGGTCACAGGCCAGGGTGTACTGGGTGAGGTCATTGGTCCCGATGGAGAAGAAATCCACCTTCCGGGCCAACTCCGGTGCCATGATGACCGAGGCCGGGGTCTCGACCATGATGCCCACCTGGATGTCCTCCTTGAAGTCTTCGTCCCTACCGCGCAGCTCTTCCTTGACCTGGTCGATTATGGCTCTGGCCTGGTCGACCTCTTTGGTGGATGTGATCATGGGCAGCATGATGGAGACGTTCCCGAAGGCTGATGCCCGCAAGATGGCCCTGAGTTGCACCTTGAAGATCTCCGGCCGGGTCAGGCAGATACGGATGGCCCGATACCCCAAAGCAGGATTGGCCTCATGCTCCAGACCGAAGTAGCCGACCTGCTTGTCAGCCCCGATATCCAAAGTCCGGATGATGACGGGCTTGTCGCCCATTCTCTGGGCGACCTCCTTGTAGGCCTGGAACTGTGATTCCTCCGTGGGGAAGTCCTCACTCTCCAAGTAGAGGAACTCGCTGCGGAAGAGTCCGATCCCCTCGGCATCGTTGGCTTCAACCGCATCCAGATCCGAAGGCCTGCCGATATTGGCATAGAGATGGACCTCCTGGCCTTCCTTGGTTCTGGTGGGCTTGCCCTTGAGCTCCTGAAGCTGCTGCATGTGCTGCTGGAACTCCCGTTGACGGACTTTATAGGCTTCAAGGGTCTTTTGATCCGGGTCGACCAACACCAGACCCTGACTACCATCCACAATGGCCGTCAGGCCCTGGTCCTCTGGTCTGGGATCCTGGCCGAGACCGATGACCGCAGGCAACCCCATGGTCCTGGCCAGTATGGCCGTATGGGAATTAGCCGATCCCTGGCTGGTGGCGAAGCCCAGCACTTGCGAAGGATCCATCTGAGCCGTCTGGCTGGGGGCCAGGTCGGAGGCCATGACGATGGTTGGTCGGCCATCCCCGCTTCCCTGCGCACCCGAGCCCAGGTTGTCGATCAGACGCCGGGAAATGTCCTGCACGTCGGCGGCCCGTGCCTGCATATAGGAGGAGTCCATACCGGCGAACATGGTGGCAAACCTCTGAGCAGTGGCATCCACCGCATATTCGGCATTGACCTTGTCCGATTGGATCAGCCCCTCGACCCCTTCCACATAGTCCGGATCTTTGAGCATGAGCCGGTGGGTGTCGAATAACTCGGCCTTGTCCTCGCCGAGTTTGGCAGCGGTATCCTCCCGGATCCTGGCCAGCTGATCCATGGAGACCTGCTGGGCCTGGTGGAATCGTTCAATCTCGGCGTGGGGATCATCGACGGTGCGCCGCACCACCTGCCTGGCCTCCTCCAGGACCTTGACGGGCCCTATGGCGATGCCTGCCGAGACGCCGGTGCCTCTCAGCTCCCTCATAGGTTCTCCTTGAAGAAGCTTTGGAGCTCCTCGACGGCCTTGTCCTGGTCCGGGCCATCCACGCTCACAGTGAGCGTATCGCCCTGCTTGGCCCCCAGGCCCATGACCGCGAAGATGCGTTTGGCATCCGCCTTGTTGCCCTTGTCATCGAGAGTGATGGCGGACTGGTACTTCTGCGCCTGTTCGACCAACCTGCCTGCGGGTCTTGCATGCATGCCCTCAGGATCGGAAATGGTTACGGTGAATTCACTTGCCATATCTACCTCCTCAGTCTTCGCTGACGTAACGGCCATTGTCGAACCGGTATCCTGTGGACTGTTCATACTCGTGGACCATCTGGTCCCAGGAATCCTCGATCCTGTCGGTAAGTCCGAATAGCCCGGAACGGCCGATCACATAGATATCGGGATCGGCATCGGATATCAGCTTCCAGTGGGCCAGGTTGGTGGATCCGTCCATCTCAATCTGATAGCCATAGCCGTGCTCGTCGCGCAGTTTGCGCAATTGGACGATCTTGTCCAGGCAGACCGACAGGAAACGCTGACCGGCGAAGCCCGGATCGATGGTCATGATGGTCACCTTGTCCAACAAATCGATGTAAGGAAGAATGGTGTCGACCGGGGTCTCCGGGTTGAGCACCATGCCCGCTTTAAGACCCGCATCATGAATCTGGTCGATCAATCGGAACGCCACGCCGTTGGACACCTCCGCTGGCATGCAGATCATCTCGCACTTGATATCAATCAGCTGCTGAACCCAGAAAGGTGCGTCAGTCACCATCAGGTGGGCCGACATGGGCAGATCCGAGATCTTGCGCGCCTGCTCGATAAACCAGGGCGACAGGGTGATGTTGGGTACGAAGTGGCCGTCCATGATATCGATGTGGTAGAGGTTGACTCTCTCGTTCAGAAAGCTGATCTGCTCCTTGAACTGGTCCAGATCCATGGTCATCAGCGAGGGGGCCAGCTGAATTTGCCGCGGGCGCTTGGTCAATGTTGGTGTGCTTGTTACTGTCATTGTGAAATGTGTGTCTTTCTGTTAGTTCAGATGACCTGGATGTCGTCCAGGTCGAGGTCCTCTTCGTCTTCGGCCGCTGCTGCAGCAGGCTCGGCGGCGTCTTCAGGAATCGACTTCTTGATCAACGCATAGACGATGCCGGTCACCAGGACGTTGGCAGCGATGGCCAGCAGTCCAACCCACCACTTGGCACCCATGGTGGGAAGCATCAGGAAGCCGCCGAAAGGCACGGTGGCGCCCTTACCGTTGGATAGGCTCATCAGGATGGCGCCTTCGCACATGCCGCCCAGACCAGCGGCGACGATTCCCCTCACCAGATCGTTCATGACAATGGGGATGGATCCCTCGACGATGTTCACAACACCCATGGGCACAGCCGACTTGAGGGTCTCCACCTCCTCATGGGTGTAAATCCGCTTGCGCAGAAGCTTGGCGACCAGATAGGCGAAGCCGAAGCCGATGGGGGTGGCCGTGTTGGTCAGCTGCAAGGCAGTGACAGGACCGTTGATGCCCTGGGCCTGCAGCGTCAGTGCAAAGGCAAAGGCGGTCTTGTTGATGGGGCCACCGAAGTCGACGATGCTCAGCGTGCCCAGAACGGCGCCGAAAATGAGGTTGGAGGCCCCGTTCATGCTTGTCAGCAGGTTGGTCAGCCAGGTGGTAAACCAAGCCACAGGGGTGCCGATGATGTAGACCATGATCAGTCCGCTGGCCAAGGAGGCCAGGAAAGGCACGATCAATGTGGGCATAAGTCCCTTGGCCCAGCTGGGTACTTTGACGTAGCGCAGTACAGCGTAAGCCAGCCAGCCGCCAATATAGCCGCCGATGATGCCGCCGATGAAGCCAGCGCTGATGGCTACGGCCGCCAGACCGGTCACGAAGCCGGGCGCAATCCCTGGCTTGCCCGCAATCGAGAAGGCGATGCCTGTGGCAATGATGACCGGGAGAAGTCCCAGTGCCTTGCCGCCCAGGGTAGCCAGGGCCTGGAAGAAGTCGAACTTCCCCATGACCAAGGCGTCCTGGGCCTTGCCTCCGAAGGCCATGCCGATGGCGATAATGAAGCCCGCACCACAGACGATGGGGATCATATAGGAGATGGCCGTCAGCAGATGGCCCTTGAAATTGGCTTTCTTCCAAAATTCTTTCATGATGACTTCCTTGTCCACATGGTTGGTTGCATGGTTTCTACTTACCGACGATTTCGTGCAGTTTGGCAATCAGCTTGTTGGGCGACTTGATCGCCGTCTCAGTCGAGACCTTGACGGTCTTCTTGCCCTGGAACCGCTCTTCGTCAGCTATTTTGATGTCAATGGCCAGAATGACCACATCCGCCTGTTTGATGTCGTCTGCGGTCAGGGCATTCTCGATGCCGATGGTGCCCTGGGTTTCGATTTTGATATCGTCGCCGGCCGCCTTGGCTGCATCCTCCAGCTTCTGCTGGGCCAGATAGGTATGCGCGATGCCGATGGTGCAGGCTGTGACTCCAACGATCTTCATGATTAATTCTCCTTTGCTGTTATTCGATTAAGTGACAAATCATCTGGTCAAAGCTGACACGACCTGGTCGGTGTTCTGGGCCTGGAGGAGGTCGTGTACCACATCGGCCTTGGCCAGTTTCCTGGCAAACTCCGAAAGCAGCTGCAGGTGTCGCTTTGAGCCCTCGTCATCAGCACCTACGGCAAACAGCACCACAACTTTTGCTCCGGTGTCGTCCAAGGATTCCCAGGGAATTTCATGATCCAGCACTGCAATGGCGACGCCGTTCCTGCGAACAGTGTCACTGCGACCATGAGGGATGGCCACATGCTCGCCTATGCCTGTCGCGCCCTGGCCTTCACGCTCGTACAGGGCCTTCATGAAGGCCTCTGGCGAATCGATGTAGCCGGCATCATGAAGCCTGTGGGTCAGCTCGTCGAAGACCTCGTCCTTGGTCTTCGCTTTAAGTCCCGTCACCACGGTCCTCTTGTCGATTGCCTCGCCAAGTGATGCTGCGTCCACCATCATTTCCCTTCTGTCGTCAATATCTGTCGAACATCCGTGATCGAACCTGTTCCTAACAGGTCCAGAACCCTCTCACCACCCATTCGCCGGTAGAGGTCACGCAAATACTGCAAGTCCTCCATCGAGGGATTCTGCGGGATGAGGGTGAGCAAAAGTCGGGATACTTCATGCAATCCGTCCCACTTTGGAACGGGTCGGGAAAGCCCCAAGTAGAAGAGCACGCATTCATCGACGAAAGGTCCCTGCGCGTGCGGATTGGCCAGATGGTCTGCAATGACTGTGCTGCCCGAGACCTCACGGGCAAGCAGTTCCTTTGCTAGGAGATCGACGGACCTGATGATGCCCTTGGACTGCAAATGTCTGCATATGCAGACGAATAGGGCATGCATCGACTCCTGGCCTGAGGATGCCGTTGATGCAGAGTTTCGGATTCCGAAACCGCCAGAAGGCTCCTGCTCAATCAGGATCTTCATCGTCCGACCTCCCCGTAATGGATATGGTCGGCCATCCGCTCCAGCCGCTCCTGATCTTCGATGGTCAGCATGGCGCTGACGACCAGCGTCGGCCGCTTCAGCGCTTCAGACAGGGTAACTGTAGAGACCACGAGATCAGTCATCGGATACCGCTTCAAGGCCTTCTCTACATCTCTGGCAGCCACTGTCCCTATGACGTTCATATCGGAGAACCGCCGCTCGATTTTGGATTTCAGCAATTGAGCCGTGCCCAGCCCAGTGGTGCAAACCAGCAGGATGTTCAAGGGCCTGCTGAGATTTTCCACAGCCTGAGCGAAATAAACAGTGATGAAACCGATTTCCTCGTCGTCGATGACCGGGAGATGCTCGTGCTCCTCCAACTGGCGTGTGGCTTCCTTCACTGTACGGAACAGGTTCGGATACTCCAGCTTGATCTGCTCAAGAAGGTTGTTGTTGACTCTGATGCCGTTCTTCAACCTGTTAAGCAAGGGCTTCATATGCTTGGAAAGCCTGGCGAACAACTCGGACTGATCGATCTGCGCGTAACGAGGGTTCAGAGCGACCCGGTCGATCAGATAGCGCGTGGCCCGCCGAACTGGATCAGGCATGTCGTTGGCAGCCGAAAGATCATCCTCGATCCTTGAGGAAGCCAGATATTGGTAAAGATCGTAAACTTCGGCATCGGGCAGCTGTGCATCCAGATACATGTCCACGTTGGCAATGACAGCTCGGCAGACGTTCATGACCTTGGAACCATCATCGGCAATGGCGGCCTGCTGTTCCCCGGCTCGGTCCTCCATGAGAGCCCCAACACTGCGAAATCGCTCGATGAGGATATACAGATGGGTGAAGATGTTGACCCTATAAGGATAGGGAATCTCGGTGTGAAGCAGTTCCTCGATCAGATCCAGCTGTTTATCGACAAAGGCCGCATCACGCTGCTCGATGTCCTGGTCGGACTGCATGAACCGTCTGTTGCCAGGCTGGCCTTCATTGACGAACAGACTGCCGATCGCCCGACGGATATCGGCCTCCTCACCATCGATCCAAACGAACCCGCTGACATGTTCGATGAAAAGCTGGAAGCGGCCAAGCATCAGTCTCAGGGAACGAAGATCGGTCGCTACGGCAGAGTCACCGATAAAGTATTTGCCCCAGAGCTCGGTCACCCTGTACCGTTGCGGCGCCGTGAACAAGAGTCGCTTGACAATCTCATCCCGCCGCTCTATGGACGTCAGACGGCTGACATCGACATTGGCCTGGCCGATCACAAATCCTGAATCACCGAATGACAGCGTCTCGGGGTTCTTAAGGCGATACCCGCGCCCTCTCTTGGATTCGATGATGGTCACGGGCCGGTATTGCTCGTTGATCTGTTGGACAGCTCTGGTGATGGTTTTAGTCGAGACCTTGAGCGCATGGGATAACTCGGAGCCGCGCACGTAATCACGCCTGTTGAGCAGATAGCCGATTAACGACTTCTTGAACCCGGTCTCCATTGCCCTTGGACCTCCTTTACGTTTAGGGTAATGTGGCCGCTTTCGGCATAGGGCGGTGTGTGATATTCAGCCTTGTCCTTTGTCTGCGGACTATGTGCTGAACATCAGGGAAGCCTGCAAAACCAAAAAAGGCGGAGAAGTTGCTGAAATACGTCGTCGTCGACAAGTATCAGCACCATGTTGTATACATAAGGATTCGATGGTATCCGCAACTAAATAATGGTTCCACAAAATGTCTGCCACGGGACATGTTTCAAAGTGCATCATAGGAGTGAAGTCGTATTTGATAGCTGCTTCTGTTGCATACGAACCTTTATGGCGTGGTACGCGCTTATTGGCGTGTTGGTCTGTGAAGCACTCGGCCATGGCGTAGTGCTCTTCCAGGTATGGTGGCGGCGTACAGACAGTGGTGTTTTGCTGGGTATAGGACGAGGGAATACAGTAAAGGCCTCTGGTGATCGGTGTCATCAGAGGCCTTTACTTTTTCGTGTTGTGGCGGCGGTGTGCTACTCTCCCACACTCTTCCGGGTGCAGTACCATTGCCGTGCTGGGTCTTAGCTTCCGGGTTCGGAATGGGACCGGGCGTCTCCCCCAGGCCATGACCGCCGCGAATCTTCGGTTCTTCCAACCCCGTGTGGGGGGATGGGGTCTCCTGGCGGCTTGGGGACCGGATGGTGGACGCGTGTTCCGTGTGTTCGATCGCCTGTGGCCGTTCGTGTTCATTGCCGCAGGCAGGCTTCGCAGCAGGGGTTGATGCCGCCGCCCCTCCCGGGGGCGGGTGTTGTGTTGTCCTCGACCATTAGTGCCGGTCGGCTCCGCCCCTTGCGGGGTGTCCACGTCCGGTCTATCGACCATGTGTTCTGCATGGGGTCTTCAGAAGCCCGGAGGCTTCATGGAATCCTTATCTTGGAGGGGGCTTCCCGCTTAGATGCTTTCAGCGGTTATCCCATCCGAACGTAGCCAACCGGCCGTGCCGCTGGCGCGACAACCGGCATACCAGAGGTTCGTCCACCCAGGTCCTCTCGTACTATGGGCAGGGCTCCTCAAGATTCCAACGAGCGCAGAGGATAGAGACCAAACTGTCTCACGACGTTCTGAACCCAGCTCGCGTGCCGCTTTAATCGGCGAACGGCCGAACCCTTGGGACCTGCTCCAGCCCCAGGATGCGACGAGCCGACATCGAGGTGCCAAACCATCCCGTCGATATGGACTCTTGGGGATGATCAGCCTGTTATCCCCGGGGTACCTTTTATCCGTTGAGCGATGCCGCGTCCGTACGCCGGCACCGGATCACTATCTCCGACTTTCGTCCCTGCTCGACCCGTCGGTCTCGCAGTCAAGCTCCCTTGTGCGATTGCACTCGACACCCGATTGCCAACCGGGCTGAGGGAACCCTTGGGCGCCTCCGTTACTCTTTGGGAGGCAACCGCCCCAGTTAAACTACCCGCCAGGCACTGTCCCTGGCCGGGATGACCGGCCGAGGTTAGAGGCCAGATGAGGACAGAGCGGTATTTCACATTCCGGCTCCACGGATGCTGGCGCACCCGCTTCGAAGCCTCCCGCCTATGCTACACAGTCCGCACCTAACGCCAATACCAAGGTATAGTAAAGGTCCCGGGGTCTTTTCGTCCTTCTGCGCTTAACGAGCATCTTTACTCGTACTGCAATTTCGCCGAGCTCCTGGTCGAGACAGTGGGGAAGTCGTTACGCCATTCGTGCAGGTCGGAACTTACCCGACAAGGAATTTCGCTACCTTAGGATGGTTATAGTTACCACCGCCGTTTACCGGGGCTTGAATTCACCGCTGCCCCCTCCGAAGAGGGATGACGGATCCTCTTAACCTTCCGGCACCGGGCAGGCGTCAGTGCATATACAGCGACTTACGTCTTCGCATGCACCTGTGTTTTTGGTAAACAGTCGCTACCCCCTGGTCTGTGCCGCCCCCACCGGCTCCGCGCGCAAAGGCGCCTCACCGGCCGGGGCCTCCCTTATACCGAAGGCACGGGAGTGATTTGCCGAGTTCCTTGACCAGGATTCGCTCGATCGCTTTGGTATACTCTACCTGACCACCAGTGTCGGTTTGGGGTACGGGCGGCGCCACTCCTCACGCCGAAGCTTTTCTCGACGGAACGGCACACCGGATTCGGGGCACAAGACCCCCCATCATCACACCTCGCGCTCATGCCGGGCGGATTTGCCTGCCCGACGCGCCGCATGCTTGACCACGGATAACCACCACCGCGGCCCGGCTCCCGTTCCGTGTCACTCCCGCGCTACCCGCCACGCATCCACACGCCGGTCCCATGCCATCGGACGGTCCGAAGACCGCCACCCGACACAGGTAAGGGCATGCTTCCACGTCTTGGATTGGACGGCTTGACGCCGGTAGGAGAATATCGACTCCTTCATCCATTCGACTACGCCTGTCGGCCTCGCCTTAGGACCCGACTCACCCGGGGACGACGAACGTGGCCCCGGAACCCTTGGTCATCCAGCGGACGGGATTCTCACCCGCCTCTCGCTACTCATGTCTGCATTCTCACTTCCACGCGGTCCACGGCCGGCTCACGCCGCCGCTTCGCCCCACGCGGAACGCTCTCCTACCCAGCACAGCGAACTGCGCTGCCGCGTCTTCGGTGGCGTGCTTGAGCCCCGCTACATTATCGGCGCGGAACCACTAGACCAGTGAGCTGTTACGCACTCTTTCAAGGATGGCTGCTTCTGAGCCAACCTCCTGGCTGTCTATGCGACTCCACATCCTTTCCCACTTAGCACGCGCTTGGGGACCTTAGACGACGATCTGGGCTGTCTCCCTCTCGACGACGGAGCTTATCCCCCGCCGACTCACTGCCGCGATACACCTCACACGTATTCGGAGTTTGGCTGCTGTCGGTACCCGATACGGGCCCTCAAGCATCCAGTAGCTCTACCCCATGGAGGCACTCACGCGACGCTGCACCGAAATGCATTTCGGAGAGAACCAGCTATCACGGAATTTGATTGGCCTTTCACCCCTAGCCCCAGGTCATCGGCCCGGTTTTCAACCCAGGTCCGTTCGGTCCTCCACGCGGTCTTACCCGCGCTTCAACCTGCCCAGGGCTAGATCATCCCGCTTCGGGTCCAGGACACGCGACTGGAAACGCCCTTATCGGACTCGCTTTCGCTACGGCTGCCCCACACGGGTTAGCCTCGCCACGCACCACTGACTCGCAGACTCATTTTTCGATAGGCACGCCGTCACCCCGAAGGGCTCCGACGGATTGTAGGCACACGGTTTCAGAAACTCTTTCACTCCCCTCCCGGGGTGCTTTTCACCTTTCCCTCACGGTACTCGTACGCTATCGGTCAGACAGGAATATTCAGGCTTACCCCACGGTCGGGGCGGATTCACACGGGATTCCACGAGTCCCGCGCTACTTGGGAACAAGGACCGGCAGGCGGCGCGCCTTCGGCTACGGGGCCATCACCCTCTACGGCCGGGAATTCAATCCCGTTCGCCTCACACGCCGCTTTATCACTGCCGCCGGGCCCGTCGGAGCCCGGACGCCAAGTCCCACAACACCCATGCCGCAACCCCCGACGGGTATCACACGGCACCGGTTTGGCCATCATCCGCTTTCGCTCGCCACTACTCACGGAATATCCTTTCCTGCAGGTACTGAGATGTTTCACTTCCCTGCGTACCCCCCGCACGAATGCGGTGCCGGCCCATCACGGCCGGCGGGTTTCCCCATTCGGACACCCTCGGATCAAAGCCCTGTCGGCGGCTCCCCGAGGCCTATCGCGGCCCCACGCGTCCTTCATCGGTCCTGTCTGCCAAGGCATCCACCATGCGCCCTTGCCGACAACACGACCACAGGCCATGCCACGACAACAACAACTGCGAACTGCCAGACGACAAATCATCACACTAAACGATCACAAAACGATCGACCCGAACCCACTCACATGGGCCCGGACGAAACAATACAGCAGACAACCGGCCTCACAGCCGGCCATCCGCTCGCGTCCACTATCCAGTTCTCAAGCCACCAGCGCGCCGCCGGGACCCGCCACGGGGCAACACCCCATGAGGAACCCGACGGGCGACGGGAACACCACCCACAAGGGTGGCGGCCCGGGAACCCAACAGCGCATCCATGCCACAGCCTCAAGACCGTTCCACGCCAGCACGCCCACACCATCCGGCCGACCGGCCGGACCCGCAGGCACGACCCCCACGCATCACACGCGGGGGATTTCCAGAATCTCCGTAGAAAGGAGGTGATCCAGCCGCACCTTCCGGTACGGCTACCTTGTTACGACTTAGTCCCAATCGCGGACCTCACCTTAGACGGCTCCCCCCCTTGCGGGTTGGGCCACCGGCTTCGGGTGCTGCCCACTTTCATGACTTGACGGGCGGTGTGTACAAGGCCCGGGAACGCATTCACCGCGGCGTTGCTGATCCGCGATTACTAGCGACTCCGCCTTCACGGAGCCGGGTTGCAGGCTCCGATCCGAACTGAGACCGGTTTTCAGGGATCCGCTCCATGTCACCATGTCGCATCCCGTTGTACCGGCCATTGTAGCATGCGTGAAGCCCTGGACGTAAGGGGCATGATGATCTGACGTCATCCCCACCTTCCTCCGGGTTAACCCCGGCGGTCCCCCGTGAGTTCCCACCATAACGTGCTGGCAACACGAGGCGAGGGTTGCGCTCGTTGCGGGACTTGACCCAACATCTCACGACACGAGCTGACGACGACCATGCACCACCTGTGAACCGGCCCCGAAGGGAAGCCGCGTCTCCGCGGCCGTCCGGCACATGTCAAGCCCAGGTAAGGTTCTTCGCGTTGCATCGAATTAATCCGCATGCTCCGCCGCTTGTGCGGGCCCCCGTCAATTTCTTTGAGTTTTAGCCTTGCGGCCGTACTCCCCAGGCGGGATGCTTAACGCGTTAGCTCCGACACGGAACCCGTGGAACGGGCCCCACATCCAGCATCCACCGTTTACGGCGTGGACTACCAGGGTATCTAATCCTGTTCGCTCCCCACGCTTTCGCTCCTCAGCGTCAGTGACGGCCCAGAGACCTGCCTTCGCCATCGGTGTTCTTCCCGATATCTACACATTCCACCGTTACACCGGGAATTCCAGTCTCCCCTACCGCACTCCAGTCCGCCCGTACCCGGCGCCGATCCACCGTTAAGCGATGGACTTTCACACCAGACGCGACGAACCGCCTACGAGCCCTTTACGCCCAATAAATCCGGATAACGCTTGCACCCTACGTATTACCGCGGCTGCTGGCACGTAGTTAGCCGGTGCTTATTCGAAAGGTACACTCACTCTCGCTTGCTCCCAATCAAAAGCGGTTTACAACCCGAAGGCCGTCATCCCGCACGCGGCGTCGCTGCATCAGGCTTTCGCCCATTGTGCAATATTCCCCACTGCTGCCTCCCGTAGGAGTCTGGGCCGTATCTCAGTCCCAATGTGGCCGGTCGCCCTCTCAGGCCGGCTACCCGTCGAAGCCTTGGCAGGCCATCACCCCGCCAACAAGCTGATAGGACGCGACCCCATCCCATGCCGGTAAACCCTTTCCCACACCATCATGCGACGGTGCGGAGCATCCGGCATTACCACCCGTTTCCAGGAGCTATTCCGAAGCATGGGGCAGGTTGGTCACGCATTACTCACCCGTTCGCCACTCTCACCACCAAGCAAGCTTGGCGGATCCCGTTCGACTTGCATGTGTTAAGCACGCCGCCAGCGTTCATCCTGAGCCAGAATCAAACCCTCCACAAAAAACCATGAAGAAGGCCGAAACAGCCCACATCAATAATTGACGGGCCGGCTTCCATAAGGAGGAAACCAACCCACGAAAAACCCCGACACCCCTCACAACGCTCCCACGTACCCGACAACAGCCGGGCGGGCATCGGACTGGCAATCAAAAAGCTATAAGTAGCACAAACACGCTCTTGAGTTCTCAAACCACCACCACACCAACAGCTCCAAGCCCTCCGAAGAGTTCTCATCACTGCCGGGCAGCAAGAAGTAAACTTACACGAAGTTGGGTTGTCCCGCAAATTGGCATAGAAAAATATCGAAGGAATCCAACGATTCCGGGGATTCTACGGCGTGTCGATTTTCATCGACATAATCCCCGCTTCATCGACCTTCGCCTATCCAGGAGCCCCGTGCACTCTTCAGCGAGGCTCAAACCAATATCTTCAATGACTCATATTAGTAGATTTCGTCGCTTGCAGCACGTATTTCCACCATGCGAATGAGCGCAAGCGGCAAGGTAGCCCTTGCTTATCATATAAAGCGCTACAGGCAGATGGCTTTAACCGTCGCAGCAAATCGTTCTGGCTCATCCCATTGCGGGCAATGCCCGGACCGGTCAAAGCGAATGAACCGATGTGGGCTCTTCAGCCCATCTGCAAACCGCTCAACCAGAATGCCTGGCAGATGACGGTCATACTTGCCGCTGATGAAATATACAGGGGCCCCGAAAGAAGTCAGCCCGCTGAAATCAACCTGCTCCAGCTCACCATCCAAGCGAGCGCGGGATTGAGCCACCCCCTTGGCTTGGTTGAGCAGACGCAACCAGTTGTAATAGGGCGAGCGCAGGTAAGTCATAATCCGTTCCAAGGATCTGAACAACATGGCGACCCCGCCACGAGACAGCAACTCATCGATCATCAGCACCAAGTCGGCAGCCCCGCTCTCCCTGCTGACGACCGAACCGAGCCGGTGACCCAAATTCTGTTGCCCCCAATGCCGTCTTAGCCGAAGAGCGGCGCGCATGCTGACAACCTGCCCAAGGCCGATGTAGCAGCTGACAAGCGAGGGATAGCGCTTCGCCATCTCCAGCCCCAGGACGCTGCCCCAGGAATGACCGATGAGAATCACGGAATCCTGTCCGTAGGCTCGAAGCAGCTTCAGCACGAACTGGTGAACATCTTCGACCATCGAATTGATGGTCACCACCTCGTCAGGGGCAAAGGGATGGTAGGACAGCCCACTGCCCCGCTGGTCCAGGTTGATGAAGCGGAAATCGCGCTCCAAGGCCGAATTGTAACGCATGGTCAGGGGAATGCAGGCATCGCCTGGACCCCCATGCAGATAGAGCACTATGGGGGCCTCCGGCGATGCTGGGTTCATGGAGAAGACCATGCGGGCACCGTTGATATGCACGGCGTAGAGCCGAGAATGTGTGGACACCTTTGATGACCCTTCTGAACGGGATGACATCTGATTATTCCCATCCCCACTGCTCATAGCCTACCGACGCCATGGCCGCTTGTCACGCACAGCGCATGAAATTCGATGCGAGGGCAGATAACCGAGGAACAGAGCGACGATGACACTCCGCGCAATACGGCTATTTAGGGAGACGGCTAGGCGTTAGCGCCGAGACTCTGAATGCCCAGCCGTACCCCCGGTCAGATGGCTTTGTCTGACTTCTTTGCCTGGCGCTTCAGTCTCCTGGCGGCCCGTTTGGCCTCTTTGCGGACGATCACTGTTTTGCTATGCCTGCGGAAAGTGAACCAAGCCAACAGCAGGATGATGACAGCGACAGCTACATTAAGGCTGTACCGAACCACGTTCATGACGTTGAAGTAGCGGAATCGGCTACCTGGCATAGCCCCATTCATGGCTTTGGAGTTGGCCACGGCATAGAGCATGTGGTGAGCTGCCTGGCGCGCGTACTGGTAGGTGGCAGGATCCTTGAAGTCCAACTTCTCACCAGTCGGATCCTTATCCACATTCAGTAGCTTTGCATCCGCACCAGCCTCAATCATCTGATAGGGACTCATAAACACACCGGTGTTGGCATTGTCCGTGATAACCAATCCGTTGAAGCCCCACTCTTGCCTCAGGAGCTTCGTCATCAACTGGTAGGATCCACCGGTCCAGGTTGCTCCGATGCGGTTAAAGGAACTCATGACCCCCATAGCTGCGGGAACTTTGGCAATAGCCTGTTTATATGAACCATCGGGCAGCTTTTTCACGTACTTCATGGGAAGTTCCGGTGCCTTGATACAGGCCTCGAAGGGCGACAGGTAAATCTGCCGGATGGACTGCTCGTTGGCCCAAGTGGCCACGCTGAAGTTGCCCGGTCGATCCCCGCGATGATCCTCCTGATCATTGAGCGCAAAGTGCTTGATATAGGTGTAGACGCCCTTGGATGCGGCTCCGCTAACTTCCGCTGAAGCGGTACTACCTGACAGGAATGGATCCTCTGAATAGTACTCGCCGTTACGGCCGCTGAAAGGTGTACGGTGGATGTCCATTGATGGGGCGTACCATCCACTGGCACCACCCAGCAGGGCCTCGTTGCCGATCATTTTGCCGAACTGCTCAGCCAAATCATGATTGAAGGACTGGGCCAGCATCATTACATTGGGGAAGGTCTTGCCGGTCCCGCCATAGAATAAGCCGTTGGCGGCGTCAGCATCCATGGTATAAGGCTTTCCGACTGACTTGATGAAGTCCAAACCGTAGCCAGCGTCAATAGTGACTTTCCAGTAGTCATCCTCGGTCATCTGATCAAGCAAGGCATCCCACTCCTTGCTCTCATATGGAAGGCCGCGCATCTCAATCAGACTGCGCTTGTTGTCCTTGCCGAAAACCGGACGGGTGTGTATGGACCGTCGTGCAACTGGTGTGCCTGAGTCATGACCATCTAGCTTGGCGATCAAACTATCATCAGCGGTCTTCTTCCACGTGTAAGCCTTGGGATGACCGTCTTTCTCACCGTTAATCTCACCGCCCCAAGTGCTGATCTGGTCGGACGGAACGCCATCATGCTTGGGGAAAGTTCCTGTCCAATCGGCACGGCTCAGATAAGTGGTGTCAGCCCGGGCAAAATCGAATAGATTCGTGATTTTTTTACCCGTCTTGGCATCTTTGGAGAAGGTCGTGACATCCACCTGAGCGTTGGTCGGAGTATACGAGGCAACTAGCGAAGGATTGCCGGGAGCTGTCATGCCATTATTAATGGTGCGGCCTTTCTGGGCCAGGATGTTGTTAACTGCATCATGAGCATCATGGGCCGCAGTGAAGCGGTATTCGCCTGCGTCAAATATAAAAGTCTTCGCCGTTTTAGCATCATAGGCTTTAAGTTGGCTTCGGTCGAAAGTGATCTTCACGCTTGTATGGGCTCCAGGCTGCAGCTGCGGGGTCTTTGCATATCCGACAAGGTCGACTGCAGACTTTTCCACGCCGTTGGCTTTGTCATATTCGGTATAGGGACTCTGTGCATAAAGTTCAACCACGTCACGTCCTGGACGATTACCGGTATTCTCGACCACCAGAGAAGCCACGAACCGATCACCCTCCTGGTTGATGTGAAAGTCTCGCCAGTCAAAGGTGGTGTAGCTCAGACCGTAACCAAAGGGATAGATGACTTCGCGGGCATGGTCGAAGTCACCTGCATTCCCTTGACCGAGGACCTTGTCCTCATAGCGTGTTTCATAGTAGCGATAGCCAACGTAAATGCCTTCCGCATAGGTCAGATAGTTGTACTTCGTAGGCTTGCCCTGCTTGTTGTAATACTGGTAATCTCCGAAATTGTGCGCAGCAGGGGAGTCGAGCGCATGCCGTGCGAAAGTGTCGACCGTTCTGCCTGATGGATTCAGTCGGCCAGAAAGAACGCCTGCCAGTTGGCGGGTGATGTTCTCTGAGTAGACTACCGATCTGATGTGAGGGAACTGATCCAACCAGCCTAGGTCTAACGCCGCATTGGATTTGACGACTAGGACAACATTGTCAAAATTCTGGTTCAGATAGTTTAAAACAGAAAGCTCGTTGGAGTCTGGCTCTAGGTAAGTCCTGCGCTTGTCTTGGTCCGAACTTGCATGGTTATACATCGAGCGAGGCATATCACGGCCTTCGCCGGCTACACGGCTTAGTAGATAGACCGGCACTGTGCCCTTAACAGAATCCAGCAATCCCGGCTCCCGCTTGAGGACATCGATAGAAGCCTCATTGATGCGGAAGTCTTCGCCATCGCCAAAGTTAACGGATCCTGCGGCCAAGCCGTATTTCTTGCCAGCATCCTTGCTATAGAACTGCCAAAGTTTGTCATTGACCTTGAACCCTTCCTGCTCAAGTACTTCTTTGGCAGTAACACCCTTAGACTTAGTCAGCATGCTGGCACCGTCTGCCTTCACGCTATTGGCGCTGAAAAGGCTCAAATGGGCACCTGACTTGAGGGGTAGGGCATCGTCCTGATTTTTCAGCAGAACTGTACCTTGTTCAGCGATATTCGAAGCCAGCCTGTTTTCGGCAGCTTTGATAGTATCGACATTGTAATCGGCTTTGTAATAATTCAGGTCGAGATTTTTATCCTTGATTTGGGAATTATCGATACTCTGCCTGTTGTAGTTCATAATGTTTGACAGAATCTTGTTGGTTTTTAGCTGGGGGTTTGCAAGCATCAAACCGACAATGAGTGCCACAGCGAATATAATGGAGACAATCGTTTTGATTATCCTCACTATTTTTGCCTTCTTCATTGAATTCCTTTCTCTGGCATTGACGTGGTAATCCCTGCATCACCTCCGAAAACCGGGTATTCCGATCGTCAATTCAAATTAATGATAAAAAACTACAGAATCCGATGGTTCACAAAATGACTGAATTGTTCTTTCTCCCACTTAAACTGTCGGAATTCCCCTATCTACGCCACAACAAGCGCAGCGAATATTCATGATTGCCGCTCAGCCTTACAACCATTTATGCCAGGAAAATGACAATTTATGGAGTTCTTCCTTGGCGCCACGAGTTTTCGCTGAATAATGAACAGCGAAATGTGGCAAAACAATTGATGTGAAATCATCGTTGCCGCAACCGGAATACGTCTGACGATATTCATATCCAAACAGAGCAAGATTGAAATTGCAGCGTACCGGCGGAAGTTGTTTGGAGAAGGAACACCATGGAAGTCAAGGATCTGACAGTTCTGGAACGGGCATCGTTGCTCTCCGGAAAATCCACTTGGGCGACCCGCGCCCTGAAGAGAGCGGGCATCCCGAGCATGGTCCTGAGCGACGGCCCGCACGGCCTGCGCCGCCAGACCGGATCAGGGGACAACCTGGGCATGGGCAAGTCCAAGCCCGCCACCTGCTTCCCCACAGCCGGCACCGTGGCCTGCTCGTGGGACCCGGAGCTGGCCAAGACCATGGGCCAGGCGCTGGGCAGCGAGGCCAGAAGCCTGGGCGTCAACATGGTTCTGGGTCCGGGCATGAACATCAAGCGCAACCCCCTATGCGGCAGAAACTTTGAATACTATTCCGAAGACCCCCAGGTGGCCGGTCAGATGGCTGCAGGCCTTATTGAAGGCATCCAGTCCCAGGGCGTGGCCGCAACCCCCAAGCATTTCGCCTTGAACAGCCAGGAACTGCGCCGCCAGGCATCTGACTCCGTGGTGGACGAACGCACCATGCGTGAGCTCTATCTGACCGGATTCGAGATCGCAGTGCGCCAGGCCCACCCTTGGGCCATCATGACCTCTTATAACATGGTCAACGGCACCTATGCCAATGAGAATCCACATCTGCTCAAGGACATCCTGCGCGATGAGTGGGGCTTTGACGGCATGGTTGTCTCGGATTGGGGCGGCTCCAACAGTGCGGTCGCCGCAGCCGCCAATGGCTCCTCCCTGGAGATGCCCCAGGCCGGATACGACTCCGTTCGCCAGATTGCCAAGGCCGTGCAGGAGGGCCGCCTGGACGAGGCCGACCTGAATGCCCGGGCCGAAGAGGTGGCCCGACTGGCCAAGCTGACCTATCACTCCGACATGGATCCCGATGGAAACCTGACCGCAGAGCAGATACGGGATCACCATCAGGTGGCACGGAGCATTGCCGAGGGATCCGCCGTTCTTCTGGTCAATCGGAAGGGACGTCTGCCACTGGCCGCCGGCACCCGGGTCGCCCTGGTCGGGGATATGGCCCAGACTCCAAGGTTCCAAGGGTCCGGATCCTCAAAGGTCAACGCAGCCAAGCAGGAGAGCATGCTGGACCTGCTCAGGCAGGGCAAGGGCGACGGACTGGAGCTGGCTTCCTACAGCCAGGGCTACGAACGCCATGGCGAGAAGAACCAATCTTTGATCGACCAGGCCGTGGCTGCGGCTGGCCAGGCTGACGTGATCGTCGCCTGCGTGGGCCTGGATGAGCGCAGTGAATCCGAGGGCCTGGACCGTTCCCACATGGACATTCCCGGCAACCAGGTCGACCTGATCAAGGCCCTGGGCGCGACGGACAAGCCCCTGGTGGTCGTCCTGGTGGCGGGCTCCCCCGTCACCACCGACTGGATCGACCAGTGCGATGCCGTTCTCTATATAGGACTGTCCGGGCAGGCTGGAGCCTCAGCCACCCTGAACATCCTGACGGGCCGGGTCAACCCCTCCGGCCACCTTGCGGAAACCTGGCCCAAGTCCTATGCCGACTGCCCCAGCGCCGACTGGTACCCCGACCCAGCGCACGAGTCCATCTACCGGGAGGGTCCCTTCGTCGGCTACCGCTACTACCTGACCGCCGAGGTGGAGGAACGCTTCCCCTTCGGCTACGGCCTGTCTTACGCACACTTCGCCTACGCCGATCTGACCGTGGACGACAAGGGGGTCACCTTCACCCTGACCAATGATTCGGACAGGCAGGGGGCCACCGTTCCCCAGCTCTACGTCCAGGCGCCCAAGGGTGGCGTGCTCAGGCCAGTCCGCGAGCTGAAGGGCTTCAAGAAGGTCAGCCTGGAGGCCGGCCAGTCAGCCCAGGTCCGCATCGACTTCGACCAGACGACCTTCCGGCACTTCGATACGGCCAGCAGCTCCTGGCAGGTCGAGTCCGGCGACTGGACCATCATGATCGGGTCCGACGCGCGCAAGATGGAACTGCGTGGACATCTGAGAGTCCACGGCACCGTCGATCCGCAGGGTCCCGACCCTGCCCTCGGCGCCTATCTGACCGGCCGGGTCAAGGAGCTCGACGATTCCGCTGTGACAGCGCTCTTCGGTCACGCGGTAGCCCGACAGGGTTCAGTCACCACCTTCGGCGTCAACGATCCGCTCTCATCCTGGAAGGACTCCAGAAGCGCCCTTGCCCGGTTCGTGGCCGACTTCCTGTCCAAGAGCGAGAGCCGCCACGAAGCCAAGACCGGCAACCCCGACCTGAACACCCTCTTCCTGCTCAACATGCCCCCAAGGGCCATGGCCAAGATGACCAACGGACTGATCGACACGGCCATGGTCGAGGCCGTCGTGCGCATTCCCAATGGCCACCTATGGCGGGGGCTGGGCGGATTCATCGCCGGATTCTTCAGGAACATGTCCGCCAACCGCCGGACCGGAAAGGAGCTCAATCATGAGTGATCAGCACAGCCAGCAGGCCGGACAGCCGACTCAGGGGAAGGCAACGACGACCTCACAGTGGGCGATCGTCCGCTGGTGGCGACGGTTCAGCGACCGGCACACCACCCTGGCCCAGTTCATCGTCTTCTTCATCCTGTCCAACGGGGTCACCGTCCTGCAGCTGGTGCTCATGCCGGTGCTCAAGGCCATCTTCAACGGCACCTCCCTGGTGGGCACCAACTTCCAGATCTGGCGCATGGGTACCGTCGGCGGCAAGCCCTACTACCTGTTCGACTATGCTGCCGGATCCATCGGCCAGGGCGGCGGGGGCGGCCTGGCCTACTTCCTCGCGGTGGAGATCACCCTGCTGATTGCCCAAATCATCAATTTCTTCCTCCAGCGCAACATCACCTTCAAGTCCAACTCCTCGGTCTGGAAGGCGGCCTTCTGGTACCTGGTGGCCTATGTGATCATCACCATCATCGCAGCAGCGTTGCAGGGCTGGTACAAGGACCCCATCTACGGCTTCTTCCAGCACACCCTGAACTGGGGTAGCCTGGGGACCACCATTGCTGACCTGGTCACCATGATCATCAACTCGGCCATCTCCTTCTGGGTCTTCTTCCCCATCTTCAAGGTCATCTTCCGTCAGGAGCCCACCGAATCTCAGGCGAGCGCCCAGTAAAATTCCGGCCCCACTCCCCCGGCTGCCAATGAACCGGCATGCATCGGCGGCCAGAGGGACGGGGCCTTTTCCTCAAACCCATCATGTACAGTGGTCGCAACGGCCGCCGGCGGGATTACGGCAACCCCGCCGACATACCCGCTGACCCATTCTTTTGCGAAGTGATCGTTCATGACAGCTGACCGACCGGCCTCCACGAGCCCGCCCGTTCTCACTTTCATCGTCCCCGCTTATAACATGGCAAAGCATCTGCCGACCTGCCTGGATTCCCTCCTGAGCAGGGAGTGTGACGATCTGGAGGTCATCGTGGTCGATGACGGATCCACCGATGCCACAGCGCAGGTGGTGCAGTCATACCAGGCACGCCATCCGCACACCATCCGTCTGATCAGCCAGACCAACAAAGGTCACGGCGGCGCGGTCAACACCGGCCTGGCAGCCGCCCGGGGCCGCTACGTCAAGGTGGTCGATGCCGACGACTGGGTGGACCCGACCTCCCTGAGTCTGGTCCTGGACCAGCTGCGTGACCAATCGCGACGTACGAATCCAGTGGACATGGTGGTCACCAACTACGTCTATGAAAAGGAGGGCCGCAAGCATAAGCGGGTCATCAACTTCCGCAGCGTCATGGATCCAGGACGGGTACTGGACTGGAACCACCTACGGCGGTTCGGACTGGCCCAGTACATGATCATGCATGCCCTGATCCTGCGCACCGAGGTGCTCCGCCAGGCCCACACATGCCTGCCCGAGCACACCTACTACGTGGACTTCATCTACTCTTATCAGCCCCTGCCCTGGGTGCATACCCTGCTCTACCTGGATACGAATTTCTACCGCTATCACACCGGTCGCCAAGGCCAGTCGGTACAGACTTCGATCATGATCGCCCGGGTTTCACAACTGCTGCTGGTCAACGGGCTCATGGCGGATTCCACACCTGAACCGGGGATGGTTCCCCGTGGACTCTATCGTTATATGATCCACTATCTATCCATCAACTGTGTGGTGACCTCGGTCTTCCTGATCCTCTCCCGCAATCCCAGCAACTACAGGAACAAGGACATGCTCTGGAACAGGCTGAAGCACCGCTCCCCCGTCATCGCCTCCGACGTCCGCTCCACCCTGCTCTGCCGGATGATCAACATGCCGGGCAGGCCGGGCCGCCTGGCCATTCGTCTGGGTTACAAGGCCGCCGAAGCCGCCATGGGCTTCAACTGATCGCCCTTCCTGGGCAGGAGCACGCAGAGGCTGAACCAATGATGCTCGGTGCGCAGGGTCATCTCCCCCTGGTAGCGGTGGGCTATGTGCCGGATGGACTTGACACCATACCCATGCAGGCCATCGTCAGTCCTTGTCTTGGTGGTGGCCAGCTCGCCATTGCCCTTCCAATTCAGGGGCGAGGTGAAGTAGTTTTCGATGCGAATCACCACGAATTGTCCTCGAGCATATAAGGCTACCTTGATCAGGCGGCGGTCAGGCTCCTTGACCTTTCTCAAGGCCTCGATGGCATTGTCCAAGGCGTTGCCAAAGAGGGTGGAGACATCCATGGGGGCCATCCCCTCCAAAAGCGAGCCGTCGGCCACCATGGTCAAAGTGATTCCCTCTTCCGAACAGATGCGCTCCTTGGTGGACATGACCACGTCCAGGATGGGGTTACCAGTGTGCTGCTGCGACCCGTACCGTCCGACCGCAGCCTCCAGCTCCTCGAAGTCCTGGGACTTGCGCTCGGGGTCCATCTGCGAGCGCAGGGCGGCGATCTGATGCTTGAGGTCGTGGGCAAGCCTGCCCATGGCCTCCAGATTCTCCTTGGAACGCATGTACTCGCGATGCTGGCTGTATGAGCGGGCATTGATGGAGGCCAGCTCGGCGCTGGTATGGCTCTCCCGCAGCTGCTCCTGCTGGGCGTAGAGCATGGCGAACCCGCACAGATCCACCAAGGTGCGGATGTAGAAGACCTCCAGGCCGACCCGACCGGAGAAGGGGGTATTGGTGGAGACGAAGCTCAGGTTGGACATGGCGAAGGTGACCACTGCGATGACCGCGGCAATAAAGACGCTGCGTCCAGGCACGGAAGGCTGGGCATCGGCGAAGTTTCGCCGCTCAGCAACCCAGGCCAACAGCCCGACACCGCCATAGATCAGGACCAGCAGGATCAGGGAGGCCGGGTCGTACAGGCTGTGGCTGGAAGGCCGCATGAAGGAGTCCAGCTGCCAGTGCAGGGAGGCGACCAGCTCAGCCAGGACGAAGGCACGGGCCAGCAGATAGGCTCCATCCAGCGCACCCAACCCTGAAGCCAGCATGATGATGGCATACATGCAGGCCACAGCCAGGCACATGCTGATGATCCAGAAGGCGATAGGCAGGGTGCCAGCCCAGTATTGAACCACGATCAGCACAGCCAGACCAGGCAGGAGGACCGCTGCCATCCGCAGGCGGGAGATTCTCGGCCCGATGGCCAACAGGTAGACCAGGCAACCCAGCCACTCGCTGATGGCCGTATAGAGCCGGGGGATGTCAGGCAGGGCATTGAGGATGTGGGTGGTGGTCATGGCCGACCTGCCACGTAGGCGGTAAGAGCCGTCATAAAGGACTTCTTACGGGGCCTGCTGACCCGCAGCCGCTGACCGGTGGACATAATGCAGTCCTGGTCCTCCATGCCCGTCACGTGGGCCAGGTTGACCAGGTAGCAGGAGTTGGAGCGGAAGAATCCCCGCTGGTCCAGCTGGCCCTCAAGACTCTTCAACGTACTGTTGGTGGTCAGCGAGGAATCCAAGGTATGGATGACGCTGCTGTGGCGGACGGATTCGATGAAGACAATGTCCTTGAGGGGAATTCTGGTGGATCGGGCGCCCTCGGTAATCAGGATGGACAGGTCCACGCGGCCGCGCACCTGGGCGATGGACCGGTCCAGCTCCTGGGAGAAGGCGAACCAGGGCAGGGGCTTGAGCAGGTAGGAGAGAGCGCCCACCTCATAGCCATTGATGGCGTACTGGGGGGCGGAGGTGATGAAGACGATGACCACCGACTCATCACGGGCGCGTACCCTGCGGGCCACTTCAATCCCGTCCATGGGGGTCATCTGAATGTCCAGAAGGAGGATGTCGTAAACAGGCCGATACCCATCTGCAAAGGCCTTGCCATCGGTGAAGACGCTGACCGTCAGTTCCTCCTGACGCTCCTTGCGATAGCGGCTTAGGTAATTGACCATGGTCCGACAGCTGATGGAATCGTCATCCACCACTGCGATTCTGATCATCCTGGCGCACACTCCTTAACCCGTCGGCCAAGGACCTATGGCCGCCGTTATCACCATTCTTCCATGATATCGGAGATGTCCGGCATGGCAGACCCTGCTTGCCCGAAGCCGAACCAGGACAAGCCTGGTTTGGACTACTCGCTTTTGTCTTGCAAATCAATTCTCACTTGTGGACGGGCAAGATTAGAGTCGAAACATGTCTACCTTCGCACCCTCTTCGTCCTGGAAACCCTCCACCTGGCTGGCCCGCCTGATGCTGCTGATGGCCGCCGCCGCCTGGGGAGCCGGATACACCTTCGAAAAGGTTGCCATGGAGACCCTGACTGTGCGTTGGCTGATGGGCATTCGCATCCTGTGTGCCATCGTCATCATGACGCCCTTTTTGCTGCCACGGCTGCGTAGAACCGGAGCCATACACACCTTGGTACCGGGTCTGATTCTGGGGGTCAGCTACTGGGCGGCTTTCAGCCTGCAGATGATGGGGCTGACTACCATCGCCCCAGGCCGCAACTCATTCCTGACGGCCACCTACTGCATCTTTGTGCCCTTCCTGGTCTGGATCATGGCACGTCGACGGCCGGCCCTGCGCCACTTCATCGCGGCCGCCATCTGCATCCTGGGTGTGTCTCTGATCTCACTGCCAGCCCACGGCGGGGGACAGGGGCTGGCTCTGAGCACCGGTGACCTGCTGACCCTGGCCGGCGCCCTGCTCTACGGGGTCAACCTGGTAATCACCGGCTTCCTGACCAAGGAGTTCGATGCCCCCACCCTGACCTACCTGGAGCTGCTTTTCGGCGGTATCCTCTTCCTGGTCTGCGCGCTGATCTTCGATCCCTTGCCCAGTGCGGCCGACTTCACGCCTTCGACCCTGGGCTCCATGATTTATCTGACGCTGATCTCGACCCTGATGGCCCAGAACTTCCAGAACATCGCCTTTTCCAGGGTTCCAGCCGCCCAGGGTTCGCTGATCCTGTGCTCGGAGAGCCTGTTCGGCATGCTGGTCTCGGTCCTGATCCTGCACGAGGAGCTGACGGCCACCCATCTGTTGGGATTCGCCATCATCTTCGCCGCCATCATCCTGTCCGAGGTCAGGCTTCACCCCCGCCGGTCGTCGAAGGATTCCTCTGCACCCGTGTCCTCCTCCCGGTAGGCTGTCCCAGGCAAGAGGTCATAGGGCATCTGCCGCTTGATCAGATAGAAGACCAGCAGGAGCAGGGCCAGGATGCGCGTTGCAATCTGAACGTTGCCGGTCCAGGGGCCGAAGACTGCCAGGATGACTGCGGTCCGGAACAGATAGAAGAGGAAGCGGGACCAGCCATGCCGCTGCTTGGTCTCGACGGTCATGTGGGTGAAGGTGGCACCCAGTGTCCGTCCCCTGCGGGGCAGGGGGATAAGCAGTTCGAAGATCAGCAGCATGACCAGATTCACCACCATCCCGAACACATCCAGAGCTGATGGAGCAATCAGTAGCCCGCCAAAGCGGTAGTGGCCATCCAGCTGGTAGGTACCCAGGCGATGGACCGCATAGGTCACGCCCATCCCCAGGGACATGGACAGGATGGTGGCCAGGAGCAGATCCAAAGCCAGCGAGACGGCACGGTGTATGAACCCGGGGTTGGTGACCAGCTGGGCGGCGTCAGCCTGACGGGTGGGGACGAGTTTGTTGGCCACCATGGCCACCAGGTAGCCGATTATGGCGCCAGAAGTATTCCAAATCAGATCGTCCACGTCGAAGAGACGGTAGGCGCAGCCCACGATGCCGAAGACCCCGGTCAGCTGGGCCGTTTCGATGAAGAGGGAGACCAGGAGGGCGACCGGCAGGGCCAGGATGAAGCGCCAGCGGAAGACCCGCCCCATAATGAAGCCCAGGGGCAGGAAGAAGACTACATTGAGCAGGATCTGCAGCATGGCCATACGACCGCCTGTGCTCAGGTCGGTCAGGAACTGCAGGGGGTTGAGCTGGGGGCTCAGATGATGGGTGGCGCAGAAGGCGGCACGGTCGTCGGGCATGGGCCAGAGGGTGAAGAAGACCAGGGCCAGCAAGTATAAGACGGTCAGGTAGGCCGCCATGGCTGCTGTCAGCCGGAGCCGGTGATAGCGGTTGTAGATCAGGGCAAGAATGGGCAGGGTCAGAATCAGCGAGGCCAGCGGCCAAAAAACCAGAGATATGCCAAAGGAGCCGCTGAAGTAGTCCAAGTATGTCGAGAGCACGAATCCAGTCTAAATCGCTCTCGGGTCTATCGACCGATTGACCGTGCCGACGAAGAGCTCAGTCGTCGCCCAAGGTCACGTGGATGCCGCCTACCAGGGAACTGACCAGGTTGTAGAGGAAGGCGAAAATGGTGACCATAACCACTACTATGACAATCTCGAAAATGGAGAAGATGGTCACCGAACTCAGAACCGTCCCCAGGCTCAGCACCTGGCCCAGGTCGAAGCCGCCCGCGTCCAGGCCCGTCTTGGAGATGACCTGGGTCAGGTTGTCAAAGAGCCCCATGGCGTTGAGCAGGAACCAGAGCAGGGCAGCAGCCACCACCTGAATGATGCCCCCGGCGATGGCCAGCAGGAAGGTGACCTTGGCCACCGACCAGGGCTCCAATCGGGTCAGGGACAGTTGCATACGCCGGGCCCGAGGAACATGAGGACGCGCCGTCGAAGCCGAAGCCGCAGGCCGAACAGGACGGGACGAGGATACCTTGACCGGACCGGCAGCAGAAGCTGCGGTTCTTGCGGGACGTCCAGATGCCGTCCTGCCGGCTGCAGGAGTCGGGGGAGTGACCGATGAAGATCGACGGGACTCGCCCTGTGCGGATTCATCAGCCTTGGTCTTCCCCTTTTGGGGCTTACCAGCACCCTGCTTGCCGGCCTTGACCTGCTCCTGATCATCCTGGCTCATCGGCACTCCTTGATCCTTGCGTTCAATGGCCCGCGCATACTGCCGCTGGGCCTGCATGACTTCTTACGAGGCTACCAGTCTTGTCAGACTGGTAGCGGACCAAACTCAGTGCTCCTGGGTCAGGCTCTGGCCGTCGCCGGTTCCGGTGGTGGCGATGGGCTGATCCTTGGCTGCCAGGGGAGCGGCGGAAGCCAGGTCGGTCTGACCGGCATCCTCTTCCTGGTCATCACGTTCGGCATTACGAGCGATGGAGAGAATCTCGTCACCCTTGTCGGGCTTGGCCAGGGTGACCCCCTGGGTGTTACGACCGGTCCGCTTGACCTCGGCCACATCGGAACGGATGACCTTACCGGACTTCATGATGGCCATGATCTGGTCATCCTCGTTCACCACCAAGGCGCCGACCAGGGATCCACGGCCCTCCACCATGGCGATGGCCTTGACACCGTAACCGTTGCGGCCCTGCAGGCGGTACTCGCTCAGGGCGGTTCGCTTGGCAAAGCCCTCATCGGTGACCACCAGCAGGTCATCCTCGGACTCCTTGGCAATCACGTCCATGCTCAGCAACTCGTCGCCGGGCCGGAATCGCATGCCCTGGACGCCGGCGGTCTGCCGTCCCATGGGCCGCAGAGTGGAGTCGTCCGCCGAGAAGCGCACGCTCATGCCCTTGCGGGAGACAAGGATGATTTCGTCGTCGGCATTGCAGAGGGCGGCACCCACCAGCTCGTCGCTCTGGGGCACCTCCTGTCCCTCCTCGTCGGTGACGGTGCCCAGCTCCATCAGTCGCACGGCGATCAGGCCGCCCTGACGGGGCGAATCATACTCGTCCAGGCGGGTCTTCTTGACCCGTCCTGTCCGCGTGGCCAGTACCAGATAGTCGGCATCGTCGTAGCCGTGCAGGGAAAGGACCTGTTCAATCCGCTCGCCTTGGCCCAGCTGGAGCAGGTTGGCTACATGCTGACCCTTGGAGTCACGGGAACCCTCAGGCAGTTCATAGGCCTTGAGCCGGTACACCCTGCCCTTGTTGGTGAAGAAGAGCAGCCAGTTGTGGGTGCTGGTCAGGAAGAAGTGGTCCACCACGTCGTCCTCGCGCAGCCTGGCCCCGCGGATGCCCTTGCCGCCGCGGTGCTGGGCACGGTACTCGTCGGCCTTGGTCCGCTTGACGAAGCCGGAATGGGTGACGGTGACCACCACCTGCTCGTCGGCAATCAGATCCTCCACGTTCATCTCGCCCGAGTAAGGGACGATCCGGGTGCGCCGCTCGTCACCGTACTTGTCGACGATCTCGTCCAACTCGTCGCCCACGATGGTGCGCTGGCGCTCTGGGTGGGCCAGGATGTCGTTGTAGTCGGCGATCTTGCGCATGAGATCCTCGTGCTCATCCAGGATCTTCTGCCGTTCCAGGGCGGCCAGACGGCGCAGCTGCATGGCCAGGATGGCGTCGGCCTGAACCTCGTCCACATCCAGCAGCTCCATCAGGCCGGTGCGGGCAGTCTCTACATCCTTGGAGGCTCGAATCAGGGCAATGACCTGGTCGATCATGTCCAAGGCCTTCAGATACCCCTGCAGTATATGGTCGCGATCCTCGGCCTCACGCTTCAGATAGCGTGTGCGCCGCTCGACCACGTCCAGCTGGTGGTCCACCCAGTGGCGGATGAAGGCATCCAGGCTCAGCGTCCTGGGAACCCCGTCCACCAGGGCCAGCATATTGGCCCCGAAGGTCTGCTGGAGCTGGGTGTGCTTATAAAGGTTGTTGAGAACCACCTTGGGCACGGCATCGCGCTTGAGCACCAGGACCAGGCGCTGGCCGGTGCGGCCCGATGTCTCGTCGCGCATGTCGGCGATGCCCTGGATCTTGCCGTCGCGCACGGCCTCGCGGATGGACGAGGCCAGCCGGTCGGGGTTGACCTGGTAGGGCAGTTCGGTGACCACCAGGCACATCCTTCCGCGGATCTCCTCGGTATTGACCACTGCCCGCATGGTGATCAGGCCCCGTCCTGTCCGGTAGGCCTGCTCGATGCCCTTGTGCCCAAGAATGGTGGCGCCCGTGGGGAAGTCAGGCCCCTTGATGATGGCGATCAGAGCGTTGAGCAGCTCCTCCTTGGAGGCCTCGGGATGCTCCAGTGCCCAGTGCACACCCTTGGACACCTCGCGCAGATTGTGCGGAGGAATGTTGGTGGCCATACCCACGGCGATCCCGGCCGATCCGTTGACCAGCAGGTTGGGGAAGCGGGAGGGCAGAACCGTCGGCTCCTGGGTTTTGCCGTCGTAGTTGGGGATGAAGTCGACCGTATCCTTGTCGATGTCGCGCACCATCTCCATGGCCAAGGGGGCCATGCGGCACTCGGTGTACCTCATGGCGGCTGCCGGGTCGTCGCCGGGGGAGCCGAAGTTGCCCTGGCCGTCCACCAGCGGATAGCGCATGGACCAGGACTGGGCCAGGCGCACGATGGTGTCATAGATGGCCGCATCGCCGTGGGGGTGGTACTTGCCCATGACGTCGCCTACAACGCGCGAGCACTTGTTGTAGCCGCGGTCGGGCCGGTATCCACCGTCATACATGGCGTAGATGACCCTGCGGTGCACTGGCTTCATGCCGTCGCGGACGTCGGGCAGGGCGCGCTCCACAATCACTGACAGGGCATAGGACAGGTAGGATTCCCGCATCTCCTGCTGAAGGTCAATGGGCTGAATCCGCTCGCCCTTCAGGAGGCCGTAGTCGGTGTTGTCCATCTCCTGAGGGCTGAGTGGCTCTCGAGACCCGTCGGGCAGGTTGAGGCCATCCTGTTCCGGGTTGTTGTCGTTGTTGTTATCGTCTGCCAAAATCGATCCTTAGCTCAAATGTTGAAAAGGGGAGGCGTCCGCGTCTCAGGCGTCGATGAAGCGGGCGTCGTGGGCGTTGCGCTGGATGAACAGACGCCGGGGTTCGACCTCGTCGCCCATGAGCATGGTGAAGGTCTCGTCGGCCTGCTCGGCGTCATCGATGCGGATCTTCTTGAGGATGCGGTGCTCCGGATCCATGGTGGTCTCCCAGAGTTCCTGGTAGCTCATCTCGCCCAGACCCTTGTAGCGCTGGATTCCTTCGCCCTTGGGCAGCTGCCGACCGGAGGCCTTGCCCTCGGCCAGGACCCTGTCGCGCTCGGCATCGGTGTAGACGAAGCTGTGCGGTCCCTTGGTCCACTTGAGCCGGTAGAGCGGTGGCATGGCCACGTAGACATAGCCAGCCTCGATCATGGGCCGCATATAGCGGAAGAAGAGGGTCAGATTCAGGGTGGCGATGTGGGCGCCGTCCACATCGGCGTCGGCCATGATGATGACCTTGTGGTAGCGCACCTTGTCGATGTTGAAGTCCTCGCCGTATCCGCCGCCCACGGCAGTGATCAGGGATTCGATGGTGTCGGACTTCATCATGCGGTCCAGGCTGGCCCGCTCCGTGTTGAGGATCTTGCCGCGCAGGGGCAGGATGGCCTGGGTCATAGGGTTGCGCCCCTGAATAGCCGAGCCGCCTGCGGAGTCGCCCTCCACGATGAACAGCTCGCACTCCTCGGGGTCGTTGGACTGGCAGTCCTTGAGCTTGTCTGGCATGCCGGCCGTCTCGAAGATTGACTTGCGCCGGGTGTTTTCGCGGGCCTTCTTGGCAGCGATCCGGGCCCGGGAGGCCTCCATGGCCTTCTGGATGATGGCCTTGGCCTCACCTGGGTGGGCGTCGAACCAGTCGCTCAGTCTCTCGGTCATGACCCGCTGGACGAAGGTCTTGGCCTCGGAATTACCCAGCTTGGTCTTGGTCTGGCCCTCGAACTGGGGGTTGGTCAGCTTGACGGAGACCACGGCGGTCAGCCCCTCGCGCACGTCGTCGCCAGAGAGGTTGTCGTCCTTGTCCTTGAGGATGTTCTTGTCCCGGGCGTAGCGGTTGATCATGCTGGTCAGAGCCGCACGGAACCCCTCCTCATGGGTGCCGCCCTCGGTGGTCGCGATGGTGTTGGCGAAGGTGTGGACCGACTCCGAGTAGGCGGTGGTCCACTGCATGGCCACCTCGGCGGAGATGCCCAGCTTCAGATCCTCGGCCTCGAAGTCGATGACCTCGGCCTCCACAGGCGTGGCCTTCCTGACCTTGACCAGGTAGTCCACATAGTCCTTGATGCCGTTGGCATACTGGTAGCTGACTGACTGGCCCTTCTGCTCCGGGGTCTGCTCCTCGCCCGCCACCTCGTCACCGGCCTGGTCATTGGGGCGCAGGTCGGTCAGGGTGATCCGCAGACCCTTGTTGAGGAAGGCCATCTGCTGGAAACGGCTACGCAGGGTCTCAAAATCATAGACCGTGGTTTCGAAGATCTTGGGATCGGCCCAGAAAGTCACCGAGGTGCCGGTGCTCTCGTCCGGCCCCATGGCCTGGTCCTTGGACAGGGGAGCGGTTGGCTTCTGGTTGCGGAAGCTCTGATGCCAGTGATAGCCCTGTCGGCGCACCTGGACGTCGATCCGGGTAGACAGGGCATTGACCACGGAGATGCCCACGCCGTGCAGGCCGCCCGAGACCGCGTAGCCGCCGCCACCGAACTTGCCACCGGCATGCAGCTTGGTCATGACCACCTCGACGCCGCTCTTGCCCTCGCCTGGCACCTCGTCCACAGGGATGCCGCGCCCGTTGTCGTCCACACGGATGCCGTTGTCAGGCAGGATGGTGACTTCAATATGATCGGCGTACCCGGCCAGGGCCTCGTCGACCGAGTTGTCGACGATCTCGTAGACCAGATGATGCAGGCCCCTGGGGCCCGTCGAGCCGATGTACATGCCAGGACGGACGCGAACCGCCTCCAGCCCCTCCAGCACCTTCAGATCGCTGGCGTCATAGTGCTCGGGGGAGAGCGAGTCATCCAGCTGCGCGTCGTCCAGCCGGTCCAGCTGATCCTGGCCCGTCATGCCATCATCCTGAGGCTTGTCCTCCTCATGCTCCCGGCCCTCTTGCGGGGTCCGGGACGGGTCGGTGTTGAGATCTGCCACGGATAGTCCTTTCTGCACCCCCATCGTCGGCCACTGACGACAAAGCAGCTTCCGTTCGTGGTCGAGCGGGGGATTGAGTCATGGTCACCAGGTTCCAAATCGTCCATAAAGGGGCCTTGGAAGCGTTTGACCCTATAACCTATAGAATACCAGCGCTATGGGACTTTAGGCTTACAGAAAGCTGGGAAGACGGTATTCGCAGATTATGGGTTCACCCATAGGTGTCGCGCACGCCTCGGCCGGGCGGATCGAACCGCGAACGGCGGAAGCTGTAGTTGTGGGGGCCGGTCACCCGAATCTGCTTGACCGGCATGCCCAGTCGTTTGACAATGGTCGCCTTGAGCTGAGGGACCAGGTAAGTCAGCTGGGTGGCCCAGACCGTGGTCTGCGCCTGGATAATCAGCACGCCTTCCTGGTAGGAGACCACTCTCGAATGGGCGGCGATGCCGGGTCCCACCACACTGTCCCACTGGTTGCGCAGCCGGGCTACCTTCAGATGGCTGGTCCACCCGCTCCCGGCAGCCAGGCTGGTCACCACGCCTCCTAGTTTGGCTGGATCGCGGCCCGGCTTGCCGAATGCATACCAGGCCTTACGGGAGTTGTCCTCCCGCTGTCGACGAGTGGCAGCCCGTCGCGTACAGCCTTCGAAGACCAGGGCCGGCAATCGACGCTGATCCAGGTGCAGGGTCTCAACCATGGGCGCCTTCATGACTGGTCGTTTTCTTCCGACTCATGCGGCATATCCGAGTCGTCATGAGCCGTCCCTCTGGTTCGACGCAGATCCTGCATGGCACTGGCAATGGCGGGATCCTGGGCGGCCGGATCGGATGGCTGCACAGGTCTCAGTCGGGACACATCCACCAGCCTGGCACCCTGCAGGGAGGGAATATCGCTGTCGGCGGCCACGGTAATCAGCACCTGGTCCTGCTGACGGGCAAAATCCAGAATCTGATCCCTGCGGCCCCGATCCAACTGGGCGAAGACATCATCCAGAATGACGATGGGCTCCAAGGAGCGACGATCCTTGACCACCTGCAGCAGAGCCAGCCGCAAAGCCAGGGCCAGGGTCCACATCTCACCGTTGGAGGCGAACTCCCGGGCAGGCATGCCATTGAGAGTGAAAGCCAGATCATCGCGCTGGGGACCAATCAGATTGGTGCCTCGGGCCACTTCTCCCGGGTATATCCGCTGAAAGTGACGGCTGACGGCTTCGGCGACTTCGGGACCTGTCTGCTTATCTGGGCCAATCTCCTCCAGAGATGGCCGGTAGGTCAATCGAGCATCCTGATCAGAGCCTGCCAGCCGACCATACAAATCGCTGAAGGGCTGATTCAGAGCCTCTACCAGAGCCGCTCGTCGGCAGCTCAAATCCAGTCCGGTGCGAATGAACTGCCCAGTCCAGACCTCAAGGCCGGACAAGGCGGCGTCACGCCCATTACCCGAGGGATCATAGCCCGCTTGGGAAAGCTGCTTGAGCAGGGCGGAGCGCTGCCTGGCTACATGGCGAAAATCCTGCCGGACCTGGAAGTAGTCGGCATCGAGCTGGCTGCCGGCCTGGTCCAGCACGGCCCGCCTGGCTGCCGGCTCTCCGGAGACCATCAGCTGATCCTCGGGGCTGAAAGTCACGCAGGGCACCCGACCTACCAGGTCACGCTGATAGAGGGAAGGCCCGCCGTTGATTCTTCCCCGGTTGGCTCCTTTGGCGGCAATGGTCAGCTCATAGTCGGTGGCGGTTCCGTCCTGCTCCAGCCTGGCCCTGATGGTGGCCTTGGACTGCCCACGTTCTACCAAAGGCAAGGAGGATGAGGTCCTATGGCTGCCGCCAGTGGAAAGGACCTCGATGGCCTCGACCAGGTTGGTCTTACCCAGGCCGTTGCGCCCCTCGAGAATGGTCACCCCGGGTTCAAGATCGAGGACGCAATGCTCCCAGGAACGGAAGTGATCCAGAACCAGACGGGAGATGTGCACGACGATCGTTCCTTGAACCTGCCCGGGTGTCAGTTGTTGAAACGCATGGGTACCAGCAGGTAACGGTAGTCCATGGACTCCTCGGAATCCTGCTCCTGCTGACCGTTGAACTCCACGGCCTTGACAGCCGAGGTCATCTTGATGCGGACAAAGGGCTCGGCAATGGCGCCCAACCCATCAATCAGATAGCTGGGGTTGAAAGCCACCGTGATGTCTTCACCGTCCAGATCCACCTGCAGAACCTCATGGGCCTGCGCCTCGTCAGCTGTGCCTGCGCTCAGGGTCACCTCGTTGCCGGAAAAGACCATACGAATGGGGGCGTTGCGTTCGGCCACCAGAGCCACACGCTTGATGGCGTCAATCAGATCCTGCCGGGCGATGACCGCCTGGATGGGGTACTCGTCCGAAAAGAGACGATCAACGGCCGGAAATTCTCCATCAATCAGCTGGGTGGTGGATATTTTGCCAGCGTTTTCCACGCCCATGATGGTGGGGTTGTCAGCCTCGTAATCCATGGTTACATTCTGGTGTTCGTCCAGGGAACGGGCGATGTCTCGCAGCAGGGAGCCACGGATCAGCATGGAGGTGGAAAAGTCGGAGTCGCGAGGAGTCCAGGTGAAGCTCGACCGGGACAGCCTGAAACGGTCGGTGGCGGTCATGACCACCTTGTCCCCGGTGATTTCGGTCTTGACGCTGGTCAGTACAGGCCGGCTCTCTTCCCTGGAAACGGCGACGATGGACTGGGAGATGGACTGGATAAAGGTCTCAGCATCCACCTGACCCATGGGTTCGGGGACGGCAGGGAGGTCTGGATACTCGCTGTCGGGCATCAGTTGCAGGGAAAAAGTCGATTTGCCCGAGGTAATGGTCATCTTGGATCCCTCGGTTGACAGATAGGTCTTCTCCGACGGCAGGGATTTGGTGATGTCCGCCAACAGTTTGCCCAGGACCAGAGCCGTTCCGGATTCGTCGATGCCTGCTTCGATGTGGTTTCTTGCCGAAACCTCGTAGTCGAAAGCGGACAGTTTCAATGTTCCGTCAGAGGCTTCCATCCTGATACCCGCCAGAATCGGCGAAGCCGGTCGGGAAGGGATGATGCGGGTGGTCCAGGCCACTGCATCCGAGAGTGCGGATGAATTCACTTCTACTTTCATGGGAGCCTTCTTGTCGATGAATGAACTGGTCTCATTCTATCGAATAGCTCTGGTGATGTGGTTGGAGTGAGCAGATGTGCTTGAGTGTGAAGGTGACTATTGCATAAATATACATAGAGTCATCGTAATAAGCACGGTGGATGGTGTGGATAAGTTCTTAAATCCCTGCAACGTGGTGGATACACACCGCCCAATCGCTGTGGACAAGTGGTGAGATCGATGTGAACAAGAAGTCGAGTTGTGCACAGGGATGGATTTCTGCCGAGTTATCCACAAAATTAGTGTGGTTATTCGCTGAGAATCCACCGCCTGTCCCCGGAAAAGCGGTGGGTTATTCCCAAGGATTGCCCACATCCGGGGATAAGTAGGTGGATATCTTTTTTCGGCAATCCACACTGGTGTCTGCGTGTCGTGTCAGTTCTGAGGCTGCTTGAGCCGAACCGTCAGCTCCATGACGTAGTTGTAAATCTCCCTTTTCTCCTGCATCTCATTGGAGATACGAGTGTATGCGTGCATGACTGTGGTGTGATCGCGGCCACCGAAGACCTCGCCAATGTCAACCAAGGACATGCTGGTCATTTCCCGGGCCAGGTACATGGCAATCTGCCGGGCCAGGGCGATGTTCTTGGTGCGCGTGCGGCCGACTATATCGTCAAAGGTCAGATGGAAGTACTTGGCCACCTGGGAGATGATGTCAGTGGGCTTGATTTCTACGTCCGTTGAGAAGAAGTCCTGCAGGGTCTGTTCAGCCAATGCTGTGGTAACCGGCTGATTATTGAGGCTGGCCACGGCCGTGACGCGGGTCAGGGCCCCCTCAAGTTCTCGGATGTTCTCGGTGAAGCGTTCCGCAATCAGGTCCAGGACCTCGTTGGGAATACTGACCCCGTTCATGGAGGCCATCATCCTAAGTATGGCCACCCGGGTCTCCCTGTCTGGTGGTTTGACATCCACGGTCAGACCCGAATCGAAGCGCGAAATCAGTCGGGATTCGAAGCCTTTCAGATTCTTGGGGGCCACATCCGAGGCGATGACGATGCGCTTATTGGCGTCATGGAGGGCATTAAAGGTGTGGAAGAACTGATCCAGGGTGGCTTCCTTGCCTCCCAGAAATTGGATGTCATCGATAAGAAGCACATCCACCTGCCGATAGCGGCGGTTGAATTCAGCTATCTGCCCCGATCCTTGGGTGGAGTTCTGCAGGGCGTCAATGAATTCGTTGGTGAATTCCTCCGAGTTGACGTATCGGACTTTGAGCGAGGGATCCTTGACCAGAGCATAATTGCCGATGGCGTTGAGCAGATGGGTTTTGCCCAGGCCTGAGCTGCCGTAGATACATAAGGGGTTGAAGTCCTGGCCCGATCCTTCGGCCACGGCCAAGGCCACGGTCCGTGCAAAACGGTTGGAGTCGCCTGGGACGAAGGTGTCGAATGTGGCGTTTTTGTTCAGGTGGGTCTGTGGGTCACGCTCCACCCTGTTCTGGCTCATGGGGAAGCGCGGCACGGTAAAGGCGGGCCGGGATGCGGTCCTGTCTGCCTCGCTTTGTTGATCGGCATCACCGCCTGCCGTTGACCTCATAGCAGGGGAGGGCTCTGACAGCTCAGCCTGCATATCCAAGGTCATGGGCACATAGGTGCCCTCATGGAAGTCATTAACGGAAACAACAGGGGACTTGGATGTTCCAGCAGTCTCGGTCTGCCAGTCCGAGTGGGTCTCCGAGCCGGGGGTTCGATCTGCGCCGGTCTGACGCTGATAGTCGCCGTAAGGATCCTGAGCGGGACTGTGGACCTGACGGAACTCGCCGCTTCCCGGGGCGGAGCCAGCCAAGGCGGATGTTCGTTGGTCTTTCTGCTGGTCGGCAGCCATCTGTTTGGCCATCTGCTCCGGATAGACGATCTTGATGGCCGGGAACATTTCCTGGTTGGTGACCAGCTGCAGTGCATTGAGGAGGGGCTGACTGAGCGGTCCCTGCACAGCCTCCTGGGTGGCCTTAGAGGAGACCCGCAGAACGATGGTGGTGCCGAAGACCGCCTCAGGGGTGATGTCCTCCAGCCAACCCTTGTCCCTGGAGGTCAATGAGCTGCTGTAGCGGAGCACCTGCAGGACCGAATCCCAGATTCTCTCGGCCTGGGCAGCGGCATCCAGCGGATCCTGCGCCATCAGTATGCTCCTCTCTTCTCGACGACGGATTGTCCCGGTCTTCCTGCTTCTCTCAAAGTAGACAGTAGCCCATTGTTACACCGACTTTGCGTGGTTATCCACAGGATAGCGTGTTGTATCTGCGCCGAATGTGAATAACAGTGATGTAATTTGTGGATAAGTGAGGAGGCTCTTTCTCCCGCCATGACAGGGTTTGCGCAAGGTAGGGAGTGGTCTTCACCAGTAGGATGATGGAAGCCTGTTTGACTCCGTCCCGGCTCATGTGTACCGTGATATAGCTTGACTCATTACGAGCCGTACTCGAGTATGTCTACACACGGGAGCAACGAATTATGAAGAGGACATTCCAGCCCAACAATCGCCGTCGTCACATGAAGCACGGATTCCGCGCTCGCATGCGCACCCGCTCCGGTCGTGCCCTGATCAACCGCCGCCGGGCAAAGGGCCGTCGGACCCTCTCCGCCTGAGCCGGATCCCAATCCCTTTTCAGAAGGTGGAACGGCTGAGGAGCCACCGGGAGTTCACGGCGGTGCTCAGGCGACGTCATCGGGTCAGTAGTAGGGATCTGGTCATACATTATTGGATACCCGGATCTGACCGGACGGCGACTCAGTTGCCGGTGACATCGGCTGTGCGCGAAGGGCGGCATGACATCCTGCCTGTAGGCAGACGCCGCATGGGGCTTGCTGTGTCCAAAAATGTGGGTAAAGCCGTGACTAGGAACAAGGTCAAGCGCAGATTCAGGCAACTTGCCGGATTCAAGGAGGACCTGCTGCCATCCTCCTGTGATCTGGTCCTGCGCGCCAAACCCAGCGCTGCTACAGCCACCTACAAGCAGCTGGAGGAGCAAGTGGACAGGCTCTTCCGTGACCTCACGCATAAGACCGGAAAGACTGTCGGCAGTCTCGATGCACAGGGACAGTCAGGTCTGCAGCTCGCCGGCGGATCCAAGGGTCGACCGATTCAACGACTGGAAGCCAACGAAGGATGTAGGGCATGAGCGGCCTGGCCTCCCGGACTTTGCAGGGTGCAGTCCGCTGGTATCAGCGCCACATCTCACCCTTGTCGCCGCCGAGGTGCCGTTACTACCCGACGTGCTCACAGTACGCTTTGACCGCCCTGAAACGGTTCGGGGCCTTGCGTGGAACCATCCTGGCCGTTCTGCGCCTGTTGCGTTGCACACCCTTCAACAACGGCGGAATCGATGACGTGCCCCAAAGATTTTCCATCTTCTATCGGTTCTCGTGGTCAAAGGCCCATGAGGAGGCCCGGCTGACCCCCATGGCCCCAGACAAGGAGACGGCCTGACAATGTTCCAGAACAACGACACCTTTACTTTCGATACGGGCATATACGGCTTCTTCTACAAGATCCTGTACCCTATCGAGTGGCTCATGACCTACATCATGACCTACTGCCACAAGTTCCTGACCTTGATCGGGTTCCACAAGGGTCCCGGCGTGGCCTGGGCGCTCTCGGTAGTGATGTTGGTGCTGGTCGTCAACCTGTGTGTCCTGCCGCTCTTCATCAAGCAGCTGCGATCCATGCAAAAGATGCAGGCCCTGCAGCCCAAACTGATGAAGATCCAGAACAAATACCGCAACAAGAAGGATCCGGCTAGCCGAGAGGCCATGAGTCGGGAGACCATGAAGGTCTACCAGGACAATCATGCCAACCCTATGGGGTCCTGTCTGCCTGCGTTGGTCCAGGGCCCGGTCTTCATGACCATGTTCTATGTGCTTTCGGCTGTGCCCTTCATCGCCCGTGGCAAGCGGGCACCTCTGGGAGCCTTCAATCGACAGGTGGCGCGGGAATTCGAAGAGACCACCTTCTTCGGGCTGCGGATTTCTGACAACTTCATGTCAGCCCAGGGTGCGGGCCGCATAGTCATTGTGGTCTTCATTGTGCTCATGTGCCTGGCCATGTTCTACTCGCAGTTCCACAACGTCCGGCGGAACATGCCCAGGTCGGCCATGCAGGGACAGCAGTACAAGTTGCAGCAGATGATGGCCTTCATCTTTCCGGTCATGTATATCTTCTCGGGCATATACTTCCCCTTCGCTGTGTTGATTTACTGGTTGACCAACAACCTTTGGAATCTGGGCCGAACCCTCTTCCAGGTCCGTCATATGCCAACGCCGGGCTCGCCGGCCGCAGAGAGCAAGGAAGAGCGTGACCATCGCCGTGAGAATGCCCGCCGCAAGCGCCAGGGGCTGCCCTCTTTGGAGGAGGAGCAGTTGATGGAGGCCAAGAGGTTGGAAGAGGAAGCCCGCAGCAACAAGAACATCTCCCACCAGCGTTCCCAGCCCCATCGCAAACGTCGCGGCCGTTGATGCGGCTACTGGCGGTGGAGGCCGGCGTGGTAACCCGGCTTTCGGTCGGGCGAATACTGGAGTAATCTGCAATCATCACGTCCGTGTATCCTCGATACTGGACACTCGATTGGTGACCAGGAATCCAGTGGACCTGAGGTTATGAATCGGATGTAAACGCGTGTAAGGAGAGCATAGATGTCTCAGTCTCTGGACCAGGGAAAGACCATCGAGCAACTCAATGAGGAGGCGGATGTCGCCGCCGACTATCTGGAGGGGTTGCTGGACATCGTCGATTACGAGGGCGATATCGAGATGGGGGTGCGCAACCACCGTCCGACCGTGCAGATTGTGGCTGACGACGATACGGACATTAAGCATCTGATCGGCAAGGATGGTGAGGTGGTCGATGCTCTTCAGCAGCTGACACGCTTGGCCGTGCAGCAGAAGATAGGGGAGCGCTCCCATCTGATTGTGGATGTGGATGGTTTCCTGCGGCGCAAGCGCGAACATCTTCGCGAGCAGGCCCTGGATGTGATTGATGAGGTTCGTGAGACCGGCGATCCCGTCAATATGAAGCCTATGAACTCTTTCGAGCGCAAGATCGTCCATGACATGGTCCGCGAGGAGGGGCTGAAGTCACGCTCCCACGGCGAGGAACCCCATCGTTATGTCACTGTCTACCTGAAGGCCAGGAGCGAAGACGAAGACCTGCCTGACGATGCTGAGGACGAACCTGTCGGATATGATGCCCCGTTGGACGCGGATGAAACAGATCAGGCTGATGATTCGGTTGATTACACAGATGATGGCGATTCTATGGATACCGACATGGAGTGACTACAGAGTCATGCAGGGTTATGGGCTGATGAAGAACTTATGACGTTGGATCCTTTGGATTGTTCCATCGTTTGGCGCAGTCATGCATGCTTTCTAACCAAGTGTGTTGTGCTATTTGCCAGTGTATTATTTGGCAGGTGCCTAGTGTTGTTCGGCTCATGAGGGTTCTTGGTTCGCCATGCTGCTTAATTCGGATTGTGCCTGGTCGATGATCTTGTTTAAGGGACTGCATCCCAAGCTGTTCGATAGGATACTGATGTATGACTCTTGATGCCCTTTTGCGGTTGAAAACCGTATGGTGGTAATGGTCTTAGAAATCCAGCAGTTTTCGGTTCCGGCAGTGTGAATTCTCGCTGGATACCAGACAGTATGCCGTTGTCATAGTCTGTGGCTGTGATTGACTGGGCTTCGAACGTGAAGTGAGGAGTGTAAATGGCTGTTGTGGATGATGAGCTGAACAATAGTCCCCTCTTGAGGCAGGTGCTCGGCGATGCACTGGTGCCCATGCAGCGTTTCCACGACAAGCTCTTGCACGAGGGTGTGGAGAGGGGAATCATTGGCCCTCGCGATGAAGGTATTATTTGGGAGCGGCACATACTCAATTCAGCGGCTATTGTGCCGTTCGTGCGTGAGCGATTGAACACTGACTCTCGCACGGCAACGGTGGCGGATATAGGTTCCGGTGGAGGCTTCCCTGGTATTGTACTGGCTGCCTGCCTACCGCAGTGCAATGTTGTTCTGGTCGAGCCGATGGAGCGGCGTGTAACCTGGTTGCAGGAAGTCGTTGACGAGTTGCACCTGGCTAATGCGTTTGTGTTCCGCAAGCGTGCAGAGGATCTGGTTCCACAACCCTCTAAGGCTTCGATGAGGCACAACAAAAAAGGTTCACAGAGTCGTCGTCATGGTCGTCGTCTCAACGAGAAACAGCCTGCTTCGACATACGGCCGTGGTGGTTCTTTAAATTCGGTCGCAGCTAGGAATGCTGAAAGCCAACAAGGAGTAAAGAGTCAAAACTCCTCGGAGACGGTTGGAGCAGGCCTAACAGGCGTCGAATCCAATCATCCAATTCCGCAGACTTTTGATGTCGTGACATGCCGAGCTGTAGCCCCAATGACAAAGCTCGCCGGATGGACCTTGCCTCTTTTGAGATCGCAAGGTCAGCTTATCGCACTTAAGGGTCGTTCGGCACAGGCAGAGCTCGATAAGGCTGCCAAAGAGATAAAGAAATATCATGGAGAGAATCCACGGGTTTGCCGAGCTCCAATCGCACCTGGGCTTGAGGATACCCACGTGGTTCTCGTGGATAAACATTAAAGCAGAACACCGATATGACTTTATTTAATGATTCAGGCGTCCGAGATTTTCCTCAATAAGAAGAAAAGAATTGGCCGGGTAAGATAAATAATTATCAGCATCTAGAATAGAGGCCTGCCGAATGTCTGATTAGAGATGATGACTAAGCTCTGCCAGATTTGATCGTACTTTTCAAAGCAGCAGATTAAATGATCTTCAATCGATATAAATGGAATATTAGGTTAAGGAGAAGGTGAGTACGTAGCAGAATTATACTGTATGCTATAAATTTGCATTCAGTCCAGATATTTCTAGTTATTTGATACAAAATTTTTGATAAAAGTGTCATAGACCCTGGCAGAATAGAATATATATAATAAAAATATTCGAAACATAAGCGTCTTTTGCCTTGAATAAAGCGCACATCATAGTGCCTCTTTGAGTTATCGGACCCGTAGTATTATCTCATCCTGATTGCGTAATCCAAGCATTCTTGGACTGATAGCATCAGGTTTATCCTGGAAGTGGATGTACTGTCGTCTTTCTGATGCTTGATCAAGAGACTTAGGAGATGTTTTAGTTTCGTTGTTTTGAAATCTATGAATCCACACACTTCATGTACTTGATACCCGTAGTTACACTGTTATCGCTCTATCTATTTCCTAGTTTCCCTAACCTCATGGGAGTTTATTGTCTCTAGACCTGTGTCTCAATCTTCACTGTTCCCTTTTTAATGCTCATAGAGGTAAGTAGATTCCTGCATACGCACGAGGATTGCACGAGTTACCGGTTAATCAGTTTAGACAATGGCTCTAATATTGTTTAAAAAGACAAAAGTGCCCCAATATATTGAGTATGGGATAACCAATTTGAGTTACCATGAAGCTATTCAAGTATCTTATATGCTGCCACTATCGAATGTTTCACGTGAAACATTGTAAAGTAAATACCTTTTTTAACCGGAAACAGAGAAACAGGAACCCTTGATCGAAGGTGTGACAAGGCCAAATAACAAATCGACGATTAAGTGTATGTTGCGCAAGAAGGTCAATCCGTCACTAATATATTTCGGGCAACACCGCGCATGACATTATTGAGTCGGTTCCGCCTCTAGTGGATGATATCTATGTAATGACAGATTTAATGTTTCACGTGAGACACGTAGCATAGCATGGACCAATCACGACTAAGGTCATAGAAGCAAAAGAGCAAGGTTATTGCAGTATCTTTTAGATTTTGTTTAGGGAAAAGTTGTCAATGGTCGCATTTCTTAGATACTTCCTTTTTTAATCTAAAGCGCATGATGTAAAACACAGTGGCGTTTTATATACTGATGCTGATAGATTAATGACAAAGCTCATACTTAAATCAAAACAAGTAGTCCAGTATCTTGATTCGTTAGTGGTTAAAAAACGGTGGATTAATATGATTGGAAAACACACAAAACTAAGCCATCCGCTTTGTTTGCCAGCAATTTACGGGGTGACGTTACTTCTTGGGCAATATAGATGTTTCACGTGAAACACTATCATGCTGTACAGTTGTATAAGGTCTCCGTCCGAAGGATTAATTTGAAAGTTACAGCAGTTTTATAATCGCTATTCAACAGGTGATGAAATCATTGATTATAACCATGAACTGTGCTGTTTAAATTGACGGCGAGATTGATTTAATGGTTTGTTGTTTGTAAGTTATGCACAATTGAGATGCGACGATTGAATTATCCACATTATCGTTTATTAGCCATTTCGTGTGGTGTGAAGCGTCAGACTTGTCAATAATTACAAGGCAAAGCTAATAATCTAAGAGGAGAGTGAGTCGCTGTGGCATGATTGGATCTATCCACACTTATCCACAGTTATAAACAGCGGCCGTGTATAACTCTCGGATGTACAGACATGTCCAAGTGGAACGGGAAAATTGAATGGTAATCAAAAGGAGGAAGGTTCGTGACCGCATCGAAGAAGGTGAAACCCGTTTCGAGAAATACTCCGGATATCGGTGAGCATCCCACGCCGAACGCATCAGGTATGGAAACGGCAACGGATATACTAAATCGGATATTCGCTGATGGTACTGGTTCGGTGTCTGGTGCGGAGATGGCAGATCTTTCTGCTCGCTATCAGGCATTACGCCAGGCCGAATTTCCTCACCCATCAAAAACACGCTTCATTGCCGTTGCAAATCAGAAAGGTGGGGTAGGGAAAACCACGACCACTGTCAATTTGGCATGCGCGTTTGCCGAATTCAATGCACGTGTGCTGGTCATTGATATGGATCCACAAGGCAACGCTTCTACTGCATTGGGCGTGGCTCATGAATCCGGGATGCCATCAACATACGATGTACTGGAGGGTCGCCTTGGGATTGACGATGTTAAGGTGGCTTCCCCCGAATTCCCTAACCTTGAGGTTGTCCCATCCTCCATTGATTTAAGTGGTGCTGAGCTGGAAGTCGCAGATATGCCCAACCGCAATCAGCTCATGAAAAAAGCAGTCGCCGACTACCTCAAAATCTGCCATCAGCATTATGACTACGTTCTTGTTGATTGCCCGCCTAGTCTCGGACTGCTGGTTCTGAATGCCATGTGTTCTGTCAATGAGGTATTGATTCCAGTGCAAGCTGAATACTATGCCCTTGAAGGGTTGCAACAATTGTTGCACACTATCGGACTTGTTCAGCAAAGCTATAATCCTTATCTCGTAATCTCTACCATGTTGTTGACTATGTATGACAGGCGAACTCTGCTCAGCAAAGAAGTGTTTGATCAAGTCAAGGAACATTATCCAGAGATAGTGCTTAATACGACCATCCCGCGTTCCGTCAAGATTTCTGAAGCTCCCAGCTTCCGGCAAAGCGTTATCACTTACGACCCTAAAGGAGCTGGCGCTATCGCTTATGAAGAGGCGGCGTTAGAAATCGCACAGAGATCTGAGCAAGTGCTGGAACATATTTCCAATAGACGACAGGGGGAGTGAGGACATGACAAGCCGTTCACGGTTAGGCAAGGGCTTGGGGGCTCTATTTCCCGCCCTGCCAGGTGAAGATGATGAAAGTAATGCCGACAAAAATCGGCAACAAGCTAATAAAGTACCGAATTCCGGTAACAAGCAGCCCACTCTTCAAGGTTTGGGTGCGGAATCAGACAAACGACAGCGGCCGAGGACAGACACCGCAGAAAATGACAGGGCAAGCAAAGAATACAGTACTACGCATCCGGATCGTGGAAGCTCTCAAATAGCGGCTTCGGCAAAGTCTTCTGAGAGCGGTCGTAAACGTTCTAAGACAGGACAAAAGCTTGTCAGCAGTTCCGAGTCTCTCAACATGGATGTTTCACGTGAAACATCCACGGCGAAGAGGGCTACCAAGCGTCGGTCAATCCCGTCCATCAGCAGCCTGGAACATCCAAGTGATCTATTCTTTGGTCCAACGACAACAGATGTTTCACGTGAAACATCGCTGATGGTGGAATCGAATGAGGTTGTCGACCGTCGAACAAAGGAGACCCAGCAAAGCGCTAATCGTACGCCTATTGTTGGCAATGATACTGGGTCGAATAACAAGGCGGAGGGCAATCACCAAGAAGAGCTGAAACCAGTCCAAGGTGGGTACTTGGCTGAAGTGCGCGTGGACGATATTAGGCCTAACGCTCAGCAGCCGCGGCAAATCTTCGATGAAGACGAACTGCTGGATCTTTCCCGCTCCATCAAGGAAGTTGGTGTATTGCAACCCATAGTGGTGCGTAGATCAACTCTTGTAGACCGTCCAGGAACAATCGAGGATAAAACAACTGCAGTTGGCAACGCGACAAACAAATCCAGTGCAGTCGAAACTAAGACCGGTGATGATCAATCTAGTCAGCTTTCAAACAATTGGGAAGCGGCTCTGCGGCAAGGAACCCATTTTGAAATCATAATGGGTGAGCGTCGTTGGCGTGCTACTCGATTGGCTGGTCTGGATACCATACCTGCAATTGTGAAAACAACGAGCGATGACACCATGTTGCGTGATGCCTTGCTCGAGAATCTCCATAGAGTGGCCCTTAATCCGTTGGAAGAAGCAGCCGCTTATCAGCAAATGATTGATGATTTTGGCTTGACTCAGGACGGTTTGTCTAAGTCGATCTCTAAGTCCAGACCTCAGATTACGAATACACTTCGATTGTTGAAGTTGCCCCCAAGTGTGCAGAAAAAGGTAAGCTCAGGTGTGTTGTCGGCTGGACATGCCCGCGCCTTGCTTACTTTGCCGGATGAAAAGTCTATGACTGCTCTGGCAGACAAGATCATTGCTGAAGGTCTGTCGGTAAGATCTACCGAGGAACTTGTCGCTTTGCAGACCGGGCAGGCCAAGAAGAGAGCAAAAAAGCCTAGAGTAGACGCCTGGGCGGATAGTCCCGTACGCCAGGATCTAGAAAGTCGCTTTGACACCAAGGTGGCTATTAAGGGCACTAAAAAGCACGGGAAAATAGAAATCGTTTTTTCTTCGCCTGAAGACATGGACCGCATCGTTGCCATTCTCTTGGAAAAGAATCAATCTGCAAGTAATGACGGAGATTCGGGTGATAAAGACTGGGTTTGATCCCATTCTGGAAATGGAACTTCAGGGTTTGCTCATCCAAACCTTGCCGTTAAAGTGAGCGATTGCTTCATGGCTCGATCGAGTTTGGGATGGGTTGATGAGCAATCGCTGCATTTGCCTTGGGATCAGAATGATTGGGCCATCCTAGGTATGTGTTCCATTCACTAACCAGATATATCTGCATTGGAATGTTGATTAAATAGCTTGAAGCTGGCAAACAGTCAGTCGGCAGACTGTTGGATTATGAATCACTGCATAATGGGTTATCCGGTCATTTTGTCGGGTCACCATATCTAACTGGATCCGACTGGTAGCTTGATAGCTGTCGGCAGTGTGATGGGTATATCCAATCCCGAGATATGCGATTAGTCGTTGTTGACCGGCTACCCAGTAGGTCATGATTGAATTGCTGCTTCTTTGTACGCCGTCTGGTAGGTAATAAGCCCTTGCTTTCGTACGGCTTTTGACGGAGGTTGGCCTTGGCCGTTGATGTGAGGTGGCAAATCCGTGCAGCGAGACATTGAGAATTTCAGTTACGGCTTTGGGGAGGAGGGAATCGGTTGTGGGAGATTGTTTCGATGAGAAGCAGCCTGTGTCAGCGGGGGATGATGTGCGTAGCTGTAAGGTCGGGAATGCTCTTGTTGAGTAGAGTGTCCGGTCGTGGCCAATGGAGAACTAGAAGAAACTAAGTAGGTAACACGGCATAATCAATAAACGGAGTGCCTGACAATCGTAAACTGTCAGGCACTTAAATCTTTGTTTGCGGGGCCGTTCAAGCCTTATGGCTATCCAAACTTGTCAGATATTCCTGAGCGTCTAAAGCAGCACGGCAACCCATACCAGCAGCAGAGATGGCCTGACGATAGATCTTGTCGGTCACATCACCAGCGGCAAAGACTCCAGGTACAGAAGTGGTTGTCGATCCACCCTTGACCAGGATATAGCCGTCCTGGTCCAGATCAACTTGTCCATTGAGGAAAGCAGTCTGAGGGGTGAATCCAATAGCAACGAAAACTCCGTTAGCTGGAATAGTGGACTGCTGGTCAGTGGCTGTATTGCGAATATCCAAAGACGTCACACCACTATCGTCGCCATTAATCCGCGTGACGACCGAATCAAGAAGGAAGTTGATCTTGTCATTAGCCTTGGCGCGGTCCACCATGATTTTTGAAGCGCGGAAGCCTTGGCGACGGTGAATCAGTGTGACAGAAGAGCCGAAACGGGTCAGAAAGTCCGCGTCACCCATGGCAGAGTCGCCACCGCCAACAATAACAATCGGCTTGTCTTTGAAGAAGAAACCGTCGCATGTGGCGCAGTAGGATACCCCTCGTCCTGAGAACTCGCGCTCGCCAGGAACATCCAATTTACGATATTGCGAGCCAGTGGTGATAACGACGGATCGAGCCTGGTATTCCTGGCCGCCATCCGTTGTTATCCGCTTGACGTCTCCGTTCAAGTCAACTGAGACGACATCGTCGTATTCAATCTGGGCACCAAAATGTTCTGCCTGATCGCGCATCTGATCCATCAGATCGGGGCCCAGTACCGCTTTAGGGAATCCAGGGAAGTTCTCTACTTCGGTGGTGTTCATAAGCTGACCGCCAGGCGTAAGAGCTCCAGCAATAACGAGTGGAGCGTATCCGGCTCTGCCAAGATAAATGGCGGCTGTGTAACCTGCTGGTCCGGACCCTATAACAATGGCATCATGAACAGTTTGCTTCATAACGCTACTGTATCCATGCAGGATGACCGAGGCACACGCGGTGGGCGAAAAGGGCGCTACTTATCTCACAGTAGGTTCGGTTCTGATAGGGGCAGGCTATTCTTGAACTATGGAGAAAACCGTGGTAGTCGCCATCGTAACCAATCTTGGGACGATTCTAGTGCTGATTTGGTTTATGCTCCGAGTTGATCGGTTGCTGCGGGAGCATCCTAGCCATCAAACAGATGATAAGAGTAAGGATGACAGCTGGCATAGCTGGCGTTTTTGGAACCCACCAAGCCTTGAGGACAATGTTGACGAGTTGGACGCTGATTCTCCGATAAAAGACAAAAGCCTTGGGACTGGTGAGGATATGACTGCCATGACTGCTGACCGATATGTATCTTCAAGTCAGGAAGAACCTGCCGAAAGTTCTTCGCGCGCATCGGGCAAGGACAAGGACGAGGAAGGTAGCAGAAATAAGTAAGACGTATCTAGCCAGGCCGTAGACAGTTCGATAAGGGTGGGGTGCGGTTTCAATTGTTAGTTCGATTTTACGAAAGTATGGTCTCTTAATAAGGACGGATGCGCTTGGGTATGTTGTACATGCGAATCCAATGACTTGCAGGGTATCCGCGGGCTTTTCCCTATCCGCTTTGGATCGGTTGCCAGGGGGCAAAATGCGTAAGCGCTATGACTCGATGAATCAATTCTGATAAGGAGATTGTACTCATCAACGATGAGTATGTGCGAATCGGGGTAAATCAATCAGTACAACAATGCCGATAAAAGAACGGCAATTAACTGGTGCGGTCTCGCTCTCGCTCAGAGTTCCTGCTGGCACAGTAGAGATGTGCGCTCGATTTTTGAAGGTATAAAGGCAGCGTTGCCTCAATGTAGTCGCGCTTGTTTGATAAACATCTCGATAAAGAAGCCTGAGCCGATTGATGCAGAACCCGTAGTGATTGCGATCCTATGAAGGCTGTATTCATTTGCTCGAGGCCCGTATCTTTATTCGACTCGCACCGTTAACGGGCAGGATTCTCTGTTGGTTATAGGCGTTGTGGCATGCGGGGCTCTCGCTGGAGTTGATGAAGTAAGTTGATCATCCCAGAATGTTTCACGTGAAACATTCGATACCGACCATGCGCACATGCATAGGCGTAGAGCAATATAGCACTGTCTTGAGTTGAATCCTGGAAGGTGACCAGCCATACCGGCATCGGCTATATATTAGACCGCGTCTCTTCTGCAAGTCAGCCTAGTCGGCAATATAAAAGCAAGGACTTGATTGAACATACCTCCAATCAGCCTTGGCTTTGGTGGAGTAGTAAAGGAGAAGCGGGGGAGAGGAGAGGAACGGAGAAGTTGGGAGTCGAGATTGACGGATAAAGGGAGGGAGATAACCGAGGCAGAGTGGTGAGCAGTGAACAACTGACATTTGGCGGGTAGAGAAGAATGATGATGAGAATAATGGATATAGAACAGAGTACCGGGTTTGATGATTACAAACTGTCAGTCCGTACTGTGTGTAATGTGCTCGTCTTGTGCACTATCTGCTCTGCCTGTATTTGCAAGCTATTGAAATTGCAAGTCCGCATGATACATATTGTGCAGTGTACACACCATATATCATGCGGACTTTGCTCATGCTAACCGAGTGGTAGGCAGAGCCAGGTAGGCTTTGAGGCCTCATTTGGTTCGTTTTTGATTCAAAACTGATTGAACCAATGCAGTGTATAGCTCTGGCAGGTTGTAGCCGGCGGCCAGGGCTGATTGCGGTAGAAGCGAGGTGTCCGTCATGCCGGGCGCAACATTGGACTCCAGGAATTGCGGCTGACCTTGGGCATCGACGATGAAGTCGGTGCGCGAGATATCTCGAAGCCCCAGAGCCCGATGGGCGGTCAGTGCAGCATCGCTCACAGCCTGTGTGGTCTTGGCATCCAGTCGAGCTGGAACATAGAACTCCGTCGGGCCAGGTGTGGAGCGAGCCTCGAAGTCGTAGGTGCCTGAGGGGGTCCAGATTTCAAGCGGAGGCAAAACCAGGGGGTGTCCGTCAAACTCGAGGATGGAGACGGAGACTTCAGTGCCCGTGACAGCCTGTTCGATTAGTGCCACATCACCGTAGGCAAAGCAGTTGATCAACGCCTGAGTGAGCTGGCTCTGTTCCGTCACCATGGTGCAACCCATGGCCGAGCCGCCCATGGTGGGCTTGATGAAGAGCGGAAGCCCCAGCGAACCTAGAAGCATATCGATAACGGGTTCGACTCCCAGCTCGCGGAACATGGATTCAGGCAAGGTCACGGAATGTGGCGTCTGCAATCCGGCCATGCGGACAACGTTCTTGGCGATGGGCTTGCTCCAGGCGGTCCTGGAGGCCTTGGCCCGAGATCCGATGTAAGGCAGTTCAGCCATCTCCAAGACATCACGGATGGAGCCATCTTCGCCGTTGGCGCCGTGCAGCAGAGGCCAGACCAGATCAGGACGGGTCGACTCGTCAGTCAGATAGGGCAGGAGCGAGCCATCCATGTCATGGACATGGACCGTCCATCCGGCCTCCTCCAGGAATCCCTGGACTCGATGCCCCGAGCTGATGGAGACATCGCGTTCATGGCTGAGGCCGCCGCAAATAACCAGGAGGGACTTATCAGCACGCTTGGTGGCCTTGCTCGCCAGGGAGAGGACATCGTCCATGGTGAATGGCGTGGCCTCGCGGGTGGAGCGGTGCGAGGTACGCCTGGCTCTTTTGGCCACTTCGCCAGCAGTCGTGGCTACGGTGGTGTCCGGGCTGTCGACTGTGGTCGGCGTCGCGCTCGCGGTTGTCTTGGTCTTGCCGACTGCCGGGGTTTTGCCGCCGGTCTGCTGCCGTGGTGTCTTACTGTGCTTGGCCGCCATGATTCAGCCCCTTTCCTTGCCGCTGTCGGGCTCGAACAGCCGGACGGTGGCGAGTTCATTCTCGATGACCGTGGACAGTCTGCGTATTCCCTCTCGGATTCGATCGGGAGTGGGGTAACAGAAGGACAGGCGCATATGGTCCGCGCCCTCCCCGTTATCGTAGAAGGCTGTGCCCGACACGTAGGCCACCTTGGCGGTGATCGCCCTGGGCAGCATGTCCTTGGCATTGAGCCCCTGGGGTATCTTCAGCCAGATGTAGAAGCCACCCTTGGGTTTGAGCCATGAACAGTAGGGCAGATATTCCTTCAGAGCCTCGTCCATGGCATCGCAGCGTTCCTTGTACATTCCCCGGTAATCGTTGATTTGCGATTTCCAATCGAAGTTGTCCAGATAGGTGGTGATGGTCATCTGGCTCATGTTGGAAGGACAAAGGATGGCCGACTCGTTGGCCAGAACCAGTTTCTGTCGGATGCCGGGAGGCGCAACCATCCAGGCCACGCGCATGCCAGGAGCGATGATCTTGGAAAAGCTGCTCAGGTAGACAACGCCCTCGGAGTCGTAAGAGCGCAGGGCCGGGTAGGTTTGGCCGTCGAAGGCCAGCAGTCCATAAGGATTGTCCTCGACGATTAGCACGTGGTACTTCCTGGCGATTTCAATGACTCGTGGCCGCCGTTCCACGCTCATGGTGGCCCCGGCAGGATTGTGGAAGTTGGGCACAGTGTAGAGGAATTTGACCGACTTGCCCTGGCGGCGCTGCTCCAGAATGGTCTCCTCCAGAGCCTCAGGGATCAGTCCGTCTCCGTCCATGGCCACGTTGACCACATCGACCTGGAAGGATTGGAAGACGCCCAAGGCGCCCACATAATTGGGTGCCTCGGCCAGAACCACATCACCGGGGTCGCACATAATCCTGGTGATCAGGTCCAGTCCCGACTGGGAACCGTTGACTATGACCACATCATCCGGCTGGACGTCCTTGATGCCTTCCAGCTCCATGATGGGCAGCACGTCTTCACGCAGGTGGGGATCGCCCTGTGCTGACCCATACTGCCAGGCCACCTGGCCCTTGCTCCGCAGCATATCGCCAAGCTGGTCGGCCAACTTGGCGAAAGGCATCCGGCCCAGATAGGGCATGCCGCCGGCCAGGGAGACCACCTCAGGCCGATTGGCCACGGCGAAGAGGGCACGAATCTCGGAGGCCCGCATCTGCTCGGCTCGTGTTGCATAGGAGCTATACCAAGGATCGTTCTTGATGACCTTGGATGCGATATTGGGATCATCCGCCATAACTGACTTCCGCCTTCCTGCCGCCGTTGTCTAAGGAAACTGTATTACCTGTGGGCGCTATGTAGGAGGAAAAATCCAACACATTACCATTTCGGTACACCCATAGTATCGGCATACGGATGGGTGGGCAGTCATGTCCGGTTGACGGGGCCCATGGGGCCTGCAGGCAATTGCGGTCGACAAGTGGCCCGTGGGCCGACGTCGGGATGATTCGCCTTTGTTGCCGTCGACCCATAGTCATGCTCAGAAGACTTGGACGGAAGTGAAGCGCAGGGTATTGCCCGGCATACCATCCATGGGTACCCAGATGACCAGGTCCTGAGTCGTTACCGGCTCGCGCAGGGTGACCTGGGTTGTGCCCGAGGCATCGAAGCTGAAGTCGGCCAGAGGCTGTCCCTGGTTGGGCTGAGCCGCTGTGGAATTCGCATAGATCTGGGCATGGCCACCGCTCTGAGGTGCGACGATGGTCAGGCGGGAGACCTCTTCCGGCTTGGTTAGATGCATATACCATCCATAGCCCTGCAGGCCGGCAGGCTTGTTGAGGAAGAGCTGGCGACTGGTCTGATAGGCTGTGGTGTTCTTGGGCTTGGGCGGATCGGGAACCTTGCCCGCCTTCTTGTCAGCGTGGCTGACCTTGTCGTTCCCGGCATTGGTGTCGGCCTGAGCCTGGTCGTCACCATTGCCATTGCTGGAGGGAGTCGCTTCGTCGCTCTCATTGGTCTTGCCGGGGAAGGGCACGTTGGACATGACCGGCCAGCCGCCCTCACTTTTACTGACCTCGGATCGGGATCCGGTAATGGTTGAGAGGGCCCAGACCAGGGCCACCACAACGATTACAGCCGCTATGGCGATGACCACTGAGCGAGTCGTGAAGCGTCCGAACAGACGGGTGTCAGCCATATCAGCTTCGTCATCCAGATCCTTATCCTGCTCATCGTCGGAAAGTACCGAGTATGTCACCGGCACGGGCATGGAGTGGATTTCAGGTGTGAAGCTGGGGGGCAGCGGCTCCATGACTGTGGTCTCTTGCTCCTCCTCATCGAAATCAGGGTTCTTAGAGGAACGGGCCACCTGGGCAGGTGCCACGGTCTTTTCAGAAGATGCGGCAGAAGGCGAATGTCCACTGCGAGCTGCAGGTTCTCCACCGCCTGCGATATGAGATTCAGCGGCGGCAGCTCCTGTTTGACGCGCATGCGAATCCACGTCGTCCTGTGAAGCGGTCCAGTTGGATATTGCTGTGGTCTGGCGACTGTCGGCCGTCGCATCGTCCTGCGCACTGCCGGACTTGTGGAAGTCCCACTGGGAGAAGCCTCGCTCCACGGGATTGTCGGCAGTTACGCCGTTGCCGGTGAGAGCCTCGGAGGATTTACGCTGATCGTCTTTGATGGTCGGCATTCGTCCGGTCACAGCCTTGGACTCTTCCTCATTGGCCGCGGGCCTGGGCATTGTCGCCCTGAGTGCGCTCACATCCATGGCTGCGGTCTTGCGGGAGGAGCTGTTCAGCGAGCGTAGCCGCTGACGCTCGTCAAAGAGCGAGAAGAGATCCGTATCCGTGTCTTCTGGATTGAGCATCTCAATCTCACTGCGGCCGGGGAAGAGCAGTTGGTTGGTCTTCCAGTGCGGCTCATGGTGGGATACGGTCTGCGCGGCAGGCAGGGCTGAGGAGGTCAATCCCGCGGGAAGCGGGAGTACGTTCCTGGGGTCCACCGGGCGCAGGGCCACGGCCTCGATGGATGCACGGCCGTCCAGCTCGGGCCAAATCAGATCGCTGTCGGTCAGCTCCTCGGGCGGGACCCAGGGGCTGAGCAGGGCCGAGAGCTCCGCCAGGGTGACCAGTGGAACCGGCATGGCTCCCTGCTCATTAGCTAGGCCCAGTCCACGCATGCAGATGATTTTGAACTCTTCCGGGGTCTGCTCGGGCAGCTCCTGCAGACTTGGCTGTCGTCCGTCCTGATCGGCCCGTCTGGTCAGCATGGCATAGAGCACGCCGGCCAGCCCGTGTATGGCATATTCCTCGTCCGTCAGTCCCATTTCAGTTGAGACCGACGGGTGCTCGAGCATAGGCGATATGGGTGCATCGGCCAGGGTGATCGAGGCTGGCGCCAGCCTGATGGTGCTCGTGGAGACTGCATAGTCGACCATGCCGGCGGCATGCAGGGTGCGCATGGCCTCGGTGACCTCTCCCATGATGGTGCCGATGGCCCGGTTGCTGAGCGTTTCCCCGGCGGGTCCGTGCATGTAGTCCCTCAGGGACATACCGGCATCGGGGGCGGTGACGATCAGGGAGACCTTGTCACGGGTGTGCAGCTGGTAGACCGGGGTGAAGCGGCGGTCCTTGCTCAGCGCCAGGCTGGAGGCGTTGACGTTGATCCGGTCCATGCAGGTTGAATCCCCGGCGATGAAGAGCTGGCAGTCCCTGTCCAGGACCTTGTCCTTGGCCCGCCAGGCGCTCAGACCGTTTGCGCGGCGGAGCAGGGTGACCAGGGTATATCTGCCGAGGATGGTGTCTCCGATATGCGCGTTCATGGTTGCCGAGCTCTCATCAGAAGTGGGGCGTCGCCTGTAGTCGGCGACACCATGGTGGACCTTGCTGTTCCTAGGTACAATCCTAACGGGTTGCGGGGTCGGAGGGGCCGGCGGAGGCCCGGCTATCGCGGATTCTCCATCAGTATCGGACTCATGGGCCTCTTCGAAGTTCTCCAGGGCTGCGTCCATGCCGGGCAGAGCGGAGTCAGGGGAGGAGGAGTGCACCACCCTGACCGAGCGGTCGGCCAGCCGGGAGGGTCGTCCCTGCAGAGTGTCCATGCTGCGGACGGGGTGCCGGGTTGCCCTGCCCAGTCGACGGGCCAGGTCGATCAGGAGCTGGGTGAATTCCTCAGTGCGCAAGGCTACCAGGGTCACGACATAGATGACCGCCGTCAGCAGGGTGATGACCACGCAGATGAAGAGTGCCTGCACCCAGCTCATATGGCCCTGTCGGCCCTGAACCCAGGCGCCGACTAGGTGGGTCACCGGGGTCTTGACCGTCAGGGCGGCTGCCAGGGCCAATCCCGCAGCCAGGAAAGCCTTGGCGTAAGTGGTCAGAATCCGTCGCTCGTCCAGATTCCCCTGGAAGGGGCTGCGCAGCATGTGGGTCAGGACAGGGAAGCTGAGGATGCTGCTCAGGGACAGGCTCAGACCCACCAGCGCTGCCCAGTAGCGGGGAGGGAACAAGCGTATGGATACCAGAACCAGTGCTACCTGGATGGTGTTGGAGACAGCAGCGAAAATGAAAGGATGCCGCCCATCCTCGAAGGCGTAGAAGGTGCGCTGAATGAGCAGGAAGGCGCTTGAGGGGACCAGCCCCAGGGACAGGGTTATCAGCGGCCCTGAGATAAGGACAGACTCATGGACGCTTACCGAAGGCAGCAGTGCTCGTGTGATGGGCACTGGAATTGCCAACAGGACTGCAGCGAAGAAGAACATGGCCAGTCCGACGTTGCGCAGGGCTTGGCTCAGCTCATTGCGGGCATCCCCGATGCGGCCGTCCGAAACCGCTTTGGACAGCTTGGGAAAGAGGGCCGTGCTGACCGAGACGGCTACCAGGGAATAGGGGAGGATGAAGAGCGTGTAGGCGTTCTGATAGGACCCGTTGCCAGCGATGTCGAACGGGTTGCCTTCAAGGGGTGCACCGTTGTTGATGCGGGCATTGACCACGTTGGCCAGCTGGTCGATGATGACCACGCACATGCTCCATGCCGCTACCGAGCCCATGGATCGCAGGCCGATTCCACGCAGACCCCAGCGAGGACGATAGCGGAAGCCGCTCATGATCAGGGGGATGAAGAGGACCAGTGCCTGGAAGGCCACGCCCAGGGTCCAGGCTCCAGCGGTCAGGGCCACCTTACCGTTGTCCCAGAAGCCGACCGGCTGATTGCGGGCGTTGCCGAACAGGAGGATGAAGGCCAGGAACCCCAGGCAGCTGATGACGTTGGCGCCTACCGAGCTCCAGGCGTATGCGGTGAACCGGCCCTTGGCGGCCAGGATCTGACCGAGGACCGTGTAGAGCCCGTAGAAGAAGACCTGGGGCATGCACCAGAGGGTAAAGGAGTTGGCCAGGGCCCGCTGGGCCGGGTTCCACTTGGAGTTCAGATAGATGGTGGTCAGCACCGGGGTGCCCAGCATCAGCAGCAGGGTCAGCAGGGCCAGGAGGACCATGGCGATCGTGATCAGCTTGTTCAGCCGGTCTGCTGCATCCCGTTCCTTGAGGGTGCGCACGATCTGCGGGACCAGGATGGCGTTGAAGATGCCGCCTGAGATCAGGGTGAACATGACCTGAGGGATCATGGCGCCGGTCTGGTAGGCGTCGGCCGCGATCCCGGTGGTGCCTATGGCGGCTGCCAGCAGGATGGTGCGAATCTGCCCGGTCACGCGGGAGGCTGCGGTCCCCGTGGCCATGATGGCGGAATTGCGCCCTACGGAACTCATTCGTCCGGGTCCTTCGTACGGTGGAACTGCCGCCAGAGCCCCAGGAGTCCTAGGAGTACGGCGATGACGATGATGATTAGGCCGCTCATGTCGCTCAGTCGCAGATTGCTGGTGATCTGAGCCCGGCGCACCTGGCCGAAGGGGCGGCCCTGGCTGTCCAGCAGGCCGATGTCCACGTTGGCCCTGCCGGCTGCCGCCACCCTGACCTTAAAGGTCACTTGAGCCTCGGAGCGGGCGGGAATAACCACCTCCGCCATACGCGAGGTGACAATCTCCATGGAGTCGGTTCGAGCGCTGATGCGAGCGTATACAGGGTAGGGGTGGCTGTTGCTGACGGTGACGGGCATAGAAGCCGTCTCGCTGACCACGTTCAGGGACTCGCTGGGCGTGATGCTGATTCCGTCAAGGAGCCGGTGGGATATGGCCTCGGCCTGATCGGCCAGACCAGCGGCGGTTGCGGTTCCCCCCAAGGACTTCAGAGCCAGGTCGTCGTGGGTTGCGGTCAATTGGTTCAGCCACTGATGCGGGTCCTTGGGCTGGCGGGCGGTGGTGTCGGCATCCTGGCGGGCCAGGGCCTGACTGTCGGTCTTGCCTGCTGTGGCACTAGCGGTGGGTTGGGAATCCTGCTTGTTGTCAGCCAGAATGGAGGTGGCAAATCGGTCGATGTCGGCCCGGCTGGCAATCAGAGAGTCCAGAGTGCCTGTCGAGCCATCGCCGTGCTTGGTGCCGCTCTTGGTGCTGCCGAGCTCCATGGCCTTGAGCAGACCCGACGACCCGCCGGTGAAGTCGGGCGCCTTCATCAGATTGTCCATGGAGATCAGGTTGATCCACGGAGCATGCTCCAGTTCGGTCATGATCTGGTTTGCCTGCTGGGTGTCCTCATCGGCGTCGAAGCAGACCAGGAGGGAGCGTTCGGCGTAAGGCTGTTCCATCTGGTAGAAGGCACTCTGGGCTATGAAGCGGGCCGTCTGCCCAGCCTGAGTCTGCTCACCGGTGGCGCGTGTGGAGCTGGGATGGCCCCTGGCCAGGTTGCTGAGCTCTCGCTGGGCCGACAGGACGGTTACCTTTCCGGCCTTGGTTTCGAAGGTGTACTTGCCGGTGTGGGCGGAGGTGCCGGCGTCGACCTCGAAGCCTTGGGGGGCGATGACCGTCTGATAGCCGGCACGTCGGGCGGCGGTGATGGAGTCCATGGTCCACTCCTGTCGGCCCTGCCAAGCGTATATGCCAGGCGTTGCGTCAGCATAGAGCTTGGCTGCAGTCTGGGCGCTCCAGGACTCGGGGGTGACTCCAGCCTGGACATAACGGTCCTGACTCTGGGATGCATACCTGGTGATGTCGAAGTCGGCCGGCTGAATCAGCCCCTGGATCTGGGGACGGTTGGCGAAGGCGGACAGGTAGACCGGATCGCCCAGGGCCTGCAGGGACTTGTGCTTGGATAGCAGCTGGCTCTGATCCTCCTGGCGGCGGGCACCCTGGCGGGTCAGTGTCACATTCCGGTTTTTATCGTTGCCTGGGCCTGACTCGGATTTGGCACTGGACTGGGTCATCAACGCCGTCATGGCCCTGTCGTCAATATTCCAGTCCGAGGAGGTCAGCGGAAGGACCATGGTCAGGGACAGGGCGGGGGTGCCTGCGGTGGGCAGGCCATCCCAGGTCCTGGTCAGAAAGGTGAACACATCGCCCAGGACCCGGTCCTGATCGTCGCTCAGGGAGAGCCGGACAGGTTTGGGCCCCCAGCTGGTCATCTTCTTGATCGCGTCTTGATCAGTCGGCACGTTGACTGCAACCTCGATGCTCTGCCCGGCCGGGATTGTCGGTACGGTCTGCGTACCCAGCACGTCCGGGGTGGGGATGCGGGCGTGGCCTTCGGACCAGGCCTGCATGTCAACCCGGGAGCTGAAGGAGTAGAAGGCGCTGGTGGACACGCTCAGATGCGCATGCTTCATGGGCTGGCTCGCGGTGTTGGTCACAGCAGCGCGCAGGGCGTAGCCGGACTTGTCGGTCACCACCGGCGTCGACCAGCGCAGGGCCACCTCGGCTGAGCTCTGATGACTGGTGGCAGCCAGGGCTGGTGTCGGGTGCCAGGGGGTTATGACCAGGGCCAGCAGAAGGACAATCGCTAGCAGGATTCGAGCCCACCGAGCCCATCGATTAAAGGCATGGGTGCGCTGGCTGGTGCGCCCGACCGGGCGCAGGGGGGGCTGGATCATGGCTGTTTTTTGTACTTCCTCGCGTAGAGCCAGGCTATTTTACGCTCATTGGGGTAACTGAGCACCGAGGTCAGGTCGGAGAAGTCCACCCAGATGGCATCTTCGGCCTCATGATCGGGGTCGCCTTCCACGCTCAGGGATCCTCCGATCATCCGCAGGACGAAATGATGGACCAGCTTGTGGACCCGCTGGTTGGTTCCGGTGAACCAGTAGTCGATGGTGGCGATGGAGTCGGTCACCCTACCCAGTATCCCCGTCTCCTCATGGACCTCGCGCACCGCCGTCTGTTCGGGTGTTTCCCCCTTCTCGATATGCCCCTTGGGCAGGCACCATTCCAGATGGCCCGAGCGGGAGTGCCGGGCGATGATGGCCACCCGGTCATGCCGGTCGAAGATCAGTCCGCCCGCCGAATACTCGCGGACCACGGGCAGCTCCTGGGCATCCAGGGAGGCGAAGGTTGAAGGTCCTGAGGCATGCTTATGCCGGGGCATGAGGGCAGGTGTGGGAGCGTCATCCTCGGTCTGTATGCGCTCGCGGACCTGCGGATCCAGACGTTCGCTTACGGTTTCCACAAGATGGCCCCGCTTCTGCTGGCCGCGGGCATGAATGTCCGCAGAGTCGGCGCTATGCGCAAGCATGCGCGCCATGTCCGCGGGCGTAATCATACTCCAACTCTACGTAAGGTAATGTGCAGGTGGGGTAACGGTATGCTAGTAGGCGCATCAACTCCGTAGGAAAGGGTGAGCGTGGATTTCCAAGTCTGGCCGGAGGCCATCGAGCTCGGGCGCCTCTTCGCTGAGCAGGGATATGAACTGGCGTTGGTAGGGGGTCCTGTACGCGATTTGCTCCTGCACCGGCCCTCCCACGACCTGGACTTCTGCACCTCGGCCAGACCCGAGCAGTTCGAGCCCATCCTGCGCCATTGGGGGTCGGGCTTCTGGGACATGGGGCGCAAATTCGGCACCTTGGGCGCGCTGCGACGGCGTCCTGACGGAACCGAGGTCAAGGTGGAGGTGACCACCTACCGGCGAGACACCTACGATCCCAACTCCCGCAAGCCCGAGGTGGACTATGGGGACAGCCTTGAGGGCGATCTTTCAAGGCGCGATTTCACTGTCAATGCCATGGCCCTACGGGTGCCCGACCTGGTCTTCGTAGACCCCTACCGGGGGGCCAACGATCTGGCCAAGCAGGTGCTGCGGACCCCGGTGGACCCCCGTCAGTCCTTCGACGACGACCCCCTGCGGATGATGCGGGCCGTGCGGTTCGTGGCCCAGCTGGGATTCACCATCGCTCCGGAGACAGCCGAGGCCATCACCCGCATGACCGATCGAATCAGCATCGTCTCGGCCGAGCGGATTCGCGACGAGCTGACCAAGCTCATGCTGTCCGACCACCCCGTCCAGGGCATCGAGGCCCTGGTGCAGTCCGGCTTGGCCGACATCGTTCTGCCCGAGATCCCCGCCCTGCAGCTGGAGATAGACGAGCATCACCGGCACAAGGACGTTTTCGAGCACACCCTGATGGTGGTGGACCGGGCCATCGCCCTGGAGACAGGACCTGACGGACCTGTGCCCGCCCCGGACCTGACCCTGCGCCTGGCCGCCCTGCTGCACGACATCGGCAAGCCCGCCACCAGACGCTTTGAGCCCGGCGGCAAGGTCAGCTTCCATCACCATGATGCAGTCGGGGCCCGGTTGGCCCGCAAGCGCCTGAAGGCCCTGCGCTTCGACCACCACCTGATCGCCGACGTCTGCGACCTGATCTCCATGCACCTGCGTTTCCACGGCTATGTGGACGAGCGGTGGACCGATGCGGCCGTACGCCGCTACGCCCGGGAGACAGGTCCGCTTTATGAGCGGCTCAATCGCCTGACCCGGGCCGATGCGACCACCCGCAACAAGCGCAAGGCCCAGGTCTTCTCCTCCGCTATGGACGAGTTGGAGGACAGGGTGGCTCAACTGCGTCGGCAGGAGGATCTGGATGCCATCCGGCCCGACTTGAATGGACAACAGATCATGCAGATTCTGGGCCTCAAGCCTGGACCGCAGGTGGGGCGTGCCTATCGGCACATGATGGACTACCGCCTGGATCAGGGCCCGGTCGACCAGCAGACAGCCGAGCAGGAGCTGCGGGACTGGTGGCAAAGCCAGGGCTAGAGCCAGGCCTGGTCCGCATTCTGCAGGTTCAGCTGCCGCCGGATTATATGTGGAAGATGTTTGCCTGGTCATCAGGTGCCAGGCTGGTATTGGCTGTGATTGTTGTACGGCCCGGACTGTTGCTTACTTGTGTGAAGTGTTCATGCTGCCTGTCGTGCGGGCCTGCTTTTGGCGGCTTTTGGCGGCTGTGGCGGCTCCTGCGGTGAGCAGTCCTATGGCGAGCAGAAGGAGCATGCCGTCGCCTCCGGTCAGGGGCAGGCTGGCGATGGGCAGGTACCGGTAGGTGTTGTCCTTGTCAGTTTCCTGCTGTTTGCCGTCCTGGGTCCAGTCGATGGCCACGGGCGCCAGCCCCGGCGTGTAAGGGGGAGTGGTCACCTTCCAGGTGCCGTCGGGGCTGGGCTTGAGGTCCTTGCCTGCGGCGAGGCACGTGCCCTGCTCCTGATTCTGGCCGAAGCATACGCTGGTGGTCTGCGGCTCTCCGGGGAAGCTGACCGGTCCCGGCCGGCTGGCCGGCCAGGCGTTGGAGGGGGCGCGCCCCAGCTGACCGTTGCCGTTGTTTCCCCAGGTGTAAAGCTGGCCGTCGGAGCCGATGGCTGCGGAATGATACCATCCCACGCCGGATTGTTTCCAGGTGAATCCTTTGGGCGCTCCTTGGGGCTTGCCTACCAGGGTCGGCGTCTGCCGGTCGGTGGTGGTGCCGTCGCCCAGCTGGCCGGTGTAGTTCCACCCCCAGGTGTAGAGGTTGCCGTCCGAGCCTATGGCAGCGGAATGAAGGCCTCCCATGCTGAGCTGGCTGAGTCTGATGCCGCGTCGCGCGGGCGGGGTGAGGTGACCTTGGCGCCTCCGGCTATGGGCCCTTGGCTGGGGCTGATGGCCCAATAGCCGTCTCCCTTGGTCCAGTGAGCGGTGAGGGTGGTGCTGCCGGTGACGGGCTGGGTGAAGTCGTAGGCAACGTCGCCTTGGAACCAGCCGTCGAACAGGTATCCGTCCCTGGCGGGGTCGGGGCTGGGCCGACTGGCCTGGCCCCCGTCGGGGACGGTCTGCCTGTCGACGCTGCCGCCGCCTGCCGTGTCGAAGCTGACCGTCCAGGCTGCGGAGGATTGGGCCTGGACGGCAGCAGCATCGTCGGCAGCATCGAGTGTGGGTGAGGAGGGCATCGGGGTCGTGTGGCTCAGAGGCGAGGGCGTTGGCAGGGGTGAGGACGTTGACGGGGGGGGGGAGGACGGCGATACGGCCTGCGGGCTATCATCCCTGTCGGGGTTCTCCAGACCCCCTCCTCCTTGCTGTTTGTCCAGGGTGGTGGGCGTGGCTGTTCCGGATGGGCCGCTGATGTTCCCGGCCAAAGCAGGTGTGCAGGACAGGGCTAGGAGAAAGGCCAGGGCGGCGGCTGCCATGCCCGAACGTTGACGCAAGATGAGTCGACCCCCTTCTTCGCAGAGCCTGCTACAGCATCCCCCGGACATCACACTCAAAACTGTACTAAGAAACTGTATCAAGCGCGCAAACACCCGCCAACCAAGGGTATTACGCTTGCTACCATATCACGGCGCGCAAACGCCTCCTGTTGGGGGTTCTGCAACAGCCGGGTCCGCGCTCCTGGGCGGGATGCCAGGCCGGCAACATTGCTGCGGCGTCAGGCCTTGGGAGCCTTGGGCAGGTTCTTCATGGAGGAGGGGTCGGCCTGGCAGCCCTTGATGGCTTCGATTCTACGTCCTACGACAGGGGTGCTGTCCTCGTCGTTAAGATCGGTAAAAGTGGCCCCGACGACTACGTCAATCAGATCGTCACTGCGGTCGTCCATGATCAGAATGGCATCATTGAATTGGGATCCCACTGTGTAGCCACGGTCAATGGCCGAAGCTCCGAAACGTATCTCGGTACGGGCTGTCTCGGTCTTGCCCGGATAGTCCGCCACATCCTGCATATTGAATCCCCGATTACGCAGGGCAGAGGCCAGGGCAGTGGCCAAACCTGACTTGTTGGTTCCGTTGAGCACCCGCACACGGATGTCGGGGTGGTTGACCAGCTTGGACTTGTCAGGCGGGCAGGGCACGGCGACACCATAGTTGGGCTTGGTGATGCTGGCATGTTTGGCGGTATGCCCGATGGACTCGAAGATAATCAGACCGCAGATGATAAGGATAACAACCAGAGCGCTGACGACTATGGTGAAAACCATCTTCTGCCGCCGTCGTACGAACTGCCTGCGGGCCTCGCGTTCGTCGAGTGGTTCGGGATTCGTCATGCTGCCTACTCTACTGTCCATGGGTGACTCTCAGGGGGACCATCCTGGGCAGGACTGGCGAGTCAGCCTCGATTATCCTGTCCACGGCATTTTGCTCCCGCCAGAGCCTTATCAATGCGATTGCCTGCTCGGGGTGAGGGGCCATGACTACCACGGAGGGGCCCGATCCAGAGACAAAGGCCGGTCCGATGCCTGCCTGCCGGGCAAGGTCCAGAGCCTGGCGCGAGCGCGGGTGCAGGGTGCAGGCGGTCTCCTGCAGGTCGTTCGGGTCCTTGGGGCCGGGTCCGATCAGATCGAAGGCCTTGTAGACATGGGCTGTGCTCAGCTGATCTTCGTAGGCACCGATCAGGAGGTGTCCGGTCAGCCCAGCACGGGACAGCCGCTGGGCCTGCAGGCCATCCGGATCCAGGGGCTCAAGAATTTGGCCGAAACCTGTACCTCTGCTGAGCCCTCCATGCAGGCAGAAGGGCAGGTCCGCGCCCAGCCTGGCGGCGATGCGGTCCAGCTCGGCGGCAGCCATTCCAAGATTCCAGAGCCGGTTCAACCCCAGCATGGTTCCGGCAGCATCCGCGGATCCACCGGCCAGCCCGGCGCCCACCGGTATCCGTTTGAGGATGTGAATAGCCACATCAGGCTGGTGCCCGGTGGCCTGTGCCATGGCCAGAAGGGCCTTGACGGCCAGGTTGGCGCGTGGATCGGCATCACGGCGGTTCAGGTCGCCCAAGTGGTCGCCCTCCAGGCTCAAGCGGAAGCCGTTGCCGGGTTCTGTCCGACGTAGTTCCACCCGATCCCAGATTCCCACAGCGCTGTAAATGGTGTCCAGGCGGTGTCGCCCTTCAAGTTCGGCTTGGGCCGGACCGACACGAAGCCTTAGATTGATCTTGGCGGGACAGTAGAGGGCAATGCCGTCCCTTCCGACTGCCGGGCTCAAGCGGCCACCTCGCGGCGGGCTTGCTCCAGGGCGACGAACTCCTCGATGGTCATGGTTTCCCCCCGGCGTGCAGGGTCGATGCCTGCGGCCTGGAAGACTTCAGCGGTCACCAGGCCCTTCAGGGCGGCGTGTAGGGTTTTGCGGCGCTGTCCGAAGGCGGCATCAATCAGGGAGAAGACTCGGGTCCTCGTTCCCTCGTCCGTGCGTCCGCGTCCGTCCTTGTCCCGGGTGAAGGAGACCAGTGCCGAGTCCACGTTGGGGGCTGGCCAGAAGACATGGCGCCCGATTCTGCCCGCCTGGGCGGCATGCCCATACCAGGCCAGCTTCAGACTGGGAGCGCCGTAGACCTTGGAGCCCGGGGTGGCCGTCAGCCGGTCCGCCACCTCCTTCTGGACCATGACCAGGAACCGGCTCAGATTGGCGAACCGGGCCAGGAGGGTCAGAATGATCGGAGTGGCTACGTTGTAGGGCAGGTTGGCCACCATGGTCAGGTCGGCGGTCGTGCCTGCATCACCTGCCAGCTGAGGGGTCATGGTCAGGGCATCCCGGTCGACCACGGTCAGCCGGTCCAGGCTCTCCGGCATGCGCTCGCGGACGGTCTGCGGCAGCTGCCGGGCCAGGGCGGGATCAATCTCGTCGGCGGTCACCAGGCAGCCCATCTCTAGCAAACCGAGAGTCAGGGATCCCAGACCAGGACCTACTTCCAGAACTGGCTGGCCGGATGCCACCCCCGCCAGACGCACGATCCTGCGGACGGTTCCTGGATCGATGACGAAGTTCTGCCCCAATCGTTTAGTGGGGTGGATGTCGATCTGGTCGGCGATGCGTCGGATGTCGGCTGCTCCCAGGAGGCGGTCGCTCTCAGTTTTAGTGTTCATGTCGGTTCGTTGCTCGTGGATGTGGTTAGGGGATCAGTAGTTATGATGTACGTTCCAGTAGCTCATGGCCGCACTAGGACTGCCGTACCGTTGTGCGATGTAGTAGAGGCCCCAATCAATCTGGACAGCAGCATCGTCACGCCAATTGGCTCCGAATTGCGCCATCTTGAAGCCAGGGTTAGCCTGGGGAATGCCATAGGCGGGTGAACTGGGGTTCTGGGCATACCAGAGCCAGCTTGACTCCTTGTTCCAGAGTGTCACCAGGTCATTGAATTGCGAACCCGTCCATCCGCGCTGGGCTGCTGCACCCCCGGCGTAGACCTGGGCTACACCAGGTTCCGCATGCCAAAGACCGTCACGAGATGGACTCGGCGCTGGCGACGGGGCTGGTTTGTTCTCGGGCTGAGCTGGAGCCGGTGGGCTTGGTTGTTTCGGCTTGGTCGTCTGCGGAGGCTTGGTCTGTGTTGGCGTAGGGGTCGGTGTCGTTGCCGACTGCGAATCCTGGCTGGGCGAGGGGCTCGGAGAGGGCGTCTTCTGCGTCTGCTGGGAGTCCTTGCCTGTGTCCTCCTTGGACTGCTGCCCGCTGTTCTGTTCCTCTTTCGGCTTGTCGGGACCGACGGCCACCACCTGATCCACTGGCATGGCTACGGTCTCCTCCTTGACCACCTGCTCCGATTCGGCCTGTCCGTCCACGTAGGTGACCTGTATGGTCTGCAGGCGTTGACCGGCTACGCCCGCTTGTCGCACCTGGGTCTGACCGGGCGCCAGGCTCGGGTCGACCACGGTCCTCGTAGCGAAGGGTATAGGGATTGTTTTTTGAGTGTTTCCGTGGGTGACCCGTTGGACCCGCAGCACAGTGGTGCCCTGGTCATGCTCCACGCTGACCCGGTCCTCCTTGCCCAGCACGATGCCCTTGGAGTCCAGGATGGATGCTGCTGGAAGCTTGCCGTCAGGGGCTACCGAGGTCTTCCCGTCAGCTATGACCGTGACCGGCCCTGCCTGGTTGATGACCAGACCGCCGGTCAGCTGGTTGTAGATGTTGCCTACATCCACGGTGACCTTCATGGCCTGCTTGCGGTTCTCCTCGAAGAACCCAAGCAGCTGGTCCATGCTGGTGGCCGTGGTCCAGAAGGGCACCCGCTGGCCCTGGATGACGATAGTGGTCTGATAGGCGGAGCGCACAGTGACCGCCGCGTGGTTGTGCAGCTGGCCTCCGGAGGTGGAATCAACCAAGTCGTGGGTCTTGACCTTGATTCCCTGCTGGCGCAGCAGACCGTCCACGCTGTAGGCGTAGGTGGTCACCATCTTGGTCTGCCCATTGACGCTTAGCGCTACGCTCTTGCGCGCAGTAACGCCGAAGGTCAGGATCATTGCCAGAACGACCAGGAGGGCGCAGGAGACCACGCGAATCCTTCTGAGCACGATGAAACGCCGCGGTGTCCAGCGTCTGGCCATGTGCTCGCCTCCCGTTCCTGCCTTGTCCGTACCCGGCAATTCTAACGGCGCGGGCATGGAACGAGGCCGCACAATCCGCAAGGTCGGGCAAATATCCACATTTGTCGCAGAGGGAGTGGCAACAAAAAAGCCGACTTGACCGTCATCGGTCAGTCGGCTTTTCAAGACCCGGGCCCTGGGCCGGCGGATCAACGTCAAGAGGACGGGAATGAAGGGGAATGATCCCGTCCTCGAATACGAACGGAGATGGTTGGGGAAAAGCTCCGTTCGTACTTCGGAGAACGAGCCTCCGAAATGACTTACTCGAGGGAAGTATTTGCAATTATCCAGGTAATGTCCACTATTATAACCTGCCCGGAGACAAAGCCGAACAGTAGGATTTATGGTTCGTTCCTGGCGTAGAGCCTCCTGTCAGAGTCGAACTGACGACCTGCCGCTTACAAGGCGGCTGCTCTGGCCAACTGAGCTAAGGAGGCGGTCCCGGTGGTCCATTACAGCATTCCGGGCCGCGGTACGGAATGATATCGTACCATCACCGTGCCCCCAAGGGGACGCTGGACGCGAAATTTCTCTCGCCGTGCCCAGCTCAGTCCAGTGAGCGCGGATGGCCGGAGGCGCCGATGGCCGGCATGGCTCCCTTGACGCCCACCTTGGACTGGTCCAGACCCAGAGCCTTGAGCAGGCCCGAACTGTAGTCCAATCCCGCCCGGGACAGGTTGCCCAGCTCCCAGTAATTGCCGTTGATGCGAACCGTGGGCGTGGTCATCTGTCCCTTATTGGAACCGGAGGGATTCCAGAGTTCCTTGCGCAGGGGGGTATAGGCGTCCATGGCCTTGATCCAGTCCCGGTAGTGGCCCTTGAGCGCCTGGTCGGCAACCTTGGGATCAACCCCGGCCTTGATGGCCTGCTGACGGATCTTGTCGTTGCTGACGGGGTGGTAGTCGGATTCGTCCGGTTGGAAGTCCTTGGCGTAGAGGTTGGCGATGAAGGGCAGTAGGTGGTCCGGATCGTGCTGTGCCACGTAGATGGTGGCCGTGCCCGTCCTGGTCGAGTAGTTGTCCGTGGAGAGCCGGTCCATGAAGCTCATGGGGTAGATGACCAGGTTGATTTGGCCGGCATCCACCAGACCGGTCAGTGTGGAGTCCAACCCGCGATGCAGGGCGCCGCAGCCTGGGCACATGAAGTCCATGTAGATCTCCACGGTCGGAGCCTTGGCCACCGGCTTGTTGAGTCCCTGGGAGCTGATCAGAAAGCCGCCCTGGTCATTGGCGGCCGAGGGCTTTTCCTTGACCTTTGCGACGGCCTGACGGGCCTGCCCCAGGTCCTGGGACTTGACCGGGCGATGGCTGCGCCAGTAGAGGAATCCGCCCAGAGCGATCAGGATGATGAGCGCCACGGTGACGATGACGCCGATCGTGGTCTGCTGGCGGCGTTCCTTGGCCTCCTGGAGCCGACGGGCCTCTTCCTGGGCCTTGAGCGCGGCCTTGCGGTTCTGCTTGCCCTTGGACATGACCTGGATCCTTTCCTTGGCGTACTGAGCACAGTGTAGCCGTCAGGGGTGGAGCACGACCTTAGGCACGCAGCAGGTGGATAGGGGCCCAGTCCATGGAGGGCTGGACAATCAGCCCGGCCAGGAGAACGGCCACAATCAGCAGCCAGATCAGGAGCAGAATCCACCTGCGGCGGGGGTTGCCCGGTGCCTCGGGATCCTGGCGGCCCATAGGGATTCGGCCCGCCGCCAGGCGCAGGACCATGTTGCCGCTGTTGGCCTTGGGGGCTGAGCGGTCCTGCGTCGGCAGAGTCGTCAACATCCAGCCGGCAAGCGTCGCCAGGGCCATGGCCAGTCCGCCGGCGGACAGGGGCCTGGCCGCTGGCAGGGGGACGGTCAGAAGGCGCTCGCCCAAGGTCAGACCGGCACGAACGGTGGTGAGGGCGCCCGCCCAGGTCAGCGGCAGAGCGACCAGGACTTGGACGAGGATCATGCCCGGCAGACGGAGTAGGGCGGCTGCCAGGCCCTTGAGCAGGTGCCAGGGGAGGGCGGCTGCGTTCAACAGACGATCGGTGCCCCGCCTAGGGCCGTCGCGACGCAGTTCCCGTTCGATTTGGGCTTTTATGCTCCATCCTGTGGTGCTCAGGGCCCAGAGGAGGATTCCGGCGGTGGCCAGTGCGGAGACCGGGGCCAGAGCTGTCAGCAGTGCGGGGAGGATTCCCAGCATTACCAGGCAGGAGGTTCCGGCTTTCAGGTAGCACAGGCGTCGCATCTGGGCGGGGGGTTGGTCTCCCAGCCAGCGGGTGTTCGCCTCGTTGCGGTATCCGCTGGGCAGGGGCTGTGCCGGTGGAAGAGGATCCTGGACGGTGGTGGCTTGAAGATCTTGGCGGTCGGCCAGGGGCTGGCGGTCCTGCCAGGTCTGCGTCTGCTCCTGCTGCTCCTGGGCTGCGGGAAGGGGATTCAAGAGGGTGGTGGGTTGCTCCAAGTCGGGCAGGAGGGTCGTCTGTTCATCGGCTTTGCCGTTTGTCGGAGGCTGTGACCAGGCCGTCCGTGGACTGTCTGGATTAGCTCGCGTAATAGGCGGCATAGGCATGGTGGCCGGCTCAACGACCATGGTGGGCGAGTCGGTCTGCTCCTCAGCCTCCGAAGAGCCGCCGCCAAAAGGGCGCATCGTCTCCTGACTGCCCTTGCCGTTCTGCTGCCCTTCCGTGCCCTGGTCGTCTTGCTCCCCTTGCCAGGCCTGCGGATCCATGGCATCCCGGCTGATGGCCTCCAGGAGCTCCTGGGGTGTGCAACGCGCACCTCGGTCGGGGGAGAGGGCCGAGCGCAGGGCTTTCATGGTGCCGATGGGCAGTCCGGACAGGTCAGCATTGCCCGAGGCCTCCCGTTCCAGGACCGCCATCATGGGTTTGTCGCCGAAGACCGCCCGTCCAGTGGCTGCATAGGCCAGAACTGCGGCTGTGCTCCACCAGTCGGTTCCCTGGTCGGCCTCGGCTCCGTCGATGATCTCCGGGGCGATGAAGCCAGGGGTTCCCATGACCAGCCCGGTCCGGGTCACATGGCTCTGCCCTTGGCCCATGGCGATGCCGAAGTCCACCAGCACCGGACCCGAGGCCGAAATCATGACATTGGTGGGTTTGATGTCCCGGTGGACGATGCCCGCCTGGTGGACGGCAGCGACGGCATCGATCAGCTTCCGTGCCAGCCGCTCCAGATCGTCGCCCCGATAGGGGCCATTGACAGCCACGTCGTCGCGAAGGTTGCGCCCCTCGATCAGTTCGGTCACGATGAAGGCCAGGGCATCATCAAGTTCCATATCCACGATCCGGCAGACGCCTGGATGACGGATCCGTTGCAGGGCCAGAGCCTCGCGTCGCAGGCGCTCGCGAGCCGAGGCGCGGTCCCGTTCGTCAGAGTTGTCTGGCGAGGTCTGCTCGTCCTCCTCCAAGGATTCCCGCAGAATCTTCATGGCGTAGTCCTGGCCCCCGCCATCCCGCGCGCGCCAGACGGACCCCATGGCTCCGCCACCAAGGGGCTCAATCAGGGTGTAGCCCCCGACCAGCCGTCCCGGCCTTAGGTCCAAACCCTCAAGATCGCTCATATCTCCATTGTGCCCCGACAGGTTGAAAAGCACCTGATTGCGGTTCCTGCTGTTTCGCCGCGTCCGAGATTGCCGGAGTTGGCTCCACCACCGGCGGCATAATGCGTAAACAGGCGCTGATACAATATTCTCGGCTGGGAAGTATGCAGAACAACAGAAAGAAGGGGCTTCATGGAAGCTTCGCGCTTTGAAAAGGGCTCTGAGGCCTTGGCCGCTATCGACGGCAAGGGAGGTCAGGCTGTCATCGACTCCCTTCAGGACATAGCGCCGGACCTGGGTCGCTGGATTGTCGAATTCGCCTTTGGCGACATATACACCCGGAAAGGACTCGATCTTCAGCAGCGCGAGCTGGTCACCATAGGCAGTCTGGTGACGCAGGGAGACACGGCTCCACAGCTGGCCGTTCACATCCAGGGAGCCCTGAATGTGGGCCTGAGCAAGCAGGCCGTGGTCGAAGCCATACTCCAATGTGCTCCCTACGTGGGATTCCCCAGGGTCATCAACGCGATCAACGTGGCCAGGACGGTCTTTGAGCGCGATGCCGAAGATTCCGACAAGCCCAAGGACTGAGTCGGCAAGGGTTCGCACGTCGAATTCAGACCCTGGTGTATAGTGGACACTGGCTCAAGGGAGAGTTTCTCTTAACCACAAAATAGAAAACCGTCGCATGGCCATGCCGATGTCGGTGTTGACCCCGGGACGGAACCACAGTGAAAATCAACCCTTCACTACGGATCGTTCGGCACGTACCTGCCGATGAAAGGATGAACAATGGCAGAAGTGGTATTCGACCACGTCACTCGTATCTACCCGGGCAACGATGAGCCCTCGGTCAGTGACCTCAGTCTGGACATCAAAGACGGTGAATTCCTTGTTCTGGTAGGGCCTTCCGGCTGCGGAAAGTCAACTACCCTGCGCATGCTGGCCGGCCTGGAGGAGGTCAACAAGGGACGCATCATGATTGGTGACAGGGACGTGACGACCATGCAGCCCAAGGATCGCGACATCGCCATGGTCTTCCAGAACTACGCCCTTTACCCTCACATGACCGTGGCCGACAACATGGGCTTCGCCCTGAAGATCGCCGGCACCCCCAAGGACGAGATTCGCCAGCGGGTGGAGAAGGCCGCCGAGGTGCTGGATCTGACCGAGTACCTGGACCGCAAGCCCAAGGCTCTGTCCGGTGGTCAGCGTCAGCGTGTGGCCATGGGACGCGCTATTGTGCGTCAGCCCAAGGTCTTCCTGATGGATGAGCCTCTGTCCAACCTGGACGCCAAGCTGCGTGTCCAGACCCGTACCCAGATCGCGGCCCTGCAGCGTCAGCTCCACGTCACCACCCTGTATGTGACCCACGATCAGACCGAGGCTCTGACCATGGGCGACAGGATTGCCGTCATCAAGCTGGGCGTCCTGCAGCAGGTGGGTGCGCCCACCGAGCTCTACGATCGGCCTGAGAATGTCTTCGTGGCCGGCTTCATCGGCTCGCCCTCCATGAACATCAACATCCACCCCGTGGTCAACGGCCAGGCCAAGATCGGCGAGGACACCATCAGCCTGCCGCGCGAGGCCGTCGACAAGCTGACTCCCGAGGACCAGGGCAAGATCGTCGTGGGCTTCCGTCCCGAGAATGCCGGTCTGGCCAGCCCCTCCGATCCGGATGCCTTCTCCCTGAAGGTGGCCAACGTTGAGGATCTGGGTTCCGACGGCTACATCTACGGCAACATTCTGACCGACAACAGCGTGGCCGAGCAGGCCATCGTCATGTCCGACCAGAACAAGCTGACCACCATCCGCGTCAACCCGCGCGACCTGCCCAAGGTTGGCGATGTGGTCAAGATTCACATCGATCCTGAAAAGATGCACCTGTTCTCCCCGGCCAGTGAGCTGCGGCTGAACTGAGCGTTTCTGTGACCCTGTGGTTCGGCCACGGTTTCCCGCCGATCCGCAGGGCCTGTATCAATCATTGATATCATTTCCTTTCCTTTTTGACCGGGTGACCAGAGGCCCCGCGCGGCGCATCCGTGCGGGGCTCTTCCCGTATAGGATGGGCGGCGATGGGATGGATGAAGCATGACTAGCGTGAACATCAACCGGGCGACGGCCTCCTCTCTGGACCCTCGCGCCATGAAAGCCACCTCGATAAAGACCACGGCCGACCCCTCTTCCGAGCAGGAACCGGCTGCCCTGCACATCACGGCCACAAGCTCCAATCCCAGGATGTTCACCCTGCCTTGGGAGCGGCCGCTGGCCACCTGGCCTCGGGATCTGCTGGCCAACCTGCCCAGAGGCATCTCCCGACACGTGGTTCGCTTCGTCCACGTGGGCGACGATGTCTACGCCATGAAGGAAATCACACAGCGGGTGGCTGAGCGTGAGTACGAGCTCCTGCGCAAGCTGCAAAAACTGGAGCTGCCCACGGTCAACCCCATCGCCGTGGTCACAGGACGGCACACCCGTGAGGGCGAGCCTCTTGAGGCCATGCTGGTCACCCAGCACCTGAAGTTCTCACTGCCCTACCGTGCCCTCTTTGCCCGCAATCTGCGCCCGGATACAGCAGAGCGGCTGATCGATGCCCTGGCGGTCCTTCTGGTAAGGCTCCATCTTGCCGGCTTCTACTGGGGCGATGTCTCCCTGTCCAACGTGCTTTTCCTGCGTGATGCCGATGCCTTCTCGGCCTTCCTGGTCGATGCCGAGACCGGTGATTTGCACCCCAGTCTGACGGATGGCCAGCGCGAGTACGACATTGACCTGGCCAGGACCAACATCATCGGCGAGCTCATGGATTTGGATTCCGGCAACCTGCTGGCTGGCGAGGTGGACGAGGTCGGCGTTGGCAACCGGCTGGTGGACCGCTATCACTCCCTCTGGAGCGCTCTGACGGACGTGGACAGCTTCGATCCTGATGAGATGTGGAAGATCGAGCGCCGCGTCAACAGGCTCAACGATCTGGGCTTCGACGTGGACGAGCTGGAGATGAAGACCGAGGAGGACGGCAACCGGGTGCTGGTGCGCCCAAGGGTGGTCGATGCCGGCTATGCCTCCCGCAAGTTGCTCAGGCTGACCGGTCTGGATGTGCAGGAGAATCAGGCCCGGCGGTTGCTCAACGATTTGGATGCCTACCGGGCATCCACCTGGCGTCAGGGCGAGGACCTGGAGATCGTGGCCACCGACTGGATGCGCGAGGTCTTCGAGCCCACCGTGCGCATGATTCCGCCGGAATATCGCTCGCAGATCGAACCGGCCCAGTTCTTCCATGAGGTGCTGACCCACCGCTGGCTGATGGCCGAGAAGGCCGGCCACGATGTGCCCATGGCCGAGGCCGTGCAGAGCTACATCAGCGAGTCCCTGCCCGAGTACCGGCTGGATTCCGAGGACATGAAGACCATCAACGAAGAGGCCGATGCCGGGGTGGTCGACGATGAGATGAATTGGCAGGGCGGCCATGCCCAGGCTGGTCAAGGTGAGCAGGCCGGCCGCGATCGGACTGACAAGGATGCGAATGGCCATGAAGTGGAAGGCCAAGACGCAGCTGGCAGTGGGGTGACTGGCCGAACCGACGCTGGAGGCCGGAACGGAGCAGGCACCCAGACGGACCGTGACCGGGCTGTCGAGGAGGTGTCGTCGCAGCCGGCCTTTGAGGACGCGGGTGGTGGTCGGGGTTCGTTGAGGTCGGTCTATGCTCCTGGCAGTCTGGATGCGGCTGCCGATCAGGATGATCAGGATGATGCGGTCTGGGCTTCCAGCTGACTGGTTGGTCTGTGCGGCATCCGGTCTGCAGCGGGCTGGATGCCGTGTGCGGTCTGGGCGTCCTCCTGGCGTGTCTGTCTTCAGGTTGCCGGTGTCTGTCTGGGGTTATTGGGTGTGGCTGGCGGGTCGTCGGCGTGCCGTGGCTATGGCGTAGAGGCTGATGCCGGCCGCGACCGAGGCGTTCAGGGATTCCACCGAGCTGGAGATGGGGATGGAGGCCAGGGCGTCGCAGTGCTCGCGGACCAGGCGGCTCAGCCCCTTGCCTTCGGAGCCCAGGACCACCACCAGCGGGTCGGTCTCGAAGCCCGTCTCGCCCACGGTGGTGTTGCCTGCGCCGTCCAGGCCGACCGCGTAGTAGCCGCGTTCCTTGAGTCCCTGGATGGCCTTGGTCAGGTTGACCACGCGGGCCACGGGCAGGTGGGCGGCGGCCCCGGCGGAGACCTTCCAGGCCGCGGCTGTGACCGTGGCGCTGCGCCGTTCGGGCAGGATCACCCCCGAGGCGCCGAAGGCCGCAGCGGATCGGATCACGGCCCCGAGGTTCTGCGGGTCGGTGACCCCGTCCAGGGCGATGAACAGGGGGCGGGCGGCGACCCTGGTCGCCTGGTCGGCCCCTTCCAGGGCGGCCGCGTGCTTCTCGGCCCGGTCGGCCAGGCTCTGCAGGGAGGCGTACTGGTAGGGCCGCACCTTGAGGGCCACGCCCTGGTGGCTGCCGGACCGGGCGATGCGGTTCATCTCCAGCCGGTCGGCCTCCAGCAGGTTGAGCCCCTCCTGCCCGGCCAGGCGGACGATCTCCCTGGTCCTGTCGTCGTGTTCCATCCGGGCGGCCAGGTAGAGCTGGCTGGCCGGCACGCCCGCGCGCAGGGCCTCCAGGACCGCGTTGCGGCCGATGACCAGGTCGTCGGAGTCGGAGGTGAACCGGTCGGCCCGGCGGCGGGCCGCCAGCCGTGGGTCGGCCGCCTGCCTGCGGCGGGCCGCCTGCCGGGCCTTGTAGGCCTTGTGGTAGACGCGGTCCTCGGCCCTGGGGGTGGGCCCCCTGCCGCGCAGCTTGTTGCGGTGCTTGCCGCCCGAACCCTTGGTCGGGCCCTTCTTGTCAGCCATGCCTCCAGTGTAAAAGCAGGCAAGAACCAACAAAACATCCTCTCCTCATTTATGCTGATTGACGCTGCGTCTGACAATCAGAGATTTCGAGGTGGGTGCAGCATCCATGTGCTGAGTAATGCATGGCAGCTTCCGTTTTGTAGTTCCTTGGTCATCACATATGGCGAAGAGCTATGCTGGGTTCCTATTCCTACACAAACGGTATTTTTGCGACTGGTTTGGTTGATACACACACCTTTGAAATGTGGATTGTGGCCGAACACTAACTTGATATGGTTATGCCACCTCGGCGATGAGTCTTTGGGAAAACAAAATAACTACTCTAAACCTCCTCCCCCCGAAGAGATCCACGGTGTGTGATTCAGAAGGCGGCGAGGAATCAGGGTTACGATTGGTTGATGTTTTGCCGTGCCCGGCAGATGATCAATCAAAGCCCCGATCCGTACAGAAAGTTGCGGGCAATGCCGGTTATCCGGATGTGAAATCCCAGGCCGGGCCGATCGGTTATTTGTGTTCGTTGAAAAACGAGTGCATGATCACCGCATGTATATGCCTTTAAGTGAATTTGAAATCAAACAGATGGATCCGATGGTTCAAAATCCTCCTGCTCTGCAGGCCTGTGGAACTGTGTGGTTATACCATGTTCTTACTGCTCATTGTTGCCGGTAAGGTCATTGAAAGTGACACCTGGGTCGGCCCAACCCATCGGAGTCTGATCCACGTTCAGGTCCGTCTTGGCTTTTGGTGAGGTGGTGACATCGTACTCATAGACGACAGTTTGACCTGGAGGTATGGAGGCCAGACTGGTATAAAGGTGTTTACCATTGAATACGGCACGTTTAGGCTGCCAGCCCCCACCCTTATACCGGATGTTTGAGATGGATCCTCCTGCGGGTGGGTAGAAGAGCATTTTCTCCAAAGCAGTGCCCCTTGAGGTAAAGTTGCTCGATTGGCCCAGTACGTAACTGGTTAAACCGCTCATTTCACTCTGGGTGAGGACATTGGTCATCGAGAATTTGACATGATAAGTTCTGCTTCCGTCCGTTGCAGTTGAGGTGTGTGTGATGTCAGTTTTGCGGTGAAGGTACCAGTCCAGTTTGGAAGGATTGTTCTGATTAAGGTAAATTCCAATTTCCGGTTTCTCCTCGTTATCAGGGGCTTCCTTGGCTAATCCCGAGCCTTGGAAGTACGTGGCCTCATCCGCATGGAACGTATACATGTATAGATGTCGTTGCTCTGCCATTGGCTTAAGTAGCTTTGACAGTGCCATAATTTTTTTTGTACTCATCTTCGCGAAGACACCGTTCATGGCTTGTTTCGCAACACCGGCAAATACTGCATCCTGCTCATACACGGGAAATGTTTTATATATGTCATTCATAAAGAATTGTGCAGTATTTTCTCCGGTGAGAATTTGACCGTTGGAAGTCCTGATGTTGCCGCTGATTTTGATTACTTCTTGTATGAATACAGGGTCGATCATGATGACGCCATCAATCTGTCCGGCATATGGAGAGCGTTGCCAGCAAGTATTAACAGCCTTTGCAGTTTGAGAAAAATCAGGATACGCTGTTAAATCTCGAATATCGAAGCCAAAATGCAGAGGCGCTGAAAAAATCCCATCTGGGTCGTCAGTACTTATGACTCCTAGGCGGATAAACTCTGTATTGGGGTGAAAGTCGTTAACTTTAACCATCCCATTATCAGCGTGCATTGAGCCCAAAGAGCCTATAAGGCCTCCACCTGAACGAGATTCCGAAGGTGTTTGAGCTGCGATAATATAGGAGCGTGGGCCTTGAATTCCAAGTAACTGCGGGAGAACGTGAACAGCCCGGTTGAGGTTGCTTGTCGTGTCAGCCAAGTAGGAGAATTGCTTTTTTGCCTCGGTGTATACGTTCTGTACTTGTCTGATTCGGGGATAAGGAAGTGATTTGAGCTTTTCAGATTGCGTTTGTATGCTTTTATCCGCCTGTGCGAATCCAGCCCCTGCTGCTGTAAGGGGTCTCAGATTGATTTGTCCATTTCCCTGGTCATATGCAGTATTTACGAGCTGACGAATGGTATCTGATAAAACAGGGAGTGAATCATGTGAGATGCTATTTACAATCTCGACCATACCCTGAAGATTCTTTACATCATCGCCGATTCCAGGGATTACAGAGGCTGTGTCCCAAACTCTGCTGTGAGCTAGACGGTTGGCAGCCGAAGTTTCGGCTTGTACTTTAGGTATTACGCTAATAGCTGTATCTGGATCCTGGATTATATTGTCTGCACTCAATCCGGAAATATAGGAAAAGGCGACTTCTTCGTGGTTCTTGATCTGCATGGCGTCACGATAAAATTTGAAGCCGAAGCCTGCTGCTAATAGTAGAAGCGCCGCGAACACTATGAAAGTGATGAGTAACGTATTGTGCAAGCGGTGAGACTTGTATTTACGAGCATTAAATTCGTTGCGCATATGCTCAGGTGGTTTGTTATTTGTCCTGGAACGGTTTTTCGAGATGTTTTTTAGGCATGTGCACTCCTGCTTGTTGCCGCTTATTTGCTGTTTCTCCTTAGGCTTCTAACATCATATAGTTTATCGAATTTGATTTGTGCTTTTACTCACATTCTTCTAACTGCGCGGTCGGAATCTAGTACTAGGACTTACACGCAATTTGGACTGATTAGTAAGAACCAGTGTGACGCAATACGGCCATAATCGTTTTAGCAAGAATGGCCAAATCCCCCGTAACGCTCCATTGCTGTATGTAAGAAACATCGAGACGTTCGGCTTCTTCTTGAGAGAGGTCGGAACGGCCGGAAATCTGCCAGGGCCCTGTGATCCCCGGCCGTACTAAAAGGCGAGTAGAGTAAAGTGTCCCGTAGTCGGCCACTTCATACTCTTGCTGAGGTCGGGGACCGACCAACGACATATCACCTTTTAGCACGTTGAAGAACTGGGGGAATTCATCAATAGAGTACTTACGTATGAAGCGTCCCACTTTGGTTATCCTTGGATCGTTCTCGACTTTGAAAAGAGCACCATATTTTTTCCCGGCTACCTCAGCAAGCTGGGCATCAAACCTGTCTGCGTTAACAAACATGGAACGCAGTTTATAGCAATGGAATGGCTTACCGTTGCGACCAATGCGTATTTGTTTGTAGAATGCCGGCCCATGATCCTCGAGCTTGATGGCAATGGCAGCGGGGAGGATTATAAAGGGCGTGAAAACGATGAGAGCGAGGAAGGACCCTATGATGTCCATGGTTCGTTTAACGAAGCGTGTGAGTGATGAATATTGAGGAAGACTGGCAATGAGGATGGGTTGTATGCCTGAATAGTCCAGATCAATGCGGTGACTACTCAAATCCGCGACCGATATGGATAACCCCAGTTCTATGCCTAATGATTCCACGGCTAAGGATAGGGCATGCATGATTTGATTATCGCGGGTAATGACGTCCGTAACAATGACTATTTGTGCACCAAGTCGTTCTGCTGTACGTGGAAAGTGAGAGTTGAAAGCGACAACATGCACATGTGGACAATCTTGCATGCCCTTATTAGGAATTGTTTTTATTTGAGAGTTGGTATCTGAGTCTGGCTGGTGGTATGGAGTAGCTATAATGTCACCGTGTGGCGAATTCGGATCAAGAGCGATCGGGCATACCGCTATAGGTGTATATCCGCTAGCATCGCTGGTTTCAAGGGTGTTTAGCATATTATCTATTCCAGCTTGAGAACCTACTATTATTGCGTCATATTTGCACTTGCCTTGTTGACGGTATTGATGTAAAGCGCGGCGGGCCATCCAGCGGGCGAGTACTTCTAAAACACCCGCTATGACGGGCACGATAATCGCAGTAGTTCTTGGAAGACTTATATTGAGCATATATACCAGGCAACTGGTTATTACCATGTCCAATAGAGCGGCGTTAAAAATTTTGGTGTAAAGGCCGTAACCTTCTGACATGACATGTCGGTGGTAGGTTCCGCAAATCAACAGGCTGAATAACCATATCAAGCATTGGATTAGCCCAAAGTAGAAGGCAGGTATATAGTTTTCTATGGTCTTTAAGGATAGTGGCTTAATTAGAAAACTGACCATAAGTGAAACTGACATGACAGCTACGTCTACCGCAATGAGGGAAGCCACGAACCAATATCGCCAATGCGGGGTTCGGCGAAGTTGCTGGATGATGGAATTGGTGTTGTCTGTTGAGTCGAACTGCTGGTTGATGAAACGAAGTGTCTGTGTAGGTGCTGTCTCTAACGGCAAAGAATCGGGAGCTACTTCGGGATTGGATACGGGACCATGACCATAGCTATAGGCTACACTACTGTCGAATCCCGCTTGGCCCTTGTAATTGCCGGGATCTTGAGCAACGCTGTTCAATCGCTACACCTTCCCAAACATATTAAGACAGACGATATACAGACTACGTATCTAATGCTTCATTAGTTTACAATAACCTGTGTTCAATTAACCACAAGTCAGAAAATAGCTATTTCAGTTTACTAAGTTGCAGTAGAAATCCATCATTCGTGCAGCGTTTAGTCTTGCATCATATCCTTTTTCTTTAATCTTAGGAAGATTGCATTCACGATTATATTGCGGCATTCGCATATAGGCTGTAATGATTTCGCTCCATTTTGCAAGGGCCTCTGTCGAATTAATGGGCAGGAACTTCGTAGTTCTCGCGAGATCAGCTTCTTTGCTGATGGTATCCGCGAAAAGTACAGGCAGACCATTGCATTGAGCCTCGATGCCGACCAGTGGCAATCCTTCAAAATTTGATGGAAGGGCAAAAAGATCCATAGCGTTATAGTACAGTTCAGGAGTTTCGATTACGGGAGCAAATATCACTTTGTCAGCCATTCCAAGTTCGGTTACCCTACTCTGTATTTCCTCTTTCAGCTCCCCTTCACCTACCATGAGCAGGATTGCTCTGGGATTATGATGGAGTACTTCTGCAAAGATTTTGATGAGGAATTGATGGTTTTTTTGCTTGGCAAAGCGACCGATATGCCCTATCACATAGGCAGAATCGCTCAAACCAAGACTAGCGCGTGCAGCTATCCGCTTTTGCGTGTTAAAAACGAAGCGATTGGTATCGATAGCATTCTTCAAAAGAGTAAAGGGTCGATTGCCATAATAGTAGTGGCCTGATGTAGTAGAGCAGGCACACAGCTGGGAGGCATTGCGCCACGACTGCTTTATTAGAATCATCCGGATATAACCTCGTGGATCACGAATATAGGAATCCTCATGGGCATGAATTAACCGGTTTCGTATGCCATGGCGCTTTGCAGCAGCCAGATAAAACATGGCTGTTGTACCCATATGCCCATGGACAACATCGATTTCCTGGTGTCTGGCGAAGAAAGCATCCAGCTCCCTGCAGTATCTGGGTAGGCTTCTGTACTCCATAAAGGGAATGTGATAGATGTGTCCGCCCAGGGCTTTGATTTCCGTATCGAAAGCATCCTCAGAGCTGTAGTGTTCAAGAAAATCGAACTGAATACGGGTTCTGTCGATGTTGCGGTACATATTCATGATGTAATTTTCAACCCCACCCCTTTTCATGGTGGGGGTCACATGAAGAACGTGGATTATTTTACTCATAGCCTTTGCTTTCCGATAATCAATGATGGGTATTGGCGCGTTTCCTCAGCAGCTTTTTGTAAGCCCACTCGCGCAAGCCATTGGGAACAAGGCATACCCTGCTGTGCAGGATGATCCCTTCAAGGCTTGGGATGTAGACAGGAAGCTGAGTTTATGAAAGCGCCATTTGAAGTCGACCATGTCCTTAGTGTATGGCCAGCCACCCCGGCGCGAATAAAAATCTTCGCCTACCCTCATACTCACGAGTGGTTCCTGGATGTCGTAAAATCTGCTTCCCTTCGTCAGCATTCGAACGAAAAGATCGTAATCCTCAAAATAGGGGTAGTTCTGATAATTCCTCGTCCGCAGGACTGCGCTCTTCCTGAACCGTACAGAAGAAGGATGACGGCAAGGATTGCGCAGTTTGGCGAACTTACGTATTTTCGTGTCTTTTTCCGGAAATTGTATAAGGCATATGGGTTGACTAGGTGATTCTATGAACTCGGTGCACAAAGTGCCTATAGCATCATAATTTGGATGATTAGTCAGAAAATTCTTCTGATGTTCAATTCGATAGGGCCGCACCTTGAGGGCCACGCCCTGGTGGCTGCCGGACCGGGCGATGCGGTTCATCTCCAGGCGGTCGGCCTCCAGCAGGTTGAGCCCCTCCTGCCCGGCCAGGCGTACGATCTCCCTGGTCCTGTCGTCGTGTTCCATCCGGGCGGCCAGGTAGAGCTGGCTGGCCGGCACGCCCGCGCGCAGGGCCTCCAGGACCGCGTTGCGGCCGATGACCAGGTCGTCGGAGTCGGAGGTGAACCGGTCGGCCCGGCGGCGGGCCGCCAGCCGTGGGTCGGCCGCCTGCCTGCGCTGGGCCGCCTGCCGGGCCTTGTAGGCCTTGTGGTAGACGCGGTCCTCGGCCCTGGGGGTGGGCCCCCTGCCGCGCAGCTTGTTGCGGTGCTTGCCGCCCGAACCCTTGGTCGGGCCCTTCTTGTCAGCCATGCCTCCAGTGTAAAAGCAGGCAAGAACCAACAAAACATCTGTCGGTCTCAGCTGCATCACAATCACACGGTCATTACGGCATGATCCGACAGTGCAGCAAGCATGAAGCAGTGATGATTCGTGTCTGGGCTGGCTGGTTTGATTGCCGCAAACTGGTTAGGATTCTTCCTTTTCAGTTGGAAGTAATCTTCCGTTTCAGGATAAAAGATGTATCAGGCTTAGGGCTGCCAACTAATCGGGAAGTCCAGCCACTTGACCGGGGACTGGCTGTTCAAGGTCGGGGTGATAGCCACGTGGGTCATGGAGGAGTTCTTTGATACACCGTGCCTGTGTCTGACGCCTGCGGGGCGGAAGACCGCATCGCCCGGCTTGAGTTGCCGAGGTATCTGCTCTCCCTCTTGTTCCCAGCCCAGCCCGGCCGTAACCAGAAGAAGCTGGCCATCGGGGTGGGTGTGCCAGCGGTTGAAGTGCCCGGGGGGCGAAGGTGACTTTGCCTGCCGAGTATTCCATATCCGGTTCGGTCAGGTCTTCGCCCAGCTCTTCAACGCCCTGGCCTCCCGCTCCTCCCGCAAGTCGGCCTTCCAGGGGCTCTTCAGCAATCCCTGGCTCTGGGGCGCCATAGACGTCTCCATCCTGCTCCAGCTCCTGGTGATCTACGTGCCCTTCCTGGGCGAGGCCTTCGGCACCGTCCCCCTCCAACCCCAAGCATGGCTGGAGTGCATCGCCCTGGCCTCCCTGGTCCTGGTGGCCTCGGAACTGCGCAAACAGGTCATGTGGGGTGTTCGCAAGTTACGGAGGTGAAAGGCCACTCCCATGTGGTTTCAGCATGAGCCATGGTGGCGCAAAACCGCTACCACGTTCTTGGCCAGTATGGCGATATCTCCGGTGATGCTTCGTCGTTGGAGATAGGAGACATCAAGTTGTTCGGCTTCTTCCCTGGTCAGGTCCGAACGGCTTGGTATCTGCCAAGGGCCTTTATGCCAGCCTTGATCAGGAGTCTTGTGGAATAGAGAATGCCATAGGTGTCGACCTCGTACTGCCGCTGGGGATAAGGGTTCACCAAAGACATATCACCTTTCAACGCATTGAAGAACTGAGGGAATTCATCGATGGAGTATTTACGGATGACCCCACCGACCTTGGTCACTCGCGGATCCTTCTTGATCTTGAAAAGAGCATCCAGATCCTGTCCTTGTTGTTCAGCCAGCCGGGAATCCATCTTTTCAGCACCCAGGCACATGGAGCGTAGTTTGTTGCAGTCGAATGGAACCCCGTTCATCCCAATGCGTTTCTGCTTATAAAACACAGGCCCATGATTCTCGCGTTTGATGGAAACCGCCGCAGGCAGTATAACGAATGGTACGGAGACGATTAATTCTGCAAGACAGCCGATGATGTCCATGGTTCTCTTGATGAAGCATGTGGTTGTGGAGTAGTGAGGGAGGCTTGCCACCCTAATAGGTTGGAAATCGGAATGGGCCAAGTCGATGCGATGGCTGCCGATGTCTGCGAGGTAATGGGAAGAGTGAACTCGACGCCGAGTGATTCTACAGCCAGTGACAAGGCGTGCATGATCCTATTGTTGCGGGTGATGACATCGGCGATGATAGGTGTCGCAAATCAGTATACAGAGTAATCCAAGTGGTGTACTGACAGAAGGTGAATTGCCAGCCAGAGTCTTACACTGGACTTCAGGGAGCCCAGTGAGGATGGGTTGAGTACAGAGCAGATTCCCAACGAGACGAGCATGATGAGCACATCGGTAACAATCAGCAGCGTTACGTACAGGTATCGCCAGGTTGCTGCGAATGAACGATTCTGGGTTTGTGCGCGAGACTAATCTGATAGGCTGAATGGCGAATTGATGAGAAGCAGGGGAGGCTCATCCACCTTTGCCTCAGACGAACCGGATTGGAATCTCATCTCAAGAGAATCGTCCACCCCTTAGCTGGTCACTGCACGGTTGACGAACGAGGATTGTCTGGTGACAGAGTCTTGTGGCCCGTGAACATTATTCCCGACTATCCTCGTCCAGTTCCTTTTCAGGGTACTTTTGCTAATATCATATCGTTCCATTCTTACGTCACAGAGATGTGACCTTAACGATTACTGATAATGGGTAATTCGTCATACGCTAGTTTTTCTTTCAAGGCCGTGGACGTGGCCCTCTTTCTGTTGCAGTGTCTGTGAATGCGCGAACTTGATGCCATTCAGAAATGGCATAACTATCAGATATTCATTGAAAAGCACACTATTTCTGACTGCAGTTACCGACTAATGCAACCATAGTCTGTGGGGATCCACGAACCGTTCGTATACCACATGACGGTGGCGGTCTCGTGGATGAGTAGGACGGAAACCCATAAGCAGCAAGGAATCAGACTGAAGACGGCTCTGTTCTTTGCCAGTGGCGATGGGAGAGACCTGGACCGGTCGGTTCGGATCAAGTGCGAAAAGAGCCATGGCTTTTGGTCACAGGTGTCCAAGCGATTGACCAAGTGCGGGTTTTGAATTGGAAGTGGGAACGACCTAACAGGATATATATCATTTGCGTTAGATTAACCATGTAATTTCGTTTATCGCGTAAGTCTGAACCAGAAGAAGGAGCAAAGACTCAATGCTGCGGAGGCCTCGATACAGCGTTCTTATGAGCGTCTATGCGAAGGAGAAGTCGGATAACCTTCGGCTTGCGCTTGACGGCATTATTGACCAGACTCAGCCGCCTGAAGAAATCCTGCTAGTTGAAGATGGCCCTCTTCCCGATGCGCTCCATGGTCTTATATCGGAATACGCAGAGGCGCACCCAGGGATGTTCACTATAGTACCGTTGAAAGTCAATTGCGGGCTTGGTAAGGCCTTGTCACAAGGGGTCCTACGATGCAGGAACGAGATTATTGCACGGATGGACTCTGATGATTACTCATCTCCCGAGCGCATGGAGGCTGAACTACGAAAGATGGACTCAGAGCATTTGGACCTGGTAGGTTCCCAGGTCACGGAGTTCATCGGCGATATGTACCATCCTATTGCTCGTACAGATCTGCCCGTGACGCAGACAGGAATCAGTGAGTACTCAAAACGTCGAAATCCCTTCAGGCACCCTTCTGTCGTATTCAGGAAGAGCATTGTTGAAAAAGCGGGAAACTACAACGGCGATTACCCGTATTTCGAAGATTGGGATCTCTTCAATCGAATCATCGGGATTGGTGGCAGGGTCGGGAACATTGACAAACCGTTGGTGGCTATGCGGGTGAGCGAGGATTTCTATATAAGGCGTGGGGGGTTCAGATACCTGTCGAATATGTGGAGGTTCAAATATGGCCTTTGGAGACGCGGCTATTCGAGCTTTGCAGACTTCTGCATCTCCACTTTGCCCCACATGATTATCTGCCTGCTACCGAATCGTATACGACGAATCATCTATACGCAGGTTCTGCGCAAGAAGGTCGAGGCATGAGCGGAGCAAGGATTCGAATTTTGCAGGTCGTACCGAAGATGCAACAGGAGGACCTGGAGAACTTCATCATGAGCCTGTATCGCAATGTAGATAGGAATCAGGTGCAGTTCGATTTCCTGGAGCATTACTCGGATGATCAGTTCTTTGATGATGAGATTCGTTCCTCGGGGGGACTGATCTACCGTATTCCTTACATGGAACACGAGGACAGGTTCTTTGATTACCGCATCGACTTGAATTGGTTTTTTAACGAGCACCGAGAGTTCTCTCTGGTACATGGACACATGGGCTCTACACCTCTCTTCTACTTACAGGCTGCGCAGAAGTGGGGTGTTGCCAATTGGATTATTCATGCTCACGAGAGTTCATATATCAGAAGTGTGAGAGGATATGTAAGGAAAGCCCTGATTCGGCAGTCCTGGCAGCATGCGACTCAGTTGCTGGCCTGCTCCGGAAATGCAGGAAGATATCACTTCAATGACAGGTCTTTTCATATTGTTTGTAAAGCGATTGGTGTGCAGCGGTTCCGATTCGACATGGATACTCGAATCCGAATCCGACGGAGCCCACAGATTGATGAACAAACCTTGCTTCTGTGTCATGTGTGGCGGTTTGCGGCCGAGAAGAACCGTGCATACTTGGTTGACGTGCTTGAAGCGGTAAAGAAGCTGGTTACCTCGGTCATGCTGGTTATGATTGGCGAGGGTGAAACCAGGGCCGATATCCAAGCCCGTGTGGCTCAGTCCCATCTGGAGGAGAATGTACGTTTCGTCGAAGTATCGGCGAATCCTGAATGGTACTATTCCGCCTCTGACGTTTTCCTGCTTCCCTCCCTCTACGAGAGGCTTCCTCTAACAGGCGTGGAGGCTCAATGCAATGGTCTGCCAATCATTTTTTCGGAGAAGGTCCCCTCCGATGTCTTTATCTCTTCGTCTGTTCATTATTGCTTGATTAACGGTCTCGCAAGTGGACGGGGGGGAGAGATCGTCAAGGACTGGGATAGGGGCCTGTCGAACCGCGCCTTAGGCACGAAAGCGGTACAAGCTGCAGGGTTTGACGTCCGGGAGACAGCGAAGCGCATGCAGGGATTACTACCTGCGTCTTGCCTGTGGAGGCAAGGCGACCAAGGCGGGAGGGCAATGCTGCTGCTGGTGTGCCACAACCTGTTACTCTCGATACGAGGTCGTTGTACTGCGAGGTCGTTTTGTTTCCGGGCACCTTGCACTGCTTGGGGTTAGCAGCATCTTGTTGTCTTTCCGGTATGCAAAGCGCCCCGGCGCATACCTGATGTTGTTGCGGTATTGAATGGACGAGAAGAGTTTACGGTATTTACGAGAGGTAGGGCAATGAGTCGAGACGGTGATAGTACATATGCTTCCACCATGCAGAAAGGGCTGAAGTACCTGCGCCAATCCGCCGTGTATCTGAAGTACGAATGCAGCACCCCACGCGATACGGGTAGCGGGCATGCGGGAGATCCGATTCTTCTGGATACTGGGCTGCTGAGCTTGAACGCCGGCGACGATATCATCATGCACTATGCCAACAAACAGCTTTCGCGGTTGTTCGACCTGGAGCATGTCCGCCGAATTCCAGTGCATGGGGGACGGGTTGAAGTCGGTTCTGATGTGCAGGACAGGCTCAAGATACTCTGCGGCACCAATGCCTTGAACACGCACATGAACAGGCATCATTCGATAGCCTTGCCCGGGCGTGTGGACTACTACCGGAACTCTGTGCTGCTGCTGGCTGTGGGACTGGCCAATGCCGCTGAGGGAACGGGATTCAATGCACCGACCCGGAGAATACTCAGGAATCTGCTGACTGGCGACCATATCCATTCCGTGCGAGATGGGCATACGGAGAAAGCGCTGAAGGACATCGGCATCACCAATGTCCTGAATACCTCCTGTGTGACGATGTGGGATTTGACCGAGCAGTTCTGCGCATCCATTCCAGGTAAGAAGCATACTGATGTGTTGACATCCATAACGGATTACAATTTCGATCCGACGATGGACGGCTATATGCTCAGGAATCTGCAGAAACACTATCGTACCGTGTATCTGTGGGTCCAAGGGACGCAGGATGAAGACAGGTTGAGACTCCTGCCCGAAATCGAAGGAATAGAGCTCATCCATGGTGGACTGCCTGGACTGAGGGAATTCGTCGCCACCCATAAGGACATTGATTATTTCGGCACCCGCCTGCACTGTGGCATATACTGCCTCAATCACCGCATACGTTCCAGGATTGTGTCCATCGATAACCGCGCGGCCGACATAGCAAAAGACACGGGTCTTCCCATCGCCATGCGTGCTGATTTGAAGGATTCCATGGACGATTTCATTGAGCAGGAAACGACCTTCAACATTCGCATTCCCGACCAGGCAATACACGATTGGAAGATGCAGTTCGCTGCTGAGTGAGGGGCATGGATGCATGCCAGGGCTGACGAACAGCTGTAGGCGGAGGGGTGGTTTGGAAGCTATGTCTAAGTATGGCAGACTGATTAAGAACGTTGGCGCGTTCACCGTGAGCAACGTAGCGATAAAACTCATAACATTCCTGCTGGTACCGTTCTATACGTATTACTTGTCAGCCCCAGAATTCGGCATAACCGATATGCTTAACACGGTTACCGCGCTTGTTCTTCCCATAGTGACCGGTTCCATTGCCGACGCTGTTCTGAGGTATGCCATTGACGACCAGAGCCGGGCGAATCAGTTCATACGTTTTGGTTTTCTCGTCACAGGTGCCAGCTGTATCCTGGTGGCTCTTCTCCTGCCTCTTCTGGACCTGGACTTCTTTGGTGGTCTGGGCGCCTATAAGGGCTGGTTCATCGCCGCTTATGCGACCATGGCCATCCACAACTACCTATCCATCGTGGCCCGCGGTCTTGACAAGTTGCGGACCATGATGGCCGCATCGATTCTGTCGTCCTTGGTGAATATAGGGACGGCCATGGTCGCCATAGCTGTTCTTCATCTGGGGGTTGTCGGGTTCTTCCTCTCCTGGGTTCTAGGTAATACGGCCGGATGCCTGTGGTATCTTCTGGTAGGCGGATTGCGTCATCAGTGCTTTGGGAAATTCATCCTGTCCAGGAACCTCCTCTCCCTCTTCGCCTATTCCTTGCCCCTTGTGCCCAATGCCCTCTTCTGGTGGGTTAGTCAGAGCATCAACAGGTTTTTCATCACCGGTTTCATCGGTATCGGCGCTTCAGGGCTGTTCGCAGCCGCGAGCAGGATTCCGGGAATTTTGAACATGGTCGCCTCCATTTTCCAGCAGGCATGGAACCTTTCCGCCTTCCAGGAGTACCGAAAGAAAGGACGTGACGTATTCTTCAGCACGGTCTTTAAGGTGTACCAGTGCGGCATGGCTATAACCACGATCCTGCTGATTTGTTCCTCCAAATGGATTGCAACCCTGCTCTTCCAGAAGGACTTCTTCCGGGCCTGGACCCTCGTGCCCATCCTTCTGGTGGCATTCTACTTCAGCGCCTTGAATACTTTCTACGGGTCGGTTTACACGGCCAGTATGAAGACCAAGTACCTGTTCGTTACCACAGTGGTTGGTGCATTGGTTTGCGTAGCGGGGACCTGGATCCTCCTGAAGTTGATTGGCCTTCCTGGGGCCGGAATCGCCACGGCGCTTGGTAATGCCGTGGTCTGGCTGATGCGACTGTTGGACTCTCGGCGCTTTGTCACCATCGATGCATCACGTACCGTAATCGTTATAACTATCGTATTGCTGCTGGTATCGTCATTCTCGATCTGCATGGACCAAGCACCGTACAAACTGGTTGCCTATGGCTGCCTCTTGGCTGTCGTCGCTGTACAGGTCTGGCAGGTATGGGATATCTTGGTACATCTTTTGCGGCGAGGCCGTGGAGATAGTTAGACTCGTGGAGCTCCCGAGTACAGCGTGTATGGGTTGATTCCGAACCAGCGTCGCGGTACGAGCAGGAAAGCCACGAAAAAGAGCACCAGGGCTAGGGCGCACAAGGCGTGCATAATCTTTTGCAGTGTCGTCTTCGGCTTGGTCATGAAAAGCGTGGGGATGACCAGGGTCAGGAAGGGCAAGAGCTCATACATCAGTCGGTACAGGACATTGGTGAACAGAACGCTGGTGCCTACCAGTATGCCGCATGCACAACTGTATGTCGCCAAATTCCAGAGCAGGTCGGTCTGCCGCCTGTCGTACGCATCATAATAGGACAGATTGGCATGTCGGCTGATGGTGCTTCTGGTGCCCTTCGGAATTATACGTGGCCTGGCGGCTTCTGCATTTGGATCTTCCCGCGTATTGCCGACGGTGAGAAGGCCGGCCAGGAATATGCCGAAGAAGAGTATCTGGATGGCCGGCATCAGTCTGCCGGGCTGCAGGAATCGAAGACCATGGGTGGCGTACCCTCGGTACTTCGGTATCATGCCGATGATTGTCGGGAGCATCGAACCAACTATCGCGATCAGAGCTGCGAATATCAGCATGACCACGACTGTGGTTCTTATCTTTGGCCTGATCCTGGCCACTATGAACAGAGGGACCACGATGATGGCCGTCAAATGGAACATGGCTGCCACGACCACCAGAAGCGTGGTGACCCATATGTTCTGTGTACGGGTGAATACGAGTATGGCTATGAAGATGATCGCAATGGCTATGCACTGCCGCATCGCCGTCAACGATGTGAAGTACTGCGTGGTCATGAAGTAGGCGCAGTACACCAGGGCTGGCCGGTCTGTCAGAGCGTAGATGGCAAAGAAAGGTAAGACGCAGATGATAATGGATGAGACGATGATGAGGACACGAGCCGGTTCGGCGAACTGAGAGCATAGGCGCAGGAGTATGACGAACCCAGGCTCATAGCTCGAGTACAGACCCTTGCTGTGGTATTGCTCGTAGCCTAGTTTCTTGATAAGGAGAACCGCATAGACGAACTGCTTGGTGTCTGTTCCTACTTCAACCGATCTCAGCACAGCAATCATTGTCGCTGGAATGATTGAGCAAAGGAACTCCGCAAGTTTTCGTGCATGTCCAGGGAGTTTCAGAAAGACGATTGAGCAAACTATTAACCAAATGAAAAGCAGAAAATAGATTGTCATAACAATCTTTCCTATCAGGTCCTTATTTTGTCGGTTAGCATACACTTGATCGCGAAGAAGCTTCAATCATCATCCATATGACATACACTACCTTGTACCGCGCCACCGGGCTGTCTCATCAATGGGCGGGGGTTGATAAAGTCAGCCATTCTGCACCGGACAAGAGCCGGCGATGTTGGTGATTCCCGGATCCGTCCTTCCCATGGGGGTCTGGTCAAGCATGAGATCGCTGGTGGCCTTATCCGATGTCGTGACATCGAAATCAAGCGTGACGATGCCGTTGGGCGGAATCGAGGAAACTCCAGTCATAAGGGGCTTGCCATTCAACGTGGCCTGTTGGAATTCGCCTCCCTTGATATTCGAAATGCTCCCACCGGCAGGGGCATAAATCAGGATTCGTTCAAGAGCTGTGCCGGACTGGGTGAAGGGTTGTGTGCCACCGAGGATGTACCAACCTGCTTCGTTCAGATCCTTTTGAGAGATCTTATTGATCATGAAGAAGCTGACGTGATAAGTCTGAGCACCTCTGGATGAGCATGAGGTACGGATGATGGTGGTCTTGCGATGAATGTACCAATCCAATTTCGATGGATTGTTTTCGTTCAGATAGATGCCGACCTCAGGCCGTTCCTCGCTTTCGGGTGCATTCTTGGCCAATCCTGCACCTTGGAAATTTGCCGCCTCGTCCTCATGGAAGGTATAAAGGTAAAGATGTCTATCCTTGGCGAGGGGAGCGATGAGATTCGCCAGTTTCATGAGCTTGTCCATGTCCAGATTCGTAAGGACATCGTTCAGCGCCGCTCGCGAGGCACTGGCGAAGACGGCGTCCTGTTGATGGATAGGGACCTCCTTATATATCGTGTTGGAGAAGTACTCGGCTGCGTTGTCTCCGTTGAGCACCGTTCCGGAGGGGAGCCTGACCTGGCCGCCGATTTTCAGCATCTCCTGCACGAAGACAGGGTCAATCATAATGACACCATCTACAGGTCCTGCATAGGGAGACTGTTGCCATCGGGTATTGACAGTCTGCGCGGTCTGTGAGAAATCCGGATATGCCGTCAGGTCGCGAATATCGAAGCCCATTTTCAGGGGGCCCGAGAAGATGCTTTCGGCATCAGCTTCCGCGCCGCCTCCCAAGGGAACAAACTCGCTGTTGGGGTGGAAATTGTTGACCGTTATCTCGCCGTTTACAGCATTCATCGAGCCCATGGAGCCAATCAGGCCTCCGCCGGAGCGCGACTCGGAGGTAGTCTGCGCAACGATGATATAGGTGCGTTCTCCTGATTCACCCATGAACTTGGGGAGAATCTGAATACCATTATTGAGCTCGTTGATCTTGTTGGAGACCTTGGTGAGCTTTTCCACGCTTTCTTGGTAGGTGGCGTTTACGAATCCGATTTTTGGTTGCGGAAGGGACTTCAGCGTCTGTAGCCGATTTTGTATGTCGGTGTTGGTTTTGTTCAACTGCGCACTTGCCTGGCTGATGGGTTTAAGATTTATCTGACTGTCTTGGGTGCTGAGGGAGGCCGTCGACAGTTGCTGAGTGATGCTACTCAATTGCGGTAGCGTCTCTTGGCTGATGCTATCGACCGCACCGACCATCCCTTGGACTGCCTTGACATCATTGCCATAGACCGGCAAATGTGCAATCGTGCTTATCAAAGGGCCATGTACTATTTTTTTGGCTTGGGAGGATTCGCTTTGAGCCTCGGCTATGGTCTGATTCATGGTGTCTGTCCTCTTGAGGACGCCATCATCCCGGAAGGAGTCTATCAGGGACAGTGTGTGTTCTTCGTGGTCCTTGATTTGTTTAATATCGCGGAAGAGCTGGAAGGCGGCAATGCCGGTAAGCATGCAGAGTAGGAGCAGTACTATCAGGATTGTGACCAGTCTCCTGTGTGTGCGCGCTCTTCTCGACTCCTGATTCCTGATGAACGCGGTGCTGGAGTCGGCCTGACCGTGACGGGTACTATGATTACAGTGCTCATTGGCTCTCGACATGGCCTGCTTTCCGTAAAATTGGCATTTTCAATGCGTTCTTATTCTGTCAAGTCAAGTACTCAATCGCACGGATAAAAGGATATCTCTACAATTTCCTGATATGCGGAAAAGCGAATGCAAGGTAGAGTTGAGTCCCGTGCCGGGCCGATGAGGCCTGGCGCTGGCATGCCAGTGTCTGCTTGTTCGCCGACCATCCCGGAATGCCCATGCCTGAAGCAGGCCTTGGCCACCTCCGCCGCCAGGGTCCGGATTGGCAATAAATGGCAACGCCTCAATACGATGTACCCTGCCTGTTGACCGGCCATGACGGGCGGTCGGGAACCGGCAGCGGCAGGCAGCGAGGCGAGGCGGCATGAAACTCAATCTCAACGGCATCTGGGACTTCCACCCCGACGACGGAGACCGGGGATACCCCGTCATGGTGCCCACCTGGTGGGACAGCCTGCCGGAGACCACCGGCTATCCGGACTCCTGGAGCCGGGACCTGCACCATGGCGTCTACCTCAGGGAGTTCTTCCTGGGCGCCCTCGACCCGAACGAGGACGTGATCCTGCACCTGGACGCCCTGGCCACCCTGGGCAGGGTGTCGATCAACGCAATCCAGGTGGGGCCGCCATCCACCGGCGGCTATCTGATGACGCTGCTGCCCTACGACCTGGACGTCACCAGGGCGGTTCATGCCGGACGCAACCGGATGAGGATCGAGATCTGGGGCGTCAAATCCCTTCCCGCCGACGCCCTGGCTCCTGCTGAGGGCCCCGGCCGGCTGCTCTTCCCCTTCGGCACCGAGAACATCGTCGGACGGCTGGGGCTGGGCGGCGACGTCTGGCTCGGCAGCAGGCCCAGGGTCCGCATCGAGGACATGCAGATCATCCCCGATCTGGGCGGCGACGCCGACCCCTCCAACGACCGGCTGGAGCTCAACGCGACCCTGACCAACACCAGCAAACACCCATGCCCAGGCTGGTCAAGGTGAGCAGGCCGGCCGCGATCGGACTGACAAGGATGCGAATGGCCATGAAGTGGAAGGCCAAGACGCAGCTGGCAGTGGGGTGACTGGCCGAACCGTCCCTGGAGGCCGGAACGGAGCAGGCACCCAGACGGACCGTGACCGGGCTGTCGAGGAGGTGTCGTCGCAGCCGGCCTTTGAGGACGCGGGTGGTGGTCGGGGTTCGTTGAGGTCGGTCTATGCTCCTGGCAGTCTGGATGCGGCTGCCGATCAGGATGATCAGGATGATGCGGTCTGGGCTTCCAGCTGACTGGTTGGTCTGTGCGGCATCCGGTCTGCAGCGGGCTGGATGCCGTGTGCGGTCTGGGCGTCCTCCTGGCGTGTCTGTCTTCAGGTTGCCGGTGTCTGTCTGGGGTTATTGGGTGTGGCTGGCGGGTCGTCGGCGTGCCGTGGCTATGGCGTAGAGGCTGATGCCGGCCGCGACCGAGGCGTTCAGGGATTCCACCGAGCTGGAGATGGGGATGGAGGCCAGGGCGTCGCAGTGCTCGCGGACCAGGCGGCTCAGCCCCTTGCCTTCGGAGCCCAGGACCACCACCAGCGGGTCGGTCTCGAAGCCCGTCTCGCCCACGGTGGTGTTGCCTGCGCCGTCCAGGCCGACCGCGTAGTAGCCGCGTTCCTTGAGTCCCTGGATGGCCTTGGTCAGGTTGACCACGCGGGCCACGGGCAGGTGGGCGGCGGCCCCGGCGGAGACCTTCCAGGCCGCGGCTGTGACGGAGGCGCTGCGCCGTTCGGGCAGGATCACCCCCGAGGCGCCGAAGGCCGCAGCGGATCGGATCACGGCCCCGAGGTTCTGCGGGTCGGTGACCCCGTCCAGGGCGATGAACAGGGGGCGGGCGGCGACCCTGGTCGCCTGGTCGGCCCCTTCCAGGGCGGCCGCGTGCTTCTCGGCCCGGTCGGCCAGGCTCTGCAGGGAGGCGTACTGGTAGGGCCGCACCTTGAGGGCCACGCCCTGGTGGCTGCCGGACCGGGCGATGCGGTTCATCTCCAGCCGGTCGGCCTCCAGCAGGTTGAGCCCCTCCTGCCCGGCCAGGCGGACGATCTCCCTGGTCCTGTCGTCGTGTTCCATCCGGGCGGCCAGGTAGAGCTGGCTGGCCGGCACGCCCGCGCGCAGGGCCTCCAGGACCGCGTTGCGGCCGATGACCAGGTCGTCGGAGTCGGAGGTGAACCGGTCGGCCCGGCGGCGGGCCGCCAGCCGTGGGTCGGCCGCCTGCCTGCGGCGGGCCGCCTGCCGGGCCTTGTAGGCCTTGTGGTAGACGCGGTCCTCGGCCCTGGGGGTGGGCCCCCTGCCGCGCAGCTTGTTGCGGTGCTTGCCGCCCGAACCCTTGGTCGGGCCCTTCTTGTCAGCCATGCCTCCAGTGTAAAAGCAGGCAAGAACCAGCAAAACATCTGTCGGTCTCAATATCTGCCGGGTGAAAGCACGCCGTACCGTTGTAGATCAGGCCGCGCGGATTGTTCCTGCGAGTCATCCCAGAGCGGCTACCTGGTCAGGATCTGGGAACTCCATCCACTCGACCGGGGACTGTCCCTTCGATGCAGGTGTGACGGCGATGTGGGCCATGGACGACCGGCCTGAGGCGCCATGCCAGTGTCTGATGCCCGCCGGGCAGAAGACCACATTACCGGGTTCCAGCCTGCGGGGCCGATGGCCCTCCTCCTGCTCCCACCCCTGCCCGGCGGTGACAATCAGGAGCTGGCCATGCGGGTGGGTGTGCCAACGGTTGACGCACCCGGGTGCGAAGGTCACATTGCTGGCTGAGCATTCCGCGTCCGGATCAGTCAGCCGATGCAACCAGACATGCCCGGTGAAGTTGGGTCCGTCTGCCGAATCCCCCAAGGGGTAAGGCCCTGAATCCGGCCCGGTTCCGGTTGCAGTTGCGGCGGTGTCCTGGCTCTTGTCGTCACTGTCGCCCTCACCGTAGACCTCCTTGGCCAGGCCGAAAGCCGACCATGCCTTGGGCCAGCCTGCATAGAAGGCCAGGTGGGTGATCAGCGCCACCATTTCAGTGCGGGTAACGCCATTGTTCTTGGCCATGGTCATATGGCTCTTTAGCTGGGGGAAGAGCCCCATGCTCATCAGACCTGCGCAGGTGATCATGCTGCGGTCCCTGGCAGAAAGCTCATCCTCGCGGGACCAGACCTGGCCGAAGAGCACATCATCGTTGAGGTGGGCGAATTGTGGTGCGAACCGACCGAGCTGGTCGTGGCCCGCCGTCTGTTTGATTGCCATGGGTTGATCTCCTTGCCATCATCTTGGCCGTGTCATTCCGGCAGATTCAGCTATACCCCTTCGAGTGCGCTCGAAGTCAAGGATGCCCAGGCTGTCCCTGATGATCAGCGAGGTAGGCAGGGCGAGGGCTCCGGGATCCTCGGTGACAGGCGGGATGCCGGCTTTGCGCAGCCGTGCGATCAGGGCGGACTGTTGGCGGGACTGCCCGGTCTCGGGCTTCCGACCCAGCAGAATATCCGCTGCGGCATGTCCTATGGCTCGGCGGGGGATACGAATCGTAGCAACGGCCGGCTTGACGACAGGGGCGACCATGGTGTTGTCAAATCCGATGACGCCGACCCTGTCGGGCACGGTGACTCCTTTGGATTGCAGTCCCAGAATGACTCCGGCGGCGATCAGATCATTGTAAGCGACCACAGCGTCGGGAGGTTCCTGCTCCAGAGCGGCGGCAGCCTGCCGGCCGCCTTGGACAGTAGGATCCACTGGCCCCATTCGCCGGCATTCCAACCCCATGGCCCGGCTGAGTGATTGTATGCTCTCCCAGCGGGATCGGTCGGACCAGGCTCCCACCCGGCTGGCTATGTAGACTACGGACCGTCGTCCCTGCCGCCGTAGCAGTTCCAGGGCTTGGGCCAGACCGGTGGAGGCATCGGGCAGGATGGAGGGAAGGCCCTCCATGGGGCGGTTGATTACCACAAGAGGCAGGCGTCGTGCCAGGCGCCGGGCCGTAGGCGTTCGGACCTGATCAGTGGCCAGAATGATCCCACGGGTATGGTCGACCAGGCTTTCCAGTAGGTTTTCCGTCCGCCCCAGCTCGGCTCCGGCCTCGATGATGCCGACTGCACCTTGCTCAGGCAAAGCCTCTTGAGCGCCGGCAAGAATCTGGGAGGAGATGCCGTTGGAGGCATCCTGGACCAGAAAGGTTATCAGGACCGGCCCGGTCGCATCCCTGTTGGGGGGATTGACAGGCAGGGGGTAGCCCATGGATTGGGCCAGGGAGCGGATCCGGGCGGCAGTCTGCGAGTTCAGTCGACCGGGATTGTTGAGTGCGCGGGAGACCGTGGACGGGGACACTCCGGCCCTTGCGGCCACGTCGATCATGCGCACGCGTCGGTGCCCTTCCCGCCCCTGTGTGGGCTCCGGGGATCTCCTGGACAAGCCTGATGCTCCGTTCCTTGCCTGATATGGCTGCACTGGCATTGTATACGGCCTGCCTGCAGGTCGGCGCTGATGCGTCCGAAGACCTCCTCGGTCAGCGGATAGCAGCGGATGAGCAGGACAGAGATGGTGAACATGACGGCAGGTACCAGGCCCACAGCCAGTCGCATATTGGCGCCCAGGGCTGGATCCTGGGCAACATTCATACCAGGCCTGTAACCGAGGAAAGACAGGATGGCCGGCCCCGCCCATCCATTGATGGCCGCTCCGACCTGGCGGGTGATGCTGAGGGCGGCCATGGAGGCTCCTGCGGTGTTTCCATTGCCGGTCCGCCACTGCTCGTACTGGACCGAATCCGCCTGCATGGACCAGATGCAAGGGGTGATGACCTGCACACCGATGCCGTTCAAGGCTATGCAGGCAACGGCAGGCCAGGCGGATCGGACCAGGATGAAGGCCAGCGAGGATCCGATGACCATCAGCCCGCCCAAGGTCCAGGTGCCCCGCTTACCCAGACGCTGCACCAGCCAGGGCGAGCAGGGGGCTACGACCACCCCGGCAAGGACGCCCACCAGGGTCAGGGCGAAGGTGACTCGTCCGGTCAGCCCAGGGTTGCCGACGGTCAGGACCTCCTTGGCGACGATCGGGGCCAACGAGGCCACCGGGTTGGTCATGAACAGGGTGGCCAGACAGACTACCAATAGAGGACGATTGTCGGCCAGGAGTCGCAGATCCTCTTTCAGGGAGGAAGGAGGGGCTGCCGGAGGCAGGTAGCGCTCCCTGGTGGTCCGGGCCATGATCAGATAACCCAGGGAGCCCAGCAGACAGCAGGCGGCGACCACCGGAAGAAAGAGTCGGGAGGGGTCCATGTCGTTGACCCGCGGAGCCAGGGTAAAGGTCAGGACGACCCCTGCCGCCGCTCCGCCGAAGGTGCGGGAAGCCGCCAGGCGCTGACGGTCATCGGAGTCCCGGGTCATGGCTCCCAGCAGGGCCCCGTAGGGCACGCCGCCCAAGGCTCCAAGGAGCTGATAAAGCAGGTAGGTGGCGATGGCCCAGCCGATGCGTACCGGCATGGGCGCGCCCGCCGGGATGGTGTACATCAGGGTGACTGAGATCATCATCGGCAGGCCGAAGACGACCACCAGTCGCCGCAGACCGCCCTCCTTGTCCTTGGCGCGGCCGTCGGTGATTCTTCCGGCGACCAGGTAGACCAGGGCCTGGAAGAGGTGGGCTCCCAGGAAGATGTCGGCCACCAGCATGGGGTCCATGCCCAAGTAGAGGTAATAGGTGGTCAGAAAGAGGTTGGTCATCTGCCAGCCGATGTTGTTGGCGGCATCGCCTAGGCCGTAGCCCAGAATGGCGGACCTGGGCAAGGACTCAGCGTTCATGGTCGTCCTCGGCGATGAGGCAGGGAAGGGAGGCGGGGGATTCCGGTCCGGGTCCTGCCGCGTTGATGGCGCTGACGCTGACTGTATACTTGCCGGGCTCCAGGTCACTGAGGGTCAGGGTGGTCTGTTTGGCAGCCAAACGCAGTCCTGTACTCTGCCCACGGGCCATTTCGCGTAGGGTGACCTGATAGGCCTGTAGAGGGATGCCTCCGTCGCTCGGGGCCGACCAGGATGCCTGCATGGTTTTACCGGAAGAGGTCAGCCTGGGCTTGCCTGGACGCCCGGGCGCATGTCCCAGAATCAAGGAATCGCCTGGGGGAGAGGGGGACGAGACTCGACCATCCTCGGTGGTGAAGGCTGCCATGACGCGATAGATGCCTGGAGGAACCTGTCGGAAACTGTGGGTCTGCCTGCCGGCGGGCAGCCAGACGGTCGGCTCGGGCTCATGATCGTCGGTTGGTTTCAAGGTCAGTTCGTATCCTGAAAACCCCTGAGGGACCTGGTCAACAGTCAGACGGACGGTCATGTCTGCCAGATCGATGCTGGCCTGAGGGTCGCCGGGGCAGGGCAGCGCCGGGTCAGTCCTTCCGGCTTTGGGAGGGCCCATGTGCAGTTCAAGCGGGTCTGCAGGTTCGCCGATGCCCGTGGAGTTGCACTCCTGCAGGATCATCCGCCAGGAGCCGAAGGGGATTCCGTCCAGGTCGGCCCGTCCTTGGGACCGGTCCAGGTAGAAGGTCATGGATCTGCCGTTTCGGTCGCGCAGAAGGACCTGGGTGGTGCTCGGCGCGTCGGCCTGGCGTCGGATTGGTCCGTGCCGCCAAGTCAGCCGCAGACAGTGTCCGTGAGGCTGGGCGTCAATGCTCTTGGGAGCTGCAGGTATGGCTGGCAGACGATGGCGGGCGAAGGCCATGATCTGGCTCAGCTGCAAGGCGTACCGTCCTCCTTGATAAGGATTGGCGCGCAGCCGCGTTGCCTCGATTCTGATGAACCTGATATTGCTCATTGGAGCAAAATCGAAGGCCTGCGGCCGACCGTCCACCGGCAGCGGATAGTTGTGGCGGGTGCAGACCCGAGTCCAGCTGCGGCCGTCCGATGAAAGGCTGATGGAGAAGTCCAGCGGAAAACCCTGACCCTGGTTGGGGTCAGTCAATCTGTTGCTGGTTGCGTACTCCACCACGCCGAAGGAATCGGTGTCTGACGACTGGCTGGACTGGTCCGCGCCTCCGGATGGATTGCGGCCCCGGGGTGCCAGAACCACCTGGGACAGGGTGGCCGCCTTCCGCATCTCCAGGAGAATCCACTCCGGGCGATTCCGGTTGCTGACGAAGCTGGACCATCCGAATCGGTTGTAGGCGGCTCCGAGACGACCGTCGACCAGGGCGGCCCTTGTCCATCCTGGCAGATCAGACTGGGATGAGACCTGAACCCGGGCACCAGCGGCAAGATTGGCCCGGGCCTGTCGGGGAGGCCGGCGTCCAGCGGTGAAGGTGACCGTTACCGTGGCCGTCTCCTGCAACGCCCCTTGGAAGCGCACGCGGGCCCGGTAGAGGTGCCCAGGTTCCAGGCCGGAGGGATCGACAGTGTAGTAGATATCCTGCTCGTGACGCAGGTTCCCCTTCATCCTTTCCAAGCTGAAGGCGCCCTCGGCATCCTCCAGGACCTGGGCGCTCCAGTGCTCGCTCATTGCGCCTCCCTCCTGGCACAGATGGATGCAGTGTTTGACCTCCCGTGATACCCATTCCACCCGGCCCAGGTCGATGCGGGGGTGTGCGGTCCCCAGCCGTGGCGGAGCGGCATGGTCGATCCACCCCAGGAAGTTCTCCTCCCGGAAGACCTGTCTACCCTGCTTGCGCACGCACAGGACCAGAAGGAGTCGGGATCCCTGGCTGGCCTGATCCCTGGGCACGGTGATGGTCACGGGTACGGTCCGCCAGGATGCATGTGGGACCTGCACCCGTTGGCGACCTCGGTCGACAACCACCCGTCTGCCCCCTGGGCCATCCTGCCAGGCCACTTGCCAGACCAACTCAAGGTCGGTTCCCCGGCGTTCCTCGTCATTGTGGACAATGATGGTGCGTCGGCTGGTCGTTCCGCGCGGGTAGATCCTGTGGGGCTGACCCAGGCGCGGTTCACGGTCGAATTCCTTGTCGTAGGCGGCGACATCTGCGAAGGAGGCAGCTATATATCCAAAGGCCGGCCCCTCCTGCCAGGGGTCATCCTCATCCCGCCAGGGATCGAACTGGGGGCGCAGCAGCCTTTTAGGGTTGAGCCCCCTGCGGATTCTGCGCCGGTCCGGTTCCAGGCAGGCCTCGACGTTGTCGTAGATGAAAGCGGAAATACAGAAGGGCTTCCAATCGACCACTCGCGTGGTTCGTATGCCCCTGGTCACCCGTCCGACCTCCCGGCCGAAGTCCGCCCTGGAGATGGTGTCCGGATCTCCGTTGAGCCGGCCGTGATAAATGTCGGCAATCCGTCCCTGCCCATCGTAGCGGGGGATGCCTGCGGTGGAGACCGAGAATTCCTCGCCGGCGGCCAGGGGTAGGGGCGATTTGATGTCGTAGAGGGCATAGATGTCTGGAGCCGAGGTCATGCCAGAGGGATACCCCCCGTAATAGTGGCGGGAATCCTCGTCGGTAATGGGGGCATTAAAGCCGTCATTGACCACTGGCCGGGTGCCGTCCTGTTCATGCACGGCCGCCTGCAGGGCTGGGATGAGAAGGTCGCCGTCCTTGGGGTTCCATGCCTCGTTGGTGGTGGACCAGAGGACGATGCTGGGGTGGTTCCGATAGGCCCGTACCCATCGCCGCGTCCACTCGACATAGTGGCCAATGGCTTCAGGGCCGTAGCTCATGTGGAGGGGCGGATCCAGTTGCACATTGGCTGGAGAGCCTGGATTCCAGAAGGCCGTCTCCTCCTCAAGGAGCATACCGGTCTCGTCGGCGCGGTCGGCCAGGGCTTGAGAGGGGACTGAGCGGATGTGGTTGCGCAGAATATTGAAGTTGGCATGTCGATAGGCATCCACCCAGGCCTTGGTCATGTCCTGACCGGATTGGTTGTCGTCAAGGATCAGCCCATAGGCATCGCCGGCCTCGTTGATCAGGTCGCGGCTGCCTTGGTTGAGTAGGCAGAGGGAGTCGCCGCGCAACCGGATGGGGGTGCCGTTGAGCAGGTACCGGTCTCCCTGGCGCTGGAATTGCCGGAAGCCAAATCGCTCCTGGGCACGGTCGACTACATGGCCGTCGATGTCGAGAACAGCCTGCATGACATACAGGAAGGGGTCGGTCCGGGACCAGTAGTGTGCGTCCGGCCAGGCCATCTGCAGGCGGATGATCTTGGAGGAGCGGGGATCCAGAGAGCAGGATACCGGGTTGAAGGCCAGCACAGTCCGACCCTTGGGCTTTGAAGACTTCCAGGGGCGGACCTCGGCCCTGAATCGCAGATCGCATGGGTGTTTGCTGGTGTTGGTCAGGGTCGCGTTGAGCTCCAGCCGGTCGTTGGAGGGGTCGGCGTCGCCGCCCAGATCGGGGATGATCTGCATGTCCTCGATGCGGACCCTGGGCCTGCTGCCGAGCCAGACGTCGCCGCCCAGCCCCAGCCGTCCGACGATGTTCTCGGTGCCGAAGGGGAAGAGCAGCCGGCCGGGGCCCTCAGCAGGAGCCAGGGCGTCGGCGGGAAGGGATTTGACGCCCCAGATCTCGATCCTCATCCGGTTGCGTCCGGCATGAACCGCCCTGGTGACGTCCAGGTCGTAGGGCAGCAGCGTCATCAGATAGCCGCCGGTGGATGGCGGCCCCACCTGGATTGCGTTGATCGACACCCTGCCCAGGGTGGCCAGGGCGTCCAGGTGCAGGATCACGTCCTCGTTCGGGTCGAGGGCGCCCAGGAAGAACTCCCTGAGGTAGACGCCATGGTGCAGGTCCCGGCTCCAGGAGTCCGGATAGCCGGTGGTCTCCGGCAGGCTGTCCCACCAGGTGGGCACCATGACGGGGTATCCCCGGTCTCCGTCGTCGGGGTGGAAGTCCCAGATGCCGTTGAGATTGAGTTTCATGCCGCCTCGCCTCGCTGCCTGCCGCTGTGTCAGTTCCCGACCGCCCGTCATGGCCGGTCAACAGGCAGGGTACATCGAATTAAGGCATTGCCATTTATTGCCAATCCGGACCCGGGTAGTGGGGGCAAGGCTTGCTTCAAACATGGCGGTTGAAGGCAGGCTTCTGGCCTGAGCGTTCCGGGAAGGTCGGTGAATATACAAGCACAAGCATGCAGATGCCAGGCCTTATGGGCCAGGCCCGAGGCTGATCAGTCTGAGACGTCGGCCTTGTAGAAGTTGATGTAGGAGCGGGAAGGGGTTGGCCCGCGCTGGCCCTGGTAATGGGATCCATTGTGCTTGGAGCCGTAAGGGTACTGGGCGGGCGAAGAGAGCTGGAAGAAGCACATCTGGCCAATCTTCATGCCGGGCCAGAGCTTGACCGGAAGGGTGCTCACGTTGGACAGCTCCAGGGTGATGTGCCCCTCAAAGCCGGGATCGACGAATCCGGCGGTGGAGTGGGTCAGAATGCCCAGACGGCCCAGGGAGCTCTTGCCCTCCAGCCGGGCGGCCAGGGTGGAGTCCAGCTTGACATACTCCCAGGTGGATCCCAGAACGAACTCGCCGGGGTGCAGGATCCAGGGTTCGTCTTTGGGCACCTCGAACTGCTCGGTCAGTGCACCCTGGTCCTCCGCCGGATCTACGTAGGTGTACTGGTGATTGTTGAAGACCCGGAAGTAGCGGTCCAGGCGTACATCCACGCTGGAGGGCTGGACCATGGCCGGTGTCCACGGGTCCAGATTCAGGTGTCCTGCCTGATGGGCATCCAGGATGTCATGGTCGCTGAGCAACATGCCGAGGTATCTCCTTTAGGTTCGTTAATCGAGGTTCTCTCGTCGGGCGGGAAACCATCCGAAATCCAGTCTAACCGGCCCTATGCCCGCCTTCTGATCCGGCTGGATTCACAGAGAATTCTCAGATAACACTATCGTCACCATAAGGTAGCTGTTGTTTACTATAAACATCGGCTCAAAAACCGAACGGGCGGTTGACCTCCGTCCGACAACTGATTTCCCTTTCTTCTCTCTCGCCCGGCGGTGTTCACGCACCGCCGGGTTCTCTTCATTTTGGGGGAGTATCGGTGCGCCGAGGTTTCACGTGAAACCACGTAGACAATGGCTCGATTGAGTTCGTTAAGGTCTATTACAGTACGGTCGGGCGTTGGCAAATCCATGAGCGTTGGCAAATCCACGAGTCGTCCAGTGTTTGTCCGGGCCGGGCCTTTGTTCCTTGAGCTTCTGCCCCCCCCCCCCCTGTATTCGAGACTCGAGACCGGCAGATCTCCAAGATGGGATTGAAAGTTCCGCACAGCCGCTTTCTGGCATCTATATAAGTTGTGCTCCGATGCGCGGTCCGAACCATGGGCACAGGATTAAAGGTAGCGGTCGAAGATATGGAAGAACCCCCGTCAGTTATGGCTATGACGGGGGTTCTCCACCGGGGGGAGGGGCGGCGATCTTCTTGCCTTCGGCGGCTGAGGGAAGAGGGGGACTATCACATTGCCGAAAGCAGTCCGAACTCCGCTCCCTCCCCGGTTCGAGCGGCCGGGTGCCGGTGCTGGGCCCGACTCATTCCCGAGGCCAGGAAGAGTGAACCAAGCAGTGCGGCTATCCGACCAAGTGTGTGTGGGTCACATCAGCCTTACTCCTGGGGAGCCTTGGCTGACATGGCCTTGTGGAAGATGGCCACGATGATCAGGGCCAGTAGGGCGGCCAGTGCCATGACCCAGAACATGTTGGCTACCTGGGCCTGGACGCCGGTCTTGACACCTGCCAGGGCATGTGACCCGAATTGGGGATTGGCCATGAGTCCGCTGTAGACAGCCATGCCGATGGATGCCGAGGTGTTCATCATCAAATCCCCGATGCCGATGCCGCGTCCGTTCTGGTCCACTGGCAGGGTGGCCGAGAAGGAGTCGTAGAGGGGCGTGTAGGACATGGTGATGCCAGCAATGAAGACCGAGGCCAGCGCGGTCAGGACCCAGAAGCCCGAGGTGAGCATCAGGGCCGAACCGGCAGCTCCGGCGATCATAAGCAGGGCGGACAGGATCAGCATGGGCAGGCGTCCCATGGTGTTCATGATGACTCCGGACAGGCAGCCCACCAGGGTGGCCACGATGTAGACGATGGTCAGGCAGAGGGAGACCTGGCTCAGGGAGATCCCGTAGATACGGTCGCCGATCACGTTGTAAATGGGCACGCAGGCGAAGTTGAAGAAGTAGAAGACGAAGAGGGCCAGCAGGACAGCCATGTAGGCGCCGTTGGTCACGAACCCACGGCTCAGGAAGGGGTTGGCGCCCTTCCAGACGTAGCCGGCGAAGATCAGGATCAGGACGGCCAGCACCCCCAGCATCCAGGTGGCCGGGAAGGAGAAGTAGACGGCTACGAATCCGGCGATCAACGCGAACAGGGCGATGCCGAAGACATCGATGCGCTCACCCTTGATGCCGGTGTCAGGTGTGTACTTGAGCACCGGGGGGATCAGCAGGATGGAGACCAGGGGCACCAGGAAGAGGTAGCGCCAGTCGATGGAGGTGATCAGTCCGCCGGCGAAGATGCCCACGGCGGAGGAGGCGTAGTAGACGGCGTTGAAGATGCCCAGATAGAAGGCACGCTCCTTGTCGCTCAGGTACTTCATTGCCATGACCAGGAAGACCGAGCCGGCCACCTGACCGCCCGCGGTCTGGATCATGCGGGCCAGGACCACGGCCCAGAAGTTCGATGCGCCGAAGAAGCCCAGGAGGCTGCCGATGATCAGGGCGCCCACGCCGAACAGGGTCATCTTCCGGGGGGAGATGTAGTCGCAGAGGGTGCCGTAGAGCATGCAGACCACGCCCAGGACAATGCCGGGCAGGGTGCTGATCAGCGAGGCGTTGGCGGACATCCCCAGGGAGTCGCCCACGTTCTGGAAGACCAGGTTGAAGGCCTGGATCATCAGTGTGCCCAGCAGGAAGATGGTCAGCAGGGCCGGCAGGGCCCGCTTGGTGCTGCGGCGGTTTTCGTCCACGGTCGTTTCGGTAGCCGTTGTGGTGATGGATTCGCTCATGACTGCCGTCCTTTTATCGTTCGCTCTCGGTCTTGCGCACCAGGGTCAGGAGCCTGTCCATGAAGCGCCGGGTGAACCGCTCGGTGTCGACCGACAGGGCCACCTTGGTGTTCTTGACCGTGTCCAGGAGCCTGCTGGGGTCGCCGATGGTACGGGCCCGCTGTGGTCCCTCGGTCTCGACCATCAGGTTGGTGGCGAAGGTGGTGACCAGGCTGGGGTCGATGGCCACGGCGGCGGCCAGGGGGTCGTGCAGGTTGCAGCCGCCCAGGTAGACCCCGCTCTCCTTTTCGCTGATGTCGATGTAGTAGTCGGTCATGTCTGCCAGGAAGCGGCCGGCGCTGGTGCCTGTTGCGCGCAGGGCCTCGGTGTCCTCGCGGCTCATCAGAGCCTGGGTGGTCACGTCCAGACCAACCATGGTGATGTCCGCCGTGGTGGCGAAGACCCGATTGGCGGCCTCGGGATCCTGGTTGATATTGGCCTCCGCGAAGGGTCCCACGTTGCCCGGCTGGGTCAGTGTGCCGCCCATCATGACGATGCTGATGCGGTCGACGATGTCGGGAGCCTTTTCCAGGGCGGCGGCGATGGTGGTCAGGGCGCCGGTGGGCACCACGACCAGCTCGCCCTTGGGGTAACGGCGGACAGCGTCGATGATGAAGTCCACCGAGCTCTGCTGGCTGGCCTGCCGGTCGGTCTGTGCAGGGATTTCGACGTTGCCGGTGCCGTTGGCCCCGTGGAAGATCTCGGAGTCCGGCGGAACGCTGAAGGAGTCGGCCGTGCTGGGGTGGTCGATCCCCTTGAAGACCGGGATGTCCTCCCTGCCATACATGGCCAGCAGCCGCAGATCGTTGTCGATGCCTTGGTCGAGCACCACGTTGCCGTAGGTGCCGGTGATTCCGATCAGTTCGGCATCCGGGGAGCCCAGGACGTAGGACAGAGCCAGCGTGTCGTCGATGCCAGTGTCCAGATCCAGGATGATCTTGCGGACGGTTTCCTTGCTTGCTGACACGTTGGTCTCCTTCCCAGAAGGATGGGCAGCCCCAACCTTCTGCTTACCTATGTCGTGCCTTCCCTAGGCTGATTCGTTACTGCCGTGAAACAAACAACCTGTTTGATGTAACGTTTCATCAAACTGTACGGAGCTAAACTACCTGCGGCTTGGAGGCTTGTCAAAGCGCGTTGGGGGGTGTTCGCCATCAGGGCAGAGACCCGCAAATCTATCGGTGATGTCTGTAGCTGCGTGTGGTAGGCCGCTTTTCCTCGCACTCGACGATAATGAGGGGTATGACTTTAGCGACTCCTGAACAGTATGTGGCGATGCTTGATGCAGCCAGACGGGGGTCCTATGCCTACCCCGCCATCAATGTGACCAGCACCCAGACTCTGAACGCGGCCCTGCAGGGGCTGGACGAGGCCCAGTCCGACGGAATCATCCAGGTCTCCGTGGGAGGTGCCGCCTACCTGTCCGGACAGCGCCTGGCCGACCGGGTGGCTGGCTCCATCGCCTTCGCCAAGTTCGCCCACGAGGTGATCGCCCGTTACCCAAGCATCACCGTGGCCCTGCATACGGATCACTGTGCCCCGCAATACCTGGGCGAGTGGGTTCGTCCCCTGCTGGCCTATGAGAGGGACCAGGTGGCTCACGGTCAGGAGCCGCTTTTCCAGTCGCACATGTGGGACGGTTCCGGCCTGCCTCTGGGGAAAAACCTGGCCACGGCGGCGGAGCTGCTGGAGCTGTCCCGTGCCGCCCGCACCATCCTGGAGATTGAGGTGGGCACAGTCGGCGGCGAGGAGGACGGTCACTCGGCTGCCATCGACCAGCGGCTCTATTCCTCGCCCGAGGACGGCCCCAGGGTGGTTGATGCCCTTGGTCTGGGCGAGCGCGGCCGCTACATGGTGGCTTTCACCTTCGGCAATGTGCATGGGTCATATAAGCCAGGTGTGGTCAAGCTACGGCCCGACCTGCTGGGGCAGATCCAGGCCAGGACCGCCCGAGCCATATCCGATGGGGAGATTGGCGGCATCCCTTCCCCGGGCGCCCCTGCCGACAAGCCCTTCCTCTTGGTCTTCCACGGGGGCTCCGGCTCGCAGCCGGAGGAGATTGCCTCGGCAGTTGCTCATGGCGTGGTCAAGATGAACGTGGATACCGACACCCAGTACGCCTTCACCAGGGCCGTGGCAGGGCACATGTTCGCCAATTACGACAAGGTCCTCAAGGTGGATGGGGAGGTCGGTGACAAGAGCGAGTACGACCCCCGTTCCTGGGGACGCCAGGCCGAGGACGGGATGGCTGCCCGAGTAGTCCAGGCCTGCCATCAGCTGGGCAGCGCAGGGCGGGCTATGAGATGATTTGTGATTTCCAGTTCGAACATGGTCCTGCGGGCGGGACAGTCATGATCGGCTGCTGAGCCTATTCGGCCTTTTGATGCCAGGGTTGGTTCCTGGGTCGGTCGGTCTTCCGCTCCATACATGGGGTTAGGCTCGTCTATGGATGGTCTGCCTTTGTTTTCCTTGAATGGCGACCAGTGGATAAGGAGCATCGTATGCCGGGAATCGTGATTGTCGGAGCCCAGTGGGGCGACGAGGGCAAGGGCAAGGCAACGGATCTGATCGGCGAGCACATGGACTACGTCGCCAGGTTCAACGGGGGCAACAATGCCGGCCATACCGTGGTCGTGGGCGACCAGGAGTATGCCCTCCACCTTCTGCCCTCGGGAATCATTCACCCGGCCATCACCCCGGTCATCGGCAACGGCGTCGTGGTCGACCCGGCCGCCCTCTTCGAGGAGATCGATGTGCTCCAATCACGCGGTGTGGATTGCAGCCGGTTGAGGATCAGCGAGTCCGCGCACATCATCGCCCCCTATCATCGGACGCTGGACAAGGTGACCGAGCGTTTCCTGGGCAAGCACAAGATTGGCACGACCGGCCGTGGGATCGGCCCGGCCTATGCCGACAAAATCAACCGTGTAGGCATTCGTGTACACGATCTGTTCAACGTCGACCACCTGCGCGACAAGGTGGAGGCCAGCCTCCACCAGAAGAACCAGATGCTGGTCAAGCTCTACAACCGCCGGTCCATCGAGGTGGAGGCCACCGTTGAAGAGCTGGCGGGATACGCTGAACGACTCAAGCCATACGTGGCCAACACCTCGCTGATGCTCAACCAGGCTTTGGAGCAGGGCAAGAACGTCCTCTTCGAGGGGGGACAGGCCACCATGCTGGACGTGGATCACGGCACCTACCCCTTCGTCACATCATCCAACTGCACGGCCGGGGGTGCCTGCACCGGTACTGGGGTGGGCCCGACCAAGATCGACCGGGTGGTCGGCGTCGCCAAGGCCTATGTGACCCGCGTTGGGGAGGGGCCCTTCCCCACGGAGCTGGACAACGATCAGGGCGAATGGCTGCGCCGTCAGGGCCACGAGTACGGGGTGACCACCGGCCGCTCCCGTCGCTGCGGTTGGTTCGACGCGCTGGTCAGCCGCTATGCAGTGCAGATCAACGGCCTGACCGACATCGTGCTGACCAAGCTGGATGTCCTCTCTGGTCTGGAGACCATCCCGGTCTGCGTGGGCTACGACATCACCCGGTCCGACGGCTCCCGGGTCAGGGTGGACCAGATGCCCGTGGACCAGGCCGAGTTCCAATCGGCCCAGCCGGTGTACGAGGAGCTGCCGGGCTGGCGCGAGGACATCTCCGGCGCCAGGAGCTTCGAGGAGTTCCCGACCAAGGCCAAGGACTACATCCACCGTCTGGAAGACCTTTCCGGCTGCCGCATCTCGGCCGTGGGCTCGGGCCCGGGCCGCGACCAGATCGTGCAGATTCACTCCCTTATCGACTGAGGAAGTTCCATGGGTCTGCCCTGCCTGACCGCCTTCCCTGGGGCGGTGGGTACGGGAATCATCGTCTCCACGGACAGGCCTCTGGGAGAACGACTGCACGGGGCCATCGCCAATCTGATCGAGGATTACGAGCGTGCCCTGTCGCGGTTCAGGCGGGATGCCATACCTGCGCAGATGGCCCAGGCCTCTCATGGGGGCAGGTTCGTCTTTCCCGACTACTGCCAGGGGCTCTTTGACTTATATGACAGGCTGTATTCCGCCACCGGGGGAGCCTTGGACCCCATGGTGGGCGAGGATTTGACCCGCCTGGGCTACGGCAGGCAGCCCACCTTCCGGTTGCAGGCCGATGCCGCCGGTCATTTGGGACGGATCCATGGGCGACCGACCTGGGGTGGTGACCTCAGCCGTCAGGGTGCCGTCCTTATGACCGCCGGTCCGGTCAGCCTTGACTTCGGGGCGGTCGGCAAGGGCTATCTGGTGGATCTGATTGCCGACCTGCTCGAACCTTGGGTCGAAGAGTATCTGATCGATGCCGGCGGCGACATGCGCATGCGGACCTCCCGCCCGGTCTCCATCGCCATGGAGGATCCCGGCGATCTGTCTGCAGGCGTGGGCCGGATTGAGCTGTCCCATGGCTCCTTGTGCGCCTCTGCGCCCAGCCGTCGCCATTGGACCGACCGGTCCGAGAATGCCGCAGCAGCGGGACTGACAGCCCTTCACCACATTTTGGATGCCATCGACGGCCGCCCGGTCGACCATGTGCTGGCCTCTTGGGCGGTGGCTGATGGAAAGGATGACGAACATCCCACGGGCCTGGCTGACGGTCTGGCCACCGCCCTCTTCCTGGTGCCGCCGGATGCGCTGGCCGCCCAATTTTCCTTCTCCTGCGCCCTGATGTATGCCGACCGACAGGCCGTGGTCTCCGACGAATTTCCTGGCCGGTTCTTTACTGACTCCAATAACCATTTGTCCACATAGTGGACCAGTCTCGCTGGATCGGCCGATGTCAGGCCTATGGTCAGCACCAATACGGATGCGCAGAAAACGCATCCGATTCGAGGATGATGAAGGGAGGTTCGCCGTGATGACCAGCTTGACAGACACCCGCCGATTCGGCACCGTGTCCGCACGAATTATTAGCCCGTCCTCACCGGCGGACTGACTCGACAATCTTCATTGTTCGACCCCGTCGGAAGGCGGGGCTGGACGCATAGGCTTCATCGCATCAGACCCTGCCAACAGCGGGGTTTTTCTATAAGGAGATGAGATGAAGTGACGGCAAACGACGTCAGTGTTGCTTCCCCGGCCCCGGCAGCCACCGTGTCCGGCGGCACCCGTGTGACCCGCAGCTCGGTTCGCACAGTCATCGGGGCCTCCATGGTCGGCACGGCCATCGAGTTCTACGATTTCTACGCTTACGGGACGGCTTCGGCCAACTATTTCCCCAAGCTCTTCTTCCCCAAGACCGATCCGACCGTGGCTCTGCTGGCCTCCCTGCTGACCTTCGCCATCGCTTTCATCGCGCGGCCCTTGGGATCCTTGATCTTCGGACACTTCGGGGACCGTCAGGGGCGCAAGACCACGCTGGTGGTCTCCCTGCTGACCATGGGCTGCTCCACGGTCCTGATCGGTGTCCTGCCCACCTATGCCACCTGGGGTCTCTGGGCCGTGGTGGTCCTCTGTCTCTGCCGGTTCGTACAAGGCATCGGCCTGGGCGGCGAATGGTCCGGCGCGGCCCTGGTGGCCACCGAGAACGCCCCGGAAGGCAAGAGAGCCCTCTACGGCTCCTTCCCTGAGCTGGGCGCCCCCATCGGCTTCTTCCTGGCCAATGGAACCTACTTCCTGCTGGAGATGTTCTGCACCCCCGAGCAGATGCTGAGCTGGGGCTGGCGCGTGCCCTTCCTGCTCTCCGCCATCCTGGTGGTCGTAGGGCTGGCAGTGCGCGTCTCCATGCAGGAGACCCCAATCTTCCAGATGGCTCTGGACCAGCAGAAGGTCGTCAAGACCCCCCTGCTGGAGGTCTTCCGCAAAAGCTGGCGCCAGGTGCTCCAGGCCACCTTCCTGGTCGCGGTCACCTACACGCTCTTCTACACCTTGGCCACCTGGTCCCTGGCCTACGGCACCAAGCCCAAGTCCCAGGGCGGCGGCGGTCTGGGCTTCAGCAACCAGGAGTACCTGCTCATGCTCATGGTCTCCATCCTGGTCTTCGCCCTCTTCATCGTGCTGGCCTGCGTCTATGCGGACCGCATCGGCCGTCGCCGGGTACTGATCGGCAGCTCCGTCATGCTGGTGGTCTTCAGCCTGGTCTTCCCCTACCTGCTCATGGCCCATCACAACACCTTCCAGGTCATGGTCTTCCTCTGCGTCGGATTCGCCCTGATGGGCATTGCCTTCGGGCCTATCGGCGCCTTCCTGCCGGAGCTCTTCGACGCCAACGTGCGCTACTCGGGTTCCGGCATCGGCTACAACTTGGCGGCCATCGTGGGCGCGGCCTTCGTACCTACCATCGCCACCTGGCTCTCCTCCCACTGGGGAGTGCGCTCGGTCGGGCTTTACCTGGCCGTTATGGCGGTCTGCTGCCTGGTGGCAGTGCTGACCTGCCACGAAACCAAGGATGTGGACTTCACCAAGTAAGCCCCGAATGCATCCCGCCGGCCGGTTCTTCGAATCGCGCCGGTGTCCGAACAACGAATTGCGGACAGTCCATCTGGCCATATCACGAGTATGGTTGGAGACATACCGTATCCACAGGGTACGGATCGGGGTCAAGGACAAAATCCGTCGCCCCGGTCGAAAGAGCATCGTCCGCCTGGAACAACGACAGGAATTCACAGTATTTTGCGTCCCCCGGCCTGGAAGAGCCGGTCCGGTTGGACCGCACATAAAGGAGTGTAGATAATGGCAGCACAGATCTGGTATGAGAAGGATGGGGACCTTTCGGTTCTGGATGGCAAGAAGGTGGCCATCATCGGCTACGGTTCCCAGGGACATGCTCATGCGCTGAACCTGCGTGATTCCGGTGTGGATGTTGTGGTCGGCCTGCGTGCCAACTCCAAGTCGGTGCCCTTCGCCAAGGAGCAGGGCCTGGAGGTCAAGACCGTGCCCGAGGCCACCAAAGAGGCCGACATCGTCATGATTCTGGCCCCCGACCAGTACCAGCGCAACATCTGGCGGGACGACATCGAGCCCAACATCAAGGAGGGTGCGGCTGTCGCCTTCGCCCACGGGTTCAACATCCATTACGGCTACATCAAGCCCAGTGCCGACCACCCGGTCTTCATGGTGGCCCCCAAGGGCCCGGGCCATATCGTCCGTCGTGAGTATGTCGCTGGCCGTGGCGTGCCCGTGGTCGTGGCCGTGGAGCAGGATCCTCGCGGCGACGCCTGGGACATCACCCTGGCCTATGCCAAGGCTCTGGGCGCCCTGCGCGCCGGCGCCATCAAGACCACCTTCAAGGAAGAGACCGAGACCGACCTCTTCGGCGAGCAGGATGTGCTCATGGGCGGCGTCAACCATCTGGTCGAGGCCGGCTTCGAGGTGCTGACCGAGGCCGGCTACCAGCCTGAGATCGCCTACTTCGAGGTCTGCCACGAGCTCAAGATGCTGGTCGACCTGATGAACGAGGGAGGCCTGAACAAGGCCCGCTGGTCCTGCTCCGACACCGCCCAGTACGGTGATTTCACCTCCACCGTGGTGGACGAGTCCACCAAGGACAGGATGCGTCACCAGCTGAAGCGCATTCAGGACGGCTCCTTCGCCAAGGAGTTCATCGATGACCAGGATGCCGGCGCCCCCAAGTTCAAGGAGCTCCAGGAGAAGTACTCCCACGAGAAGATCGAGGAGGTCGGCCCCAAGCTGCGCGCCATGTTCTCCTGGAACAAGGACGTCAAGGATGCCGACGAGGCCCAGTCCTTCACCGGCAAGATCGCCCGTTCCCAGGTGCAGTGACCTCTAGGTTCTGTTGGGAGGACCTTGTTTGGTTCGACTGACCATTCAGCAAATGGCCGTTCCCTCATCCGGATGCAATGCCGATGAAGGAACGGCCATTTTGTTATCATGACCCGACGCTTACGTTTCAATCGTGTGGTCGGATTGTTTCACTGACCGGATCGGTCATGTGGATATGTGCAATATGCAATGCCAGAGGATGTACGGCGGTGCCCCACCCATATGGTCAATTCATCTGGGTGGGGCACCATTGGTTATAGAGGACGCGGTTTTTTACAAGGTGTCCTCCGTGCCTGCTGTGTCCTTCTGCTTCAGCGGGTGGATTCGACGCCGGACACGTCCATGTCCTTGAGACGCACGATCTTGGTGTGGTTGACGAACTTGAAGCCCAGGTAGAGGACCAGGACCAGTACCACGCTGAAGTATGTCATGGCCATGTGCGACCAGTTCAGGCTGAGCAGGGAGGGGATGTCCTGTCCGGCGATGACGATGACGCAGAGCACCATGGCCAGGATCGGGCCGAACGGATAGAGCTTGGAGTGGTACTTGAGCTCGCTCAGGTCGTGCCCCTGGAGCTTGAAGGCCCTCCGGAAGCGGAAGTGGCTCAGGGCGATGCCGATCCAGGCGATGAACCCGGTCAACCCAGTGGCGGTCACCAGCCACATGTAGAAGGACTGGCCGAAGATGCTGGAGGCGAAGGTGGCCAGGGACATGCAGACCGTGGCCACCAGCGCCGCCAGGGGGATGCCCCTCTTTGTGGTCTTGGCGAAGATGGCTGGGGCATAATGGTCCTTGGCCAGTCCGTAGAGCATGCGGCTGGAGGCATAGGCCCCGGTGTTGACGGCCGAGAGGATGGATGTCAGCACCACAGCGTTCATGACGCTGGCCGCCGAGGCCAGGCCGGCCCGCTGGAAGACCAGGGTGAATGGCGACATGGCGATGTTCCCGTCAGAGGCTCCCAAAAGGTTGGGGCTGGTGTAGGGGATCAGGGCGGCGATGACGAAGATGGACAGCACATAGAAGAGCAGGATCCGCCAGAAGACGTCGTTGATGGCCTTGGGAACCGCCTTGCCGGGGTTCTCGGACTCGCCGGCGGTCACACCCACCACCTCGGTGCCCTGGAAGGAGTAGCCGGCGATCAGAAAGACGCTCATGATGGCCGGGAAACCTCCCACGAAGGGGGCGTCCTTGTAGGTGAAGTTCTTCAGGCCGACCACCGGCTGGAACATGATTCCGCAGATCATGGCCATGCCGATGACCAGAAAGACGATGATGGTGGCCACCTTGATCAGGGAGAGCCAGAACTCAGTCTCGCCGAATGCGGAGACCGTCAGGGCGTTGATCAGGAAGACGATGACCAGGACCAGCAGGCTCCAGATCCATCCTGGGGTGTGGGGCAGCCAGTACTGGATCAGCAGGGCGGCGGTGGAGATGTCCACGGCACCCGAGATGGTCCAGTTCAACCAGTAGTCCCAGCCCATGGCAAAGCCCAGGGCCGGATCCACGTAGCGGGCGCTGTAGGCGGCGAAGGATCCCGACACCGGCAGGTGGGTGGCCAGCTCGCCCAGACTGGTCATCAGGAAGTAGACCATGACGCCCATGGCGATGTAGGCCAGAAGTCCTCCGCCGGGACCGGCTGTGGAGATGGTGGAGCCGGAGGTCATGAACAGGCCGGTGCCGATGCAGCCACCCAGGGCGATCATGGAGATGTGGCGGGTCTTGAGGTTGCGCTTGACGCTGCCATAGCCATGATGCTCTTGCCCGGCCCGGTCGGATTGATTGGTGTTCGACGCTGCATTGCTGGTGTTCTGCGTCATGATCCTCCTCCTTTTGGCTGGGCGACGCACCGGGGAGTCCGGGGTCGTACTGAAATTGCGATTCCTGATGTACCGGCCGGATGCCGGAATAGGTTCATATGGCCGGGTCCTTGAGCCGGTCCTCGAACGCTTAGGGAGTCTATGCCATTGGTATGGCCTTTCGACTCCCTTGGTCACAATGTGTCATGGTAGTTGGCAAACCTGTCATGGCGATTCCGGATCTCCGCTCAAATCCATCGTCTCCAGGGGCACAATCCGGGTATGGTTCCGGACCTTGTAGCCCAGGTAGAGCGCGAGTACCAGAGGCACGCTGATGTAGGTGACGCCGATCTCCTGCCAGTTCCAGTTGACGAAGGCCTCGAAGTTCTGCCCGCCGATGACGATGACACATAGGACAAGGGCCAGGATGGGCCCCAAGGGGAAGAGTTTGGCATGGTAGCGCAGTTCATCAACCCGGTGGCCCTGAACCACCCAGGCGCGGCGGAAGCGGTAGTGGCTCAGGGCGATGCCGATCCAGACGATGAATCCTGTCAGCCCCGAGGCGGCCACCAGCCACATGTAGATACGCTGGCCGAAGATGCTGGCGGCGAAGGTGGCCAGGGAGACCACGAGAGTGGCGACCAGCGAGGCCATGGGGATGCCGTGACGGGTGGTGTGGCCGAAGAAGGCCGGGGCGTAATGGTCCTTGGCAAGGGCGTAGAGCATTCGGGTGGAGGCGTAGACACCCGAGTTGGCGGACGAGAGGACCGAGGTCAGGATGATGGCGTTCATGACGCTGGCTGCCGAGGCCAGACCCGCCCGCTGGAAGACCAGGGTAAAGGGCGACATGGCGATGTCTCCTTGCGCGGAGCTGAGCAGATTGGGGCTGGTGTAGGGGATCAGCGCGGCGATGACGAAGATGGACAGGATATAGAAGAGCAGGATCCGCCAGAAGACATCGTTGATGGCCTTGGGAACGGCCCGGGCTGGGTCCCTGGACTCGCCGGCTGTGACGCCTATCAGCTCGGTGCCTTGGAAGGAAAAGCCCGCTATCAGAAAGACGTTGAGAATGGCGGGGAATCCTCCCACGAAGGGGGCGTCCTTGTAGGTGAAATTCCCCAGGCCCACGGCCGGACGGAACATGATTCCGCAGATCATGGCCAGACCGATGACCAGGAAGACGATTACCGTTACCACCTTGATCAGGGAGAGCCAGAACTCGGTCTCACCAAAGGTAGACACGGTCAGGGCGTTGATCAGGAAAATGGTCACCAGGACCAGCAGGCTCCAGACCCAGCCGGGGGTGTGGGGCAGCCAGTACTGGATCAGCAGGGCTGCGGTGGAGATGTCCACAGCCACGGTGATGGCCCAGTTCAGCCAATAGTTCCAACCCATGGCGAATCCCAGAGCCGGATCCACATAGCGGGCGTTGTAGGAGGCAAAGGAGCCGGAAGTGGGCAGGTGGGTGGCCAGCTCGCCAAGACTGGTCATCAGGAAGTAGACCATGAGGCCCATGGCCGCATAGGCCACCAGCGCGCCTCCCGGTCCGGCCTTGGCAATAGTGGAGCCGGAAGTCATGAACAGGCCGGTGCCGATGCAGCCGCCCAAGGCGATCATGGTGACGTGTCGGGTCTTGAGGTTGCGTTGGACCCGGTCGTCGGATGTGGAGGGGCTGACCTTTCCGCCCTGCCTGGTCGCCATGGCTGCTCTTCTCCTCGAACTGACCTGAGAGCCCTATGACGACGGTTCCGGCCAGTTCCGCTCAGGCGGAATCCAGACGCATTGCCTGTCCGTGACACTGCACATAGCGCTCCGCAACATGGGGTTGCGACAGTCCCGGACCTGTTCGACCCGGGCCCAACGGGACGGATGGGCGGATCCGTGCCGTTTCGGCCGAACTTCCTTTCGCCGGGAATACGCGACACCGCACTGTCTGATCCCGGTTACTGATAGGTTCGGCGACCTCTTCAGTGATTTGCAATTACCGGTCAGCATAGAGGGATTCTCAGACAAGGCCCAAACGGATCCCTTGTCTTCGATGATCGATAGGCAGATCTGCAATGTCCCTGGCCATGCTGAGCGGTCCTGGTCATGCCGGTCGACTGTCTTAGGATAAGTATGAATTCGTTAGGAAAGAAGGCAGCGACTGATGAAGGTCGACGACATCAAGGTAATCGGCAATATCGGAGCGGGGACCATGGGGCATGCCACGGCGCTCCAGTTCGCCATGCAGGGGTATCCGGTCCGGCTGGTGGACTCCAGCCGCCAGGCACTGGACCGGGGGAGGGGATTGATCGAGCATGATCTGGATACCTTCATCGGTGCTGGGTTGATTTCCCAGGATCAGAGGGAGAGCGTGCTGGATCGGATTCAGGAGGACACTGATTACGGCATTCTGGCTGATGCCGACTTTGTCATCGAATCCGTCTTGGAAGACATGGATGTCAAGCACCAGGTTTGGCAGCAGGTGGAGACCATAGTTGGAGAGCAGACCATTCTGGCCACTAACACCTCGGGACTGGGGCCCACTGAGATCGCCTCGGTACTGCGGCATCCTCAGCGGTTCCTGGTTGCCCACTTCTGGAATCCCGCCCAGCTCATGCCCCTGGTCGAGGTGGTGCCTGCTGCGGACACCGACCAGGGCGTGGTGGATACCACGGTTGAACTCATGAACCGCATCGGCAAGCATGCCGTGGCGCTATCCACGGAATCACTCGGATTCGTGGGCAACCGCATCCAGGCGGCGGTTATTCGGGAGTGCCTGAATATCGTGGAACGGGGGATCGCCACACCGCAGGCCGTCGATGAGATCGTCACCTACAGCCTGGGTCGACGGTGGAGCATCCTTGGACCCATCGCCAGCGCTGATCTGGGAGGATTGGATGTCTTCGACAATATCTCCAAGTACCTCTACGACGATTTGGACAACCGTCCTGGCGAGGACCCGATCTTGAAGGCCAAGGTTCAGGCAGGGCAGCTAGGCGCCAAGAGCGGTCAGGGGTTCTATTCCTGGCAGGGGGCCGAGAGCCAAGCCATGATCGCCGACCGCGACCAGCGGCTGCTGGAGGCGCTGGTCGCGGACCGCAAAAAGGAGAAAGACCGCTGAGTTCTTCCGCTTATATCACTACCGCGCTCGCCCCTGGGTCAGCTGATAGGCCACCAGCAGGACGATCAGCCAGATGGGCCCGGCGATGACGGCCACCCGGTAGCTGGGCGAGAAGCACATGAGCACCACGATCATGGCCAGGAAGGCCAGGACCGCCCAAGGGGTCACCCGGGCAAAGGGCAGCTTGAAGTGCAGGGCGTTCAGAGCGCTTTCGCCGGTCTTGCCTGCCAGGTCGCCGGGTCCCTCGCCACGGGCAACAGCACGCCGGAAGAGCATCTCGGTCACCATGATCATGGACCAGTTGATGATGGCCGAGATCGTGGCGATGCTCATGAGGTAGTTGAAGGCGAACTGCGGCCAGAGGAAGACCACGACCACGGCCAGGGCGATGATGCAGGCCGAGGTCAGCACTCCTGTGTAGGGCACGCCTCCCTTGGACAGCCGTCCCAGATACTTGGGGGCATTGCCCTGCCGGGCCAGGGAGAAGAGCATGCGGGAGTTGGAGTAGAGGGCCGAGTTGTAGACGCTCATGACCGCAGTCAGGCAGACGAAGTTGAGGATGCCTGCGGCTGCGTGGACTCCCACCGAGTCGAAGATCTGGACGAAGGGGCTGACGACCATGCCTTGCGCGTTGGGCTTGCCGATGGCATTCCAGGGGACTACGGCCATGATCACCCCAAGCGTCAGGATGTAGAAGACCAGAATCCTCCAGATAATGGCGTTGGTGGCCTTGGGGATGGTCCGACGGGGATCGGAGGCCTCCCCGGCGGTGATGCCGATCAGCTCGGTGCCGCCGAAGCTGAACATGACCACCGCCAGCGACATGAGCAGGCCGGTCCACTGGCCGTTGGCCCCGTGCCTCATGAGTCCGTTGGGCAAGAACCCGCCGCCTACTGTGAACCAGTTGGCGAAGGATGCCCGCAGACCGTTGGCCGTGGGCAGGGCCATGACCACGACGGCCAGGCCGCCGATGATCATGGCGACGATAGCTGCGATCTTGATGATGGCGAACCAGAACTCGAACTCGCCGAACTTGCTGACCCCCATAAGATTGGCTGCCGTGATGACCACCAGGAAGAAGGCCGCAGAGACCCAGGCGGGTATTGCCGGGAACCAGAAGTTGACGAAGGTGCCCACTACGGAAAGTTCGACCATGGATACCAGCACGTAGTTCATCCAGTAGTTCCACCCCGATACAAAGCCCGCGCGCTTGGACCAGTAGCGGGTGGCGTAGTAGCTGAAAGCGCCGGACTTGGGGTCTTCCACGCTCATTTCGCTCATGGCCCTGACGATCATGAAGATGGCCAAACCGCCTATCAGATAGGCGATGATGATGGCCGGCCCTGCCAATGAGATGGATTCCCCGGACCCGTAGAAGAGTCCCGTCCCGATGGCGCCGCCCAGCGAAATGAGCTGGATGTGCCTGTTCTTCAGGGTTTTGCGCAGGTTCTTGCCCTGCGGCTCCTTGGGTTGATCCATGGGGATGTCGTTCCTTAGTTGGTAGTTGTCAGCTGAATGTGACCGGCTGACAGGGCCAACCCTATAGGAGCCGGTCCGAGCGGAATGAGCATGCCTTTGCATTGTGGAATATAGACGTCCGCCATATGAGACGTTCAATTCACCGAATCGTGACCGCCGGGTCCTACCATGGGCGTCGGTGCCTGCCGCCTGCTCCCGGTTATCGACACCTCTGTGGTATTGCTGACCTACCGGCCTCGACGGGACGTCCCTTCCTGGACGGCGATGATTAATGGGTTGTGAAGACAAGGAGGTGCAGTCGCATGAACCGTACGGGCAATGGCCCTTTGGCGCAACAGAATCAGGGTGACAGTGCCTCGGCAGGCGACGGTATGGAACGCGGTCTGAGCAACCGTCATGTGCAGTTCATCGCCATCGGCGGCACCATCGGCACCGGGCTCTTCCTGGGGTCGGGCAAGTCCATAGCCCTGACCGGGCCCTCCATCATCCTGGTATACATCGGCGTCGGTGTGATCATGTACCTACTCATGCGGGCCATTGGCGAGCTCATGTATCGCAGCCCCGTACAGCACACCTTCATCGCCTTCATCAGCCGCTACCTGGGCCAGGGGTGGGGGTCCTTCGCCGGTTGGTCCTACTGGATCGTGCTCATCCTGATCGGCATGTCCGAGCTGACCGCCGTGGGCACCTACTTCGTCACCTTCTTCGGCACCTTCGGCATCGATCTGAGCGCCTGGCGGGGTCTGATCGAGCTCTGCTTCCTGACGGCCATGGTGTGCATCAACCTGATCGCCGTGAGGGTCTTCGGGGAGACCGAGTTCTGGTTCTCCATGATCAAGATCACCCTGATTCTGGCCATGATCGCCACGGCTGTGGTCATGGTCATCACGGGATTCCACTATCCCGCCGTCCACATGCCGGGACAGGACGGGATCAGCCCGGCCGGCCATGCGGGCCTGGACAACATCACCAACGGTTTGAGCCTGGCTCCCAACGGGTGGATGGCCTTCTTCATGAGCTTCCAGATGGTCTTCTTCGCCTACGAGATGATCGAATTCGTGGGGGTAACCGTCTCCGAGACCCAGAATCCCCGCAAGGTTCTGCCCAAGGCCATCAACCAGATCATCCTGCGCGTACTGATTTTCTACGTGGGCGCCCTGGTCGCCATCATGCTGATTGTGCCCTGGCGATCCTTCCGCCCCAACGCTGACGGCAGCTTCACCTCGCCCTTCGTCATGGTCTTCCGCTACGCCGGGGTGGACTGGGCGGCCGCATTGGTCTTCTTCGTGGTCATCACGGCCGCCAGCTCTTCGCTGAATTCCCTGCTCTACTCCGCCGGCCGCAACCTCTTCCAGTTGGCCGCCGCCGGCCGCTCTCCTGTGATGCGTAGCCTGCATACGATTTCGCGCCGCGGCAAGGTGCCCGCCCGGGCCATCATTCTGTCCGGAGTGCTGATCCTCTTATCTCCGGTGTTGCATATGCTGCCCGGCTTCGAGAACACCTTCGTCCTGTTCACCTCCTGCTCCAGTGCGGTCATCATCTTCATCTACATCCTGACCCTGCTTGCTCACCGCCGCTACCGGACCAGCCCGGACTTCATGCCTGATGGGTTCATCATGCCGGCTTACCGGGTGACCGGAGTCCTTGCCATCGCCTTCTTCGTCCTGATCTATCTCTCGCTCTTCCTGGCTCCCGACACCCGGTATCCAGCCATACTGGGATTGGTCTGGCTACTGGTATTCGGCGGCATCTGCCTGTGGAAGCATAAGGGTGAGCCGTTGTCGGTAGACTGACCGTCTGCGAGCGTGGGCGCATTATATGGCCTCAAAAGGCTATAAACAAGTCTGTTTTTCCATTTGCGTTTGGGCTAGATTGATTTTTCGGTAGTTGTCAAATCGGCCTTCGTTTCTCGCAGGTTCGATTACGAGGGACTGACGAAGGAGATCATCGCCCATGGTTGCACAGGTCGGCAGGACGCGAGTGGCCAGGACCGCTGGCTCTCTGCTCTCATGCCTGTTGCTGGCCCTGATGTTCCTGGTCTTGCAGACTCCGCAATCGGCCATGGCGGCGAGCGGGGCCACGGACTATGGCAGCTGGACCCAGGTGGCTGGCTCAGTATCCCATCAGTTGGATAGAGGGTGCGAGGACTATGCCCGGGGGGATCGTGCCGGGGCGGCCTCGCAATTCATGGGGGCCTACAACGTAAGCTATGTGGGATCCGGATTCGTCTCGGTGGTCGAGTCGACCCTGGGGCAGGACAGGCGCAACGCTCTGGATGGGCAGTTCCAGTCCCTGCAGAATCAGGCCTATGCCCCGGATGCCGGGCAGGCCCTGACCCAGGGCAGCGAAAAACTCAAGACCGATCTGGCCGCTGCGGCCACCCAGCTGGATGCCACCCAAGGGTTGGCCAATCCCCGTGCCTACGCCCAGGCTCAGCAGGAGCAGATCAAGGCGGACCGTCGAAGGCTGGACGCGGCCAAAAAGCATCGGAACAAGGGCAAGGGCGACCGGACCTGGACCCAGGTGGCCCATGAGATGACGCCCATCCTGGATCAGGCGCTCGCCCAGGCATCCAAGGGGCATGGTCAGGCGGGATCCGACCTGGTCAACAAGGCTTATTACCAGTATTACGAAAAGCTGGGCTTCGAGAAGAACGTCATGAACGCCATCAGCGGCAACAGGGTCTCTCAGGTGGAATACCAGTTCAAGGAGACCCGGATGGCCATGGTGGCGGGCAAGCCGGCAAAGACCCTGGTGAATGACCTCAAGAGCATGCTGGTCGAGGACGCAACCATTCTGGACGGAGGCGCCGCGGACAAGGTCAATGGGTGGACGTCCTTCCTGACCTCCGCCTTCGGCCAGGCCTTTGTGGTCCTGTTGAGGGAGGGGCTGGAGGCAATCCTGGTGGTGGCGGCCATCATTGCCTACCTGGTCAAGTCCGGCCATAAGGACAAGGTTCGGCACATCTACTGGGGCATTGCAGCCGGCCTCGTAGCCAGCGGGCTGGTGGCCCTGCTCTTCACCCTGCTCTTCAACGGGAATGGTCCCCAGCAGGAGATTCTGGAGGGCGTGGTGGCCTTGGTGGCCATGCTCATGTTGCTCTACACCAGCAACTGGATGCTGTCCAAGTCCTCTGTGGAATCCTGGAACCGCTATATTCAAAGCCGGACCGTGGCGGCCATCTCGAAGGGCAGCGTGATCTCCCTGGCCCTGCTCTCCTTCCTGGCGGTCTTCAGGGAGGGTGCTGAGACGGTCATGTTCTACCAGGCCATCTTCGCCATGGCCCCCGGCGGCAGGCGGGAGATTTGGACCGGTTTTGCGGCTGCCGCCGTGGTCCTGGTCATCGTCTTCGTGCTCATCCGCTTCACCTCGGTCAAGATTCCCATCCGGCCCTTCTTCATCATCACCAGCCTGCTCATGGCGGTCATGGTGATCATCTTCGCCGGGGGCGGCGTCCATGCCCTGATCGAGGGCGACCTGGTGCCGGCTACCTACCTGCCCGGTGTGCCCACCAGCGACTGGATCGGGCTGTATCCCTACACGCAGACCATCGGCGCCCAGATTCTGGCGGCCCTGGTCGTGGTCGTGCTGGCAATTGTGTCGACCCACCGCCTGCACAAGCAGGAGCGGTCGCGGTCGAATCAGGACTCCGGCGGGTCGCCGTCGGCACCCGTCCATCGGACGGAAACCGAGCAGGCCGCCGAAGGGGCTGTGCCCTCTGAGGTCACGGCATCCATGCAAACACCGAAGAGCGAAGGACAATCATGAAGAAGAGACAATTGACCGCCTTGGTCGCGCTGGTGCTCTCGGGCACCCTGGCCCTGGCGGGGTGCGGCTCCAGCGGGTCAGGCACCCGTGAGGCCCAAGCGCCTGAGGCCTCCGGCGCCTCCCAGTCCTCGGCGGGCAAGGGGGCCGGGTTCGAGGAGATCCCCATCCCGCCCGACGATCAGCAGAAGGGTCCCCTGAACATCGGCACGGTCTTCTTCCAGCCCATCGACATGGAGCCCGCCTCCATGGGTCTGAAGGCGGCCGATGCCAGCCTGCACCTGGAGGCCGATATCCACGCCCTGCCCAACAACAACCTGGGCTATGCCAAGGGCGAGTTCGTCCCGGATCTGACCGTCAACTACACCATTCAGAACAAGGATGACCCCAACGACAAGCAGTCCGGCACCTTCATGCAGATGAACGCCTCGGATGGCCCACATTACGGGGCCAACATCAAGATGGAGAAGGCCGGATCCTACAAGCTGACCTATTCCATCGACTCTCCTGAGAAGAAGGGCTGGATGCTGCACGTCGACCCGGAGACCGGCGTGAAGGGACACTTCTGGACCGAGCCCATCGTGGTCAGCTGGGACTGGGACTACACGCCCCATCAGTGGTAAGCTGCCATGCACCATGCTTGAGCAATTTGTCACGGTCTTGCCGGGGACGCTGGCCCCGGCCCTCCTGGTCATGGTATTCAGCGTGCTGCTGGAGGTGGGCGAGGGCCGCGATCGGCCCCGTTCCTCCTCCTGGCGACTGATCGGCCTGGGGGTCGGCGTGCTGGGGGCGTTGGTCTTTGCCCTCTTGCGCGCCACCGTGATCATCAACCGCCGGACCATGGTCAACTATCCGACCCTGGTAGCCTGCGTTCTGACCGACCTGGCGGCCATCGTGGTGGTGGTGGTCGCCGACCGGCTGGTCTCGGACTGGCATCGTCGCCCCTGGGCCATGGATCTGGTCAACGCCCTGGCGGCCCTGGCCATAGCGCTGACCACATTCCGCGCCCTGCCCGATGTCATCCTGCAGCTTACGGCCTTTGTGGAGCCGGGGGAGCCGGTGCTGACCTCGGCCATGCTCCTGCGGGCCCTGGGCTTCCTGCTCGGTCTGGCTGCCGCTGTGACGGTGGCTGCCATTCTGAGGACCATGCATACATCCTGCCCTCGGATGGCCTTTCGTCTGGCCGCCCTGCTCATGGTGGTCCTGCTGCTGATCCGGCACGGCGTAGCCCTGGTGGCCCTGATGCAGACCACCGGCCTGGTTCTTCTGCACGGCTGGGCTTTCCGGGTCATGGCCCTGGGTTACAACGCCGACCTCATCCTGGTGCTTGCCCAGGTTCTGGTCTTCATCATTCCAGTCCTGGCCTGCCTGGTCGCAGGCTGGCGCATGCCGGTGACCGGAGCCTCCACGGCCGACGACCGCAGCCACCGAGCCTTCCGCCGGAGGGCCCTGGCATCAGCGGTCTGGAGCCTGGTGGCCATGATCGGCGTCACCCTGGCCCTGACCGTGGGAACGGCCAAGGCCCACCAAGTGCCCGTGCTTTCGCCTCCGGAGCGGTATTCCCTGACTGCCCATACGGCTACCATCCGTTTCTCCCAGGTGGAGGATGGCCACCTGCATCGATTCAGCTACCGGGCCAAGGACGGCACCGAGATGCGCTTCATCATCATCCGCAAGAATGGCGCAGCCTATGGGGTCGGGCTGGACGCCTGCGATAATTGCGGGGATGCGGGCTACTACGAAAAAGACGGCAAGATCATCTGCAAGAAGTGCGACGTAGCCATCAACCTGGCCACCATCGGGTTCAAGGGCGGCTGTAATCCCGTTCCCTTGCCTTACAAGACAGGCCGAGGGGCCATACTGATCAGCACCGCCGACCTGGATGCCCTGTCATCGCACTTCAAGAGCTGAAAAAAGGGAAGGAGCGGTTGGTATGTTCTTCATGCGCATGATGCTGCGGTCATTCAGCCGCCAGTTTGGGCGAAGAATGCTCATCGCCGTCACGGTTTGCCTGTCGGCCTGCGTAGCTACTGCCATGCTGGGGGTGGTCTTCGATGTGGGCGACAAGCTCAACGCGGAACTGTCCACCTATGGATCCAATATCACGGTCCAGGCCAAGGCGGATGCCGTGGTCTCCGACCTCTACGGCGACCAGGAGGGCGGCCCCTCAGGTGACGAGTCAACGCCGACCGCCTTCCTCAAGGAGTCCCAGGTGCCCAAGATCAAGACCATCTTCTGGGCCTACAACATCACCGACTTCGCCCCCCGCCTGGACCTTCGCGGCACTGTGGACCAGGCCGCCGCCCCCCTGGTGGGCACCTGGTTCGGCCGGACCGTCAAGGTCGACAGCGGTGAAAGCAGCACCGCAGGCCTGAAAGGTCTTCGGCCCTGGTGGAAGGTTCAAGGCCGCTGGCCCAAGGATGAGGCCGTATCCGGCGGCAAGTCTGAGGCCATGATGGGCAAGGAGCTGGCTGCACGACTGGGTGGCCGTCAGGTCGGCGACCAGGTCAAGGTGGGTCTGGATGGTAAACAGCAGACTGTCACCATTGTGGGCATCTTCGACTCCGGTGATGCTGATGCCGCCTCCCTCTACCTGCCCACTCGGCCGTTGCAGGAGATGTCCGGCCTGACCGATCAGATCGACCAGGTGGAGGTCAAGGCTCTGACCACGCCAGAGAACGACCTGGCCCGAAAGGCCGCACGAAACCCTGCTGCCCTCTCCCAGGACGAGTGGGAGACCTGGTACTGCACGGCCTATCCCTCATCCATCGCCTACCAGATCGAGGAGGCCATCCCCGGGTCCATGGCCAAGCAGGTCAGACAGGTGGCGGCCCTTCAGGGCGATGTTCTGCAAAAGACCCAGGCGGTCATGATTCTGATGACCGTGCTCAGCCTGCTGGCGGCGGCCATAGCCGTGGCCAACCTGATGGCGTCCTCCATAAGCGAGCGGTCCTCGGAGTTCGCCCTGCTCAAGGCTCTGGGTGCCACTGACGGGGCCGTGTCCAGACTGGTGCTGGCCGAGACGGCCCTGATTGCCCTGGTCGGGGCTCTGGTCGGTGCTCTGCTGGGCTCCGGAGTGGCTCAGATCGTGGGCAGGGTGGTCTTCGGCTCAGGCATCACCATGCGACCCATGGTTTTCGTGCTGGTTTTCGTGCTGCTGGCCCTGACCGTGCTGCTGGCATCCATCTCGTCCATCAGATCCATTCTGCGGCTTCGGCCGGCGGAGGTGCTTCATGGCCGCTGATCGCCATAAGAGCCATATGACCAACACCCGCATGTTCCTGACCATGCTCTTCGGGGCCGTCTTCCGTCGTCGAGGCAGGGCCCTGATGGCGGTGGTGGCCTCCCTGGTAGGGGCGGCCACACTCTTCTGCCTGGCGGCGGTCTGTATTGAGGCCCCTAGGCAGATCAACCAGGAGATGCGTTCCTACGGGGCCAACCTGGTCGTCTCGCCCATCCAGGGAGGCAATCGGTCCGGGTCCGGCATCGAACAGGGCATGGTGGACCACACCACCCATATGGTGACCGCCAAGGCTCCGGCAAGGTACGCCACCTATCGATATGAGACGGTGCAGGTCAATGCCGGGGCCCGAGAGATGGCCGGCATCCACCCCGACCAGGTTCGTCAGCTCAACCGCCACTGGAGCGTGGAGGGTTCCTGGCCCCGGCCTGGTTCGGTCATGGTGGGGCGGGACCTGGCTGATTCGCTGGGGCTGACCACCGGCAAGCGGATGACCATCGGCTATCCGGCCGGACAGGTCACCGGCACAGGCAAGGCCGGAGGCCAGGGCCGTGATTTTCGAGTGGGCGGCATCGTCGATACCGGTGGTCCAGAGGATCGGATCATCTACGCCGACCTGTCTGATCTGGAGCTCCTGACCGGGGCCAAGCGGGGCACCGATGTCATCGAATACTCGGTCAACACCATGACCTCGGGGCTGAAGACCATCGCTGCCGGCATCAACGACATGACCTCCATGGGGGTCAAGGCCCGGCCGGTCACCAGGATCACAGCGGGCGACAGCCACACCATCGCCATGCTCCAGTCGCTTTTCTGGCTGGTTTCAGTGGTGGTGTTGGTCCTGACCTTCGTGGGCGTGGGGACCACCATGGCCTCCATCGTCTCCCAGCGGCGCAGCGAGATCGGCCTGCGCAAGGCCCTGGGCGCTTCCTCGCGGGGGATAGCCATGGAGTTTCTGGCTGAGTCGGCCTGCTACGGATTGGCTGGAGGTCTGATCGGCACCGCTCTGGGCTATGGTTTCGCCCGGCTGCTCTGCCTGTCCGTCTTCCAGCGGCCGCTGGGCTTCAACTGGTGGCTGGCCCTGGGCACGGTCCTGCTGAGCGTGGCCATATCCATGATCGCATCCATCCGGCCGGTCCTCCGGGCTTCGCGTATCGACCCGGCCCTGGTTTTGAGGGAGGAATGACAATGACGCAGGCAAAGGTGAGCGAGTCCCAGTCGGGCGACGGCATGCTGCTGGATCTGGACCATGTTTCCAAGATCTATGGCGATCTGCATGCTCTGGACGACCTGAATCTGAGCGTCCCGCAGGGTCAGTGGCTGGCCGTGGTGGGGTCCTCCGGCTCAGGCAAGACCACGCTGATGAACATCCTGGGCTGCATGGACACCCCCAGCCGCGGCTCGGTCCGCCTGCAAGGGCGGCCGCTGGAGGATCTGAGCCAGTCCCAGTTGGCCGATGTGCGCAAGAACGTGATCGGCCTGGTCTTCCAGAAGTTCTACCTGGTCCCGCATCTGACCGCCCTGGAGAACGTCATGGTGGCCCAGTACTACCACTCGGTGGTGGATGAGGACCAGGCCATGAAGGCCCTGGACCGGGTGGGTCTGGCGGATCGGGCCCGCCACCTGCCCAGCCAGCTTTCGGGCGGCGAGCAGCAGCGGGTCTGCGTGGCCCGGGCGTTGATCAACGAGCCCAAGCTGATCCTGGCTGACGAGCCCACCGGCAACCTGGACGAGGCCAATGAGCGGATTGTGCTGGACCTCTTCCGGCAACTGCATGACCAGGGGACCTCCCTGATCGTGGTCACTCACGATGCCCTGGTGGCCTCATGTGCCCAGCGGGAGATCATGCTCAACCACGGGGTGCTGGCCGGCGAGCAGTGGAATGATGAGGAGGCCAAGCGGGCCTACCTGGCAGCCGGAGGCCGGCCGGCCTTCAGTGGGGCTTCTGGCGACACCGGGGACCAGGATATTCCTGTAGGCTTCCATGACCCCACTAAGATGGCCAAGACAGGTGGGTCTCTGCCGGGATTGGCCGCTGAATCAGAAGGAGGACGCTGAGATGGCCAAAAGCAAGTCTCGTGGGCTGGCCACGGCCTCGGCAACGTTGGCGACTCTGGTGGCGGTCGGCTCACTCCTGGGCGGTTGCGGAAGCCAGCAGGCCAAGCCCATGGACGACGAGTTCGCCGGATCGGGCGCCGAGTCCAGCTCTGCTCCAGAGTCGGGAGCCGGCGCTGCGGGCGAGGGCAATCCCACGGCCGTCTCCCGTGATGGGCTGCCGACCGCTCCGGCTGACACTGGCAATTATCACGATGGCACTTACGCCCTGACGGGCAGGTACGGCCATGACGGGGCTGACAGCATCGATGTGGATCTGGACCTGTCGGGAGGCCAGGTGACCCGGGTCCAGGTCCAGGGGCATTCGGATTCGCCCGTTTCGCGCGGTCACATGGAGCGCTTCGCCCGTGCCGTGCCTGGAGTAGTCCAGGGGCGCCCGCTCAAAGACCTCAAGGTGGACAAGGTGGCCGGAGCCAGCTGGACTTCGGATGCTTTCAACAAGGCTCTGGACCTGGCTCGGCTGGAGGCTTCGGCGGACAGGTCTTCCTGAGTTCTGAGCTGTATGGTGGCGGAAAGGAAAAAGGCGAGGAATCGAATCCTCGCCTTTTTCTTCATATCAACTACCGGTCCCACCAGGGCCGCAGCGGGTAGGTGTCCGTGCCGGTCTCGGGATCGGGCTTGATGCACTGGAACTGGTGTATCTGAATGTTGTCGAGCTCGAAGTTGAGCCGCGCGCCGGCCATATACAGGCCCCAGAGCCGCGCCTTGGGCTCGCCCACCATGGGCTTGGCCTGGTCCCAATGCTCCTGGAGGTTCTCAGTCCAGTGCTTGAGGGTCAGTGCATAGTGCTGGCGCAGGTTCTCCTGGGTGATGACCTCGAAGCCGGTGTCCTGGATGGCCAGTTCGATCTCGGCCGGGCTGGCCAGCTCACCGTCGGGGAAGATGTAGCGGTCGATGAATCCGCCTGCCCGCTTGTGGTCGTGGGAGTTGGTGCGGGTGATCTGGTGGTTGAGCAGGATGCCGCCCGGACGCAGCTTGTCCATCATCTCCTTGAAGTAGGAGGGGTACTGCTTATAGCCCACATGCTCCATCATGCCGATGGAGCAGATTCCGTCGAAGTCGGACTCGGGCACGTCGCGATAATCCATCAGCCGGACCTCGGCCAGATCCTGCAGACCCTCCTGGCGGATCCAGTTCTGGGCCCACTCCACCTGCTCCTCAGCCAGAGTCACGCCGATGACGTGGATGCCACGGCGGGCGGCCGCGATTGCCATGGAGCCCCAGCCGCAGCCGACGTCCAGCAGACGGTCGCCCTTGTTCAGGTGCATCTTGTCCAGGACCATGTTCAGCTTGTGCCACTGAGCGTCCTCCAGGCTGCCGTCCGCCTTCTCGAAGACGGCACAGGTGTAGGTCATGGAGGAGCCCAGGAAGAGCCGATAGAAGTCGTTGGACTGGTCGTAGTGGTAGCTGACAGTGGCTGCGTCGCCCCGGCGGGTGTGGGGACGGATGCCCTCAGACAGTCGCTTGGCCAGCGAGGGCCCTTCGATGGCCGGTGGCTCGGGCACGCGCACTCCGTGAGAGAAGACAGCCCCTGCTGCCCGGGCTAGCTCCATCTTGCTGGGGTGCTTGACGAAGTGCTTGAGACCCATCAGTTCCTTGAGAACCTGGTATGGGTTGCCTGGCAGCAGCTCGGGAGAGTCCAGATCGCCCTGCAGGTAGGCGCGGGCCAGACCCAGATCGTTGGGATTTTCCGTGATGTAGTACATGGCACGGGAATTCTTGACTTCCAGATGCAGTGGCGCTTGCTTCTGTCCGAAGACCGACCCATCGAAGGCGGTCACCTGCACAGGCGCGTCAGGGGTGAGGAAGAGCCCGATCATCTCGGCTACAGTCATCTTGCTTTTGGCCATAAAGCCCCCTTGTTCGTGACCCGGACATGACGGAACACGGCGGGTCGAGTAGTTGATGAATATAGGTACTGTCCTCACCCTACCCCCGACACTGGTCCCTGCCGGTCCTATGTTCGGTGAATTATTCCGCATGGGAAACCTTGCCTGGGCACAGACTGTTTGGTAAGGCTGAATACGGAGGCGAGCAGGGAATGACCGACAGTGGATCAGCTATGCGTGGGGCGGATGAAGCCTGGATTCAGGACACTCTTGCCAGATTGGGGCATTCGCGTTTTCGGGCTGGATTCTCCCTGTCGGCCAAGGATCGCGCCTATGCTCGCGCCAAGGGCAGGAATACCATCGACCGCCATGCCCATGAGATGCTGGCCAAGCGTGTGGGGCCTGCCCATCCGTTCAAGGATGGCAAGCAGACCCCCTACCGCGGGCATCCGGTTTTCACGGCCCAGCATGCCACGGCCACCTGCTGCCGGGGGTGCATCGAACGCTGGCATCACATCCCCCGCGGACGGGCCTTGAACGATGCGGAGGTGGATGCCCTGGCCAAGCTGGTCATGGCCTGGATCGAGCGCGATTTGGTGGATCACCCGGTTCGCTCGGCCTGACGAAGGTCGCTACTTCTTGTTCCTGGTGCCTGTGTGGGAAAGGCCCAGAAGTTTGCGTGCCTCTGCTGCCAGCTTTTTCGGTGTCTTGCGCACACCGCTCTCTTCGGCATCCTTGATGATGGTCTTCACATCCAGGTCGGGATTGCGGTCCTGGGTGGCCACCAGGTCGCGTGCCTCCTGCCGGTTGAGCACGGTGGGCAGGGTTCCGGGCATGGGGCGCCGGGCGGTCTCGGCCAGGAAGAGCACGGTGATCAGACCGCAGGTCGAGGTGAACATGATCCAGTAGGCAGGTGCCAGGGACTTGCCGGTCGCGGTCACCAGCCCTTCCATGATGACAGGCGCGGTCCCGCCGAAGACGGCTACGGCCAGGTTGTACGACAGTCCCATGCCGCCGTAACGGGACGCGGTTGGGAAGAGAGCCGGCAGGGTGGATGCCAGGTTGGCCACGAAGAAGATGACTGGGATGGCCAGCAGGACCAGTCCGCCGAAGACAGCACCCGTGGTTTCATGCTCCAACAGTCGGAAAGCGGGCAGGGACAGGCACAGTCCAGTGAATGCTCCCATAAACAGCACCTTCTTGCGGCCAAAGCGGTCGGAAAGGGCTCCGGTGATGGGGATGCAGCAGGCCACCATGAGCAGGACCGGCAGGGAGAGCAGGTTGGCCTGGGCGGTGTTGTAATGCAGGGTGCCCGACAGGTAGGTGGGCATGTAGGCGGTCAGCGTGTAGCTCAGGGTGTTGGCCGCGGCCACCAGGATGAAGGCCATGAGCAGTTCCCGCCAGTAACCCCGGATCAGGTCCAGCAGGCTCTTGTGCTGGCTCTTGGTCTTCTCATCGCTGGCATCCTGGGCCTGACGGAAGGCAGGGGTGTCCTGGACCTTGGCCCGGAAGTAGACCGCGATGGCGGCCAGCGGCAGGGCGATGATGAAGGGGATTCGCCAGCCCCAGGCCAGCATGGCCTGCGGGGAGATGGAGAACTCCAACAAGGAGACCAAGGCTGCTCCGAAGGCGTAGCCCAGGTAGGATCCCACATCCAGCAGGGAGGCGAAGAAGCCGCGATGCCGGTCCGGTGAGTATTCGGTGACCATGGTCGAGGCGCCTGCATACTCGCCGCCTGTGGAGAAGCCCTGGATCAGCTTAAGCAGGATGAGCAGGATGGGTGCCAGGGGACCGACAGCCGCATAACTGGGAAGGAGACCAATCAGCAGGGTGGCTGCGGACATGCTCAGCAGGGTGAAGGCCAGAATGCGCTGGCGGCCGACCTTGTCGCCCAGCTGGCCCAGGACCACGCCGCCCAGAGGCCGGGCGACGAAGGTGACAGCGAAGACACCAAGAGAGAAGAGCCGCTGCACGGCATCGGATGCGTCGGACAGGAAGACACGGCCGATGGTCACCGCCAGATAGCCGTAGACCCCCACGTCGTACCATTCCATGAAGTTGCCGACCACGGTGCCGGCGATGGCCCGCTTGAGGGTGGATCTGTCCACTACGTTGATGTCGGTCAGGTGCAGGCGCTCGCTCCAGCCCCGATGAGGTCTGGGATTTTGCTTGCGAGCCCTGCGTTTTTCCGCGGCCTGCTGCTTCTTGATTTGCTTGGCTGCCTGCCTATCGCGCCGTTCCTGCTCGTGATGGCCGCTGTCAGCAGCCGAAATTTTATCGTCCTCTGCCATTATTCCTTCTCCGGCCACAAGGCCGTTGTTCGTCTTTTCCGCCTTTGTGAGTTCCCTGTCTGCCTCTTCCTCTAGCGGTTTTCACAAAAATGCCATAAATACACAGCTTACCACGCCTCATGATGAAGGCTATGGTGGACCCGGCTCCGGCCCACCACAGCCCACTTGGTCGGATTTGATCAGACCTTGAGGAATCCGGGGTCCCGGTAGTCGGGATCAGGATACTGGTAGAAGCCCTGACCGGTCTCTTCGCCCAGCTTGCCTTGGTCTATCATGGCCTTGAGCTTGTCCAGGAGGGGCTTGGCTTGAGGATTGTCACCCTGGCGCTGGCAGAGGATGTTGTATGCGGTCCGAAGGCCGACCATGTCGTAGAAGCCGAAGGGTCCCTTGGGCGCGCCAGTGGCAATCATCCAGGTTTTGTCGATAGTCTGTGGATCGGCCACATCGTGCGCCCATAGCATGCCGGCGGCGCCCATGAGTGGCATCAGCAACGTGTTGAGCACATAGCCGGGCTGTTCCTTGTGCAGCTGGATGGGGACCATGCCAATTTCCCGAGCAAAGGAAACGATTCGGTTGTAGATGTCCGGATCCGTTTGATCGGTTCCCATGATTTCAGCAGTATTCATCAGCCAGATCTGGTTGGCGAAGTGCAAGTTCAGGAATTTGTCTGGCCTGCCTGTGTCGGCTGCAAAAGTGCTGGGCACGTAGGTGGAGGAGTTACTGGCGAAAATAGTGTTCTCGGGTGCCAGTTTGGCCAGGCTCTGGTAGAAGTCGTGCTTGATGGAGGGCTTCTCGGGAATTGCCTCGATAACCAGATCCGCGTTCTTGACTGCCTCGCTCAGGTCGGTGGTGAAGCTCATTCGACCTAACCCGGCATCAAACTGTTCGTCTGTTGCTTTTATGTCGCGCTTATAGGCGGCACGAAGCGCTTTGACCCGTTCTCTGGCCGCTGCTACGGCATCGTCTCCGATGTCGTAGACCGTGACATTTTTGCCTTTGAATGCACATTGATAGGCGATCTGACTGCCCAAAACGCCACCACCGGCGACGGTGACCTGTTCGATCTCTGTCATAAATGACCTCTTTCATTGTGTCGGCACCCTTCCTTGGATGCCTGATTCAATGCTAGTAAAGAGGCGCAGTCGGCGGTTTGCGAGGGTTGGCGAGCAGCTTGACGGTTAGATTCGCTTGAAAATCGGCAGTGAAAACAGACCCTCCCATTGCGGGGAGGCGAGTTGCGTTGTGGTCCCCTGCAACGGGTGGGTCCTGTTTGGTGAAAACGGTTCTCTCAGGCCTTCAGGAAGTCAGGATCAGCAAAGGCGGGGTTGGGATAGGTGTAGAACCCTTCTCCCGAATCCTTGCCGGTCTTCCCCTCGTCCATCATCTTCTGGATCTTCTCCAGGAAGGGCTTGAAGTCAGGGTTGTCTCCCCGCTGTTCCTTGGTGATATTGAAGGCGGTCCGCAGTCCCACAACGTCAAAGATGGCAAAGGGTCCCATGGGTGCACCTGTTGCGATCATCCAGGTCTTGTCCACGGTCTCCGGATCCGCGATGCCCTGACCCCAAAGGTAGGAGGCGGCTTCGAGCAGGGGGATGAGGAGGGTGTTCAGGACGTATCCGGGCTGTTCTTTCTTCAGGACGATGGGAACCATGCCGATCTCCTTGGCATAGTCCACGATCTCATTGAAGACCTTGGGGTCGGTCTGATCGGTGCCCATGATCTCAGCCGTGTTGTACAGCCAAACCTGGTTGGCAAAGTGCATGTTCAGGAACTTGTCCGGCCTGCCCGTGTCAGCTGCGAAAGTGCTGGGCACGTAGGTGGAGGAGTTGCTGGTGAAGATGGCATCCTTGGGGGCCAGCTTGGCCAGGTTCTGGTAAAGGTCATGCTTGATTGAGGGCTTTTCCGGGACTGCTTCAATGACCAGGTCAGCGTCCTTGACGGCTTCGGCCATGTCGGCTGTAAAGGACATATTGTTCAGCCCGGCGTCGAATTGTTCATCAGTGGCATTGATGTCGTGCTTGTAGGAATCGCGCAGATTCTTGACACGCTCCTCGGCGGCCGCCACAGCCTGGTCGTTGATGTCGTAGATCGTTACCTTCTTACCCTTGAAGGCTGATTGATAGGCGATTTGGCTGCCAAGCACCCCACCGCCGGCAACCGTGACATTATGAATGTTCGTCATAGAAACCTCTTTCCATAGCAATGCATCCGTCCTTGGATACTTATTCCATACTACTTGCAGTACCTGGGATTATTCTGGGTGTCCCTATGTTCCTGAAAGGCTGGAATAAGGGGATAAATCACGGTCTTTTCGGCCGTTCAAGCAAGCGTGTGAAACAGTGAGAATTTTGTCGCTTTGCTCACATGAGTGTTCTGTGGCAGTCGTCGTTGGGGTGGGGTTGAGAGCTGCCATATAACCCGATCGGCCATCTGCATTCCTTGCTATACACGAGAGGGAAGAGTCGCCGGCCTTAGGAGGACAGTCAGAGAATCTGGCAGAACTCGATGGTCTCCTGGTTGGGGCCGATAACGTTGAAGTAGCGGATTCCCTGCTGCCAGAAAGTGGGAATGGACTGGATGGCCTTCTCTCTGATGGTCAACCCCATCTCCAGGGCATGCTCGTAAGCAGCATCGATGTCTGGCGTATCCAGTGCCCAGTGGTTGATGGCCCCGGTGCGCATGGGCGCAGGCTCGCCCTCCCAGGTCTCGATGGTCAAATGTCCCAGGCGCAGAAAGGCGCATCGATTCTCTTCGTTGGGGTAGATGCCGACCAACTCGAACCCGAGTTTGTCGGTGTAGAAGTCGATGGTCTCGTCCAGATCACGGGCGACCATGCCCGAGTGCTGCAGGTCCTTGGCATAGTCCGACATTGGTCTCATGATGGCCGCTCCTTTGGTGATTTGATGCTGCGATGCTTCCTTGCATCTACTCTAGGCGGTGGTGCGTGTGGAGATGGGGCGAGATGGAAAGTGGAACAGGCTTCGTAGCCTGAACCTTCAGAATCCTCCAATGTCCTGCATGAAGGCGAACAGGTTCTCAGTGTTAACCGAGAGCTGGGAGGCGACAGTCGGTACTTGGGACGTTTCCAGAGGCGATTGTGGCCGTATACCTCGTTACGAACCTTGTCGACGATTGTCACTTGGTCCTTGTTAGCCAGAACCTCCAGTGTCGCCAAAACGTTGCTGACAAGGCGAACTGAGGGTTGTAGTACCGGTTGTTGCACAGGGTGGAATATGAGCGTGAAAGCTTAATGAAATTGGAAACGGGATGAATCATGTCTCGATTGAATAGGAAGTCGGGCCAGGACGAGCGGTCCTGACCCGATGTGAATGACGATGAGCTTCCGTGACTATGTGACGGATAGATCAGAGTATGCCCAGCAGCTCGTGGTTTCTGCTGTCCCTTGCGAATACCGGCAGAGTATCCAGCGGGGCTTCTGCAGTAATCGTCTGACCCCCGTTGTACATCGCTCCGTCGCGAAGATCCTGCCACTGCGTAGTCGCGTCCCCAGGCAGGTAGACCTGTCGGGATCTGGCTCCTTCCTCTACCACGGGGGCTACCAGCAGATCAGGTCCGAGCATATACTCGTCGGCGATATCGGAGGCAGCGTCGTCATTGGGGAATTCGTAGAACAGTCCTCTGATGAGCGGCTGCCCGTCCTCATGTGCCTGGGCAAACAGCTCACGCAGATAAGGGCGAAGATGCTCTCGGATCCTGATGAACTTGACATAGATGTCTTCGACGGACTTGCCGTAGCTCCATGGTTCATTGCTCGCTCCGGAAGGTAGTCGTCGTTCGCCTTGCGCCGTAGTGATGGCGGTCTTGGTGGTCCCATCGGGGTGGTGCTGGCTACGGTCACCGTGATTGCGCATGACGGGCGAGAAGCAGGAGAATTGCGCCCACCTCAATAACAGTTCACGGAAGGTGGGATCGTCGATATCGCCATTGTGGAAGCCACCCAGGTCGGTGGTGAACCAAGGAATGCCGGCCATGCCCATATGGATGGCACAGGTGATTTGTGACCTGAACGCCTCGAAGGTGGACGCCACATCGCCCGACCATACAAGAGCCCCATATTGCTGGGATCCGGCCCATGCGCATCTGGTGAGGTTAACGATCTGTCCCTGGCGCCCATAGGCCAGCTGCCCCTCGTAGAACCCCTTGTTGTATTCCCGTGGATACAGATTGGCTGTCTGCTGAGCAGGTCCGGCCCAGTAGCGGTAATTGCTGAAATCGTAAGTGCCATACTCCGGTTCGGCTTCATCCAGCCAGAATGCGTCGACGCCGACATCGGCGTAGTGCTCACGGCATTTCTCCCATACATATTGGCGGGCTCTAGGGTTGGTGGCGTCGTAGAACTGGCTGGGTCCCTCGAACATCATGCCGATGTCTTCGCCGTGGTCTGCCCGTACCAGCAGATTCTTGGCTTTCATCTCTGGATAGTTTTCAGAAGTCAGTGCTATCTGCGGCCAGACTGACACCATGAGTCGGATCCCCATCTTGTGCAATTCGTTGCTCATGCTGACGGGATCTGGCCAGAATTCGTCCTCGAACCTGAAATCACCCATGTGAGGCCAATGGAAGAAGTCGATGACAATGAGGTCCAGAGGGATGTTGCGCTTTTTGAACTCTCTGGCAACCTCCAGCAATTGATCCTGGTTCCAATAGCGAAGCTTGCTCTGCCAAAATCCAAGACCCCATTCAGGCATCTGAGGAGCATGGCCGGTAGCGTCTGCGTAATGGGCCATGATAGAGCGGTAATCGGCACCGGCTGTAACCCAGTAATCAATCTGTCGAGTGCTGTCCGCCGACCATTGAGTCTTGTTTTTCCCAAAACTGACGGAACCGACGGCTGGATTGTTCCAGAGGAATCCGTATCCGCAGCTGGAGACGACGAAGGGTATGGAGACTTGCGAGTTCCTATGGGCCAGTTCGAGCGTGCAGCCTTTCAGATTCATGATGTTCTGTTGATATTCGCCCATGCCGTAGAGACGTTCGTTTTCCGGAGGGACGAACGTTACCTTGACCTGGTGGTCGCCTCCCACGATGGGAGTGAAAGAACGCGCTCTTAAATTCAGGGAGCCGCCATCGTTCATCTCGCTGAAGAGCAGCTTGCCGTCGGTGCGCCAAAAGCTGAGCAGGCATTTCGGCTCGGTATAGCCGCTGCCGCCGTAAACGCCATCTGAGGCCTGTGCTTTGACCATTAGGGATCCGTTGATTATGGTGGCCTGGCCTTGCTGGTCATCGATGCTTATACGCACTGCCTCTGCAGGCTCGTGGTGGTCGTGTAAAAGCCCCCAGTCCAGGTCTTCAGGCTCGTGCATCTGCGAGGATCGGACGCGTATCGAATCTGTTCCCCAGGGCTCGATGCGAAGGTATTCGCCGTCGCCTGTCCACTGCAGCGCCTGGCCGTCGGTGGTAAATGTTGAATGTTGCATTGATTCAGTACCCTTTCAATTGGTTGATTCACTTTCGGTTTCAGTCCTTTATCGCACCTGCTGTAACTCCCGCAGCGACATATTTCTGTGCGACGATCAGCAGTATTGCGGTTGGCACCGAAGCCAGGACGGCTGTAGCCATCAATGGACCCCATTCCTGATTCTGTGCCCCTATAAAATCATAGAGGCCCATCGTGATGGGACGCATGCGGCCCCCGCCGGAATCCAGCGTTGACGCAAACATGAAGTCAGACCATGCCCAGAGGAATGAGAACAACGAAGTCGTTACGATGGAGTTTCTGCTTAGCGGGACCACTATGGTTGTGAATACACGCCAGTGTGAAGCGCCATCGATTTCTGCAGCTTCAATGATGGAATGTGGCATGCCGGTCATGAAGCTCGATAGAAGCATGACGGCGAATGGTACGGCCACTGTGGAATCCGCAATGATCAGACCGGGGATGCTGTCCAAAAGGCCGATACGATTGTAGATCTGATAAAAGCCCAGGGCCATGACTACCGCGGGGATCATCTGAGCCACAATCAGAAGGAAATTGATTGTTCTGCGGCCTTTGAGTTCAAGAAAAGCGATGGCGTAAGAAGACGGAAGTGCGATGGCGAGTGTCAACAGAACTACACCGATGGCAATGAGCAGGGATGTGCCCAGGTATGTCATTTCGGTGTGGAAGGCTGAAGAAAAGTTCGTCAACGTGAAATCGCGTGGATATAGGTCTCCCGAGCGAATCGACCGTCTTTTGGTCAGAGAGATGTTGATCATCCAATAAATCGGGAAAAGCATGATTAGGGTGAGTACGACGGCGATCAGCGTTTTCCACCATGTCGAACGATGCCTCATTATTGCTTGCTCCTCTCTGAACCTTGTGCCCGTAGATAGGCAAAGGCGAATACCAGGGCGATGGCGATCAGAATGGTGCCCACGACGGATGCTTCTGAATATCGGATGGTTGCGGATGTTCCCTTCCCGAATGCCATCTCATAAGCCCAGGTGGCAAGGGTGCGCGATGTGCCCGTTCCTTTGGTCATTATCCAAATTATGTCTACGGTTTTGAGTGTGTATACGAATCCGAGCAGGAGGGTGATCATGGTGACAGGTTTCAATAAAGGAAAGGTGATTTTCCAGAATCGCTGCCAAGAGTTGCAACCATCCAAGGATGCAGCTTCGTATAGATCTTGGTTAATGTTTTGTAATCCTGAATACAGAATGACCATATTGAATGGAATGCCTAACCAGATGTTGGCAATGATGACTGACCATAGGGAGTGATCAGCCTGCAGCCACCAGATAGGGGAGCCGCCGAAAAAGCCTATGACTTTGTTGATGACACCGGTATCGGCATCCATCATCCATTGCCAGATAGTGCCTGAAATCATTGGAGGCAAGAGCCAAGGGACCAGGAAAGCGCCACGGAGCACAGCCGATAGTCGAAAATTCTGGTTGAAGAATACTGCCAGTGCCAGCCCCAGGCTGTATTGAAAAATAATTGAGAGTACCACAAACAATAAGGTCTGTACGAGTATCGTCCAGAACTTCGGATTTCCTAGAACCTCTTGGTATACCTGAATGCCGGACCATGGTGCGTCACCGGTGACGAAAGTCCGGCGAGTGAAACGGTGCAGACTCATGAAGATATTTTGGATAAGAGGTGTTACGTAGAAGACGGCCAGATACACGATGAGAGGCATAGCGAAGCCCCAGGCCGCCAGTGTCGTCGAATGGATGCCGCGTTTTTTTGAGTTCTGGATGCTCCCGTCGGAGTCCTGTAGTGGATGAATATTGAATGACATCGTTCACCTGATCAACGCAAGAAATAAGATTATTGAAAATTGCCTTGAGGCGAGGGGTGCTGGGAAGTCGAGCATCTCTGCCGACTTCTCAGCTGGTTCAGCGCTGGTTCAGCGCCTCTTGCAGATCTTCGGAGAGCTGCGCTGAAACATCCTCATATTTGAGGCCAATGTCAGAAGTTCTGCCCTTGGCCTGCTCGATCGGCTTTACCCACGGGGCCCAGATCTGGTTCTCTTTGACCTGTTGGTTTCTTACGGAGCGTTTCGCTGCTAAATAGACCATCTCATCATTGGTCTTTTTTAGATTATCCCCGTCAACCAGACAGTTAATGACTTCAGCCGTTGCTTTGCTGAGATTCTTGTCGGCCTTTTTCTGGGTAGGCATAGTGATGAATTCGCCTCCGGTCGGCACGGGGGCGACTCCGCCGGATTTACCAGGAATCGGTATCATTCCGTATCCCTTTTCCTTGGCGGATTCGGCCTGCCATGAGCCATTTTCAGAGAATCCGTACTGATCAGTCAGGAAAGCATCCCAGGCTGCCGATTGGTTGTCGGTGGATACGGATTTTGGCGCCCAACCTTTTCGGACCCAATCGGAGACCAGGTTCAAAGCATCGGTTTCGGCTTGTGATTTTGGATGTTTCAGATCCCCCTCTGCTCCCCAAAACCAAGGCAGGAACTGGAATGTACCCTCCTCGCCGGAGATGCCTGCGAAGGTAATGCCTTTGCTTCCTGACGCCACCACTTGTTCTATAGCCTTGTTCAGGCTCGCCCAATCTTTTATGGACGCAGGATCGACGCCTGCTTTTTCCAGTATTTTCGGGTTATAGTAAAGCCCCAGTGCATTGGATCCGTAAGAGATGCCGTATTGGACGTTGTCGATGATTCCAGGCGCCTCGATGTTGCTGTCGTATCCCTTGGTGTTGATGCCGGCGGCTTTGATGTCGGTAACGAGGCCAGCATCGACTGCGGTAGGCATTTTTGGATTATCTATCAAGGCGATTTGTGGGGCATTCCCGGCCTTTACGGCGGTGGTGAGATTATTCAGCAGATCAGACTGGGGGTATCCAGTACGCTTTATTTTGTAACCCTTGGGAGCGCAACGCTTGACGAATGCCTCCCATGTGCTGGATGCGTTTTTCTGTGGATAGGGATCCCAAAAACCAATGGTGTCCGCACTCTGATTCGAGCCGCCGCAAGCGGCAAGACTTGCCGCAATGACGACAGCTGAACAGATGGTTGCGAAGCGTTTGATGAACAGGTTGTGCATGATTTCCTTTCTGCGATGCCGCTACGGTGTGGCATCTTCATCCAAGCTGGTATGACTCGAGCCCCGGAGTCGAATCATCACTTATTGAACCGGTTCACAAACATTATATAATATCCTCGCAGTAGGTCAAATCAATTAATTATTGGACAGGTGGGATGCCGCTTGGGGTTTTGTATTCGGGATTGCAGAAACAAACTCTCCTGGAGATGGTCAGACGACTGCATCAGTGCTGTTTGCTGACTTTTGCTGCAAGGTAAAATCCAATAATGATTTTGTGATGGGTGCATCCGGATCCTGAATGCGAGCCACCAATGTACTCACGATTTTCTGCGCCAACTGGTCTATATCGGTTTGGATGAAGGCGAATGAGGCTAGCACCGACCACTGCATTTGTTTGGGAAAGACGGAAATCACATACAGGTCGTCTGGAATCTGAATGCCTCTTGCGGAAAAGGCCTGCGGGGCTATAATCGATGCACTTTCGTTGTGGATGATCATCGCAGTGGCATGAGGATACAGATGTAACGCATGCAACAGTTCTCCTGCTGGATCCGATTCGTCGTTGTCAGGTGAATAGATATGCAGAATAATTCCTAGATCCTTGGCGCTTTGTGTGATTTGGTCTCTGAAGCGTAAGGCGAAACCCATACGCTTCTCAAAAATGCTCTTAGACCAGGAGTACAAGATCACCTCCTGATGGTTATCGGCAGCCATGCATTGCATGCATCTTGCAGCCTCCGATCGGAAGTCTGAGTCCACTGTGTCTAAACCAAAAGATGAAATCGGTGATCCGAAGACGACTGTGGGGATTCCAATCTCTTTGGCAGTAGTCATGCGCGGGTCGTTGTCACATACATCCATAAGTATGAAGCCGTCCACTTTATGGGAGGCGGCGGCTTTCCTCATGGCGTCGCAACCGTCATCAGAACCGATGAACATGCTGTCGTAACCGGATCGTGTCGCATACTCAGACAACAGATAAATGTGCAGTCCGAAAAAGGATGACAGGTAGACACCATGGTGGGTGGGCGACACAATTCCCAGTACGTTGCTTTTCTTGGTTGACAGGGCTCTGGCAGCGTGATTGACGGTATATCCCAGATCATTTATTGTGCGCCGCACCTTCTCTGCCGTCTGTTTGCTTATTCTTTTATCGTTGGAGAGTACGTATGAAACAGTGGCTTTCGAGACTCCAGCCGCTTGGGCTACGTCAGAAATCGTCACTACTTTATCCACTTTTTACCCTCCTTTTGGTCTGCGCAGTCCCTGGCGGGTATAACACGCAAGGCGTCAGGGCAAAGATGCCCACCCCTCATTAGCTATCTATATGGTACTCAGAGATTGAATAAGTTAAGTCGCTTCACATTGTCGCCGTCAGTATTATCGGAGAAACAGATCGCTCGCAGATGAAAAGTCGGGTTCCGAAAGGAACTGGTCATAGCTGTATTCATGGGCGACTGACTGCAAAATTCTTAAAGTACAGCCCCTGATTGCTGTGTCGGGCCGACGAGCATACTTTCAGAAGCTGTAGACCTTGATGATAGGCACGGCAGACAATCACAGCCTTCTGACGACCGTGCTTGCGCCCGGGCCGCTCAGTCGATCAGGCCTTCCAGCTGGCGACGGTTTATCAGTGAGGGGATGACGCCTTCGTGGGCGACGCTGAAGCCGGCGGCCAGATTGGCAATTTGGGCGGCTTTGTCCAGGGCGCATCCGCTGCACAGGTAGGAGGCCAGGGCACTGATAAAGGCATCGCTGGCGCCGGTGTCGTCGATTGCTCGGGTCTCGTGGGCTGGGAAGTCCTTGTGTTCGCTGGAAGTGACCAGGGTGCAGCCGCGCTCGCCCTGGGTGATGATGACCCTGCCCACCCCGCCGTCTATGAACCGTTTCGCCTTGTCCACCACGGATCCTGCTCCGGGTATCAGGGTGTTCAACTCGTTCAGATTCGGGATCAGGATGTCGATCGAAGCCAGCAGGTCTTCAGGCAGGTGGTCGCAGGATGACGGTTTGACGATGGTGGCGGCCTGGTGGCGCTTGGCTGTTCTGCATGCCTCGGCGACAGTGTCCATGGGGATCTCTGTCTGGATTAGGCAGTAGCCGGTGTTCCGGAAGATCTGGTCGCGCTCGGTGATGTCGTCCGGAGTCAGGGACTCGTTGGCGCCCGCCACCAGGGAGATCATCGACTCACCCTTGCCGTCGACGAAGATGTAGGCTTTGCCCGTGTCCGCGCCGGTGACTCTGCGCACACCGGTGGCATCCACATGGGCCTGCCTCATGGTTTTGTAGATGTAGTCTGCGGCCGGATCGCTGCCGACATTGCCGATCAGGGAAACCTGATGCTCCAGCCTGGCCACGCCCACCGCCTGGTTGGTGGCCTTGCCCCCCGGTGTGGAGGCGAAGTTTCTGGTAGTGGTGGTCATACCCGCCTTGGGCAGGCTGGGGGCGGTCAGGTAGGTGTCCACATTGATGCTGCCGACCACCACGATCTTCTTGCATTGCTGGTCCGGGGGCGGGCCGACGGTCTTCTCGCCGTCCAGGGTGAAGACGTGCTCAAAGATCTCGCTCCGATCAGACTCATGCTCGATGGCGTGGATGATCCGTCTGCACAGGTAGGCGCCGAAGTCGGCGTTGCGCATGACGTAGGACGATATTTCCGGGCTGCCAGGGTAGCGCAGGTGCACGTTGGTGTCGTTCATCAGGGAGACCAGGGAGAGGTCCTGGGGCAGACGGTAATGCATGGATTCGGCGAACTGAAGGAATTCCAGGGCATGGTGGTAGTGGGATGCCACGATACCGGTGACGTGGCGGTTCTCCAGCACCTGGGTCAGGTCCTCGCCGATGGTTTCCAGGACCATGTCGGTGTGGTATTGGAGGTTGTGGTCGAACAAGCAGCGACGATAACCGTGCAGGAAGCTCTGTGTCCGTCTGCCCGGCGAAATAAGGCAAGCGATGCTGGCGTGGTGGCGCTTGATCAGCTCTTCAGTAAGACTGTAGGCAGCCTCCTCGTAGGGCATGAGCGCGGCCCGGTCGTCTCCCAGGGGTCCAATGGTCAGTTCGGGAACCCCTCCTGCCTCGATTCTGCTTTTCAAGGCCAGGCTTGTGCGGTCGATCGGTTCCCAGACCACGCCATCCACTCGATGTTCCAGGGCGGCCAGGATGTTGCGTTCCTCCTGGTCGTGATTGCCGTAGCTGTTGAAAACCAGGGTGCCGTACCCCGACTTTTGTGCCTGCTGGATGATCCCATCCAAGGTGGAGTCCATGGAGATGGATGAGCTGAGCAGGACTCCGATTCTCCAGGTGGTGGTGTTGGGCTTGGAGGATCCGTAGGGCGTGTAGTGGTACTTCCTGACCAGTTCAAGGACCCTGTCGCGCGTGGCGGCTGTGATGCTCGCGTCCTTGTGATTCACGATCTTGGAGACCGTCGATGTGGATACGCCGGCAAGCTGAGCAATGTCCTTGATGTTCATGTGGTTTCCTGTGCTCCTCATCTCTGACGCTCCGGCGAACGGCTCTGTCGACCTGTTGGATCTGGCGAATCAAGCTTACCTGAGAGATCGGCGTCGGAGGTTTCGCATTTGACACCCCTTGCAGCTGTTGATAGTCTCTGTCAATGAAAGTTGTTTACTAAAGTGGTTTCTCAAAGCGGTGATGCGGATCTGGCTGTGAGCGACGGCCATCTGCAGAAATCGACATTCAAGGACCAAAGGCGGTACGGATTATGAGCGCGCGACCGGTGTGGAGAGGGATCACTGCGCAGTTCTCGACAAAATCCTTGGTGCTGATACCCATCGCGGTGGGCATCAACCTCATCGGCGGTACCCTGAGCTCCACCCTCAAACTGCCGCTTTTCCTGGATATGATCGGCACCACGGTCATCGCCTGCCTGTCCGGCCCCTGGGTGGCTGCCCTGTGCGGACTGCTGACCAACGTCTTCCTCGCCTTGGTGGCCAATCCGGTCTATCTGCCCTATGCGCTCTCCAGCGTTCTGTGCGGCCTGGTGATCGGATACATGGTCAAGGCCGGGCTCTTCAAACGGATATGGGGAGTCGTCCTGGTCTGGCTGGCCTGCGCCCTGGTCAACACGGTCACAGCATCTCTGATCACCGTGCTCGTCTACGGGGGTGCCACCGGAGTCAACGGCACCTCGGTCCTCACAGCTGCACTGGTGGTGGCTGTGAAGAACATCGTTATCTCGGTGCTCTCCTCCTCCATGCTGGAGAATCTGATTGACAAGGGCATTACTGTCCTGATTGCTTATGTGATTGTGCGTCGAATCCCCAAGCGTTTCCTGAGCCAGTATGCTCTGGACGGCAGCGAGGACCAGGCCGATCTGGACGATTTGGATGACCTGGATGAGGATGAAGGCGAAGATGAACGCGAAGCGACTGGAGCGTCCAGTCTGGAGAGTTCAGCACGGCCGGGGAGGATCGACGGCGCAGCAGAAGCTGATGGTGGCACATCGACAGGCGACCCGGCTGACTTGGACTGTGAACCTACCCAAAGGTCTGAACGCTGATGCCTGGTCCTGCAACGAACGGGATTCCTGATTCTCCACTGTCCCGCATGCATCCCATGGCCAAGATCGCTGGCGTGTGCTCCTTGGGCCTGGCGACCTTGGTCTGGCCGGACTTCACTCTTGGCCTGGGGATTATCGTCATGCTCTTTATCGCAGCTGCTATGGCTCGGGTGCTCAGGCCCTTCTCTGGCGTGATGCTGGGGTTCGGCATTCCCGTTACGCTCATGCTGCTGTTCATTCAGGGGTGCTACAGCCCAAGGAATTCCAAGGTCATTCTTGACCTGGGATTCGCCCGACTGGGTCTCGAAGGCAGCCTCTATGCGGCCAAAATCGTAGTAACTCTTTTGGTTTTCCTGGGGTCCTTCTACCTGACCAATAAAACTACCTACACGGGTCGTCTGGTTGCTGCTCTGACGCAGATCGGTGTTCCATCGAAGATTGGCTACCTGATCCTGGCCAGTTTGAATGTGGTTCCGCAGATGCAGCGCAGGATTGCGATTATCGAGCAGTCTCAGCATGCACGTGGTCTGGAGACCGGTGGCGGCTTGATTTCCCGGGCGCGGGCCTTCCTGCCCCTGCTCGGGCCGGTGGTTCTTTCCTCTCTGACGGATTCGCAGGAGCGCGGGATGACCCTGGAGACCCGCGGATTCGGCATCCGAGGGGTGCGGCAGACCAGCTACCTTGAAGTGGTCTGGCGGCACAGTGACACCGTGATGACCATCCTGTTCACCGTTTTCCTGGTGCTCGCCCTGGTGCTCGGCTGCCTCTCTCGCGCAGGTCTGATCACTTTCGCAATCCAGTGGGGAGGTCGGGCATGACCGAGGTCATACGGGTGGAGGACTTCTCCTTCAGATACCGTGATGCTGATCGGACCACCTTGAAGCGGGTGAGCTTCAGCGTCGAACAGGGCAGCTTCTTCTGCATCGTCGGAGCCAACGGGGCGGGCAAATCGACCCTGTGCAACGCCTTGGTCGGTCTGATTCCGCACTATTTCGTCGGCAAATCCAAGGGGAGCGTCCGGATCAAGGACAGGGACGTAGCCACTTCGACCATTGCCGATCTGTCCAGACATGTAGGTCTGGTCTTTCAGAACCCCTTCAATCAGCTTTCCTATACGGCAGGGACCGTGGCCGAGGAACTGGCCTTCGGACTGGGCAACCATGGGGTTCCACGTGAAACCATGCATACCAAGGTGGCCCGGGTGGCCGCCCTTATGCATATCGAGGATCTGCTCGACAAGAACCCCTTGGAGCTTTCCGGCGGACAGGTGCAGCGGGTGGCCCTTGGCTCGACCTTGATCATGGAACCGGACATCCTGGTTCTGGATGAATGCACAGCCCAGCTGGACCCGCTTGGCAGTGAGGAGATCTTCGACATTGTCAAGCGGCTCAACCATGAGGGGATCACCGTAGTCATGGTCGATCACGATATGGAGCGGGTCGCCCGATGCGCTGACCAGGTCATGGTCCTGGGCGCTGGTCGGGTTCGTGCCCTGGGCACCCCTGAGAAGGTTTTCGCCGACCCCGAGACCGTGAAGTGGGGGATTGACATACCGGATTACGTCAAGCTCGGCAGAGGTTTGCAGGACGCAGGATTCGAACTGTCGGATTTGCCCGTACGCGAGGACCAGGCGGTGCGCATGATTCGGGAGGTGCTTCGATGAAGATCGACCTGGAGCATCTGGAGTACGTCTACCCTCATGGTCATCGTGCCCTGGATGGAGTGGAACTGACCCTCGAAGGTGATCGGCCCGTGGCGCTGATCGGTCAGAACGGCGCTGGCAAGACCACCTTGGCCAAGCATCTGAATGGCATCCTTAGACCGACCAGCGGTCGGATCTTGATTGACGGCGTCGATCTGGCTACGGCGGACACGGCCCAGTGGGCCCGGAAAGTGGGATACGTCTTTCAGAATCCCGACGATCAGCTCTTTCTGGACAGCGTGCGCAAGGAATTCGAGTTCGGTCCCCGGCAGCTTGGGTTCGATCAGGATCTGATAGCGCGACATATGGAGCAGGTGGCTGGGTTGGTGGGCCTGGCGGACCGGTTGGACGATCATCCTTTCGATCTGAGCCCCACCGAGAAGAAGTTCTGCGCCATCGGATCCGTTCTCATGATGGATACGGGTGCCGTGGTCTTCGACGAGCCCACATGCGGCCAGGACAAGGCCGGCAATGATCGACTGGCTGCCATCATCGCCGGTCTGCGGGACCAAGGCAAGCTCTGCATCACGATTTCCCACGACATGAAGTTCGTCACCCGCAACTTCCCCAGGGTCGTGCTCATGCAGCATGGCCGGGTCCTGCTGGATGGCAGCCGCGAAGAGGTCTTCGCTCGGGAGGATGTGCTTAAGCAGGCCTATGTGACGCCTCCGCCCATCACCCGGGTGGCCCGGCAGGTCGGATTGGAGGGCCCGGTCTTCACCGTTTCCGGCTTTGTCGATGCAGCCCGGCGGGCCAAAGCGGGGGCAGGAATTTGAGTTTGGACACGACAAGAGCAAAAGGAGTGAAGCAATGACCAGACCACTGATCATCGACACGGATCCTGGCATCGATGATGCTGCGGCCATTACGATGCTGGTCGACGAGCCCAGCTTCGACATCAGGCTGATAGCCTCGGTGTCCGGCAATGTGGGCATCGGCCACACAACCAACAATGCCCTGAAGCTGCTGACCTTCCTGGGCAGGCACATCCCCGTGGCCCGTGGCGCTGCGGCCCCGCTCATGCGTGACAACAGGTTCGCCACCGAAGCCCACGGCAAGTCAGGGATGGGGTCATTCGTCTTCCCTGAGCCGGACGCCAGCCTGCTGACCGAGAACAATGCGGTCCTGGAGGAGCGGCGGGTGCTGCTGGAGAGCGATGAGCCAGTCACCATCCTGACCCTGGGCCCTCTGACCAACATCGCCCTGCTGCTGGCCACCTTCCCGGAGGTCAAGGACCATATCGACCGGATCGTCATGATGGGAGGCTCCACCGGACGCGGCAACATCGGGGTCTATGGCGAGTTCAACATCTCCGTCGATCCTGAGGCCGCCAGGATGGTCTTCCGCAGCGGGCTGCCTGTGACCATGGTCGGCCTGGACATCGGTCGGAAGGCCCATCTGGTCGCAGGCGACCTGGACGATCTGGATGCAGCCGGCGAAGTGGGCGGCATGGTCGCCTCCCTCTTCCGGTCCTATGACGGCGGCCACATCGAAGAGGGGATCAAGATGTACGACCCTTCGGCCGCCATGGTCCTGATCCAGCCCGACCTGTTCACCATGCGCCAGGCTTTCGTGGATGTCGAAATCTCCAGTCCGCTCACCCTGGGCGCCACGGTGGTCGATTACGACGGCATCCTGGGCGGCAAGGCCAACGCCAGCGTCTGCGTGGACGTGGATGTGGACGGATTCCGCTCCGCCTTTGTCGACAGGGTCGGCCGAGTCCGCCGCCAGTAGCTTCCGTATTGAGAAGAACCGAAAGGAAACTAAGGAAAAAATGAGTGAGTCAACTGTCTCCGAGGAGCAGAAGAACGGCATACCCGTTCCCGAGGAGGGGACTCCCGAGTTCGCGAAAATGAACAAGATGGCCCGCGTGGCCATCCCGGTGGTCCTGATCATCTTCACCCTGGGCGTGCTCCAGCAGCAGGCCTTCGGCATGATCTACGTGAACATCGGCAAGCAGCTCAACCAGGCCAATCTGGCTCCGCTGATCACCTCACTGCCCGGCATCATCCTGGGAATCGTCTGTGTCATCTACGGCTCCCTGGGCGATTTCGTCTCCCTGAAGAAGATGATGATCCTGGGCACGATCGTCTTCGTTCTGGGGTCGATTCTGGGGTGCTTCGGCACCTTCAGCATCTGGATCGTCATCGCCGCCCGCGTGGTGCAGTCGGCCGGCTGGCAGGTTTCCGGATCCATCTTCCTTGTTCTGGTCTCCAAGTATGTGGAGAAAAAGAAGCGCGTGCTCTGGTACGGCGTCTTCGTCGCGGTCTTCCGCTTCGCCGCCGCCCTGGGAGTCTTCCTGGCCGGCTACATGACCCTGCTTGACTGGCGCTGGCTCTTCGGCGTGGGCATCCTGGCCGTCTTCTTCATTCCTGTTCTGGCCAAGAACCTGCCCGACCAGCATGCCGCTGGCGTAAAGATCGACGGAATCGGCTTCACGCTAATTGGACTGTTCGCCGCTTCAGTGACCATGTTCTTCACCGACATCAACTGGGGCTGGGGCATCGCCTGCATCGTGACCCTGGTGGCCTTCCTGGTCTACGTCAACAAGGCCAGCAACCCCTTCATCACTCCGAAGATGCTGACCAACCCGGCCTTCGCCATGACCATGACCGTCATCTTCGTCGGCTACTTCTTCAGCTACACCCTGAACGCCGGCGTCAACGCCATTGGTCTGAACGTGTACGGCATCGACTCCTCCAAGGTCTCCAACCTGCTGGTCTGGTCCATCATCCTTGCTGGCATCATGGGATTCGCTGCCGGGCCTATCATCCAGAAGATCGGGCGCAAGGCTTCGGTCATCCTGGCTCTGGCCTGCATGGGCGGCGGCCTGATCGCCATTGCTTTCCTGATTCCCGCCGGCAAGATCTGGGCCCTGGCTGTAGCGCCCTGCATCTACTACTTCGGCACCTCCTTCTTCTACCAGCCCATCGTTGACACGGCGACCCTGACCGTGGCTCCTGAGGAGTCCGGCCGTGTGCTCGGTTTCAACGACCTCCTGCAGGCCATCACCGGCTCTGTCGGCGTCGCCCTCTTCGGCCAGCTCATGGCCAACGGATCCATGGGTTCGGGCAGCCTGGCCGGCACTGCGCAGGGCCTGGCCTCGACCTACGCCAATGTCTTCATGATCGGCGGCGTGATCATCCTGCTGGGCTTGGTGCTCTTCATCTGCTCCATGAAGATGATCTACAGCCACTCCCGCGTGGCTGAGGACGAGGACTGATCTTCCGAGCTACTCATTGAGAGAACCGGGTCTGGGATTTATTCCTGGGCCCGGTTCTTCTCTATAAGGGTGTGGACAGAATTCCGTTGGGCATGATGGGTATGATGGGCATATCTTCCGCAACACCGTTGGCGGGTGAACGGCCTTCGGTCTAAAAATGTCCGGATTATGGATGCCGGTTGGGCGTTTGCAACCTGCTGCTCTAGCATCGTGGCCATGGAGAAAACGACATCACTGCAGCCCTGGCTGCCCAAGGGTGTCTTCTTCTATGTCGATGCCCGATGGCGTTGATTTTTAGCCGGTTCTTCTTCTAATTCCTGTATTTACCTCTTTACCTCGATGTTTGAGGTTGCTCTTTTATTATCTGCGGACATGCTGCCACAGGAAATCCATATCCATGGCGCGCTGAAACGGCATCAGGTGAGGTATCGCTGCCGCTCCAAACCGCAGTACCTGACCTAGGAAGTGCCCTAATGACTATCAACGTAACCATGGAATCCCGCCGATTCTCCAGTGACCTCGATGCTCTGGCCATCTACAGACGGCTGTGCACCAGGTATCGGGAAGATCAGCTTTTCCTCCTGGAGTCTCTAAGTGGCCCAGATAAGGACCGGAATCGCTCAGCCATCGGGTTCGAGCCAATGCTGACCCTGAGTGTGACGGACCATGTCATGACCATCGATCCTTTGGACAATGCTCAACTGACAGGAATCCTGGAGACAGTTGGCCGGATTGAGCAGGGGGTGGTAGACCATCCGGCCCCCGACATCAAGGAGGTCTTTGCAGTGCTGAGGCGGCTGGAATCCTCCTTCGCCATCAGCGGTGACCACAAAGGCCCTTTCGGGATGGGCTGGTTCGGCTACTTCGGGTATGACACCATCTTCATGATTGAGGATCTGGAGGAGCATATACCAAGGGACGCGGCCTTGCCGGTCATCTCGTTGACACTTTATCGGGGAATCATCACCTTGGATCTGAAGGCCGGCGACCACTGCGCTACTTTAATTCATGTCGAAGAGGACACTGCTGAGTGTGGCATTCCAGGGGGCGAGGAAAATTTGCGAGAGTGCGGATCTTCTGCACAGTCTGGTCCACAGATCCAGAATATGGCAACCGACAGCGGGGAGACCAGGCATGGATCTGCGCTGTTAGAAGATTCGCTGGAGTTGCTGCAATCCGACGCAACGCCGGGGCAAACTTCTGAATCGGATGCTACTCGTACCGGCATTCAGGGTGGCATCGGGCCGGACTATCCATACGAGGCCCATGACACAATCGATCGGGATCGTTTTTATCAATGGTTTGCCAAGGGCAAGGAGCACATAGCCGAGGGTGATGTTTATCAGCTCCAGCTCGGGCATGAGATCGAGGTGGATTCCCGCATTCCGCCCTTCCAGGTCTATCAGCGACTGCGTCTGCAGGATCCATCCCCCTATATGTATTACTTCGTGACTCCCCAAGGGGTGCATGTCATCGGAGCCAGTCCCGAGCTTTTCATTGGGTTGACCCCAGATGGTGACATAACCCTGCGGCCCATCGCCGGCACGGTCGGCAATCCCGGAGGTGAGGAGGCGCGCCAGGCGGCTATCAGGCAGCTGACCGGCGACCCCAAGGAGCGGGCCGAGCACCTGATGCTGGTGGACCTGGGTCGCAACGATGTAGCCAGGTGCTGCACACCCGAATCCTTGGAGGTGGACCGGTTGATGACCACCGAGGTCTACTCCCACGTCATTCATATGGTTTCGGATGTGGTCGGCCGGATCCGGCCTGGCCTGGACAAGTACGACGTCTTCTCGGCCGCTTTCCCCGCCGGTACCATGACAGGAACCCCCAAGGTACGTGCCGTGGAAATCATTGAGGAGACCGAGGTCAGTTCGCGTGGGGTGTATGCCGGAGCAGTGGGTTTCCTAGGATTCGATGGTCTGGTCCTGACCGCGCTATGCATACGGACGGCCTCCTACCATTCCGGCAGCTATCACCTGCGTGCCTCGGCCGGGATCGTCGAGGACTCCCAGCCTGAGAGCGAGTGGCAGGAGACCATGAAGAAGATGAGTTCGGCCTACCTGGCCATCACCGGAAAGGAGCTGGCCCATGAAAGTCTTGCTGGTTGATGCTTTTGACAGTTTCGTCTATGTGGTCAAGAACTACGTGGACCTGCTGGGCGTCGACACGACCATGGTCCGGGTGAACCGCCTTACGCAGGTGGACCCGCTCGCCTTCGACGCGGTCATTCTGGGCCCCGGACCGGGCCGCCCGGAGGACTGCGGCTACCTGGAGTTTCTTGATCAGGTGGCAGGAAGGAAGCCGGTCTTCGGCATCTGCTTGGGCATGCAGGCCATCGCGGTACATGCCGGAGCCCGGGTGGTCAGGGCCTCCAGTCGTCAGCACGGCAAGGTGAGCCGGATAAGAAACGACGGGAAGGGCTGCTTCGAGGGCCTGCCTGATACTTTCGACGTGACCAGATACCATTCCCTGGTTGCCGATGAGACCTCGGTCAGTCAGGTCGCCTACCTGGAGATCAGCGCGCGCTCGCTTTTGGATGGCTATGTTATGGGTCTGAGGCGGAACCGGTCGCTCATGGAGGGTGTCCAGTTCCACCCCGAGAGCATCGGCAGCCAGTATGGTCACCAGGTGATCGCCAATTTCTTCCGGGAGTACTGCGGTTCATCAGACGGGAACTGACTCATCAGGCCGGGCCGGGTTCCTTTCCGTATAATCTGCCGTGTAGCAAGCAGGACTGTGGTTTCTCTTCATCTGTCCTGCAAGATGCTGTGGCGAGGTTCAACTCGGCAACCCATGGTCTGATATTCACATAGTCAGAAGGGTTCGTGTGATCACTCTCTGATTCGTAGGTCAAGAAAGACTGGAGTGGGTTGTCTGCACATGGCAGGTCGCCCGCTCACTGGGTCGGAGGGTCAGGACATCTCACTGCGGCCCTGGCGCCAATATCCCATGAAGGAGACGCTGCGCCGGTCCATTCCCCGGTCTCTGACCAGCATGCGCCTCAGCTCGCGGACGGTGGCCGCCTCTCCGGCGATCCAGGCGTACAGGTCGTCGGCACGAATGGAGGCATCGGCTTGGGTGGCATCGGCAGTCTCCCAGAGCAGCTCTTTGTCGATATCGACCTCTGTGAATTCCTTGGAGGATTCATCGGCTACGGCCGTAGGCGAATGGATCGGCAGGTCCTCCAAGAGGTTGCGCATGGCTTCGATAAGGGCATGTCCATGACCGGATTCGTCGCAGGTCGTCCAAATTATGCGGATTCCTTCGAGTTCGGGCAGCGGAAGACGATCCTCTTCGGCCGGGACTTCGATCAATGCCACCCCTTCTCCCTGCCAGTGGTCACGAATCAGGCTGTCCATTATGGCGGCGATGGCCGGTACCGCCGTTTCGTCGCCCACCAGGAGGAGATGTCTGGATTGGCCTGGGTGAAAATCCATCCCCGCGACCGGTCCCCCGGCCTGTGCATTGGGGCCGATGATGATGGCCTGGTCGCCAGGTTTTGCAGCCTCTGCAAAGGCTCCAGCAGGTCCGGCATGATCGTGGATGACGAAATCCACATCTATTTGCTCGCTCTCGGGCCTGACCTTGCGAACCGTATAGGTGCGCATGGGATTGCGACTCTCTGCGGGCAGGGTCCTCCACTTTTGGTACCAGGCGAGCGGATCCTCAGGGGTCGCCTCAAAGAAGGAAGGGGGCGGCACGGATCCGTCGGGAAGGGGTAAAAGGATTTTGATTCGCTCATCGTACCCGGCGTCTGCAAAAATCTTCAGATCCGGTCCCTGGAAGACGATTCGCTTGAAATGGGGCGAGAGCGTTTCTGCTCTGGCTACGGAGACACGGAAGGGGATCAAGGGTACAGGATGATTGTTGGCTTGGCGTTCCATGGCTGGTTCTCTTTCGGTTGAGGTTTATAGGTCGATTTTGGTGTCGGGTTGTCGTCGTTCAGGTTGTGACAGTTTGTGACTTTGTGGCTTGAGACTTGGCGGTTCGGGATGTCGGGGTAAGTGATGTGGAGGGCGGGACGAGAGGTTTTACATCATCGGATTGTCTGGTGTCGTCCTGCCGAGTCATCCCAGTGTACGTGTACATTACGAGCCCCGCCAGAGTGGGCTTCAAGGCTATGGAGGGGCGCCGGGGTCATCATCGGGGCGCCGGTGGATTCGTCCTTCGCCACGGTGGATGCGATGTCGAATACCTCTCCGACCAGGTTCTCGGTCATGACCTCGTCGGGAGCGCCCAGGGCGGCAATCTGGCCATCCTTGATGGCCAGGATCCAATCCGAGTATCTGGCGGCCATGTTCAGGTCGTGGAGAACCATGACCACCGTCACGCCCTCCTGCCTGTTCAGGGTGCCCAGCAGGTCAAGGACCTCCAGTTGGTAGGCGATGTCCAGGTAAGTGGTCGGCTCGTCGAGCAGGAGTATGTCGGTCTCCTGGGCCAGGGTCAGGGCGATCCAGGCGCGCTGGCGCTGGCCTCCGGACAGGCGGTCGATTGGACACCCCGCCATGTTGGTCAGTCCGGTCAGGGAGAGAGCCCGCTCCACCGCTTTTTCATCCTTGGTGGTCCACCGTTCGACGAAGTGGTGGTGAGGGTATCGGCCGCGAGCGACCAGGTCGGCGATGGTGATGCCGGCGGGGGCTGACGGGTTCTGCGGCAGCAGCCCCAGAATCGTCGCCACCTTGCGGGTGGGCATGCTGGTGATGGGTTCTCCGTCCAGCATGACGGTCCCCGAGGCCGGTTTCAAAATCCTGGCCAGGGCTTTGAGGAAGGTTGATTTTCCGCACCCGTTGGGTCCGATGATGGACCCCATCGTGTGTGGGGGTATATCCAGACTCAGATCCTCGATGACCGTATGCCCGCCATAGGTGAGGCGCAGGTGCGAGGCGGACAGCCTGTGTGCGCTGCTCCAGGAGTCGTGTGCCGGGGGTGACGTCATGATGTTCAGAGCTCCTGTCTGCGGGTCATGAGGACCATGATCGCGATGAGGACGGGTCCGCCCACAATGCTGGTGATGATGCCGACCGGCACCTGGGCCGTAGGCAGATGTTGGGCGACGATGTCCGAACCCAGAACCAAGCAACCTCCTACCAGGCCTGACTGGATAAGGGCTGATGCTCCCCGGCCGACCAGGACCGTGGCGATGGGGCCGGAGAGGAACGACACGAAGGAGATGGGACCGGTAGTCGCTGTTGCGACGGACAGGAGCAGCACGCCTACGATAATCACCTGAAACTGAACACGGCTTACCCTGACGCCCAGTCCTGCGGCCATCTCCGGTCCCAGCTGTAGGGTGCTGACATTCCTGTCGAGTGCCAACAAGAGCGTGGCGCCGAGCAGTGTTGTTGTTGCCAGTATCGGCAGATCGGTCCACTGGGCATCGGCCAGGCTGCCCGTCAGCCATCTGGTCGCAGCCTGGATGTCCCACTGGTCGCTACGAATCATCAGCCAGGAGCCCAGTGCGTTGAACCCTGCGGCTACTCCTATTCCGATCAGTATCAACCGGGTCGGGTCAAACGAACCGCGCCAGGCCAGGGCCATGACCAGGAGGGCTGTCAGGAGGCCACCCATGACCGCCAGGCAGGCCAGAGGCATGCCCGACAGACCCAATACGACAATGCCGACGATGGCAGCAGTGTTGGCTCCGGCAGTGATGCCGATGATGTCCGGGCTGGCCATCATGTTGCGCAGGAGATGCTGGAAACCAATCCCGGCCATGCCGAATGCGATGCCGGCGACACAGCCAATTAGTGTCCGGGGCATGCGCAGTTGGAGAATCACGAACCTGGTGCCTTCGTCTGACTGCCCCCAAACCACTCCAAGCAGGTCGCTCATGGAGTAGGCACGATGTCCCAGGGCCAGATCGGCCAGCGCGAGAGCGACTATGAGCATCACAAGCAGGATGGTAACTGTCAGCGAACGAATGGCATGGGCCCGTTGTATCCGCTGCAGTTTGGTCATCGTGTCGGATTTAGCCGAATCATAAAGGAGACAAGCATCCATGCCTATACCTCCGCGGTTCTTCTGCGTCCGGCCAGAATCACGAATACGGGAGCTCCGATCAGCGCTGTGACGATGCCGACTTCCACATCGGATGGACGGGTGATTATCCTGCCTACCACGTCAGCTCCAACTACCAAGATGGGACCGATAAGGATGCTCAGGGCCATGATTCGCCTGTAGTCGGGTCCTATGAGCAGTCGTGCCACATGGGGAACCACCAGCCCGACGAAGCCGATCGGACCTGCTAGTGCCGTGCATGAGGCGCAGAGGAGTATCGCCGCAAGCCAGGCCATGCTGCGGACACGTCCGACGTGCATGCCCAGCCCCTCGGCCATCTGATCGCCCAGGGTCAAAGCGTTGATTCCGGGCGTCAGGCAGAAGGCGAGCAGCAGCCCAAGAGCAAGAAGAGGCAGGACCGGCATCATGAGGTCGAACCGGGCGCCCGAGATTCCGCCCACCTGCCAGAAGCGATATGAGCTGATGACGTTGACGCGCGGCAGAAGGATGGCGGAGGTAAGGGACCCCAGTACAGAACTGATCACGACACCGGCCAGGGTCAGCCGCAGGGGCGATGGGCCGGATGGACCCAGGGATCCTATAGCCCAGACGACCAGTGCGGTCATCGCGCTGCCCAGCAATCCCACCCAGACATACTGGGCTGGCGTCGATAGGGAGAAGAAGGCCATGGAGCAGACGATCGCCAGGGCCGCCCCCGTATTGAAACCCAGAATCGACGGGTCCGCCAGTGGGTTGCGTGATATGCCCTGCATCAGGGTCCCGGCCACCCCGAGCCCGGCACCGACCAGGAGGCCGAGGACGGTGCGGGGAATTCTCAGGCGGATGGCCGAGACCGCGATGTCATCCGAGGAGGCGGACAGGGCATTGAGGATGTCGGAAAGGCTGACGGAACGGGATCCGAAAACCAGGGACAGGGCGCAGATCATGACCAGACAAGCCGCCAGGATCAGCCCGGACAAAACCATGAGTCCGGTTCTCTTGCGATGCATGACGGCCTGTCGAGTATCAGGGCGCGGTGTCATTTCTGACCGCATATCGGCGCTCCCTCTTCCTTTTCCATCCCTTCCCTGCGGGGCCGAATCAGACCTTGGCGGCAGCCTCGCCCAGAAGCCCGGCGTAGGTATCGGTTGTTTTCTGGATGGACAGGGCTGAAGGGTCAAGGGCGTTGGCCATTTCGCTGTCGTTGTCGATGACCACGACGGATCCGCGCTCGACTGCGGGAATCTTGGAGAGGAGGGGGTCCTTGCGCATCGCTTCAAGCAGGTCCGGGGTGCCGTAGGTGACGATGATGTCGACGTCCTTGTACCTGTCGGCATGCTCGGAGGAGATCTCCTTGTAGAAGTCCTTGGTGCTCTTGGAGTCCTCCTTGATGGATTCGGGAGTCTCCAGGCCCAGGTCGTTCAGGAATTGCGGCCGGGCGTCGGAGGTGGTGTAGACGCTGAACTTGGAGAGCTTGGAGGCATCGAAATACATGACCGCCCCGGTCTTCCCCTTGATGGCCGGGTGGGCTTCGGCGGCCTTCGCGATGCGCTCCTCCAGGTCGGTTATCAGCTTCTTGCCCTTTTCGGGTTCTCCGATGGCCTGGGCCGTAGCGGTGATGACCTTGCGCCAGGGGTCTCCCCAGGCCACCTTCTGGTAGGCGATGGTGGGCGCGATCTTGCTCAAGGTGTCGTACTGCTTCTTGGTCATGCCGGAGAGCAGGCCGATGATCAGATCGGGTTTGGATGCGGCGATGGCCTCGACATCGATGCCGTCGGATTCGTCATGCAGCTTGGGCATATCCGCCTTGTCCACATGCATGGCATCCAAGGCATCCTTGGTCCAGGTCAGGTATCCTCCATCGACGGTCTTGCCGAAGGCATTCTTCTGGATGCTGACCGGCACGACCCCCAAGGCGATGAGGTTGTCGGGAGTGGCCCATCCGACGGTGGCGATGCGCTTGGGCTTGGAGGGTATGGCGGTGGTGCCGTAGACGTGATCGATCTTGACGGGGAAGGAGCTTTGCCCTTCCGAGGCCTTTGACCCGCTGGACGGGCCTGCCTGCGAGCCCGATCCGCAGGCGCCCAGGAAGAACAGGGCGCTTGCCAGCACCAGGATGGTTGCGATAGTGCGCTTGAATCGAGTGAGGGAAAGGAGCGGTCGAATGTGCATGTGGTTCCTTTGATCGTGCTGTCGAATTGGCATGGTGCACCAGAGCCAGATACCAGATGTAGCATCGGCGCGACGGGAAGAAAAGAGTTGATTTCCCTGGTTGCATGTGTTAAACGGAGCATCTGCAAAGGCGGTAGGCAAATGCCGATCCCAGCGTCTTTCTGATCAAGGGCATGGGTAGCCTAATGAACCCAGTCTTCTCTGCCGCTCCTTACACGGTTCCCAACCACTTCTGTGCGGCGTATATCAAGGTTTTTCAGACGGGTTCACACTGGACGTGATGCATAAAGGCGGTCCTCTGCGATCGTCGTCATCGGCCGGGGAACCGTACCCCGGCCCGGTGTATAGTGGCAAGCGGGTTCCTGCGGGAGCCTGGATACGTGCATGGGGATGGGCCCTTGCGGTCCCGATTCCCTGCGACCTTTGATTATCAGTGGATGGTGAAGTCATATGACTGCCGGCTTCCTTTGCGAGAAGCTGATTCCGGGCAGGGTCCTCTGAAGCCCTTTAGGCTCTGTAGGCCCGCTGGTTCAAGCCGCCCATAGGGGCGGCGACTCCGTTATGCCCGGTCTGGCGCCCCTGTGAGGCGTCCCTCGTGGTACTCCGGACCGCATTGGTTCGATTCTGATTTCGATTCCGGTCTGGGTGCACATGGATTTGCAAGCACTGAGCACGGAAACGGCATTTATTTTGATTGATTTCATCAAGCATTCCAACACAGGTATACGTGAAGGCTGCAGGTATCCGCAGGCCGGAGATGATGAGAGTCCGGCCCTGGCCCTCTCCCACGTCTGGCGGTCCTTCGCCGAAAGGCGAGGTAGGAGGAAGGAGGGACCCCAAACAGTCCTATCGGACATCAGTCTGAAGGTGGACCGGGGAAAGATACAGGCCTTGGTCGGTCTGAACGGGGCCGGCAAGACCACCCTGGTCAAAATCGCTTCCACACTTCTAACTCCTACACGTGGCGAGGTGAGCGTGGACGGGGTGGATGCCCTGGCCGATCCGAGCCAGGCCCGGAAGAGATTGGGGCTGGTGCTCGGTGGCGACAGGGGTTTCTACTCCAGGGCCACGGTGATGGCCAATATGCGCTTCTTCGCCGACTTGGCCGATGTGCCCTACCGGCAGAGGGACAGCGAAATCGGCCGTGTCCTGGAAGGGGTGGGTCTGAACGGTAAGGAGCGCCATGCAGTATATGAGCTCTCGAGGGGCCAAACCCAGCGCCTCCATATAGCAAGGGGACTCTTGGGTTCCCCCGGACTCCTCCTCCTGGACGAACCGACTGATGGCCTGGACCCGGGCACGGCCCTGCGCATCCGCAGTCTGATCCGTTCAGTGGCGGATTCGGGGGTGGGCATCCTTCTGACCAGCCATGGCATGGAGGAGGTGGAGGAACTGGCCGACCGTATAGCCGTCATCGATTCGGGCAGGATTCTGGTTGATGGGTCCCTGGAGGTCGTCCGGCGGTTCGCCGACGTGGGTTGGGTGGTTTCCTTCACCCTGAGGCCGGACCAGTTGTCCGACCCCGGTATCCTGATTGACTGGGTTGGTCGGCGCGGTGTGGTCCTCACACGGCCATCAGGTCCCGACTGGATGGTCTCCATCCTCTGGAAGCGAGCCTCGGAGAAGGGGTCGGGATCTGCCGGTGCAGAGCCGACCCGTCTCAGACGAGAAATGGCCCGGTTCTTCGTGGGCCGATCTCTCGACTGTCCGGCAGACCTCCTGGTCAGGCCTGCAGGTCTGGAGGATGCTTTCCTGGCCCTGGCCGCCCGCCCAGGTGCGGAGGCGAATCTATGATGAGGATGTTCAGGGAGGCCGCCTTCCAACTACGCGAATACACCAGAACCACCTACTTCATTGAGATCCTCCTGGTAGCCACCCTCTCAACCTGCCTGGTCCAACGGTTGGGGGTCAGGGCCTGGGGATCCGACCCCTACCAGGGGTTTCTCCGTTCGGCCGTCATGGGTCTATGGACCTCCTGCACCTCCGCTGCAGGTCTGATTGGTTTCGAGCGGCGCAAGGGGACCCTGGTTCATCTCATGGTCAGCAGGTCCGGCCTCCGGCCTGCCATTCTGGCCCTGATCTCTTCAACCGCCACCTTTGGCCTGCTGGCTTTTCCTCTAGCCGGTGTGGCCTGGCTGATTCCAGGACCGGGTGCCCTCCCATCCGCCGAGCTGGGGGAGCATTGGCCGGTCCTGGTCCTGGGAGTGCCTCTGATTTGGCTGGGGGCCCTGGTCATGGCCCTGGCGGTGGCCTGTCTCTTTGTGATGACCCCATATGCCACGGCCTATGAAGGCCTGGTTCTTGTTCCCTGTATGGCTCTGTCAGGGGTCTTCGAGGGTCAGGCGGGAGCGATTGACCTGGGGGAGGGGTTGAAGAATCTGATCCCGACCCGGCCTGTCCTGTCCATCATGAGGGCAGGTGGCATGGCCTCCGGTCCGGGTGCTTCCATTCTTTGGTGGGACCTGGCCTGCTGGCTGGTGGCCCTCCTCCTGTGGATCAGCCTGGCCGCCCGCCTTGCCGGCATTTCCGAGGCCAGAGCCAGGCGTGACGGCACAATCGAGGTGATCTGACCGTGAGTTGGATTCATAGGATGCTTACCGTAGCCAATGTCAGCTGGCGCTCTTCCATGCCTGCTGGCCGACCCCTGGCCCTCCTGGTATCCCTGGTCGTTGTCCCCATCCTGGGCGTGGCCTGCCAGCTCATGCTCGGAGGAAGCCTGAACTCCCCCGCCCTGGCTGACATCGGATACACCGGTGGTCTGGTGGCTGCGGCCTGCCAGGTGGCGACCGTCATGGCCAGCGGTATGACCATGGACAGGGAGGAGGAAATCATCTCGCATGTCCTGATACGTCGTCCGATGGACCTGGCCTACTGGATTGGTCTGGGTCTTCCGGGTGTGATGGCTGCTTCGTTCACAGGGCTGGTCGCCCTGGCCGGAACCCTGGTCCTGAATGTCGGACACAGCCCGTCCGATTTTCTCCGGGCCCTGAGCCTCCTGCCCACCGCCCTATTTGCAGGTTTGGCCTTGGGACTCCTTGTGGGTGGCCTCGGCCTGCTGACTGCGGATTCCCTCGCCCCGCTGAATGCGGTCACTGTCCTCCTTCCGGTGGCTGTGGGTGTGGTCGTGCCTGCCGAAGCCTACCCGGCCCCACTTCGTCGGTTCGCAACCATCCTCCCTTTGGGGGTCACGGTTCAGGCCGTGGGAGATTATGGCCTATCCTGGACGGCGGTCCTCCTTGCTGAGGCCGTCAGGGGGCTGGTGGAGGTGGTCATCGGTCTGGTGGCTTCTGTAGTGGCCCTGCGCAGAATACGGTCAGGCGCATACCTGAGGTTGTGATTGAAACCGGCGGCGATTGGCTGTCCCGTGAACGGACGTGGAAGGCAGGAGGGGCTGTGCGCGTGCATGCACCCCTCCTCCTGTCTCAGGTGTTCGTCTAACAAGGCATTATGGCGGCGTGAGAATCCGTTTCGACTTCTTTATCTTTCTTTATTTTCGGTCTTTAGTCTGGCTCCTGCCACAAGGAAACGAATAGGAGCTGACCATGCGTTACATATTGCGGACCGAGGGGCTGACCAAGGTCTTCGGCCACGGACAGCGGGCCGTCGACCAGGTGTCCCTGCATGTTCCTGAGGGCGGAGTCTACGGGCTCCTGGGCCCAAACGGGGCCGGCAAGTCCACCACACTGAAGATGGTTACAGGCATGCTGCACCCCACGGGTGGATCCATGATCCTGGACGGGCACCCCTGGTCGCGCCGGGACCTCTACGACATCGGCGCCCTGATCGAGCAGCCGCCCGTCTATCCCAACCTGACGGCCCGCCAGAACCTCAAGGTGCGCACAACCCTCTTCGGCCTGCCAGATGAGCGGATCGACCAGGCGCTCTCCATTGCCGGACTTACCGATACAGGCTCCAAGAAGGCTGGACAGTTCTCACTAGGCATGAAACAGCGCCTGGGGATAGCCAATGCCATCCTGACCAACCCTCGTCTGCTGATCCTGGACGAGCCCACCAACGGGCTGGACCCGCTGGGGATCGAGGAGCTGAGGGGGATGATCCGCAGTTTCCCGCAGCAGGGGATGAGCGTAATTGTCTCCAGCCATATCCTCTCCGAGGTGTCGATCCTGGCGGATCACATCGGCATCATTGCCGACGGTCGCCTGGCCTACGAGAATGAACTGCACGCCGGGGAGGACCTGGAAGGGCTGTTCATGGATGTGCTCAGGAGGTCGCGATGAACAAGAGGAGTGCCAACGAACTCATCCAGCAGGATACGGCTACTTCAGACGCCCGAACCGTGACAAAGGCTAGAACACGGGGAGGAGGCATCCCCTTCGGCAGGATCCTGGCAGCGGAGATCATGAAGGGCAGGTCGGCTGCGCCTAGGCGAATGGCTTTGGCCTTCCCCCTGGTGCTCATTGTCATCGTGGCTTGCTTCGCATTCGGACTGCACGTCTGGATGCCCTCCTGGGTCAACTACTGGTATGTTCTGCTCCTTCCGGCCATGACTGCCCTGATAAGCGTCGCCGTGGCCAACATCGACGGAAAGCAACGGTGGAGGACCACTCTGGCCCTGCCTGCCGCGCCCGTTATGGTCTGGTGGGCCAAGATCGTCTACTGCCTGCTTCTAGTCGGCCTTGCTACCTTGCTGGCTCTGGGCCTTTCGGCAGTCATGGTCGCCGTCTCCAGGGTCCAGGGCCCCTCCATAGTTGATTTCGTAGTCAGCGCCCTGATGCTGGTCCTGGCCTGCTCCTGGATGATACCGACTGGACTGGCACTGACCGCCCGATTCGGCGTTCTGATCGGGTTCGGCCTGCCTTACATGGTGGACCTGCTGGTCTCAATCATCTTCTGGGGAAGCCAACGGCTATGGCCCTTCCTGCCGCCCGCCGCCATGATCAACCTGCCGGTGCCCTTCATGAAGGTCATGCCTGATGGTGTGCCCCTGGAGACTGAAGACAACAGTCCCATCAAGGCTGCGCTGTCTGTCTTCGGCGGGCAAAGCCTGACGGCCTTGGTGGCCGGTCTGGTCTGGTTCCTGCTTCTGTCCGTCCTGACGGGCATCTGGTTCTCGCGGAAGGAGACCAACTGACATGGCTGGGATGACAGTCGGCCGGGTCGTGGCCTCGGAAGTCGTGAGATTGCACGGATCTGTGCTTATCGCCATCCATGTCGTCTGCGGGTTGGCGGCCGGACTCGTCTGCGGTGCCTACTTCGCCGCAGCCCCCTATGATCCCGGGTTGGAGACCGATGCCTTCTTTCAGGTCCTAGGCGCTTTCATGCCCCTAATGGCTGCCATCGTAGTTGCCATAAACATCGAGACTGAGCGTGAGGCCGGCGACATGGCCAACCTTCTGGGGATTCCCAGCCGCCGTCTGGGTCTGGCAGCCAAGGTCCTGGTGCTCTGGCTTCTGGGTCTGCTGGCCCTGGCCTTGGCGGCTCTGGCATTCTGCCTGCCCATGGCTCTGGCTGGCGGACTGGGCGCACCAATCTCGGCCGTCGCGCTCGCCACCCTGGGCATGGCAGGCGGTTCCCTCTGCCTCTACCTTTTCTCCATCGCCCTGGCCCTGAGCTTCGGCCGGAATGCGACCATCGCCATTGGTGTCCTTGGCACCGGGGTATCCATCAGTTCCCTTGGTGGCCTCTTCAACGGCCTGTACAGCCGTACTTTATCCGGTGTCGCGAGCACGCCCGGGATCAGCCGGTGGATACCCTTTACCTGGCCTACCAGGTTCGGCTCCCTGGGGATCGAGCAGGCCCTGGCCTTGACCATGCCGGGAGGGGAGGGCCTGCGTGCCTCAATCGGCGTGACGGCTGTGGATAATCTGGTTCCCTGTCTGGTCCTCACCCTGACCTTGGGCCTGGCCCTCTTGCTCTGGATCGGCAGGTTCGAGGATCGGCGAAAGGCCAGCGATTAGACTGGATTGCAGGGCATCCGGTCCGTAAGGAATCTGTCCTGCAAGAAAATCGTCCTGCAAGAAATCAGGCTTACAAGAATCCTGGCCTGCAAAAGGTCCATTCTCAAACGTTGCTGGGCCGGGTCGCTAAGCGCAGAAAAGGAGCCAATCGTGGCTGACGTGCACGCCGGAGGTTCCCCCGGGGACGATCGGTATCGGGCCTCCATCCTGGTGGTGGATGACGATCCAAGGATCACCACCCTGCTGATGGCGGCCCTGTCCAAGGACGGCTATGCCGTGACCGTGGTCAACGAGTCGCGGAAAGTTGTAAGCATGGACCTGTCCTCGGTCGACCTGATTCTCTGCGATGTCATGATGCCTCACATGGACGGCTTTGCCCTCCTGGCTGCCATCAGGGAACGGGTGTCCTGCCCGATCATCTTTCTGACGGCCAAGACCGATGAGGACAGTGCGGTCCTGGCCTATGGTCTGGGTGCCGACGACTATATACGCAAGCCCTTCGGCATTGCCGAGCTCCGAGCCAAGGTCAGGGCGAGGCTTTCCCAGGGCAGTCGGCGCGGGCGCCCGCTCTTGCATTTCGGATCCTTGGACATGGACCTTCAGGCGCGGCAGATCAGGGTGGACGGGCACAACGCCAATCTGACGGATGCGGAATACCGCATATGCGCCCTGCTGGCAGAACATCCCGGTCGGGCCTACGCGCCCATGCAGATATGGGAGGCCTGCCTGGCCGCAGAGGATGATCCGGCCGCCGACGATGCGGACAGCGATGCCACGGCTTCGGTAAGAGTGCATCTGAGCAATGCCCGGCGCAAGCTCAAAGCCCTGGGGGTGGACCCCATCAGGACCATCTGGTCAGTGGGGTACCAATGGGTGGCCTGACTGACGGCGCGCCCGAGTCGCCGATGGAGCAGAGCCTCGACGGCAGGGGCCGGCCAAGCCGCAGGGGAATGCCCATCGTTCTGCTGATCATCAGATACTTTCTCTACGTGCTGCTGATTCTGGCTCTGCTGTTCGCCGGCATATATATGGTCTGGATAAACCTGGGGGCCAGGGGCGACTTCTTCTGGGCCAACTATGGCGAGCAGCATCTGGAGAAGGTGGGGCGCTCCATTGGCCGTACGACCACTGTTGTCGAATCCCTGATTCCCGCCGCCTACTGGTACCGAACCTATGACAGTCAAGGGCATCCCGTGGGGGGCGATATGAAGGGCGGCATGGCCAGCGAGGCCGATCAGCTGGCCGCCGACCATCGGGCGCATAGCGTATCTAAGCCATCGGAAGAGCGGAGAGAGAAGACGGGACGGCCCCTTGCCACTCGCGCAAAGCCGGATGCGACCTATGTCGTCTATGCCACAGCCGATGGGCGGCCATGCGTTCTGGCCTATCGGATTCAGCCGCAGTGGGCGTCAAGGCAGACCCGGGACCGCTATCCCAATCCCCAGAACCTGCTGCTCGCGTCTTACGGGATCGCTTTGCTGCTCACCCTCCTGTTGGTCGGGCTGCGGGCGGCCCATGTCATATCGTCCAAGCTCAAGGTCTTCAACCAGGTGGCTGACGACATAGGGCGGCAGGACCTGGACGCCTCACTGCCCTGCAGCAACGTGCTGGAGATCAACCGGGTGCTGGGGTCCTTCGACAGGATGCGCGTCACGTTGAGGGAATCGCTGGAGAAGACCTGGACGGCCCAGGAGTCCCAGCGTCGGCAGGTGGCGGCTCTGGCTCACGACTTGAAGACGCCGCTGACCATCATGCGAGGCAACGCCGACCTGCTGGGGGAGACCGGGCTCAGCCAGGAGCAGCAGTCCTACCTGGACTCCATTGAGGATGCCATCCGTGAGATGGCCGACTATGCCCAGGCCATCAGCCAGGGTTCCATGGGCACCGCTTCAGAGCGATCCGGGGTCACGACAGTTGCCTTGAGGGATATGGTCGACAACCAGGCCCAGGGGTACCTCAATGCTCGGGGTCTGCGACTCGAGAGGGATGACCGCCTGGGTTCAGAGACTGGCCAGGTTTCCGGTAATGCTGTTGACCTTGCCCGGGCGATCATGAACATCGTGGCCAACGCGGCTGACTACTCGCCGGACCATGGTCTGGTGACGCTGACATGGAAGCTGGAGTATGGCCAGGAGGGCGGGCGAGCCTTGGTCGTGACCGTGCATGACCAGGGTCCAGGATTTAGCAGCCGGGCTCTGGCCCACGCCACGGAATGGCTCTATCAGGCTGACAGCAGTCGGCACGGCTCCGGCGGCCACCATGGCATCGGCCTGGCTGCCGCCCGGTCAACTGTCGAGAGTGCAGGAGGCCGCCTGACCCTGGGGAATGCAACCGATGGCAATGGCGCAGTAGTCACGGTATCTTTGCCGGTGCAGTGAATGAGGCGGGGTGAATATCGGCCACGGCCAACTCGGTGTCCGACTAAAAATTGCACAGTGATAAAGATCTGGAAATAGTGTTAATCATGGATTGATAATTATAAAAACATCAATTTTTAGCGATTATTTTAGTAATCAATTACTAAAGTTTGCCATTCTTTAGTAAATCTGTATGATAAAGATAACAGAGATTATCAATTTGTAGGGGCCTGTATGCAACAATCAGATGACGCTGAACAAAACGATCTGTCGCTGGAGGAGGTTGTGCGTTCGATTCAGCGCAAGGGTTGCGAAGGCCAATCGATAGAAGTCAAAGCCGCCAGCCAGGGGACTCCGAAGGTGTATGACTCGCTGTCGTCGTTTTCCAACCAAAACGAGGGCGGCATCATCGTATTCGGGCTGGATGAAAGTCTTGGATTTGAGGTTGTCGGCGTCCATGACGCGCAGGAGCTGGAAAAGGCGGTAACGGCACAGGGCAAAGAGATGTATCCCGAGGTCAGACCGGTCTATAGCGAAAGCCTGATTGACGGCAAGACCGTGGTGTCGGCTTACATCAACGGCAAACCCATGGGCGAGAGGCCTGTCTACCGTAAGACAGCAGGCATCAGCGCAGGCAGCTACACCCGGATCGGGGATGCCGATGCCCGCATGACGCCTACGCAGCTGTATGAGATCGAGACTTTCAAGGACGGTCGGCGCGACGATGTATCGGTAGACCCTCAGGCCGATTCCGATATGTTGAACCCAGGAAAACGTCATGATTTCATTAGTCGCGCACAGCGGGAACGCCCGCTCCTGGCCAGAAGGAATGAGGACGAGATCCTGGAGCTATCAGGTGTCTGCCGTCGTGGATCTCCCACTCTTGCAGGTCTGATGACCCTTGGCGAATACCCGCAGCAGGTGTATCCGAACCTCTGCATTACCGCCGTGGTTGTGCCGGGAACCAAGGCCGGAACTGGTCTTGGGGGAGAGCGGTTCCTTGACAATCAGCGCTTTGAAGGGTCCATCGATCGCATGCTTGAGGATGCCATGGCCTTCGTGCGGCGTAACAGCAGAACCAGAACGGTGATCAGGGATGGGGTGCGCACTGATATTCCCGAGTATCCCGAAACCGCAGTCAGGGAAATCCTGACCAACGCATTGATGCATCGTGACTATGGCCCATACTGCAACGGAACGCCGGTCAGATTGACGCTCTTTGCCGATCGTCTTGAATGCTGGAATCCTGGTGGTGTATATGGCGGTCAGAGCATCAACGACTTGGGCTTTGCCAACAGTCAGACCAGGAACCCTACTCTGGTCAGTCTGCTGGAGATTGAGGGGATTGCGGAGAATCGGCACTCAGGGATTCCGGCTATCCGTGAGGAGGCCAAACAGTATGGATATAAGCCTGTAGAGTTTCAGGATCGGCAGGCTTCCTTCACTGTGCGCTTCTACTCTGTGCCGGAGCGTGCTGGTGCGGCGGAAGCAAACGTTCCTTGGTCCGGAACCGCAGTATCAGATCCTGCGAAGAAGAGCATTGGAATACGAGACAGGATTCTCGATTTCTGCAAGGAGCCCCAATCGCTCGAGAGTGTTGCGCATGCGCTGGGGTTAGGCAAGTACTACGTCCGCAGGCGGTACATCGAGCCGCTGCTCGTAGAAAACGCACTCTCCATGACGCTTCCCGATAGACCCCGGAGCAAGTACCAACGATATGTGGCCAATGATTCCTTCTCTGAAGTGTCTTCGGGGAAGCAGCCGTGAATGGCATACCGTAAGGGCAGGCATTGCCGGGCGGCCATGATGAAGCAGGGTCATAACATGGTGAATGTCTTTTCCTCGAGATTATGCCGCCCGGCTTGAATCCCGCTCCACCAGAATCGGTTCAATCAATACAGAGCCGTGTACATGCCGGGAGTTGCTGAACTCGTCCATCAAGAGGGCTGCGGCCTTGCGGCCCATGTCGACGCCGGGCGCAGCGACGACTGACAAGGGGACCTTGGGATAGTTGCCCGTGCGGGCACCTTCGGTGCCGATGATTTTGATGTCGTCGGGTACGCGATATCTGTGCTTCTCCTGCAGGGCATTGATGATTCCCACCCCGAGCACATCGGTGCCGGCAATGATGCCGTCAGGGGCTGTCGTAGGCGGGAGCTGGCTGATCTCGCAGCCGACCTCATAGCCGTCTTCTATCATGATTCCGTGTGAGTCGATGATTGACAACTTGGCCTGGGACTGCTCTCGCATGGCCCGCTGAACCCCCGTATAGCGGTCGTATATGGACTGATAGTCGAAGGAGTGGGATACGAAGGCGATGTGTTGGCATCCAGCTTCCAGCAAATGCCTGGTCGCCATCTGCCCTACGGCGAGGTTGTTCTCCAGGACGCTGCAGTTCCTGGTTTTGCTGCTGGGCTCCACATGATCGACCAGCACTACGGGCAGCTTGACCGAGGCCGCCCACTCCAAGTCAGCGGTGCAGTCCACTACGCTGCAGAGAATAACCCCCTTGACGCCCAGTGAGTAGAAGAGCTTGAGCAGGCTGGTCTGGCGTTTCGAATCGGAATAAGCATTGGTGCCTATCAGCTGCATGTCCTTGTCCTCGCAGATTTCCTGAGCCCCTTCGAATACGGAGGTGAACAGGGAATGCTCGATATCGGTCATGATGATGCCGATGGTGGACTGTCCGGTCAGGGCCGCGGCTCCACGAGCTGGGCGGGGCACATAGCCGAGTTCGTCTATTGCTGCGCTGATGCGTTCTTTCAGAGTCTGCGAGACGCGGTCAGGGTAGTTCAGATAATTGGAGACAGTGCCCAGCGAGACCCCGGCTTTCTGGGCGATGTCTGCAACGCCGACCTTGCCTCTGCCTGCCGGGACGGCTGCGTCTTGTACGGACGACATTGTGTCGGATTCCTTCCTGCTGACCGTGATTATCGCATAAAACCAGCCTAACGCTTACCTGCCGGTAGCGCCGGGCTTTGTTTGGAGGCAAGGATTGAAATTTTCAAAAAGCGAGTTAGTATTAATCCATGACAAGGCAGTCTTTCGCCTTATTTATGAAATGAAAAATAAAAAATGACCAGTGTTGGGCTTCGATATGCAAGGTCGCGCCCGGCGCTCGCCTCAATGACAGAGGAGAAAAATATGGCAGACAGCACTTCTAACGCGGACAAGGGGCTGGGAGGCTATGGCTCCCTGGCTGTTGCCGCCGGCATCGGGTCCATGCTGGGATCAGGCATCATTGTGGGCCTCTCATCGACCATCACGGTCTGGCAGCAGGGTTTCGGGCTGAGCAATGGCCAGGTGGGGGTCCTGTCGGGTGCCTTGACCTTCGCCATCGCCTTCGGATCCCTCTTCGGAGGTCGCATCGCTGACGCTGTGGGCAGGGTCCGCTTTTTCAACTGGATCAATCTGCTCTATGCGGTGGGGGCCGCCATCGTCGTATTCTCCGGCTCCTATGCCATGCTTCTGGTCGGAGTGGTCATTGCAGGCGTGGCCTCAGGCGCGGATCTGCCGGTGTCGATGACCGTCGTCTCTCATGATGCTCCCAATGATTCGCTGGCGGCTCGCCTGGTATCCACCACTCAGGTCTACTGGCAGGTCGGCGTGTTCATCTCCTTCATCTGCGCTTTTCTGGTTTCCAGAATGCAAGGGGCGGCAGGAGGCCGTGTGGTCTTCGTGATTCTAGCTGTTTTTGCCGTGATCGCCTGGCTCTGGCGCACATGCTCGCCCACCTTCCGTGCCTTCCATGAGGCTGCTGATCGCCGCGACGCAGCCGAGCCCGGGGTTGAGACCGGGGCAAAGGTCTCGGTGATCAAGGTGATGATGGGCGCGAACAAAAAGATGTATCTGAGTTTCTTTGCTGCAATCCTGATCTTCTATGTGGGATGGAATCTGCTGGCCAACACCTGGGGTCAGTTCCAGACTTTCATGCTGGTCAATGCCCATGCCTCCCAGACCCTGGCCACCGGTATGGGCATCATCCTCAACTTCGTGACTCTGATCCTCAACATCGTCTTCGCTTCGATCGCCGGGGGTAAATACCGCAACAAGGCCTTCGTAGCAGGCATCATCATCACCTTCATCGCCATGGTCGCCCTTTCCCTTGGCGGCACCAACCTGTGGGTAATCGTCGGCGCCACCGCCTTCATGAATCTGGGTAGCCCTCTGGCCGGTGAAGCCCTCTACAAGGTCTGGACTCAGGAATCCTTCCCCATCGAGATACGTGCCTCCATCCAGGGTTTCATCAACGGCTTCTCCCGTCTGTGCTGTGGCCTGTTCGCCCTGGTTACACCTGCCCTGGTCGTGCCTTCTGCCATTCGAACCACCATGTGGGGCTTCGCGGGGGTGGTGATCATCGAGGCCATCGCCGGAGCCATCATGATCAGGCTCCAGGCACGGTATGGCACCGATGAGGAACGCAGGGAACGGTCCCAGCGGTAATGCACAGATACAAGACAAGGAGGTCAAGTTATATGAATACGGATCAGACAATCGCCATCAGTGCCCCTGAGGTGGAGCATTACCACGGTGACGTACTGGGAATCGGCAGCCACAGGCCTAGGCTTTCCTGGACATACTCGGAACAGCCGCCGCAGGGGACAAAGGTAGCGATCAACCTAACCAGGAGGATGCCGGGCAGTGATCCTGTACAGCAGGAAGCCGAAGTCGACGCAGGCGACAATATGTTTCTGGATTGGCCTTTTGAGCCCCTGCGTTCGCGGGAACGGGCGCTTGTGGTTCTTGCCATGCTCAATGCCGACGGAGCGCCTCTTGGAGCACCATCGCCAGAGCGCAACTTTGATGTCGGGTTGGATGTGACGGACCGCATCGCCGACTTCGTCGGTCCCTCCTGGCCAGAGGCCGAAACGGACCATCGTCATCTGCCCTTGGTGCGTGCGGAGTTCGAGCTGCCTGCAGCGCCTAGGTCCGCCAGGCTTTATCTGTCTGCTCTGGGCCTGGTCCAGGCTGAAATCAACGGCGCTCGGGTCGGATCAGACGAGCTTACGCCTGGCTGGACTGTTTATGGCCGCCGTCTGGAGTGCTGGACCTACGATGTGACAGAGCAGTTGTCGCAGGGTGCTAATGCCATGGGCTTCTGGCTGGGCGACGGCTGGTACCGTGGCCGGTTGGGTTTCGACGGCGGCATGGCAAACTTCTATGGCGACAGGATAGGAGTGTTCGCCCAGTTGGAGGTGGAGGGCGAAGACGGCTCGATCACCCACATCTACTCCAACTCCTGGGACCGCACCTGGAAGACTACTCTGGGGCCGATCGTGTGCTCGGACCTGTATGAGGGGGAGACCTACGATGCCAGGTTGGAGGAGCCTGGCTGGTCCAGACCAGGTTTCGATGATTCAGCATGGCGGCCAGTGGCTGAGGTTCCCTATGATCCGGCCAAGATTGAGAATCCGGAGCTCCAGTCCGTACGCATGCAGGGGCGGAACCAGCCGGTGTCCATTACCCGTACAGGAGGGTCGGGGAAGTCCTCCTCCTGGCTGATCGACTTCGGTCAGAACTGCAGTCAGCGGATGCGCTTGCACATGCATGGGTTGGCAGAGGGTGCTCAGATCTCCATCCGCCATGCCGAGGTGCTGGAGAAGGACGGTACCCTGGCCACACGGACCCTGCGCCGAGGGCAGGAGCATGATCAGTACATATCGAATGGACAGGATGCCTGGTGGGAGCCACGCTTCGCCATGCATGCCTTCCGCTATGCCAGCATTGAGGGCTGGCCCGGAGAGCTGACCACCGAGGACATCGACTGCCGGGTCTACCACTCCACCATGGAGCGGACCGGGTGGTTCGATAGCTCCAATCCACTTCTGAACAAGCTCCATGACAACGTCCTTTGGTCTATGCGTTCCAATTTCCTCTCCATCCCCACGGACTGTCCTCAGCGGGACGAGCGCATGGGCTGGACCGGAGATATCGATCTTTTCGCGCCGACGGCCGCTTACCTGTACGATGTGCAGGCTTTCCTCTCCTCTTGGTTGAAGGATGTGCGCATTGAGCAGGAGGCTCATGGAACCATACCGTTCTTCGTACCCTTTGTACCGCTGGGCGTCTGGGCCAAGCCGGCAGCCATTGCTATCTGGGGAGATGCGGCCGTAGCGGTCCCTTGGACCCTCTATATGGAGGGCGGTGATCGGCATATTCTGGATGAATCCTGGGATCTGGTGCGGGGATGGATAGACGAAGTGCGCGCTTACCTATCGCCGGACGGAGTCTGGGATCGTCGGCCTGACTATGTGCTGGGTCAGCTTGGAGACTGGCTGGATCCCACCGCTCCGCCGGATGATCCTGCTCAGGCTATGACACAGAAGGAGCTGGTGGCCACTGCCTACTTCGCCCGTTCGGTTGACTATGCCTCACGCATTGCCCAGGCTCTGGGGAAGCAGACAGAGGCAGCCGACTACCGCTCCTTGCATGAGCGGATGGTCGCCGGCTATCGGAACCGGTTTGTGGCCGGCGATGGCCCAGACATGCGCATGACCTCCGATACTCAGTGCGCCTATGCGATTTCGATTGCTTTCGGGTTGTTCGATGCCGAGCCTGGACTCAAGCAGGCTGCCGGCCAACGGCTGGCGGAACTGGTGCGCGAATCAGGCGGCAAGGTCTCCACTGGTTTCGCCGGCACCCCATTCGTCCTGCCAGCTTTGAGCGAGACCGGGCATGATGCTGAGGCATACTCCCTATTGCTGTCGACCGAGTGCCCCTCCTGGCTCTACCAAGTGAAGATGGGAGCGACGACCACTTGGGAGCGCTGGGATTCCATGCAGCCCGACGGGTCCATCAACCCGGGCGGCATGACCTCCTTCAACCACTATGCCCTGGGGTCTGTGGCCGAGTGGATGCACGAGCGAATCGGCGGTTTAAGAGCTCTCGAACCAGGGTGGAGCCTTTTCGAGGTCGATCCTCGAATCGGTGGCGGGTTGACGAAAGCCTCGACACGCCATCTGACGCCACATGGCATGGCTGAATCGTCCTGGCGGCTCGAAGAAGATGGCCGGGTTAGGCTTCGTCTGGTCGTCCCTGCCGGTTCCGTGGCGCGGGTGCTGATTGGTTCCCCTGCAGCCCCTGGCAAGCGATCCAGCAAGGATTACCCTGCAGGAACCTACGATCTGGTGGTTGAACGCTGACTGCTGCTGGGCCGACCAGGTCCTGACTGTTTGGACCTGGTCGGCCCAGAAAGCTATGCATGACGCATTCTGTCGTGGCTGATCCTCGTAGAAGCGGAGCAACAACACAGCTGTACGTCTGCGGAAGAGCAAAGAAGCTCGGATGGAGCATGGTGCTCCCCTGTAAAGGATTGGAGTATGTGAAATGGTTGATACGGTTGAGCAGGTTCAGAAGGCGACATCGTCGTCGGATGCATTGGCGCCGGATACGGGTCGTCCTCTGACACGAGCAGAGAAAATCCGCTTCGGCGTAGGCTTCTGCCTGTTTTCAGTACTGTGGATGACCGCCGGCACCTCCGGCTCCCAGGTCCTCCTGCCGCAGCGGTTCACGGATCTTGGCATCGGCGTTCCCGAGGCCATACTGGGCACGATGAATTCAGTCGGATGCGTATTCGCTTTGGTGTCCAATGTGATATTCGGCGCCCTGTCTGATATGTCGCACTCGCGGCTGGGCAAGCGCACACCCTGGGTTGTGGCCGGCGGAATTGTCACTGCGCTGGGCTATCTCTACACGGCACAGGCAGTGACTATTCCTACCATCGTGGCCGGCTGGTGCCTGGTGCAGGTGGGCGTCAACATGATGATTGCGCCGGCTGTTGCGGTGCTCTCGGACCGGATACCCGAGTCCACTCGCGGCACTTTCTCTGCCTTCTATGGAGGCGGTAGCATCGTAGGGCAGTCCCTAGGCACCCTGATAGGAGCCCGATTCATTGGTCACATGCAGGTGGGCTTCATCCTCGGTATCTGCCTGTTTGCGGTCACCGGCATTCTCACCGTCATCATTTGGCCGCGTGAGCATTCCGCTGTTGAAAGTGCCGCAGCAACGGCTGCGCGTAATGGAAAGGGTAACCAGAAGCAAGGGCTTTGGCACCGGCTGCGGGTCTCCTTCACTCCGCCGACCAAGGGGAGTCGTGACTTCTACCTGGCTCTCGGTGGCAGGCTCTTTATGATGATAGGTTCGTCGATGGTCGCTACTTATCAGCTTTACATTCTGCAAAAGTATTGCGGGCTTTCAGTGGCGGAGTCGGCCAGTACAATTTCTACGATGTCCGTCATTTCGATGGTGGTCACTTTCCTTGCTTCGATAATCTCTGGTCCCATATCGGACAAGCTTCGCCGTCGCAAGGCCATCGTGGCGGTCAGCTCCTGCATCCTGGCCCTGGGCATTGCACTTCCGTGGGTGTTCCCGACGGCAGTGGGCATGATGTGCTACGCGGGCATCGCTGGCTTGGGCAATGGCATCTATACCTCGGTGGACCAGGCCCTGAATGTTGATGTGCTGCCGAACAAGAACGAAGCTGGTAAGGATCTGGGCATCCTGAACCTGGCCAATACCCTAGGACAGGTCATCGCCCCAGTACTGGTCTCGGTCCTGGTGATCCGTGCCGGGTATGTGTTCATCTTCCCCGTGGCCATCGTCATGGTGCTGATCGGCGCGGCGGTCATCATGCTGATCCGCTCGGTCAAGTAGGGTCGTCTGTCTTCGGGCGTATCGGCATGGAAAGTCGGCTGATACGCCCTGAAGCAAAGAACTTGACGAGCATAGCCTGATTTATGTATATTCTTGGTTCAACTTGGTAAACATCCACGCAGCGTTTTGGTTTGGCCGCCTCTGATTTCTTTCAACAGGCCCTCGAAGCGTTGACTACTCCGTCTCGTTTAGGCTATTAACCAGCGGTCTGATGCCCGGTCCGGCTCCTTAAGCCCGTAGGCGATCAACATCGTCGTGATCATATAGTCATCAAAAAACAGATAGCTGATTGACTGTGCGGAACAGCGAGGGTCATGTCTTGACAATGAGCAATTCCAAGATTTATTCCTGCGTGCCCTGTGTAAGGTTCACGTGCTGTACTCCCAGCTAAACTTTACTGCTAGATATCCCGTGGTCAGTCTAGTAATGACTGCATATCATGCTGGAAACCAAGCAGCCAATAAATGTCATTAAAGATATCTTTAGAGGGCAAGACGATAGTTTGAATCGTCTGTTCCTTTGTTGAGGTGAGAACCTTGCTGCCGGTGGATCGTATTTTCCGCGCATATTTATATATAGCCAAATTATTCACATTGGTATCAAGTTTATTAACAGCAATACATATAGGAGAGTAGAATTGGCAGACAATATTTTCCAAAGGAAACCATTGATAGTTCTATTGGCCAAAACCATGATTCTATTTGACGAAGCGATTGATTGTATTCTCTGTGCCGCCATGACTATTGTCTGCTCCGGGGAATTGGCATGAATGACTTGTGCGACGAGCTCCTCGTTTTTAGCGTCTAAATGGTATGTTGTTTCGTCAAGCAGCATGATCGGCCGCCTTATGGACAACAGCCTTGCCAGGGCCAAGCGATAGCGTTCACCGCTACTCAGCAATACACCGCGTTGCCTGCTGGGGTATCCAATCCATCGAAGGTGTCTCTCACTTTGGCGTGAGGTTCACCTTATTTAAGGCATTCCAGCAGCCTTCATCGGATACGCCGTTCTTGTTCATCGCCAGATTCGTTCTGGAAGAACCGGAATATATGGGGGCATCGTGTTCTATATAGCCGATCAGAGAACGTACATAAGAGGAGCTGAGAGTTGAAAGATCAATACCATTAAAGAGAACATGGCCATGATTTGGCTTATAGAATACCCTTATAAGGGCCAGCATGGTTGATTTGCCCGCTTCGGATGGTCCGACTATCGCGTAGACGACACCGCCTTTCATATGCACGCCCGCTTCATTCAATTGGAGCCCGCCACGATTGTTCCGTGCGTCATCATACGGAATATCAGCATGGTCAAGATCGATGTCAATCTGATCGGAGTTGGTGACCTTCCTTTGGACCCTACTGGATACTGCTCATGCTGATGTCGCATCTTCGGTCGGCATTCTCATTATCGCTTGAATGCTGGAGTTCGCGCCCAACGCTCTGAACAGTCTGCTATATGTCGAAGAAAGTGTCGCCATAGGCGTGGGCATCATTTCTAGGTACATAGAGAAGTTACCAGTTGCTGAACAGTCATCACTCCTTTGGCCACTTGGAAAGCGCCGATTCCCGATACAACCATCAGGCACAACTGCATTAAGGCCATTCCTGATGGCCATATCAGTGACTGCTTCTTTGAAATTAGACGACCGGATGTGCACGCTTGCCTGGCTTCTCGCCGATTTTATTGGTCTCACGCTCCGTGGCGTTGAAGGCCCTGATCCTTTTCAAACTCATCAAAGCATCAGTGGCTGCAGACGTCATATCTCCTATGGCCGTTTGAGCCCCTCTGGAGCAGTCTCGTAATTTTCCGGATAAGACTACCAGTAAACCGACAGTAACAAGACAGGTCGAAAGAGAGATAACGAACATGACGGGACTGATTATGACCATTCCCACACACGCGCCTATGAACACCAGTAAAGTGCCAAACACTTCTGGCAATTATCGGTCAGCAATCGCTTCAGTTCATTTGTATCAGATGAAATAATAGAAATTACGTTGCCTGTATGCGACTGGTCCAGATCTTTGAACGGCAAATGCAGAATATGCATTACTAGAGACCGTCTCATATCGTTCAACAGCAGGTAAGCGTCAAAAGAAGTGATTGCTGCGCCGGACAGAAACACTCCTGCCAACGCTATTAGAGGGGCACTGCGGATCGCATGTTATGCTGCACGCGTCCAAGAATGACATTGACAAGCTGTGGCTGAGCCAGATTTAAGAGGGCGCTCGCTATACTTAGCAGACTAACCGTGAATAAAACACCCTTATGGATTTCAAAAGGCGGGGCACGTCTATCAAAGATGCGGTTTTCTCATTACTATTCCGCTTGTGTGGCGACATTTTCGTCCTTTGTTGGGGGTGGTTACTCACCGACTGCACGTGATATGACCCTCACAGAATCCTCGGAACGCGCGCACAGCGCCTGCACGCCTGTGACGAGGGCGCCTACGACAATAGCGAGGAGTGCGATGACCGCCCAATATCCCCATTGAACGCTTATCTTTGCGCTTCCCAGATATCGTTGCAGCATGAAGGCGGTGCCGCAGGTGCTGAGCAGTGTGATGACGAAGGCGAGCAGCACCGAGGTGACCATCGAAATGAGACCATCGAGGGCTCCCAAAATGCGCAACTGTCCGGTACTGGCACCGGATACGTATGTCAGCGCCAGATCCAGGCGTCGCCCTCGTGCGGTGATCATCAGTCCGGAGATTGCGCCCACCAAAGCGATGATGAGCGCAGGGCCGAGCATGGCCATCAGGTTCGTCAGCATGTGTGGGTTCACGTTCATGGAATGGCCGTTACTGGCGAAATTCTTGAGGCTGTCGGTCAGCGTATGCAACACACCAGAGAAAGTCATGAGCAACGACAAGCCGGCCGTCATGGGAATGATGGTCGCGTTCTGTCGTTGGATCCTCCCAACGGCCTGCTGCCTAGCGAGTTTCCAGGTGCTGAATGGCAGGGGGAGAAGATGCGTCCATCCTTTGGTGAACCAGTGCATGACATAGGGAGCCAGAACAGCCAATGCGAAGATCAGGAGGAACATGCCTCCCATGGAGAACCCAATGAATCCTGTCACTCTGGACTCTATGGGATTCCTGCCGGAAATGTGCGTGGCGAGCTCGCCAGAGTCTATCTTGCGTGTAGCTGTCCCCGGGATGATGAGCGCGCATATCGCTCCCACGAGCAACGATGCGCCTAGCAGAACACGGAATGCGTTCACTTGTCTCGGCGGGTTTTGTGACTGCCGAAGCGCCTCTATCGGCCTGATCTTGGATAGTGTGCGCACGGTCAGCACTGTGCCTGCAAGGACGGCGACTCCGGCAATGGCCAACCCAGTGCCGATGGATGCCAGCAGCTGGGTTGCTTGATACGTCAGTTTCAGCTCGAATGCTCTGGCCAGGAGGTCGAACAGATATGGTGCTGCCAGCGGCGTCAGGAGGGATGACGCTACTGCTGCCAAGATGAATAGGACGATGATGATAGCCAGATTCCCGAAGAGCAGCTGCCAGGGCGTGGCGCCTTGAAGGACCAGCAATGCTAGTTGGTGCCTGCGCTGGTTCAGAGCGGCGGTCACGACCCACAGCATCACGAACACGGCTATGACCACGCTGAACAGCATTGCTGGGCCGGAAAGGTTGGCGCCTAACCCGGCATCCGGTCCGTGGTAAGCGGCATCAATAGCCCTGCGCGCGGCGACGATAGTGCACACAGCGGTCTGGGAAACGATTAGTGACAGCCATACGCCGGCCCATACGGCCGGGGCTGCTTTCAGATCAGAGAGTGCGCCCCTCATATGCGGGCCCCGCTCTCCGTATCAGCGTTCAGCACGTGGCCATCACGGACCTCAACGATCTGGTCGCACTGTCCGGCTACCTCTCCACTGTGGGTCACTATTACTACGGTCCTGCCCGCATCCATAGCCAGGCTTTTGAACACCTGCATGACCTTGGCGCCAGATTCCTGATCCAAGGCTCCAGTCGGCTCGTCGGCGAAAATGATATCTGCATCGGAGAGCAGCACTCGTGCAAGCGCGACACGTTGCTGCTCTCCGCCTGAGAGCATCGTCACGCTCCTTTTTTTCTCGTTTGCCAATCCGAAGTACCGCAAGATCTCATCCGCTTTTTGCTTGGGGAGTCGACGGCCGCGCAGGGTGAATGGCAGCGCGAGGTTCTCCTCCACCGTCATGCTCGTGATCAGGTTGTAGGATTGAAACACGAATCCCAGATGTCGACGCCGAAACCGAGTGAGCGCGGACGCTCGCATATGTGTGATGTCATGCCCTAGAAGGGAGATGCTTCCGGATGTCGCACGTTCCAACCCCGAAAGGCAGTACAGCAAGGTGGACTTTCCGCTGCCTGAGGGGCCGACAATCCCCGTGATTCTTCCGGGCTCAGCATGGAAGTCGACATGGTCGAGGATGGTGATCGAATCATCCTTCCTCGGAGTCACCGTCATTGTCAATCCATTTGAACTCACTGAAGCACCACTCATCACCGTTCTCCCATCATCGCCGTTCTCGCGACTTATAAATCTTCATCAGAATATTGCTATGGATGCCATACAAGGATGGCGCCCATAGACTTACATGACTGTTGTCCCTGCCGTCATCAGGGCAAAAATGACAGCCCATGCCATTTTGATGAATGCGTCATCGCAGTGGCATATTTTTGTGGATTAGCTGCAGGTCCATCAACTCCAGATATTATCATGCCCACCGCCGTGGCATGCAAATATGCTGACGCCGCTATGATGAGCGGCTTCATCATTCATGGCGATATTACTATTCTGCAGATCGATAATGTTGTGCATTTTGTCCGTCTCTCTCCTCTCTTTCTCGTGTTTAGTGCTATTTCCAATGGTGTCTCCACTGAAAGGATCGTTAGGGCAGACGGCTGGCAAGAACTACCATGGTTGGCCTATAAGACTATTTACTGCTCAGATAACGCCAGCTGAGCCTGTCGAATAATCACAAGAGGGTCTTAAATAGGATTCTCAGGGCAGATAAGGGTTTTTATGCCAGATGAGCCCAAATTGATTAAAGCTTTTCTAATGAAGATCTAGTATTTTTTTTGGGGGGGGGGATTCGGCAACTAGGGCGCTGCCAAGTTAAGTGCAGCAAAGATACCGTCTCTGTCATGAGACAGGCCTGAGAATGCATACTGAAGCAAAGGCCTTGACGACTTCGGCCGTGTTTATGTATATTATTGGTTCAACTTGGCAAGCATCCACGCAGCGTTTTGGTCTGGCCGCCTCTGATTTCTTCCAACGGGCCTCTGAAGCGTTGACTACTCCGTGGCATAAGCAGGAGAGTGGCATGACTGGGTTGACCAGCGATCCCAAGCATGAGAAATCGACAGATACCGGCGTGATCCCGACTGCAGGGCAGGGCCATGAGCAGAGGCGCAGAGTGAATGGCCCCGTCCTCAAGGACCCTTCTATAGTAGGTGTCGATCAGGTTGCCCTTGCTCTGAATGTGGACCCCGACCGGGGCCTGGATGAGGCCGAGGCGGCGCGTCGGCTGGACAGGTTCGGTCCTAATGAGCTGGCTGGAGCGCCTCCCGTTCCTGCATGGAGGGAATTCCTTCAACAGTTCAAGGACCCCTTGGTCTATCTGCTTCTGGCAGCCACGGCCATTTCGTTGGTGCCCTGGGTGGTGGAACGCTCACATCCGGCATCAGGAGGCGGGGAGCCCCTGCCCTTTGATGCCATCGTCATCATGATCATCCTCATCCTTAATGCCGCCCTGGGGTACGCTCAGGAGGCTAAGGCCGAGCGGGCTGTGGATGCTCTGGCGAGCATGACGGCCCCGCACGCCTCGGTGCTGCGATGCGGCCGGGTGGTCAGCCTGGAGACCAGCAGGATCGTGCCTGGTGATGTAGTAGTCCTGGCTGAAGGCGATTCGGTCGGCGCCGACGGAAGACTGTTCCAGGCCGCGGGTCTGCGCGTGGCCGAGGCATCGCTGACCGGCGAGTCGCTGCCGGTGGGCAAGCGGCCCGGTCGGCTTGACCAGCCCAAGGCTCTGGGTGACAGAACCAACATGGTCTTCAACGGCACCGCAGTGACCCAGGGGAACGGGCGCATGATCGTCACCTCTACTGGTATGGACACCCAGGTCGGGAAGATCGCCGACATGCTGGCTGATACCCAGGAGGAACCCACGCCCCTACAGAAGGAGATGGCCCGCGTCTCCAAGCTCCTCGGACTGGCCGTCTGCTTGATTGCCGCCCTGGTTTTGGCTGCTTTGGCCCTGATGGAAGGCTTTCAGACAACCCAGGATCTGATTGATTCCCTGCTCATGGCCGTATCTCTGGCCGTAGCTGCTGTGCCGGAGGGGCTGACGGCCATCCTGACTGTGGTTCTCGCCCTGGGCGTGCAGCGCATGGCCAAGCATCATGCCATCGTCAAGAAGCTCAGCTCGGTGGAGACCCTGGGATCGGCATCAGTCATCTGCTCCGACAAGACAGGAACTCTTACACGCAATGAAATGACCGTTGAACGGGTGGTCGTCCCCTCGGGGCAGGTCAGGCTCACTGGCACCGGGTACGCTCCGGAGGGAACCATGCAGCCGTTCGAGGCCAGTGGGTCAGATGATCAACAACTGACAGATACCATTGGTTCATCTCTGGCTGAGGCAGTGGAAGAGACCCTGATGGTCGGGGCCATCGCCAACGACGGAGACCTGCATTGGCAGCCGGTCGAGGCCGAACCTGATTCCCAGGCCCAGTCTGGATCCGGGCAGGGTCACTGGCAGAGCGTCGGCGATCCCACGGAGGTTTCGCTGATTGTTGCCGCCCGTAAAGTCGGCGCTGATGCCAAGGCTGATAGCTACCGTCGTCTGGCCGAGATTCCTTTCACGTCCGAGCGCAAGCTCATGTCGGTTCTGGCTGCCCCGAATGATGACAACGAAAGGGAATCACGTCTCTTCTGCAAGGGCGCTCCCGACGTGCTGCTTGGCCGATGCGACCGGATTCTCGATGGCGGCCAGGTCAGACCTATGACCAGTGCCGATCGGGAAAGGATACTTGCTCAGGTCAGCAGTCTCTCGGCGGATGCCTACAGGACCTTGGGACAGGCTTTCCGGCCTGTATCCGACCAGGAGCTGTCGGCGCTGGCCGAAGCTGACGCGGGGGAGTGGCCGTCAAGCACGGTCGGGACGGATCAGACGGACCGGTTGCCTGAAAAGTCTCAGCATGCTCCTGCAATTCGCTTGTCTGCCGACAAGGTGATCCAGGAAAGCACCCGACTGGAGAGCAATCTGATCTGGACGGGCATGGTCGGCATCATTGACCCGCCCCGCACTGAGGTCCGCCATGCGGTGGATCAGGCTCACAAGGCCGGCATCAGAACGATCATGATCACCGGCGACCATCCGCTTACTGCAGCCAGAATCGCAGGGGACCTGGGCATCATCAAGCCCGGACAGCCGGCCTGCACTGGCGAGCAGCTGGATGCCATGGACTCGGACCAGCTTCGGGAGACCACCTCCAAGGTCTCCGTCTACGCCCGCGTGGCCCCCGAGCACAAGCTGAAGATCGTCGAATCGCTCCAGGACCAGGGCAAGGTCGTGGCCATGACCGGCGACGGCGTCAATGATGCCCCTGCTGTCAAGACCGCAGACATCGGCGTGGCCATGGGCATCACCGGGACCGAGGTCACCAAGGAATCGGCCAAGATGATCCTGGCGGACGACAATTTCGCCACCATCGTCCAGGCCGTGCGAGAGGGCCGGGGCATCTTCGACAACATTCGCAAGTTCCTGCGCTACCTGCTCAGCTCCAACATGGGCGAGGTCTTCACGGTCTTCGGCGGCGTGGTCTTCGCTGGTCTTCTGGGCATATCGCAGCCCGGCATGGCGGGCGTGACCGTGCCGCTGCTGGCCACCCAGCTGCTCTGGATCAACCTCCTGACCGACGCGGCGCCCGCGCTGGCCATGGGCGTGGATCCGCAGACCGACGATCTGATGGACCGCCCGCCCCGATCCATTAACGACCGGGTCATCGACCGGGACATGTGGGTTGACATCATCTACATAGGCCTGGTCATGGCTGTGGTCACCCTGATCGGCATGGACATGCACCTGAGCGGCGGCCTCTTCACCGACAGGTCCGTCCAGGCAATCGGTCACGAGGCGCAGATCAGGGAGGCGCGGACCATGGGCTTCACCATCCTGGTCTTCGCCCAGCTCTTCAACGCCCTGGCCTCCCGCTCCTCCCGCAAGTCGGCCTTCCAGGGGCTCTTCAGCAACCCATGGCTCTGGGGCGCCATAGGTGTCTCCATCCTGCTCCAGCTCCTGGTGATCTACGCGCCCTTCCTGGGCGAGGCTTTCGGCACCGTCCCCCTCCAACCCCAAGCATGGCTGGAGTGCATCGCGCTGGCTTCCCTGGTCCTGATCGCTTCGGAGCTGCGAAAACTACTCAACTGGGCGGTCAGACGGATACGGGCATGAATGCTTATTCCGATGCGGTGATTGGACTGGACAATGCCGCATCGGGATTGTCTCCTATGGCCTCATCCGTGGCTCGAACCTGTTCCTGCACCTGTCCCCGCTTATCCGCATACTGGCAAATATGGGGAACGATGAGCAACAGCATGCAATGGATGTTTTGTCATATTGGTGCGCAGTTGAACTGTTCTCGCCACAAAATTGGAGGGATAACCAGCTCATTGCTTTATCCTCCTCCCGCAACGACGACCAAAGGGTAAGCGTTTCTGAGCAGGAGCGACTTCCATGGAATGACATTCATGCTGATCTTCTCATCGGGCCGGTTGACAATGAGCATCGTTCCTATACAAACCTCTATAACGACCTGCAGAGCAGGAAAATATACCGGTTGCAGACAGACATGAACGCCCGGCTGACCAAACCTTTCTCGTTTGCAGAAGATACTGAGAACTGGCTGCGCGTGCAGGCGGTCAGATCAGGACTTGACGAACAGACTATAACCGGTCTGCTTGGGGAGACGAACCAGCTATGGCTAGAGGTGGCTAAGCAGCCCGGCTCTTTGCCGGCAGGTACTGAACTGACGGATTCCATGGTTTCGCGCCTGCTGCAGGTGGCGGGAAAGCTGTCAGCAACGGCCAATCGGCCTGGCTCAGCCTGTGCCGTTTATTGCAAGGACTATGACCGCCGATTTGCGCGTCGCCCCGTCCATCAGGCAGTGAAACCTGGCGAGGATTCGGAGCAGCAAGAAGCGGTGGGACGACAAAATCGGTGGCTTAAGCATGAACGTTTTCGAATAGCAGTCGGGCTCTCCCAGCGTGTAGTCACGAATGCGCTGTTGAAGGCCGCCAAGCTTGTTCGAGAGCTCTCGCCAGCCGAGGAGACTGCTCAGGACGAGGTGTTGCAGGAGTTAGCGCATCGGCAGAACAGGCGCGCCGGCGGTCCTTCTACCGTGGCTTCCCTTATGGAGTTCTGCGTAGGGGATGATGGTTGTCTGGCCCCAAGATCGTTGACGCTCTCTCAATATGCCAAGGCGGTTTCCTGCCTGTTCAATCATGAAGGCTGGCCTGATTGCCTGGCTGGGTGGCCGCATATCGAAGTATTTGACGAGACGGAAAGGAAACTCAAATCCGAATTCAATCGTCTGGCTGGGGAAGACTCTGAAGACGGAGCAGATCCGGTCGGCAGATATGAGATCGAAAGCCTTATTGAGCACGTAGTGGACCGGATGGGGCTGGATGACCGCGCGGTAAGTGGCTCTCCTCTTTTTGCTCGTGCTGACGGCTCGCCTCTGATCAGGAATTATGTCAATTGCCATCTGGAAGCCGGTTCGGGATTGTTGAATGGCGAAATGATGGATTCGTTCTTCCTTGAAGATCTTGAGGGCCTTTATCAAAATGGACCTGACATATTTTCTGAGCCGGTCAGGCAATATCTATCGATTGGTCATCCTCGACGGTTTAATCTGCAGAAGGACCCTGAGGGGCATCTGGTGGGCGACTTTACGGAACCTGCCGACATGCCATTCGGGCGATGGCCGAGTGCTTCCAATCAATTTCAGTCAACTGGTCAGCAACTGGCGATCAACCAAATACGGGCGGCCTTGGAAGGATATGGCAGCTCATCGCTGCTAGGTGTCAATGGCCCTCCTGGAACCGGCAAGACCACCCTGCTCAAGGATGTGGCGGCCGAGATTATTGTGGCCAGGGCTCGTCGGTTGGCAGGATTCTCCCGTCCTCAGGATATTTTCACATCTCGGAGGGTGGCCAGAGCAACCTCGGACGAGGACAAGGACTATATCTATTGGACGCTTGATCCGGCGGTGACCGGCTTTGAGATTGTCGTTGCTTCCAGTAACAACAAGGCTGTTGAAAACGTCAGCCAGGATTTGCCCAGTGCCGATGCTATAGACGCCGAGTGGGAGACCTATATTGACAGTGAATTCAAACAGGTTCCCTGTGGATTCGCTTTTCGAGACTTTGCCGGGCAAATTACCGATCGCAGAAGTCAGGATAATGAGAGCGGTTCTTCAAATGCCTCATCCGCTTGAGCTCTTATATCGGCGGTCTTGGGAAACATGAGCAATAAAAACCGATTCCTGTGGCCCTTCAAAAACGAGTTTATCTATAAATCATTGAGATATAGGCCAGATGAAAGGACCAGCAGAGACAGTTGGGCAAAGGCCAGGAACGACTTTAATACTGCGCTGAAGAAGGAAGAGAGCATCCGCGCCAGGAAAATTGCCCAGTATAAACTTTTACGTTCTTATTCAGACCTGTGCAATCAGCGATCCGATCTGTCAGCCGAGCTGAAAACCCTCAATGAACAACTTCGTGGCATGAAGGCAAGCCGCTCAAGGTATGTCGGACAGATTCAATCAATGGAACGGCAGATGTCGGATGCTGGCCAGGCTGCCAATAATGCGCAAGCTGCTTGGGAGCAGGCTGATAGCATTTGTCAGGTTCACTTGTCTTACTGGAAGGCGCATCCTCTAAGGTCGTTTTTCCACAGCCGCGAAAGGCAGCAGGACGAGCTTAAGGTACGTACTGATCTGGAGCAGGCACGTCGTGCAAAGCAGCATTTCGATGAGCAGGCCAGCACGGTCCATCAGCGGTTGCAGTCCTTCTATGGAGGGTTGGAAGTCGGTGATCAGAAGTTAGGGGAATGCCAAACACAGATTGCGACTTTGACCAGGCAGCTTGCCACCGTTGAACAGCAAATTGCTAAGGCCGAGCAGATTCAGTGGCCCAGGCCTGACATTGGCGATGACCATGTTGCGTGGATGGACCAAGAATGGAGCAAGGCGCGGACGGAGGTCTACATCAAGGCGTTGGCTCTTCATCAGCAGGCCGTCATGGGTGCTGCCCACCAGTTCATGCGCAATCTTTCCCTGGCTTGCGCTGTTATGCAGTCGAATGGTTTTACGGATGACGAGAGGCTGGTGGCTTGGCAGACTTTCTTCCTGGTGATCCCAGTTGTCTCCTCGTCCTTTGCATCAATATCCAGAATGTTTTCGGGGATAGGCAAGGAGGCGCTCGGCTGGGCGATTGTGGATGAGGCCGGACAGGCCCTGCCCCAGGCCGCTGCTGGTCTGTTGCAGCGCGTGAAACATGCGGTTGCGGTTGGAGACCCTATGCAGCTCCAGCCCGTGGATACCATGCCCAAGCCGATGCGTGAACTCCTGGCGAGCACCCATCACCTCCAGCGCCTGGGACTGGAATCCGAAAACATGCAGGCCTTGGTGGATTATCAGACCCCTTGCGGCCTTTTGGACGAGACGGATGACCACTGGCTGGGGATGCCTCTGGTGGTCCATCGGCGCTGTGATGAACCCATGTTTTTCATATGCAACGATATGGCCTACTCCGGCAGGATGGTTCGTGTAGGGCCGGAGCATCAGCCCTGTGCCTATCTGTCCGGTCCTCATGCGGGAGATGAGCTGCCGGCTTCCTGTTGGTACGATGTGCCGCCTAATTCCTGCGAAACGGGGAGAACGCAATGGAGGCCGCAGGAGGGCTACGAACTACACAAGCGTCTGTGCGGGCTCTTCAAGGGTGGGATTGACCCCACCAATATTCTGGTCATCGCTCCGTTCAGAGCTGTGGCCAACCAGGTGCGTGACACCTTCGCGGACGCCTTGCGGCAATGCACTGGTTGCAATGGCAGCGAAGCGAGCCGGCTGGCATCAAGCCAGGCCGGAACTGTCCACACCTCTCAGGGGCGCGAAGCCGACGTGGTCTTCATCGTTCTTGGCAGCAGAGCGGGCAAGCGTGGAGAAGGCTCTCGTTCATGGGTTAATGGTTCGCCCAACCTGCTCAACGTCGCTGTGTCCCGAGCTAAGCGCCGTGTCTATGTGGTCGGCAACCTTGCTGATTGGAAGAATGGAACCTATACGTCCAGGATCGCAAAGGACCTACCGGTGGAGGCGAGCGCGCAAGTTTGAGTGAGTTGGAATGCAAATAAGTTAAGTCTCGAAGCATCCGCATTTGATTGCAGAGCGATATATGTGTGTCATTCTTGCGGAGAAAAATAGAATCGGTTTGAGAATGGGGAGGTTACCTTGTGATGGGATACAGGTTTCCAATTGTCAAGGGCCTCTATCTATATCTCATAACTTAATCAATGGATGTCTGATCTAGCAAAGGGTTGCTCGGTGTAAATACAGGGATGGGACTCAGGTGGTGATCTATCCCCGTGGTGACTTTAGTGTCGGGAAAGCACAACGCGAGCATTAATCGCGTGATCCTGTTCTCTCAAGGGAAGTCCAAGAATTGTCCATCAGGGCAACTGATAGCCGAGATTGTATGACAGCAGGGCTCCTCGTTTATGTACTCTGGGTGTATGAGTGAGTGTTCAAAGTTGTATCCTCCATTGCTTCAGGATGAACCCATCAGGTTCGTTGCTGACGATCGATATGGCCGGGGCGAGTACGTGCGGAACCTCGCATTAGGTTTGAGGCGGTCCACGGGGCCATGCCCTCTTGTTGTCGGTATTCAGGGTCCGTGGGGGTCGGGCAAGACTTCATTGAAGAACATGCTTGTCGAACAGCTTGTTGCGGCTCCTTCTGATAAGGTGAAAGGACAAAAGCAAGAACAAGAAAAAGTTATAGTTGTAGAGTTCGAGCCTTGGATGTACTCAGGTAGTGGTCGGCTTGTGTCACTGCTATTCAGACAGATCTCCTATACAATATCGGGTTGGCAGGGCATCGTGAAACGCCATATTGCAAAGGTGAGCAAGACCGCCTCAGACATTGCCGATTTCATGTCTGATATGGATGTCGCTAGTTTGCAGGCAGCGAATAAGACAATTGCGAAAGGGTTCAAAGAAGTTGCGGAAGTTTTGGACCCTAGCAGCAAGGGTGTTGAAAGTCTCTCAAAACAACGTCGGAAGCTGCAGAAGAAACTGAATAAGTCGGCGACCAGGATCATCGTGTTCATTGATGATTTGGATCGCCTGATGGATGACGAGGTCACAGATGTGATGCGCGCTGTCAAGGCTGTGGGCGATCTGCCATATATGACGTATGTGCTGCTGTATGACAGGGATTCCGTCACTAGGTCGCTGGATAAGAGCTGCCACGGTAAGGGCGATGAATACTTGGAAAAGATAGTCCAGGTTCCTATTGGACTTCCCGAGCCCGTAAAAGAAGTTGTGCTGGACCGTCTGAAAGATGAGCTACACAATATCGTTGGTGAGCAGGATACCCCTCGCTCCTACGGCGGGTCCAGCGATAGTTCGTCCCGAATGCGAACTATCTATGAATCCTGCGTAATTCCATTTGTCAACAACATGAGGGATGTCAGCCGTTTGATAAATGAGTTCAGTCTGCGTTATCAGGTGCTGAAAGATGATGTGGAGACGGAAGATCTGCTTGGCATCACCAGTCTGGAGGTGTTCAATCCCGACCTGCACGAGTGGATCATGGCGAGTAAGAACCAACTGTGCAATCCTGGATACCTCGAGCAGTTTGGCCACGATTTATATAATTCCATGGAAAGCAATAATGAGCTCGAAGAGTACATGGGAAGTATGCCATCGAGCAATACGCGCGCCGGGGAAAGAAACTTGCAGGCCGTCGAATCCCTGTTCCCCAGAGTCGGATATGCAGTCGAAAAGGTCCGTGTTGCGGAAGATCGGCTTTTTTCACGGCTTTGGGGATATCGGAGCATATTCAAGGCTGAGCATTTCGACGCTTATTTCCGGCTTTCCATAGGCAACGGCCTCCTTCATGAGGATATCTATAAGAAGCTGCTGATCGACGATCCGCTGGACGAAACAGCCTTTAACCACGAACATTGGTATATCGTCAGTGACGAATATTTTGCCGGTAAAGCAGGGAAATACGCCGAATTGTTAGGTGCTGAACGCTGTGCCAAGATTATGAAATATTGTCTCGATCTCGAAGCAAAGTTCTACGAAGGCCAAGTTGTCACAAAATGCATATCACTTGATGTCGCGCTTAGTTTAATGCGTGTCGAGTCTACCGATGACTATATTGAAGCTATATTGAATACAATTGCAAATTCAAATTCTCCAGTGTCGATGTGGGTAGCGGCAGTATTGGTTATGGAGATGCAGGACAAACCTTTCCCCAAGCATTATCTAACAGGAAATGATACGGCTGGGAACAAAAATAATATCGATTGGCTGGCTCAATCTGTTAGTCGAAAATTTACATTTGAGGCAGGCGCCAAAGCACAGATATGGAAGAATAGTTTTAAAGCATTAAGCAATAAGCTCAAGCATCAAGAATTCAAATTGCCGAGTAAGCCGCTGTCTGGCCCCTTTATGCTAGCCTACGCGGAAATAATTCCAATTATATTTGATGATGACGATGACAAATATATAGCTTTTAAAGTATTCCATCAATTGGTGACAAATAACATATTTGTTGAATATGTGCTCGAAGCATTGACTCAAGAGTCTGAATCTGGATATGTCTGGGTTAGCCCGCTATTGAAATACCTACTTACTCCTGAATTGTGCCGGTCTTTTATAGATTCTTGGAAGGAGAATCCTGACTCCTGCAACGCGAGGGATATCGCAGCTTATGAACTGGCTTCTGGTAGTGGTGGTCTGGATGGTTCTGGATCCGAGTCTGTGCTTGTGCCTGCGGATAAGGTGAATGGGCTCATTCATCAGTGGATGGGTAGTAAGGCCGAGTAACGATTCCTGCCAAACTCGTTATATGCGAGGTGTCAATAAGGAACCAGAGGGCGTGCAGATCATTGAGAGTATTGGCGTTGAGTCCGCAGGTGAGGCTGATGGTCTCCTGGTGCCAGCAAATAAGTTTGGTGTCAACCTCGGTTATGAACCATCTAGATGCCTGTTCCGGGGGTCGATGTGACGCATATCAGCTTGCGCGGAATCAAGTGACTCAGTGGGTTCGGCCAGCACGATCGGTTCATGTGGAAGTTCTATTCGTTAACATGCGAGCCAAAATCTAATTCCAGGTCTTTTCTGGCTCGCGTGGTGCTGTCTGTGCCATTTGTCATCTAATACGTAGGTTTTGTCACCTTGCAGTATTAGAAGACAGTTGAATTTTAATGAAGTAGAGAATTTGTCTGCGGCGTAATCGGCATTATAAATAGTATAAGTCACAAATAGTATAAGAGTGAATTTATTATTTAGTTCTCTGAGGAAAACTGGATCGTGTTTTGCGTTTTGCGGACATCGGTGGTGATGGTGCATGTGCGGCACAGGCTAGATGATCCAGTTTTCTCTCGGTCGCGGTGGATTGGAATATAAAATATAAGAATACGCCATCGCTATCTTGTGCGATTTGGTTATGGCCGAATCAGCAGGCTGTGAAACATCGCTTCGGGGTGCGTGTCAAGTCGAATATAAACTGCGATAAACAAATGTAGAAAGCCGGTTACGTCGTTAAACCAGGTAGAAGTGTATTAGTTGAAGTTGTGTGTTTCAGTTTCAGATTCAGGAGGAAGATATAGGGCAAGGCGCAGGTTAAAGCTCATATGGGAAACGGATAGTTTAGGTAAAAACCACCCAAGGCATATATAGGTGAGTTTTGCGATTGGCTACCTCTCTTTCTATTTAAGCGTTCCCGCATACTCTGTATGCAGTAGGTAAGCTGTGCAGAAAGCTCATGTTAAGGCTTGTGAAACAGAATTAGTTATTCGTTATAAGAATGGGGGGCAAGCTGATGGACCAAACTCAATTCATCACAAGTTGAGTAAAGAATCTAAAGTGCCCCCCGTGGGACTCGAACCCACAACCCACGACTTAAAAGGACGCTGCTCTAACCATTGAGCCAGAGGGGCAACAGCTCAACACTACATGTTTGTTCTCGATTTTTCCAGTTCGCGGCAAGCCGGTTCTCGGGCGATGCAAGACCGAGAACCCGTACAGATCAACGAAGAATATCAACTTGAAACGCTACCTTTCCGCCCACTTAAGAAGGCTGTTGGGATGCGTGGGGGAGGGGTGGGGCAAACTCTGAACCTGCCGATGGGAGCCGTGCCGGACAGTAAACCAGCCTGTCTGCCAAAAGCTTCTGCCAAGGCTGTTGAGAGGCATTCCTCCCCGTTAGGCGTTGGCTGGTCCTTGTTTTGCCATCTGCAGATGGCGAAGTGGCGGCCGACGTTGATTCCCCGTACTCGGACTGAAAGAATCATCTCTGCGAGGCGACCTCTTGTCCTCGCAAGTGCGCTGAGGGAGGGAGCTACGATGAAACATCCGGCTCAATACGCATTGCCGCACGTACAGAGCGTCACAGGCTCATACGGACATTCACCCGTTTGCAGGCGCGGGATACTGCTATGAAGCGTACCGTCGATCCTTCAGGCCAGAACGAGCCCTTCCCTATCCACGCATCCGGCCTGTGCAAGCAGGTTTCACCCAGGAAAGGGGAGGCCATAACTCTTTTGGAGAATGTGGAGTTCACTGCTTCCTTGACAGCCATGACCGGGATTGTAGGGCCATCGGGGAGCGGCAAATCAACCCTGCTCTACTGCCTGGCTGGTCTCGAACCCGTCAGCTCGGGCCAGGTGGAAGTCCTGGGTCGGCGCATCTCTGCCATGGGGCCTGCATCGTCAGCGCGATTCCGGCGTGCGCACCTGGGCTTCGTTTTCCAGTCCTATAATCTGGTGCCTTCGATGAGTGTGGAGGACAATCTCAAGCTGCCCTTCATTCTGCGCAAGACTCGCTGGCCGGAGGATCGGGCGTTCAAGCTGCTGGACAGACTGGGCATCAGGGGACTACTCAAGACCAATGTGACCCTCCTGTCAGGCGGCGAGCAGCAGCGGGTTGCCCTGGCCCGCGCGCTGATTTCGGAACCCGATATCATTTTTGCCGATGAGCCTACCGGCGCCCTTGACCAGGAGACTGGTGATGTGGTCGTCAATGAACTCGCTGCCTTCGCAGAGCGACCGGGCCACGCAGTGATTATGGTCACTCACAGTCCGGAAGTCGCCTCCCGTTGCAATACTCTGGTGCATCTGTGCGACGGTCGCATAGCCACAGCCGACAAGGTTCCCATGCCGAAAGCGGGCGTCTGATGCGTCTTCTTCTGCGAGATTTCAAGGATGCCCCCTTGGCTTGGTTTGGCATCGCGCTCGTGCTGATCGCCTCACAAACCATGGTCGGCCTGCTTGCCATGATGCTCTCTTCGGCCAAGGCCCTGGGCGATCTCCCCGGCATGGCCGAGCAAGGCCGCACTGCCTACCAAAATTTGATGATCCCCTTCGTGGCACTTCTCGTTGCCGCAGTGCTGATCGTTCTGCAAGTCGTTTCGTCGGTGGTCAACCAGCGGCGACGCAACCTCGCCCTCCTAGCCCTGCAAGGCGCCACGCCCTGGCAGCTGACCTCGCTGACCTGTCTGCGCGTGCTCATTTTGGCGCTCGCGGCCAGTGTGGTCTCGCTGGCGGGCTCTTTTTTGCTGGTCCGTCCCCTCTATACCTGGGAGACTTCACAGTTCTTGATCGGCAGGCAGCCTTTTATCGCCAACCACCAGCTGGCTTCCTGGGCAGCAGGAATCTTGTGCGGAGTACTGGTGGCCTTGATCGGCACGCTGCTGACCATCCGAACCATCAGCAGGATCAGTCCCGTGGAATCTCTGCGTGCTGCAATTATTCCTCCAAAAACAGCGGGTTCTACTCGTCGTATCGCCGCTGCCTTGTGTTTGCTGGCAGCATCGACAGTCATGCTGATGCCGATTATGCAAGCGCGGACCATCCCTGATGAGCAACTGGTCCGTTTGCACACCGCGGCTCCCATCTTGCCTATCGCCATGGGAAGCACTTTCGGCTTCATGCTCCTGCTGGCCGCAATCTGTTTGGCGGGTCCCTCCCTGCTGGGTGCGGTCACCAGCGGCTGGATCAGGCTCGTCGCTCTTCACAACCCCTCATGGCTGATCGCTTGCCGGCAAGCCAGCGCCCGCATGCGTAGTCTCAGCTCCACGGTCATACCGCTGGTCGTGGGGGTTTCATTGCTGATGATGACCGATTCCTTCTACCAGACCAGCGCCGATTCCAGTCATCTGCTGCCTCCCAACCTGGATGTCAGCAGCTCTGATTTCTCCATGCTCATTACCCTTCTGGGCCCCGCACTGGTCGTCACGCTGGCTGGAGTATGCGCAGGATACCTGATCTCAGCCCATGGTCGAAGCCTGGATCTGTCCCTTATCTCGATCGCTGGCGCGGATCCGAACCAACTTGAAATCATGGCCGCTCTTGAAGGGTTCATCATGGCGACTACTGCCGTACTCATATCCTTCACCTCCAGCATCCTGCCCGTCATGGCTTACGCTGCCGGATTCCGCAAGGTCTTCGGCGCTGCCAGCATTGGCATACCTTGGGCTCACTGGGTGCAGGTCTACCTGCTTCTGTCTTCGGCGGCATCGTTGGCTTCATGGGTCACAGTGCGCAAATCAGCAAGTCGTTCCCCTGCCGGTGTGATAGCACAGTACACTGGCGAATGAACCTGGGCATCCTCGGCATGCGGCGTGAGGGGGCGCGATGAAGGGCATGGCAACCTACCTATTCGAGCTGTTGAGCAATCAGCGCTTGACCAGATTTGTCATGCCTGTGCTGAGCCTGGCGTATACGCTTCTCTATGTCAGTGCCCCTACGTTTCCTCCAGTCTGGGCCGAGAACATTCCTTTGCCCGTTTGGAAGGGGGACATCGGCCTGATTGGGCTTCTGTCTTCCTGCCTGCTGTACTGGAGCAGACAGCTTCCCCTGCTCATCACGACCATGGAGACCCTGACATACATCGGTCTGTCATTTGCTACCTCGGACGATAGCTTCCTGATACCACTGGTAGGCGCCCTCTATTTCTGCGTCTGTTTATCATCAGCACTCAGGATTGCGGCAGGCGTGGGTGAGGCAGTTGCGGCCGTCAGCCTGGTGACCGTCAGCATGCATGCCGGGCACATGCTCTTTCTGGAATGGTCGGCCCGGATGGCTGTCATCATGGCTGTCGTAGCCGCTGCCGTAGCTGTCAGGTTCTACCGGATTCGACGCGAGACGCAGCAGCGTGAGGAGCAGGAGCGGATCCGCTCTGAGATGCTTGCCAGGCAAAGGGATCAGGCCATATCACGTGCCCAGGTAGCAGGGGAGTTGCACGACAGCGTGGGCCACGACCTCACCACGATCATTGCCCTGACCCAGGGATTCGCTGACTCGGTTGAGGTAGAGGAGCTGCAAGAGGTGCTTAAGGACATCAATCAGGTGGCCAGGGATGGGTTGGCCGACACCCGACAAGCCGTCCGTACCCTTGTCCAAGAGCATGAGGCACTACCTGAAGAGTCCGATGATGACGGGCGCAGCTATGGTTCCAGGCTGCACACGCTCGATGAACTCGACACCGTGATCGCCCATGCCCGCGCGGCTGGTCTGGCTGTCGTGTCTACCGAAACAGGGCATCGGCGGCAGGATCGCAGACAGGACAACCTCTGCTTCATCATCAGCAGGGAGGCCATCACCAACACGCTCCGGCACGCTTCAGACCCGAGCACCATCGTCATCTCCCGCGACTATGAGCAGGACGGCACCCTCCGCATCAGCATCCGCGACGATGGGCATGGGAATGCACATCGACAAGCCTCGGGCGATTGGAAACCGGCCATTCATGACCATCCAGGAGTGGGCCTAAAGCAGATTGGGGAGCAATGCCGACTGATGGGAGGGAGTCTGAGTTGCGGACCGGGCAAGAATGGAGGATGGACTGTAGAAGCCATCCTGCCTGGCGCCAGCGAGAAAGAGGGCAATGCCGATGATTGACCTGATGCTGGTCGACGACCTTGCGCTCCTCCGCAAGGGGTTGGTGCGCATGATCGAGGCCGACCACGATTTACAGGTCGTCAGACAAGCCTCCAACGGTCAGGAGGCAGTGACCATGCTTCGGGAGATGAAAGCAGCCGTCCAGCCACTTCCTCGGGTAATCCTGATGGACGTTCGCATGCCGGTGATGGACGGCATCAGTGCCACTGCGGTCATTGCCAAGGAGTTCCCCGACATTCGCACGCTGATCCTGACCACCTATGACGAAGACGATTATGCTTTCACTGGTCTGCACGCAGGCGCCTACGGCTTTCTGCTCAAGGACGTATCCACGAGAGATCTGCACCGAGCCATTCACGCAGTGGCCGATGGGGACGCAGTGCTCACCCCCCGCATTACAGCGGAGCTCATCAACCGCGACAGAGCCTATGCCCGGCATAAGGTCAGTGATCCGCAGGCCAGACAGCAGCTGGATAAGTTGACCCCCAGGGAGTACGAGATAGCCGGGCTCATCGCTCAAGGTCTCTCCAACCAGGAAATAGCCCAGCGCCTCACTCTTGAAACTACCTCCGTCCGGCGCTACGTAAGCCGCATACTCGACAAGACCGGCTTGCGAGACCGTACACAAATTGTCATCACATGGTTTCAGGCCGGAATGTCTGACTGACGATCCCTGATCAGTTGTTCAGGGCATCGCGAGGAGAAAAGCAGAAAGAACAATAGATTCCAGAGCTACGCTTTCGTTGACCTGATGAAGCTGAAGCTGGGAACTGAAGAACAGAACTTAAGTTTGGAAGAACCTTGTTGAACATTGTGATTCTTGCTGTATTGAGTTCCGACTATTCACCCATGTGCGCGATGTCCCTGTGGCGCTTGTCCTCTTTGAAAACCCCAGTTCCGTTGAATGCTGCTCAGGTAAGCTGAAACACAAAGTGGTGGTCAAGCACTCGACAGAGGAGGTGGACCATGAGAATCCATCTGGTGAGGTTGGACCGGCCGGGGGCGGTGGATGCCGAAATGATCTGGGAATATCTGCAGGCCTGCCGTTCTCAGCCTCAGGATGAAGCGGCTGGTCTCGGCCCCTTGGAGGGCTGCCACAGCCTGGATGAGGTTCGTCGGTTTAGTCTGCCGGAGGTGGCTCGTCAGGCGCGTGGTGATGATCTGCCGCCGGGGTTTGTGCCAGCTCTGCAGTTCGCCGCCATGGACCCCAGCGGCAAACTGGTGGGGATGATTCAGCTGAGGTTGCAGCTTACGCAGGCGCTTCTGCGAGTGGGCGGCAACATCGGCTATTCAGTTCGTCCGGATTGTCGCCGGCTGGGCTATGCCGGGCTGATGCTGGATGAATGTCTTCGACAAGCTGCCACTCTGGGCATGAGTAGGGTCCTGATTACTTGTTCCCCGTCGAATCTGGCCAGCCGCCGGACCATCCTTTCGCGTGGCGGGCAACTGGAGAATGTGCTCCCCAGCAGATCTGGTCAGCCAGTAGAACGGTATTGGATTGATTTGTCTACGAAACGAACAGATCGGTAAACGCAATCTTGGATGCAAAAGCAGCTTTCATGTAATTGCTTCCTGGCTAGGCTCTCTGCAATGATTTTCTCCGGCTATGACGTATATGCGCATCCAGAACGCGAACTTATTTTAAGCTTATTTTGAGCGAATGCCGGTTAGTGTATATTTTGTTTTTATGCACATTCCGTGCATTATGTACGACGGCAAAGGAACCGCCATGAGACAAACAGCTTCGACACAGAAACCATCCGATAAGCCGCAAGTCATTGCTGTCAGGTTTTTTGCCCTGGCATTAATTCTCGCCCATGTTATATCGTTTGCCACCGGTTCACAGTTCTGGGGTTCATGCACATACCCAGTAGTTTGGCTAATGATGATTGTCTTCATGATGGTAAGACACTGGCGGCGAAACGGTGAAGGCCAGCATCATTCGAGATAGCCAATACGCGAAAAGGGCGAAATAGTGGGTTCCGTCGATAACTTGCAGAGTTTCGCATCATCGCCGTCGCTGTTCGTTCGCGCGGTCTACTGTTGTCGGCGGTCAACCTCCCCACTGGTGAGCATGAGCCGGGGGAACAAGCATCGCACTTTTCTCAATATCCGCTTTTGCTGATACTGGTATGGCTTCTCTTACCAAAGTGCCGATTGGGAACAAAGTAGATGTACCCGTCCGCCCCTTGGCGGCCCGCTTGATAAATGGGAATATGCTGTTCCAGCTGCAGGTAAACCAGTAGTGGAATCAGTGTTTGCCAGTACGTGCTCTTGGATGCCATAATTTGTGGGACGGTGGCGGTTTTATGTCTGATCCAGCTTGTATTTTATTAGAAAATGCCTGAAATTCTGGGCTCATGGGTGAGGAAAGAATATGGATTAATAGGTTATCGTAATTGAAGCAGATGGTCTCATGGCAAAGACCATCGGATCCAAAAATCACCAGAATATGCTGGGCCGGAATTTGGACTCATTCTTTCCTCTGCCTGTGCAGACTCAGCAAATCGAAATAGTCATGAATAGACAAGCAACAATAGACGACATAACCCGCGTTTTACCCCATCAGTATTGACGCTGAAAGGCTCTGGAATGGGCAATATCGAAGTAAGCGTATCGAACCTTACTGTTCGAATAAAGAACAAAACGATTCTCTCTCATCTCTCATTGGAAGTTGAAGAAGGGCCTTTCATGGGGTCATCGGGCCAAATGGCGCTGGAAAGACAACCTTGTTCACCGTCTTGCAGGGACAGCAAAAACCGACTGAGGGAACGGTCTCTGTTCTGGGCAAGACGCCCTATCCACGCAACTTGGCCCTGCTCCGCCAAATAGGCATCCAGCCTCAAAAGTCGTCCTTCTTCCCTAAAACGACGCTCCTTGAGCACCTTACCGCAGTGGCGGATATCTACCAGGTTCCCCGGTCGCGTGTGGACGATCTTATTGATGCATTGAAACTGGATCATGTGGCATCCAACAAGGTTGAAACATTGTCCGGCGGCGAACAGCAGAGATTGGCTATCGCCACGGCTGTCGTCCATCATCCTCGCCTGCTCTTTCTGGATGAACCCACTGCTGCCCTCGACCCCGAGTCACGCCACGATCTTGTGAGCCTGCTCAAATCGAATCAGCAATTGGCTGCGACGGTTCTTTATACGACGCACCATCTGGATGAGGCGGAGCGGTTGTGCGGCATGGTCTCGATTTTGGCGGATAAGCATATTCTCGTGACAGCCAGTCCAAGCAAGCTTATTGCGCAAGCAGAGATGGAATCGACCATTCTTCTTCCGAATGCCTTGGACCAGGCCGATCACGTAGCCCGTCTAGTGGGGAACGACTATGTAAAGGTTACGCCCGACGGTCTGACAGTTCGCACCAGGGATACCGGAGTTACTTTCGCGAAATTGGTTGATTCCGGGATCAATACAAGCCAGGCGCAAGTCAAGGATGGGCGTCTGGAGGATGTCTACCTTCGCCTTCTCGAAAAGGAGAACGTCAAATGAACAGCTTCAAAACTCTATTCAAGTTGATGTTCCACTACGATATTCGTGATTGGTCTACTTTGGTATTCACCTTTCTCTTTCCTATAGCCTTGTTGCTGGTCCTGGTCCTGTCCTTTAAGAGTTACGTTCCTGGAGTTGATATTGCCAGTCAAATCAGCGCCAATGTCATTGCGTTTGGTGCGGCCTACGTGGGTATTTTTGCGGGTGCTTCGCACCTTGCCCTCTGGCGTGAGAATGGCATGCTGCAGACGGTTCGCAATTTTCCTCTATCCTGGAATGTGATTATCCTCTCCCAGGCTGTTGTGGGTATCGTCGTCCTTCTGGCGCAGGCTGTAGTGCTTGTCGTCTTGGGGATGGTCATGGGAATGAGGCTGAAACCGACGTTTTTGTCGGGATTGCTTCCCCTGGTCCTTGGCTATCTTTTGTTCTTTTTCCTGGGTGTCATCATCGCCATGATAATTTACTCCATCGCAGGGGTATCCATCCTCGCGAACATCATTATTCTGCCCCTGGGCTTCATTGGCGGAGCTATGATGCCTGTCAATATGCTGCCGTCCTGGGTGCAGACCATCGCCCCGTATACGCCCCTATATCACATGCGGGAGGCCTTATCGATGATGCTGATCGGATCGGGCACCTGGCCTCATGCCTGGCTCGGGATCCTCTACCTGGCCGTGGGCTGCATTGCCTCAGGGCTTGTTTCCATCTACGGATTTCGCTGGAAATGATACTTTTGATGGCTATGCATCTTTTGTCGCCATTGCAGGAGATTTCTCGAATGGTAGTTGCGGACCTTGCTGAGCGTAATTCCTGCGATAGTCTTCCTACTTGCCTGCGACTGCCTTGGGTGTAAGAGGGGTCCTGAGCATCTGCTGACCTGCCAGTGTGAAAGAGACCGATAGATTCCTCGTGTCTTAGCGCGTCTGAGGGGTTCTTCTGAGAGAATGGCAGGTATGGTCTGGCTGATTGTCCTGGTATGGGTGCTTGTGGTTGCGGCATTCATCGTATTTGTCATGCGCTTGGCGCTTGGTGAGTCCCAGGACCGTGCCTTCTCCCAGTCTCTGGATGAGCGTGTACGTCGGGCCGCCCGCCGTCAGCAGGAACGAGAGAATAAACTGCCACGTATAGCAGGAGGGCACCTGTCTTTCGCTCCTGGTTCGGGCGAGGATGCGCCAACCGCTGAAGACCGCGCACATCCCTATCCGGTCTATGTCAATGCATCCTCCGTGGTGGAGGTTCGGGGTATGCTGGCCTCCGATTCCACAGACGAGATCAATGTGCCTCCGCCACCAAGCAGCGATTCTTCATCATCGGTCAATCCGAGACAGAAGAATAATGCCATGCAGTCGGCTTCCGCGGCCTCTGGGCCTCCAACCCCCAGGAACTCCACCCTACGATCATCCAGCCCTGAGCCTTCGCGTCCGCAGCGGTGGGAGCCTCAGCCCACCACCTCCGACATCATGCCTGCAGTCAAGAACGGTTCACAGACGGGAAAGAGTCATCCGAGCGGAAAGTGACCGCTCTTGATGACCGTTCGTGTCCCTTTTCGCCTTTAGGCTGGTACCTATGACAACACAGCAGATCCTTATTCTTATCGCGGTGTTGATCGTCCTGGTGCTGGCGGTGGTCGGCATCGTGGCGGTCCGCAAACGCCGGTCCCAGGGGGATTCCGCGCGCTCTGGCAGGGCGGAAGAGCCTGGTGACGGTAGATCCTCTTTGTCCCCGAAATCGGCGGCTTCTGCGGCAAAGAGTCAAGCTGAAAGCCAACCTGGCGCTTCCCGAAAATCTTCGTCGGATGGCCAGGCAATCCAATCTGCCTCGTCTGCATCGGGTGCATCCCCAAATCCAGACGCTTCTACGGGTTCCGGCGCAGTTGATTCAAAGGCATCCATTCAGTCTTCCTCGGCCGGCCAGGAAGCACCGTCAGCGCAGGAGGAGCTGGCTCACCCGGAGGCATCTGCATCCCGTATGACCAGACTCAAGGCCAGACTGGCCAAGAGCCCCAACCCCTTTGGCAAGGCCCTCTTTGCCATTCTGACCAAGGATCATCTGAGCGAGTCCGACTGGGAGGATGTGGAAGACACCCTGCTCATGGCGGATGTGGGTGCCGAGGCCAGCGAACAGCTGGTGAAGCAGCTGCGCGACGATGCTCGGATTACAGGGCAGAAGGATCCTGCAGCAGTGCGTCGTGGCCTTCGTCAGCGCCTGATCGATCTGGTTGATCCCGATATGGACCGAACTCTTGTGGCTGCCCGACCCCGGGCCAACAGGCCGTCGGTCATTATTATGGTGGGCGTCAACGGCACCGGCAAGACCACCACGGCGGGCAAGCTGGCCAGGCTTTTCGTGGCCGATGGCAAGTCAGTGGTCATGGGTGCCGCCGATACCTTCCGCGCCGCCGCCGCTGACCAGCTGGAAACCTGGGGCGGCAAGGTGGGTGTGCCCGTGGTCCGCAGCGACCGTGACGGTGCTGACCCTGCCTCCGTGGCCTTCGAAGCCGCCGAACGAGCCAAAAATGATCAGGCAGATGTTCTCATTGTGGATACGGCCGGCCGTCTACAGAACAAGGCCAATCTGATGGACCAACTGGGCAAGATCCGGCGGGTGATCGAGAAGAACCTGCCCGTGGACGAGGTCCTGCTGGTTTTGGATGCTACCACCGGGCAGAACGGGATGATCCAGGCCCAGGTTTTCGCCCAGGCCATCGGGGTCACGGGCATTGTCCTGACCAAGCTGGACGGCTCGGCCAAGGGCGGCATTGTCATATCTGTCCAGCGGGAGCTGGGTGTGCCAGTCAAGCTGGTCGGGCTGGGTGAGGGCCCTGACGATCTGGCCGTTTTCGACCCCGAGTCCTTTGTCGACGGCATTCTGGGAGACGAGTAGTCCGGTCCGTTGGTCATAAGGTGGTCATCCAATAGTCACCCGGAGGTAATGCGACGGTGACCTGACCGTCATCCTCTTCCTGTTTGATGAATCGGGAAGTGGAAGAGAATCTGACGTAGGCTGTCCGGAGGGGAGTCCCCTTTATCGGGGATTGCTCGCCCGGATGGGGAAAAGAGAGGTGTAGGCATGGATTCTGGAAATGCTGCCTGGATGCTGATAGCGGCATCCTTGGTTTTCCTGATGACTCCAGCAGTGGCTTTCTTCTATGGGGGTATGGTCCGAGCCAAGGCTGTGCTCAACATGATGATGATGTCCACGCTGGCCATTGCTGTGACCGGGTTCATTTGGACCCTCTGGGGATGGTCGATTTCCTTTGCAGGCAAGGATATCGGAGGTGTCTTCGGCGACCCTATCACCGGTTTCCTGCTCAAGGACACGGTCACAGCCAAGGATGGGGTCTTCACCTCGCTTGATTCTGCAAACGCTGCCTACCCGCATACGATAGACATCGCCTTCCAGGCCGCCTTTGCCATGATCTGCGTGGCTCTGATCTCGGGAGCCCTGGCAGAGCGAGTCAAGATCAGCACCTGGATGATCTTCGTGGCCCTCTGGATCACCTTGGATTACGCGCCCATGGCCCACATGGTCTGGAATCACGGGCTTTTGGCTGCCGATGGACCCATCTCCAACGCCATCGGAGCTCAGGCGCACGACTTCGCAGGCGGTACGGTCATTCACATCAACGCTGCAGTGGCAGCCCTGGTCATTGTGCTCATCATCGGCAGGCGAATCGGCTTCCCCAAGGAGTCAATACGCCCCCACAATGTGCCCATGGTCATGCTGGGTGCCTTCCTGCTCTGGTTCGGCTGGTTCGGCTTCAATGCCGGGTCTGCCTTCGCCGCCAACGGCACGGCTGGATATGCCTGGGTTTCCACGACCATAGCCGCCAGCGGCGCCACCTTGGGCTGGCTCTTTACTGAACGGATTCGCAGCGGGCACTACACCGCCATGGGTGCCGCATCCGGCATGGTCGCCGGTCTGGTGGCCATCACTCCGGCAGCTGACGTGGTTTCCCCGCTCTGGGCCATGGTCATCGGCCTCTTGGCTGGTTTCGTCTGCTGCCTGGCCTGCGGGCTCAAGTTCCGTTTCGCCTATGACGACTCCTTGGATGTGGTAGGCATCCACGGTGTGGGTGGTTTCTTGGGCACTGTGCTGATAGGCTTCTTTGGTACCGGCACGGGCTTCCTGGCCGGCGGCAATTTCCGGCAGCTGCTGGTTCAGTTCCTGGTCGCGGTGATTGCGATCATCTACGCAGCGGTAGTCACTGGTGTGATCGCCTTTGCACTGGAGAAGACCATTGGTTGGCGGGTCAGCAAGGATCAGGAGGTCATCGGCGTCGATCAGAGCGATCAGGGTGAGAGCGCCTACGACTTCGGGTCCATTCTGAACTGATCAGAAAGGAAGGCAGCATGAAACTCATTACCGCCATCATTCAGCCTGGGCGGCTGGATCAGATTAAACAGGCCCTGAGTGAGGTCGGCGTGCACGGCATGACCGTCTCGTCAGCCCAGGGCTATGGTCGGCAAGGCGGCCATAAGGAGGTCTACCGGGGCAGCACTGTCAAGGTGGATCTGGTTCCCAAGGTGCGCCTGGAGGTGCTGACCGAGGATCAACGGGTCGACGAGCTGGTCGACACCATCGTCCAAGCCGCCGCCACCAACACCGTGGGTGACGGCAAGGTCTGGGTGCAGACCCTGGACTCGGTTATCAGGGTTCGTACTGGGGAGACCGGCGTAGACGCCATCTAAGACAGCCACCTGCTGCCGTCTGTATGGTCGTTTTCCTGTGCTGACCAGTTTCGCAGGATCTCGTCGCTGTGGCCAATTTCATGGTCTAGCTGTCGGGATCCTGCTTTTTCTATGTCTGGGATTTCCTTGTCTGAGTCGTTGAGAATGGCTCTTCACGCTTGGCTGGTCTGGTCGATTGTCCCCATCCAGACATCAGTGCGCGTTCTCAAGCCATTGCAGATGGCCCTGACGCCGATGAAGAGGACATTGAGAACGGCCCAGAGCATGGCTATCCGCCAGGTGGGTATCCAGTTCATGGCCAGAGTCGTCATGCCCAGCAGTCCGATCACATAGATCACAGCCGTCAGGGAGCAGGTGGCTGCCAGGTAGCGATAGTCCCCGGCCCCGATCAGAATCCCGTCCAGTGCCCACATCCATCCGGCGACGGGCATGAAGACCCCTTGGACGATCATCCCTACGGTGATCAGCGACCTGATGGCTGGCGTTGGACTAAACAGTGGAGCGGCGAAGAGGCCCAGAGCGATCATGACCAGTCCGACCAGCACTCCCATGGCCATGCCGGCCTTGGCTGACAGATCGGTCATGACCCGTGCCCGTGACCGCTGTCCGGCACCCAGCTCGGTGGCTACCAGTGACTGACCGGCGATGCCCACGGCATCCAACATGTTCAGTCCGAAGTTCCAGGCTGAGTTGACCCCCTGGTAGGCAGCCAATACCTGCTCGCCCAGGTGGGCTGCAGCCACCACGGTCATGAAGAGGCAGACCCGCAGGGCCAGGGTCCGCAGGAAGAGCGGGAAACCGTCGCCCATGCTGGCCGCCATTCCTGAGAGCCGAGGCCGCAGTTGGGCGCCTTCCCGACGGGCCCAGACCAGGGCGGGGATGGTCAGGAAGAGCCCCATGGCCCACTCGGCGATCAGGGTGGCCAGGCCGGAGCCCAGAATGTCCATGTGCAGGCCGAAGACCAGAAGGACCTCCAAGGCGGTGTTGAGGATGGCGCCTGATACAGCGGCCACCAGGGTGATCTTTACCTTTTGCAGTCCCCGGAAGATGCCGTTGGCCGCATAGACCATAAGCATGGCCGGAAGACCGAAGACCAGGGCATTCAGGTAGGTCTGCGCTGCCTGCAGGACCGGCCCGCGGGCTCCCATCAGGCTGCAGATGGGCCGGCTCAGAGCCAGGAGCAGGGCGCAGACGACCAGGCCGATGACGAAGGCCAGCCACATGCCGTCCACGCCGGCCTGCATGCCCTCCCTGCGGCGGCCTGCGCCCATGAGTCGGGCCACCTGGGAGGTGGTCCCGTAGGCCAGAAAGATGCACAGGCCCACGGTGGTCAGCACCACAGTGGATCCGATGGAGAGCCCGGCCAGGGCCGAGTCGCTGATGTGGCCCACGATGGCGGTGTCGATCATGACGAAGAGCGGGGAGGCGATCAGCTGGCCGAAGGTGGGTATGGCCAGTCCGGCAATGGTCCGGTAGGTCGCCCGCCGCTCTTCCGGCGTGATTGATCCGGTCTTGGTTTCGGTGATGTTCCTGTGGCTGCGCATGGACGCCATGCTAGTGCTCTGGACTGAAGACACAACCCCTGAAAGCCAGTCCATGGACGCCCTGCCGGCAGATGACGTATCACCAAACAGCCCTGAGTGCAAGCTGGATTGATGATGTGGAAGACTGTCCCCAAGTTTTGCACAGAGTTATACCCATGAGGTGGATAAGTTGCACACATGTCCTCTAGGACACGCCTTGAATGTGGATAACTTATTTTTCTGTACACATACAGGAGCAGCCCTGTGCCCGTCCAGTACGGTCGGCGCGTCCTGGTGAATGCCTTGGGTGAAATACGTTTCTTAGAGCTGTCAAGGACGGTCCTCTTCGTAGAATCGTGGCTATGGCTTCCGACGACTACACCGACTACACCCATCCCGAACAGCGTCCAACCGATCATGCCCAGACCGGCCGTGACATGCTCTTCGATCGGGTGCCCCCGCATGACGACGATGCGGAGATGGCTGTGCTGGGCGGCATGCTCATGAGCAAGGACGCCATCGGCGAGGTCAGCCAGATGATCGAAATATCCGACTTCTATCAGCCCAAGCATCAGACCATCTACGAGGCCATCGTCACCCTCTTTTCGGCCTCTCAGCCGGTGGACGCGGTCCTGGTGGCCAACGAGCTGCTCAAGTCCGGCGACCTGGAGAAGGTGGGGGGCACCGATTATCTGCACTCCCTGGTGGCTTCGGTCCCCACGGCCGCCAACGCCACCTACTATGCCGAGATCGTCCACCAGCGGGCCATCCTGCGCAATGTGATTGCGGCCGGCACCAAGATCGCCCAGCTGGGCTATTCGGCCGAGGGCTCCCAGGCGGAGGACATCGTCAACCTGGCCCAGGCCGAGGTCTACGAGATGAGCGTGGGCAGGGTCCGCCAGGATTACGAGGCCATCGGTCCAGTCGTCCATGACACCCTGGATCAGCTGGACAAGCTGCAGAACGGCGACTTGGAGCGGGGCGTGCCCACCGGTTTCAAGAGCATCGACGACGTGACCCAGGGCCTGCAGCCCGGGCAGATGATTGTGGTGGCAGGCCGCCCGGCCATGGGCAAGTCCACCCTGGGCATCGACTTCGCACGCGCCGCAGCCCTCCACAACAACATGACCACGGTGGTCTTCTCCCTGGAGATGAGCAAGACCGAGCTGGCCCAGCGCATCATCTCGGCCGAGACCGACATTCCTCTGGTGGCCCTGCGCCGGGCGGATGACATCACCCCTGAGCGCTGGAACACCCTGAACACCTTCTGGAGCAGACTCCAGGACGCCCCGCTCTTCCTGGACGATTCGCCCAACATGAGTCTGATGGAGATCCGCGCCAAGTGCCGCCGGCTCAAGCAGACCAACGATCTGAAGCTGGTGGTCATCGACTACCTGCAGCTGATGACCTCGGGCAAGCGGGTCGAATCCCGCCAGCAGGAGGTCTCCGACTTCTCGCGCGCACTGAAGCTGCTGGCCAAGGAGCTGGAGGTTCCGGTGGTGGCGCTGAGCCAGCTCAACCGTGGTCCTGAGATGCGCAACGACAAGAAGCCCATGCTCTCCGACCTGCGCGAGTCCGGTTCCATCGAGCAGGATGCCGACGTGGTCTTCCTGGTCCACCGACCGGACTTCTACGACAAGGAGGACCGTCCGGGCGAGGCCGACATCATCCTGGCCAAGCACCGCAACGGCCCCACCGACACCTTCAAGCTGGCCTTCCTGGGCGAGAAGTCCAAGTTCAAGGACATGCCCCAGGACTACCAGCAGGGAGGGGTCTGATCATGAGGTCCACGACTTCCAAGGCGCAGCCTGCCGATCAGCCTGATCGTCCCCGTCGGCCTTGGCGTTCGCTCCTGGCGCTTCTGGTCGGCAAGGCGGTGCGCCTCGTTTCACGGCTATCCCATCATGGCGGTTCGGCCCTGCCTGGCAAGGTGGTGGAGCGGATCGACCCGGGCTTCCTGGCCAGGACCCTGTCGGGGCTGCCCCGTGGTGTGGTTTTGGTATCGGGGACCAATGGCAAGACCACCACCACCAGGATGGTGGCCTCCATGTTGGAGTCCCTGGGCCTCAAGGTCTTCACCAATCCGACCGGGTCCAACTTCACCCGGGGCGTGGTCTCGGCCTTGGTTTCCACTCTGGGGCTCTCCGGCCGGCTGCATGCCGATATTGCCGTCCTGGAGTTGGACGAGGCCTATGCGGTCCACTTTGTGCGGCAGGTCAAGCCCCGCTACGCCCTCCTGCTCAATGTCATGCGTGACCAGCTGGACCGGTTTGGGGAAATCGATACTACTGCCCAGTTGCTGGGTCAGGTGGCCCAGGCCACCACGGGCACGGTGGTCCTCAACCGGGAGGATCCGCGCGTCGCAAGCCTGGCCGCCCAGACGCCGGCCCAGACCGGTGTGGCCTACTTTGGTCTGTCGGACGATCTGCTGAGGTATTTCCCCACCGATGACGATATGCATGCCTCGGATCGGGATGCTGATGGCGCCCGTGCGGACAGCGCTCCCCGTCCGGTCCGCCATGGTCACCGGCTGCCAGCCGAGGTGACCCTGGAACGGGTCATGGACCACAGGGCTGCCTTTCGCCTGGACGGACGGATCCTGGAGACCGACCTGCGTCTTGAAGGTGTCTATAACCTCTACAATGCGGCTGCTGCTTTGGCGCTGGTGAGAGTCGTTCTGGAGGACAGGGAACCTGATGATGCAGCGCTCATGGATGCCCTGTCCAAAGTGACGCCCGCCTTCGGCCGCGGGGAGGTCATCACTTATCAGGGCGCGCCGGTTGAGCTGGTCCTTGTCAAGAACCCCATGGGCTTCCGACTGGCCCTGTCCTCCTTCGACCCCTCCGGCCAGGACACCATGATCGCCATCCGGGACGAGTATGCGGACGGGCGTGACATGAGCTGGCTCTGGGATGTGGACTTCACCTCGCTCAGGGATACCGGCGTAGCTATGGTTTCCGGCACCCGGGCCTATGACATGGCCCTGCGTCTGGCCTATGACCAGGTGCCCACGGATGCGATTGAGACCGACCTGGATCGGGCGCTGACGGCCTTCCTTGAGGTGCACCCAGGGCGGCCCAAGCGAATCTACTGCACTTACACCTCCATGCTCCGGCTTCGATCAGCCCTCGGCAGGATCACTAGCGTTGACGATGCCGGGGTGGGCGCATGAGCGAGCGAACCGGAAGGAGCGCAGGAATGCCGCAGACTCAGGATAGGGCCAAGGTCGAGGCCCTGGGAGACCATCCGCCGCTGCAAATCCTCTCCCTCTACCATCGTGACATGAACATCTATGGGGATTCGGGCAACATTCTCAGCGTGACCCGTAGGGCTGAGCTGTATGGGTTCCGCCCCATGGTCCGCTATTACGATCCTGGCGATGCCTGGCCGGAGCGGATTGATGTGATTCTGGGCGGCGGCGGTCAGGACCATGGCCAGGAGCGCATTATCGACGACCTGCGTGGGCGGGGCGGGCTTCTGCGCGATCTGGCCGACCAGGATGTGCCGATGCTGATGATCTGCGGACTCTATCAGCTTTTCGGCCATTATTTTGAGACCTCAGACCATGAGCGCCTGGAGGGGGTCGGCATCCTTGACGTGCATACCATTGCCAAGTCCGAGCGGATGATTGGCAACCTGGTGGAGCAGGCAGAGGACTTCGGCAGGGTGGTCGGGTATGAGAACCACTCTGGTCTGACCTACCTGGGGGAGGGGGCCCATCCACTGGGCATGGTGACTGAGGAAGGCCGCGGCAACAACGGCAGGGACCACACCGAGGGTGCCCGATGGAAGAAGGTCATCGGCACCTACATGCATGGGTCGCTGCTGCCGAAGAACCCGGCCATTACGGATTTCCTCATCGAGGGTGCAGCCGACAGGCGGTACGGCCAGGGCACCTTCGTCCAGATGAAGACTGCCATGGACGAGAAGAGCCGGAGCGAACTGGAGCGTCTGGATTCCCTGGCTGATCAGGCCAGCCGTATCGCTGCCTCCAGGCCCAGATAAAGAGGAACCTGCGGTTCCGTCTGCGGGTCCTGCACAGATTTTGATGAGCGATCGTAGGGTAATGCCAGGGGAAAGGCGTTGCGGTTCCTCTTGCCACGGTGTCGAATCGGATTGGTCAATGATAACCAGCTAGACTGTAAAGAGAGACGGCCGCTCGTCTCTTGGCGGTCTAAAGGGCCCGGTACTTCAAGGGCGTATGAATGCTGGGAGGCATATCATGTCGGATTTGCATATCGGTGATGGATTGCACAAGGTACTTCTGGCTGGCATCGGAGCGCTGGCCACAGGCGTGGAGAAGGGCCAGGAGGTCATTGACAACCTGGTCAAGAAGGGCGAGCTGACGGTCGAGCAGGGGAAGATTCTCAATACTGAGCTCAAGCGCAACAAGCAAAACCGTCCCGCTCCAGCACCTGCACCTGCACCTGCTGACAGTACACCTGCTGCTCCGGCCCCAGCTGCCGGAGCGCCCAGGCCTGCGACTCATGTTGCTCCTGATTCCCGCCGTCCCGACCACGAGCCCCTGGCGCCAATGCCGAATCGTCGGTCCGGGTCCATCCCCATCACCTCCAATGATCCCATCGCAGGTCAGCAGGGCTGAAAGCAGTCGATTACTGTCAGCGTCGGTCGTCTGCGTCGGAATGTCTGCCGCTGGTCGGTCATGCGGATAAAGGACGCAGGTGAGTGGTGAGTATGGATGCCATGAACGGACATGATGCCCCGGTACAGACCATTGGCCTCTTCGGGGTCGGCACGGGAGAGCAGCAGGGGGCAGCGGGAAGGATTCGTCACAGGCGTGGCAGGGCTCGCCGACTGGCCGAGATGATCCGCATCGCCAACCGGTTCGACATCATCCACGGCCTGACCCCGGTCACCATGCGCCGCATGTTCGAGGCGCTCGGGCCCACTTTCGTCAAGGTGGGCCAGATTCTCTCCATGCGTTCGGAAATCCTGCCGGAGGCCTTCTGCCGTGAGCTCTCCAAGCTGCGCGCCGACGCGGATCCCATCCCTTATTCGGTGGTGACCGGAACCCTGGCCGCCGAGTATGGCCGTCCACTCGACCAGATCTTCTCCTCCATAGACCCTGTTCCGCTGGGGTCGGCTTCCCTGGCACAGGTACACCGGGCCCGCCTGGTCAGCGGTGAGGACGTGGCCGTCAAGGTTCAGCGTCCAGGGATTCAAGAGACCATGGCCCAGGACATTGACATTATGCGCAGCATTGTCAAGTGGGCATCCCGGTTCATCCGCAGCACCCAGGTGATTGACATTCGCGGGGTGGTCGAGGAGCTCTGGGAGACCTTCCAATCCGAAGTCGATTTCCAGCAGGAGGCTGAGAATCTGGCGGAGTTCAAGGATTTCTGTGCCTCATACGCCTACATCGACTGCCCGAAGCCCTATCCCGAACTGTGCACCAGGCATGTGGTGGTGATGGAGTACATCGACGGGATATCCCTCTCACGGCCTGCCCAGCTGGTGGCCCAGGGCTATGACCTGAAGGAGATCGGCACCAAGCTGGTCGACAACTATGCCACCCAGATCATGGATCGGGGCTTCTTTCACGCCGATCCTCACCCCGGCAACATCATCATCCGCGATGGCTGCATAGTCCTGATCGACCTGGGGATGGTCGGTCGCCTGGACAAGGTGACCAAATCTGCCCTTAAGGACATGATTTTTGCAGTAGGCCGTGAGGATTCACCAGCCCTGGCCCAGGGGCTGCTCCGCTTCGCCGGCACGGGAGAGGCCCGGGCCGAGGATTACCCCTATCTCCTGGCCGACCTGGATGCGGTCGTCCAGCGGTTCGGCAAGCTGGACCTGGCCGATTTGGACATCGCCGAATACGTCAATGCCGTGATGAAGCTGGCCGCCCGGCATGGCATCAAGGTGCCGGGGTCGGTGACCATGGTGGCGCGGTGCCTGGTCACCCTTGAAGGACTCTTGGATGAGTTCCTGCCCGAGGCCAATATCGTGCAGATCATCACCGATCATGTCGTCTATAGCATGGGCACGGGATCCATCCTCAAGGAGGAGGCCCGGAAGCTTGGCATCCAGAGTGACCTGGCTCTGCATGGCCTTTTGGGCGCCCTGGCTGAGTCCCAGACCGCAACCAAGATGCTGACACGGGGGCAGCTTCGGGCCAATGTGCAGCTGGTAGGCTCCGAGGAGCCCTTGCAGCAGCTGTCCGACATGGTCAACAGGCTGACCATGGCCCTGATCGTCGTCGGCCTCTATGTGGGCTCTTCAATCGTCTACTTCGCCCGCATCAAGCCGGTGGTCTTCGGTATCCCGGTGGTCAGCATGCTGGGCTATGTGGTGGCTTTCATTCTTTCGGTCTGGATAGTCCTGGACATCCTGATCAAGCACCGGGCCCTCAAGCGTCGGCGACGCAACGGCGAAGCCTAGGCTGAGAGCCCGTCCATCCTGCACAGATATGGATATAGAACTGTCTGATGCTGAATCAGCCGGCGAAGTCCTCCACGGTTTCAGGTGATTCGTGGTTCATGAAGGCGGATTTGCCGGTGTCCATGGCCCGCAGCCGGTCCATCTCCTGGTCGCTGAGCTGGAGGTCCCAGATGTCGAGGTTCTCGCGCATGCGCTCGCGGTGGGTGGTCTTGGGGATGACGATGACCCCGTCCTGAACCAGGAAGCGCAGGGCCACCTGGGCTGCGGTCCGGCCGTGCGCCTGCCCGATCTCGGTCAGGGTCGGGTTGGTGAACATCCCCTGGCGGCCTTCGGCGAAGGGTCCCCAGGATTCGATCCGGGTGCCGTACTTATCCATGTAGGCGCGCTCCCGGGGACGCTGGTGGAAGACGTGGGTCTCCAGCTGGTTGACAGCCGGGACGATTCTATTGAACTTGACCAGGTCCACATACCGGTCGGCATAGAAGTTAGAGACGCCGATGGCTCGCAGGACCCCCTGGTCGTAGAGGTCCTCAAGGGCGTGCCAGGCTGCGTAGTAGTCGTTGAAGGGCTGGTGGAGGAGGACCAGGTCCAGGTGGTCAGTGCCCAGCTTCTTCATGGACTCCTCGACCGAGGCCTTGGTTTTGTCGTATCCGTAGTTGGTGATCCAGACCTTGGTGGTCAGGAAGACCTGGTCGCGGTCGAGGCCGCTCTGGGCCAGGGCCTCTCCGACGGCCTGCTCGTTTCCATAGGCCTGGGCCGTGTCGATGGCCCGGTATCCGGTCTCCAGGGCATCCAGGACTGAGCGGCGGCATTCGTCCAGGTCGGCGATCTGGTAGACGCCGAAGCCCTCCATGGGCATGAGGACGCCGTTGTTGAGCTTGACGGACGGGACGGAAGTGGATGAATCATTCTGCATGGTATTGTGCTTCTTTCTTGTCAGATTGCTTGGCTGAACTGGCTGAGGGGCAGAGAATGCCTTTGTGGTCTGCTGGTTCAAGGATAGGGCCTTGAAGCAGTCTGAAGTCAAGCCGGCAAAGCGCGTCCAGCCTCCTGCGATGCTAGCGTGGGTAGTGGAATAGCTGATGGCTGGAGGCGATGATGGGGTCCAAAGTACGATTGGCCGGCAAGGTCGCGCTGGGTCTGGGATTGGGGGTTTTGGGGGCCTGGTGCTGGGCCCTGGCTCCTGGCCTTTCGGTGGTCGCTGGCAGGAGAAAGCCTGTCGGACTGTCGCTGCATCCATATGCTCATAGGGGTCTGCATGATGCTGGCTCTGGGATGGAGACGACCAATCCCAATCCTGGCCAGTCCGCCTACCTGCACCGTATTCATGAATGCCTGAAGGTTGCGTCCGGCAGGCCCTTGGGCAGGCATGCCTCGGCTCCGGCCAACCCACGTCGGGTGGTGGCGCCCGAAAATTCGCTGGCTGCCTTCGAAGCGGCCTGCAGGGCCGGCTATGGAATCGAGTTGGACGTTCATCTCAGCCGGGACGGCCAGGTGGTGGTCATCCACGATGGGGACCTGCGGCGGGTGGCTGGCGTCAACCGAGCAGTGGCGGACCTGACCTGCGATCAGCTGCGGAGGATCCCCCTGTCCCCAAGCCCTGCCCAGGCTCTTGAGTCCGGGGAAGGAATTCCTGGCTCTGCCGACCACGATGGCGGTCCCGAAACGGAGGGCGGGGACGGGGGCCTCAACGATCCCGAGGCGCAGCATGTGCCTCTTCTGTCCGAGGTGCTCGCTCTGGTGGATGGCCGGGTGCCCTTGGTCGTCGAGATCAAGATGGACAGGGGCTTGGATCGGGAGCTCATGCGTCGGACCGATGCCCTCCTGTCCAGGTACCAGGGCCCCTATGTAATTGAGTCCTTCAACGTCCTGGCCCTTGCCTGGTATCGGGTTCACCACCCAGGCGTCACCAGGGGGCAACTGGTCGTCCCCTACCATGGCCGGGTGGACTCCCGCTCATCGGCCCTGCGCTGGATGGCCGGGTCCCTCCTCTTCAACTGGTTGGGGCGGCCGGACTTCGTGGCCTGCGAGTGGCACAGCGGGCACTCACTGCCCATGCGTCTCTATCGGTTCCTAGGTGGAACGCCCATTGCCTGGACCGTCCGCTCCGAGCATGCGCAGGAGGAGGCCAGTCCGGACTTTGATGGGATTATCTTCGAGTCGTATCTGCCCGAGAGCTGAACCAGCTATACAGGCCTGAGGCCGCAGCGGCCAGGCCTATCGCCCAGAGGGCCATGATTAGGAAGTAGCCGTAGGGGAGAGGCACGGCGCTCATGTCTATCTGGTCGGACAACTGGTGAAAGATGACGGCCAGTACCCCCGCCATGGCCAGGGCCGAAAGAAGGATGGCCGAAAGGGCATCGATTACTGACTCCCAAATCGAAGAGCAGACCAATGTTCCACGTGAAACACCAGCAGCCTGCATTCTCCGATTCTCCTGGCGACGCTCATTGACTGCGATGGTACATGCCTGGATCAGGAATATGGCCGTCAGGACGATGGCACCGTTCGCTATCTGGGGCATGGCCCGTTGCACCTTCTGTGACCTTTGGATGTTGGAACGAATGTACTCCTTCTTGGTGCAGGCCTTGATGCCCTTCCTGTCCCATGAAGCATTGAGTTGACTGATCAGATTGCCTGTCCGAACTCCTGGGGCGGTCCTGGCTAGGGTGGTCGATCCACTGTTGTCGGGCGCCAGTTGCGACAGGTCTGCATCCGTCATCAGGTATTCGCCCGTCTGCCCTGTCGGGGTCATATCGACTACGGCGGTGATGGTCAGCGTATGGCCTTTGTCGTACCTGTCGATCAGAGTCAGCTTGCGACCAATAGGGTTTTTCTCCTGGGTGCGGCCACTTGCAATAACGGCGATCTTGCCCGGCCCCAGGTCAGCAGCGGAGCCCTTGATGAAGATCGGACTAATGGTATTGACGCTCTTGCCTGCTTTGTTGACGTGCATAGCCATGACGGAAGGTTCGTCATTGCCGCCATTATCTTCCTTGTCCGCAGTTGTCCAGGATCCCTCGCTATAGGTGACTGCGGATTCGATGTCTACAATGGACCGAAGTCGGCGATCCAGGTCTCTTGGATCATTGGTCTCTGCGTTGATCATGGTTTCGGCAGCGATCGGCTTATACCGGCTTATGGCTTCTTGTGCCCAGCCGGATCGTCCCAGGGCTATAAATCCGGTTACGATGACCAGCATCAGTATGATCGGCACTGCTACGGCGGTGGAGCTCCGGTTTTCCTTCCGCGCCCTTTGCCGCGCCAGGAGACCGGCGCCTCGGAAGGCCAGTTGGAAGGGGATGCCGATCAGGTTGGCACAGGCCGGAACCAGGACAGGGGCCAGGGCGCCGATGATGACGAGCAGACAGCCGGTCGAGGCCATGATCTGGATTTCAATGTCCATGCCCTTGAAGCGATGATAGACCATGGCCAGTCCTCCAGCCAGGCCGGCCAGGGCGATTATCAGGCGAAGAGGACCGATTGACTTGGTCCCTGACCGATTTCCCGAGTCCTGCAGGGCCTCGATGGGAGAGATCGCGGTAATCCTCCTGGCAGCGAACCAGGTTCCCAAGAGGCCTGCCAGGAGTATCCCTACGAAAGTGAAGAAAATTCCCATGGGGTGGGGATGCGCGGTCATTTCCAGCGCTTCAAAGCCTGAGTTGATTAGGGACTTGGCGAATGCGGGCACCAGCAGGCATCCCGCCAAACTGCCCAGGAGGGCGGCCAAACCTACCGGAATCATGAATTCCAGTAGGGAGATGAATCTCACGGTCCTGGGAGAGGCGCCTGAAAGCCGCATCATGGCATACTCGCGACGACGGCGCTCGATCAGGAACCCCACAGAAGTGATGACCAGGAAGATGGAGACGAACCCGCATATGCAGGCGTACCCTATGGATATCAGTGCAGCGCCGTCTTGGAAGGACAGGGTCATAGCGCGGTCGTAGGAATTCATTGCGCGTGTATCCGGCATTCCGTCGCCCTTCCGAGCGGCAATGGCTACCTGGACCCAGGCGCTGGTAAGGACCGAAGCGGCCATGACCGCCAGGACCATGACCGTGTAGGAGGACCGATGCTCATGCAGGAAGGAACGCACCAGGGAGGCTAGGCCAGGAGTGCGTGCCTCGGTTCGACCTGCGGTTTGCGAGCCGCCCCCGCCCACCGGTCCTGAGGCACCGGTTCCTGTGATTGATCCACCCAGGGAAAGGGACTTGCCCTCCATGGTGTGCTCCTTTCTCGCCCTTGAATGCTGCTGTTCTTATTGCAACACCGGGAGATAGCCCACTCAGGGTGTTTTCAGGGTCAGACCAGGGGGAGAACCAGGGTGGCGATCAGCGACTAGGTATTCTCGTGCGAAAGGTAAGTGCAAGTGGCAAGAAAAAGAAGGCGGGAGGATTGCAGATGTGATGACTGATTCACTAAGCTCCATGGCATTGCAGAGCCGGCAGTTTCTATAGCGACGACTTCATAGCGAACCTATCCTCGCTTACGGGGTAGGGGAGGGAAGCCTAGTCCATTTTGCACAGCATCCGCCGGGACGGCCATCGAACACCGTTGAAAAAAGGACCCGAATCGTGCAGATTCGGGTCCTAGTCAGGTATGGGGTTCGTGCCCCGTCAGTTCGTTGGATCAGTCGATGACGCCGTAAAGGCGGTCGCCGGCATCGCCCAGGCCAGGCACGATGTAGGCGTGCTCGTTCAGCTTCTGATCGACTGCGCAGACCACCACCTTGAGGTTGATGGAGGGGTCCATCTCCTCCTTGAGGCGGTTCAGGCCCTCGGGAGCGGCCAGAATGTTGATGGAGGTCACGTCCTTGGCGCCGCGCTCGGCAAGGTATTTGGTGGCGGCGATCAGGGTGCCGCCGGTGGCCAGCATGGGATCCAGCAGGAAACACTGACGCCCGGAGAGGTCCTCCGGCAGGCGGTTGGCGTAGGTGATGATGTCCAGAGTGTTCTCGTCGCGCTTGAGACCAAGGAATCCGACCTCGGCGGTTGGCAGCAGCCGGGTCATGCCGTCAAGCATGCCCAGTCCGGCGCGCAGAATGGGGACCACCATGGGGCGTGGGGAGCAGAGCTTCTTGCCCACCATGGGAGCGACAGGGGTCTCGATGGGGTGATCTTCGATGTCCAGATTGCGGGTGGCCTCGTAGGCCTCAAGCATGACCAGTTCGCTGATCAGCTCGCGGAAGGTGTTGGAAGGGGTGTTTTTGTCCCGCAGTACGGTCAGCTTGTGCTCGATCAGCGGGTGTTCCAGTACGTGAAGTTCCATACCTCTCAGCGTAGCTCAGCGGGTCGGCTTCTGGTAGCGACCGGCAAGCCATGCTGCCTTTGATTTGGGAATGGAAATGAAAACGCCGAACCATGCAAGCGCCTGTCGGCGCAAACGCCGCTCGCAGCGGCAACAAACGGAGCCCGGGGCTTAACCATGATCCGGCGCAGTCCCCATTGTAGGGCATGCCGGGGTCTGATCTGTGTTCACGGCGCGCTTACGCTTCCGGCTTGAAAGGGTGGCGGGTTCTACTCCAGCCGTCCCCGCCGCCAGAGTGAGGCGCCACGCATGAAGTCGCGGGCCGTCTGATTGAGGGAATTGACGGTGCGCTGCGCCGCATCCACCTCCTTGGCCTCCTGGTCGTCCAGCTGTCGGTTTTGGGCATCCCGGATGGTGGTCTTGATGCCGCGGGTGATTACGTCGCAGAAGGCTCCGGCCCGTTCCAGGGCTATGGCGAAGTCGCCGGTGAAAGCTCCGGAGAGGATGGAGTCGGCGGTTCGGATGATGTCATCGGCCTCCGGGGCCTGATCCACGCCGGCGATGGCTGATGCTGCGGTGTCTGTGGGTTCGCCCAGCCGCCACAGGCGGCTGATTCCATCAGCGTCCTTACGCATCCAGCTGCGAAGCATGTAGAGCCGCCAAAGAATGCCAGGCAGAGAGTCGGGGTCACTGTCGCTCCAGAGCTCGGCCACTATATCCACGCCCTCTCGGTCGACCAGGGTCAGGACTCGTTTGACGATGGCCGGGTCGGCGCTGTGGTGGACCCGGTCCAGCAGGGAGGCTGCTGACACATGGCTCATCTCGCTGATCTGCTGCGGGTCCATACCTCCGGAGAGCTGGTCGGCGATGGCCGGATCCAGCTGGCCAGGGCGTGAAGGACGCGATGCTCCGGTGCCGGAGGCTACGAATCCCGTGCGGGAGGAGCGGATTGAGGATGAACCGATTCTGGAGTTGCTGTCAGTAGACAATGGGAGTCACCTTCTGTATGTCGATGATGGTCGGATGATTGGGGTCGCCGGTCAGACTGAGGACGACGGCGTTGCCGGTGGGCATGAAGGGGGAGTCATCGGGCAGCCGTTTGGACAGCGATCCGCTGGAGCATAGCCCGCGCAGCTTCTCGAAGACTCCTCCCAGGACAGGGCGATGCATGCAGATCATGATGGTTCTGTTACCTGTCAGCAGGTCGGCCATCTGCCCGTCCAGCCAGGTGTGGGCCTGGTCTGGGCGTCGGTGGTAGGAGGACTCCGTCAGACAGGTCACCATCTCTATGGGCAGGCCTACCTCGTCGGCGTAGGGTCGCAATGTCTGCACACAGCGGATCCAGGGGGAGGACAGGAGGTTGTCGGGCGCGAAGCAGGCCAGCTCACGAGCCAGGGCATAGGAGGTGCCGGCACCCCTGGGGGTCAGGGGACGATTCGCGTCCTTGCCTGTCCACTCCTTCCGGGCCACAGCCTTGCCGTGGCGGACGATGATCAACTGACGAGCCCGGATGCCTCCCTGCTCCACCCGATCCACGAAGGCGTCCAGTATGGTTCTGTCGCTGGGGTGGGTCAATAGTTTGCGGGCTTCTGAGGCTCCAACCCATCGTATCTGGTCGACTTCCCTGGAATCAGGCCGGTGGATAGGTCCCAGTAGTGCACTTTGACCGGCGGCGTGCTCCGAGTCGGTCGGCGTGGCCATCCAGTAGCAGATGTGTTTGAGCCTGCCGCCTTTGCCGCCCCGACTCCGGCCCTCGTTGTTCAGCGGATATTCGGCATCTCCCAGGTATGGCCCCAGCCGGACAAGACAGCCGGTCTCCTCGCCCACCTCGCGCACGGCCGCCCGCATGTGGGTCTCACGGTTCTCCAGCTTGCCCTTGGGCCAGCTCCAGTCGTCGTACTTGGGACGATGGACCAGGCAGAGCTCCAGCTCATCGAGGTCGGAGCGTGGGCTGGCTCCTGGTGCTGCTCGGCCGTCGTCGCTGAATTTCATCCATCCCTGGAAGCTTGTGCGCCACCGGTAGAGGATGGCTCCGGCTGCCTCGACCGTCCTGCTCATGGCCGGGCGCCATCCCAATCGTCCGCATTGGCGGCGGACCGGCCGGTCGGGAGGCGCATCATCATCTCCTGGCCCTGGGGGTTCGGGTGTGACGGTCGATCAGGTACTCCTGGGAGTCGACCAGAGGCCGGCCCTGATCATCGCGGCTGTGCCGCACATAGGTGCCGTCGGGCTGCATGTGCCAGGAGCTGGTGGTGTCGGCCATCTGCAGATCGACGTAGTCGATCAGTCCCTGCACCTGCTCGGGCGCAGTGATGCGGACAAGCGCCTCCACGCGGCGGTCCAGGTTGCGATGCATCAGGTCGGCGGAACCTATCCAGACCTCTGGCCCGGCCAGAGGACCCTCGCCGATCTGGGGGCCCTGGGAGTTGGCGAAGGCGAAGATGCGGCTGTGCTCCAGGAACCGGCCCAGGATGGAGTGGACTCGGATGTTCTCGCTCAGTCCGGGCACGCCAGGTTTCAGGGAGCAGATGCCACGCTCCACGATGTCGATGCGGACCCCCGCCTGGCTGGCCCGGTAGAGGGCGTCGATGATCTTTTCATCCACCAGGGAGTTGACCTTGATTCGTATCCATGCAGGCTTGCCGTTCAGGGCGGTCTCTTCCTCGCGGGCGATCCGCTGCAGCAGCCCGGAGCGGACTGTGCGTGGGGCTACCAGCAGGCGGTGGAAGGAGGACTTGGGCGCATAGCCTGACAGCTGGTTGAAGAGCCTGGTCAGGTCCTGTCCCACCACTGGGTCACAGGTCAGCAGACCAAGGTCGGTATACTGGCGGGCGGTCTTAGGGTTGTAGTTGCCGGTGCCTACGTGGCAGTAACGACGCAGGCCGTCCTGCTCCTGACGGACCACCAGGGAGAGCTTGCAGTGGGTTTTCAGGCCCACAATCCCGTAGACCACATGGACACCGGCCCGTTCCAGCTGACGAGCCCAGGCGATGTTGGCCTCCTCATCGAACCGGGCCTTGATCTCGACCAGGGCCAGGACCTGCTTGCCGGCGTGCGCGGCATCCACCAGGGCATTGATGATGGGCGAGTTGCCCGAGGTCCGGTAGAGGGTCTGCTTGATGGCCAGCACTCGCGGATCGGCTGCCGCCTGCTCCAGGAAGGCCTGAACTGAAGTGGAGAAGGAGTCATAGGGGTGGTGAAGGAGGATGTCATGCTCGCGGATGGCGGCGAAGATGTCCTGGGCCTGGCTGGATTCCACCTCGGCTATCTGCCGGTTGGTGGTGGGAATGAATGGGCGAAACTTGAGGTCGGCACGATCGATGGACTGCAGTTCGAACAGGACGGTGCAATCCAAGGGGGCGGGTAGCCGATATACCTCCTCCTGATTGACTCTAAGCTTGCTGGCCAGCAGCTGGGAGAGGAAGGGAGAGGCGGAGTCGGAAATTTCCAGGCGGATGGGCGGTCCGAACCGCCGTTGCAGCAGCTCCTTCTCCATGGCGTTGAGCAGGTTTTCGGCGTCGTCCTCCTCGACGTCAATATCCTCGTTGCGGGTGACGCGGAAGGAGCGGGCCTCCTTGATGATCATGCCTGGGAAGAGGTATTCCAAATGGGCGATGATCAGGTTCTCCATGGTGATGAACCCGTAGCGTTCCTCCCGGCCCTCTTCGTCGGTCAGATCGTCCACAGGAACCAGGCGGGAGAGATTGTCGGGAATCTTGACGCGGGCGAAGTGGGTCTTGCCCGAGGTGGGGTTCTCCACCAGGACCGCCAGGTTCAGGGAGTTGCCTGAGATATAGGGGAAGGGGTGGGCCGGGTCGACGGCCAGCGGGGTCAGGACCGGAAAGACCTGGTTGCGGAAGAAGTTGGTGAGCCGTTCCTGCTCCTGACTGCTCAGCTGTGTCCAGCTCAGAAGGATGATGCTTTCGGCCGCGAGATCAGGCAGGATGTGGTCGATGACATAGTGGGCATGCTCGTCCTGAAGCTTGTGCGCCTGCTCGGAAATGGCCCTCAGTTGCTGACGGGGGCTCATTCCGCTGGCTGCCGTCACAGCGATGCCGGTGTCTACGCGACGCTTCAGACCAGCCACGCGAACCATGAAGAACTCATCGAGATTGCTGGCGAAGATGGCGGCGAAGTTGGCGCGCTCCAACAGGGGCACGCTCTCATCTTCGGCCAGTTCAAGCACGCGTTTGTTGAACTTGAGCCAGCTCAGCTCCCGGTCGAAATAGCGATCCTCAGGCAAGGGCGAGACCGGGTGATCCGAGTGCCTGGATACGTGCCGTGCCTGGCCGTCGGTCTCGGCAATATGCTCCGCGATCTGGCTGCGTAGCAAGGCCTTGGAGGGTGCGTCAAATTTCTGAACCATACCATAGCACTCTATTCGCAGGTGCCGTCCTCTGCAATCATTGATAGAGCTTGTGGATAAATAGGGACGGCCCCCCGCAGGAGGCCGTCCCTACAAGGTCGGTCCAGATGGAATCTCTGCACAACATCATCGTTGCAACGGTCAAGTCCTATACACCCGTCCAACGTATCGGTCCTGGTGGCCATACACTTTGTGGGCTTCCGTGCTCTTGAACCGTCCTTGTATATGCCATTATGCCAGTTTTGTGGCCGATGGCAAGATATTCATGGGGTTAGAGCCGAGAAGGTTGCTGGCTTGAACTTTTGTGCGGTTGCGTGCATTGAGCTAGGTAGAAAGTGCCGGTTTTGGAGGAATCTGTCGCTTCCCTGTGAGCATCTGTGGCATTCCATGGACATGGGCTTAAAAATGGTGCAATTTCAGGCGTGTCGTGGGTTTGACGCATGTGTTCACACAGAGGGTGAAGCGATGTGGAGGCATAGGGTCATTCGACCACATCGGTTCCGGATACTGGTGCTGACGTCAAAAGGTGGATGTACTGGTAGCCATGACTGGAATGAGTGCAGGCAGACCGCCGACGATGATAAAAGGCGGCATGAAAGGGCGGGAACCCGAATGGACTCCTCACTCCTTTGATTCGTTCGGGTTGTCTTCGGAACGTCGGCCAGGGAGGGTGACTGGCGAAGATACCGGCATCGGGCAAGGTGGCTCAGAAGTCAAATACGGGTCCGCTGTGACGGGGCTGGTCTTTCTCTCGGCTTCTGGAGGAATTGGGCTGACAACCATGACGGCCCTGATGGCCAAACAGCTTCGGAACATGGCCCTGTCATGCGCTCTGGTGGATTTGGACCTGGATGGAGGAGGGATGGATGTCCTGGTCGGCATCGAGGGGGCGCCTGGCATGCGATTGGGGCGGATTCGTGCTCCCCTGGGCCGGGTGGATCCTCAGGCCCTTCGTGAAGAGCTGCCGGTCTGGGATGGCATCCCGCTGCTCAGCAACGATCCCTGGAGTGCTCCGCCACAGGGCTGGTGGGACATGGACGCAGCTGTCAGCGCGATGGCAGGATTTGCCGATTTCCTGCTGATTGATGCCGGTCGGGGCCAGGGTCTGGGTAATTTGCGCTCGCTGAAGGGACTGCCTTCGCTGTTGATGGTGGACATGACCGTGCTGGGCCTTGCACGGGCGAAGGCACTTCTCCATGCCCTGAATGCCCACAGGGATGCTGATGATCGAACTCAAGACAGCCCATTGATCTCGTGTAGGCCTCCTATGGCTCTGATTGGGATGATGCCCACTCGGCACCGGGTCAGTCATGGTGTCGACCCGGAGCAGGCGGAGGAGTTTCTGGGCCGATCGGTGGACGTGGTTCTCAAGCCACAACCGAGACTGTCGGCATCCGTCCTGGACGGGCGCGGCCTGGAACGGGTGCCGCGCACTTACGCCCGGGCCCTTCATCCCCTGGCAGAGCGGATCGCGGGGATGGTCGTCGTCGGCGCAAAAAAGGAAGAGCGGGTCTCTTCTGGCGGATTGGCTCGGTCCGAGGCTGTCAAATGATCACGGGGAACGGGAAAAGCCTTGAAGGTTCATTCCCTGACGACTGTTCGTCTCAACCGCCCACTTTCGGCTACCTGGATGGGCTGGTGAGTGATCCTGCGGTGACTGACATCGCGGTGACCGGGCAGGGCGATGTATGGATCGACCGGGGCGCGGGGATGGAGGAGGTTCTGCTTCGGCCCGGGTTCACCGGACCTCGGGCAGTAAGGGACTTTGCTGTGCAGTTATGCGCTCAACTGGGGCGTCGCCTGGACGATGCCCGGCCCATGGCTGATGCTTCCAGCAGGGAGGGGATCAGAGTCCACGCCGTGCTTGCCCCGCTCGTGCCCGAGGGCGCAGCCATTTCCATCAGACTGCCCAACAGACACCCGCCAGGGCTGGAGGAGCTGGCTGCTGCTGGGCTGTGTCCCGCCAGCTGGCTCTTCATCCTTCGGGCGCTGGTGGTCAATCGGGCCAGCATTCTGGTGACTGGCGGCACGGGTGCCGGCAAGACCACACTTCTGCGGGCCCTGCTGCGCATGTGTCCACAGGAGCAACGGCTGGTCGTCGTGGAGGAAGTCCGTGAGCTTGGTCGTATCGACGGTCACAGGAATATGGTTTCCCTGGCTGTCAGAGAGTCCAACATTGAAGGGGCAGGAGGTGTGGGGTTGGTCGATCTGGTCAAGGCCACACTGCGTATGCGGCCCGATCGGATCATCCTGGGCGAGTGCCGGGGTGAGGAGATAGCTGATCTGTTGCGGGCTTTCAATTCCGGTCATCGGGGCGGGATGGCCACGCTGCATGCCGACAACGTGGAACGAGTTCCAGCCAGACTGGCGACTCTGGGGCTGCTGGCGGGGCTGCAGCCGAGGGCACTGGCAGCTCTGGCCCAGGGGGCGTTTGACGCTGTTGTCCATCTGGAACGTTCAGGCGGTCATAGACATATCGCTCAGATTGGTCGACTGACGACGGCCGCTGACGGCCGGCTTTTGGGGGAGGCTGTCTGTACTTGGCCGGGCCGAGGGACCGCTACGTATGGAACAGCTTGGTCGAAGTTTGCCAGGCGGTGGGGCATTGTGACCAGCGCCCCGGCGGGCGTTCCGTAGTTCGAGGTGGATTATGAATGACGAGACTGCAGCCTGGTTGGCTGCGATGATGACGGCTTTTGCCTGTCTGGCCCTGCTTCCGTTGAGAGGCGACACGGCCGCAAGGCTGAAGGCCATGTCGGTCAAGCCCTCCGCACAGTCGGATCGGCCCGGACTGGCGGTGCTGATCGCTTCCCTGCTTGCTTATGTCGACAATGGAGGCGGTCTGGTAGAGGCTTTCGAAGAGGCATCCGGACGGCGATTCGCCACCCGTGAGGTCACGCGGGAACGTGTCATGGTCATGTTGGAGAACCGGTGCTTGCCCCAGGAACGAGGGCCGACTCTGACGATTATGGCACAGGCTCTGATGGCCTGTTATGGGCTCAGCGCCATCCTGGGGTGCCGGGCTTCGGATGGGCTGCGCACCGTGGCAGCCATGCAGACGCGGCGGGCGGCTCTGGATGAGGCCCGGGAAAAAGCTTTTGCTGTGCCCAAGGCCACGATTCGCCTCCTGTCGACCCTGCCAGCGTTGACAATCATCATGGGGGAGTTCATGGGAGCGCGACCGTTGGCTTTCCTGTGTCGCTCAGGACCGGGAACCATCTGTCTGATCCTTGGAGCGGCCTTCTATGTTCTTGGTCTGGTTTGGATGCATCTGCTGATGAATGATCTGGGCAGGGAGAATCCATGGATCTGAAACCACTGATTGCCGCTCTGTCGACCATAATGGCCTTTCTGCTTATGAAATTTGACGGCTCGGATGAGCGATTGGCTGATGAGCAGGTCTCCACGCCGCCCTTGAGTCTGGTATTGGCTTTGCTGGGAGTCGCTGTTCGTCAGGGAGCTTCACTGCCCAGGGCTTTGAGCGTGGTTGGCGGGCTGCTGCCAGGCCCTTATGGGCTTCGGATGGTTCGCGTGGCTCACCTGCTCAGACGTGGTAATGGATGGGATCTGTCCTGGTCGGGAGCAATCGGTGATCCTGGTTACGGACGGTCCATGCAGGTCCTGGCTGACTGTCTGGAGCCGTCCTGGCGTTTGGGATCATCGCCTCTGACGCGTATCGGGACGACCATGCGCCAGCTGGATCACCATGCCCGCAGCATGCTGGCCCGGGCCACAGCGACGATAACCGTCAGGCTGTTGGTGCCGACAGGACTGTGCATTCTGCCGGCCTTCGTCCTGATTGGAGTCATCCCCTGCATTGCGGCTTTTGCGGGTGGGATGTCCTGAGGATATGGAGCTCTTACGGGCACAGTTTTCCACAGGTCGACGATTTGGCTCCGCTCGTCCACATGTATCTGACAAGGCAACCGAGACGGACTGGAACGGGCACAGTGAAAGGTACCGGATGCCGGATTCCTCAGGAACGGTCATTCGCCGGGGCGGGGAAGACAAGGAAAGGCAAGGGTGAGAACGATGACATACTCACAGCAGATTGCGACGGTTTTCCATCTGCGGACCAGGCAGGCAGGAGGCCAATTGGTGCCGGTTACGACACGGTCTGCTGCAGGTGTCGGTTCCGGGTGGTTGCAAAGAATAAGACAGCGTTCCAACCGGTTCATGACAGCTTTGTACGTTCGAATCAGTCAGGCTATGGATTCTGGAGTGCGTGCCCTGCATGCGCGGCTGAGCGTGGTGCTGGCTAGGCCTGAATCAGGGGCCATCACTGCAGAATATGCCGTGATCATGGTGGCGGCCGCCACGCTGGCCGGCGTACTGCTGGCCATTGTCAAATCCTCTTCCACACGCACTTTGCTGATGGGGCTGGTGAAGAAGGCGCTCAGTGCTGTCGGCTGAAAGGCGGTCCGGGTGTGGAAGACGGTGGCGATCCGATAAGGGCACGATAACGGCCGAGTTCGCCATCGTGCTTCCCGCAGTCATGACCCTGGCTCTCATACTGCTGACGCTGACCCAGACAATCAGGATTGGCATGGTCTGTCAGGATGCGGCCAACGCGGCAGCAAGAGACCTGATCGTCACCCGGGGCAAGGGCGATTCCCAAAAACTGGTGCGCCGGATGGCCGGGCCGCATGCCCAAGCGAGGTTGAGTCCATCAGCAGGACAGACGGCAGTCAGGGTGTCGTGCCCAGTGGTTTCCGGCCCAATGGGTGTGCTGCCTGCACAGGTCCATGGCGATGCTGTAGCCATATTGGAGGAATGAGTCATGCCCGGACATGCCAGGAGGACGCACGTGGAGCGTACCGGTTCATGGATAAGGGGTTCGGATACGGGCTCCGGCACGGTTCTGGGCATCATGCTGATGACTCTGGTTGGTCTGGGTCTGGTTCTGGCGGCATTGCTGGGCAATCTCATGATCTGCCGGACCCGTGCACGCACCGGCGCCGATGTTTCGGCGCTGGCTGCAGCTTCTGCCCTGGACGAAGGACCGGCGCAGCCCTGTACTCTGGCCTCCCGGGTCGCCCGTCTAAACCGTGGCGTCCTGACGGACTGCCAGGTGGATGAAGGCGACGTAAAGGTCTCGGTGGGGGTAGACACCGGAGTCCCGATGATGCCCCGCCTGGTCCAGTCTGCCCGGGCAGGCCCCGAACCCTGTGGATGAGAGGAGAAAGCGGGGCAAAAGCCTTAGGAAGGAAAGCGGACGTGTCTAAAGAAATGGATAGCCTTGAACCATGGCACTAGCACTCTATCGGCGGTATCGGCCTGACACTTTTGACGGCATCATCGGTCAGAAGCAGGTCACGGTGCCCCTTACCCGAGCTCTGGATGAGAATCGGCTGACCCATGCCTATCTCTTCTCCGGTCCTAGGGGATGTGGAAAGACCAGCAGTGCCAGGATTTTCGCCCGCTGTATTAACTGTGCCAAGGGACCGACCAGCCATCCCTGCGGCGAATGCGACAGCTGCAGGGATCTGGCCACCGGAGGCCCCGGTTCCATTGATGTGGTGGAGATTGACGCCGCCAGCCATAATGGCGTTGACGATGCGAGGGAACTCAGGGAGCGAGCAGGTTTCGCCCCCGTGCGCGACCGGTACAAGATCTTTATTTTGGATGAGGCTCATATGGTCACCCAGCAAGGATTCAATGCCCTGCTGAAGATCGTCGAGGAGCCGCCGGAACACGTCATGTTCATCTTCGCCACCACAGAGCCGGAGAAGGTGATCGGCACCATCCGCTCCCGCACCCACCATTACCCCTTCCGTCTGGTGCCCCAGGAAGTCATGGGGCCTTACTTGGAGGATATTTGCGAAAAGGAGGGCATCAAGGCCGAGCCTGGTGTGCTCAAGCTGGCCATGCGGGCTGGAGGCGGTTCTGTGCGTGACACCCTTTCCGTGTTGGACCAGCTCATGGTAGGCGCCGACGAGCACACCATCACCTATGGTGCGGCTGTAGCTCTGCTGGGGTTCACTCCTGCCACACTGATCACCGACGCCGTGGATGCGCTGATCGCCCACGATGGAGCTGACCTCTACGGGGTCATTCAAAAGGTTGTCGTCGGCGGGTTCGAGCCCCAGCGCTTCGTCGAGGATCTGCTAGCCCATGTCCGCGACCTGCTGGTTCTCAAACTGGCGGGAGACCGGGCTGAAAGCGTGCTTAGCGAGGATGCCGACGACGACCAGGTGGCCGATCTGCATCGGCAGGCGGATGCATTGGACCTGCAGGTCCTGACCAGAATGGCTGACATCATCAATGATGCGCTGGCGGGAATGAATGGAGCCACCTCGCCCAGGATGCGCTTGGAGCTGCTGGCTGCCAGGCTGCTGGCAATTGGTTGCGAGCATATGGAGCAGGCACCGGCCGCAGGGGCAACTTCCACCGTTGGTCCGACCCCAGCGCCAGCCCGCAGCGGGTTCATCGGCGCTGACAGGTCTCAGCAGAACGGTCGGCCGTCCAGAGCATCTCAGCCTGGTAGTGCTGACAGCGTTGATCGCCCTGAACAACCTGGCAGAACAGGATCGTCGTCTGCAGCAGCGCCCGCTTCCTTTGCCGGACCACAGAACATAGCAGGTTCCCATTCCGATTCCTCAGCCGGCGGAAAGCGAGAGGGCGAAGGACGGCGCACCCATTCAGGCTCAGGCTCTATCCAACCCGAGCACAAGCAAGCCCCCTCCTCGCCGACTGGGCAGACGGCGGGGCAGGTCGGATCATCCAATCCTTCCGGACCCGCCCGGTCTCCGGAACCGCTTCGGTCTGTACAACCGCAGGCTATGCGAGGACAGGAAGCAGAGATTCCAACTGGTACGGAACTGGATAAGCGCTGGGATGCCCTGGTGGCTGCCCTGCCGGATGAGGTCCGCCAATATGTGGTGCGGGACCGTGTGCCTACTGTGGCCATGAAAGCAGATCCCTCAGGCCGCAAGCGACTGTCCATGACCTTCGACCGTCCGCTCAGCCAGCATGCTTTCGCCATGGCCGTGGCTGCGCAGTCGGTTGACGGGGAGACCAAAGTTCCGCGTATTGTCATGGTCCGCGCTCGCCAGGAGTTTGGACAGGCCACCATGATCGCCCCATCAGGGACGGCTGCCAACGGCGAAACGGTAGAGTCTGTCAACAAGATGTCTCCTCAGCGTCGAGCAGAGGTCAAGAAGGAAGTGGCTCTGGCACGGGCCGGCTTGGCCACCATGAACCTTGGAGCGGCGGTCATGCCTCATGCAGCTACGGAACAGGGGCATGCCCCTAGGGAGATGACAGCCTCGGCTGGTCATGAGGGTGAGACTGGAGCATCGGCACCTGAGGAGAGGTCCACCCCTGGAGAAGCTTCAGGTGATGGGAACTCCGACGACGCCCACCACCCGGTCGGCGGTCCGGTCCAGTCGTCTTCGGAACCCCTGCCGGCGGCGGGCTTTGGCTCAACTGCTTCTACGGTATTGCCGGACGATGATCCCTGGGCACATCCCATGCCAGCGACGCATACGCCGCAAAGGGTCTGGCGGTCCGGTGAGGGTAGCGACGGATCCGATGGTCAGAAAGACCATGAGTCCAAAAAGGTAGCTCTGCCCGACATGAGCGATGACACGGATCCTTGGGCCGTGCCCGATTCCGGGGCCAGTGCCGCAGCCCCTGCAGAGTCCTCTGGCAGTCAAGGCCATGAGACTTCGAATCAGAGGCTTGAAGTTTCGAAGTCGGTTGATTCATCTGGTCAGGGAAGCGTCTCGAGTGCAATCTCGGCTCCGACATTGGAGACCGGATCGGTTTCCGATGAAGGGGCCATGGCGACTGGCATATCAACCTCGTCGGACGTGCAGAGCGACGATCACGGCTCTGATGCCGCCGGCGGCTTGGTTGGCATCCAGGCAGCGGCAAAGGTCCCTGGAGCTGAGGACAGGAGAATGCCCGCAGGCTTCGCTGGTCCGGCTTCCGGTGGCCCCAGTCAGGATGGAGCCTCGTCCGCTGCTGTTTCCTCCCAGGCTCCAAGGCCGTCCGTGGATCCCGAGGACGACGTCTATTCCATGGACGATGCCAGGCTTGGGGCGGACAATGCCATGAACCAGGATGAACTGACCAAAATGTTCGACGTGACCAAGGTAGAGGATTTTGCTGCTGACGACCCCCAGAATCCGATCAACGTCCAAAAGCGCCGGCAGGAACAGGCGCAGCGACAGGGAGGTGAATGATGGCTGCTACCTATGATGGGGCCATTCAAGAGCTGATCGATGCCTTTGCCCAGCTGCCTGGCATCGGTCCCAAGGGTGCACAGCGCATCGCCTTTTACATTCTGGGGGCCGATCGGCGCAGCGCTCAGGATCTGGCCGATGCCATTGTCGCCGCCAAGGAGAAGGTTCGGTTTTGCGAGATCTGTGGCAATGTCTGCGAGACCAGCCCATGCCCCATCTGTCAGGATCCGCGTCGTGACCGCAGCATCATCTGCGTAGTCGAGGAGCCCAAGGACGTGATGAGCATCGAACGTACCGGAGAATACCGGGGTCTATATCATGTGCTGGGTGGGGCCATCGACCCCATGTCCAACGTCGGGCCAGGCGATCTGCGCATTCCCGAGCTCTTGAAACGGTTGGGCACGGATCAGGTCAAGGAGGTCATGCTGGCACTGGATCCCAACATCGAAGGCGAAGCCACCACCACCTACCTGGGACGGTTGCTGGGTCCTCTGGATCTGCGGGTCACCAGGCTGGCCAGCGGCCTGCCTGTCGGCAGCGATTTGGAATATGCTGACGAGATCACCCTTGGCCGTGCAATATCCGGTCGCCGCGATCTGTAAGGTCCGCGCTCATTGTTTCGCATGTTGGTGGAGGGGGTCTGATAGAACGGTGTCGTTCGTATAATCCGTGTAATCAATATGTTGCAGATGATGGTCTAGTGGCTTAACCGTCGCGGGATGGAACAGCAGTGGCACTTATCGTTCAGAAGTATGGCGGGTCCTCGGTGGCGGACTCGGACTCCATCAAGCGTGTGGCCAAGCGTATCATTGATACCAAGCGCGCCGGCAATGACATCGCAGTGGTGGTTTCCGCCATGGGCGACACCACTGATGACCTGATCGATCAGGCCATGGATGTGGATTCCAATCCTCCTGCCCGTGAGATGGACATGCTCATGACGGCGGGGGAGCGTATCTCCATGAGCCTGCTGGCCATGAGTATCCATGCGCAAGGCGAGCACGCCCACTCCTTCACAGGTTCGCAGGCTGGATTCATGACTGATGCACGCTACGGCGCAGCCCACATCCGTCATGTCCGACCCCAGCGAGTCATGAAGGCCTTGGACCGAGGCGAAGTGGGAATCGTAGCAGGCTTCCAGGGGGTCAACGCCGACGGCGATGCCACCACCCTGGGCCGAGGCGGCTCTGACACCTCGGCTGTGGCTCTGGCTGTGGCGCTCAATGCGGATGTCTGCGAGATTTATACCGACGTGGACGGCGTATTTACAGCCGATCCGCGCATTGTGCCCACCGCTCGAAGAATTGCCCGCATCTCATACGAGGAGATGCTGGAGATGGCCGCCGCCGGATCCAAGGTGCTGGCCCTGCGCTGCGTGGAGTATGCGCAGCGCTTCCGCATGCCCATCCATGTGCGCAGTTCCTTTTCCCACCGTCCGGGCACGCTGATCATGCCCGACGATGTCGATGTCGACAAGATTCCCAATCTGGAGACCGGCCAGTTGCCGGATCGCCCCGCTGCACATACCGACAGGCAACGGGATATGACGGAAGGAAGGTCATGACCAACGGCGAATCCATGGGCGACTTGTTCCCGGACCTGAACGGTCCCGAGTCACCCATCATCTCAGGGGTTGCCCACGACCGTAGCGAGACCCAGGTCAGCCTGCGGGCAGTGCCTGATCGACCTGGCGTAGCCGCACAGCTCTTCACCATACTTGCCGAGGGCGGCATCAACATCGATATGATCGTCCAGGCTGGGGCGGCCACCGGAACCGTGGACATTTCCTTCACTCTGCCGTCCGCTCAGGCTGACCAGGTGGTCCCCATGCTGGATGACTCCCGCGAGCAATTGGGGTTCCGCTCGGTCGACATCAATCCCGAGGTGGGTAAGGTGACCCTGGTAGGGGTGGGCATGAAGACCCATTCGGGTATCACGGCCACCTTCTTCCGCGCCTTGAGCGACCGGCATATCAACGTGCTTATGATTTCGACCTCCGAGATTCGCATCTCTGCCCTGGTGCCTATCCAGGACCTGGATGAGGCGGTGCGGGCCATCCATACGGCCTTCCATTTGGATGCCGACCAGGTCGAGGCGGTCGTTTATGGCGGCACGGGTCGCTGAGCGGAGAGGAGAGAGCAATGACGGATAAGGCTGATTTAGCGAACAACGGTCGCCGTGGCATCAATGTAGCCGTTCTGGGTGCCACCGGTCAGGTAGGCATGGTCATGCGCCGCATGCTGGACGAGCGGGACTTTCCTGTCGCCGACCTGCGATTCATGGCCTCGTCTCGTTCTGCCGGAGAGCAGCTGCGCTGGCGTGACAGGACCATTACGGTCGAAGATGTGGAGCAGGCCGACCTGAGCGGGATTGATCTGGCCATCTTCTCCGCCGGCGGTTCGACCTCAGGAACCTGGGCCCCACGCTTTGCCGAGGCCGGAGCCTACGTGGTCGACAACTCCTCCCATTGGCGGATGGATCCCGAGGTTCCCCTGGTGGTGTCTGAGGTCAACCCCGAAGACCTGGATCTTATCCCCCGGAGGATCGTGGCCAATCCCAATTGCACCACCATGGCCTGCATGCCCGTGCTGAGTCCCTTGGCCAAAACATACGGTCTGCGCCGCCTGATCGTCTCCTCCTACCAGGCTGTGTCGGGGGCTGGTCGTGCCGGTGTCCTCCAGCTGCGCGACGAGGCCAAAACAGCCGTGGAGCAGGGTGCTGATCGTTTGGTCTTCGACGGATTGGCCATTGAGTTTCCCCCGCCCACCAAGGTGGTGCGCACTATAGCCTTCAACGCCGTTCCTTTTATAGGCGACTTGGTCGATGACGGCAGCGGGGAGACCGACGAGGAGCAGAAGCTGCGCAATGAGAGTCGCAAGATTCTCCACCTGCCTAATCTGGCTGCCTCCTGCACATGCGTGCGGGTAGGAGTCTTCACAGCCCACGGCATGAGCATCAATGCTGAGTTTGATCACGATGTCACTCCTGATCAGGCCCGCGACCTGCTGTCCAAGGCCCCCGGGGTAAGTCTGGCGGAAATACCCACTCCTCTGGACGCAGCCGGCAGGGACCCCAGCTTCGTGGGCCGCATTCGCCAGGACCAGGCCGTGGAAGGCAAGAAGGGGTTGTCCATGTTCGTGGCCAATGACAACCTGCGCAAGGGAGCCGCCCTCAACGCCGTGCAGATCGCCGAGCTGATCGCCCGCAAGCACTTTGCTGACAGGATTTGATGGTGCATCTGGGCTGATCGGCTCTACCAGGCCCCGTCTGCCTGATGGCCTTCATGCAGGGTCAGCCCTGCTTGGCCTCTGCTCGGCTCGAGGCTCGTGAGACTTGTCTGCCTGCTTTTCTCTGCTGTTGATCCAGCTCAAGTATCCCCTCGGCCGTGTCGCGGTCGGTGGCTAGTGCAGAGATAAGTCCGGCCCGCAGACAGGCAAGGATGCTGGCAACTTTTTGCGGCCCCCAGGCCACGCCTATGACCAGGGGGATCCGCTTCAGGCGTTCGAATTCAATCGAAATAGTGCGTTCGCACAGGCTGGTTTGGATGTGGCGACCCTGGGCGTCGATGTGGTGCCCGCAGATGTGTCCCACAGCTTTGAGCTCGGTCACCTCTTTGATGAAAGCCGCATTCTCGTAGTCTTTGAAAATGTGCCCTGATCTTCCCTCCTTGACAGACCCGACTCCTACCACCGCAACATCGGCATGTCCGCCCAGGGTCAGAGTGTCGGCGATCTGGCGTTCTTTGCGCATGGCTTCAGCCACGGGGGTTGAAGAAAGGATCATGGGCACTGGCAACGTCGAATAGCTGCCGCTCAGACGTTGGGCCAGCATGCGGCATATCTCGGGGGAATCCGTCATGGGATTGGTTGGCGACAGGGAACCGATCATCTGCACGACCTTGGACTTTGCCCAGTTTTGCAGGGGAACTTCTCGAACCGTGTAGGCGACTGCGTTGCCATTGGAGACGGTTATCAAAGAGTCGGGCCTGGTCTGCTCAACCAGGAGAGATGCTGCGCTTCGGGGTACGACGTCATATCCGGTGCATCCCTGTGGCGGTTCCGAGACCCGAGCGCAACGAAGGTTGAATTGTCGGATCAGCCTGGACTCCAGTTCCTCCAGCCGCTCTAATGGATTCTCAATGGAGATCTTCACCAGTCCTCGCTCCTGGGCCTCTTTCAGCATCCGGGAGACGGAGGGGCGGGAATAGCCTGTCACTGTGGCAATCTGGGACTGCAGCATGTGATCCTGGTAGTACATGCGGGCTATGCGAAGAAGCAGCTGAACCCGCTTGCGGGCATCCGAAGTGGTCATCATCTGTAGATCACTGAACATATGTACATATTATCAGACTCAGTAAAAAACCGTTTATCCACTTTCCTAGGTCTGAAAATACAGGTTTTCTAAGGTAAAAAATGAAATTTACGTAGATCTATAACCATCGATAAAGTACATATGTTCATCAAAGTCCTTGTTGTTCTGTAATTGCTCACATAGGCTGTCTCCTGTCAAAGGCACCGGGAGGAAGAGTCTGAAGACCGGTGCCGCGAAGTCGCAGAGCACAAACAACAAAGGAGTTCACATGGCATTCGCACGAACCATTCTGGGAGATGTCGATCCGAGCACGCTTGGCGTAGTCAACAGTCACGACCATCTGATCCGGGTGGGAGCCGGTGAGGTCTATCTGGACAAGGACCATCAGCTGGATTCAGTCGAAAAGGCAGAGACCGAGGCCGGCTATTTCGCCAAGGCCTCGCTGAAGTGGAGCAAGCAGGGCGGCACCGTAGTGGATATGTGCCCCATCAACTGCGGCCGTGACATCGAGAAGCTGGCCGAGGTGGCCCGCTCGGTGGAGAATCTGCAGATCATAGGGGCCACCGGCTTCCATCGTGAGCATGTCTACCTGGAGACCCAGTCCCACTGGATCAACCGCTACAGCGTGGATCAGATCGCCGATCTGGTCATTGCTGATATCCGCGAGGGCATCGACCGCAACGATTACACCGGTCCTCTGGTAGATCGCAGCCCTTATAAGGCAGGCGTCATCAAGATCGGCACTGCTTACGGAGAGATCACGCCCTTCGAGCACAAGTGCATGGAGGCTGCTGCCAAGGCGGCCATCGAGACCGGCGCTCCCATCAACACGCACACCACGTATGGAACATGTGGTCTGGAACAGGCCCAGACCCTGATCGGACTGGGGGTTCCCGCCGACCAGATCGCCATCGGCCACATCCAGCGCAACGCTGACGTCTACTACCTGGAGGAGATCCTGGATCTGGGCGTCTATCTGGAGATCGACGGCACCAACAGGATCAAGTATCAGCCCGATTCCAACAGGATGATGGAGCTCAAGGCTTTCAAGAAAGACGGCTATGAGGACCGTATCCTCCTGGGCACGGACTCCGGCAAGCGCTCCTACCAGAAGGTCTACGGGTCTGTGAGCGGCGTGGACTACAACCCGGCAGTGGACGGTCCCCGCATGATCGCCGAAGGCTTCGATCCCGACTACGTGGACAAGCTGCTCATCCGCAACGCCCACACCTTCTTCACCTTCCGTAAGGAGGCCTGAACGCAATGGCAGCCGACAAGACCCTGGAGCGCCCCCAGCTCCAGATCGCTCTGGACACCTTTGACATGCCTTCGGCTTTGAGGCCTCTGAACGCGGCCATCAGCCAGGTCGATGTCATCGAGTGCGGAACCGTCCTGATCATCGCCGAAGGACTAAGGGCCGTGCGCGAGATTCGTGCCCTCTATCCCGATAAGACCATCCTGGCGGATGTCAGGATCGCCGAGGCCGGAGCGGTCATCTCCCGCGCCTGCTTCGAGGCGGGTGCCAGCTGGGTCTCGGTGGTAGCCGGTGCCAGCATGACCACGGTCGAGCAGGTGGTGAAGGTGGCCCAGGAGTTTGGCGGCGAGGTCCAGATTGAGCTTGGCGAGACCTACGATCCCGAACAGGCGAGCGAATGGCGGCGGCTTGGAGCCACCCAGGTCATCGTCCACCGTTCTCGCGATGCCGAAGTGGCTGGAAGGCTGACCTGGGGGGAGGACGACAAGGACCGTATCCGTCAGCTGCATCAGATGGGCTTCAAGGTCACCGTGACCGGCGGGGTCACGGCCAAGGACTTGCCCTTCTTCCAAGGAGTTCCCGTCGGAGTGGTGATTTCGGGTCGTGGCATCGTCAAGGCTGATGACCCCCTGGCCGCTGCTACCGAATTGCGGGAGACCATCGGCAGGGTGTGGCCGCAATGAGTGGCAGCGTCACCCTGGGCATCTATGAGAAGGCCCTGAAGTCCCCCGCCGAGCCGGATGACTGGGATGCATTCATGACCCAGGTGGCGGCTGATGGATTCACCTTCATGGATTTGTCCATTGACGAAAGCGACAAGCGGATGGCCCGCCTGGACTGGACGGCTGCCCAGGCTTCCGCATTCCGCCAGGCTGCTGACCGCCAGGGCGTCCAGGTCGGAGGAATCTGCCTGAGCTGCCACCGCAAGGTCGGCCCCGGTTCGGCCGATCCTGCTATCCGCCGTCGGGCCTACGAGATCTTCCGCAAGGCGATTGATCTGGCTCATGAGGCGGGTATCCCCCTGATCCAGGTCGCCGGTTACTACGCCTACTACGAGGACCCTGATCCCGATCAGCGTGCCAGGTACGTGGAGGTTCTGGCCAGGGCTGCTGAGTATGCGGCCCAAGCCGGCGTCATGCTGGGCATAGAGAATGTGGACGGCAATGACATCACCTCCATCACCAAGGGTCTGTCCATCTGTGATGAGGTCGGGTCCTCCTGGTTGAGCATGTACCCGGATATCGGCAACCTTTACGAGCAGGAGCTGGATGCCGTGTCTGAGCTCAGGGCTGGAGCTGGCAGAATGCTGGCCATCCACGTCAAGGATGTGCTCCCGGGGCAACCGCGTCGCATCACCATGGGCGAGGGCTGCGCCGACTTTCCCGCGGCTTTCGCCGAGCTGGCCCGGCAGTCCTGGTCGGGGCGGATCATGCTGGAGATGTGGAATGATGATTCGGACCAGGCCGATCAGATAGTCGTGAATGCAAGGAAGAAAGTGGAAACCTGGCTGCGTGGAGCCGGCATGGAAGTGCTTGACCCTAGAGGCTGAGGCAAAGGTCGGCAGCCGTCACGGCTGCCGATTCGGGGGGTGGTTGCGCCGGTCCTCCACCCCCTTGGCATCGGCAGGGAGGCTATGATGCCAGCGGTCGTCCCTGGAGGGTCGACCCGATCGGTGCGAGTTTAGATGTGACAGGTCGTAATACGGACTGAAGCGGACGTCGTGGTCCATGCTGAAAAACGACCGTGTAGACAAGGAGCAAGTGATGGCAGAACATGCATATGACCTTTCGACCATAGGAGAGGGGCAGATCAGGCTCACGGTCAGGAGGGGGGAGCGGCTGCTGAACGCCCGGTCAATCCTGATGAATCCCGCCTGTTCAGAGGCGAATGTGGCTGGAGTTTTGGCCCAGCTTCAGCGCAGGACCCTGTGGACCTCTTCGCTGCCGGAGGGGGACTTGGGCGAATACGTCCTGAGCGAGTACAGGTCCGTGGGCGTTGATCTGAGCACCATGGTCCGCAAGCCGGCCAGCCGAATCGCCCTCTACTTCATGGAGCCGGGCGAGCCGCCGATGCCGGCCAACGTCATCTACGACCGTGAGTACACCCCCTTCAGGTCGACGGGGATTGAGGATTACGACTGGGATCGGATGCTGGACACCCGCCTGCTCTTCCTGACCGGCATCACCGCGGCCCTGACCGATACCACGGCCGGGGTGGTGACCTACGCAGCCGAGCAGGCGGAGAAGCGCGGCATCGACATTGCCCTTGACGTGAACTTCCGCAGCAAGCTCTGGACCGGTGACCAGGCCAGAAAGGTTCTGGAGCCCATTGCTCATAAGGCCCGCATTCTCTTCTGCTCCATCAAGGATGCCAAAAGCGTCTTCGGAATCGAGGGGACTGGCGAGGAGGTATGCGAACAGCTCTATCAGCACTTCGGCAATGAGTACATCGTTTCCACCAATCACCTGGATGGTCCTTACCTGAGAACCTCCAAAGGAATCAAGAAGTACGTCACCACCACGGTTCCGGTGGTGGACCGCCCCGGTGCCGGGGATTCCTTCGTGGCCGCCACCCTCCATGGCTTCCTCTCCGATGATGTGGAGTGCGGTGTCAGGTGGGGACAGCGGGCCGCCGAATACGCCCTGACACATATGGGCGATCTGACCCGTATCCGCGCCCAGGAACTGGATATTCCCTTGGGCGGGGACATCAATCGCTGACATCTCCTTCATGATCCAGGCCCGTCACAGCATTCTCCAAGGACGGAGAAGGCGGCCCGGACCATCCGGCCCGACCCATACCGGGGTCGGGACACCATCATCATGATCATCCGAGAAAGAAAAGCAACCCATTATGAGTGATACACATGTCACACAGGCCGGGGACGCACTGACCGCTTACGAGCAGATAGACGCTCGTCCCCTGACCGGACATCAGAAAAGCATCATCGGCCTGGCCATAGCCGGCAACATATCCGAATTCTTCGATATGTTCCTGATTGGTTTTGTGGTCTCCCTCCTGACTTCGGCCTGGCACCTGACCGGGGTTTCCGCTGGAATCATCCTGGCCTGCTCCGGGCTGGGCACAGTCATCGGTTCCATTCTCTGGGGACGTTTGGCCGATCGCTTCGGCCGCAAGCATGCCTTCCAGTGGTGTGTTCTTTGCTTCGTGGTCTTTACGGCCCTGTCGGTATTCCTGCCTGACGGTGCCTGGATCCTGCTGGCCATCCTGCGCATCGGCGTGGGTGTCGGCGTAGGCGGTCTTAACATCATCTCCATCCCCTATGTCCAGGAATTTGTCCCGGCCAGGCAGCGCGGCATGCTCTCCGGCCTGGCTTCGGTCTTCATTCCTATGGGACTGCTCCTGGGATCCGTCTCGCAGAGCCTGATCGGCGACAATTGGCGCGTGCTGGTGGCCCTGGGCGTTATCCCCGTCCTTCTTCTCTTCTGGTTGGCGACGGTGCCTGAGTCCCCCCGTTTCTACCAGAGCGTGGGACGTGACGATGATGCCCGCAAGGCCTTGGCGTGGGCTCTCGAGCTCCCCGTGGACCAGGTCGGCGCCCTGCCCAAGGTCGAGCAGGAGCAGAAGGCCAGCTACCGTCTGCTTTTGTCCAAGCATCTAAAGCCGCTGGTCATCATTTCGGTCGGGTCCTTCTGCTTCATTCTGGGTTCCTTCGCCATTCAATCCTGGGGTCAGACGCTGATGAAGGATGCCTTCGGCTTTTCAACGCAGATGGTGGCCTACCTGTTCATGGGCGTCTCCGTGGCCGACTGCATAGGCAGATTCGGCTCTGCCTGGCTAGCTGACATCATCGGCAGGCGTTGGACCATGTTCTCCTTCGGCATCATCGGGGCCTTGGGATGCTTCTATGCAGCCTTCTTCCACAATTCCGGCTGGCAGTTCTACATCGCCGTCCTGGTCATCATGACCTTCGCTGACGGTGTCTTCGGCATTCTCAATGCCTTCGGCGGCGAGCAGTTCCCCAACGATGTTCGCTCTACCGGACTGGGACTAGGATACGGCATCGGCGCCACGGCCAAAATCGTAGGCCCTATATTTATGGGGCTGCTGGTGGGCGGCGACTATGTCTCCCAGCACATCAACATCGGCGTTGTCACCACGGCATTCACCTTCTTCGGTGTCTGCCTGGTCATCGGTGCTGTCATATACCTCTTTGCCCAGGAGACCAAGGGCAAGGATCTGGAAAGCCTGTGAGGATGCGCAGCTTGGTCTGCACACGCAGGTAAGCAAACCGGGCCGGCTTTTCGCAGGAAAGGTCGGCCCCATATCGGGAATGGTGGTGGTTCTTATGACGTCCTTGGCTGATTTTCCTGACGAGGTACGTGTCGAGGTAGATCTGGTCCGCGAGCATGTTGCCGCCCTGCACGAGCAGCTGATCAAGTGGGGGCTGGTGGTGTGGACGGCGGGGAATGTCTCACAGCGTCTGCATTCGGCCGACTTGCTGGTGATCAAGCCATCCGGGGTGCGCTATGAACAATTGACGCCGGAATCAATGGTGGTCACGGATCTTGAGGGGCATGTGGTGGACGGATCTGCAGCCCCCTCCTCGGATGTGTTTTCACATGCCTACATCTATCGGCACATGCCTGAAGTGTTTGGCGTGGTGCATACGCATTCCACTTTTGCGACGGCCTTTGCCGCAGTGGGCCGGCCAATTCCATGCGTATTGACGATGATGGGTGACGAGTTCGGCGGCCCAGTGCCGGTGGGTCCCTTCGCCTTGATCGGGTCAGATCAGATAGGTCGTGGGGTGGTCGAGACCTTGGCGAAGCAGCCGGGCTGCCCCGCAGTGCTCATGCGCAATCATGGCCCCTTCACGGTTGGTGTGGATGCTGAAGCTGCGGTAAAGGCGGCGGCGATGACGGAGGAAGTGGCGCGTACGGTATGGGCTGCTGAGCAGATCGGTACGCCTGTGCCCCTGTCCGACGAGGATGTGGCCAGTCTGAACGACCGATACCAGCACGTGTACGGCCAGCACTGAATCTGAATACGGTGCCTCGCCCCGGCATGCAGGTGTCGACAGTGCAGGTGCTCGCCGCAGCAGATTCGAATTAGACTGGAGGCCATGACCAGATCTTCCCAAGAAGTGCAGCGGCAACTTGATCGGATCGTGGCCCTGGGCTATCCGGATGTGGCGGACATCAGCGCCGCCGCTTTCAGAGCCTTGGCCCAGCCCCTGATCTCCGCGCTGGAGTCCACTGAGCTGGGTGAGCAGATTCTGCTCATCCCTACCAGGGAGCTGGTCTCGCCCGAGTCGCTGATCGCCCGGACCAGCATCAATCGCATGGCCGGTTTTACCACTATGCCGCCGCGCGACATCGCCAGCTTCCTGCCTCAGAACGGATTCGAGCCGCCTGAGGGACCTTTCTACATCGTCCTGGATCCGCATACCGGCACCTGCTACACCAACCGCGAGCCGGACGTGGCCCGCAAGCTGATCGACTCCGACGACCGGCTCCCTCTGACCTTGGAGGAGGGCCTGGCCATCGCCACCCAGCATCCCGACTGGTTGGCGGTCAAGAACGGTTTCAACCTCCTGGGTTCCCACAGCGCCGATGGGCGCGTGCCCAGCATCTGGATGAGCCAGAACGCCCCCCGTCTGGGCTCGGTCTGGCCTAACTCGCGCCATACCTGGCTGGGCAACGCCTACTGCGAGGGCCGTCGCGGTGTCTCACTCTTCCAGTGAATCCCTTCAACTGAATCTTATGCGGTGAGCACTCTGTAAGTGCTTGCACGGTCTGGAGCTTGCAACTTGGGTAACCTTGCGAATCATGCCAGACCCTGTTCCCTCGCCTTCCCCTGCGTCGTAATGCGGACCCGGACCGCATGTCCCGGCTCTCCTCCGGTAAAATAATGGCACCCCCGGTACGGTTTCGGCCTGCCCGAACACCCATGGCCGGGTGATATTGCGGTTTCCGACGAACGAAAGAAGGAGGAGAGATGGATCAGGATCGTGCATCCGTGTTTGATCTTGCGGCCCAGGCCGCGGCGTCCAATGGAGGGAACAACGACCTGCTGCTGCCTCCCCCCAGGTTTGTGGGTTCGCCGCAAAAGCCGAGCGCCATGCCCTACAACAAATATGTGGCCTACAACAAGCAGGTGCCATTTGACTATCCACAGCGCACCTGGCCGGGCAAGACCCTGAAGCGGGCGCCCCGCTGGTGCTCGGTCGATCTTCGCGACGGCAATCAGGCCCTGGTCGACCCCATGGATTCCGAGCGCAAGCTGAGATTCTGGAATCTGCTGATTTCCATGGGCTTCAAGGAGATTGAGGTGGGCTTCCCCTCGGCATCCGAGACCGATTACGACTTCATCCGCCTCCTGATAGAGCGCGAGCTGATTCCCGACGATGTGACCATCGTGGTCCTGACCCAGGCTCGCGAGCACCTGATTCGCCGTACCTACGAGGCCCTGCGTGGAGCCAAGCGGGCCGTGGTTCACTTCTACAATTCGGTTTCGGTCCTGCAGCGGGAGGTGGTCTTCCACAAGGACAAGGCCGGGATCAAGAAGCTGGCCACCGATGCAGCCGAACTTTGCCGCTCCCTGGAGGCCGATGCCGGAGGCACTGATCTCTCCTATGAGTATTCGCCCGAGTCCTTCTCCGGCGCGGAACCCGAGTATTCCCTGGAGGTCTGCAACGCGGTCATCGACGTGATCCGGCCTACGCCGGAGCATCCCATGATCATCAACCTGCCCAACACCGTGGAGATGACCACCCCCAACGTCTTCGCTGACGAGGTGGAGTACATATCCACCAACCTCAAGGACCGGGATGCGGTGGTGCTCTCTCTGCATCCTCACAACGACGAGGGCATGGCCGTAGCCGCCACTGAACTCAGCCTGCTGGCTGGGGCTGACCGGGTGGAGGGCTGCCTGCTGGGCAATGGCGAGCGCACAGGCAATGTCGACATTTGTACGGTGGGGCTGAATCTGCTGGTCCAGGGAATCGATCCCCAGCTGGACTTCTCCGACATGCCCGGCATCCGTCGGACGGTGGAGTACTGCAATCAGATCGCCGTCTCCGAGCGGCATCCCTACGTCGGCAACTTCGTCTTCACGGCCTTCTCCGGCTCCCATCAGGATGCCATCAAGAAGGGGTTGGACGCCCGGCAGCAGGCGGCTTTGCGCGCCAACGCCAATCCTGACGACTTCCTCTGGCTGGTGCCCTACCTGCCCATCGATCCCAAGGATGTGGGCGGCAACTACGAGGCCATCATCCGGGTCAACTCCCAGTCGGGCAAGGGCGGCATGGCCTACCTGCTCAAGGCAAACCATCATCTGGATCTGCCTAAGCGCCTCCAGGTTGAGTTTGAACGGCTGGTCCAGGGCTATGCCGACAGGACCAAGCGCGAGGTCAAGGATGCCGACATCTGGCGCCTCTTCAAGGATGAGTACCTGCCCGTGGAGGCTGGTGGAAGCGTGGTCGGCGGCGAGTCCATGGCCGATCAGTGCGACGAGACTCTGCGCCAGTGGGGTCGTTTCAAGCTGCTGAATGTGGCAGTCACCTCCGGTGAGGACGGCTCCGACACCGCCCTGGATGCCACACTGCTGGACCGGGGGCTCGCCCCAGGCGACCCTGAGGAGCGTCGGCGTGTCCAGGGGCATGGGAACGGGCCTATTGCGGCCTTCCTGGATGCGCTCAAGTCCTTGGACCAGACCGTCTCGGTCCTGGATTACGCCGAGCACGCCATGACCGCCGGCACGGATGCTCTGGCAGCTTCCTACGTGGAATGCCGGGTGGGCGAACCGGCCAGGTCCCGGGTCATCTGGGGCGTGGGCATCGACTCGTCCATCTCTACCAGCTCCCTCAAGGCCATCATCTCGGCCCTCAACCGTTTCCAACGAGGCTAGAAGTCATAGAGTGGGCGCAGCTCCCGTCAGCCTCACGGCCCGATCCGAACGCAGCTGATTGGGCCGGATCGGGCCTGGTTGTCCAACGTGCCAGGTTGTCCACACTGGTTTACTGCTGGGATGACTCTGACTCGGAGTTGCCCCCAGTGGTTCCGCTCTTGCTGTCCTCGGTACCACCTCCATTGCCTGAACCGCCTCCATTGCCTGAACCTGAACCGTTGCCGGCTCCTGACTCCTGCTGGGGAGCTGTGTGCTGTTGGCTGCGTTGCTGAGGCACATATCCATAGTTGTAGCTGCGCTTGGGCGTATAGGAGTAGCTCTGCCTATATCCGGTGCCCCAGCTGCCATCCGGCCCGCCGATCTTGCCATGGTCTTCGGCCGCAGGGAAGCGCTCCACTGGGCTGTTGCCCAAGGCCGACTTCATGTACTGGGTGAACAGCGGGACCGGTAGAAACTCATTCTGATAGACCTCGGGCACCTTGAGTGCGCTGCCGTCCTGCCCTTGGTTCCAGACAGCGAAGGTGGTCAGAACCGAGGGGGTGAATCCGACGAAGGATATGGCTGTCTGGTCGTTGGCCGTGCCTGTCTTGCCGGCGATGGGCCTGCCCAGGGAACGCGCATAGGTGGCGGTGCCGTATTGAACTGTGGTGCTCATGGCTTTCTGCAGCAGGGCCACCTGGTCGGCGTTGAAGACCTGATCCGACTGGATCGCGGCCGTGTAGAGCTCCTGATCCTTGGCATCCTTGACCTGGGCCACCAGATGCAGCTGTGGCCGCTTGCCTCCATTGGCCAGAGTGGCATACCCCTGTGTCACATCATAGACCGAGAGGGCATCCAGGCCCAGGGTGTCGAAGGTGGTCGTGTCGTCGATCTTGCCGGTGATGCCAGCTGTGTGGGCCACCTGGGCGATTTTTTGTGAGGTCACGTGTTCGCCCAGGTCCATGAAGACCGTGTTGACCGATCTGGCGAAGGCCGAATAGAGATTGATGTATCCGTAGCTGACGTTTCCGTCGTTGGCGACGGACTTGCCTACGCTGGAGAAGGTGCGCGGTGAATTGCCGTTGAAGACCGTGTTCAGGTTGACTCCATCCTGGATGGCGGCCAGGAGCGTGTAGGCCTTCATGGTCGAACCCACCTGGTAGGTCGCCTGATCCACGTTGTTGAGCGGGTGGGTCAGGTAGTCGTCACCGGCATACAGGGAGATGATGGCCCCGGTCCTGGGATCGACCGAGAGCCCACCGGTCTGCAGGGTGGGTGGCTGACGCTTGTTGCCTGTGGATGGGCTTGCCACCTGGAACATCAGATCCTGCTTGTCCTTTTGGATGGTGGTGATGATTCGGTAGCCGCCAGTATCCAGATCGTCCGCGGTAAAGGGGGCCTTTTTGCCGGAGGCCAGCTCGTTGCGGACCATACGCAGCAGATAGCCGTTGGGCCCCTGATAGACGTTCTGCGGCGAGTACTTGATGGTCTGGGGCATCTGGGCGCCGACCCGGTCCTGGCGGCTGATGTAGTGGTCCTCCTCCATTATGCCCAGCACCCTGTGGAAGCGCGATTCGGCCTGCTTGGGGTTGATCGCCGGATCCCAGGAGGCCGGGGCGGGGATGATGCCGGCCAGCATGGCCGACTCGGGCATGGTCAGGTCCTTGGCGTCCTTGCCGAAGTAATTCTGGGCGGCGGCCTGGATCCCGTAGGCGCCGCGGCCGAAGTAGATGGTGTTCATATAGTTGCACAGGACCGCGTCCTTGCTCTCGGTCCTGGAAATCTTCAAAGAGAGGATGGCCTCGCGCAGCTTGCCCTTGTAGGAGGTGGTCTCGCCCAGATAGTAGCGCTCAGCGTACTGCTGGGTGATGGTGGATCCACCCTGCCGGGTGCCCTTGGTCACGTTGTTGAGCAGGGCACGGCCGATGCCTTTGAGGTCGATGCCGTTGTCCTTATAGAAGGAGCGGTTCTCCGAGGCGACGACCGCATTGCCCACATACTTGGGCAGGACAGCGCAGTCGATGATTTCCCGGTTCTGATCGGCGTAGGTTCCGATGGGTGTTGTGCCGTCCGCATAGTAGACCGTGGTTTTTTGTGCCAGGGCCTGCTTCTCCGGTGGGATGATTTCAGTGGTCAGATACAGGTATGCGAAAGCCGCCGCCCCGGCGACCAGCACCAGTCCCAGCAGGGCCAGGGTCCACTTAAGCACACGATGTGACTTCTTGTGGGGCCGCCTGCGACGAGGTCCGCCGCCCCGGGGATTCCGGTCGGCATGCCGCGAGGTGAGCCTGTCGGCGCGATTCCTGCCCCCACTCGCTCCGGACTGGATCCTGCGTGTGGGCGAGGTCGAACTGACTGAACGAGTCTGATTGGCCATGCCAACCACGCTATCCGGCAGGGCTGAAAACTGTTCGACCTAGGGCTGAACGTTCATCATTTTCGTACGTTTGCACCATCCTTTGGGGTCTATACTGCCAGCGGGCGCGCATATGAAGCCCGATTCCACCATGCCATCCATCGGGAGAAGGTATGCTTAGGTTGGAATAACTCAGTAAATCAGAGGAGTTTGTATGAGCATCCGTGTAGCTATAGCGGGCGTGGGTAACTGCGCTTCCTCGCTGGTACAGGGAGTCGAGTATTACAAGGACGCCAAGGATGATGACAAGATCCCCGGCATCATGCACGCCAATTTCGGTGGCTACCGCATTCGTGACGTGGAGTTCGTGACCGCTTTCGATGTGGATTCACTCAAGGTCGGCAAGGATCTGAGCGAGGCCATCTTCGCCTCGCAAAACAACACCTACAAGTTCTGCGACGTTCCCAACAAGGGCGTGGAGGTCCTGCGCGGGCCGACCGGCGACGGGCTGGGCGAGTACTACCGCAAGATGATCACCGAGTCGGATGCCGAGCCCGTGGATGTGGCCCAGGTTCTGCGCGACAAGAAGGTCGATGTGCTGGTCTCCTACCTGCCCGTCGGCTCTGAGCAGGCCGACAAGGCCTACGCCACCGCCGCCATCGAGGCCGGTTGCGCCTTCGTCAACTGTCTGCCCGTCTTCATCGCCTCCGACCCCGAGTGGGCTCAGAAGTTCCGCGATGCCGGGCTGCCCATCGTGGGTGACGACATCAAGAGCCAGGTGGGTGCCACCATTACGCACAGGGTCATGGCCCGTCTCTTCGAGGACCGCGGTGTGCGCCTGGACCGCACCTATCAGCTGAACGTGGGCGGCAACATGGACTTCATGAACATGCTGCAGCGTACCCGTCTGGAGTCCAAGAAGGTTTCCAAGACCCGTGCGGTCACATCCATTGTTCCTCACGACATGGATCCCCACAACGTCCACATCGGTCCCTCGGACTATGTGGCCTGGCTGGATGACCGCAAGTTCGCCTTCGTGCGTCTGGAGGGCACCACTTTTGGAGATGTCCCGCTGAATCTGGAGTACAAGCTGGAAGTCTGGGATTCACCCAACTCGGCCGGTATCGTCATCGATGCCCTGCGCGCCGCCAAGATCGCCCTGGACCGCCACCTGGCCGGTCCGGTGCTGGCGCCCAGCTCCTACTTCATGAAGTCGCCCGCTGTCCAGCATGAGGACAACGAGGCCCGCCAGCTGGTCGAGGATTACATCACCGGCAAGGTGGAGGGCGACGAGAGCGCCCTGGATGCCGATGTCAAGGCCGCCAAGGAGAACGGCAAGGACGTCTGGCACGCCTGAGTAGAGTCAGTCGGGCGCTGTCAGGCGCCTGATAAAGCATGTGGCCGACCTCTTTCGGAGGGTCGGCCACATGCTGTTTTATATGTTTGAACGGCGGATTGCGGGCATGGTGCCCAACCTGCCGGTTGATGCTTTCCGCTGTCAGACCATGGCCAGGTCGAGCACATTCACTGAGGCCGGATCCAGGCGGACCGTAATTTCACGTCCTTCGGGGATGTCCGAGACATCGACCCGGCGAGCCCTGACCTGGTTCGGGTCCGATCGGGTATTGCAGGCATGTGGATCCTGCGTTGAAAGGCTTTGCATGCCTACAGGACGCACAGGCTCAGGCAGGGTCAGCCTCGCTTCGGTGGCGGAGGCCATGTCGGTGTTGACCAGGTCCACCATGATGTGTCCGTTCTTGACCGAGGCAAAGACCTTCAGGGACGGGTTGTCGGCTTCCGGCAGGCTTTGGATTGCGCGGGCCCCCTGGTGGCACCGGTACATCATGAAGACGTCGTAGTTGGGGGTCAGGATGGTGGCTTCGTCCTCGGTCAGGATCAGCGAGTTGAGGACGTTCAGGGTCTGTGCGTTGCAGGCCATGGAGACCTTGTCGCACCTGGACTGAAGGATATCCAGCGTCAGGGCCGAGGTGACCGCGTCGCGCATGGTCACCTGCTGCCGGAGCGCCGGACGTGCAGTGAAGGCATCGCCATGCCAGTTGCCCCATTCACCCATGACCAGATCGACCTTTGTCAGCCTGGAATCCATGGTGCTCTCAGGGTGGGGCATGGCGGCCAGGCAGGCCTGCATCAGATTCCACTGCTGGTCGATGACCTCACCGAGCTCGAGGGCGCCTCGAATCACACGATCCCAGCCATCCTGATCGAATCGGGTGGAAGTGTCGTCGGGGTGGTCGATGTTCCAGTTGTAGAAGTGCAGGTCGTAGGCGGCGATGGGCGGCTGGCGGTACTGGGCCAAAGCCTGGAAGAAGTCCCTGGTCCAGCGCACTCGTTCCATAGGCTTGTTTCCGTCTGGACCGCAGGCGATGGGCCGGATCATCGGGGGCTGGTCCGCGTTCTCGGCGAAGGAGGGCATGGCCGAGGCGAACATCCGATAGCGGTCCGCGTACATGGACGGGGTCATCGTCCCCCCGCCGGACCAAGGCTCGTTCCCCAGACCCCAGAACTTCACGCCGTATGGGGAGGGGTGGCCGTTGGCGGCACGCATGGCTGACATGGCCGTGCCCGATGGACGGTTGCAGTACTCCATCCAGTCGCGCATCTCGGCCACGGATCCACTCAGCATGTTCACGTTGATCCAGGGTTCGGCCCCAATGGCCTGGCACAGGCGGAGGAATTCGTCAGTGCCGAAACCGTGTCCGTCAGGTTGGTAGGTGCCGAAGTTCTCGTTGTATCCCACCGGACGCTGATTGCGGGGCCCGACTCCCTGACGCCAGTGGTAGGTGTCGGCATAGCAGCCGCCGGGCCAGCGCAGCAGGGGAGGCTTCAGTGCTTTCAAGGCCTTGAGGGCGTCCGTGCGGATGCCATTGGTGTTGGGGATGGATGAATCCGTGCCCACCCATAGTCCCTGATCTATGCACTCGCCGAGGAATTCAATGAACTGGCCGTGCAGGTAGGGGCTGATGGTGCCGGTGGTCAGGCGCGGGTCGATGTGGATGCTCAATGTCTGGACTCCTTACTTGATGGTGCGGATTCGGCTGATGAAGATGCAGGCCAGCAGCACCAGGACGATGGCGGTGGGGAAGACCAGCTGGTAGGACTTGGTCACCGAGACGATCAGCGAGGTCACCATGGGCCCCACCATCTGACCCAGGGTGGTGGCGATGTTGAGGATGCCCAGATCCTTGCCGGCCTCCTCGGCATTGGGCAGAACGTCCACGTTGAGTGCCTGGTCGACCGACCCATACATTCCGTAGCCGAAGCCGCCGATGGCGGTGAACAGGATCATGCCCACGGGGCTATGGATGATCCAGGGCATGGCGTAGCCCAGGGCCAGAAGCAGGCTGGCAATGACCACGGGCATCTTCCTGCGGCCGATTCTGTCGGAGATCGGCCCTGCTCCCAGGGCCGCGATCATGGAGACCACAATCAGCACCAGGGACATGGTCGACATGGTGGCCGCCGAGTCCTTGACGGACTGGCCCATGTAGTCCTGGAGGATGAAGAGCTGGTAGTTGAGAATCATGTAGTAGCTGAACAGGAGCAGGGACCGCCCCGCAAAGGCCAGCCAGAAGTCGGGTGCGTGGCGAGGCGGGCGGAAGGATTCCAGGATGGAGCGCAGGCTGCTGCTCAGAGCGGGCATGTCCTTGGAAGAGGGTTCCTTGGGCCAAATGACCACTGTGACAAGGCCGGCCACGCCCATTACCAGGCCGGACATGATCCAGCCGGGGATTTGCATAGTGATGAACCGGGCGCCGACCAAGGTGCCCAGGGAGTTGCCCACCAGATTGCCCGCCGATATAAATGCCGACATGGTGGCCCGTTGTGATTCGGGAACACGGTCGGACAGGGAGGCGACTACTGGCGAGATCATCATGTTCAGGCCGACCATGGCCAGGCAGTAGAAGATGCCGATGATCCAGACGTTGGCAATGATACCCATGAGGAAGAGTGAGATGCCGGCTATAAGGCCGCCGGAAACGACCCAGGGGGTTCTGCGGCCGAAGATGGAACGGGTCCTGTCGGACAGGTTGCCCACGATCAGGTTGGATACCAGGGAGGTTAGAGCCGTGGTGGCGTTGAAGACCCCGGATATGGCAACCTTGGATCCCGGAGCGATGTCGGTCAGGCGTTGGGGCAGCAAGACCGAGGCGACGATGGACAGGGCCATCATCCAGAACAGATTGAAAATGAAGAAGGCAATGCAGTATCGGCTTTTGGCTGCGGTGCCGAGCTCCTGCCCGCCTGCTGAATCGGCTTGTGTCATTATCCGACTCCCTTTCTTTTGGTGCGTCTGTGCACAGTGGGGAAGCGCCGTGCTTCCCATATTGTTTTATATCTTAAATATATAAAACAAGCAAGAGAGCAGGTAAGCATGGGCGGTTCCCATTTTGGGAACGGGGTAGAGAAAGGGGCTATGCACGGCCTAGGACGGTCTGTCGGCCAACGGTATGATGATTCTGATGAGTGATGCGAACAGGAAGACCAGCAACAGGGCGGGCGGCGATCAGGTCGGACGCCTTCCAGGGCGCCCGATCGGGGCTCGTCGGCGGATGCCCCCTGATGAACGTCGCAGACAGATAGCCCGGGTCGCCGCCCAGATGATCGCCTACTACGGTACCTACGGCGTCTCCATGCAGGCCATTGCGGATGCAGTGGGTCTGACCTTGCCGGGATTGCGTCATTATGCCCGCACGCGCGAGGAACTGCTCTCTTTGGTTATCCAGGTCTACTACGATCAGGGTTCTTTCACTTTTGGATCAAAGCCCGGCGAGCGCGATGAACTGGCCATTGGTCGAGACCAGGAGGGGCATTCCCTCTATTCGTTGCCTGGTTACCTGCGTCGTCTGGTCAAGGAGAACGCCGAGCGTATGGTCCTGGTCATGCTCTTCATGCATTTGGCTGTGGAGGCTCACGATCCTGCTCATCCCGCACACGAGTACTACCGTGATCGCCATGCCCGGATGATTGACTTCATGGACGGGATCCGCTGGAAGTTGCCTGAGCCCTATCGGGATCGGTCGGCCTTCCACCGGTTGATCAGAACCGTTTATTGTACCATGGATGGGGTGCAGATTCAGGCGCTGACCAATCCTGACGACGACATGATCGCCCTGTGGGCAAAGGCGGAACCCATTCTCTTCCCGTCACCCCAGTGGGATGATTGCCGCTAAAGTGTCGGCACGAATCGGGTTCGGTCTCAGTCCTTGACAGGGCCTACCAGTGGAGCGATCCGCTTGTCCCAGGCATCCAGGGCCGAGTTGATGACCTGGTGCATGTCGTAGTAAGCGTAGGTGCCCAGGCGGCCGCCGAAGACCACCTTCGGCTGCTGGGTGGCCAGTTGTTTGTACTGGGTATAGAGGGTCCGGTCGTCGCTGGTGTTGATGGGGTAGTAGGGTTCGTCGCCCTTGCCGGCGAATCGACTGTATTCCTCCCAGACCACGGTCCGCTCATGGTTCTGCCGGTCGTAGCGTTCGGGGTTGAAGTTCTTGAACTCGATGGCGCGGGTGTAGGGCACATCAGGATCGGAGAAGTTCATGACCGGGCAGCCAAAGTGGTCGTCCTCGTCGTAACGGCGCTCCTTGAAGTCCACGGTCCGCCACTTGAGCTCGCCCAGGCGGTAGTCGAAGTAGCGGTCGACCGGGCCGGTGTAGACCACGGGGACCTGGCCCACCAGAGCATCCCGGTTCCAGGGCTGTGAGTTGTCGAAGAAGTCGGTTTTCAGGCTCACCTGGATGCGCGGATCGTCGATCATCCTCTCGAACCAGGCTGTGTAGCCGTCCTTGGGCAGGCCCTCCCAGGTGTCTTTGAAGTAGTGGTTGTCGTAGTTGAACCGCACAGGCAGCCGCTTGATGATTGAGGCGGGTAGCTGTGAAGGGTCGGTCTGCCATTGCTTGGCCGTGTAGTTCTTGATGAAGGCCTCGTACAGGGGTCGGCCGATCAGAGAGATACCTTGGTCATTCAGGTTGCCCGGGTCGGTCCCGGCCAGCTCGCCGGCCTGCTCCCGGATCAGTTCCCGGGCCTGTTGGGGGGTGTAGTGGGCGTGGAAGAACTGGTTGATGGTGCCTAGATTGATGGGCAGGGGGTAGACCTCGTCCTTGTGGGTGGTGTAGACCCGGTGGGTGTAGTCGGTGAATTCGGTGAAGCGATTGACGTACTCCCAGACCTTGCGGTTGGAGGTGTGGAAGAGGTGGGCCCCGTACTTGTGGATTTCGGCCCCGGTCTCCTCGTCCATGTAGGAGTAAGCATTGCCGCCGATGTGGTCGCGCACGTCGATGATCCGCACCCGGGCCCCGCTGTGCTCGACCGCCTGCTGGGCCACGGTCAAACCGAACAGGCCAGCGCCCACAATCACCAAATCAGCATCCATATCAGCCATTCGTCTTCAGCCATCCATCCCTTGTCGCTATGATGCCGGGTCGTCTGCTGTCTATTGCCAGGGTCCGGCATGATTCCGTGATCAACCGCTGGAGTACGGCGATCCTGTTGTCTACATGCTAGCGGACAGGTCTGGTCAGGGAAGCAGCGGGCGGCAATATCGACCGAATAGGCACCTGGCATGGATGGGTTGGCGCTTTCCAATGGACAAGTGGAGCCTGTCTGCTATCATGGTGACTTGCTCTCACGTGGCGTTATGTCACCCAATCCCCCCAGGGCAGGAATGCAGCAAGGGTAAGTGGCCTCTGGCGGGTGCGTGGGAGTTTTCCATATTTGCACCGCCTGGGCTGGCTGAAGTCGTGAAAACAACGCATTCGTCGGACAGGGTGTCGGCTGTCGACCCAGGGATTGGATAGAGTCTTGAGGTATGACCAACAAGCGCAAGCAGGGCGAAGCACAGCAGACCTGGTACCGGAGTCCGAATGAGCAGACCGAGGCGGACGGCAGCCATGTCGACCAGGATTCCCTGACGTCTCGCCCCCGGATTTCAGCCCTGGTTCTGTGCCTGGTCGTCGGCCTGGCCTGCCTGGGTCTGGCGGCTTTGGTCTGGTGGGCGGCCGTCTGGACTGTTCCCGGGCAGACCTATGACGACATGGCCCTGACCAACTTCCGAGGATTTCTTGACCAGGCGCCCCTGGTCAAGGCTTATCTGGGGCTGTTCACCATTCCCTATGTGACTGTGGTGATCTGCGTGGTGCTGGGTCTTGCGGCCCTGGTGGTTGTTCTGGCTCGGCACCGGTGGTGGCTGCTCGGCCAGGTTGCGGTTTATGCTCTGGTGGTCTACGTGGCGGCGCGCATTCTCAAACGCATCCTGCCCCGCCCTGTGCTGATCCATGCTCAGGCCTCCACAGCCAACTCAGCCCCCTCGGGACACACCATCCTGGCTCTTGCGGTGGTACTGGCCCTGCTCTGTGTGGTGCCCCGCATTTGGAGGGCCCCGGTCGCCTTGGTGGGGTTTGCCTTTGACCTGTCCGTGGGCTGCTCGCTGGTGCAGGGTGGCTGGCACCGCCCCTCGGACGTGGTCATGGGCATTCTTATTCCGGCCGGTCTCTGTCTTATTGCTCTGGCCGCCACTCGGGGAAGCGGGATGGATGTCCCTGGGACCAGAATGTCCTCGGCTTCTATTCAGATTGTCTCCACCCTGATGTTGGTAGCGGGGTTTCTGGGGGTTCTCTACGCTTGCTATGTCATCTGGCAGATCAGCCCTGGTCTGGAGATCGGCGCCCGGTGGACGGCCTACGGGGTTCACTGCTCGGCTGTCATAATGATGGCCTCTGTTCTGTCGCTGACCCTGGGGCTGGTTCTGGCGATGAGGCAGATCACGGCCTCGCCTCTGACCAGGATGGGACTTGTAGGTCGGCCTCCGGCTCCGCCCCAAAATGACTGAAGTCGATCTCTGGACGTACTGAACATCTCTGATTCATACCCCCACCTGACCCAGGGATTCACATCCATGCACATGGCCCCTTGATTTGCATGGTGACGGAACCTCGTGAGTAAGATGGCGTGCGAAAGACCACAATATAAGGAGAGGCCATGGCATCCGGCAATAAGCTCGTCATTGTTGAGTCGCCAACCAAGGCAAAGAAGATCGGCGGGTACCTGGGCAAGGGCTACACGGTCATGGCCTCGGTGGGCCATATCCGCGACCTGGCCCAGCCATCGCAGATCCCGGCCTCCCAGAAGAAGGCCTATGGCAAGTTCGGCGTAGACGTGAACGATGGCTTCAAGCCCTACTACATCGTGGACGATAAGAAGAAGCATACGGTGTCCGAGCTCAAGAAGGCACTGAAGAACGCCGACGAGCTCTACCTGGCCACTGATGAGGATCGGGAGGGGGAGGCCATCGCCTGGCATCTGGTCCAGACCCTCAAACCGAAAGTGCCGGTAAAGCGCATGGTCTTTCATGAGATCACCCCCGAGGCCATCAAGAATTCGCTCAAGCACACCAGGGACGTGGATGCCCACATGGTCGATGCCCAGGAGACCCGCAGGGTTTTGGATCGTCTCTATGGCTACGAGCTTTCACCGGTACTCTGGCGCAAGGTGGGTCCGGGGCTGAGCGCCGGGCGCGTCCAGTCTGTGGCGACCCGGCTGATTGTGGAGCGCGAGCGTGAGCGCATGGCCTTCGTCAAAGCCTCCTACTGGGATCTGCTGGTGCGTCTGGTGCAGGAGGATACCGGGGAATCGTCGTTGTCAGGCGGTTTTCAGGCGCGGATGATCAGCCTGGGGGAGCAGCGGCTGGCTGTCTCCAAGGACTTCACATCCAAGGGTCGGCTGACGGAAACGGCCGCCAAAGAGCAGGTCCTGCAGCTGGATGAAAAGCATGCCCGGAACCTGGCTGAGACGTTGAAGGATCAGGACTTCACGGTGACGGGTATGGAGACCAAGCCCTATCGGCGGCGTCCTCAGCCCCCATTCACTACGTCTACCCTGCAGCAGACGGCTGGCAACCGGCTGGGCATGAGTTCGCGGGCCACCATGCGTGCCGCCCAAGGGCTCTATGAGAACGGGTTCATCACCTACATGCGTACGGATTCGGTCACCCTCTCCCAGGAGGCCATTGCCGCTGCCCGAAAGGGGGTCGAGCGTGAATACGGGGCGGAATACCTTTCGACCGAGTCCAAGCAGTATGTGACCAAGACTGCCGGCGCCCAGGAGGCCCACGAATGCATCCGGCCCGCAGGCTCCACCTTCCATAGGCCCCAGGATCTGGCCGACCGTCTGGCTCCTGACCAGCTCAAGCTCTATACCCTGATCTGGCGGCGCACCCTGGCTTCGCAGATGGCCGACGCCACCGGGTCCACAGCCACCATCCGCCTGTCGGCGCAGGCGGGCAAGGAGGGTACGGCCCTCTTCCAGGCTTCAGGTACCGTCATCAAGTTCCCTGGCTTCCTCAAGGCCATGGACGCAGGCTCTGAGCAGACCGATGAGGGTTCTTCCCTGCCCCCGCTCCAGCAGGGGGACGTGCTTCGTGCTGCCTCCGTCGATCCCGAGGGTCATGAGACCCAGCCGCCGGCCCGTTATACAGAGGCCTCTCTGGTCAAGACCCTGGAGGCCAAGGAGATAGGCAGGCCTTCCACCTATGCCAGCATCATCTCGACCATCATCGATCGCGGATACGTCTATGAGCGCGGTCGTGCACTGATCCCCTCCTGGCTGGCATTTTCGGTAGTCGGATTGTTGGAGACCAATTTCCCCAAGTATGTGGACTACCAATTCACGGCACAGATGGAGAATGGCCTGGACATGATCGCCCATGGCAAGGAGCGAGGCAAGGACTGGTTGACCCGGTTCTACTTCGGCTCGGGCCCGGGCGCTGCTCAAAACGCTGACGAGGCTCATCAGGGCCTGCAGGAGCAGGTGGCACAGCTGGGAGACATCGACGCCCGCAAGATCAACACCATCGAGATTGGTGATGGCCTGCAGGTAAGGGTCGGTCGTTACGGTCCTTATCTTGAGGATACGGCCGACCTGGATGCCGACGGCAACCCCAAGCGGGCCTCCTTGCCGCCCACCATGGCTCCGGACGAGCTGACTGTGGCAGCGGGACATGAACTGATTGCAGCCAATGCCGGCGGTCCCCGTCAGCTGGGCAAGGATCCGCAGACCGGCGGTCGGGTCGAGGTGCGTAAGGGTAGATTCGGGCCCTATGTGGCCCTGATCAGCCCCGAGGAGGAAGCGGCCGAGCAGAAAAAGCCGGCCGGTAAGACTGCACGAACAACCAAGCAGACCGGCCCTAAGCCCAAGATGGCCTCGCTCTTCAAAACCATGGATCCGGACACGGTCACCTTGGAGGATGCTCTGAAGCTGCTCAGCCTGCCCAGGACGGTGGGCAGTATCGAGCTGACCGATGCCAAGACGGGAGAAACCGACCAGGCCACCGTCACTGCCAGCAACGGCCGTTATGGCCCCTACCTGACGGCCACCAAGGCCGACGGCGGCACCGAGACACGCTCGCTGACCGACGAGGGGCAGATTTTCACCATCGATCAGGCCGGGGCCAAAGCCCTCTTTGACCAGCCCAAGTACGGACGGCGTTCCCGGAGCGCGGCCAAGCCTCCTCTTCGTGAGCTGGGTACGGACCCTGACAGCGGCAAACCCGTCACCATCAAGGACGGGTTCTACGGTGTCTACATCACCGACGGGCAGACCAACAGGACCCTGCCCAAGCAGTACACGGCCCAGTCCATCGAACCAGAGGTGGCCTTCCGCCTGCTGGCAGAGAAGCGCGCGGCCGGACCTGCCAAGCGGCGTGGTCGGACCACCCGCAAGTCTGCTGCACGAAAGTCCACTGCTCGCAAGTCGGCATCCGGCAAATCCACAGCTGGAAAGTCGGCCACTCGCGCCCGCAAAACCACAAAGAAGACTAAAACCACCAAGATTTCCAAGACTACGGAGTATCAGGCATGAGCGATGGGTTGTTCATTTCCTTCGAGGGCGTGGATGGTGCAGGCAAAACCACCCAAGTCCAACAAGCACACAACTATCTGCAGGAGCGTGGACTACGATCTTTGGTTACCCGCGAGCCAGGCGGAACCCCTGTCGGATTGACCATCCGGGAACTCGTCCTTCACGGCTTGGCCGCTTTTCCCTCGGTGGCTGTGACCGGAGGTACCGACGTGGTTGATGCCTCCGACGATCTGGCCCCCAGGACCGAGGCCCTGCTCTATGCGGCGGATCGGGCAGAGCACGTGGCACAGGTAGTTCGTCCGGCTCTGGATCGTGGAGACATTGTGCTCTGCGACCGTTACCTGGATTCCTCAGTGGCCTATCAGGCCGGAGGCCGTGATCTGTCGGCGGATGTGATTCGTCGGTTGAGTCTGTGGGCCAGTCAGGGCCTTCTGCCCAAACGTACCTACCTGCTGGATGCAGATCCGTCTCAGTCCAAGTCACGTCTGGACCATGAGCCCGATAGACTGGAGTCGGCTGGCGACGACTTCCAGCAACATGTGCGTCAGGCATTTCTGCAGTTGGCTCAGAAGGAGCCCGACCGGTTCCTGGTTATCGATGCCACCCAATCCATCGACCAGGTCTGGCAGATCATCCAAGACGATTTGGACAAGTTGGTCGAAGGGCGCGAGCCGGATCTGCCACAGGTCGATGACGATCTCCCGGATGCAGATGATGAGAATGGCGACGCTGACGGTCAGGACGATGCCGACGAGGATGAATCGGCAGCAGGCTATGAGGACGATGAGCAGGGTGCAGAGCCGGACTGGATTGAAGCTACGGATACGTCCGATCAGGCATCGGAGGCTGAAGTTGACCAGGATGACCAGCCCATGGAGACAGGAACAGTAGGCGGGGATGCTGATGATGATTCGGTTCCTGTGGGTTCCCGCGCTCGCTGGCTGCTCCGGTCCCGGCTCCTGCGGAAGACCCGATGAGCGTCTGGGATGCCATTGTGGGCCAGCAGCCCACGGTCGAGCTACTTGAGCGGACGGTGGCGGCCCAGGCGCAGGGACATGACGAGGTGGCGCAGTCCTGGCTGATCTGCGGCCCTCCTGGATCGGGGCGTTCCAATCTGGCACGGGCTTTCGCGGCGGCCCTGATCAGCCCTGACCAGGGATTGAACGACCAACCCACCCGCGTCACTCAGCAGGTTCTGGCCGGAACCCATCCGGATGTGACCATACTATCCACCAACAAGGTCACCATCGGCATCAACGAGGTCAGGGAGTTGATCATGACCTCGGAACAGATGCCTTCGACCTCGCGATGGCGGGTCATCATCATCGAAGACGTGGATCGGATGCTGGAGCGGACCACCAATGTGCTGCTCAAGGAGATCGAGGAGCCGGCCGAACATACCGTCTGGCTTTTGTGCGCACCCAGCGCTCAGGATGTGCTGCCTACCATCCGTTCACGGACCAGGGTGCTCAACTTGGCGGTGCCGTCCAACACCGCAGTGGCCGATTTCCTGACTGACCAGGTGGGGGTGGACCGGGCCCTTGCCGCCAAGGCCGCCCGTCTGGCCCAGGGGCACATCGGCATCGCCCGTCTCTATGCCACCAGGGATCAGGTCCTGGCCGACCGTGATGAGCTGGTGGTGGGCCTGCTGGGACTTAGACGCGCTTCGGATGCCGTGATTCTGGCTGGCCGGGTGGTGGACGCGGCTCGGGATCAGGCCACCGCCACCGTGGACGATGAGGTGGCCAAGGACGAGCGGGAGTTTCGGCAGATTAACGGGCTTAGGGACAAGGAACGCATTCCCCGGCAGTTGCGTGGGGCCTATCATGCCTTGGGGGGCAAGGATCAGGTTCGCCGACGGGTCACCAGACTGACCCGGGATGTGCTGGACCGTAACCTGAGCACCTTGTCCAGCGTCTACCGAGATGTGGGCGTCCTACAGAACGGTGCCGAGGAGAAGGCCGGCTTGGTCAATTTGGAGAATCGGGCGGCAATTGCTGATTTGTCCGTCAGACTCTCCAGACAGGGGGCAATTGATCGCATTCAGCTGATTGGCCGGGCTCGCAGGAGACTGGCTGCCAACGGTTCGCCGCTCCTGGTCTTCGAGGCCCTCTTCTGCACCCTGCTGGTCTGAGTACGAATTAATTTCTGGTCAAGAACGAGCTTGACCTCGTCGGCTGGGCGGGCGAGAATCGAATCATGAGGATTATCACTGATTTCGGCACTATTCCCGATCGGTACGCCAAGCGCGCCCCTCAGTCCCTTACCCGCAAGGGACGTCCTGTTGTTTCCTTCCCATTCCGGCTTGAAGGGGTGCCCCAGGAGGCCCGGTACCTGCACTGGATGCTGGTGGATCCGGACTCCGTGCCCGTGTGCGGCTTCCCTTGGATCCACTGGTCCCTGGCCAACCTGCCCATCGAGGCTTTGCTCGCCTTGCAGCCTGACGGGACCGAAAGCTCCGTTCTGGCGATTCCGGAGGACTTCTCCAGAAATCTGTCTAATCTGATTCCCGGCGTGCCCCAAGGGCGCACCTCGGCGGCCTCGCCTCTGGTCATGGAAGAGGAGATCGCCGACGACCCTGGCGTACTTATGCGTTACAACGGCCCCACGCCTCCGGACCAGGTCCATGATTATGTGCTGTCGGTCTGGGCCACACAAGGGGCCTTGCCCGGACTGGAGGAGGGGTTCTGGCTCAATGCCCTGGCCCATGCCATCCATTCCGCCCAGCCGGTGGCCGCAGCGGCTCGGGCCTGGTTGCCGGCTGATGCCTGACCTGGTATTGGGACGGTCTAGCACTAGAGTGAGGCCGTGCCCCAAGTGCGCAGGCAGCCGTCATCCCTGCCTGCCCACGCAGTCGGGTGTAAAGGCATCCCCCGACTTCCGGACTGGTGATGACAGTTGACCGCGACCAGACAAAGGAAGACGCTTATATGCCCTGCACCACGCTTCTGATAGGCAAGAATGCCAGTTACGACGGGTCCACCATCATCGCTCGGAATGAGGATTCAGCCAACGGGGAGTTCCGTCCCAAGCGTTTCGTATTAGTCGCTCCTGACCAGCAGCCCCGGCACTACCGTAGCGTGATCAGTCACTTGGAGATGGATCTGCCCGAGGATCCCATGCGCTATACCTCGGTGCCCAACGCCGTGCTCGATCAGGGGCTCTGGGCCGAAGCAGGCGTTAACAGCGACAACGTGGCCATGTCAGCCACCGAGACCATCACTACCAACGAGCGCGTTCTGGGTGCCGATCCGCTGGTGGAGCCCACCCCTGCTCAGGGCCGCCCCGGCGATGAAGGCTATCTGGCCGAGGTGCCTGGAGGTATCGGCGAGGAGGACTTGGTCACCATCGTCCTGCCCTACATCCATTCGGCTCGGGAGGGCGTCCAGCGGCTGGGTTCCCTGCTCGAGCGCTACGGCACGTACGAGATGAATGGCATTGCCTTCAGTGACGTGGACGAGATCTGGTGGATGGAGACTGTTGGTGGCCATCACTGGATCGCCAAGCGCGTGCCTGATGATTCCTACGTGACCATGCCCAACCAGCTGGGCATTGACGAGTTCGATCTGGACGACGCCTTCGGAGACCAGACCGACCACCTTTGCTCGGCCGACCTGCGGGAGTTCATTACCGATAACTTCCTGGACCTGGCCGTGGAGTCGGCTTCACCCTTCAACCCCCGTGATGCCTTTGGTTCCCACAGTGATTCGGACCATGTATACAACACGCCTCGGGCCTGGTACATGCAGCGTTTCCTCAATCCCTATGACGAAATCTGGGACGGGCCGGACGCCGACCACACTCCCACCAGCGACAACATTCCCTGGTGCCGTCAGCCTGAGCGCCTGATTACCGTGGAGGATGTCAAGTATCTGCTCAGCTCCCACTACCAGGGCACACCCTACGATCCCTATGGGCGGATCGGCGACGAGCACACCAAGGGGCTCTACCGGCCCATCGGCATCAACCGCAACGACCAGCTGGCCCTGATCCAGCTGCGCCCCTACCGGCCTGAATCCTGCCGGGCCATCCAGTGGATGTCCTACGGGTCCAACGCTTTCAATGCCCTGGTTCCCTTCTATGCCAATGTGGGACGGATGCCTGATTATCTCGCTAATGCTACGGATCGTGTCTCCACCGACAGCCTCTACTGGTCCGATCGGTTGATCGCTGCACTGTGCGACTCGGCCTTCGCCGGCACTTCAGCTGCAGTTGAACGCTACCAGCAGAGCGTTGGAGGCGTGGGCCATCGTCTGATCGCCGCTGCAGACGAACAGGTGGCCAGGCTGGAAGGCGCCGATAAGGGCACGGATAACCCCGAGGTCCGCCAGGTTCTGGAGGCTGCAAACCAGGACATGGCCGACCGTCTGCGCAAGGAGACCGATGACCTGCTGGGCCAGGTGCTTTATACGGTCAGCATGGGCATGCGCAACGGCTACCACCTGTCCGACAACTGAGCCATCCGATTGACAAGGATCATAAAGGAGGAGAGCCTCATGACGGGCTTCGACGATTACGTCAGGCCATACGGCCTGTTTGACAAGATTGATGCCTTCGGCTACCTGAAGGATCTGCAGGATCATCCGGATATGCCGCGCAAGCACGGCCGGGTACTGTTGGTCACCGCAGACACCCCGCTGAAGGCCTCGCGTGGCGAGGGCAAGACAACCACCACCATCGCCCTGATCGACGCCCTGCGTGCCCGGGGGGTGGACGCCGCGGCAGTCCTGCGTCAGCCCAGCATGGGCATCACCGCTGCCGGATCCAAGGGTGGCGCTTCCGGCGGCGGCAAGTCCTCGCTGACTCATCCTGAGCTGGTGGACTGGGGTCTGTGCGGGGAGATGGCGGCCATCGAATCCGCCCAGAACCTGCTGGTTTCCTTTGCGGAGAAGGCTGTGGACGAGGGTCGATTGGACACCGTTCTGGTGCCCCGGGTCAGCGAGGTGCCCTCGCGGTCTCTGAGGCAGATCACTGTGGACCGAGGCAAGGGCGATCTGCCTGAGCGGACCGTGCTGACGCCCACCTGCGAGCTCATGCAGATTGTGGTGCTCTCCCGGAGCATGGAGGAGATCGAACGGCGCGTGGCCGCCATGGTCGCGGGAACCCTGGATGGCCGTCCGGTCACCTTCGGGGAGTTCGTGGACCTGTGGCGGATCACCGGCATCCTGACCGATGCGGTCAAGCCCGCTTTTACACAGACCTTGGAGGGCTCTCCGGTCTACGTGCATGGCGGGCCGTTCGCCAACGTCTCCATCGGCATTCCCAGCCTGGTGTCCGTGGAGATGGCCTGCGCCCGGCATGACGTGGTCGTCGTCGAGGCGGGCTACGGAGCCGATGCCGGTGCCCAGAAGTGGCTGGACATCGCCGCCCGCGAGTATGGAGCCCAGTGGCCGGCCGCCGCCGTGGTCGTTACACGTGCCACCACCTGGCGGGACGATCCCAAGTTGAGCTGGCGTTACCCCTTCCACGTGCATCGTCTGGAGGGACTGGGCATCCCCACCTTCCCGCTGATCAACCTCTGGGAGGGCGAGGACGACCAGGTGGATTCCTTGCGGGAGACCGCCGACGGTCTGGGCTTCCGCAGACCCATAGCGGGCAACCTCTTCCGAGACGGGGGCAAGGCCCTTGAGCCTCAGCTGGACGATCTGATCAAGGCCCTGCAGGAGCCCGTGAAAGCCGAGGCGGATACAGCCAGCCTGCATGATATGTCCGTGCCGGATCGGATTCGCTGGATCGCCCAGAGCGCTTACGGTGTGCCGGCTGATCGGGTCGTCGAGCGTGAGGGATTCCAGGACAGTCTCCAGGCGGCCTCCGACCTGTGCAGCAAGGCGGGCATTTCCCTCGAGGATCTGGTTGTAGTTGCGGTCAAGTCGCCGGCTACCATGACCGACGATGACCGGGCCGACCAGGACAGGCGCACAGTCACTCTGAAGAAGGTCGAGGCTCATACGGGTGCCGGCCTCCTGCAGGTGAACCTGACCACCTCCCTGACTACTCCCATGCCCAAGATCGTCTGAGCAGGCCATGCTTGGATTCTGCAGACCTGTGACGCGCCGTGTTGCGGGCCTGCCGAAACCGTGTATAGTATCTACTTGGCTCTTGAAAGTGCCCTGCCCCTATAGCTCAGTTGGCTAGAGCAGCTGACTCTTAATCAGCGTGTCCGGGGTTCGAGCCCCCGTGGGGGCACAGAGTCAAAGCCCTACAGTCGCAAAGGCTGCGGGGCTTTTCCTTTGTCTGCTGCCACCGCCACGATTTCGGTTTTGTTGGATATTCGTTGGATAAAAGTGTCCACAAAAGAAAAGCTCCGCCGAAGCGGGGGTGCAAAACCTGTCTATCACCAGAAGTGTCGCTTTCGTCGCGTTGGTCTCGAGCCCAGAGAACAGCGTGAACTGTCAGAATACAGGGGCTCGGCGTCTGAAGACACCGAGCCCGAGACCACATAGAGCCTAAATCAAGAGAACACCCGCTAGTTTTGATAAAAACCCAGCGGCAAAGATATTTTCTCTGATTACTAGTCGTCCCTATGCTTTCCCCCCCCCCCCCCCCCCACACACACACACAGATAGCCCAGCAAGCTACCTAGGAGGGTTCCGATGAAGACAATCCACCCCATGCTAATTCCCTTTTAATAGTATTTACTTTGAGGACCTCTTCATGGTCGCCCCTTCCCTTATGAGACTTCACAACTTCGTGGAATCTACACTCATGTTGTTGAAAACTACGTAGCAGGCAATATTAACCTACTAATTTGAATACGATAATAATTCTGAATTAGTTAAAATTCAATGATTGTAACTTATGGAGAAAAGAGCCGCTGCCCGAAGGCATCGGCCACCTAGGGAGAAGACAGCGTGCGACTATCTCCTTGCATTGGACCAACCGGTCAGGTACTTGCGATGCACCTTCAGCCCAAGCAGCGGCCCAAGCTCGGACTCGATCGGCTTAAGCACGTATCTGTTCAATTCGCTAGACCTGTATGACTTCAGCGCTTCGAGCAGTCGGCGGAAGTCCTCAAGGCCGGCTTTCCACACGCCGGTCTTTCTGAATTGCTTCAGCCCCCTGTAGCGCTCTTGGCGTAGCTGGAACACAGTCCGGTGAACTCGGCCAGCTCGTTGAACAGAAACGCGTAACGCTGGTTGACCGCTAATCAACGGACGGGTTTCTCAAGTCTTCTGTCTCTTGCTTTCCTCGGACAACGATCTCATCCTTAGTGCAGCTTTCCGCGCGCATACTCGGCACGGATGCCTGCAAAAACAACAACCGGTCATTCCAAACCAGTAGAAGATTATGTGAGCCCTGTGCCCGCCAGTTAAGCGGGCGCATGCGTAAATGGGCGTGAGCTGCTTCGATGATCTGCCGAGAGTATGAAATCCACCCGGGACACGGATGGTGGTGCATGGTTCTCAATGCGTCAAAATCAGCAGTGGCTGGCATAGAATATTTATGCCGGTTTAAGTGCGGTCGTGTTGATGGTGACACGCGGTTGGGGCTGGCGCGATATCGGATTTCAACGAATCACTTGAATCAATGGAGATCATGAGCGCTTCTCGGCTTAGTGTCATCACCTGTTTTTATTGAATGATGCCCGTGCCTTGACCCCTGTATGACCGGTTGGGAGGAGGGGGCTCCAAGACGGCATTAAGAGAGGGGTGAAGGGCTGAATGGAATATTCGCTCATGACCAAGCTGGCCGCTGAATGTGTCGGCACTGCCATATTGATGATCTTCGGCAACGGCGCGGTCGCCGATGTGGATCTGGAGGGCACCAAGGGTCACCATTCCGGCTGGCTCACCATCGCCATGGGATATGGCTTCGGAGTCATGTTTCCTGTGCTCATGTTCGGTGGTGTGTCCGGGGCCCATATCAACCCGGCCATGACTCTGGGGCAGGCCGTCATCGGCATCTTCCCCTGGAGCCAGGTTCTGCCTTATATTCTTGCGCAGTTGATTGGAGCAGCTCTGGGCCAGCTGGTCGTCTATGCCTGCTATTTCCCGCACTACCGCATGACCAAGGAGCCGGCACCGATTCTGGGCACCTTCTGCACTACCGATGCCTCGGGATCACCGGTCAATTATTTTATCAATGAGTTCTTCGGCACGCTGGTGCTGGTCCTCGGAGCCCTTTGCTGCCTACAAGGTCCGTGGGGGTCTAAGGGGTTGGCTGCCGCCTCCATAGTTGTCGGCTTGATCGTTTGGGGGCTGGTCACCTCTCTGGGCGGTCCCACCGGCCCTGGCCTGAACCCCGCACGTGACCTGGTACCGCGCTTCCTGCACTGGATTTTGCCCGTGCCCAATAAGGGGGACTCACGCTGGAACGAGGCTTGGATTCCGGTGGTGGCCCCCATCATTGGTGCCATCGTCGGAGCTGTGATTTTCAAGAGTCTTTTCGCTGCCTGATCGGCTGCTCGGTGAGAACAAGGTCCCGGATCCCATCTTGGAGGCTCAAAACCTTATCTATCGCGTTGCCACGCTTGAATGGTTCGTCCTGCCATGGATATGATTGACCATATATGCCCGATTCCTCGCAATGAGTGCATCGGAGATGGGAAGGCAGGTACGACCATGGGGCGTCTTCAAGGTAGGAAAGAGCGCGAGCCGTTTGTGCTCGAGCATGCCAGCATCGCGACCGGTGATGAAAAAGGCACGGTCCAGAAGGATATGTCTGTTCTGGTGTCCGCGGACGGTCGGATAGAGCAGGTCTGCCCGACTCCGCTGGCTTACGTGCCTTCCGGATATCACCGGATCAACGCTACGGGCAAGTTTGTGGCCCCTGGACTCATCAATGCCCATACCCATCTCTTCGCCGATGGCAAGCCCTTGTCTGGCGGTACGGATCTGTCACCGCGTGTGGTCGATGCCGGTTTGAAGGTGGTGCACAGCCCCGCCGGCAAAGTCCTGATGGATGCCAGGATCAAGGGCAATGTCTCCACGCTGCTGAACTCGGGAGTAACGACCATTCGTACCCTGGGCGATGTGGGCTATGAGGCGGTTCGCCTGCGTGACAAGATTGATGCCGACGAGCTGACCGGCCCGCGCATGCTGGCTGCCGGTCCCCTCCTGGCGATTCCCGGGGGGCATGGCGATCCCTTCATCGCCCTGTCCTGCTCCTCTCCCGAAGAGGCCAGACGTCGGACCAGGGAGAACCTGGATCATGGTGTCAATGCCATCAAGGTGGCTGCGACCGGCGGTGTGACCGATGCCACCAAGCTTGGCGAGGCCGGCAGCCCACAGATGACCGAAGAAGAAATGGCCGCTGTCTGCGATGAGGCCCACGAGTTTGGTGTGCTGGTTGCAGCACACGCCCAGAGCCCCGAAGGAGTCAAGGCCGCTCTCAAGGCGGGCGTGGACACCATCGAGCATGGCAGTGCTCTCGACGACGAGATGATCGGGCTCTTCCTCGACAATCCGCGCTCGCTTCGTGGTTTCTCTGCCCTGGACCCCACCCTGTCCGCCGGATTGCCGCTGGTCAAGATCAGCCAGCAGGAGCTGGGAATCAACGACATAGTCCGTGGCAATTCCGAGCTGGTAGTCGACGGCATGGTCAAGAGCGCCAAGCAGGCTCATGAGAACGGTATTGCCGTCGGCGTCGGCACCGACACCGGCATGACCTTTGTGCCCCAGTACGGCACTTGGCGAGAACTCGACTATCTGGTGCGGTACGCTGACTTCACCCCGGCTCAGGCCTTCCACGCTGCCACACAGGTCAATGCCCGAAACCTGGGCTTCGACAATGTCACTGGTTCGGTCGACACGGGCAAGGATGCGGATCTGATCGTCCTTGACGAGGACCCTGCCAAGAATGTGCGGACCCTGTCTGATCCCAAGCTGGTCATCGTCCGCGGTAAGCCGGTCTGGCGGCCCGAGGTCAAGCATTTCGAGGAGATTGATCGCCTGCTCGATAGCTTCTGATCCTCCGGGGCCCCGTGGATAGCACCATAGGGATTTGATGATCACACCCTGATCAGCTATGCCTGTATCTTAGCTGGCCTGATCGGGGTGCAACTTTTCTTTGCATTAGCCAGCCTTCCTATCGAGAAGTTGGATTTTCAGGATGGACTGCCTTTGGCGTTTGTTGTGCGTATTAGCCTGGTCAGTTGAGCGGTAACTGAGCGGGAGCCTTTATTGTCATCGCCAATCAACCCTGCTGTTTTCGCGGCTCATTGTTTTGAGAGATTCAACCTTTGGCAACAGACTATGCACCAATGTGCATAATATGAATGCGCATTCATCTATCACGAGATGCTCAATTCTTGACATTATGCTTATTTCTTCGTATGGTGATAATGCAATCGCAACCACTTTAAAGCGCGTTGCTATAAAATCCGGATGGAGGACTCAATGATGAGTAGCAGACAAAAGGGAACTACTGCAATTGCAGCAGTTCTTTCAGTATTAACACTTACAACCATGTCGGCTTGCGGTAAAGTCGACAGCTCAAAAGCGAGTGGAAACGTATCTATCGCATGTTCCCAGCAGGAGGATTTCTGCCAGGCAATCACCAAAGCATTTGCCAAGTCAAGCGGTATAAAGACCACGTATGTGCGCTTGGGTGCTGGTGAAGTACTGGCCAGGTTGGCAACGAATCCTGGTGAGTTCGATGTCTGGGCGGGCGGTCAGGCTGAAAATCACCTGTTGGCCGACGACAAGGGTTGGATCGAGCACTATGTGCCGAAAAACACCACCACCCTCCCTGCCGAATACAAAGATGCCAAAGGAGCATGGACTGGTTTCTATACTGATTCAATCGCCTTTTGTTCCAATACTTCCGAACTCAAAAAGAAAGGCACAAAGGCTCCTACCTCTTGGAATGATCTGTTGACCGATAATCTGAAAAGCAGTGTGGCCATGCCTCATCCGGCTACTGCAGGCGTGGGTTATATGGCTATGTACACTCAGGCCCTTCTGCACGGCGGGGATCGGCAGGCAGCTGTCGACTACTTCAAGAAGCTTAACGGCAATGTGATGCAGTATTCCAAGTCCGCAGCCACAGGAACCGAGCAGGCCGGTCGTGGGGAAGTGACAGTGGCAATCGCTCTTGATTCCGACTGCCAGAAAGCCATCAAGGCAGGGTACTCGGATCTTAAGACCACATATCCTGCCGAAGGAACTGGTTATGAGGTCGGTGCCCTCTCCGTTTTGAAGAATGCGCGGAACAAGGCCAGCGCCCATACTTTTGCTGACTGGCTGATGTCGACCGATGCGCAGAACCTCTACGCAGGTGTGCCTTCTTTTGCGGCCCCCACGAACCCCAAGGCGAAGATCAGCAAGGATGTGCTCAAGCAGGACACTGTCAACAAGGTGAATTGGGACGTCCGCAAAGCAGCAGATGCCCGTGATGCCTTTATCAAGTCCTTCGAGAGTGAAGTTGCATCCTCCAAGGACGCCAAGTGATGAAAGTGATGAATAGACGAGACAAGCGACCTCGGGAGAGTGTCTCTGTCTGGGTCATTCTTGCCTGCGTCCTGGTTGTTCTGATTCTGATTTTGGGCATTCCGGTCATCAGATTGCTAACGGCTGCCTTCGGGGTCACCGGGCGTGCTGCCATGGTTGGAGCCTTTGCCAATCATGGCGAAACCTTCGTGCATAGTATCGTTCTGGGACTTTTGGTTGGTGTCTGTGGGACTTTTCTGGGCTTTGTCTGTGCCTATGTTCAGACTTTCGTCAAGATACCAGGCAAAAAAGTATTGCACTGGTTGACCTTGCTCCCCACAATCTCACCTCCTTTTGCTGCAGCCACAGCCATCATCACACTTTTCGGCAAGCGGGGTATGGTGACTAACGGGCTTTTTGGCTTGGAAGTGAATATCTATGGCCTACCCGGACTCGTCATGGTCCTCACCATGACTTTTACCCCGGTTGCCTATCTGAACATCAAAGGCATGTTTGAGAATCTGGATCCTGCCACCTTCGAGGCAGCATCAAGCCTGGGTGCTTCAGAGTTCCAAACCTTGTTCAAGGTCACCATACCCATGGTCCTCCCTTCGATGTTGTCGTCATTCTTGGTCCTGTTCGTGGAGGGTATCGCTGACCTGGCCAATCCTCTTGTCATCGGTGGCGATTACCGGGTGTTGGCTAGCCAGATCTACTTCGCAGTCGCAGGGTCCGGCGACGTGGCAGGTGCAGCCGGTGTTGCTTTGGTGCTCCTTGTGCCGGCTTTGACGGTATTCTTCATACAGAAGTACTGGGCCAACAAGAAGTCAGTCGTGACTGTAACAGGCAAGCCGGCCGGCTCATTGAAGCCGGTCAGGTCCAAAACCGTGCTGACACCCATGTTGTTGTTCAACTTCTTGTGGATACTCCTGGTAGCCATGGTGTATCTGACTCTTCTGGTCGGAGGCTTCGTCAAGATACTGGGAGTGGATAATACGTTCACCTGGGATCATTTCACCTTCGTTCATTCTTTGGGTGCTGATGCCATCGGAACAACTCTCATCCTGACGCTTATCGCGGCGCCTCTGGCTGCCTTGTTGGCCCTTGCTATTGGCTGGTTGGTGGTTCGCCATCTGCCCAGGTTCGGACGTTTGCTTGATTTGTGGGGAATGCTGGGTGTTGCCATTCCTGGAACCGTTTTGGGTCTGGGATTTGCTTTGGCCTATTCCCAGAGCACGGTCCTGTTTGACTATGAGATACTGCCGCCATTGGCTGGAGGGCTCGCAGTCGGGGGTGGAGCTATCGCCATTATTATGGTCTTCGTTGCTCGTGGTGATCCTACGGGACAGCAGGCATTCATCTCGGCTCTGCAGCAGATCAATCCACAAGTGGAGGAAGCGGCCACCTCGCTCGGGGCCAGCCCGCTCACCGTAGTCCGCAAGGTCACGCTTCCTCTGATGAGTTCAGCCTTGGTCACGGCCATAACCTACGGCATTACCAAGTCCATGACGACTATAACGGCGATCATCTTCATAACGACCCCTGAAACCAAGGTCATGACCTCTCAGATTCTCGATGAAGTGGATGCAGGGCGATTCGGCAATGCATTCGCCTATTCCAGTCTGTTGATCGTCCTGGTGCTGGTCGTACTGGGTATAGCCAATATTGCTCTTCGTCAACTCAACCATTCAACGAGGTCTGTATCATGACAAGTTCAGAAAAAACTATTCGGAAAGGCAGCGCGCAACTGTCCGAAAGCAATAACAAGGTCGGAACCTTGGTGCTCAAAGGCATTTCAAAGGTGTATGCGTCGAAAAAGGGAGGTTTCCGGGCAGTTGATCACACGGATTTGACGATTGATCCAGGGACTTTTGTCACTCTTTTGGGCCCTTCTGGCTGCGGCAAGACCACAACGCTGCGTATGATCGCTGGATTCGAACAGCCGACCGAGGGCGACATACTTCTAGACGGTAAAAGCATCCTGGATATAAGCGCTGACAAACGGCCCATGTCCATGGTCTTCCAGTCATATGCGCTTTTCCCTCATTTGACCGTTCGTGGCAATGTGGAGTTCGGGCTGAAACTGAAGCGGATGGACAAACAAGCTCGTCGAGTCAAGGTCGACGGAGTGCTCGACATGATGGGCATCAAGCACTACGCTGAGCGCTATCCCGATCAGCTCTCGGGGGGACAGCAACAACGTGTGGCTCTGGCTAGAGCACTGGTCATGGAGCCTAAGATCATTCTCTTCGACGAGCCCCTCTCCAATCTGGATGCCAAGCTTAGGGTCAAGATGCGCGCGGAAATCCGCGATCTTCAGCGTCGTCTTGGCTTAACAGCCATCTTTGTCACCCACGATCAATCCGAGGCATTGACCATGTCAGATGTGATTGTTGTCATGAGCGCCGGAAAAGTCGAACAGGTGGGCACTCCTTGGGGGATTTACCATAGGCCTGCCAACAGATTCGTTGCCTCATTCCTGGGGACCGGCAACTTCATTCCCGGTATTGTTCAGGAGGTTCTGGATACCGGTCAGGTTGATGATGGGAACGTCGCTCAGGGTCTGCCTCCGGCCGCTTGCTATAGGTTAGATACGGATTTAGGGACCATGGAAGTTAGCGGCGTCCCAGGATTCGCTCCTGGTGACCAAGTCGAGGTCATAATCAGGGCTGAGAATTTGCTGGTAGGTGCGCAGTCCGAGGGAGATGGCGTAAAGATACCTGGGGCTGTCGTATCTTCGGCTTTCGACGGTGAGGTGGTTCATTATCAGGTCAAGACCCAGGCTGGTGAGTTGACGGGTAGCGCGTCTGGTGCTGATATACCGGTCTCCGCCGGGACCAAGCTCCCCTGTGTTGTTGAAACACGCGCACTGTGGGCTGTAGCTGACCAAAGGAGTGGTCAGAAGCAATGAAGCGGTTTTTCGATCGGCCTGATACCAAGTGGCGCAATTTGTCCGGGGCATTGCATCTTTATGCGTTACCGGATGAGACCGATCCCGTGCTATCCAGGCTGAGCCAGGAGGATGCACGGATCGGCCAGTGGCCTGGTCTGTCCCTGCAGCCCCCTCGCTTCATACATATGACCATGCAACGTTTGGATCTGTATCGTGAAGACCTAGATCAAGTCGCTTGGGAGCGTATGCTCGAATCTTTGGGAAGAGCCAGCTCCAATATTGACCCCTTTGTCATCCATTTCGCCCGACCCTGTATCAGGGATACGGCAGTTGAAGCTCTGGGGGAGCCTGTCGCACAATGGCAGAAGGCCGTTGCTGCTATACGAGGTGCCTTATGTTCCGCTGGACTCGAGAGTGCATTGACCGATGAACCGTTCGGTCCTCATTACACCTTCGCCTACTGTCGGAAAGATACCTCGACTGGTCAGGATGCACAGTTGGCGGAGAAGCTGGAACGTAATTGCGAGCCCCATACTTGGCAGGTTAATACTATATATTTAGTGGCTGTGGAGCAGTATCTAGATGAAGGCGTCTTCCGCTTTGAACGGCTTCATTGCTGGCCATTGGGCATATGATTATGAAATAAGGGCGAAAAGCAGGGGGAGCGCAGTGGAGCATCAGCACCGTGTGAGTATGGCGGATATAGCCCGTGTGGCCAAGGTGTCGCCATCCACGGTGTCGCGGGCTCTAAGCGGCCATCCGAAAGTCAGTGATACGGCTAGGAAGCTGGTATTGGAAACCGCGGATCGGCTGGGGTATGTTCGCAATTTGGGTGCCGCCTCCTTGGCCTCTTCCAAGTGTGATGCCATTGGTCTGCTGATTCGTGATGTGGGCAATGAATTCTATGGCGGCCTGGCTTCCTGCGTGCAGTACGAGACTGACGACACTGGTCTTAGCTTGCTTCTGGCGCTGAGTGAGGACAGTCTGGAGAGTCAATTGGCCGCTGTGCGCAACCTTCTTGGACATGGCGTGGGAGGTATCATCATTGCTTCCGGCCGTATCTCCTCGCAGACAGCGGATTATGCTGCAAAATTCGTGCCTACTGTCGTACTGGCGACTGGTTATGATATGCCATCTTTTAGCTCCGTTCGTATAGATCCCAGGTGCGAGGGGAGTCTTGCCAGGCGTGTTGTGGAGCAGGGCCATAAAAAGGTGGCCGTGACGGCTTCGGCCGATGTTCTCGCTTCGGCCCTGCACGCCAGGACGGCTAATTTCTTGACTGGATTGGTGGTTGCTGGCGCGCAAGCCACGATCCTTTCCCTGCCTTCGCATGTCGAAGATGTAATTGGTGCAGAGGTGGACAAGGCCATTGATTCCGGTGTGACTGCCATTATGGCCGGTAATGATTCCATTGCGCTCTCCATCCTGGAGCATCTTGATGCAATTGGGGTCAGTTGCCCCGGGTATGTATCGGTCACAGGATTTGATGGAGTAGGCACGTACCGATCCCCGTTATTGGGGCTGACGACCATGGAGCAGCCGGTTGGTGAGCTGGCTCGGGCTGCGGTATCCCTGATGAAGGATCTTCTGGACAACGATTCTGGACAACCTCATCAGGTGTTGGTTGACGGCAAATTTGTTGTTGGAAGGACGCTAGGTCCCGTGAGGAGCGAGCAATAGCCGATCTGTCTGATGGTTCCCCGATGACCGGATGGTATGTAAGCATGTCTGTATGCACAAGGGAGAACCGAGAACGGACCAGATCGACAAAGCCATGGTCGTAGGAAGGTTGGCACCTTCGCCGACTGGACGGATGCATCTGGGCAATGTCTATGCATGTCTGGCGGCCTGGCTGGGTGTCAGGTCGCAAGGGTCTGGCGGGGTCCTGTGGCTTCGCATCGAAGACATAGATACGCCGCGGGTGGTCAAGGACGCTGATCGTTGGATCATGGATGACCTGGTCTGGCTGGGATTGGATTGGGATGGCGAGGTGGTCTACCAGTCCCAGCGCGCCGATGCCTACAGCCAGGCATTGAAGTTGTTGGAAGCGCAGCAATTGGTCGGCGGGCAGCCCCTGATCTATCCCTGCTTCTGCTCCCGTGCCGACATCCGCGCGGCATCGGCACCCAATGAAGGCGACGGGTTCATCGTCTATCCAGGCACCTGCCGAGGACTTTCCCCTCAGGTGGTCAGTGAGAGGCTGGCTCGGGCGCAGAGGCACAGCCTCCGGATTGCAGTCCCTGATCAGCCCGACGAGTCGGATGCCGTCTGTCGCTTCGACGATCTGATTTTTGGCCCGCAGTCCTTCAACTTGCCCGGGCAGGTCGGTGATGTGGTCGTCAGACGTTCGGACGGCTTGGTTTCCTACCAGTTGGCGGTGACGGTGGATGACCTGGCCATGGGCGTCAATCAGATTGTGCGTGGACGGGACCTGCTGAGGTCCACGGCCATTCAGATGTGGATCCGGAATCATCTTCAGCCGCAGGCTCCTGGTGTTCAGTACGCGCATTTGCCGCTGATCGACGGCGTGGACGGCAGGAGGATGTCCAAGCGCTTCGGATCGCCGGACCTGGGGTCACTCAGGAGGGAAGGCTGGTCGCCCAGGCAGGTATTGGGGGTCTGTGGCTGGCTCATGGGGCTCTTGGACCGTCCTAGACCTGCAAGCGCGCAGGAACTGCTGGATGGTTTCACGTGGAACACCCTGGCCGCTGACCGCAAGGACCGACAGCTAAACCTGAGCGAGCTGAACGTTTCTGATGTAAAGCCGAGTCTGTAAGCTCTTCAATCCTGAATTTCGTTCCTCCTCTCTGGCATCTGCATTCTCCCGGGCTTGTGGACTGGCCGGTATGAGCCACTGGCTACCATGGCCTCAGTCAAAGCTTCCGGATTTTTAAGGAGGTAGCGGGACATGGTCGCCTATATGGACCACAAGGATCTGGGCAATCGGCGGATTAGCAGGGAACGGGCCGTGCAGATCGCGGATGGGGTCAAGCGAGTGGCTGAAAGGATCGCCAAGGCGGAGGACTCCGCCGGTCGAAAAGAGGGTTCGGTGACTCTGCTGGCGGCCACCAAGACACGCGATGTGGGCGAGATCATGGCAGCCATTGATGCCGGGGTGCGTCGGATTGGCGAGAACCGTCCACAGGAGGTGACCGCCAAGGCCCAGGGATTGCTGGAACTCTGTCGGGACAGGGGGTTGGCCCTTGGTGTTGATGTGACAGACAATGATTCATCCAGCCTGGGCTTCCATCTTATTGGGCAGCTCCAATCCAACAAGATCAATAAGATCCTGCCATATGTCGATACGGTCGAGTCGGTCGATGGGCCCTCGCTGGCCCGAAAGCTGGCCGCGCGGGCACAGGCTGCCGACAGAACCGTGGGCATACTTCTGGAGGTCAACGAGTCCGGCGAGCAGGCCAAGTCGGGATGTGCCCCCGACCAGGCTCTGGATCTGGCCTATGAGCTGGCCGCTGTGGAGGGAATCCGGCTTAAGGGTCTGATGACCGTCGGTGCACATGTGGACGATGAGGCCGTCATCAGGCGCGGATTCGCCCATTTGCGCGGCCTGCGCGACCGCATCAGGGATTCTGGGGAGTCGGGCACTGACACCTGCACCATGCTGTCCATGGGAATGACCGGAGACATGGAGTATGCGGTGGCTGAGGGATCGACCGAGGTCCGTGTAGGCACAGCCATCTTCGGCCCGCGGGCTTTTATCTGAGCAGACACTGTCTGTTTCGGAACCCGATCCTGTCAAGAGGCCCCGCCTGGGGCTAGACTGTGCCCTATGAGAATCGCGCGTTTTTCCTACAAGGACACCCCACGATATGCTTTCGTCCAAACTGACAAGCAGGACGGCAAGGACTACCTGGTAGAGCTAAGCGGCTACCCCCTGACCGGTCAGCAGGTCGAACCCACCGGCAAGCGCTACCCTCTGGACGACGAGGATGTGCGGCTGCTGGCCCCGGTCATCCCCTCCAAGATCTACGGAGCAGCCAAGAACTACCGCGCTCACGCCGCCTACATGGCCGAACATGGCCAGTCCTCGAATCCGGAGCCTCCAGAGAAGCTCATGCTCTTCATGAAGCCTTCCACCTCGGTCATTGGTCCTGACGACCCCATCGTCAAGCCCTCTTATAGCAAGGACATGAACTACGAGCCCGAGGTTGCCGTCGTCATAGGCAGGATGGCGCGGAAGGTGAGCGTCAACGAGGCCATGGATTATGTGCTGGGCTACACCTGCGTCAACGATGTGACCCTGCGCGATCTGCAGAAGAACGATCCTATGTGGACCCGTTGCAAGGGTTTTGACACCGCCTGCCCCCTCGGGCCTTGGATCGAAACCGACCTGGATTATCGGGATGCGAAGATATCCTTCAAGCTCAACGGGGAAGAGGTGCCCGAGGCCAGTGGCACCACCGCCAACCTGATCCACTCCATTCCCGAGCAGATTGCCTTCATTTCCAGCTTTGCAACCCTGTTGCCCGGCGATGTCATCATGACCGGTACCCCGCACGCCACGGGTTCCTTGAAAAACCGGGACGAGGCCACGGTCCAGGTAGAGGGAATCGGCTACCTGCGCAATGTGGTCATCGACGAGTAGCAAGTAGCAGGAAAACAAATAAGGTAAAAAACTTGAGTCGAATGGGCTCAAGTTTGGGAATAGGTGTCCTCCTTCTGCTGTTGTAGAAGACAGATGAACCCGTGACGGGGTCTGATTGAGTAATTCGGCTGGCCCCGCCGAAGAATGTTGGAGGATGCTCTATGAACGAAAACTTCACCACCATGGCTCAGCAGGCCATCGGCGATGCTATCCAGTCGGCCTCGGCGGCCGGCAACCCCCAGGTGGATGTGCTCCACCTGCTGGACTCTCTGCTGCGTCAGCAGTCCGGCGTGGTGCCTGGACTGATTCAGGCCGCAGGCGGTGACAGCCAACGAGTGGGCGCCGAGGTCCGTCAGGCCTTGGTGGCTCTTCCGTCAGCCAGCGGATCCACGGCCTCGCAGCCTGATGCCAGCCGTCAGCTCAGCATGGCCCTGGCCCAGGCCGAGAAGGAAATGCAGGCCATGGGGGACGAATACGTTTCAACCGAGCATCTGCTCATCGCCATAGCCCAGGGTCCTTCGCAGGCTGCCGATATTCTGAATCGGAACGGTCTGCAGGCCGATACCCTGCGCAAGGCCGTGCCCCAGGTGCGCGGTGGCGCCAAGGTGACCAGCCCCGATGCCGAAGGCACCTACAAGGCCCTGGAGAAGTACTCCACCGATCTGACCGCCCAGGCCAAGGAGGGCAAGCTGGACCCGGTCATCGGCAGGGACCAGGAGATTCGTCGTGTCATGCAGATCCTGTCCCGGCGGACCAAGAACAACCCTGTCCTCATCGGCGAGCCCGGTGTGGGCAAGACCGCCGTGGTCGAGGGTCTGGCCGAGCGTATCGTAGCGGGGGATGTGCCCACCACGCTACAGGGCAAGAGGCTGATCTCACTGGACCTGAGCTCCATGGTGGCCGGCAGCAAGTACCGCGGTGAATTCGAGGAACGACTCAAGTCTGTCCTCAACGAGATCAAGAGCGCCAACGGTCAGATCATCACCTTCATCGACGAGATCCATACCATCGTCGGTGCTGGTGCAGCCGAGGGATCCATGGATGCGGGCAACATGCTCAAGCCCATGCTGGCCAGGGGTGAACTTCGCCTGATTGGCGCCACTACCTTGGACGAGTACAGGGAGAACATCGAGAAGGACCCGGCTCTGGAGCGCCGCTTCCAGCAGGTCTTCGTGGGTGAACCCTCTGTGGAGGACACCGTGGCCATCCTGCGCGGTCTCAAGCAGCGTTACGAGGCCCACCACAAGGTGACCATCGGGGATGATGCCCTGGTGGCTGCGGCCACCCTGTCCAACAGGTACATCTCAGGTCGTCAGTTGCCCGACAAGGCCATCGACCTGGTTGACGAGGCCGCTGCCCACCTGCGGATGGAGTTGGACTCACAGCCGGAGGAAATCGACGAGCTTCAACGTCGCGTCACCCGTCTGGAGATGGAGGAGATGCAGCTGAAGAAGGCCGATGATCTGGCCTCCAAGGACCGTCTGAGTAAGCTGCAGGCCGAGCTGGCGGACTCCCGCGAGAAGTTGGGTGGTCTCAAGGCCCGTTGGGAGAACGAGAAGGCCGGCCACAACAAGGTCGGCGACCTGCGTGCCCAGCTGGATGCCAAGCGGGTCGAGGCTGACAAGGCCACCCGTGAGGGGGATCTGGAGAAGGCCTCCCGCATCCTCTACGGGGAGATTCCCGGCATTCGCAAGCAGCTGGCCCAGGCGGAGAACGCGGCCGAGCAGGCCAAGAACGCTTCCAATGACGCTGGTCCCGATGGAGCCGACATTGCCGGAGGTCCGGCCCAGGAGCCCATGGTTCCTGACCATGTTGATGCGGATTCCGTGGCGGAGATCGTCTCCGACTGGACCGGCATCCCTGTGGGACGGCTCATGGAGGGCGAGAACGAGAAGCTCCTGCATATGGAGGACTACCTGGGCAAGCGGGTGGTCGGCCAGCAGGAGGCCATCCATGCAGTCTCCGACGCTGTTCGGCGCTCGCGTGCCGGCATCGCCGACCCTGACAGGCCCACTGGATCCTTCATGTTCCTGGGTCCCACCGGCGTTGGCAAGACTGAGCTGGCCAAGGCCCTGGCTGACTTCCTCTTCGACGACGAGAAGGCCATGGTCCGCATCGATATGTCGGAGTATATGGAGAAGGCCTCGGTCTCTCGCCTGATCGGCGCTGCTCCAGGCTACGTGGGCTACGAAGAGGGTGGCCAGCTGACCGAAGCCGTGCGTAGGCGGCCCTACTCGGTGGTCCTCTTCGACGAGGTGGAGAAGGCCAACCCTGAAGTCTTCGATCTGCTCCTGCAGGTTCTGGACGACGGAAGGCTGACCGATGGCCAGGGCAGGACGGTGGATTTCAAGAACACCATCCTGATCATGACCTCCAACCTGGGCTCGCAGTTCCTGGTCCGGGACGACCTGGACGAGGAAGGCAAGCGCAAGGCCGTCATGGATGCTGTACAGGCCAACTTCAAGCCCGAGTTCATTAACCGGCTGGACGATCTGGTCATCTTCCATCCGCTGACCCGCGACGAGCTGGGCTCCATTGTGGACATCCAGGTCAAGCAGGTGGCCCAGCGGCTGACCGACCGGCGCATCACCCTGGATGTCACCGACTCCGCTCGGGAGTGGCTGGCCAACATGGGCTATGACCCGGCCTTCGGCGCCCGACCTCTACGTAGGCTGGTGCAGACCGAGGTCGGTGATCAGCTGGCCAGGATGCTGCTGGCTGGCAAGGTCCACGACGGCGACACGGTTCTGGTGGACCAGACCGGCGGCGACCATCTGGAGCTGACCGCTTGGCCCACCGAGAATCTGGTCGACGACTCGGTCACGGTCGACGATGTGACGGCCGATGGCGATGCCGATGCTGATGCCGGCGATGGCGGACGTGATGGTGGTCGTGGCCGTCATGCCGCACGGGGCGACGATCAGGGTCAGTCCCAGTCTCGCTGAGATCGATTAGGGCCGGTACCCGGATAATTTCCGGGTGCCGGCCCTTTTTGTATCATGTATTGTGCTCTGTGGATTCAGTCCATAGCGGCCGCTGGATCCCTGCCCTCTTGTATGGACTCCCACTGGCTGTCAACGATGACCTGGGGGCGACGCGCCGCGACTGTCGGAAGCTGGTCCGTGTCGATCAGGGCCAGGTGCAGCCAGCGACGGCGCAGGTGCCGCAGCCGGTGCAGACGGCGAACGTTGATCATGGCCAGGATAGTGGATAGGGCCCCTGTTACTGCCGCAATCATTGGATTGAGCATCCAGCCTAAGAAGGGTTGGCAGATTCCGGTGGCAATCACCAGGGCGATGATGTTGTAGACAGTGGACCAGGTCAGGTTCTGCCTGATGACCCGGGTGGTGGCTCGGCTCAGTTCTATGGCCCTGCTGGTCCCGTCCAGGTCGCCCTGGTGCAGGATCAGGTCCAGCTGCGGCAGGTCGATGTCGTCCGAGGCATCGTCCGTGTCGGTCTGGAGTTTTGGACCCAAAGTGATACCTACCTGAGCCTTGGTCATCAGTTTGGGATCCGCTGTGGTCCCAGCCGCCAGAGCCACCAGGCTGGTTCGGCCCTGCCTCCCGGCGGATTCGGTGTCTTGACCGGTTCGATCCGCTGGAACGCCCCTGCTGGTCCGGGTCAGGTCGTGATTGAGCCGATCCATGCACTCGCGCTTGCGCTCGGGGGTCAACCGGGTGATCAGCATATCTACGCCCGCCTGACGGGCGGCCCGTTCAATCCTGTCGTCCGGCTGGCGGCTCCCATCCAGGATCAGGCTGCTTACTCGCAGGGAGCGTAGATGGGTGGCGGTCCGGGTCAGGGATTCCGTGTGGACACCTTGGCCCTCCGAATCGTCAGGATCCAGCAGAGAGGAGTCGTCCAGAATCAGCGTGCGCACCCGGCCCAGGTGGTTCATGGCTCGTGGCGAGGTGAAGAGCAGACCGTGGGCCAGGCCGGTCTCCAGACTGGTTCGGAAGGCCATGGGGATGGTCATGGCTGCGACGGCAGGACAGGCGATGGTCAGTACACAGACGGCATTGCCTACAGCATGGGCCAGGTGGGGCTGCGGACCCAGCATGAGCCAGACCATGAATGTCCATATGGCCACAATCATGATCAGGGCGATGGCTGTGTGGACGATCCGATCCATCCTGCGCATGTCGGGGGAGCGTTCGACCAGGGCCTGGGGGATGATCTTGACGAGCCTGTCTGCATAGGTGTTGTCGCCGGCGGCATCCACGCGGATGGACAGTCGACCTTCCAGAATCTTGCTGGAGGCCAGGATCCGGTCGCCGGGTCCACATGGCCGGGGTCGGTCGCCGCCGGTCAGCTCGCTGTCGTCCACCAGGGCCGATCCTGACTCTACAACACCATCGGCGGCCGGGCGCTCTCCCGTGCGCACCAGGAGTAGATCGCCTGGGTGAATCCGGTCACGTGCAAGGATCTGGGCGGGGACTGTCTGCGGATGCTCGGAATCGGCCACCAGCCCTGAAGCTGGCCGTATCTCCGTCAGATGGTTCAAGGAGGCCACTAAGGATGCTTCCATTCTGGTCCCGATGACCCGGGCCAGCAAGAGGAGGGTGATGACCACGCCTATCAGATCGAAGTATGGGGATCGGGAGCCCTCCGGCAGCAGGGATCCGGCCAGACAGGTGGCCAGGCTGTACAGGTAGGCCAGGCTTGTGGCCAGCATGGCCAGGAGATCGGGGCTGCAGCGGTGCTGGGTCATGGCCTTCCACCCGTCCATGAGTATTCTGCGGCCGCAGTAAAAGATGACCGGGGTTATCAGAATAGCCTGGACCCAGGGGCTGGTCAGCCAGGAGGGAATCAGATCGGGGCCGAAACGATCGAACAGATCCAGAACCAGAACAGGCGCGGTCAGCAGGGCGCTTACGATGGTCGGCCTGAGCAGGCGGTGGCTGCGAGAGTCCAGATCGGCCCCCCATTTGCCCCAATCCTCGGGATCACGCCAGGGACGGTTGGCCGTGGAGTCTACGGCTGCATTCTGGTCGCTGACATGAGCCGACGGCATAAGGAAGTACCAGATGATCAGCCAGGTGACCGCACAGGCCACGACCAGATCGGCTATCGCCAGGAAGATATCGATACCCACGGATCTCCTTCGGTCTTGCTCCAACCCCTCAATATTTCCTATTCTGCCCGTCACTGCGGCCCGACACCGGACTTAAGGCCGATTCCTTGCGGAAAAAACGAATTCTCGAATTATCGCCGACTGGTCACCGTGTCGACTTGGCTTTCGGGTCCAGTACTGGAGGTTTACTAGAACATATGTTCGATTCTACGTCATCAGTGGTCATGGTGGTGCTTCTCCTGCTGATTGGTATTTTTTTGGGAGGACTGGCCGGGTATGTGCTGGGTCGCGCCCGGGGTCGGAGGGCCGTCGGCACGGGGTCTGACAGCCAGGTGGATGAGCTGCGCTCGCAGCTGGACCAGGCTCAGGAACGGCTTCACGGATCCGATGCGGCTCTGGTGGAGGCGCGGACCAAGGTGGACGGTCTGAACCGCGAGCTCTCCTTTGTCAAGTCCCAGCTGGCCCAGGCCCAGCAGGCCGAGCAGATCAGAATCGAGCAGGAGCGCCGCCGTGCACAGGCTCAGGAAGAGGAGAAGAGACGTAGGCAGGCTCAGAGCATGGAGGAGGAGAGCAAGGTGCTCTCGGCCCTGGCCCCCGTGCAGAAGAATTTGGACGCCCTCCAACACAAGGTGGCCCAGATCGAAGAGGGCCGCAAGCAGGAGATGGGCTCCCTTGGACAGCAGCTGAAGAGCCTGGGCGAGCAGCAGGGGAGGCTGGACAAGGAAACCAGCTCTCTGGCTTCGGCCCTGCGCAACAACAAGGTGCGCGGCGCCTGGGGCGAGGCTCAGCTCAGGAATATCGTCGAGTCCGCTGGTCTCTTGGAGCATGTGGACTTTGACACCCAGGTTGTGGTCACCGCCTCGGATGGCCGCGTCCTGCGCCCCGATATGGTGGTCCACCTGCCAGGCGGCAAGACCATTCCCATCGATGCCAAGGCCCCTTATTCCGACTACCAGCGGGCCTGCGAGATTCCCGACACCGCTTCGGATGATGAGCTGCGCCGCCGGGACGAACTGCTCAAGGCGCATGCCCGGGCCCTGCGAGAGCACGTCAAGGCCCTGGCCGACAAGGAGTACTGGAACGCCTTCGAAACAGCCCCGGACTTCGTGGTGGCCTTCATACCCAACGACTCCCTTCTACAGGCCGCACTGGAGGTGGACCCCACCCTGATGGACGATGCTTTTGCCCAAAAGGTGGCTCTGACCTCGCCGGTGACCCTTTGGGCTGTGCTCAAGTCGGTGGCCTACGCCTGGCAGCAGCAGAACCTGTCTGAAGACGCCCGCACCCTCTTTACGTTGGCCCATGAGCTCTATGACCGCTTTGTGGTCCTGGGTGATCGGGCCAACAAACTGGGCCGTTCCATCACTGCCACGGTGACCGCCTACAACAAGTTCGCCTCCTCTTTGGAGTCGCGCGTTCTGGTTACCGCCCGCAAGCTGCAGCAGATGGACCCCTCCAAGGTCATCGATTCGGTCGACATGATCGATTCAGACAAGGGCAATATCAGGGAGCTGACCGCGCCGGAAGTTTTGTCCGACCAAGGGCAGTGAGTGCCGCTTAGGGGCCTCCGGCGCTAGTCTGATAAGCATGAACGAGGCAACGAAGAGACAAGAGGGTTCATTCTTCAGACCCACTGGATCACCAGATCTCGTCGGGCGCAGATCCGACATGGATCTGCCCGAGCCGGTCGATCAGCTGCGTGAACTCCTGGCCCGGGAGATCGGCGGGCGTCCCTTCACCGAGCTGAGCGGGGTCACCTTCCATCACCGCGGGGCCGAACTTGCCGGTCATGTTCTTCTGGACACCCTGGAGGATGCAGGCTATTCAGTCGACGACTTCGATGCGGTCGGGGCCCTGACCGCCGCTGCCGTGCCACTGGCTGATGCCATGCTCCATGCCGCAGCCTCGCGTGGGCAGGATCTGGACGCTTTCGTCATGGACTTCGTCTACCCCTCCATCAAGGGTCCGTCCATCGAGGGCAGGAGGGTCATCCTGCTGGATGCCTGGCTGGGCCGAAAATCCTACGTGCAGACCTCGTCCTTGGTTACCTTGGGCAAGAATAACGAGCTCAATCTTGACTGCGGGATTATTCAGCGTCAGGGCGCGAAGACGCTGGCCATCGCCTCGCTGGTGGGTGGTCGGACGGACGGCAGCATTCAGGTGGTGGATCCGGTGGACGGGTCCCGGCAAAGGCTGCCTTTCATCTGTGCCTACCAGGAGGATCAGTTCGTCGGCACGACCGACGATTCCCCGGAGCGATCATGAGGGAGCCTGATCCAGTGACCCGAGCGGCCATGGCCTCGGATGAGCCGGTCTTCCGCGAGGTGGGGGTCGGCCCCTGGCAGGAGGAGCATCCTGAGCTGCCCATGCCGACGGACCCGCGCTATGACTCTGAACTGCTGGAGCAGGGGGATCGCCGCAACGTCCTGGATCGGTACCGCTACTGGAAGGTTGAGGCCATTCGGGACGACCTGGATCGCCGGGGCCGTCATGATTTCGAGGTGGCTGTGGAGAACTGGACCCACGACTTCAATATCGGATCCATGGTCCGTACAGCCAACGCCTTTGCCGCACGCCGCGTCCACATAGTCGGTCCTCACAAATGGAACCGTAAGGGCTCGTTGATGACCGAGCTTTACCAGCACGTGGTTCACGACCCCGACATAGCAACCATGACGGCCAACCTGCGAGAAGAGACAGCTGGGCTGGGGGAATCCATGCCCCGTATGATCGCCATCGACAACGTGTCCGGGGCCGTCCCAATGGAGACCTACCGCTTTCCTCGTCACTGCCTGCTCATGTTCGGTGCCGAGGGGCCTGGCCTGTCTGAGAAGGCCTTGGAGCTGGCGGACGATGTGGTCTACATCTCCCAGTTCGGATCGGTCCGCTCCATCAACGCCGGTGCCGCGGCTGCCGTGGCCATGCACTCCTGGATCTGCCAGCATGCCGGGGTGGCGGGTCAGTCAGAGCAGGGGACCCTGCCATGATTGTCGTCGACTCGCTCACCAAGCGCTTTGGCTCCCGCAAGGCACTGAACCGTGTCTCCTTCACGGCCAGGGACGGTCGGGTGACCGGGTTTGTGGGGCCTAAAGGCGCCGGCAAGTCGACCACACTGCGCATTGCACTGGGGCTGGTTCGTCCTGATTCGGGCAAGGTCCTGTTCGATGGCCAGCCCTTCGTCCGGCTCTCATCGCCCATGCGGACAGCGGGAGCGGTACTGAATCCACGCAACGCCCATCCTGCCTGCAAGGCCAGGGAACACCTGATGGCACTGGCTGCGGTCAATGGCATTGATCACCACCGGGTGGACCGGGTGGTGGAGATGGTTGGCCTGCAATCGGTCGCCGACAGGCCGGCGGGTTCCTTCTCTCTGGGGATGAGTCAGCGACTGGCCCTGGCCGCAGCCCTTCTGGGTGACCCACACAACCTGGTTCTGGATGAGCCCCTTGATGGGCTGGACCCGGAGGGAGCCGAGCGGATGAGGGGCATCTGGCGCGGTCTTGCCTCACGGGGCAGGGCAGTCCTCCTAAGCTCCCGTAAGATAGACGAGATGGCTCAAATCGCCGATGATCTGGTCATCGTCGCCAAGGGACGGATCCTGGAGAGAACGACGGTGGCCCGGTTCATTGGTGAGCACTCCTGTGACTCTCTCTATGCGGTGACGCCGCAGCCCGACCAATTAAAGGCCGCCCTGGCCACGGCGGCCGGAATCAGCATCACCCGTCTGCCGCCAGACGAGAGCTGTCCGCCGGATGCCGCCCGCTTCCGCATCCAGGGTGCGCCCCTGGCTTCCACAGCCTCGATTCTGGCCCAGGAGGGTGTGGTGCTCTATGAGTTTCAGCAGGAGGAGGTTTCCCTGGAACAGGCCTACAAGGAAGTCATCCATGGCAGAGGGGATGCGCGGCCATGAGTGCCGACAACGGTCGCCAAGTCCGCCGGAGCCGACGAGAGGTACCCACGGGACCTGATAAAGCAACCCCACGGCATGGCTCCGCCTTTACCCGGTTGCGTCGGACCTCGCGGCTGTCCCTCCTGGATTTGCGTCGGCCCTCCGGTCAGTTGACCCTTTCAGGGGCGGTTCGAGGGGAGCTGCGCAAGATGTTCTCCCTGCGATCGACCCGGGTTCTGCTCCTGATTGTCATGTTCCTGCAGCCGTTGAGCACCGGTCTGATGGCTGGCCTGGATCGGCAGACCGATCACCTCCTGGCTCACCTCCTGCCTGCCTCCAGTGGCCTTTTCTGGACGTCAGCCGTTTTCGGCCTGTTTCCGGGCATGTTTGTGGCGGGCATTCTGGGGGTTTTGGTCCTTACGCGTGAGTTTTCCGGCGCCACCATTGAGAGCACGCTGACGGCCAATCCTCGTCGGGGCATGGTTCTGATGGCCAAGGGCTTTGCCTTGGCCTTGCTGACTTGGTTAGCGGCACAAGCGGGCCTGCTGCTCAGCTGGATCCTGGCAACACTGCTTCTGTCAGGCAGATCTGTTGCCTTGACCGTCTCCAAGCCCGGGCTCGCTCTGATTGATCTGCTGGGGGGACCGCTCATGCTGGTCCTCTTTGCTTTGATGGGCCTGGGTCTGGGTGCCTTGAGCCGATCCAAGGTCGGCGGAATCGGCCTGTTCCTGGGGCTGACCTTGATCCTGCCACTGATTCTGGGCCTCCTGCGGGGTTTGAGCCTTCCTGTCGGCTGGCTGCGGATCCCCTTCAGGCTGACCCCAGCCAGCCTGCTGGGCACCTTCCTCTCGGGCATGGGCCGGGTGTCAGGGACAGGCATCGGATGGTGGCCGACATGGTGGCAGGCGGGCCTCATTATGATGGTCTGGACGGCTCTATCCTGTGCTTTGGGAACCCTGGTCTTCCGGCGCGTAGACATCGGTTGAGCCTGCCTTTTGCGTGTCATAGAGCACCCATATGATAAGAGGTATGCCAACTTTTACACGTGAAGAGATCAAGCACTTGGGCGATCTGGCCCGTATTGCTTTGACCGATCAGGAGGCTGACCGCCTCAAGGGCGAACTCAACGTGATCGCCGATTCCATCACCAAGGTTCAGGAGGTGGCCGGCGACGACGTGCCCCCCACCGCCAATCCCATTCCTCTGGAGGCCTATCTGCGCCCTGATGAGGCTGAGGAACCGCTGACCCAGGAGGCTGCACTTTCAGGGGCTCCGGTCACCGAGTCGGGCATGTTCGTGGCCCCGCGCATTCTGGGTGAGGAGTGAGACGATGAGCGCACAGGAAGAATTGGTCAAGCAATCCGCCTCCGATATGGCCGCACAGTTGCGGTCGGGGCAGGTCTCCAGCCGTGAACTGGTTCAGGCTCATCTGGATGTGATCGAGGCTGCCGAGCCCAGCATTGATGCATTTCTGCACGTCAGCGCCGATCAGGCCCTGGAGCAGGCTGACGCCTTCGACCAGCGCCTGGCTCATGATGGGGCCGAGGGGCTGCCGGAACTGGCCGGCGTTCCCATTGCCATCAAGGATATGATCGTCACCAAGGGCATTCCCACCACGGCTGCCTCCAAGATCCTCGAGGGATGGGTGCCGCCTTACGACGCTACTGTCATCAAAAAACTCAAGGCCGCGGGCATGCCTATTCTGGGCAAGACCAACTTGGATGAGTTCGCCCAGGGGTCTTCCACTGAGCACTCGGCCTTCAAGCCCACACACAACCCCTGGGACACCGAACGGGTCCCAGGCGGTTCTGGTGGCGGCTCGGCCTCGGCTGTCGGCGCTTTTGAGGCTCCGCTGGCCCTGGGTACCGACACCGGCGGGTCCATCCGCCAGCCCGGATCTCTGACCGGCACCGTGGGGGTCAAACCCACCTACGGTGGTGTCTCCAGATTTGGGGCCATAGCCATGGCCTCCTCCCTTGATCAGATTGGTCCGGTTTCCCGGTCAGTGCTGGATGCGGCACTGCTGCAGGAGGTCATCGGTGGCTATGATCGTCGTGACTCCACATCCATTCCCAAGCCGGTTCCCCCTCTGGCCCAGGCCGCGCGGCAGGGTCAAAAGCGTGACCTGAAGGGCCTCAAGGTGGGTCTTGTCAAGGAGCTGGGTGGCGAGGGCTACCAGCCAGGCGTCGAGGCCCGCTTCAACGAGGCTGTCTCGCTACTGGAATCCATGGGCGCTCAGGTGGTTCAGGTCTCCTGCCCGCACTTCCCCTACGCGCTGGCTGCTTACTACATCATCATGCCCTCCGAGGTCTCCTCCAACCTGGCACGTTACGACGGCATGCGCTACGGCCTGCGGGTCATGCCCCCCGAGGGCGTCCCCCAGACGGCCGCCAACATGATGGCCGCTACACGCGAGGCCGGGTTCGGCGACGAGGTCAAGCGCAGGATCATCCTGGGTATCTACGCCCTGTCCGCCGGGTACTACGACGCCTGGTACGGCTCGGCCCAGAAGGTCCGCACCCTGGTCATCCGCGACTTCGAAAAAGCCTTCGAGCAAGCCGATGTCCTGGTATCGCCGACTTCGCCGACCACGGCCTTCCGTTTCGGCGAGAAGATGGACGATCCGCTGGCCATGTACCTGAACGACGTGGCCACCATTCCGGCCAACCTGGCCGGAACCCCCGCCATGTCGATTCCCGCCGGGCTCAGCGACGACGGGCTGCCTGTCGGCTTCCAGTTCTTCGCCCCCCAGATGCGCGACGAGGTCATGTACAGGCCTGCCGCTGCACTTGAGGCGGCCCTGGAGGAGCAGTGGGGAGGGCCCATCTCCCGGAAGCTGTCCACCCCCTGGCTGGATGGCCTGGATCAGGGATCGACCAAGTAGGCATCGGAAGGAAACGGAATCATAATGGCTGAAAAACTGATGAAGTACGCCGATGCCGTGGCCAAGTATGACCCGGTGTTCGGTCTGGAGGTCCATGTCGAGCTCTGCACCAACACCAAGCTCTTCTGCCCGGCCCATATCGAGTTCGGCGGCGAGCCCAACACCCAGCTGACCCCGGTCTCCCTGGGCCTGCCTGGCAGCCTGCCCGTGGTCAACAAGACCGCCATCGACTATGCGGTCAAGCTGGGTCTGGCCCTGCACTGCCAGATCAACGAGTGGAGCCAGTTCGCCCGGAAGAACTACTTCTACCCGGACATGCCCCGTGACTATCAGATTTCCCAGTACGACAAGCCCCTGAACGGCGAGGGCTATCTGGACGTGGAGCTGGACGACGGCAGCATCTTCCGTGTGCCCATTGAGCGGGCCCATGTGGAGGACGACGCCGGCAAGAACACCCACGTGGGTGGGGCCGACGGCCGTATTGAGGGCGCCGACCACTCCCTGGTGGACTACAACCGTGCCGGTGTTCCTCTGGTTGAGATCGTGACCAAGCCCATCGAGGGCGCCGGGGCGCGCACCCCCGAGGTGGCCGGGGCCTACGTCCGGGCCATCCGCGACATCGTCCGGGCCCTGGGCATCTCCCACGCCCGAATGGAGCAGGGCAACATGCGCGCCGACGTCAACGTCTCCCTGCACGCCGGGCCGGACGCCCCTCTGGGAACCCGGTCGGAGACCAAGAACGTCAACACCTTCAAGGGCATCGAGAAGACGCTGACCTACGAAATCCGCCGTCAGGCGGCCCTGCTGGAGTCCGGCGGGGAGGTGCTGCAGGAGACCCGTCACTGGGATGAGTCCACGCAGACCACGGCAGGCGGCCGTGTCAAGACCGATGCCAACGATTACCGGTACTTCCCTGACCCTGATCTGGTCATGGTCCATGTGACCAAGGACCATATCGAGGAACTCAAGGCCCAGATGCCTGAGATGCCGCGTGAGCGCCGCGCCCGTCTCAAGAAGGAATGGGACTTCACCGACCGGCAGATGCAGGACGCGGTCAATGCGGATGCCGTGGATCTGATCGAGGATACAGTCAAGGCCGGCGCCACGGCTGCCGGAGCCCGCAAGTGGTGGCTGGGCGAGATCTCCCGCGAAGCCAACGCCCGTGGGGTCAGCCTGCAGGAGCTGTCTATCTCGGCTCAGGATGTCGCCGATGTGGAACAGCTGATCGCTGACGGAAAGCTCAATGACAAGTTGGCCAAGCAGACCGTCTCCGGTGTGTTGGCCGGCGAGGGCAAGCCTGCCGAGGTCGTCAAGAAGCACGGCTACCAGGTGGTTTCGGACGATGGGGCTCTGGATGCCGCCGTCGATCAGGCCCTAAAGGACAACCCGGACATCGTGGCCAAGCTCAAAGGCGGCAACATGAAGCCCATGGGCGCCATTATCGGAGCGGTCATGCGGGCCACCAAGGGCCAAGCCGATGCCAAGGCGGTCAGCAAGATTGTCATGGAGCGCATCGCTAAGTCCTGACCGCGCCCGGTCCGCCGGCCTTGTCCCATCGGGTTCGGACCGGCGGACCCGCCCGGCCTCTCATGGTTTTCCCAGGGGCGAGGGATTACAATTGATTGCCATCGCAGGGTGGCGATCATGGAGGTGACGTGATGTCTATGAGCGGCAGGGGCAATGACCGACCGCAAACGCAAAGCGAGGAATCTGACGATGTGGCGAGCAGGCAGCTGCCCGACCGGATTGAGATTCCCTACATCCGGGGCGAGATGTTGCACCTGCGTCCTGCGGTCATCGCCGACTTGACGGCAATGGATCAGCTGGAGGCCTTCTACAATTCCACCGGAATCACCGGCAAGGGGCCTAGCGCCGAACGGGCCGTGGTCAACGCCTGGGTGCGTCGGTCGGTGGCCTGGTCCAAGGGTCTGGCCGCCCGTGATTCGGGCGTGGGCGATCCAGAGTCCCGCCGTACCCTGGCCTGGGCCATGGTCACTGATGCGGACACCGACCAGGACGGCTCGCCCGATGCCGATGCCACCAAGGGGGTCATCGGCATGATCTTCCTGATTGATGTGGACGGCTGGTCCCGCTCGGCCAGGATTCAGGTGGTCCTGGGCAGGCATTTCCGCGGGCGCGGCTACTCCCGTGATGCCATGCCCAGAATCATGACCTACGGGTACGCGGCTGCTCCTACGGGTCTGGGCCTGCACCGGATCTGGGTGGCTGTGCCAGAGAAAAACACACGTTCCATCTCCGTCTATCAGTCCCTGGGCTTCATGATCTCGGGTACCTCGCGTGATGCGCTCTGGGATGCCGAGAACGGCAAGTATCAGGATCAGATTGTCATGGACGCCCTGGTCGACGAGTATGATCCCATCCGTTCTTTGAATGCGTTTGGCATGCATGTCATCCGCGAAAATCCTGGTGTGGCAGAAGCCCTTGTTGCACATGGATACGCCGCGGATGAGGATGGTGGTATCAGCGAAGCCGGGTCCAAGGAGGCCACCCCGGCATCGCATGACACGCAGGCATCAGGTGACAAGGCCAATCAGGCCCCGAAGGATGGTCCGCGTTCAGGAGAAGTTGCTGAAGGCCATGCAGGATCCGGCGGATGGAGTGATGAGAAGACGGGCTCTGGTCAGACGGACGCCAAGGATGCGGAGGAGTCTGGTTCCAGGGGGTCGACCGCCGAGCAGCCTGGCGAGGAGCATACGGCATCGGATTGGGCCTATGGGTCGTCTGAGTCCAAGCGCTCCAAGCGCGCCTGGTGGCGTACGCTTGGCCATGGCCGTGATCGCGCGAATGGAGGTAGTCGATGAGTGCCGAGGATCTCGACAATTACGAGACCAACGCCGAACTGGCCTTGTATCGCGAGTATAGGGACGTGATCAAGCTATTCACCTACGTGGTCGAGACCGAGCGGCGGTTCTACCTGGCCAACAAGGTGGACTTCAACGTCCGATCCGCCGGGCAGGACGTCTACTTCGACGTCCGGCTGACCGATGCCTGGGTCTGGGACGTCTACCGGTCCAGCCGGTTCGTCAAGAACGTCCGCATCGTCACCTTCAAAGATGTCAATGTGGAGGAAGTGCAGAAGACGGACATCGACATCCCCGATTCGTTGGGCTAAGCGGTGAAAAGAATGGTTCTCATTACGTTTACTCCACGCAATGGCGGGAATTCGTGTGGGAAGTCGATTGGAAACCTGGGTTTATGGAAGGCCTGGATACAGTAATAATGATTTTATTTGTCTTCAGGAGGATGGCATGGAACACAAACAGTCTGTAGTCGTCATCGGCGGTGGTCCTGCCGGTTTGACGGCGGCATGGGAACTGGTCAAGGATGGCGGTGATAAGCAATATGATGTCACCGTTTTGGAAGCCACTGAGCAATTCGGCGGCATCTCCCGCACGGTTCGACACAACGGCAACCGCATGGACATCGGTGGCCACAGGTTCTTCTCCAAGGATGACCGGATCATGGACTGGTGGAAGGATGTCCTGCCTCTGCAGGGGGCACCCTCCTATGACGACAAAAAACTTGGTCGCCACCACGACCTGGAGCCTGGTGGCCCTGATCCGGAGAAGACCGACCGGGTCATGCTCAAGCGTCACCGAGTCTCCAGGATCTACTGGAACCACCACTTCTTCGACTATCCCATTTCCCTGACGCTCAACACCCTCAAGGCCATGGGCTTCAAGCTGACCATGCAGGCCGGGTTCAGTTACCTGAAGTCCGTCGTCCACAAGCTGCCCGAGGACAATCTGGAGAACTTCTATATCAACCGCTTCGGCCGCAAACTCTACTCCATGTTCTTCGAGGGATACACCGAAAAGCTCTGGGGTCGCCATCCCCGCGAGATCAGCGCCGACTGGGGCGCCCAGCGGGTCAAAGGGCTCAGCATCATGGGCGTACTCAAGAACGCCTTCCAGAAGCTGCTGCCCAAGAAGCGTGATGCCCATCAGGTCGAAACCAGCCTGATCGAGGAGTTCTGGTATCCCAAGCTGGGTCCAGGGCAGCTTTGGGAGACCGTGGAGCGGCGCAATGTGGAGCATGGGGTCCACGTGATCACCGATGCCCGCGTAATCGGACTGAACCAGAGCGATGGCCACATGACCGGTGTGATCTATCGCAACGCTGATGGCAAAGAGGTGACCCTGAAGGCTGATCAGATCATCTCTTCCATGCCCATCAAGGACCTGGTGGAGGCCATTGCCCACGAGGAGCCCTCCACCGATAAGGAAATGGTCAGAGTGGCTCAGGGTCTGCCCTACCGCGACTTCGTGACCGTTGGCCTGCTGGTCCGCCACCTGCGCATCCGCAACACCACCTCCATCAAGACCCTGGGCGATCCGCCCATCGTTCCTGACTGCTGGATCTATGTGCAGGACCCCGGCTACAAGATGGGCCGCATCCAGATCTTCAACAACTGGAGCCCCTACATGGTCAAGAATGTGGACGGCACTGTCTGGATCGGTCTGGAGTACTTCTGCAAGGAGGGCGATGACTTCTGGAGCATGAGCGATCAGGAGACCACTGACTTCGCCATCAAGGAGCTGACCCGGATGGGCATCATCAACGGCCCTACCGACGTGCTGGACTCGCACCGGGAGCGGGTGGTCAAGGCCTACCCGGCCTACTTCGACACCTACGCCCAGATGCCGGAGCTGGTCAAATGGCTGGACTCCTTCGGCAACCTCTACTGTGTAGGCCGCAACGGGCAGCACCACTACAACAACCAGGACCACTCCATGGCCACATCCATGGAAGCCGTGGCCAACATCAAATCGGGGCGTACTGACAAGACCAACGTCTGGAACGTCAACACCGAGAAGTCCTATCACGAGGAGAAGTAGACAGACCTCTGCCTTCGTTTCCTTTCAAGCCTCCGACTGCAGGGTCGGGGGCTTTGTCATTTACGACAGGGCGATGGCCGGTGCCTTCAGGGGCAGGCCCAACAGCTGCGAGAAGAAGGCCACACTCTCGCGAACACGTTGACGGACCACCTCTCTGATCTGCGGGTGGCCTGCCGCTCCTCTGCCGTTGCTGACGATGGACGAGAGCCCGTCGGCCATCAGCCAGGCCACAGTACGGGTGCCGGCTGTTTGGATCAGCTGGGTCCGCGGCAGGTCGCCCCGATCCAGCCATCGGTCCAGGGCCCTGGTCAAAGGGTCGATGATCTGCCTGACGAAGCCCTCCATCACATTGCTGTTGGTGCTCAGGTAGTTGTACCAGTTGGCCTTGTCCGCGAAGATGACATCCATCTTCCAGATGGCCCTTATCAGATGCGGGCAGATGTCATCCAGCGCCTCTTGAACGCTCAGGTCAGGATTCTGCAGGATGTCGACTACATGCTCCACGTAGGAGGCCAGGTAGGTACGCACACAGGCATCTACCAGGTCGTCCTTGGATTTGAAGTAGTAATAAAAAACGCTCATGCCCACGCCCTTACCGTGGTTCATGGCATGGATTACGTCGCGCAGGGATGTGTTCGCAGCGCCTTTCCGGTCGAAGACCCGCATGGCGGTGGTTACGAATTCGCTCCGCCGCTGTTCACGCAGAGATGATCGATCATTCATATGCCCAGTCTAGAGGTTTACCTGTGATTTCTGGACACGCAGGCCGGTTCTTGCACCCGTCGGCCGCACGTTGTAGGCTTATGGAAGTTCGATAAGCCGAGTCGGCATCGAATTTTCATGAGCGGTACCCCCGCACTATTCTCAAGCTATTTGCCTAGCTAATTAGGTATAGCGAAGGAAAGGCATTACAACAGTGGCAACAAGCCAAGATATTCATTCCATGAAGCTGCCCGAACTCAAGGAATTGGCCAGGCAGCTGGGGTTGCGCGGTATTTCCGGCATGCGCAAGCCAGTCCTGATCGAGACGATCGAGGCGGCACGCTCGGGCGGCAAGGCCCCTGAGGGAGTAACCGTTGGTAAGCCCAAGGCTGCGGCCGCCGTGGCCAAGGGGAGCCATGACGCCAGTCAGCAGCCGGCAGGGCAGGCGACGAAGTCCTCCGCGGAAGGTGGACAGGAGTCCACCGAAACCGAAGAATCTAAGGAATCCAAGGATGAGCGTCCTGTCGGAGACCTCTTCGACGTTTTGGGCATTGACGCTCATAAGAGCGGCCATACCGAGCACAGGAACCGCTTCCCCCATACCGTTGCCGACGAGGAGAACGTGGTCATATCCCGTCGCCGTCACCGCAACACGGATTCATCCCGAGGCTCCCACACCAACCGTGGCCGGAGCGAGCGTGAGCATGGTGAGGAGCGCGAAGGTTCCGGCTCCGGTTCAGTGCGTAACTTGGACGACATTCTGGCAGCACTGCCCTCACGAAATGACCGGCCCCGTCGGCGCAGCTATGAGGATCATAGCGAGGATGGGCGTGACTACCGTCACAACGGCTATGATCGCCGGAACCGTGGCGATCGCAATGACCGTAACGATCGCAATGACCGCAATGATCGACGCAACCGCAACAATCACCGTAATGCCGTCCGTGATCGCGACTATGAGCCCAGGGAGAATTTCAAGCCCGAGGATCTGGTTCCTGTAGCAGGCATTGTGGATGTGCTGGACTCCTACGCCTTTGTGCGCACCTCCGGCTACCTGCCTGGTCCCAACGATGTCTACATCTCCATGGGCCAGGTCAAGAAGTACGGCCTGCGCAAGGGCGATGCCGTGCATGGCTCCATCCGTCCTCCGCGCGAGGGCGAGCACCGCAATCAGCGGCAGAAGTTCGTCCCCCTGCAGGCCATTGACACCATCAACGGCATGAGCGTGGAGGACGCTGCAGGGCGGCCCCACTTCAACAAGCTGACCCCCCTCTACCCGCAGGAGCGCATGCGGATGGAGACCCAACCCAAGAACATCACCGGTCGTCTGATCGACATCGTCGCCCCCATTGGCAAGGGCCAGCGCGGCCTGATTGTGTCACCACCCAAGGCCGGCAAGACTCTGACCCTGCAGTCCATCGCCAACTCCATCACCGCCAACAACCCCGAGGTGCACCTGATGGTGGTCCTGGTGGACGAGCGGCCCGAGGAGGTCACTGACATGGAGCGCACGGTCCAGGGTGAGGTCATCTCCTCCACCTTCGACCGTCCCGCCAGCGATCACACCACTGTGGCCGAGTTGGCCATCGAACGGGCCAAGCGCCTGGTGGAGCTGGGGCAGGATGTGGTGGTCCTTCTGGATTCCATGACCCGCCTGGCCCGCGCCTACAACATCTCGGCTCCCGCCTCCGGCCGCATCCTCTCCGGCGGTGTGGATGCGCAGGCACTCTATCCGCCCAAGCGTTTCTTCGGTGCAGCCCGCAACATCGAGAACGGCGGCTCCCTGACCATCATCTCATCGGCCCTGGTGGAGACCGGGTCCAAGATGGATGAGGTCATCTTCGAGGAGTTCAAGGGCACCGGCAACATGGAGCTTAGGCTGACCAGGGATCTTGCCGACAAGCGCATGTTCCCCGCCATCGACATCAACGCTTCCGGCACCCGGCGCGAGGAGCTGATCACCGCGCCCGAGGAGTTGGCTGTGGTCTACCGTCTGCGTCGCCTTCTGGGCGGTATGGAAACCGAGCAGGCCTACCAGACCTTGGTGCCCAGGCTGAAGAAGACCGCCACCAACCGGGACTTCCTGGCGGCCATCAACCAGTCCATGCTGGCTCAGAAGTGACTCGGGCCTGATATCTGGCCCGCTTATTGGGTCCCATCCGCGATTCAGTTCGCGGATGGGACCCAATGCATAGGCAGCGACGAAACAATACGGCCGTTTAGGGCGATGATCTGTTCGAAGCCTTAGCCTTTGTTTTTCATAGTGTCGTCGCCTCTCTGTCATGCTGCCATCCTGCTCTCCCGCCACTGAAATCTGCAGGCGCGTCCTTGGATTCGGCCAAGAATGCAGGATTTGCGCCTTCTGTGGTATTGCTCCAGTTTAGGATGCACCGGTACCGACGCTGATCTGCCTGACAGCAAACCCCGTCGGCAGTCCGTTGGGAAAGGCCAATAGGGCTGGGACTTTCTTGCTCTCATGCTTGACCTGTCCCCAGGTCCAGATGCGTTGCCGGGAATCCAGGGCCAGAGCCTGATGGTCTCCAGCGCTGATTGACCAATCTGCAGGCCAATCATGCTGAAGGCGACCAAGACGTAGCATAGACTGACGAGTACTGTGGCGCCACGACTACGTACCATCTTCATGTGAAGGCATCCTCACCCATGCGTCCGGCACTTGCATAGGTAGGTGTAGGCGAACGAGACTCTCACCAAGAGTCAATAATCCCATCCATTCCAATAACACCAGTGTCAAGGTGGAGAGGAGCCCGGCATAGTCGCCTAGGACGCTTGATTAGACTGGTATTTTATGAGCGATGCGAAGATGGAAACAGTGATCGATGACCAGGTGCAGAGCGGGGGTCCACAGGCCCAGGCTGCCCGCCAGGTGGAGGAACTGCGTGCCGATGTGGACACCATCGATGCCGCCATTGTCGCCATGCTGGCCGAACGGTTCAGGGTGACCCACCGCATCGGGCTGCTCAAGGCCCAGGCAGGATTCGCCTCGGCGGATATGCGCCGGGAGAGCACACAAATAGCTACCTTGCGAGACAAGGCTGATGATTACGGGCTGGACCCGGATCTGGCTGAGGCCTATCTGCATCTCGTGGCCGATGCCGCCAAGCGCGACCACGAACGGCTGGCCGATCAGGCCAACTCACACTGAGGAAATCCATCGTATGGTCATGGCCGACGGCTCGGATCAATTCCTATGCCATCGGCCACAAGGTATCAGCGAGTGCTGGTTAGAGTCTGACGAGCCATTTCCAAGTAATGCTGTCTTGCTGCCAGGACAGTCACCGTTATGAAAAGTCCGACAAGCAGCACGATGAGCAGACCCTGGCTACCGGTCAGAGGCAGAATATCCTTGTAGGTAAAGGGCAGATTCTCGGTTTGAGGGTTGCCTTGGCCCACATTCCAGGTGACGTTGACTGTTGTCCGGCCCGCCTTGAAGGCTGGGGTATAGAAGGTCCAGGTATTCCATGATCCCCATGCGTCGGCTGTGCCGCTCCGGGTCAGTTCAAGAACTGCGGCAGTATCCGGATCCGTGCCGACTGTGACCGAGCTGATGGTCAATTGCGGCGGGCAGACCAAGGTGGCTGCCTTGACGGAAGTGCTGTCCAAATTGGTTCCTAGCTGTCTGCTGCTGTTGTCGCCCCAGCCATAGGCCATGTCGTTGGAGTCGATGACCAGGACTTGGCGCTCGCCTGCACTGATCTGTATGGTGCTGCCGTCTTTGCTCACCAGAACGGGGGATGCGCTGATGGATCCCGTGACGGAGATATTGCCCAGGGCGTTTTGACCGTTGTTTCCCCAGGTGTATATCTTCCCTTTGTCGTCGATTCCTGCGCAGAACCATCCTCCGGCGCTGATCTCGGTGGGTTTGAATCCATCGCTGCCTCCGTCGGGATCGGCCACCAAGGTTGGTATTGCGGCATCATTGGTGTCTCCGGTGCCCAGTCGTCCGTCGGTATTCGCACCCCAGGCGTACGCTTTGCCGTCTCTGCCGATGGCCAGGGAGTGCGAGCCTCCTGCGCTGACCTGGGTGGCGAAGAATCCTGTCGATCCGTCCTCGTATTTCACGGGTGACGACACCGACACAGGAGTGGCCTGTGAGGATTTGGCATTGTTGCCCAGTCTGCCGCTGTCGCCGTATCCCCAGGCGTAGGTTTGTCCGCTTATGCCGATGATCAGAGAGTGCTGGTATCCCGCACTGACCTGCCTGACTTGGAACCCAGGACTGGTGGCGCTTGCGTTGACGGCTACAGGAGCAGGGGCGTTCCCGGTCGTGTTACCGTCGCCCACCTGTCCGCCGTTGCTCCTGTCCCCCCAGGCATAGGCCTGATGATCCTTGCCGACGGCCAGGGAATGATAGCCTCCTGCGCTTACCTGGGTGTAGGCGAAGTCAGTGCCTGCGCCGGAGGGCTTTTTCACTTGGACGGGCGTCGTATTGGTGCCGTCTGCAGCGCCCTTGCCAAGCTGCCCCCTGCCGTTGTCTCCCCAGGCGTAGGCATTACCGTCACTTCCGAGGGCCAACGAGAATCCATATCCTGCGCTTACCTGGGTGTAGGCGAAGTCGGTACCTGCACCGGATGGCTTCTTCACTTGGACGGGCGTCTTGCTGCTATCCTTGCTGCCGTTGCCGAGCTGTCCCGTGCTGTTGTTTCCCCAGGCGTAGGCGTTGCCGTCGCTGCCGATGGCCAGGGTATGGTTTTTGCCTGTACTGACCTGGGCGAAGCGGATGCCGCGCTGCGAGGGCGGAGTGATGGTGACCTGGTATCCGCCAGTAGATGGACTGACGGTTGGGTCGACAGTAGTTGGAGCCGAAGGCGTCCAGTGTGCGACCAGGGTCAACGGGTCCGTGACTGGCTTGCCGAAGTCGTAGGCCACATTGGAGCTGCCGTCATCCGCTTTGACGAACCACCCGTCAAAGAGGAACCCCGTCTTGGCCAGGGTCTGTCGGGGTACCAATTCACCTTCCTCGATGTCTTTGCTTGTCCATGCGGCTCCAGTACCTCCCTCAGGGTCAAGCGTTATGCGCTTCTTGGTTCGATCGAAGGTGTAGTCGAACTGCTGCCTCTGCCTTGAGTCTCCGGTATCGTCGGCAATAGTCCATGTGATGGTGAAACTGGAGGGGCCGTACGGGTACGCGGGTGTGACGAAGGTCCAATCCCGGTTTGCATCCCAGGTGTCTTTGCCTGTCTGGGTCAGGTTTGTGGCTGGCTTGGTGCTGCTGGCCATGGTGCCGAAGATGACCTTAATCAGGGTGATCTGCGGCGACTGTGTAGTGCCAGGCACTGAGGTCGCTCCGGTTCGTCCGAGCTGGTTGTAGTAGCTGTATCCCCAGGTGTAGAGCAATCCGTCAGACCCAATGGCCGTCTGGTGATGGCCGGAGGTGGACACTGCGGAAGCCTTTACCGACTGGGCCAGGGTGATGGCTTTCGGATTGGTCTGCCATGCCGTATTGTCGTTCACGCCATTGCCCAGCTGGCCGTAGCCCTCCTTGCCCCAGGTATATATCCTTCCGCTATCGTCTATGGCTTCCGATCCATCATCGCCCGCGCTGATGGAGGTGATGTTGACAGGCTCGTCTCCAAAGCTAATCGCGGTGGATCCTCTCGTACTGACATTGGTATCTGTAGTGGAGCCGATGGCGGTGCCGGAACCCCATCCATAGAGGTCATGATCCGTATCCAGCGCCAGCACGTGCTGGTAGCCCGCGCTAATGGCGATATAGAACCGGGTATCAGGCTGTCCGGTGCCCAGGTCTTGAACACGTGTCGGAGTCGGATTGTCAGCAGGGGCGCCGTTGCCGAGCTGCCCCTTGTCGTTCTTGCCCCAAGTCCAGACATGGCCTTGACTGTCCAAGGCCGTGCCTGTGGTGAACCCTGCGCTGATGGCGGTGATGTCGGACAACGCCGTGACCTTGGCGGGGGAGGAATGGCTGCCCTTGTCTGAACTGCCGATGCCGAGCTGGCCTTCGACGTTGCTGCCCCAGGTGTAGACCGTGCCGTCCGAGGCCAAGGCCATGGCGTATGCCCGTCCTGCGCTGATGGCGGTGATTTTGGCATTGCCTGTCTGTGCCTTTACTGGTTCGCTGGAATAGCTTCCGGCAGTGCCGTTGCCGAGCTGGCCTTTGTCGTTGCTGCCCCAGGTGTAGACCGTCCCGTCGGAGGCCAGGGCCATAGAGTAAGTGTCGCCGGCGCTGACGGCTATGAAGATCTTTCCTTTTATGGCATCATTTTCGGCTATTCGCACCGGAGTTGTTGCCGTGCCTGAGTCTTTGCTGTTTCCCAGTCCGCCGCTGGCCTGATTCCCCCAGGCGTAGACGTGTCCGTCAGAACCCACAGCCAGGGTGTGGTAGCGCCCGGCGCTGGCCTGGGCAAACCTCACTGCTCTGGGTTTGGGGGGAGTCAGGGTGATTTTGGAGCCTCCGGTGTCGTCGCCATGGAGGGCATCCGAGGTCTTCCATTTCATATCTGACGAAGACCAATGCGCTTTCAGATTCAGTGGCCCGGTGACCGGACTGCTGAAGTCGTAGGCCACATTGGAGCTGCCGTCCGCCTCCTTGATGAACCAGCCGTCGAAGAGGAAACCTGCCTTGGTGACGGTGGGAGGTGAAGCCTGCTTGCCTGCGGTGACGAACTGGTCCGAGGCTGATGAGCCTCCGTCCGAATCAAAGGTGATCTTCTGGGCAGTGGGTGTGAATGTATAGTTGCCGATGCTTTGCCCCTGCTGTGCGGCGCCGCCAATGGACCATTGACCGTCGTTGATTCTGATCTTGGTGGTTCCGTAAGTGTGGTGCGGGGTAGTGACCGTCCATGGGGTATTTGAACTCCAGGTGTCGTCGCCTGCTGAAGTTCGGCTGATTGGGCTGTTGCTGTCGGTCTTGGCTACATCCGTCCTGCCGAAGGTCACCTTGGCCAGATCTGTCTGGGGTGGGCTGACCGCTGCAGGCTTGGTCTGCGAACCGCTTTGAGGCCCGCTGCTGCCCTGTCCCAGCTTGCCGCTTTTCGCTTCCCCCCAGCTGTAGGGGAGCCCGTCCGAGCCGATGGCCAGACTGTGCCGGCAGACATCGAATGCGGCGACTGTGACGCCTGTCAGGCTCACCTTGGTCATGATTGATTTAGGTTTTGTGGTTCCGTCGCCCAGCTGGCCGCTGGAATTGCTGCCGAACATGTACAGGCTGCCCGCAGAGTCGACCACCGCAGAGGAGTAGTCCCCGGCGCTGACTGAAACAGGCGTCGCCGCTCCCGGTTGCAGGCTTACCAGACTGGGATAGAAGGAGTGAACGCTGTCGGCATTGGGGTCATCTCCTTTGGTCAGGGGATAACCCCAGTAATATACCTTGCCTGAATTGCTCAGTGCCAGGACGTGCAGGTACCCTGCATCGATGTCGGTGTAGACTGTGCTGTCTGGGTTGCCGGTCGAGTCGCCGTAAATGCGCGATGGAGTGTAGACATTGGAACCACTGCTGGTGCCGTCCATGGTGCCGATGCTGAGCTGGCCGCCCTGGTTGCGTCCCCAGGCGTAGGCATGTCCTTGGCTGTCCAGCGCCGTTTGAAAATCGTATCCGGCGCTGATGGTGGTGAAGGTGACGCCGGATGAAGAGACCGCTGCTGGTGAAGCGTTGACGTTGACACCCGTGTGCCCGTTGCCGAGCTGGCCGTATTCGTTGTCTCCCCATGTGTAGATCGTCCCGCTCGAGGACAGGGCCATGGCATGCCAGTATCCGGCGCTGATGGCGGTGATGGTGGCGTTGAGATTCGCCTTTACCGGTACTGAAGAATTCGTGGTGGACCTGTTGCCGAGTTCGCCGCGACTGTTGTCGCCCCAGGTGTAGACGGTGCCGTCCGAGGCTAGGGCCATGGAGAATGTGGTTCCCGCGCTGACGGATATGAAGGTCTTTCCCTTGATGGCCTCGTTTTCGGTAATGCGCACTGGCGTGTTTTTGTTGATTGTGGTGCTGTCGCCAAGCTCGCCCTTGCTGTTGTCGCCCCAGGCGTAGACGTGGCCGTCCGAACCTACGGCCAGGGTGTGGTCGTGGCCGGCGCTGACCTGTGCGAATCTGACCCCTCTGGGTTTGGGGGGAGTCAGGGTGATTGCAGAGCCCCCGGTGTCGTCACCGCTGACGTCGGCTGTCGTCCACTGGGCGTCGTTGACCGACGACCAATGGGCCGTCAGCGACTGCGTGCTGGTGACCGGCTTGCCGAAGTCATAGGCTACATCGGAGCCCTTCAGGAACCATCCGTCAAACAGGTAGCCTGATTTGGTGACGGTAGGAGGAGATGCCAGATGACCTGAGGTTACTGTCTGGCTCAGGGCTGGCGAGCCGGATACCAGCGAGCCCCCGTCAGGCTCGAAAGTGAGGGTATATGAGGATGAATCCCTGGTCTGTGGCGACTTGGCTCTCGGTGAGCTGTTCCTGATGGGTTTGTCTGTCTTTTTCTCGTTGAACGGTAGGATGGACTTGAAAGGCGAGGGATTGTTGCTGGCCAGCGGTGATGGTGTGGCGGTCGGAGCAGCGGCCCCGGCCTGTGCTTCGCCGCCCGTCCTGAGCAATGGACTCACGCTGCTGTACGGGCTGGGAGAGGGCGTTTCCGTGGTAGGCGAAGGCGCCGTATCGCCTGTGGTTGCGTATGCTCCTGTTGATGCGCCGATCAGTGCCAACCCAACCATGGCTGTCAGCGTCATCAGTCTGCGGATGCCATGAGCATTCCCCATTCGATTCTTCCTCCCCAAGCGTGCCGATTCCCCGGGTCGTAACCCCAAAATCTGCGTCGGTGCACACTAAAATAAAGTCCCTCTATAACTTCTACTGTAGCATTGCAATCTTCGAGCAGTTCATAGTGTCGTGATCAGGCCCTTGCAGGACAAATTCGTTGCAAGAGGCCATGCCGTTGATTGTGGAGGCTGCACTTTTTGCATGAGCGCCGAAGGTTCGATTGGCATTGCGGATTGCCACGATGGTTGCACTGATAACGGCCTTGTCACCAGTGACGCCGATAAAAAACCGGGGCGGTGCCTATGGCTGAACCGCCCCGGTTGCATTGGGAATTGTGAAGCCTACTTGCGAGGCTTCTTGGCGGGGGGCTCGCCCAGCTGGCTGGCGGTCACCCGGATGCCCGCTTCATCCTCGCCGGCTCGCGCCGCCTCGGACTGAGCGGGCTCCTCGACCAGATCCAGATCTCCGGTGACCCTGCCTGCTTCCGCTATATCGTCCAGGGCGGCCTTGACGGCTTCCAGGCCCTCCGGCGCCACGCTCAAGGATGCGGAGAGGATGGGGGTCTTCATGGAGACCTTGGCCTCGGACTTGATCCGCCGCAGTGATGCCAAGGCCATGCCTGCCCAGGCCAAAAGAGCTGGATCCTGGCCCTGGGCAGCTGCCCGGTAGGATTCTGGACGTGGCCAGGAGGCCCGGTGAACCGATCCGTCTCCCTGGTGCATCCACTGCCATGCTTCCTCGGTGGCGAAAGGCAGGAAGGGGGCCAGGAGACGGTCGAGAGCGTCCAGGACCAGTCCCAGGGTCGTGCGGGCGCTGAGCACCTGGGCCTCATCAGGGGTCCTGCCGGTGGCATCCGCAGTTCCGTAGGCTCGGTTCTTGGCCAGTTCGATGTAGTTGTCGCAGAAGTCCCAGAAGAAGGACTCAGTCACCTCCAGGGCCTTGGAGTGCTCGTATGATTCCAGGGCCTTGGTGGCCTGGTCGATCACCTGGGCAAGGCCGGCCAGGACCGCCCGGTCCAGCGGGACCGTGACGTCAGCGGGGTTCCAGGTGGCCTCCGCTGCCTGAGTGACCTTATGATTCTCATCCTCCCGCCCGATGGCCAGGGCGAACTTGACGGCGTTGAGAAGCTTTACGGCCAGGCGGCGGCCGATCTTCATCTGCCCCTCATCGTAGGTGGCGTCCAGACCCAGCCGGGCGCAGGATGCCCAGTAGCGCACGGCATCGGCTCCATACTTCTTGATGGGTTCGTCCGGCACCACCACATTGCCCTTGGACTTGCTCATCTTCTTATGGTCCGGGTCCAGGATCCACCCCGACAGGGTGGTGTCGCTCCAGGGTAGGCAGCCGTTCTCCAGGTGGGCGCGATCCATGGAGCTGAAGAGCCAGGTGCGGATGATGTCCTGGCCCTGGGGACGCAGATCCATGGGGAAGGTGGCCTTAAAGAGGGCCTGGTCCTGCTCGCCCGGCTCGGCCCAGTGGGTCACGATCTGGGGGGTCAGGGAACTGGTGGCCCAGGTATCCATGATGTCCCTCTCGGCCGTGAAGCCGCCGGGCTGGTCGCGTTGTGACTCTTCGAAGCCCTCGGGTACGTCGCTGCTGGGATCGATGGGGAGCCTGTCCTCGGCCGGGGTGATGGGATGGGCGTAGTCGGTCTCGCCGTTCTCCTTGACCGGGTACCAGAGAGGGAAGGGAACTCCGAAGAAGCGCTGGCGGGAGATCAGCCAGTCACCGTTTAGGCCTTCGACCCAGTTGTTGTAGCGCACCCGCATGAAGTCCGGGTGGAAGTTGAGCTCCTTGCCACGCTCCAGCAGCTCCTGGTTCAGTTTCTGATCGGTGCCGCCATTGCGCAGGTACCACTGACGGGAAGTGACGATCTCCAGGGGCTTGTCGCCCTTCTCGTAGAAGTTGGTCATGCGCTTGGTGGGCTTGGGCTCGCCGTCCAGGTCGCCGGACTCGCGCAGGGCGTCCACGATGATCTTGCGGGCGGAGAAGGTGGTCTTGCCCTCGGTCTGCTTGAAGATTCGCCGTCCGCCTTCGTCGGTGATCCAATCCGGCACGTCCATCACGATTCGTCCATTGCGCTGGATGATGGACCTGGTGGGCAGGTTCAGATCCCGCCACCACTGCACGTCGGTCACGTCGCCAAAGGTGCAGCACATGGCGATGCCGGCGCCTTTGTCCATTTCTGCGGCGGGGTGGGCCAGAATGGGCACCTCCACCTTGAACAGGGGGGAGTAGACCTTCTGCCCGAAGTACTTCTGGTAGCGCTTGTCGTCCGGATGGGCGATCAGGGCGCCGCAGGCCGCCAGCAGCTCAGGCCTGGTGGTCTCGATGTATATTGGCGTGCCGTCCGCAAACCGGAAGGCCACACGATGGTAGAAGCCGTCGTACTCGCGCGACTCCAGCTCGGCCTGGGCCACGGCGGTCTGGAAGGTCACGTCCCAGAGCCCGGGGGCCTCCTTCTGGTAGGCCTCGCCCCTGGCCAGGTTCCGCAGGAAAGCCTTCTGCGCCACCCGGCGGGGATGCTCGCCGATGGTGTGGTAGGTCTGCGACCAGTCCACCGACAGGCCCAGCGACCGCCAGAGCTGTTCGAAGAGCTTCTCGTCCTCGGCGGTCAGTTCCTCGCAAAGTTCGATGAAATTCTGCCGAGAGACCGGCACCTGGTCCTTGGCGCTGATCTTCCTGCCCTTGGTTCCGTGGAAGGGGGGTTTGAAGTCCGGATCATACTTGAGCGAGGTATCCACGCGAACCCCGTAATAGTTCTGGACCCGTCGCTCGGTGGGCAGGCCGTTGTCGTCCCAGCCCATGGGGTAGAAGACGTCATAGCCCTGCATCCGCTTGAACCGGGCGATCACGTCGGTATGGGTATATGAGAAGACGTGTCCCACATGCAAATGCCCGGAGACCGTGGGCGGCGGGGTGTCGATGGAGTAGACGCCGGAGCGCTCGCGGGTGTTGCGGAAGCGATAGACGCCGGACTCGTCCCAGTCGCGGCACCACTTTTCCTCCAGGCCATCCACGCCCACCCTGTCGGGCAGGGGGGTCAGATGGGCATTGACGATTCCTTGGTGTTCAGCAGACATACCAGCATTTTATGGACGAACAGTGACAAGGGGCACCGGCCTCCTTACCCCTGGACGCGCAGGTTCCACAGGGGCAGGTAGCGGTCCAACAGAGAGCTGGGCATGCCCTGGAGGCGAGGGGCGGTGAGGACCAGGGGCATACGCTGATAAAGCCAGTCGCTGGGGGAGAGGTCGCTGACCTGTCGGGCAAAGGCCCGCAGTCGCTCGGCATAGGTGTTCTGGTCGGTGCAGTCCGTCACCTGCTTCCAGGAATTCTGAATATCGACGTTGTCGAAGAGCATGGTGGAGGCGGGGTCGGCGAAGCGGTCGATTTCATCATTGTCCATGACCAGCAGGGCCATGTCATAGTCGTGGTGGTTGAGCACCTGGTCGCGGAATGCAGCCTGGTCCACCATGGAGACCTGGCTGGGGATGCCCACCGCCTTCAGCTGCGTGCGGATCAGATCACCCGCCTGGCTACCGAATTCCTGGGGGTAGACCAGGCGCAGACCACCGTGATAGTAGGACTGGGCGTAGTAAGAGGTTCGACGGGCCGCCTGGGTTCGGTCGAAGGGGAAGGCCTGCAGACCGGGATCATAGCCGGGGCTCAGCGGGTTGAGCGGCCCGCCCAGAGCTTTGGCTTCGCCGCCTTCCAGATCGGCCAGCGCCTGGCGGTCCAGGGCATAGCGGACGGCCTCGCGCACATGCTGGTCGGACAGCAGGCTGGATGCCTCGTTGTTGAAGGCCAGGACCACATTGTCTGTGCTGGGCGTGGCGGTCGGTGCCTTGCGTCCCTTGGCTGAGGATGTTTTGCGGGCCTGGTCGGCGGTGGCCGGGTCCATGTCCACCACAGCGTCCAGGCGTCCCTGGTCCAAATCCTTGATGGTCTGCTCGGGGCCGCCGGCGTAGCTGAAGATCACCTTGCGAATAGCGGCCTTGTCCGGGCCTCGGTAGGACTTGTTGGCGGTCAGGGTCAGGCTGGTGCCCGGCTGCCAGTCATCCACTTGGTAGGGGCCTGAACCAGCTGATCGAGTGGAATAGTTTACCCGGGCCTGGCGGTCGTAGACTATGCCCGCCCGACCGCTCAGGGCTGTCAGCAGTCTGGCGTTCGGGCTCTTCAGACCGATTACCAGTGTGGCATCATCGGGGTTGGTGACCCTGGCCAGTCCGTCCAGGTCCCGATGGCCCTGGTACTGGTGGTCGATGATTTGCTGCAGGGACCAGAGGGCATCCTCCGAGGTCAGGCGGCGTCCGTCAGCGAAACGGGCGTCATCGCGCAGATGAAAGGTATAGAGCAGCCCGTTTGCGGAGACCTCCCAGTTCTGAGCCAGGCCGGGTGTCGGACGACCTTTTGCATCAGGCCTGGTCAGGGTCTGGTAGACGTTGCCCATCAGGGCCTGGTCGGTGGCGTGTCCGGGTTCGGTACGAATATCCAGGGATACAGGGGCCTGGCGGGCGCGGATGCGCACGATTTGGCCCGAACCGCCCTGGGCCCAGGGCAGCTGCCAACCTCCTTGTCCTGTCACAACTGGCCAGGCTATGTAGGTGCCCGCGGTCAGGACCGCCAGTACCAGGAGAAAGATGACTCCGGATTTGATCTGTTTGTGTCTGCCGTGTGCCATGGTCTTGATTCTACCGAGAGGCCGGTCCGGCCAGGAGCTCGGCGCTGGGACATGTTTCGGCCAGGGGGCAGTGGAGACAGTCGGGCTTGCGGGCGTGGCAGGTGGCCCGGCCGTGGAGGATCAGCCTGTGTGACAGATTGGTCCAGTCCTCGGGCGGGAAGCAATCGCAGATCTCATGCTCGATCTTTACCGGATCGGGGTGGGCGCTTCGCCAGTCGGTTCGCCAGCGCAGGCGTCCGGTGACCCGGGTGACGTGGGTGTCCACCGGAAATCCGGGAATGTTGAAGGCGTTGCCCAGGACCACGTTGGCCGTCTTGCGCCCCACGCCGGGCAGGCTGGTCAGCTCCTCCATGGTCTGGGGGACCTTGCCGCCGTAGTCTTCGGTCAGCATCAGGGAGAGCCCCAAGAGGTGGCGGGCCTTGGCATGGTAGAAGCCCACCGGGTGGATGATGGCCTCCAGTTCGGCAGGCTGGGCCTGGGCCATGGTCGCGGGGTCGGGGTAGCGCTCGAAGAGTTCGGGGGTCACCGAGTTGACCCGCTTGTCGGTCGTCTGGGCGCTCAGGACCGTGGCAACCAGCAGTTCAAAGGGGTTGCGGAAGTGCAGGGCGCAGACCGCCTCGGGAAAGACCTGGCAGAGGATGCGGTACTCCTCGTGCATGCGGGCCAGGCGTCGGGCCTTGCTTTCCCTGCCCTGAGGGTGCTTTCGATTTGATGATGCATCAGTCACTATGATTGGTTTTCTTCTTCTGGGAATCCTGGGATTGTTCCGACTTGCTGTCCTTTTGCTCGGCTGGGTCTGGGCCGGTCTCGGCATCCGGCTCGGACTTGGGGACTGAGGCCGTCCGTGCCGACGAGGGCGGATCGAATCGGTAGCCCACGTTGCGGACCGTGCCGATCAGGTGCTCATACTCGCTGCCCAGCTTGGCCCTGAGCCGCCGCACGTGCACATCCACCGTTCTGGTGCCGCCGTAGTAGTCATAGCCCCAGACCTCCTGGAGGAGCTGGGCTCTGGTGAAGACCCTGCCTGGATGCTGAACCAGGTATTTGAGCAGCTCGAACTCCTTGTAGGCCAGGTTGATGGGCTGACCGTGGATCCGGGCCGTGTAGCTCTCGGTGTCCACAACCAGGTCACCCGAGCGGACCTGACCGGTGGGCACCTGGTCCTCCACCTCTTCTGGCTGGACATCCGGCTTGCGTGTCGGTGTCACGCGCTGGCAGACCAGACGCAGCCGGGCCTCGACCTCCGCGGGGGATGCGGACTGAATGATAATATCGGCCACGCACCAGCCGGCATTGACCACGGTGAAGCCGCCTTCGCTCAGAATCAGGATGATGGGTGTGGACAGGCCCGAGGCTCGGGTCAGGCTGCAAAGGGTCTTGGCCTCGGCCAGGTCGTCGCTGGCATCAATCAGCAGCACCGTATCCTCCGGCATTCTTACCAGGGAGGCGGCATCCAGGGGCAGAACGCGCACTCGATGGGAGAGCAGGGCCAAGGCTGGCAGAACCGATGCCGGGTCCTCGGCGCAGGTCATCAAGGTCAGATCCGTCACGGGGGTACCTTCTTCCCTGTCCGTTCGTCCATAGCGGGGGTGGATTCGTTGAACAGTGGTCATCATTGTACAATCGGCCCGTCACAAGGGCTCCGAGTTCACAGGATGGCCTTGCCCTAGGATGTGACGTATGGCTCCCCGACGGGGACAGGCAGGAGGACCCATGGCGCAGACCGTAAAAGAAACCCGGGATGGGCACGCACCCGCTCTGACGCAGCTGCTGGCCCTGACGGCCCTGGTTCTGCCGGGCGTGGTGACGGGTTTGCTGATCGAGCCCCGGGTCGCTCGATGGGTGCAGGCTGTTCTGGTTCTGGTGCTGGTCCTGGCCCTGTTGGCCTCTTGGCCCTTGGTGGGCCGGGGCATCCGATCAGGTCCTGACCGAGCCGTGTCCGGCCTGCTTGCCTTGGCCTGCCTGGTGCCGACCCTGGTTGTGCAGGGGCCTGGTGCCCTTTGGGCCTGGCTGTCGACTGCGGCATTCCTGCTGGCCCTCCTGGCCGTGTTCATGTTCGTCCGGCAGATGCTGCGTCGGGACCGACGGATGGTCATCCGTGGTATTTCTGCAACCGCCATGGGCGGGGTGACCGCCGTCGCCGCCTCGGGATGGGTCTTCCTGCCAGAGTTGATTGGAGGCCTGTACCCTGACCTGATGCCGATCCTGGTGGTGCTTGTGGCCCTGCTGCTGCTGGTCGGGCTCATGACCTCGGGCCATCGCTGGGCACAAGAGGCAGTTGATCGGCGTGGAGCCATTGGCCTGGCGCTGATGTCGGTTCTTCTGGCCGGATCCATTGTGGTTCTGGCTGCCATGGTCTTGCTCACGACGTTCTGAGTCAGGCATTCATCAGATGATCCAGAAGAATCTGGATGCCCATGACGATCAGAATGATGCCGCCGGCGATTCTTGCAGGCTTGCGCCAGCGGGACCCGACAGCGTATCCGATGCGCAGCCCCAGAATGGAGGCCGCAGCCGTCACCAGTCCGATGACCAGTGCGGACAGCCAGATGTTGATACCCAGCAGGGCCAGGCCTGCGCCCACGCCGAATGAGTCAATGCTTGTGGCGATGGCTGCAGGGAGCATCTGCCGCCAGGAGAAGCTCTCTTCGCTGTTCGATTCCTCTTCCTCGCCGTAGACGCCCTCTCGGATCATGTTGACCCCGATGGCTGAAAGGATGCCGAAGATAATCCAGTGATCCACGGCGGCCAGAGAGTCCTGCAGCATGGAGGCGGCGAAGTATCCCAGCAGGGGCAGCAGAGTCTGGAATCCGCCGAACCAAAGTCCCACCAGCCAATGATGGCGCGCCCGCAGTCTGTCCACGGACAGTCCCTTGCTGATGGAGACAGCGAAAGCGTCAGAAGATACACCTAAAGCGATAAACAACAGTCTTAAGAACACGGCATTCCTTGAAAGGGTTCATCCCCGGCGGGATGGGCCTCGACCAGGTCTCCTCAAACCCGCCTACGCCTCGGGAGCGTCGAGCGCGGAACTGCCGATTGGAGTCGGCTTTGAATTCGTTGAATGCCGTTCACATGCTACGCCATAACAATATGGACATGGATTTTACCTGTCAGCGCCGGAACAATCAAGCATGGCAAACTATTGAATCGGCCCGTTAATGAGCCATAGTCACCGTCAGGCTGCCTCCTGCTGCATGGATGGCGCTACTTGTCCTGGTAGGTGACGGCGTAGAACTCGCCGTTCTGGTATCGGGCCATGTACACATCGCTGACCTTGTGTATGCCCTGCTTGGCCAGCTGCCCGTCGAGCCAGTCCTCGTCCCGTCCCATGGTGTCAAGAACGTCGGGATTGACCCGCCCGTCCATGACCACCGGATAGCGCACGTCCTTGTCGCCTTCGGAGATGATGGTCAGACTGCCGTTCTGCTCAACGATGCCCCGCTTGACGTCGCGGATGTCGTTGATGCCCTTGGTGCGCAGTTTGAAGTCCACTTCCTTGGCGGTCAGGTTGACCTTGAGGCAGTTCTGGACCAGCAGTTTGCCGTTCTTGATGATGGTGACCGGTTCGCCGTCGATGTACTTGCCCACGGCGTGGATGTGGGTCTTGGCATACCTGGTGATGAGAATCAGCGCCGCCCATATCAGCAGGATGACAATGTACTGGGCCATGGAGATGCTGTCGCTGTAGATGACCCCGCCGATGATGCCGCCCAGGACGTAGTTCTGCAACTGGTCCATGGGCGAGGTGGGTGCCAGGTTCCCCTTGCCGGTCACGTTGATGAGCAGGGTGATGAAGAGCAGTCCGACGATCAGCTTCAGGGCCACGTTGACGTAGAAATTGATATCCATGGGTCACTCTCCGATCACGGTGATGTCTGGGTGGTACAGATCGGCACGCTGCAGCAGGAATTCGGAGCCGGAGCTGTTGAATACCAGGGTGTAGTAGCCCTTGGGGGTCTTGATGATCATGTCGTTGTTGCGCGAGGTGTCGTTGATGCTGATCTGCTCAGGATTGACCTTGAGCTTGGCGGCGGATTTGTCGATGACCGTGGTCAGCTGTCCGCTCTGCAGGCTGGCCGTACGCAGATTGGTGTAGTCACTGTACTGGATGGCCGCAGCCAGCAGAAGCAGGGTGGCCAGGATGATGGACAGATCCTTGTACTTATGGTTCCAGCGGTGGCGGGAGTACATGAACAGGAAGAAAAGGAAGGCCAGGGCCAGAACGACGACCACGATGATTCTGATCATGGTCCAGTTGGTCTGTCCACCCTTGAGATATTGGTACGTATAGAAAGTCATAGCCGCTCCTGCCCTTGCGCGCGCGCACCCGCAATTGGCAATCGTAGACGGCCGGACGCGTTTTGGGAGGATTTGGGCATGCAAAACCCCGGTTCAGGCGCTCCATTGGTCCCTTGCCGGGGTGGTTATGACCGGTGGTCGTTCTTGAGAGGTCAGTGCTGGGCGGCCAAGCGCTCGCGTGCAGCCTTGATCTGGGTCTCGGCGGCCTCAGCATTGGTCCAGTAGTCGCCGGGCATGACCTCCTTGCCTGGCTCCAGAGCCTTGTACTGCTCGAAGAAGTGCTTGATCTCCTGCTTGTGGAAGTCGGAGACATCGTCGATGTCCTTGATGGCGTCGAAGCGAACGTCGGCGGGCACGCACAGGACCTTGTCATCCCCGCCGGCCTCGTCGACCATGTGGTAGAGGCCCACGGCGCGGCATTCGACGATGCAACCCGGGAAGACCGAATCGGGAATCATCACCAGAGCGTCCAAGGGATCCCCGTCCTCGCCCAGGGTGCCGTCGATGTACCCGTAGTCATCGGGGTAGCCCATGGAGGTGAAGAGGGTGCGGTCCAGCCTGATATGGCCGCTGTTGTGGTCCATCTCGTACTTGTTGCGGGAGCCCCGGGGAATCTCGACCAGCACGTCGAATGTCTCTGCCATTGTCCTGTCTCCTTTTCGGTCTGGACGGCATAGGTATGTCTCATACACAGCATAACCGTCCCGCAGCACATTCGACCACAGTCGCTCGCTCGCGCACCCATATGCCCTGCGGTCACTCATACTCAAGGCATGGAGCGGGCGAAGAGTGAGGACGAGTATGAACAAGCATAGATGGATCGGCCTGTTGACGGCTCTGGCTGCCTTGGCGGCCCTTGCCGGTCCGGCGGCTCCTGCCATAGCTGGGGGAGGATCAGGCCATGCCGGCGGCAGACCAGTGGCCCCGGGCGACGAAAACATTCAGATCTGGCAGGGTTGGGCCTACAAGGATGATGAACAAGGCGCCTTTGGCGGCTATGCTATAGGCAGCATCGACAAGGCGTTCTCCCAGTTGGGGGTTGTGGACAAGGGCAATGCCAATACGGCCCGGGTCAAGCGGCAGGCTCTAGACGAGGCCAATGGCAACTGTCAGGCGCGCTTTAATGAGGCCCACGCCGACCAATCCGGACAGGGTCACTGTCGGGTGACCGGCGTGGGAGTGGTTGCCACCTACCGTGGATCCCAACGTATCTTTGACGGAATCTCCGTGGCTATTCACAAGTATTGGATGGATAACTGGCGCAGCCAGGTGGCCAACACCACCTTCAGCAACCGTGGAGTGACCTATCGGACCAGCGACTCCTTCTGGGATCAGTCCAACGACAATCTGGACAAGTTCGCTGACGAGTATGCAGGCAACGAGAAGGGCATCTCCCTGGTGGTGATCATGCTCAACGACTACGAGCCCAAGCCGGCCGATCTGCCACCGGATCCACCCGATAAGCAAGTAGGTCGTGGCACTAGCGCGGATGGGATGACCAATCGCACCCATATCGTCACTGGAACCGGTCGGGGTGGGCGCGAACTGACTTTTAGTGATGTCTTCAATCCTCAGGGCAAGCAGTACCGTATCAGTGGTCAGCATGTCAGGGACCAGACCAGCGGCGAAGACCTGACCGACAAATTCGTTTTCAACACCGCCGAAGGGGATAGGCCACCTGGGGACCGGGCCACAGCCACCTGGAAGGGTGGGGCTCTTCCTGAGGAACATCGCTGGGCGTGGCAGCTGGACGTGACTGTCGAGCAACCGGAGACCGGACTGATTCTGGACCAGGGTGCAGTCCATTGGAAGGGCGCTGCCCGGCAGGTTGACCAGTCGACCCCGGAGCGTCGTACACCCACCTGGAAGCCCAGGCCGGACAAATCCTGGATCCTGCGGGATGCCGCCACGGGGGTGTGGAAGAGCGTCGTAGACCCCCAATGGAGTAACAAGACTGGTGCTGACGGACATGTCTTTTTGGACGGCGACCGGGTGGGGTCGGTGGTCAACGCCACTGTCGAAGCCCATCTGGCCGAGGCTCCTAAGGTTTTCGCCCTGACTGACGACTGGAGTGCCGCCGATTATCTGGTTGATCAGGACGGGGCTGGGGCAATTCGCATATTCGTTGCCAAAGCCAAGGCTGATGCAGACGGGCACTACCGCCACAGCAGCGTCGGAGACATCGTGGCCATGGGCAGGGACGTGACCGACCGTTTCCAAGTCAGCGTGAGCGGCACTCGGGCGCGGGCTCAGGCCAAGAGCGGGTGGTTGAACGGCCTCAAGGGGATGGAGGACCCCATGCAGGTCACCATGCTGGTACCATTCACGGTTCGCTTTGCCAATGGCGGTGGTGCGTCCCAGGTCCGCAAGGACCTGGGCGGAACACCGGATCAGGAGCTGACCTTCTGCAAGGCGCCGGACGGCCATGGCCACCAGGGCGAGGCTCTGACCAACTCGGGCTCCCAAACGGTCAACACGCAGAGTGTACAGACCAATAAGCCAGGCATCTGTGGATACCTGCCTCCGGTGCGTAAGGATGTCATCTCTGAGGCTGGCCAGGGCGGGGAGCAGGCCAGCGTTGACGGCAAGGTGGTCTTCCCTGGTCAGCGGCTGGAGTATCAGCTGGATACCCAGCCCAGTCTGCCTGACAATCTGGCTTATCCTGTCAAATCAATCATTCTGACGGATGTATATGACCGCTGGTTTTTGCCTGACAAACAGACCCTTGAGGTGACTGACCTGCAGAGTGGTGATGTCATCGCCAAGACCGGATATGCCACAAAGTGGAAGGACAAGGACCATGGCCTGCGGGTGACCATTACCGACTCCGCCCGTATCAGCCAGTGGCGTGCCGGGAGCAACCCCAGAATCCGTCTGCGCTTCGAGGGCAGGGTTGATTCCAAGGCCCCGACGGATCATCAGGTGGACAATCAGTGGGTGTTGACGTTGAACAATTCACTGACCCCCTCCAACCAGGTAAGCAATCCGCCCGCCGACTTCCATCCTTCTAAGAGCGATGTCAGCGCGCATGATCCAGGTATCAGCATCGACGGCAAGGTGCTCTTCGTGGGCGACCGTGGAGTTTATCGAATCAGTCTGGACGCCCGCCGCAGAAATACCGCCTATCCGGTCTGGCGACTGGGCATGACGGATGCCTACGACGCTCGTCATCTGGATATCGATCCCAAGAGCATCGAGGTTCTGGGCTCCGACGGTCGCGATTACACCAAGGCTTTCAATATTCAGGTCGCTGATGGTGTTGTCCTCGTCTTCGCCAAAACCGTGGATACCTATGTTCCTGCTACAGGCGTGACTCTCGAAGGGGATCCCCAGCCTGCGGATCTGGTTGCCTATGCCGCTGACCGAGGCCATAATCCCCTCAGAGAGCCGGCTATTGACCAAGGGCTGCTGGGGCGTACCTACGATCTGGTCCTGCCCTACACGGTCATCCGCGCAGAACCCGGTCACGTGGTGCGTAACCAGGCGACCCAGATCGTCAACGACCTGCACATAGCGACCAACGTGGTCGCCAATCCGGTCAAGCCGCTCAATCCCGCCAAGGATGTGGTAGTCGCTGTGGGCGGGGGAAGTGCACATGGCGGCAGCATCTACCGTGACCGACTCTTCCTTTATCGTCTGGACTCCAGTCTGCTGCCGGCCGGACGTGCCTATCCACAGGTGAAGACATGGCGGATCGAGGATCGGCTAGATCCCACGGTGGATCGGTTTACTGGCCATTGGGCCGTCTACGCCACCCAGGACCTCTACGAGAATGGGCGCATCCTGATTCATCATGGACGGATCATGGCTGGTTCGGACATGTCCGCAGATATCCATGGCGGCCCTTTGTTTACGATGACTGAAGACCCTGCAGGTCTGGTCAAAGTGGAGGCTACACCACGGTATCTGGCCCTGGTCAGCGCTTCAGGTGACCGTCCGGTCGGCTGGAGGGCCTACCTGCAATGCAGACGGCTGAAGAAGGTGGAACGTCACGAGAACCGATTCACTGAGTTCTATCAGGACAAGACCCTGGTCTCCAACACGGTCTGGACCAGAACGCCCGATATGACACCGGCTCTACACATTGAGAAGTTTGATCAGGCTGGCGGTATGCCCAAGGGTGATCGGGATCAGCCGGAACAGGCCCTCCGGACTCGTGACGACGTTCCCATTGTCTTCCGGATCACCAATGATTCGCCACGGGATCCCGGCGATGGGACGGGAGCTGTTTTCCTGGCTCGCCAACTGCATTTGGAAGATCGGACAGTCGTCGGTCAGGGGCGGGTGACCGGGATTCGCTATCCCGACAACTGGTCGACCCTGATGCTACGACCTGGCCAGTCTGTGGACGTGCATGCCACGGTGACGGGCATATCAGGTCGGCACACCGACAGGGCCAGGGTCATCGGCAGTCCTTTGGTGCCCTGTCCGGTAGATGATGCGGCGGCCCTTCCTGAGCGGGAAGATGCCGACAGGGCTTCTCTACAGCCAAATTCCCAGGGCGTGATGGTCGACGGCCGTCTGTTGTGCTCGGATCGGGCTGTCCGTTCAAATAGCGACGATTGGAACGCACTGGAGGAAGCGCTGCCCAAAACCGGGGCAGCAGTGGCTCTTCCTCTGGCCATCCTTGCAGCGGCAGTCATGACCGGCTCGCTTCTCTCCGGCCTGATCAGGCGGGTGTCCAAGAGCCCTAAGGGACGGCGATGACCGTTGACCTCAGGTTTCCAGCCCACACGTGTCCACTGGTCTGTCGTCTTTCTAACGGGGCCACTGCCCATCCAAGGGCGGCCGTGATCCGTCACAGGCCAGGTAGACACGTGCGATGCGCATGCCGGCCCGTTCCGGCTCCAAGGTCAGGACGTGCCGACCGCCGGTCAGCTGGACGGCGGTCATCTCCGACCATCCCCAGACATGCTCGGTGGCAAAGGTCATCAGTCTTCCCCTTCGGGGGAAGAGTTGGGCAGGGGCCAACGGCTGGCCGTCCAGAATCAAATGGCAGGAGTCCTCCAGCTCGGAGGCGAACTGGGCCAGGAGCCAGATTCCATAGTTGCCTGACCTGCCAACCGGGAAGGCCAGGTTCATGCCGGGAGCCCGACCAGGATCGGGCCAGAGCTGTTGCCTTGGCTCGGCCCGCATGGCCAGGCCCCGGCCCCCGTAAATGGGGGCGTCGGTGGGGACCCAGCAGCCTTTCCGAGGCTTGCCATTCTGTGGCCCAGACTGTGAAAACCAGGCATTTTCGTCCTGTCTTAGGCAATCGGCGGTCTCAAGGTAGATGCGCTCTGAAGTCTTGCTGGCGTCATTGTTCTGGCTGAGCTCCTGCTCGTGCTGGTGTCCGGCAGGCCAGACCAGCTTCGGTCGCGTATACAAACCGCCGTGAAGCCAGTAGTCCCGGTCAAAGTAGGGTACAGGTTCGTCCGGGGTATGGCCCGGATCGATTCCGTAGTCTTCGATGGCCAGGTTCCGCAGGGGGCGGTCCAAGGCATCGGTCGTGGGCGTTGGCTGATGGTCTGTAATCTGATTGCTGGTCTGATCTATGTCTATGTGAGATGTGTGAGAGTTTCCGTTATCAGCCCCTTTGGAGGTCCGGCCATCTGCCACCCAGGTACTGAAGGCCGGTCCCAGCCGGCTGGGCCGTTCCCGACCGGTGTTGATCACGACTTTGTCGATGCCGAAGGAGTCGTCCACGGCAATAAGTTGCAGCTGGTGGGGTCCTGCCTTCAAATAAGGCGGGATCATGGTTAGTTGCTCGGCGTTGTATACGATGGTCTCCTGCCAGTTGCCACGGAATTCGTCAGTGGTGGGCGATTCCAGGATTTCGCCTCGGTTGCCATCCAGGCTGACACGCAGGCGTATTCGCCCACGTGAGTTCAGGGTGGGCATCCGGTGAACCTCTAGATGGTGGCGGCCGGGGGTCTTCAGCCAGAAGTCCAGACTCAGACAGGCCCCGCTTCCTGAATCCGGGTCGCTCCAGCCCCTGGTCTGCATCAGGTCCGAGCCGAAACGCCCAAGGTCTTGGGTCGCCAGCCAAGTGGTGGCCTTCGTGAGGTCGGGGTTGACGCGTCCGCGTGAGGGGTCCATGCTGATGTGACCATCCGCCTCGACGTAGCCGGTGAATCCTTCTTCGAGGCGAGGATCCTTGCCTACTAGAACATCGACCCTGATCGGGGTCGACCAGACTTTTTCGGTTGCCTCCGGCTTACAGGGGCGGGTGATGATGGTCAGCATACCCTGACGACCAGCATGGGCTGAGGCGTTATCGACCTGTACATGGATTCGCCACTCGTCCTTGACGACCCGCTCCTTCTCCGGCAGGCGGATCCAGTCCTGATCGGCGCAGATGCGCACTTCCTGTGCAGGGCTGCCCTTAAGGTCCAGGTCAAACCACTGGTCGGAGATGCCGTAGGGATCAAAGACCAGCCTGGCGTGATTGTTATCGCCGGGAACCTTAATGCTCTCCTCTGCTCCCTGTGGCGTAAGGATCAGCCCCTGGTCCGGTTGGACCTTCACCGGTCTGCAAGCCGGGTACTGAGGCAGCGTAGGAGGAGGGAACCTGTTAGGAGTGAGAATGCCGTCCCAATCGCCTTGCGCCAGCTTCCTGTTGTACCAATGGAGCAGAGCCCGGATCATCCCCTGGAAAAGATGAGAGATTCTCATCTGCCTGTCGGCGGCCGGCAAGGCGCCTCGGGCGGCCTCGAGTCGGCTGCGGTCCGCATGGTAGAACTGGGCGTTAACGTAGTAGGTCATGGCGATCTTCAGGTCCACCAGCGATCGGTATGCTTCACGAAACTCTGGCTTCATGCTCCTGCCAAGATTGTGTGAGCGCTCAGCCAGCTCCCGTAAGGCTGCCAGGCGGCCGCCGGCCTCGTCGTCGTAGCCTGTCTGGGTGAAGGAGTCCTCGTGCAGGTGTTCGATTTTGGTCTGATTGTTGATCCGGTAGTAGCTCATGCACAGGTCGGCAGCTTCAGAGCCACGCTTGTCAGCGAAGGTCTGGTCGAACCAAGAGGCTATGAAGTCCCGGGCCGACAGACTGTGGTGATCCTTGTCTGCATTCCAGGCCAGGTGGAGGAAGTAGGATCCCTCCAGCTCCAGGCGCTTGATGGCCCCCAGATTATCCACCCACACCCGGCGGATGCCCCGATCCCAGCACTTGCCCAGCTGGTCGTTCATCAGAGCCAGGGGAGTGGATGAGGTGCAGCGGTAACTGGTCCTCGGTGGCGCCCAGTAGGAGCTGTGGTAGTAGACCCCATTGCCTCCCCTGCGTGCCCGTTCGGCCTGATTGGGGAAGCGACGCATATACCCGTAGTTGTCGTTGACCCACATGATGGTCACGTCTTCGGGCAGGTCCAGGCCCGCGTCATAGAGGGGCAGCACCTCCTTGTAGGGAATGAAGAGCTGGGGTACCTCCTGTGGAGGTCGACCCAGGTGCTGACGCAGGATGTCCCTCTGGTCGCGAATGACCCGACCGAGCAGATCGACCCGCGCTCGCAGACGACCCTCCTGGTCCAGGTTCGGATCCTCGTCGATGGCGCGCGTGGTCAGGCCCGTGTCGTGTATACCGCGCATGCCCAGGGTCCAGGTGACCTCGTAGTTCCGGTTCATGTCCACGCTCTGCGACCAGTAGCGCCGAATCATATCCCGGTTGTGTCCGGGCAACGAATAGTCATAGTCCACATGTCCGCCCTGCGAGGCCACCCAGGGGTCCCACTCATGCTGGTTGCTCCGCAGGAGCATGTCACAGTGGCTGCTTCCGATGACAATCCCCATGCTCTGGGCAAGCCTGCCGTTACGCGGATCGGCATTGAAGGCGTTGACGTGCATGGCCGGCCACAGATAGTTGCCGCCCAGCCGCAGAATCAGGTCAAAGACCTTTTCGTAGGTCGTTGGTCCGATGGTTCCGTCCGGGGTATGCAGGCGGGCCCAGTCGTCCAGCTCCTCCTCGTCGTTGATGAAGAGGCCCCGGTATTTGACCGAGGGCCAGTCGAAGACGCGCAGGTCGCCGGGCAGGCATATCCGTTCATGGTGACGTGCCGGCACGTTCCCCCACCAGTGCAAGGGTGAGATGCCGATGGCCCGGCTGAGAGCGTAGATCCCGTAGATGGTTCCGCGCCGATCAGCCCCGGCGATATAGAGGGTGCCGTCGATGACCTGCAAGGTGAAGCCTTCCCAGCGATACTCTCCCTGGGGGTCCTTGAGCGGGGTCAGATCGAGCTGGTCGGAGCAGACAGCCGAATCGATCCAACTTGAATGGCCCAGGGTGCCCAGGCAGATGGTCAGGCTATTCTCGTCGATCAGGTTGGTCGGTCTCTGGGTCCGGCCGGTGACGGTCGCAAAATCCCTCATCAGATTGCTTGCCGCAATTTGCACAGCCGAATCCTCACCATGATCCAGCAGCCAATTGGGCCGGACCCTTGAATCGGCCAGAACTGCGCCCGACCCGGCGGTCACTGGGATGGTTCCGGGCTGGGGATGAAACAAGGTGACCATGGTGGCGCTCCCACTGTCTGCTGATCTGGCGGATGCTCTGCCGCCTGTGTTCGGACACCCATAGGCTAACACCTGATTAGGAAAATTTTCAATGAGAAAAAAATGAATACGACTGACAGGGTTCGATGGCCGTCTCACTCCATTACCATAGTTGGAGACGCTCACAGTCCAGCAGAGCCGGGAGGCGATCCGATGAGCAAGAAAGTGACGCTGGCCGACGTGGCTGCCAAGGCGGGGGTTGCGGTGTCCACAGCCTCCAAGGCGCTACGCAACAGCGCACAGGTCAGCGGTCCGACAAGGGCCAAGGTGTTCAAGGCCGCGGCAGAGCTCTCCTTTTCGCTCAATGAGCGTCAGAAACAGTCCCAGCCTCCCAGCCTGCCCAAGTCGGTGGGGCTGGTCACTTCGGACCTGGACGGTCAGTTCTCCATGCCCATCCTGATCGGTGCGGAAAGCTACTTCGGGGTCGAGTCCATTCCTGTTTTTCTCTGCAACGCCGGCAGGGACCCGGCTCTTGAACAGCACCATATAGATAATCTGCTGGCCTACGGCGTCAAAGGTCTGCTCATGGTCGGATGGCGCACCGATCCGCGGCCTGCGCTGGCCAGCTGTCCGGTGCCGGTTGTCTATGCCAACCAGGCGTCCCTGGATCCCCATGACTGCTCGGTCGTCACCGACAACGAGGATATCGGGCGGCTGATGGTCCGGCATCTGGTCGAGGGAGGATCCAAAAAAATCGTGCTGATCGCCGGCGATCCAGCCTTCCAGTCCTCGATCAGGCGACTTAAGGGCGAGATGGCCGAACTGGACAGCCGTGGTTTGGCTGCCGTGCGTACCGTTCGGTATGGGGGCTGGAACGAAGAGACCGGGCGTCGCACCATGATTAGCTTGCTGGATGAAGGAGTCGACTTCGACGGGGTGGCTTGCGGCAACGACGAGATAGCCCGGGGGTGCCTGGATATTCTGCATGACCGGCATGTTTCCGTGCCGGATAGGGTATCGGTGGTCGGGGTTGACAATCGGTCGGTCATTGTCGGCAATTCGCGTCCTCCGCTGACCAGTGTCGACCTGAATCTGAAGGCCATCGGCACCAGGGCGGCCAGCTGCCTTGCTGACATGCTGGACGGCCGGGGTCACCAAGGTATCGAATGCGTCAAGGGCACGCTGGTCCAGCGCGCCTCTACCAGAATGCCCTTGTAAGGCCGTTCGTCGGCAGATTTCCGAAGGTCGTACAATCCAGATCTCACTGACACAAGCGAAGCTTTCGTCCTCTAACTTTCAGTAACTTTTTTGCTCGAAAAACTTTCTCTTATCATGACCAGTGTCGGAGTGGTCGCTAGGAATCAGGGCCGCCGGCCATCTGGTCCGGTTTCCGGTGTGGACGAGGTCATTCCTTTCAACGCCTGCATATCCCACTCAATGGAGAAGGGGCATTTCATGACCTTGCATCGCACACGGATGCCTTGGGTGGAGACCGCGGCTCATCCCGGTACCGGGGGAATCGGCCCTTTGGCAGGCGTCGGCGCCGTTGTCAGAGCATCGGTGAATATGCTCTGCTCATCGTTGCTGGCCCTTGTGGGCGATGGTGCTGCCTGCAGTCGTCTTTGTGGCCAAGCACCCTCTGACGTAGAAGATGGCCCAAGAAGGCCTGGCCTGTGTAGGTTGAGAAGGGGCGCGGCTGCCGAATCAACTGGCAGGAGGAGAGCTCCGACTGGGATCAGTACCTGGATACCCCAAGAAAGCCTATCTGGACCAGAACATCGGGTTGAAGCAGGAGGCCTACGACGAGTACTACAACAAAGTGAACCCTCAAGTAAGCAAATGATTGAGCTGTTAGTACCTCACAGAAAGCATCCAACGGTTGAGGTGGACGATCCCTTAGCGGGGCATCCGTCCCGTGCTTGGCCTACTGATGTCAGTTCTGCAGCGCCTCTGATCTCCGCACGACTGGGAAAGTCGGCCTCGGAGTGTCTGCTGTAGAAAGTCCTGATGCGTGGGTGGAGGTGGTGGTTGATGGTGTCAATTCTCCTCCGCGTCCAGCAGTACTACACCCTGGGGCGGATTGCTGTCGATGGCTCCCACGGTCTCATGTGGCAGGTAGGGCTCCTCCATGGATGCGATCTCCTCAGGCGTCAGCTCCAAATCCAGCGCAGCCACTGCGTCGTCAAGATGCCGGGCCTTGGTGGCTCCGATGATTGGTGAGGCAACGCCTTTGGCCCACTGCCAGGCTATGGCTACCCGGGCCATGGGAACATTGTGTCGTTCTGCCACTTTTTGCACGCGGCCGATGATGGCCAGGTCATTGTCTTCGGCCCGGTCGTACTTGCCGCGCGAGACCTTGTCGGTGGCGCTGCGCAGGGAGTCGGCGGTCCAGGTGGGCCGTGTCAGATGGCCGGCAGCCAGAGGGCTGTAAGGCATGAGTGAGACGCCCGTCTTTCTGCAGAAGGGGATCAGGTCCTTCTCGTCCTCCCGGTAGAGCAGGTTGTAGTGGTTCTCCATGGCGCTGAAGGGGGTCCAGCCGTTGTCTTGGGCGACTTTCTGCATGTCCTGAAATTGGCCGGCATACATGGCCGAGGCACCCAGCGCTCGCACCTTGCCGACCTGGACCAGATCGTTCAGCGCTTCCATGGTCTCCTCGATTGGCGTTTCATAGTCGAACCTGTGGATGATGTAGAGGTCCAGGTAGTCGGTGCCAAGTCGCTTGAGCGTCCCATCAATCTCCCGATGGATGGCCTTGGATGAAAGTCGCCCCTCATTGAAATAGACCTTGGATGCAATGACCACCCGGTCGCGGCTTGTATGCTTTCTCAGCGCCTTTCCCAGATATTCCTCACTGGTCCCGGCGGAGTAGCCGTTGGCCGTATCGAAGAAGGTGATGCCCAGATCCAGTGCGTGCGCAACGACCGCGTCGGTTCCTTCTTCGTCCAGTGTCCAGTCGTGCATGGTGCCTGGTTTGCCGAAGCTCATGCATCCCACGCAGATCTTCGATATGTTGATGCCTGTTTTTCCCAGTTGTGTGTATTGCATGATGAGCCCCCTTGGCCTTCCTTGGTGCGGATGCAATCATGCTAGCAAGTTCGAGTCGGTGGAAGTCTACTTACGAGATAGTCGCGGTGTTTAAATCACTGAGCGGAAGATGTTCTATGTTTGATGGACGCTGAAGCCTACTCTGATGTGCTCCGAGCCAGTTCAATTTGAAAATTACATTTGTGCATTATTGATATCAACCATGTTGATGTACTTCCATTAAAGTTCAAGCGAGCTTTTCAAAATGCACGTTAAAAAGAGTAATGGAAGTACATCGTTGAACTTCTACAGTGCTTCGGTCATTGCTGCATCATTCAATAGCCCTTGACCATAAAGACAGATATACGGGAATGTTCCCGCTTATGGATAGCTTAGTTCCATTAAGCGAGGAAGTACTCTGGTCAATGGACAAAGTGGATTTGAATTCCTTCACCAGGGTATAGATTCCACGGTATAACCAATAGATATGATGATTTTCAGGACAGACGTAATAAGAGAATAAGTGCACTCTGCTTTCTGCAATTGTATCCAAATAGGGAAGAGACTGACTAATGAAATAGCTGGTTTTAGAAGTATCGGGATTATTGGAAGTGGAGGAACAAACTGTATTGTCCTTTCCTGGGAACAGCACAAAACATGTCTCGTTTTTAGCCGGACCATGTATTCGCCAAACTACATCACACATACCAGAATCATAAAGTGGTGATTCATTCGTAATTAACTTGTCGGCCTCTTTGTTTTCAGTCATGAAATCGATAGCAAGCGACGGCTTTGTATAAGGCTGATTAATGGGTGGCACATTTATTTCCACTTGTGCATCGACGGAGAGTAGTTGCATCGCTTTGCCCCTTCTTTATCATTATGATTTACTGCATTCATTCGAGTGTTTTTGTAGCATCACTATGAATCATCGTGATGGTGCAACGCTGCCAATTCAATTATATCGTATCTATATCGCTCGGGAACGCATGATAACGGTGTCTGAATATTTATATTATTAAGCTTAAGTGAGCTACTGCTGTTTTCGTCTAGGGTTCATTATCCATCAACCATGGGTTCGATGCGTATTTCCGACGCTCAGGCGATCTTGATAGCGATTTAAAAGATGTGCATCTACCAAGAAGTGGTTTTATAGGAAAAACCGCTTCGAAATTAAAGATCAGCTCAGCAGTCACGCGATCAGTCAATATCAAAAAGGCTAGAGCGAAGAAAACTCCTAAAGCTCTACCTATGTCGATGGTCCAGCATGCCAGACTCGCGAAAGCATATGCTGCTCTTTTCAGGATGAGTTTGTAGGCGCAATGCAATGTGCGGGCTGAGGGTACTGTATCGACCAGACACCTACAAGAGCCACGGCAAGTGGGCCCAGAGTATTTTCCTTTGCATGGTGTTTTATGGTGACACTGGTGAAAATGCCGGGGACCCAAGCGCACCCGGTTGGAAATCAGGTAGTAGGCACAAACCCATCTCCCAGTCTCATGGATGTGGCCTGAGCAATGCCTTCGGACTAATTGCCGACTGCGCATGCCATTATTTCCCGCTGATACAATTAACGTAAAAGTTGAAGTTAACCTTTAATGAGGAAGGCTCACGTGGCAAGTGGAAACGATATGAGCTGTGCTGCTTTTTCGCATTTGTCGCGTTTCAAGCGTTCGCATTATCCGTATTCCGATAGGTACCTTAGCGAGGTGCAGAATTCGCCGGATACGCATGCAAGAACAAAAAAACAGCATATGGTGCAGTGGTTTGCAGATAATGCAACCCATGGATTGGGCGCCTATTCCCGGCAGAGGCCGAATAACAGTGCTAAAAATTGTTATAACAAATTGGAGAACACTGCGTCGCTGCTGTGGATTGCCGAGGCGGCTGGCCTTGAAGAGTCCGTCGTAGCAGCAGCTTTTGAGGCTGCAAGGCAGGCGGGAGACCATCGCCGAGCTTGCGGCGCAATCCGCAGGATCGTCACCTGGTCCATGATTATTGAATCCTTGTAATGGCATTAACGTAAATCAAATATAGTTTTAATAAGTGTCTAAGTGTCGTAGGTACTCGGCTTTCAGTGGAGACTGTTTAGAGCAAGGGTAGTTTTTTACACAGGTTCGTAAAGAAAGGGTTGCATATGCCCGAGATTATTTGTCCCAAATGCGGAACCGCATTCACCATTGACGAGGCCGGATATGCCGATATCCTGAAGCAGGTTCGTGACAAGGACTTTGACAGGCAGCTTCATGAACGGCTTGAGCAGGCCAAAAGGGAGAATAGCAAGATCCGCGAACTTGACCAGGCGCAGGCCGAGCAAACCCTGCAAAAGACCAAAAGTGCAAAGGATGCCCAGATACAGGAGCTGCAGGCAAAGCTGGAATCCGAGCAAGCCGCTAAGAAACTGGCTGTTTCGGAAGCCTTGAGGAAGGTCGAGAAGGAGAAAGACGATCTGAGTGCCAAGCTGGACAAGGCCGAGTCGGAGAAGCAACGGGCGCTCGATCTGGCAGAGGCCAATTCGAAAAGCGAGCTGCAGAAGGCGGCTGCGGACAAAGATGCCGAGATCGTCAAATTGCAGAATCAACTGGATGCTTTTGATTTGCAGAAGAAGCAGGAGCTTGCCCAGGCTCTGGGTCCGGTGGAGAAGGAGAGGGATGATTTCAAGGGCAGGCTTGAGAGGCTGCAGCTTCAGAAGGAGTCGGAGGAGAAGCTCTCCAAGGAGCAGCTGAAGTCGCAGCTGCAGGAGGTCGTCGCGGACAAGGATTCCGAGATAGCGGAGCTGAGGAGCAGTCTGGACAAGGCGGAGCTGCAGAGCAAGGTCGAGGCCAGGTCCCTCAAGGAGCGTTATGAGGTCCAGATCCAGGATCGCGACGAGCAGATTGAGCGGCTGCGTGATCTGAAGGCGAAGCTGTCCACCAAGATGGTGGGGGAGACGCTTGAGCAGCATTGCCAGATCGAATTCAACAAGCTGCGGTCCACGGCCTTCCCCAATGCCTACTTCGAGAAGGACAACGATGCCAGGACGGGCAGCAAGGGCGACTTCATCTTCCGCGACGAGGATGATTCCGGCACGGAGATCGTGTCCATCATGTTCGAGATGAAGAATGAGACGGACACCACCTCCACCAAGCACAAGAACGAGGACTTTTTCAAGGAGCTCGACAAGGACAGGCGGGAGAAGCACTGCGAGTACGCCATCATGGTCTCCCTGCTGGAGCCTGACAGCGACCTGTACAACACGGGTATCGTGGATGTCTCCTATCGCTACCCGAAAATGTATGTCGTACGTCCACAGTTCTTCATACCGATAATCACCCTGCTTCGTGATGCCGCCAAGAACTCTTTGCAATACAAGAACGAACTTGAAGAGTTGAAGGCACAGAACATCGATATAACGCATTTTGAGGACGAGTTGGAGTCTTTCAAGAGTGCTTTTGGCCGCAATTATGATATCGCCTCGAAAAAGTTCAAGACCGCAGTGGAGGAGATTGACAAATCCATCAACCACCTGAACAAGATCAAGGATGCCCTGCTGGGCTCCGAGAACCAGCTTCGTCTGGCCAACAACAAGGCGCAGGACGTGACCATACGAAGACTGACCAGAAACAATGAGACCATGAAGGCCAAGTTCGACGAAGTAAAGAAGTCCAAAGCCATAGGAGACTGAGACCAGGAACGGTGCAGCCATGTGAGGGGTTGGATGCAGACGGTTTCTCCGATTTTGCAGTAGGGATGTCCAACCATAACTGGCTGCACCATGTCAGTAACTGTTCTGATCTTCCGCGAATATGCTGAGATAGAAAAACAAAAGACTCGGAATCCAAACGGTTCCGAGCCTTACTGGTAGCGGGGTCAGGATTTGAACCTGAGACCTCTGGGTTATGAGCCCAGCGAGCTACCGAACTGCTCCACCCCGCGTCGGCTGTTCAACACAGCAATTATCTATGTTACGGATTCCAGCGCACTTGTCAAGTCCGTGTGTGGGAAGGCCTACGCTGGGCCATAATGGAATCATGCCTATCACCATCCCCACTGGATTGCCAGCCAGATCCATCCTCGATTCGGAGCGCATCTTCGCCCTGGAAAGCCACGAGGCGGAGCGCCAGGAGATGCGTCCGCTCAGGCTGGTCATCCTCAACCTGATGCCTACCAAGGTGGAGACCGAGACACAGTTGCTGCGGCTGATCTCCAAGTCACCGCTTCAGGTGGAGATTGACTTCATGAAGACTTCCACCCATCAGGCCGCGCACACCAGCATGGATCACCTGGTTAAGTTCTACGAGAATCTGGATTCCTTCAAGGACAACTGTTATGACGGTCTTGTCGTGACGGGCGCGCCGGTGGAGCAAATGGACTTCGAGCAGGTCGACTACTGGGAGGAGCTGACCCGCATTTTGGATTGGGCGTCTACCCACGTCTTCTCCACTATGTATCTGTGCTGGGGGGCCATGGCCGGGCTCTACTACCGCCACGGCATCGCCAAGCGCAACCTGGATCGCAAGGTCTTCGGGGTCTTTCCTCAGTATCTGCAGGACGAGTACTGCTTCATCACCAACGGCTTCGACGAGATCGCCCTGCAACCCCACTCCCGCTGGGCCGGGATGGACGAGGACCAGGTGCGGGCCTGTCCTGATCTGCAGGTGCTGACCTGGGGTCCCCAGTCGGGTTCAGGGCTTATCTGCACCCAGGATTTCTCGGAGATCTTCGTGCTGGGCCACTGGGAGTACGACCGTGACACACTGGCCCACGAGTATCAGCGTGACATGGCCAAGGGCCTGGATCAGGTGCCTTTTCCGGTCAACTACTATCCTCACGACGATCCGACATTGGAGCCGGTCTTCTCCTGGCGGGCCCACGCCAACCTGCTCTGGCGCAACTGGTTGAACTGGGTATACGAGACCACCCCTTATGATCTGGACCAGGTGCCGACTCTACGGGCGGCGGGTCAACTAGGCACCGACCGATCCATCAGACACACTCCTGGATGTCCACGCGCTGATGGGTATCGTCCCTTGTCTGGTGACGGGTACGGGCTTATTCCCGGCGTTGTTAATAGTTAATGACGTTTGGATTAAATTCGTTATCAACCTGTCCACACCGCGGGGCGGATTCGACGTGTGGCCACTATCTGTGACACACTGGATGAATCCATGGTTACCGTGGCTCTTGGTGTGGGCTACACTACCCATACGGTGCAGCCATGAGTCGCGTGCGCGCTATAGTGTTCACTGTGTCGTTCAGGAGGCGATAGATGCTAGAGGCAATGGGAAGTGAAGCTTTCAGTCTGGCCATGGCCAAGCCGAGCGAGCTACCCACCATCGAAGATTTCCTGCCTCCTGAGATTCTTTTCCAGGGAACGCCCTTTGCCATGAACCGGATCATCCTGATCAGGTTCGTGGCCATGGTCATTATCCTTCTGGTGCTGGGAATCACGGCGGCAAGGGCCAAGCTGATTCCCTCCCGCTGGCAGGGGGCCATCGAGTGGGTCATTGAGTTCATCCGTGACTCGGTCGTCTATGACACCCTGGGCGAAATTCGTGGCAAGCGCTACGTGCCCATGATCACGACAATTTTCTTGACCATCCTGGTCTTCAATCTCTGTGGCATCGTGCCAGGCATGAACATAGCGGCCACGGCCACTATCACCATGCCTCTGGTCTTCGCCATCTGGACTTTCTGCCAGTACATGGTAACGGGATTCCGGGAGCAGGGCGTCTGGGGCTACTTCAAGTCGGAGCTCTTCCCAGCGGGTGTGCCATGGCCTCTCTATATTATTCTGACGCCCATCCAGTTGCTGGAGATGGTCATCGTCAAGCCGGCCTCCCTGACCATCCGACTCTTCGCCAACATGATCGCCGGCCATCTGCTGGTGGCGGTCAGTCTGGCCTTCACCCAGTTCTACATCATCGAGGCCAGCAACAAGCTCTTGGCCCTGGCTGGCGTGGGCTGGTTCGTTCTGGGCTTCGCCCTGACAGCCTTTGAAATTTTCGTGGCGGCCCTTCAGGCCTATATCTTCGCCATCCTGACCACGGTTTACATCTCCATGAGTTACCCTGAAGAAGGTTGAGCGAAAAGTAAAAAGCCGCGGTCGGCGCTTCAGGCGGTCGCAGCCCACATATTCGTCGGTTCCGACCGGTAGACGGGGGTCGGGGCCGAACCACAATCCAAGAACCGGCAACGGTGGAGGAAAGGAAAATAAATGGACATCATCACACTTGCTGAGGTCTCCGGCAATCTGAGCATCCTGGGATACGGCATTGCAGCTCTCGGCCCCGCGCTGGGTCTGGGCATCGCCGTCGGCAAGACCGTTGAGAGCATGGCTCGCCAGCCTGAGATCAGCGGACAGCTGCGCACCACCATGTTCATCGGCCTGGCTCTGATCGAGGTGCTGGCCCTGCTGGGCTTTGTGGCACTCTTCATCGCCTGAGCCGTGTGATTCTTGCATGATCCGGCTTCGATAAAGGAAAGGAGGAGCCAATGTACGCTCTAGCGGTAGGCAAAGGGATCAAGCTGTTTATTCCTCCGATTTACGACATCTTCTGGTCGCTGGTCATCCTGGTCATCCTGGCCGTCTTCTTCTACAAGTTCTTCATGCCCAAGTTCCAGGCCATCTTCGATGAGCGCTCGTCCAAGATCGAGGGCAACATCCAGAAGGCCGCCAAGGCTCGTGAAGAGGCGGATCAGGCCCGTAAGCAGTATCAGGATCAGCTGGGCAAGGCTCGTGTTGAGGCTTCCCAGATCCGGGATGACGCCCGCGCCGAGGCCTCCAGGATCGTGGCCGATGCCAGGACCCGGGCAGAGACTGAGGCCAACCAGATCACCGAGAACGCCCAGAGATCCCTCAAGTCCCAGCAGCAGCAGGCGCTGGTCTCGCTCAAGGGCGAGGTGGGCACGCTGGCTACGGCTCTTGCCGGTAAAATTCTGGGCTCGCAGCTTCAGGATGATGCCGTGCAGTCCTCCATGATCGACTCGATCATTGCGGACCAGGGTGGCCAGTCCTCGGACAAGCGGCAGGCATGATGACTGATTGGCGGACGATGGGTACGTTGATTCCGCGAAAGGGGAGGTGACATGCGAGGAGAGACTTCGCTGAGCTCCGACAAGGAGACCAGGGCCAAGTATGCCCCTTTGCTCAAGAGCAAGGGGAAGGATGCCCTCCGCGTGGCCATGGAGCTCTATACCTTCGTGACCCTGCTCGATGCCAACAGGCCCCTGGAGCGTGCGCTGACCGACCCTTCCCGTCCGGCTGAGGACAAGTGGCGGGTGATCGACACCATCCTGGCCGACAAAGCCGATCCGCTGACCGTAGACATCCTCCATGACCTGACCAATCATCAGTGGAGCCGTGTAGTGCACATCGCCAATGCGGCCGAGGATATGTCCGTGGATGCCACCGCCTATTACGGCGATGCTTTGGGCATCACCAACCAGGTAGCCGGCGAGCTGGCTGAGATTCACTCGGCCCTGCTCGGGATGCCTCTGGTGCTCTTCCGGCTCTCGGACGAATACAGCGATTCAAGGGCTCGAGCCGAGTTGCTCAGGGCTCTCCTGGCTGGGCAGCATATGCATCCGGTCACCGAGCAGATGGCCCTGAATGCCACCATCGATCTGCGTGGACGTCGCTTCCCTGACACCATCGTTTGGCTGGTGGATCGTTTCTCGGAACACATGGACCAGGTCATGGTCACCGTCACCACGGCGGTCTCCATGAAGGACGAGCAGATCAGCCGCCTGCAGGAGGTCTACGGGCGCAAGCTGGGCAAGCCGGTCCACATCAACTCGGTGGTTGACCCCTCGGTCATAGGCGGCATGAAGGTCCAGTACGGCTCGGTCTCCACCGACGGCACGGTGGCCACCCAGCTCAAGCACCTGAAGCGGCGGATGGCCGTGGCAGGATGAGCGGAGAACCGACAGACTTGAACAAGAACAGAAATAAGGAGTGATCATGGCAGAAATGACCATTGATCCCGCCGTGGTGCGCAAGGCGCTCGACCAGTTCGTCGAGTCCTACAAGCCGACGGACACCCCCACCCAGGAGGTGGGCTACGTTCGTACGGCCGGTGACGGCATTGCGCATGTGGAGGGACTGCCTGGTTGCATGGCCAACGAGCTGCTGACTTTCGAAGACGGCACGCTGGGACTGGCCTTCAACCTGGACGCCCGAGAGATTGGCGTGGTCATCCTGGGCGACTTCGCAGGTGTCGAAGAGGGCCAGGAAGTCCACAGGACCGGTGAGGTGCTTTCAGTGCCCGTCGGCGACGGCTATCTGGGGCGTACGGTCAACCCTCTGGGCGAGCCCATTGACGGCCTGGGCGAAATCAAGAGCGAGGGCCGCAGAATCCTGGAGGCTCAGGCCCCCGATGTCATGCACCGGCATCCCGTCGACGAGCCGCTGGCCACCGGCATCAAGGCCATCGACGCCATGACACCCATCGGACGCGGTCAGCGTCAGCTGATCATCGGCGACCGTCAGACCGGCAAGACGGCCATCGCCATCGATACCATCATCAATCAGAAGCGCAACTGGGAGTCCGGAGACCCCAAGAAGCAGGTGCGGTGCATCTATGTGGCCATCGGCCAGAAGGGCACCACCATCGCCTCGGTCCGTTCCTCTCTGGAAGAGGCCGGCGCCATGGAGTACACCACCATCGTGGCCTCCCCGGCTTCCGACTCCGCAGGCTTCAAGTACATTGCCCCCTACACCGGTTCGGCCATCGGCCAGCACTGGATGTACGGCGGCAAGCACGTCCTGATCGTCTTCGACGACCTGAGCAAGCAGGCCGAGGCCTACCGGTCCATCTCCCTGCTGCTGCGCCGTCCGCCGGGGCGTGAGGCTTACCCAGGCGACGTCTTCTACCTGCATTCGCGTCTGCTGGAGCGTTGCGCGAAGCTCTCCGATGACCTGGGCGGCGGATCTATGACCGGTCTGCCCATCATCGAGACCAAGGCCAACGACGTTTCGGCCTACATTCCGACCAACGTGATCTCCATCACCGACGGCCAGATCTTCCTGCAGTCCGATCTGTTCAACGCCAACCAGCGTCCCGCCGTGGACGTGGGCATCTCGGTCTCCCGCGTGGGCGGTGCCGCACAGACCAAGGCTCTGAAGAAGGTCTCCTCAACCCTGAAGATCTCCCTGGCCCAGTACCGCTCCCTGCAGTCCTTCGCCATGTTCGCCTCGGATCTGGATGCCGCCTCCAAGGCACAGCTGACCCGTGGCGCCAGGCTGACCGAGCTGCTCAAGCAGCCCCAGTTCACGCCCTACTCCATGGAGAAGCAGGTCGTCTCGGTCTGGGTGGGCACCCATGGCAAGCTGGATGATCTGGACCTGGAGGACGTGCTGCCCTTCGAGTCAGGGCTCCTGGACTACCTGGACCACAACACCGACATCCTCAAGACCATCCGTGACACGGAGGACTTCACCGACGACACCGAGAAGGCCCTGGACAAGGCCGTTGACGAGTTCGCCAAGACCTTCGTGACCCACAAGGGCCAGACCCTGGACGGTCACAAGGCCGATCAGGATCAGGAGCAGCCGGTGGACGTCCAGCAGGAGAAGCTGGTGGCCGATGGCAAGAGCGGCAGCAAGGCCGGGAAGCGGTAGACCATGGCCTCACAACTCGCATTCAAGTCAAGGATCGCCTCCACTTCGGCATTGGAGAAGATCTTCAATGCCCAGGAGATGATAGCCTCCTCGCATATCGCCAAGGCCAGGACCGTGGCCCTGGAAGCGAAGCCTTACTCCGATGCGATCTTCGATGCAGTCCAGGCCCTGGTGGCCCACACGGACGACATCCGCCATCCCATTGTCAGGAAGGACGAGAAGAACCCGCGCGTGGCTGTGCTGGCGCTGACGGCCGACCGTGGCATGGCCGGGGCCTACACCTCCTCGGTCATCCGCGAGACGGAGTCCCTGCTGGCCCGACTGGATCAGCAGGGCCGACAGCCCCAGCTCTTCGTCTACGGTCGTCGCGGCGTCTCTTACTACCGCTACCGCAACCGCAGCATAGTCAAGACATGGGAGGGCGACAGCGATCGGCCCGGCGTGGATGTGGCCAGGGAGATCTCCCAGGCACTGCTGGAAACCTATATGACTCCAGCGGCCAAGGGGGGCGTCTCCGAGCTCTACATCGTCTACACCGAATTCATCAACATGGTGGTGCAGAAGGTCCGGGTGCTGCGCATGCTGCCTCTGGAGCTGATCAGGCCGGACCAGGAGCAGCCTGAGGAGGCCATTGATGCCCCCGTGCCGGACGACGAACATGGGCGCCAGGGTGACCGCTATGCGGCCCTCTACGACTTTGAGCCCAACTCCCAGGAGGTGCTGGATGCCGTCCTGCCCAAGTACATTCAGTCGCGCATCCATGAATGCCTGCTCACTTCGGCCGCCTCGGAGACAGCCAGCAGGCAGAACGCCATGCACACCGCCACTGATAACGCCAAGGGGCTGATCGACGACCTGACCCGCAGGCTCAATGCCAGCCGCCAGGCGGCCATCACGCAGGAACTTACCGAGATCGTCGGCAGCGCCGATGCGCTCAACAAAGAGGAAGAGTAGGAACGCCAATGGTTGCACAGCAAGAACAGCCGACCACAGCGAGCCGCAAGCCGGATTCGGCCTCCATGGGGCGCGTCACCCGAGTCCAGGGTTCGGTCATCGATGTGGAGTTCCCGGCAGGTCACCTGCCGGACATCTACAATGCCCTGACCGTGAATCTGAGCCAGTCCTCGAACACCGAGGGCGAGTCGCTGACCACCATCATGCTGGAGGTGGAGCAGCACCTGGGCGATTCCACGGTTCGCACCGTGGCTTTGAAGCCCACCGACGGCCTGGTCCGCGGCGCCACCGTCACCGATACGGGCGGGCCCATCATGGTGCCCGTGGGTGACGTGACCAAGGGGCACGTCTTCGACGTGGCCGGCAACATCCTCAACAAGAAGGAGGGTGAGCAGATCAAGGTCACCGAGCGGTGGCCCATCCACCGCAACCCGCCTGCTTTCGACCAACTGGAGTCCAAGACCCAGATGTTCGAAACCGGCATCAAGGTCATCGACCTGCTTACCCCCTATGTGGAGGGTGGCAAGATCGGCCTGTTCGGAGGCGCAGGCGTGGGCAAGACCGTGCTCATCCAGGAGATGATCCAGCGCGTGGCGCAGAACCACGGCGGCGTCTCCGTCTTCGCTGGTGTGGGCGAACGCACCCGTGAGGGCAACGACCTGATCGGTGAGATGGACGAGGCCGGCGTGCTGGAGAAGACCGCACTGGTCTTCGGCCAGATGGACGAGCCCCCGGGGACCCGTCTGCGCGTGCCTCTGACCGCCCTGACCATGTCGGAGTATTTCCGCGACGTGGAGAACCAGGATGTGTTGCTCTTCATCGACAACATCTTCCGGTTCACCCAGGCCGGCTCCGAGGTCTCCACCCTGTTGGGCCGCATGCCCTCGGCCGTGGGCTACCAGCCCAATCTGGCCGACGAGATGGGCGCCCTGCAGGAGAGGATCACCTCCACCAGGGGCCACTCCATCACCTCCCTGCAGGCCATCTACGTGCCGGCCGATGATTACACCGACCCGGCTCCTGCGACCACCTTCGCCCACTTGGACGCCACCACCGAGCTCAGCCGTGACATCGCCTCCCAGGGCATCTACCCGGCTGTGGATCCGCTGGCGTCCACCTCCAGGATTCTGGACCCACGCTACGTGGGACAGGCCCACTACGACTGCGCCAACCGTGTCAAGGCCATCCTGCAGAGGAACAAGGAGCTCCAGGACATCATCGCTCTGATCGGCATCGACGAGCTGGGCGAGGAGGACAAGACCACCGTCAACCGCGCCCGCAAGATCGAGCAGTTCCTGGGCCAGAACTTCTATGTGGCCGAAAAGTTCACCGGTCGCAAGGGCTCCTACGTGCCTGCGGACGAGACCATCGAGGCCTTCACCCGCATCTGCGACGGCGCCTATGACGACGTGCCCGAGCAGGCTTTCTCCGGCATCGGCGGCATCGACGATCTTGAGCACAAGTGGCACGACATGCAGAAGGAATACCGGTAGTCATGGCGGACACAGGCAAGGCCTCCATGCAGGTCAACATCGTCTCGGCGGACAGGCCGATCTGGTCGGGCCAGGCGCGGTCGGTCACCGTGCCCGGCACCCAGGGGTCCATGGGCATCATGCCCGACCACGAGCCGGTGCTGGCCCTGCTGCAGGAGGGCAACATCCGGGTTCAGGCCACCGATGGCGGTCGTCAGTCCTTCCATGTGGACAGCGGATTCGCCTCTTTCGACAGCAATAAGCTGACTGTGGCCGTGGATCACTACCTGGAGGATGCTGATCAGGGTCAAAAGTCCTGATTTCCTCTCTCTCTTCCGCCCGGCTGGTGCACTTGCATCGGCCGGGCTTTTTTCTGCTTCGCCCGGAACTGCGACTGATATATTGGCATCTGTGCGAATCATTGTTTCCGACTGCTCCGCCGAATACTCCGGGCGTCTCAATGCCAGCCTGCCGCCGGCCAGACGTGTCCTGCTGATCAAGGCTGACATGAGCTGCCTGATTTTCTCGGAGCTGGGCTCCTACAAGCCCCTGAACTGGATGTGCGCCCCCTGTACCATCAGGGAGATCGAACCCGAGGAGGCAAGCCAGGGCGGCGCGGGCGTCAAGGCTGGTTCCGTGGCTGGGGCCGGGCCGGACGAGGTAGCCAAAGCTGCCGCGCCCGATGCGCTGATCGCCCAGGAGCAGGATCAGGACCAGGATCGGCCTGTCCGTAAGGTTCTGCGTGTTTCGGCCGTGAAATCCAGCGACGTGCTGACCATCAGGCTTTACCAGGTCTATGCCGACGACAGCTATGACCTTGGAGTGGACCCCGGATTGGACAAGGACGGTGTGGAAGCACACCTGCAGCGCTATCTGGCTGAACAGATCGACCGGATCGGCCCGGGAGCCACCCTGGTGCGCCGGGAGTATCCCACGCCCATCGGCCCGGTGGACATCATGGCCTTGGACGGCCAGGGACGGCATGTAGCCATCGAGATTAAGCGGCATGGCGGCATTGACGGGGTGGAACAGCTGACCCGCTACTGCCGCCTGCTCAACCGCGACCCCTTGCTGGCCCCGGTCCGCGGGATCTTCGCGGCCCAGACCATCACCCCCCAGGCCAGGGTTCTTGCCGAGGACAGAGGATTCGAGTGCCTGATCCTGGACTACGAGGCCATGAAGGGCGCTGACAGCGACGAACTGACCCTCTTCTAGCCAGTTTTCGGTCTTAAATAACATGTATGTAAGATAGCTCACATATATCCTCTCTTAGGCCTGAAAGACTTGAAAGGCTACTAGATATTGGGGTTGGTGGCCTGACACGCCACTACAGGTGGTATTGTGCCAGCGCCTGGGAGTGTGTAGAGTGCAATCATCAGGTTCCGAGCAGAGGGCTATAGAGCTCGGAACATCACGGCTGCATTTAAGGGAGAGGCGATCATGTCCATCACGGTCTACACCAAGGCGCACTGTCCCCAGTGTGATGCCACCAAGCGTCAGCTGACCAAGCAGGGGCTGGAGTTCGAGCAGGTGGATTTGACCGAGGATCAGACCTTGATCGACCAGTTCATCGCCCAGGGATTCAAGCAGACCCCAATCGTAGTCACTGACCAGGAGACGTGGAGCGGGTATCGCCCCGATCTGATCAGGAAGGTAGCACAGAGCGCCAAGGTTTTTGCCTGATCAAAGCACTCGGAGCCCGGTTCACGAATATGTGAATCGGGCTTTTTTGATGGCTTGGTGAGCAGTCGGGTTCATAAAAACCCGGTGCGCGCCTACAAGTTTTCGGCAGGTACGATCTGCAGGTGTCGGTCAGCCTTGCCGACCTGGGCCATCTCGTTCGTACCGTCCAGTTGCTGTATGAATTGCCGGCAGCCCGGAAGGCTTCAGCATGATTGCGAATCGCCGTCCAGGTTGCTGTGAGAGCGGATGATAACGCGGTATCCGGTATTCGTATATCCAAAAGCAGAGAAAAGCGGCTCGTCTTCTCTAGGATTGTCGACCATGTGCCACAGTCAGCGGGAAGCGGGCGAGAAGCAGTGAAGAGGAAACGATGAACAGGACGCGAGCAAGTAGGGAGGTGAGGGCATGAATTGGACCTTCATGGCGCAGAATCTGCACTTCTTCGTCAACGCGGCCTATGTAACTGTCTTCATCTCCTTCTTTGGCGTGGTGTTTTCCATGCTGATCGGGCTGGTCTGTGCCGGGCTGGAGGTCTTCAGGATCCCCCTGCTCTCGCAGGTGGCCAGGATATACATCGAGCTGTCAAGAAACACCCCGCTCCTGGTTCAGCTCTACTTTCTCTATTTCGGGTTGCCCAAGCTTGGGGTCAACTGGAGCGCCCAGACCTGCGCCATCGTCGGGCTGGCCTTCCTGGGTGGCTCCTACATGGCCGAGGCCATGCGTGGCGGGCTGGAAGCGGTGCCTCAGGTGCAGATCGAGTCAGCCCGCGTCCTGGGATTCACGCGAGCTCAGACCCTGTCCAGGATCGTGTTGCCCCAGGCCCTGAGCAGCGCCATACCGGGCGTGGTGGCCAACATCATCTTCCTTATCAAGGAATCCTCGGTGGTCTCGGCCATAGCTCTGGCCGATGTCATGTATGTCACCAAGGATCTGATGGGCACCTCCTACGACACCTACGAGTCGCTGACCCTGCTCATCGTCACCTATCTGGTCATCCTGCTGCCCATCTCCGTCATCGGCACCGTTCTTGAACGGAGGTTCGACTATGCACGGCGTTGAGGTGCTCTTCCAGCCAGGGGTCATGCCCAGGCTCTTCCAGGGTCTCTGGGTGACCGTCTGGATAGCCGGCGTCTCGGTCCTGCTCTCCCTGCCCCTGGGGTTGGTGGTCGGATGGCTGATGACCCTGCGCAACCCCCTGATTCGCTTCCTGATGAGGATCTATCTGGACTTCATCCGCATCATGCCCCAGCTGGCTCTGCTCTTCATCGCCTTCTACGGGCTGTCCAGGGCATGGAACCTGAATCTGGATGCCACCGGCGCCTGCCTGCTGGTCTTTGTGCTCTGGGGCGGGGCCGAGCTGGGCGATCTGGTTCGCGGGGCCCTGGAGTCCATTCCCCGCACCCAGGTGGAGTCGGCCTACGTGCTGGGACTGGGGTCCTGGCAGACCTTCTCCAGGATCATCCTTCCCCAGGCCCTGCGCCGGCTGTTGCCGGCAAGCGTCAACCTGGCCACCAGGATTGTCAAGACCACCTCCCTGGCCGCCCTGCTGGGCGTCATCGAGGTCATCAAGGTCGGTCAGCAGATCATCGACGCCAACCGTTTCGCCTATCCCCAGGCGACCCTCTGGATCTACGGGGTGATCTTCTTCATGTATTTCTTCATCTGCTGGCCCCTGTCCCTGGTGGCCCGGCATCTGGAAAAGAGGTGGGCCCATGACTGAGGGGCAAACGACGGCGAACCAGCCACAGGACAAAGAGGAGGAGCGGGCGGTGCTGACCGTCGAGCATCTGGTCAAGCAGTATCCGCAGGCGCAGAGCCCTGTGCTCAATGACATCTCCTTCCAGGTGCCCAAGGGCAAGGTCTTTGTGGTCCTGGGACCCTCTGGCTCAGGCAAGTCCACCCTGCTGCGGACCATTGCCGGACTGGAGCCCATACAGGGCGGCCGGATCCTTCTGGACGGTCAAGTGGTGGAGACCGGTCACCCCCTGGGCGAGCACAGGGGAGGTGCTGGAGGCCTGATGTCGGGCAGCCGCAGCTCCGACCTGCGTACCAGGATCGGTATGGTCTTTCAGAGCTACGACCTCTTCCCCAACAGGACCGTGCTGGACAACGTGACCCTGGCGCCCGTCCTGGTCCAGAAGCGCAAGCGGGACCAGGCACGTCAGGAGGCACTGGAGCTGCTGGATCGGGTGGGTCTGGCCGACCGCCGGGATGCCTGGCCCAGCCAGCTTTCGGGAGGTCAGCGGCAAAGGGTGGCCATCTGCCGGGCCCTCATCCTCCACCCCGAGATCATGCTCTTCGACGAGGTGACCGCGGCTCTGGACCCTGAGATGGTACGCGAGGTCCTCCAGGTCATTCTGGAGTTGGCCGACCAGGGGCTGACCATGATGATCGTCACCCACGAGATGGCCTTCGCCAGGGGCATCGCCGACCACATCGTCCTTCTTGATGGAGGCGCCTTGGTTGAGCAGTCCGACGACCCGGAGGCCTTCTTCACCCACCCGGCCACTGACCGGGCGCAGCGCTTCCTGTCCACCTTCACCTACGAGCGCAGGCGGGATCAGGACCAGGATCAGGAGTCCCAATGAGGACTGCGCATATTCGTCCGGCGGCCTTCGCCGGAACCGTCCCCAGGGGCGGCCATAGGAAAGAGAACAGGAAAAGAGGGATCATGACCGCAAGGGTAATGAACCGATTGATACGGACGGCGCTGGCCACGGGGGCGACGATTGCGATGATGGCTTCCATGGCGGCCTGCGGCCCTTCGGCGGCCACCCCCAGTGACGCTGGAAGCGGCTCGGCAAGCAGTTCCGGCTCTTCGGCGGCATCCGGGTCCGCGCGCACCCCGGAGCAGATCACCAAGTCCGGCAAGCTCAAGGTGGCGGTCTTCACCGACAAGGCCCCCTTCGGCTACGTGGACAAGGACGGCAAGAACCAGGGCTACGACGTGGTCCTGGCCGAGCGCCTGGCCAAGGACCTGGGCGTCAAGCCCGAATACACATCGGTGGATCCGGCCGCCCGGGTGGACGTGCTGTCCAGCAACAAGGTGGACGTGGTTCTGGCCAATTTCACCGTCACCGATGATCGCGCTCGCAAGGTGGACTTCGCCAAGCCCTATATGAAGGTCTTCCTGGGCGTGGTCTCCCCGGATTCGGCGCCGATCAAAGATGTCAAGGAGCTGAACGGCAAGACCCTGATCATCGCCAAGGGGACCACGGCTGAGCCCTACTTCGAGCAGCACTACCCGGAAGTCAAGCTGCAGAAGTATGACCAGTACGCCGATGCCTACAACGCTCTGCTGGACCACCGCGGCGATGCCATGAGCACCGACAACACCGAGGTGCTGGCATGGGCCAAGGCCAACAAGGGCTTCTCGGTGGGCATCACCAAGCTTGGGGACGAGGCGGTCATCGCCCCGGCCGTGCGCAAGGGGAACAAGCCCCTGCTGGACTACATCAACAAGGAGCTGGTCAAGCTGGGCCAGGAGCGGTTCTTCCATGAGGACTACCGCAAGACCCTGGAGCCGGTCTACGGCAGCGCGGCCAACCCCGACGAGATTGTGGTCGAGGGCGGCAAGGACTGACCCGACCGTCTGGTTTATGACAGGGGCCCGTACCCATCCGAATGCGACTGGATGGATGCGGGCCCCTGTCTGTCTGAGTTGTGGGATTGCCGGATCAGTAGGCGGCCAGTATATCGACCACGAAAATCAGGGTCGAATTGGCTGGGATGCTCTGCTGTTTCTGGCTGCCGTAGCCCAGCTCGGGCGGAATGACCAGAAGGACCTGAGAGCCTACCGTCTGGCCGGCCAGACCCTGCTGCCAGCCCTTGACCACCTGATCCAGGCTGAAGTCGCTGGCCTGCCCCCGGTCCCAGGAGGAGTCGAACTGCTTGCCGTCGGATGCCAGCCAGCCGGTATAGTTGGCGCTGACGCTCTGATGTTCGCCGACCTTGGCCCCCTCGCCCTTGATCAGGGTCTGGACGACCAGTCCTCCCTTGGGCTGGTAGCCGTTGAGGTCCAGGGAGGGCTTGCCCTTGTCGTCAAGGCTTATCTTGGGCAGGTCGCTGGGCAGGTCGGTCACCTTCTGACCCTGGGCACGGGTCAGGTTCTTGGACCGGGAGACGAAGGTCAGGGCCATGATATAGGAGTCGGTCGCCTGGCTGCTGCCGGAGCCCGACTCATCTATGCCCACGGCCACGGTGGAGTTGACCTTGAGGCCCTTGAAGGTGTCATAGTAGGCCGGGATGGCTTTCTTGCTGACGACGATGGAGCACTCCGGGCTGCTTTTGTCCCAGGTGGAGTTGATCACCTTGCCGGTCTTGGCGTCCAGGGCCAGGCTCCTTGTGCATACGCGATCCCCATCGCGGATGACCTCGCCATTGCCCTCCTGGATGACCTGATGGGTCTGGTTCTCGACCTTAAAAGGCGTCTTGAAGCTGATGTCGGGCTTGCTGCCGGGTTTGCCACTGGCTGATACGCCCTGCATGGTGTCGCCCGAGTGCCCGCCTCCGTCGGCTTTACCGCTACAGGCCGACAGTCCAAGACATAGAGTCAGAGCGGTTATGGCGCCCAACAGACGCTTGCTGCCTGATTTTCTTGCGATGATGGTCATGGAAGACCAGTTTAGGGCTTATGGGTGATTTCCCGGTGCTGGAAACCATCTCATAGGGTGCCGACGGTAGAATGTCGATAATATGGAGCAAGTACCCGAGGAAAAAGATGAGATGACGCGGCCTGACAAGCCATCGCGTCACAGCATGATCATGCGCGGCATCGTCACCCCCATCTTCGGGCTGCTGGCTGTAACGGCCATTGTGCTGGGTATTCTCAACGGTACGGTCTGGAAGCCTTCGGCTCATGTTGATGCGCATGCGCGTACGAAGGCAGCCTACGTAGTGACCGATCCAGGTGTGCTTCCCCTGGTGGACAACAGAGTGACCATGCGTGTGGATGCGGCGTCGACTGGAACCGCCGCGGCCGCAGATCGGAATTCGCAGAAGCCTACCGTCTGTATGGCCCTGACCACTGCCAAGGATGCGGCTGGTTGGACAGCCGGACATGATGTGGCCCGGGTGCGCGGTCTGGATGATTGGCAGACCCTGTCCGTCGGCAGGGACACCAGCCCTGGCAAGGCCGTCAAAAGTGATCCGGGCGTGGCTTTTCAGGATTCGGACATGTGGAAGCAGGTCACCTGCTCCGACAGCAGCGTTTCCATGTCCCTGAAGACCGATGATCCGCAGGCAGTTCTGCTGGTGGCAGTTTCCCAGGGTTCCCCCTCCCTTGGGCTGGAGATGCTTTGGGAGCGGGACAAGCTGCCCAACTTCGCCATGCCTTTCTACTTCGCCGGCGGGCTTCTGGCCCTGCTGGCCGTTCTTTCAGCCACGGTCTTCGCCATGGATCCGGTCAAGCGCCGCAAACAAACCGAACCTGAACAGGAGACTGAGGAGCCTCCTGAGGTCAGTGTGATCCAGGCCCTGGGCAGCGCCATTCTGCCTGGTCTCGGAAATCGGCATAGTCCGGCTTCAGGGCGACGTCTTCGTCACGCTCGTGGCCAGGCGCGGCAGGGGGATCCAGGACCCCCGCCCAGGCCGCCGGTGGTGATTGATCCGCGCAACCGGAATCTGGTCGCTGACCAACAGGAAGATGGCGATCGGAGAGCCGACGATGAGTCGTCCACCAGGGTCATCAGCAGTCAGGAGATGGCCTCCTACCTGGCCAGGCTTGCCCACGAGGGGGAGGAGGAGCGCCCATGAGTATGAACAAGCCGATGAACAGGGTAGGGGTTGCAGCGGCACTGGCCTTGTCCCTGGTCCTTTTGCCGGGGCTGTCCGCCTGCGAAGGGCAGGTTCCGCAAACCAGCCGGACCGAACCTCAGAGCACTGCAACCACAGCTCCCGCGCCCAACCTGACCCCGGCCCAGGAAGCCCGTATCCGTAAGAACATCGGAGCTGTTCTGGATCAGGCCAACGAGGCCAAAGACCCGGCCGGGTTGGACCAGCGGGTCAGCGGCCCCCAGTTGGAGATCCGCACCAGCGAGCTGACCATAGCCCGGGCCACCGGGCAGTTGGATCCCAAGACGACCATCCCCACCACCATCGCCCAGACGGTCATTCCCGGCGATCCGGGCTGGCCACGTTCGGTTTTCTCGATTACCACCACCACACAGGATCAGCAGTCCAAGCGCCTCCTGGTTCTGGACCAGGAGTCCGCCCATGAGAACTACAAGCTCTGGGGTGTGGCACGGCTCTTCCAAGGAGCCCAGCTGCCCAAGTTCCCGGTGGCCACCATCGGTGCCAGGATGGGGCAGGGCGACGATCAGGGTCTCAAGGCCACGCCGGTGGAGGCCGTGCGCCGCTATGCCGACCTCCTGCAGAATCCCCAGGGCAGCAAGTATGCCAAAGAGTTCGCCCAGGATGACTTCCGCAATTCCCTGGGTACGCTGACTCAGGTGGTCCAGCAGGGGATTCAAGCCAACAAGGGCAGCCAGTCGCAGACCTTCACGCCGGCGCAGGGACAGCTGCGGGTCATGCACTCCTCCGATGGAGGCGACCTGGTTGTGGCCCGGATCGATTCGGTTTGGATCAGGCAGGCGGGTGAGGGCCGCGAGTCCTCGCCCGCATCGGATGCCGAGAAGGCCCTCTTTGGACAGGGCAAGCCCACCAGCACCATGAAGGTCACCTATGTCAACGTGATCGCCCTCTACGTGCCCTCGGCGGACTCGCATGAGCCCATCAGGGCCGTGGGCGCCGAGCGTGAGCCCATTAAGGTGGAAGCGGTCTGAACGGCGGGATTGCGCTGGGTGAAAGCCCGGACTTTAGACTAGATTGGCTTCCAGGAGTTTGCATTCGAGGGCGGACCGAAGCTGCAGTCGGCGGCCGCCAGGTTAAGGAGGACTGACATGGCGAACAAAAACGGGCAGGGGCAGCCGGGCGTCTCGCTGGCAGGAGCAGTCGACCTGGGCGCACTCAAGCACCAGGTTGATGCCGAGCCAGGCCAGCAGGGAGGGGCGCCCGCTGCCGGCGGCTACGTTATCGATACAACCGAGGCCAGTTTCCAGGCCATGGTTCAGACCTCTGCCACCTTCCCCATTCTGATTCTGCTCTGGGTACCCACCGATGACCGCCTCTTCCCCCTGGCTACACGCCTGGCCCAGGCCGTCAACGCCCTGGAGGGGCGCATTCAGCTCTCCCGTATCGACATCGCGACCAATCCGCAGATCGCCCAGACCTTCCAGGTGCAGGATGCCCCGGCCCTCTTTGCCCTGTTGGCCGGCAGGCCCATGCCCATCCTGCAAGGACTGCCCACCGATGAGGAAATGAACCAGATCACCGATCAGCTCATCCCACAGGTGGTCCAGATGGCGCAGAAGGCCGGCATCACCGGCAGCGCCCCCTACCAGGAGACCAACGACCAGGCACAGGACCAGCAGGCTGGTCAGGCAGCGGCCGATGCCATCCCGCCTGCCCATCAAGAGGCCCACCGGCTGGCCCAGGAGGGCGACTATGCAGCTGCAGCCAAGGCTTACGGCAAGCTGGTCCAGGCAGATTCGACCGACGATCTGGCCAAGCGTGAACAGGCCAAGTGCCTGCTGATGGCCCGGTCAGCCCAGGCCGATGTTCGCAAGGTTCGTCAGGCGGCTGCCGATGCCCCTGACGACTTGCAGGCTCAGTTGGATGTGGCCGATGTGGACATGATCGGCGGCCAGATCCAGGACGCCTTCGATCGCCTGCTCGATTTTCTGGCCGGGCATCGGGATCAGACCGATCCCATCCGCCGCCGTCTGCTGGAGTACTTCGTCATTCCTGAACCGACCGATCCTCGGCTGGCCAAGGCCCGTCGTCGTCTGTCCACGCTGATGTACTGATCAGGCTACCGGGTACTGGCATTGGCCGGTAGCCTGATCAGGATTCTCGGTTCCCGTCGAAGTTGGTAAGGAAGCGTGGTCCGCTGGCCTTTAGCTCCCGGTCGAAATCAGCCGCCCAGTTGCCGAAGGGGTGGTCAGCCAGTCCGTCGTTGGAGAACCGCGGGTCGTCGGTGATTTCCGTGGCGCAAAAATCAGGGATGGTCAGGTCGGTCACCGGCCCGGTCCGCTCCACCTCGGCCACCACCAGGGGGGCGTTCCCATCCCCGAAGACATCCAGGTTCCACCAATCCTCATCCAGCCAGACCCCATACCGGTTCTTGACGATGGGAATGCCGCCCCGCAGGATCAGCTCCAGGGCGATTCCCGGATCGATGGCCCGTTCAGCCTCGTAGCGGGTGCCGCCGACGGAGGGCCCCTTGGCCGTCATTGAGGCAGCGTCGAAGTGGTCGCCTTCCTCAAGCAGGGTGTGGAGGGCATCGGTCCGGGCCGTCATGGGCACCACCGGATCCACCTGGCCCTGCAGACGCACACGAAGAGCGAAGTTGTCCTCATGCACGTAGTAGCTCTGCACAATCAGGGTCGGTCGGCTCTCCCCGAGCAGCTCCCGGGGAAGGTCCCGGCAGAAGAATCTGCGCTCGAACTCGAAATCGTCCTCGTCTTCATTCACGCCCATGCATCCCATGGTACGGTAGGCCGGGCGCGGCCACCATCTGCTGTTCATGACCCATTCGGGTTGTCCAGGTATGTGAAGGCCGCTTGTGATGGCTGGGTGAAGGAACTACAGTGGAGTCTATCCCGAGAGAAGATCATCCGGGAATGTTGGCGGCTTCGCGCCACCGCATGAGGATGCAATGGCGCAACCGGGGCGGTGGCACGAAGCCTTGCCATCACGATACCCACGAAACGCCTGAAATCCTGGGGTAACACGCCGATGTCGGCATGAGCTTAACCGACACGTGAAGACGCGCATGGGTGCGAAACTGTGCAAAATGTCCTAGTATGGTCTCTGTTGTCCACTGGAAAGTGGTTGTCGGGTTCGTAGCTCAGCGGATAGAGCGTCTGTCTCCGGAACAGAAGGTCGAGGGTTCGAATCCCTTCGAGCCCACCAGGATACAATCCCTGCAGCAGGGAGAGCGCAGGAATTTTTCTTTAGACGATGTTGTCTGTCACAATGACCGAGATTGCGGCATCTACTGGATGACGTAAGCGCACTCCTGGCGTCACGATATGTGTGGTGAATCACTAAGCTTTTGAGGAACATGGCCCTCGGCCCGCTTGTGTCTTCGTTTCCAGGTGCCATAGTGAAAGGGTAAGACCGAACGTCGGGAAGGATCGACGCTTCCGCGTTGTGGCGGAGGCTCCTTTCCGCGGCGAAGCAAAGGAGTTCACATGGCCAATCGAATCAATGCAGGGGATGCTGTCCTTCACGTCCTGGAGCAGTGGGGGGTGCCGCGCATCTATGGCCTGCCCGGCGGTTCCTTCGACTCCATGATGAACGCCATCCACAATGAGCGCGAGCGCATCGATTTCATCCAGGTTCGTCATGAGGAGGCCGGAGCCCTGGCAGCCGCCGGCGAGGCCAAGCTGACCGGCCGGATCGGTGTCTGCTTCGGATCGTCGGGTCCCGGTGCCGTCCACCTGCTCAACGGCCTCTATGATGCCCGTGAGGACGGCGTACCGGTGCTGGCTCTGGTGGGTGAGGTGCCCCAGGCCTTTATGAACATGGACTTCTTCCAGGCCATGGACGAGGTGCCTATCTTTACCGATGTGGCCGTATTCGCCCGGGCCGCCACCAACGCCCAAGGTCTGCCGGCCCTGGTGGACGAGGCCATACGCCGCGCCTATGCCAGCCACGGGGTCTCCGTGGTCATCATCCCCAAGGATCTGGCCTGGGCCGAGATCGACGACCGCCCGGTGGCATCTGCGCCTAACTTCCGCAAGCCGGAGCCGCTGAAGCCTGCGGCCGACCAGGTCAGCAAGGCGGTTGAGATCATTCAGTCCGCCAAGGCGCCGCTGCTCTACTTCGGCCAGGGCGCTGCCGGGGCCCGCGATGAACTGGTCGCCATGTCCGAGCGTTTCAAGATGCCCATGGTTTCCACATTCCCGGCCAAGGGGATCGTGGAGGACACCTATCCTGCCTACCTGCAGTCGGCCGGCCGTGTGGCCACCAAGACCGCCACGGAGGCCATCTACACCTCGGATCTGACGGTCTGGGTGGGTTCGGACAACCCCTTCGGGTCCATGTTCGTCACTCCCAACACCAAGGTCATCCAGATCGACCTGAACCCGGTCAAGCTGGGCAAGCGCTTCCAGGCCAACGTGGTCCTTGCCATCCAGGCCGACGCCCGCGAGGCCCTCAAGGCAATAACCGCCGCCGGCCAGGACCAGGAGGAGTCCGTCTTCTACCGGGCCTGCCTGCGCAGCAAGGAGAACTGGGACCAGTGGCTGGCCTCCTTCAACGAAGACACCCGCACGCCCTTGAGGCCCGAGCCCGTCTACCACATCATCGATCAGCAGCTTGAGGACAATGACATTGTCATCCCCGACGTGGGCAATGTGGACATCGACTTCCTGCGTCTGCTGCATCTGAAGCCCACCAACCGCTGGACAGTCTCCGGCAAGCACGCCACCATGGGCTACGCCGTGCCGGCCGCCTTGGCCGCCAAGCTGGAGCATCCGGAATCGACCGTCTACTCCCTGAGCGGCGACGGCGGATTCGCCATGCTCGGCGAGGAGGTGCTGGCCCAGCTCAAGTATCATGCCCCGGTCATCAATGTGGTCTTCTCCAATCAGTCCTTGGGCTACATCGAGGCCGAGCAGCGCGACGACAGCCATCAGCCCCTGAGCGGAGTGGACCTGCCCGACACCGACTGGGCCAAGGTCGGCGAGGGCATGGGCGCCCTGGGCTTCACCGTGCGCACGGTGGCCGATGCCCGTCATGCCTTCTCAGAGGCTCGCAAGGCCGACAGGTCCTCGGTCATTGACATCAAGCTGACAGGAGCCAGCCCTCTGGATACCCGCTACATGCGGTTCCCGGAGACCTGCTCGGATCCGGACCAGGTCGAGAAATTCGTCAAGACCTACGAGGCCGGCGACCTGCGCTCCCTGGCCTACTGGATGGGTCAGGAGGCTCGCAAGGGCTGAGACTGGTACCGCTTCTGCTGGGCGGGCACTCCTATAGTGGACGGTGTCCGCCCGGGGCTTCGGCCCGGCATGGGTGCGGCGGACCTGTAGAAAGGACGGACTCATGGAAGATGGACCGGAAGAGATCGGCACGCCATATGCACCCCAGGCCTTGGGAGCCTATAGTCAGGCTGTGAAGGCCGGGGGCTTTGTTTTTGTCTCCGGACAGTTGGGCATTGACCCGGAGACCGGCGAGCTGGTGGAGGGCACTGCGGCCGACCAGGCCACCCAGGCCCTGAAGAACGTCAAGAACATCCTGGATGCAGCCGGTAGCGGCATGGAAAAGGTGGTCAAGGCCACCATCCTTATGCGGCGGGTGGAGGATTTCACCCAGGTGGACCAGGCCTACTCCCAGGTTTTCATCGGTTCGGTGCGGCCGGCCCGCGTGGCTTTCGGCGGCGCGGACATCCCCAAGGGGGCCCTGGTCGAGATCGAGGTCGTGGCTCTGGCCTGAGACAGGCCGGATACTGGTCCCCGCCGTCGCTAGACTTGAGGGCATGAGTCCTGAAGCACTTGCCCGTATCATCTCTTCGACCGCCGTCCAGATGGCCCAGTCAGGCCGCCTGGGAAGTCTGGAGCCCGACATGGTTCCTGACGCCGACCATCTGGCGGTCATGCGCCCCAAGGACCGCTCCCACGGGGACTGGTCCACCAACATCGCCATGCAGCTGGCCAAGAAGGCTGGCATGAGGCCTGTCGAACTGGGGCAGGCCTTGGCTGAAGACCTGCGAGAGGCAGACGGGATCGCCCAGGTGGATGTGGCCGGGCCTGGCTTCATCAACATAACCTTGGATTCGGCCTCGGCGGCCGCTGTGGTCGATGCGGTCCTGGAGGCGGGATCCGCCTTCGGAAGCAACGATCACCTGAGCGGGCGCACGCTCAATCTGGAATTCGTCTCGGCCAACCCCACGGGTCCCATCCACATCGGCGGCACACGGTGGGCGGCTGTGGGCGATTCCATGGCCCGCGTCCTGGAGGCAAACGGTGCCAAGGTGGTCAGGGAATACTACTTCAACGATCACGGCACGCAGATCGACCGCTTCTCCCGATCGTTGGTGGCGGCGGCCCATGGCGAGCCCGTGCCCGCCGACGGCTACAAGGGCTCCTACATTGATGAGATTGCCTCCCGGGTGGTCAAGGAGGCTGCAGGTGAAGGGCAGGACATCCTGGCCATGCCCAGGGTGCGCGACGAGGACGGCGCCGAGGGTGACAGCCCCCAGCGCGAGGCCTTCCGCACTCGGGCTGTGCCCATGATGTTCGCGGAGATCCAGCAGTCCATGCGTGACTTCCGGGTCAACTTCGATGTCTGGTTCCACGAGAATAGCCTGTATGAGTCCGGCCAGGTGGACCGGGCCATTGACGAGCTGAGGGCCAAGGGCGACATCTTCGAGAAGGATGGGGCTACCTGGTTCCGCTCCACCACCTACGGCGACGACAAGGATCGGGTGATCATCAAGTCCGACGGCCACGCAGCCTATGTGGCCGCCGACATCGCCTACTATCTGAACAAGCGGCGCAGGCCCAATGATCCCTGCGACGAGGCCATCTACATGCTGGGTGCCGACCATCACGGCTACATCGGCCGGATGATGGCCATCTGCGCGGCCTTCGGGGACACTCCCGGAGTGAACATGCAGATTCTGATCGGCCAGATGGTCAACGTCATCAAGGACGGCCAGGCCGTGCGCATGAGCAAGCGGGCAGGCAACGTGGTCACCATCGACGATCTGGTGGATGCCGTGGGCGTGGATGCCGCCCGGTATTCCCTGGCCCGCACCGACTACAACCAGAGTGTTGACATCGACCTGGACCTGCTGGCCTCGCATACCAACGACAACCCCGTCTACTACGTGCAGTACGCGCACGCCCGCTCCAAAAACGTGGATCGGAACGCGGCCCAGGCGGGCATCGACCGCTCAGGGGCCGATCTGTCCCTGTTGGACACTGCCGCCGACAACGAAGTTCTGGGCGTCCTGGCCCTCTATCCCAATGTGGTTCAGACTGCCGGCGATCAGAAGGCCCCCCACCGGGTGGCCCACTACCTGGAACAGCTGGCCGGGGTCTATCACCGCTGGTACAACCTGGAGCGCGTGGTGCCCATGGAGCCGACCGGCCGGACGGATCTGGACCAGGACGAGGACAGGAATCCACAGCCGGCTCGGGCGGCGGCGCGTCTGCGGCTCAATGACGCCGTGCAGCAGGTCATCGCCAACGGTCTGGAGCTGCTGGGCGTCCAGGCCCCGGACCGTATGTAAGCCTGAAGGTCGCCGGGAGGTCGTTGATGGAAACAGGGATGTGCGGGCTGGGGTCCGATGGGTTCTGGCCCGGGGCTATGCAGCGGGATCACCAGGGCATGATGATCATGCATGGATGCTCCATGGGGGATCTGGCCAAGCGTTATGGCACCCCTTTGTATCTGATGGACACCGCGATGATGGCGGAACGGGCCTCGGCCTTCCGTCAGGCGGCCCTGCAAGACCTGGGCGGTGCGACAACCAGGGTCAGCTACGCCGGTAAGGCCTTCCTCAGCAAGGAGACCGTGCGGATCATGCTGCGCCAGGGGCTGGATATCGACACCTGTTCCCTGGGCGAGATGCTGATTGCCCGGGCCGCCGGTGCCCCCGGCCGCCGTCTGGTCCTGCACGGCAACAACAAGTCCGACCAGGAGATCGAACTGGCTGTGAGGGAGGGCTACAGGGCCATCGTCATCGATGCGCCTGACGAGCCGGCCCGTATCGCCGCTGCTGCAAGGGCACAAGGGCGTCGTGCCAGGGTCATGCTCCGGGTGACCGTGGGCGTGCACGCCGGCGGCCACGAGTACATCTCCACGGCACATGAGGATCAGAAGTTCGGCATCCCCCTGCTGCCCCAGGGCACCGACGTGGGCCTGCTGGACCTTGGGCCTGAGCCTGGAACCTCAGAGCAGGCCGGGGCAGCGGCTTCGGCGGCCACAAAGGGTGACATCTCCTCGGCTTTTGGCGATTCCCTGGTCTCACCGTCCTCCTCGGCCCTTTATTCGGCTGCCAACGGGCCCGCTGAGCAGGCTGATCCCGCCCGGATCAAAGCCATGTCCGCTCTGGCCGACGGCCCGGCCATTGCCCTGCTCAAGGAGATTCGTTCCTACGAGAAGGAACTGGAACTGGTAGGCATCCATACCCATATCGGCTCTCAGATCCATGACTCTTCGGCCTTCATCGAGGCCGCCCGGCGCATGATGCTGCTGCGGCATACCTTCTGGGCCACCGACGGATACCTGATGCCTGAGGTTGATCTGGGGGGCGGCTTCTCCGTGCCCTACACTCCAGATGAGGATCGGATGGACCTGGACGAGACCTTGACCAGCCTGGGGGCTGACATGGCCGCCATCAACCGCCGCTTGGGCATGCCCATGCCGGTCATCGCCTTCGAGCCCGGCCGCTGGATCGTGGCCCCATGCGGCATGAGCCTGTACCGGGTGGGCACCGTCAAGCCCGTCCCCCTGTCTGACGGAAGCGTGCGCACCTACGTTTCAGTTGACGGCGGCATGAGCGACAACATCCGTCCGGCCCTTTACGGAGCTGAATACACGGCTGTTCTGGCCGACCGACATGGCAGCGCGGACCGGATCCAGGCCCGTGTGGTGGGCAAGCACTGTGAATCGGGGGATATCCTGGTGCAGGATGTGCCTCTGCCTGCGGACATTCGCCGGGGTGACCTGCTCCTTGTGCCGGTGACGGGTGCCTACGGGCGGACCATGGCCAGCAACTACAACCAGGCTCTGATCCCTCCTGTGGTGGGTCTGGACCAGTCCGGTGCCCAGCTGATGCTACGGCGGCAGACCATGGATGATCTGCTGGCCCTGGACCAGGGATGAGCCTCGCCCTCGGATGGAACCAGCCGCTGGGGGTAGGGGTGTCGGATTGGCTTTCTAAGATGGAGCAACACCCGGTGACAGGCCCCGTTGGGGCGGATGGAGGACCATATGCCTGAACGCATGCAGCAACAGGAGGCCGTCAGGCCCATCCGCGTAGCACTTCTGGGGGCCGGGACCGTGGGCTCCCAGACTGCCCGCCTCCTGGTGGAGCAGAGCCGGGATTTGGCCAGTCGAGTGGGCCGTCCCATGGAGCTGGTAGGTATCGCCGTCCTCCACCCTGACCAGGTCAAGGCTGATTGGATTGATTCCTCCCTGCTGACCACAGACTCAGACGGTCTGGTCACCCGGGCGGACATCGTCATCGAACTGATCGGCGGCATCGAGCCGGCCCGCACCCTGCTGCTCAAGGCCATCGAGTCCGGTGCCAGCGTGGTCACCGCCAACAAGGCCCTTCTGGCCCAGCATGGCCCTGAGCTCTACCGGGCCGCCGAAGAGCGTGGAGTCGACATCTACTTCGAGGCGGCCGTGGGCGGGGCCATCCCCATCGTGCGGCCCCTACGCGAATCTCTGGTGGGCGACGGCATCACCAGCCTGGTGGGCATTGTCAACGGGACCACCAACTACATTCTGGATGAGATGACCACCAAGGGTCTTCAATTCGACCAGGCCCTGCGCGACGCCCAGGCCAAGGGCTTCGCTGAGGCGGATCCCACCGCCGATGTGGACGGGCTGGATGCAGCCGCCAAGGCCGCCATCATGGCCACACTGGCCTTCCACACCGATGTGCGTCTGGATGATGTCCCCGTGGAGGGCATCCGCGCCATCACCGCCGACGATATCGCGGCCGCACAGACCGAGCACCGGGTCATAAAGCTTCTGGCCGTTGCTGAACGTGGCGAGCAGGGCATCTCCGCCCGGGTCTACCCGGCGCTGATCCCCGACAGCCACCCCCTGGCCTCGGTCCATGGCAGCTTCAACGCGGTCTTCGTCACCGCCAAGGCCGCCGACGACCTCATGTTCTACGGTCGGGGTGCCGGCGGAGCGCCCACAGCGTCGGCCGTTGTGGGGGACGTAGTCACCGAGGCCCGCCACATCGTCCAGCATGGCATGGGTCCGGTGATTCCCATGTACGCCAACATTCCCATGGCTCCGCTGGATGCATCTCGGGCTGCCTTTGCCGTCCGTTTCCTGATTCACGACAAGCCTGGCGTGTTGACGGCCATCGCCCAGGTCTTCTCCGAGGCGGGCATCTCCATTAACGGAGTCAACCAGGACATCAAGCCCACCCTGCATGACCCGGGCTACAGCGGTGAGATTCAGCAGCTGCGCGTGGTCACCCACCTGTGCGACGAGGTGACCCTGCGACAGGTAGTCAAGCGGATCTCCACCTTCGATTCGGTCACCGGGCAGGCCTCCATCCTGCGCGTCTTCGATCGGCAGGCCCAATGATGACGTCTGCCACAGAGAGTCCGTCCACCGTGCGGGTGCGTGTGCCGGCCACCAGCGCCAACCTGGGTTCGGGGTTCGATGCGGTCGGCCTGGCACTGGACTACCACGACGAGATCGTCTTCACCCGTTCCGTGGACCCCGGCGACACCACCGCCTATGTGGTCATCAAAGGGGAGGGGGAGCGGACCCTGCCCCGAGACGAGACCCACTTGGTCGTCTCCGCCTTCCGACGTGCCTGCCAGGTCTTTGGTCTGCCAAAGTTCGGCTTCATCATGCGCGCCGTCAATCGTATTCCCCAGGCAAGGGGGTTGGGATCCAGCGCTGAGGCCATCGTGGCCGGGATTGCGGCGGCTGCGGCCTTCGCCCACGCCGGCCCTCTGCGCCGTGATGCCGTCTTCGCGCTGGCCGCCCAGATCGAGGGACATCCCGACAATGTGGCGCCTGCAGTCTATGGGGGACTGACCGTCTCCTATGATCTGGCCACTGGCGAAGGGGTGGGTTCCCTGCCCATAGCCGGGGGCGCACCCCTGGAGGGCGGTTACCATACCCTGCGCTACAAGGTGGATCCGGCCATCAAAGCCACAGTCTTCGTCCCTGGTGCTCATCTGTCCACACAGAAGGCCCGACAGGCCCTGCCCAACCGGGTGCCTTACGCGGATGCCGTTCATAACCTCTCGCGGGCTGCCCTGATTCCCGGCGCTCTGAACCCCGGCTCACTGGATGACCTGGGGACCGAGGCCGTCGGGCAGGCTGCCAGGGCCAACGCCCTGCTCTTCGTAGCCACCCAGGATCGGCTCCATCAGCCATACCGGGCCGGGCTCATGCCCTCATCGACCAAGCTCCTGCAGCTCCTGCGCCGTCAGGGTTACGCGGCGGCCGTCTCAGGGGCTGGACCGTGCATTATCGTCCTGCACTACGGGGATGCTGAAAATCAGCTGCGGACCCTTGCCAAGGACTATCTGGATTCCGGTCGCTGGCGGATTCTGCCCCTGGATGTGGACTGCCAGGGGGTTCAGGTGGAACGGGACCAGGAAGGCAATCGTGAACACTGAAGACAGGCATATCCCGCTCATCCTGGCCTCATCCTCCCCCTCCAGGCGTCGGCTTCTGGTCCAGGCAGGCATTGACCCCATCATTCGACCTTCAAAGGTGGATGAGCCAGCAGTCCTGGCTGAACAGGCCGGAAAATCAGGTCGTCACCTGGATGACCTGGATGCGTGCGAACGGGTCGGTGTCTTGGCTGAGGCCAAGGCCTCGGCTGTCCAAGCGACAATGGATGCCGTCAAGGATGCCGAAAGGCGCTCGCGGGGCGAACTGGTCACGTTCAGGCCTCTGAACCAGAGCGATTCCGGTGCATCCTCCCGGAATCCCATGAGCCAGGTCCTTGGGGCCTGGGGCGGGATGATAGATGCCGAGCGCGGACCCCTCCTGCTGGGATGTGATTCGCTATTCAGTATGGACGGGGTCGTCATGGGCAAGCCTCACAAGCCGGAGCGTGCTCTGGAGCGGCTTATGGCCATGCGTGGCCGAACCGGCACCCTGGTCACCGGCCACTGCCTGATCGATTTGGCCACCGGACATCGGGCCCGGGCGGTCAGCAGTGCTCAAGTGATCTTCGGAGACTACGACCGGGCCACCATGCAGGCCTATGTAGCCACCGGCGAACCCTTGGAGGTGGCCGGATCCTTCACCTTGGAGGGGTTGGGCAGCGCTTTCATTCAGGGCGTCGAAGGCGACCCCAGCGGGGTGATGGGATTGAGCATGCCCGCCCTGCGCGCCCTGGCCCAGGAGCTGGGTGTCTCCTGGTCTGACCTTTGGGCCGAACGGGTCATGCCCGAGCGTCAGCCGGCCGACGGATCGACGCATGGTCCTGAAGGACTGGCCGCCCCCGCGGAGAACGTCCATCAGCCTGGCGACGGATGGGTGGACTGCGCCTGCGGCAAGCGGCACTGGGGGCTCAATGGGGCTGCCGGTGTCTTGCTGGCCCGGCGTGATGTCCGCAGCGGCGCGCCGGTCAGTGTGCTTCTGCAGCATCGGGCACGTTGGAGCGCTGAGGGCGGCACCTGGGGTGTGCCGGGCGGTGCCATCTCCGACGGGGAGAACCCCCTGGAGGGCGGTCTGCGCGAGAGTTATGAGGAGGCCAACATCCGCCCGGAGGACATTCAGGTGGTGGGGTCCTACCTGGAGGACCATGGTCCCTGGGGTTACACGACCATCCTGGCCTTCGAGCGTCCCGGCCACCATGTCGACCCCCGCATGAATGACGACGAGAGCATTGCCCTGGAATGGGTGGACCTGGACAAGGTCTCGGGCCTACCTCTTCTGAAGGCTTTCGGACAGGACTGGCCGCACTTCCGGCAACGCTTGGAGACCCTGGCGGCCGAAGGCTGAGCGGGAAGCCTGTTCGGGCGTATCAGCTCAGCAGCAAGGCGACCAGGGCGATGATCACGGGCGAGCTGATCGTGCTCAGCAGGATGGCGTCCCTGGCGAAAGTGGTTCCCACCCCGTAGCGGGCTGCGTAGTTGTAGACGTTCTGGCCGGTGGGCAGGGCCGCCAGAACCACGCACCCGTACAGCTCCGCCCCGCTGAAGCCCATCATGAACCGGGCCAGCAGGTAGGCGATTATGGGCATGACCAGATTCTTCAGAATGACCGCGCAGAGGGTGGCCCGGCGGTCCGTCCCCCGGCCCATGGGCCGTGAACCCCGCAGGGACATGCCGAAGGCCATGAGGATCATGGGCACTGCCGACTGCCCGATCATGTCGATGGGCTTGTAGACGAAGTCGGGGATGACGAAATGGCCGGCCTGGGCGCTGATGGCCGAGATCACTATGCCGCCCAGGGAGCCGATGAGGATGGGCTGCTTCAGAGGCTGTTTGAGGATGGTCTTGACTGAGAGCCTGCCGCTGGTGGTCGCGTCCAGAACGGTCAGCCCGATAGGGGTGAACAGGGCCTGTTGCATGACCAGGATGGGCGCCACCAATGTGGGATTGCCCAGAATATAGGTGGCGACAGGCAGCCCGATGTTGTTGGAGTTCAGATACAGGGCGTCAAGAGCGCCGATGGTGGCTTCGGCGGCCGGCAGGTGGAAGCTGGTTGCGTTAAGGGCCACGAAGAGCAGACCCACGGCCGCCGCCGACAGGAAGGCCACGATGATGCTGGGGTGGAAGATGACCGACAGCTTCTGCTTGGAGAGGATGGCGAACATCAGGCAGGGCGTTGATACAAAGAAAGAGTATTTGTTGAGCACCAGCTGGGCCGTGGGACCGCCTACGTGGAAGCGTGCGGCCACATAGCCCACGGCGATGACCACGCCGATGATGAAGAACCCTTCCATGGCACTGAGCAGTCCAGGCACTCCGGCATCCTCCTCGTCTCGCATGGTGGACGGCGGCTTTCCAGGCGGAGTGCCACCGCTTCCGTCGTCCCCATTGTGCCACCCGGACCTCATGCTTGCGGCTGTAGTTCCATCCGCGCTCCCTCGGCCCGCTAGCATGGCACTATGGCCAAGAACACACAGACGGATATTAATCTTCTTTCCGGCGTCCGGGGGACTGAACCTGCCCAGGACATGGCAAGGATACTGGAGGCCATGACCGCCCTGCCCTCGGTCAGCGGCCAGGAGGGCGCCCTGGCTGATGCCGTCCAGAGGGCCCTGTCCTCACGGGCCGACCTCTTGGTCCGACGGCTGGGCGACACGGTCGTGGCCTCCACCCGGCTGGGCCGTCCCCATCGCATCGTCCTTGCCGGGCATCTGGACACCGTGCCCGTGGATGGGAACATGCCTCCGCGCTGGCTGGAGCCCGGCGACCCGGACATTCGGGCCGACCTGTCCGCCGCCCACCCCGGATCCCGGGTGCTCTACGGCAGGGGCACCGCCGATATGAAGGCTTCGGATACCGTCTTTCTCCACCTGGCGCTCACCCTTCGGGAGCCGGTCTATGACCTGACCTTCGTCTTCTATGACCATGAGGAGGTCCAGGCCGATCTGAACGGGCTGGGTCGGGTGGTGGCTGCCCACCCTGACTGGGTTCAGGGGGATTTCGCCATCATCGGCGAGCCCACGGACTGCGCCATCGAAGCCGGTTGCAATGGAACCATGCGTTTTGACCTGATCACCCACGGCACGACGGCCCACTCTGCCCGGGCCTGGATGGGCAGCAACGCCATCCACGCTGCCGCGCCCATTCTGGACCGGCTGGAGCAGTACCGTCCGGCCACGGTGCGGGTGGATGGTCTGGACTACCGGGAGGGGCTCAACGCCACCATGATCGAGGGCGGCCTGGGCACTAACGTCATCCCCGACCGCTGCCGGGTGCATGTCAACTACCGGTTCGCCCCCGACAAGAGCCTGGCCCAGGCCAAGGAGCTCATGATGGGTCAGGGGACAGGTGCAGAGCTGGGCAATGGCGAGCATATGGCCTGCGGCGGGGTCTTCCAGGGATTCTCGGTGCGCATGTGCGACGAATCGCCCGCAGCCAGTCCGGGTCTGGACTCGCCTTGGGCCCGTTCGCTGGCGGATCTGGTCGCTCGGACCACGGGCCAACAGCCTCGCGCCAAGCTTGGGTGGACCGATGTGGCGCGGTTTTCAGCCCTTGGCCTACCGGCCGTCAACCTGGGCGCAGGGAACCCCCTGCTGGCCCACAAGGCCGACGAACAGGTGCCCCTGGATGACCTGGTCCGGCTGGAAGCAATACTGGTCGAGTGGCTCAATGGACCTGACGGCCGCTGATCTGTGCCATACTAGAGGACGGTGGTTCTGCCTGACCACTTGCAGCGTAGGCGTTGATCCCCCCGTATGGAGACCCAGTGATTCGTACGGGCGTCGGTGTCCGCCTGCGTCAGGAAGACTTTTTGCCAAGGCGTTTCGATCAGGCGCACGCAGGTGCGCGGCTGCAGTGAGAGTGCAGCGTGAGGACGGATCGGAACCGTGAGAGCGGCACGAGGCGGCGTGCCGCAAGGAGCATTGTGCCCGAAAAAACGAATAATGAGGATACCCAGGATAATAGGTCAGCCAGTGGGAATGGGCAGGAGCGGCAGGTCCAGGAGACCGCCGGTTCCGGTACCCGTCGCCGTGCTGGACGGCGTGTGGTCAGGGTGGCCGGCGCAGCTGGTGCCGACGTGCCCGTGAAAGTCGAGGCCGAGAAGCGCAAGACCTCCCGCAGGGCCAAGGAGGAGGACGATGAGTCCGAGCCCTCCTCCACCCGTCGCCGTCGCACCCGCAAGTCCAAGGAGGATCAGACGGCCGATCAGAGCGTGCAGGACCACTCCGGCCAGGATGCCCAAGATGATGGGAGCGAGTCCAAGCCAACCAGGACGACCACTCGTCGTCGCACCAGAACTGCTACCCGTCGACGCACCGAGGAGCATGCCCAGGAGGGCGAACCTGATCAAGACCGTCAGGAGCGTGCCCTTGAGGCTGTGGAGGCTCTGACCTCAGGCCGCAGCCAGAGGACCGGCCGGAAGGCCCAGGAGCAGGATGAGCGTCCACGCGCATCCCGTCCCCGTCCTATGACATCCCTGCTCTTCCAGGAGCCGGTCATACCCGCCTCACGGCCTGAGCAGGATGAGCGCCAGGAACGGGATGATGAGGATGAGGAAGTCGAGCAATCGTCCAAGACCTCCCGTCGCGGCAGGTCCAGGAACGCTTCGGAGGGCGGCTCGCGCCGTTCCCGCAGGCTCAACGCCGAGGAGCGCAGGGCCGCCGACGAGGTGGAACGCATCGAGGAGGATCTGGATCACGAGGGTATCACCTTCGTGGTCGACGATGATCAGGAGCAGGACGAGGATCAGCAGGAATCCGGCACCCGCACCCGTCGCCGTCGCCGTGCCAAGAGCGATGATGAGGACACTGAGAAGACCGTTTCCACTCGTCGTCGCCGTCGCGGGCACGAGCAGGAGAAAGACAAGGATGACGAGGACGAGGCCCCGCTGACCCGTCGCCGTCGCCGTCGCAGGGGCTCCAAGTCCGCTGAGGGCGAGCCAGAGGAGTCCAGCACCCGCCGTTCACGCAAGCAGCAGTATATTGACGAGATCACCGACGTGGAGGGCTCCACCCGCCTGGAGGCCAAGAAGCAGCGCCGACGGGACAACCGCCGCGAGCGCTCCCGCCAGTCCCAGCTGGTCGAGCAGGACTTCCTTGCCCGCCGCGAAAACGTCAACCGTCTGATGGTGGTGCGCGAGAAGGAGCACCACACCCAGATCTCGGTCATCGAGGACGACATCCTGGTCGAGCACTACGTCTCCGACATCCAGGAGGTCTCCACTGTCGGCAACATCTACCTGGGCCGGGTCCAGAACGTCCTTCCCAGCATGGAGGCCGCCTTCGTGGACATAGGCCAGGCCCGCAACGGCGTGCTCTACGCCGGCGAGGTCAACTGGGACTCCACCCGTCTGGAGGGCCAGCCCCGCCGGATCGAACTGGCCTTCAAATCCGGCGATCCCGTGCTGGTCCAGGTCACCAAGGATCCCATCGGCCACAAGGGCGCCCGCCTGACCTCGCAGGTCACGCTGGCCGGCCGTTTCCTGGTCCTGGTCCCCTCGGGCGGCATGACCGGCGTCAGCCGTAAGCTGCCCGACCGCGAGCGTTCCCGCCTCAAGAGCATCGTCTCCAGGGTGGCTCCCAAGGACATGGGGGTCATCATCCGCACCGCGGCCGAGGGGGCCAGCGAGCAGGCCCTGACCAAGGACCTGGAGAACCTGCAGCGTCAGTGGAGCAAGATCGAGGACAAGCGCAAGGAGTTCCTGCACGGCAAGCGTCCCAAGCTTCTGCAGGGCGAGCCGGACGTGGCCATCCGCGTGGTCCGCGACATCTTCAACGACGACTTCGCCAAGCTGGTGGTCCAGGGCGAGGGGGTCTACGAGAGGGTCCGCAACTACCTGGAGACCATGGCCCCCGACCTGGAGGAGAAGCTTGAGCATTGGGATCCGGCCGAGCACCAGGGCAAGGATGTCTTCGACCGTTGGAGCATCGACAGCCAGCTGCGCAAGGGCATGGAGCGTCAGGTCTACCTGCCATCCGGCGGCTCCCTGGTCATCGACCGCACCGAGGCCATGACCACCATCGATGTGAACACCGGCCGCTTCATAGGCAAGGGCAAGTCCCTGGAGGAGACGGTGACCCGTTGCAACCTGGAGGCCTCCGAGGAGATCGCCCGGCAGTTGCGTCTGCGCGACATCGGCGGCATGATCATGATTGACTATGTGGATATGGTCATGCCGGCCAACCGCGACCTGGTCCTGCGCCGTCTGGTGGAGTGCCTGGCCCGGGATCGCACCAAGCATCAGGTGGCCGAGGTCACCTCCCTGGGTCTGGTCCAGATGACCCGCAAGCGGGTGGGCCAGGGGCTGGTCGAGGCCTTCTCCGAGGAGTGCCCCACCTGCCATGGCCGAGGCTTCATCCTCCACGACAAGCCGACCATCTCCGCCTCCTATGCCGACCCCTATGCGGTCAAGGGCGGCGACCCCTTCGTCAAGACCAACAAGCATGGTCATGGCTCCTCTGCCAAGGAGACCCTGTCCACCGGCTCGACGCCTGCAGTCAAGGCCAAGCTGGCGAGGATCGCTGCGGCGGCCCAGGCGGCATCGGATGAGGATGAAGCCCAGGCTGAGACGGCGGATGTCGCCAAGGAGTCATAAACTGAATTTTGTTTTGTCGGCGGGGCAGGCACATTTGACGACGCGGTGTGTTTGCTTCTATACTGGTTAGCTGGTGTCTGGACGGGTTCGTCAATTGCATGGCGAGACCCGGATGCCGGGCGCATACAGCTTTGGACAACAGGCAAGGTAGGGCTATGTACGCGATTGTGAAGGCCGGAGGCCATCAGGAGAAGGTCGAGGTCGGTGACCAGATCACGGTCAACCGTCTGGCTGCCAGGAAGGGCGAGTCGGTCGAGTTTCCGGTCGCGCTGGTCGTCGATGGATCCAAGGTGACCATGGCCGCCAAGGATCTGGCCAAGATCTCCGTCAAGGGCGAGGTCGTGGACGACGAGGCCAAGGGCCCCAAGATCAACATCCAGAAGTTCAAGAACAAGACCGGCGTGGCGCGCCGCAAGGGCCACCGCCAGAAGCAGACCGTGGTCAGGATCACGGCCATCGCCTGAGGGCCTAGGTCGAGGTAGGAAAGGAACCAGACATGGCACATAAGAAGGGCGCGTCCAGCTCACGCAACGGGCGCGATTCGAATGCACAGTACCTGGGCGTCAAGAAGTTCGGCGGCGAGGCTGTAGTGGCCGGCAACATCATCGTTCGCCAGCGTGGCAGCAAGTTCCATCCCGGCCAGAACGTCGGCCTGGGCAAGGACCACACCCTCTTCGCCCTGACGGACGGAACAGTTCGGTTCGCCAACCGGCGTGACCGCAAGGTCGTTGACGTGCTTACAGCCTGATTGCCCTTTATCGGCATCGGCCAAAGGCCATCCCTGTTCATGGGGTGGCCTTTTTCGATATGTATGGAGATGCCGGGCATTCAGCTCTCAGGGGCCGCATGTCAGGCCGGATTGAGTACCATGGGCCCCTATGAGCGCATTTGTGGATCAGGTCACCGTCCATGTCAAGGGTGGCGACGGCGGCAATGGGGCTTCCTCCATCCGCCGCGAGAAGTACAAGCCCCTGGCCGGGCCCGATGGGGGCGATGGTGGCCAGGGCGGTTCGGTCATTCTTCAGGCCGATGCCAACGCCACCAGCCTGCTGGACTACCGCTTCCTGCCACACCGCCAGGCCGAATCAGGCACTATGGGTCTGGGCGGCGACAAGGATGGCAGCCGTGGCCGGGATCTGATCTTGCCGGTGCCTGTGGGCACTGTGGTCTTTACCGCCAAGGGGGGTCAAGGCGAGCGCAAACAGCCGGGCGAGCGTCTGGCCGACCTGGCTCATGTGGGGGACCGGTTCGTGGCGGCCCAGGGAGGCGTGGGCGGCCTGGGCAACCGCTCCCTGGCCACCAAGGCCAGGCGGGCTCCCGGCTTCGCACTGCTGGGGGACCCCGGGCAGGAGCGCGACCTGGTACTGGAGCTCAAATCCATCGCCGACGTGGCCCTGGTGGGTTTTCCCAGCTCTGGCAAGTCCAGCCTGGTGGCGGCCATGAGCGCGGCCCGGCCCAAGATCGCCGACTATCCATTTACCACCCTGGTGCCCAACCTGGGCGTGGTCCAGGCAGGGGAGAGCCGCTTCACCATGGCCGACGTGCCAGGGCTGATTCCGGGGGCCTCCCAGGGCAAGGGCCTGGGGCTGGAGTTCCTGAGACACATCGAGCGCACTGAGATCATCGCCCATGTCATCGACTGCGCAACCTTGGAGCCAGATCGTGACCCCATGAGCGACTATCAAGCCCTGGAAGAGGAGCTTTCCCGCTATGCCGACCGCCTGGAGCTTCCGCTGGGGGTCATCCCTATGGCCGAGCGGCCCAGGGTGATCATCCTCAACAAGGCTGACCTGCCGGAGGCTCGCGAGCTGGCTGAATTCGTCAGGCCCGACTTTGAGGCTCTGGGCCTCAAGGTCTTTGTGGTCTCCACAGCCTCGCATCAGGGACTCAAGGAGCTGGGCTATTACCTTGCCGGTCTGGTGGACCGCCTGCGCAGGCAGTTGCATGAGCAGCAGGAGGCCAGCCAGGAGGAGCGCGTGGTCATCCGCCCCCTGGAGCGGCGGCGCAGGAATGGGGACCAGTCCGCCGACTTCACTCTTGAGCGGCATCAGACCCGTTCCGGACAGACCTGGTTCAGGGTCTGCGGAGCCAAGCCCGAGCGCTGGGTGCGTCAGACCAACTTTGACAACGAGGAGGCCGTGGGCTATCTGGCCGACTGCCTGGCCAGGATGGGTGTGGAGGATGCCCTGCGCAAGGCCGGAGCCAGGCCAGGTGACGAGGTCCGCATCGGTCCTGGCGACGATGCGGTGGCCTTCGACTGGGATCCGAGCGTGGCGGCCGGTGCCGAAATGCTGGACGGCACCCCCCAGGTGGCCCGGGGCCGTGACCTGCGTCTGGAGGAGAGCCAGGGGCTCAACCGCCGCCGCACCAACAGCGAACGCCGCCGCCGGTACCACCAGATGATGGACGCCCGGCAGGCGGTGCGTCAGGTCATGGAGCAGGAGCGGCGCCAGGGGCACTGGGCCGACCCCTCCGTGGATGACGATCCCCACGACAGGCAGGGCCTGCTGGGGCGCGGGGATACGGATCCGGCCAGTTCGGAGGAGGCCGGGCAATGACCGGTCGGGAGGAATCCGACGAGGCTGAGGTTCGCTCCCGGGTGGCCCAGGCCCGCACCATGGTGGTCAAGGTGGGCACCAGTTCTTTGACTGATTCCCATGGGCGCCTGGACCAGGATCGCCTTCGCTCGCTGGTGGGTGCCCTGGCCTCGGCGGCTGTGGATGGCGCCCGTCTGGTACTGGTCACCTCCGGGGCCATAGCTGCCGGCTTCGGCACACTGGGTTTTGACCAACGTCCTGATGACGTGGCCACCCAGCAGGCAACGGCCTCAGTGGGCCAGGGTCTGCTCATGGCCCAGTACGAGGCTGCCTTCGCCCGCTATGCTCTGCGTGTTGGCCAGATCCTGATCACCGCCCGTGACACCACCCATGCCGTCCAGTACCGCAACGCCCGGCGCACCCTCTGCCGTCTGTTGGATCTGGGGGTCATCCCCATCGTCAATGAGAACGATGCCCTGGCCAGCAACGAGATCCGCTTCGGCGACAACGACCACCTTTCGGCACTGATCGCCAACATCGTCAGCGCCGATGCCCTGGTCCTGCTGACTGACGTGGATGCCCTCTACACCGAGCCCCCGTCCCGCCCAGGGGCGCGCAGGATCGGCTTTGTGCCCGATGTGGCGGCCATCATGGACCAGGTGGATGCCCAAGGGTCCGTCTCCGGGCTGGGAACCGGGGGCATGGCCACCAAGCTGGAGGCGGCGCGGATTGCTGCGGCCTCCGGCATGCCCGTGGTCCTGGCCCGTGCCGATCTCGCCGGCCCTGCCCTGGCCGGCGACCAGGTGGGCACCCTCTTCGCCCCCATCCGTCCACGAGGCTCCTCGCACCGGCTCTGGATCAAGTTCGCCTCCCGTCCCCGGGGCGGCTATCTGGTGGATCAGGGGGCTGTCAAGGCTTTGCGCGGCGGTCGTGCCAGCCTGCTGGCAGCTGGTGCCAAATCGGTCCAGGGTGAGTTCTCGGCCGGGGATCCGGTCTGGATTCACGATGAGTCTGGCCACCAGGTGGCCAAGGGCCTGTCCGGCTATGACTCCGAGGAGGCCCAGGACATGCTGGGCCTAAACACCAAGGAACTCCGCCGCCGACTGGGTGCCCACTATGCCCACCCGCTGGTGCATCGGGACTCTCTGGTCCTGGTCTGAACACAGCCCTGGGGGTGCTGGGCGGTAGCATGGCTACATGACTATGGCGCAATGGCAGACCCTGAGCAGACGCATAGATGCGGTGGCCCCCAGTGCCACTCTGGCCGTGGATTCAAAAGCCAAGGCCATGAAGGCCCAGGGCATGAATGTGATCAGCTTCGGTGCCGGCGAACCCAACTTTCCCACGCCTGACCACATCGTGCAGGTGGCTGCCCGCGCCTGCCTGGATCCGCGTAACCACCGCTATACGCCCACAGCGGGCCTGCCCCAACTGAAGCAGGCCATCGCCGACAAGACCCTGCGCGACTCGGGTTACCAGATTGACCCGGATCAGATTGTGGTCACCAACGGCGGCAAGCAGGCCGTCTATGAGACCTTCCAGATCCTCTTGAACCCCGGTGATGAGGTCATCATTCCCGCACCCTACTGGACCAGCTATCCCCAGATGGTTCTGCTGGCTGGCGGTCGGCCGGTTCCGGTGCTCAGCGGAGCCGACCAGGGCTATATCCCCAGCCTGGAGCAGCTGGAGGCGGCCCGGACCGAGCGCACCCGTGCCATCATCCTCAATCTGCCTGCCAATCCGACCGGGGCAATCTGGGATGCCGACCTGGTGGCTGCCGTGGACCGTTGGGCCATGGAGCACCAAATCTGGGTGATCAGTGACGAAATCTATGAGCACCTGACCTACCAGGGGGCGCGCACGCCCTATCCAGGCGCTCTGGTGCCCCAGGTACGCGATCAGCTGATCGTGGTCAATGGTGTGGCCAAGACCTATGCCATGACCGGCTGGCGGGTGGGCTGGCTGATTGCCCCCGTGCCGGTGGCCAAGGCGGCCGCCAAGCTTCAGGGGCATATGACCTCCAACGTGGCCAATGTCTCCCAGCAGGCGGCCTTGGCTGCCTTGACCGGCGGTCTGAAAGATGTGGAGGCCATGCGGTCGGCTTTCGCCCTGCGTCGGCGGGCCATTGTGGATGCCTTGAATGCCGTGGATGGGGTGAGCTGCCCTGAACCCCTGGGTGCCTTCTATGCCTTTGCCGACGTGACCGGCCTGCTGAATCGGCCAGTGGGTCCGCAAGGCACAGTCTGCGCTACCTCGGGTGAGCTGGCCGAGGTCATCCTGGAACAGATCCAGGTGGCGGCCGTGCCAGGCGAGGCCTTCGGCGCGCCCGGCTGCCTGCGTTTTTCCTACGCGCTGGCTGACGACGACCTGGCCGAGGGCATGCGGCGCCTTGGGGGCTGGGTCAGCGCCTGATCCTGCTCCTGAGCGAAATGCTGTCAGGGCAACACGGTTGGACGCAATCCACCCTTTGGGCTAGACTTGCGATTTGGCGGTTTTTCCTCCCTGCCGAGTAGGCTGGTAGGAAGTTCCGATAGGGAAGTGGCGCAATTGGTAGCGCAACGGTCTCCAAAACCGTAGGTTGTGGGTTCGAGTCCCGCCTTCCCTGCCAAGGCTTGCAGCAGATGATGCAGAACAAACGAAGGACGGATGACCATGGCACAGAAGGATGGGGCTGAGGAAGCCAGGCCGAACTTCTTCATGCGTATCGGGCTCTTCATCAAGCAGGTCATCGACGAGATTCGCAAGGTCGTGACCCCCACAGGCAAGGAGCTGGTGGGCTGGTCCGTGGCCGTCTTCATCTTTGTGCTGCTGCTGATGGTCTTCGTGACCGTGATGGACTTCGGGCTGGGTAAACTGGCCTTCCTGATATTTGGCTGAGCCGTGACAAGGTAGAAGGTGGAGTGATCCATGAGTGATGATCTGACCAGAGAGGGACTGGACCCCGATCAGGCCGCTGAGTCGGTCCCGTCGGCGTCCGAGGATGTCCCCACCCAGGAGGATGCCCAGGTCCAGGATCAGCAGCTCGGAACCTCTTCGGAGCAGGCCGAGCAGGACAGCACACCCGCCGAATCCGCCCAGGCCAAGGGCGCCCAGGTCGATTCTTCCGATTCCGAAGGCTCCTCTGACGATGACCAGGCTGATCAGGACGATCCCGGTCAGCGTGCCGTGGACGAGTTCTCCAAGAAGCTGCGCACCCTTGAGGGCAAGTGGTACGTTCTGCACACCTACTCCGGCTACGAGAAGCGCGTCAAGGCCAACGTGGAGTCCCGCGTGGCCTCCTTCGGCTTGGAGGACAAGGTCTTCCAGGTGGAGATTCCCATGGAGGAGGTCGAGAAGCACACCGACAAGGGTAAGAAGGTCGTCACCCGTGTGCGTGTGCCTGGTTATGTGCTGATTCGCATGTGGCCCGATGAGAATGCCCGCCGCATCATCCGCGACACCGAAGGCGTCACCGGGTTTGTCGGCCCCAGCAAGGAGCCGGCTCCGCTGACCCGCAAGGAGGTCGTTCAGATGATGGCCCCCATGATCGCCTCCGAGGCCCTGAAGGCCGCTGGGGACAGGCCCGAGGCCGCCAAGAAGCGCACGGTGGAGGTCTCCTACGCCGTCGGCGATCAGGTCACCGTTACCGAAGGACCTTTCGCCACCATGGCCGCCGTGGTTTCCGACGTGGAGCCCACCACGCAGAAGCTGACCGTTCTGGTCTCCATCTTCGGCAGGGACACTCCTGTGGAGCTGGGCTTCGACCAGGTCGAAAAGATCGCCTGAGCGCCGTCGGCCGGTCCCTGGTCGATGCGATAATCGTCAAGCTTGTGCTCCCCTGTGGAGCGCATTTGGAAAGAACAGGTTGCGGGAGGGGACCTATGGTCTCCGACATCACCGCTTCGTAGAAAGAAGAACCAGCATATGGCTGCAAAGAAGAAAGTCACCGCGCTGATCAAGGTGCAGATAGAGGCCGGCAAGGCCAATCCTGCGCCCCCGCTGGGCCCTGCACTGGGTTCCCACGGCGTGAACATCATGGACTTCTGCAAGCAGTACAACGATGCCACCAAGGACAAGATGGGCCAGGTCATCCCCTGCATCATCACCGTCTACGAGGATCGTTCCTTCACTTTCATCACCAAGACTCCGCCGGCAGCCGACCTGCTGCGCAAGGCGGCCGGTGTCTCCAAGGGTGCCGGCAACCCGCTGACCACCAAGGTGGGATCCGTCACCAAGGCCCAGGTCCGCGAGATTGCCCAGACCAAGATGGAGGATCTGTCGGCCCGTGACGTCGAGGCCGGGATGAAGATCATCGAAGGCACCGCCCGTTCCATGGGCATCACCGTCACCGACTGAAATTTTCGTTGTGAGCGGTAGGGCATACGCTTGCCCGCACCGCGACTGCTGATAGGAGAAGCAGATGACCAAGCGTTCCAAGAAGTACCGCGAGGCGGCCGAGAAGGTCGATCGCACCAACCTGTACACCCCCGAGGAGGGCATCGCCCTGCTCAAGAGCATGCCCAAGCGCGGGTTTGACGAGACCGTTGAGGCCGTCTACCGCCTGAACGTGGATCCCCGCAAGGCCGACCAGCTGGTCCGCGGCACCGTCAGCCTGCCCAACGGCACCGGCAAGACCGTGCGCGTCCTGGTCTTCGCCCGCGGTCCCCAGGCGACTGCAGCCGCCGAGGCCGGAGCCGACGAGGTGGGCGATGACGAGCTGGTGACCAAGGTTGCCGGCGGCTACCTGGACTTCGACGCCGTGGTGGCCACCCCCGACATGATGGGCAAGGTCGGCCGTCTGGGCCGCGTGCTGGGTCCCCGTGGCCTCATGCCCAACCCCAAGACCGGCACCGTGACCATGGATGTGGCCAAGGCGGTCACCGAAATCAAGGCTGGACGTATCGAGTTCCGTGTGGACAAGAACGGCAACCTGAGCTTCCCCGTGGGCAAGGTCTCCTTCGAGCAGCAGGCTCTGGAGGAGAACTTCCACGCGGTCGACGAGGAGATCAAGCGTCTGAAGCCGGCCACGGTCAAGGGTCGCTACATCACCAAGGCCACCGTCACCACCACCATGGGTCCGGGCGTCCCCCTGGACATCGCGGTGCTCTGAGCCGGTTCGGCTGTATACTTCCAGGGCGGGAGACCTTCGGGTTCCCGCCCTTTTTGTATCTTGATCAGGCAGCACTCGTCCCGGCACCAGTTGGCCCGGTGGCAGTCAGTCGGGGCCCGGGTGTGACCTGCGGATTCTGCCGATGATCAGGGCCGCCTGCAGGACGAAGGATTCTCGTGGGTCCATGGCATCCCAGCCGGTTACCTCTACGCAGCGCCTGAGCCGGTAGCGTACGGTGTTGGGATGGATGCCCAGCTTCTTGGCAGTGACCTCCAGCGAGTTGCCCGAGCGCAGGAAGGTGAGCAGGGTGGTCGGCAGGGGCCCATCCGGGTCCTGTCCGGCCAGGCTCAGATAGACTTCCTGGTAGAGCTGGTCGGCTGCGTCCGTGTTTCCGTTGAGGGCCCGTTCAGGCAGCAGGTCGTCGGCGTGCAGTGGTCTGGGCAGCGCGGCGGTGATGGGATCGGCCACTGCTGGAGCTGCAGCGTACGTGCTCAGGGCGGCTCGGATGGAGGATCCCGCACCGGGGATTCCATGGTGGAGAGGTCCCAGACAGACAGCTGACTCGTCGGCGAAGAAGCGCAGGGTGGATGCGCAGAAGTCCGCCGGAGTGCCCGACCGGTTGGGGTCGATCAGGGCCACCATGAGTCCTTCATTCTCGCCCACTAGGGCTCTGCCGCCTTGACGGGCCACCGTGGTGTGGATGGGTTGACGGGCGTTCTCCATACCCTGTCCGTCATCGTTGCCCCGTGCCTCGCCGACGACGGCGAAGCAATCGAATTCGGTCGGCCAGCCCAGCCGGGCCAGATCGTCAACAGTGCGTGTATCTGCTGTGTTCTCAATCAAATGCCGGATGATTCTCGACTCCGCTGCGGTCTTGCGCCCGTTCCTCGCCTCGGCCAGGTCGGCGTAGAGAGCGGCTGCTGCGGTGGCTGCATGACGGGTGTAGACCAGCGTGGACCGTTCCCCCTCGGCTCCCATGGTCCGGCCAGCCTCCTCAAGCATGTCCAGAATGACCCGGGTCAGCTCCATGGCCCGGTGCGGTCCCAGGCTCCGGGAGAGCTCGGCTGGGACGGGGGAGGGGACTTCGCTGTCTTCCGAACCCTGGGCGTCAAGTCGGGACAACAGGTCGTCCATGGCTGTTCGAATGGCCCCCTCCAAGGTTCTGCGCCCATCGGCAGGCGCGGATCTGGTCCAGGGCAGTGCCTCCTCCAGATGATCCAGTGTCTTCAGAAGAATCTGCTCCATGGCGGCATCGGACGCATGAGGTGCCAGGTGAACCTGCTGCGCTTCGGCAGGGTCGTCGCCCTTCGGCCCGGACCGCTTCGACTTGCCAATCATGTCGGCCGGTCCATCAGGTTTTCGGCACGGGCACGGCGGCTCTGTCGGACCATGTCCAGGATCAGGAAGGGCACCACCATGTCCACCGGCAGCATGTGCCGTTCGAAGTTGTTGGCTGGGGCGGTGATCATGACCCCCATGATCAGCAGGAGGGGGAACCAGCACAGGGCCCCACGCCAGTGACCGGCTGCCAGGCGGGCGACGATCAGCAGCAGGGTGACCACCACCCAGAAGTTGGCCCGTGCCACAAGGCCGAGGAGGGGGGTATCGGCCCAGGTTCTGACGAATCCGGTAACCCCGTTGCGCCAGTCGTGGCACCAGGCCGCCAGCCAGGAGCCCGAGTTCTGTACGTAGCCGTTGTTGAGGTAGTAGGACATGGCCACGTAGGCAGGGTCGCCGGGGTCGAAGTAGCCGTAGGACTCGGCCATGAAGGCATCCAGGTAGATCGCCGGGTTATGCAGTCCCACCTGGAGCCAGGCCCGATTCAGCCGGGACAGCTGCTCGGGCGTGACGGTCCTCCAGCGATAGACGATCAGTTTGGGCTGGTTGCCCGAGGACTTGACCCTGTCGGCCTCCCAGGGGGTGTACTGGATGGCGGCATTGTCCAGGTCCATGATGGGTTCAAGGTCGGCTCTCGCCTGGGCCGGAATCCCCCGGGGGTTGCGCTGGGCCACCCGGGCGATCTGCTGCAGCTGGATGCTGCGGCTCTCCACCGGGTCACCCTGGATGACCGTCCCCGTGGCCGTCAGGGCCCCGGTCACCCCGGTGAACAGGATCAGAGGCAGCAGGAGCCCTATCAGGATGGTGGCCCACTGGCGACGGTGGATGATCAGTGCCAGGACCAGCTGGGCCAGAACGATGTAGAGGGCGTACTTGGCGCTGATCAGCATGATCAGGGTGCTCAGGGCGAGGGCGGGCCGCTGTCGGGCCGCCTGGCTGGCGTAGAGCGGCGAGTTCCTGTCCGCTGACTCCAGCTGGTGCCAGATGCCGAACCACCAGATGAAGGCGAAGGCGAAGAGGGGGGACTTGGTCAGGCTGAAGGTGCTGAAGACCACGAAGGGGGAGAGGAGGAAGAAGAGCATGACCAGGGTGCGGGCCAGGGCTCCAACCTGTTCAGTTCCGCTGTCGCGTAGGAAGCGGTCGGCGGTGACGGCGCAGCAGAAGGCTGCGAAGATCACCTGCAGCCCTGCCAGGAGTACGATGCCCGCGTCATAGGATCCCGTCAGATGGTTGGAGGCCATGATCGTCATCCCGTAGAACAAGGTCAGCACCATGTTGTGCTGGTCGGTCAGGAATGTGGGGTGGTCCGGCCATAGGTAATGACCGATGGGGTAGACGTCCATCTGTGTGAAGGTATTGCCGCCGTAGGGGGGCTGATCGCCCTGCAGCTGAGCCAGGAAGTTGGCACACTCCTGGGCCTGTGCGTACAGGTCGGCCCCATAGGCGGCCAGCAGGGTAAGAAAGGCCCAGGCCCAGCCCAGCAAAAGCAGGCGCATGATGGGCCGCCAGCCGCTGGTTTGCCGGGTTATGAAGGCCGCGTAGGTACGCATCCGTGGACGCTGTGCCAGGGCGGTCAAGCGCTGTGGCATCCTAAAGGGCTCGCGACCCAGCAGAATCCGGCGGCAGACCAGGACCACAGTCAGACAGACGGCCAGGGTGCCCAGCATGATTAGGAGCTGGGACAAACCCACTTGCGTAAGCGATCCCTGCTGACGGTAGATGGGGCCCAGGCCAGTGCAGAAGGCGATCCAGAGGCAGGCCAGCAGGGCCAGGACCAGGCCGACGGTCCGGGATGCACGAGACCCGGGTCTCCCGGTCTGCAAGGCCGATGTCTGCACAGGTTGTTCGCCCGCCTCTCTCGCTTGCGCCCTTCCGCTGTCTGCGCTCAAAAGAACCCCTTTCGCGGGTCATGCCTGGTCTACGGCTTCCCCATTTTATCCAGTGCCCATCCGAGGATGCGCTCTGAGCTATCCAAGGGTCCCCTGTGAAAAGATACAAAAACCGGCCGCCGCTTTTGTGTGTGGTTCGCTACCGGGGCTGACCCCTTGTGCCGTATAGTGGAACGCGTGCCTCATCAGAATATCAAGTGGCAGCCATCGGCATCGCTGGACAGTGGCGTAATCTCCTCGATCGTGGTGCTCGACACCGTCGATTCGACCAATACGCTCGTGGCTCATGCTCTGGAAGCCTCGACCTATTCGGATGCGCGCGACCGGGTCGAGCGGCTGTTTGGGGGCGGTGAATCGACAACGAGCTCGGAGACCGTGAAGGGATTGGTCTCTGGCACAAGGGGAAAAGCCGAAGATACGCCTCGAAAAAATGCCCGTCAGGGTATTTCTACGACTACACGATACGAGGGAAGAGTCGCAAGTAAAGGTATTCGGCGATGGCCGGGCGCCGGGGGGAGCACCATGCCGCTGAGCGTAGCGGTTGCCGATGCGCAGTCCCGGTGCCGCGGTCGTCTTGCCCGAACCTGGGTCAATCAGCCCCGATGCTCCCTGCTGGCCACTTGGGCCCTGCCGCTGCCCACCAGCCTGCTGACAGGATCCTTCGGTGGATGGATGCCCATGGTGGCGGGACTGGCTGCCTTGGAAGGCCTGCAGGACGTGCTTGAGTATCACGGCTGCACTCTGAGCGACGGTGGCGACCCTGAACGAGTCATGACGCTCAAGTGGCCCAACGATCTGTTCTGCCGCGGGGCCAAGCTGGGGGGCATCCTCTGCGAACTGGTCCGGGTGGATCAGGACTGGTCGGCACTGGCTGTCGGCATCGGCATCAACCTCTTCCTGCCCCGGCAGGCGCTGCCTATCGCTGAGTCCACCTCCCTGCAGCTCCACTACCGGAATCTGCCCGACTATCAGACCCTGCGCGACGACCTGGTCGATGCCATCAGCTGGCACCTGAGCGGGGAGATGGCCCCCCTTGGCCTTGACGGGTCGCTGGACCGGGTCCTGAACGGGCCCCAGGGAGTGCGCTCGAGGATTGCCGGACTCAGCTGGACGCTGGGCCGGCGGGTCAGGGTCGTCCCCGTAGCCGGTGAGCCCGTGGAGGGACGTGCCCTGCAGATCAATCCGGACGCCTCCCTGCGGGTACGGCTGCCCGACGGCGACCAGGTTGACGTGTCTACGGCAGATGTGGGCGTCCTGCCTGAAGTGGCCGCTGTGGGGGCCTAAATTCCCACCCTGTTCATGCTTTCCGTCAGTCCGATCACCCTTGAGCAACCAGTGAGGAGAGGGGAATGAAAAAACTGCTGATCGCCAACCGCGGCGAGATAGCCCTGCGGGTTGTACGCACCGCCCAGGAGATGGGCATTGCCACGGTGGCCGTCTATGCCGACCAGGATCGGGATGCCCCCTATGCCCAGATGGCGGACGAGGCCTACCTCTTGCCTGGGGACACCAACATTGAGACCTATCTGAACGAGGATCTGATCGTTTCCATCGCCCGCAGGTCAGGCGCTGACGCCCTTCACCCGGGCTATGGCTTCCTGTCCGAGTTCTCCTCCTTCGCGCGGAAGGTGATCGAGGCGGGCATCACCTGGGTGGGGCCGGATCCGGAGGTCCTGGACGAGCTGGGCGACAAGATCACAGCCTGCAAGGTGGCCGAGCGGGCCCGGGTGCCCGTGGTGCCCGGACTGAGCGAGCCCGTCACCGACATGCGCCCCCTGCTGGACTTCGCCGACGAGCACGGCTATCCGGTCATGATGAAGAAGGCTGACGGCGGTGGCGGCCGGGGGATAACCCTGATCAACGACAGCGACGAGCTGCGCACCTTCTACATGAACCATGATGCCCTTCAGGGAGGCGACCTGGGCGACTACTTCATCGAGAAGTTCGTGGATCGGGCCCGGCACGTGGAGACCCAGTCCGGCAGGGACAGCCATGGCCAGTTCACCGTCTACTCCACCAGGGACTGCTCGGTCCAGCGCCGCAACCAGAAGCTGGTGGAAGAGGCCCCGGCCCCCTTCCTGTCCGACGATGTGATCGCCCAGCTGGAGGGATTCTCCCGCCGCCTGTTCGATACGGTGGGCTATGTGGGCCTGGGCACCTGCGAGTTTCTGGTCACCCCCAGGGACGACGTCTACTTCATGGAGGTCAACCCCCGGCTGCAGGTGGAGCACACGGTCAGCGAGCAGGTCTGCGGACTGGACCTTGTCCGCGAGCAGCTGCGGATCGCCGACGGTGGATCCCTGAATGTGGCGCCCCCGCCCCGCGGCCACAGTTTCGAGTTGCGCATCACCAGCGAGGACCCGGCCACCAACCTGACCCCCAGCTCAGGGACCATCGAGTCGATTCAGTGGCCTTCCGGCCCCGGCATCCGCGTGGACTCGGGCGTCGAGGTGGGTGACACGGTCTCGCCCAGGGACGACTCCATGATGGGCAAGCTGATCGTGACCGCCCAGGACCGTCCGGCGGCCGTGGCCAGGGTTCGTCGGGCCCTGCGCGAGATGAGCATCAGCGGGGTCCCCACCCCGGCCGGCCTCTTCCAGAAGATCTTCACCAACCCCGAGTTCACCGCCGAGGGCGGGCACTCCTTCGACGTGTCCACCAAGTGGCTTGAACGGGTCTACCTGAACGTGGAGCCTGCCTCCAACGGCAGTGGCCAGCCCGCCTCGGTCTCCGGCGCCTCCGCCCAGGAACAGGACCGGGACAGCGATCCCATGGAGACCTACAACGTGGAGATCGACGACAAGCGGGTCAGGTTGGCCCTGCCCCAGTCATTGCTGGGAGGCATGGGCGGCGTCGGCGGCCATGGCGGCATTTCCCGGCCCCGGCAGCCCCTGCGCGGGCGCGGGCTGCGCGATCAGGAGCCTGGCGCACCCCGGCAGGATGCGGCCCGGTCCGGCATCATCGTAGCCACCATGCAGGCGGTGGTCACCCGCATCAACGTGGCCCCCGACCAGGAGGTGGACAAGGGCGACCTGCTGGTGGTTCTGGAGTCCATGAAGATGGAGAACTACGTCTATGCCCCGGCCAAGGGCCGTGTGAAGACCATCGATGTGTCCGTGGCACAGGGGGTGGATCCGGGCCAGACCCTGGTCACCCTGGATCTGGGCGGGGAGGAGCAGGCATGAGCGTCACCGAATCCGCCTTGGGCTCCCAGCCGGTGCGCCAGGGCATCCATCGGGCAGCCGCCCTGGCCAAGCAGGCCGAGGAGCACGCCCGTGACCGTCAGCATGCCAAGGGCAAGCAGACCGCCCGTGAGCGGCTGGATCTGCTCTTCGACAAGGACACCTTCGAAGAGGTGGGGCGCTTTGCGGGCGGCGACATCGCCGGGGACCGGGCGGGCTCTGCGGTCGTCACCGGCTTCGGCCTGGTCTACGGGCGCAAGGTCGGCGTCTATGCCCAGGACTTCTCCGTCAGGGGCGGCACCCTGGGACGGGCAGAGGGCGAAAAGATCTGCCGTCTCATGGACATGGCCCTGCGGATCAAGGTCCCCATCGTGGCCATGATCGACTCGGGCGGCGCCCGCATCCAGGAGGGTGTGGCCGCCCTCACCCAGTACGGCCGCATCTTCCGCAAGACCTGCCAGGCCAGCGGCTTCGTCCCGCAGATCTCCCTGATTCTGGGACCCTGCGCAGGCGGTGCCGTCTACTGCCCGGCCCTGACCGACCTGATCATCATGACCAAGGAGAACTCGGACATGTTCGTCACCGGTCCTGACGTGGTCAAAGCGGCGACCGGCGAGACCATCAGCATGGACCAGCTGGGCGGCGGTTACGTGCACAACACCCGTTCCGGCGTGGCCCACTACCTGGGAGAGGATGAGGCCGATGCCATCGACTATGCCAGGACCGTCCTGGCCTACCTGCCTGCCAACAGCGGTCAGGAGCCTCCCCGATACGCCTTCATCTCCGGCCATGCAGAGCGCCAGGCCGCCAAACGCCTGGCCGCGGTCATCCCCGAGAACGACCGGCAGCCCTACGACGTGCTGGACGTCATCCATGCCATCGTCGACTACGGCGAGCTGGTTCAGGTCCAGGAGCTCTACGCCCGGTCCATCGTTGTGGGCTTCGCCTGCTTGGAGGGTCGGCCGGTGGGAATCGTGGCCAACCAGCCCATGGTGGATGCGGGCAGCCTGGATGTGGAGTCCTCCGAGAAACTGGCCCGCTTCGTCCGCCTCTGCGACGCCTTCAACCTGCCGGTCATCACCCTGGTGGACACCCCCGGCTACAAGCCGGGTTCGGACCAGGAGCACGCCGGCATCATCCGCCGGGGTGCCAAGGTCATCTACGCCTATGCCAACGCCCAGGTGCCCATGGTCACCATTGTGCTGCGCAAGGCTTTTGGCGGCTCCTACATCGTCATGGGCTCCAAGGCCATCGGCGCGGACCTCAACTATGCCTGGCCCTCCTCGCAGATCGCCGTGCTGGGAGCCCAGGGCGCGGTCAACATCATCCACCGGCGCGACCTGCAGGAGGCCAAGGAGGCCGGCCGGGACGTGGATGAGCTGCGAAACAGGCTGGCCCAGGAGTACGAAACCAGCACCGTCAACGCCAATCTCTCCCTGGAGATGGGCGAGCTGGACGGCATGATCGACCCCGAGCAGACCAGGCCGGTCCTGGTCCAGGCCATGGACCTCCTGGCAGACAAGCAACGTGTCAGGGTCAACGACAAGCACCACGGCAACCAGCCTCTATGAGCTTCCCCTCGTCATTATCAGCAATCCCCAACTCTCTATGAATAGGACATCATGACCAATACATTCTTCATCAACCGTCTCGCCGAGCAGCCGCACGCGCTCATGTTCGCCGGCCAGTCCAACCCCTGGACCGTGGCCCTGGCCGATCTGCAGGGCGATCCCGACATCGACAAGGCCCTGAAGGAGCGCATGGCGGCGGCCACCGACCTGCTCAGGGCGGTCAAGCCCGACCTGCTGGCCACCAACGGTCGTCAGCTGGATATGTTCGGCTACAGGCCCGACCCGGTCAGGCTGGGGCCGGCCGCCGACGCGGCGGTCAGCGTGCCCGGCATCGCCCTGGTGCAGCTGGGCGCCCTCATGGACATGGACCAGCTGGGCTACGACGCGGCCCAGGCCCGTCCGGTGGCCCTGCTGGGGCACTCCCAGGGCATCATCGGCGTTCACATGGTTCAGGAGATTCAGGCTGCCGGATCCCTCAAGGCTGCTCAGGGTGCCATTGACCAGATTCTGGCCACCGCCATGCTGATCGGCACGGCTGGCACTCGTCAGGCCCGTCGTCTGGGTATCCACCGCCAGGGTGAGGCCACCCCTATGCTTTCGGTGCGCGGGGCCACCCGCCATCAGGTGGAGGTTCTGGTCGACCGGGTGCCTGGCGCTCGCGGCCCCATCAGCGTGGCCGTGACCAATTCGAATCGCAACCTGGTCCTGTCCGGCTATCCGGAGGATCTGGCCGCCTTTGCCATCGAGGCGGGCAAGGAGAGCGAGCACCAGCGCCAACTGCGCGAGGACAAGGTCCGCGGCGGAACCGCCTTCTCGCCGGTTCTGGAGTACCTGGATGTGACCCTGCCCTTCCACTCCCCGCTCATGAAGGAAGCCGTGGATCTGAGCGTGGACTGGGCCTCCCATTGCGGTCTGGACACCGAGCGTGCTCAGGTTCTCGGCGAAGAGGTTCTGCTCAACCATGCCGACTGGGCTGGCCGGATCGCCGAGGTCATGGACCAGCAGGATGCCGCCTCCCTCTGGCTGGTGGATCTGGGCCCGGGCGAGACCCTGGGCAAGCTGGTGGACAACCTGGTCCAGGGCACCGGTGTCGGCGTGGTCGAGGCCTCCAACCAGGCCCGGCGCGCGCAGCTGTCCACCATGGAGGAGGATCCGGCCCGAACCCAGGACTGGTCCAAGCTGGCCCCCCGTCTGCTTGAGACCCCTGCCGGTCCCAGGGTGGAGACTGCTTTCAGCCGCTTGACCGGCAAGCCCCCGGTCATGCTGGCCGGCATGACCCCGACCACTGTGGAGCCTGAGATCGTGGCTGCAGCCGCCAACGCCGGTTACTGGGCCGAACTGGCCGGCGGCGGCCAGGTGACCGCCGAGGTCTTCGACCGCCATGTGTCCCAGCTGGAGGACCAGCTGCAGGAGGGCCGCACGGTCGAGTTCAACGCCATGTTCATGGACCGCTACCTGTGGAACCTCCAGTTCGGCAGCCAGCACATCGTGCCCAAGAAGCGCGCCTCCGGCACCCCCATCGACGGGGTGGTCATCTCTGCCGGCATCCCCGAGCTGGACGAGGCCGTGACCCTGATCCGTCAGCTCAACGAGGAGGGCTTCCCCTACGTGGCCTTCAAGCCCGGTACGGTGGACCAGATCCGTCAGGTCGTGGCCATCGCCCGCAAGGTCGCACCCACCCACATTTTGATGGAGGTCGAGGGCGGGGCCGCAGGAGGCCACCACTCCTGGGAGTCCCTGGACGACCTGCTTTCGACCACCTATGCCGAGGTCCGCGCCTGCCCCAACATCGTGCTCGTGGCTGGCGGCGGCATCGGCACCCCTGAGCGGGCGGCCGACTATATCAGCGGCCAGTGGTCCCGCGCCTACAACCTGCCGGACATGCCCGTGGACGGCGTCATGATCGGCACAGCGGCCATGACCGCCAAGGAGGCCCACACCAATCCCGAGATCAAGCGGGCTCTGGTGGCAACCCCTGGCATCGACAGCTCCACCCCCGATCCGGACCCCTTCGCCCCCATGGGTGAGAAGTGGGTGCCCAGCGGCAAATCCGTGGGAGGCGTGGGCTCCGGCCTGAGCCATCTGCACGCCGACATCTACGAGATGGAGAACTCCTCCGCCGAGTGCGGCCGCCTGCTGGTCCGGGTCATGAAGCACCCCGAGGAGCTGGAGACCCGCCGCGCAGAGATCATCGAGGCCCTGAACAAGACCGCCAAGCCCTACTTCGGCGATCTGGAGACCATGACCTACCAGGACTGGGCCCAACGTTTCGCCGACCTGGCCTACCCCTGGGCCGATGACACCTACATCGACCGTTTCCTGCACCTGCTGCGGCGCATTGAGGCCCGTGTCTGCGAGCGTCAGAGCGGCGAGTTCGACTCCATCTTCGCCTCCAGGCAGGATGTGGCTGAGCCCGAGCAGGCGCTTCGACGGCTGCACGAGGCCTATCCCCAGGCAGCCGAGCTCAAGGTGGTGCCCACCGACGTGGCCTGGTTCCCCGTCCTGGTGCGCGAGTACCCCAAGCCCATGCCCTTCGTGCCGGTCATCGACAACGATCTGCTGCGCTGGTGGGGCCAGGATCAGCTCTGGCAGTCAGAGGACCCCCGCTACGGCGCCGACTCGGTCAGGGCCATCCCCGGACCCATCTCCGTGGCCGGCATCACCACGGTGGACGAGCCGGTGGCCTCCATCCTGGGACGGTTCGAGCGGGCGGCCATCGACCGGGTGCGCGACCTGGACAGTAGTCCCGCCAAGGCCTACAGCCAGCTGGCAGGCGCCGCTGACGCGCAGGAGTTCATCCGCCGCAGCCCCAACATCTCCTGGGTGGGCCACCTGATGGCCAATCCGGCTTACGGCACGGCCATGGACGACCACAACTACACCATCACCGCCACCGGCCAGGACGCCCAGGGCGAGCACTACGACCTGGACATCCACCTGGACACTTACTGGGACGACGATCCCGACGGCGGCCTGGACCGGCATGCGGTGCGTGACATCGTCGTGCCGCTGACCCTCAAGAGCGACCAGGTCGGTCTCTTCCCGGTGGTCGACCGTAGCCGCCTGCCCAAGGACGTCTACGCCCTGCTGGCCGATACAGCCGGCATCGGCAACACCACCATCACCGGCGACAAGCTGGAGGCCATGCCTGTCATCGAGAAGGACGATGGCGACCAGGAACACCCCTTCGGCCTGGCCCACAGCGGCTACACCCTGGCAGCCAACCTGGGCTTCGACCATGAGGCGGCAACCGGTGGCGCCCTGCCTGATGCGCTGATCCCCTCCGGCTTCGCCCCAGACGCCCTGGTGGGTCCGGCCTGGCCGGCCATCTACGCAGCCCTGGGATCCGTCTATGTGAATGGCTTCCCCATCATCGAGGGACTGCTCAACGCGGTCCATCTGGACCATCTGATTGAGCTGGAGGTCCCCGAGAAGCGCCTGCTGGAGCATACCGGCCAGCGGATCGGACTGACCAGCTGGGCCGAGCCCTACCAGGAGTCCGCCTCCGGCCGGGTGGTGACCATCCATGTGGTCCACGCCGCCCAGGACGGAACCGTGCTGGCCCGCGAGGTCGAGCGCTTCGCCATCCGTGGCCGCGCCTACAGCGACCAGTTGCCCCAGGAGGCTCCCGAGTACGGCGGCATCCGCGCCGACACGGTGGACACACCCCGCAGGCTGCTGCGCCGCGTCACCGTCACCGCCCCCAAGGACATGACCGCCTTTGCACGCACCTCCGGGGACTTCAACCCAATCCACACCTCCAAGCGAGGCGCTGCGGTCTCCGGACTGTCTGCGCCGCTGGTGCACGGCATGTGGCTGTCGGCCACCGCCCAGTACGCGGCCCAGGCCACCGACGAGCAGGGCGTCCACTATGAGATCGCCGGATGGACCTACAACATGTACGGCATGGTCCAGCTGGGCGACAAGGTGGAGATCAGCCTGGAGCGTGTGGGCAAGGTCCGCCATGGCGGCCTGGTCCTGGAGGTCACCTGCAGGATCGACGGACAGCTGGTCTCCCGCGGCACGGCAATCGCCCGCGCCCCGAGGACCGCCTACGTCTACCCCGGCCAGGGGATCCAGCAGCAGGGCATGGTCCTGGACGAGCGGGCCAAGTCGCCTGCCGCCCGTGAGACCTGGGAACGGGCCGATGCCCTGACCCGCAGCAAGCTTGGGTTCTCCATCCTGGCCGTGGTGCGTGACAACCCGCACACCCTTACAGCCAAGGGGGTCACCTACCACCATCCTGAGGGTCTGCTCAACCTGACCCAGTTCACCCAGGTGGCCCTGGCCACCGTGGCCTTCGCCCAGACCGCCCGCCTGCGCGAGTCCGGCATGGACATCTGGCCCGCCTACTTCGCCGGCCACTCCCTGGGCGAGTACAACGCCCTGAGCTCCTTCGCCGGGGTCATGTCCCTGGAGACGGTCCTGGAGCTGGTCTTCCACCGTGGATCCACCATGCACTCCCTGATCGAACGCGACGAGCAGGGGCGCAGCAACTACCGGATGGGCGCCCTGCGTCCCAACCAGTTCGGCGTGGGCGACTCCGGCGTCAAGCAGTATGTGGAGTCCATATCCAAGGAATGCGGCGAATTCCTGGAGATCGTCAACTACAACCTGGCCGGCCAGCAGTACGCCGTGGCCGGAACCATCGCCGGTCTGGAGTATCTGCGAGCCGACGCCAACCGTCGGGCCAAGGAGGCGGGCGGCAAGCCGGCCTTCATGTACGTGCCTGGCATTGACGTGCCCTTCCACTCCACCCTGCTGCGCAAGGGGGTGCCCGAGTTCCGCGACACCCTGGATGCCCTGCTGCCCGAGCACATCGACTACTCCCGCCTGGAGGGTCGCTACATACCCAACCTGGTTGCACGGCCCTTCCGGATGACCAAGGAGTTCGCGGCCTCCATCCTGGAGGTGGTTCCTTCCGAACGCATCAAGCAGGCTCTGGATGATCCCCGGGTCTGGGACCAGTATGCGGCCGACGACCAGAAGTTGGGCCGTCTGCTGCTGACCGAGCTGCTCTCCTGGCAGTTCGCCTCCCCGGTGCGCTGGATCGAGACCCAGGCAATCATGTTCGATGCGCCCGAGCAGGGCGGCCTGGGCGTGGAGCAGCTGATCGAGGTAGGGCTGGGACACTCGCCCACCTTGGCCAACCTGGGTGCCAAGACCCTGAAGCTGCCCGACTTCCGCGAGCGTCACGTGAGCGTCTACAACCTGGGCAGGGACGAGAGCCGGGTCTATCTGACCGACACCGATCCCATGGCCCCGGTGGTGGAGGAGGAGTCCGCGGCTCCGGTCCAGGACTCCAGGCCTGAGTCTGCTCCGGCTGCTGCTCCTGCCCCAGCCCCTGCATCGGTTCCCGCTCCGGCTCCGGCGGCAGCCGAGGACTCGGTTCCTGCTCCAGCTCCGGCTCCGACTACCGGCGGCCCATCGGGTGCCGAGGTGGCCGACCTGCCCTTCAAGGCCTCGGACGCCATCGCCGTCCTGCTGGCCTACTCCACCAAGATCCGCCCCGAGCAGATCGGGCAGACCGACACCACCGACACCCTGACCAACGGCGTCTCCTCCAGGCGCAACCAGCTGCTGATGGACATCAGTTCCGAGCTGGGCGTGGCCAGTGTGGACGGCGCCGCCGAGGCCAGCATGACCGACCTGAGCGCCTTGGTGAACAAGGTGGCCCCCAACTATCGGCCCTTCGGCCCGGTGCTCTCCGACATCGTTCGTGAACGCATCCGCGACCTCTTCGGCCCCTCCGGCCTCAAGCTGCAGCAGGTTGAACAGCGGGTCTCCGACGTCTGGCAGCTGGGTGCTGGCTGGGTCTCGGCCACCGTGGCCAGCCTGGTCCTGGACACCCGTGAGGGTGCCTCCTCGCGCGGCGGCGACCTGGCGATTCTGCCCACTGAAGCCGTCTCCACTGTGCCTGCGGCCAACGCTCTGATCGACCAGGCCGTTCAGCAGGTGGCCCAGCGTCACGGTGTCACTGTCTCCATGCCCTCTGCAGGCGGTACTGCTGGCGGTGCCGTGGTCGACTCCGCCGCCCTGGATGCCTTCGCAGCCCAGGTGACCGGCTCTGAGGGTGTACTGGCTTCCACCGCACGCTTCCTTCTGGACAAGCTGGGGCTTGAACCCCCGGCCGTCCAGCCTGGCGAGAATGAGGATGCTGCAGTCGTGGCTGCCGTCAATGCCGAGCTGGGCAGCGACTGGCCCGAGCAGGTGGCGCCACGGTTCGAGGCCTCGCGCGCCGTCCTCTTCGACGACCGCTGGGCCAGTGCCCGAGAAGATCTGGCTCATATCTACCACGAGCATGATGATGACCGCAGCCGCCTGAGCTTCGTAGGAGCCGGACGCGAGGTGCACGATCAGGCCGTCTGGTACGCCGAGCAGGCAGGCAAACGCGGCGAGCAGGATCTGGCCCGGGTCTTCAGCGGCATCGCCGACCAGGCCATGACTCCTGCCGACTCGGACCAGACCGCCGCACGATTCGCCAAGGACGTGGCCGTGGTCACCGGCGTGGCCCCCAAGTCCATCGCAGGATCTCTGACTGCAGGCCTCCTGGAGGGTGGGGCGACGGTCATCGCTGTCTTCCACTCCTTGAAGCCGCAGACTGTCATCTGGGCCCGCGACCTCTACCGTCGCCATGCCGTGGGCGGTGCCCGTCTCTGGATCGTGCCCGCCAACCTGTCCAGCTACCGGGATGTGGATGCCCTGGTCGACTGGGTCGGCAATGAGCAGCGCAAGACCACGGGGGCCACGACCACCGTGCTCAAGCCCGCCTACGAGCCCACCCTGCTGCTGCCCTTCGCAGCCCCCGCCATGCACGGGACCATGGCCGACTCGGGCCGGCTCTTCGAGTCCCAGGCCCGGCTCATGCTCTGGAGCCTGGAACGCCAGATCGCCGGGTTCGCTGGCATCGGGGCGGACACAGACGTCGACCACCGTCTGCATGTGGTCCTGCCAGGCTCGCCCAACCGTGGCATGTTCGGCGGCGACGGAGCCTACGGGGAGGTCAAGGCCGCCCTGGATGCCATCGTCAACCGGTCCCGCCCCGAACAGGACTGGTCCGGCCGGGTCACCTTCGCCCATCCGCTGATCGGCTGGGTCCGAGGCACCGGGCTCATGGGCGGCAACGATCCGCTGGTCCAGGTGGTGGAGCGTCACGGCATTCACACATACTCAACCAGGCAGATGGCCGATTCCCTGCTGGAGTTGTGCACTGTGCAGGCCCGCCAGCAGGCTCTCCAGGCCCCGCTTAAGGCCGACCTGACCGGTGGCCTGGGCTCCAGCCCGCTGGACCTCAAGGCCCTGAAGGCCGAGGCTGCCCAGGACGGCGATTCGTCGACACCGGCTCCAGCCGGAAAGCCCGGGGATGCGCCCGCAGATGCCGACAAGGATCCGGGCCGGGTCATCAAGGCCCTGCCCACACCCCGGGTGCCCGCCCAGGCCCCGGTGGATCTGCAGGATTGGCAGGGCGTAACCGCCAGGCCAGAGGATGAGATCGTCATCGTCTCCATCGGCGAGATGGGTCCCTGGGGCTCCGGCCGCACCCGCTTCGAGGCCGAGATGGGCATCCACTCGGACGGCCAGGTCGACCTGAGTGCCGCCGCCGTGCTCGAACTGGCCTGGAACATGGGTCTGGTCGAGTGGCAGGACAGCCCCAAGCCGGGCTGGTACGACACCGACGGTGAGCTGGTCCCCGAGCAGGACATCGCCGAGCGCTACCACGACCAGGTGGTGGCCCGCTCCGGCATCCGTCCCTTCGACGATGGTATGGGCTCCGACTACCGCCAAGGCACCAATGAAGAGGAGGTGGATGTCTTCCTGGATCACGATGTGGCCTTCTCGGTGCCCACCAAGGACATGGCCGAGGAGTACGTGGCACAGGATCCTGACCACACCAGCATCGCCCGAGACGAGCAGTCGGGCGAGTGGACCGTCACCCGCCTGCCGGGCTCCCGTATCCGTGTGCCGCGTCGGGCCACCATGTCCAGGACAGTGGGCGGCCAGTTCCCCAAGGGCTTCGATCCGGTCAAGTGGGGCATTCCCGCCTCCATGGTCGGGGACGTGGACGAAATCGCCCTCTGGAACATCGTGACCACCGTGGACGCCTACCTGTCGGCCGGCTTCACACCGGTGGAGATCCTGCAGGCCGTGCATCCCTCCAAGGTGGCCTCCACCCAGGGGACCGGCTTTGGCGGCATGGCTTCCATGCGCAAACTCTACCTGGACCGATTCCTGGGCAAGGAGATCCCCACGGACATCCTCCAGGAGGCTCTGCCCAACGTGGTGGCCGCACACGTCATGCAGTCCTACATCGGCGGATACGGCAACATGGTCCAGCCGGTCTCGGCCTGCGCCACGGCTGCGGTCTCCCTTGAGGAGGGCGCTGACAAGATTGCACTGGGCAAAGCGGACTTCGTGGTCACGGGTGCCATCGACGACATCGGCGTGGAGTCGGTCATCGGCTTCGGCAACATGAATGCCACCGCCGATTCCGCCGAGATGTATGCCAAGGGCATTCAGCCTCGGTTCTTCTCCCGGGCCAACGACCGTCGGCGCGGCGGCTTCCTGGAGTCCCAGGGCGGCGGGACCATCCTGCTGACCCGCGGTGACATCGCCCTGCGCATGGGTCTGCCCGTGGCTGGCGTGGTCGGGTACATCCACTCCTTCGCGGACGGTGCCCACACCTCTATCCCCGCACCCGGGCTTGGGGCTCTGGCCGCCGGCATGGGCGGCAGGGACTCGGACCTGGTGCGCTCGCTGGCCAAGCTGGGCGTGGACCCCGACGACATCGCCGTGGTCTCCAAGCATGACACCTCCACCAACGCCAACGACCCCAACGAGTCCGAGCTGCACAACACCCTGGCCCATGCCATCGGGCGGACGGACGGCAACCCGCTCTACGTCATCTCCCAGAAGAGCCTGACGGGCCATGCCAAGGGCGGCGCCTGCATCTTCCAGATCAACGGGCTCACCCAGCTCTTCCGGTCCGGGGTCATCCCGGCCAATGCCTCCCTGGACTGCGTGGATCCGGTCCTGAGGCGTGACGACCATCTGGTCTGGCTGGAGCAGCCTCTGAAGGTCGGCAGGATTAAGGCCGGACTGGTCACCTCCCTGGGCTTCGGCCATGTCTCCGGCATCGGGGTCATCGTCAGCCCTGGAGCCTTCGAAGCGGCCGTGCTCCAGACCTCCGGCCGGGAGGCCCTGGACCAGTGGCGTCGCCGGGCCAACGACCGTCTGGCCGCTGGCCAGCGTCGCCTGGAGGAGGGCCGCATGGGTCGGGCCCCGCTCTATGAGTCCATCGACAACCGTCGCTTCCATGAGGACGGACACGGGTATGTGGGCCATGAGGTCGAGAAGGCCATGCTGCTGGATCCCCAGGCCCGTCTGGGCGCCGACGGTTATTACAACCGGGGCTGAGAGCAGCGTGAGTTGGTCGGTTTCCTATTCTCTGTAGCGGGAAATGGGAAATCGGTAAGAGCTCAATCATCGCGCTGATCAGGGAGGTGGGCCAAACGGCTCACCTCCCCTTTGTTATGGGGTGGATGCTCATCAGCTGCTCATACTCGGGTGATCGCTTCCTTCACGGGAGAGTGGGTGAAATGTCCCTGGGCACGTCAGGCTCGGCTATGGCTATCCCTTGTCTTGCTTCAATGCTGTTTGAGGGGCAGGCGGCCTTTACGACCTGACGGTGTTCGGCTCCTGTTCAAGAAAAGGTATAAAAAAGTAGATGGGTGGCCCAGGTTTTACTTGGGGTTATTGCTGGGCCACCCGAATGGCCGGACTTGTCTTTGGGGAGTCGTCCGACCGCTTACTCGTACGAAGTGTTAGTGTTAGTGGCCGCTGTTATGGAATTCCTGCGGCTGCGGTTTGTTGTCATAATACTCATGGCGAGAAGCCTGATCACCATAGCCACGCCGATATTTTCCCCTTCAACTGTGGGCGGGTCTCCATGTTGTACAAGGCTCTGCCCAGTGATGCCTACATAGGTTTATCGCTGAGTAAAACCACGCAATGATTAATTGACCGCATGTTCCGGCTGGCCCATGTGCTATGCTGTTTACCGAGCCAACGGCTTCGCGGGCGTAGCTCAATGGTAGAGCCTCAGTCTTCCAAACTGATTACGCGGGTTCGATTCCCGCCGCCCGCTCCACTTAGACGCAGGATTCGATAAGTCGGCGTTTGCATTAGCGTGTTGGAATTCAACGGTAGCCTGTATCGCATTTTTTCTTAGTGAATTGTGCGTTCTGTATTGAATGCATCCTGATCGCTGGCAGAGCTATCAGCCATAGTTGGTGATGCATTGGAGGTTACCATCATTGCCGCTGATGTGGCAGTAATCAACCTAATGGATTTTTCCTGGCTCTTATGTTCATGCAACAAGGTGTCTTCGCGTCATTCCGAGCATCCCTATTGTTTGCTGGTTACGGTTGTTCCCATGATCTTATCGGCAAAGGTCTGCCCCCTGCCGTCCCATAAAGGCCAGAGAAAACCAATGAGGAGTGATGCGAAATCAGCAAGATGCGCCATCTCTCGCACGCCCATTCTCAGACTGGATATAGGCAGATTGGAATCCTGATCGCATACCTGAAGTTTGAGAAGACGGTGCGCCCAGGACTGTCCATTGCGTGTAGACCATGCAGAAATGACACACACAACAGCCACAGAAACGCAATCAATCCAGGATTGAGCAAATCCGCCTGGTGAAGATCTTCCAAATACAATGCTCCCCATCAACTGCGATAGCAACGACGCTGGCAATACTATGCGAAGCAGGTATGACGCCACTCTGCGCCACCATAAAGCTGACATTCTTGCCTCCTCTCAATACAGTATGACAAGCGTATCCCTGCACTGCCTTTGATGATGTCCCCTCGGCCGCGCGTCAAGAACGAAAAACTCAAGCAACTCCACTCCGAACGGGAGAAGGTCGCAGAACTCCTCGAAAACACCCAGGCGTGAACCATTCTGATCGAGATTCACACATAGGCATGAAAGCAAGGTCGAGTGTTCTGAACTTCTGATCGATGTCTAGCTGCTCATGATTCTTTCGCAACTGCTTACTGAATTTCCGTTCGCAAGTGTGCAACAAGCCAGGGAAATCGTGTAGACATTGCCGCTTGGGCTGGACTTCTGCGGCTTCCAGTCCTGCGAAGACTTCGGGGCCGCTGCGCTGAATGTTCTCAAATGATATTTATCTACAGTTGGCCTCGCCCGCTGCCCTCCGAGCAGGTTGTAGGAATTCAGGGCCACGGGTGTGCTCGGACATGCAGCAGGTCAAAGATATCGAGCAGATAGCCGTTCACCAACCCTCTCCCGGAGTAGTGGCTAAAATGCTAACATCAAAGACAATATCAATGAACTACTCAAGGATGAGTCCCATGAAGAAACGATCTTTAACCGTGGTTATCTTCGTGACGTTCTTGGGCCCGTTGCTGTTGATGGGGCTTATAGTCTCCGCAGATCAAGCTTCCGTGCAGCCTGCATCGGGAAAGGCTGCAGCAGGCCAGCCAGTCTCAATTGATGCAGCTACCGTTTCTTCTTCACAATCATCATCTCAAGACATCGACACAACAGAATACTGGACGGAAGAGAGGATGCGCTCTGCTCGTCCTGCGGAAGAACTGGTATCTGAGCCGGATCAAAGTGATCAAATTCGACCAGCCGAGCAATCTAGCAAGATGAAAGTTACAGAAAGCTTCTCACATCCTGTCCGCCCCAAGCCATTGCTGGGTCATCAGACCGGGAATGCAGTTGTTCCTGAGATGACTGGGACGGTGCTCTTTAATTACGATGGGGAAGGGGTTGGTACATGGTCCTTCTTACACGATGGATGGAAGGGCACTGACTACGCTCCGTAAGATATGGCAGAATCTCACCCTATCTGTTCTCTTTCGTGCCTTCCCGCCTTGCTAGCCTCTTGTTCTTTCTGATTTGATTCCTTTTTGGGGCTATTTGTGCAAGATTACAGGGATCGTTGATTATGCCTATAGGTTGTGGGCCTCCGAATTTCTGATCGGATGATTTGCTGCAGGGGCTGATGAGGGGGATACTCGGGCCTATGAATGATGTCAGGTTTGGACAAGTGCTGGGGTTGGGACATGACTTGGTCGATCTGAAGGAGTTCGGCCGGCAGCTGACTATGCCAGGCACACGCATGACAAGCTTGTTCTCGCCTCGGGAGCGGCGGCAGGCCCAGCAGCGGGCCCTGCTCAAGCATGACGACACGGCGGCGCACTTGGCCGTGCGCTGGGCCGGCAAGGAATCGGTGCTTAAGGCCTGGTCGCAGGCGCTGGGACCTGAGCCATCGCCCTATGGTTTGGATGATTTTCCCTGGAGCGGTGTGGAGATCTTGGATGATGGCCGGGGTCGGCCGAGCGTCAATCTAGAGTCCTCCGTGGTAGCCAGGCTTTACGATTCCTTGCCTCTGACCGGTGGTCAGGTCAATCGAGTGCAGTTATGCTGGCACATTGCCCTCAGCCATGACGGACCGATGGCTTCGGCGGTCGTGCTTTTGTGCAGGTGTGTTTGAAATCAGGCTAGGACATGTGACGCATGTGGCGTTAATTCCTAGTTATCGCCCTGGGCAGCCGAATAGAAGTCTTCGGCATGTGGGGCGATGCCCTGACTGTGTCGAAGCCGAATTCGACCTACAAGGCTTCAGATGCAGTCAGCGCTATGTATTACCTGCGTCGTTCTAAGGGTTGACCGAGGCTCCCGTGTAGACTACATACAGCCTCTTCTTGAGGCCTGTTCCCTGCTTACGTAGGGATGATCCGTTGTGTCATTAGGATTTTATATGTTCCCTGAATAGTCAGGGTATATTAAACAACTTGTGACATTAAGAGATGATAAATTTGGTAAGTTCTAATTCTCTGTGCTATGCTTAAAAATTGTTACAACGAAGTTGTCCAATTGGCAGAGTCGCTGAGCTGAGAACGGGGGAACAATGAGCGGAGCGATACCAACAGACTTGGGTCTGGACGCTAAAGCCATGTCCCTGTGGGGCAAGACAAATCTGCAAGACGAGAATGATTGGCAGGGAGTTTTCGCGCATCTGAGTGATTCCGCTGCAGTGGCTGGGTACTTATGGCGCGACTGGGTGCCCAGGGGTACTCGGGAGATCATCATCCGCGATGTTGGTGATCCGGAATTGGCTCGCAAAGTCTGCATGTTCATCACTGGTGCCCATGATATCGGTAAGGCAACCCCGGTTTTCCAAAGCAAGCCGTTGACACATGCACCGGGCATGCAGGAGCTCTCCTTGCAATGGAAGCCAAGACAGGCCGGCCTGCGGTTCCCTGATGTTCCGATTACGAATACGAATTATCCAACCCATCCCATAGCGGGCCAACGGATTCTGGAGTCTTACCTGACTCAGGTACAGCATTGGAGCAAGTCAGTGGCCGAATCCTATGCTTGCATCGTCGGTGGGCATCATGGTCAGCCTCCTACCCGTCAGGCCCTGAGCAAGTCCGATGAGGATGTACGAATGGGCACTGCTCAGGGTTATGAGGACTGGGCTGAAGTCCAGCGCCAACTGATTGAATTCGTGGCCAAGCAATGTGGGCTTAATGATGATGACTTCGCTCAGCTCAGTGGAAGGCGGCTAAACATATATGCCGAATCGGTGCTGGAGGGGCTGGTCATCATGGCCGACTGGATTGCCAGCAACAGCGACGACGATCTTTTTCCCTTGGTGCCGCTCAACCCCCCGAGCTACGACGAACAGACCTGGAACCGGATGAATTCAGTACGTACACGAGCCGGTCTTAAGGCCCGTCAGGAGCGCGGATGGCGTAATCTCGACCTGCCTCCGAAGTGGCAGCCTATTCATGAACAAATCAGCATAGGGGAGCGCTTCGCTTCCAGATTTGATCTGCCGACGGGGGCCAATCCCAGGCCAGTCCAGGAGCAGGCTGCGCATTTGGCGGAAACGACTAAGGATCCGGGCATTATGGTCATCGAAGCGCCCATGGGCGAAGGCAAGACCGAAGCAGCCCTGGCCTGTGCGGAAATTCTGGCGGAACGAACAGGCAGGGGAGGGGTCTGTGTGGCCCTGCCGACAATGGCCACCACCGATGCCATGTTCTCGCGTTGCAAGAGCTGGATCGATAGATTACCTCAGCCGGAAGGACGCTCTGAGAAATCCACCTCACTCAGACATGGCAAAGCTGCTCTCAACAGGGAATTCATGTCAATGATGGCTTCAGCTAAGAATTCGGCCACATCGTCAGTCTTCGATGAAGATGTCCCGCAAGGCTCGGCTGCGCAAAAGGCTGCCTATCCGGAGGCAGTAGCGAATGACTGGCTGCGAGGCAGAAAGAAAGGGGTGTTGGCTAACTTCCTGATCTGTACTATTGATCAGGTGCTCATGGCCGCTTTGCAGATGAAGCACGTCAGTCTGCGGCAATTGGCTCTAGCCAACAAAGTTGTCATTATCGATGAATGTCATGCTTACGACACCTACATGCGTGAATACCTCAAGCGGACCTTGGAATGGTTGGGAGGATTCCACAATCCAGTCATCCTCCTGTCGGCAACCCTGCCTGCATCACTGCGACATGAGTTAGTTGACGCTTATATCACAGGGTATTCCTCAGTGCTCGGTGAATCAGGTAGCCAGACGGGGCAGCTCTCCGAAGTTGCACCGCGTAGTTTTGCAAGCATGGAAGCATTTACTGATCGTTACTCCAAGCCACGCATTGATCAGATCTCTACCTCTTTACAACCAGGTGACGAGCAGTTCTCTAATGAGGAGCGGGACTCTGACGACCTGCATGCTTATCCGTTGATTACTTATACGTCTGGAACGACCTGCCGGACTAGCTCGGTGGAGCCTTCAGGTCGTGCAGTGGAAATCGATTGTCAAGTCATTGACGACGATCTTGAGCATCTGTCAGACCTGCTGCAAGAGCGTCTGGCTGAAGGCGGCTGCGCCGCTGTGATTTGCGACACTGTAGACCGTGCCCAGCAAACCGCTGCAGCTTTGACAAATGTATTTGGCTCGGACCAGGTCAGACTGACACATTCACGCTTCATCGACCTGGATCGTATGGACAACGAACGAGAACTCCGAGAACGTCTTGGTCCGGATGCAACCTTGGACAATGGGGGGCGCCCTCACCGGCTGATTGTCGTGGGCACGCAGGTTCTGGAGCAATCCCTGGACATTGACTTCGATCTTATGGTCACCGATATAGCTCCGGTCGATCTGTTGTTGCAACGCATGGGTCGTCTGCATCGCCATCGCCGTGGACATGGTGAGAGCGACCGTCCAGCTGGTCTGCGGAAAGCCTTCTGTTATCTGCGGGGCATAGCCTCCTGGAACGCAGATGGTCCAGCATTTCCTGACTATTTAGACAGCGTCTATCCGCCGGCATCCCTGCTTGAAGCCCTTGCTGTGCTTCGTCTGCAAGGAGACGGCACCCACCGCTTGCTACAGCTTCCTGATGACATCGCTCCCCTTGTCCGCACTGCTTATGACTCTGATGCAGTTGCACAGCTGATACCCAAAGCCTGGCAAGAACGGTATCGGCTGGATGCGCACAAGCGTGCTGAAAAGGATGCGGAAGAGATCGATAAGGCCCAAGTCTATTTGATGAAAGATTCGGCGCATCTGCTGCGCCAGTCTCACACCTTGGTGGACCTATTCACGAGCACCGTGGACGCCAGGTCGGAAGCCAAAGCCAGACAGGCCGTCAGAGATACTCATGATTCGGTGGAGGTGGTGCTTCTGCGCCGGTGCGGCGACGAGTATGCGCTTCTACCATGGATCGGAGGCGATACAGTACCTTGCGGAGCTTCTGTGCCCACAAACACCGAGCCTGAGAACCAGCTGGCGCAAGTGGTGTTGCGTTGCTCGGTAAATCTGCCGGATCGCATCTGTCATGACATTGATGCTCTGATCAATGAACTCGAGATTCGAGCTGGTGATTGCGTTGATGCATGGCATCAATCTCCTTGGCTGGATGGCTGTTTGCCGCTGGTCTTGGATGAGGAGGAATCCGATTCGAATCGCCAGAGATTCGTCACCACTGTACTTGGTTACCGTATCGGATACACCCGTGAGGATGGGCTGACTTGTGTGAAAGCCGACAAGGGCGGGGAGAGTTGAATTTGCGGTGCCTTGCTAGTTGCAGGCATTTTCCACTTATGAAAAACCGAACAAGCAGAAAGGACAATGATAATGAATGATATTGGAGCGACCGGCGGAGGTCGGCCGTCGTTCAATCTCTTGGAGCAGCCTTGGATCAGGGTTACCTATCTGGAAGGACGTGTCGACCTGGTCTCCCTGCGCGACCTTTTGGTTGAGGCCCATCGAATCCGTGAAATTTCCAGTGACATGCCTCAACAGACCCTGCCCATACTGAGGATGACCGAAGCTGTGCTCTACCAGGCATACGCTCAACGGTATCGCCCCATGATAGGGGATGATAATCCGACGGCCTTGCTGCAGCTGTGGTGGACGCTCTGGCAGACTGGGCAGTTCGACCCTCAAGTAATTGACGATTATCTTGAGCGCTATCACGACAGGTTCGATTTGTTCAACCCTGGGCATCCCTTTTATCAGACGCCGGGATTGACCTACTCGTCCGATGATAAAGAGTATGACAGCATTGGCGAGCTTCAGGCTGACGTGCCTAAGCCCAAGAAGTTTCTCTTCACCATGCGCGCCAAGAACGACCTGGACTCGCTGACCTTGCCAGAGGCAGCTCGATGGCTGGTCTTTCTCCAGGCCTATGACCCTGCAGGCATCAAATCACCGGTAGACGGAGAGACCCATGTGCGGAACAATAAGGTTTATCCGCCCAAATCCAAGGTGGGAACTGGCTGGCTGGGTGCCTTGGGCAACGTCTATCTTGAACAAGACAACCTGTTTGCCACCCTGATGCTCAACTGGTGCTTGATTAATCCCCGAAGTCGTGGGGATGATGATGCCTGGTTTGGCAAGCCTGGTGATTTGGCGCCCTGGGAACGCGAGCCGGCCGGCCCTGACATGAATCCAGACTATCACCCTGCAGGCATTGTGGACATGCTCACTTTGCAATCACGCAGGGTGAGGCTGATACCCGATAGTTCAGGCTCCCGTGTGATCGGCATTATCGTCTGCTACGGCGATGTCATCAGCGCTGACAACATGGACGCTTATGAGCCTATGACGGCCTGGCGTTACGGCAGCGAGAACCTGCGGAAGAAATTGGGACTGCCGACGGCTCCTCGCATGCCTGTCACATTCACTTCTGACAAGGCCATCTGGAGGCAACTGCAGCCTTTGATTAGCGCGGGAAGCAACGGTGCAGGTCAGACTGACGACACCCGTCCTGGTGTTATTCGGTGGGTCGAGACTCTATTGAATTGGAATCAGGATGATGCCGGATCCGGAAAAGTGATGCAAATGGCTCGCATCCATACCCAGAGCATGATTTATGGCCCGCAGAACAGCTTCTTTTCGGATGCCATTGATGATTCGCTTGATGCAAATCTCCAACTGCTTCATTTGGATGCTGCCGCCGTGGATGTGGTGGTTCAGGTTGTTGAGCGTACTGAGGATTCCGTCAAGGCATTGGATTCCATGGTTGCCCAGTTGAACCAATCCGCAGGCGACAAAGCGCAGAAGGACCGCTTCTATGCCGCAGTAGCCCGCGTCAAGGAACGTGCATATGCTTCCCTGGATCAGCTGTTCAGACAGAGGATTGCGGAGTTCGGTCCTTCAGAAGACATCGAACATTACCGGAATGACTGGTTCCAGGCCATTCATCGGGATCTGATCGGCATAGCTGGTGAATACCGCGATCAGTCTCCGGCGCCATCTTTCCTGCCCAAGGCCAACGGCGCCCGATCTGCTGAGCCAATCTTCGACAGATTCTTATACCAACTGAATAAATATCTAGGTCCCCTTCCCTCTCGTGAGGGCGAGACCGCAAATGAAAAGGAGGTTCAATGATGACTGCAGCCACTATGACGAACGATCATGTCTTGTCAGTCGACGACCGCAAACAGGCCGTCGGGCGATATGCCAACTACCGGATCGGGAAATTGCAGTACGCCTACACGGGTCAGGCCAGCAGCGTGGCCAGGGCTCATCTGGCTCTGCTGCGTCGGGGCATTGATGACGGTAGGGTGCGGTGGATGAATGTCGGGTTTGATCTATATGAGGATTGGCCACAGGATACCTTGGGAAACCCAGCCCTCGACAACGACCCCAATATCGTCACGGAAACACGGGCTATTGCCACTGCCCTGCAGATGTATGCGCTTCATCAGCAGTCAAAATCTAAAGGTATGGCCTGGATGCCTGATCATAAGGGTACAGGGAATAACACCGAAGCTAAGCAGCTGGCGCGATCCGAGCGCTCCCGCTACAGTTTCGGCCACGCATGCCGCATGATTGACGCCAACCAGGACGGTTCCAAGGCCACCCCAGTTCTTCGAAGACTGCAAATCATGGAGGATGTTCCTGATTTCGATGGCATCCGGCATCAGCTGTATTCGTTGATAAGGATGATGAGGAATCAGGATGTGAAGCTGGACTATCAGGCTTTCGCCCAGGATCTTTATTTGCTGCAGCTGCCTGGTCGGAGGGCCTCTGTCTTTCACCGTTGGGCTCGTCAGTATTACGCCGTGCACAAGGCCGCGGAGGCGAAAGAGGGCGAGGAAGCCAATAGAACAGCTGAGGTCTAGCAGCACGGTCAATGATGACAGGTCGTCTCGAATGATTCGCCATCTAGCAGATACACATACACAAGATCACCGATTTTTCAAAAATAAATATTAAGGAGAAAAGCCATGTTTATGGATATTTATGCAGTTCAGAACGTCCCGCCGAGCAACATCAATCGTGACGAGACGGGCAATCCCAAGACCGCTCAGTATGGCGGTGTCTTGCGCTCGCGTGTCTCCAGCCAGGCCTGGAAGCGGGCCATGCGTGAGACCTTCAAGTCGTTGCTGGACAAGAAGCAGCTGGGGGTGCGGACGAAGAACGCAGTCGAGCTGATCGTGAAGGCCATGGTCGACCGACGGCCTGAATCGACGGACCAGGCTGAAAGCTACGCCTCCTTGGTTTTGCAGGCTACTGGTGTCAAGGTTGTCGCTTCCACTCGTGCAGGGGCGGCCAGTGGCAAACCAGTCACTCAGTACCTGATCTTCATCGGCAACACCGAAATCGGGAAGCTGGCCAATACTGCTCTGGAATGGATGGATCAGGGAAAGGATCCGGCCAAGGCACCAGATTCGGCTATGAAGAAGGAAGTGTCGGGGGTCTTCCACGGTGAGCAGGCGGTCGACATCGCCCTGTTCGGCCGTATGCTGGCTGATGCCCCTGACCTGAATACGGATGCCAGCGCTCAGGTGGCTCACGCTATCTCCGTGGATGCCATTAAGCCTGAGTACGACTATTTCACCGCCGCTGACGACTTCACGGAAGCGGACAACGCCGGTGCAGCCATGATCGACTCCGTAGGTTTCAACTCATCCACGCTCTATCGCTACGCGACCGTGAACCTGGATGCCTTGCAGGAGCAGATTGGCAATGTGGAGGCGACTGCGAGAGTGGCTTCGGTCTTCGTAGAGGCTTTCATCCGATCCATGCCGACCGGTAAGCAGAATTCCTACGCCAACAGGACTCTGCCCGAGACCTGCATTGTGGCCTTCCGTGACAGCCAGCCTATTAATGCCGTGGAAGCCTTTGAGCGTCCGGTTGTGGCTGAACATGACCGGCCTATCTCGCAAGTAGCTGGCCGCAGGCTGGTTGAGGAGTTGCGCAGGATTCAGGATGCCTATGATGAGCGGCCTGTGCGAGCTTGGGCGATCAGCACGGATTTGTCGACGCAGGACCTGGCTCCGGTGGCTGAGTCTGTCGGTCTGAAGGATCTGACCAGCCAGGTGGATGCTGAGACTATGCGCGTGCTGGGTCAGCAGGAGTAGTCATGAGCATACTGCTGTTGCGATTGTCGGGTCCTTTGCAGTCCTGGGGAAGCTCCTCGCGTTTTACGATTCGCACCACACAACGGGAGCCCACCAAGAGCGCGGTGATTGGTCTGCTTGCTTCGGCGCAAGGCCGTCAACGCGGTGACGACATTGAGGACCTGCTGCATCTAAGCTTCGGAGTCCGCATCGACCAACCGGGCATCTTGGTCAATGACATGCAGACAGAGCATGGTGCCAATGTCAAAGCCATGCCATTGACCAATCGGTACTACTTATCCGATGCGAAATTCCTGGTGGCTTTAGGTGCTGATTCTGCGCTTCTGGAAGGTCTGGACCAGGCTCTGCGTCATCCCCGGTGGCCCTTATATTTGGGTCGACGGGCTTGCCCGCCAGATTATCCGGTTTCGCTTGGGTTGGTTCAGGAGGACCGTGTGGATCAGGCTCTGCGCACTCATCCCTGGATGGCTGCTTCCTGGTACAAGAGACGCCATCAGGGCTGCCGACTGGAGGTGATCTGTGATGCGGACTGCGCCAAGGACGAAGACAACGGGATTGTCTCTTCTCAGGCAGATGTTCCGCTGAGTTTCGGTGCAGCTCGCAGATACGCGGTCAGAACGGTTAGCCGATACAGAATTCCCAATCCTGATGGTTCTGGTCCTGATAAGCAGTGGACTAAAGCCGTTCCGGATCATGATCCAATGTCGTTTTTTTAGGAGGCAGGCATGTATATATCCAGAATGCCGTTGAACACTGCGCGGTATGCAGCCAAGCAACTGATTGCCTCGCCTTATCGGCTTCATGCCGCTGTGGAGAAGTCCTTCCCGCCGGGTGCCGTACGCAGTGGCGATGGGGGACGTATCTTGTGGAGATTGGATTTCTCCCGTGAAGGAGACTCGACCTGGCTGTATGTGGTGAGTCCCGAGCGTCCTGACTTCACCCATATTGTCGAGCAGGCCGGTTGGCCAACCCATGCTGAGTGGGAGGTGAAGGATTACGAGCCTTTGATCACTCATATGGCCAAGGGACAGGAGTGGGCCTTCAGACTTCGGGCCAATCCCGCCAGACAGGTCTATGAGGATAAAGGGCGGCGGTCCAATCATGCAGTAGTCGGCAAGGTGATGGGGCATATCACTGTGGATTATCAGCTATCTTGGCTGGAGACGCACAGTGAACGCAACGGGTTTGCCCTCCTGGGCAGCTCGGATGAGAGTCATGGGCCGTCCTGCCTTGTTTCCCAGCGCCGCAAGGAGCAGTTCGCTCACGGGAGCAGCAAGGTCACCTTGGTTACAGCCCAGTTCGATGGACAGCTCCGTGTAACCGATGCGCAAGCTTTTCAGCGTTGCCTACGGCAGGGCATCGGCAGAGCCAAGAGTTTCGGCTGCGGATTGCTGACGGTGGCTCCGATCCGATGACTGGGGATCATCAGTCTATGGGGTCTGCCGGGAGAACCGATATTCCCGGCAGTCCCCCTCCTGAATTGGGTGATTTGGTGCGGGCCGAGGATAGGCTCTCGTTCGCTTATTTCGAGCACTGTGTTATCACCCGCGAGGACAATGCCATCGCGGTCACCAGGGATACCGGGACTATACGGTTGCCTGCAGCCAATCTGGGTGTGCTCATGCTGGGTCCCGGCACCACCGTCAGTCATCAGGCCATGGTGGTTATTGGCGACAACGGTGCCAGCGTGGTATGGGTGGGGGAGCGCGGTGTGAGGATGTATGCCTTCGGTCGTCCTCTGACGCATTCGGCTGCCCTTCTGCAAAGGCAGGCGGCGCTGGTCTCCAACACCCGCAAGCGGTTAGCTGTGGCGAGGGCTATGTACCAGATGCGCTTCCTCAACGAAGATGTCAGTTCTTGTACCATGCAGCAGCTGCGTGGGCGTGAGGGTGCCCGAGTTCGACAGGTCTACCGTCACTGGTCTGAACTGACTGGTGTCCCGTGGGACAAGCGAACCTATGATCATGAGGATTTCGATGCAGGCAACGAGATCAACAAGGCCCTGTCGGCTGCTCATACCTGCTTGTACGGAATCGCTCACTCTGTGATCGTAGCCCTTGGGTGTTCACCAGGCTTGGGATTCGTCCATGTGGGCCATGAGCGCTCCTTTGTCTATGATGTGGCCGATCTGTATAAGGCCGAGATATCGATTCCTGTAGCTTTCAAGACTGCTGCAAAGCAGCCCGACGACATCGGGTCGGCTACCCGGCATGCCATGCGTGATGCTGTCTATGACCTCTCGCTCATGCGACGGATGGCTCGCGATATTCCCCGACTGCTTGGAGCACCTGTTTCTTCCTCTTCTGATGTAGAGGGTGGGACCTTGGCGCTCTGGGATGAGAAGGTCGGTGCGGTTCCTGCTGGGAGATCCTATGCAGATGAAGAGGAGGGGATGGGCTGATGGTAGTCGTCGTTTTGACAGCATGCCCAGTGGGCCTGCGCGGGGATTTGACTCGATGGCTTCTAGAGATAGCATCTGGGGTTTTCGTCGGCCACATCACCGCTAGGGTTCGGGACCGGCTCTGGGAACGCATCACAGGGCAGATCCGAACCGGCAAGGCCATTATGGTCTATTCCGCCCGCAATGAGCAGCATCTGAGTTTCAAAGTGCATCGCTCAGATTGGAACCCGGTAGATTGTGAAGGATTGACTCTTATGGAGAGGCCTACGGATGGCGGCGATGGCAGATCTGCGGGTGGTAGAAACCGATACCGCCGGACTGGTTGGAGCAATGCCAGCAAGTACAGACGTGCGGCGAGATTCCGGCGCTCGCAATCCGGCTGAGCCCAAGCGGGTCTGCACTTTTCAGATGAGTTTTGCCGATGAGTGCTGAGTACTGATTATTAAGCCAGTGCATTGATAAGGAGTTTGGTGTATATGGTCTGAATTGTAATGGCTGAGACGGGAAATAGAGGGGGGGGGCTCGAAATGCAAACTCATTAAAAATCAGAAATCTTGGTTATTGTATTGTTGGGATTGCAAGGATTTCTAAGTGTGTTCCCCGCATCCGCGGGGATGATCCGGCGGGGACGCCAGCGAAAAACTCGTCGACATGGTGTTCCCCGCATCCGCGGGGATGATCCCACCATCCGCGCTCTCCAGGCCCCCAACCAGGTGTGTTCCCCGCATCCGCGGGGATGATCCGTCCTCGGCGGCATTGGCACTGGTTTTCATCCAGTGTTCCCCGCATCCGCGGGGATGATCCCCGCATCCAGGTCGGAGAGGTGCTCCACTACTGGTGTTCCCCGCATCCGCGGGGATGATCCCATGCACCGCATTGACGCGCAGACCTCCGACAAGTGTTCCCCGCATCCGCGGGGATGATCCTCCGTCATCCCAAACCTTGGAAACATGATCTATGTGTTCCCCGCATCCGCGGGGATGATCCTCACCGATGCTCCTGGCCGTGTTGGACAGCCAGGTGTTCCCCGCATCCGCGGGGATGATCCTACCAGGTCGCATCGAGCACCGCTGCGGCCCCCGTGTTCCCCGCATCCGCGGGGATGATCCGGCCAAGAGCCTGATTTCCAGCATGTCCAGCGCGTGTTCCCCGCATCCGCGGGGATGATCCCGGCCCGGAGAACCACTTGCCGACATTCTCCCCGTGTTCCCCGCATCCGCGGGGATGATCCCAAGAATATTTTCCAAGGCTTTCTTGACGATTTGTGTTCCCCGCATCCGCGGGGATGATCCGCCCTGGGAGCCAACTTCACGGACCGCAGCCTGGTGTTCCCCGCATCCGCGGGGATGATCCGTGGTGAGCGTGTCACGATAGGTGAAAGGCTGTGTGTTCCCCGCATCCGCGGGGATGATCCTACATATGAAGCAATTGCATTATATCCAACGGGGTGTTCCCCGCATCCGCGGGGATGATCCTAGCACTATTACCACTCCGGTAATAATGCTATTGTGTTCCCCGCATCCGCGGGGATGATCCCGCCTGGCCGATGGCATGGATGGCATCCCGGAAGTGTTCCCCGCATCCGCGGGGATGATCCTTCATCACATCAGCGGAATCAATGTAGAAGGTGGTGTTCCCCGCATCCGCGGGGATGATCCCTGAACAAAGCAAGCTCCGACCTTACAAGTCTGGTGTTCCCCGCATCCGCGGGGATGATCCCCGATGGAGGCATCAGCTTCGGCGATGGGCCGAGTGTTCCCCGCATCCGCGGGGATGATCCCAACCCCGACGACGGTTTGAGGGAACTCAAACGGTGTTCCCCGCATCCGCGGGGATGATCCCGCCCCCAGCAGAGGCAGGAATGCCAATCCTACGTGTTCCCCGCATCCGCGGGGATGATCCGCCTACAGCAAGGAAACGACATTGCCGCGCAACGTGTTCCCCGCATCCGCGGGGATGATCCCCTTACGGACGGGCGTATCCCTTCCAGGGACATGTGTTCCCCGCATCCGCGGGGATGATCCCGGGTTCCAGTGCATTCTGACAACACGGGAATTGTGTTCCCCGCATCCGCGGGGATGATCCTTGTCGAACATCGCGGGGATCACGATGATCCTGGTGTTCCCCGCATCCGCGGGGATGATCCTTCGGCAAGAGGGTTATGCCAGGAAAGCTGATTGTGTTCCCCGCATCCGCGGGGATGATCCTGGTCCGACACGCTCAACGACGCTGGATCCCTGGTGTTCCCCGCATCCGCGGGGATGATCCCCGCGAGGAATGGTGTCGGGTGCCTCCGAGAACGTGTTCCCCGCATCCGCGGGGATGATCCTCGGCATGATCATGCGGAAAAGACTTGCGACACGTGTTCCCCGCATCCGCGGGGATGATCCGGCCGTGACCGGCATGCCGCTGAAGGCCCGGCTGTGTTCCCCGCATCCGCGGGGATGATCCTGTTACTTTCATATCGAAGAAAGCTACAGACTCGTGTTCCCCGCATCCGCGGGGATGATCCTTCAAATCAATGCATTACTTCACAACATCATGAGTGTTCCCCGCATCCGCGGGGATGATCCCCGCGGGCAGGCCAGCACCCTGCTGCACACGGCGTGTTCCCCGCATCCGCGGGGATGATCCCGCTTAAGAAGACCCAACCGCCACAGAAAGAAGGTGTTCCCCGCATCCGCGGGGATGATCCTTAGCCCCAAAGATAGACCATAGCGTATCACCAGTGTTCCCCGCATCCGCGGGGATGATCCCTGCTTCATATCCTGAAACGACTCAAAATTATGGTGTTCCCCGCATCCGCGGGGATGATCCGCAGGGGCTGGCCAGCAAGACCGGCTCGGGGGAGTGTTCCCCGCATCCGCGGGGATGATCCCCCTCCTGCATGGCGAGCCGCTGACAGATGGGCGTGTTCCCCGCATCCGCGGGGATGATCCCCATTGGGCACCGTCAACGGAAAACTGCAAACAGTGTTCCCCGCATCCGCGGGGATGATCCTGCCAAGGACCTAGACCTGTATGGTGCCGGTTTGTGTTCCCCGCATCCGCGGGGATGATCCTGCGGGGACGACAAAAAAGCATACCCGTCCTCTGTGTTCCCCGCATCCGCGGGGATGATCCACGGGGAACAATCCCGCCCGATGAGAAGCCCATGTGTTCCCCGCATCCGCGGGGATGATCCCCAAATGAGCAGAAGAAATAAAGGAAATAGAGGGTGTTCCCCGCATCCGCGGGGATGATCCTGTTTTCAGTCATTTTCTGCAACGTCTGATAGCGTGTTCCCCGCATCCGCGGGGATGATCCCATAATTCACGGTTTCGTCAAGACCAACACGTAGTGTTCCCCGCATCCGCGGGGATGATCCTGCAAATGTCACCCGTTTTCATATTATGCTTGAGTGTTCCCCGCATCCGCGGGGATGATCCTCATCAGAGATGGTATCTTCTAACTGAATCATAGTGTTCCCCGCATCCGCGGGGATGATCCCCAGACCCAAGACCCTGAGCTGGTGCTGACCGGGTGTTCCCCGCATCCGCGGGGATGATCCTGAGCGAGATCATGCCCTACTATAATCAGCTGTGTGTTCCCCGCATCCGCGGGGATGATCCGCCAAATCAACGCACACCCCGCCTGATCCAAGAGTGTTCCCCGCATCCGCGGGGATGATCCTGATCCAAATTTTTTTGCATCAGCTTTGCCCGGGTGTTCCCCGCATCCGCGGGGATGATCCCCTCTCCGTCATGCCGATCTTCAAGGACGCTCTGTGTTCCCCGCATCCGCGGGGATGATCCTGCTCGGGATAGTACATGCTCCTGGGCCCGGGTGTGTTCCCCGCATCCGCGGGGATGATCCGCAGAAACTGAGCATGGAAAACGTCATGCAACAGTGTTCCCCGCATCCGCGGGGATGATCCCGACGCCGGATCCCTCAGCATAGATGTGGACTAGTGTTCCCCGCATCCGCGGGGATGATCCCAGCCGGTGAGCGGCAGCGCAGCACCAGGAAGAGTGTTCCCCGCATCCGCGGGGATGATCCTAATTCCTGGCAGATAAGGCGGTATTTGTAATGGTGTTCCCCGCATCCGCGGGGATGATCCTTCCTCCGGGCACGTCGATGATCTGATATACAGGTGTTCCCCGCATCCGCGGGGATGATCCCATTCATCCCAAGGACGCTTTGGCGAAAACCTAGTGTTCCCCGCATCCGCGGGGATGATCCCGGCCGCGATTGAGCAGTCCGTATGCGCGTACGGTGTTCCCCGCATCCGCGGGGATGATCCCGCTATGGTGCCGACTATGCCGATGGGCAACCAGTGTTCCCCGCATCCGCGGGGATGATCCTCTACCTGGAGCCGGCGGACATGGGTCGGTGCCGTGTTCCCCGCATCCGCGGGGATGATCCCAATACCCCTCTCTATATACTTAGCCATATAATGTGTTCCCCGCATCCGCGGGGATGATCCCGATTTGGACACCATCGCTCCGATGCTGGGGCTGTGTTCCCCGCATCCGCGGGGATGATCCTCGATGCACAGACCTCCGACAATCTTCAAAATAGTGTTCCCCGCATCCGCGGGGATGATCCCTGGATGGTCGACTCCGAGGAGCCCTACCCCGAGTGTTCCCCGCATCCGCGGGGATGATCCGCATTGGCACCCAATAGATCAGGTCTCTATGGAGTGTTCCCCGCATCCGCGGGGATGATCCTTGATCCTCAAAATACGCCAGGTCGTTCTCAACGTGTTCCCCGCATCCGCGGGGATGATCCTTTTGACAGTTGGATGCTTGACGAATGTCGGAGGTGTTCCCCGCATCCGCGGGGATGATCCCTTCCAGGTCGTCCATCTGGGACCCGTCCACGGGGTGTTCCCCGCATCCGCGGGGATGATCCCACCTGGGCGATCCCCTGCCCGATCGTCTTGAGGTGTTCCCCGCATCCGCGGGGATGATCCTGAACAGCAGACCGCAACACGGAACGCCAATCTGTGTTCCCCGCATCCGCGGGGATGATCCTGGAACGCAGTAGCGTCTGAATCGGATGATGATGTGTTCCCCGCATCCGCGGGGATGATCCTTTTTATGAAATCGATCCCGTCCTTGATTAGGGGTGTTCCCCGCATCCGCGGGGATGATCCTGAGCAGAATAAGACGACTGGCGGCCATCATCCGTGTTCCCCGCATCCGCGGGGATGATCCTACAAAAATCGTTATAATACTGCATACGATCTGGTGTTCCCCGCATCCGCGGGGATGATCCTGACTCCAAGATTGATAAAAAGAATGCAGAACAGTGTTCCCCGCATCCGCGGGGATGATCCTCCATGTCACGCCGCCAGCCCGCTGTCGGCAAGGTGTTCCCCGCATCCGCGGGGATGATCCTGCCTGCTGGTGGTCGTCACGACGGACTCGGTTGTGTTCCCCGCATCCGCGGGGATGATCCTCCCTCCACATGTTCAAAGATGGGGGGTTTCCGTGTTCCCCGCATCCGCGGGGATGATCCTTCGCGAACTCTCCACTGCTCTAACCGGGCTTGGTGTTCCCCGCATCCGCGGGGATGATCCTGCCGATCTTCAAGGACGCGCTTGGGTACGACGGTGTTCCCCGCATCCGCGGGGATGATCCGCTGCAGCCCAGATCGTCGAAAACCGACTCGAAGTGTTCCCCGCATCCGCGGGCATGATCCCTAAGGATGCATCTGTATCGCGATGAAGAAAACGTGTTCCCCGCATCCGCGGGGATGATACGACCGACCCACCGGCAGAGGAATCCGAGCCCACGTGTTCCCCGCATCCGCGGGGATGATCCCAATGCGACAACAGCAGACCGTACACAGTCACAGTGTTCCCCGCATCCGCGGGGATGATCCTGAGTTGACGATGTAATGGAACCCTTGCAGAGTGTGTTCCCCGCATCCGCGGGGATGATATGGTCCGGGCCTGCGGACGGGATGGCCCTCGAGTGTGTTCCCCGCATCCGCGGGGATGATCCCCCCGTCAAAGGCGTCAAGGTCAGGGGGCAGAGGTGTTCCCCGCATCCGCGGGGATGATCCTATTGATTCCGTAAGTATTATCAAAACCCCAATGTGTTCCCCGCATCCGCGGGGATGATCCTATGATAGAAAAACTGGCAGACGAAAAAGGAAGGTGTTCCCCGCATCCGCGGGGATGATCCGCGGCTCGACCAGATCATCGACCAGGAGCAGCAGTGTTCCCCGCATCCGCGGGGATGATCCCAGTATATCGTCCATCCATTTTTCCTTGGCCCCGTGTTCCCCGCATCCGCGGGGATGATCCCGAATGTCTTCATGGCACCTATCAGCCAATCGAGTGTTCCCCGCATCCGCGGGGATGATCCCGAGTCCAAGAACTCGGTGGGCGACCTGCTGGGGTGTTCCCCGCATCCGCGGGGATGATCCGCTGCGTCCGAACCATTTGTAATCGATAGGCAGGTGTTCCCCGCATCCGCGGGGATGATCCGGACGGCCGCTACATCGCCGCCCAGCCTTATAAGTGTTCCCCGCATCCGCGGGGATGATCCTCAACCACGTCCAAAAAATCGTAAAGCCAGCCGGTGTTCCCCGCATCCGCGGGGATGATCCGTGGCTGGTGGCGCTTATGGTATCAGTATCACCGTGTTCCCCGCATCCGCGGGGATGATCCTTTTCAGATGTAGCGAACAGGTAGTGTGAATGTGTGTTCCCCGCATCCGCGGGGATGATCCCCAAGGCCGCTATACTCTCGAATCTCGCCATTGGTGTTCCCCGCATCCGCGGGGATGATCCTTTGAACTAATAGTAAATTCATTATTATGCGTAGTGTTCCCCGCATCCGCGGGGATGATCCTGCACTTTCCATTTGCTCAGAGCGTATAGGAAAGTGTTCCCCGCATCCGCGGGGATGATCCTTTTTGAACACATTGATAAGTGGCGTGTTCTTGGTGTTCCCCGCATCCGCGGGGATGATCCTTCACGGCCACTGGTCTGAATTTTGTTGGATTAGTGTTCCCCGCATCCGCGGGGATGATCCTATGAGTCCCCAATAAAGGCGATCTCGGTCTGAGTGTTCCCCGCATCCGCGGGGATGATCCCGGGCAACGTGACCTGTATTGGAAAGCGGCATAGTGTTCCCCGCATCCGCGGGGATGATCCTCCTCGGCAAGCGTTGTACTGGCTAGGGTCAAAGTGTTCCCCGCATCCGCGGGGATGATCCTGCAGCCGAGAGCACCTTGACCATCATGTTGGCGTGTTCCCCGCATCCGCGGGGATGATCCGCTCGAGGTCAAGCCAACCACATACATCATGTAGTGTTCCCCGCATCCGCGGGGATGATCCTAATACGGGTCATGGGGAAAATGGAGCTGCTAAGTGTTCCCCGCATCCGCGGGGATGATCCGTTTGATTTCCTGAATATCCTTGGCCGCAACGGGTGTTCCCCGCATCCGCGGGGATGATCCCGGTGCCTCACCCTCTACGGCAATGCAGTCATAGTGTTCCCCGCATCCGCGGGGATGATCCCCAGCCGTCCCGTTCCTTGTCGCTTTTCCAGGCGTGTTCCCCGCATCCGCGGGGATGATCCGTGGGTTGGCGGCATGGGTGGACCACGGCTGGAGTGTTCCCCGCATCCGCGGGGATGATCCTACCACTATGGATATAAGCGGGACAAAAGTACAGTGTTCCCCGCATCCGCGGGGATGATCCGTCGGCCGCATGGTCGGGCATGGCGAGATCACTGTGTTCCCCGCATCCGCGGGGATGATCCCGCCCGCGAGGACAGGCCACGGCTCTGATCCACGTGTTCCCCGCATCCGCGGGGATGATCCCTGGAGGCCGGCCGGCGCAAGCTCATCCAGATCGTGTTCCCCGCATCCGCGGGGATGATCTTTCAGACCAGTGGCCGTAAATTACACTTACAGGGTGTTCCCCGCATCCGCGGGGATGATCCCCGAAATACCATCAACGGCGATGACAAAACGATGTGTTCCCCGCATCCGCGGGGATGATCCTACGGTGCATGTGATGGTGGCGGTGGGCAAGCCGTGTTCCCCGCATCCGCGGGGATGATCCTATGCACCGCATCGACGCACAGACTTCAGATAAGTGTTCCCCGCATCCGCGGGGATGATCCCGAGGCGCTCCGCCCGCTGGGGGTGGGTGTCACGTGTTCCCCGCATCCGCGGGGATGATCCTTTACGCCACTTCTCCATATGTTAATCCATCTGGTGTTCCCCGCATCCGCGGGGATGATCCTTCAATTGGATAGACTGAACGCAAGGAACGATTGTGTTCCCCGCATCCGCGGGGATGATCCGTCGGGCAGCCAGGTCTTGACCAGCTGGCCTCCGTGTTCCCCGCATCCGCGGGGATGATCCGTTGCCCATGGCGGCCTGCACGCGCTGCACGGGGTGTTCCCCGCATCCGCGGGGATGATCCTTTGGGTAGGGGTTGCCTAATTGGCTGATCGCAGTGTTCCCCGCATCCGCGGGGATGATCCTAGGTCAGGAAACCGTGGAACAATTCGTGTTCTGTGTTCCCCGCATCCGCGGGGATGATCCCTTCAAACCATCAGAATTTGTGTATGTCGCGTGGTGTTCCCCGCATCCGCGGGGATGATCCATGGTGATTCACTCGCCGGATAAGATTCTGAAGGTGTTCCCCGCATCCGCGGGGATGATCCCTGGTCGGCCGTCAATTTCTCCGACCCGATCACGTCGGCGTGTTCCCCGCATCCGCGGGGATGATCCCCTGAACCTTGATAGGCTTTTTCCAAGTATTGGGTGTTCCCCGCATCCGCGGGGATGATCCCTTCTGACCCAAATGTCACCCCCGACCATACCTGTGTTCCCCGCATCCGCGGGGATGATCCTGGGACGTCACGACCGACCATATCCGTATCAGCGTGTTCCCCGCATCCGCGGGGATGATCCCAAAGGCATTGGTCGGCAGCTATGAGGTCAACTGTGTTCCCCGCATCCGTGGGGATGATCCTCCCACTCGGGCCACGAGACCAGGCACAGCGTGGTGTTCCCCGCATCCGCGGGGATGATCCGTCAGGCAACGTAGCCTACAGGCGCGTGCGAATGTGTTCCCCGCATCCGCGGGGATGATGCCAGCGGTCGTGTCCCGTGGTCGTGGTCTCGCCTGTGTTCCCCGCATCCGCGGGGATGATCCCTGGGACAGCAACGCGGCCATGGGTCAGCCTTCGTGTTCCCCGCATCCGCGGGGATGATAGGGGGAACCGGGCGACACGACAAAATTTCGGCTCGTGTTCCCCGCATCCGCGGGGATGATTCGGACTAGAAAATGTTGAAAGATACCCGTTTTGAGTGTTCCCCGCATCCGCGGGGATGATCCCCCCGATGGGGTCAGCATCGAGCCTTCGGTGTTGTGTTCCCCGCATCCGCGGGGATGATCCATTCGCAACATTGGATCAGGTGAATTCCAAGGCGTGTTCCCCGCATCCGCGGGGATGATCCGGCAAGCCACCCGAACGCGACCTCTATCCGATTGTGTTCCCCGCATCCGCGGGGATGATCCTCAGTATCCAATCAGAAGCTGAACGGATAGTATGTGTTCCCCGCATCCGCGGGGATGATGTTGACAAAAGCACAGAAACATCTCTTGCATAGATGTGTTCCCCGCATCCGCGGGGATGATCCCCCTATTTCCTCGTCTATCACCTTGTCGTTGTTGTGTTCCCCGCATCCGCGGGGATGATCCGGATGTGGGGTTGGTATCGGGCTTTGCCCCGTGGTGTTCCCCGCATCCGCGGGGATGATCCCTACCGGGGGCACGGCAAGCTCTATATACGTGGGTGTTCCCCGCATCCGCGGGGATGATCCTGCCCCTTGTTGGGGATGGGCATGAAGCAGGGGGTGTTCCCCGCATCCGCGGGGATGATCCTCATGGACAACATCCACAAAACAGGGGGACAAAGTGTTCCCCGCATCCGCGGGGATGATCCGGTCGCATATGGCCTTGATGTCGATTTCGCCGCGTGTTCCCCGCATCCGTGGGGATGATCCCATCTGGAGGACGGGCTAGTCCAGGCGGGCGTCGTGTTCCCCGCATCCGCGGGGATGATCCTGATTCGAAAATTGATAAGAAGAACGCAGAACAGTGTTCCCCGCATCCGCGGGGATGATCCTGTCAAGATAATTCAGACCGTAATCATCGTTCTGTGTTCCCCGCATCCGCGGGGATGATCCCTACGCAAAGAAATGTTGATACTAGTAATACAAAGTGTTCCCCGCATCCGAGGGGATGATCCCATGCCTTTCCGAATCTACGTGGTCAACCCCGAGTGTTCCCCGCATCCGCGGGGATGATCCTGGCTTCTGGAGACCCGTGGTGTGGACAGGTTCGTGTTCCCCGCATCCGCGGGGATGATCCCCCACTCCACCGGGTACGGCACCTGCTCCACGCGTGTTCCCCGCATCCGCGGGGATGATCCCGTATTTTTACCACCCGTATGCTTTGGCCGGAAGTGTTCCCCGCATCCGCGGGGATGATCCTGCCGGGTCTTCCGAACTGCCGCTCCCGTTTTAGTGTTCCCCGCATCCGCGGGGATGATCCCAGCGGGCGACGGTGAGCGGGCTGATAGGCAGGGTGTTCCCCGCATCCGCGGGGATGATCCTCAGGCCTGCACAAAGTCAGGTCCATCTCGCCGGTGTTCCCCGCATCCGCGGGGATGATCCTCTCTAGGCCATTGAGGATTACCAAAAGCCGGAGTGTTCCCCGCATCCGCGGGGATGATCCTCAGCATCGACATGGCATTGGCCAACGGCGTGAGTGTTCCCCGCATCCGCGGGGATGATCCTGTGACGGTCAGGAGCGTCGTGGACGCCGACCAGTGTTCCCCGCATCCGCGGGGATGATCCTCATCCAGGGTGACCGGCACCAGTGACACAAAAGTGTTCCCCGCATCCGCGGGGATGATCCTCAGAGCGTACCGCTTATCATCCAATGTGACGAGTGTTCCCCGCATCCGCGGTGATGATCCGGCCCTAGGTATCTGACTTTCACAATCCATCCAGTGTTCCCCGCATCCGCGGGGATGATCCTACGGGCTGGCTTTGACCGGCGAGGACATCCATGTGTTCCCCGCATCCGCGGAGATGATCCCTGGCGGGAAGGTCTGGCTAAAGGATTCCGCGAGTGTTCCCCGCATCCGCGGGGATGATCCCGGGGGCGGCGTCTATGTGGTGCGATCCGGCGAGTGTTCCCCGCATCCGCGGGGATGATCCAATGTCTATGATAGTGCACAAAAGGCAATAAATGTGTTCCCCGCATCCGCGGGGATGATCCTGCATCCATTCCGCTTTGTGCCCGAACGGGATGGTGTTCCCCGCATTCGCGGGGATGATCCCATTTCAATCCCACTCCCCGGCGAACCGGGGAGGTGTTTTCCGCATCCGCGGGGATGATCCGTTGGGAAGATTGTATGTGGTGCCTTGTCCCGTGTGTTCCCCGCATTCGCGGGGATGATCCCCGATCACCGGATTGCGTGACAACTGGTAGGTAGTGTTCTCCGCATTCGCGAGGATGACCCTAAAGGACATCTAATGGATGCCCTCAGGTTCACCATTATGAGAGGAGACGACCAGAAAATGCATAAGGCTTTAATAAGCGAAATGGCATCCAGGGATTGTGCCTGCACCCGTCATGACAGCATTCCTGAGGATCTGATTGACGGCTATCCGCCGAGACACGCATAATCGAGAAAATGGGTGAAACTAAGCGCCTGGTCTGGAATTGGCTGGATGATGCGGACAAGAGAATGATCCAATCGGATTGCGTATACTACGGTACAGGCTGCGGCGGCGAAACAGAGGTGGGTTTCTACGACGTTATCCGCATAATGCGATTCGACTGGTTCATTCACGTGCTCCCACATGCTGTTTCAATCAGCAAAAGAATCGCTATAGGAGCGTCGGCGGAGAATCCATAACAACATTATGGTTTGAACATGGGTATGATTTAAACCTGAGCGTTTGATTCTCTGGGGATGATCCGGCCGTCTATTCGATCAAGAACGAGAATACCGTGTGCTCCCCGCATTCGCGGGGATAATCCCATTGGCGGTGTGGCCTGGCGTGGCAGTAGGAACGTGCTCTCAGCATCCGCGGGAATGATTCTGCAGGACATCGGATGGATGCCCTGCAGGTTCACAAAGATGAGAGGAGATGAATGGCTATGGATGAGGATTTCATGAGAAAAATGGCATCCAAGGATAAGGCCTGTACCACTTATGACCATATTCCCCAGAAGAGGATCGATGACTATGTGTCAGAGCATCCTATTACTGACGACATGGATGATGTAGAGCGCCGGGTCTGGGATTCGCTGGATGATGAGGATAGGCGAATGATCCAGTCGGATCGTACATACTATGGGACAAACTATGGTGCTGGTTTCGGCGGCGATACCAAGGTGAGTTTCTACGATGTCCTCGGTATCAGGCAGTTCGATTGATGCATCCCCGGATTCCCATGTGCTGTTTCAATCAGTAAAGGGATTGCTGTAGGAGTGCCGGAGAGAAGCCATAACCACTTTATGGTTTGAACATGGGTATGGTTTGAAGATGAGCGCTTGATTCTCTGGGGATGATTCGGCCGTTTGCTCGGCCAAGAACGAGAATGCTGTGTGCTCCCCGCATCCGCTGGGATTATTCTATAGGACATCGGATGGATGCCCTATAAGTTCGCAAAGATGGGAGAAGACGAATGGCTCTGGATGAGGATTTCATGAGAAAAATGGCATCCAAGGATAAGGCCTGTACCACTCATGACCATATTCCCCAGGATCTGATCGACGGTTATGCGTCAAGGCATCCCATCACCGAGAAAATGGACGAGATCGAACGCAGGGTCTGGGATTCGCTGGATGATGAGGACAGGCGGATGATCCAGTCGGATCGCGTATACTACGGTACGAACTATGGTACAGGCTGCGGTCCCGGTGACGAGTATGTGACTTTCCGTGATGTCATTGGCATAAGGCAGTTCGACTGATGCATCCCCGGGCTCCCATAAGCTGTTTCAGTCAGTAAAGGGATCGCTGTAGGGGCGCCGGGTAGAATCCATGACCGCTTCATAGCTCAAACATGAGTGTTTGATTCTCCTCCGGCCGTAGTAATCGCATCAGTGTGCCCTATTGAAGGTTCTGTCTGCATTTCAAGGCATCCATTACCGCTTTGCAGATGACTGGCAGGGTGTTTGAACACGGATTGTCATGGTTTAAGATGCGTATGATCGACTGGCCAGAAGACACAGCCCGGGTACTCCTCGGATACCTGCTGGATGATTTTGGGTCTGCAGCATTTTCGGTCGCAGAGATCAGCCCCCCCCCCCCCCCCGTTTGCGGGAATGGACTATATCGCTTGCAGTATGGTTCTATTTATCCGCTACCACCTGGATGCCGAGTATTTTGCGAATTGTGCTTTCCGCTCCTAAGCGCGGGTGTGCCGCCCGGTATAAGCTTGTAGGCGATGTGTCCACGAGCAGCGGACTTGGAGGTGTGGTCGCCGATGGAGCAATTCGACGATGCGGATGGTGCGGAATCCGGCGGAAGCGATTCAGCTGGTTCCGCAGCCGTACCATCGCACGCGGATGAAGCGACTGCGGTGAACAAGGTTTCGGCCCATCCTGAGGCGACTATTCCGGATTCTGAATACTCGTTGGCTGAGATCGAGCAGCGACGTGCCCGCCCGGTCCGCTGGGTTGTCTTCGCGCTGGCGGTCCTCCTGGCCATCGTCATTCCTTATGGATACGGGCGCTCGCTGGCCATCAACCATACCCAGGGTGTGCTCCACTATGCTTCGGTCCTGGATCCGCGAGGCATAGCCCTGATAGCTTGGACGGTGACCGTGCTGACCTTTATGGGCATAGGCATGTCCATCATCGAGTCGTCCTCCTGGTTCTGGCGGGTGGTCTTCGTGCTGGGCCTGGCCGCCGAGCAGCTCATCGCCGGTCTCTGCCTGCTCAAGATGAACTTCTGGTACAGCACCTTCGTCGTCTACCAGCATCAGGCCATTCTGGCCAACGCGGCCAACCTGGGCATCATCGCCGCCGGTCTGGGAGTGGCGGTCTTTGCTGTCGTCTTCGTGGCCATCCTGGTCTGTGTACGCAAGGATTCCCCCTGGAACACGCTGACCCACAGCTGGTCAGCCCTCTCCCTATTCTTCATCATCGAGCTGGCGGCCATCGCCATCGTCCTCTTCGGCGGCCTGATCACCGCGGCATGACCGCATCGACAAGCCTGTCGGGGGATAGATCTGTTCCTCCTCCCATTCCCGCATCCGGTCCCATCGCTGTGTATAATGGACTTTTGGCGTGTTTCGCCCGCGGATCGAGAGCGCTTCAGCATAGGGCTGGTGCACCGCGTAACGGAAGAATGCAAGAGGAGGAGCCGTGGCTCTTACGAGTGAGCAGAAGCAGGCAATCGTCAAGGAATACGCGACCCACGAGGGCGACACTGGTTCCCCCGAGGTCCAGGTGGCTCTGCTGAGCAAGCGCATTACCGACCTGACCGAGCACCTCAAGCAGCACCAGCACGACCATCATTCGCGTCGCGGTCTGCTGCTCATGGTCGGCCATCGTCGCCGGTTGCTGGATTACCTCAAGAAGGTGGACATCAACCGCTACCGTTCCCTGGTGGAGCGTCTTGGACTGCGCCACTGATATGCATGCTTTCGCCCGGGCCTAGCGCTCGGGCGCTTTTGCATGACTGAACCAGGTACCGTCGACCCCGGGATGGGGTTGCAGAAGATGGTGCCGAATTCAAATGCAAGGCTGGTCCGCAAGGAATGAAGATAACCGGACATGGGGTTCGGCAGGACCAGACCGAAGTAGAAGGATCTCCGGCAGCCAATTGATGCCGAGCATCCTGACATCAGGTAGTAAACAAGCAGTAAACAAAAGGAGGAACCCTATGGAGGGTCCCGAAATCACGGCTGTAGAAGCCACGATCGATAACGGATCATATGGCAAGCGCACGGTGCGCTTCGAGACGGGTCGTCTCGCCCAGCAGGCGGATGGGGCAGTAGCCGCCTATCTTGATGACGATTCCATGGTGCTGTCCACCACCACCGCTGGATCCAGCCCCAAGGAGAACTACGACTTCTTCCCGCTGACCGTCGATGTGGAAGAGAAGATGTATGCCGCAGGTAAGATTCCTGGCTCCTTCTTCCGTCGCGAGGGTCGGCCCTCCAACGAGGCCATCCTGGCCTGCCGGTTGATTGACCGTCCCCTGCGTCCCCTCTTCCCGCACACCCTGCGCAACGAGGTCCAGGTTGTGGAGACCATCCTGGCAGTCAACCCCGAGGATGCCTACGACGTACTGGCCCTGAACGCGGCCTCCGCTTCCACCCTGATTTCAGGTCTGCCCTTCGAGGGCCCGGTCTCGGGTCTGCGTCTGGCCCTGATCGATGGCCAGTGGGTGGCCTTCCCCCGTTGGAGCGAGCGCGAGCGCGCCGTCTTCGAGCTGGTTGTGGCCGGTCGTGTGGTCGAGGGCGGGGACGTCGCCATTGCCATGATCGAGGCAGGTGCCGGAAAGAACGCCTGGAGCTTGATCTATGACGAGGGCCAGATCAAGCCCGATGAAGAGGTTGTCGCCCAGGGTCTTGAGGCCGCCAAGCCCTTCATCAAGGTTCTGTGCGAGGCCCAGAGCGAGCTCAAGGCCAAGGCCGCCAAGCCCACCAAGGACTTCCAGCTCTTCCCCGAGTACACCGACGAGCTCTATGAGCGCATCGACCAGGTGGCTCATGCCGACCTGGACCAGGCCCTGTCCATCGCGGAGAAGCTGCCCCGTCAGGATCGCATCCACGAGATCAAGGAGAAGGTCCGCGAGGCTCTGGCCGACGAGTTCACCGACATGGACGAGACCGAGAAGGACAAGGAGCTGGGCAACGCCTTCAAGGAGCTTCAGCGCCAGATCGTCCGCCGCCGCATCCTGACCCAGGACTACCGCATCGACGGTCGTGGCCTGCGCGATATCCGCACCCTGTCCGCCGAGGTGGACGTGGTGCCCCGCGTGCATGGCTCCGCTCTCTTCCAGCGCGGCGAGACCCAGGTGCTGGGCGTCACCACCCTGAACATGCTGAAGATGGAGCAGACCATCGACGCCCTGTCCGGCCCCACAACCAAGCGCTACATGCACAACTACGAGATGCCCCCCTATTCGACCGGCGAGACCGGCCGCGTGGGTTCGCCCAAGCGTCGCGAAGTGGGCCATGGCAACCTGGCCGAGCGCGCTCTGATCCCGGTTCTGCCCAGCCGCGAGGAGTTCCCCTACGCCATCCGTCAGGTCTCCGAGGCCATCGGCTCCAACGGGTCCACCTCCATGGGCTCCGTCTGCGCCTCCACCCTGTCCCTGCTGGCTGCCGGCGTGCCCCTGAAGGCCCCTGTAGCGGGCATCGCCATGGGCCTGGTCACGGGTGAGGTCGACGGTCGGCCCACCTACAAGACCCTGACTGATATTTTGGGTGCCGAGGATGCCTTCGGTGACATGGACTTCAAGGTCGCTGGCACATCCGACTTCATCACCTCCCTCCAGTTGGATACCAAGCTGGACGGCATCCCCGCAGACATCCTGGCAGCCGCCCTGCAGCAGGCCAAGGAAGCACGGGCCACCATCCTGGACGTGATCAACGAGTGCATCGACGGGCCTGCCGAGATGAGCCCCTATGCGCCACGCATCATCACCACCCAGGTTCCGGTCGACAAGATCGGCGAGGTCATCGGCCCCAAGGGCAAGATGATCAACCAGATCCAGGAGGACACCGGTGCCGACGTCTCCATCGAGGACGACGGCACGGTCTACATCGCCTCCGAGGGCGGCGAGGCTGCAGCCAAGGCCAAGGAGGTCATCGACCAGATCGCCAACCCGCACGTGCCCGAGGCGGGGGAGACCTTCAACGGCAAGGTGGTCAAGATCACCAGCTTCGGCGCTTTCGTCAACCTGACACCGGGCACCGACGGACTGCTGCACATCTCGCAGATCCGCAACCTGGCCAACGGCGAGCGCATCGACTCCGTGGAGGACGTCCTCAAGGAGGGCGACACCGTCGAGGTCATCGTCCAGGGTGTGGACGACCGTGGCAAGATCTCCCTGGCCATTCCCGGCTTCGAGGACCAGGAGTCCGCAGGAGGCCGTGATCGCGGTGGCCGCACAGACCGTCGTGACCGTGGCGGTGATCGTCGTGAGCGCAGTGGTCGTGGCGACCGTGATCATCGTGATCGCCGCAGCCGTTCCTCCGACCGTGAGGATCGGTATGAGGCTCCGCGCCGCTCTCGTTCAGAGCATGAGGATCGCTACTACGACGATGAGGACCAGGAGAATCGTCCCCGGCACCGTCGTCAGAGCCGCGACCGTGACTATGAGGATGGCGGAGACTGGTTCGAGGACGAGGACCGTGGCTCCCGTCGTGACCGTCGTCGGGTCTCCCGCGATGATGACGAGGATCGTGGCGGCCGGGGCCGTGGCGAGCGTCGCGGCCGTGGCAGCCGTGCCGAGCGTGATGACCGCGGTGATCGTGGTGGCCGTCATGAGCGTCGCTCCTCCGGACGTGGCGGCTATCGTGGTCGCAGGGAGAACCCGCGCTATGCGGCCGACGAGCACTACGACGAGTACCGGGCCGACCGGGAGGAGCGTTCCGAGCGTCCCCGTCGTCGCGTGCGCAGGGACTTCGACCCCTTCGACAGTGAGGACTGATTCCCGCTGATGCCGGATGTTGATTGATTCGGTGTCTTCCGACAGGACCCCGTTCTAATGGGCGGGGTCCTGTTTTGTCTGCAGACCCTTCCGTGAGAGAATTGGGGACATGTCCGTATCACTGATCGTGCTTATTGTCATTGTCCTGCTGGTCGTGTTGCTGGTCATTTGGGGCATCGGGGCCTACAACGGTTTGGTCAATCTGCGCAACCGGGTGGCCAATGGCTGGGCCCAGATTGACGTCCAGCTCAAGCAGCGTGCCGACCTGGTGCCCAATCTGGTCCAGACGGTCAAGGGCTACGCTTCACACGAGTCCACCGTCCTGGAGGAGGTGACCAAGGCCCGCGCCGACGTGGCTCAGGCCCAGACGGCTGGCGGGGACCAGATGCAGGCCCGTGCCGATGCCGAGCAGCGGCTGGGTCGATCCCTGGTCACCCTGATGGCTCGGGCGGAGGCCTACCCTGAGCTCAAGGCCAACCAGAACTTCCTGGACTTGCAGCGCCAGCTCAAGGACCTGGAGGACAAGATCGCCTACGCCAGGCAGTTCTACAATGATGTGGTCCAGAAGTTCAACACCCGCATCGAGACGGTCCCCTCAAACATCATCGCATCACTCTTCCACTTCCGTCAGGCCCAGTACTTCCAGGCCGACGAGGGCAGCCGCCAGGCGCCCGTTGTGGACTTCGGACAGTGAACGCCCCGGCGGCCTCCTCCGGGAAGGCGGGCTCGAAACATCCCTCCTCGGGTCATCCCTCCTGGAGCACCTCCCGTTTCTTCCGAGCCCTGGCGCTGGCCCTGGTGGCAGGCTTGGTGACGTGCTTAGTCACCGCCCTGCTGGTCTTCAATAGGAATCGGCCCGACCTGGTGTACGATTCAGTCGATTACGATGTCCAGGTCCTGGATAATGGCGATTTGCGTATCAGTCAGACCCTGACCGTCACCATGAATTCCCGCGAGGATGACAACGGCGACGAACGCCCTTGGCGGGAGCTCTACCAGCGCTATCAGATCAAGCCTGACCGCCTGACCGGCATAAGCGACGTAAGCGTGACTGACCTGACTAATGGCTCCACATATAGGCAGGCTGACCCGCCGAAGGATCCTGATAACCTCGATCAAGTTCCCGATTGGGACAAGACCATGGCTGGCACCTGGTATATGGGCACCGTCTCGGATGCGGGGCTGGAATCCTACAATCCGGGCGATGCGGGTCAGGGTTCTGCCTGCGGCGATCAAGGAAACCAGTGCCAGGTGGAGCTGGGCTGGAACATTCCACAGACTGCCAAGGATTCAGGTCGGCGCTTCCGCATCGACATGACCTTCCACGGGGTCACCACTGCCCATTCTGATGTGGCCGAATTCCAATGGGAGCCCGTGGGCGACACCAACCAGATTCCCGTTGAGCATGTGAGCGCCAATGTCAAGCTGCCCAAGCAGATAGGAACGGAGAAGGACAAGGACGCCAAGGCTTGGCTGCACTTCGCTGGCAGGGGTTCCTACGAGGTGGTGGATGACAGCCGTGTCCGATTCTCCGCAGACCGCATCGAGCCAGGCCAGCATCTGGATTTGGTGGTGCTCTTCGATGCGGGGAGGATTTCCTCGGTGGTCAGGACCGACTCCCAGCCGGCACGTGACCGCATCGTTCAGCAGGAGCGCCAGCAGTATGAGCGCTGGCATACCGAGCAGACCAGACGGGCGCGAATCGGACTCTTGACGGGCGTCTTGGCACTCTTGGCTGCTATCGCGCTGATTGCGGTCATGCTCTGGCAGGCTTTCCACAATTATAGAGACTCCCAGTACCGAGGCGATATCATTTACTACCGGCAGCCTTCGGATCTGTCGCCCGCAGTGGCCGCCGTTATTAACGATGTGATGCTGACCCGAGAAACCCCCACTGGCAGGCAATTGTCAGCAACCATCCTCTCCCTGGCCTCCAAACGGGCCATCGCTCTGATTCCCGTCAAGTATAAGGACCGGACGAATTCCGGCGAAGGACCCGTGACCAAGGTGATGCGCTCACTGCTCAAGGGCAAACAGCAGTCCATGGAGGTGGTCATCAATCCGGTCTGCAGTCAGGATCGAGCATCCCTGGCCCTGTCCTACAGTGAGGAAGCCTGCCTGACCATGCTGGAAGGTGCCTCCGATATCATGGGTGCCGAGGATAAACGCTTCGACCTGTATGAGATGGTTGCTCTCTTCTCCAGCACTGAAGCCGGTCCTGGCAAGGTCTACATGGAGGCTTTCGACAAGGCCATCAAGTATGAGACCAACGATGCCGACCTGCTCGCCTATCGTCATGGTCTGGGGGTCTTGGCCTTCCTGGCCGTACTCTTGGCTGCCTTCATTCTGTTGGCCGGATTCCTGCCGGGCACCGTACTGGTACGTGCGCCCTTGGCCGTGCTTCTGGTGGCTGTGGCAGCATTCTCCATGCGCTATGGCTGTTCGCAGGTGCTGAGCAGGAATGGGCAGCCCATGGCCGGCCAGGTGTCGGGGCTTCGTCGCTACCTGCTGGACTTCAGCGATTTTAGCCACCGGGGCGTGGAGGATCTGGTGCTCTGGGATCGTTACCTGGTTTATGCTACGGCCTTCGGCATAAGCGACCGGGTTGTCACTCAGCTGGCACAGGCCAGCCCTGAACTGACCGACTCCGAGTGGCTGAATGACAATGCGCGCGGCAGCCTGCTCTACTGGACCTTCCTGCCCTACAGCCAGAATGTTACGGCGGCTTCCTCCCTGGGCGGCCCTGAAGCATTGGCTGCCAATTCAGCGCTCGGCCAGGGTGGCGTGATTGATCTGGGTACTCAATTGACCCAGGGACTCGACCAGATCGGCGGCCTGATTGGCATGGCCAGCGGCAACAGCTCTGGCAGTGCTGTTGGTGGGTTTGGCGACGGTGGTGGTTCTTTCGGCGGTTCCGGTGGTGGGTCCGGTGGTGGTTCCTTCGGCGGCCGCTGAGACCGGGCCGTCAGCTAAGCTCGATGGGAAGCCGGCGGCGTCGAAGCCGGCCTCAATCTACAAGACGGGAGTAGATGCATGGCATTGTCGATGCGGGCCTTGGGGCCCTTTACTACGACAGCGGTCGGACTGGGTTGCATGGGATTGTCCATTGAGGGCAAGCCGGACCAGGCAACGGCCATCGACATCATCCATCAGGCCCTGGATGCCGGCTGCCGGCATCTGGATACCGCCTGGTCATACTACGAATCGGGCGGCCCTGAGCAGACCAATGAACGACTGGTTCGCCAGGCTTTGGAATCCTGGAAGGGACCCCGTCAGGATGTGCTGGTGGCCACCAAGGTGGGACACTACCGCAACTTCACCGATGGTCGGCCAACCTGGGCTGTGGACGGTCGACCGGAGAGCCTGATCCGGCACGCCAAGGAGTCTGCTCAGGCCTTGGGCGTGGACACCATCGACCTGCTCTACCTGCACCGGCCCGATCCCCAGGTGCCCTATCAGGAGTCCCTGGAGGCCATGGCCGAGCTGGTCAAGCAGGGCGTGGCCCGGACACTGGGCGTCTCCAACGTAGACATTGACCGGATGGACCTGGCTCGCAGGATTCTGGGCAATGACCTCGTAGCCGTGCAGAACCAGTTCTCGCCCACCTTCACCAGCTCCCGCCAGGAATTGGACCATGCAGCCGAATTGGATCTGGCCTTTGTCTGCTGGAGCCCCCTGGGAGGCTTCCGAGCGCCCAAGGATGAAACTCGTTATGATGCCTTCCGGCAGGTGGCCCAGGAGCACGGCGTCTCCCACCAGCGCGTGGTCCTGGCCTGGGAGCTGTCCCAGAACCGCAACGTCTTCGTGGTTCCCGGGGCTCACAGGGCGGCCACCATTCTGGACTCCCTGCAGGCGGCCGATATGGAGCTGAGCGAGGAGGAGTTGGAGCGTCTGAACCAGGCGGCGGCTGCATGAGTCTCAAGACTCTGTCAAGCGAGCAGGACTCGCAGAGCGTTCAGGGTAAAGCCTGGAATCAGGAACGGATCCTGTTGGACAGCAGCCCCCTATCGGCGCTGGATGATCAAGGTCGTCCAATCCCCGTCACCATTCCCATAGCCTTGGCGCCAGGGATCAAGGTGGTCTACACCACCAGACTGGGCGGGGTCTCCTCAGGCGATTACGCCCAGCTGAATCTAGGCGGCAAGGGTGGCGATGATCCGCAGGCGGTTGCTGCCAACCGTCAGGCCCTGGGCCACCAGCTGGACCGTCCCATAGTCCTGGTGGACCAGGTTCACTCAGCCCGGGTCTGGGATGCCGACCAGGGTCAGCCCCAGGGGCGTTGCGAGTCCGATGCTCAGGTGACCACCCGTCGTGACTTGGCTTTGGGCATCTTCGCCGCTGATTGCCTTCCCGTGCTTCTGGCCGACCCACAGGCCGGCGTGATGGGGGCGGCCCACTGCGGCCGTCGTGGTCTGGTGGCCGGCGTCATTCCGTCAACAGTCCAGGCCATGGCCGACAAGGGTGCTGACCCATCCAGGATCGTGGCAACCCTGGGACCTCGGATCTGCGCGGATTGCTATCAGGTGGGCTCGGACCTGGCCGATGATTTCGAGAAGCGTTTCCCCGGCGCATCCGGACCATGCAGGTTCGGCGGAATCGCCATCGACATCGCCACTGCTGCCAGGATGGAACTTAAGGCGGCAGGAGTGACCAATATCGTAGACTCCGCCCCCCGGGTCGGTGCCGCCACCAGTTACCTGCGTCAGGACCCGGACCTGATAGAGCTGTGCAGCCAGGACAGTGAGGGTCCCTCCTTGTCGAAGCGTCTTGAGGATCTGCGCCGCCCCCTGTGCACACTGGAGAATCCGCTCTGGTACTCCCACCGCCGGGCCTCGCTGGCCAGCAAGGCGGGGGAGGGGCGCATGCTGGCGCTTATCCTGGCCGACGACTGATGTTGTGAGATTGATTGCAGCCTGCTCCTGGCAGCTGGAGCAGGTCTCGGGTGCAGATGTTCGGTGCAGATAGCGCCGGGTCCGCACCTTTCTCTGTTTCCGTATGAGTACCGTTGAGTCTATGAGTGAGAGCAGAGCATCAGCAGCCCCGTCCGGGGTAGGTCAGGTCAACGCAGAGCCGGAGGAGCAGATTCAGCCGGTGGTGGCAGTGATTCTGGCGGCCGGGCTGGGCGTTCGGTTCGACGAGAGCAACCCCAAGCAGCTGGTGCAGGTGGGCGGCAAACCGATCATCACCTGGTCAATTGACGCCTTCCAGTCCAATGCCCGGGTCACGGACATCCTGGTCGTGGTCAACGATCGGGTTCGGGAGTCTGTCGAGGCCATCGTGGGCGCTGACACCTACGACAAGGTCCGCATGGTCATCCAGGGTGGCATCGAGCGCATGGACAGCACCGAGGCAGCCCTGCAGACCTTGGCTGAGGCGGAGATCCCCCAGGATGCCAAGCTGCTCATCCACGATGCGGTGCGGCCCTTCGTCAGCCAGGAGTCAATCGACGGCTGCATCGATGCCTTGGATACATTCAACGCCGCAACCGTGGCCGTGGCCTCGACCGACACCATGCTGATGGCCGGGGACCTGGGCGAGCGCAAGGTTGTGCGCCAGGTGCCCGACCGTGACAACATGTTCAGGGCTCAGACCCCGCAGGCCTTCCGTTTCAGCACCCTCCGTAAGGCCTACGATCTGGCCGCTGCGGATCCGGACTTCCATCCCACGGATGACACACGGGTCGTGGTGGACCACCTGCCTGAGGAGCCGGTGGCCATCGTGGCCGGCAGCGTGACCAACATGAAGATCACCCTGCCCTCGGACGTGCCCGTGGCTGAATGGATAGCGGGCTCCCTGGCCGGGTGAAGCCCTGTGTACCATGGGGCACATGGAGCAGATCAAGGTCATCGTCGCCGGATACGACTATTACCAGGGTGTTGACGTCAACCCCTCCTATCAGGTCTCACAGGCTCTGGCCGAGCATGGTATGGAGGGTATGCGCCCTCTCGGCCCCACCGAGGAGGATCCCTTGGAGGGCGTGGACCTGGCTATTTCCGCCGTCACCATGCCTGTCAGCTTCGCCAAGGCCTGGCCCATACTGCATGAAGCCATAGAGCGGGTGCACCCCGATATCATCATCGCCACAGGGCTCAAGCGTCGGGCTCGTGGCATCGCCATGGAGCGATGTGCCGTCAACCTCAAGGAGGACGACGCAGACGATCGTGACGACTTAGTGGAGCAGGAGTATCAGGATGCTGCCCGCGAGGTCAATCGCCAGCCCATCGATCCCCAGGGTCCGGCCGCCTACTGGACCCGTCTGCCGCTGAGGGCCATCCTGCACGACTTCGGCACCTGCGGCATTCCCGCCACGCTGAGCTCGGACGCGGGTACCTATGTCTGCAACGCGCTCTTCTACAATCTGCTGGCATGGGCTGCAGGACACAAGGATGTCCTGGCCGGGTTCGTCAGTCTCCCCCTGGTCAACGATAGCGGCGGACAGGAGCGTGGCCTGCCCCTGAATCAGCAGATACAGGCTGTGCGCGAGGTGGTCAATGAGACCATTCGCTACTACCGCAGGCCCTCCTCCAGCCCTATTCTTATTGCCTGAGCCCCGTATGTAAGGTCAATGTGTCGGCAGCTTGTCAGACGGCGAATTTCGGCCTGTCATGGGGTAGAGTCGAGGTAAATCCACCGGACCGAAGACATCCTTGTCACGGGCCGGCATGTCCTGGTGGCGAAGAGGAGTGTTTCCATGGCCGAAGATCAGTTTCCCGTTGTCCTGCGAGGCTATGACAAGGAGCGGGTCGACCAGGCTCTGGCGGCCTCGCGGAGCAATCTAGCCCGGTTGCGTCAGCAGATCAAGGCCGACGATGATCGCATTCTGAAGCTGGAGGCGGAACTCCAGGAGGCTAAGTCGCGCAAGGTCGAGCAGCCGCGCAACTCCTTCGCCTCCCTTGGAGCCAACGCCCAGCAGCTGCTTGCCTCGGCCGAGCAGACCAGTACCGAGCTGCTCAACCGCGCCAAGCAGGATGCGGCATCAACCAAAACCTCCGCCCAGGAGAAGGCGACGACCCTGGTCAACGAGGCCCGGCTTGAAGCCAAGCACATCGTGGATGAGGCCAACGCCAAGGCCAAGTCCATCGTCGAGGCCGCCAATGACGAAGCCAGGACCGTCACCACCACCGCCAAGCAGCAGAGCGAACAGAGCAAGTCCGCGGCCGACAAGGTCGTGGCGGAACGTCGTCAGGCCCTGGATCTGGAGCTGCAGAACTCCCGCGAGGAGCATGAGAAGCGACTGGCCACCAGCAAGGCCACCCAGGACAAGGAGCTGTCCGAGCAGAAGGCCAAGGCCGCCAAGGAGATTGCCGACAAGCGGCGCAAGAGCGACGAGGAGATCGCCAAGCTCAAGAAGGATGCCAACGATCAGATTCAGAAGGCCCTGGCCGAGGCCAACAAGAAGCTGGCCGATGTGCGTGAGCAGGTCTCCAAGAGCCTGAATGACGCCCGCAGGCAGGCTTCGGAGATCACTGACAAGGCCAAGTCTGAGGCCCAGCAGATTGTGGACGAGTCCAAGGTTACCAGTGCTGAGACCATGGCCAAGGTCAACGCCGAGGCAGAGCAGGTCCGCTCCGATATAGCAGCCCAGCAGGAGGATGCCACCAAGAAGGTGGGCGAACTGCTCAAGAGCCTGGAGGAGCGGCGGGTCAAGACCGAGAAGGAGACCCAGGAGCTCATTGAGCAGGCCAAGGCCACCCGCAAGGATGCCGATTCGTTCGCCTCATTCAAGCGTGAGGAGTCCGAGCGCAAGGCCAGCCAGCTGCTGGAAGAGGCCAAGCAGCGCGCACAGGCCGAGGTCGAGGCTCAACGCAAGGCCGCCCAAGCTGAGCTGGACGGGCTCAGGGATCATATCACCAAGCTGCAGCACCGGGAAGCCACCATTACCGCTCGGGTCGATGAGTTGCGGAACATCTTCTCAAAGTCCTTCGGCAACTTCGACGGCTTCCACGACGAGACTGTGGTCAATGACCAGGACGAGGGGCAGGCCCCCAGCGTGCCCGTGGTCAATGCTGTGCCTGCCGCTGATCCGCTGCCGACTCCAGCCCCGAAGGCCGAGAGCGAGGATGAGAGCGTCAGCCAGTCCCTTGCCGACCCCCAGGAAGAAGCCCCTAAGACATCGGACGATCCGGTCCTGGCGAGTCAACCAGCCGATGACCTGGCAACTGATGACGTGGCAGCTGATTCCGCCAGCAATTCCGAAGATGAGACCAGCGAAGCTGCGACTCTCCGGTCCTCAGCCAATATGCCGACTCAGGTCCTGCCCTCACCGGCGCCGAGCGTCCTGCCCGATGCACCCAGCCAGGCCGATGATGTGCCGGCCCAGGCCAAGGATGAACAGGAGGAGAAGGCGGTCACTGACCAGGAGACTACCGTCATTCCGCCCGTCAACGATGACATGACCCCGACCGGTAGCGACTGATCGGCGAACGTCGATTATTCGTCAGGGCCGGGTTGCAGACATGGCCTGCGACCCGGCCTCTGTTTTGTTCGGGAGTCGTCTGAACATATGCCGAAACAGGCATGGGCGTCAATCTCAATCCGGGCCCTTGCTGAGGCCTAGAGTCAATGGTGAAGGGGTGCAGGCCAGGGGTCGTAGGGTTGGGAGGGCATCATGCAGCAAGCACATCACGCATCATCAGATTCGAGCGCCACAGATCCAATCGAGGCGGATGCGGGCAGACAGGAAGGATTGAGCCCATCTCCAGGGTCCTTACGTTCATGGAGCGCCCAGGTGCGTCGTGGGGTGGACCTGCAATCCCTCTACGCTCTGGTGTACTTGGTGGTGGCCAACCTGATCGCAGGTGTCCTGAATCTACCCTCGGTGGCCGCGGCCCTGGGCATTGCCCGTCAGCCAGGGCTGGGCGATCTGCTGGGAGATCTGGTCATGCTGGTCTTTCTCTTTGGCACCCGCGGCCAGGATCTGCTCGGCCGCGGCTCCAACCCGGTACGGTACAAGGCTCAGACCAATCCCGGCCCGGCCGTGCTGATCGGGGCCATCCTACTGATCATGCTGGCCAGCAGCATTGAGACCGGCTTCACCTGGGTGGTCAACCAGGGATCCCAGGCACTGGGGCTGGTCTACCATTCCACCACCTCCCAGATCGCAGCGGGTCAGCATGGGTTCCTGTCGCCCCTGGACACGGCAATCCTGGTCCCTGTCGTCGAGGAGTTCCTGCTGCGCGGCGTGGTCATGGGCAGGCTCAGACCCTTTGGACGGACCTTCGCCATCGTCACCTCCTCCTTCATTTTCGCCTGCCTGCACGGGGACATCACCCAGAGTCTGTTCACCTTCCTGCTGGGTCTGGTTCTGGGTTTCATCGCCATGGAATACTCCATCCTCTGGTCCATGGCTCTGCATATCTTCAACAACCTGGTCCTGGCTGACGCCATGATGTGGTTGACCCAGACGGTGCCGGCCCGCACCGGCACGATGATCAATCAGGGAATGACCCTTCTGGGCCTGGTTGGGGGGCTGGTCGTCCTCTGGCTGATTCGGGGGCAGCTGGCAGACCACCTGCGCGCCGATCGCTCACCCTCCGGCACCTATAAGGGCTGGATCTCCCTTGGGTTGGCCGTCCTGGTGGTCCTGGCTGTGGTCAATGCGGCCCAGCGCTTCTCTCTGGCTTGATGACAGGCACAGTTGTCCACATCCTCCGCCAGACGAACCCCCGATGACTGATTCCCGCTATGCTGGATGCAGGGATGCAGATACATCCGCATGAAAGGAAACAAGGACAGACCGTATGACATCAGCACTGACACCACTGGATCAGACCCGTTTGGAGGACTTGTGCACCGCCTTCGATGAGCGCGAGGCCAACCACGCCGCCATGAACGCCGTCACCCAGGTAGGCATTGACGAAGTGGCCCACAACTATAATCGCTCCCGCCTGCTCCAGCACCGATTTTCGGTCAGCATCGACAATGGCACGGTCACCTCGCAGGCGCATTCCGGCCGCTGCTGGCTCTTCAGCTCGTTGAACGTGGCACGCTTCGTGGCCCGCAAGGCTCTGAACATTGATGACGAAAGCACCGCCAACCCCATGGGTGACTTCGAGCTGTCCCAGAACTACGCCATGTACTATGACAAGCTTGAGCGCGTCAACTACTTCCTGCGCGACGTAGCGGCTCTGGTACGTGCCGGTGAGCCTGTCGACTCCCAGCTCATGCGCTTCCTGATGGGCGATGTCATGGGCGATGGTGGCCAGTGGATCATGGCCATGAACATCTATAAGAAGTACGGCGCCGTGCCCAAGCAGTTCTATCCTGAGACGGCCTCATCCCAGGACACCAGCCAGATGAACACTCAGCTGCGTCGTCTGCTCCATCAGGCCACGGCTCACATGGTGGCCGACCCGGACGGGATTGACGAGATCATCGATAGGACCCTGGAGGCCGGCCACCGTATGCTGACCATTCATCTGGGTACCCCGCCCACCAGCTTCGACTGGGAGTGGACCGACAAGGATGGCGTCTTCCACCGGGATGGGCGGATCACCCCGCAGGAGTTCTGGAAGCGCTACGTGAATGCCGGACTTGAGGACTACGTCTGCCTGGTCGACGACCCGCGCCCCGAGCACCCCAAGGGCCGCAAGATCGGCATCGAGCACCTGGGCAACGTGGCTGGCGGCGATTCCACCGAGTACCTGAACGTTCCGGTGGAGGTCATGAAGGACTGTGCCCGTCGTCTGATGAGCGAACAGGGCCTGCCGGTATGGTTCGGCGCCGACTGCCATCCCATGATGGACCGCAAGGCCGGTCAGTGGGCCACTGACCTGTTTGAGTATGGCCGGGTCTACGGGGTGGACTTCGACATGGATAAGGAGCAGCGGGTGCGCTTCGGCGACTCGGCCCAGAACCACGCCATGGCATTCGTTGGCGTGGACGTGGCCGATGACGGCCGGACCACCAACCGCTGGCGGGTAGAGAACTCCTGGGGCGGGGACATCGCCAACAATGGCTACTTCACCATGAGCGACGACTGGTTCAGCCAGTATGTCTACGAGGTGGCTGTACCCAAGTCCATGCTGTCCGAGGAGTATCGCCGGGCCTTTGACCAGGAGGCCATCATGCTGCCCGCCTGGGATCCCATGGGTGCCTTGGCCTGAGCAACAGCACTAATTCATCCACTTTTACCCAACAAACTGTTCGTTCCCGTGGTCTATAAGGGTCGCGGGAAAGGACTGTCCACATTGGCCCGGATGTGGGCGGTTATAAGAAATGCGGGCATGATTGTCGAAGTACGACAGAGAGGAGAGAGACCGTGGCATTCGTCAAGGAACCGGATATCATCCCGGAAGAGGAGCGGCAGTATTTTGCCGATACGGCCGTCTTTCCCGAAACAGTGGATGTCAACATTCGTCAGCTGGATCCAATCCCGGCTCCCAGGGTCTTTCTGCGCTCGCGGCCCCTTGATCCGGAACGGGTGAATCTGGTCCGGGACTCTCGTCAGGCCATCCGGGATGTTTTGCATGGGCGGGACGACCGGCTCCTGGTCATCACCGGCCCCTGCTCCATCCACGATCCGAAGGCTGCCCTGGAATACGCCCGTCGCCTGTCGGCCGTCAATGAGCGGTTGAAGGATCGTCTGCTGATCGTCATGCGGGTCTATTTCGAAAAACCCCGGACCACGGTCGGTTGGAAGGGCCTGATCAACGACCCCGACCTGGATGGGACGTTCAACATTCGCAAGGGGATTCGCCTGGCCCGACAGGTGCTTTGGCAGGTCCTGGGTCAGGGGATTCCGGCGGCCACAGAATGGCTGGATCCCATCACCCCACAGTATCTTTCTGATGCGGTCAGCTGGGGGGCCATCGGTGCCCGGAACACGGAGAGCCAGGTCCACAGGGAGCTGGCCAGCGGCATGTCCATGCCCATGGGCTTCAAGAACTCGACCGATGGCAGCGTAGAGGCTGCGGTCGATTCCTGCCTGGCTGCGGCATCCGAACATCACTTCCTATCCATCAACCTCGACGGTCATGTCATCGCTGCCGAGACCCGGGGCAATCCCGACTGCCACATAATTCTGCGCGGTTCCGGTCATGGTCCCAATTACGATCCGGAATCCGTCCGATCCGCTCTGGAGGCCATACATCAGGCGCCGTTGGGTCCTGGCGCCTGCCGAGGACTGATCGTGGATGCAGCCCACGGCAACTGTGGCAAGGACCCCGTACGTGAGGCCCAGGTGGTCGAGGACCTGGCAGACCGTCTCGCCAAGGGCGAGCAGGGCCTGTCAGGCATCATGATGGAGAGCTTTCTTGAGGGCGGTCACCAGAAACCGGCTCCACTGGATCAGCTGGTGTTCGGCAAATCCGTCACTGATGCCTGCATCTCCTGGGACAGGACCGAGGAGCTGTTGCAGATCCTGGCGGATGCCGTGCAATCCCGTCGGGAAAGGATGAGGGCATGAGTCGGATGAAGGATGAGCCGCAGGAGCCTCTGCCCCGACCCAGCAAGGCCTACGAGGTTGAACTGGTGCACAAGGCGCTGGCGGCCGGTGTCAACCCCCTGCAGACCGGGAATGTGCCCAGGTGGGAGGACGAGGTAGGCATAGGGCGGATCGTCAACAGGCGGGTCTTTGAGCTTGACCGCCTGCCTTCGCCCGCGCAGATGCTGACCCGATACCCCTTGGATGGACCGGCCAAGGACCTGGTCATCCGCTCCCGGCAGGAAATAGTGGACTGTCTGCATGGGCGGGACGACCGGTTGCTGGTCATTGTGGGCCCCTGCTCCATCCACGACCCCGATGCCGCACTGGACTACGCTCGCCGTCTGTCGGCCGTCAATGAGCGGTTGAAGGATTGCCTGTTGATCGTCATGCGGGTCTATTTCGAGAAGCCCCGGACCACGGTCGGCTGGAAAGGCCTGATCAACGACCCCGACCTGGATGGCAGCCACAACATCCAGAAGGGCCTGGTCCTGGCACGGCGGATTCTTCTGGGTGTGCTGGAGACCGGGCTTCCAGCGGCCACGGAATTTCTGGAACCTACATCGCCCCAGTACATTTCTGACGCGGTCAGCTGGGGGGCCATCGGTGCCCGGAACACGGAGAGCCAGGTCCATCGCCAGCTGGCCAGCGGCATGTCCATGCCCATCGGCTTCAAGAACGCCACGGATGGCAGCGTGGATGTGGCCATCGACTCCTGCTATGCGGCCTCTCAGCGCCACACTTTCTTCGGAATAGACCACGAGGGTCAGGCCGCAGCCGTCGCGACCATGGGCAACCCCGACTGCCATCTGGTTCTTCGCGGCTCCAAGTCAGGCCCCAACTACGATCAGGACTCGGTGCGGGCGGCCCTTGCCGTGCTACGCCAGCGCATGCCCAAGGACAGCGCGGCTTCCCACGGACTGATCATCGATGCCTCCCACGGCAATTCCGGCAAGGACGAGCGGCGCCAGATCCAGGTTGTCCATGAGTTGGCCCAGCGGATAGGCGACGGCGAGGAGGGCTTTACCGGGCTGATGATGGAGAGCTTCATACGTGGAGGCAATCAGAAGCCGGCCCCGCTGGATCAACTGGTTTACGGGTGTTCGATCACTGACCGCTGCATCTCCTGGCCTGATACTCAGGATCTGTTGGGGGAGCTGGCTGAGGCAGTGGACCGTCGCCGTAGCACGGCTCGTTGACTTACGAGCCGCAGTAGGCTGGTCGGGCCGCATCAGCTGGTGAAATCATGGATAAGGAGTCAGGCATGAGTGAAACAGGCGATTCCCTGGAGGGCCAAGATCAAGGACCGGTTGCCGTCATAGGTGCCATGGATGAGGAGGTGGCCCTGATCGGCCAAGGCCTGAAGCAGGCGGATCAGGATTCCCATGCCGGCGATGCCGGATTAAAAGTCATATCCGGTACTCTTGATGGGCCGCACGGCCCGGTTGGGCTGGCTGCCACTGTTGGCGGCATGGGCACCGTCAACATCGCCGCCACCACACAGTATCTGATCGATGCCTTCCATCCCAGGGCCGTCATCTTCTCCGGCATCGCCGGCAACCTGAACAAGGACCTGCATATCAACGATGTGGTCCTTGGAGGTACCCTGCGCTATCTGGACACGGATATGCGATTGGTGGCTCAGTCGGCCCCCGGCACCGAGGAGTTTCATTCGGACCCTCACCTGCTGGATCTGGCGAGCCGGACTCTGGACTCCATGGGGATCAAGCACATCGTCGGCACCATTGCGACGGGTAATTACTTTGTGGACAGCCCGGAGAAGATTGCCCAAGTCAAGGAGCAGACCGGGGCCGATGCGGTCGAGATGGAAGGGGCGGCTGTCTGCCACGTGGCTGCCCGCAACAAGGTGCCGGCCCTGGTCATCCGCGCTCTGAGCGACAATGCCGACACCGACTATGAGGTCTTCCGGGAGTTCGACATCTCCGAATATGCCGACACGGCCGCCAGGCTGGTCCTGGGTATCGTGCGTGAGCTTTAATTGCTGACCGGCAAGAGATCGCCGCTCGAGCGCCTTTTGCCTGTTGAAGGCTGTTGACCCTGGGTTGACGGCCTTCTCTTGTTATTGCGGCCACTCTGGTCCTGACCGGTTCATGGACCAGCCGGAGGTCGGTTGTGCCATGCAGGCCCTGATCAGACGCTGTCTACTCGTCAGCCATATCGGCCACCGATCCTCTGTCAATGAGCTCCGGCTCTATGTAGAGGTGCTCGATGCGCTGGTCCGGGTCTTGTATCCGCCGCACTTGGAGGCGTAGGGCGGCGGTCGCCAGGTCCTGGGCCGAGGATCGCAGGACCGTCAGGCGCTTGGTGTAGCCGTCGATGGTGATCATGGATAGATCGTTGGGAATGTGGCACCCCCTTCTTTCCAGAGCCTGGACCAGAGCGATGGACAGGTAGTCTGGATGAACCAGGACAGCTGTGGTGTGTGTCTCCAGAATCGTCTGGACGATCTGCTCGACATCCTCGGCCGCATATGGCTGCTTGTCCTTGAGCAGGAAGGTCTGTTCAAGCCCGCCTCCTTCTTTCATCATCAGCTGCCAGCCCAGCTCGATATCGCCTGCGGTGGGGGTGCTGCCCAGAGCCAGTCCCACCCGGTGGTGGCCATGCTGACGGAAATGCTGCAGTCCTCGGCGGACTCCGGCTGGATGGTCGGTATGAACCGAGTCGAAGAATCCGGGCAGCCACTGTGGCGGATGGCGTTCCAGAATGGTTACAGGCAGTTGGCACTCGGTCAGCCACTGCCAGGTTTCCGGTGCGACATCCGGTTCAATACTGGGGGCCATGATCAGTCCAAGCATCTGTGGATCAGTAGCCAAATCATCCAGAATATCTATCTCGGGAAAGGTCTCATAGGAGGTTTCCTTGGCAACGATCTCCAGGCCGAATTTTTCGGCCGCCATACGCCTGATGGCATCGGTCACTGAGGGCCAGATGAAGCTGGGCTCGGGCAGGGCTACCCCGATCCGGCTTCTACGAACGACAGTTGCCCTATCCCGGCTGGAAGCTTCATCCATGGCGAGGCTTGACACGCCGGCATTGGTTTTGCCGTTGGTGCCTCCGGCGCTGCTGGTTCGATCTGGATTGCCCTTTCTTCCGGCTTTCTTTTTCGAAGTGACATTCGTTCTCACTGATGGCTTTGGCATATCAGCCAAGGCAGGGTCAGAGGTGTAGGAGGAAGTGACTGTGAACGATTCGGCAGATTGGCCTTGGAAATCCAAGGATTTGACGGCCAGGGCACCCCCGCGCACACGTCTGACGAGACCAGCTCTGGCCAGATTGTTCAAATCCCTTCGGACGGTTATTTCTGTGGTGCCCATCATCCGTGCCAGGTAGGGCACTCTGACTACGCTCTCTCTGAGAAGTGCGTTGAGGATCAGCTCTCGTCTCTGAGCTGGGAGCCATCCTGCTGCCGGGGGATTGGGGAAGGACGCGTCAGCCGGATCCTGTCTTTTGCTTCCTGCCCCTGATTCTCTCTGATCCATGCTCTGGCCTCGATGCTTTACTCTGATGCTGATGAGGGCAGTCGCGACGGCCAACATCCCTAGCTTTTCTAACTTTTCAAGTGTATACCAGGGTTGTGGCCCAAGAGTGATGGAAACAGACTGCAACAAACTCTTCAGGTCATTTTCAGACCAGTTAATCTGGATTTATTCGCTCGGAGTTATCATGGGCAGGTAAGCCAGCAAGGGTTTACCTGGGGACTGTGATAAGTCTGCAGCGAGAGAGGGGTCGGCCTTATCCGGCCTCTTCCGCGGCATTGTCGCCGAAGGAAAGGGATGACCATGAACGTGAAAACTGTAACCAAGGCTCTGGCGGTGACGGCTGCGGGCGTCATGCTGCTGGCTGGCTGTGGAGGTGGCGGCTCAAGCAAGCAGGCCTCCTCAGGAAGTGACGGATTCGACAGCAAGGCCAACACGACCATCACTTTCGCTGGATGGTCTTTGGACATGACCCCCGAGTTCAAGACTCTGGCTAACGGCTTCCATAAAGCCCACCCCAACGTGACTGTCAACGTCAAGCAGTACTCCGCTGATGACTATGACAAGCAGCTGACGGCGGACATCTCCTCTGGCGCCCAGCCCGATGTCTTCCCCATCAAGAACATGCTCAAGTACGTCACCTATTCAGACTCACAGGGACTGGCGGATATCTCCGACATCGCCAAGGGCTACCAGGGCAACAAGCACATTGATCTGAACGGCTATGAGCACAATGGCAAGTACTTCGCCCTGCCCTACCGCAGTGATACCTGGGTCCTCTTCTATAACAAGGACATGTTCAAGAAGGCCGGGGTTGAAGAGCCGAACGCCAAGTGGACCTGGGATGATTACACCAAGGCTGCCAAGGAACTCAAGGAGAAGCTGCCGGCAGCAGGTTACGATGCCAACAGCGTCTACCCCATGTACATGCACAATTGGCAGTCCGTGGTGCAGTCCTTCGCTCTGGCACAGTGCGGCAAGTCGGCAGACAGCACCTTCCTCAAGGCCGACTTCTCATACATGGAGCCCTTCTACAAGAGGGCCTTGGAGTGGCAGAAGGACAAGTATACGATCGACTGGAACACCTCATTCACCAACAAGGTTCAGTATCAGGCGCAGTTCGGCACTCAGAAGGCCGCTATGATGCCCATGGGCACTTGGTACGCCGCCACCCTTGTCAGCCAGCAACAGTCTGGTGAAGCCGAGAAATTCAGCTGGGGCATGGCTCCGGCTCCCCAGAACCCCGACAAGAAGCTGCCCAAGACCCCGATCACCTTCGGCAGCCCCACCAGCCTGGCAGTCTCTTCCAAGGCCACCGGCCAGAAACTGGCTGCTGCCAAGGAGTTCGTGAAGTGGGCCACCGGGCAAGGCGGCGCTCTTGAGTTGGCCAAGCTCTCCACCACCCCCGCTTACATCGACGACAAGGTGACCGAGATTTTCTTCTCTCCTGAGGGCATGGCCTCCGACCAGGCCTCTAAGGATGCATGGAGCAAGCACGACATGAAGATGGAAGCCCCCGTGGCCACGGCCACGGACACCATCAACTCCCTCCTCAAGGACACCCACTCTTCGATTATGACGGGTGCCAAGTCTCCATCCGATGGGCTCAAGGAAGCAACCCAGAACGTTAAGGATCAAGGCGTACTGGACGAATAGTCCCAGGTGACGCAAGGGAGGCTTCAGGATGCACATGTGTCCTGAAGCCTCCCACTGAGCCAGTTGGAGTAAAAGTGGCGAGGGGCTTCCCAAACCCATGACACGTGATGGCAGTAAGGAGAGGCACAGATGTCAGAAGAAATCGGCGTGATTGACGACCGACAGGCGGCCGCTGATCACAAAACGGGGTCTCATGGGCCCGGCGGCGGGCGGCGGGCCCCGAGGATTAAGCAGGGCAAGTTCAATGCCAAGGCGATTTCACGAAGGAACCTGCGCAATGGTCTGATATTCATATCGCCGAATTTCATAGGTTTTATCTGCCTGACCCTCCTGCCCACCCTGACGCTCTTTTATATAGCTTTTACCAAGTGGTCGGCTTTCGGCAACCCTGTCTTGAACGGCGTGAAGAACTGGGTCAGGCTATCCCACGACAAGATCTTCATGACCTCGGTGTGGAACACCATCTACTATTCGATAGTCCACATCCCCCTGACTCTGGTTCTGGCCTTCGCCCTGGCCGTCCTGCTCAATTCCAAGCTGCGCGGACGTGCCTTCTTCAGAACGGTGGCCTTCTTCCCCTACATCACCTCCATAGTGGCTGCGGCTCAGGTTTGGGGCATGCTCTTCGACCCCAAGTCCGGTCCTATAAACTCCTTCCTGCGGCTTTTCATCAGCAATCCCCCCGGGTGGCTGGGCTCGACGGCCTGGGCCATGCCCGCTGTGATCGTCGTGGGTACCTGGCGTGAGGTCGGCTACTATATGATTCTGCTCCTGGCAGGTCTGCAGACCATCCCCTCCGAGCTCTATGAGGCCGCTGAGCTTGATGGCGCAAACGGATGGCAGCGTTTCTGGCATGTGACCGTACCCATGATGCGCCCCACACTCTTCTTCGTCATGGTCACCCTGACCATCGGATCCTTCAAGATTCTTGATCTGACACTGGTCATGACCGATGGCGGCCCCGGCACCAGCACCCTGGTTCTGGCGCAGTACATCTACCGTGTGGCCTTCGAACGTGGCGACTTCGGCTATGCTTCGACCGTCTCCCTGGTTCTTCTGGCCATCTGCATGGTGGTCACGCTGTTCCAGTTCTGGTACAACAATCTGAAGGAGGACTGAGATCATGTCCACCAACACAGTCTCCGCAGCTGTTCCCTCACCCGCCGGTGAGGAGGTTCCCTGGAACAAGAAGCCAGTCTCTCCGGCCAAGATTGCAGGCACAGTCATCGGGTATCTGGCCATGATCGTCGTCTCCGCCTTCGTGCTCCTGCCCTTCTTCTGGATGTTCCTATCCTCCCTCAAACCCAACAATGAGGTCTACGCCATCCCCATCAAGTGGTTCCCATCGGTCTGGCACTGGGAGAACTATATTGCCATCTGGACCAAGTCCGATATGACGACCTGGTTGCTCAACACCATCTTCTTCGCTGTGATCGTGACACTCCTGCAGGTCTTTACCGGATCCTTCGCAGCCTATGGCTTCTCGAAGATCCCCTTCAGGGGGCGCACCACCCTCTTCCTGATCTATATCGCCACCATGGCCGTGCCCTGGCAGGCCTACATGATTCCGCAGTTCAAGCTGGTCTCCGCCGTCGGTCTATCCGATACGCGATGGTCCATCATCCTTCTGCAAGCCTTTGGAGCCTTTGGCGTCTTTATGATGAAACAGTTCTATGACACCATACCTGAGGATTTGTCTGAGGCGGGCCGATTGGATGGGCTCAGTGAGTTCGGCATCTACTGGCGCATCATGCTTCCCCTGTCGGGACCGTCACTTGCAGCCTTGGCCATCATTACCTTCACTAATACGTGGAACGACTACATGGGTCCGTTGATCTACTTGCGTTCCCAGAAGCTCTACACGATCCAGCTGGGCCTCAAGCTCTTCATTTCCCAGTACAATGCTGATTTTGCCATGATCATGACTGGCTCGGTTCTTTCGGTCCTGCCCATCCTGATCGTCTTCCTCATCGGTCAGAAGCAATTCATCGCCGGCATTGCGACATCCGGTATGAAAGGCTGAGTTTTGGCTGGAAGTGATGGCGACCAGGGGCGTCCCGCCAAGGGCTACGCCATGCGGGCCCTCTTGGGGATCACCAACTCCATTGCTGTGGTGCTGGGTGCTGGGTGTTGCTCCCTGCTGGGGATGCTGCCCTTGGCTGCTGTATTGATTTTTCTGAAAGATCCGCAGTACTTCCCGACCTATCTGCTGGCAGCCGTGCTGTCCGCACCTGGTCTGGCGGCACTCTTTGCCATATATCGCGATCATCCAGGCCTGTCGTCGGCCTCTGCCCGGGCCAGGCGGCAGGCCATGGATTCCATGACAGAGAGTGGGCAGTCTCTGCCGGATTGGATAGCGAAACCCTATGTGAATTCGGGGACGGTCTATGGATTCTTCCGTGCATACTGGCGGGCCTACAAGGTTCTGGCCCTGAGGTCATGGGCGACCTGCCTGCCTCTGGGGCTCATTGCTTTCGCGCTGATTTATGATCTGCAGATCATGTCACAGCTCCCATGGGGCCAGATTATGTTTTTCCCAATCCTGGTATGCCTGCTTCTCCTGGTGCAGACCGCCTTGGTCTCTCTGGTGCTATTGGTGGAATATCCTCGGGCGCGCATCCGCAAGGTCTTGGTCAATGGCCTCCTCCTGTCGGTGCGCCGCTGGTACATGTTGGTTCTGTCGCTGGCGGTCCTGGCCGGGTATGTCTGGGGGCTGATGCGCTCGCCCATCCTGGTGGCCCTTCTGGCCACTGGCCTGATCTGGTATCTGGTCTGGGCAGCTGTGCGGTGGCAGGCTGATCCCTTCTTCCGCCAGATGGCCCGTGAGAGCGAGGATCCAGGCGTACAGGTCATGTATGGACTGCCGGATGCTGGACCCAAGGGCTCTTCCTTCACTGCGATTCAGGACTACCGGCAATAGCGGTTCATGAAGAAAAGTTGTATTTGTGGGCAGGCTCAAGGAGGATTTGCTGGAATGGGCTGTGAGCCTTTGCAGGTGTTGATTGAGGATCGGGATCGTCCTGTGGATATCGAACCGGAAACCAGGCCCACGGTCAGGTGGAGGCTGGATCCCTTGCCGTCCTGGGCGGATAGGGTCCGTTTGGCCAGGGTGCGAGTCTTCGAACAGCCGAAGGGAAGGATACTTGTAGACACCGGCAACCAACCTGTGGACGAGCTCAATGGCAGCCGTCTGCCTGGACCTGATATGGATCCTTCGCGACGGTATTGGCTGACCGTTCTTCTGCTGGACGCACAGGGCCGTCGGTTGATAGGTTCTGAACCCAACACCTTTGGCACGGGTCCTGGCCTGGCCTGGCACGCTCAAGCCATTTGGTCCGCAGAGGATGAAAAGAACCCCTCAGGTTCTCAGGGCAATGCCAAAGGCTGGGCGCTGATGCGTGGTGTGGTTCGGCTGCCCCCTGGGCCGATACTCTGGGCGAGTCTGTATGCGACCGCTGACAGCACTGTGCCCGCGCGTCAATTTGTCTATCGGCTATGGCTCAACGGGCGATTTCTAGGCTGTGGTCCGGTGTTCCCCCTGGATGGAGAGGATCGCTACAGGGGCTATGAGGTCACCGGCCTCTTGCATCCGGGGGCGGAGAATGTTCTGGGCGTGGTGGCCTATGCCATGGAAGGCCGACGCTTCCAGGCACAGTTGGATCTGGGTCGCCCTGATGGCAGGGTGGAGCACTATGGCACGGATGCCGAATGGAAGGCTATCAGCGGCGCTGAGGCCTTTCCTGACAGCGCCTCCATCGGTACAACCTACTATCAGGCTCCGGCCGAGGACATCGATCTGTCCAGATACCCCTGGGGTTTTTCCAACACGGGCTTTGACGACTCTGCCTGGCCCAAGGTACGGATTCGGCCTCCATTCTCCAAGTGCCTGGCAGCTCCTGCAGACGGCACCAGACTAACCCGGGTGGAAGTTCATCGGGTTCTGGAGGCCACCCCTGGCCATCTTCTGCTGGACTTCGGCTCCGTGCGGTTGGGCGGCATCGGTCTGCGGGTGGATCTGTCGCAAAATTTGGACTTGACCGTCCGCTACGGGGAGGTTCTGGACGGCCAGGGAGGCGTTCGTTACCGTCTGGCCACCTCCAACGTCTATGAGGATCACTGGCGGCTGCAGGCTGGCAGCAACCGGGCCCAGACCTGGGGGATTCGGGTCTTTCGATATCTGGAGCTGATATGGCCTGCGGGATCCGACCCCGATGGGCTATTGGCGAGCCTGACTGAAGGAAGCCTGTGGGCGGAGTGCCTTGAGGCTCCCGTATATGACGAGCACGCCAGTTTTCATTGCGACAGGCCTCTGCTCGATGAGGTCTGGCAGCTGGGGCGTAACACCATCAGGGGACTCAACGCTGACATCTACGTCGATTCCTGGACCAGGGAGCGGGCTCCCTATGAGGCTGATGCCTGGATCCAGCAGCGGGCTCATATGGTGCTGGATGATGCGCCCGCCCTGGGCCGTTACAGCCTGGACTATCTGATTGCCAACAGAACCTGGCCCACCGAGTGGCCCCTCTACAGCATTTTGGCCGTGCACGATGCCTGGATGCACACAGGGGATCTGACACAGGCGGCGGCCCAGTACGAACGACTGATGGGACTGCTGCCGGACAGGTACCTGGACCAGGACAGCGGGCTGATCGTCAAGGACCCTGGCGCTTCCAGCCGGATGGATGGAGACCTGGTCGACTGGCCGCCCGTTGAACGCGATGGATATGTCTTCGGTCGTATCAACACGGTCATCAACGCACTGGCCAGTGCCGCCTATAAAGCCATGGCTCGTCTGTCGCGGGCTTTGGGCCATCGTAGCCGAGCCGCCCGTCTGGCAGAGGTGTCCCGAAAAATGCAGGAGGCGCTGGATGAGCGTCTCTACGATCCAGCGGTCGGCGCCTACCGGGATGGTCTGCTAGACGGTCCCGACGGCCCGGCCATCGATCACTGTGCCATGCATGCTTCGGCCTTTGTTTTGGCTTTTGCGCCCCCTTCGGATCCCGCTCGTCTGGACACGGTCGGTGCCTATCTGCGTCGTAGGGGGATGGCCTGCAGCGCCTACGCGGCCGCCGTGCTTTTGGATGGACTTTATCGATCAGGCCTAGGGGCTGATGCTCTGGCTCTGCTCTCGGCAGGGGACGGCATGCGCACCTGGAAGCATATGTTGGATCAGGGTGCCGGAGGCACCATGGAGGCCTGGGACCCATCGATCAAATCCAACACCACCTATTCGCACCCCTGGGGGGCCTCGCCTGTCTGGCTGATTTCCAGCGGGCTGATGGGGTTGCGGCCTTTGAAGCCCGGGTACCGTGAATTTGTAGCCGCTCCTCAGCCTGGAGGTTTGGGCCGGGCCGAGCTGACCATGCCCGTGCCCACGGGGGACATCCATATGTCATATAGGTTCAAGGGGAGTGCGGATGCCAGGCCCGGGTATGTTCTCCTGCCGGACATCGATCTGGAATTGACGGTGCCCCAAGGCTGCCGGGGTCGCTTGGTTCTTCCTCCCCTGCTCGACCTCGGACCAGGGGGTCAGGTCGAGGCCTTACTGGACGGGTCGCCGATCATGCTGAAGGCCTTGGATGCCGAGAGCCGGGTGGCCGGCGTTCGTTGCAGAGCAGGATCCCTGGTTACGGATGCGCTGCCCTGTGGCAATCACCATCTGATGGTGCCGCATCTATAGACTTGACGGTCCTTGTTGATCTGTGTACTATTAGCGCTTGCACACCAAAGACCGTTGGTCGGGACCCTTGGGTCTCCTAAGTTCGGTTGATCGAGCCAGCACAGGTTGAGTTTCAAATCGGTCCTCGTGACCTGTTTTTGCTCTGCCTGTCGGCAGGGCTTTCTTTTTGCCTGTCATGCTCGGTCGTCCGGCTCCCTCCAGAGGTCTGTCTAGGAAGGAACGCCATGAAAAGGCCCGAAAAGGAAGAGGCTGTCGCCAGGCTGACGGACAAGTTCCGTGACGCCGATGCCATCATCCTCACCGAGTACCGCGGGCTCAGTGTTCCGCAGGTCGCCGATCTGCGAAACAAGCTAGGCCGCGATACTTCCTACAACGTGGCGAAGAACACGTTAGCCCGGATTGCGGCCAAAGAGGCTGGAATCGAGGGTCTCGATGAGATGCTTGCCGGCCCCTGCGCCATCACCTTCGTCAAGGGTGATTACGTCAATGCCGCCAAGACGCTACGTGATTTCGCCAAGGACAATCCGGCACTGATCGTCAAGGGCGGCTTCATTGATGGAGCTGTCGCTGACGCGGATGCCATGGAGAAAATCGCGGATCTGGAATCCCGCGATGTACTGCTCTCCCGGATGGCCGGCGCGCTCAAGGGCACCATGTCCAAGGCCGCCAACCTGTTCGTCGCTGTGCCTACCAAGGCCGTGCGTACGTTCGATGCACTGCGCGAGAAGCAGGAAAAGGCCGCCTGAGTCCACGGCCATTGGCCCGGATCCATACGGCAAATACAAGAAGATGTTCGGTGATCGGTCTACCAGTCAATGCCGGTCGCCACAAATGAAAGGAAGCCATTATGGCCAAGCTCTCCGCTGACGAGCTCATCGACGCGTTCAAGGAAATGACTCTGGTCGAGCTGTCCGACTTCGTCAAGAAGTTCGAGGACGAGTTCGACGTCGAGGCCTCCGCCCCTGTGGCCGTGGCCGCTGCCGCCCCCGGCGCCGCTGCTCCTGCTGAGGAGGAGAAGACCGAGTTCGATGTCGTGCTCTCCGCCATCGGCGACAAGAAGATCCAGGTCATCAAGGCCGTCAAGGCCATCACCAACCTGGGCCTGGCCGATGCCAAGGCTCTGGTTGACGGTGCCCCCAAGACCGTCCTGGAAGGCGCCAAGAAGGAAGATGCCGACAAGGCCAAGGCCCAGCTGGAAGAGGCCGGCGCCACCGTCGAGCTCAAGTAGTCATCGGCTCTTCTGAGCCTTTGTATCTTGAAAAGCCCCGCACTGCCACTGATGGTGCGGGGCTTTTCCTGTAACCCAGCCAACCGTGCGCGCAGGGGTGACTATGCTTGCCTGAGCCGATCTGCATAGGTGTAATCGGTATATACAGACAGGTCGGCGCCTGCCGCTGTGTTCGCTACTTCGGCAACTTCGGAGCTGAGGGTTGACCGTTCAATCGTGATGATCGAAGTTGATCGAAACAGTTTGTTCATGATTGTAATCGCTGCTATGCTAAGGCCCTGTCCTATCGACCGTGACGCCGATGCCCAGATATGACAACGAGAGAGTAATCATGACCATCACCTTCACCAACCAGTTCTGGACAGTGACCTCCGGAGACCTGACCGATCGCCGCCGGCCCCTGCAAGCCCCTCCGATGGGGGAGAGGCCCAAGGATGCCAAGCCCATCGTCATCGACCCCTGCCAACGGCATCAGCCCTGGCTCGGGGCTGGAGCCGCCATCACCGATGCCGCGGCTTCGCTGATCTGGGGCAGCCAATCCGCCCAGCAAAGGCATGCCCTGCTGGATGACATGTTCAATCCTGACAAGGGCGGCTTTTCGGTCATCCGCATCCCGCTGGGCTCCTGCGAGCCGTCTTCCCAGCCCTATTACACCTACGACGACATTCCCTATGGCGAGCATGACAAGGATCTGACCAGGTTCTCCCTGGGCGAGGGCGAGCCGGGCGCTCCGGACGCCAGCAAGGACTACAAGTACATCATCCCCGTTGTTCAGGAGATTCTGTCCATCAATCCTGCGGTAAAGATCATCGCCTCGCCTTGGAGCGCCCCGGCTTGGATGAAGAACACCGGCCACCTGTGCATGGGCGGCCACCTGCGCTTCGACGAGTGGACCGGCAACGGCTATGATCCGCTTGAGGATTCCATAGAGGGCGTCTATGCCCGGTACTTCGCCCGCTACATCGACGAGATGGAAGCCATAGGCATCCCTATCTGGGCGGTCACCGTGCAGAACGAACCCTCCAACGCCGCCCCTTGGCCGGCCATGACCTGGACCCTGGCCCAGCAGGCCGACTTCGCCCACCGATTCCTGCGTCCTGCGCTGGACCGTCGGCACCCCCAGGTGCGCATCTTCATCAACGACGACTCGGCACATTGCCTGACCGGACCGGTAGATAAGGATGTCACCGCCGAGCAGGCCCGTTCCATCAGCGGCTTGACCCTGCACACCTATGACAACGACTATCCGCAACTGGACTATGCCAACCGGGTCTATCCGCAGTGGATCTATGGCATGACCGAACGTCGCTGCATGTTGGACCAGACCCCCGAGGATGCCGCTCACATCATGTCCGGGGTCATCGGCAACTGGCTGGTCCGCCATGGCTCTTCCTTTATCACCCTGTGGAACATGGCCCTGGACGAGCGTGGGCTGCCCAACCAGATCGGTGCCGACGGCAGACGCGGTGTGGTCACCATCGATCATGGCAGCGGCAAGGTTCGCAGAAACCTTGAGTATTTCATGCTCCGCAGCTTCGGCCAGGACGTGGAACCCGGTTCGGTAGTGATTGACTCCAGCAACTACACTCCGGACGGCTGGAGCGGCTCTTTGGGATCCGTGGCCTTCCTGGCACCGGACGGATCCATCGCCGCCCATATCTACAACCCCACGGGCGAGCCTATCAAGGCGGCTGTCACCATCAACGGCTGGGGGGACCGCTGGCAGAGTGTGACCGTGCCAGCCTGGGGGACCGTGACCATGCACGCGACGACGGGCGAGCGGATCAATGATTCGGCCGTACCCGAGGATGAGGACTTTGCTTTGCAACTGCCTGCGTACACCGTGGATGACAAGGCTCCCGGACAGGACTAAGGACCGGAATGGCGATGCCGGGAAAGAGCCCGGCGGAAGGAGACATACGAACATGAAGGAGATTTGGACCGCAACGGCAGGGGACCTGTCCCAGCGGCGAGAACCTATAGCGACCCCGGAGACGACAACTGGGCCCGGCGCGGCCGTCCCCATCGTCATTGATCCAACCAGACGCTATCAGTACTGGGAGGGGGCCGGCGCTGCTCTGACGGACTCCAGTGCCTACCTGTTCATGACGGCCATGGATGCTGACCAACGTCATCGGATTCTTACTGAGCTCTTCGATCCGGCTCAGGCGGGCCTATCCACCTTGAGGATCTCCATCGGGTCCTGCGATTTCTCCAGCCAGCGTTACTACTCCTATGATGAGCTGCCCGAGGGCGTGATGTCGGATTCGGATATGACATACTTCTCCATTGGGCAGGGGAAGCCGGGCTCGCCCGAGGCCACCAAGGACATGAAGTACGTGGTCCCCGTCCTTCAGGAGATCATGGCCATCAACCCGGGCGTACGGATTATGGCTTCGCCCTGGAGCGCGCCTGCCTGGATGAAGGACAGCGGTCAGCTGGAGGGTGCTGGGCGTCTACGGTTGGGGCAATACTGTGGCAACGGCTACCGCCCGCGGGATACGGTAGACGCTGCCTATGCCCGCTATTTCATCCGGTTTATCCAGGCCTACCAGGAGCTCGGCATTCCCATTGCGTCCGTCACCATGCAGAACGAGCCCTCCAACAATCCTTCCTGGCCTATGACGACCTGGACCCCCGAAGAGCTGGTGCGCTGGGGGGTGGACTACCTGCGTCCGGCACTCGATCGCAGCTTCCCTGAGGTGGAGATCTTCTTCGGCGATGACGGCCTGAGATTCTTCAGCCGTCCGGTCAGCGACTATATGACCCCTGCCGAGGCCCAGAGCTTCGCCGGGACGGCCATGCATACATATTCCGGCCTGCCCAAATGGGTCGTGAACGCCACCAGGCAGTTCCCCGGATGGCGTTCGGTCATGAGTGAGCGGCGCTGCATGCTGGACGAGCAGGTGGACGAGGCCAGCCATGTCATGTTCGGGGAGATAGGCATCGGACTTGTCCGTCAGGGCGTGGGCATGATCGACCTGTGGAATCTGGCCCTGGATGAGCGGGGTCTGCCCAGCTGGGCGCGAACCATGGGCCGGCGCGGGGTCATCACCGTCGATTCCCAAACTGGCGGAGTCAAGCGCAACCTGGAATATTTCATGCTCCGTAATTTCGGACAGGATGTGCCGGTCGGCGCTCGCAGGGTGGCCTCCACCAGCCATACCGGTGACGGTCGGACCGGTGGTCTGGGATCGGTCGCCTTCATCCGCGACGACGGCGAGCTCAGCGTTATCCTCTATAATCCGACCAAAGAACCCATCCGTGCGGCCCTGACCGTCAATGGCTGGGGTGCAAGCTGGCGACCGGTAAGCGTACCTGCTTTCGGGACGGTCTCCTGCCATATGTCAGGCTCCGATCGCCTCAACTGCAGCACGGTGCCCGAGGATGACCAATTCGTCGTCCATATGACTCCGCACCCAGCTGACGACCATTACGAGGGGGAGGACGACCAGGCCTGATCCGATGACGGCGGCCGCTGATTGACTCTGATGGTTTTCAGGAGCAAGGGCGGCCGCCGTTTTATGTCCTTCACTTCGATGCCAAAGCCCTGCCTGCAGGGAGGGCCCACTGCGCCGGCATGTCTGTGGGTCTTTCATGTGTCCTTTATCAGTTAATTCGGCACGCAATCAATCCTATCTCTGGGTTTCATGACAGAATAGGCGGTAGTACCGAGTGAAGGCGGCTGCAGATTTGGGAGGTCGAAAACGTGAGTGACGATCGGCGACCGGGGCAGGTGTGGATAATCAAGTTCAATGGGGCGGAAGAGACCCGGCTCAAGCCTGGCGAGACCGTAGAGATCGGTCGTAAGCCTCTGCGTCCGCTGCCCGATGACGGTCGGCGTCGTCTGGAGGTGCCCGATCAGACTAAATCCATGTCCAAAAGGCATGCCATTTTCGCCGTCGATCAGGACGGTCTGGCCACCCTGCGCGACATGGGTTCCACCAACGGGTCTTATCTGATCCAGTCCGACGGATCGCTGGTCAGGCTGCCTGTGGATGCCGACTTCCCGCTGTCCAGCAGCTCAGCTCGTTTCCAATTCGGTGATGTTCCCGTCGACTTCGTGCGCATCAGCAATCCCGAAGAGGATAAGACCGATCCTTCGACCCGGGTGCCTGACCTCTTCTCATACTCCACACAGCCCCGGGGCATGGTGGAGCCTGATGCAGCTGAAATGTCGGTCGACGACATTCTGGATATGCGTGCCGGCGAGCCTACTGGCATCTTCAAGGCCGATGGGGTCCGCAACCGGGTCACTGCCCTTCACGATATGGCCCTGGGTGCTGCCAAGACAGCCGATTCTTCCCAAGAGGCCGACAGTGCTTCACGGAATCGTCCCAGGTCTGCCACAGTTGCTCGCAACTCACAGGACAATTCGGTGCAGCCTTTCCCTGATGGAGCCGCGTCCTCGGATTCGCGAGGCTCGCAGGCCCGGTATCCTGAAGATTCCGATTCAGCCGAGCATGGCCGGGCTGATAGGGAGCCGACCGAAGCCGGCTCAGCGGATGGTCAGGAATCGGACCGCCGCAGGATCTATGCCAACCAGTCGGATGACAGGGCATTCGAAGACCGCCAGGGTGACCGGCTTGGAGGTGCTGACTTCCAGGCCCAGGACGCTCGTGGCGAGGCCCGACGGCATCTGCCATGGCAGGAGCACGAATCCGAGCAGGGTCTGCCGCTGGTCGGCACCCAGGAGGAGGAGAGCCAGCCTGTCGACCGTGACCTTTTCGCAGATGCCCGCCGTTCCCGTTCCGCTGAATCCGCTTCTGGTCAGGACCGTTACGACCAGGATGCCCGTGATGCTCATGACGAACGTGGACATCGTGATGATCGTGCGGCTTCCGGCCGCAGTGGCTATGCAAATGGCCAGACTCAGCAAGGTCGGAGGGACGAAGCGAATACGGCCCAGGAGTTCACCCCGCTGGGAGCTGTAGAGCTGGCCCGCCTGTCCAAGAAGGAATCGGATCAGGTCCGGCGTCCCCAGTCAGTGGATAATTCGGATGACGACCAGCGTTATCAGCCCGCCTTTGAGCCCGGATCCGTCTTCGAGCGGGTTTCCAAGGGTGACTATGACCGTGGCCAGGAGGCCATCGTGGTGGACGGGATGAGTTCCGATGATGCCAAACGCACCGGGGACTTCGCCCTTCAGTTCGCCATGGCCAAGCATCGGCAGCTGCTGCCTTTCCTGGCGATGAACCCGGCCCTCTATGATGATTTGTACGCCTGGTTGGAGGCTCAGGGCGACCAGGACATCGACGCGGCCCTGCGCAACAATGACGGGTATCACGAATATCTGAACGCCGTGCGGAAGTGAGTGGACGGATGAGCGAGACGGTAATGAGCACCGGGGGATCGGAAGAGGACAAACGGGCTGAAGATGCACAGGCATCAACGGCTGGCTCCTCCTCCGACCGTGCGGCTGAAGAGGTCAAGGCCCCGTTGACTCCCCTGGAGCGAATTCGGGGATGGCGCCAGGATTACCAGAACCAGGTGGGCTTGACCCCCTTGGAGAATGTGTCGCAACTGGCGGCTCAGATGGACCTGACGCATGCGCATCCTTCAGGCATTGCCCAGCTCTTCGCCAGCGGCCAGGTCCATCTGGATGCGCTCTTCCGGGACCGTGGCATGCTGCGCGCGGCCCACCGGCGCATGGAGCGGGTTCTGGACGATCAGGCCGCCAAGGAGCATGCCAGCGGTTTCGCCCAGCTCTCCATGGTGGTGGGGGTGGCTGCCTGGCAGGGGCGTGACATGCCTGTACTGCTCTATCCCGTGCGTATCGACGAGAGCACGCAGGGAGCATCCAGAGCCTCCATCAGGTTCACTGGCAAGGTGGATCTTAATCCTGCGTTGATTTCGGCCATGCGCGAGCGGGGCATCACCCTGGATCCGGACCGCCTGTTTTCCGCCTCCCACTACCAGGGCGGCACCCCCGAAACTTCTTCGCTGTTCAAGGACATGACGGCCCTGATCACGCCGCATATCAGCGACTTCACTATCGAACGAAAAATCGTTCTGGGATGCTTCATCGAGCCATCGGCCCAGCTGCTGGGCGAAAGCCTTCGGATCCTGGATCGGATGACAGCCGGGTCCACCGGCAACGACCTGCTGGATGTCTTGACTGGCGACCAGGCAGCCTCCGAGCGGCTCAAGGGCGGGCCTGTGCCCGACTACAGCCCCTTCGATGCTGACCCTCACAGCGAGTTTGAGGCCGGGGATGTGGACAACCGGGTCCGTTATGCCGCCCAGCTGGTGGCGACCGGGCACAGCGTGCTTGTGGATGAGCAGACCGGCCGTCACAGCGCCGACGATGCCTTGGCCATTGCTTCGCGCTGCGTCACTGCTGGAAGAACCGTGCTCTATGTGCCCTGCGTAGTGGAGGAGAAGCGGCGCTTCCAGCATCGTCTGGATGCTGCCGGGATGGCTGACATGGCCCTTGACCTGACTGACGATCAGCTGGGTCGGGTCCTGGATCAGCGGTTGATTGATGCGGTGGGGTTCAAACCCGGCAAGGCCAGTGAGCACTTCGACCAGGTGGCTGACGAGCTTGTGGGTGTCCGTTCCCGTCTGACCCGCTACCTGGGCGATCTGCATGGGGTGGACTCCAGCTGGGGGGTTTCGGCCTATCAGACCATTCAGAATCTGGCCAACATTGCCAATATGCCCACGCATCCCGCCACCCGCGTCCGTCTGGGCGCGGCCACGGCCCACAACCTGCAGCCCGAGCTGGATGCCTGGGCGGACAAGCTGGAGAGGGCCGCCGAGCTGGGCGAATTCGTCATCGGCCCCAAGGACACCCCTTGGTACGGCGCAACCCTGGTCAGCGAGAACGAGGCTGTGGATGCATACTCCCGCGTGGTTCGTCTTCTGCAGAGGCTTCTGCCAGATACCCGAGAGCAGGTCAAATCCACTGTAGAGACCTGCGGATTTCCCGTGCCGGCCACCGTCAAGGATTGGGGGCGGCAGGTGGTGGTCCTTAAGAATCTGCGCCGGGTCCTGGATGTCTTCCAGCCTTCCATCTTCGAACGCGACATCCCCGCCATGATTGAGGCCACCAAGTCCAAGGCCGATCGCAAGGCCAATGGAACCAATCTGGGATTCTGGGAACGTCGACGTCTGGTCAAGGAGGCCAAGAGCCTGCTCAGACCCGGCGCCCAGGTCGAGGATTTGCATGAGTCGCTGGTGGTGGTCTCCAAGCAGGCCGAGCAATGGCGGACCTTCGTCCCCCATGGCGGCTGGCCGGTCCTTCCGCCCAAGCTGGACGTCATCATTGACACTCAGGAATCCCTGATTCGTGACATGACAGCTCTGGACACCGTGCTGGACTCGACTCCGGCTGGCGGTGATTTGGAGACCATGGACTTCAACAAGGTGGAGGAGCGGCTCAAGGCCCTCTTTGACGACCATACAGCCCTGGATACCCTGCCTGAGCGATGCGCCCTGGAGGGCGAATTCAGCAAGGCGGGGCTGCAGGACCTGGTTCAGGACCTGCGCAACCGCCAGGTTGAAGGCAAGGCTGTACGGGCCGAACTGCAGCTGGCCTGGTGGACCACGGTCTTTGACGACATCATGCGTTCCTCGCAGATCATCTCCAATCAGGACGGTTCCGCCCTGTCCAATGCAGCCGACCGCTTCAGCCAGGTGGATGCCCAGCATGTGGCCAGCGTAGGGCCCATGGTTGCCCAGGAGAGCGAAAAGCGCCTGTCCGAGCTGCTCTTCTCACGTACCCAGGAGGCCAATCAGCTGCATACCATGCTGGCCGGCAGCCCCGGCGCCTCCCTTACGGTCTTCCAACAGGCTCACCCTGGCATACTGTCAGCGGCCAAGCCCATCATTATCGCAACTCCGGCCACGCTGGCGACCAGGACCAATCCGACACAGCTGGCCGATACGGTCATCATCGATGCCGGGGCCCATATGCCTTCCATCCAGGTGCTTACCGTGCTGGCTCGGGCCCGGCAGGTGGCGGTCATAGCCCACCGGCCTACCATTACCTCGGATGGCCTCTTGCAGCTGGTTGACCATCTGGTACCGGTCTCCGTCAAGGCTCGTCCCTCGCGTCGTTCCATTCGGCTGGACGCCTTCCTGAAAGACCATGGCTACGGGGATCTGTCGGCACCTGTGCCCGACTGCCGGCAGCCTGGAAGAGTGACCCTGACCAGGGTGGAGGGCGCTGGCGTCCCAGTCATGGCCACCGGCCTGGTCGAGTCCAGCCAACAGGAGGTTGCTGCCGTTGTCGACATGCTTAAACGCAAGGCTGGATCCTTCTCCCTGGTGCCGAACAGCTATCTGCTGACTGTGGTCACCTTGTCGGCTACCCACCGCTCCCGGTTGGGTGCAGAACTCAAGTCGGCGGCAGCCAAGGACAGGGTCTTCGCCAAGTTCCTGCGGCATGTACGCATCGTCGGCATTGACGAGGTCTGCGGTGCTCGGGCCACGGACGTGATCCTGACTCTGGGCTTTGCCAAGACCACCCATGGCCGTCTCTTACAGCAATTCGGCGATCTGGAGGGCGAAGGGGGCAAGGGCATGCTGTTGGATGCTCTGGTCCTGCCGGATCGGAATCTGGACATCGTCGCGGCGTTCTCCGCTGATGATCTGGAGGACGACCGCATTCACCAGCCCGGACCGCGTCTGCTCAAGGAGCTGTTGACCTGGGTTGAGCATCCCGACGCGGAACCGGCCCGGCCTGGGCAGGCCGGGCAGTCCACTAATGTGCTCTTCCGGGATCTGGCCCAGCGGCTGCGGACCCGGGGGCTGGATGTAGCTCTGGATTACGGGTACGACCAGGCGCCCCGAATTCCGCTGGTGGTGGGGCTCAAGAACAAGCCCTATGCTTTGGCCGTGCTGACAGATGACGCCGAGTTCATGCACACTCAGTCCACTCGGGAACGTCACCGGTTCACCACCGAGGACCTGCAGTATCTTGGCTGGTCGGTCATGACCGTCTGGAGTGTTTCGGCCTTTGTCAACCCCGACAAGGAAGCCGACAGGATCGTCGCCATCCTGGCCGATATCTACCAACAGGCGCGTTGATGGCGGATAATCAGCTAGATCGGGGAAACCGGGCTGGTGAGTCTGCAGCCCCGCATCGGCGTCGCCATCGGCGGGTTGTTCGTCCAGGCACAGAACGGTTCGATGTTGATGGCACCGAGGAGGATCCCCAGGACCGTGTCTGTGCGCAGGATCGTCTTGATGGGGATGATCGGCGGATCCTGGGCGAGTTGCCGCCTCACTGGGGGCTCTTCCCCAATGAGCGCGGCGATTGACGGCCGGTCCTAGTCCTGGCTCTTGGGCAGTTCGGTTCCAGCCTTTTGACTGTCTGCGCTCGTTGACTGGTGAATGTCGTCGGCGATTTGACGGAGCAGCTGAAGGGTCTGGTCCTGGGGGCTGGGTGCGTTGGGCTGATCCTTGATACCCGAGGCTGCCCGGCTCAGCTGCCGCAGCTTGTTGATGGGCATGATGATGCAGAAGTAGACGGCGATCGCGATCAAGAGGAAGTTGAGCAGGGCCGTCAGAATGGCGCCGAAGGAGATGGTGGCGTTCCGGTAGGTGATGGTCAGGAGCCCTGACAGGTCCGGTTTGCCGAAGATCATGGCGATCAGGGGGCTGATCAGATTGTTGACGATGGCGTTGACCACGCTGGTCACCGCCGAACCCATAACCACACCTACGGCCATATCCACCATGGAACCGCGGGAGATGAACTGCTTGAACTCGCCCAGGACGCCCTTGTTGCTGATTTGCGAGATTTTGTGGACTGCTTCGGCGGTATCCTTGGCCGCCACCTGATTGATTGAGGCCATTGTCCATCCTTCCGTAGCTGATGTGAGGCATAGAGAGCCCATGCCTGCTTCTTACTCCATTATCGCGGGCCCAGGATGGTTTCAGTTTTCCGACATGATTGGAGGGTGTCGGTACAGAGACTCTGTCTGGGCGGATCGCAATGACGGGTGTAGATGGATCCAGCGATAACAAAAGCAGAGCCTGACTGGCATCCAGGGCGAAGACGGCCTGGGACGATTGTCGGACTTGGTCACCCTCCCGACCTTCCAGACCGGATCGATCTTTGGCGATGGTCTGTGCCGGCTGTAGAGCCAGTGCCTGCTCGGCTATCATGCAGCGCCCGCCGCCTGAGGCCTGCCCAGAGGCCGGTGGCAGGGAACCCGTCTGGGCATGATGCGGACCGGCACCAGCTGGGCAGTCTCCGGAAGCAAGCAGGCTCGCCTGGTCGCCGGCCTGCAGGTCTCCCGGGTCGTCGGCCAGGCGGACGGTCACCGGAGTGGTCCCGGGTGGTTGTGCCGGTCTGCTGCTGATCATGGCCGTTGTCAGCGGTTGCCCTGTATGGATGCTTATCATCAGTCGACGCCCACGTACTTGCCCAAATGAGGAGATCAGGCCAGGCAACCGTTCCCTGCCATGCAGAATCCGCGTTTCAACCATGCCAGGCTCGATGGTTGATCCGCGTGCAATAGGCCGCGCTGCGACCAGTACAGACAGGCGGCCCTGGGCCTGGAGCAGGATCTGTAGGGTGCAGAAGACCGCCAGCCCCAATGCCAGGGCGGCCCCTGTGCGCCGCAGCCGGAAAAGCCGACGTCGGCGGGTCAGGAATCCCGCGGTGGCTGAGGGCTTGTCCTTATTGCTGAAGATGGAAAAATCGACCATGCCCCCAGCCTGCCAGAATCCTGGCCGACGTATGGGTCCGCATGGTCGATGTGGTCGAATGTGCCTCTCGGTCTACTTGCTGCTTGTGGAGCTTGAAGAGGAGGAAGATGAGGCTCCGTCGGTCCGGTAGAAACCATGGCCCTTGAACTCGATGGGCACTGCGGAGAAGACCTTGCGGACCTGTTGCTGCCCGCACTTGGGGCAGATGGTGATGGGTTCGTCGCTGAAGGACTGCTCCTTGGTAAAGTCGTATCCACAGTTCTTGCAACGATAATGATAGGTGGGCACCGTTCTTTCCCTCCGCTGATGGTCGGTTCGCGCGACGATTGGTTCAACACCCAATATCCTAGTGGTGGCTTCGACCAGAAGAATCGGCATCGGGCCCCTCGTCAGTCTTGTTCATCACCATTATGGTCCGCTCCGGGCATTCGTGACAGACCTGTGGCTGTGGGCGTGAAACCTTCGGGTGTCAGGACCGCATCCACAGGAAGATCATGGTCCAGATGGGGCAGAGGATCTTCCACGAATTCGCTGGGCCAGCAGATGCCCACTACTGGAGTCTGTTCGGCACGCAGGGCAAGGGTCCGGTCATACCAGCCGCCGCCCCGACCCAGACGAATGCCGTCATGGTCGATGGCCAGCGCCGGCACCATGATCAGATCAGCCTGATTCAAGGCCTGCGCCGGCAAGGCCGACATATCGGGTTCGTCAGGCCGCCAGCCGGGAATCCGCCTCATGCCTTCCAGATCCTGCTCTGATCGTAGGCGCCCCCAACCGACCTGGGTGCCCGTGCCCAGCATGGGAATGAGCACCTGGCAGCCCCGGCCCAGCAGGAGATCCAGGCTGGAATCCATGGCTATCTCCCCCCGAATGGAGGCAAAGGCAGCCACGGTCAGGCTCTGTTCGCTTCGGAAGCGTTCGACCTTGGCAATTACCTGGTCGGCCAGCAGATCAGCCAGCTTGCGGCCCGCATCCTGGCATTGAGCCCGGTCGATACGCCGTCGGGCCTCAAGCAGTAGGCCGCGCCGATTCTGCTTATCCATATCGATGCGATCCTGCTCGTTCATATCCTCAGTTCTACCAGCAGGGGCTCTCCTTGGTGGACGCATGTCTGCCTCGGCTGCCGTTCGGTGAGAATATGGAGTCATGTCGGTTCTGCATACCTTCCGCCAGGTCTGGCAGGGTTCCCGAGCCCGTTCGGACCATGCTCTGAATCTGCCTGATCGTCTGACTCCGCCCCCAGGCCATGGGGACTTTCTACTGAGGCCCATTCGTGAGGGTGACCAGGCAGCCTGGAACGCAGTCCGATGGAGGAATCGTGATTGGCTGGCTCCATGGGAATCAGGCGATCCCCGCCACGGGCCTGGCATGACATATGCCCAGTGGATGCAGGAGTTGGAGCGTTCCCGGCAGGACGGCACTTCAGCGGTCTTCCTGATGGAGTTTCATCAGAGCATCGTGGGGCAGATTTCCCTAGGCGCCATCCGCTACGGGTCCATGTGCACGGCGGTAGCGGGTTACTGGGTGGACCAGGATTGGATCGGCCACGGATTTGCGCCCCTGGCCCTGGCCATGTTGGCGAATTGGGCCTTCAGGGACAGGAGGGGGCCTCATCTGCACCGTCTGGAGGTGGCGATTCTGCCTGAAAACCAGCGGTCCCTGCGTGTCGTCCAAAAGCTGGGCATGGAGCCGGAAGGGCTGCGCCATAGCTACATGTACGTAAACGGACGGTGGCGGGACCACCTGACCTTTGCTTGGGTCAGCGACCAATTCGATCCCAATCTGCTGGCTCGTCTATGAATCCCTGGGTGGATATGGTCGACACGCTGGGTTTGACTTGCCGCTTGGGGCATACCGTCAACTAACGTAGTACTTATGGCTTATGGATCACTCAGCAGCATCGTGGTTTTGGTGATTGCGGTGATTCTGGTGCTGGGTTGGCTGCCGTTTCGCACCATCAAGGGCATGAAGCGGGCCTCGGAGCATCGCCAGGACAGGCTTTCCACCTCCCTGCACATGGTGGGTCGGGAAGACGGGATGAGGTTCTGCGACAGGCAGTCGAGGACGGTGAAAGGGTTGGTCATGCAGCAAGGGCAGCAGGATGGCAACCGGCGGAGTCAGGCCCAGCGCATCAAGCAGATCAGACAGTTGCGTCGCGCGGCCATACGCCGTCGTCGCATTCTGGTCCTTGTCCTCTTGGTCGTCACCCTGCTGGTGGCTGGGCTCTCTTTCGCTTTGGATTATAGCCCATGGTTCACTCTGATTCCTCTGGCCCTGGTGATAGTGGTGCTTGCTGCCGGAGCACATGCTTCAGCCCAGGCTCGGGCCTGGGAGCGCAATTTGGCCCAGCGGCGTGCCCGGCAACGTCGTCAGCAGGCGGCCAGTCTGACCAGGACCAAGACCTCCGGCAAGTCTGGGCAGACCAAGAATGAGGGCCGCTCGGAAACGGCCACGGATGTGCTTGACCAGAGTGAGATTCGTCGAACGCTGGCCCAGGCCAAGGCTGATCAGCAGGCAGCCCTCAAGGCCAGGCAGCACAATTCGATCAAGCCTGTAAAGTCGCCAGCCAGCAGCAAGGCTAAGGGTCCGGCCGGGTCCGTCAAGCCGCCCGAAAAGACCGCTGCGCAGACCGGGCATACGTCCAGCCGTCCGTCCGACGACAGGAAGACCTCTGAAAGGACCCCAGCCAAACAAGCAGCCTCTGGGCCGACGGCTTCCAAACCGGCAACCACCCAATCTTCAAAGGCCCAGAAGACCGCCTCCAAGCCTGCAGCGCCCAAGTCTTCAGTGGACAAGTCCGCGGCCTCCGAATCTGTAGCTCGGTCGACTTCGCCAGGATCGGTGTCTGTCCAATCCGCCGCCCATTCAGGCAAATCCGGATCGGTCTCTGCATCTGTTGGCAAAGATCACCCGTCTTCGTCGTCCCCGGCTAAGGCCCAGGACGACGCCACCAATGAGCTCAAGCGCATCAATCCCTCTCCGGCCTTGGACGCCTTCGGCATGGCGGCGGGCCAGGATCTGATCTCCTTCTCCCTGGGATCGGCCCGTGGCGAGGGCTCAGAGGACGGCAAGAAGAACGAAGACGAGGGTCCCCACAGCCTGGAGATCAAGTCCACACGGCAGGTCTCCGTGGCCCGTCCCCCCGAAAAGAAGCAACCGGATCAGAAGCAGGCTCAGAAGAAGGCTGATGGCCGGCCCGACGACTTTCACAAGCGGGAGATGCGGGCCCAGGTCGAGGTGCCCGATCGCAGCGAGGACTCCCTGTCCATCGGCGTGGAGGCCATTTTGGCCCGGCGTCGTCCGGCGGCCAAGTCCTGAGGACAACTCGGCAATTCATCTTTCACCACCAGCGTTAGCACTCAAGTTGGCAGAGTGCTAATTTCGCGCTACTATGACTTGTAGCGCAAAGGAATGCGTGGTGAGTGTTCGTCAGCCTCTCATCGACGTTCCGGCGTGGGTTCATTGGCTGTTCTCACAAGATGTAGGAGGTCCACAGTGTCGATTTCACTCACACCGTTGGAAGACAAGATCGTCATCAAGCAGGCTGAGGCGGAGACCAAGACCGCTTCCGGGCTGGTCATCCCTGATACCGCCAAGGAGAAGCCCCAGCAGGGCGAGGTGCTGGCGGCAGGCCCCGGCCGTCGTGACGACAAGGGCGAGCGCATCCCCATGGATGTCAAGGTGGGCGACAAGGTTCTGTACTCCAAGTACGGCGGCACCGAGGTCAACTACGGCGGCGAGGACTATCTGATTGTGTCCGCGCGCGACGTTCTGGCCATCCTCAAGTAAAGAGGCGGTGATTAGTGGCCCCTGGTCCTGTGGAAGGACCGGGGGCCACTTTCGTCTTGTCAGGACCGTGCAGCGGAACAGATACCGCAGGGACACATGGCGACCGCTAGCATGGTGCCCATGTACTATCGTCATCGCGCCAGTATTGATTCCCTTCCCGGATACCGACAGGGCAGCCCGGCACCAGCCGTTCCCGGTTTGACCAGCTACAAGATCTCCAGCAACGAGAACCCATACCCGCCCCTGCCGGGCGTGCTTCAAACCGTTTCCGAACAGGCCCTGGGCCATCTGAACCGCTATCCGGACATGCGTGGCACCCGTCTGGTGGAGCGGCTGGCCAGGCTTCACGGCGTGGATCCAGCATGCATTCAGCTGGGATGCGGATCCACTGAGGTCATCACCCAGCTGGTTGACCTGGTGGCCGGTCACGGCGACCAGGTGGTCTACCCCTGGCGCAGTTTCGAGGCCTATCCCATCATCATCACCATGGCCGGCGCCACCGGGGTGCCCGTGCCCCTGGATAGGCGGGGGCGGCATGACATCGAGGCCATGATCGCAGCGGTCAACGAGCACACCAGATTGGTCATTGTCAACAACCCCAACAATCCGACCGCGACCAACGTCGACCGCGATCAGGCCGAACGTCTGCTTCAAGCCCTGCCTTCGGATCTACCGGTGCTCTTTGATGAGGCCTATATACAGTTCAACGACGACCCTGATCGAGCCGACGGATTGTCGTTCATGCGCGAGCATCCCAATGTGATAGTGGCACGGACCTTCTCCAAGGCCTATGGACTTGCTGGTCTGCGAATCGGATACGCTGTGGCTGCCGAACCGATCATTGCCGGCATGAACAAGGTGGCCCTGCCCTTCGGAGTCACCGATGTGGCCCAGAGCGCGGCAATGGCAAGCCTGGACGCACAGGATCGTCTGGCCGAACGGGTCCAGGCACTCAAGCAGGAACGGACCAGAATCCTGGCTGGTTTGAAGGGGCAGGGGTGGAAGATCCCTGAACCTCGGGCCAACTACTACTGGCTTCCTTTGGGACCGGCCGCCGCGCGGGCTGATCGGCGTTTCCGCGACGCAGGCCTGTCGGTCAGAACCTTCCCAGGCGAGGGCATCCGCATCACTGTGGGGGAGCGGGAGGCCAACGACCGGGTCCTGGAAGTTTGCGCTGATCTGCGTCGACAGGGTTTACCGCAGGATTCCATTTCTGACTGAAGGTCGTGCACTGGCGCGAGCGTAAACCTAAATCATTGCCGTCTCCATCCTTGTATGGAATGTCACAGCAAAGGCAATTCTGCTCCTGCGAACTTGTGTCGTCTTGGATAAACCTATATATTGTGGTTGACTAGCCAAGTCTATCCAATATTTAGTGTTTACCAAGGAGCAGCATTCACTATGTCCTCAGCAGATGTGGGTCGGCACGATCCTCCCGATGGTGCCTCCAGGCTGGTGTACTTCTCCAGCGTCTCCAACAACACCCACCGCTTTGTGCAGCGGCTGGGCGTGGAGGAGCCCATCCGCATTCCTCTGTACGAGCGGCGCCAGCCCATGCCCGTTATGGATGCGCCCTACCTTCTGCTGGTGCCCACCTATGGCGGTGGGTCAGCCAAGGGAGCCGTGCCCAAGCAGGTCATCCAATTCCTGAACAATCCGGTCAACCGCGGACTGATCCGCGGAGTCGTCACCTCGGGCAACCGGAACTTCGGCAGCGCATATTGCGCGGCCGGCCCGTTGATAGCCCGCCGATGCGGCGTCCCTGAGCTCTATCGCTTTGAGCTGCTGGGCACCTCGGAGGATGTTCAGGCGGTCAGGGCCATCCTGGCCGGAATGGGAGTTCAGCTCCAGCAGCAGTCGACTGATTCACGAAAGGCGGTTTTGTCATGAGCCAGCAGGAAAACACCGAAGAGAGCATCAAGTCCGAGGCCGGCGTCTATGCCGACGACGAGATGATGCGCAAGTCCATCACCCCACCCCAGTACCGGGTCACCCCTGAGGCCAGGATTCGCCCGGTCAACTGGAACAACATCACCGACGAGAAGGATCTGGAGGTCTGGAACCGCCTGGTCTCCAACTTCTGGCTGCCCGAGAAGGTGCCCCTGTCCAACGACATCCCATCCTGGAACACCCTGACCGACCACGAGCGCCAGACCACGGTCCGTGTCTTCACCGGACTGACCATGCTGGATACCACCCAGGCCACCATTGGCGAGCTGGTGCAGATCGATCACGCTCGCACCGAGCAGGAGCAGGCCATCTACACCAATATCGCTTTCATGCAGTCGGTTCATGCCCGCTCCTACTCCTCGGTCTTCTCCACCCTCTGCTCCAGCGAGGAGATCGACAAGGCCTACCGCTGGGCCGTGGCCAACGACGTCCTCCAGGAGCGCGTCCACACGGTCCTGCACGAGTATGTCAGTGAGGATCCCCTGAAGCGCAAGGTGGCCTCCACCATGCTCTCTTCGCTCATGCTCTATGCCGGCTTCTACCTGCCCCTCTACTTCTCCAGCCATGCCAAGCTGATGAACACGGCCGACATGATCCGGCTGATCCTACGCGACAAGGCCATCCATGGCTATTACTCGGGCTACAAGTATCAGCGTGGTCTGGAGGAGAGGACCAAGGCCGACCAGGCCATGCTGGAGAAGTTCACCAACGATTTGCTGGACAAGCTCTACGACCTTGAGATGGTCTACTCGGGGCAGATCTATGAGGGCTTCCCCTTCGTCGAGGACGTCTTCGCCTTCGTTCGTTACAATGCCAACAAGGCGCTGATGAACCTGGGCTATCCGGCCCGGTTCGCGGCCGACCAGACCGATGTCAGTTCGGAGATCCTGGCGGCCCTGTCGCCATCGGCCAACGAGAACCATGATTTCTTCTCGGGTTCGGGCTCCTCCTACGTCATGGGGCACTCCGAGTCCACGGACGACGACGACTGGGACTTCTAGGAGAGTTGGAACCGGTGTGATATTGGGCACATAAAACCCTATATATGCTCACCGTTTTCAATATCGATAGCACATATAGTAGTTCAGGCTCGCGCTGGGCGGGTTCTGATCGGTCCGTCTTCAGGACGGGCATCACCGTCAAGACAGGCTCTGGATGGCCTGATCAGGAGGAAGCATGGAGCAACAGCAGACCGCCGGAACTGATTCGGAGCTCAGCGCTCCCGAGTTCGCCGCCCAGGGTCAGCGCCTGGGGGCCGTGGTCTACTTCTCGTCGGCCTCGCGCAACACCGCCCGGTTCATCGCCAACTGCCATTTGGATGACGAGGGGATTGACGTCTTCCGCATCCCTCTGAGGCCCAAGGATCCGCCCCTCAACATTCGACAGCCCTACATTCTGATCGTCCCCACCTATGGTGGAGGATCGGCCAAGAAGGCTGTCATGCCGCAGATCAAGCGCTTCCTGAACGACCCGGCCAATCGGGCCGGCATCCGCGGGGTCATCGCCTCGGGCAACACCAACTTTGGGGAGGCCTTCTGCATGGCGGGGGACATCATCTCCCGCAAGTGCAATGTGCCCTTCCTCTATTATTTCGAGCTCATGGGCACCAAGGAGGACCAGGAGAAGGTCCGCCGCGGGGTTGTGGATTTCTTCCGCAACCACCCCGAGTCCTGAGCCAATTTCATTACACACATCATCACCGCAATACTCATGAAAGGACACCCGATGGGAGCAAACGAGGACACGTCCCTGGCCCTGGACAGGACCGCATCCGAGGATGAGGAGACCTTCGATCCGGCTCACGACTACCATGCCCTGAATGCCATGCTGAACCTGTACGACAAGGACGGCAGGATTCAGTTCGACAAGGACCGCGAGGCCGAGCGCCAGTACATGGACCGGCACGTGGGGCCCAACACCATGGCCTTCCCCTCCACCGCCGAGAGGATCACCTACCTCCTGGATCACGAGTACTACGACCGGAAGGTCTTCGAGCGCTACACACCTGAGTTCCTGGACAGGATCTATCAGCATGCGGCCGAGAGCGGCTTCGAATTCGAGACCTTCCTGGGCGCCTTCAAGTTCTACACCTCCTATGCGCTGAAGACCTTCGACGGCAAGCGCTACCTGGAGGACTTCCCCCAGCGCTGTGTGGCCGTGGCCCTGGAGCTGGCCGACGGGGACGAGCAGGCCGCCATGAAGTACACGGACGAGATCATCTCCGGACGCTTCCAGCCGGCCACCCCCACCTTCCTGAACCTGGGCAAGGCTCAGCGCGGCGAACCGGTCTCCTGCTTCCTGGTGCGCATCGAAGACAACATGGAGTCCATCTCCCGCGGCGTCAACGCTGCCCTGCAGCTGTCCAAGAGGGGCGGCGGCGTGGCCCTGCTGCTGAGCAACCTGCGCGAGATGGGCGCGCCCATCAAGCACATCGAGAACCAGTCCAGTGGCGTGGTCCCGGTCATGAAGCTCCTGGAGGATTCCTTCTCCTACGCCAACCAGCTGGGTGCCCGCCAGGGTGCGGGCGCCGTCTACCTGTCGGCCCACCACCCTGACATCATGCGCTTCCTGGACACCAAGCGGGAGAACGCGGATGAGAAGATCCGCATCAAGTCCCTGGCCCTGGGCGTGGTCATCCCCGACATCACCTTCGAGCTGGCCAAGCGCAAGGAGCCCATGGCCCTCTTTTCGCCCTACGACGTGGAGCGGGTCTATGGCAAGCCCTTCGCCGACATCTCCATCACCGAGCACTATGAGGAGATGGTCAAGGACAAGCGGATCCACAAGAAGTACATCGACGCCCGCGACTTCTTTATGACCCTGGCCGAGATCCAGTTCGAGTCCGGCTACCCTTACATCCTCTTCGAGGACACGGTCAACAAGGCCAACCCCATCGACGGCCGGATCACCATGTCCAACCTCTGCTCGGAGATCCTGCAGGTCCAGGAGCCCAGCACCTACTCCGAGAACCTGAACTATGAGCATATCGGTCGGGACATCTCATGCAACCTGGGATCCCTCAACATCGCCAAGGCCATGGACGGCGGCCTGGCCGATACAGTCGAAACCTCGGTCCGTGCCCTGACCTCCGTCTCTGACCACACCAACATCGAGGCCGTCCCCTCCATCAAGCGGGGCAACGACGAGGGCCACGCCATCGGCCTGGGTCAGATGAACCTCCATGGATTCCTGGCCCGCGAGGGCATTCACTACGGATCCGAGGAGGGGCTGGACTTCACCGACATGTACTTCATGACCGTGGCCTACCACGCCTACAGGGCCTCCCATGCCCTGGCCGTGGAGCGGGGGAAGGCCTTCGCCTCCTTCGCCAAGTCCGACTATGCCAAGTCGGCAGGGCAGGGGAACTACTTCGACAAGTACACCGAGGGCAGCCGTTCCCTGGAGCCCAGGACCCAGCGGATCAAGGACCTCTTCGACCAGTACAAGGTCCACATTCCCACAGTGGAGGACTGGAAGGAACTCCAGGCGGCCATCCTCAAGGACGGCATCTACAACCAGAACCTCCAGGCCGTCCCGCCGACCGGGTCCATCTCCTACATCAACCACTCCACCAGCTCCATCCATCCGATCGCCTCCAAAATCGAGATCCGCAAGGAGGGCAAGATCGGGCGCGTCTACTACCCGGCTCCCTACATGACCAACGAGAACCTGGACTACTTCGAGGACGCCTACGAGATCGGCTGGAAGAAGATTGTGGACACCTATGCCGAGGCCACCCAGCATGTGGATCAGGGACTCTCTCTGACCCTCTTCTTCCCCGACACGGCCACCACCCGCGATCTGAACAAGGCTCAGATCTATGCCTGGCGCAAGGGAATCAAGACCCTCTACTACATCAGGATCCGCCAGCAGGCACTGGAGGGCACCGAGGTCGAGGGCTGCGTCAGCTGCATGCTCTGAGACACGTGTCCTAAGGCATATGCAATCCCTGGTCGGTGCCGTCTTCGGGGGCGGCGCCGGCCCTTTGGTATCCACGTCCACAGGCCGGGTCCGCCCATGCGGTAGACTGGCGGTCCGGTCATGATCCGCATCGCAGTGTCGAACACCTATCCAACAAGGAGCAATCAACCATGGTCCCACCCATTTCCATTCCCCGGCAGCCGCTGAAGCTGATCGACCGGGTCTCCGCCATCAACTGGAACCGTCTGGAGGACGAGAAGGACCTGGAGGTCTGGGACCGTCTGACCGGTAACTTCTGGCTGCCCGAGAAGGTTCCCGTCAGCAATGATCTGCCCTCCTGGCAGGCCATGAGCGAGGAGGAGCACACCCTGACCATGCGGGTCTTCACCGGTCTGACCCTTCTGGACACCATCCAGGGGACCGTGGGCGCCGTCAGCCTGATCCCGGATGCGCTGACCCCCCATGAGGAGGCGGTCTATACCAATATCGCCTTCATGGAGTCGGTCCACGCCAAGTCCTACTCCTCCATCTTCTCCACACTGGCCTCCACGCCTCAGATCGACGCCGCCTTTGAGTGGAGCGAGCATAACGAGTTCCTCCAGCGCAAGGCCCAGATCGTCCTGGACTACTATGAGGGCGACAACCCCCTGAAGCGCAAGGTGGCCTCCACCCTGCTGGAGTCCTTCCTTTTCTACTCGGGCTTCTATCTGCCCATGTACTTCTCCAGCCATGCCAAGCTGACCAACACAGCCGACCTGATCCGCCTGATCATCCGGGACGAGGCCGTGCACGGCTACTACATCGGCTACAAGTACCAGAAGGGGTTGGCCAAGGTCTCCGACTCCGAGCGTCAGGCCATGAGCGACTACACCTACGAGCTCCTGGGAGACCTGTACGACAACGAGGTGGAATACACCGAGAGCCTGTACTCCGGGGTGGGCCTGGTTGAGGATGTCACCAAGTTCCTGCGTTACAACGGCAACAAGGCGCTGATGAACCTGGGTTATCCGGCCCTCTTCCCTTCGGACAGCACCGACGTGAATCCCGCCATCATCGCCTCGCTGAGCCCCAATGCCGACGAGAACCACGACTTCTTCTCCGGCTCAGGCTCCTCCTATGTCATGGGAAAGGCCGTGGAGACGGACGACGACGACTGGGATTTCTGAGCTGCCCGTTCCGTTCCGACGCGGAAGACACGACGTTGGAGCGGGACTTGCGGAAAATGGAAAAACATGTCATTATAGGCAAGTTGCCGTACGGAGCTCCGGTTCTAGTGCGGCATGGCGGATTTCCCAAGCGGTCAAAGGGAGCTGACTGTAAATCAGCCGCGTAATGCTTCAGAGGTTCGAATCCTCTATCCGCCACGCCTCGGTAGCTCAGTGGCAGAGCACTTCCTTGGTAAGGAAGAGGTCGTGAGTCCGATTCTCACCCGAGGCTCTCTGGCGGGGTAGCTCAGCTGGCTAGAGCGTACGACTCATAATCGTAAGGTCAAGAGTTCGAGTCTCTTCCTCGCTACTGTGGCCGACATACGTCGGTCGTGCAACGACTATAGAGGTGAACCATGGCAAAAGCCGCAGATATCCGTCCTGGCATTACGCTGGCGTGCACCGTGTGCAAGGAGCGTAATTACATTACGACCAAGAACCGTCGTAACACTCCTGACCGTCTGGAGCTCAAGAAGTTCTGCCCCCGTTGCGGCAAGCATACCCTGCACCGGGAGACCCGCTGATTTCTTCCCGTCTTTTGGCTTCATCGGAACCCGACCGTTCGGCCGGGTTCTTTTTTGTTCAAAGATTGCTCCGGTAGGCGATCGCGAATGCCTGATCCAGGTCGGCGATCAGATCGCCCGGGTTCTCCAGCCCTACGGAGATTCGAATCAGATCGTCGCCTACCCCTGTGCTGAGGCGGTAGGGGCCTGGAACCTCCCTGTGGGTGATTCTGGCCGGATCCACGATCAGGGTGCGGCAGTCGCCGATGTTGGGCATATAGCTCATGAGACGCACCGAGTCCACGATGCGCTTGACCTGCTCGTAGCCTCCCTGGACCTTGAAGGAGAGGATCGTGCCGACTCCCTTGGGCAGCAGGGTCGAGGCCAGGCGGTCCTGCTGGTCTGCATCGCCCTGGTGCCGACCCTCGGGAATGCCCGAATAGTTTACCTGTTCCACCTGGGGGATGGTCAGCAGGTGGCGGGCCAGGGTTGCTGCGGTCTTCACCTCGGTGTCGACCCGCTGGGCCAGGGTCTCAAGGCCGGTCAGCTGCAGGTAGGCTGTAAAGGGGCTCATGACCGCCCCGAAGGTATGCAGGTACTTGGTATGGACCCTGTGAAGGAAGGCCATCCTGCCGAAGGCATCCAGAAAGCTGATCATGGATCCGTGCCGCTCGTCGCTGATGATCAGTTCGGGCTGGCTCATTTGCGGGAAGCGGCCGTTGCCCCAATCAAACCGTCCGGCATCCACGATGACCCCGCCCAGGGCGTTGCCGTGGCCGCTGATCCCCTTGGTGGTCGAATGGACGACGATGTCGGCACCGAAGTCGATCGGGTTGAGCAGGTATGGCGTGGGCACCGTATTGTCGATGATCAGTGCCAGCCCATGCCGGTGGGCCAGATCGGCCAGACCGGGGATGTCGGCGATTGCTGTGGACGGGTTGGCCACGGATTCGGCGAAAATGGCCCTGGTGTTGTCCTGGATCAGGGACTCCACCGCGTCAAGGTCGTTGATGTCATCCACAAAATCCGTTTCTATGCCGAAGTTTGGAAAGAAGGTCTTCATGGCATCCACCGAGGTTCCATAAAGATCGACAGGAGAGATCAGCCGTCCGCCACCTTCGGCTGCACACATGAGGGCTGACGACACGGCTGCCATCCCTGAGGCCATGGCCACGGCCCCCTTGCCACCCTCCAGGCTTGCCAGGCGGTCCTCCAGGACCTTGACCGTGGGGTTGGCCAGGCGGGAGTATGAGAATCCTTGAATTTCGCCGGCGGCCAGGGCGTCTCCCCGGTCTGCGGTGACCATGTCAAAGGCTGCCGACTGGTAAATGGGGACGCTGGCCGCGCCTGGACCCAGGCCTTGACAGTCATAGCCCTCATGGACGGCTTTTGTTGCGAATCCTTCGCTCATGTGGTGTGTTCCTCTGATTGTGGTCTAGACGCTCGCGTGCTTCAGGGATCATCAAACCCGTTTTTAGATACTTCGACAACAGTGCCTCTATAGGCATTCCTTATAGGAGGTTATTCAGCCTCAGCCGTCCTTATGGGTAAGCATCGGTTGACAGGGGGTAAAACCAGAGAGCCGACCAATGTGTGTCCATATTTTGCTTTTGTCTGCCATGCGCAGGCCAAGGACATACGGCGTGCCTGCCTTAATTCACCTGATTGAGCCAATGGATTGAGAAAGCGAATCAGGGCAACAGATCCGATGACAGGCGGAGAAGCGGGGCTCCGGGCCAACCCAGTCACCTGCGATGATACAGTGAAAGACATGCCAGAAGCAGTCACTGTCAACACCTCAACCCCGACCTTTGCCGATATCACCACTGTGGGTGTGGGCGGGAGCATGGCCGCTTTCGTTCAGCCCCGAAGCCGTGTGGGCATGATCGAGGCTGTGGAGGGTGCGGATTCCAAGGGGCTGCCCCTCTGCTTGATCGGTGGGGGTTCCAACCTGCTTGCCTCAGACCAGGACTTTCCTGGCGTGGTTGTCCGTGATACCCGTCAGGACATCAGCGTTCCCGACGAGGTGGCCCCGCCTGAGGGCGGCCTTCCCATCGTTCATATCAACGCCACGGCCGGGACCAACTGGGATGACCTGGTTTCCTACTGCGTGCGCATGCACCTGATCGGGGTGGAGGGTCTATCCGGCATCCCAGGTACTGTCGGGGCCTCGGTGGTCCAGAACATCGGCGCCTACGGCCAGGAGGTCGGACGTCTGGTCGACTCGGTTGAGGTCTGGGATCGCCAGGACAAAGTCACCGCTTATCTGCAGGCCTCGGATTTGGATTTCGGATACAGGACCTCCCTGCTCAAGCAGACCATGTACCAGGCGCCGGCTGTACCCGACGCACGGTTCTTCCCCACCCCGCGCTACGTGGTTCTTTCGGTCACCCTGGTCCTGCGACACGGATCGGAAGCCCGTGTGGGTTCGGTCCAGCTGGCCAAGGCCCTGGGAGTGGAGCCCGGAGCAACCCTCCCCTTGGAGCGGATTCGGCAGGCGGTCCTGACCGTCAGAGCCGGCAAGGGGATGCTGGAGGATCCTTACAGGTACCTGACCGAGTGGATGGGATCATGCCGTCGAACCTCCGACCTGGAAGAGGCTCTGGAGGCGGTCCAGGATGACCTTCACGGCCCCAGGGGCGAACGGGCGCTGCTTGACCGCCACAGCTGCGGGAGTTTCTTCACCAATCCGATCATCAGTCGTGAGACCGCGGATGCCCTCCCGGCGGATGCCCCTCGTTACCCTGTCGGAGACTCGGCCTTGGTCAAGACCTCAGCAGCCTGGCTGATCGATCGTTCAGGTTTCCACAAGGGATTCGCCTTGGAGCAGGGGTCGGCTGCCGCCCTGTCCGACGTGCACACACTGGCCTTGACCAACCGGGGAGGTGCCGGCTCAGACGACATGGTGGCACTGGCCCGTGCCATCCAGAAAGGCGTGGATTCCACCTTCGGCATCCACCTGATTCCCGAACCTGTCACCCCGGGTATTGATTTGGCCTGGTAGCCACTGCTTCACACCCCGTTTCTTCCGACCCTCAGATCGACGCAAGGATCTGAGGGTCTTTTTTAAAAAAACGAGCGTCCACCAAAAATGCCGGGATAAGCAACAGCTGGCAACATATTCCTCCGCCACCGCTCCATCACATAGCTTGAAAACATCAATGGACGAATCGGACCGTCACCTGCGTTGTCGCTGGTTGAGACAGACCTGTCGGATCCATCGGTCCTGGTCATGGAAGGAATGGTATGGCGGTTTCCCACGACATAACGGTCAGCGGCGTCCGTCCCGGCAAGGTCCTCCTGGTCGGCGAGGGTATGGGACTCTTCGCTGCAGGCGAGGAGGGGCCCTGTAGCGAGGTAGGATCTTTCAGCGCCTCGGTGGCAGGTGCGGAGCTCAACGTGGCCATTGGCCTGGAACGATTGGGCCAGCATCCGGTCTATATGACTCGCATAGGCCAGGATCCGATAGGCGAACGGATTCTGTACTTCATGCGGCAGAACGACCTGGACACCTCCTTGGTCGGCAAGGATGCCACTCGTTCCACTGGCTTTATGATGAAGTCCAAGGTAGAGCAGGGAGACCCCAAGACTTATTACTTTCGAAAGGGATCGGCGGCTTCGGCCTTGGGTCCGGCCGATGTCAAGGCCATCGACTGCAGCGGAATCTCGCTGATGCATATGACGGGAATCCTTCCGGCGCTTTCGGAAAGTGCCCTGGAAGCCAGCAAAGCGCTGGTTGAGCTGTCACGGGCCAATCAGATTTTCGTTTCCTTTGATCCCAACGAACGTCCGGCTCTCTGGAAGAGCGACAAGCAAATGAAGCAGACGCTCCTGTCCCTGAGCGCCAAGGCTGATCTGGTCCTTCCAGGTATTTCCGAGGGCAGGCATCTGTTCGGGCTGGACAATGTCCGCGATATCGGTCAGGCCTTCATTGACAATGGCGCCCGTTATGCGGTGGTCAAGGACGGGCCCGATGGAGCCTACGCGACGGACGGTCACGATGGTGTCTACGTTCCTGGTTTCAAGGTTGATGCGGTGGTGGACACAGTCGGTGCCGGCGACGGTTTCGCAGCCGGTGTCTTGTCGGCCCTGCTTGAAGGCCGACGCATGTCCGAAGCGTTGGAGCGCGGGTGTGCCGTTGGCGCCATGCAGACCCAGGTGGTATCCGACAACGAAGGCTTGCCCGACAAGGCCCGGTTAAATGACTTTATTGTCGGGCACCAGCGGGCGACGGTCAGGCAGGTTGGCTGAGCCGGTTTATCCGGGCGACGATCAGAAGCCCTCCATGGACAGGCGATGGATTCGATTCAACAAGTTCAATTCCACAAGAGAAGGAAGCAGGCATGAGCGAGTTTGACAAGAAGGACGTACCGGAGGGCCGGATCGGATTGATCGATCTGATAAGAACAATCAAAGTGGTCCCCCTGGTGACCCTGCATTCACCCGAGGAAGCGGTTCCTCTGGCCAGGGCCCTGGCTTCCGGTGGAGTACCCATTGCAGAGGTCACTTTCCGATCGGCTGCCGCCCTGGACGGGATGCGGGCTATTCACGATCAGGTGCCCGAGGTGACCCTGGTGGCAGGAACCGTGCACACGGTTGACCAGGCACGCCAGGCAGTGGAGGCAGGTTGCAAGGGTATCGTCTCCCCGGCCTTCAGCGATGCTGTGGTCGACTGGTGCCTGGGCTCCCGGATACCGGTCTTGCCCGGAACGGCGACTCCCAGCGACATTGAGAAAGCCTATGATCTTGGCCTGCGTTTCACTAAGTTCTTCCCAGCCGAGGCTTACGGCGGCATCAAGACCTTGAAGGCGCTCTCCGGTCCCTTTGCCGAGATGAACTTCTTGCCCACAGGGGGAGTCGGGTTCGGGAACGCCCGGGAATACATGGACCTGCCCAACGTCTTTGCTGTGGGCGGGAGTTTCCCCGTACCATCCCAGGCCCAGCGCCAAGGCGACTGGAAGGCCGTTGCTGATGCCTGTGCTCAGGCCAGGCAGGTGGTGCAAGGCTGAGTGTCTGGGTTCCGGGCTGGTCATCGGTCGCCAAGTTCGATGGTCTGACCGGATCTCCCGTATGGGCGGGATGCAAGCGGACGGAAAGGAAGCATTGTGGAAAGACTACAGGAAGCAGTGGCCGTGCATCTGGGGCTGACTGGTACACAGGCAGCTCAACGACCCATCAAGATCATCCAGTTCGGTGAGGGAAATTTCCTCAGAGCATTCGTTGATTGGATAGTCCAGCAGCTCAACAACAAGGGCTTGTTCGGGGGGAACGTAGCAGTTGTCCAACCCCTTGAAAACGGCAGGGTCCATTTCTTGGAGGACCAGGAGCGGCTCTATACAGTCATTCTGGAAGGTCTCAAGGATGGTAAGCCCGTCCGCAGCCATGAGCTGATTGACTCTATCGGCAAGACGGTCGACCCCTACCGGGACTGGGATGGGTTTCTGGCTCTGGCCGATGATCCTGATACGAAGATCATCATCTCCAATACCACCGAAGCAGGCATTGCCGTCAACGATGGGGATAAGGTCACGGACCAGCCACCAGCGGGATATCCGGCGAAGTTGGCTCATCTGCTCAAGCGTCGGTTCGACAGGTCCATGCCAGGCTACCTGATTATGCCCTGCGAGCTCATCGCTGACAATGGTCCGGCCCTGCATCGTGCTCTGATAAATGTCGCTGAACGGTTCGGGTGGGGTAAGGACTTCATCGAGTGGCTTGATCGGGAGAACACTTTCGTATCCACTCTCGTGGATCGGATAGTCCCCGGCTACCCGCGTGAAGATGCCCAGGAGCTTTGGGAGATGCTGGGCTACGAGGATCAGAACATGGTCAAGGCCGAACCCTTCCTGCTTTGGGTCGTAGCCGGTGACCAGACCGCCCAGCGCAAGGTTGATGAGCTGCTTCCCGCGCGGAAGGCAGGAATCGACCTGGTGACCTGCGATGCTGTACAGCCCTACCGTGAGCGCAAGGTTTATCTGCTCAACGGTCCTCATACCACCATGGCCCAGGTGGCTCGGCTGGCCGGATTCAAGACCGTAGGGCAGGTCATGGGCGATAAGACCATGCGCTCTTTCATTACCCGCGAGATGGAGGAGGAGATCATTCCCGTCCAGACCCTGCCCAAGGAGGAGCTGGAGAACTTCGCTGCTGCAGTTCGCGAGCGGTTCGACAACCCCTTTGTCCAGCATTCTTTGGACTCCATAGGGTTGAACTCGGTCTCCAAATTCGTCTCCCGCCTTCTCCCGCTGGTCACGGCCAACGTAGAGCAGGGGCGTGGGCTTCCCGAACGCATCATCCTGGCGCTGTCCTGCCTCTTGTGGACTTATGGCGGCAAGGCCGGTGATGCTGTGAAGATTCAGGATGATCAAAAGGTCATTGATGCCTTCCACGAGGCTGCCGGTCAGGAGGATTTTGTCAGTCGGATTCTTTCCGATGCTTCCATTTGGGGCCATGACCTGACCAGGATTGCTGGACTAGTGGAAGCTGTACAGAAGAACCTGGACGATTTGGCCGACCAGGGTGTCCAGCCCCTGATTGACCGATTGGCATGAGCCAACGGTGCAAACGAGGGGTCAGTTGCTTCGAGGCAATTTGATTCCCGCGTTTGCAGGTATGTCGGCTTTCCCAGGTTGAAGGAAACTTCCCACAGGGCGTGGTCCTGACGGGAACACTGAACAAGTGTCTGATGCCGGCTCGGGTTTGCGATTGACCCGGACTGGCATCAGACACTTCCTTATTGTTAAGGGTTTCTTCTGCTCCACATTCAGGTCTGCTTCGCCGTCGGGCCAGACATGTCTTGACGGATGAGACCAAGCAATAAGTTACTGGAATGGTGGCAGTGAGAAAATAAGGGGCCCCCTTGCCGAACAGCATGACAAGGGGGCCCTTGCTTGATTTTGCCCCATCAACGGTTGTAGCGGTAAGCGTCCCAGACTCCAAGCAGATACTGGATGCCCATGGCGCGGTCATAAAGGCCGTAGCCTGGCCGCGGTCTACCGGCCTCCGTGTTCTCGCTCCACAAATGCCGTCCGTGGTCGGGGCGGATGTAGCCCTGGTAATCGGCCTCGGCGTAAGCCTTCATGATGCCGACGGTGTCCACGTTCCCCTCGCTGGCCCGGTGACCCACCTCGTAGAAAGAGCCCTGCTCGTCGGTGAACCGGATGTTGCGCACGTGGCTGAAGTAGATCCTGTCCATGAAGGTCTTGACTGCATCCACGGCATCGTTACCCCGTCTGGATGAGAAGGATCCCAGGCACAGGCACAGTCCGTTGCAGGGGCTGGGATTCAGATCCAGCACTCGTTGGATCCCCTCCTTGCTGGAGACCACGCGCGGCCAGCCGAACAGGTCGAAGGCAGGGTCGTCGGGGTGGACGGCCAGCTTGACCCCGTAGCGCTCGCAGGTGGGGATCACAGCATCCAGGAAGTACTTGTAGTTGGCGTACATCTGCTCGTGGTCCATTCCCTGGTAGGCCTCCATCAGTTCAGGCAGATGGGCGAGCCGTTCAGGTTCCCAGCCGGGAACAGTCAGGGATCCGGCCCCCTTCAGGGTTTCGTCGATGATGCCTTGTGGGCTGAGCTGATCCACCTGGTGCTGGTTGTAGTAGAGGGCGGTGGACCCGTCTGGGCAAGGGTGGAACATCTCCGTGCGCAGCCAGTCGAAGACCGGCATGAAGTTGTAGGTGACGACTTTGACCCCGGCCTTGCCCAGGTTGGCTACAGTCTCGATGTAGGCGTCGATGGCCTGGTCCCGGCTGATTCCGAGGACCGTCGAACCGGTCTTGATGGACTCATGAACGTTGACAGACTCAACCACGTCGGCGTTGAAGGTCTTGGTTATGCCTGCCGCCCGATCCCTGGCGGACAACTCGGTGATTGTGGCCATGGCATCTTCAATTTCGTCCGGCTGCCAAACCTCTCCCGCCTGTTTATGGTGCAGGGACCAGACGATGGTCTCCACCCCAGGAATCTGACGAATATCGTCCAGGCTGATGGTGTCGTTGCCCTGGCCATACCAGCGGAATCCCATGTGCATGATGTTTTTCTCCTTACATCCGGATCGGGCGGACCCGGTCATTGTGTGCCTTGTTCAGTCAGCGGACTGCCGATGTCACCAGGCGCTTGCAGCCTTGTGAAGGGTGCTCGCTACAGCGCCATTGCCCTGGCACATGGCGGTCAGGAAGGTCTCGATTTTGTCGGCCAGCGGGGTGGCGTTCAGATCGGTTCCGAAGATGGAGGTATCGGCCAGGATGGACTTGATGGTCGTCGCCATAGTCTCCTTCCTGGCTGACCCATCGAGTGGGATGTCGACCAGAATACTTTGAAGCTCCTCCAGGCGCGGGTCCGGGCTCAGCTTGACCGGCCGTCCGGCATCGTCGGTTCCGTTGCCTTCCGAACCGATCAGCAGCCGCAGCCAGGCGGCGATGATCAGCGGGATGGCTTCCAGATCGGCTGTGTCAAGGTCCTTGGCTCGGATGTACTTGCTGATGGTGATTCCGTATCTGACCGGAATCTTCTGGGAGGTGTCGGCGCAGATGCGTGCCGGTGTATCGGGCAGGCCGGGATTGGGGACCCTGATCTCGATGACTTGGCGGAGGAATTCCTTGGGGGAGAAGATACCCGGATCCTCGACCACAGGCAGTCCTTCCACATACCCCAGGCGGGTGACCAAGGCCTTGAGGTCCGGGTCGGCGATGGTCTTTGACATGGTCGGATACCCCAGAAGCATCCCGAAGACGGCCAGGGCCGTGTGCAGGGGGTTCAGGCAGGTGGTGACCTTCATTTGATCGGCGGCGTTGACCGTATCCTTGTCGGCCATGTAGACCCCTGCTTTCTCCAGAGGCGGGCGGCCTGCGGGGAAGTCGTCCTCAACTACCCAATACCAGGTTTCCTCGGTGTTGGTATAGGGGGCCATGGCGGTTCCGCCCCTGGTCCGGAAGGGTTCCGCGTCGGCGATGCCCAGAGCCTTGAGGCGACGACCCACCTCCTTGTCGGGGTTGGGAGTGATTCTGTCGATCATGGTCAGCGGGAAGGTGATCTTGTTCTTGTCTCTGAGGTAGTCGCCGAAGCCTTTTTCGGCCAGGCCCCTTCCTATCCACTCGTCAGCCATCTGTCTGACGGCTTGGCCGAACCGCTCCCCGTTTCGTGAGAAGTTGTCGGTGCTGACCAGGGCCAGTGGAAGGGCACCGGCCTGGTAGCGCTCCAGCAGGAGGGCCGTGATGACTGCGATGGCGCTCTTGGCTTTATCAGGTCCGCCCTCGAATTCCGGAGCGATCCACGGCAGCGGCCGACCTTGGGAGTCGACCAGGGCATAGCCTTTTTCGGTGATGGTCGTGGTGACCATCTGCAGGCTGGGATTGCGGAAGACAAGCCTCAGATCACGTAAGGGCTTCGGATCCTCGCCCAGCGGGTAGGCGCCCGCAACGGAGGCGACCAGGGAGGTTTTCATGGAGCCGTCCGCTTTCAGGATGACCTGAAGATAGCGGTCGTCGAAGGGGGTGTAGGCCTGATCGACAATGGCGGGGTCGAAGGATTCGGCCACCAATATGCCTCGGTCGGTGGCGCCTGAATCCAGAAGTTTTTGGGTAATGGGGGCGTGAACCGCCCTGAAGAGATTGCCGGCCCCGAAGTGGACCCAGGTAGGCGAGCGCTTGGTGGCCTGGCGCATGGCTTCGATGTCGTAGGTTGGCAAAGTCACGCCGGCCTTCTGCCAGGCTGCGGACTCATTATGTATATCGTCACTAAGGTGAAGCATCAGTGCCTTCCTTTATCAAAAAAACATATCGCGGAGACCAGGCGTAAACGCTTGCCCATCCTGCTTCCGAACCTATCAAGTTGGTGCCTGTCTGCTTTCGTAGTTGCAGTTTGTTTCTCATCAGACTGCTGTCGGCTGCCATAGAACCGGGAAGTCACTTATACTTGGATGCCAGGAAGTGCTCGGCGCCGTTGGCGTGTATTTCATGCGATATGGGGCAGACGAAGGAAGGCTGATACGTATAAATGAAGACCGGAGCAGATTCGGGTAGCGATTCCTCCACGGACAACCGCCGTATCACCATATATGATGTGGCTCGCCAGGCCGGAGTGTCCCCCTCAACGGTCTCGCGTACCTTCTCGCGCCCGGATCGGGTCAGTATTTCGACGGCTCGAATGGTTCAGAAGGTCGCTGATGCACTGGGCTATCACAGCGATATCGTCGACAGCCGGTCAGGTTCGCAGGGCAGGGGGCTGGTTGCGGTCGTTGTGCCCGACTTGGGCAATCAGTTTTTCACCGGCGTCATTCGCAGCATTCAGGACGAGTGTGAGCGCTTCCGCTTTGAAACCCTGATTCTTGATACCCGGGAGTCCATCACCCGGGAGCGCAGGATCGTCGATACGGTCGCTCCCGTGGTCTCGGGAATCATCCTGGTCTCCCCAAGGATGCCCGATGCCATGATCCGAAAGTGCGCCCAGCTGCGTCCCTTGGTCAGCGTCAACCGTGACGTTCGCGGTGTATCCAGCATTAGCATCGACGTGGCCAAGGGGGCCTGCCAAGCGGTCGACTACCTGTACTCATTGGGTTACCGGAGTCTCACCTATTTGGATGGTCCCGCGGCCTCATGGTCAGGAGGTATCCGGTGGCGGCATATCTTCAATGAATGCGACACCAAGGGGATGAGCGTCAAGCGTTCGCTGCCTTGCGCCCCTACCTTTTACGGAGGCTATTCCTTCGCAGAGAAGTATATGGACGACCCTACAGGTGCGGTCATCGCCCATAATGATCTGATGGCAATCGGCCTGATTGTGGCCCTCAGAAGGCTTGGTTGCGAGTGCCCTCGTGATATCTCTGTCATCGGGTTCGACAACGACACCATGTCCATGGTGAGCAGTCCGCCTCTGACCACCATTCATATGTCCCTTTCAGTCCTTGGGCGGGGGGCTGCCGACCTCCTTATGCAGCGCCTTTCCGGAGCCAACCTGTCTGTAGCCCCGACGGTTCCGGCCCGTCTGGTCATCAGGCAGAGCACGGGTGCCAGGTCGAGCAAGCCTTTGGGCCGGAACGGGGCAGAGAAGGAATCCCGGTCATGAGCGGTCATAACCGTTCCAGGCGTGTCACGATCAGAGAGGTGGCTGACAAGGCAGGAGTCTCCCCCTCCACGGTATCAAGAGCATTCGCTCGGCCTGATAGGGTCAGTGCGGCCACAACCAAGCGGATATTCGCTGCAGCCGACGCACTGGGGTACTATACGGAGCCGGTCGATACGGTTCCGTCCAGGACGCTGCGGGGCATGATCGCCATCATCGTTCCTGACATCGCCAACCAGTTCTTCTCCGACATCATCCGTTCTGTACAACACGAGTTCAATCTGGCTGGATTTGCCCTTATCGTCGCTGAATCCGAGGAAAGTGCCAGCAGAGAGCGGCAGGCCTTCAACAGGATTGCCGCCTATGTGGACGGGGTAATTCTGACCTCATCGAGAATGCCTGATGCCATGATCCGCAAGTGCGCCCAGACCAGGCCCATCGTCGTGGTCAACCGGACTGTGCGTGGGGTGCCCAGTGTGGCCATAGATATCGGCACTGGTATCCGTCAGGCCGCGCAACTGCTGGTTTCCATGGGTTTTTCGCGGGTGACCTATCTCGATGGACCTTCCGCATCATGGTCTGTGGGAGTCAGGTGGAATCACACTTACGAAGAATTCCACAAGCGTGGAGTGGCTGTTCGACGAATTTGGCCGGGTCTTCCCACCTTCGTCGGGGGTTATGCCTTGGCGAAGCAGTATCTGAATGATCCCACAGGTGCCGTCATTGCCCACAATGACTTGATGGCCTTGGGTTTCATGGCTGCCATGCGTCGTCAGGGTATTCGCTGTCCGGACGACTATGTGATCATCGGATTCGACAACGACACTATGGCACAGGTAAGTGATCCGCCATTGTCCAGCGTGGGTAACACGCCTCCGAAACTGGGAAAGACAGCAGCAGGCATCCTTCTGGATCGGCTGAATGGCCGAACTAATCCGGCGCAGAGCATCACGATTCCCTCCCGCCTGATCGTCAGGGAGAGCACGGGTAAGGCTACGTCGGATTCCTGACCAGGAAAGGTTCCGGCAAATCATGGCAACATCAAGACCGTCCCTTTTCAGGCGTGCATAGGCTGACTAATAGCATATGTGAGTTCCGATCGTGTGACTGTTCCGCCTGTCCGTTGGTCTGTACAGGAGGATTTTGAGCATCGCGGAAATTCGAATGCCGAACTTGCTGTTTTCGACTAAGGAGTTTGTAGTGGCTTTTCTGGATGACGATTTTCTTCTCGGGACGCAGTTGTCTCGGGAGTTGTTCCATGATGTGGCTGAGAATCTTCCTCTGGTGGATTATCATTGCCATCTGCACGCCAAGGAGATTTATGAGGATCCCAACTTCGATAATATTGTCGATGCCTGGCTGACGGATGGCCACAATTATGGAGACCATTATAAATGGCGGCTGGAGAGGGCCAATGGCGTTCCGGAGCGGCTGATCACCGGGGACGGTGACCCTTGGGACAAATTTATGGCTTATGCCCAGACCATGGAACAGGCTGTGGGTAGCCCGGTCTATCTGTGGACGCACATGGAGCTGCAGAGGTACTTCGGCATCTCCGAACCCCTGACCACCAAGACCGCAAAGTCCATCTTTGACCAGACGAATGAAGAGCTGGCCACCCCGGACTTCTCGAGAAGAGCGCTTCTGCGTCGCATGAACGTCAAGATCGTCTGCACCACGGATTCCCCTGAGGATAATCTGGAGTATCACGATCGATTCGCCAAGGAGGGGGAGCCCTTTAGGATGGTTCCCGCCTTCCGTCCGGATGCGGCCCTGAATCCGACCGCCAAAGGGTATGGCGATTGGATCGGCACAATGGAGTCGGTTTGCGGCAAGCCGATCAATGACTTCAGCGGACTGGTCGACGCTCTGCGTGATCGGGTGGATTACTTCCACCGGCATGGTTCCAGACTCTCCGACCATGCTGTCGATGTGGTGGAGTTCGCTCCGGCGACTGCTGAGGACCTGGATGCCATTTTCAGCAAGGCCAAGGCCGGACTAGGCCTGGACAGGCATGAACAGGCCCAATATCGTGCGGCCATCCTTCTTGAGCTGATGCGAATCTACAAGGATAAGGGCTGGACCATGCAGCTGCACCTTCAGGCCAGCCGCAACAACAACTCGACGGCTTTCCAGAAGCTTGGAGCCGACACGGGTTACGATTCCATGGCTGACAACTCGGTTGCCGCCCCCCTTGCCGCCCTTCTTGACCAGGCGCAGAGTTCGAACATCTTGCCCAGAACCATCGTCTATTCCCTCAATCCCAACGACTACATGGCCATAGCCACTGATTTGGGCTGCTTCGGAGGCGATGACAGGGGCCAGCTTCAGTTGGGCAACGCCTGGTGGTTCAACGACACCGTCACCGGGATGCGTCGGCAGCTCGAAGTTCTGGCTGAAACCTCGCTCCTGGGCAATGCGGTAGGGATGACCACGGACTCCCGCAGCTTCCTGTCCTTCCCCAGGCATGAGCTCTTCCGCAGGGTGCTCTGCGGGCTCTTGGGCGACTGGGCCGCCCAGGGCATCATACCTGATGACAAGGAGTATCTGGCGCCTCTGGTGCGTGCGGTCTCCTATGAGAACGCTCTGGCCCTCTTCGAGGGCTAAGGCCCGAGCAGCCGGCAGGGTAGTCTTGCGCTATACGATTCCTGTCCGTCCCTGGTTCATGCGATTTGGTGGCGGACAGGTCGATTCGCGGACAACCAGCGTGTTGGGCAGGATGGCTCTCGGATCTACGGCCTTGCCTGACCTGGTATCCAGGATCATCTTCGCCGCCCTGGCTGCCATCTCGGTCAAAGGCTGATGGATGGTGGTCAGAGCGGGGCCCATGAACGCCGCAGTCTGTATGTCGTCAAAGCCGACGACTGAGAGTTCATCGGGGATGCTGATCCCCAGGTGCTTGGCTGCCTTGTAGACTCCCATGGCCAGGAAGTCGCTTTGGGCGAAGATGGCGGTGGGACGATCGTCGAGGTTCAATAGCTCCATGGCGAATCGTTCACCGTCGGCCACGCTGAATTGGCCCTGGCGTATCAATCTTGGATCGGATTCCAAACCAGCCTCGTGCAGGGCGGTTCGGTAGCCGTCAAGGCGTGCTATGGAGCACATGACCCCATCTGGTCCTGTGATGGTGCCAATGCGTTGATGACCCAGCTCGATCAAATGGCGTGTGGCGAACAGACCGCCCGACCAGTTGTCTGATTGAACTGACATGGTCCCCAGGACGGGGTTTCCCCATGGGTCGACGAAGACCGCCGGTATGCGGCGGGATGCGAATCGTCTGGACAGGTCAGCTGATGGATTGGAAAAGATCAGGATGGCTCCCAGAGGCCTGCGGGCCAGGACCTCGTCCAGCCAGGTTGTGGACAGAAGGCGAGGATCGCCTATCTCGCTCAGAACCAGCCGAATTCCGCGGCTGGAGGTTACCTCGGCAGCCCCGTCCAGGAGGTTCAGGGTCCATGGATTGTCTAGATGCTGCAGGGCCAATTCAATTAGGTTGGAAGAGGTCCCGATTCTGTCAGACTTGAAGTACCCGAGCTGATCAATGGCTTCCTCAACCCGTTCGCGAGTCTTGTCGGCCACATCGCTCTTCCCGTTTATCACCTTGGACACAGTGGCGATAGAGACTCCGGCCAGACCTGCGACATCGGCTAAGGTTGGATTCTTGCCATTTTGGGACGACGATTTCGGGCTCACAGTTCCCCCTAGCATCATGGATTGAACAGAAACAGTATAACGAAAAGTTTCGGTCATTTGCGGACTAGAATGTGATGAAAATATGAATTTATCGGTAATGATTTTTTGTGCTTAACCTGGGAATAAAGACGATAAAGCTGTCATTGCAGGCATTGTCCTCATAGTTAGACGATTTGACTGTGAGAGATGTCACAACTACTATCGAAAATAGCGAAAATGATATTCGCAAAATCAATGAAGATTATCGAAAGGCAGCTGGTATGAGCTGGAGAACAAAAGGGAAGCAAGCCTTGAGCGTTTGTGCCGGGCTGGCTATGATCATCGGTCTATCGGCTTGCGGAGGCGGCGGTAATTCCTCCTCGTCAAAAGTCGCCAAGGAAAACAGTGGCATGACGATGAGCGATGTGAACAAGGCGCTCAAGTCCGACAAGAAGGTGACACTGAACTTCTGGACATGGCGTTACGACATCGAGCAGGCCAATATCGACGCCTTTCAGGCTAAGTACCCTAATATCAAGATCAACGTGACGCAAACCGGTGCTTCGTCAGATCACTACACGAAGTTTCAGAACATATTGAAGTCAGGCAAGGATGTTCCTGACATCGTCCAGCTGGAGTATGACTACCTGCCCCAGTTCGCAGTGACGAATTCCCTCCTGAACTTCGCGGACAAGAGCATTGAGTCCGACATGGGCAAACTTTACAATGACGCAGCCTGGAAAAATGTCCATGTAGCCGACGGACTGTATGGCACCCCGTTGGATCAGGGGCCCGAGGTCATGTTTGTTCGTCATGACGTTCTGGATCAGTTCGGTCTGAAGGTGCCTACCACCTGGAAGGAATTCGAGGAAGAAGGCATCGCCCTGCATAAGGCCGATCCCAACAGGTACATGAGCTTCATAGACACCACCGATGTTCGCTACATGGCTTCCATCATCCGTCAGTCCGGCGCCAAGCCATGGACCGTCAAGGGCGTTCAGGATGTGACGCTTGACATGACCAATTCCAAGGTCAAGGAGGCCGTCGATTTCATTCAAAAGCTGATCGATGAGGATGTGCTTGAGCCGGTGGCCAATAAGAGCGACCAGTACAACCGCGGATTCGCCCAGGGCCGATGGGGCATCCAGTTCGATGGTTGCTGGAAGGGCACCTCCTTCGTCCAGCAGCAGCCCTCCCTCAAGGGGAAGTTTGAAGTGGCCCTCCCGCCGGCATGGGGCGATGGATCCACTGGTCTGAAGACCGGCGAAATAGGCGGATCGCTGCTTTCCGTAACCTCAAAGTGCGCCAAGGAGAAGCAGGCCGCAGCCGTCGCCTTCATCAACTGGATGGGTTCGGATAAGCAGTCCATCGATCTTTTCCAGAAGACGGGAAGCTTCTTCAACGCGGCCAAATCCTTCCAGACGGACAAGGATGCCGCCAATGTGCCCAACGACTACTTTGGCGGTCAGAAGGTCAATGCGGTCTACTTCAAGTCGGCTGATGCCCTCAATGCCGACTGGTCGGTTCTTCCCTTCAACTCACAGTACGCCACGGACTTCAAGGATATTGTCGTGCCGCAAATGAAGAAGGGCGGAGACCTGTTCGGCTCCTTCTCCAAGTGGCAGTCTTCCCTGAAGACCTATGCCGATGGGCAGGGCTTCAAGATCACCGCCAAGTAGCAGTGGATATAGCCCCGCAGGCCGGCTTGGCCTCGGGGCTTCCATTTTGAACTTTCAAGAAAGGAAAGCGCCATGAGCGCAGCGAGTGTATCCGCGGGACCCGGGTCTCGGGTGAAATCGCGCAAGGAACGGCTCCAGCACATTGGAATGTTGTGGTGCCTGCCTTACGTGATCGTCTTCCTCGGCGGAACGATAATCCCGATGGTCTATGCCTTTTATCTGGGTCTGTTCAAGCAGCAGATGATAGGCGGCGAGCAGTTCACAGGCTTCGCCAATTACATCAGGGCCCTGAAGGACCCCCTGCTTTGGGACGGTTTCAAGCGGGTTGCCGTATTTGCGATCATTGAAGTGCCGCTCATGACCTTCCTTGCCCTCCTGGCGGCCTTGATGCTGGATTCCCAGAGGATTCGGCATGTGGCCATCCCGCGCATCCTGCTCTTCCTGCCCTATGCGGTTCCCAATGTCATCGCCGCTCTGATGTGGAGCTACATTTACGGCACCGACTATGGCCTGATTGGACAGTTCTTCAGACTCTTCAACGGGCACGCGCCCAATATGATGTCCAAGGAGCTGATGATCTTCGCCATGATCAACATCAGCATCTGGGTATCCATGGGGTACAACACCTTGATTTATTATTCGTCCTTGAAGGCTCTGCCCGAGGAGCTCTACGAATCGGCCAGAGTGGACGGAGCCTCCGAGTTCAGAATCGCCTGGTCCGTCAAGATTCCGCAGATCCGTTCCTCGGTGGTCATGACCCTGCTCTTCAACATCATCTATGCGCTGCAGCTGTTCAACACGCCCAGCATGATGCAGACCATTGCGCCTGAGGTCGTGACCAGCTACTACACGCCCAACCTGTACACCTATTCCCTGGCTTTCAGCGGCAATGATCTGAATTACGCGGCTGCCGTCTCTCTGGTCGTCGGTCTGTTCACCATGATCATCATCACCGTTGTCAAGACCCTGGGCAACCGCTGGGAGGAGAGGTAAACCATGTCCAGTACACAAACCGAATCCCGACCCAGGCCCGCCCAAAGGCGGTCTGCATCACTGAGCAGGCGGGATGCTAAATTAGCGCGGAAGGATCATGCCATAAGGCTGCGGAAGGCCTCCGGTGGCAATGGCGTCCCGGTCCGTCTGACCCCAGCGCAAAAGGTCATGGATATCCTCCTGCACCTGATCATGCTGATCATGGTCATTTACTGTCTGATCCCCTTGATCTGGCTGGTCTTCTCCTCGACCAAGACCAATGAGGGACTCTACAGCTCCCCCGGGCTTTGGTTCTCTGACCAAAACGCCTTCTTCCAGAATATCCATGACGTGTTCGTTTTCCAGGATGGAACTTACGGCCGTTGGCTGATCAACACCCTGGTCTATGCAATCGTAGCCGGCTTGGGAGCCACGCTCTTCGCCACTTTCGCCGGGTATGCCATTGCCACCATGAAGTTCCACGGCCGTAAAGCCCTGCTTTGGGTCACGCTGATTTTCATGTCGATACCTTCTACGGTCATCACGGTTCCCCTCTTCCTCCTGTACTCGAAGATAGGCATGACCAATACACCGTGGGCCGTCATCATTCCTCAGCTGTCCAACCCCTTTGGTCTGTACTTGATGATCATCTATGCTCAGACTTCCATCCCCATATCCCTGGTGGAGGCCGCGAGGATCGATGGCGCCAACACCTGGACCATATTCTGGAAGATTGCCATGCCTCTGCTTGCCCCCGGTTTTGTTACCACACTCCTCTTCGCCCTGGTCAGTGTCTGGAACAACTATTTCCTGCCTCTGATCATGCTCTCCGATGTCAAGGACTACCCACTGACTGTGGGCCTGAACGTCTGGATGAAGATGGGGGGCGACGCCACCTACCATGTGGTGCCCAACAATATGATTCTGACAGGGTCACTGATAGCCATCGTGCCGTTGATCATCGCCTTCCTCTTCCTGCAGCGGTACTGGCAATCCGGTCTTTCGGCCGGCGCGGTCAAGCAGTGAGGAATGTTATGAGCAGTCTGACCAATCCCATCATCCCGGGATTCCATCCCGACCCATCCGCCCTCCAAGTGGGGAAGGACTATTACATAGCCAATTCCACCTTCGAATGGTGGCCAGGGGTCGACATATATCACTCGACAGACTTGGTGAACTGGCAGTGGGTGTGCTCGCCCCTGACCCGGACCAGCCAGGTCGACCTGATGGGGGATCCGAATGCGGGGGCTATCTGGGCGCCTCATCTCTCCTATGCCAAGGGATTGTACTGGCTGGTCTTCACCGATGTGAAGACCGGGACCATATATAAGGACACGCTGAACTACATTGTCACTGCCCCTTCCATTACCGGACCCTGGTCCGATCCGGTCTTTGTAACGGCTTCCGGCTTCGACCCCTCCCTCTTCCATGATGAGGATGGGCGTTCGTGGTTCGTCAATATGCTCTATGACTGGCGAATGGACCATGAGCGTTTCGCCGGCGTGGTCATTCAGGAGTTTGATACCGACGCCAAGCGTCTGGTCGGACCTCGCCGCCACATCTTTCGGGGCACGAGTCTGGGGGTCTGTGAGGGACCGCAGATCTATCGTCGACACGGCTACTACTATCTGGTATGCGCAGCTGGTGGAACCGAGTGGAATCATGCAGCCACAGTGGTGCGTTCACGCAAACTGACAGGACCTTGGGAGGAATCCCCCCATACGCCTCTGATCACTTCCAGGGACGATCCGGACGGGCCCATCCAGAAGGCAGGGCACTGCAGTCTTTTGGAATACAAGGGTCAATGGTACATAGCCTATCTCTGCTCGCGTCCTCTGGGCCGCAGGGGTGATTGCGTTCTGGGCAGGGAGACCAGCCTGGATCCCATCGTCTGGGATGAGGACGACTGGCCGCTCCTTGCGAATGGCGGTCATAATCCTTCTCTTCATGTGGAAGTCAAGGGGAGCACGGCCAAACAGGTTGTGGATTATTCCGAATCCGTCCGATTTACGCCGACCAGCGGCCTGCCTGCCTCCTTCAAGACCCTTCGTGGCCCTCTGCGCCCTGAGCTCGATTATTCCCTTAAGGAGCGTCCGGGTTGGCTGCGGCTCCATGGCGGTCAGAGCCTGTCCAGCCTGCACAGGCAGACCCTGCTGGCCCGTCGCTGGCAGACCTTCGACTTTGATGCCTTTACCTGGATGGAGTTCGAACCTGCCAACTTCCAGCAGACCGCCGGCCTGGTCCTCTTTTACGACACTGCCAACTGGATGTACGCTTACGTCACTGCACAGGAGGAGGAGCGTGACTGCCCGGTGGTCCGTGTCCTCATCAACGAAGGGAATCACTTTGGGTTCGGGAGCGACTTGCTGCCTCTTCAGCCTGGTGTGGGTGTGGGCCTTGCAGTGAAAGTCCGGGGATCGAGGGCCCGCTTCTATTTCGGTCAGGACCCGGACGACTTCCAGGGTGAACGCAAGAAGCTCCAGCCTTTGGGGGACACCCTGCCAGCCAACCATCTCAGTGATGACCACGTAGGAGCGCTCCGTGGGAAGACCGTCTTCTCCGGAGCCATGGTCGGCATCTGTGCCCAGGATATGGATGCCCATTGTTCATATGCCGACTTCAAAGGTTTTGGCTATAAGGAGGTGTCAAGGGATCGATAAGAGCTGCAGCATTCAATAGGCCCACCTGGGCGCAAGGGGATCCATGCCGCAAGACTTTTCGAGCTGAATGGCGGACCAGGTCTGCCGGAAATGCATGTTCACAACGTTTGTGGGCCTTTGTGCTTCTCGTGCAGTGACAGCGCCCAAGGGGCCAATAACGGTTTTCAAGGAGGAAAACTGATGATTCGAAGACGATATTCCGCCGTCTGGGCTGCTATAGCTGCAGTGACCATGTTGGCGGGTATGGGCTCCATGGGAGTCACCGGCGTTCAAACCGCTTGGGCGGACGACACTGGTCCCATCGCGGTTTTCCACCATTGCGATTTGCATCCCGTTCTGAACGGATACGTGACTGCCGCCGGCCACGCCGATCACTGTGGATGCTCAGGGTTCCACTGACCAAGGCGTTACGCTGAATGCGACCCTGGTGCCTTATGCACAGAGCGAGGATGGGGCCAGGCTCTCCTTCAAGGCCAAGGATCAGCCTCGGCACGGTCTGCTTACCATGCGTGGGGACGGTACCTTCTCCTATACTCCTCAGCCAGGATTCAGCGGGGGCGATCAGTTTACCTTCCAGGCCTTCAACAGGGACGTTGCTTCCAACGTATCCACCTTTGTGATCACGGTCAGGCCGGGTTCGGATTCCGGTTCTGCGGGAATGAGTGGTGGAGACAATGCCGGCGGGACAGGGACGGTCAAGCCCGGGCCCGCCCATCCGGTCGGGAAGACGGACAAGGGAGGAAAGAACCGATTCTCAACAGGGTCGAAGGATCCAGGTTCGGCTCTTTCCCGGACCGGTACGGATGTGACCCGGCTCGTCCTGGCTTCTGTTGCAGGAATCCTCATGGGGCTGGCCGCCCTGATTGGGATTAACCGGCATCCAAGGTCGGAACGCTAGTCGAATATGGCCCCGGACCCCGCCTCGGAGGAGGGGGACCGGGGCCTTTTTCTGCGCAAAGGTTGGCAACAAAGTGACCGGTATCTTAGAAGGTTCGTTAGTTTGAGAGCATGAGTGAGGCAAAGAGGCAATGCATGATTCCAGAGGGCGGCTCCACAGGATTCGTCTCCACATGCGGCGACGGCAAAGCCACTGGTTTGAAGCATGACTATATCAAGGATATACCGGCGCGGACCGGTCAGGACACAATCCTGCTTAATCCTACGGATATGGTGGCTGTCGCTGCCAGGAATCTGGAGCCCGGCGAAAGGGTCCTGGTCGAGGGGCATGGCGAGGTGACGGTGCTTGACCAAATTCCCCGTGGACACAAACTAGCGCTTCAGGACATTGCCAAGGGTGAGGACGTCATCAAGTATGGCTATGCCATAGGCCATGCCAAGGAGGCTATCAGAACGGGGCAATGGGTCCATACACACAATCTGGCCACCAACCTGGGCGCCGACCTGACCTACCGTTATCAGCCGGTTACCGACACGGTCAAACCGGGCAGTCCGACCGGGACTTTCCAAGGATACCGGCGCGCGACGGGCAAGGTAGGCATCCGCAACGACCTCTATATCGTCCCAACCGTAGGTTGCATCAACAGTCTGTGCAACGCCATGGCACGGTCTTTCTCAGCCCGCCATCCCGGCAACGGATTCTTTGACTCGGTGATCGTGGCGCGTCATCCTTATGGATGCTCCCAACTCGGCGGCGATCTGGTCTACACCAGGCGTTGTCTTCAGGACATCGCCACACATCCCAACGCCGGGGGTGTGCTCCTCGTCGGTCTGGGGTGTGAGAACAATCAGATGGAGGACATGCTGAGCACCTTGGGGGAGTATGACGCGAACCGGGTTCGTTGGATCATATGCCAGGAGGTGGAGGACGAGCTGGATGAGGCCGATGCCCTCCTGGACAAGATTAACGAGGCGGCCAAAGATGATCACCGTGAAGAGGTGCCCCTGTCCGAACTCAAGGTCAGCGTCAAGTGCGGCGGGTCCGATGGAATGTCAGGCATCACCGCCAACCCGCTGGTCGGTCGGTTCGCTGAATGGGTGGTTACCCAGGGCGGTTCCGTGGTCCTGGCCGAGGTTCCTGAAATGTTCGGGGCCGAGCAGGTCCTGATGAGCCAGGCACGCGACGAGCAGGTCTTCCATGATGTCGTCGACCTTATCAACAATTTCAAGGGATTCTTCCGCAAATACGGCGAAGTCATATCCGACAACCCCTCTCCAGGCAACAAGGAGGGTGGAATAACCACTCTGGAGGATAAATCCTTGGGATGCATCCGCAAAGGCGGTCGTTGCGAGGTCGAGGATGTGCTCAACTATGGCGACCATATCTCCAGACCCGGGCTCTCACTGTTGCAGACGCCAGGCAACGACCTTGTCTCCAGTACGGGAATGGCTGCGGCCGGAGCGCAGGTGGTCCTCTTCACTACTGGACGGGGCACTCCCTTCGGAACCTTCGTGCCTACTGTGAAAGTAGCCACCAACACGCCTTTGGCCACCAAGAAGCATCGTTGGATTGACTTCGATGCCGGCCGTCTTCTGGATGAGCCAGGTGATCGGGTTTTCAATGATTTCCGCGAGAAGGTCATTGCAGTGGTCAACGGTGAGCAGACCTGCAATGAGCGTAACGGCATGCAGGATATCGCCATATTCAAGGATGGCCCGACTGAATAAAGTACGGGTTGTATCCAGTGGACACCCCGGTCGGAACGGCTGGGGTGCCTTGTTGTCTACTTGTCTATTGGCGGATTGCTGCGCCTGGATCGAGTCGTCGATTCCGGAAGGCCTGCCAGCGGGTAATATCCCGAAATGAGCAAAATCCGGAGTTGTGCGCCCCCATCTCCTATAGTGATGGGCCGGAGGAGTTTGCGGCACAATAAGTCACGATTGGGAGCAGGATGGAATTATTCAGGAAGAAATCCGTTGAACAGACCCTGGCGGAGACCGGGGAGGAAGGCAGGTCGCTCAAGCGGACGCTGACCACCTGGGATCTGGCCATCATGGCCGTCGCAGTGGCCGTGGGCGCTGGCATCTTCTCGGTGGGGGCCCAGGCGGCGGCCTTCCATGCGGGTCCGGCCGTCATCATCTCCTTCGTCATCGCAGGCATCGTCTGCGCGGCAGCCGTCATGTGCTACGCGGAGTTCGCCTCCATGATCCCGGTTTCAGGCTCGGCCTACACCTTCACCTACAACACCATGGGCGAACTGGTGGCTTGGATCATCGGCTGGGACCTGATTCTGGAGATGCTCATGGCCGCTTCGGTCATCTCCAAGTACTGGGGCGTCTACCTGAACGACTTCATCCATCTAATGGGGGGCACCTCGTTCAGCTCCAGCTTCCATGTGGGCGGCATGGATGTGGACCTGGCCCCGCTGGTGGTCGTCACCCTCTTCACGGTCCTTCTGGTCCTGGGCACCAAGCTCTCGGCCCGGTTCGACGGTGCCTTGACCGTCCTCAAAATCGGCATCGTGGTCTTCGTCATTGTGGTGGGCTTCTTCTACGTCAAGGTGGACAACTATCGGCCCTTCATCCCGCCTTCTGAGCCGGCCTCGGCCGTTCCGGGGGCCAGCGTGCCAGGAATCATGGGTCAGCCCCTCTGGCAGTGGGTTTCCGGCATGCAGCCCACAATCTACGGTGTCCCCGGCATCCTCTCAGGCGCCGCCTTGGTCTTCTTCGCCTTTGTGGGCTTTGATATCGTCGCCACCACCTCCGAGGAGGCCAAGGAGCCCCATAAGACCATTCCCCGTGGAATCGGCCTGGGCATGCTGATCGTCATCACCCTGTACATCCTGGTCGCCATCGTCACCACCGGCATGGTCTCCTACAAGGATCTGGCCAAGGCCAAGAACCCTTCCCTGGCAACCGGCTTCGAGATGGTGGGCGCTCCCTGGGCTGCCAAGATCATCTCCTTCGGCATTGTGGTGGGGCTGACCACCGTGGTCATGGTGCTCCTGCTGGGGCTGACCCGCATCGTCTTCGCCATGAGCCGCGACGGGCTTCTTCCCCGTGCCCTCTCCCGCACTGGCCGCCATGGCACGCCTGCACGCATCCAGATCCTGGGCGGCATCGTGGTGGCCGTGGTGGCCTCCTGCTTCCCCATCGACGTCTTGTCCGACATGGTCAACATCGGCACGCTCTCGGCCTTCCTGTTGGTGGCCATCTCCCTGCCCATCATGCGCAAGCGTCGGCCTGACCTGCCCCGGTCATTCAAGATGCCCGGCAACCCCTGGGTGCCCATTCTGATCGCTCTGGCCTGCCTCTGGCTCATGCTCAACCTGACCGTGCTGACCTGGATCCGGTTCGTGGTCTGGTTGGCTGCGGGCCTGGCCATCTACTTCGGCTACTCCTATCGGCACTCCCTGCTCGGCCGCCATCAGCTCAGCGGGAAGATATCCAAGGCCACCCAGGCCGGTCTTCACTGACCTGGAGCGTCGGCGCTGGAGTGTAGAGTGAATATTCGCATACTCAGGAGGTAACCTATGACCTACGTCATCGCTCAGCCCTGCGTGGATGTCAAGGACAAGGCCTGCGTGGACGAATGCCCGGTGGACTGCATCTATGAGGGCGTCCGTTCGCTCTACATCAACCCCAACGAGTGCGTGGACTGCGGCGCCTGCGAGCCGGTCTGCCCGGTGGAGGCCATCTTCTACGAGGACGACCTGCCCGAGGAGTGGACCTGGTATAAGGATGCGGCGACTGATTTCTTCGCCCAGGTGGGGGATGCCGGCGGTGCTGCTGCGGTCGGTCCCTACGATCACGATCCGGAGGGTGTGGCAGCCCTGCCACCCAACAAGTAGTTGAAATGAGGCTGACGAGCCGCGGATGGGAGTCATCCCGCCGCGGCTTATTTATACGAGGAAGGCGGGCCATGGGTTTTCACTCTTTTGAATCCCCCTATGACTGGTCAAGGATTGACCCCTACCGTCGGCGTGCGGAGCAATGCACCGGTGGTCTGGTGGACCTGTCGGTGGGTTCGCCGGTGGATCCTGTGCCCAGGTCGGTCAAGGAGGCCTTGGCGGCGGCTGCGGATGACGGCCAGGCACGGGGATATCCAAAAACCGCCGGTGACGCCCCCCTGAGGCAGGCCGCGGCCGACTGGTTCCGACGTCGCCGCAGAGTCGATCTGGATGCCCTGGGGGCGGATCTGGTGCCCACGGTCGGGTCCAAGGAGGCGGTGGCGCTCATGGCCTCACTCCTGCATCTGGGACCGGGGGACCGGGTGGTGCAGCCGACGGTATCCTATCCCACCTATGCCATCGGAACCCAGCTGGCCGGGGCCCGGGTGACGACCGTGGACGATCCTGTTGATACGGATTCATGGGTGAATCTGCCCGGCGTTCGAGCAATATGGATCAATTCTCCGGGCAACCCCAGTGGTCGAATCATCGGCCGAGCCGGGTTGGCTAAGATCGTACGGGCGGCCCGTTCTATAGGGGTCACGGTCCTGAGTGACGAGTGCTATGCCCTGCTGGATTGGTCAGGGCCCGCCCAGGCTGGGCAGGATGCGCAGATTCCTGCCTCGCCCTGCATACTGGAGTCTGAAGTCTGTGGCGGCGATGCCAGTGGGATACTCTGTCTGTACTCGATGAGCAAGCAGTCCAACATGGCCGGATACAGGGCGGCTCTGGTGGCCGGCGATGCTCGTCTGGTGGAGGCCATGACCGCCTACCGCAAGCAGATGGGGCTGATTGTGACAGGTCCGGTGCAGCGGGCCATGCGGGCCGCCTTGGAGGACGGTGAGGCTGTGATGGCCCAGCGTGGCGTCTACGCCAGTCGTCTGCATGCCCTGGCTGAAGCTCTCAGATCTTACGGATACGATGCCGTCATGCCTCAGGGAGGCCTGTATATCTGGGTGCAAGCCCGTTCGGGCGACTGTTGGGCCGATATGGCGGACCTGTCCCGTCTTGGTATTCTGGCCAGTCCAGGGGAGTTCTATGGGGACGGCCACTATCTGCGATTCTCGTCAACCATCACTGACGAGCAGCTGGAGCTGGCCTTAGGACGTCTGCGTAGCGCCGCTTAGAGGCCCATGCTGACTGAGCCCTTGCCATAGCGGCTTCTGATGGAGTCCATGGTGGCCTCTGCCTGATCCAGGCGCTGAGACTCGCTGCCGGTGTGACGTTTGCCCTCGTGGATGATGTCGTCCAGGGATGGCTGGATGGGGGTGTCCTCCACCCGGCTCAGACCGGATGCGCTGACACCGGCCAGACGAATCAGCCTGGGCAGGGGGGTATCCATGGGCACGCCATCGGGCAGCCCCAACATGGCCTTGAGCAGACCGACCGCTTGCGGATAGATCCGGTTGGCTGAGTTGACCGGGGTTTCCAGGGTGTGGGCCTTGGTCATATAGCGCAGATCATCGAAGCGCAGTTTGACGGTGATGGTCCGGGCGATCAGGTCGTGTGATCGCAGTCCGGTGGCCACCTCGTTGCTGCAGACGCGCAGGAGGTCGCAGACCTGTTTCATGCTGGTGGTGTCGTGCAGAAAGGTGCGTTCCGCGCCCAGGGACTTCTCTGGCGCTCGCGGCTGGACCGGATCGTCGTCCAATCCGTGGGAGGCCTGTGCCAGCTTCCGGGCTGTAACTGTTGAACCTGTGGCCCGGGTCAGATCCCGTTCGCTCATGGTGGCCAGGTCGGCTACATCCTTGATGGCCCAGGCGTTCAGCCGCTTCTCCAGGGCCGGTCCTATGCCGGGAATGCCGCGCAGGGGCATCAGCTGGACGAACTCGGCCTGGCGGGCCTTGGGAATCAGCAGCATGCCATCGGGTTTGGCGTTGGTGGAGGCCATCTTGGCCACAAGCTTGTTGGTGGCGATGCCCACCGAGCAGGTCACGTGGAATTGGCGGGCCACGCTGGCTCGGATCCACCTGGCGATGGCTGTGGGCATGCCCCAGCGCATGAGCGCCCCGGACACGTCCATGTAGCACTCGTCTACCGAGACCTGCTCGATCTGATCGGTGATTCGTGAGAAAACCGTATCAAATATCCGTCTTGAGATGCTCTGGTAATAGGTCATGTCAACCGGAAGGAAGACCCCTTGGGGGCACAGTCGCCTGGCACGCGCCAGGGGCATGGCCGAGTTGATGCCGAAGGCCCTGGCCTCGTAGCTGGCCGCGGAGACCACCGAACGCTGCCCGGTGCCGATGATGACCGGCCGGCCTTGCAATTGCGGGTGTCGAGCGACTTCGCAGGAGGCATAGAAGGCATCCATATCGATGTGCAGTACCGTGCAGCCGGTCTCGTCATGTCCCCAGTCCTTCTTGGCGGCTGCAAGCCTTGGTGCGGTACTCATAGCTCCATGATAGGAGGAGGTCCCGGAGGAACATGCGATAAATTATTCTCATACGTAAATTCTTGGAAAAGATTCACTTTTATGGTTTTAATCCATGAAAATAAACGAATCCGTTCCCTGCTCGCCGCTTTCAGCCGCCCCGGCGAGTCAGGTCGGTAAATCATGGTATTCTATTGTTCTGTTCTCGAAACTCTGGGGCTAAGGTCCTGGCTCGGGAGCCTACATGGAGACGTGCCTGAGTGGCCGAAAGGGGCACCCTGCTAAGGTGTTGACTGCGCAAGCGGTCCAGGAGTTCGAATCTCCTCGTCTCCGCCTGATGACCGGTGATCGCTTATTATGCACGATTGCCGGTCTTAGTCCTTCTCAAAGGTCTTTCTTGTTCTGTGCTCTTTTCTGTAATTTCTATATCTTTGCCCGGGTCACGGTCTGGCAAGGTCATAGTCCGCACGGCGGAGGACCGGCGATACTTGGCATGAGCCTGTCTGGCAGGTAGACCGCAGCCGGGCAACGGCTGTATGGCTCGTCTTGGCCATCATGAAGCAGATGAAGCCCTGTCCTCAGACAGAGGAATCAGCCTGCGGCCTTCACCGAGGGCACTGGGCTGGGCCCGGCCCTGCAGAAGGTCGGCCAACCGTCCATCAAAGGACGGCACCGCTGCGGGTTCCAGGTCGTAGGTCAAGCGCACCCGGTCAGTGAAGTCTTCGGTCTCCACGTGGCCCCCGGAGTTGCGGATCAGACGGCAGAGGGAGTCGTACTCCGGGTAGTCCACAGTGATCGTGAACCGTTGCGTCGGGAGCACGCGTGCCGATCTCGCCGCCTCGAGCGCCAGGGAGGCTGCTGAGGAATAGGCTCGGATCAACCCCCCTGACCCTAGAAGGATCCCCCCGAAGTATCGGGTAACGGTCAGGACGCAGTCGGTCAGCCCCTGCCGACGCATGACCTCAAGCATGGGCTTGCCGGCCGTTCCGGAGGGCTCTCCGTCATCGCTCATGCGCTCGCTGGTGCGGCCCTCGGGCCCCCAGATTGCGCAGTGGCAGACGTGTCGGGCCTTGGGGTGCTGTAAGCGCACCTCCTGGACGAATGCCATGGCCGCCTCCTGGTCCTCTATATGGCAGGCCTGGCCAATGAACTCGGACTTCCGCTCGGTCAGAGAGCCTGTGGCCGGTTTCTGCGGCCTATCCAGTATGGTGAGCAAATCGGCTTGCCTCCTATGCCTATCGTCTCCTCGGTTCCTGCGCTATCTCCATGCTAGAGGGGGTTCCGGGCCGAGTCTGTTATCAGGGAGACGACCTAAGCTGGCCGCATGACCAATCCCCAGGACCAACCGGAAACCGAATCCCCGTCAGCCGGCAAGCCCCACGAGGCCCTGACCGTTTTCTATGAAAGGCTCAGGCACTCCACCGATACGGACGAACTGCACGAATTCGCCCGGAGCCCTCTGCCCGACAGGTCCGACCAGGCCGCCTTCTCCCGCTTCACGGCACTGCTGGAGGCCGTGGCCGGCAACGAGCACACGCCGGTGGAGGACAGGATCTACCTGGCGCAAACCATGCCCTTCCCCAACATTCTGGTCAAGCTCTCCCAGGATTCCAGCCCGGAGGTCCGTCGGGCCGTGGCCGCCAACAAGGATGACAAGAACTGGCTGGCCGGTCTGCTCACCAAGGACGAGGATGCAGGAGTCAGGGCTGCTGCGTTGACCAATCCCATGACCTCCTGGAAGATGCGCCTGGAGGGTGCCCAGGACGAGCGCACTGATGCTGATACTTTGGACTTTCTGGGAGCCCTCGGCACTCGCGATGAGCAGAATGCCCCCCATGTGCTGGCCGCCATGGTCCGCCGGGCCGTGGCTCTGAATCCCAACACCAGGCAGGCCACCCTCGACGCCCTTCGCCAGGACCCGGACGGGCAGGTGGCACGGGCGGCAGCCACCCGCTGAGACCGGGACGACGCGAATTTTGACGAACGGCACTCAGGCGTTACAATAATGGATTGTTGTGTTTCCCTAAGGGGTCCTCAAAGCGCTTTTCCCACTCGCCGTCTAGGACTTTAAGGGAGCCCACGGAATACATGGCTTTCGGCCAGCATGGCAGCATGCGGCGCAGAGAGCCCGAAACACAATGCAAGGAAAAGGTTGAATCGTGAAGACTTTCACCCCGAAACCAGCCGATCTGACACATGACTGGTATATCGTCGACGCCTCCGGTGTGGTGCTGGGGCGTCTGGCAGCCCAGGTGGCCGATCTGCTGCGCGGCAAGAACAAGCCCACCTATGCGCCCTACGCCGACTCCGGCAACAACGTCATCGTCATCAACGCGTCCAAGATGGTACTGACGGGCAACAAGAGCGACAAGGTGCTCTACACCCACTCCGGCCGTCCCGGCGGTCTGCGTCGCGACTCCTATGGGCAGTTGATGGAGCACAACCCCGAGCGCATCATCATGACGGCGGTCAAGGGAATGCTGCCCAAGAACAAGCTGGCCAAGGTCCAGCTGACCAGGCTGCGGGTCTTCGCAGGCGAGGAGCATCCTCACACCTCGCAGCAGCCCATTGAGTACAAGATCCATCAGGTCGCCCAGCAGGCCAAGTAGGACCAGAGGAGATAATCACCATGGCTGACAACAACAACAGCTCCGCGGTTCTCGAGGCCGAGGAGACCAGCGCTTCCTACACTTCCGAGACCAACGCCGGCGCAGGCACCGGCACCTCCGCAATCGAGCCGGGCTACGGCACCGGCCGCCGCAAGGAGGCAGTCGCCCGCGTCCGTCTGATTCCGGGCTCCGGCAAGTGGAGCATCAACGGGCACACCCTGGAGGAGTACTTCCCCAGCAAGCTGCATCAGCGCGAGGTCAACTCGCCTATCGTGCTGCTCAAGCTCGAGAACAAGTTCGACGTGGTTGTGCGCGTAGAGGGCGGCGGCGTGACCGGCCAGGCCGGCGCAGTTCGTCTGGGCGTCGCACGCGCCCTGAACGCCATCGACCGGGACGCCAATCGCCCTGCCCTGAAGAAGGCCGGGTTCCTGACCCGCGACGCCCGCGTGGTGGAGCGCAAGAAGGCCGGTCTGCACAAGGCCCGTCGAGCTCCGCAGTTCTCCAAGCGCTGACGTTCGCAGTTTCTTCCATCCCCGAGGTTCTCACGGACCTTGGGGATTTTTCTTGCCTGGATTCACGCCTGGACGGCCCAGTCTGAAGCGAACGCTAAAGCGCACGTTGCAGTGTGGAAAATGACCAGAAAAACAACGGATTCCCACACGACACGCTTCAAGCGAACGTTCGCTCATCCTGGGGCTCAATGGTGCCCCCTCCGGTCTATATTGTGACTTTCGTCACGTTATGACGGATGCCTTTCGTGGACCGGCATCCGCGGAACATGAGGAGGGCCAATACCTTGGCTGGAACGCAGAAGCAGAAGCATGAGCAACAAATGAAGGATCCGGCAGCAGGCAGGGATGGTGGCCGGGTCGACAGCAGTGAGCTGGCCAGCAGGGAGGTGGATGCTCTGGTCGTCCGCGCGCAGTCGGCTTTACGCGCCTTTGAGGAGCTCAACCAGGAACAGGTGGATCGGATTGTGGCCAAGGCCTCGATCGCGGCCCTGAACAAGCATCTGTCCCTGGCACAGATGGCCGTGGAGGAGACCGGGCGCGGTCTGGTGGAGGACAAGGCCACCAAGAACATCTTCGCCTGCGAGCATGTGACCAACTACCTGGCCAGGCAACGCACCGTGGGCATCATCGGCGAAAACGACGTGGACGGCATCATCGAGGTGGCCGAGCCGGTGGGTGTAGTGGCTGGCGTGACTCCGGTTACCAACCCCACCTCGACTGCCATTTTCAAGTCGTTGCTGGCCCTGAAGACCCGCTGCCCCATCATCTTCGGATTCCACCCCTACGCCCAGTGCTGTTCGGTGGAGGCGGCCCGGATCGTCCGCGATGCCGCTATCGAGGCAGGCGCTCCTCAGAATTGCATCCAGTGGATCGAGCATCCCTCAGTCGAGGCCACCGGCGCGCTCATGCGGCATCCCGGCGTGGCCACCATTCTGGCCACCGGAGGCACCGGCATGGTCAAGGCCGCCTACTCTTCGGGCAAGCCTGCCCTGGGCGTAGGAGCCGGCAATGCCCCTGCCTATGTGGACCGCAGGGTCAACGTCCCCAGGGCCGTCAACGACCTGATTCTGTCCAAGCATTTTGACTATGGCATGATCTGCGCCACAGAGCAGGCCATCATCGCCCATCAGGATGTGTATGACCGGGTGATCCAGGAGATGAAGCGGCGCAAGGCCTACTTCGTCAACCCTGAGGAGAAGGCCATGCTGGAGGAGTACATGTTCGGCGTGCGGGCCCATGCCGGTGCCGATGCGTCTGCTCCCAGGCTCAACTCCGAGGTTCCGGGCAAGTCCCCCCAGTTCATCGCCCGTCAGGCCGGCTTCGAGATACCCGAGGATGCGACCATCCTGGCTGCCCAATGCGACCAGGTCGGCCCCGTGGAGCCCCTGACCTTGGAGAAGCTGGCTCCGGTTCAGGCTGTACTCAAGGCCAGCAACAAAGAGGAGGGCTTCACCCTCTGCGAGCAGATGCTGCGCTACGGCGCCGGGCACACGGCAGCCATTCACACCGATGACGAGAGGCTGGTGCGTGAGTACGGTCAGCGCATGCACGCCTGCCGGATCGTCTGGAACCAGCCCAGCTCCCTGGGTGGCATCGGCGACATCTACAATGCCATCGCCCCCTCCTTGACCCTGGGCTGCGGCTCCTATGGCGGCAACTCGGTCTCGGGCAACGTCCAGGCGGTCAATCTGATCAACATCAAGCGGATTGCGCGGAGGAACAACAACATGCAGTGGTTCAAGGTGCCCCCCAAGACCTACTTCGAGCCCAACTCCGTCCGCTATTTGCGCGACATGTTCGGCATCCGACGTGCCGTCATCGTCTGTGACAAGGTCATGGAGCAGCTGGGGATCGTGGACAAGATCATCGATCAGCTGCGGGCCCGGTCCGAGCCGGTCACCTTCCGGATCATTGACTACGTAGAGCCGGAGCCCAGCGTCGAGACGGTGGAGCGCGGTGCGGCCATGATGCGCGATGAGTTCCGTCCCGACACGATTATCGCCGTGGGCGGTGGCAGTCCCATGGACGCGGCCAAGATCATGTGGCTGCTCTATGAGCACCCGGAGATCTCCTTTGCCGATGTCCGGGAGAAGTTCTTCGACATCCGCAAGCGGGCCTTCAAAATTCCGCCCCTGGGCACCAAAGCCAGGTTGGTCTGCATTCCCACCTCCTCGGGCACGGGTTCGGAGGTCACCCCATTCGCGGTCATCACCGACCATAAGACCGGATACAAGTACCCCGTCACCGACTACGCCCTGACTCCCAGCGTGGCCATCGTGGATCCGGTTCTGGCCCGTACCCAGCCCAAGAGCCTGGCCTGCGACTCGGGCTTCGATGCCCTGACCCACTGCATGGAGGCCTTCGTCTCGGTCTATGCCAATGACTACACCGACGCCATGGCCCTGCATGCGGCCAAGCTGATCTGGGACAACCTGGAGCCTGCCGTAGGCACCGCCGGCGGCGAGGCCAAGGTGCGCGCCCAGGAGAAGATGCATAATGCGGCGACCATGGCTGGCATGGCCTTCGGTTCGGCCTTCCTGGGCATGTGCCACGGCATGGCGCATACCATCGGAGCCCTCTGCCATGTGGCCCATGGGCGCGCCAACTCCATCCTCCTGCCCTATGTGATCCGTTACAACGGACGGATCCCGGACGAGCCGACCAGCTGGCCCAAGTACAGCGAGTATGTGGCCCCGGAGCGCTACAGGCAGATGGCACACGTACTGGGCATCGAATCCGCAACTACCGAGGAAGGCGTGGAGCTCTTGGCCCGTGCTGTGGAATCCTACCGGGACGAGCGCCTGGGCATGGATGCCTCCTTCCAGGCTGCCGGAGTGGACGAGGACTTCTACTGGAAGTCCCTGGATCAGATCGGCATGCGCGCCTATGAGGATCAGTGCACGCCCGCCAACCCCCGTATTCCGTTGATTGAGGACATGAAGGACATCGCTGTGGCCGCCTACTATGGGGTCAGCCAGGAGGAGGGCCACCGGATGAGGGTCGCCCGCCAAGGTGAGGATATGGTCCAGGAGGCCTCCCAGCGGGCTTGACAGTCCATAATTGAGCCGGGAGTTCTCCTGGAAGAGGCGCGACACGCCCGGATTCTTCTAGGGGAACCCTCGTGCTTTAATAAGAAAGTTGCCTGTTTTGGGCTCGCATTTTGTCAATCACAATAGCGGGTGCAGCGAGGACTCCCATCCCCACGGGATTCTCCACGGCTGCGCATGGATCCGGCTGAGGCCTGTCGGGAGGAATGTCTCCTGTGACCGTCGTTCCGTGCCCTTGAAACAGACTGGGTAATCAGTTCATAGATCGCTAGAAAGGGCGGACGGCAATGGCGGGACAGAAAATCCGCATCAGGCTAAAGTCCTATGACCATGAGGTCATCGACCAATCGGCGAAGAAGATCGTCGAGACGGTGACGAACGCGGGCGCAACTGTGGTTGGCCCCGTTCCGCTGCCGACTGAGAAGAACGTGTATGTCGTCATCCGTTCTCCTCATAAGTACAAGGACTCCCGCGAGCACTTCGAGATGCGCACCCACAAGCGCCTGATCGACATCGTGGATCCCACGCCCAAGGCTGTGGATTCGCTGATGCACATCGATCTGCCGGCGGACGTCAACATTGAAATCAAGCTGTAGGGGAGGAGGAAACCGCATGGCTGAAGAGCAGAGGAACCGCAAGGCTCTCCTGGGCCGCAAGCTGGGCATGTCCCAGGTCTGGGACGAGAACGGCTTCTTCGTCCCGGTGACCCTGGTGGACGTGTCCACCAACGTGGTGACCGCGGTCAAGAACCAGGAGAAGGACGGCTACCAGGCCATCCAGATCGGCTACGGGCAGATTGATCCCACCAAGGTGACCAAGCCGCTGGCCGGTCACTTCGCCAAGGCCGGAGTGACCCCGCGTCGTCACCTGGTTGAAGTCCGCACCGCCGATGCCGGCAGCTATCAGCCCGGCCAGGAACTGGGCCTGGATCTGTTGCCCGAGGGCAGCGAGGTCGATGTGACCGGCACCACCAAGGGCAAGGGCTTTGCCGGCACCATCAAGCGCTGGGGCTTCAAGTCCTACCGCCGTACCCATGGCTCGCACAAGAACGAGCGTCGTCCGGGTTCAGTGGGCGCCTGCGCCACGCCCAGCCGCATCCTCAAGGGCAAGCGCATGGCCGGCCGCATGGGTCATGACACCTCGACCGTCCAGAATCTGACCATCGTCTCCGCAGATGCCGAGAAGGGCGTCATCGCCATCAAGGGTGCCCTGCCCGGGCCCCGCGGTGCCATCGTCCTGGTTCGTTCGGCAGTGAAGGGAGCCTGAAACCATGGCTAAGTTGACTCTGAACATCACCGACGCCCAGGGCAAGAACACCGGGACCGTGGACGCACCCGAGCAGATCTTCGGCATTGCCGAGGAGGACGTCCGCTCGCACGTGCCGCTGATTCACCAGGTGGTCGTCGCCCAGCTGGCTGCTGCCCGCCAGGGCACGCATTCGGTCAAGACCCGGTCCACCGTCTCCGGCGGCGGCCGCAAGCCTTGGAAGCAGAAGGGCACTGGTCGTGCTCGTCAGGGCTCCATCCGCGCTCCCCAGTGGACCGGTGGCGCCATTGTCCACGGCCCGCAGCCGCGTGACTACTCCCAGCGCACCCCCAAGAAGATGAAGGCCGCAGCCCTGCGCTATGTCCTGTCCGACCGGGTCAACGCAGGACGTGTGCATGTAGTCGACTTCGGCATTGGTGAGACCCCGTCCACCAAGGCCGCCAAGGCAGCCTTGCTGCCCCTGGTCGACAACAGATTCACCACCGTCGTGCTGTCCCGTGAGAACATCAACGAGTGGCTCTCCGTCAGGAACCTGCCCACCGTCCATGTCCTCTTCGCCGATCAGCTCAACACCTACGATGTGGTCACGGCGGAGGATGTCGTCTTCAGCAAGGATGGCTTCGATGCCTTCCTGGCCGTCAAGGGCGGCGCCAAGTCCGAGACCGTCAAGGAGGCCTGATTTTCATGGCAGCTATTCACAAGCCAGCGCACGACATCATTCTGCGCCCGGTCGTCTCCGAGAAGAGCTACGCCAACTCGGATCGCGGCCAGTACACATTCGTGGTGGACCCTGATGCCAACAAGGTCGCCATCAAGCAGGCCATCGAGCAGATCTTCAACGTGAAGGTCACATCGGTCAACACCCTCAATCGGCAGGGCAAGCGGACCCGAACCCGTACGGGCTGGGGTCGTCGCGCCGCCGAGAAGCGCGCCATCGTCAAGGTGGCCGAGGGCCAGTCGATCGATGTCTTCGGTACCAACAACTGAAGGCTAGCCGAGAAAAGTTAAGGAAGAACTAGATTATGGCTATCCGTACATACAAGCCGACGACCGCGGGCCGTCGCAACGCCTCGGTTTCGGACTTTGCCGAAATCACGCGCTCCAAGCCCGAGAAGTCGCTGGTTCGCAAGCTGAGCAAGACAGGCGGACGCAACTCCTATGGTCGCGTCACCAGCCGCCACCGCGGCGGTGGGCACAAGCGCCAGTACCGCCTCATCGACTTCCGTCGCTGGGACAAGGACGGCGTACCCGCCAAGGTTGCTGAGATCGAATACGATCCCAACCGCTCGGCCCGCATTGCCCTTCTGCACTTTGCGGATGGAGAGAAGCGCTACATCATCGCACCGCAGGGAATCAAGCAGGGTGACGTCATCGAGACCGGTCCACAGGCCGACATCAAGCCCGGTAATAACCTGCCTCTGCGCAATATCCCAACCGGCACCATCGTTCATGCCATCGAGCTGCGGCCACTGGGCGGCGCCAAGATCGCCCGCTCGGCCGGTGCCGCGGTCCAGCTGGTGGCCAAGGACGGAGCCTACGCCCAGCTGCGTATGCCCTCCGGCGAAATTCGTAACGTCGACTCCCGTTGCCGCGCAACCGTGGGCGAGGTCGGAAACAACGACCATGCCAATGTCCAGCTCGGCAAGGCAGGACGTGCCCGCTGGATGGGCCGCAGGCCCATCACCCGTGGTGAATCCATGAACCCGGTCGACCACCCGCATGGTGGACGCACTCGTGGCGGCAAGCCGCCGGTGTCTCCCTGGGGCAAGGGCGAGGTCCGCACCCGCAGGCCCAAGAAGGCCTCCAACAAGATGATCGTGCGTCGTCGTCCAAATGGTAAGAACCGCAAGTAAGGGAGTGTCGGAAAGATGACTCGTAGCATCAAGAAGGGCCCATTCGTCGACGCCCACTTGCAGAAGAAAGTCGACGAGCAGAACGAAAAGGGCACCAAGAACGTCATCAAGACCTGGTCCCGTCGTTCCATGATCACCCCGGACTTCATCGGGCACACTTTCGCTGTGCACGATGGTCGCAAGCATGTCCCGGTCTTCGTCACCGAGGCCATGGTCGGCCACAAGCTCGGCGAGTTCGCCCCCACCCGGACCTTCAGGGGTCACGTGAAGGACGACAAGAAAGCACGCCGCTGAGGCGAGGGAGAGTAGAGACACATGGAAGCTAAGGCAATTGCACGTCACGTTCGCGTGACGCCTCGCAAGGCTCGCCGCGTCGTCGACCTCATCCGAGGCAAGCAGGCGACCGAGGCCGTGACCATTCTGAAGTTCGCCCCCCAGGACGCGGCCGTTCCGGTCCGCAAGTGCCTGGAGAGCGCCATCGCCAACGCGCGTGTCAAGGCGGACAAGGCCAACCAGCCCTTCCGCGAGAACGAGTTGGTGGTTCGGGAGACCTACGTGGACGAGGGCACCACCCTGAAGCGGTTCCGCGCCCGCGCCCAGGGTCGTGCGGCCCGCATCAACAAGCGGACCAGCCACATCACCGTCGTGGTGGCCGACAAGGAAGGAGCCCGATAATGGGGCAAAAGATCAACCCGTTTGGGTACCGACTCGGCATCACCGAGGAGCACCGCAGCAAGTGGTACTCCGACTCCAACAAGGCGGGGGAGCGTTACAGCGACTTCGTTCTTGAGGATGACAAGATCCGCAAGGAGATGAACAAGGACCTGGAGCGCGCAGGCGTCTCCAAGATCGTTATCGAGCGGACCCGCGACCGTGTGCGCGTCGACATCCACACCGCCCGGCCGGGTATCGTCATCGGCCGTCGTGGGGCCGAGGCCGAGCGCGTGCGTGCCAAGCTGGAGAAAATCACCGGCAAGCAGGTCCAGCTGAACATCTTCGAGGTCAAGAACGCCTCCATCGATGCCCAGCTGGTGGCTCAGGGCATCGCCGAGCAGCTGACCAACCGCGTCACCTTCCGCCGGGCCATGCGCAAGGCTCAGCAGGATGCCATGAGAGCCGGTGCCAAGGGCATCAGGATCAAGCTGTCCGGCCGTCTGGGCGGAGCCGAGATGAGCCGTTCGGAGTTCTATCGCGAGGGCCGTGTGCCCCTGCAGACTCTGCGCGCCCTGATCGATTACGGCTTCTTCGAGGCCAGGACCACCTACGGCCGCATCGGCGTCAAGGTCTGGATTTACAAGGGCGATATGACCGAGCGTCAGTTCGATGAGCAGCAGGCTCAGCAGAACAACCGTCCCGGTCGGCGCGGCGATCGTCGTCCCCGTCGTGGCGTCCGTCCCTCCGAGGGGCGTATCCGTCGCGAGCAGGATGCAGCCAAGCAGAACAGCGGTGTGGCCGTGCCGCCGGCGGCGGCTCAGGAAGAGACCGCCTCGGCACCCGTCGCAACCGAAGCAAAGGAGTGAGCCGTGCTTATCCCAAAGAGGACTAAATACCGCAAGCAGCATCGTCCGGGTCGTTCGGGCATGTCCAAGGGCGGCAACGAGATCGCTTTTGGCGATTACGGCATCCAGGCCCTGGCTCCGGCTTACCTGACCAACAGGCAGATCGAGGCGGCCCGTATCGCCATGACCCGGTACATCAAGCGCGGCGGCCGCGTCTGGATCACGGTCTTCCCGGATCGCCCCCTGACCAAGCACGCCCTGGGATCCCGAATGGGTTCCGGCAAGGGTGCGCCCGAGTTCTGGGTGGCCAATGTCCGTCCAGGCCGGGTGCTCTTCGAGATTGGCGGCGTGAGCGAGGATGTGGCCCGTGAGGCCCTTCGCCGCGCTACTGACAAGCTTCCCATGAAGTGCCGGATTATTGCACGTGAAGGCGGTGACATCTGATGTCAGTCGGAACAGCCGAGTATTCCATCAAGAATCTGAATGAAAAGACCAATGCGGAGATCGAGGATTTCCTGAAGAAGTCCAAGGAAGAGCTGTTCAACCTGCGCTTCCAGTCGGCCACCGGTCAGCTGGAGAACACCTCCCGCCTCAAGGCCGTCAAGCACGACATCGCCAGGATGTACACAGTCCTGCGTGAGCGCGAGCTGGGCATCAGCCAGGAGCCCGCCGAAGCAAAGGCCGAAAGCAAAGCTGAGGAGAAGTAAGCATGGCTGACAAGCAGGAGCGCAACTTCCGCAAGGTTCGCAGCGGCTACGTCGTGTCCGACAAGATGGACAAGACCATCACCGTAGAGCTGGAGCAGCGTTCGACCCACCCCCTGTACGGCAAGGTCGTCCGTAGCAACCGCAAGGTCAAGGCCCATGATGAGAAGAACGAGGCCCATGTGGGCGACTTCGTGAGTATCATGGAGACCCGTCCTCTGAGCAAGACCAAGCGCTGGCGTCTCGACTCCATCGTCGAGCGCGCCAAGTAACAAGTTCGGCCAGGCTCCGCATTTCATCCCGCCCCTGTGCGGGGTATCTGCGGAGAACCAGCGCGGCTAAGGAGAATCAATGATTCAGCAGGAATCGCGGCTTCAGGTCGCCGACAACACGGGTGCCAAGGAGATCCTGGCCATCCGCGTGCTCGGCGGGTCGAAGCGACGCTATGCCGGCATTGGCGACGTGATTGTCGCCACCGTCAAGGATGCCATTCCCGGCGGGTCGGTCAAGAAGGGCGAGGTCGTCAAGGCGGTCGTCGTCCGTACGGTCAAGGAGCATCGTCGTCATGACGGCTCCTACATCAAGTTCGACGAGAACGCGGCGGTCATCCTCGGCACCGGTCGTGAGCCCCGTGGCACTCGTATCTTCGGACCGGTCGGTCGTGAGTTGCGCGACAAGCGCTTCATGAAGATCGTGTCCCTGGCACCGGAGGTGATCTGAAGTGGTAGCCAAGATCAAGACAGGCGACCAGGTCAAGGTCATCCGCGGCAAGGATCGCGGCAAGGAGGGCAAGGTTCTGCGGATTCTGCCCAATGACCGCCTGATCGTCGAGGGTATTCAGATCGTCAAGAAGCATGTCCGGGCCACCCAACAGGGTCAGGAGTCGGGCATCGTCCCGACCGAGGCGCCCATCCATCGCTCCAACGTGATGGTCATCGACCCGGAGACCAAGAAGCCGACTCGCATCGGCGTGAACATCAAGGAGGAGGCGCGTGACGGCAAGGTCAAGGTCGTGCGCACCCGCTTCGCCAAGAAGTCAGGCAAGGAGCTGTCATGAGCGATACCACCGTTGAAGCACCGGCAGTCCCTCGTTTGCTGCAGCAGTACCGTGACAGCATTGTGCCCGAGCTGGAGAAGGAGTTCAAGTTCTCCAACCCCATGCAGGTGCCCAGGATCGAGAAGGTCGTGGTCTCCATGGGCGTGGGTGCCGCGGCACGCGACTCCAAGCTGATCGAGGGCGCAGTCAAGGATCTGACGGCCATCACCGGCCAGAAGCCCAAGATCACCAAGGCCAAGAAGTCCGTGGCGCAGTTCCACCTGCGTGAGGGACAGGCCATCGGCGCCTTCGCCACCTTGCGCGGCGTGCGCATGTGGGAGTTCCTGGATCGTCTCCTGACCCTGGCCCTGCCCCGCATCCGCGACTTCCGCGGCATCAGCGACCGCCAGTTCGACGGCCAGGGCAACTACAACTTCGGTCTCACGGAGCAGTCCATGTTCCACGAGATCGATCCTGATCAGATCGATCACCAGCGTGGTATGGATATCACCGTGGTGACCTCCACCAAGAACGATCAGGAGGCCCGGGCACTGCTCAAGCAGCTGGGCTTCCCCTTCAAGGAGAACTGATATGGCAAAAACCGCTCTGAGAAACAAGGCGGCACGCAAGCCGAAGTTCAAGGTGCGTGGCTACACGCGCTGCCAGGTCTGCGGTCGTCCTCATTCCGTCTATCGCAAGTTCGGCCTGTGCCGCATCTGCCTTCGCGAGAAGGCCCATCGCGGCGAGCTGCCGGGTGTGACGAAGTCCAGTTGGTAAAGATCGACGCTGAAGGTCCGCGGCCGCGGCAGATTGCTGCCCGGCGGCGGAAACCACGGCGAGGAAGGGCATAAGCCCACATGACAATGACAGATCCCATCGCAGACATGCTGACACGTCTGCGTAATGCGAGTGCGGCCAAGCATGAAACAGTCGACATGCCGTACTCCAAGTTCAAGGCGAACATCGCGCAGATCCTCAAGCGCGAAGGCTTCATCGCCGATTACCGCGCCAAGGAGGCCCGCGTCGGGCAGGATCTGGAGATCACGCTCAAGTACGGTCCCGATGGACGTCAGTCCATTCAGGGAATCAAGCGCGTCTCCAAGCCCGGTCTGCGCCGGTACGCCAAGTCGGATTCCCTGCCCATGCCCCTGGGCGGGCTGGGAATCGCCATCATCTCGACCAGCTCGGGACTGATGACCCAGAAGGAATGCCTCGACAGGGGCATCGGCGGCGAAATCGTCGCCTACGTATGGTGAGAAAGGAGAGCTGAACATGGCATCGCATATTGGTAAGCTCCCCATCGCCGTTCCGGCAGGTGTGGAGGTGGCCTTCAAGGGCCAGGAATTCACCGCCAAGGGTCCCAAGGGCTCCGACGGATACACGCTGCCCGAGGGCATCACCGGCAAGGTCGAGGGCAATGAGATCATCATGACCCCCGCCGACGAGGACCGCACCACCAAGGCCAAGCACGGACTTAGCCGCTCCATCGTGGCTTCCATGGTCGAAGGCGTCTCCAAGGGCTACAGCAAGCACCTGCAGATCGTCGGCACCGGCTACCGCGTGGTCGCCAAGGGCAAGTCCCTGGAGTTCTCGCTGGGCTACTCGCACACCATCACCGTCGACCCCCCGGAGGGCATCACCTTCGAGACGCCGAACGCCAACGAAGTGGTCGTCTCCGGCATCGACAAGCAGGCTGTCGGCCAGGCTGCGGCCAACATCCGCGCCCTGCGTGCTCCCGAGCCTTACAAGGGCAAGGGCATCAAGTACGCCGACGAGCACATCCTGCGCAAGGCTGGAAAGGCTGGTAAGTGATATGACGGTCTCGATACTAGGCAAAGGCAAGAAGATCGCCCGTCTGCGCCGCCATGCCCGTCTGCGCAAGCACGTCTCCGGCACGGCAGAGCGTCCCCGTCTGGTGGTCACTCGAACCAACCGCAACATGATCGCCCAGATTGTCGACGACACCAGGGGTGTCACCCTGGTCAGCGAGTCGACCATGGCTTCGGACTACGGCTCCTTCAAGGGCACCAAGACCGAGGCCGCCCGCAAGGTGGGCGAGCAGATTGCGGCCAAGGCCAAGAAGGCCGGCATCACCACCGTGGTCTTCGACCGTGGTGGCAACAAGTACCACGGAAGGGTCGCAGCGGTTGCGGAAGGCGCCCGTGAGGGAGGTTTGGCACTGTGAGCGACAACGAAACGACAAAGGAAACAACCCAGGTGACTGAAGATTCCACAAATGCTCAGTCCAGCCAGGGTGGCAGAAGGGACCGGAACGACCGGAACGATGATCGCCGCGGCGGTCGTCGGGGCGGTTCCCGTGATGGTCGCAGGGATGGCCGTCGGGGCCGTCGCGATCACGATGACCGTGACGACATGCTCGACAGGGTCGTGACCATCAACCGCGTCTCCAAGGTCCACAAGGGAGGCCGAACCTTCAGCTTCGCGGCACTGGTGGTCGTGGGCGACGGCAAGGGCACCGTGGGTGTTGGCTACGGCAAGTCCCGCGAGGTCCCCGCAGCCATCTCCAAGGGTCAGCTGGATGCCAAGAAGCACATGTTCACCGTCCCCCGCATTCGCGGCACAGTCACCCACCCGGTGATCGGCCACGATGCGGCCGGCACTGTTCTCCTGCGGCCTGCAGCCCCCGGAACCGGCGTTATCGCCGGTGGTCCGGTTCGCGCCGTCCTGGAGTGCGCCGGCATCACCGACATCCTGAGCAAGTCCATGGGATCGGCCACGGCCGTCAACATGGTGCGGGCCACTGTAGCTGCCCTGAAGCAGCTGGAGGAGCCCGAGGAGATCGCGGCACGCCGTGGTCTGCCCCTGGAGGAGGTCGCCCCCGACTCCCTCCTGCGCGCACGTGCCGCCGGTATCGCCGACGAGCGCAAGGAGCGCGAAGAAGCCAAGGCCAAGGCTGACGAGCAGTCGAAGGCAGGTGAGTGATGACCAAGCAGATCAAGATCACCCTGGTCAAGGGCGTGGCTCATGCCACCGACCGCCAGAAGGAGAACGTCAGGTCTCTGGGCCTTCACAAGATCGGCCAGTCTGTCCTGCGTGAGGACACCCCCGTCTACCGGGGGATGGCCGACAAGGTCCGCCACCTGGTGAACGTAGAGGAGGCAGACTGATTATGGCCAGCGAGAAGCAAGAGCCCACGATCCTGCAGATGCATGACCTGCGTCCGGCTCCGGGCGCCAAGCGCGACCGCATCCGTGTGGGTCGCGGCGAGGGATCCAAGGGCAAGACCTCCGGTCGGGGCACCAAGGGCACCAAGGCCCGCTACCAGGTCCGTCCGGGCTTTGAAGGCGGCCAGCTGCCCCTGTACATGCGGCTGCCCAAGCTGCGCGGGTTCAGGAGCCCGTTCAAGAAGGAGTACCAGGTGGTCAACCTGGGTGCTCTGGAAGGACTCTTCCCCAAGGGCGGTGAGGTTACCGTCGAGGATCTGGTCAACAAGGGAGCGGTCCGCAAGGGCCACCCTGTCAAGGTCCTGGGTGATGGTGACGTCAAGGAAGCTTTCACCCTCAAGGGCGTCAAGGCCTCGGCCTCGGCCAGAAGCAAGATTGAAGCCGCAGGCGGGTCCGTCTCCGAGGACTGATACTCAATAGGGGGACAGACCGCAAGGTAGACGATTCCGGCCCTCCCCGCTCCAAGCGGGCGGGGGCCGGAACTCGTTTCCGGCCTGGATGCCGTCGGGTTTGACGGAGCCATCGGCTAAGCTGGTCGGAGCAAGAAGGTGCGATGCACCGGGACCAACGCGTGGGCGCGTAGGGAGGGAACTTAGGTGAGGACGTTAATCCAGGCCTTCAGGACCAAGGAGTTGAGGAAGAAAATCTTCTTCGTTCTTGGCATCATCATCATCTATCGCATCGGGTCGTTCATACCTACCCCAGGCGTGGATTATCCCGCCGTGCAGAAGTGCATAACCACGGCCGGCAATGAGGACTTCATCGGCCTGGTGAACCTGTTTTCGGGCGGGGCTCTGCTGCAGCTGTCCATCTTCGCACTGGGCATCATGCCCTACATCACTGCATCAATCGTGGTGCAGTTGCTGCGCGTGGTCATTCCTCGTTTCGAGGCTCTGCACAAGGAAGGCCAGTCAGGCGAGGCCAAACTGACCGAGTACACCAGGTATCTGACCATCGGCCTGGCGGTGCTGCAGTCCACGACCATTCTGGTTACGGCCAACAAGGGTGCGCTCTTCGGCGGTGCCTGTCAACAGCAGGTCATCCCTGACAGTTCCTGGTGGAATATGGGGGTCATGGTTCTGATTATGACCGGCGGCACTGGTCTGATCATGTGGATGGCCGAGCTGATTACCGACAAGGGGATTGGTAACGGCATGTCCGTCCTGATCTTCATCTCCATCTGCTCCGGCTTCCTGCCACAGCTCTGGAACATCGGTTGGGGAACCAACGGCAAGGACGGCGACTGGGTCAAGTTTGGCATTGTCGTGACTGTCCTGCTGGTTATTCTGATTCTGGTCGACTACGTGGAACTGGCTCAGCGTCGTATTCCCGTCCAGTACACCCGCAGGATGATTGGCCGCAAGATGTACGGCGGCTCTTCCACCTACCTGCCGCTCAAGATCAACATGTCAGGCGTGATTCCTCCCATCTTCGCCTCGTCTATTCTGGCCATTCCCACCCTTATCGCTCAGTTCGGCAATTCCGATCAGAACTGGGTGAAGTGGATTGATGCCAACATGGCCAACACGACCTCGGTCTGGTACATCGTGCTCTACTCGGTCATGATTGTCTTCTTCTGCTTCTTCTACACTTCCATCACCTTCAATCCCGATGAGACGGCCGACAACATGAAGGAGTATGGCGGCTTCATCCCGGGTATCAGGGCCGGACGGGCCACCAGCCGGTACCTGTCATACGTGATGAATCGACTGAACACGGTGGGTGCCATCTACCTGCTCTTTGTGGCTCTTATTCCTACGGTGCTGATCATGTTGCTGAAGATCAACTCCAAGCTGCCCTTCGGCGGCACCACCATTCTGATCATCGCCGGCGTCGGCCTGGACACCCTGCGCCAGGCCAGGGCTCAGACCGAGCAGTTCCAGTACACCGGCTTCCTGCTGGAGGGTGAACACAAGGAGGGCTGACCTTTCGGTCAGAAACCTGCAAGCGGTGTCAAACCATAACAGATGAAGGTCCGACCCCGGCCCTTGGTGGCATGGGGCCGGACCCTGTCATATTCGGAAGAGCGTTTGCATGGGTTTGGTGGGTGGAACCTGTATTGGGTCAGGCAGCCGCTAGCATACGTAAATGAGGGTTCTGCACGGCCAAGACAGTTACGGCCGTCCGTGGCCGGAGAGCTAAGAACAATGGAATATCGAACAAAGGATAGGGAATGGTACAGCGACTGTTGATCATGGGACCTCAAGGTGTTGGCAAGGGCACTCAGGCGGCTTTGCTCAGCAGGCATTACGGGATTCCTGCCATCTCCACCGGCGACATTTTCCGCTACAACCTGAAGAACGGAACCGAGTTGGGCAGGCAGGCCAAGGCTTACACCGACAAGGGTGAACTGGTTCCAGACGAGCTGACCAACAAGATCGTCAAGGACCGCCTTGGCATGGACGACGCCGCCCAGGGCTGGATTCTGGACGGCTACCCCCGTTCGGCCTCCCAGGTCGAGGCGCTGGACAAGATGCTCCAGGAGCTTGGCACTCCGCTGACGGCAGTGGTGGCCCTGGATGCCGACCATGACGTGCTCATGCAGCGCATCGCCAAGCGGGCCAGGGAGGAGGGGCGGGCCGACGATACCCCCGAGGCCATCGCAAAGCGTTTGGATATCTACGCCAAGGAGACTGCCCCCCTGCTGGACACCTATAAGTCCCGTGGCCTTCTGGTCGCAGTGGATGGCCAGGGCGAGGTCGACCAGATCTCCAAAGAGATCATCACCAAGTTGGACGAACGCTGATTCATAGCCTGTCAGGCGAGAGGCCTTCGCCGATTCAATCAACCGTAAGTATGCCTTGTTCAGAACCCGCAGGCAAGACTCGCTGGTAAGACTGACTGAAGCATGGAAGCTGCATGACCCCAAGGGATTCCAAGGGGCGTGACAGCTTCTTTTTGTGGAGGGCGGAAATCACCGCGCGTCCGCCCAACCCTGGCGCACAGGATGATAGCCTAGGTTAATTCAGCCCCTCTTACGAGGGTATTGCATGTCGGTGATTGGCCGTGAAAGATAGAGAAACCAGTACAGAAACAGAAGAGGTCCATTTGAAGGGGTCTACGGCATCCGTGGTCAGATCGGATAAACAGGAACCAGCGCGCCCGAAGCACACCATCCGTACCATTCTGCGCTCACTGCGCGAATACCGGAAGGCCAGCTTTCTGGCTCCGGCCTACGTCTTTCTTGAGAGTGTTCTTGAGATTGTGATCCCGACCATCATGGCCTCCCTGATCGACCAGGGGGTCTCGGGGAGATCCATGCCGTCCATCTTCAAGTTCGGTTTGATACTGTTGGCCTGCTCGGCCGTCTCCCTGTTCTCCGGGTTCATGTCCGGGCGGTATGCGGCCATCGCCTCTTCCGGCTTGGCCAGGAATGTCCGCAGCGATCTGTTCGCCAAGGTGCAATCCTTCAGCTTCACCAACATCGACCGCTTCTCCACAGGATCCATCATCACCAGGCTGACCACCGATGTGACCAATCTGCAGAACGCCTATCAGATGGTCATCAGGGTCGGGGTCAGGGCGCCGATCATGGTCATCGTGGCCTGGCTTTTTTCTTACAAGATCTCCAGGCCCATATCTCTGGTCTTCCTGATCGCCATTCCCATCCTGGGCTTCGGGCTGATCGGCCTGTCCCTGCTGGTTCACCCCATCTTCGAGCGGGTCTTCCACACCTACGACCACCTCAACAACGTGGTGGACGAGAACCTTCAGGGCATCAGAGTGGTCAAGTCATACAACCGTGAGGATTACGAGGAGCGCAAATTCAACGGTATTTCTTTGGCCATCTACCGGGCCTTCTGCAAGGCCGAGCGGATCATGAGTCTGAACCCGGCACTCTTGAACTTCTGCATCTATGCCTCTCTGTTGGTCATATCCTGGATGGGAGCCTCCCAGATCGTGGCCTCCGGGAACAATGCTGCCCTGGGGTTGACCACGGGCGATCTGACTGCACTGGTCACCTATGCCATCCAGATCATGATGGCCATGAACATGGTCTCCATGATCGTGGTCATGGTCGTCATCTCCCAGGCTTCGGCGGAGCGCATATGCCAGGTGTTGGACGAGGTCAGCACCGTGCATGATCCCGCCGAGCCGGTCACGAAAGTGGCCGACGGATCCATCAGCTTCCAGGATGTGACCTTCCGCTACTCGGACCGGTCCGAACGTCCTGTTCTGAGCCACATCAATCTGGACGTTCCCTCGGGCTCCACACTGGGCATCGTGGGCGGCACCGGTTCCTCCAAATCCAGCCTGGTCCAGCTCATTCCCCGCCTCTATGACGTGACCGAGGGGTCCCTCCAGGTGGGTGGGGTGGACGTGCGCCATTACGACCTGACGGTCCTGCGCGACCAGGTGGCCATGGTGCTCCAGAAGAATGTCCTCTTCACCGGGACCATCGCCGAGAACCTACGCTGGGGCAATCCTGATGCTTCGGACGAAGAGCTGGTGCGCGCCTGCACCCTGGCCCAGGCTGACGGTTTCGTGCGGGAGTTTCCCGATGGCTATCAGACCTACCTGGACGAGGGTGGCACCAACCTCTCTGGTGGCCAGCGACAGCGTCTGTGCATCGCACGGGCCCTTCTGAAGAAGCCCGACATCCTGATCCTGGATGACTCAACCAGCGCCGTGGACACCAAGACCGATCAGCTGATCCGTCACGCCTTCAGCCAGGAGATTCCCGACACCACCAAGATCATCATCTCCCAGCGCCTGGCCTCTGTGGAGGACGCTGACATGATCGTGGTCCTTGAGGAGGGCAAAATCCTGGACAAGGGCACCCACCAGGAGCTCCTGCGAACATGTCAGGAGTACCGCTCCATCTACGAATCACAGACCAGGAACCAGAGCGAGGGGGACAAGGACCATGAGTGACGGATCATTCAAGAATCGCAAGCCCCGCTTGGACAAGGCCGCGCCGGGAACGACCCGTCGCATTCTGAGCTACCTGTTGTCCTACCGCTGGCAGCTGGCGGTGATCGTGGTATGCATCATCATCAGCGCCGGGGCCCAGGCGGCATCGGCCTTCTTCCTCCAGCCGCTGATCGACCACTACATCCTGCCGCTGGTGGGGGCCGCCGACCCTGATTGGGGACCGCTGATGAGGACCCTGATCCTGATGGGCTGCCTCTATGCGGTGGGAACCTTCTGCTCCTGGTTCTGGAATTGGCTGATCGTCAAGGTGGAACAGGGAACCTTGAAGACCATCCGCGACCAGATGTTCGCCCACCAGCAGGAGTTGCCCATTGGTTTCTTCGACACCCATGAGCACGGCGACACCATGAGCCGCTACACCAACGACACGGATACCCTTCGTCAGGCCATCTCCCAGTCCTTCCCGCAGATGGTCTCCTCGGTCCTGTCCGCCCTGGCAGCCCTGATCTCCATGCTCTGGCTCTCCATTCCCTTCACCGTCCTGACCCTGGTCTTCGCGGCGGTCCTGATTGTGGTGGTCCGGGTTCTGGTCACCCGAAGCGGCCGTTACTTCGTTCACCAGCAGCGCTATCTGGGCCAGGTGAACGCCTTCGTTGAAGAGGCCGTCAACGGGCAGAAGGTCATCAAGGTCTTCAACCACGAGGATGCCACCGCCAGGGTGTTCGAGGCCCGGAATGAGGAGCTCTTCCAGGCCTCGGCCAAGGCCAACACCTACGGCAACGTCACCATGCCGGTCGTAGGCAACATGGGCTACCTGCTCTATGTCATCCTGGCCATCGTCGGCGGGCTGGCCGGCATTGCGGGCATGGGCAACGTAGGACTGACCGGGGCAGGGCCGCTGACCCTGGGAACCATCGTCTCCCTCCTGACCCTTTCCCGCTCCTTCATCAACCCAATCGGGCAGGTCTCCATGCAATTCAACATGGTCATGATGGCCCTGGCAGGTGCATCCCGGATCTTCGACCTGATGGACCAGCCCGTCGAGTCCGACCAGGGTACGGTCAGATTGGTCAGCGTCGAACTGGCCTCGGACGGCCGGACCATGACCCCTGTCGACCACGAAACCGGGCACTGGGCCTGGAAGCGCGAGGCCGATGACGACGGCAGGCGCTCGCTGGAGGCCGCCATGAAGCTTCCAGGCGACGCCCGGGACGTGGCCCTGAAGGCTAAGGATCAGGCAATCACCTCTCCCGACGGGCGATACACCCTCCTCCAGGGGGATGTGCGATTCACCGACGTCAGCTTCGGGTATGACCCGAGCAAGCCCGTCCTGCACGACATCACCTGGTTCGCCAAGCCCGCGCAGAAGGTGGCGCTGGTCGGTGCCACTGGTGCCGGCAAGACCACGATCACCAACCTGATCAACCGCTTCTACGACATCCAGCAGGGCCAGATCCTCTATGACGGGATCGACGTGAGGAACATCCGCAAGCCTGACCTCCGCCGCTCCCTGGGCATCGTCCTTCAGGACGTCAACCTCTTCACAGGCACCGTCCTGGACAACATCCGCTACGGGCGCCTGGATGCCACTGACGAGGAGTGCATCGAAGCAGCGAAGATGACCAACGCCGACAGCTTTATCCGCATGCTTCCCCAGGGCTACCAGACCGTTCTTGAGGGGGATGGAAGCGGACTGTCCCAGGGTCAGCGTCAGCTGATCTCCATTGCCAGGGCGGCGGTGGCGGATCCTCCGGCCATGATCCTGGATGAAGCCACTTCCTCAATCGACACCAGGACCGAGGAGGTGGTCCAGCAGGGCATGGACGCACTGATGCGCGGCCGGACGGTCTTCGTCATCGCCCACCGGCTCTCTACGGTTCGCAACTCCGATGTGATTATGGTCCTGGACCACGGGAGGATCATCGAGCGCGGCAATCACGATGAGCTGATAGCCAGGCATGGCGAGTACTACCAGCTCTACACCGGAGCCCTGGAACTGGAGTAGGGCTCTCCGGGATTGTCGAAGGTCGAAGGAAGATGCTGAAAGGTATGATCCGGGATTAAGTGAACGTCAGCCTAGGAGGTCGGCCCTTGATGGGCCGACCTCCTTTCATGTGTATGCATCCGCCTATTTCGGCATTCGCCCCGAGCCAGAGGTCACTGGTCAGTTATATCAATTTAGTAGCAATTTTTTAATACTTTCAAACAATTTATGCGGTTCCAAGGGCCGATTCCAATTCTAGACTGAGAGCAAATATATACAGTTTTGCTGAGCAGACAAGGGGCTGATGACCATGGGCGTCACAGTGAAGGTCACAGAGCTTGCGATTCCCACCTACGGGATTGGAAAACCGGACAAGAATCCGCAATTTATTGAAAACCGAGTCTACCAGGGCTCTTCGGGACGGGTCTATCCCTACCCGGTCATCGAGACCATCTCGGACGAATGCAAGGATCAGGACTACAAGGCGGTCATCCTGGAGAATGAATACCTCGAGGTGACCGTCCTGCCCGAACTGGGCGGACGCATCCAGTATGCCCGGGACAAGACCAACGACTATGACTTCGTCTACCGCAACCGGGTCATCAAACCTGCCCTGGTAGGCCTGACCGGTCCCTGGATCTCGGGGGGCATCGAGTTCAACTGGCCGCAGCATCACCGGCCCAGCACCTTCCTTCCGGTGGACTGTACGCTGAAGGACCTGCCGGACGGTGGCAAGGCGGTGGTCTGCCACGATACCGACCGCATTTACGGCACCCAGGTCACCACCACCATCGCCCTGCATCCCGGGGTCAGCGTCATCGAAATCTCCGCCCGGCTCTACAACGGCACGCCCCTGCCTCAATCCTTCCTCTGGTGGGCCAATCCGGCAGTGGCGGTCAACGAACATACCAGGACCGTCATGCCACCCGATGTCACTGCGGTCATGGACCACGGCAAGCGCGACGTCTCCCGCTATCCCATCGCCACAGGTACCTACTACAAACACGACTACTCCCAGGGAGTGGATATCAGCCGCTACAAGAACGTGCCGGTGCCGACCTCATATATGGCGGCTCATTCGGACTATGACTTCGTCGGCGGCTACGATTTCTCCCGGCAGGCGGGCATTCTGCATGTGGCTGACCATCACATCTCCCCGGGCAAGAAGCAGTGGACCTGGGGCTGCGGGGACTTCGGCCACGCCTGGGACCGCAATCTGACCGATGCCGACGGCCCCTACGTGGAGCTGATGACCGGGGTCTTCACCGACAACCAGCCTGACTTCACCTGGCTCAAGCCCTACGAGGGCAAGACCTTCACCCAGTACTTCATGCCCTACAAGCAGGTGGGGCTGGTCAAGAATGCCAGTGTGGATGCGGCCCTCAACCTGGAAGTTGGCCCCGAGCAGACCTTCGGGGCTGCCGGCGAGCGTGAGGGGATCGAGGCTCAGGGGCTGAAGGCTGGGCAAGGGCGAATCACCGTCTACGCCACACGGCTTCAAAAGGAAGCGCGGATCCGGGTCTGTGCCGATGACGGGGCCATCCTTTACCAGTGGCAGGGCACCCTTGGCCCAGACAATCAGGTCAGGGCCGAATTCGAGACCGCTGATCGTCCGGCCACTGCACTGACAGCCCGAGTGGAGGACGCGCAAGGGCGGCTCCTGGTCAGCTATCGTCCGCAGCCACCCGCCGGAGGCAAGATTCCCGAGCCGGCACAGGCTGCCGATCGGCCTGAGCGTATAGGCACCAACGAGGAACTGTTGCTGACCGGTCTGCACCTGGAGCAGTACCGCCATGCCACCTACCGGCCTGATCCTTACTACCTGGAGGGGCTCAAGCGTGACCCGGGCGATGCGCGCATCAACAACGCCTACGGCCGACTTCTGCTTCGACGCGGCGACTTCGCCGGAGCCGAGCAGCACTTCCGCAGAGCCATCAAGCGGTTGACCTGGCGCAACAGCCAACCCTATGATTCCGAGGCTCATTACAATCTGGGTCTCGCCTTGAGCTATCAAGGACGAATGGATCAGGCCTATGACGCCTTCTACAAGGCCACCTGGGACGATGCCCAAAAGGAACGGGGCTTCTTCTGCCTGGCCTGCATCGCGGCCTGTCGCGGCCAGCTGGAACAGGCATTGGACTTTGTCCAGCGCGCTTTGACCCGCAACACCGACAACATCCGGGCTCGCGGACTCAAGGCCTATCTGCTGCGCCGGCTGGGCAGGCAGGATCAGGCGGACCAAGTGGTCAGCGAGAACCTGGTTCTGGATCGGTTCGACTTCGTATCCGGCTACGAGCGGGTCTTGGCAGGCGGTGATCCGGACGAGCTGTCCGGACTGATGCGTGGGGATTACCTCAATCTGCTGCGGACTGCCCGTGACTACGCTGCCTTCGGCGCCTATGAGGAGGCGCTGCAACTACTGGGCCAAGCCGATCAGCACCAGCCCATGATCCGGTATTATCAAGGCTGGTATCTGTACCTGCTGGGTCGAGAAGATCAGGCCCTTCAGGCCTTCCAGGCAGCCGAGGCTGCGCCTTCGGACTACTGCTTCCCCAATTCCCTGGATGATATAGCCCCCCTGCGCATGGCCATGACTCTGGTCGATGGTCCCAAGGCAGCCTATTATCTGGGCTGCCTCTACTACGACAAGTCTCTGACGGACCGGGCCATCGAGCTTTGGGAGCATTCCAGGCGATTGGATCCCGACTTCGCCACTGTTCACCGCAACCTGGCCATCGCCTACGGCAACAAGCGACACGATTGGCAAGCCGCCGATCAGGAGATCGAGACCGCCTGCCGGTTGGATCCCGAAGATGCCAGGGTCTTTCTGGAGCGGGATCAGCTTCATCGGCTGATGGGCTGGAGCTTTGCCCGTCGACTGACTGAATTTGAGAAGCATCCAGAGGTTGTGTCATGCAGGGACGATCTCTATATCGAATACCTGAGCCTGCTGAACCAGACCGGCAGCTACGAACAGGCCTATCGGCTGATGAGCAGCCGACGCTTCCACCCTTGGGAGGGCGGCGAGGGCAAGATCACCGCCCAATACCGAATCTCCCTGAAGCTGATGGCCAAGGATGCCATGGCGGCCCAGGACTGGGGCCGTGCCGCAGATCTGCTGGAGCGAGCCATGAGCTATCCGGAGAACCTGGGCGAAGGCAAGCTGGAAGGTCAGAAGGACAATGATCTTCACTACTACCTTGGGCTGGTCAGACGAGCGGCAGGTGACAAGGAGTCTGCGGATCAGGAGTTCCGTCTGGCCTGCCTGGGCTCCGGGCAGGTGGGAGAGTCGCTCTACTACAACGACCAACCCGCCGAGATGGTCCTCTTCCAGGGACTGGCCCATCAGGCCCTTGGCGAGCAGGGTCCGGCCAATGCCTGCTTCTACCGGCTGCTGGACTTCGGCGAGCAGCATTTGGATGACCATGCGGAAAAAGATTACTTCGCAGTCTCCCGGCCTGACTTCCTGACCTTCGATGCGGACTATACCCGCATGAACCGGGTTCACTGCCTCTACCTGATGGCTCTGGCACGCATCGGCACAGGGCAGATCGCCCAGGCTCGGGAGTGCCTGAAACAGGTGTTGGAACTGGATGCCGGCCATATTCAGGCCGGGTTGTTCACTGACGAGTTGGACCACAGAACACTTCTTACCGGGAGGAAAGCATGATTGAGGTTGCATTGACTGGAGCCTGGCGGGTTCAGTCCCCGTCCGAGCTGCAGGGAACCGTCCTGTTGCCAGGTACGCTGGACACCAACGGACTAGGACATGATGATCAGGAGCTGTCCGCTACCTATGGCAGCGGCAAGCCCGGCCCAATCGGCTCTCGGCTGACCAGGCGGCATACCTTTGAAGGAACGGTCAGGCTATCCCGACGGATTAGATGGTCTCCGCAGCCTGGGCAGAGGGTCTTCCTCGAGGTGGAGCGCGCTCGCCGCCTGGAGGTCAGGGTCGGTGAACGTCTGGCTGAACCCTACCGTCCTCAGACCTTGAACACCCCGCATGTCTTCGAGCTGACTGGACTACTGACGGGCGATGACCTGTTGCAGGTGGATTCCGACAACGCCTACCAAGGCATGCCCCACGACGCAATCCTGGATTCCTCGACCGCCACTGATCACACCCAGACCAACTGGAACGGGCTTCTGGGAAACATCGGCCTGCGTGTGGAGGAGGACACCTTCCTGGATGGCATTCGTGCCTACCCCCATGGCGATGTGCTGATCGTAAAGGCTGACGTGGATTCGCGCCAAGGATTCCATGGTCGCTTGAGGGTTTCTTCAGACGCGCTGGTCCAACCTCTGGAGGTCGCTGCAGATCTGGAACCTGGGCGGCGAACACTGACCTGGCCAGATCTGCCGCTTGATGCCCATGCGGATCGCTGGGACGAATACCAGGGCTGTCTGCACGAAATAACAGTTGAACTCCTGACACCGGACGGATCCAGGGTGCTCTCTCGGGTCAGCACGGATTTCGGCATCCGCGACTTCGCAGCCGATGAGCAGGGGAGACTGACTCTGAACGGCAGGGCCTTCTTCCTGCGTGGCGAGGCCAATTGCGCTGAGTTTCCGCAGACCGGTTTCCCGCCCATGGACGTGGGCTCCTGGATTCGCATTCTGGAGGCCTACCGGTCATACGGAGTGAATGTGGTCCGTTTCCATTCGCACTGCCCGCCCGAGGCGGCCTTCATCGCAGCAGACCGGATGGGGATGATGATGCAGCCCGAGCTCTCCCACTGGGACTGCCATCATGCCTTCCAGGAGGATGTCAGTTATCGCTACTATCGCACCGAACTTGAGCAGACACTGCTCTTCCTGGCCAACCATCCCTCCTTCGTCATGCTTACCCTGGGCAACGAGCTGTGGGCGGATGCGACCGGCCACGAGCGCATGGCTCAGCTGATTGAGGATGCACGAGGCATTGACGACACCCGGCTCTATGCCAACTCCTCCAACCCGCACTATGGTCAGCTTGGCAGCGACGACTGCAACGAGATTTATACCTCCGAGTTCTACAAGGGCCACGACCTGCGCTGCTGCTTCGCCGACATGCGTGGGTCCACCAACGCAGTTCATCCGGGCACTGCCCACAATTTCGAGGATTCCATGCAGGCAGTGCGCAAAGAGTGCAAGGTGCCGGTCTACGGCTTCGAGGTCGGCCAGTATGAGGTGCTGCCGGACTTCCGAGAGATCGAGGAGTTCACCGGGATCACCCGTCCTGACAATTACGCAATGATCCGTGACAGGGTCCGTGAATCTGGCCTGGATCAGAGCACCTGGCTGGACTGGGTGGCCGCCACAGGAGAACTGTCGCGGATCTGCTACCGGGAGGAGGTGGAGTCCGTCCTGCGGACACCCTCCATGTCGGGGCTTTCGTTGCTGGGTCTTCAGGATTTTCCCGGACAGGGCACGGCTCTGGTGGGCATGATGGATGCCCATCTGCACCCCAAGCGTTTTCCTTTCGCCCGCCCTGAACGCTTCCGGTCCTTCTTCACGGACCAGTTGCCGTTGGCTGTCATGGGCCGCTATGCCTATACCAGCCGGGAGAAGCTCTCAGGGGCGGTCAAGGTGGCCAACTACGGCCGGCGCGCGCTGCAGGGTGATCTACGGCTGCGGTTGCAGGGCCAGGGGGTTGATCTGGAGCATGTCTTCCCCAAGGTCACCTGCCCGGTGGGCAAGCTGACTGATCTGGGAGCCTTCGAACTGTCCCTGAATGGCATTCGAGGCAGCCAACGCTGCCGTCTGAGTCTGGAGATTGACGGCGTGACCAACGTCTATCCGATCTGGGTCTACCAGGACAGCCAGCCTGGCCGACCGGACGGCTTGTACGAGACCAGGAGGTTCGACCAGCAGGCACGTCGGGTCCTTGATCAGGGGGGCACGGTATATCTGAGTCCCGACTCCACGGCCCAGTCCCTGCCCAGATCCGTTCAGGCCCACTTCTCCACGGACTTCTGGTCAGTAGGGACGTTCAAGGACCAGAGCGGTACCATGGGGCAGTTCATCCAGGCTGATCACCCTATTTTCGCTGATTTCCCGACAGAATCGCACACTGACTGGCAGTGGTGGCCCATGGCCACCCAGCGGGCCATCATCCTGCCTGAGCGCTACCAGTCCATCATCACCGAGATGGACAGCTACGCCTACCTGCGACCCATGACACAGCTGCTGGAATGCCGCTGCGGGAAAGGCCGGCTTCTGCTCTCCTCCATGGGCTTGCAGAATCTGACCGAATATCCGGAGGCTCGGGCCCTTCAGGCCAGCATCTACCGGTATCTGGGCTCCGAGGATTTCAACCCGGGCCAGAGGATTGAGCCCGAGGTCATCGGACAGCTGGTCGCCTGAGTCCTGTTGTCTGCTGAAGCGCAATAAGGGGTCCGACCTGCAGAGGATGCAGGTCGGACCCCTTATTTATCTATCTAGAGCCTATTTCAGAGGATGCCCTGGGCCACCATGGCATCGGCCACCTTGGTGAATCCGGCCACGTTGGCGCCCAGCATCAGGTCGCCCTCATGCCCGTATTCCTTGGAGGCCTGGTAGGACTTCTGGAAGATCCCGGTCATAATGTCCTTGAGTCGCTGGTCCACCTCGTCGAAGGTCCACTGCAGGCGCAGCGAGTTCTGGCTCATCTCCAGACCGGAGACCGCCACGCCGCCGGCATTGGCGGCTTTGGCGGGCCCGTAGAGCACCTTGTTGTCCTGGTAGACCTGGATGGCCTCGGGGGTGGAGGGCATGTTGGCGCCCTCGCAGACCACGGTGCATCCGTTGGCGACCAGGGTCTTTGCGGATTCCTCATCGATTTCGTTCTGCGTTGCGCAGGGCAGGGCGATGTCGCAGGGCACAGTCCAGACGCCCTTGCAGCCCTCGTGGTACTCAGCGGAATCCACACGGTCCGCATACTCGCGAATTCTGCCGCGGTGACCCAGCTTGATGTCCTTGACGACGTCCAGGTCAATTCCGTTGGGATCGTAGACGTATCCGTTGGAGTCGGATGCCGTTACCACCTTGGCACCCAGCTGTTGGGCCTTTTCGGTGGCGAAGATGGCCACATTGCCTGAACCGGAGATGACGACGGTCTTGCCCTGGAAGGAGTCCTTGCGCAGCGTCTGCAGGGCCTCCTGGGTGTAGTAGCACAGTCCGTAGCCTGTGGCCTCGGTCCTGGCCAGGGAGCCGCCGAAGGTCAGGTCCTTGCCTGTCAGCACGCCCGAGTACTCGTCGCGAATTCTCTTGTACTGGCCGAACAGGTAGCCGATTTCGCGCGATCCAACATTGATGTCGCCGGCAGGCACGTCGGTGAACTGTCCGATGTGGCGCTGCAACTCAGTCATGAAGGCCTGGCAGAAGCGCATGACCTCGGCATCCGAACGGCCCTTGGGGTCGAAGTCGGATCCTCCCTTGGCACCCCCCATGGGCAGTCCGGTCAGCGAATTCTTCAGGATCTGCTCGAAGCCCAGGAACTTGATGACCGACTCGGTCACGGTCGGGTGGAAGCGCAGGCCGCCCTTGTAGGGGCCGATGGCTGAATTGAATTGGATCCTGTAGCCGCGGTTGACCTGAACATGGCCTTGGTCGTCGGTCCAGGCCACTCGGAACTTGACTGCACGCTCGGGCTCGACCAGGCGCTCCAGCACGCCGTTGGCCTCATACTCGGGATGCCGCTCCACCACGGGCTCCAGGCTGGAGAAAACCTCGCGAACAGCCTGCAGAAATTCCGGCTGGTCGCCGTCGCGCTTCTCAACCTGCTGGTAGACGCGCTTGATGTATTCGTTGGTGAGCATCTGAGCTCCTTTGACTAGGAATGGCCGGTCCGTCCGGTCCACATGGGATTGGGTCCGCCCTCAAGAGCCTACGGGGGCTGGCGGAATCTTATCCTATGGTAAATGCCTCAAAGTCGCGTCACAAGAATTTTGGCCCGTAATGTCTGACATGTGGTCATTCAAGGCCCGAAGAGTGAGAGGACAAGGACGAAAAAACAGGACTATTTACCAAAGTTGAGTCACCCAGACTCAACTTTTATTCCTTGGGTGAACATCGGGCATGGAAACCGGGGTCCTCGGTTTGGACAAAGTGAAGGGCAGGGAGCCCGGGAGGACAGGTCAGGATGTCCACCTGGGGTTTCGGTCCGCAGAAACTATGACTTAGAGAATCAGGAGATGTGATTATGGCTATGTTTCCCGCATTGATGAACAATTCGATCTTCGGCGACTTCTTCGATGATCCCTTCTTCAACAACTGGCGTGACGGGCGTCGGCAGGGCCAGGGCCCCAAGAACGCGCTGAACAGCCCCTTGATGAATACGGATGTGCGTGAGAAGGACGGGCAGTACCAGCTCTCCATCGACATGCCCGGCTTCGACAAGCAGGACATCGGCCTGCGTCTGGAGGACGGCTACCTGATTGTCTCTGCCCAGAAGAACAGTGACCAGGGCGACAAGGACGATCAGGGACGGTGGATTCGGCGTGAGCGCTACACCGGATCCTGCTCCCGCAGCTTCTATGTGGGCGACAAGGTCCGCCAGGAGGACATACATGCCCACTATGCCAACGGCACCCTGGAGGTGACCCTGCCCAAGACCAGCATCGAACCGGCTGACAATACGCAGAACATCGCCATCGAGGACTGAGGGATTCGGATTCTAACCGGACCGCCTGAACGACTGCTATACTGATTGAGCGACAGCCGTTCAGACGGCCCTTTTGTCGTGTCAACACGCTATTGCCCAATTTTGGGTCCATCAATGCTATACTTGCCATTTGGCGTGTCTTTCGACGCGCTGTGTAACCGGCCGAGGATCGGATAGAAGGCTTATGGCAAAAGATGGTGTGATCGAGGTGGAAGGGCGTGTGGTCGAGGCCCTCCCGAATGCGATGTTCCGCGTCGAGCTCGAGAACAAGCACCTGGTGCTGGCCACCATTTCCGGCAAGATGCGCAAGAACTACATCCGCATTCTGCCCCAGGATCGGGTGGTGCTCGAAATGAGTCCCTATGATCTGAACCGCGGACGGATTACGTACCGGTACAAGTAACTAAGGTACACAAGCAAAGGAAAACCATGAAGGTCAGCCCTAGTGTGAAGAGAATCTGCGAGAACTGCCGCGTGATTCGTCGTCACGGCCGCGTCATGGTGATCTGCAAAAACCCACGCCACAAGCAGCGCCAGGGCTGAGCGGATTCCCAGCGGCAACGAACACCAAAGGCGCTGAGTCACAGCCGATAGGCTGAACCCCGGGTGCGCAGGCCCGGGCCGGGAGACCGGAAGACTCGGTGCACGACCTGCGTAGAGCAAAAAGGAATCGCAATGGCACGTCTTGCCGGAGTCGACATCCCCAACGAGAAGCGCATAGAGATAGCCCTCACCTACATCTTCGGTGTGGGGCGTACTCGCGCCAAGGAAACACTTGCCGCGACCGGAGTGAATCCGGACACCCGCGTCAAGGATCTTACGGACGAGCAGCTCATTACGCTGCGTGATTACCTCGAGGGAAACTACAAGATCGAGGGTGATCTGCGTCGTGAGATCGACGCTGATATTCGCCGTAAGATCCAAATCAATTGCTATCAGGGCCAGCGCCACCGCCGGGGCCTGCCCGTGCGCGGCCAGCGGACCAAGACCAACGCCCGCACCCGCAAGGGACCAAAGCGCACCGTCGCCGGAAAGAAGAAGGCGACCAAGTAAGGCCGAATGCGAAGCGGGGATGAGGGTCCCCGATGGTTCGCACTAGCAATCAGTTATTCGTTATTCGTGACAAGGAAACGAGGATCAATGGCAGCAGCAAAGCAGGCCGCGCGCAAGCCTCGTCGTCGGGATCGCAAGTCGGTTCCGGTCGGGCAGGCGCATATCAAGTCAACATTCAACAACACCATCATCTCCATCACCGATCCTTCCGGTGCTGTAGTGGCCTGGGCTTCGGGCGGCGATGTGGGCTTCAAGGGCTCCCGCAAGTCCACCCCCTACGCAGCGGGCATGGCTGCCGAATCCGCCGCCCGCAAGGCCATGGAGCATGGGGTCAAGAAGGTGGATGTCTTCGTCAAGGGCCCGGGTTCGGGCCGTGAGACCGCCATCCGCTCCCTGCAGTCCGCAGGCCTGGAGGTCGGTTCCATCTCCGATGTGACCCCACAGGCACACAATGGCGTTCGTCCTCCCAAGCGCCGTCGCGTCTGAGCACTAGAAAACCCATGAATCCACCCGCGAAGACCGGTGAGTGCACCACCGGTCGGAGCTGAAAGGATAGCAACAGTGCTTATTGCACAGCGTCCGACTCTTACTGAAGAAGTCGTCAATGCCCAGCGCTCCCGTTTCACCATCGAGCCCTTGGAGCCCGGATTTGGGTACACCCTGGGTAACTCCCTGCGTCGTACCCTGCTGAGCTCCATACCCGGTGCGGCTGTGACCTCGGTCCGCATCTCGGGTGCCCTGCACGAGTTCACCACGCTGCCAGGTGTGGAGGAGGACGTCACTGAGATCCTGCTCAACATCAAAGGCATCGTGCTGACCAGTGAATACGACGAGCCTGTGGTCATGTATTTGCGCAAGAGCGGCAAGGGCGAGGCCACCGCCGGAGATATCACTCCGCCGGCCGGCGTCACCGTGGCCAATCCTGATCTGCATATCGCGACCCTTGCCGAGGATGGTGAGCTGGAGATCGAGTTTACGGTGGAGCGTGGGCGTGGATACGTCCAGGCCCAGCTCAACAAGCAGGACAACGATGAGATCGGCCGCATCCCGGTCGATTCCATCTACTCTCCTGTGCTCAAGGTCAGCTACAAGGTCGAGGCTACCCGTGTCGAGCAGCGCACGGATTTCGACAAGCTGATCCTGGACGTGGAGACCAAGCCCGCCATCTCGCCGCGTGACGCGGTGGCGTCCGCCGGGTCGACCCTGGTCGAGCTCTTCGGCCTCTGCCGCGAGCTCAACACCCAGGCCGAGGGCGTGGAGGTCGGGCCCGAGCCTGTGGTGGAAGAAGCCGATCCCCAGATGTCCGTGCCGATTGAGGACCTGAACCTGACGCAGCGTTCCTACAACTGCCTCAAGCGCGAGGGAATCCATACCATCGGTGAGCTGGTCTCGCATACCGAGCAGGATCTGCTGGACATCCGAAACTTCGGCATGAAGTCCATCGACGAGGTCAAGGAGAAGCTTGAGGGCATGGGGCTGTCGCTGAAGGCCTCCCCACTGGGCTTCGACACCAATAATCTCGAGGGGGGCACCTTCTTCTCGCCTGACGACGAGTGAAGGATTGCAGCCTTCGTATGAGCGGGCGAGGGGGAAGGGTTCCGTCGCCTGCTGACAGCAATTCCGGGAAGTCGGATGTTCGGGCGTATGCCCACCTGTCCTCCCGGGCCGTAAGGAGATAATCCAATGCCAAAACCTAGCAAGGGCCCACGTCTGGCCTCCAGCCCGGCGCACGAGCGGCTGATGCTGGCCAACATGGCCACTAGCCTCTTTGCAAACGGCCGTATTACGACCACCCTGCCCAAGGCCAAGCGCCTGCGTCCGCTGGCCGAGCGGCTGATCACCTTCGCCAAGCGCGGGGATCTGTCCGCCCGCCGTCGCGTCATGCGCGTCATCCGTGACAAGTCCGTGGTCCACATCCTGTTCACGCAGATCGCCGAACAGATGCAGCAGCGTGAGGGCGGCTACACCCGCATCACCAAGATTGCTCCCCGCCGAGGGGACAACTCCCCGCAGGCGGTGATCGAGCTGGTCACCGAGCCCCTGTCGGCCAAGAAGGCCGTCGTCAAGGAGGCCGAATCCGCAGCCAAGGTGGCCGCCAAGGATGACAACGCCGAGGTGGCTGCAGCCACCGATGCCGCTGTCGCAGAAGGCGCTGCCAAGGATGCCGTCGATCAGGCCGTGGAGGCCAATGAGTCCGATCAGGACGTGGCCCAGGCTGACGAGGCCGCTGAGGATCTGGAGCAGACAGCTGACAAGGCGGATCAGGCGGAAGCCCAGGCAGAGGAAAATGCCGATGTGGCTGAAGATGCCGAGAAGGCCGCTGAGTAATCGGTCTTTGTTCTGGTGACGGGGTCGGGGAGCATGGCTCTCCGGCCCCGTTTGTCATTGGTGCCAGGGAGGTCTTGATGGAGGATCAGGAAGGGGAAATGCCCCTTGTCAGGCTGCGCATGGATCTGGCCTACGACGGTGGCGGCTTCCATGGCTGGGCCCGGCAGCCTGGGCTTCGTACAGTCCAGGGCTGCGTCGAACAGGCCCTGTCTGTGATCACTGGAGCCCGCAGACCGGATGGCCAGGTTTCCCACAGCTGCGTCGCTTGGGAGCCCAGGCTGGTCGTGGCTGGCAGGACCGACACTGGGGTCCACGCATCTCACCAGGTAGCACACTTGGACATTCCCGTTGCTGTACTCGAGTCCTGCAGGGGGCATATGGGTGTCGATGGTGTATCTGCCCTTGAACGCCGTCTTCGACACCTGCTGCCCGCTGACATCGTGTTGCTCGGGCTCAGATCCGCTCCGTCGGGTTTCGATGCCCGTTTCTCTGCCTTGGAACGCACCTACCTGTATCGGGTCAGCCAGGGGGATAAGCCAGGGGATCCGCGTATGCGGGGCTATGTGTTGGACCTGGAGGGAAGCCTGGATTTGGAAGCTATGAACGAGGCTGCAGCGGAATGCGTCGGTCTGCATGACTTCGGATCCTTTGCCAGGCCAAATCCTGGTGGCACGACCATCCGCAAGGTCCTGGCAGCACATTGGGACCTGGTTCCCAACGTGAATCTGTACGAGACTGCCCAGGGGCAGGCTGCCGTCGGATGCCTTCCGACCTTCATGGAGTCCGGGTTGACCGTTTTTCGGATTGTAGCCGATGCATTTGCCCATAACATGGTCCGCTCGTTGGTCGCGGCCTGCATTCAGGTGGGCCAGGGACGCCGGTCCGTCCAATGGTTTGCCGACAAGGTTGCCCACCCCCTGCGCGAAGGCTCCACCGGTCCCATAGATGCTCGGGGCCTGACCCTGGAGCATGTGGCCTACCCGCCTGATGACCAGCTTGCTGAACGGGCGCAGGCCATCCGAGCCCGCCGTACACTGTGACCGCCTGGTTGTTCACGGCGACCGCTGACTGCGCCACGCCGTTTGCCAGGTAGGGACTCTGTGGCATAATAGAAAAGTTGTTGTTCGGCAATGTCGGGCAACGACCATGGTTGAGTGTCCGAGCGGTCTAAGGAGCACGCCTCGAAAGCGTGTGAGGGCAACTCCCTCCGCGAGTTCGAATCTCGCCTCAACCGCCACTTATTGGCCCCGGCCCGACGGTTGGGGCCTTCTGTATTTAAGTACTATTGCCGGATTGCCAAGTTGCAGTGGCTCACTCGTGGAGTCGGGTTTCCTGATTGCTGCTGATATACAGTCCATAGGGAATCAGTTTTGCTGGATAACTGCGAGAATGGCACTCGATCAATTTGATGATTGTCAGGCAGGACCGGTCTTCCGTGTGCCTTCATTGGCTGTTCGTCTCAGTTCTCGATGCTGAGTAGATAAATACCGTCCAATGCAGAAGGCGATGCGATGACCAGCACCGGGTCGCCTCCTACATTGCACGGGTTCATACCCCCCTGCGTTCCTGTGGAATACACCTGTGGAACACGTTCTATATTAGCACCGCCTGAACCCCTGACGCCACCTGCCAGGTTTCGTGAAATCTGAAGTAAGTAATAACTAATTCGTTTGCTTGATAATCATTTTGACCCTTGGCCAGGTTTTCAGGCGTGCACGGGCAGGGATAGCCCACATATAAGAATGGGAAAACTGACGAGTGCGATCAGTGTAACCTGCTGGCGGCTGGTCCGTATTGGAAATCAGCGTTTTGGTGCCTGCAGCAGGGCTGACGATGTGGCCGGGTAGCCGAGGTTCATGGCCATGGACAAGTGGGCCACAATCATGTCGACCAGGGCAGATGTCGCCTCCTGGCGACTTTTTCCGTTCTGACTGGCATCAGTTCGTATCGTGCCTGAGAACCCGTTCAGTTTTCTTCCGACGGACAAAAGGGTCCGCGCCGTATCGATCTCGATCAGGGCAGGGGTAGAGGTCTGTATTCCATTGGCGGGGTCCGTGCACTCATCCGGGTGCGCCAGCAGATCAGTGGTGGGATAGACCCCCTGCCGGGGATCATGTTTGGCGTGACCGACCAGAATCTGCGCGGCTGCAGTGTGCGCATCGGCTAGGGTCAGCATCCACGCGGCATCCGTTGTACGGGCTGCGAGGACCGAGAGTTCGAATCCGGAACGGTCTTCACCTATGATGGCTTGATCGGCCAATTCAACCGGCAGTGCCTTCGCCAGCGGGTCCAACCGCTGTGCTGTCTGGACCAGCCTTAGCGTGGCTGTTTGACGATTGGTCTGCCCGCCTTGGGAAGCCGTCAAAGCCTGGGCCGCGTGTACCGTGGCTTCATCCAGTCTGGCAGGGCATTCGCGGGCCGCTTGGATCCAGTCCTGAGCCCGGCTGTCTGCTTGATCCTTTCGAAGCCCTTCCGAGTGCTGGGCTTGCGTCCATGCCTGTTCGCAGGCGGTAGGCCGAAGATCGTCAGGGTCGTGCTGGCTGACGTGCACGGCAGAGGGTGCGCATCCTGAAATGGTTGCGGCCAGCAGAAGTACCGCGATACCGGCTCTCATCAGTCGGGCCGGGATCGTCGGCCGACGACTCGCCCACCCGTGGTATTCAGGAACCGGCTGTGTCTGCATGAAAGGCTAGAATAGTAGGCATTGCAGACTAAAAGAAGCGCAGTCTGAATAACTTCATAGGAGGTCTTGACATGGAACTGGACCTGGCTGAGATTCATCAGCTGGCACACGAACAAGGGATTGATGCCGAGACCTTGGATCAAGCACTGAGCGAGGCCCTTCTCCTGGCTTACCAGAAGTCGCCTCACGCAGCCAAGCACGCACGGGTGGAGCTGGACGAACGTGCGGGGACTTTTACCATCTGGGCACAGGACGAGATCGCTCGCGAGCCCACGCCTGAAGAGCCTGAACCGGGATATGATCTGGGCGAGGAATACGACGACACGCCAAAGGACTTCGATCGGCTGGCGGCTTCCACGGCACGCCAGGTCATTCGCCAGCTCTTCCGTCAGGCCGATGACGAGCGTGTCTTTGGGGCTTTCTCAGGTCAGAAGGGCCATCTGATCACTGGGGTCGTGCAGCAGGATGCCAGCGATCCTGGCAATGTGCATGTGGCAGTAGATAATGTCGAGGCCATTCTGCCCCGCCGCGAGCAGGTGCCTGGAGAGCATTACCGGCATGGCCAGCGGATCCGGGTCTACGTGGTCAATGTCTCCCGTGGACTCAAGGGGCCGGAAATTATTGTGTCGCGTTCCCATCCCGAGCTGGTTCGCCGCCTTTTTGAGCGTGAGGTACCGGAGCTGGTCTCCGGCGCGGTCTCCATCATGGCCATTGCTCGTGAGGCAGGTGCCAGAACCAAGATTGCGGTCCGTGCCAACACCAAGGGGGTCAATCCCAAGGGTGCGCTGATTGGGCCGGCAGGCGCTCGCGTGCGTGCTGTCATGGAGAATCTGGGGCCTGAGAAGATCGACATTGTGGATTGGTCCAAGGATCCTGCCGAATTCGTAGCTGCGGCCCTGTCCCCGGCTGTGGTTCGTCAGGTGCAAATCGTCAGCGAGCCCAACCGTACGGCCATTGCCTTCATCAAGGACGCACAGCTCTCCCTGGCCATTGGCAAAGAGGGTCAGAACGCCCGTCTGGCCGCCAAGCTGACAGGCTGGAAGATTGGCATTGAGTCAGAGGAGGCTCACCAGCAAAAATTGCGCGAGCTGCAGGCACAATCTGCTTCGGCTGCTGGTGAAGACGCCTGAGAGCAAACATCCGACGACGCGAGTATGCTAGACGCGGTATCCCGAGTCCGGTGGTTCACGCCGTCGGCCCCGGCACAGAGACGAGGTAACACGATCATGGTCGCACGATGAGACAGGATATGTTCGCCGTCATAAAAGAGTGATCGCGCCGGTCATACGCGCGGTCCGGTAAGGAGAAAGTAAGTGCCCAAAGCACGCGTGTATGAGCTGGCCAAGGAATTTGGCGTAGACAGCAAGACTGTTCTGGCGAAGTTGAAGGACATGGGCGAATTCGTCAAGTCCGCATCCTCCACTGTGGAGGCCCCTGTGGTTCGTCGACTCAAGGACGCTTTCCCTCAGAAGGGACAGGGCGACGCAGGCCAGGCCGCTGCGCGAAATGCCCGCCCCGGCGGCCCTAATCATGGAAGCGGCCAGGGTCAGCATGGCCGCTCGCAGTCCAGTGGCACCCAGCAGCAATCCACACCTGGGCCAAAGCCCGGACAGAACCGTCGGCCCTCGGCTGGTGGTGACGCCTCACGGAGCCAGCAGCGTCCCAGCGGACACTTCCCCAAGCCCGGTGCCCCCCAGGGCAACCGCAACGAGCATGAGCAGCGCAACCAGTCCCGTGGGCCCAAGCCTTCAGCCATGGGCAGGCCCGGCCCCCAGGGCTCGCGCAACAGCGGTCGTCCCGGTGGCTCCAACGCTGCAGCAGCACGTCATGGAGCGCGGCCGGGAGCATCCACGCCTCGTCCGGGTAACAATCCTTTCAGCCGCAAGCAGGGGATGAAGGCCCCTATGCCTTCAGACATTCCCAGGCCGCATCCCATGGCCAGACCTACCGTCAACGACTCACGCAGGGGCCGGGGCGGATTCCGCAATGGCCGTGGCGGACGCACCGGACAGGGCGCACGTCCAGGGCAGTGGGGCCATAGTCGTCCAGGTCAGCAGACACATCAGGGCGGCGGCAGTCGTTTCGGAGCCGCTTCGTCGGCACCTTCAGGCGGCTTCCGCGGCGGTTCAGGTCGCGGTGGTCGCGGTCGCGGCGGTGCAGCTGGAGCTTTCGGTCGCCAGGGAGGCAAGTCCTCCAAGGCCCGCAAGAATCGGATGGCCAAGAGGCATGAATTCCAGGAGATGAAGGCACCTGTCATCGGCGGTGTGCGCATCCCCGCGGGCAATGGACGTACCGTCAAGCTCCGTCAGGGCGCCACCCTGGCCGACCTGGCCGACAAGATCAACGTCAACCCCGCTGCCTTGGTCACGGTGCTCTTCCACCTGGGCGAGATGGCCACGGCCACTCAGTCCCTGGATGAGGCAACGTTCCAAATCCTGGGCGACGAGATTGGGTGGAAGATCAGCATCGTCTCCGCTGAGGAGGAGGACAAGGAGCTCCTTCAGCAGTTCGACATCAACCTGGACGAAGAACGTGAGGACCAGGATGATGAGAACCTGCAGCCCAGGCCTCCGGTGGTCACCGTCATGGGCCACGTCGATCACGGCAAGACCCGTCTGTTGGACACCATCCGCAAGACCAACACGACCACCCAGGAGGCCGGCGGCATCACCCAGCGCATCGGGGCCTACCAGGCCACGGTCACCCTGGACGGGGAGGATCGCAAGATTACCTTCCTGGACACCCCTGGTCATGAGGCCTTTACGGCCATGCGTGCGCGTGGTGCCGAGCTGACTGATGTGGCCATCCTGGTGGTGGCCGCGGACGACGGCGTCATGCCGCAGACCGTGGAGGCCATCAACCACGCCCAGGCTGCCCATGTGCCCATCGTGGTGGCTGTCAACAAGATCGATGTCGAGGGAGCCAATCCCCAGAAGGTACGCGGTCAGTTGACCGAGTTCGGTCTGGTATCCGAAGAGTACGGCGGCGACACCATGTTCGTCGACATCTCCGCCAAGCTGGGCACCAACGTGGACAAGCTCCTGGAGGCCGTCCTGCTGACTGCCGATGCCGACCTTGACCTTCGGGCCAACCCCGACATGGACGCTCGTGGCGCGACGGTCGAGGCCCGTCTCGACAAGGGTCGCGGAGCCGTGGCCACTGTGCTGGTCCAGCAGGGGACACTGCATGTAGGCGATGCCATCGTGGCCGGATCGGCCTATGGCCGTGTGCGCGCCATGCTGGACGAGAACGGTCGGCAGATGGATGCTGCGGGTCCTTCCACACCCGTCCAGGTGCTTGGTCTTACCTCAGTGCCTACCGCCGGCGACCTCTTCCTGGTTGCGCCCGACGACCGCACCGCTCGTCAGATTGCCGAGAAGCGTGAGGCCTCGGCCCGCGCCGCACAGCTGGCCAAGCGCCGCAAGGTTGTCTCTCTGGAGAGCCTGAAGGAGCAGTTCGCCAAGTCCGAGGTGGACATGCTCAACATCGTCATCAAGGGCGACTCCTCCGGTTCGGTGGAGGCTCTGGAAGACTCCCTGATGAAGATCGAGGTCTCCGACGAGGTCGGGATCCAGGTCATCCACCGGGGCGTGGGCGCCATCACCCAGAACGACGTCAACCTGGCCACGGTCGACAAGGCCGTCATCATCGGCTTCAACGTCCGGCCCAACCGGCAGGTCCAGGATCTGGCGGACCGCGAGGGGGTGGAGATCAAGTACTACTCGGTCATCTACAACGCCATCGAGGACATCGAGGCGGCGCTCAAGGGCATGCTCAAGCCGGAGTACGAAGAGGTCACCACCTCCCACTCCGAGATTCGTGAGATCTTCCGCTCCTCCAAGTTCGGCAACATCGCGGGCGTCATGGTCCAGGACGGCACCGTCAAGCGGGGCACCAAGGCTCGCATCGCCCGCAACGGGGTGGTCACCATCAACGATCTGGAGATCTCGTCCCTGCGCCGGTTCAAGGACGATGTCAACGAGGTGTCCGAAGGCTACGAGGCTGGCATCAACCTGGGCTCCTTCAACGACATCGAGGTGGGCGACATCATCGAGACCTACGAGATGCAGGAAGTGGAACGCAAGTAGAGCCTGTCGACCTGCCGACCGTATGTCGGAAGGCCCGTGGCGATCCGCCCCGGTCTGGGTACTCCCTGGCCGGGGCGGATCGCCATGAATGCGACGATTAGTCATAGACGGTTCGAGAAAGGAATCATGATGGGTGAAAATCCCCGCGCTGTACGCATAGCAGCCCTGATACAGCGGGTTGTGGCCTCTGCGCTGGAGTCCCAGATGCACGACAAGCGCTTGGCAGGGGTCACCGTCACTGAGGTTCGGGTCACCAACGACCTACAGATAGCCAAGATCTACTGGACCCAGTTGGGGCGGTCCGGTCACGAGGCCGGGGAGCGCAAACGTGCCCAGCAAGCCCTGCGGCAGGCCTCTGGCCGACTGCGCACCCTGGTCGGTGCTCGGGCTGGTCTGCGACTGACGCCTACCTTGCGCTTCATCTACGATGAGGTGCCTGCCGAGGCGACCGAGATTGAGGATGTGCTGACCGCGGCCCGTCATCGGGACGAGGCCATGGCCAAAGCCCGGGTCAATGCCAGCTACGCCGGCGACCCCGACCCGTACAGGCATGACGACGAAAAAGAGACCGATGGGTCGGACTCCGTCCCTGGCGAACCTGCGGCAGAGGATGCGGATGAAGCCGACCGCTGAAGGCATTGGCAGGGCAGGGGCTTCCGAGTCGCTGGATGGTATGGAGTTTGGCACCGGTGAACCAATCTCGGGCATCATCCTTGTCGACAAGCCGAGCGGTGTGACCAGCCATGACGTGGTGGCTGCCGTCCGCTCTGTCCTCGGCATGCGTCGCGTGGGCCATGCCGGGACCCTGGATCCCATGGCCACTGGCCTGCTGGTCGTAGGGTTCGGCCAAGCCACGCGGTTGTTGACGGTCATCGTCGGCCATGACAAGGCCTACCGGGCCACCATACGTCTGGGACTGGGTACCACCACGGACGATGCTGACGGGGATATGCTGCCGGTGCGTCCTGGAGCCGCGCAGAATGTGGACAATCTGACAGCCCAGGGTCTGCAGGATTTGATTGATCGCTGCTTCACCGGCTGGATAGACCAGGTGCCTGATGCCTTCTCCGCCATCAAGGTCCAGGGCAGACGGGCCTATGACCTGGCTCGCGCAGGTCATGAGGTCAAGCTGGAACCCAGACGTATTCGAATTGCATCCTTCCGTCTGCTCGATTTTCGTCGTGTGGAATTGCCCGACCAAGGCACCAGGGTGGTCGATGTGGATGTGGAAGTGATCTGCTCCAGCGGCACCTACATCCGGGCCCTGGCTCGCGACCTGGGCGAGCGGCTGGACCTGGGCGGCCACCTGACCGCCCTGAGAAGAATCCGGGTAGGTCCATTCGACCTGGAGGATTCCGCCCTCAAGTCTAAGGTTGTGGGCGGTCAGGTGGTCCCCCACACCTACCGGGACCGACAAGGTCGGACGGTTATTCGCAGCCGTATGGTCCCGGACCATGACCGGCAGGGGATGTTGGATGGCTCTCTGAGTCTTGAGCAGGCGGCACGCATGAGCATGCCTGTCCTCAACCTGGATACCGACCAGGCCGCCAGAGTGGCCAATGGCGGATTCTTGCATCAGCCTGTCGCCGGACCCACGGCAGCACTGGCCGGACCTGTGGGCAAGCAGCGTCTGGCTGCTATCCTGGTGCCCGGTTCACGAGGTGGGGCCAAGCCGGATGTGGTCTTCCACACCGAGACATGAGGGCACAGGTTCATGTTTACCCCAGGGTCTTGCCAGGGGTGCGATGGTGGGAATACAGTGCTTAAGGAATTTTCGGCGCCCGAGTCCGGGGGCCGCCATGACTAAGTGATGGGAATCGGATGAAGGTCAGCCAGGTCAGCCCGGATGAGTCGGGCATTGTCAGGTGGCCGGGAACCATGGGGGCCCGGTCTAGCGAGGTCACCATCGGGGTTTTCGATGGCATACATCGGGGTCATCAGGCCCTCCTGCGCCGGGTGGTCGATCTCGCGGCCAAGGCACAGGACCGGCCCATGGCTCTGGTTTTCGATCCCAGCCCCAAACTAGTCCATAGCTATGCCGACAGCCATGACTTGACTGAACCGTCCCCGGACCTGATTCGTCACGACCCAGATCAGATCATGCCTCTGGAGGAGCGCCTGCGGCTCATGGCCCAGCTGGGGCTGGATCAGGTTGTGGTGGTGCGATACACGCTGGCATTTGCAGCCAAGTCCTATCGGTTCTTCCTCAAGCAGCTTACCGAACAGCTGGCCATGCGAACGCTGGTCCTGGGCCGTGATGCGCAGATGGGCGCAGGGCGAATCGGCGATATTACAGCCATTGCCGATTTGGCGGACACAGGACTATTCAACTTGGAAGTCGTGGACGACCAGGGACCCGGCGACTGCACTCTGCCTGATGCCGACGGCCTGGAGCGACGCCGGGTACGTGCTTGGAGCAGCTCCCACCTTCGTCAGTTGATCCTGGATGGCGATGTGGATGCGGCAATGGATATTCTGGGTCGGCCGCACATGGTTCAAGGCACAGTGGTCCATGGGGAGCAGCGGGGTCGCCGCTTGGGATTTCCGACTGCCAATCTTGCTCCTGACAGCCAGGGGATGATGCCTGCGGATGGAGTCTATGCAGGCTGGCTGGTTGACCTGGGTCTGCCTACGGATCCTATGGCGACGCAGGAGGGCCGGGAGGGCCGGTTGGTCCAGGGTTCGCCCTGGCGGATGCCTGCCGCCATCTCCATCGGCACCAAGGAGACTTTCCTGGCTCCGGGACAACAGACTCCAAGAATCCTGGAGGCCAATGCCGTCCGGCCGGACTGGGTGGATCTGTACGGTCACAGGGTCCGCGTGGAGTTTCTCAGCCGTCTGCGCGGTCAGAAGCGGTATGCGGGCGAGGAGCCCCTCAAACGACAGCTGGCCCTGGATGCCGATCGCACCCTGGAACTGACCAAGGCCGCAGGAAGAGTATTTTCCACCAACCGGAGACCGTAGGAACTTGGGAACTTACAGCCCTCGGAAGTGGCTGAAGAACTCCCTGGTGCGCGGATTCTCAGACTCGTCCATGACTTCTTGCGGCGTTCCGTTCTCGGCGATGACACCGTCCAGAAGCAGGACAACCCGATCGGCTGCATGATGGGCGAAACCCATCTCGTGGGTGGCCATGAGAATGGTGGTTCCACCGGCGGTCAGCTCCGAGACCATGGCCAGGACCTCGCCCACCAGCATGGGGTCCAGGGCTGAGGTGATCTCATCCAGCAGGAGCAGTTCCGGGTCGGTCATCAGGGCTCGGACGATGGCCACCCGCTGCTGCTGGCCGCCGGAGAGCTGGTCCGGGTAGGCTCCGGCTTTCTTCCTCATGCCGATTCGATCCAGCAGTTCCAGGGCACGCTCCCTGGCCTGGTCCTTGGGCATGCCGTGGACCTTGATGGCTCCCAGTGTCACGTTTTTCAGGACGTTCATATGGGGGAAGAGGTTGAACTGCTGGAATACCACGCCGATTCTGGCCCGGCAGGCATCCTGGTTGATCCTGGGATCGGTGATGTCGGTGCCGCCCAGCCAGATCCTGCCGTCGTTGACGGTCTCCAGAAGGTTGATGCACTTCATCAGGGTGGACTTGCCCGATCCTGAGGGACCCAGCAGGGCCACGGTCTCATGAGGCATGATGGTCATGGAGATGCCGCGTAGGACCTTGTTGCCCCCAGGGTAGGTCTTTCGCACATCCTCCAGACGGAGCACCGGCTGGTCCTTATCGGTGCCTGCCTGTTCGCTCATACCATGCCTCCGCTCTGTTCGCGCTTGCGCAGACGGTTGGAATACCAGTCGTTGAGAAGAATGAAGGGGACCGAGGTGGCGATGAAGAGCACCGAGGCCACCACGTACGGGGTGAAGTTGTAGGAGGTGGCCACGATGATCTGGGCCGCCCTGACCGCGTCGACGGCTCCCAGGACCGAGATCAGCCCCACGTCCTTCTGCATGGAGATGAAGTCATTCATCAATGCCGGAGCCACCTTGCGCAGGGCCTGGGGGATGACCACCAGACGCATGGTCTGCCCCGAGGTCAGGCCCAGTGAGCGTGCCGACGCCCTCTGGGAGGGGCCGACGTCCTGAAAGCCGGCCCTCAGCACCTCGGCGATGTAGGCCGAATAGGAGAGGATGACCGCCACGGTGCCCAGCAGGGCTGCCGGAATCCGGTTGAAGATGGCCAGCCCGGGAATGCCGAAGCCGATCAGGTAGAGGACCACGATCATGGGGATGCCCCTCATGATCGTGGTGTAGACCTGGGCCAGCACCCGCAGGGGAAAGAGCAGCGGGTTTCGGCTGGTGCGGATCATAGCCAACAGGGTGCCCAGGATGGCCACGCCGATGACCGCGAAGAAGAGGACCTCCAGATTGAGCCAGAGCCCCTGGAGGACCTTGGGAAAGGCTTGGGCGAAGTAGGCGCCGGAGAAAAACGACTGCTTGACTCGGGGCCAGCCAGGTGAGGCGTGCAGCCCCAGGGCGATCAGCAGGGCCAGTACGAGCGTACTGGCGATGCTGACCGCCACGGAGCGCAGATTCTGTCGACGGCCGTAGCGTTCCCGTTCCCGTTGGATATCGCTGACCGCGTCCTGTGCCGAGGTGGCCATGAACGACAAGGTTTCCTTTCTTCTCTCAGCCCAGGGTGGGCAGGGAGGTGTAGACGTGCAGCCACTGCTTCTGCAGCTTATCCAAGGTCCCATCCTTCTTCAGGGCGGTGACAGCCTTGGAGGCGGCCGGTGTCAACTTGGAACCCTTGGGCAGGACTATGCCCATGCCCTCCGGGTCCTGCGAGCCCTTGATCTGCCCGAGGATTTTGGCGTTCTTGACCTGCCCGGAATCGACCATGGTCACGGCCGAGGGGGTGTCCACGACAAGCGCGTCGATCTGATTGGCATCCAAGGCCTGGGATGAGGCCACGTCGTCGTTGAAGGTGTCGATGTCAGGCTTGACCAGCTTGTGGGCCATCTCGTATGAGGTGGAGCCGACCATGGCTCCTATCTTGGCATCCTTGATCTGAGCAAGGGAGGTGGCGGAGGCGTATGGAGAGTTGTTCCTGACCACCAGCGACTGGGTGGAGTTGTAGTAGCTGGGTGTGAAGTCCACAGCCTGACGGCGTTCCGGGGTGATGGAGAACTGCTGGATGTTCAGGTCGTAGTCCTTGCTGCCCGGCGCGATGGCGGCGTCAAAGGTGGTCCGGGTCCAGGTGACGTGCGCCTTGTCGAATCCCATTTTCTCTGCTACTGCATATGCTACGGCTGCCTCGTAGCCCTTGCCGGATTCGGGCTTGTTATCCTGCATGTAGGGGGCGTAGGCCGGGTCTCCGGTGGCAATGGTCAGGGTGCCAGGTTTGATGGTCTGCTGGGTGATGTCCTGCTTGTCTGCCGACTGCCCGCTGTTGCTCGATGAGGAGCCGCAGGCCGCGCCGGCCATGAGCGTGACTGTCGTGAGTGCGGCCGCCGTCAGCCTGCGGATGGTTTTCCTGGTGAAGATGGTCATGCTGATCTGCTCCTCGCGATGATAATGGGTGTCGGTCTTCCGGCGACTCCATCCTAGTCCGGTAGGTTAACGAGTCGGCAGGTGAACGCCATATTGTGCATTAGGTGACGGGCAGCCAATGGGCTTAAACCAGTCCCAGAGCCTCCAGGGCCTCGGCAAGATAGGCTACTTCAACCACTTCCAGGCCCGGAATGGGCTTTCGTCCTCCTGAATGTCGGTCGGGTGGGACCAGCGCCCGGGTGAATCCCAGGCGGGCGGCCTCCTGCAACCGGTGGTTGAGCTGAGGCACCGGCCTGACCTGCCCGGTCAGCGATATCTCGCCCATGGCACAGGTTGTGCGCAGGATGGGCCGGGACTTGGCTGCACTGGCCAGGGCGGCCACGATGGCCAGATCGCATCCGGGCTCCTTGGCCAACCCGCCGGCGATAGTGGACACGTACAGGTCCCTTGTCAGCAAATTGACCCGGCCGTGGCGGTAGAGCACTGCAGCCAGCATGGCCAGGCGGTTGGCGTCGATCCCGTTGGTGTTGCGTCTGGGCGTGGGCAGGACTGAGGAGGTGACCAAAGCTTGGATCTCGATGGGCAGACTGCGGTGGCCGTCCAAGGTGAAGGTCACGCAGGTGCCCTCCACCTCCTGCCCGGCCGTGGACAGGAAGAGCCCTGTGGGATCGCTGACCTCTTCGATGCCCTGCTCGCCCATGTCGAAGCAGCCCACCTCGTCGGTGGGGCCGAACCGGTTCTTGACCGCTCTCAGCAGACGCAGGGCGGTCTGGGAGTCGCCTTCGAACTGGCAGACCACATCGACCAGATGCTCCAGGGTCCGCGGCCCGGCGATGGAGCCGTCCTTGGTTACATGGCCAACCAGGAGGATGGGGATGTCGTGTGACTTGGCCATGTCGATCAGGCTGATGGCCACCTCGCGCACCTGCGTTGAGCCCCCGGCGATGCCGTCGACCTGGCTGGAGACGATGGTCTGAGCCGAGTCCACAATGGCCAGTGTCGGCTTCTCGCGCTCAATCAGCCCCAGCACCGTAGCCAGATCGGTCGTGGAAGCCAGCAGCAGTGAATCCTTGAGCGCTCCCACCCGACTGGCCCGCATCCGCACCTGGGCCTGGGACTCCTCGCCGGATATGTAGAGCACTTTGCCCCTCTCATCGCCCCGGTCGGCCACACGGCCAGCGGTCTCCAGCAGGAGGGTGGACTTGCCGATGCCCGGCTCACCGGCCAAGAGAATGACCGACCCGGGTACGATACCCCCGCCCAGAACTCGGTCGAACTCCTCGAATCCCGTGGGAATCCGCTTTACCTGGTCCGTGTCTACCCGGGTAATGGGTCGGGCCAGGCCGGTCCTCGGAGGAGCCGGTGCTGTATGGCTGCCGCCAGAGGAGGACAGACCACCGCCTGCACCTACGACACGGGCTTCGTGAAATTCCTCGATGGTTCCCCACTGGCCGCATTCCGGGCAGCGTCCGAACCACTTGCCGCCGGTCCAGCCGCACTCCGTGCACACGTATTGCGTCGTCGTCTTGGCCATACCTGCACGCTATCGGGATTCAGGGACGAGAAGCTGGGCTTTTACGTCATCTTCGCAGTGCCGACACCCTGCCCATGAGAGAATGGAGGCATGGCTGACAATCCTACTGCACCACTGTCCTCTTCCCCTGGCCCTTCCGCGCGCGCCAAGCAGCGCAGTCGACGGATCGGTCTGGTTATCGCACTGGCGGCGGTGGTGGTCCTGGTGCTCCTATCGGCCTTCGTCTGGCCTCACTGGGCCGTGCGCAGCCAAGAGCCCGTCACTCAGGCTTCGGCCTCCGCCTCCTCACAGCCCTCGCAAGCCAGCAGCCCCAAGGCCACGGCGGTGCCCCTGCCTGGTTCGGCTTCCGAGCTGCTCAAGGCCATGCCCGATACGGTTGGCGAGTTCGCCCGTGTCAAAGCGGATTCTGACAGCGAGTGGAGCACCCGTACACCTATTGAGGAGTACAACCTGATCTACTCATCCGGCAAGTCCGGCGGCGATGTGTCACTCCACCTGGCTCAATGGTCCAGGAGCGAGGATGCCAAGGCGCTCTATGACAGCCAGTCCACGGGCATGTCCGGCAAGGAGCTGGCCTCTGGCAATGTTCGCAGCGGCGGCACGGTGACCGGATCCTACCTGGAGAAGAAGGATGGCGACGACGAGCACAAGGCTATTGTCATCTGGCAGAATGATACGGTGGTCTTCCGCGCCCAGGGCCAACGGACTGCGCTGGAGGCTTTTTACAAGGCCTTTCCGCTCTAGTCGTCCCGCAAGCGGTGTAAGATAAGCAAGTTGGACACTTCCAGGTAACTAAGGATCGGAGGCTCGGATGGGTTCTGTCATCAAGAAGCGCCGCAAGCGGATGAGCAAGAAGAAGCACCGCAAACTGCTGCGCAAGACTCGTCACCAGCGCAAGTAGCTTTATGACTTATGGCCCTTAAGGGTCAACGAAGCCCCCCGCGTCGAATGGACGCGGGGGGCTTCATGTATATCATCGCCGGTCATCGTGGCCAGCCGGATGCTTCCAACCAGCATGGGGGATGGTTGCTGACGCTCACTTGTTGGCGTTGGTCATGACCCGGGGTCCGTTGGGGTCGCCCACGATGACTGTGTCGACCATGTTGAGGAAGAGGCCGTGCTCCACGACACCCACGGTGGTGATCAGGTCCTGGGCCAGATCCTGCGGGTGCTCGATCCGATCCAGATGCAGATCGATGATGTGGTTGTGCTCGTCGGTCAGAACCGGCTGCCCCTGGCCGTCCAGCCGCAGTACTGGGTTGTAGCCGCGCTCCTTGAAGCGATCCAGGACGTGGCGCTCGCCGAAGGGGATGACTTCCACTGGCAGGGGGAAGCGGCCGATGGTGTCGACCACCTTTGACTCGTCCACAATCCAGACGATCTTTCGAGAATTGACGGCCACGATCTTCTCCCAGAGCAGGGCTGCGCCGCCGCCCTTGATGCCGTTGAAGTCCTTGTCGACCTCGTCGGCCCCGTCGATGGTGACATCAATGTGATCCACCTGGTCGATGTCGACGATGTGGATTCCGTAGCCTTCAGCCTGCTCCTTGGTCCGCCGGGAGGTGGTCACGCCGGTGAACTCCAGGCCCTCCTCCTTGACGCGCCGTCCCAGTTCATCCACGAAGAACCGGACCGTGGATCCGGTGCCCAGTCCAGCGGTCATGCCGTTCTCGACCAGCTTGGCTGCTTCGATGCCGGCGGCCTTCTTCAGTCTGTCCTGCTCGGTCTTGTCCATACACGCTCCTTCATGCCCGCATGCACTCAACGACTGATGTCTGCGGGTCTTGTTGATTCAGGTTCACTCCAGTGTAGACGATGGCCCCTGACGGTCCATGAGGCGTTCAGTCTCTTACCTCGATGGCGTGCAGACGGAAAGGTGCTTCATGGATGGTCACGTAGCCGTCAGGGTCGATGTCAGCGTCCAGATCGATGCTGCCGACGATATGCAGGTCCTGTCCAGTGAACATGCTGCTGCCGGACGGAGGTGGCATGATACGGATGCGGCCGCTGGCTCTCAGCCCCCGAGTGCCGGAATCCTTGGTCTCGAGGTCAGGCGTATCGGCGTCCGTGGTGTCCTTGGAATCCGGTGAGAGTTCGTCTTCCTGACCATCGGCTACGTCAGGATCGGGTATGCCATCGTCTGCGTCGGCTGTTGCTTCCACAGATTTGGCCTGCTCGGCATCCACCGCTTCGGACTCGACGGCGGTTTCGGCCAGCTCTTTCTGCTCTTCCTGATCCAGGCGTACCTTCTTGCGGCCCAGCTCGTCCAGGACTTGGGGTCCTCCGTCCAGCTCATCCTCGACTGTGGGCGGAACCTGGGTGCCCTTGGCATAGGGTGAGGCCAGCAGCGAGCGCCAGCCCTCGATGGGCAGACAGCCTTCCCGGTCGCCCTTGCCTGCAGCTGTGGCATAGCCGCGGGCCAGAGTGTCAACTTTCTCATTGAAGGTGTCGCCGGCATGGCCCTTGACCCATACAAACCTGACCGATCCCTGCCGCGCCTGGATCTCCTGGTCGATGGCTTCGATCAGGGGGCGGTTCTTGACCGGCTTGCCCTGGGAGTTCTTCCAACCTTTCTTCTTCCATCCGGGCACCCAGGTTGTGGAGCAGTTGATGGCGTATTGGGAGTCGGTTTCGATGACCAGCGGGCGCTCGCCTGGGTGGGCGCGCAGGGCCTGCAGCACAGCGCATAGTTCGCCGATTTGATTGGTACCGTTGCTTGCGCCGCCTGCATCCGCGTCACCGCCCTGATGGTCGGCCCAGGCCCAGCCCATGGGACCGTTAGGATTGCTCAGTGCGCTGCCGTCGGTGGAGACGACCAGATTCTTGTCATTGGTCATGGTTCCAGTTTAAGCAAGAAAATTGAGAACCCCCGCGCCAGTTATGACTGGTGCAGGGGTGGGGATGCGACCCTGTCTGCAGTTCAGCCCAGGGCCTTGGCGACTACATGGTCGGCGTCGTCCAGAACCTGGTCCAGGGCTTCAGGGGAAACGAAGGATTCCGCATAGACCTTGTAAATGTTCTCAGTGCCGGAGGGGCGGGCGGCAAACCAGTTGTTCTTGGTGGTCACCTTGATGCCTCCGATTTTGGCCGCATTGCCCGGGGCCTCGGTCAGCTTGGCAGTGATGGGCTCGCCTGCCAGGGTGGAAGCCGTCACATCGTCGCCGTTCAGCCGGGTGAACTTCTGTTTCTGCTCCAACGTTGTGGGGGTGTCCACCCGCTTGTACCAGCTTTGGCCAAAGCGCTCCACTTGCTCCTGGTGGAGCTGGGCCGGATTCTTTCCCGTCCTGGCGGTGATTTCGGCAGCCAGGAGGTCAGGGATCAGCCCGTCTTTGTCAGTTGTCCAGACACGGCCGTCCCGGCGCAGGAAGCTCATCCCGGAGCTCTCCTCGCCACCGAAGGCCACCTCGCCCTTGAAGAGGGGGTCGACGAACCACTTGAAGCCCACAGGCACCTCGATCAGCCTGGCGCCGATGGAGGCAGCCACGCGGTCGATCAGGGAGGAGGAGACCAGGGTTTTGCCGATGCCGGCGCCTTCGGGCCATCCGGGGCGGTTGCCGGAGAAGAGGTATTCCACGCATACGGCGATGTAGTGGTTGGGGTTCATGACACCGGTCCCTGGGCAGACGATGCCATGCCTGTCAGCATCCGGATCGGTGCCGCCTACCAGGTCGTAGGAGTCCCAGGCTCCGGCGTTGAGGCGATCCACCAGACCCTTCATGGCATAGGGGGAGCTGGGGTCCATTCGGATCTTCCCATCGTGGTCGATGGTCATGAACCGCCAGGTCGGATCCACCTCCGGGTTGACGACGCCAATGTTCAGACCGTACTTTTCATTGATCAGCGGCCAGTAGTTGACCGAGGCCCCGCCCAGCGGGTCGATGCCCAGGCGGACCCCTGAGGATCTGATCAGATCGAAGTCGATGACATTGCCCAGGTCGGCCACGTAGTGTTCCCGGTAGTCGAAGCGCTCAACCAGGTCGGATTTGATGGCATCCTCGAAGGGAATCCGCTTGACCCGCCTGTAGTCGCCCAGAAGCTCGTTGGCCCGTTGTGCTATGGCGTTGGTGGTTTCGGCCGGAGCAGGACCGCCTGTGGGCGGGTCATACTTGAATCCACCGTCTGTGGGCGGATTGTGGGAGGGAGTGACCACGATTCCGTCGGCCAGGTCCTTGCCGGAGAAGCGCTGGGTGCCGTCGGCCGCCCGGTTGTGTGTCAGGATGGCCTGGGAGACGGTGGGGGTGGGGGTGTAGTCATCATTGGCATCGATGCGCACCCGGACCCCGTTTGCGGTCAGGACCTCGATGGCCGTCTTCCAGGCGGGCAGGGAGAGGGCGTGGGTGTCGCGGCCCAGGTAGAGCGGTCCGGTGACCCCGTCCTTGGCCCGCTGTTCGGCTATGGCCTGGCTGATGGCCACGATGTGGGCCTCGTTGAAGGATGTGGTCAGGGCGGAGCCGCGATGCCCGGAGGTACCGAAGGACACCCGCTGGGAGGGAATGGAAGGGTCGGGGACGAGATCGTAGTACCTGCCGATCAGATCGTCGACGTTGATCAGATCTTCTGGGCTGGCAGGCTTGCCCGCATTCTGTGCTGTCATGGCTTCCATCATGCCACCCCGGCCTGAGAAAGCGGACAGAGGAGCAACAGGCTCTTTCAGTCTCAGTCGGACTGGGGCACCCGCACGTCCAGGGCCCGGCGCTCCACGCTGAGTGCGATGTGGCGGGTCTCGCCCAGAATGTCGCCGTCCACCTGGGCCAGGGCGGGCTTCTCCAGGCGGATCTCCGCCTTTGTCCCCTGCAGCTGGACGATGGTGGAGTTGGTCGACAGGGGGCTCTGGCTGGACTTGCGGGTGATGGTCTGATGCATGACATCCCCGAAGAGGTTGGCCCAGCCGATCAGGCCGGCGGAGGTGTCGATGATCTCGAAGTCCAGGATGCCGTCATCGTAGGAGGCGTCGGGCATCAGGGAGAACCCCGGAATCTCCCCGCAGTTGCCGGCCATGAAAGTACGGAAGGTCACTGAGGTGTTGGTCTGCGTGACCTGGTCGGGCCGGGTTATGGCGATGTCGGCGGTGTACTTGGGTGCGAACAGATGCTTGGCGCCGCTGATGAAATAAGCCAGCCAGCTGACGGTCTTCTTCAGGTTGGGGTCGGTGTCGTCAATCATCAGAGCATCGAAGCCAATGCCGGCGATGATCAGGAAGGCGTGACCATGGCCTTGGTCCTGATCGTCTGCGTCAAGCAAGGCCATGCGGCCCACATCCACCTGGGTGGATCCGTGCGAGGTGGCCACGGCCAGGGCAGCGTCCAGATCGCCTACGGGAATGCCCATGTTCCGCGCGAAGAGGTTTCCGGTCCCGATGGGGATGATGCCCATGACATGGTCGCTGGAAGCCATGGCGCTGGCTACGGTGCGCACTGTCCCATCCCCGCCCACGGCAACGACTACGTTGGCTCCACGCTCCAGTGCCATGCGGGCACAGGCCCTCCCGTCCCGATCCAGCTGGGTTTCGATGAAGCTGAACTCGCGAATGCCCTTATCCCGGCAGTATTGCTGGATGCGCTCGCGGGCGGCGGCTGCCTGGGGCTTGGAGGGGTTGATGACGAAAGCGTAGCTGAGCTGGTCGTCGTCCCGGGCCAGGATCTGCATGGCGAACCTATGCCGTCTTTGGGCTCGGACGATCAGCACCACCGCAGTGACGACAATGGCCGCCGCTGCCAGGATGGTGAGGATGACGACCGCTGGAATTGGCATGACTCTATTTTGCGCGCCGTGCCGACCCGCAGCCCTTGGGCGTGTCCGACGTGAACGAACCCTCTACAGCAATCACGCTGACAGTATGAGCGGATTGAGTAGTGAAAACCGTAAAGTTAAGATGGCACTCGGTCCATGTGGTCCCTTCGGTCTGGAGTTGCAACGGCTTCGTGCGCTGGAAGTCCGGGAAAACCCGGGGGTATGGGAAGAGGAGGCGGGCATGGATAAGTACAAGAGTGTGTTCGACATCATAGGCCCCATCATGATTGGCCCCTCCAGCTCGCACACGGCCGGGGCGGTGGCCATTGGACGGGTTGGCCACATCCTTGCAGGAGGTGTTCCGAGCCGTGCTGATATCCATTATTATGATTCTTTCGCTCGCACGCACAGCGGCCACGGTACCGACTATGCCATCATCAGCGGCCTGCTGGGTTTTGCGCCTGATGACCCCCGAGTGCCTGATGCCATCGGCATCGCCCGTAGGCAGGGTATGGATTTGACCTTCCACGAGGAGGACGAACCAAGTCCCATCGACCACCCGAACACCGCCATCCTGGACTTGCAGGGCCCAGCCGGTCGGGTGATTTACGCGGCTTGTTCCATCGGGGGCGGGACCATTGAAGTGCGGCGTATCAACTTGGATGGCTGCCTGATCACTCCTCCAGGGCTTCTGCCCATCCTATTGGTGGAACTGGATGAATCCGAAAACGACGCCGGTCGGCGATTGGAGCGCATACGCGATCTGCTTCGGGAGGAGGGCGTGACCAAGCAGACCAGGTATGAACCCGAGGGTCCGGCCGGCATGGCGGTGTACGAGTTCGATCTGGACAATCCGCTTTCCGCGCAGCGGCAGAAGCAGATTGCGGGTCACTCGTCCCGGATGATTTATATCGACTAGGAGGCATGGCGCATGTTCACTTCGATCGCTGAACTCGTGAGTATGGCCGAAGGGCGCGGCTCGTCGATATCCGAAGTGGCCATTGACGAGGAGGTGCGACGTTCGCACCAGACCCGCGAACAGGTCTGGGAGAGAATGGCCAGGAACCTGCAGGTCATGCAGGCTGCCGTGGCCAGGGGGTCCCAGGGCGATGGCGTATTTTCCAAGACTGGGCTGAGCGGTGGTCAGGCGGCTCTGCTGGAGCATTACCGGAAGACACGAACCAGCCTGAGCGGCGATGCCATCCTGCAGGCCGTCGAGGCCGCCATGGCTACCAATGAGGTCAACGCGGCCATGGGCATCATCTGTGCTACCCCTACGGCCGGCTCCTCCGGGACCCTGCCCGGAGTGCTCACCGTGCTCAGGAACCGACTGGGGCTGGATGACGATGGGCTGATCCGTTGCCTGTTCACGGCAGGGGCTTTCGGACTGGTTACGGCTAATAAGGCGATGATCTCCGGAGCCACAGGTGGCTGTCAGGCCGAGGTTGGCAGCGCATCCGGCATGGCCGCTGCTGCAGCGGTTGAGGGTGCAGGGGGCGATCCCAATGCCAGTGCTCAGGCCTTCGCCATAGCCATGAGCAACCTGCTGGGCCTCGTCTGTGATCCTGTGGCTGGGCTGGTGGAGGTGCCTTGCGTCAACCGCAACGCCATCGGCACTGCCAACGCTTTGATCGCTGCTGATATCGCCTTATCGGGTGGCGTCAGCAGGATCCCGCCCGATGAGGTCATTGCAGCCATGAAGTCCATCGGCGAGAGCATGCCCTCATCACTGAGGGAGACCGGCATCGGCGGGCTCGCGGGCACCCCCACCGGCAAACGGTTCCGTAAGACTGTATTCGGCAAGTGATGCGGGGTAGGCGCATATGCATATCAGGGACGATCGGTTCCCGTCCGTCTTCCCGTCCTTCTTGCTCTTTTCGGCTGGGTCGGCGGCCGGACCGGTTGCAGCAGAGGTCATAAGGCCCGGAATGAGGTGTGCGGGGCCGGTTTTCGTGTCCCCTGAAAGTCATAGAATTCAGATATGTTAGATATCAGGTTCATTCAGGAACATCCGGATGTTGTCCGTGAATCACAGCGCAAACGTGGCGAATCGGTCGAACTCGTCGACGAAGTGCTGAAGGCGGACAGCGAGCGCAGGGCTGCGCTCCAGGATTACGAAAGCCGCAGGGCCGAGCAGAAGACCCTCGGCAAGCGTATGGGTTCGGCCTCTCCTGATGAGAAAGCCGACCTTCTGGCCCGGACCAAGAGCATGTCGGACAAGGTGAACGCCTGCAAGGCAGCCTCCGACGAGGCCAACGCCAGGTACACCGATTTGATGTGGAAGTTCAGCAACGTAGTGGAGCCCGAGGCACCCGAGGGCGGCGAGGACGACTACGTGGTGGTCAAGAAGATCGGCACTCCGCGCGACTTCGCCAAGGAGGGCTTCGAACCCAAGAACCACCTGGACCTGGGCGTGGGCGTGGCCGGCATCGATATGCGCAGGGGCGTCAAGGTCTCCGGATCCCGCTTCTACTTCCTGCGCGGGGATGTGGCCCGGCTGGAGATTGCCATGCTGACCATGGCCGTGGACCAGGCCATGGAGCATGGATTCATTCCTACGATCACCCCCACCTTGGTCCGGCCTGAGGTCATGGCCGGCACCGGCTTCCTCAATGCCCATGCCGACGAGATCTATCGCCTGCGTGAGCCCGACGACCAGTATCTGGTGGGCACCTCCGAGGTCTCCCTTGCAGGCATGCACGAGGACGAGATTCTGGATCTGAGCAAGGGTCCGTTGCGCTACTGTGGCTGGTCCAGCTGCTACCGGCGCGAGGCTGGCTCCGCCGGCAAGGACACCATGGGCATCATCCGCGTCCACCAGTTCGACAAGGTGGAGATGTTCGTCTACTGCAAGCAGGAGGACTCCCGCGACCAACACCAGCAGCTGCTGGCCATGGAACAGGAGATGCTGGCCAAGGTGGACGTGCCCTACCGGATCATCGACACCGCCGCAGGAGACCTGGGATCCTCGGCTGCGCGCAAGTTCGACTGCGAGGCCTGGGTGCCCACCCAGGGTCGCTACCGCGAGCTGACGTCAACCTCCAACTGTACCGAGTACCAGGCCCGCCGCCTCAACGAGCGCGAGCGGCTGGAGGACGGCTCCACCCGTCCTGTCAGCACCCTGAACGGGACCCTGGCCACCACCCGTTGGCTGGTCGCCATCCTGGAGAACCACCAGAATGCCGACGGCTCCATCGTCATCCCTGAGGCCATGCGCTCCTATGTGGGCGGCAAGGAGGTCATCGAGCCCAAGACCTGGGAGGCCTGAGCCGCCTCTGCCGAGATTGGTCGACATTCCGCTGCTGGTTGGACGGACCTTGTCGTAAGATGAGTGGCGTGCCTGATCGGCACGTCTTATGGACAGGTGTCTGAGCGGCCGAAAGAGACGGTCTTGAAAACCGTTGTGGCGCAAGCCACCGCGGGTTCGAATCCCGCCCTGTCCGCCAGGTGGATGCCCCGGAGCTCATTCCGGGGCATTCCTGTATTCGCTGAAATCCCCTGTTTGCAGAGCGGTTTGGGCTGGAACCTGGTGCCTACAATGATGGATGGTAGCCATGAGTAATCACGCGAGCCGACCCTTGGGCGCCGACTCTGCAAGGGAAAGGTCGGGTCGTGGATCAATTCATCGCCATTGTCTCTCTGATCGGGGATTGGCTGCTCTTTACATTCCCGCTCTTCCAGGGGCTGATGGAGCTGCAGGAATATCAGGAACTCCTGGACGACTTTGATCAGCTGAGCAAGAACTGGGATGAGGTCTCGCCTTGGTGGTGGCTGGTGCCCATCGTCAAGATTCAGCTGGAGCGCAAACGCGGACATGAGATTCTCCGTCAGGCTACCAGGACCAGATCGGAACGTCGACGGGCGCTGAGCTTCCTCGACCAGGCGACCGCCTGGTACTTCGTGTCGGTTGCAGGCTGGCTGAAGATGGTTTCCTCCTCATATGAGCTGCTCGAGACATACGAAGCCAAAGAGAACATATGGCTGTTGGTTCTTCTGATTGTTCTGCTGACCTCCGGCGGTCTCTTCAATGCCTACTACCGCATAGACAGGAAGCGGATAGGCCAGAAGGAGAAGGAGCTGAAGCCCGACTCGGAAGTGGCCAACGACTGACGAGACGCCCATGAATTCAGGAGACAGCGGCACTCAACCTGCGGCCAGAGCAGACCGTGGCGTTACAGGCGATATGGGCCAGAAGTCAATAGGCTCAGGGGACAGGATGGTGCCTGTGTCTGTGCAAGAGCTGCTGGACGGTTTGAGAATCGATTGGCGCGTCGTTCAGCATCCGCCCTTGGATACCATCGATCAGGGTATGGAGCTCGGCATTGCTGATCTGCTGGGGCTCTCTGTGGAAAACTTGTCCAAATTCCTGCTTCTGGAGGATGCTGGAGGTCTGCTGATACTCCTGGTAGTCAGGGGTATCAGGCGGCCGGATCTGCGCCAGGTGCGGGAAGTGGTCGGATGCCGGAGGCTGCACATGGCCTCGGCCGCCACCCTGCGCCAGTGCCTGGACACGGTGCCGGGGCGGGTCTCGCTGCTGGATTTTGTGGATCGTCGGGGTCAGGTAGATACCGTCGTTCTGGATGGTAATCTGACTGCCACAGATGAACAGACCGCTTTGCCGCTGGGCTCCGACGAAGTGTCTGTCTGCCTGCCTGGCTCCTGCCTGCCGGATCTTGCTCGGAAGTTGGCATCCCAGGTCTTCATACTGCCAGAGAGTTGAAGCCGTAGGCTCATCCATTGCTCCTGGTCTCTGCCCTGAGAGATGCTGGAAACCGTTGTGCGCAAAGGAGGGAAGGAGCAGGCCGGTGAGGCTGAATCTATCTTGGAGAGGACCGTCGGCAGATGAGATGGATCAGTCCCATCATTTCGATCCGCTGCAGGTGACCAGGCCGAGCCGTACCAGCCGGTGGCTGGTGGCGTTCAGGGCCGCCTGTTGTGGACTGCTGGTGGGAGTGCTGGTGGTGTTTTACAGGCAGGGCATCGGCTATGGCACCAGGTTCGCGCGATGGGCCTACGCACAGATGCGTGACCAGCCCCTGCTGATCCTTCCTTGGTTGCTGGCCGCCCTGCTGGTAGGCCTGGCCCTGGCCTGGATGATCGGCCGGGTTCCCATGGCCTCCGGCTCCGGTATTCCCCAGGTCGAAGGAGTGGTCATCCACGGCATGCGCATGCCTGCCCTTCCTGTGCTGGGCGTACGATTCCTGGGCGGTCTGGCCTGCGGCATGTTCGGCCTGTCCCTGGGGCGCGAGGGACCCTCGGTACAGATTGGCGCGGCTGGTTCCCAGCTGGTTTCCCGAGGATTGCGCCGGGGCCGTGTGGAGGAGACCTGCCTGGTGACCTCCGGTGCGGCTGCCGGTCTGTCTGCAGCATTCAATGCGCCGCTTTCAGGGATGGTCTTCGCCCTGGAGGAGATCCACCGGTCCTTCTCTCCCATGATTCTTCTTTCGGCGGCCATGGCCTGCCTGAGTGCTGATTTCATCGCCAAGAACCGCTTCGGCCTGCGTCCGGTCCTGGACTTCACCGCTATGCCACAGCTGACCATCGGCCAGTATCTGCTGATGATCCCCCTTGGGCTGGTGGCAGGTCTGGTGGGAGCTGCCATGAACCGCCTGCTGCTGGGTGCTCAGAGTCTTTACAGCCACCTGCCCTCGAAGCTGGGACCGGTGGTCTCCCTCATACTGGCCCTGCCCGTCGGATTGCTGCTGCCTGCCGTCCTGGGTGGCGGCGAGGACCTGATCGGCAAGGCGGAAGGCGTTCGCGAGCTGGCCTGGTCAGTGGCCGTCAACCTGCTGGTCCTGCTTCTGGTCAAGATGCTCTTTACGGCCAGTTCTTTTGGCAGCGGCGCCCCCGGTGGTATCTTCATGCCCATCCTGGCGGTTGGCACGCTGACCGGGTCCCTGTGCGGTATGGGTGCAGCCGCCTTTGGAATGCCCGTTCGAATCATTCCGGTCTGCGCGGTCTGTGCCATGGCTGGCACCCTGACGGCCTCGGTCAAGGCTCCCATAACCTCCATCCTGCTGACGGTGGAGATGTCCGGCTCCCTGGTTCATATGCTCCCCGTGGCCTTATGCGCCTTCACGGCCCTGATGGTGTCTGACCTGCTGGGTGTCGAACCTATATATGAGGCTTTGCTGGAGCGTTATCGACGTGGACGTGCTCCCGATGCCCAGGTTCCTGAAAGGGTCACTGTGGAGTTCCCTATAGAGCACGGCAGTCCGGCGGCCGGTCGTCTGCTGGGACAGGTTCCATGGCCCCACGGATGCGCCGTAATCGGTCTTCGCCGGGGCGAGCATAGGCTAATTCCCGCTGGTGATCTTCGGCTGCTTGCTGGGGATGGTGTCATCCTGCTCTGTCCTGGTGATCGTCTGGATCAGGCCCGCCAGGTCATGGAAGGCCTCTGTCGCTGACGGGTCTTCTTTAAAGGATGGTCAAGCACCGTCCGTGGACTGCCACGGCCTGGGTGTTGCTGATGGCCACTATGGGTCCATCGTCGCCGTAGCGGTCCAGAATTTTCCTGGTCACCTCGGCGAATGGTTCGGAATCGAGGTGGGGGAGGAGACGGAAGTCCACCAGGCCCAGCCCGACGGTGGAGTCCAGATCAGGGGCGGCAGAGCGTGGATCCATGGCATCCAGGAAGCCTATATCGGGACCGGTCACCACAGCGCCGGCCGATTCACCGATGTAAGGTTTTCCCTGATCCACCTGCTGTTTGATCAGATCAGCAGCGCCTGAGCGACGCAGTTCCTGTAGTAGGAAGAAAGTATTGCCGCCGGACAGATAGATCAGGTCGTCATCCTCCAGGCTCTGGCGTATGGTCTCCGCATCCGCGGTCGAGACTTCCAGGTTGTCAATCCGGCAACCCATGTCGGTGAAAGCCTGGCGAGCATCCTGGACATAACCATCCGAACGCTGTGGAAGATTGGCCGTTGGGATGAAAGCCACCGTATGATTCTTGGGCGAGTCTTCGAGGAAGGCGGGCAGCCTGTCAGCGGTAGCGGAGAATGATGATGTGAGCAGCAGCCGACGCATGACGGCTCCTTTCGTGCCGGGCGGGACTTCCGCCCTGGGCAGGTAGCAAAACGTAAAATCCTACCAATACTGGCCCCAATATATCCATGCAATGGCCTCCACCTAGTGATTGACCACATATCGACTGGAATCTGCCGCAGGCCCTGTAGGTCCAGATGTTTATTCTGGGGGCATGGCAAAGCAACATCAGGAGTTCCTGCAGGAATCGGGCCAAGACATCTTGAGTGACATGTCTGGTTATGATTTCTCCGGCAATGAGAGGTTCAGCGATGACCGTCCCGATCCCGCAGCTCCCGGCGGCAGCATTCTCTTCGCTCTGCCTGGGGCTCTGGTGGATTGGGACCCGCGTAGAGCCCTGGTCGGGCAGTACCCTGACGGGGTGGTCGATATGGTGCTGGACCCGGAGGACCCTTGGAGTTTCGCCTGTGTCAGCAGGCAGATCAATCTGGGCGTGGATCCGCAGCAGGCACTGGCCGACTATGAAACCACTCACGGGCCTGCGGTCGCCTGGGTAATTCGCGTTTGTTTGGAAAACTACACTCTGGCCGTGAAGGGCCTGCTTCCCGGAGCATCAGATCTGCTGGGGGATCTGCGGCGAGCTGGCCTGACCCTTTGGGGTCTGGCGGCAACGACCAGTCAGCTTGTTAAAGCGGTATCCGAGACCCTTTCGCCGCTCTCTGCACTGAAAGGTGTCCTGATTTCATCCCAGGAGCATCTGGACCTCTCCGACCCGCTCTTCTATCGTCTGGCCCTACGTCGCTTCGCCATCAGCCCAGGGCATACGATCTTCGTTGATGCGGATCCTGAGCATGTTGCCATGGCTGACCGACTAGGCATGGAGGGAATAGTTGCCCATGACATCAGCAGTCTGCGTCGGCTTCTTCGTCAGCGCGGTATCGCCTGCTGAGCGGACGTTCAGACGATACGGCGGTCTGCGGCCCAGCGGGTCAGTTCGGTTCGGTTGGATAACTGGAGTTTGCGCAGGACGTTGGAGACATGGCTCTCAACCGTCTTGATGGAGATGAAAAGCTCGGAGGCCACCTCGCGATAGGTGTAGCCGCGGGCAATCAGGCGCATGACTTCCTGCTCGCGCGCGGAGAGTCGATCCAGTTCGTCGTCTTCTGCCAGTCCGGCATCCGCTGCCTCGTCCTCCTGGAAGGCGGAGAGCACGAATCCAGCCAGCTTGGGGGAGAAGACAGCGTACCCTTCGTGAACCTGGCGGATTGAGGAGACCAGGTCCTTGGCGGAGATGGTCTTGGTCACGTAACCACGGGCTCCGGCGCGGATGACCGAGCCCACGTCCCTGGGCGAGTCGGATACGGAAAGGGCCAGAAAGACCGACTGCGGGGAGAGGGGATGGGAGCGGCTCAGGATTTCGGCGCCCCCGCCGCCCTGGCCACCGGGCACGTGCACATCCAGTAGAACCACATCGGGCCGTGTCTGCCTGACCATAAGGATGGAGGATTCCACGTCTGCCGCCTGGCCCACGACATGAAAATGCGGCTGCAGGGTGGTGATGACGCCGGTGCGGAACATCTCATGGTCGTCGACGACGGCTACACGGATGCTTGCGGGCCCATTTCCGGCTTGATGGGGCTCTGCTGCAGTCGTGGTCATGGACGTGGTTCAGCCTGCCTTTCCCGACGCGGGTCCTCAAGTGCAGGTGGGATTGGACCGGCATGCGTCTGTGAATGAATGGTTCACCATGCATCCTATCATTGTGGGCTATCAGTCCCTTTTTCGGCCTGACCAACCGTGCCCTCCTGATGCTGGCTGGCCTCGGACAGCGGCATATGCATTCTGACCTCGGTGCCCCAGCCGGGACGGGAGACGATTTCAACCCTGCCGCCACGCCGACGAATCCGTCCGATGATGGACTCTCGGATTCCCAGACGGTCAGCTGGTATCGCATCCATATCGAAGCCCGATCCGTGGTCGCGCACGTAGACCTCAACCTGATTCCTGCGGGCCTCGCAATAGACGGAGATGGGTTCTCCGCCGTGGGTGACGGCATTTACCAGGGCCTGCCGGGCCGCGTTGAGCAGGGCATCGGTCTGGGCGCAGGGCATGGCGTCGCCTACGGTGACCACCTCGATCGGCTTGCCGGATTCGTCCTCCACCTGTGCGGCTATCTGGCTCAGCCCTGTGCTGACTGACCGGTCTGAGGGGGTGCGTTCCTGATAGAGCCAGTTGCGCAGATCGCGCTCCTGGGATCGGGCCAGAGAGAAGACGGTATGCGGATCGTCGGCATGCAGCTGGATCAGAGCCAGGGTCTGCAGGACTCCATCATGCAGGTGAGCTGCCATATCGGCCCGCTCCTCCTCGCGTTCCTTCATGGCTCGTTCATCGCCCAGCTGGCTGAGGATCGAGCCGACCCAGGGCACGACCACTGCGGTCACGCCTACAAGAAGCAGGCCGGCCAGGACTATCAGGGTCAGGGCCCAAGGCAATTCCTGGGTGGACAGCAGGAAGATTACCGCAGCCGACAGGATCAGGGCCAGGCTTCCGATCAGGGCCGGCAGGTGGTAGCCGGTTCCTTGGTTCTCCGGCCTCACCCAGGCCAGGACAAGTCCAGCGCAGAAAAGCAGGCAGGGGACGACAAAGGCGGGGCGCATACCGCTGCTGAGCAGAATGACTGCGGTCAGCAGGAGGATGATGCCCAGGCCTGCCAGCAGTCTGGTTACCCGCCCGGGAGTGATGCTGTGATCCTCCTTCTGACCTGGTTGCCCAGTAAGGATGCTGGGCGCCAGCGGGGCTGACCGCGGATCATGCGGTTGGACTGCCTGGGTGGGATCGCCCTGGGGAAGTGTCAACCAAAGAAAGCAGTAGACCACGCAGGTGATCATTTTGGGAGCCAGGAGAACCATGACCAGGCGTATCCAGAAGACGGGGATACCAAGGTGCAAACTGACGCCCTTGCAGACTCCGCACAGGATCCTGCCCTTGTGCGGCCTCATCAGGGGCATGCGCGCAGGGTGCAGAGGAGGCGGTTCCTTCAGCGTTTGTTCTTCCTGCATGGTTGCGTTCATGCTTCCATTATCGTTTTCGGACGGTGCCGATAAGGCAGTAAGGGGAAGAAATCAGGGTTGAATCAGGGTGTTCCCCCATAAGATTTGCGCTCGCTGGGTGTTGTAATGAAGACATGAGTAGCGACATGAACGGCAATGGCCCTGATAACGGCTGGCGGTGGAAGTCCGACAAGTTCTTCCGCGCCTGCAGGGAGTCCTATCTGATCCGCGACCAGGGATGGATCGGCGGCGTCTGCGTAGCCTTGGCCCGTCGGCTGGGCTGGAGCGTAACCCTGGTCAGAGCGCTGATGATTTTGGCGGTCTTTCTCTTCGGCGCCGGTGCTGCCTTCTACGGTTTTGCCTGGTTCGTCTTGCCGGACCGGCGTGGGGTCATCATTGCCCAGGAGCTGATTCACGGGATTTGGCACGCTTCCATGGTGGGCATCATCATTTACTGGCTGCTGGCAATCCTGATTCCTGGAGTCGGAATCTTTTCCCTGGGAGTCGGAATCTTTTCCCTGGCTTTGGGTGCGTTGATCCTGTATCTGCTCATCCGGTGGAGCCGCAACAAGGCCCTGGAGTATCAAAGAGGATACTGGGCTGGGCCGGATGCCGGCAGGCCGGTTTCGGGCGATCCGTGGGTGATGGGACCGCAGTATTCGGAACGGCCGAGTGGTGCAGGTTCGCAGCGGTATTCGAATCAGCCTGAGTACCCTAGCTTTTCGGGGTATGAGGGATACCAGGATTACACAGGGACGCGAAGCAATGCACAGACAGCAAGTGATGCGAGCTCGGAAGGATGCAAGGATCAGCCAGAGCATTCCGATTCGTATGGAACTTCGGAGCAACAAGGGGAGGTAGCCTCTCCTGGACCCATCTCTGAGACAGAGGATTCGGCAAACGCCGGCAGCGATTCTAATAATACGCAAGATGGGGGCAATCCCAGCGCTGGTGCAGCTCCCGGAGGTTGGACGGGGGCAGAAGGCCCTGCAGAACCTGCTGGGAACATGAATCAGTCGTATGGATTCAGTGCCTGGCCGGGCTATGGCACAGCTGGGTCATTCCCGACAGGGCCGGGAATAGCCCGTCAGGGTCCGTCGGTTCCGCCCCGGCTGAGGCGTCGTCCCGCCGGACCTGTGCTGGTCAGTCTTCTGTCGGGACTGATCCTGGTCTCCGGAGCAGGGGTCTGGTGGATGGCCACGAACCCCTATCGCGGATTGAATGCGACCTTGGCCTACGCTCTAATCTGGGCTGGAGGCGTCACGCTGACACTTGGCGTGGTCATACTGATCCTGGGCTTGATGGGCCGCAGGTCAGGAGGATTGACTCCCATTGCCTTTATGGCCTGCCTGGTTGTCCTGATTCTGGCTACCGGTTCGGCCATACCAGGCATTGAGCAAACCCAGAACCGCAGGAGCTTGGCCGACTACGCCACAGTTCAAGTTAACGGCAACAACTATGGGCGCTCGTTGGGGGCGAGCAGTGCGGACATGAGGCGTTATCGCCGCGGCACCGCGCTGGTCGGAGACCCGCAGGATCAGGGAAGTGCCGTCATTGACCTGACTGGTTATGAGCGGGAACACGGCACCCATCGTGTTCAGATTATGGATGATGCGGTGAGTACAGTCTCAGGCTGCCCGACGGGCACCGTGCGCCTGGCTGTTGCCTATGCTGACGTTCGCTTGCTCATTCCTAAAGGATGCAGTTTGTCCTATAGGGAACACACCGACCTCTACAGGGTCTTGGGATCAGGCGCGGCTGACTGGATAACCGAGACGGAACAGGGAAACCGGATGTGGTGGGGCAATACGTCGTCATCAGCTGAACGACGCAATTGGGAGGAAGCCCTGCGAGCGTCCAAGGAGGATCAGTGGCATATGCCCGACGATCCCGAATTGATCGTCGAAGCCAATCTCATGGACGGTGCACGGGTCACCGTGCAAGCCCAGGGGAGTGCTACCCAGCCGAAGCGGGCGCAGCTCTACAGCGGCTCGATCAATGAATATTGGGATTATAGCTACAATCCATGGCAGTTTGGGGAGGATCAGGAAGATGACTGATATGCAGCAACCAGAGGGAGGCCAGCCGCTGGATCGTCAGGAGCGCGCCACCAAGGTCATGCCGGTTGAATCACAGGCACCCCCGATATACCAGGTTCGGATGCAGCCTCCGGAGCCGGTCCGTCCTAGCGGCCCCAGCCTGCCTACCATCATTTTTGGCGCCCTGGTTGGACTTTTGGCTCTGACCATGTTGGCTCTTGGATTGGTCTTTCTGCGTTACGGTACGGATCTGACCATAGTCATACCCTGGCAGCGGATTATTCCATTGATTTTTGCCGGCCTGGGCCTGGTGCTGATTGGCGCGTCTGTGTTAGCCTGGCTGGCATCGGCAAGGCGCACCCGATCTGTCTCAAAAGACCAAGGTATTCCAGAAGATCAGGCTGCCAAGGATGGCCAGGGACCCCAGCAGGGTCAGGGTCAGGGTCAGCCAGTGGCCAGCACCGGCAACAGCCGGCTTGCCGTCGGATTGGCTGAAGATACAGGTCAGGGTGCTCGCCAGGAGCAGGATGAGTACCAGACACAGGATGGACAACAGGGACCAGCATGATGCCATCATCGAGGACAGATGCATAAGGCCAAACGCCCGGCGGACCACAGTAAAGGCATAGGCCAGCAGGGCAGTCATAAGTCCTGCGGCTAGCAGGCCTAGCGACCAGAGCCGTCCGGTCAGGCCTTTGCTGAAACCCGACTGTCGGTGGTCTTTGCCTCGAGTCCGCAGATGTGAGCTCAAGGCTCCAACCAAGGCAGATACAAGGGCGGCAGCCAGCAGAATGGGGCCACTGGCCATCAAAGTAAGCAGGGCGGTCAGCGAAGGCATCAACCCTGTATTCGTGTGCTTGGGCACATGATTGAGCTGATGGGGCTGGCTGCCGGCAATCATAGGAGTCGACCATTGATCGGCTTTGGTGCCCAGTGCCACGGCGTTGATCCAGTCTTCCAGATTATGGGTGTATCTGGGTTCCAGGGGCAACCCGGCCTTGGCCAGCCTGCTGCCGGTGCGGATCTGATGGTTGGTGGGATAGTAGCGCAGGGTCACGTTGTCGTTGCCGTTCGCGTGTGTTCTGCTGATGATTTCGCGCGCACCCTGCTCGACCGGCATGGAGACATCCATGGTGCCGAAGTTGATCATGACCGGCATCCGCAATCGGTCCAGATAGGGCAGGGAGGGGAAGTCGGCGTACTCCAGGCCCAGCAGGGAAAGGTCCATGCCCATGAGCCGGGGTATCACGTTCCGGATTCCCTTGGGTGCACCAATCAGGTCCAAATAGCTGGTGGCCGCCATGGCCATCTGCCGTCGTCCCGGGTAGACGGGAGGCGAAGTCAGGATGGAGAAGGCGATGCTGGGGTCCTTGGCGGTCATGATGGACGATATCCAGGTGCCCTCGGACTCGGCGTACAAGCCCACCTTGGTTGGATCCACGCCCGGCCAGGCGCGGAGACGATCAAGGGATTGTCCATAGTCGGCGGCCATGGCCTGATAGTCGCGGTGGAAGGTGGTGTAGGTGTCCAAACGCTTGTCGGGCACCAGGGTGGTGATGCCGGCCGAGGCCATGGCTGAAGCCAGGTCTCCATACACTTCGGAGGATTTGCCTGTTCCGGCGCCATGGATGAATAGGCAGGCTGGTCCGGTGCCCTTGCGGTCGCTGGGCTCTCTTACGATGGCCTGAATACGGACTCCACCGTCCAGAGTGATGCTGATTTTTCGCTCCTTGACCGGGTGGGTGCCCTCAGGAGTGGTGGGGCCCAGGCTTGAAGCGACGGCAGTGGAGCGGGTCGAGACCTGCAGATGGTCGTGGTAGGGTTCCACCTGCCAGTCCGGCGTCATGGCTTGGTTCACAAGGAGCATGACCAGCAGGATGACCACAAAGGAGGCGGCGGTAAAACCCGCCCGTTTCAGCTTTTGCACCCGTCAACTCTACCCGACCGCGTGACTGGTTGGTCAGATGAACCTCATGATTGTGGTTCAGGTGGTCGGTTCTGGGCCTGTTCGGCTTCGTCCAGGGTCTCAAAGCCGTTAAGCTGCACCGTGGCCAGGATGGTTTCCTCGGTCAGGTTGCCACCCCGCGCCTCGATCTGGTCCACCATGGACTGGTAAAGATCCAGCGTCCGGGCCGAATAGGTGCCGAGTTCGCCACGCAGATAAGTCTCGAAGGAGGTTGCCTCCGGCGTGTCCTCGCTGGTTCGCAGGACCCGCATCTCCTGACCTAGACGGGGGTAGCGCTCGCGGAAGTCCTTGGCCCAGGCCACTTGCCGGTCGATGATGCGCTCCTGCTGCTCCTGGCGATCCAGGCCCAGCCTGGGCAGGTAGGGGGCGATGCTGCTGTGGTACTGGTCCGGGGCTGTGGACTCCATCATCCGCCCGTACTTCTCGGTCAGCAGGTTGCGTCCCTGTGCGTCAGCCTGATCCAGGTCATCTGCATAACTGGTCAACAGGGTATGCGGCCAGGTCAGAAACTGGCTCAGGCGCATCTGGTGGAACATGGGCCAGTTGCCCTGACAGTTTGCCGGACCGCCTTCGTTGTTGACCTGCTGGAACTGCTCCCATTCGTGGCGGACGATCCGCTCGCGCAAGGATTCCTCATCCTGACATTGCTCGTCGTTTGCCATCTTTGGCTCCTTTCAGATGCTGTGCAGAACCGGATCGTCGCTGGAGATGTGGGCCTCGACATAGGGGCGCTGCCACTCCAGGAAGGTTTCCGGGCTGTTGGTCAAGCCCTCCGCTTGCAACTCTTCCACGATTCTTGCGCAGATGGACTCTACAAGCTTGGTAATGCGTTCGGCGGACGGCCGAGCTCCCTTGCCGCCTTCGCCAAAGCCTTGCCCTCCATAGCAGGCAGCTGAGGCCAGGCGCAGGATGTCCTCCAGTTGTTCGGTCAGGTCAGCCAGCCTGGTAGCCATTCGTCCGCTCAGTCGCCGTAAGGCCGCGAAGGTCCACTTGTAATAGGGTAGATAACCGACTATCAGCGGATTGTTGATCAGAAAGATCAGGGAGGCGCAGGCTTTGACGAATTCATTGATTGACAGCATGGCTGCAGCCCCGTCGCCCCGCTGCAGACTTCGCGGCAGGTTGTACTGGCCCGCCTGGGCGATCATGCCTAGCCGACGGGAGATCAGGCAGAAGCGTACATCATCGGGCATGGCCTTGAACCCCTGCCGGGTGGCCAGCATCCGTCCCAGAGGATCCGCGAAAATCCTGCCATTGGTGGCCGCAGCCAGCGTAGCCTCGTCCAGGAGCAGCCACTCGTGGGGGTGATCTTCCGGGGGCGCCTGTCGGTAGCCGGTCAGAGATTCGAAGAAGGCCCCGATCTCGAAGACGCCCACGCGGCGGTTGGCTCCCTTTGCCCTGACGCTGTCGGTTCGCGAGCCGAACCCCATGAATTCGGTGGGCAGGGCCTCGTAGTCCTTCTGCAGCTGGTCGCCGATGGCCTGGTAGTCTTCGCTGGTCAGCCACAGGCAGAAGCCCGGGCCGAAATCGTGATCCCGGGAGATGGCGTCGTCGAAGCCGTAGCAGTCCGAGCCATGGCCCATCAATCCCACGGCGATCCGACCGCGATACTGGGGGTATCGCTCCTCAAGCATGGGACGGCCCACTTGCTCCCAATAGGCCTTGGCCAGGTCCAGCCCTTGAATACCCGGGCGGGGGTTATGCTGATCGCTGTCTTTGTTCTGATTCCTGGCTGGGGGGCGATCTGAGTTGGTCTGCGTTTGGATGGACGCAGCTTCGTCAACCTGGTCGGATTGATCCCTGTCTCTGTTTTTCTCAGCAGCGGTCTGGGCCTGGTCCAGATTGGCCTTGGTGATCCGGTAGTAGTCGCTGCCCTTGCCGTACCTATCCTCAATGATGGCCAGGGCCTTGTTGTAGGTGTCCGCCGACTGTCTGAAGCGCCCGGTCATATAGCAGACCTGGGCAAAGCCTGCCAGGGCTGAGGCGTAGTGTGCGCTGTTCTCCAGGTGGCCGGTTCGATAGATGTCCAGGGCTGTTCGGGCCTGGTCCCAGGCCTCTTGCAGGGCCTGCGGACTGTCATTGCGCTGCATCAGCAGGAGGGCCAGATTGGTGTGGGTGGTGGCCAGGTCCAGATCCCGGGAAGGATCGGTGCTGGAATTCTCCAGTATGTCCATGGCTTGCCGCAGCTCCTGCTCGGCCTGGTCGGGTCGGTCGGTTTCGCTGTAGAGCATGGACAGGTTATTGTGCAGGGCCGCCAGCCGCCGGTCCTTGGGCCCAAGGGTTTTGGCTGCGGAGGCAAGCGCCTGCCGGTAGAGGTCTTCTGCCTGGTCGTACTTCTTGGCTGCCCGCAGGCCGGTGGCCGCATTGATCAGTGTGGTCGTCCAGGCCTCGGACCCCTCGATGCGCATGCGTGTGGCCAGCTCGATGGCGCGCTGGATCATCCACATATTCTCCTGATGGCGGCCCTGGGACCGGTAGAAGCCCATGGTTTCGTTGAGTACGGTCAACAGTCCGGCATCATCGCCTGCGTTCTCCGCATCCACCAGTGCCTGTTGCAGATAGGGTTCGGCCTGGTCGCGGGCCTTGCCTGCGCTGAAGATGGCATCCAGACCGTCCAGGAAGGATTGGGTGTCGAAGCTGCCGTCCGGTTGCATGTAGGACTGTTGGGGTTGTTTTTGCTTGCTGCCTAAAATCGGTGTCTGGTCCTGGCTCATTTGGCTCCCTTGCTGTCAGGGTATCTGTAGGTGCCGGTTCCTCGTGGAGCTCTAGCGCCTGGTCGCTTCTATCTATCAGTCTAGGCTGATGGTCTTTGATGGACTTTAGTCGGCTATGTCGCCTAGGTCACACCTGCTCGGTGCAGCTGTCTGAATAATCAACGAGTATCTCGGCCAAACATCGCTCATGGTTTTGGAAGTGATGGTTTCTTCGGTACTGCTCAATGACACGACAGAGCTCATCCGCATCGTTCCAATATTGGCGTAGGAAAGCATACTGCTTGATCTTGCGCAACCCCAGTTTCTCCTTGCAGAATTCGCTGGGTTTCATGTTATTGACATGCGTCCAGGCCCTATAAGCCCCCCTCTTTGATGATGGCCAGGATCTCGATCTCCGGACGGGTAGTCAGTGTAAATACACGGGCTTTAGACTGGTACAGAGACGACAAGTGAAAGCGCTCATTTGGCGAGTCAATAATACGGACGATATTCACGCACGAAGAACCATAAGTAACGGAAAGGAACCGTTCCTCGATATCCCTATCCTTCCGGCAGCGGGTATAAAGCCGACCAGTCTGCGGATCCTCAATAAGCGAATCTTTAGGAATGATCAGTTTTCCTTCTGCCAGCAGGAGTTCAAAGATGACGCTTTCGGCAGATCCCTCGCAGATAACCAAGGTAGGTTGGTTATATATTGCTTGACTATCCATGAACCGTATCCTTGACGTAGCTCCGCAGTGCGCTAATGGAAGCGGCTGAGGGTGCCGTTCCTTGCAAGGCACCTGACATGAACTGAACGCTCTTCTTCAGTTCACCGCGTGTGACAAGTTTGTTGTATCTGACCAGTTGGAATCCCGCGTTCTCATGTCTGACAGCGAACCAGATGTTGTCCTTTCTGGTGAAATGATCCAGCAATTCAGGGTAGTGCGTAGAAAAAACGAGTACTGCCCCATGCGGGTTAGTGGCGGGAGAGGAGAACAAATCGATGATGGCGAATACCAACTGCTTGTTTATGCTGTTTTCGATTTCGTCGAATAGTAGGTAGCCTCCTTGTGCAAGTGTTTCGATAGCATGCTGCGCCAGGGATGTTCCGCGAAATGTTCCCGCCGATATCATGGCCATAGCTTGTGAGGGATCACAATTACGTTCAAGCTTTTCGTTGCGGAACTTGATATGGAATTGGTGATCGCTTACTTCTAAGTGTTCGATGGTCGGATCGAATAGGCGCACCACTTGGGATGGAGGAGTGACGGGAATGGACATTTGCAGCGGATTTTGCAGACAGATGGTGACCATGGTCTCCTTGGCCCGCAAAATCCCGCTCATCAGAGAGCGATCGGGGGGTAAGAATCTCTTGACGTCCTCAGCCAGCTCCTTTTCGTCGCCGGACTTGTTCATTCCCCGAGTCGCTACAGTCACCCAGGATTCTTCATCGCCATCAATGGTTCTTCTCAAACGAATCTTGCTCAGGCTTCTGCCCGCATACTGGCACAGCCGTTCCTTTTCAAAAACCAAGGGAGAGTCGGCGGTGGCCTCGTTCTGACCTGCGCGTCGAAGTGTGGCATTGAGTAGCCAAGCATCGCCGTCTTCTTCGAAGATAATGCGTGCTGTAATCGTAGGCTCAAGAATGTCCATCAGCGAATCGATGGTGGAGCGTTGAGTACCCAATGAGGCGCCCCTGGCAATGTTGATGATTAGAGAAAGTAGGCGTAGATCAGTGGTTTTGCCGGAGGCATTGATGCCGGAGATGCCAATGGCTGTGACGATGCCAAGCGGTGAGGTGGTGCCCTGAAGGCGATGGGTGAAGCTGCCATCGGTAATCCTATCCTCGGCGAACAGGATCATGCGTAGTGCGCCCTTGTCGTATAAACGAAGTCCTTTGAGGTCAAAGGCTAAGATCCGCATTATGCTCCTTTGAACAGAATATTTGTTTATATGCTACACCTGAATGTTGGTGATTGGTTATTATGTGCCGAGGAACCTCAATATTAATGCAGCAGGAAATTTCAGAATCGTCGGGGCTGTGATCCTTGAACTTATAAAACGCGAGAAAAACGAGAATCGCTTTTGCTTTTTAAGAAGAGAAAGAGAATAGCGAGGTTAGTATTCTTACATACATCCGTCTTCAATAGCTTCGTAACGGCCGGCGGGCGCAACCGCCGCGGAATAGTCGGGGGGCCGCGGGCGGCTCCTTCTCTTTGTCGAGCTCCTGGGCGGTGACCTCCTGCACGGGCTCGTTTGGTGTGACGGCCAGGGTCGGCTCCGCTTCAGCCCGCTTCTTGGCAGCTGCGCCGGCGGTCTTCCTGCTAGCCATTGATGACCCCCTTCAGGCGTGTGGCGGCCTTGCCACCGAAAACGGCCAGCCCGACGAAGAACTCGATGCGGATGCGGTAGGCGGGCTTGTCCTGCAGCTGGCCCCGATCCTGTACGTTGACGCCCCCGTTGGTCAAGCCGGTGACCGCCTGGTCGCCTTCCGAGGAGCCGTATCGTACTGCGTAGATGCTGGAGGTGGCTGTCGCTGTGCCTTGAGTCTCAGATTGTGCGAGGATCCGCGTGTTATCCGGGTCGATGCCGGCTTCCGAACCGGGCTGGCCTCCGCCGGAACCGGCTTCCCCCTGCGGGGAGTCGGCCAGACGCATGTGGGGCCTGTCGAAACGGTGGATGAAATGCATGGGCATGGTTGCTCCAATCGGACGCACGATTAGCGACGCGGCGTGCGGGGTCCGCGGAAAACTCGATGGCCCGTCAGGGCATGGAAAAGGCCACCCCGGTAAGGGATGGCCTAGAAAGCAATTACAAGTGTGCCCGGGTTACGTCGTCACACCCTTCAGGATGTCCGCGTACTCCTCCCGGTCGTCCTCGTTGAGGCAGGAGAACGCCTGCGCGAGCACGTCACGGGGGACGTCCACCTGATACGAGGGGATGGATGCCACGGCGTCGGACAAGGCGAAATACGGCTCCCCGGCCTCGAAACCGCCGTCAAGCGCGGTGAGTTCCCACTCGTCCATGACCGGCGCGAGGTAGGGCCTCAGCCGGCGGAAGGCCTGTGCTGCCTGCTGATCAGTCGCCATGCCATCTCCTTCTCCCTGCCCACCGTCGGGAACGCCTGTTGATCATGTACCGTCCACGGGTGTTCCGTTTCTTCTGCAGCCACACGCGGATGATCTCCTCACCGACCAGCCTATACCTGTCCTCCCGGCTCCCGTCCTTCATGCTCCTGACAAGGTCGGGTGCCGCCGCGGTCTCCAGGACCTCATGCCTGACGCGCTTCTCGCTCCACGACGAGGGGAACGCGGTCTTGCCGGGGACGGAAGTCCCCGACCCGTGGTTGCCCAGGATATGCTCCCAGACCTGCCGGTACGGCTGGATGACCTCGTCGGGCCACGGCTTGGACAGCGTGTAGTGTCCGTTGTGGAAGGAGCCGCCGAGGGTGGAAGCCCCTGCCGACCAGCATGACGCAGAAAGGGCACGGGTTGCTCCTGTTTCAGAGGCTCTGGCCGCCCAGCAATGATGATCCGCCCTATCATGTCGTCAAGATTCGCGAGCAGGTCAAAAAGGATTTGGGCAAGACTAGCCTTTTGATCCCTTCTCCTTCCCTGCGGGCGCCGATGATGCCGGAGACTCCCCGTCGCAGCCATTGAGTGCTTCGCTTGGATCGACACCGACTTCTTTCGACAGCTGTATGAACTTGCTGAGCCTCATGTCGTCGGCTTCAAACCGGGCGTTCAGTGTTGGTCTGGCTATGCGCAGCGCTGATGCCCAGTTCGGTTTTGAATTGCTCGTTGATCAGTACTTTTTTGCGAAGCACGTCTATGGCCCGAGCAGCAGGCCAGTAAGATTTTTCTCTCACTATGTCAAACTTGTGTTGCGATTGGTAAAAAATTGTTACATGTCTGATCTGATTGCCACGGCAAATTACGCGAGTGTTTGGACGTTGGCTGATATTACGGTTATGGGACTTATTTCCGAAAAGCGAGATGAGTCACCGTTTCAAATATCAGACCACGCGCTCGCCCGTGCCATCGACGTAAGTGCGCCAAGAGTCAGCGACCTTTTCAATTGCAGGCATGGGTCGCCTTCTTTGCGTGAGTTTATAGCGCTGTGCCAATTCTTCAATCTCAATCTAGCCTCAACGCTAGAGCAAGTATTGTAGCTAAGCCGGCAAAACGAAGAACAAAAGAGCAGAGCAGCGAAGCTGGATCGGGTTGCGGATCATCCGGAAGATTTCGATATAGCTGCTCTACATGATCCCAATGCGGCGATGGAAAGGTAGACCCCAGGAGATTGAGATGCAGAGGGAGAAAGCGGGCATGAGACATCCTGATATGGCTGATTTATTGCGCGAAGCAACAATGCTTGAAGTCAGGATTGAAGAGCGCACACTTGCCCCGCATTTATGCGGGTTCTACTGGGAAAAGAACCGCATGATCATGCTGCACGAAATACCGCTGCGCCTTTTGCTACGAGCTTGTCCATGCCAAACACCACGACTCAGGTTGCAGGCTGGCCGGCACCAAAGGCGAGCACAGCCTTGTGTTTCCCGCCATCCTCGACGACTGGCTGAACCGGCTGATCGGCGGGCGCGGCCCTGACAAGCTGCTGTTCACGGGGAGCTTTCATGGCTACATGAAGTCGGTGTCGCCGAAGGACGGCGGCAAGTGGTTTGCCCGTGCGTGCGATGCGGCCGGGTTGAAAACGGATGACCATCCATGACCTACGGACACACGGCGGCCAGCCTGATGGTCAAGAGCGGGGCGAACGTGAAGGCCATCCAGCGGCGGCTGGGGCACACGTTGGCCGCGATGACCTTGGATGCGTATGCGAATCTGTTCAACGATGACCTGGATTCGGTGGGGGGGGGGGTCGATGAACGAGTTGCTGCTGCAAAGTGCGCTCAAAATCGGTTTCGCCGGTTGCGTGATGTGCTCTAAACGTTGAAATCCTGGCCCATTCGGACCAGGATAATTTGTCGGGGTAGGGGGATTTGAACCCCCGGCCTCTTCGTCCCGAACGAAGCGCGCTACCAAGCTGCGCTATACCCCGTGACAACGTTCTATATAGTACACGTACCGTCGGCCAAACGCCATCGTCTGCGCGGCGCGAAGCCCCGATCGCTTGCTGGTCAGCGGTGCCTGGGGCCAAGTACCGGCTCATGCGTAAAATAGCAATTTATGAATGATTCATCGGAAGAAACCCCTCGTCTGACGACGGTCGAGCGTGCTCAGGCACTGCTTGATCAGGATATGGCCATCACGGAGAAGATCGATCAGGGGGCCCAGTTGGACGACGCCATTGATCCCGGCAACCTGACGGACGGCGCTGAAGGCCATCCCGAACAGGTGCGCATGCGTGTGGCCAAGAGGGCGCTCATGCTCAAGGAAGGCGTCGAGCCTTACCCGGTCCATCTGGATGTGACCGACCGCATCGAGGATGTGCGCCGTAAGTATCAGGACCGCCTTGAGCCTGGCCAGGAGACCGAGGATGTGGTTGGCATCGCCGGCAGGGTCCTCTTCCTGCGCAACGGCGGCGGCCTCTGCTTCGTCCAGCTGGCGGCGGGCGATGGCACCCGCATCCAGGGCATGATCTCAAAGCGTGAGATTGGCGCTGATTCTCTGAAGCGGTTCAAGCAGCTGGTCGACTTGGGCGACCACCTCTACCTGCGCGGCCGCGTGGTCGCCTCCAAGACCGGTGAGCTCTCAATCTTCGCCACTGAGTGGAACATCGCGGCCAAGGCCCTGCAGCCGCTGCCGGCCCTTCACAAGGAGCTGACCGAGGAGCAGCGCACCCGCAAGCCCTACCTGGCAATGATTGCCGATGAGGATGTGCGGGCCATGGTCCGTCGTCGTTCCAAGGCCGTCTCCTCGCTGAGGCGTACCTTCGAAGACCACGACTTCATGGAGGTCGAGACCCCCATGCTCCAAACTGTGCATGGCGGCGCTGCGGCACGGCCATTCACCACGCATATGAATGCCTTTGACATCGACCTCTACCTGCGCATTGCGCCTGAGCTCTTCCTCAAGCGTTGCCTGGTCGGCGGCATTGAGCGTGTCTTCGAGATCAACCGCGACTTCCGCAATGAGGGCGTGGATGCCACCCATGCCCCGGAGTTCACCATGCTGGAGGCCTATCAGGCCTATGGCACCTACGACACCATCGGGGAGCTGACCAAGGAGCTGATTCAGAAAGCGGCACTGGCCACGTCGGGATCGCTGAAGGTGACCCTGCAGGATGGCAGCCAGTACGACTTCGGTGGTGATTGGCGTCAGATCAGCATGTATGAGTCCCTTTCCGAGTCACTGGGTGAGGAGATCACCCCGCAGACCAGCGTTGAGCATCTGCGGACCATCGCTGACGGGCTGGGCCTGGAGGAGGAGCCGGCCGAAAACCACGGCAAGCTGGTCGAACACCTCTGGGAGCACTTCTGGCAGGACAAGCTGTATGAGCCGACCTTCGTGCGTGATTTCCCGGTCGAGACCTCGCCCCTGGTCAAGGCCCACCGCACCAAGCCGGGCGTGGTCGAGAAGTGGGACCTCTACGTTCGCGGGTTCGAGTTGGCCACGGGCTACTCCGAGCTCAACGACCCGGTGGTCCAACGGCAGCGGTTCGTCGAGCAGGCCAAGATGGCCAGCCGTGGCGATGTCGAGGCCATGGACATTGACGAGGACTTCCTGGAGGCCTTGGGCGTAGGGATGCCTCCCGCTGGCGGCATGGGCATGGGCATCGATCGCCTGCTAATCGCCCTTACCGGTGCGTCCATCCGTGAGACCATCACTTTCCCCCTGGTTAAGCCGCTGATCTGAGATGGTCTGAGATGATAACAAGGGAGGGACGGTCATGAATATCAGGCTTTGGATGGATGGCATGCGTCCCCGGACGCTGCCTGCCTCGGTGGCGCCTGTCTGCGTGGGCGCTTCAGCTGCACTCTTGAAGCGGTCACGGCTGTTGGAACAGTGCACCAGCTCCTGCTCGCCCACGCCTGTCGACCCTGCCCTGAAGGCGACCACGCCGGGACGGCTGGCCCTGATCGTGGTCTTGCTGGTCTTGCTCGCCTTGTCTATGCAGATCGCAGCCAACTTCGCCAATGACTATGCCGATGGTGTTCGCGGAACTGACTCAGGCCGAGGCGGCGAGGAAGCCACCTCCGGCAGGCCCAGACGTCTGGTCGCCGCCGGTGTGCCGCCCAGGAAGGTGCTGTACGCCACCATGATCTCGGCGGCCTTCACCTGCCTGATGGGTCTGGCTGTCATGGCATTGACCGGTCACTGGTGGATGATCCTGGTCGGAATCTGCTGCCTGGTCGCCGGCTGGTGTTACGTGGGCGGCCCGCATCCATACGGCTACCACGGGCTGGGCGAGGTCAGCGTCTTCATCTTCTTCGGTCTGGTGGCCACCCTGGGCACCGAGTACTTTCTCATTAACAGGGTCGATGCTGCTGGCATCCTGGGTGCCTGCGTCTGCGGGCTCAACGCCGTGGGCCTGCTCATGCTCAACAATTACCGGGACCTGGACGACGACCGCCTTGCCGGCAAACACACATATGCGGTTCTGGTGGGGGCGCGGGCAGCAGCCATCTCCATCTACCTGGTCTACATCCTGAGCCTGGTTCTGAGTCTGATTCAGTTCGTTCCGGCTGTCATGCGACATGGCCTGCCGGGCTTTCCTCTTGTGCTGATCCTGCTGCCAGTGGCCGCTGTCTTCCTGCTGATCTGTCGAACCTTTGCCCGTGGCCAGGTGCCCAAGGCCTTTGGCATGGCAGGCAAGGGCACCCTGGTCTCTGCCCTGTGCTGGTCGGCTGGTCTGCTCCTGCAGCTGTGAAAATCTTGATACTCTCATAAGAGAGCAGACCGGCCTTCAAGCGATTTGGTGGATAATCAGGCAATCATGTTCATCACACTTCGGGAATACAAGGACGCACTGCGACCCTCGGCCTTGCTCTGCTCGCCCACGCCGGTTCTGATCGGCACGGCGGTGGCCCTCCGGCAGCTGCTCAGCCAAGGGTCGGGGCCGGATGCGCGCTTCTGGCTGATTGCTCTCTTATGCTGTCTGACGGCTGTATTCATCCACAGTACCTGCAATCTGGCTAATGACTACTTTGACGGAATAAGGGGTACCGACGAGGGCCGGAGCAGCCTTTCAGGCGCTGGCGCTGATGGGGCGGTGCCTGATTTGCCCAGAAGAGGAGTGGCCGGAGGTGTGGAGCCTCGCAAGGTCCTGCTGTCCGCCTATCTCAACATCCTTATGGCCTGCCTGTCCGGTCTGATCCTGTGCGGGGTGACTGGCCACTGGTGGATGATCCTGGTCGGTGTCTTCTGCCTGCTGGGAGCCTGGTTCTACACGGGAGGCAAACACCCTTACGGTTATAGGGCCATGGGCGAGCTGAGCATCATGATCTTCTTTGGCCTGGTGGGCGTGCTGGCCACCCAGTACCTGGAGACCGGCGGTGTCGACCGTCACGGGTTCATCGGCGCCCTGGTTGGCGGTCTTATCTGCATTCCCGTTCTGGAGATCAACAACTATCGCGACATTGATGCAGACCCGTTGGCCGGCAAGTACACGCTGTCTTCCTTTATTGGAGCCAGAGGCACCTTGATTCTGATGGGGTCCTGCTATGCCCTGGCCGTGATTCTGGGCGTCGTCGAGTCGTGGTCCCTTTCAAATGGTTCCCTTGCAGTCGCCTGGCCTCGTCTGCTCTGCCTGCTGCCTATTCTGGCGATGGCCGTTGCGACCACAGTGGCCAGTTGTCGAAACCGCTTCAGCAGGGCCTTTGCGCTGTCGGGTTATACCGATTTGCTGACAGGGTTCTGCTGGCTGGGTGTCTGTCTGCTTTAAGGGACTGCTTCAAGGCGCGGTAGGTCCGCCAAACAGTCCCTCTTAGGTCTTAGAATTTTCACTATGACCTACAAACTAGTATTGCTCAGGCACGGCCAGAGCGCATGGAACAACACCAATCAGTTCACCGGCTGGGTGGACGTCCCGCTGACCGAGCAGGGCGAGCAGGAGGCCCGCAAGGGCGGCAAGCTGCTCAAGGATAAGGGTGTTCTGCCCGACATCGTCTTCACATCCCTGTTGCGCCGCGCCATCAACACCGCGAACATCGCCTTGGACGAGGCCGACCGTCTCTGGATCCCCGTCAAGCGCGACTGGAGGCTGAACGAGCGTCACTACGGAGCCCTGCAGGGCAAGAACAAGACCGAGATCCGCGAGAAGTACGGCGACGAGAAGTTCATGCTCTGGCGTCGTTCCTATGCCACCCCGCCGCCCGAGATCGACCCTGACGACGAATACTCGCAGTCCCATGATCCTCGATATGCAGGAGCCCCCGTGCCCCGTGCCGAGGCACTGGCCAACGTGGTCAAGCGCGTGACCCCCTACTGGGAGAGCGATATTGTCCCGGAGCTCAAGACCGGCAAGACCGTCCTGATTGCCGCCCATGGCAACTCTCTGAGGGCCATCGTCAAGATGCTCGACAACCTGACTGAGGATGAGATCGCTAAGGTCAACATCCCCACGGCCATTCCCCTGGTCTATGAGCTTGACGAGAACTTCAAGCCCGTCAAGCCTCGCGGCGAGTACCTGGATCCGGAGGCAGCCGCAGCCGGTGCTGCTGCTGTGGCGGCCCAGGGCCAGAAGTGAGATTCTTCGGATAGACTTATATGATGATGTGAATCGGACTTTGGATGTAGATTATTCAAGCTGATTGGGCGGTGTCTTTTCCCTATGTGGAAGGCGCCGCCTTTCGTATTTATTCCTGGCGGTTGGGAAGTGAAAAACGGCCCGCCGCCCGACTGACTGTCAGGTGGCAGGCCGACTCTTTTCTGTTTGCTCAGTCCAGATCGAGGTCGAGATCCTTTGGATCCTTGGAGGGGTCGAAGCCCGAGACGATGTAGACCACGCGCCGGGCCGCCGAGACGCCATGATCTCCCAGACGCTCCATGAACCGTGCCACCAGGACCAGGTCGATCAGCTGCTGTCTGGTTCCTTTCCAGTCGTCTGATAGGGCGTAGCCGAATGTCTGCTGATGGAGCTTGTCCATCTGGTCGTCGCTGAAGATGATTTGCTCGGCTATGGTCGTGTCTCTGTCGGAGAGCATCTCGACCAGGCGGTCGGCCATGACATCCAGGAAGTTCTGCATCTGTTTGAATAGTGGGATGACCTCGGAGGGCAGGGTCGGCTCGGGGTAGGAGCGCCTTGCCGTCTCGGCGATGTGCCTGGCCAGGTCTCCCATGCGTTCGAAGGTGGCCGACAGGCTCAGTGTGGAGACCACCACTCGTAGATCAGTGGCCACGGGGCTCTGTTTTGCCAGGAGTCTGATGCATTGATCGATGATGCTGGCCTGGAGGTTGTCTATATCGGCATCCCCGTCGATGACCTCCTGGGCCGTCTCCACGTCGCAGTCCATCAGGGATCGCCCGGCCTTTTTGATGGCATCGCGAACCTTGGCGGCCATCCGATCGAGATCGTCGGCCACCAGCCCCAGCTCCTCGTTGAAAATCACGCGCATTGTTCTTCCCTTTCGGCCTCGGTCAACGATATGACTACAGTCTATGTGACCAAGGTGGCAAGAAAAAGCCAGCATCGAAGAATGTCGGCTCTTGGGGCGGCAATCACTGTCGGATATGCGAGAATGAAGCCGGAACTGCCGATGAGACTCGGCTGATGTCGCAGCGTCCGGGGTCGGCGCCGGACTGGAGGGAAGTCTTTATGAGACGGTTCATGGATTGCCTACGCAGCCTTGTAGGCAACCGGGGCAAGGATGGTGAACAGGCCGACGGCGAGGCTTTGGAGGGCTCGACCCAGGCCTTGCTGGCGGTTATCCCCGCCGCCACGGTTGTGGTCGATGGCGATGACGAAGTTGTTCGTTCCAGCCCGGATGCCTACAGGCTGGGAATCGTCAGCAACGACGAGATTGTGGATCCGAAGATCATGGAAGCCATCGCGCAGGTACGGCATTCGGGCGGTCGGCGCAGCTTTAATCTGATTACGCGAACGCCCACCGAATTCGCTCTGGATACCGCAGCCGAGAGCACGGAATCCGATGATTGGGATATTGACGAGACCAAAGATCCTGGGGACGCTACCCATGTTCAGGCCCAGGCGGTATCCAGACGGAACTGGCTCAAGATCACTCTTGGGCGTATCGACGAGTCCCTGGTCGTCGTGCTTATCGATGATGTGAGCGATTCGGTCAGGTTCGTTCGGACCAGGGACGCTTTCATGACCAATGTATCCGAGCAGATGCTCAAGCCGGTTCAGGCCCTGGAGGAGCTGGCGGCGCAGCTGAAAACCACCTCCCTCCTGGAGGGGGATGACCCAGAACTGCTTCGCAAACACCTGCGCAGCGTCTCCAAGGATGCCTCTTCGGTCCAGCGTTACAGTGCCTATCTGGGGCATGTGCTCAAGGATCTTCTTCTGCTGATCCGGGCTCAGGAGCGGATCAAGCCTAGCAGGGAGAACGTGCTTGACGTGGCTGAGCAGATACGGGCAGTGGTGCAGGATGAGCAGGGTAGAGCTGATCGGGCCCATGTGGCCCTGCGATGGCGATGCGACCAGCCACTGACGATTCACGGCGACGGGCAACAGATCGAAGTGGCTCTGGCCAAGCTGGTGGAGAACGCTATCTCATACTCATCTTCCGGATACACTGTCTCCCTGGTGGCACAGTCCTCCAATGACGGGCACTACGCAAAAATCAGGGTGGTCGACCACGGCCGAGGCATATCCAAGGTTGACCAGGACAGGATCTTCGAGCGCTTCTACCGCGCCGACAATCAGAATGAAGAGACTGCCGTAGGCATCGGTCTGGGGCTGGCCATCGTCAAGCATGTAGCCCTGACCCACCATGGCTCGGTCACGGTCTGGAGTGTGCCGGGGGAGGGGAGCACCTTTACGCTGATGCTTCCTCTGGCTCAGGATCCGGTTGTTGGGCAAGACGGCGATAATCCCAACGATTGAAATGCTCCCATATCATTAGCAGGATGCCCACGCCAACCCCGGACAGGCAGACAATAAGGGGCTTGGTGACCGTCATTCCGGTCAGGGCCAGGATGCCCACCACGGCAAGGGCCAGAATCCATGCCCCAGTGCCTAGCAGGAAGATTCGTCGCAGATCCACCTGCACGGGCCGAGGAGATGGTCTGCGGGCGGCCGGGTCGAAAATGGGAGCCAGCTTCATACCCCCACTGTACCGTTTGCAATGACATGCGGCGACCCCCACGCCTTGCCCATGCTTCGGCCCTTGTCTTATTATGACGGGGATTGGTGGGTTCGTATGCACCGGCCCATGGAGGGATTTCCCGTGGAAAGGGGAGTGTGTGTATCCGATCCAAGCTGTGGAGAAGCACTATGCCTGGGGCTCACATGACCGACTGCAGCGCATGTTCCATCTACACGAGCCAGACGAGCGCCAAGGGGATACCTTGGCGGAGATGTGGTTCAGCGGGCACACCGAATCCCCTTCACCGCTGACGCTGCCCGACGGCTCGCTCATGCCGCTGACCGAGGCCATTCGCCGCAATCCCATGGCCATGTTGGGGGAGCGCGACTCCCGCCTCTTCGGTCCCACCCTGCCCTACCTGTTCAAGATCATCTCGGCCCGCATCCCTCTGTCTCTGCAGGTGCATCCCCTTGATTTCGAGGCTCGTGCCGGCTTCAACCGTGAGAATGCCCTGGGAGTGCCCGACGACGATCCCAGCCGATCCTTTCACGACAGTCTGGCCAAGAACGAGATGGTGGTGGCCCTGGAGCCCTTCCAGGCCTGTGTAGGCTTCGCAACCATCTCAACACAGCTGACCCTCCTGCGCGCCGTGGATCATCCTCTGGCCGAGCTGATGACCCAGGCGCTGACCGCTCGTACCTTCCACCTGGGGGTCCCGCCGGTGCGCTTCGCTTCTGCCGATGCCATGATGCCGGTCTCCTCCTTGATCTGGCCGGACTCCCGCCGACGTATCTTCCGGGCCTTCCATGCTGCCGTGACTGCCGAGCCGGGGGCGGCCCGAGGTCTGGAGGAAGCCTTGGAGGCTGCTGCCGGACGGTTACGGTCCAGGCGGGCGGGAGCCGTGCTTGACCATGCCCTATGTGCCGCACGGGCCTTTCCGGATGACCCGGCCGTTCTTTGTCTGCTCATGCTCAACCCTGTGGATCTGGAGGAGGGCGATTCGGTCTATATCCCCGCCGGGACCCCTCACGCTTACATCCACGGCACTGCGGCGGAGATCATGACCAACTCAGACAATGTGCTCAGGGCCGGCATGACCCCCAAACATCGGGATATTCCCAACCTCCTGCACAGCCTGGACTGCCAGCCTTCGGCCCCTATTGACCCCTCCAGCTCCATGATCGCCACCCTGATCATGCACAACATGGTGACCTACCGGCCCAAGATCAATGAGTACATGCTGGTATACGGGCATGTGGAGGAGGGTGGAGCCACTTGGCCCCTGCTCAACAGGCTTCAGCAGCGCTACGGGGATCTGATAGAGCGTCTGGGGCCCCGCCACCTGATGATTCCGCGCCGTGGACCACGTATCATCGTCTGCACTGATGGTCGGATCCGTTGCGCAGCCGCCGACCAGTCCTGTGTACTGGACCAGGGGAGGGCCCTCTTCATTCCCTCCGAGGATGGTCGTGTCGACATCACCATGCCGGAGGATTCCGACGGTGCCGGCGGGTCTTTCCTCCTGGCCTCGACCCCGGTCTGACCCCGTATGGGCCCGGTTCGCTCAGGGTGGACCGGGCAGGGTTCAAAACCGTGGGACACGCCGTGGCGAACGGAACGCATACGGGTTTGCCTATGTCCGTATAATCCTAGCGTATTCCGTGGTTGTCGAAGATGAGCGACCACCGAAGCCATGCTTGAGTACACCCGTATGGACAATTCAGGTCATTTGGTCTGGGTTCTCGCTTGCGGTATGGTGTTGCCTTGTGATGGTTCGTGATACGACACGAAAGTCGCGTCGGAACATAAACGGGAGTGATTCTAGATGAAGCATGCTGCGCACAGGGCTTCGGCCAGGCGAGGCGCAGGTGTCGGCAGTTGGTCGACCGGCCGCGCGTCAGGCGTAACCCAGGCAGTGGGCATTGATGACCTTGATGATGCCCTGGCGGCCAAGCTCAACGAGGTGGCCCCCCCAACCCGTCGTTCCATTCGTCTGGCCGCCAAGGCATCAGCCCGTCGCTCTCATTTCATGACAGGTTCAGCCCTGACCGTCCTGGTCGGTGCCGCCGCTTCCTCCATGGCTGTGACTCAGGCTCGGGGCGACTGGTCCCTGCCATTGGCCGACAGTGTCGCAATTAATTTGGTCACCCCCTCATCCTCTGCCGGTTCCTCCAGCGCAAATGATAGTGGTGCAAGGGTCTCTCGTTCTGATTACCGCCAGCCCCTGGCGACGGCTTCACAACGCAATGAAGGCAGTTGGGAGCTGGGCGAATCCGAACTCGATGCCGGACAGATGTCCAAATCTCTGGCCAACAATCCGAATGTGGCAGTACTGATGGATGCCAACCGATTGGTTCTGCCGTCAGGGTTCAATCCCGATCATGCCACTGGAGATGCGGGCAACGCCTACGAGTTCAGCCAGTGCACCTGGTGGGCCTATGTCCGGCGTCACCAGCTGGGTCTGCCGGTGGGCTCGCATCTGGGCAATGCCAAGGATTGGTCCGGCTCTGCCCGCTCCCTGGGCTATTGGGTGGACAACACGCCGCGCAATGTCGGCGACATCGTGGTCTTCCAAGCCGGTCAGGAGGGCTCGGATTCCACCTACGGCCATGTGGCCATCGTCGAGAAGATCAACCCTGACGGGTCCATCGTCACCTCCGAGTGCAGTGCCAGCATGAACGGAAAGACCTACTCTCGTACCTTGTCCAATGTGCACGCTTTGAGCTACATCCATTACTGATTCTTGGCTGCGCGGATTGCAGTCTTTATAGTTGGTTCTTTTAGATGGTTCTTGTTTGTAATACGTGATAGAATTGTGCCCGATGAAAAAAACACGCAAGTATGTGAGCATGATGGCAGCAGCCACGATCTGTGGCACGCTTTCCATCGGTATACCCGCCGTGGCCCAGGCCAGTGACGGCAGTGAAGCCGTAGTTACTTCGTCGCGTTCATTCACCCCCGGCAGCAAGGTGCGTGCAGACCTGTTGACCGAGTCGACGGCTACCACCGTCGAAAAGGACAGCAGCTGGGGTGGCATTGAGTCTTTGAACGTTCCTGCCACCAAGTCTCAGGCCGAGAAGGATGCTGAAGCCAAGGCCCAACAGGCTCAGGAACAGGCACAGGCTGCAGCCAGTCGGAACCAGTCCTCGCAGCAGGTCAGTCGTTCGGCTGCCCGTAGCAGTACCGTCAGCGCAATCACTGATGTGCCGGCCACTGGCAGGGGTGCAGATGTGGTCAACTACGCCCTTCAGTTCCAGGGGATTCCTTATGTGTTTGGTGGGACCAGTCCGGCCACGGGCTTTGACTGCTCCGGATTCACCCAGTATGTTTTCGCTCACTTCGGTATTGGCCTGCCCCGCACAGCCGATGCGCAACGTTCAGTGGGTGTGCCGGTCACGGATCCTGCTCCTGGCGACCTGATTGTGACTCCTGAGGGCAGCCATGTAGGCATTTATGTCGGTGGTGGCCGCATGATTCATGCCCCGGATGTCGGTCGGACCGTAACGGTTGAGAAGCTTTATCGGGCTTTCGAGTATCGTCGTCTGGTCTGAGAGGAAGTTACGAATGAAGTCTCAGCGCCCCCTTGTGGGGCGTTTTGCATATTCAGAGTCGAAGTTCCTCGCGTGTTGGCCCTGGCCAACTTATTGATCAGGTCTGCATGCGATATTCTGACAGAAAGAGCGATGTCGGTTTGTCATCGCCAAGTTTTATAAGGAGGTCGTCGGATGAGCAACGACAAGGCTGTTCTGGTAGGCGTCGATGGCTCGGACGCCAGCTACAAGGCGGCATGGTGGGCCGCCAACTACGCTAAGCATGCAGGGCTGACCCTGCAAATCGTCTGCGCATATTCCCTTCCCTCATATGCGGCCGTTTCTTTCGACGCGACCTACACCACCATGGGAGACGATGTAGCGGCTCACAACGACGCCCAGGAGATTCTCTCCAAGGCCAAGGCAATCGCCGATGAGCAGGGGGTTAGTGCAGCCACGCTGATCGTGACGGGGGATCCCTCATCGGTCTTCGTGGAACTGAGCCGTAACTACCGACTGATTGTCATTGGGAACCGGGGCAAGGGCGGCCTGGCCGAGCGTCTGCTGGGCACCACCAGCTCCAGCCTGCCCGCCTACGCCTACTGCCCTATCGTGGTGGTTCCTTACACCGACGACGACGGCAACCTGATGCACCTGAGCAACGACATCAAGCGGGTTGCTGTGGGTTCCGACGAGTCCAAGTGGGGCCTTAAGGCCCTGCAGATCGCCGCAGCATTCGCCGACAGCTGGAATGCCGAACTTGATGTCATGTCGGCAGTGCCCAATATCTCCGGGCTGACTGGTACGGGTTCGGCCGAGGAGCGCAGCGTCATGGACTCCTACCTGGATGACCTCAATACCCGAATCGAACCGCTCATGAAGACCTACCCGAATCTGCGCATCAACAAGACCGTGGTGCCTGGCTCGGCTGTGGAGGCTCTGACCCAGGCCAGCAAGACCCATGACGTGGTTGTGGTCGGCTCACGTGGTCGAGGCGGCTTCACCGGGCTCCTGCTGGGATCGACCAGCCAGGGGCTCCTGCAGCATGCCGTCAGCCCCGTCTACGTGGTGCCGCGTAAGTACGTGGAGGCAGAGGAGTCCGGGCTCAAGGCCGCGGCGGATGCTGCCGAAACTACCAATGTGGCTGATATTACCGGCGTGGAGCAGGTCTCTGTGGATTCGGCCAAGCCTGAACAGCTGGCTGACCTGGAGTCGACCATAGACCCCGAACACGAGGAGTAGGGGCAGGACAATCCGGAAAAAGCAATGACAAGGAGCGGGGACCCCCGAAGTTCCATGACCTGGAGGTCCCCGCTCCTCTACTGTTGCCGGATCAGTGGCGAACCTTGACGGAGATCCTGACCGGGGTCTCCCGCTGATAGGTGTGTGCCACGGTGCAGGATTTGGCGATATGGCGGCGGATCCGCTCCTCCAGCTTGTCTGCATCCTCCTGGGCCAGCCTGGCCGAAGTGGCATCGACGTCCACCTGCTCATCGAAGCTCAGGTAGGCGTCATCGTCGGCGTCATAGGTGCCGTCCACCACGATTTTCGCTCCCTTGCCCTTACCTAGGGCGCTCTCCACGGCGAATTGGCTGGAAAGGGCTCCGCAGGCGGCCAGAGCAATCTTCATCAGGTCGCCGGGGTTGAACTGATCCTCGCCCTTGCCGAAGGTGATGTGGGCGCCGTTGTCGCCATAGGCGTTCCAGGTGCCGTCCTTGTCGCGTTCAACCCAAAGTCTCTTGCCCATCTGTTCCTCCTTGTTCAGCACCCGGACGGGTGCGTCATCCGGATCCGACCCTGTGGCCGGACCTGCTCCTCCAATCTAACCCGGACTGTGCGATTCGTCACCGGGGCGCGCTCAGCTGACCGAGGACTTGATAGTATGGCCGCATGGCCTTGACATCGGAAGAACTGCAGCGCATCCGTACACGTATCCCTGAGCGTCCCGACTCGGACATTCCCACCCCTTATGAGGATCTGGTGCGCACCATCCTGCGCGAAGGCACTCTGAAGTCCGACAGGACGGGCACTGGGACCATATCCCTGTTCGGGCGGCAGATGCGCTTCGACTTATCGCATTCCTTCCCCCTGATCACGACTAAGAAGGTCTACTTCCGAGGCATCGCCTACGAGCTGCTCTGGTTCCTGAAGGGGTCGCAGAACGTGCGTTGGCTGCAGGAGAACCGTGTGCATATCTGGGACGAGTGGGCCGACCCGGAAACCGGGAATCTGGGACCGGTCTATGGGGTCCAGTGGCGCAGCTGGCCAGCCCCGACGCCGGAGGACCCCAATCACACCATCGACCAGATCGCCAAGGTGCTGGATCTGATACGCACCCACCCGGACTCCCGTCGAATGATCGTCACTGCTTGGAACCCAGCCCAGGTTGACAGCATGGCTCTGCCTCCCTGCCATGCGCTCTTCCAGTTCTATGTGGCCGACGGCAGGCTGAGCTGCCAGCTCTATCAGCGCTCCTGCGACATGTTCCTGGGGGTGCCCTTCAACATCGCCTCTTACGCCCTGCTGACCCTGATGATGGCCCAGCAGGCAGGTCTTGAGCCGGGGGAGTTCGTCTGGACCGGAGGCGACTGCCATATCTACGACAACCATGTGGAGCAGGTTCTGGAGCAGTTGTCGCGCAAGCCCTATCCCTATCCGACCATGCGCATCCACAAGGCCGACTCCATCTTTTCCTATCAGTACGAAGACTTCGAGGTGGTGGACTATCAATGTCATCCCGCCATCAAGGCACCAGTGGCGGTCTGATGGTGCGCTGAGCCGAATACGGGCACCGTCGAATCCGAAGATTAGAATGTACTCGTATATCTACTCACTATGAGGAGTGAACGCAACAGATGGAGCATGACAATAGTCGAAGCGGCTATCACGAACCCGAGCCCGGTCAGGCCGGGCTTCTAGGTGATGAGGAATGGCGGCATCAGGAAGAAGAGATAGGCCGCCGCTCATCGGTCAATATGATCTGGGCGCAGGCGCAGGCCACTGACGGTCGACGTGGCGCCATCGGTTATCACAATGCGCTGCCCTGGCATCTGAGCGAGGACATGCGGCACTTCAAGGAGCTGACCGTATCCCATCCTGTCATCATGGGGCGGCGGACCTGGGTCTCCATGGGGGAGCGGCCACTGCCCAAGAGGGATAACATCATTCTGTCCAGTGACCCAGGGTTCCGGGCATCGGGCGCCACCGTGGTATCTGCTGCCGACGATGCCCTGGAGCTGGCCCGGCAGGAAGCCATTCCCGACGATGGGATGGATCGCAGTGAAATCTGGATCATCGGCGGCGCAGGGGTCTTCAGCACCTTCTTTCCGCTGTCTGACGCGGCCTATGTGACCGACCTTGATTTGCAGACTCCAGCTGATGTCTTTGTGCCCGATATGGAGGAGTTGGTCAGCAAGCGATTCTGGCAGGTGCGCGACAAGAGTCAATGGATGACCCCTGCCAAACCGGACCAGGCGGCTGCCATCCCACGGTTCCGGTACATCACCTATGGGAAGGTGCATTGATGGGCCAGAATTCCGAAGGAAAGGCTTCACAGGGCCCCTATAACGTCATAACCGTCTGCACCGGCAACATCTGCCGATCGCCCATGGCTGAGATCATCCTGCGCAAGTTCTTTCAGGATCGCGGACTGGATGAGGACCAGGTCAGGGTGGAATCCAGCGGGGTCAGCGATGAGGAGTTTGGCAACCCTATAGATCGGCGTGCTCAGAGGGTTCTGCGCGAGCGGGGCTATGAGGTTCCGGCCGATCACTTCGCCCACCGGATCACCCGGGAGGAGGCAGAAGACGCGGACCTGCTCCTGCCCATGACTGCCGACCATATGCGCGCACTGCTCCGTCTGCTGCCCTCAGGCAAGCGTTCCGCCGTGCACCTGTACCGCAGCTTTGACCCGAATCTGCCCACGCCGGCGCCGGGCCGGGAGAGCCGAATCGATCTGGTGGACCCCTGGTATGGCGGCCCTCGTGAGTTCGAAGTGGCGATCGATCAGATCGAGCACACTGCGCCTTACATCGTCGACTGGGTGGTGCGTCAGCTGCCCTGACGATATATGAATGCAAATATCAATTAAGCCCCTGGATTCTTCATGAATCTCAGGGGTTTGATGACTGGCGGCTCCGAGCGGGATCGAACCAAGGTCGTGAATAGTCAGCCTCGCATTTTCTGATGCCGCGGGAGGGAGGCTTGTCATTTTGAATTCGGAAAGGCCGCTCGGCGCTCCTCCGGTTGCCGTCAGTTATCTCACCACCCTCGAGGACCTCCTGGCAAGACTATTGCAGCCCTGTAGCTTTACGGTGGGGGGGGGGTCTGGGGACAATCCCCTGGTTTCCGTAGGTTATTTCACTACCCCGGAGGGTCTCCAGACCTTGGGACTAGGTTATCATGTACTGCAGGTCCGATGGCTGCGATGAGGCTGGCCGGGTCGATGACCAGGATGTAGCCGGGGTTCATCTGGGGCGTGATGTGCACGGGCAGGCCGTAGAGCTTGCGTTCGGATTGTTCGGCGGGGCTGCCGAGCTGTAGGGTCTTGTTTTCGGTCTTGAGTTTGCATGGCAGGCCCCAGGAAAGCGAATCCGTGACGATGCAGGATCACTGTGCCGCCGTTGGTCTCCACCGAGGTGATTGCGTCGCTGATGGGATCGAAGCCGGTGTTGCCGGGCTGGTTAAGCAGACCGGTGGAGTCGGCCGTGTTGGACAGTAGCGCGATGTTGGCCTTAATGATCACGCCGGGTTGCATACTGGCGGCCAAGTGGTCGTGGTTCAAGGCCTCGGGTTCTGCTCTCTGAGTACGTCTATCTTGCTGGTCCTGACCAGGATCCCGTCCAGTTCGGCACCGCCCTCGATGTCCTGAGCGACGATGGCCATCTTGAGTATGAGCGTGTCAGGGACGATCTCGCCGGGGACGCAGGTGGCCTCCTGCTCCACGGCTTTCCTTCAGGCCTTAAGAATCGGGGCGGGGTTCGCCGGTGGCAGTACCGGGCGTTTGAACAGATTGGGCCTGTTCGATTCTGTTGTCGTCAGTTTGCCTGTCATCGGTGAAGGTCTCGAAGACCTCGCGGCGGTCAAGCCGTGGCCCTCGATTCGGACTTGCAGGCTGAAGTGGTCAGTCGTAGACTTCGGCACCGGCACGATGGAGATGTGCAGGATGGCCAAGTACGTGAGTGTGCTTGGAGCAGTTCTTCAGGAGTCGACAAGATGCACAGCAACCCAAGCATGACACAGGATGTATAGATGCAACGCAACATGGACAATGGCAAGGCCGATGAAGATTTCCAACGGCTTGTCGGGGACCCTCTGGGATAAATCCAAATCGCAAAGACCGAGAGAACAGAAACCCCTCAGGCCCACCGTTCCGGCGAGTGGGGATTTTATGGTGGCTCCGAGCGGGATCGAACCGTTGACCTAGCGATTTTCAGTCGCTCGCTCTACCAACTGAGCTACAGAGCCATGAACAGTCCAAAATACCCGGACAAACCGGACCAGACCATTCCCAGCGACTCCGGCCGGACTTGAACCGGTGACCTCCGCCGTGACAGGGCGGCGCTCTAACCAACTGAGCTACGGAGCCGAGGCTGCTCGAACAGCCAAGAGGAAAGTTTACATGAGCGCCGGAGGAATGCAAGCCCCGGCGCGTCGCTGCCTAGTCCTGCTGCTGCCAGCCATCGGTGTCAATGTGGTGGGCAGGGTTGGCCTGCCAGGCTTTCCAGGCTGATTCGACGATTTCTTCGACGCCGTACTTGGCATGCCAGCCCATCTCGGTGTTGATCCGGGTGGGGTCGCCGATCAGATGCGGCGGGTCTCCAGCGCGACGGGGCTTGATGGCCTCGGTGAAGGGCAGACCCGTCACCTTCTTGACTTCGTCCACAATCTGTCGAACGGATGTGCCCTGGCCGGTGCCCACATTGAAGGCATCGTAGCGGCGCTGGTCACGGTCCAGGTAATCCAGGGCTGCGATGTGGGCGTCTGCCAGGTCGGAGACATGGATGTAGTCTCGCACGCAGGTGCCGTCGGGGGTGGGGTAGTCGTCGCCGAAGATGGCGGGTGCCTTGCCCTGCCGCAGCCTGTCGAAGAGCATGGGAATCAGGTTGAGGACGGCCGGGTCCTCCAGGCTGACCGGCCCGCAGCCGGCCACATTGAAGTAGCGCAGGGCGCAGAAGCGAATGCCGTAGGGCTGCTCACAGGCACGGGCCATCCATTCGCCGACCAGCTTGGTTTGGCCGTAGGGGTTGATGGGGACCATGGGCTGCACGTCTTCGGGGACCACGTCGACCGGAGGCTCGCCGTATGTTGCAGCCGAGCTGGAGAAGACCAGCTTCTTGGCTTCGGTCTTTGCCATGGCAGACAAAACGTTGATCATGCCGTTCAGGTTCTGCCGGTAGTACCAGATGGGCTTCTCCACTGACTCGCCCACCTGCTTGCGGGCCGCGAAGTGAATGATCGAGTCGACCTTGTTCTCCTTGATGATCTCAGCCAGGCGTTGATCGGCGCCTGGGGCGGCCACGTCAGCGCCGTAAAGACGAGCATTGCCGATCCGATTGGGCTTGCCATAGCTGAGGTCGTCAACCACGACGACCTTCCTGCCTGCCTCCTGCAGGGCGTGGACCACGTGGGCGCCAATATATCCGCACCCTCCTGTCACCAGAATGGCCATTTTCCTCGCCTTTCTTTGAATACCGCAGATGCGATCATGTTCAATTTTGAGTATAAATGTTCTGTTTTGTTTCAATTTGAGTATATCACGGAAACAAACGCGCCACAGGCCATGCAGTCACTATATTTAGGATATACATGAAGGGTGAAAAACACTGAGCAACCACAGAAATCCGGTCAAAGGACAATCGTCTCATACGTCCTGCGTTCCGGCAGACTCAGTCCCCGTCTGGGAGCTGCCTGGGAGCGCTATTCCGGACTCTACATGCTGAATCTGCGTGGGCAGGGGTCCCCACTGTCGGTGGCTCAGAATCTGCAGATGGATCAGGATGCGGTTGATCGAATCTGGGGGCGGCGAGCGCCGTTGACCATCGAAATCGGCTCTGGCCAGGGCGAGAACATCGTGGCTGCTGCCCGCAGCCATCCTGAACGTAACTACCTGGCCTTGGAGGTCTACCGTCCCGGTTTGGCCCACACTATGCTTATGGCCGGCAAGGAGGGGCTGGCCAACCTGAGGCTGGCCCAGGTCAATGCCCCGGATCTGCTGGAGCACATGGACACGAACCTGATTGACGAGCTCTGGACCTTCTTTCCTGATCCCTGGCCCAAGACCAAGCATCATAAGCGTCGGCTGATCCAGCCTGCCCTGGCCGATGCGGTGGTGCTATGCCTGCGCACGGGAGGGCTTTGGCGGATAGCCACAGATATCGAGGACTATGCCCTGCATGTGCACGAGGTGCTGGATGATCATCCGGGCCTGTGCAATTTAGGCGATAGGACAGTTCGGCTGCCTTTGGGCCATGTAGGCAAAGGGACTGCGGCTCTGGCGGAAGAGATGCCTCACGGGGACTTTGCCGAGTCGAATCGATTTGAGGGCCGCATCGTAACCAATTTCGAGCGCAAGGGCATTCGGGCTGGCAGGACCATCCACGATTTGACCTACCAGGTGGTTGAGGCAGGATGATCGATGGAGGATTTCGAGACGGGTGGTCTTCGCCTGCGGCTGTATCCGGATTGAAAAGGACCTTCCCCGTCAGGTCCCGGGTATGGAGTCGGACATGCTGGGTCGGTGCTGGAGCCTGTCCCCGCTGACGCTGTACGGGCCGGGAATCACGGCTCGAACAGGATTCCAGAGGTCCTAAAGCTTCGGCCAATATGAGGAACCAGTTGCCATGTGTGTCGGGTTCCGTGGTTGCGGCAGATCCGGATGTGTGTCATAGGGCCAGCCAGGTGGGAAGGATCCAGAAGGATCTTCGCCGGATGTATGGTCGCGAACGACTCGGTGGAAACTGGCAGTGGTTGATTCTGACTGAATCCCCTATGCGCGACTACAACCCCATCGGTCTCTGTGTTATCGCCTAGGGTCAGAGGCGCCTCGTACCTTGTGCCTTGTGTAGGGACGCGATGATGGTCGGCATGGGATATGATCCTGGGGCCGAATTCGAGAACTCACAGGATTCGGCCCCCTGTGTTCATGGCACAGGATGTATGGTCAAATGGAACCGGGTGGAGGATTTATGCATATGTTGGGCATAGAAGCCCACCAATATGATGTAATAAATGAAATTTTCATGAAAAATAGGAATGAATATGACATTGTTTTCATTTTGTTGTAGAGTCGTCAGTGTTGCGGTTGATCCGGATGTGATAACGGGTAGTTCCATGATGTTCTAGCCGATAACCAAAAGATTCAAGGGTGAATGATCGCTGACGATCCCTGTTTTGAGGTTTGCCGATTCGGCTGTGCCGCACGGGCTTCCGACTGATGTCGCGTCGAATACAAGGAGGTTGCGCTATGGCCATAGAAGCGGTCGGCAGGAAGATTCCTGCCGATGGGTCCACGGAAGGGCCGGGTCTGAGGTTTCGTCCTCATGGTCGGCTTGTCAATTTCCTGGAGCGTGAGAAAGTGGCCGGACTTGTATGCTCCGCCCCTTTCATTTTCGGCTTTCTGATGTTCCTGATAGTGCCGCTGGCTCTCTCCCTTTATTACACTTTTACCGACTACAACATCATTGGCGAGCCGAAATTCATTGGACTGGACAATTACGTGCGCATGTTCACTGCGGACCCGCTTTTCTGGCAGTCCCTGGGCGTAACGCTCTTCTTTGCTCTGATTTCCACCCCGCTCAGGCTGGTTTTTGCCCTGCTGGTGGCCATGCTGCTTTTGCGCAATTCGCGCATCTCCGGCTTCTACAGGGCCGCTTTCTATCTGCCCTCCATCCTGGGGGGATCCGTGGCGGTGGCCATCCTTTGGAAGCAGATGTTCGCGGCCGACGGCGTCATCAACAAGGCCCTCGGTTTGTTCGGCATACACAGCCATTTCGCCTGGCTTGGGAACGAGTCCACGGCTATTTGGACCTTGATTATCCTTTCGGTCTGGCAATTCGGGTCGTCCATGCTCATCTTTTTGGCATCCCTCAAGCAAATCCCCGGTGAGCTCTACGAGGCGGCCAGCGTTGACGGCGCCAACAAGTGGTATCAGTTCTGGCGGATCACGCTGCCATTATTGACGCCGACCATATTTTTCAATCTGGTTATGCAGTCCATCAATGGATTCCTGGCTTTCACCCAGTGCTACATCATCACTCAGGGCAAGCCCAGGAACACGACCCTTTTCTACATGGTCTACATGTACGATGAGTCCTTCACCCGTTACCATGCCGGGTATGGCGCGGCCATGGCCTGGGTCATGCTCTTGCTGATCGGGCTGTATACCGGTGTGCTTTTCCTGACAAAACGGTTCTGGGTCTACAACGAGGAGGCCTGATTGATCATGACCATCATTACAGCTGATGCCAACAGTCGGCACGATTCTGCGGCCCGGGTGCGTAGGGGGTTTCCTCTGCGCAGAGTCTTCTATCACATCGTGGTTATGCTTTGTGCTTTGCTCATGATCTATCCAATCGTCTGGATGGTGCTGAGTTCCTTCAAGCCGACTGCCTCTGTTCTCGCCACTTCGGGGCAACTGATCCCGTCTCATTGGACGCTGGAAAACTATATCAACGGTTTCAAGGGTTTTGCCGGGACATCCTTCCTGCGATACATCGGCAACTCTCTGTTCATTTCGATTGTGGCCACCATCGGCACTATAGCCTCTTCGGCCATTGTCGCATATGCGCTTAGCCGGTTGCGGTTCCCCGGACGGAGGGTCTTATTTGTGGCCATGCTCCTGTCGATGATGCTTCCTGCCCAGGTGCTTATGGTGCCCCAATACCTCTGGTATCAGAAATTGGGCTGGACCGACAGCTACCTACCGCTGATAGTGCCTTACTGCTTTGCCATTCAGGGCTTCTTCATCTATCTGATCATGAACTTCATTGATGGTATTCCACGTTCCTTGGACGAGGCTGCCAAATTGGATGGATGTTCTTACTATGGAATCTTCTTCCGTGTGGTTTGCCCGCTGATCACCCCTGCGGTTGTCACTGGCTGCATATTCTCCTTCATGTGGCGTTGGGATGACTTTCTTTCGGCCTTGCTATACGTATCGGATACCGAACGCTACCCGGTCTCCCTGGCGCTGAAGCTATTCGCAGATCCAAGTTCGAGCTCCGATTACGGAGCTATGTTTGCCATGGCCTCCGTATCCATCCTGCCCAGTATCCTCATTTTCCTCTTCTTCCAGCGTTATCTGGTGGAGGGGGTCAGCACTTCGGGCCTTAAGGGATGAGCGAAAGGGGTATGGGCTCTCTATGAATCTCTATGGCTTCTTCTACGGCGATCATAAACACGGCGTACGTTCGGACAACAATCCTCACGGGCCCATGCTCCTGCTGAGTGTTCTCCGGTGGCATGCCGGTCGTCTGGTGGGCATCAATTTGCTTTTTGTGGTTTCCTGCCTTCCTGTGGTCACCATACCCTGTGCCCTGACTGCAATGAGCAAGGTGCTGGGACTCATGCTGGAGCGGCGTATCTGCTATCCCCTGTATCATTTCCGCAAGGCATTTGCAGGTCAGTGGAGGAGATCCCTGCCTGCAGGATGGTCCCTGCTGGCAGGCCTGGCTGCTGCAATCCTTGGGGTATGGTTCTATCCACGGTCCGGGTTGCCCATGGCTCCGATTCCGGGTGCTCTTTGCTTGGTGATTGCTTTGCTTCTTTTATCCGCTTCCATCTATCTGTTCCCCATGATCGCCTTTACTGATCTGGGCGTGGGCGCACTATTGGCCAATGCAGTGAGGCTGGTCTTTCTCTGTCTGCCCACGACCGCCCTGGTGCTGGCTGTTGATGCCGGGATTCTTGCAGTGTGCTATTTGGGTCTTCCCTATACCGTTCCGGTCATGCCGATTATCGGTTTTGTCCTCATGGGATTGGTCGGCAACATGGCTGGCTGGGCTGCGATGAAGCGCTATGTACTGGTAAAGAACGAGTAGTTCGGTAGCAGTCCGCGGGGTTTCCTGCTGATAAGCTTTCGCCATGGATGATCGGATAGACGAGGTGATGGAAATGGGCGAGCCAACCATTCATGATGTTGCGGCGCAAGCGGGTGTATCGGCTGCCACGGTATCGCGTGCCCTTAACGGCGGATTGGTCAAGAGTCAGACCCGGGAACGCGTCAGGGCTGTTGCGCAGACCTTGGGCTACCGATCGGGCAGCTCACCGAGGCGATCCTCTACAGCTCGAGCTGAGAGCATCGGTATTCTGGTCACCGATATAGGCAACTTTTATTTCGCTGACCTCTTCAAGGGGCTTCTCACCGTGGCTCATCAGCATTCCTGCCAGCTCATTGTCGACGATTTGAATGTGGAGAATGCGGACGAGGTTGTTGACCGTGCGACTGCCGCCACTGCCGGGCAGATTGTCATAGCCCCTCGGCTCGAGGCTGACATGCTGCGTGCCCGGTTCGATCCCGCCAAGACTGTACTGGTCTCCCGTCAGCTGGAGGGGTATGCAACCGCCTGTGCCGATGATCGGGAGGGTATGGTGCAGGCTATGCGGCATATGGCTTCATTGGGGCACCGCAGGGTGGCCTACGTGGGTGGATCCGAAGGGTCATGGACCAATGCGAAGCGCAGAGAGGCTTTTCTTGGTTGTGCTGAACAGTTCGGATTGGAGAGTACGATTCTGGGGCCTTTTGAGCCGTCCTACGGGGGAGGGATCAATGCCTGCGACGCCGTCATGCTGGAGCATGACCTGACCGGAATCGTGGTTTTCAACGATTTGATGGCCACCGGTCTGTTGGGTGGTCTTTTGGAGCGCGGGGTTCGAGTGCCTGAGGACCTGAGTCTGATTGGTTTCGACAACAGTGTGCTCTCTCGAGTGGTTCGTCCCAGACTCACGACTGTGGATGTTCGACAGGAACGATTGGGCAGCTCTGCAATGCGTATTCTGCTGGATATGCTTCATGAAGGCCAGGCAGAGGACAATGCTCTGCGTGGCGACCAAAGCCAAGGGCTGGTCATCCCGGAAATGCTGATTACCCGTGATTCCACGGCAGTGCCCTCAGCTAAGTCTCGCTGATAGAATTTCATAGTAATTGTGGTTATTTTCTGAAATAAATGGCAATTTTAATGTAACTAGCGTCACATTTGCTACCATTTTCATAGGTGGAAAGCTGGTATTGATGCTCCACTGGTAAAGAGAAAGGTAGTTCAATGAAGAACATGAAACGGTTGCTTGCCGTTGTCACCATTGGTGCGACGCTGGTGTCGTTGGCAGCCTGCGGCAGTGGAACCAAGAAGGACGATTCCAGCGCCGGGGGTGGCGAGCTTACGGTGGCCTGGTGGGGCAACCAGGATCGCAATGCACGTCAAGCCAAGGTCAACAAAGCTTTCGAGGCGGCCAATAAAGGCGTCAAGGTCAAGGGTTCCTTCTTCGAATGGAACGACTACTGGAAGAAGCTGTCCACGCAGGTGGCCGGTAAGCAGATGCCTGATGTGGTCGCTATGGATTACTCCTATCTGAAGCAATATGTGGAGAACGGGCAGCTCCTGGACTTGGGTCCGTACATGAAGGATGGAACCATCAGAACCAAGGGAATCGACAAGAATGTGCTCGACTCCGGAAAAATGGATGGCAAGTACTACGCCCTTTCGCTGGGTTCCTCCTCGCCTGCACTCATTTATAACAAGAAAGTGTTGGATCAGGCAGGGCTGACCATGCCTAAGTCCTTGACCTTGGATGAATTCGAAACCATGTCCAAAACCATCCATGACAAGACGGGCTATAAGACCAACTTCAGGTATTATGAAGCTTCGGAACTGTTGGAATATGTCCTGAGAGGGCAGGGCAAGACGCTTTTCGAGGACAAGAAGCTGGGGGCGAATGCAGCGGAAATCAAGCCCTACTTCCAAGTCTACCAAGACGGCATAGATCAGGGGTGGCATCTTGGTCCTGATGTCTTCACTGAGATCCAGACCGGTTCGGTTGAACAGGATCCTCTTGTCTACGGCAATGAACCTTCCCGGCGCTCCTGGGTTTCGATGAAATTCACTTCCCAACTGACGGCGTTGCAAAAGGCGGACAAGGATGCGGATTTGGAGCTGGCGCCATGGCCTTCAGCCAATCTTAAGAAGGCCAACTACGTCAAGCCAGGCATGTTCTTTGTCATTGCAAAGACCTGCAAACATCCTGAACTGGCAGCCAAGTACATTGATTTTTATACCAATAACGAGCAGGCAGTCAAGGCCATGCTGACCGACCGAGGCCTACCGGTGGCCAAGGCTTCGCTGGAGGCCATAACCACCTTGTTGAGCCCGGAGGAAAAGAAGGTCGTGGCCTTCATGAACGACACGGTGATCCCGGAATCATCCACGATCAATCCGCCAAGCCCCGCTGCTGCCGCCACGGTCAATACCCAAACTCTGCCACAAGTGGAGGAGTCTCTTCTTTACAAGAAAATCAAGGCTGCTGACGCAGCCAAGCAGTTTGTCGACGAGGCCAACGCATCCCTAGCTCGCTGATAAAGCGGTGAACGCCGTCGATGGGCATATCCATCGACGGCGTATTTATTTTCCTGGGCCTCGGTCTGTCTCGGATAGGTCGAGGCCCTATCGTGTGTTTATTCGAAATGCAAGGCTTTCATGGCGGCGAAGATCTGATCGTCGTCCTCATGCTTCTCCATATTGGTTATGACTGTGACCTGGCGCTCTTTGCGTGGGTAGGTGAATTCACGCTTCCAGTCATTGAAGTATGGACCATCGCCCATGCAGCGCAAGTAGCCCATCAATTGGGAACAGACCTGAGCCGACTCGCTGACGTCGGTCAGGCAGTCGTTGGACCAGAATCCTTGCCAGGTTCCATGCTCGCATTCATGCATAGCGTGATCAGCTAGCCAAAACTCGTCTCGTGCCAGCCCTGCCAGGTAGAAAGCTTGGACGTAGTCTCTCCTTATGGCCGCCTGCAAAGACTTGCAGACTGTAAGACAGGCCGTGCTGCAATGATAGTGAATGCTGATGGCAAGACCGATGCTATCCTTCAGAAGCCGTGCCCCATCACTGTTGCCTGACCGTTGCATAGCCAGGGCGGCCTGTTGGGCTTGCAGATCGAGACGCTGATAGGCACTGGCTGCAGGGCCTACCTGGGAGCGGATCAGGTCGATTTGATCGCCCAGGTTGTCGGCTTCGGTCAGCCAATGCAATTGCGGGCAGGGCGCATAACGGTCATGCAGGAATCCGGTAATCAGAATCCGGGACTGGTAATTGTAGTATTGCTCGCCGGCATGCTGATCCCAGCAGGGGCCGAAGCGTATGGCTGATTGCCAGTAGCCGTTCAGCAGGTCTTCCAGGAATCCGGTCTCTCTGCAGTGGTAGTAGGTAGTCAGATAGCGTTGAGTTTCAACCATGGGATTGATGCTGCCCCGTCGCCACATGGCCGCTATCAGGGCAATCATGTAGACATGGGGTTTGATGTTGGAAGCATTGATGATCCAGACTTGATCACCGCCGGCTTGCAGAACGTGCTCCAGTTCGGCAATGACTGCTGAGGGCTGGTTGGTGCTGGCTGTAATATGATTGGCTGCCTGGAGATCATAGAAACTGGTATGGAAGTAGATTCCGTTGTTGCCGTGGCCGTCAGGCATGGAAGGAATGCGAGGGTCTAAGTTCCATTGTCTGCGAGAGACCATGCGTCCATAGCCATTGTCGGACCATATCTTGGTCACCTGCGGGGGCAGGGCGAGCACGCCTTTACGGTAGAGGTCCATCATCTCGCCATAGAGGTAGACCACACAGGGTGCGCCTGGCACAGCTTTTTGGACCATCCTGTATTGGATGTCTATTACATCGCTAAGGACCTTCCCTCGATCAGTGTCGGAAGTGTGTCGCGGATCAGACTGCCAGAAAGGTGTGTCTCCTTGGCCGCGGAAGCCCAAGGTCCAAATGGTGCGATGGCCGGCCTGGTCATGAATGGCCTGTCGCCACAGATGTTCAAAGCGCTCGCGCTCTTCTGGCCAACGGGGTGGCGTGTCCGGGTATGCCGATGAAAACATGCGGGCACCCAGAGGGCAGACGTGATGCTGGTTGATGTACAGGCCCATTTGTTGGGCCAGGTCCAGGTGCGGTTCGCCGCGTTGCCCGGATCCAGGGATCACCATGTTGCCCCCTAGTCGGTAGATGGTCTCAAAAGCCAGCTGCCAGGGGAGTTCGGGATCATTGTCAACTTTCCAGTGTTCCAGCAGTACCTCGTCGTTGATGAAGAGGCCGCGATAGCGTACGGCCGACGGCTTGGACTCCAGAGCGAAGTCATCGGGCAATGAAATGGAGTCCACTGGTTTCGGGTGTTGATCGTTCCAGAACCAGAGGTCTTGAATGCCCAGCACATTGCGACTGAATGCGTAAAGACCATATATAAAGCCGAAATCGTCATTGGCTTCGATATAAAGGGAGCCATTGTTTACATGTAATCTGTAGCTTTCCGGAGGTAAGTCGGCTTGAATCAGCCTTATCGGTGCCCCTGTTGTCGTCCCTGGCAGGAGGGCCATGGCCAGATCCCGGCGGATGCTGGCGACAGCGAAACCTACAGGGGTGCTTTTGCTCTGGCGGTCTTGCTGAAGTATGGACGTGCTCGACGATATTGAGATGGGCATACTGCCTCCGTTGTGCCTGTATCCCGAGAATCATGGACAATTCATAGCTTAACAAGAGATGCTGAAATAGAATGAAATTTACCGAAATTATTACAGTATTTTCCATATATATCACTTTTTGTGAGTAACGAATGTTGAAGCTTGCAGACCGTGGTCAGGGTGAGTTCAGCAAGTCAGTCTGGCGATATCAATACTCACAGTGATGACACATCCCGGCTGCAGAGATGATTACAGGCATGTACTGCCTAGACGCCTTGCTTATGTTTTGCTGTGGCCGGCAAGGTTGAATGATGTGCGTTTCCTCTTTGGCAAAGCAGACCTTGGACTTTTACGATCATTGTCTGTGATGTAACAAGCCGCTGCCGCTACCCCCGACCTTTGCCTTGTACCCCCGGAGAGAGTCGAACTCTCGCTGTCAGATTGAAAGTCTGGTGTCCTAACCGTTAGACGACGGGGGCGAACGAAGCCATGGTACTCGATACCCCTGGACCATGGCAAATGCCGACCTGTCGCAGGTCGGCTCGAGTGAGGTTCCGGTCAGTGTGTTGCCGGAACCTGGCCTACTTCTTGATAAAGGCCTGGTATCGTTCCGGGTCGAGAACCTTGTCGATTTCGCCTATGTACTCGACCCACTCGTTGTTATGGGTGAACCCTCTCTTGAACTTGTAGAGGCCGTCACTGTCATCAAAGCCGAATATGCCGCCGAAGTCATAGCGCTTCTTGCCGCTGGCGATAGCGTGTTCGATCTGTGCCCACTGGACCAGGTAGGGTGCCATGTAGTTGCGCATGATGTTAAGGCTGCCGCCATACATGTACCATGACTTGTCGCCGAACTCGAAGTTGAGGGCACCGGCGATCGCCTGGGAGTCCACGCGGGCCAGGTAAATGCCCAGAATTCCCTTGCCGGCGCAGTTCTGGACCATTCTGTCGAAGTAGGCCTTGGGACGGTAGGCGATGCCATGGCGTTGGCTCATCACCTCATAGGTGTGGTAGAACTCGTCCATGGCCTCCTGAGTCTCGCTGCGCTCCACCTTGACCCCCTTGCGTCCAGCCAGGCGGATGTTGTAGCGGGTCTTGGAATGGAAGGTCATGATCAGGTCATCCGGATCCACGCCGTCAATGTCGAGGACCACATTGAAGCGGGGCTGGGTGGTGGCATGGGCCTCCTCCTTGGGGAGGTTTCTGTTGCGCATCACGTAACCGTCAGCCTTGAGCCTGGCGTTGAGGTCGTCGTCGAAGGGGACTTCGGGATCCAGACGGAGGAGGAAGCAGTTCCGGGCCTCCAGCTCCGGCATGGCCTCCTCAACCAGGGCATTGAGGGTATCTACGTCGAAGTGGTCGCCTACCGGACCCTTGGTAGCGTATGCGAAGCCGTCGATGGTCAGAACCGACATGGCTGCTCTCGGGTGCTCAAGGGGGCCCAGATAAACGTAAAAACTGCCCCAGTTGTTCTTGATCCTGCCCCATTCAACGGACTGTGTTATGGAGGTGAAAGGTGCCTTCCTTACATAATCCTCATATGCGTCTATCCGTGAATCGTCAGCGGTCAGAATCGGCATTATCTAAACTCCTCAGTAATTCCTCTTTATTTTTACTACAGGGGGAAGTATCGGCCCAAAGAGGATGCAATCATTGCACATCCTAGTCTGCTCAAAGTATATAGGGGCCGGCTTCACCGGTCATCGTCCGAACCCAGCTCCTGGTCACGACGGTGGAAGAGTTCCATCTGTTCGCGGATCCAGACACGTTCCGCAGGGTTGATGTCGGCGGATTCCAGGTACTTCTGGTAGACGGGGTAGAAGGCTCTGAGTATGGGGTAGATGGCGTAGAGGGTGTGCTCGGGTTTCTGCTCCCTGGTGTGCTGGGGGTGGGCATCGAAGGTGTTCTTGAAGCGCTGCATATAGTGGCGGAAGGATGTGAAGGAGGTGTCCATCCGGCGGGCGCTGATGCCCACGTTCATGTCCTTGCAGTAGACCGTCTTGAATCCCTGGTCAATCAGGTGCAGGGAGATATCGACATCCTCGTGCATGATGTCCTCCTTGTCCCTGCAGACCTGGTTGCGTATGGCCCGCCAGGCCGTGGCGCGCAGGGCCATGTTGGAACCGTAAAGCAGGTATTGACCGTCATCCGCCCGGTAGATGGCCCGGCGGATGGTGTTGTCGCCCTTGAGTCCTATTCGCTTGCCCGGCATGTCGTAGTAGGCCACTGGACCGGTGGCGCCCATGGCTTTGGGGTCCCGGGTGAAGATGTCGGAGACCACCTCGACCCAGTTGGGTCGCAGCATGCAGTCAGCGTCAATCCGGCCCAGCACGTCACCGGTGGCCCGGTCGAGTCCATAATTTCGGGTGGGGATCAGCCCTTGCTCGCTGTCCTGATGGAGGAGCTTGACATGCTGGTCAGGATGCTGGTCGATGAATTGTTGGACGATGGAGGCCGTTGCGTCCGTGGAGTGGTTGTCGACTACCAGCACCTCCTTGGGTGCCTGGCTCTGCCTGGTGGCGTTCAGGAGGCAGTCTTCAATGCGTTCTTCCTCATTCCAGGCGGGTATGACTATGGAAACGGTCAACATACCCCTCAGGATACGTGTGCCCGGATACACCGTCGGCTCAACCTGCGCCTAACAGCCCGCCATGTCAGCCATCTTGGGATAATGGAACATATGGCCAACGAGCAAAAGCAACGCTTCGATTTCGCGACGGTCTTCCCGCCCAAGGGGGATCCGCGCCGACCTCCGGAATGGTTTGGTCGCGCCCTCCTCTACGTGGTCATAGCCGTCTTCCTGGCCTGGTTCGCCTACTCCTCATGGTGGAAGATCGAATTCCTGGTGCTGGATGTGGTGATTGCCATTTTCGTCTCCCTGGCCATGGAGCCCCTGGTGCTCAGGCTGGTCAGGCATGGCTGGCGGCGGGGAGCGGCTTCTGCGGTCACCCTGATAGGCCTGATTATCATCGTGATCGTCCTCATGGGCATGTTCGGCAATCTGCTGGTCCAACAGGTCATCGGCATGGCCAACGGTTTGCCGGCCCTCTATGAGCAGGTGGCGGAATTCATAGCCAGCCGCACCCCCTGGCACCTGCCGGCCATGCAGGATCTGGGTGGGGAGATTGTCAAGAACATCCAGACATCCTGGGTGACGGACTTCGCCGGGCAGGCCCTGACTACTACCGTGGGGCTGGCAGGGTCCTTCATCAATATCATGACCGTCCTGCTGGTCATCTACTACATCTCCGCTGCGGGCCCCAAGCTGCGCCGCAGCCTCTGCCAGTGGCTGGCCCCCAGGAGCCAGCGCCGCTTCCTCTTCGTCTGGACCATCGCCCAGGACCAGATTTCCAGCTTCCTGTTCAGCAGGACCATTCTGGCGCTCATCTCGGCAGCCTGCATGTCGGTCTTCCTGGTCATCCTCAAGGTGCCCTACTGGCTGCCGCTGGCCCTCTTCTGCGGGCTGGTGTCTCAGTTCGTGCCCACCATTGGCACCTACATAGGCGGAGCGGTCCCCGTAGTGGTGGCCTGGGGGAGCCGCGGACTGCTGGTGGCTGTTATTGTGCTGGTCTACATCATCATCTACCAGCAGATTGAAAACATGATCCTGGCCCCCAAGATCTCCCAGCGGACCATGGACCTCAATCCGGCCATCGCCTTCCTCTCCGTGCTGGCACTGGGCGCGGTCTTCGGCGCTCTGGGAGCCTTCCTGGCCCTGCCTCTGGCAGCCAGCTTCCAGGCCATCTTCTCGGCTTCGGTCAAGCATTACGAGCTGATCGACTCACCGCTCATGCAGGATCCCAAGCCGGTCGGCAAGTCCAAGGTGGTCGAGGGCGTCGAGGCCTTCAACGAGCACGTGGTCCAGCCGATGGCCAGCCACGTGGGCAGCCGGTCCGCCAAGGGGACCAGTGCCAGGGTCCGAGTGGAAGACCCTGTCATGACCATTGCCAGCCAGCTCTACCCGGCAGCATCTCCGACTGCCAAGGACCTGGATGAGTCGGCCACGGTGCCCATACCAAAGTCCGCCTCGGCCCCGGTAAGGCACAGGCCGCTTAGGGGTGCCGAGACCGGGGACGAGACCTCCGAAGGGGAGGATAATCCCCGCAAGGAGTGGCGCTGATGGCCCTGCTCAAAGTGCTGGACGTTCTGATGCTGCTGCTGGGTGGAGTGGGCATCGTCTACCAGGCCATCTGCATTGTCATCTCCTTTGTCTCCAAGCCTGTGGTCTTTCCCGATGCCCCCTTCGACAAGCGGTTCGCCGTCCTTATTTCCGCCCGCAACGAGGAGCAAGTTGTCGGTCATCTGATTAACTCCATCAAGGAGCAGACCTATCCATTCTCCATGGTCGACATATGGCTGGTGGCCGACAACTGCACCGACAACACCGCAGATCTGGCCAGATCCCTTGGCTGCCACGTGGTCGAGCGGCAGGACCCGGGCCGGGTGGGCAAGGGCTACGCCCTGACCTTCCTGCTGGAGCAGATACTGGATCGGGGTCTTGATTCCCGCTACGATGCCTACTTCGTCTTTGACGCGGACAACATCCTGGACCGCCACTATATCGAGGAGATGAACAAGGCCTTCCAGTCAGGCTTCCGCATACTGACCAGCTACCGGAACTCGGTCAACTTCTCGGACAACTGGGTCTCCTCAGGCTCGGCCCTATGGTTCATCCGCGAATCCCGGTTCCTCAATACCTCAAGGATGGTCATTGGCTCCAGCTGCCACGTGGGCGGTACCGGGTTCATGTTCTCCAGGGAGGTTATGGAGCGCAACAACGGCTGGAAGTTCCACCTGCTGACAGAGGACCTGGAGTTCACCATGGACTCGGTTCTGCATGGCGAGCGCATCGGCTATTGCGGCACCGCCATCCTCTATGACGAGCAGCCGGTCACTTTCAAGCAGAGCTGGCGGCAGCGGCTGCGCTGGAGCAAGGGTTTCCTTCAGGTCTTCCGCTACTATGGACCTGCTCTCATCTCCCGGGCTTTTCGTGAACGCGACTTTTCGGCAGTTGACCTGACCATACTGATCTGCCCCCTGACGGTCCTGGGTCTGGTCCGTTGCTTCTTCGGTCTGCTCTTCCCGGCTCTGGGTTTCGTGACGTGGGCCAGTCAGATAACCACCCTGATCGATGGCATTGCAGCCGGGATTCTGGGCCTCTTGGCCATGATGGGCCTGGCTGCCCTGACCGTGCTGGCAGAGCGGGACAAGATCGGCGCATCCAACAAGGAGCTTTTCGCCTACTGTCTGAGCTTCCCCATCTTCATGCTCAGCTACGTGCCCATCTCCTTCCAGGCCATTTTCGCCAATCCGGGATGGAAGCCCATCGAGCACTCAGGGCATTAAGGTCAGTTGTCCCTCAATCGGCAGCTGGGGGGCATACTGTAGACTTGAGACCATGTCCGATGAAGCGCAAGCAACCAGCATGACCGCCCAGATGGCAGTGGCTCCTCCGCCAGATCCGCAGGCAGCGGTTTCTATTCGCGTCCTGGTCAAGTGCTATCAGGGTCGGCCTGCTGTCAACGCCCTCTCTCTGGACATTCCCAGGGGGTCATTTTACGGGATAGTCGGCCCCAATGGCGCAGGGAAGACCACCACGCTGAACATGATGACCGGACTTCTGGTGCCAGACTCCGGCAATGTTATGATTCTGGGCAGGGATGTGTGGTCGGATGTGGATACGGCCAAGCGGATCATCGGCGTCATGCCCCAAGCCGATCAGATTTTCGACAGGCTGACTGGTCTGCAACTGTTGGTCTACTCGGGCATGCTTCGACGGATGCCGCGCAGTGAGGCGCTGGACCGGGCCAGGGACCTGCTTGATGCCTTTGACCTGCTTGATGCCGGCGGCAAGAGGGTCTGTGATTATTCATCGGGCATGACCAAGAAGATCTGCCTGGCTACAGCCATGATTCATTCCCCCAGACTTCTGGTGCTGGATGAGCCCTTCGAGTCGGTTGACCCAGTCTCCAGCGCCAATCTCAAAGACATTCTGGCCGAATATGTCGATACTGGAGGAACGGTGGTCATCTCCTCGCATGTCATGGCGCTGGTGGAGCGGATGTGCACCCATGTGGCCATCATCGACCGTGGTCTGGTTCGGGCTGATGGCACGGTGGCCCAGGTCGCTGCAGGCGAGGATCTGGAGGATCGCTTCCTGGAGCTTGTCGGCGGCCGTCACCAGGCTAAGCGAATCGCTTGGCTGAACGGCTCCGGATCTAAGGAAGACCGGGAGGCGGAATGAGCACGGCATCCACCATCATCGCCTTGCGTTGGTCCATTACCTGGAGCACGATCAAGCACTCCTCCTGGCAGATGGTCGGAGCCATCATCAGTCTGCTCATGGTCATAGGCATCTGCCTGGCTTCATGGCAGGCTTCACTGACACTGGGAGGCTGGCTGCCCAGTGCCGGTTCGGGCAACCGGCAGCGTATGGGAACCTTATTGGTCCTGTTCCTGGTCGGGCTGACTCTGGGAGTGGTCCTGATTCAACTGGCCTTCCTGGGCCAGGGGTCGATCCTGGGCCCCTCGCGATTCGTCCTTTACGGGATTCCTGACAGCCAGTTGCAGGTGGGGCTCTACCTGGCTGGGCTGACCGGACCTACGGGATTGACGGGTCTTGTCTGCTTCCTGGCCCTGACGGCCGTCTATGCCCGCATGGGTGTCGGAGCCGCGATCGTGGCTTTGGTCGCGGCCCTCCTGGCTGTCATGGTGATGCTGGCCCTATCCCGGGCTGTTTTGGACCTGGTCGGTACCTTGATGGTTTCTCAGCGCTCCCGATCCGGGCTCTATCTGCTGGTCACCGTGGTGATCATGCTTTTGTGTCTGCTGCCCTCTCTGCTGGACAGCGGGATTATGGATGGCATGGCATTCGACACTGACTCCCTCAAGTCCGCGGCCGACATACTGGCCTGGACGCCATTGGGTGCCGCTGTCCGCCTTCGGGATCATGGTGGGTTCTGTTCGGACGGCTGTGTATGGAGCTGGCCACCCTGGCTCTCTGTTTCATGATCGGCATGCTGTGTCTGCGTCATGACCGTTTATACGCGGGGGCCAGTGCTGAACGTTCGGCTACCCCCAAGGGGCTGGGGATGCTGGGCCGGTCCCGGGACACTGTGGATGCCATGGCCGCGCGATTGCTGATTTATCTTCGTCAGGACCCCCGCAAGCTTGTCAGCTATCCGCTTCTGCTTGTTGTGGTGATTCTGTACGCGATAATCTTCCGCCAGATGCCCATGATGCTATGGCTGGGACCGATTGTGGGCGCCTGGGTGCTGGAGGTTCCCGAGGGCAACGCCCTGGCCTACGATGGGCTTGCATTGCGCATGGAGATAGCGTCGGGAGTGAAAGGTCGTGAGGACCGGCTCTCCCGTGTCCGCAGCCATCTGAGTGTGGCTCTGCCCTGCATACTCCTGCTTGGGCTGGTGACTTTGGTATTCTCCGGGGCAATGAAGGGCGGACCAGATCTGGTCATCTCCTTGGATATGCTGGCTGCGACCATAGGATTGCTCCTGTCTGGGCTGGGAGTTGCCCAGGTCTTCTCGGCCCTGCTGATTTACCCGGTACCCTCCATGGACCAGCCCTTCACCTCGCCGCAGGGACGTGCCGTGGCCCAAGGCTTCCTACCGATGCTGCAGTTGCTGGCTAGCCTGGTGATCATGCTGCCCACCGTTTTGGTGGCATTGCCGGCCATGATCACAGGCGGGATTCTTCCCCTCTGGCTGCCCGTGCCGGTCGCACTGGCGAACGGTCTGATTGTGCTTGCCGTAGGTGTCGCTCTGGGGTCCCGGATCTTCGATCGTCGACAATCGGCCATTCTGCTGACTCTGGATCGCTATGCCTCTCTGCAGTCCTGAGACAGTGACAGGACCAGTACTAGGCTGGTTGGATGATGTCGACCGAGCCGAACTCGGTTGGCGAATGCAAGTCCGGGAGAGAGCAATTGGGTGACAGACATCAGCTGCGCACGACACGCCGTCGTCAGATCAAGCGACGCTGGCGTGTGGCCCTGGCAGCGCTTGTGGCTGCCGTGCTGGTCGTCGGCTGTGCATGCATGGATCTGGCGGACCTGGTGCCCGGACCGCTAACCTTGGCCAAGACCAGTCATTCGTCGGTCCCCCCTGCGGTCATAACGGGCGAGCCACCTACTCTCGCCGCTGACAAGCCTGGATCCGCAGTGGATGCCGGCCGGGTCCAGCAGCTGGTCAGTGATTTCGCCGACACACCGGGCTTGGGCAACGCTTACTCGCTGGTCGTGCGACAGGCTGATGGGCGGGTGCTGGCTCAAAAGAACGCCGACCAGGCACGCCAGCCGGCCTCCACCATGAAGACCTTGACTGCAGCCGCAGCCGCCTCCGTCCTGGACATGTCCTCCCAACTGGACACTGAGGCGGTTCTGAATTCCTCTTCCCCCTCGCAGGCGACACTGATCCTGCGCGGTCACGGCGATATGCTTCTAGGGGTCGCCAAGGACGATCCCCTGCACGTCAATGGCCGGGCCGGACTGGGGACCCTGGCCGAAGAGACGGCACAGGCCCTGCACCAGCGGAGGATTGGCCGAGTGACCCTGGCCTACCAGGACACGCTCTTCGGCGACGATCGGACGCCGAAGGGAATCGAAGCAAACAATACCGATGGAATCTACTTCCAGGAGCCTGTCGCCATGGCTGTAGATGAGGCCAGGCAGGGACGGGTTGAGCCCGTCGCCTATCCGGACGCAGGCGAGGTCTACCTGACCAGGGTCCAAAACCCGGCAGGGGCTGCTGCAGCAGTCTTTGCCAGCCGCCTGATGGAGTCCGGAATCCAGGTGGACAATGCCCTGGAGCCAGAACAGACCGACCATGCCCAGGGCAGGGTTCTGGCACGTATCCACTCGGCACGGCTCAGCGAGATCATGTCGTTGATGCTGCGCAATTCCGACAACAGCCTGGCCGAGCTTTTCGGCCGCCTGACCGCCTTGGCCCTGGGCATGCCCAACAGCCCAGCCGGGGCTGTGAAAGCCGTGACCAGTACGCTGAACAAGCTGGGTGTAGACACTGCCGACCTCAAGATGGCCGACTGCTCGGGGCTGACCCCTGGCTCCTCTCTAAAGGTGGGAACCTTGGCTGACGTTCAGCAGCTGGCCCTGTCCGAGAAAGGGCTGACCCCCCTGGTCAAGGGTCTGTCGGTGGTGGGGCTGACCGGCACAGCAGCCGGACGGAAAATAGACAATCAGGCCGATGGGCTGATCCGGGTCAAGACCGGCACCTTGGATAACGTGACTTCACTGGCAGGCAATGTGATTCGAAGCTCAGGCGGTGTTCTGGTCTTTGCTGTGGTTGTCAACGATCCCGAGGATGTGGCTGTTGCAAGGCAGGCTGTGGACACTCTGGTCGGATCCCTGGATCGGATTTGAACGGGAAGAAGCCTGGACCATGGTCTATTCAGCGGCAATGAAAAAGGCGGTTGGGCTCCTGCGTTCGACCCTGGACCGGGAGGATCTGGGACTGCAGGATCAGCGGTTCGCTCATCATGGGATGCATCGGCCCGATCCGGATGCCCCATTGATTCTGGTGGCCTGCTCGGGAGGCCGGGATTCCCTGGCCCTGGCCTGTGTGGCCCACCTGGTGGCCGATATGACCGGGCTGCGGTGCGGGGCCTTGTTGATTGATCATGGTCTGGCGCCTGGTTCGGATCGTATCAGCGAACGCGCAGCTGGAACCTGCCGGAGGCTGGGATTGGATCCGGTCCGTGTCACCAGAGTGGATGTGCCCGTCACCTCCGCTGGTCCTGAGGCCGATGCCCGTGCAGCCCGTTATCAGGCGCTCTCCCAGCAGGCGAACGAGTTGGGCGCCAGGGCCGTCCTCCTGGCGCACACCCGTGATGATCAGGCCGAGACGGTGCTGATCGGACTGATTCGCTCTCAGGGGCTGGAGGCCATAACCGGCATGGCTCGACGTGTGGAGCGTGGAGGGATGCGCTACCTACGGCCATTCCTTGACCTGGATCGGAAGGACACCACGGCCATTTGCCGCCAGCAGGGGATCGTCTGGTGGGACGACCCCACCAACGGCGATGATCGGCCGACTGATACCGCGCTTCCCGAGACGCTGCCGCTGCGCTCGCGGATCCGCCATGACCTGTTGCCCGCCTTGAATCGCTTCGCTGGCCGGGACATGGTCCGTCGTCTGGCGCTAGGTGCGGATATGGCCCGTATGGATCAGGATTATCTGGACACCCAGGTGGATGGGTTGTTCCAGCGGCTGGTCGCCCGCCCTGACTCGGACCAGAGGGCCAAGGGGGTGCTGGCCTGCTTGGACGCCCACGGATTGGCCGACTGTCACCCGGCTCTGCGCACCCGCCTGCTGGCCCAGGTGCTGTCCAAGCTGGGCATTCGGTTCACGGCCGTGCAGGTCCGTGCCTTGGATGATTTGGTCTGCCGATGGCACGGCCAGAAGGGTCCCCGCTTTCCCAGCTCCTATACAGCAATCCGTAAGGGTCAAGTCATTCTCATATGCAATGATGGAGATCATGCGCATCGCTGATATTCAATCCCATATCGACCATGAACTGGTGTCCAAGGAACGGATAGAGGAGCTGATCAATCGGACGGCTGAGCGGATCAGTCGGGATTACAGGGACAAGAACCCGATCATGCTGGCCGTGCTCAAGGGGGCTTTCAACACACTTGCCGCCCTCTCACAGGCCGTCACCATTCCGGTTCAGATAGAGTTCATGAGCATTTCCAGCTATCCGGCAGGCAAGACCAGCGTTTCCAAGGGGGACCTGGACATCAGGATGGATTTGGACTGCGATGTGCGCGGACGGCATATTCTGATTGTTGAGGATATTATCGATTCCGGTTACACCTTGCACTGGTTGGTAGAGCATCTCAAGGAGCGAGGGGCCGCATCGGTGGAGATCTTCACTCTGCTGGACAAGACCTCCCGACACGAGGTCGAGGTGGATGTCAAGTATCCAGGGTTCGCCATACCCGACGAATTTGTTGTGGGCTTCGGGCTGGATTACGACGAGCAGTACCGTAATCTTGACTCGATAGCCGTACTCAGGTCCGAAGAATACATGGACCCGACCCAGGAACAGGATCATCAGGATCAGGGGGAGCAGTCATGAGCTACTCGCAGGGACCGCAGCAGGGTCCGCCCAATGGAGGCAGGGACAACGGGGACAAGGGCAACAACCCCTTCAACTTCAACCTGGGCAACAACGGTTCTGGGCCCAACGGGGGCAACCGCTCCTTCTGGCGTTCCCCCTGGCTCTGGGGGATTCTGGCCGTGGTCATCATCCTGGCCATCTTCGGCTTCTTCAGCAGCCAGAACGGCGCGCAGACCATCGACACGCAGGATGGCCTGGAGCTGCTGAACGACCGCAGCAGCATGGTCAAGAAGGCCGAGATCACCGAGAAGATGCAGGTGGTCGAGCTCAAGCTCAATAGCGACTTCGTCAAGGATGTACCTGGCTTCCGTGGCAACCGCACCTCCAAGAACTTCGGCAAGGACGTGCAGTTCTACTACGTGGAGGCCCAGGGGGAGCAGGTTGTCAAGGCCGTCGAGAAGGCCAAGCCCTCCGAGGGGTACAACTCGGTGGTGCCGCAGACCAGCATGATGAGCTACCTGATCTCCTCCATCCTGCCCATGCTGATCATTCTGGGGGTCTTCTGGTTCCTGCTCTCGCGCATGTCCTCGGCTGCCGGGGGCGGCATGTTCGGGATGGGCGGCAAAAAGAACTCCGCCAGGCTCAACGACGGGCAGACCCCCAAGACCAAGTTCTCGGACGTGGCCGGCGAGGAGGCCGCTGTCCAGGAGGTGGAGGAGATCAAGGAGTTCCTCAAGGATCCTTCCAAGTACAAGGCTCTGGGTGCCCGCATACCACGTGGCGTCCTGCTCTATGGTCCCCCTGGAACCGGCAAGACCCTGCTGGCAAGGGCCATCGCCGGCGAGGCCAGTGTGCCCTTCTATTCCATGGCAGGCTCCGACTTCGTCGAGATGTTTGTCGGTCTGGGTGCCTCCCGTGTGCGTGACCTGTTCGACGAGGCCAAGAAAAATGCGCCGGCCATCATCTTCATCGATGAGATCGACGCAGTGGGTGGTAAGCGCGGCTCCGGCATGAGCGGTGGCCATGATGAGCGCGAGCAGACCCTGAACCAGCTCCTGGTCGAGATGGACGGCTTCGACAATGACACCAACCTGATCATCATTGCAGCCACCAACCGTCCCGACATTCTGGATCCGGCCCTGCTCAGGCCTGGCCGGTTCGACCGTCAGGTGGCTGTGGAAGCCCCCGACCTTGAGGGCCGTGAAGCCATCCTCAAGGTCCATGCCAAGGGCAAGCCTTTCGTACCTGACGTGGATCTGCACACTGTGGCCGTGCGGACGCCCGGCT